>NZ_CP154854.1:0-2839011 GCF_047302415.1 Agrococcus phoenicis
GGTCGTCGGCACGGCCGAGGTGGACGAGGCCGGCGACTGGTCGCTGGAGACGACGGATGAGCTGGCCGAGGGTGAGCACATCGTCGATGCGACGCAGACGGATGCGGCGGGCAACACCTCTGCAGCCGACTCGAACGCGTTCGTGGTGGACACGACGGCGCCGGAGGCGCCGGTGATCGTCTCGCCTGCGGATGGGTCGACGATCGCTGACGCGACGCCGACGGTGTCGGGCACGGGTGAGCCGGGTGCGACGGTCGAGGTGTCGATCGATGGTGCGGTGGTCGGTACGGCCGTGGTCGATGAGGATGGCGCGTGGTCGCTGGAGACGACGGAGGTGCTGGCCGATGGTGAGCACACGGTCGATGCGACGCAGACGGATGCGGCGGGCAACGTGTCCGTTGCGGATTCGAACACCTTCGTGGTGGACACGGTGGCGCCGGTTGCTCCGGTGATCACGGGTCCGGTGGATGGTTCGACGATCTCGGATGCGTCGCCGACGGTGACGGGTACGGGTGAGCCGGGCGCGACGGTCGAGGTGTCGATCGATGGCGCGGTGGTCGGTACGGCCGTGGTCGATGAGGATGGCGCGTGGTCGCTGGAGACGACGGAGGTGCTCGCCGATGGTGAGCACACGGTGGATGCGACGCAGTCGGATGCGGCGGGCAACGTGTCGCCGGCGGACAGCGTGTCGTTCACGGTCGACAGCGCTGCTCCGGTGGCGCCGGTGATCGAGCAGCCGCTCAGCGGCAGCACGACCGGTGACAGCACGCCGACGGTGGCGGGTTCTGGTGAGGCCGGGTCGACGGTGGTGGTGACCTCGTCCGAGGGTCTGGTGCTGGGTGAGGCGCTGGTGGATGAGGACGGGGCGTGGAGCTTCGCGTCGGTCGAGCTGGCTGATGGCACGTACACGATCACGGCGGTGCAGTCGGATGCGGTGGGCAACGAGTCGGCGACGTCGAACTCGGTGATCTTCACCGTCGACACGGTGGCGCCTGAGGCGCCGGTGATCGTCTCGCCCGCGGACGGGTCGACGATCGCTGACGCGACGCCGACGGTCTCGGGCACGGGTGAGCCCGGCGCGACGGTCGAGGTGTCGATCGACGGCGGGCTGGTCGGCACGACCGAGGTCGACCTCGACGGCGACTGGTCGCTTCCGACGACCGAGGAGCTGACCGAGGGTGAGCACACGGTCGACGCGACCCAGACGGATGCCGCTGGCAACGTCTCGCCAGCAGACAGCGTCACGTTCACGGTCGACACCGTGGCGCCGGACGCTCCGGTGATCGAGGCACCGGCGGACGGTTCGACGATCGCTGACGCGACGCCGACGGTGTCGGGCGCGGGCGAGCTGGGCGCGACGGTCGAGGTGTCGATCGACGGCGTGGCCGTCGGCACAGCCGTGGTCGATGAGGATGGCGCGTGGTCGCTGGAGACGACCGCGGAACTGGCCGAGGGCGAGCACACGGTCGACGCGACCCAGACCGACGTGGCGGGCAACACCTCCGCTGCCGACTCGAACACGTTCGTGGTCGACACCGTTGCACCGGACGCTCCGATCATCGAGTCGCCCGCTGACGGGTCGACGATCAACGACAGGACCCCGACGGTCAGCGGCACGGGTGAGCCGGGCGCGACGGTCGAGATCTCGATCGACGGCGCCGTGGTCGGCACGGCCGAGGTCGATGAGGATGGCGCGTGGTCGCTGCCGACGACGGTGGAGCTGGCCGAGGGCGACCACACGGTCGACGCGACCCAGACGGATGCAGCGGGCAACACCTCCGCTGCCGACTCGACCACGTTCACCATCGATGCCACGGCTCCCGAGGCACCGGTGATCACCGAGCCGCTCGACGGCACGATCACGGACGACGCGACGCCCACGATCGCCGGCACCGCCGAGCCGGGCACGACCGTCGACGTCACGATCAGCGGCCCCGACGGCAGCTCGGTCGTGCTGGAGGGCGTCCCGGTCGGCGACGACGGCACCTGGTCGGTCACCCCGACCGAGCCGCTGTCGGACGGCGAGCAGACGATCACGGCGACGGCGACGGACGAGGCCGGCAACACCTCGGCCCCGTCGGCACCGGTGACGATCACGGTCGACACCGCGGCTCCCGAGGCGCCGGTCATCACGAGCCCCGCGGACGGCTCGGTCACGAGCGACCGCACGCCCGCGATCAGCGGCACGGCTGAGGCGGGCACCACGGTCGACGTCAGCATCACGGATGCGGGCAGCACCGTCAACATCCGCGAGGTGCCGGTCATCGATGCCAACGGGGACGGGACGGGCTCGTGGTCCGTCACCCCGGTCTCGCCCCTCGCGGACGGTGACTACACGGCGACGGCCACCGCGACAGACGAGGCCGGCAACGTCTCGCCGAGCTCCGAGCCGGTCGACTTCACGGTCGACTCGACGAGCCCGGCGGCACCGGTGATCACCAGCCCGACGGACGGTCAGGTCATCGGCGACAGCACGCCGGCGATCAGCGGCACCGGCGAGCCCGGTGCGACGGTGGAGGTGGTCGTCGACGGCGTGGTGATCGGCACGGCTCCCGTGCAGCCCGACGGCACGTGGACGCTGACGACGCCTGAGCCGCTCGCCGACGGCGAGCACACGGCCTCGGCCACGCAGCAGGATGCGGCGGGCAACACGTCGCCGCCCTCCGACGAGGTGACCTTCACGATCGACAGCACGCTGCCGCAGATCGAGATCCTCTCGCCCATCGAGGGCGAGGCCGTGGCCGACACCACGCCGGAGATCTCCGGCACGGGCGACGCCGGCGACACGATCGCGGTCTCCATCGACGGCGACGCCATCGGTGAGACGACGGTCGAGGCAGATGGCTCGTGGGCGATCACCGACACCGAGCCGCTGACCGAGGGCGAGCACACCGCGGAGGCGACGGCGACCGACCCGGCGGGCGCCACCGCCTCCGACGGCCCCGTCTCGTTCACGATCGACGTGACCGCGCCCGACGCGCCGGTCATCACCGAGCCGAGCGACGGCGACCTGCTGAACGACAGCACGCCGCCGATCAGCGGCACCGGTGAGCCGGGTGCGACGGTCGACGTGACGATCACCGGCCCGGATGGCAGCACGACGCTCATCGAGGATGTCCCGGTGGCAGAGGACGGCACCTGGACGGCGACGCCCGAGGAGGAGCTGGCCGACGGCGAGCACACCATCGAGGCGACGCAGACCGACCCCGCGGGGAACGTCTCGGAGCCGTCCGCTCCGGTCGTCGTCACGATCGACACCACCGCTCCCGACGCGCCGGTCATCACGAGCCCGAGCGACGGCGACGTGCTGACCGATGGCACGCCGACGATCGAGGGCACCGGCGAGGCCGGCGACACGATCACGGTGATCGTCGACGGCACGCCGGTCGGCGACGTGACCGTCGGGGAGGACGGTGCGTGGGAGCTCGAGATCGACGAGCCGCTGGGCGCCGGCGGTCACGTCATCGAGGCGATCGCGACCGACCCCGCCGGCAACGTCTCCGACCCCTCCGATCCGGTGCAGGTGTACCTGCCGATCGTGGACGCAGGGGAGACGGTCGAGCCGGGTGGCGAGCTGCCTGTCACGGGCGGCGGGTTCCCGCCGAGCACCGAGATCGAGATCATCGTCGAGGACGGCGACGGCGCACCCATCGGCGACCCGGTGACCGTGGTGACCGACGAGGACGGTGACTTCTCGACCGGGATCCCGATCCCGGAGGACGCAGCACCCGGGGACGCCACGGTCGTCGTGACCACGCCGGACGGCACGGAGATCACGGACGAGGTGACGATCGTCGCTCCGAGCGAGCCCGGTCAGCCCGGCGAGCCCGGCGAGCCCGGTCAGCCTGGCGAGCCCGGTCAGCCTGGCCAGCCCGGCGAGCCCGGCGAGCCCGGCCAGCCTGGCCAGCCCGGCGGCTCCGGTTCGCTGCCGACCACGGGCGGCACGCTCGCGCCGGCGCTCGCGCTGGGAGGGCTCCTGCTGCTCGCAGGCCTCGCGCTGCTCCTGCACCGCCGCAAGGAGGCGTAGCACGGCAGCGCGGCCACTGCCCGATCATCCGGGGCAGTGGCCGCGCTGTCGCGTTCGCCGAGGCGTCCGTCGGCTGCCGCTCAGCTGCGCAGCCGCTAGCCACTCAGCCGCTCAGCCGTTCGCGAAGCTGCCGACGAACCAGATGATGCCGGGCACGAACAGCGCGACACCGAGCACGAGCAGCGCCATGCCGAGGATCAGCTGGGGTTGGCCCGATTCGGTCTCGCGGCGTCGTGCCGACCCGATGCGCAGCAGCACGATCGCCGCGGCGGTCAGGCCGAGCCCCAGTGCGGCCAGCCAGACGCTGGCGCCCTGTCCGAATCCCTGGATGAGCTCCATCCCGAGAGGCTAGTCGGCGAGCCCAAGCCCTCGGTGTGCGCGCGCTGCGATGCCGCGGTGGTCCCTCGATAGGCTCGTCAGGTGACTCGCCCCGACATCTCGCCGCTCATCGCCCGCTCCTGGCTGCTGGTGCCGGCATCGAAGCCAGAGCTCTTCCAGATCGCGCAGGCGAGCGAGGCCGACGCCATCATCATCGACATCGAGGATGCCGTGGCCGCCAAGGACAAGGCACAGGCCCGCGCCGACACGGTGGAGTGGCTGAGCACCGGGCACCGCGCGTGGGTGCGCATCAACGATGCCGCGAGCGAGTTCTGGAGCACCGATCTCGCAGAGCTCAAGGACGCGCCCGGCCTCGAGGGCATCATGCTCGCGAAGACGGAGTCCGCCAGCCACGTCGACGACACGGCCGACCGCCTGCCGGAGGACATGCCGATCCTCGCGCTCGTCGAGACCGCGCGGGGCGTGCTCCACGTCGAGCGCATCGCCAACGCCCCCTCCACCTTCCGCATCGCCTTCGGCACCGGCGACTTCAAGCGCGACACGGCGACCGGCGACGATCCCATGGCGCTCGCGTACGCGCGCTCGCAGCTCGTCATCGCATCGCGAGCGGCTCGCCTGCCCGCACCGATCGACGGCCCGACGCTGTCGACGGATGCGCTGGTCGCGGGCACGAGCCTGGCGAAGGAGATGGGCATGTCGGGCAAGCTCTGCCTGACCCACACGCAAGCCGCCACCATCAACGAGGGGCTCGCTCCGAGCGTCGAGGAGGTGGCGTGGGCGCATGCGTTCGTGCGCGCCTTCGAGGAGTCCGGCGGCAAGATCACCGACGGCAGCGACCTGCCACGACTCGCGCGAGCGCAGAAGATCCAGGCGCAGGCGCGCGACTTCGGCATCGAGGCGACGGCGGCGCAGCTCGGCGAGCTGAACTACTAGCCGACCGCGCGAGCCCTCGCGCACGAAGGAGGGGCCGGGCGATGCGCCCGGCCCCTCCTTCGTCGCTGAACGATCAGTGCTTGAAGGCGTCCTTCACGTCGTCGCCAGCATCCTTGACGTGCTCGCCGGCCTGCTTGGAGTTCGCGACCGCCTGGTCCTTCACGCCCTCGGCCTGGAGGCGCTCGTTGTCGGTGGCGTCACCGATGCCCTCCTTGGCCTTGCCGACCGCTTCCTTCGCCTGGTTCGAGATCTTGTCGCCGAGTCCCATGTCCTCAACCTCCCTGATCGATCAATCGCTGGAGCGTCCGCTCCGATGACTCCACGCTAGGCGGTGCCCCTGTGAGGGGGCTCAGGGTTCGCGGTCCGGCGCCTGCGAGTGAGGATCGCTCGTCACCACCGGGGTCGACGCGGTCGTGACGGGAGGCGCGTAGGAGCCCGGTGCCGACGCATCCGCCTCGAGCTGCGCGACGCGCGCTCGCTCGTCGAGCGCCTCCTCCATCGCCGACTTCTGGCGCAGCGGCGGCGCCTTGAAGAAGATCGCGAGGAGGAACGCGAGCACGACGACGGCGAGCGCGACCCAGAACGGCGCGAGCGTCGCGGTGTTGAAGCCGTCGAGGAACGGTGCCGCCAGTCGCGGGTCCGCGGTGTTCAGGAACGACGAATCGGAGTTGAGCGCCGATCCGATCTGCTCGGGCTGCGCCAGCACGTCGAGGATCCGCTCGTTGTCGGGGTTCGCGAGCACCGCGGGATCCTGCGCGGCCGCCACGAGGTCGGCGCGCAGATCCTGGCGGGCGAAGGCATCCTCGAGGGTCTGCGGCAGTCGCGAGTACAGCAGCGAGAACGCGACCGCGACGCCCGTGGTGCCGCCCAGCTGCCGGAAGAAGGTGGAGGCGCTGGTGGCGACCCCCATGTCCTTCGGCTGCACGGCGTTCTGCGAGGCGATCGTCAGCGTCTGCATCAGCTGGCCGAGCCCGAGACCGATGCAGAACTGCGCGATGAGCAGCATCCAGAGCGGGCTGTCGTACTGCAGGGTCACCAGCACGCCGTAGCCGACCGCCATGATGCCCAGGCCGACCACAGGGAACAGCCGGTAGCGACCGGTGCGACCGATGATCTGGCCGGAGCCGATGGAGGCGATCATGAGGCCGAGGATCATCGGGAGGGTCGCGAAGCCCGCCTCGGTCGGGTTCATGCCGTGCACGATCTGCAGCACGAACGGGATCATCATCATGGCCGCGAACATGCCGAAGCCGGTGAAGACGCCCAGCAGCGTCGCCATCGAGAACGTGCTGCTGCGGAAGAGGTGGAGCGGGATGAGCGCCGCATCGCCCATGCGGGACTCGACGATCAGGAACAGCGCGATGCCGATGGCGCCGACGATGTAGCAGGCGAGCGCAGCGGTGGAGGCCCAGCCCCACTCGCGTCCCTGCTCGGCGACGAGCAGCAGCGGCACGACACCGACGACCAGCAGCGCGGCGCCCCACCAGTCGATGCGCACGCGCTCGTGGTGCGCGGGCAGGTGCAGGTAGCGGAAGACCATCCACACCGCCGCGACGCCGATGGGCAGGTTGAACAGGAAGACCCAGCGCCATCCCTCGAGGAAGAGGATCTGGTCGGCGCCGGCCAGCAGGCCGCCGATCAGCGGGCCGAGGATCGACGAGACGCCGAAGACGGCCAGGAAGTAGCCCTGGTACTTGGCGCGCTCGCGGGGGCTGAGCACATCCGCCATGATCGTCATCGGCAGCGACATGAGGCCGCCGGCGCCGAGGCCCTGGATCGCGCGGAACGCGGCGAGCTGCACCATGTCCTGCGCGAACGAGCACGCGACCGAGCCGATCAGGAACAGCACGATCGCGATCAGGAACAGCGGCCGGCGACCGAAGATGTCACTGAGCTTGCCGTAGATCGGCGTGACGATCGTGGAGACGATCAGGAACGCGGTCACGACCCAGACCTGGAGCTCGAGCCCCTGCAGGTCGTCGGCGATCGTGCGCATCGATGTGCCGACCACCGTCTGCGAGATCGAGGACAGGAACATGGCGATCATGAGGCCGATCAGCACCAGGGTGATCTGCCGTTGGGTCATCAAGGGGGCGGGCGGGGCTGCGGCCTCGCCAGAGCGCATCTCGCGCTGTGACATGGATTCCTCTTCGTACAAAGTCATTAGCCCGACGAACGGTCTTGGACCAAGCAAGTATGCCACGATCCAGCGCAACACGCTCGGCCATGCCAGGCTGGGAGCGTGAGACGAGACGTGCAGGACGCCGACCAGCGCGGGTTCCCGCGACCGCTCGAGCCGCGGAGGCTGCTGCGCCCGGGCGCGCTGCGCAATGCCGCGATGATCGTCGGCGCAGCGCTCGCGGTCGTCGGGTGCTCGCCGACGGCAGCACCGACGCCGAGCGCATCCGCGCCCGTGGCGTCGACGCCGAGCGCGACGCCGACGCCGAGCGAGACGCCCGCGCCGACGCCCACGCCGTCCCCGACGCCGACGCCGACCCCGACGCCGACTCCTGCGCCGACCGAGGCCGCGGCGCCCGCAGTCGACGCCGGCTCGGCGGCCAGCCTGCAGGTGCTCGTGAACAAGCGCACCCCCCTGCAGCCGGCCGACTACCAGCCGCAGCTCGTGTCGGTGTCCATCGCGCAGGACGGCGACGAGCTCGTGCGGCCGGAGGCCGACGCCGCGCTGGAGCAGCTCTCGGCTGCCATGCTCGCCGACATCGGCGAGGGCGTGCACGTGTTCTCCTCCTACCGCAGCCACGCGCGGCAGGCGTCGCTCTACAACGGCTACGTCGCGCAGCACGGGCAGGCGGTCGCCGACACGACGAGCGCCCGGCCCGGCCACAGCGAGCACCAGACGGGCCTCGCGGTCGACGTGGTCGGCGCGGGCGGCGCGTGCCGCCTCGACGTCTGCTTCGGCGGCACGGCAGCGGGGCAGTGGATCGCCGAGCACGCCTGGGAGCACGGATTCATCGTGCGCTACCCCGACGGGCTGCAGGGCATCACCGGCTACCACTACGAGCCGTGGCACCTGCGGTTCGTCGGCGCCGAGACGAGCGCCGCCATGCACGCGCAGGGCGCCGCCACCTACGAGGAGTTCCTCGGCTCGGGGGCAGCGCCCGACTACGGCCCGTAGCGGCGACAGCGGCGACAGCGGCGACAGCGTCGCTCGCGCGCGATCTCGCCCGCTTCGCCGGTCGCGCAGCGCAGATCGACACGATCCGCATACCCTGATGGCATGGCGAAGATCGGCCGCAGCAGCGGCGGCGGTGGGTTCCGGGGCGGCGGGGGCGGCTTCAAGCGCAGCGGAGGCGGCTCGCGCAGCTTCTTCGGGGGCGGCTCGCGCTCAGGCGGCGGCGGTTCGTTCGGCCGCTCCTCGAGCAGCTCGGGGCGTCGCAGTGGCTCGAGCGGCTGGAGCTGGAGCCGCTCGAGCGGTTCGCACCGCTCCGGCGGCGGGCAGCGCACGACCGGGGACTGGATCTGGACGCTCGTCGCGATCTTGATCCTCTTCGTGATCTACGCCGTGATGGCCGGCTCCTGATGCGGCGGCTGTTCGTCGCCGGGCTGGCGGCGGCGGCCCTGCTGCTCACCGGCTGCCAGCAGGGGGCGCTCGACCCGACGCCGACCGCCACCGACCCCGCTGCGGGCGCCGGCGCATCCGCGAGCCCGACGCCGACGCCGACGCCCGAGGCGGTCTCGGTGTCGGTGAGCGCGATGGGCGACATCCTGCCGCACGACTCGGTGACGGCAGATGCGCTGCAGCCCGACGGCACCTACGAGTACGGCCACTTCTGGGACGCGGCGCGGCCGATCTGGGCCGACAGCGATCTGGTCTACTGCAACCAGGAGGCGCCGAGCGGCGGCGTCGAGCTGGGCCTCACGTACTTCCCCGCCTTCAACGCGCCCGTCGAGTTCGCCGAAGGCATCGCCGATGCGGGCTGCAACACCATCGGCCTCGGCAACAACCACACCTTCGACCGCGGCCAGGAGGGCATCGACCGCACGCTCGCCGTGTGGGACGAGCTCGATCCGCTGCTGATCCACGGCGCCTTCCGGTCGGCCGAGGAGCGCGAACAGGTGCCCACCGCCGAGATCGACGGCCTCACGGTCGCCTTCCTCAACTTCGTCGACCTGTCGAACACGCCGACGAACGACATCGCGGTGACGTGGCTCGACGATCCGCTCGTCGACGAGCAGCTTGCCGAGGCCCAGCAGGTCGCCGACGCCACGATCGTGGCGGTGCACTGGGGCGACGAGTACTCCAGCGTCGTGAACGACCGCCAGCGCGAGCAGGCGCAGCGCCTCGTCGACCTGGGCGCCGACGTGATCCTCGGCACCCACCCGCACGTGCTGCAGGAGGCCGAGTGGCTCGAGCGGGAGGACGGGAGCCGCGGCTTCGTCTACTACTCGCTCGGCAACTCGGTGACGACGCAGATGGCCATCCCGCGCGTGGTGAGCGCGGTCGCGCAGTTCGAGCTCGAGGGTGAGCCCGGCGGCGAGGTCGAGGTGGTCGACCCCTCCGCCGTGCCGATCTACATGCACTTCGACCTGACGCCGGCGCAGTTCGCGAACCAGCAGTGGGCCAACCGGCGCAACCTGCAGCTGCATCCGCTCGTCGACGCGGCCGAGCCGATCACCCGATCGGCTTGGCGCGACGACCTGACCGTCGAGTCGGGCATCGCACTGGTCACGGACGCGCTCGGACCCGACGTGCGGATCGTCACGGAGTCCTTCGCCCCCTGACCACGGCACCGCGGCGCGCCCGCCCGCACCCAGCGCGGCCTCGCCGCGCACAGCTGCGCCTCCCGTGCCCAGCGGTGCTTCCCTGCACCAGCGGCTGCGGGGAGGGCGCCCTTGGCGCACGGGTCGTCGGTCGGTCAGACCGAGGTTCGCACCTGCGCCTCCAGCTCGAGCACGGCGGCGGCGACCTCCTCCGGCGTCTCGAGCGCGGGGAAGTGCCCGCCGCGCTCGAGCGGCGAGAACGAGCGCAGATCGAGGTAGCTGCGCTCGGCGAGGGAGCGCGGGTAGTCGAGCTCGCGTCGCTGCACGCGCACCGCGCTCGGCACCCGGACGAGCGGGTGCGGCGTCTCACCCGTGTCGCTGTAGGGGCGGAACGAGGTGCCGATGGAGCGGGTGAGCCAGGTGAGCGTCACGGTGGTCAGCACGGTGTCGTCGTCGAGCCCCTCCTCGCCCGACCACTCCAGCAGCTTCTCGCCGACCCAGGCGAGCAGGCCGATGGGGGAGTCGAGCAGCGCCGCAGCGGTGGTGTCGGGTCGGCTGCCCTGCTGGTGCGTGTACCCGCCGGCGTCGCGCTCGGCGTCGGCGATCGCGGCGAAGAACGCAGCCTCCGCCGCGTCGAGCTGCTCGCCGCGATCGCGCACGCCGAACGACGCGTGCGTCGCGACCAGGCCGGCCACCACATCGGCGTGTGCCCCGGCGAGCCAATCGCTCACCGACGTGCCGACATCCTCGCCGTAGGTGAGGAAGCGCCGGTAGCCGAGCTCGTCGACCATGAGGGAGCGCCAGCGTCGAGCGACGGCCTGCGAGGTGAACGGCTCGGCAAGCGGTTCCGACCAGGCGAAGCCCGGGAGCGAGGGGATCACGACATCGAGCTCGCCGCGGAGGGCCTCGGCCAGGGGCAGCATCTCGACGAAGGTGTACGGCCAACCGTGGCTCAGCACGATCGGCAGCCGACCGGGCGTGCCGCCGCGCACGTGCGCGTAGTGGATCCGGGTGCCCTCGATCGTGGCGATGCGGTGGTCGAAGGCGGCCAGGCGCTGCTCGACGGCCCGCCAGTCGAAGCCCTCCCGCCAGCGGTCGAGCAGGCGCTGCAGCGTCGGCATCGGGATGCCGCCCGCGTCAGGGGTCGGGGCTGGCACGACGCTGTCGTCGAGCCGGCGGCGCAGGCGCTCGAGATCGGTGTCGGTGGCTCGGAACTCGAAGGGCTCGCTCATGGCGCGAGGCTAGGGGCGACCACTGACGGGTAGGGGCTGCCCGCGGCGCCGGACCCGTGCCGACCAGCGCTCGACGCAATGCTGGGCCCGGTCGACCCCGCGGGCGGCCCGGCTCAGGCGGGTCGCCCGCGCGGGATCGGCGGAAGGGGGCTCTCAGCCGGAGAGGGCTCAGCCGGCGAGCGCGGCGTCGACGATCTGCTTCGCCTCCGCCTGCACCCGGCGCAGGTGGTCGGTGCCCACGAACGACTCCGCGTAGATCTTGTAGACGTCCTCGGTGCCGGAGGGTCGGGCCGCGAACCAGGCGCGCTCGGTGACGACCTTCAGGCCGCCGATCGCCGCGCCGTTGCCCGGCGCCTCGGTGAGCTTGGCCACGATCGGGTCCCCGGCGAGCTCCGTCGCCGCGACCGCGTCGCCCGTCAGCTTGCCGAGCCGGGCCTTCTGCTCGCGCGTCGCCGGCGCATCCACCCGCTCGTACACCGGCGCGCCGAAGCGCTCTGTCAGCTCGCCGTAGAGCTGCGAGGGGCTCTTGCCCGTCACTGCTCGGATCTCGGAGGCCAGCAGGCACAGCAGGATCCCGTCCTTGTCCGTCGTCCAGACGGTGCCGTCGTGCTGCAGGAAGGAGGCTCCAGCGCTCTCCTCGCCCCCGAACGCGACCGAGCCGTCGATGAGCCCCGGCACGAACCACTTGAAGCCGACCGGCACTTCCCAGAGCCGGCGACCCAGGGCCTCCGCCACCCGGTCGATCATCGAGGAGGAGACGAGGGTCTTGCCGATGGCGGCGTCGGGGCTCCAGCCGGGCCGGTGGGCGTAGAGGTACTCAATGGCGACCGCGAGGAAGTGGTTCGGGTTCATCAGGCCGCCGTCGGGCGTGACGATGCCGTGCCGGTCGGCGTCGGCGTCGTTGCCGGTGAGGATGTCGAACTCCTCCCGGCGCGCGAGCACCGACGCCATCGCGTGGGGGCTCGAGCAGTCCATGCGGATCTTCTCGTCCCAGTCGAGCGTCATGAACGCCCACGTCGCGTCCACCGTCGGGTTCGTCACGGTGAGGTCGATGCCGTAGCGCTCGGCGATCGCGCCGTAGTACTCGACCGCGGCGCCGCCGAGGGGATCGGCGCCGATGTGCAGGCCGGCCGCCTTGATCGCCTCGAAGTCGATGGCGTTGCCGAGTGCGTGCACGTACGCGTCGCGGAAGTCGTAGAGCTCGACGCGCGCGTCGCTCGAGCCCTCGATCGCGACCCGGCGCACCCCTTCCAGCCCGCCGGCGATCAGCTCGTTCGCGCGGTGCGCGATCCAGCCCGTCGCGTCGGAGTCGGCCGGCCCGCCGTGCGGGGGGTTGTACTTGAAGCCACCGTCGCGCGGCGGGTTGTGCGAGGGGGTGACGACGATGCCGTCGGCCAGCCCCTTGTTCGAGCCCGGGGCGGCGGACGCGGCTTGGTTGTGGGCGAGGATCGCGCGCGACAGCGCCGGGGTCGGCGTGACCGAGCCCCGCGCATCCGCCATGACGCGCACGCCGTTGGCGACGAGCACCTCGAGCGCGGTGCGCTCGGCGGGCAGTGAGAGCGCATGCGTGTCGCGGCCGATGAACAGGGGGCCGGTCGTGCCCTGGCTGGCGCGGTACTCGACGATCGCCTGCGTGATGGCGAGGATGTGGGCCTCGTTGAAGGCGGTGTCGAAGGCGCTGCCGCGATGGCCGCTGGTGCCGAACGCGACCGCCTGGTCGGGGTTCGACACATCGGGCACGAGCTCGAAGTAGGCGCGCTCGAGGGCGCGGGCGTCGATGAGGTCCTGGGGCTGGGCGACGGTGCCGGCTCTGCTCATGGCCCCATCCAAGCACTGCGGCCTGATCGGCGGTGGAGCGAGGCGCCGGCCGGTGCACAACGCAAGCGCGCGCCGCGGGATCAGGGGCTGGGAGCGCCGGCTGCCGCGCGACGCGCGATCTGCGCAGCGCTGGCTTGCGTTGTGCACAGCGCAGGCTCGCGCCGCGCAGTCAGTGGGCCGGGAGCACCGGCCACCGAACGACGCGCGCTCCGCGAAGGTCGGTCTTGCGTCGTGCACAACGCACGCTCATGCCGCCCGATCCGCGGGCAGGGAGCACAGGCTGCCGCGCGACGCGCGATCTGCGCAGCGCGGGCTTGCGTTGTGCAGAACGTAGGCTCGGGCACATGAGCCAGCCGCGCGTCGTCACCTTCCTCGGCCCCCGCGGCACCTTCACCGAGGCGGCGCTCGAGCAGGTCGCAGGGCTCGAGGGCGCGGAGCGCGTGCCGGTCGCGAACGTCACCGAGGCGCTCACGGCGGTCTCCGAGCGCCGTTCCGACGCCGCGATGATCGCGATCGAGAACTCGATCGAGGGCGGTGTGACAGCAGCGCAGGATGCGCTCGCGGCGATCCCGGGCCTCCGCATCATCTCCGAGCACGTGGTGAGCGTGAACTTCTCGCTCGTCGCGCCAGCAGGCACGCGGCTCGACGACATCCGTGTCGTGGCCGCGCACCCGGTGGCGTGGGCGCAGTGCAGCGCCTGGCTCCAGCGCGAGCTGCCCGGGCGCGCGCACCTGCCCGCCGCATCCAACGTGACGGCCGCCGCCGACCTCGGCAGCGGGCCGGCGCAGGCTGCCCTGTCGACCCCCACGATCGGCAGCTGGGTCGCGGGCCTCGACGTGCTCGCAGACCGCATCGGCGACAACCCGGATGCCGTGACCCGGTTCCTGTTCGTCGGTCGCGCGGGCGCTCCGGGCCAGCCGACGGGCGCCGACAAGACAAGCCTCGTCGTCGAGCTGCCGAGCGACGAGCCCGGCGTGCTGCTCGACATGCTCGAGCAGTTCGCGACGCGTGGGGTCAACCTGTCGCTGATCCAGTCCCGCCCCATCGGCGACCGCCTCGGTCGCTACCGCTTCGTCATGGATGCCGACGGGCACATCCGCGACGAGCGGGTGGCGGATGCGCTGCTGGGGCTGAAGCGCTTCTCGCCGAAGGTGACGTTCCTCGGCTCGTACCCGCGCGCCGACGGTCACCGGACCGAGGTCGAGCGCCGCTACACGGACGCCTCGTTCGCGGATGCGCGCGACTGGCTGCGCGGCCTGCTCGCCGGTGAGCCCGAGGGCTGAGCGCGGCTAGACCGCCGGACCCATCAGGGTGCGCTTCTTCGGCACGCGCACCTGCAGGGCGTCCTTGCGGATCGTCGCCCGGAGGGCGATGGCCTTGCCGACGACGTCGCCGTCGACCTGCACGACGCGCGGCTCGTCGAGGCGCGCCGTCGTCTCGCGCGCCTGGCCGTAGCCCAGCGCGGGCCCGGTGCGCTGCCGACCGAGCCGACCGCGCTTGCGCAGCAGCTTCGTGACGAGCAGGTTGTTGCGCGCGATGTAGCCGCCGACCTGCAGCCAGCCGCGCGCGCCCTTCGGCCTGATGAGCGCGATGTCGAGCATGCCGTCGTCGATCGCGGCGTCCGGCAGCAGCACGATGCCGTTCGTGATCGTGCCGCAGTTGCCGATCACCATCGTGTTGACCGTCTGCCGCACGGTGCGGGCGCGATCCATCCGCACCTGCACGCGCACGGTGTCGAGCGACGAGATCACGCGGCCGGCGGCGTCGACGTAGGCGAGCCACCCGACCTTCTTCTTCAGGTCGTCGTCGGTGGCGTCGATCATCTCGGCATCGAGGCCGAAGCCCACCATGACCGCGAACGCGTGGCGCGACCGCTCGCCCTCCGGCGACTCGATCTCGAGCTCGCCCAGGTCGATCTCCCGCTCCTCGCCGTCGAACGCGGTGCGCACCGCGTTGCGCAGGCTGGTGACGTCGATGCCCAGGTTGCGCGCCAGCAGGTTGCCGGTGCCGGCGGGGATGATCGCGAGCGGCACGCCGGTGCCCGTGACCAGATCGGCGCCCATGCGCACCGTGCCGTCGCCGCCGGCGACGATCAGGAGGTCGACGCCGGCGTCGAGCGCCTCGCGCACCGCTGCGGCGCCGCCGTCCTCCGGGCCGGTCTCGAACCACAGGGGCTCCGACCACTCGAGGGGCTGCGCGGTCTCGACCTGCGGCGCGAGCTCGTCGCGCGACAGCTTGACCGGGTTGAAGACGATGCCTGCTCGCATGGCGGTCACCGTATCGCCGTCAGCCCGGCCGAACCCGAGCGTCCGCCCGGATCGGGCCGGCGGATGCGCGGCGCGCGCCCTGAGCGGCACGTCACCTGGGCGCTCCTAGACTGGAGCGGTGATCGATCCCCAGCTGCTGCGCGAGCAGCCCGACCTCGTGAAGGCAAGCCAGGAGCGCCGCGGCGACCCGGTGGAGTACGTCGACGATGCACTCGAGGCCGAGAGCGCCCGCCGTGCCGCGATCACGGAGTTCGAGGCGCTGCGCGCCGAGCAGAACGCGCACGCGAAGCTCGTCGGCAAGGCCGCGAAGGAGGAGCGCCCGACGCTCATCGCGCAGGGCAAGTCGCTGGCCGCGGGCGTGAAGGAGGCGCAGTCGAGGGTGACCGACGCCGAGGCCGCCTTCGACGCAGCCGTCTCGCGGCTCGGCAACATCGTGCACCCCGATGTGCCCGCCGGCGGCGAGGAGAACTTCGTCACCCTCAGCACGCACGGGCAGGAGCGCGCCTTCGACTTCGAGGCGCGCGACCACGTGGAGTTGGGGGAGGGCCTCAAGGCCTTCGACCTGGCACGCGGCGCCAAGGTGGCGGGCACGCGCTTCTACTACCTCACCGGCATCGGCATGCGGCTCGAGCTCGCGCTCATGCTCATGGGGCTCGACCAGGTG
Organism: Agrococcus phoenicis; assembly: GCF_047302415.1. Taxonomy (NCBI): domain Bacteria; kingdom Bacillati; phylum Actinomycetota; class Actinomycetes; order Micrococcales; family Microbacteriaceae; genus Agrococcus; species Agrococcus phoenicis. Next base: position 16,000 of record NZ_CP154854.1, read on the forward strand.
CTGGGCGACGGCTTCACGCCGCTCACCACGCCGACGCTGGTGCGCCCCGAGATCATGCAGGGCACCGGCTTCCTCGGCGAGCACGCGGCCGAGGTCTACCACCTGCCGGCCGACGACCTCTACCTCACCGGCACCTCCGAGGTGGCGCTCGCGGGCTTCCACGCCGACGAGATCGTGGACCTCGAGCAGCCGCTGCGCTACGCCGGGTGGTCGACCTGCTACCGCCGCGAGGCCGGCAGCGCCGGTCGCGACACCCGCGGCATCCTGCGCGTGCACCAGTTCAACAAGCTCGAGATGTTCTCCTACGTCAAACCCGAGGATGCAGAGGCGGAGCACGACCGGCTGCGCGCGCTGCAGGAGCGCATGCTGCAGGCCTGCGAGCTCGACTACCGCGTCATCGACGTGGCGGCGGGCGACCTCGGCTCCTCGGCGGCGCGCAAGTTCGACATCGAGGCCTGGATCCCCTCGCAGCAGCAGTACCGCGAGCTCACCTCCACCTCGAACTGCACGACCTTCCAGTCGCGACGGCTCGCCACGCGCTACCGCACGGAGAGCGGCAGGACCGCGCCGGCGGCGACGCTCAACGGCACCGCCGCGACGACCCGGTGGTTGGTGGCGATCCTCGAGACGCACCAGCAGCCCGACGGCTCGGTGCGCGTGCCGGAGGCCCTGCGGCCCTACCTGGGCGGCCTCGAGGTCATGGAGCCCGTGGCCGGCGGAGGGCGGGCATGACGGCGCTGCCGCTGCTGATCGGGCTGGACATCGACGGCACCATCGTGCGCGAGGACGACTCGCTCTCGCCCAGGGTCGCGGATGCGGTGCGGGCGGTCATCGACGCCGGGCACACCATCGTGCTCGCCACCGGGCGCTCGCAGGCGACCACCGAGTCGACCGCTGAGCGCCTGGGCCTGGAGCCCAGCCACCTCGTGGCAGCGAACGGCGCGCTCGTGCTCGAGCGGCGCGGTGCCGCCTACGAGCCGATCCACGTCGAGACCTTCGACCCGGAGCCGGCGCTGCGCACGATCGCACAGGGCCTCCCGACCGGCTCCTTCATGGTCGAGGATGCCGCGGGGCACCGCCGCTACACGAACGGCATGCTCGACTGGAACCTCGACGAGGCGGAGCAGGTCGAGTTCGAGCAGCTGCTCGAGACCGAGGCGATGCGCGTGGTCGTCATGAGCCCCGATCACCAGGTCGACGACTTCCTCGAGATCGTCGAGTCGATGGGCCTGCACAAGGTCTCCTACGCGATCGGCTACTCGTCGTGGCTCGACATCGCACCCGATGGCGTGAACAAGGCGACCGGGCTCGAGCGGGTGGCCGACGTGCTCGGCGTGACCCGCGACCGCATGGTCGTCGTGGGCGACGGCCGCAACGACATCGACATGTTCCAGTGGGTCGTGGCGGGCAGCGGCCGAGCGGTGGCGATGGGTCAGGCGCCCGACGAGGTCAAGCGCGCGGCCAACGAGGTGACCGCATCGGTCGAGGACGACGGCCTCGCGGTGCTGCTCGAGGGGATCGCCGCCGGCGCGTGAGCGGCCGCGGGGCGTGCCGAACCCCGCCCTGCGCGCGCGATGAGCGCCGCGTAGGCGGCACATCCGATCGCACCGTAGAATCGCCCGAGGCCTGACCGCCCCCAGCGGCCGGGCTTGGAGGGCTGTCCGAGCGGCCGATGGAGCCGGTCTTGAAAACCGGTGGGCAGCGATGCCTCGTGGGTTCGAATCCCACGCCCTCCGCCCGTTGGATGCCTGGCTGACCGCAGGAGGAGGTGGCGCGTGAGCGCTGAGCGAGCGTCGAGCGTCGTCGACACGTCGTCGATGGCGCCCCGTCACGGGCGCCTGCGCCGGCACTCGGGCCTCACCCACCTGCTGCGCTGGGTCGGCCTCGGCCTCTCGGTGGTGCTCGTCGCCGCGATCGGTGTCGTCGGCGTCTCGGTGCTGCGGCTCTCGACCGGCATCGCGACCGTCGACCTGGGCTCCGAGGTGCCGCCCGCGCAGGCCGGCTTCGCGCCCTACGAGGGCGGGTTCACCATCCTGCTCGTCGGCTCCGACCAGCGCGAGGGGCAGGGTGAGGCCTTCGGCGAGGAGGCGTACGAGGGAGGGCGCCTCAACGACGTGACGATGCTCATGCACGTCAGCGACGACCACCAGCAGGCGCGCGTCGTGTCCATCCCACGCGACCTGGTCGTCGACTTCCCGACCTGCGAGGATCCCGAGACGGGCGAGACCGCGCCGGCGGAGGCCGACGTGCAGTTCAACCAGGCCCTCGCGCGCGGCGGGCTCTCGTGCGTCGCGGAGGTCGTGAGCGACATGACGGGCCTCGACGTGCCCTATGCCGCGATGATCACCTTCCAGGGCGTCATCAGCATGTCGACCGCCGTCGGCGGTGTGCCGGTCTGCTTCGCGGGCCCCATCGACGACCCGTGGACCGGCCTGCAGATCGAGGAGGCCGGGACGCACGAGCTCGAGGGCGAGCAGGCCCTGCAGTTCCTGCGCTCCCGCCACGGCGTCGGCGATGGCTCAGACCTCGCGCGCATCTCGTCGCAGCAGGTCTTCCTGTCGTCGCTCGTGCGCACGCTGCAATCGGATGCGGTGCTCACCGACTTCACGCGCCTCTACGCGATCTCGCAGGTCGCGCTGGACAACATGACGCTCTCCTCGGGCCTCGCGAACGTCGGCACGATGGTGTCGATGGCGCGCGTGCTGGCCGACATCCCGCTCGACACCATGCAGTTCGTGCTCTACCCGAACGTGCTCGAGGGCAACCGCGTCTACCCCGATGAGGAGGCGGCGACGGAGCTGATGCGGCGCATCCGCCTCGACCTGCCGATCGAGCTGGGCGAGGACTCGCTGGGCATCGGCTCGACCAACGAGACCCCCGCGCCGACGCCGGCGCCGGGCGAGGAGTCGCCGGAGGCCACGGAGACGCCGCTGCCGACCGAGACGCCGCTGCCGACCGGCACACCGGGATCCGAGCCGACGCCCACGCCGACGAACGGCCTCGAGGATGTCGTGGGTCAGGATGCCTCGCAGCAGTCGTGCGTCGTGCCGTACGGCAGCTGACGCGGCCTCCCTCGCGCCGGGCGTCACGAGACCCGCCTGCTCTTTGGTAGAGTTGCCGCTGGCCTGCCGACGAGCGGGCCGAGGAGACGTCGCATAGTCCGGCCGAGTGCACCACCCTGCTAAGGTGGAGTCCCCAATAGGGGACCGAGGGTTCAAATCCCTCCGTCTCCACATCGAGGCCCCGCAGTCCACCGGATGCGGGGCCTTCGCCGTGCTCGGCGGGCCGCGCTGTCGGGCTCGTGCCGCTCGACCTCGGGTGCGGCAGAAAGTTTCTCAGCGAGAGCATCGGTCGACGCGCTAGGCTTGCGAAGGCGCAGGACGGATCTTGTTCCGCGCTTCTGAACGCAGCCCCAGGCTGCATTGCATTGATTGAAGGAAATATGGCAACCGGCACCGTCAAGTGGTTCGACTCCGGCAAGGGCTTCGGCTTCATCGCTCCGGACGACGGCGGCAAGGATCTGTTCGCTCACTACAGCCAGATCCAGTCCAACGGCTTCAAGACCCTCGAAGAGGCTCAGGCAGTCGAGTTCGAGATCGTCGAGGGCACCAAGGGCCCGCAGGCAGCGGACATCCGCCCCCTGTGAGTCTCGTCGCGCCGCATGCGGCGTGACCCGATTCGCTCGACGGCCAGAGATCATGTAATCTGATCTCTGGCCGTTTGGCCTGGCGCCCGTAGCTCAACGGATAGAGCATCTGACTACGGATCAGAAGGTTGGGGGTTCGAATCCCTCCGGGCGCGCACTGTGTTGAGACAGTAGAAGGCCACTTGCGAGAGCAGGTGGCCTTCGTGGTTGGTGCGTGTGTCCAGAAACGCGTCCAAGAACGCGCTGATCGTCCCCGTGGGCGACATTGTCTCTCCGAAGCCCTGCGCGTCCCGCTGAGGTCCTCGACGACGCCGCTGATTCTCGCGCTTCCTACACACGCAGGGCTGACGGCGGCGAAAGCGCTAGGAATCGCGAGCGGCGACGCCGAAGGGGCGACGCCGAAGGGGCGACGCCGAAGGGCGAGGGCAACCGCGCCGGGCCTACCCCGCCTCCACGAAGTACCGCGCGACCGCCCTGACGTCGTCGTACCGATCAAGCGCGATGGCCTCGGCGGGCGAGATATCAGCGAGCCCATCCTTCATGCCCATCCACCAAGCTCGCGCGGTCTGAGGCGACTCCGCGACACAGACGAGCTGCCACGACTCGTGCGCCGCGCGCAGCCGGCGCTCGTATAGCCCCGGGAGCGGGTTCTTTTCCTCCGCCCAGTTCCTGATCGCATCGGCATCGGCGCCGAGCGTGATGCTGAGCAGCTGTATGCCGAGGTGTGCCGTGAGCTGCCGCACGATCTCATGGACTGGCATCACCGCGCTGTAGCGCGGCGGGCGCAGCGAGCGCCTCGATGGTGATCGCTCCGCTGAGAGGGCCGCGGTCGGGAGGCGAGCATCCTGAGCTGCCATGCGGAGTACCGCGTGTCGGACGTAAGCCTCGGGCGTGATGTTGGCCTTCTCCGCGGCCACGACGACGGCGTCGAGCTCGGCCTGGTCGAGCTCGAAGGTTACGAGCATCCGTGGCGAAGGCACGTGCAGATTCTAGGTGCCCATCGGGACCGAGCGATGTGCCGCTAGTCGCCTAGCAGCGCGTCGAGCACATCGGCCTGGCCGCCATCGATCATCTCGAGCCGGCCGATGTAGTGCTGATGCGTGACGGCGACTGACCGGTGGCCAGCGAGAGCCGCGGCATGTTCTGGAGTGAGAGCGTGCGCGACTGCTGTCGCCGCCGTGGATCGCATCGACTTCGGCCTGAGCGTGTCGGGGTTGACGCCCGCTGTGCGCAGATCTTCCTCGCGAGCGACCCGGAAATCGCGGATGGTGCGACGGACGTTGTGCGGCGATCGCCAGCGCGGGCCAAGGTGCCCATGGCCTGAGCGCTTCGATCGGCGCTCGACTGCGGGCCACAGGGGGTGCTCTGGACCCTTCGTCGCGCTTGTGCGGCGACGGAGGATCGTGACTGCTGCCATGGGCAGGCGGATGGCGCGGGCCTGCCTAGCGTCCTTCGGGTGCTCCTGTCGGTGCAGCGGAATCGATTCGACCTGAACTAGCGTCCCGGTCACTCGCAGGTGTGGAGGCTCTGCATCGAGCGCGACATCGAGCGGTCGTAGAGCAAGCACCTCGCCGATGCGCATCGACGTTGCCGCGCTGATGAGCAGAGCGTCGAGCACATCCTCGCTTGGCTTCGGCCCCGGCTTCGTGTAGTCACGGATCCATGCTTGCCAAGCTTCGCGTATGGCGTGCAGTTGAGCGGCGTCGTAGGCGACCGGCGCGGCGGGGTTGGTGCGGACCCGCCGTGCCGGAGCGAGCGGCGAAGCGGGTAGGGCGCCGGTTCGCACGGCTTCGTCGAGCATCTGGCGAAGTAGTCCTCGTACGCGTCGGGCCTTGGCGTCCGATTCGCGCTGAACCTCGCGAAGAGCCTTCTCAAGTCGCGGCGCATCGAGCTCACCGAGCAGGTGACCACCGAGCCGCGGGAGGATCGAAGACTCGATGTCGCTGCGGTACTTGACCAGACTTTGCGGAGCGACTCCGGCGCGGCCTTGTGGGTCCGCGAGTCGTGCCTCAACGTCGATCTGGCGCTCCGCGAGCCAGAAGAGCGCGAGTTGTCGCACGGTCGATGTCGCCGTCAGGTCGGCGTCCGCGTCGGCGTGTGATGCAAGCGCTCGAAGCCGAAGTTCGGCAACTTCCGGTGTCGGTCCGTGGGCGCGATGGCGCCGATCGTTTCCAGAGGCATCGCGATAGCGGGCATCGGCGTGCCAGGTGTCGCCGCGGAGCTCGAAGCGGATCTTGCCCCAGCCTGCTGCCCGACGGGGCCTACCCACGGTGCGAGTCCATCCATGCGACGACGTCGCCAGCGCGATAGCGCACGAGCGCCCCGCCGAGATTGCGCCAGGCTGGCCCCTTTCCGAGCGACCTCCAGCTGCGGGCCGTCTTCTGCGCGATGCCGAGGGCGGCCGCCAGCTGTGCTTCGGTGAGGAGCGTGCCGGGCGATGTGGCGTAGAGGTCGAGCGGCGGAGGGGCGATGGTGGTCGTTGTCATGCGATCGACATAGGCGGTCTTCGAAGGACGGTCAGGGCCGAGCAACGTTTCCATGCTCTTCTCCATGCGGCACGCGCGAGGGGATCTGTCGTCAGCCGCTTGTGGCTTTCCGCGCGCCGAGAGTCGGAGGTCGATGGCGTTAAGTCTGGAGCCAGGCAGGTGCGTACGATCTAGTGACTCAGCGACTGCTCGAGAGTGGCACCAGCGGTGTAGTCCGAGCGGGTTCCGATTGACGTCTGACTACCGATGACTTGATCGTGCTCGACGCGCTTAGCGATGATGTCGGCCCGGTCTCGGCTGCGTCGGGCAGCAGTCGCCCAACGGCGGCACCGTTCAGCTTGACGCGCGATTGCGGTCGCGCGAGATGCGAGTGCGGGTGCGCCGGTGCGGTCTCAAGCGGCGTGCACGTCATGGATCGTGCGCAGAATGGAGAACACCGCAGGGGCTCCACCGGCGAAGAGCGCCTCGAGGAGGTACTCCTCGTAGCCGGGCGCCGCGATGTCTGACTCACCCGGATGAGCCGAGGGATCGACTATCGAGACGATGAGGGAACGAGGAAAGCGGATGTTGGCCAGCGGGTCTGCGCCTGGCCGGTCTCCTCGCAGTTGAGCGCCGGTATGCAGTCTGTCCGAGAGAACTGGTCGCTGAACCCAGCCGGTGTCGATGCCCCAGCTGATGCGGGCGCGCGGACCTTTCAGGTCGAAGACGACGCCGAGCGGCACGACCTGACCTCCCTCATCACGCAGGTCGTAACCCGGCTCGACGCGGATCGAAGTCTTGTATGCCATCGAACGGTTCTCTTTCAGTTGTGCGTTGCTGGAAGCCGTGCGATTCGCACGCTATGGTCTGGGTCGCCTCTCGGCGAAAGCAGACTCGCCGGCGACTCGCCTGCTGAAGTGGTCGTGACGAAGCACTTGCATGGGAAGCGAGCCCAGCTGCGTCAGGAAACGCTCATGCTCAAGATCGAAAAGCAGCCCCTCGAGCAACTCTGCTTGCCCGTCGTCGACCATCTGCAGGCGCTTGATGAAGTACTGATTCGTCACTCACCTCAAACTCGACCGGCACGTCGAAGGGGTTGCCCTCGCCGTTGGCCTCCGCGTACGAGCGGATGCGCGTCATCGGGTAGCTGCGGATCGCGAGCTTGCCGTCGGCGCTGCGGTAGCTGCGCCGGCCCATGCGGCGCTTGCCGCGGCTCGACTTGCCGGGGAGCTGCTCGCCCCAGTCGGCAGGGATGAGCGGGCGGGTGCCGCGCGTGTTGAACTCCGCCGTCGCGCGAGCCTGCTCGTGCCAGCGCTCGACCGCCTTCGCGTGGCGCGGGTCGGTCATGGGCACCTGCACGCTCGAGGGGATGTAGCCGATGCCGGCCGCGATGGCGCGGCTGCGGGCACGGTTCTGCTGGTCCACGAGCTCGGGCGTGTCCGCGACGATCGGGAACTGGGCGGCGATGCCAGGCGCCTGCTGCGGCGCGTACTGGCCACCGGTGGACGCGGGGCTGCCGGCGGGGCGGTGGTCCCGGCCGTGTGCGTCGCGGATGGTCGACATGGTGTGCTCCTCGAGGAATGGGGTCTCTCGAACGGAGCATCTGCGGGAGCGTTCAGCGGGGCGCGGCGGGGTGGTTTCGGCACGCCTCGGAGGGGGCGTCGGGTGCCTCCTGGGCCTCGTTGCGGGCTCCCGGGGACCATCCCGTGTCAGTGTGGTGCAGGCAGATTCCGCACCAGCACTGGTCAGTCGGGGGTGCGTTTGCACGAAAGTAGAGAAGAACAGGCCCGTTTCGGCCGGGTTCTGCACCACTTCAGCACCACTTCAGCGTGGTGCAGCTACTCCCCAGTGTTTGCAAGGGGAGTCGGGGCATTCGGCCGAATCCTGCACCACGCTGCACCAACCCAATCCCGAGTTACCGTGGTGCAGGTTCATGGCGCGTTCTGCCGCGCAATCGCGGGGAAGTCGCCGCCGAGTTTGCAAGATAGTAGAGAAAAACAGGCCCGAATCTCAGATCGAGGGGGTCGGGTGCGCATGCATGCGCGTGCGCGCGTGTGCGTGTGCGTGTGCGTGCGTGCACGCATGGGCGGGCGCATACGACCCCATGTGTCCCATATCTTCTTCTTCTTCTTCTACTTTCTTAGAAAAAGGAAGGAAGGAAGGAAGTAAGGGCACGGATTTTCGGGCCACTGGGCTGCACCACGGTAACACGGGATCGGGTTGGTGCTTAGAAGATGTTTTCTTGCAACATTACCCCTGCATCCCAGTCATAGCGCGGAAGTTTCTGCACCACTTGGTGCACCACTGTTACACGGGATGACGTGGTGCAGGTGGTGCAGAACGGGCTGTTTCGGGCCTTTCGAGCACCACTCGCACACCACTTGGGCGCCTGCCCACCCCATAGGCGGCGGACGCCGAGGTTCTGTCTTGCGGTCAGTCGACCGCATCGCAGTCCCGGCGTCGTCGAGCTCGCATGGCGCCGTCTCGCTCGCCGCTGGCCCGGTGGCACTCGGCGCCGCGCTCGGTGTGGCCTTCGACGTGCTGCTGCTGGCCTCGGCCGGCTGAGGCGTTTCGGAGCGGCCCGGGCGCCTCGTCTTTCGCGCCGACGGCGAACACCTCGCTCTAGCGTTGCCGCTGGCCTCTACGGTTGCGATCAGCACGAGAGAACGGACCCCCGACCATGCCCGAATCAGTACACGAGACAGCGGCCCTCCGACCGAAGCCACAACCCGAGCGCGCGACGGGCTTCAGCCCGCTGGACCCCGACGATCTCAAGGAGTTCCGCAAGGATCTGCGCGCCTGGCAGCGCGAGCTCGACGAACTCGCCGGGCCTGAGCCGCAGCGCGTGCCCGAGACCGGCCGGTACGAACTGGATCTCGACAACGAGCGGGCGTTCCTGCGCGACCACCGTGCGTGGCGCGCGCGGCGCGCCGCCCTCGAGGCCGCCAGCGGCTCTGAGAGCGCCTGAGGCGCGCCGGGCCGCACGAAGGACCCGTCCGGGTCGCTGCTGCGCGCTCCTGGCGGCGCTGGCCGGCTACGCGACGCGCGCCAGCCAGCGCCCGGAGGTGACCGCTACAGCTCGATCGGCGCCATGGTGAAGATCACCAGCTCGCTCGTCGTGTGCACCTCGCCCGTGTCGAGCGACTCGATGAAGTTCGATCGCACCTTGCCGGCGACGAGGACGGGCTAGCCGACGCCGGGGGATGGACTGTGGAGATGCCCGCCTGCGAAAAGGCGTGACGGTTGGCGTGTGACCTTGCATCGATGCCGGCGAGTGACGAGGCCGCCCCGAATGCGAGGCATGTGGCACTGATGGCTATCGCGGCGACCACGACGCGGCTTCTGCGGGGCGTTTGCTGATCGCTGCGTGCGACCTTCTCAGCCCGACCTTTTAGGGCTCTTGCACCGTACGCCTAGATTGAGATCGCACAGCAGGTGCGCCTGACCACAGACGAGGAGCGACGCATGCAGATGTCGCCGCAGCGACGACGCAAGCTCCACGGCGTCCCGCCCTCTGTGCGAGGCCAGTTCGACCACGAGCTGCGCGCTCCCTCTGCCGCGCTGCCGGTGCAGTCCTTCGGTGCCCTCGAGTTCCTCGACGACGGCACGCTCGTGCGACGCCGAGACTCCGAGACGGTGGCCGGCGGCTACGACGAGATCCAGCGCGACGCGGACGGCGAGGTGACTCGCCACCTGCTCGGCGGCGCTCCGCACAACACGGACGGCGCGGCCGTGACGGGCTTCGAGGGCGACCAGCAGTGGCGCTCGTACTGGCTCTTCGGCCGCGAGGTGTCGCAGGTGACCCACTGGCGGCAGATGTCGCCGGACCCCGCAGAGTTCGACGCCGTGTTCACCGAGGGCTGGGAGAGCGCCGTCGAGGCCTTCCACCGAGCCACGGGGAGCAGCTTCGGCGACGCCGCCGGCGCGCTCGAGGACATGCTCGAGCTACCTCCGACGGATGAGGACATGCGGCAGGGGCCGGAGGAGGCGACGTTCCTCCTCGGTCGCCGCGAGGCGGCGCTGCGGCTTCGACGCGAGTTGCTGGTGGCCATGTTCGACGGCACTGAGGTGCGCGACCTCACGCACGAGCTCGACGAGCTGCTCCAGGAGGCGGCCGAAGGCTGACCGACATCAGGGCCCGCGGCTTCGGCTGCGGGCCCTTCGTCGTACCCGGAGGAGGTCCGCGGAGGCCCCGGTGGTGCGCGAGTGGTGCTCAAGAGCCCCGAAACAGCCCGTTCTGCACCACCTGCACCACGTCATCCCGTGTCAGTGTGGTGCACCGAGTGGTGCAAGAACTTCCGCGCCTTGACTGGGACGCAGGGGCAGAGTTGCACGAAAGTAGGTGTTTGTGCACCAACCCGTGCCCGTGTCAGCGTGGTGCAGCCTGACGGCCCGAAAATCCGCGCCTTTACTTCCTTCCTTCCTTTTTCTAAGAAAGTAGGAGGAGAAGAAGAAGATATGGGACACATGGGGTCGTATGCGCCCGCCCATGCATGCACGCACGCACACGCGCGCACGCGCATGCATGCGCACCTGACCCCCCCTCGTTCTGAGATTTGGGCCTGTTTTCTCCTACGTTCGTGCAATTTCGCGGAGCGATTCCGCGTCTTCACGCGGCTAGATCGGTCACTGAGCTGCACCACGCTGACACGGGCATGGGTTGGTGCAGCGTGGTGCAGGATCCGGCCGAATGCCCCGACTCCCCTTGCAAACACTGGGGAGTAGCTGCACCACGCTGGAGTGGTGCTGAAGTGGTGCAGAACCCGGCCGAAACGGGCCTGTTCTTCCCTACTTTCGTGCAAACGCGCCCCTGACTGACCAGGGCTGGCGCGGAATCTGCCTGCACCACACTGACACGGGATGGTCTCCGGGAGCCCGCAACGAGGCCCAGACGACCCTCCCCGGCGAACCCCGCGGGCCGCCAGGTGTGCCCCGCACCTCCGGCCACATGCCCCGAGCCCGACCTCGCGCGCGCCAGCGGGATCACTGCTGCGCCGCTGCCGTCGGCGGCCGCGGCGGCGCCTCGAACGACCCCGCGAGAGCTCCCGCAGATGCTCCATGCAGAGAGACCTCTGGAGGGCACCATGACCACCACCACGATCGACGCGCGGGGCTCCCGCCACCGCGCCGCCGGATCCCCCGCGAGCACGGGCGGCCAGTACGCACCCGCAGTCGCTCCACGGCAGGCGATGCAGCTGAACGCCACCGACCGCGCTACCTTCGCGCAGCAGTCCGCCGCCATCCGCGGCGCCGTCGCCCGCAAGTTCGGCTTCGTCGTCGACCCGGACGAGGTGCTCTCGACGGTGCACGAGGTCGCAGTGAACAAGCTCGCCTCCGGCGACTGGGAGCAGCTCGAGGGCAACTGGGGCTACCTGCGCAACACCGCGATGCGCCAGGCCATCACCCAGGCCAACGCGAACCTCCGCGGAGAGGAGCGCACCGCCCAGGTGAAGCTCAAGGAGGCGGCAGAGCAGCGCCAGCAGAAGATCGGCCGCGAGCTCACCGCCCGCGAGCTCGAGCTCATGGCCGACGACATCCGCCTCTCGTTCCCGCCCAGCCGCCGCCCCCGCATCGGCTGGCACCAGGCCATCGTCGCCGGCCCCGCCGAGTCCCTCGACCGCGAGATCGGCGAGGACGGCGGCACCAGCGTCGGCGATGGCCTCGAGTACGCCCAGCAGGAGGAGCAGAGCCTCTTCGACGACGCCCTCCACCTCATGGAGGACAACTACGGCCAGGCCACCATGTCGGCCGAGCAGGTGTCGCTGCGAACCGCGCCAGCGAGTAGATCAACCGCTGGATGTTCTTGCTCATCGCGGACCGGGCGTCTGGCCGCCAGTGTCCTGGTGACGCCCGGCGCATACGACGCACCGAGCCCTGAGGCAACGGCTGGGGTGGCTTGCTGCCCCTATTGCAAGAGATGTCGCCGAACCGCCTATGTACATGCCGCATGGACGTGACCAGCAGTAGTCCATGTCAGGACATAGGAGAGCGATGAACGAGGTTTACGGGAGTGCATCATGACGCCGCGGGCGGCCAGCCTCAGAGATCCGCTCCAGCCAGCGCGCGTGATGTGGATCCGGGACGATGGCATCATCGCCTGCCAGGAACACCTCGATCCACATGCTGCGGGCCAGGCTGAGCGCCACCCGCGCGTCATCCAGCTCTTTTCGAAGCCGCACTCCTGGTTCAAGCTGAACGGCGAGGACCACGCGGAGTTCATGCTGCTCGACGCCGAGATCGAGTGCTCGTGGTGCGCGCCGTCAGGTCGATAGTGAGCACGGCTTACGTCATGATCACCCAGCTGGTCGCGCAGTCGAATCGAGAAGTCGCTCAAGTTGGGCGTTCCGGCTCTGGCCCCGCATGATCGAAGCACACGATGTGCGTCGGCGACGCGTCGAGCAGACTGCCGGCTCCGACCCGCGCGATGATGGCGTCGATCGGCTGCGCAAAGAGCCATGCGAGGCTTCCTCCATGGCTGAGGTGCTCTTGCACAGCCAAAGCGCCTCGAAGTCGAGCGCATCGAGTCGGCGCTCCGACCAGATCGTCGGTGGTGTCGATAGCGCGGCCGCCGCGTCTGCGACCATTGCGCCATGGAGCTCGACGAGTTGCGCAATCTCCCGCTCGAGGATCAGCGGGTCTTCTTGCTCGGCCGAATCGCGAGCGAGACCGCAAGCATGGACGCCAGCCTCCGCTTTCTGCACGCTGCACTGCGCGGCGAGGGCAGTCTGGATGCGTTCCTCGACTCGCCCGACCACTTCGCGAATAACGTGGCCGATTGCATCCGCCTGATCGGTGAGCACGGATCCCTTGACGGCCGCGCAAAGGTCGCGCTACAGGCATCGGTCGCCGCGGCTCACGTCGCATACCGCGCACGCAATCGCTTCACGCATGACATGCTCCGCCATGATCTGCTCGGCCGCGAATGGGAGTTAGTCGCCATGAAGCGGCCTCGTGAAGGCCATCCCGGCGCCACGTCGGTGAACTTCGACGGCATGGTCAGGGTTGTGCTCGATCTCGTCGCGGCAACCTGGAGGCTTCGAGGCGGCGCTATTTACACCTACCAGCGCAGGTGGGCAAGTATCGCCTTGGGCGAGGTTGAGGGCAACTGGGACGGCTCGGCCAACTCATCGCGATAGTGCCGTGGCGCACGACTGAGGCATTGCCGTGGAGCACTCGCCTCGGATTGCCGAAAGCGGACGATGAGTTTCACGAAGCGGCCAGCGTGGGCGAGGCGCCACATGATGGTGGTGTCGCCCTCACACGCGATCACACAGTTGGTGGTCTATGGCCGCCACGCCTTCCGGCCAGGTGCGGAGACGGTGAAGATCTGACCTGCACCAGCAGTCCCGAGCACCTCCAGCTCGACCCGAGCGTCCTGGCCCGAGGTGGCGACGCGCGAGTAGCCGAGCAGCTTGCCCTGCCGCTTCTCAGAACTCATCGTGGTGCCGCCTTTCTGACGCGTTGATTCTGAGGCAGGGTTTTGCGAGACGCACAAGCCGTCGCACGAGTGTCGAGCGACACGCTCCGCAAGCCTCTCGCAGACGCTCGTTTTTGCGACTCGGATGCGAGCGCGACGGCATCAGAGATGATTGGGCGGTTTCCGGCGTGATGAGCCTCTGGCCACGTGCCGGCCCGACGTGGCGCGGCCCGTTCTGCTGGCGGATTGGTCACCGGTGCTGTACGTCCCGGTCAGCCGCCCGGCTCCGACGCCTCGCCTGGATGATGGACTGGATCGTCTTGCAGAGAGCGAGCTCGGGCCCTGCGAAATCGGCGGGGAGCCGAGCGGACCGGGGTCGCTGTCCAAAAGTACGAGCAGCCCGACGATGGCCAGGACGGGGATAAGGCGAGCGATCAGCTGCAGAGCAGTGGTGATGAGGGTCCCGTGGGTCGGAAGGCGCCTCGCCAGCGCCGCTGCAGCGACGATCGCGACGATAAGCCCGACGCCCAGCCACGAAGAAAGCAGGTGCACCTCGTAGGCGTCCACCCTTCCCCACCGGCCAGGCTCGCTCGAGCGCCAAACGAGTAGGCGGGGCTAAAGAAGACAGCGGTAGCCACCGCACGGGCGGGGAATGACCGCTTCGGTCGCGCATCGCGACGCTCGTTTCAGAGCGGGAGTTGCTTTGAAGACCACCGAGGCTAACAGCGACTTGCCCGAAGACGCGCTACTATCACGAACTCGCAGAGCCGTTTCGTTCGAGATGCTTGACGGAGACCCGAGTTAAAGTGCCAAGTTGCACGATCGCTTCTGCCGATGCACCGATCCCTGCGAAGTCTGAATCGACGTCGATTGCAACACACCATGATCGGTCCTTCGGCCAGATAAAAGCCGGGAGTGCCTCTTGCTCCGGCGACTCGGTGATGCCAGCAGGGACTAGTATCCACTCGCCGCGCTCGCTAAGGTGACCGCGACGGAAGAAATACATCCGTTCGGCGATGCCTACGGTTCCGCCCTCGAGATCTAGCCCCCAGTTGCCGTCCCAGTAGCACAGGTAACATTCGTCTGGAGTACGCGTGAATCGGCGCAGTTCGGACAGTACCACTTGCAACTTCTCAGGATCCCCGGAAACAAGTTCCTTCGGTTGATCCGGAGCGGCAGGCGAAGAGGGTGCACATTCTAGGAAGCTCAGGACAGCATACGAGCCGAAGAGCGAGGGCCCGAAAGCAACCAAATCGCGCCAAGGGGCGGGCGAGGAGAAAAGCCATTCGAGTTCCGACGTCTGCACTTCTTCCGAGTGTTCCATGGCTCAATGGTAGCAAACGCAAATGTAACACTCTAAATCGAAGTTCAGCTGTCCTCATAGTTGATGTGCGCGACGAGCCACTCGTCGCCTCGCTCGAGCGAGAGTACGATCCTCACGATGGAGTCCTCGCTGATCCACACGGGTTCCCCATCAGCGAGCAGTTCAATATTCGAAGAATCCAGCGTGGCTTCGACTCGTGCATGCCTCGCTGTCTCTTCCGTGACCTGCACCTCAGCGACAATGAGCGACCCAGTCTGCTGGACTCCGCCGTCGGAATACCAGCGACCATCGGATTCAAGTTGTGAAAGTGTTTCCACAGTTACAGCAGTGCGAAGTTGCTCGGGCACCGGCATTGAATAACCATCCTGAGCCCACTCATCGTAGTCACCGATGAACTGAGTTGCGACTTGCGCCGCGTCCTCGTAGTCGTCTTCGTGTGAGCTGCACCCCACAATTGTCAAAGTACCGAGTGTCAGCGCAGCGAATACCACTCGTGAGTTACATCGTGGCGCGACAATTGCATTCATTCTTGACCTTTCTGGCGACCAGGGCGTCTTGCGCAATCGCTAGGCATGTTCATGATTTGCTCAAGACGCCCCGCCGCGCTCCTCAACCGTTAACCGCACGCCCTTTCAATCGGCGGCGAATAGACACGGTTGGGCGCGTCGTTATAGCCAACGATGTCAATGTCGGTCCAAGAACGCCACATGTTTGCAGCTGTGCCATTGCAGTCATAGTGGGCGGTTACTCGTCCCGGCTTGCCGCTCGTAAGCCCCCTTGGGTTCGGAGCCAGGCGACCCTTGCCCTGCGTTCCGACCGCATAGTAGAAGCCCAGAACGTTCCTCTTGTCTATTTGAGTGGTGACGTCCGCGAGCGCGTAGTTGCAGTTCTCGTTGTCCCAATTGCCGTGGGACTGGACCGCACGTCGGGTCGAAGTGCTAGAGATGTGAACGTAGTCCACCCTCTGGGTAAACTCACAGATGGCTGCCACAGCGGTGGTAGATGCCGTACTGCGCGGCGCACCTTCGTTACTCCCGGTGAGGTTCGGACGAGGTACTGTGAACTCGAATACCTCTGCGTCGCTGCTGGAGTCTTCAACACTGGCCGCTGAAGCCAATGGGGCTGCGCTGATCGATAGCGCCGCAGCGAGCACTGCGACAGTTAGTGTGTTGCGGAGTTTCTTCACGGGCTTCCTTGCTCTCGAGCGGACGGCGGTTCATAGAGACGGCAGGTGACGCCATCACGGGTCCATTCGATCAGGCTTGGCGGGTCGCGGCGATAACGTTTCGGTATCGAAACGTCCAAGCCCTCGCGTTCTCGGACTTCAACGAACTCCGGCGTCGCGTCGCCGAGGCAAAGCGGCCTCAGTCTCCACCAGCGCCGCCGATGACGACAGCCACCGGCGAGCTCTTCGAGTTCCTGGGGCGGCTTGCAGCGTTGCGTGCCGAAGGCATTCTCACTGAAGAGGAGTTCGTGGCGGCGAAGTGCCGGCTGCTCGTCATCTAGGTGAGCTCGTGGTTCCCCGACTGCAACAGCCCTCGCCAAGGTCGATCGCGTTGATCGAGAAGGCGCAGGCTCTTGCTCTCTGACTTGGATCCCGTCAGCCCGGGGACGCCTTTGCGTGCGACGATCACTTCGTCCTGATCCGCCGACAATGAGAGCAGCCATGGCTAGCGAGTCGAGGCAACAGGCACGCGTCGCAGCGCAGGCAGCGCGCGCCGAGCAGCTCAATACGCTCAACGGAATGCAGATGCCGCGCGGTAGCGACCTCGCACACATGACGCGCGAGCAGCACCTCAGCATCGTCGCGGCGATCTACGACACGATGCTCGTTCCTGGAGGGTGGATCGGGCCCATCGAGGTTCGCGATCTTTGGGTGGGCCGTGCGCAGCTGCACGCGACGCTCGCTGCGAGCGGGAAGTGACGCTCAGCGCGCCTGAGGTTGAGCGCGCACTGCACGCGCGCATCGCCTCGCGCTAGGCGCCAACTGGCACGTCGAGGGCCACGAGCACCAGCTTCAGCGTCAGCGGGCGGGGTGCCATTCCTGACTCGATGTGCTTGATCGTGGCTGGCGTCACGTCAGCGGCGCCGGCCAGCTCGATCTGGCTCATGCCGCGGCGGAGGCGGAGGCCTTGCACCTTAGAGGCGAGGTGGATGCGGTCATCCCGGGACCACGGCGGTCGGGGAAAGTCCGACATCTCGGGCCCCACATCGGCATCCGGGGCGTCGCCGCGCTCAGCGCTCACCGAAGCCCACCCATGCCTGCGTCTCAGCAGCGCCCTTCGGGCCCCAATGCTTGGAGACGTAGTCGCCGCTGGCGCCGTAGGCCTCCTCGCCGTGCTCGTTCTTGCCGTAGAAGATGCCGCCGGTTCCGCGGGTCCAGGCCGTTCCGTCGAGCTGTCGCTCGAGCGCCCGGAAGAGGAACTGCGCGTGCGCGTCATCGACGGAGCGGTTGCCCTCGTCGACGTCCCAGGTCAGCGTGCGACCGTCGATGCTGAGGCTCGAGCTGCCGCAGGTGAACGTGGTCGTGCGGTTAGTCGCGCGTGCGCCGACGACCTGCTCGAGGTCAGCAGGCGTGATGCGGCCGACACGGGTGCTGCCGGCGCGGTCGTGCCAGCGGCTGTAGATCGCATGGTCGGCGTGCTCGGCAGCCTCGCCACGGGGCTCGGGCAGCCCGACTGGCAGGTAGCCGCGGCGCGGCTTCTGTCCGGCGTAGATCGGCTCCAGGCGCTTCGCCTCAGCAAGCACCGCGTCGTACATCTCGTTCTGCGCCTTGCGCAGCGCCTGCTTCAGCGGGGCCACTGCCGCCGCAGGCAGGACGACCTTGCCTTTCTCCCACATGCTCATGCTCATCGCGCGCTCCTCGTGCTCGTCTCTCGAGGAGGGCATAGGCGGCGACTGCTGCCGGCTTAGAGGTGCGAGGCCGGTGGCGGGGGCGCCTTGCCTGCGAACTGCCCTCCTGTCGAGCGCGGGGCGCCAGCCGGCTTCCGCTCTTGATGTCCAGGTGACACGTCGATCGTCTTGGAGTCGACAGCACTCAGGCGGTGTGCACGGACGCGGTTGTCGTGCTCGAACGCGCGCGCCATGAAGTCGATCGCCTCGCCCTCGACGCCGGCGGCCGCCCCTGCGTGGAACCACCCGTCGGTGGCGGCAGCGCACTGGCGGATGATGTGGGCCGCGTCGGCCGAGCTCAGCGAGAAGGCGTCGTGCGCGGCGGCGAGCGTTCTGATGTCGCGGTCTGCAGGATCGTCAGCCTCGGTCAGCGGAGTTGCGTCGGCATAGTCGCGGTGCGGGTTGACGTCGAAGGCGGGGGAGAGGCCCCAGCCGCGGTCTCGTCGGATGACGCCGTGGTTGCGCATGTGGTCATCCGTGCATCGGACCAGCGTGTTGAAGGCGGCGCGCCGGAAGAGCTCGCGCTGCAGGCCCCTCGGATCGGAGGCTTCCTTGCGGAGCAGCTGCGCCATCCTGGAGTAGGGGATGCGTTCGCCGACCTGAGTGCCGAAGATGGCTGCGACGCTGCGGTAGTGCAGCCGCGCAGGGCCCTCGCGGTCGAAGCGGGCAGTGATGAAGGCATGCCGAGAGCGCCCGAGGCGCATGAGCCTCGAGCCAGCGACGTCGATGCCGGCGGCCTTCTGCATCCGCATGGTGGCTTCCTCCCACGCGGAGACGTCGTACGGATCCGTGTGCAAAGGAAACTTCGCCAGCAGCAGATGGCCTGCATCGTCTCTGACGTTCGTCTTCGGGCGGTAGCCGCCAGGGGTCGACCCCGCAGCGAGCAGCCTTCGGAACTCATCCGCAGTCTCCTTGCCTTGGGTGAAGCGCTCTGCGGCCGCAGCGAGCGAGCGAAGCTCGAGCGGGGTTGTCTGGACGCTGTCGGGGCGCTGGGCGACGCCATCTCGCCAGAAGCGCAGTGCACCTTGCCGGTGCTCATCGCCGACCATGAGGAGCAGCTCGAGGTCGGTTGCGGGCTCTACCTTCTCGCCGCGTGCGGCGAAGCCCCGTCGGTGCGCTTCGTGCAGCAGGCGCTTGGCCCATGAATCTGGCAGCGCGTCCTGGAAGCCTGCGAACATGTCGCGTCCGTCGCGCGGCCAGTGCGGGCCGGGCCCAAGCGGCAGGTCGTTGGAGAGGGAGTACGCATCAGGGTCAGCGATGAACCTCGCGTCGTACTCGAAGACGGGGGTCGGTTTCGCCCGGCCTCGGCCCGCCTGCTCGGTGATCTGCCCGGCGACGACTTCACGGCCGCCCGGAAGAGCGAGGGTGACCTGGATCACGTCGTCCTCGACCTGCGTGGCGCGCGCTTCCTGGCCAGCATGGATGCTCTGGCAACGCCGAGCTCGGTGCGCAGCGGGTCGATCGACTCGGTCATCGTCCCAGCGATTCCGAGAACGTCGAGCACCTTGAACACCGAGTCGAGGCGAGAACCGCCGGAGCCTTCCTCGATCGCGCGCAGCGTCGGGATGGAGACGCCGGCGCGCGCCGCGGCGACCTGCTGACTCAGCCCCAGCACCATCCGGCGATCGCGAACATGCTCGCCGAAGTCCGCCATGCTGGCAGCCGATTCGGGTGTAAGCATCCTGTCTCCTAACAGCCAGCCAAGTTCCTTTTACTAAAGTTTATGCCAAGCCGAGTGGCTTTTACAAGAGGGCTCACCGTGCATGGATTACCAGCCACTGATGCTCGGAAGATCGGCGCCGACATCGTGTCCGCAGTCACCCGGCAGTGGTGGCCGCTCGAAGCCACAGCCGCGGCAGCCGCTCTCGTGCAGCACCGTGCCGCAGTCGGGGCAGGCCTCCACCGGGATCAGGTCGAGCGGGTCGGGCATGGCGGCAAGGTGGCGCTCAGGCCCGGCTGCTGTGCAGCTGCGGGCGTGCCGGCTGGCCGGTGGTGTGCGGCTCGGGTGGCGGCTTCTGCGCCGGAACGTGCAGGTTCGGCGGGAGGTCGCCGCCGCTGATCGACTTGCCGGTGGCGCGCTCGTAGACAGCGAGGCAGGCGGTGTGCGCGTCGTCGAGAGTGCCCCAGTAGCCGATGAGCTTGCGCTGCTCGCGCTCCGAGTTCGCGCTGACCACCCGGAAGTAGGGCTCCTGCCAGGGCCCGTGCCACACGAGACGCGTCACGGCGAGCTCGGCGCCCGTCAGCGGGTGCAGCACCTCCCACTCCACTGGACGGTTCGTCATCGAAGGCGAGGCTATGGCGCTGTGGTGACACGCGCATACTTTTGTAGGCGGTGGTGCTCGACCGCGACCGCGCCATCATTGACACCGGCAGCCCCGCGAACGGGCTGTCGCCGATGCTGGGAGTGCACGATGAAGGTCCTGGTACAGCGAGCCCCTGGCAGCAGGCGCTGAGAGCCTGGCTGGCTCCTGTGCCAAGCTTTGGCACCGACGGGGCAACTGATCATTGCCCGCACTCTAGATGTGCACGGTTCCCCGGGCTACCATTCACGCATGGCTACCCGATACCGCAAGATGAGCGCCTCCGCGAAGAGCGGCCGCCTTGTCGCGCCCAAGGTGGCGAAGTCGAAGCGGATCAAGATCGCGAAGGCGGCTATTGGCAGCGTCAGGACGAAGTCGACGACGCGCTCGCCTGCACCTCGGACTCAGACGACGCGTTGACCGCTCGGGGTCGCCCCGCCCTTGAGCGCGGCGTTGTCTCGTTCGAGGCGATCGCCGAGGTGCCCGACGCGGTCGTGCTCGACACCTGCTTTGTAGTTGCCGTGCTCGTGCCGACAGAGGATCACCACGGCGCGTGTGCGGAGTTCATGGAACGCATGGTGGAGCACGGGACGGCGCTGTACTACAACCGCGTCCTCGAGGTCGAGTTGGCGGAGACGGCATTCAAGATCGCGATCAAGAAGCAACACGGCTCCCGCGCCTGGCCGCGCAAGCACGCGGATGGACGCGTCCGGCGTCGCGCGAGCCGTCTAGCGAAGCGCCTCGTCGAGGAGTGGGAGGAGCTGCTGTCGGTGAACCCGTCAGCGTGCATCGAGCTCCACGAAGTCTCAGACAACGTGCTCCTGGTTATGACCGATGCCGCTCTGCACTCCATGGATGCAGTCCATGCGGCGACCGCGATCTACGTCGACGCGCCACTAGTGACGATCGACGCAGGCTTCGGCTACGTACCCGAGAAGGACCTGAAATTGCTGGTCGATGCGAGCCGCGTGCGCAGCACGCGCACGCGCCGAGGAGGTGCGCGATGACGAGCGCGCCCCGTCCGATCGCCGAGTAGTAGCGCCCGCATGAGCGACCGGCAGGAGCGGCTGAACGAGCAGACCGCCGATCAGCACCAGCGTGCGATCCGCATCGGCCGCCTCGCCAGCGATGAGGGCGCGACGCCCGACGAGGCACACGCCATCGCCGACTGCACCGCCGTGCTCGCTCAGCGCGAGCGGGCACGCCTCGAGCGAGAAGTGCGGCCGAAGTGGCTCACGAGCGTGCTTGGCGCGACCCTCGCCGTCCTCGTGTTCCGGCTCGGCGCCCGCGTCGTCGACGAAGGGATCGCGCTCGACGCCTCGATGCTGTGGAGCCTTGCCGTCATCGCGTTCATCGCCCACGACCTCTTCCTCGGCAGCGTCATCTCCCGCATCGCCACGCTCCTGCCCGCCCGGATCGCCTCCTGGACCGCGGTCGACGTGCGCCTGGTCGTCATGCGCGCCTACAACGGCCAGCGCGACATCCTCGGCATGCGCGGCTGCGACTGCAGCAGCCACCAGGCGGGCTGACCGAGACAGGCCACGGCTGGCACTGACCCGCAGATGCTCCAGGCAAGAGACCCCTGGAGGATCCATGACCATCGACACCCACGGCCGGGCCCACCGCCCCGCAGGCAGCCCGGCATCCACCGGCGGCCAGTTCGCCGCGCAGGCCGCCCCGGGCCAGTCCCAGAGCCTTGGCCTCAGCCCGGAGCAGAACCGCGAGCTCGTGCGTGCCGTGGCGCTCGACGCAGCGCAGCGCCTCGTCGCCACCGAGCGCATCGAAGCTGCGCGCAAGCAGCTGCAGTCCCGTTGGCCGAACGCCGCCTACCTCCACTGGGGCACGACCGAGTACGAGCCCGATCGCATCCGCATGGCCGAGCTCGTCGAAGAGGATGGCGAGACGGTCGCAAGCGGCGCAGAGGTATTCGAGGCTGCAGACCTGCAGCACCTGGACCCCGAGCACCTCGCAGACCGCTCGTTCGAGATCCAGACGCAGCACGGCTGGATGCCCAACAGCTTCGACCTCCGGACCGAGCCCGAGCACCGCACCGACGTCACCGCCATCGCCGCACTTCTCGACGAGCAGCAGATCGACGAGATGACCGAGGCGCTCGAGGCGCGACGCCTCGCGCTCCGGCACGGCCACCTCAGCGAGGACGAGCTGCTTGAGCAGCTGAGCGGTGGACGCAAGGGGCCGACGCACACCGCGATGCTCGAGATGACGATCGAGGCGAGCGCCATCCACCGCTGGACACTCCGCGGCGCACGCATCACCGGCGGCGGCGCGACGTGGTCGGCATCCCTGCACGTCGAGGGCGCCGTGCGAGGCGAGCGCTTCGTCGCTCACGAGCCGATCCTGCAGCGGGCGATCGACGAGTACGAGAGCGAGTTCGGTGCCGGTGCTGCCGCCGCGCTCGCCCAGCCCATCGACTAGAGCCTCCACGACGAAGCCCCCGGATATCGCGCCGGGGGCTTCGTCGTGCACCGGCTTCGTCCGCCTCACCGCCTGACCGCCTATGGACACCGAGCGGCCGCCGCCGCCCCGACTTAGGAGACCCTCGTGACCCCAGCCGACTTCCTCGCCCAGCTCACCGAGCCCGGCCGCATCATCCAGATCCTCGTCGCCGCCGCCGTGGCCGCGCTGGCGGCCTACGCGCTGACGCCCTACGCCCGCGCGATGGTCGCCCACGGCTCGAAGCCCGTCGTCCCTGCCGGCCCCGGCGGGGAGCGAGACCAGATGGCCGAGCTGTTCTCCGCGATGCTCACGCCGACCGGCAACCCCGACCCGGCCGAGTCGAAGTGGCTGGCCCGCTGGGTGCCGCCGATGATCGCCGGCGTCCTCGGCGCCTACCTCGCAGCCATCACGAGCGCGTGGGCGGTCGCGCTCGTGCTCGTCGCGTTCGTCATCGGCTCGAGCCTCCTCGTCGCCACCGACCAGGCAGCGCAGCGCCTGCCGGACAAGATCGTCTGGCCCACCACCGGCGCCGTCGCGATGCTGCTGGTGCTCGCCGCGATCGTCACGGGTGCGTGGGGGAGCCTGCTCACCGCCGGCCTCGGCGGCCTCATCCTCGGCATCGCCTTCTTCGCGCTCGCCTGGTTCCGCCCCAACGACCTGGGCCTGGGAGACGTGAAGCTCTCGGTCGTGATCGGCCTCGTCCTCGGCTGGTACGGCTGGATCCCGCTGGCGGTCGGCGCAGTCTCCGGCTTCTTCCTCTTCGCCATCCTCGGCATCACCCTCATGGTCGGCCGCCTGACGTACTCCGCCAGCCAGCTCGCGTTCGGCCCCTGGATGATCCTCGGCGCGATCGTCGGCATCACCTACGGCACCTTCGCCTGACCCGCCACCGAAGCCCCCGGTACGCGTCACGCCGGGGGCTTCGTCGCGTTCTCACTCCTCCAGCGGCCATCCGTTCGCCTCGGCCTCTGCCAGGTACGCGCGGATGTCCGACATGCGGAAGAACCCGTCGACGCTCACCGAGCGGCTCGGGCACCACAGCTCGTACCCGAAGTCAGCGTTGGGCGTGGCAGGGCCGCCGCCGAGCACGAGCCACTGCTCGCCTCGGTAGGTGAAGCTGCCGTCACGGCGGATGCGGATCATGGATTCCCCCTCACTATCTAGAGGGCCGCGCGACCGCCTTCCTGTCCCACCCCGCCGCCTATGGAAGGAGCATGAGTCTCCAGACCGCATCCCCGATCGAGCAGCACGACGGCTACACGATCCAGCACTTCGCCCCGATCGAGCTCGGAGGCAAGGAGTTCACCGTCCGAGAGCAGCGCATCGAGGCGACTGGCGACCACGCCGGCTCCTCCACCATGTGGATCACCGGCCCGCGCGGCGCCGACTACACGCTCGAGCCCACCGGTCGCCCCGGCGTCTACGTCGCACAGTCATGGAGCTCCGGCCAGCCGATGAGGCGCCAGGGCAACGTCGTCCTCATCCACTGGCTCGGCGACATCATCGAGCAGGCATGAGCGCCCCCGTGCACGAGCTCACCGCCGCCGCGGCCGCATCCATCCGCATCCCGCTCGTCTCCGGCATCCGCCCCGGCGACCCGCTGACCGCCCTCGTGCCCGACCGCGCACCGGTCGACACGGCCCTGATCGCCCGCA
Organism: Agrococcus phoenicis; assembly: GCF_047302415.1. Lineage (NCBI taxonomy): Bacteria > Bacillati > Actinomycetota > Actinomycetes > Micrococcales > Microbacteriaceae > Agrococcus > Agrococcus phoenicis. The sequence goes on from NZ_CP154854.1 coordinate 40,156, forward strand.
CCGAGCTGCTCGCCGGACGCTGCATCCGCGACCGCCTGCCCGGCGGCGGCTACGCGGCCGTCAACCCCGCGCGCATCCGCGCCACGCTCCGCAGATGGGCGATGCGCCAGAGCGCCGACTGACGGCACCCGCCAAGTCTCCGCCGCGCGCCAGGCCCGCAGATGCTCCAGGCAAGAGACCACTGGAGGATCCATGACCATCGACACCCACGGCCGCGCCCACCGCCCCGCCGGCAGCCCCGCCTCCACCGGCGGCCAGTTCGCACCCCAGGCAGCACCCGCCGGCGCCGCCGAGCTCGGCCAGCCCCTCGGCATGACCCTGCCCGACCACACGCACATCCTCGAGCACCGCGGCACCTTCGCCAACGGCTACACCAGCGAGGACATCGACCGCGTCCTCGCCCCGCTCGAGGGCTACGAGATCGTCGCCGTCTGGGACGACTACGAGGACGACATGATGACCGGCGACTCCGAGCTCATCGGCCGCGACCGCGACGCGCACGGCCGCGGCGTCGGCCCCTGGCGCCGCCTCGCCCCGGAAGCATGGGAGTGGCTGCACGAGCCGCACGACGGCGACCGCCACGACGACGCCCGCGTCCCCGACTTCCTCGACGACGACCCCTATGAGCGGCAGGACCTCGACACGCTCCCGCGGCGCACGGGCAGCAACGTCTCGCTCAACGAGTACGACCCCGACGTCGCCTTCACCCAGATGGTCGGCGCCGGCTACAGCCCCGCCGGCGCCCGCGAGGCCGCCGACTCGGCCTCCAGCTACGAGACCGCGCTCGACTACATCGTCATGGCCGAAGGCCGCTGACCCAGCCCCGACCGACACCAGCCCCCGGCCATCGCGCCGGGGGCTTCGTCGTTCCGTCGCCGCTCTGTCCCCGGCCCGGCTTACGATGCTCCTGATGCCATCGCTTGACGGCAGACATCGTGAAGATCAAGGACGACCCCAGTGCAGCACCGCTTCGGCCCCACGGCCTCCCGTCTCGTCATCGCCTCCCTCGCGGTGGCCCTGCTCGCTGGTTGCTCGATCGCGCCTCCCGCGCAGGAGCCCGCCGCCGAGTCCTCCGCACCAGCCGCAGCCTCGGCGCCGGCGGAGACGACCGCCCCGCCGGAGGCGGAGCCGGAGCCGGAGGCAGCCGCACCGCTCGCCCTCAACGCCGACGGCCTGCTCGGCGGTAACGCCACCGTCACCGACTTCGAGGACGGCGAGCCGGACGTCATCTCCGCCGTCAGCGTCGGCACTCTCGACGCCGACGCGCGCACCCTCCCGTTCGTGTTCCGCAACAACACCAGCGAGGCCGTCTCCCACGTCGACGCCACCGCCACGGTGCGCGACTCGGCGGGCGCGATGGTCGCCAACGGCATGTCGCAGGGCACCACCCCTGCGCAGATCCCGCCGGGTGGCCTGGGGCTCGCCTACATCTACCTCGAGTCGGGCGAGGTGCCCGAGGATGCGGACGTGGAGTTCAACTTCGACTCCATGCCTGCCGACACGTCCTTCTACAACACCGGCGACCTCCGCGTCACCGAGTGGTCGGCGACCGACACCGGCTTCATCGGCTCCGCCACGAACGAGTCGGACGCGCAGCAGGTCGGCCCCTTCTCTGTCTCGACCTACTGCTTCGACGAGGCCGGCACGATCGAGCGCACCTTCGGCGACTACACGAACGAGATGGAGGCAGCTCCGGGCGGCACCGTGTCGTTCACCTCGGACTTCTACGGCGACCCCTGCAGCTCGTACCTCTTCGGAGTCACCGGCTACTTCGAGTGACCCGACCGAAGCCCCCGGCCGTCGCGCCGGGGGCTTCGTCGTGCGCGGTGTGCCACTATCGCATCGTGCTGCAGCTCATCGAGGAGTGGAAGACGGCGGCAGACGTCTACGACGGCGACGTCGTCCGCCACCCCGCCACGGGCAAGACCGTCACTATCGCAACCATGTTCCAGCTGAGTCCCCTGCTGATGCACTTCGTTCCTGGCGTGGTGGAGTTCGACCCGCTCGACAACAAGAGCGCGAACGCGATCCTCGACGATTCAGTCGAAGAGCTCGAGCTCGAACCTGGCGCCCCCATCTTCCAACTCTGGAAGTACGCGCCGGGTCAGTCCTCGTAGCACGCCCGGTCGTCGACCGAACCCCGGCCGCGCCGGGGGCTTCGTCGTGCACCGGCTATGTCCAGAGCGACCAAGCCAGGGGAGAGGGCCACACCATGACCACCATCACCGACGACTTCGCCGCCATCATCGCCGACCTGTGGGGCACCCCGAACGCCGAAGCGGACACGGGCCTGCGCATCACCGAGGTGCGCGCGATCGGCGAGCACGTCGTCGTCATCGCGCAGCCCACCGGCACCGAGACCACCGTCGCCTACGCGCAACCCACGCCGAGCCTCGAGTCGCTCCTCGCCGAGCTCGTCAGCATCAAGGGCGAGCAGCCCCCGACCGACGTCGCGCACCAGATCGAGCACGACCACCCCGGCATCGTCTGGATCACGCCGGCGCACCCGCTGAGCGCCGTGCTCGCAGACGCCCGGTAGCCGCATCGGGCGTGCCGCCCGCAGATGCTCCAGGTGAGACAGCCAGGAGGCATCCCATGTCGATCGACAACCACGGCCGCGCCCACCGCCCCGCCGGCAGCCCCGCATCCACCGGCGGCCAGTTCGCAGCTGGCGCCGCCCCCGGCCAGGCCGGACAGCTGTCCGAACACCCCGCGATCGGCGAGAGGCTCGACCGGCTCAGCACCGCCCGCCGCGCACGCACAGACGCGAACGTCGAGTCGCGCCAAGCCACCGCCTCCGCCATCCTCGCCATCGCCCGGCAGCGAGGGGTCGACATCGTCAGCCCCACCTCGCGCGTCTTCACCGACCACGGCATCTCCTACGACGAGGCGACCTCGGTCAGCGAGTACGAGCTCACCATCGACGAGCTCGAGCTGCGCGCCATCGACCCGCGCGAGCAGTGGCACCACACCACCGCCACCAGCCCCGAGGCGATGCGCGACTTCGCGCGCCACCTCGCCCGCAACGAGAGCGACGCCGCCGCCATCGCCCGCACCGACCTCATCGAGCAGGCGCTCGGCGACAGCTGCCGCGGAGTCGACCACGACGTCACCATCGAGCGCACCGAGGACGCCGACGCCTACGAGCTGCTCGTCGCGCTCGGCGCCACCACCGACGGCACCGTCACCCCGACCGCTGTCACCATCAGCGCCGCCGCCCGCACCCGACTGCAGGACGACCGCCGCGCTTCGATGGGCCGGCTGCAAGCACACCTGGCCAAGACGGACAGCACGCTCAGCCAGTAGCCCCGCACCCCTCGACCAGCGAAGCCCCCGGCGTCAGGACCGGGGGCTTCGTCGTGCGTCGCGGGGCTGCCGATGCGGAGTCGTCAGACCAGCACGCCGAGCGAGGTGATGACCACGACAGCGGAGACGAGGACCACAGCGGTGAGGGCGACGATGGCGGTACCCGGCAGCGTCTCTTGCGGTCGACGCTGCGTTCGAGTGGCGTCGCGCTGCTCGGCGTTCTTGCTCTCTTGCATCCTCGGCCCCTCCTTCGGTCGTGTGGCTTCACGCCCCACGAGGCGGCGACCGCCTATGCACCAGGCGACCCCAAGGAGCAGCGTCCCATGTCTCGACCGACCAGACCAGAGAACCCGATCACCGCGCTCGGGCTCCAGGCTCGAGCCACCCTCCACCAGGCTGCTGTCGACGCCGGCCGGAACGCGGCCCGGGTCGGTCACAGCCGCGAGCAGCTCCTGCGCTCGGCTACCCGCATCGCGCGATCCGGCGGCCGCCAGATGCACGCCGAGCTCGACCGAGACGAACCCGGTGCCGACCCGAGCCTTGCGACGATCTCGTCTGCGGCGATGACCTGGCAGGTGACCCTCTTCGCCGGCGGTGCTCTCGCCGCGGTCGCGCCGCTCGTCACCGGATCGCTCACCCACCCGGCAGCCGGCGCGGGCCTCGCGCTGGTGTTCCTCTGCCTCGCACCGATGGCCTTCGGGCTCACCGTCTACGAGCTGATCGCCGCCACCCCCGCAGGCCGCCGCCTCGCCGGACTCGACGCGCTCGCCTGGACGACGATCCGCGCCTACCTCCTCGAGCAGCGAGCCACCACGCGCACCCTCCGCTGACCAGCCCGCCGCGCTCGGCACCGATCGCGCGATCGCGCACACCCACCCCCGCCCCCGGCCACCGCCCGGAGCCACGCGAGGCCGCCAAGCCGAGCCGCCGCGATAGCGGCACCCTCCGGGCACCACCGACAACGAGCAGCAGACCGGGAAGCACCATAAGAAGGAGGGCTCGCCCCTCCGGGGCTCGCCCCACGACACGCTCCGCGATGTACCGGATCGACGTGATGTTCGATTCGTTCCTACTCGTTCCGCTCCTTGCTCCGCTTCGTGCTCTCGGGCTCCGCCTCCGGCGGCTCCCTCGTATGGCTTCGCCTTCGCCCTGCTCCGTCTTCGCCACCTGCTCCCTCCTCTGCCTCACCTCCAGCTCTGTCTCTACCTCCGGCTCTGCCCTGCAGCTCCTCCGGCACCACTCCGGCCGCGCACCCTGCGCACCCTCCGGCTCGAACCGTCCACCTGTGTTTACCTCGAGGTCCCGCCGGCGGCGGGCCAACCCCACTCACCTCCTGCATGCTCCGCCACGTCCCGCTCTGCCACGACTCGCCTCTCCGACACGCCCTGCGGCCACGCGAACCTCTGCCTCCGGCACACCCGATGCGTGATGCTCCGCTTCGTCCCTCCTCGTCTCGTTCCGTGCTGCTCTGCAGCTGACCTCTGCTGTGCTTCCCCGCCGGCGGCGGGCATCCCGTCTCCACCTTCCGGGGTGCGTCTCGTTCCGGGGCGGTGCAGCGCGTCCCGGGATGAGGGCCAGCCCCGGTTCCACCAGGCTTCGGTGCCCGCCGGCGGCGGACAGTGCCATGGGGGCAAGGGGCGAATCGTCACGATGCGAGGCTGGGCGTTACGTCTCGCAGCCCTCCGGGCCCCAGCACCCATGCCGGACCACACCCACCTGCACTCCAGCACCATCCGACTCCCGGGGTTCGGGGCGGCGCCCCGAGCAAGCGTCCACTCAGGCGGGCGCGCAGCAGCGAAGCGATGCGGGCAGCATCGAATCGCAGCGGGACGGCGAAGGAGGAGGCGGAAGCCTCCGGGACGACGTACCGCGCCGCAGTGGACACCGCCGGATGGAGGGGGCCACAAGGCCGGCAAGGCGACACCCCGTGACGCCGCAGCCGCTCCCCAAGGGAGACCAGGAAGGGACGACGAAGGAGACCCTGACGCAGACAGCATCGTGATGGGGCGCAGCGACGCGCCGCGGCGATGTGGACCGATGCGGCCCGGGGAGGAGCGGCTCGGCCGCGGGCCGGCGCGGCTTGGGGCTCGGGCGGCGCGCAAAGACGTTGCGGGCGCACACGATTTCCTGCGCCCCAGCCCCAAGTCGATCGGGCCTGCCGCATGGATGGTCGCGTGGCCACCTCCTTCACCTTCACGCGCGCCGGGACGCTGCACGCCGACGTCGAGCGGAAGCTCTCCCAGGCCGTCTCCGAGGCGTTCTCCACCGCCGCATCCGGCACCACGCTCGTCGCCCTCTGCGACCAGGACGGGGCGATCTCCCGCCGCTTCGTCTCGGACGGCAGCAACGCCAAGAACCGCGCATTCCGAATCGCCACCAGCCTCAACGCCTCCTCCAACCAGGACGAGGAACCGGTCGACCTCCAGCGCCCCGACCTGCACCGGCTCGCCTGGCGGCACGGACGCTCCAGCGTCGAGCTCGACACGCAGGCCGGCACCGCCCTCCAGGCCGTCGCCGACTCGATCGACGCGAACCTCATGCCGGGGGACTGGGTCGCCATGTCGATGCGCGAGCCCACCCGCGCCGAGCGCAGCGACTGGTCGAGGTGGTTCACCCACCAGCGCGACGCCCGCACCCACCACAGCCTGCGCGCATCCAGCCGCATCGTGTCCATCTGGGCCGGCAGCGAGATCGCCGGGCGCAGCGCCGAGCTCGTCCAGCAGCTCACCGCGGCCCTCGGCGGCTTCGACATCATCGCCCCAGCCGAGACCGTCAGCCGCTCGGCCCTCATGCGCCCCTGGTGGCGCGCGACCGGCATCAGCGTACTCGCCACCGCGGGCGCCTTCGTCGGCGCCCCGTACCTGGCCGAGGTGCCGGAGCTGACCCTGCCGACGGCCTGGCCGTGGGCGGTCGCCGCCATCTCCGCCTGCATCGCCGCCACCACCATCACCAAGCACCGCGGCATCATCGGCTCCGGCTGGACCCGCATCCAGCGCAAGCTCGCAGCCGGCCTCGTGCCCGCACCGCCGCGCCGCCTCACCCCGCCCCGCGCGCCCCGCAAGGCCAGCACCCGCTGGGTCGGCGAGGGCGACGAACGCCGCCAGGTCGAGGTGCCCGCCAACGACGGCGAGTGGCCGCTGGCCCACTCCAGCTTCATCGTCGGACCCGAGCTCGTCGCCTCCCTCGCGCTACCCGGAGCGACCAGCACCGGATCGACCGCATCGCGCCGCGTGCCCGCCGCGCTCGCCCACCCCATCGGCCCCGAGATCGGCGCCAGCGACGGCACCACCGCGCACCTGTCGCGCTCCGACATGTGGGCCGGCGTCATCGTCCTGGGCGACCCCGGCTCCGGCAAGTCGAAGCTGCTCGAGTGGATCGTCGGCGAAGCGATGGCCAACACCGAGTACACCAGCCAGGCCGGCGTCATCTTCGACACCAAGCGCGACGGCCGCCTCTCCCGCGACCTCGGCATGTGGGCAGCGCGCGCATCCGCCCTCACCGGCCAGCAGGTCAACCTTCGCGTCGTGCGCCTGGCAGACCCGACCGTGCCGATCAAGATCGACATCTTCGGACGCGACGGGACGCTGCGCCAGCGAGCCGAGCGCATCATCGACGCCATGCGCTACGTCGAAGGCGACGGCATCGGCGCCCGCTCCAAGGAGACCCTGCAGGCGATCCTGCCGCTGGCGATGCTCACCACCTACGACATCGCAGCCACCGTCCCCGGCGTCGACCCCGAGGGCTCCCGCGTCGTCGCCGAGGCAGGCATACTTCCGAGATGAACTCGGACGATGCCGTCGAGGCCGCGCTCCCTGCCGCAGGGCATCCTGGGCTCCAAGTTCGAGCAGGTGTGTCCGATGCCGTCCGGGTTCGACGAGAACGGGACGAAGCGCGACAGTCTCCCGCAGATCGCAGGGGATAGCGAGCCGACCCCCGCGCCACTTTGGTTTGGCTGAGGGGGCGGCACTCGACGGCGTCGAATTGATGGAGGCGATCGTTGCACTGACAAGGTCGTGTTCCTGCGAGGATGTGGCTGGGCTCCTATCTAGCGACGCTCAAAAGATTGAATGACGCACCATACCTGTCACGATCACCCAGCGAGAGCTCGAGTTGAGACTGTGAGCCGCAACTGTCGCTCCTGGAGTGCATCATTCATGCAGCGATGAAGGCAATACGAGTTGGGTAGCAGCGGAAGGGGGCGGTCACTTTGAGACTGTCAAGATTGGGGATCACGAATCACAGCCGGATCCAGGACCTGGCCTTCGACGTGCGCCGGCACGCCGTCATCGTGGGAGCGAACGACGTCGGCAAGTCTTCCATCCTTCGGATGCTCAACCTGCTGCTGGGATCGAGCACCGCGGGCCTGTACCAGGCTCTGTCCCATGGGGATCTGAGGGACCCCGAGCAGCAGCTCATCGTCAATGCCATGTGGACCGACTTTACGAACGAGAACAGACGGCCGTTCCCCTCCGAGATCAGTATCGCCGAGGATCAGTCCAGCGAATACCTCTGGGTCCAGATGATCGTGGAGCTGGACCCCGAGGATGACGAGGCCGTGACGATACGTCGGTGGTTCCCGGAGAGCGGCCACGAACGAGCCCCCACCCGGGAGCAGCTCGAGGCCTTCGGCTGGCGCTACCTCAAGGCGACACGGGGAGCCTCAATGATGGAGGGCGCGCACAGTCCGGTCAGGACTTTGCTGGACGCTGCCGACCTCGGCACGAACGAGGACGGGCTGAAGACCATCCTGGAAAAGTTCAACGAGGAGCTGGCGGGCAACGAGTCGGTCGGGGAACTCCTCGACCGGGTTGCTGTCCACCTCAGCCGTGCGATGCCGCGCGCGGTCGTCAAGGACGACTTCGCAGTCCGGAGCGTCACGGACCCGTCCAGCGACGTGCTCCAGGACGTGACCATCTTCCTGAACCGCGGCGATGGCCAGGTGTCGCTCATGGAGCAGTCGGACGGGCTTCGGCAGCTCATGTCGATGACGCTGTTCGACCTGGCCGAGGGCACGGCGAACGTCCTGGCGATCGACGAGCCGGAGATCCATCTCCATCCCACGAGCCAGCGGACGGCGGCCGACCTCCTCAGCGGCGAAGGGAACCAAAAGATCATCGTCACCCACTCGCCGTACGTCCTCCACCGGTTCGAGCCCGCCGAGGTCATCTCGGTGGACCGGCACGGGCATTGCCACCAGATCGGCGACGAAAAGCTGTCGAAGGTCGAGAAAGTGCGAGCCCATTGGTGGTCGCCGCGCTTGCTGGAAGCGCTGACGGCCAGGTTCGTCGTCCTCGTGGAGGGCGACGCCGACCGAGTGATCGTCGAGGCGGTCGCCAAAGAACTCGGGATCGACCTCGACCGGCTCGGAGCAGTGGTCGTCGAGTTGGACGGGGCCGACAAGTTCAGAAATGTCTTCCCTCTCCTCGGCCCCGACGGATTCGGGCCGACTCTGCTCGGCCTCGTGGACGAGAAGGAGAGCGCGTCGTGGGTCCAGGCTTTCGGAGGAAAGCCCAAGAACGTCATCGACAAGAAGGTCTTCATCTCGAAGGAAGACCTTGAAGACGAGTACGCGAATGCGCTCGGCGGACCAGTCGCGGCGCAGGCCCTCGTCGACAGTGGGCTCTGCCGGGAGCAGGGGATACTCCAGGCGTCCAAAGCTAAGGCCATCGAAGACATTTCCGCCGAGGCGGTCGCGAAGTTCTGCCGAAGCGGCAATCGTAAAGTGGAAGCTGCGACCTGCATATCGGAAGCGCTAGACGCGGGCAGCGCCGAGAGGATCGGCAGCGTGGCAAGGCTCGTTCGAATGCTCGACGAGTTGAGCCGGCAATGACGGGGTTCGCGCTCAGCGAGGAGCAGCTGGCGGCGGCGACCTCCGAGAGGGACCATCTGCTGATCGTCGCCCCTCCGGGCTGCGGGAAGACCGAGGTGCTGGCCCACAGGGCCGCCCACCAGATCGGCTCGCTGCAGCCGAACCAGAGAGTGCTCGCCCTGACCTTCACTAAGCGCGCCCGCGCGAACCTCGAGGAGCGCCTGCGCTCGGTGATGGGGCAGGCGCGAGCGCGTCGGCAGATGGTTGTGCGCAACTTCCACGGCTTCGCCACCCAGGTCGTCCTCGCGCACGGCAGGACCATCGGCCTGCGCATGGACGACCTCGGGATGCCGAAGACGAGCACCGCGAAGCGGGCGATCCAGGCGGCTGGCGGAACCGGTTCCGAGGTGTACGCCATCGACACGCTGCTCGGCGAAGTCAAGCGCGGACCTCGCTCCGATGCCGAGGTGTTGCAAGCCATCCGCGACCACTATTCGGGCCGAGACGCGGAACTCGCGCTGGCGGTCGAACTCGCGCGGCAGGAGACCAACCAGCTCCACTACGACGACCTCCTTCGGCACGCGCAGCGGTTGCTCCGCATCCCAGCGGTTGCGCGGCTCTACCAGGCGCACTTCGGCGCTGTCATCGTCGACGAGTTCCAGGACCTCTCGCTGCAGCAGCTCGATCTCGCGGTCCTCGGCTGCAGCGAACGACGCACGTTCGCAGGCGATCCGCTCCAGGGCATCTACTCGTGGGCAGGTGCCGCGCCCGTCGAGGTCGAGGCGCTGGTCAGGCGCACCTGCGGCGACCCGATCAGGCTGAATCAGTCATTCCGCTCCTCGCCGATGGTCCTCGAGACGGTCAGCTCGATCAGCGAGCAGATCGACCCGGGGTCGGGTCTCGTCGCCGCCCTGCCGGACGAGTGGCCCGGTGGGGGCTGCTCCGCCGCGCTCGTGCTCCAGGACCAGGCGGCCGAGGCAGAGCTGGCGGTTCGGCTGGCGACATCGATCCACGGTGTTTCGCCCGAGGCCTCCATCGGGATCATCGCCAGGGCCGGATGGCGGAGGAAGTCCATTGACGCCGCCTTCGCCGACATGACGGACATTCCAGTGCGCAGGTGGGAGCTCGCGATCGAGGACCCTGCGACCGTGGCTCTGATCCAGACGACGGTCGCTGCGCTTCCGCGGGGTGCCGCGGTCGCCGACGCGCGGCTCGCTGTCCTCAACTCGATAAACCCTGCTGACGTTGACGCGAGGGAGCTCGTCGACGACGCGTTCGACACCCTTGAGCGGAGCGAGGCAACGACCGCCCGAACCGCCGTCAGATCCATGCGGACGGCCGATGCCAAGCAGGCGGTCGGCCCGGGAGTCCATCTGCTCAACGCCCACACCGGAAAGGGCCAGCAGTTCGACTGGGCGTTCGTGGTTGGCCTCGAGGAGGGACACTTGCCGGGGAAGCGCAATAGCCACGGTGACGCGCTGAATGAAGAGCAGAGGGTCCTGCTGGTCATGCTCTCTCGAGCTCGCCACGGATTGATCGTGACGAGAACTCGCGCGAGCGAGGGCTGGTACGGGCCCAGAGCCGTGGCCGAGAGTCGATGGTGGCCGCAGATCAAGGCTCAGTACACCTCCCCCGAGGATGTCGAGTCGCATCTTCAAAACCACGTGCAGCCTGAGTCGCGAACGCCCCGCAACGCACACTGACGAGTTCCGCGTCAAGGAAGTATCCGAGTCCGTGAGATAGCGCTAAGGCAGGTGATACTTCCAAGGTGCGTCCAAGAACCCGTCCAGAAACGTAGAGGCGCCCAAGGACGTGGGGGGACGTCAGTGAAGTAGGCAGCCGGCGGACGGGCACGTTCAGGCGGAAATGGGCGCGCTCCGCCGTAGGTTCCGGATCAGAAGGTTGGGGGTTCGAATCCCTCCGGGCGCGCACTGTGTTGAGACAGTGAAGATGAAGAACCCCCGGTCAGACGAGAGTCTGGCCGGGGGTTCTTGCATGCTCGGCCTCGCTCCGCGCGACAGCCGTCGCCCCGGTCGCGAGTGGCTGGCCCTTCCCTCCATCCGCGACCGGTCGGGCGTCACGGGGTTGTCCTCCGCTCAGGCTCAGCTCGTCGCGGCCCCCTGTGCAGCGGCGGCGGTCAGGGCCACGCCGCGGGCGGCTTGCTAGCGTGCAGTGATGAGCGCTGCACGGAGGACCGCGATCATCACCGCCCTCGCCCTCGGCGCGGTCTGCGCCGGATGCACTTCGGTGGAGCCGCCCGAGCCCTCGTCGTCCGCGTCGACGCCACCGGCAGAGCCCTCACCCTCACCTTCGCGCTCGCCGATCCCCAGCAGCAGCGGCGAGAGCGTCGACTACGCCGAGCCGGCGACGGTCGAGGGCGAGCTCGCAAGGGCTCGCTTCGCGATCGTCGACGGCGTGCCCACCACGACGTCAGACGTCCGCGCCCCGCTGGAGGCGGGCGGGGTCCTGTCCATCGACGGGCAGTGCACCGGGGGCGAATCCGTGAGCTTCTCGCTGCTGAGCGCCTCGGTCGGCGATTCCGGCACGACGCTCCTCGAGGGCACCATCGAGTGCGAGCAGGCCCGCGCCGATCCGTTCACCTACGAGCTGCCCGCGGAGGGTCCGGTGCAGCTGACCCTCGCCGCCGGGGAGGGCGTCACCGAGGCGTGGGCGGTGGCTCGCCAGCGCTAGCGCCGCACGCGCGCACCGCGCCCGGGGTCTGCCGCACTCCGAGCCCCGGGAACGCCGAAGCCGCGACCCGACGGAGGTGTCGGGGCCGCGGCTTCGGGTTCGTGCTGGCGTCGGTCAGTCGTCGCCGCCACCCATGATGATGAAGTCGTCTCCGGTGATGACGAGGTCGCCCATGATGATGAAATCGTCACCGCGGCGGCCGGGCTTGTTGAGCTTCATGATGCTCCTTCGTTGAGTTGGAAAGTCTGTCAACTCTGTTTATAGCCCGGAATTGCACCCGGCGGCTAGGGCGAACATTGCGCGAAACGCAAGTTAGACCTCAAGCAACGCTGACTCGAGCGTGATCTCGACCCCGGCGAGCGCCTGCGAGACGGGGCATCCCGCCTTGGCCTGCTCGGCGAAGTCGGCGAACTGCGCCTGGTCGATCCCGGGCACGCGGCCGCTCACCGTCAGCGCGCTGCCCGTGATGCCGGTGCCCGCGACGAACGAGACCTTGGCGGAGGTCGCCAGGGACTCCGCGGTGTGGCCAGCCTGGGAGAGGGTGTGCGAGAGCGCCATCGAGAAGCACGAGGCGTGCGCCCCGGCGATGAGCTCCTCGGGCGTCACCGATCCGCCCTCCTCCGCGCGTGCCTTCCACGTGAGGTCGAAGCTCGATCCGGAGGCGAGCTCCGCCGTGCCGCTGCCCGAGGCGAGGTCGCCGTTCCAGGTCGCGCTGGCGTTCGAGGTGATGGCCATGGTTCCTCCTTGTGTCGCGTCGGCACGGTTCCGGGCCGACGCGCTCAGGCTACGGCGGCAACCTCGGGATGCGCAGGTGGATACGATCCGAGGATGCACGGCGTGACCACGGAAGTGACCCTGGTGGTCGTGATCGGCATCCTCATCGTCGGGGCCGTCGCCACCATCGCCAATCGCATCGGCGTCGCCGCGCCGCTGCTGCTCGTGGTGCTCGGCGCCGGCATCTCGCTCATCCCCGGCGTGCCGGAGATCGAGGTCCCGCCCGAGGTCTTCCTCACCATCATCCTGCCGCCGCTGCTCTACACGGCGGCGCTCAAGGTGCCGGCGGTCGACTTCCGCCGCAACCTGCGCGTGATCGGCTCCCTCGCGGTGCTGCTCGTCGGCGTGAGCGCCCTCGCGGTCGCGCTCGTGCTGCAGTCGCTGTGGCCGGTGATCGGCTTCGCCGCCGCGCTCGCCCTCGGCGCCGTGGTCGCGCCTCCGGATGCCGTCGCCGCCACGGCGCTCGGCAAGCGCCTCGGCCTGCCACCGCGCGTCGTGACGATCCTCGAGGGCGAGGGCCTCATCAACGACGCCACGGCGCTCGTGCTGCTCAGCACCGCGGTCACCGCGATCGTGCAGGTCGGCGACTCCGAGATCGATGCGGGCCCGCTCCTGGGCGACTTCGTCCTCGCCGTCGTCGTCGCCGTCGTGGTCGGCGCCGTCGTCGGCACCGCGACCGTGCGCATCCGCCAGCTCGCCAACGACCGCGCGATCGACACGGCGATCTCGCTCGCCACGCCCTTCCTCGCGTTCCTGGCGGCCGAGTCGCTGCACGGCTCGGGGATCGTCGCCGTCGTGATCACCGGCCTCGTGATCGGCAACCGCAGCCAGGTGCGGATCCGCGCCACGAGGCGCGCGCAGGAGCGCGCCACATGGGCGACCTTCTCGGTGATCGTCGAGAACGGCGTCTTCCTGACCATGGGCATGCAGCTGCTGGTGATCATGGACGCGGTCGGCGCGGGGGAGCGCCACCTGGTGAACGTGGTGCTCGTCGGGCTGCTGCTGTGCGCGGTGCTGCTGGCGGTGCGACTCGCCTCGATGCCGCCGCTCATGTGGTGGCTGCGGAGCGCCGCGCGCAACCGTCGACGCGAGCACGCGCGCCTCGGGCGCAAGCTCGAGCAGGCCGAGGCGGGGTCGAAGCGCGCCACCAGGCTGCGGCGGCTCCACGCGATGCGCGGGCATGACATCGAGGCGCTCGACGACCAGCGGCTCGGCTGGCGGGACATGCTCGCGATCGGATGGGCAGGCATGCGCGGCGTCGTCACCGTGGCGGCCGTGCAGACGCTGCCCGCCGATGTGCCGATGCGCGCAGAGTTGGTGCTGGTCGCCTTCGTCGTGGCGATCGTCACCCTGCTCGTGCAGGGCGGCACGCTCGCCTGGCTCGTGCGGGCGCTGCGGCTCACCCATGACGGCGCCGAGCGCCACCGGCTCGAGCTCGACGAGCTGCTCGGGGAGACGATCGAGGCGGGCATCGAGGCGATGGAGCGCTCCGCCGAGCAGCAGGGCATCGACCGCGCGCTCGTGGAGGCCGCGGGCGAGCGGATGCGCTCCCGTCGCGCGTGGGCGGCGCACGTCGCCGAGGTCGACCCGGACGACGCCTCCACCGATGTCGCGCAGATCGCGCGCCTGCGCCACCTCGCCGTCGAGGCGGAGCGCCTGTGGCTCGATCACGTGCGGCGCTCGGGGCGATTCGACTCGAAGACGGTCGGCACGGTGCAGCGCATCATCGACCGCGAGGAGATCGGCCTGCAGGCCGACGAGGACGAGCACTGACGCGGTCGCGCTCGCCGCACCGAGCGCCCAGCAGCGGGCGTGCGAGGATTGAGGCATGACTGAGAAGCCTGAGATCGACGCCCCCGAGGGGCCCGCACCGACCGAGCTGGAGATCACCGACATCACCGTCGGCGACGGCGAGGAGGCCGTGCAGGGCTCGCAGGTGAGCGTGCACTACGTGGGTGTGACCCACTCCGGCGGCGAGGAGTTCGACGCCTCCTACGGGCGCGGCGCGCCGCTCGAGTTCCCGCTCGGCGTCGGCATGGTGATCGCCGGCTGGGAGCAGGGCATCGAGGGCATGCGCGTCGGCGGGCGTCGCAAGCTCGTGATCCCGCCGCACCTGGCCTACGGCGAGCGCGGCGCCGGCGGCGTCATCGGCCCGAACGAGACGCTCATCTTCGTCTGCGACCTGGTCGCCGTCCGCTGATGACCCCCGACCGGCCAGGCGGTCGGCGGAGCCCGGTGGGGCGACGTGAGACCGCCTGGCCGGTCCAGCGTCCGGAGCCTCAGAGCGCCTTGCCGGGGTTCAGGATGCCGAGCGGGTCGAAGGCCGCCTTCACCGCCCGCTGCAGCGCCAGCTGACGCTCGCCCAGCTCATCCACGAGCCATCGTCGCTTCAGGATGCCCACCCCGTGCTCACCGGTCAGCGTGCCGCCGAGAGCGATGCCCGCCGCGAACACGTCGTTCGCGCACGCCCAGATCGCCTCGCTCGGCTCCGGACCGTCGAAGACGAAGGTCGGGTGCAGGTTGCCGTCGCCAGCATGCGCCGTCACCGCGAGCCGCACGCCGTGCCGGGCTGCGGCCTCGTGGCAGGCGGCGAACATCTCGGCCAGCCGGGATCGCGGCACCGAGACGTCCTCGACGAGCACCGTCCCGAACGACTCGAGCGCGAAGTGCACCTGCCGGCGCACCTGCACCAGGGCATCCGACTCGCTCAGGTCGTCGGTGCGCTCGACCCGGCCGCCGTGCGCGACGAGGATCTCGGCCACGGTCTCCGAGGTCGCCTCGGCCCCGAGGTCGTCGGTCTGCACGAGCACGAAGGCGCCCTCCATGGGGCGGCCCGTGTAGGCGGCGAGCATCGAGACCGCGTCGCGCCCGACGAGCTCCATGATGGCGGGGCGGATGCGCGAGGCGGTCACGGCGGTGCACGCGGCAGCAGCGGTGCTCTCGTCGTCGAAGAACGCCCCCACCGTCCACACCGGGCCATCGACGAGCGGTCGCAGCTTGAGGGTCGCGCCGACGACGATGCCCAGCGTGCCCTCGGAGCCGATCATGAGCGCGGTGAGGTCGAGCCCCGTCACGCCCTTGACCGTGCGGTGACCGGTCGAGATGCGGCTGCCGTCGGCGAGCACGACGTCGAGCGCCAGCACCCACTCGCGCGTGACGCCGTACTTCGCGCACAGCAGCCCGCCGGCGTTCGTGGCGATGTTGCCGCCGACGGTCGAGATGGCGCGGCTGGCCGGATCCGGCGGCCACCAGAGCCCGTGGGTCGCGAGGATCTCGTTGAGCTCGGCGTTGCGGATGCCCGGCTCGACGACGCAGGACTGATCGATGAGCGAGACGTCGAGCACGCGCCGCATCGCGTCGACCGAGACGACGAGCTCGCCGCCGCTGGCGATCGCGCCGCCCGCGAGCCCCGTGCCGGCGGCGCGCGGCACGACCGGCACGCCGTACTCGCTCGCCCAGCGCATCGCTGCCTGCACGTGCTCGGGCGCCCGCGCCTCGACGATCGCGAGCGGCGCGGATGCCGAGCGGTGCCCGGACTTGTCGGCGCGAGCGATCTCGAGCGCAGCGGGGTCGACGACCAGCACGCCCTCGGGCAGCGCGGCCCGCAGTGCCTCCAGGCTCACCGCAGCACCAGCCCGTCGACGAGCCGCCACGCGCCCGGCAGCCCGGCGAACCGCACCGAGTGCGCGTTGGCAGGCGTCTCCGTCTCGACGCCCGTGACCCGATCGGCGAACGCGCGGATGAGGGTGCCGTGCGCCACGATCACCAGGCTTCCCACGGGGTTCGCGGCGGCCACCTCGTCGACCGCCGCCACCGCGCGCCGCTGCAGATCCTCGAAGGCCTCCTCGCCCGGCCAGTCGTCGCCGAAGCGGGCGACGGCCTCCTCCTTGGTGAGGCCCTCCGCCTCGCCGTAGGAGCGCTCGATGAGGCTGGCGTAGCGGCCGGCGACGTCGAGCCCGAGCTCGGCGGCGATGATATCGGCGGTGACCATCGCGCGCTGCAGCGTCGACGACACCACCGCATCCCATCGCTCGTCCGCGAGCAGCCGCGCGGCGGTGAGCGCCTGCGCGATGCCGGTCTCGTTCAGCGGGATGTCGCTCGAGCCCTGCATGCGGCCGTCGCGGTTGTAGTCGGTCTGGCCGTGGCGGACGAGCGCGATCTCCATGCTCCGAGCCTACGGCGGCGCAGGCGCGCGCGATCCACAGCCTCACATCTGACCCGCCCCGCGCGTTGGCAGAGTATGAGAGGAAGACGACCATGACGCACACCACCATCGAGAGCCCCATCGGCCCGCTCACGCTCGTCCGCCGCGAGGCGGGACTCAGCGGCCTGTTCATGCTCGACCACCGGCCCGCCCCCGACGAGGCCGCGTTCGGCGAGCGCGACGACGACGCGTTCGGGGATGCCGTGGCGCAGCTCGGCGAGTACTGGTCGGGGGAGCGCACGGCCTTCGACCTCCAACTGGCGCCCGCCGGATCCGCGTTCCAGCAGCGGGTGTGGAGCGCGCTCCGCGAGATCCCCTACGGCCAGACGCGCACCTACGGGTGGATCGCCGCGCGCATCGGCCAGCCGACGGCGGTGCGCGCGGTCGGCCTCGCGAACAGCCGCAACCCGCTGTCGATCGTGGTGCCGTGCCACCGCGTCGTCGGGGCGAGCGGTGCGCTCACCGGCTACGCCGGCGGCGTCGAGCGCAAGCGCTTCCTGCTCGACCTCGAGATCGGCGCCTCGCTCGACCTCGGCGACCCCGGCGGGCCCTCCAGCGGGCTAGATTCGGTCGCGTGACCCGTGCTCCGTTCGACGCGATCGTCGCGCAGCACGGCACGAGGGTCTGGCGCGTCTGCCGAGCGCTGCTGCCGGAGGCCGACGCAGACGACGCGTGGAGCGAGACCTTCCTCGCGGCGCTCGAGGCCTACCCGCGCCTGGCGCACGACGCGAGCATCGAGGGGTGGCTCGTGACGATCGCGCACCGCAAGTCGATCGACGTGCTGCGGCGCGCCTCGCGGCTCGTCGTCGGCGAGGTGCCCGATCGCGCAGCCCCCGATTCGACCGTGCCCGGGCACGCGCGCGACCTCGACCTCGCGCGCGCCCTCGCCCAGCTGACGCCACGGCAGCGGGAGGCGGTGGTGCTGCACCACCTGGGCGGCCTGCCCTTCGCCGAGGTCGCCGCTGCGATCGACGGGACGGCGGATGCGGCGCGTCGCGCCTCCTCCGACGGCATGCGCCGGCTCCGCGCGCTGCTGGGAGGCGAGGGTGGCTGAGCACCTCGACCTGCCCGGCTCATTCAGCCCGCTCGGGCCGTGGAGCCTGCCCGACCCGCCGCTCGAAGCGCTGCGCGCCGGGTTGGCGGCGCGCGCCGCGGCGCAGCAGCTGCTGGACGTCGGCTATCGCAGGCTCGACACCGAGCTCGGCACCCTGCTGCTCGCGGCCACGCCCGCCGGACTCGTCTCGGTGACGTTCGACGGCGATGCTCCCGATGCCACGCTCGGGCGCCTCGCGACGACGCTCAGCCCGCGCGTGCTCGAGGCGCCCGCGCTCCTCGACGACGCGGCGCGCGGCCTCGAGCGGCTCATCGCGGGGGAGGCGAGCGCCTACGACGGCGCGCTCGACCTCGCGCTGGCCCGAGGCTTCGGCCGCCGGGTCGTCGAGCAGCTGCGGCAGATCCCGTACGGCGAGACCCGCAGCTACGCCCAGGTCGCGCAGTCGGTCGGCTCGCCCGCCGCCGTGCGCGCGGTCGGCACCGCCTGTCGCAAGAACCCGCTGCCGATCGCCATCCCGTGCCATCGGGTGGTGCGCAGCGACGGCGGCATCGGGCAGTACGCGGGCGGATCCGCGGCGAAGCAGCTGCTGCTCGGCGTCGAGGCCGCTCGCGCCTCCGGCTAGCGTGGAGGCATGCCCACCACCGAGCTCCTGGCCGTCGTCGAGCGCGACGGCTTCGACGAATCCCAGCACCGCGGCGTCGCGGTGGTCATCGATCCGAGCGGCACCGTCGTCGAGGCGCACGGCGACGTCGGTCGGCCGTTCCTCGCCCGCAGCAGCCTCAAGCCGCTGTATGCCGCGACGCTGATCGACGCCGGTCTGCTCGAGCTCGAGCCCGCCCACGCGGCGCTCGCGAGCGCCAGCCATCACGCCGAGCAGCAGCACCTCGACGCGGCGCGGCAGATGGCGGCCCTGCACGGCGTCGACGAGGAGGGCCTGCGATGCACCCCCATGCGCGCTCCTGACGGCACCCAGCGTCGGTTCGCGCACATGTGCTCCGGCAAGCACATCGGGCTCGCGGCGGCTGCCAGGGCGCTCGGCGCAGCGGAGGGCTACTGGCGCGACGACCACCCGCTGACCGCGCTGCTGCGCGATGGGCTTGCCAGCGCGACGGGCGAGCGCATCGACGGGCTCGCGCACGACGGCTGCGGCGCGGTGGTCTTCCCGACCACGCCCGTGGGCCTCGCGCGCGCGTTCCGCCGCCTCGCGCCCGACGGCGTCGGTGCGCACCGGGTGGTCGGCGACGCGATGCGCGCGCATCCCACCCTCATCGACGGCACGGGCAAGCCCGATGCGGTCGTGATCGAGGCGACCGGATGCGCGACGAAGTTCGGGGCGGAGGGCACCCAGGCGATGGTCGCCCCCGACGGCACCACCGCGGTCGTCAAGACGGCGGATGGGGCGCGTCGGGCTGGCGCACCCGTGGCGCTCGCGCTGCTGGAGCGCGCCGGCGCGATCCCCGCGGGCACGCTCGACCGGCTCGCGCAGCCGCTCGGGCTGCTGCAGCTGAGCGCCGACGAGCCGGTCGGCCGGCTGCGCGTCGCGATCTGAGGCGGCGTCAGCAGCTGCGGGCTAGGGCTGCAGCAGGTGCCAGTCGCCCTCGGAGACGACTCGCACCTCGCCGTCGACGACGGTGATCGCCGTCGCGTCGTCGATGGCGTACGTCGGGCTCGGGATGCCGTCGGCCCACCGCTGGATGGCGGAGAGGGTCGCGCCCGGGGTGCCGTCGGGCACGAGGTGCGGGAAGAGCGCGAAGTCCACCAGGCCGAGCGTCTGGTCGGCCTCCTCGGCCATGGCGCTGCCGTCGGGCACGAACTGGAGGTCGAACGCCGCATCCGGGTTGCGTGCCGCGAGGGCGATGCTGCCGGCGCTCACGCCCACGTAGACGGTGGCGTCGAGCGAGGGGAGCAGGTCGGCGAGACCGGACTGCCGCAGCCAGTGGCACAGGTAGAGCACGTCGCCGCCCCACACCAGCAGCGCGTCGGCGTCGCGCACCGCGGGCACCCAGCTCTCGGGCCGGATGGTGGGCAGCGCGGTGAGCTCGAGCACGCCCAGCGACTTCCACCCCAGCTCCGCCAGCGGGCCCGGTGCGCGACCCGCGACCGCCTCCCACACCATGCCGGCGCCTCCCGGGAAGGGATGGGCGGCCGTCGGGATGATGAGCGCGCTCGACTCGGCGATCGGCTTGCCGAGGAGGTCGACCAGCGCGTCGGCGATGCTGGCGTTCGTGACGCCCATCGAGGTGAGCAGGAGCCTCATGTCGCCCTCCGGAGGGTCGGTGCCGGGTCAGAGCCGCTGCTGGCACGCGCTCGCGAAGGCGCGGAAGCCGCGCTCCACGACACCCAGCAGCGTCGGATCGGTGGTGAGGTGCTCGCGCCACCGCGCCACCGCATCCGCACCCCGCAGCTGGGAGAGCGTGGGGGTCGCGACGGAGTCCCAGAGGCGCATCACGCGGTCGTCGGCCTCGAGGTGGAACTGCAGGCCGAGGGCGGAGCCGTAGCGGAAGGCGTCGTTCTCGACGCTCTCGCTGCGCGCGACCAGCGTGGCGCCAGGGGGCAGCGAGACGACGTCGCTGTTCCACCGCATCGCGCCGACGCGACCGACGTGGTCGCCGAGCCACGGATCGGGCTCGAGCAGCTCGATGTCGACGACCCCGACCGAGTCCACGGCCCCCTCGCGGTGCTCGCCGCCGAGTGCGCGGCCGATGATCTGGTGGCCGAGGCAGAGGCCGAGCACGGGGATCTCGGCGTCGATCGCGCGGAGTGCGAGGTCGGCGCTGTGCTGCAGCGAGGGAAACGCGTCGACGTCGGCGGCGCTCATCTGGCCGCCGAGGATCACGACGCCGGCGAGCTCGTCGAGGCTCGGCAGCTCGGTCGCGAAGACGGCCTCCCGCGTCGGCAGGTGCGACAGCATCGTGGTGGCGTGGCCGCCCGTCTCGTACTCGATGTGCTTGATGAACAGGACGGAACGCGGCACCGGGGCCCTCTCTCTCGACGCATAGCCTAGAGCCATGCATGCAGCAGAGCTCGACGCCCGAGCGGGATCCCACACCGCGGCGGCCACCGCATGACCGTCTTCGCGATGGCGCCCGATGCCGTGCGGATCGCGCTGCACGAGCTGGGGGATCCTGACGGCCGGCCGGTGCTGCTGATCCACGGCTTCTCCTCCAACGCGCAGCGCAACTGGATCGACACGCGGTGGGGCGAGGCGCTCGCGGGCGCGGGTCTGCGGGGCATCGCGATGGATCTGCGCGGGCACGGCGACAGCGATCGCCCGACGACCGGCTACGACGTGCAGCGCTTCGTCGACGACGTCGACGCCGTCCTCGAGCAGCTCGCGCTCGACGAGGCGCCGGGCGCGATCGGCTACTCGATGGGTGCGCGGCTGCTGTGGCGTCACGCGGGCACTCGGCCGCACGCGTTCCGCGCGCTCGTGCTCGGCGGCCTGCCGGCGGGCGACCCCTTCCAGCGCTTCGACCTCGAGCTGGCGCATCGAGCGCTCGCGGGCGAGGCCGAGCCCGGCCCGATGGAGTCCTTCATCGTGGATCTCGCGAGGGTCTTCCCCGAGCACGACCCCGCCACGCTCGTGACCTTGGCGGGGGAGGTGTCGGCGACCCTGTTCGACCCGGAGGAGGCGCCGCCGGCGGTGCCGACGCTGCTCATGACGGGCGCCGAGGATGCGCGCGCGAGCGACACGGAGACGCTCGTGCCGATCCTGCCCGACGGACGGTTCGAGCCGATCCCCGGGCGCAACCACGTGAACGCGCCGACCTCCGGCACCTTCCGGCGGCGCGCCGCCGCGTTCCTGGCGGAGCACCTGGCCTGACGGCGGCCGGGCCGCTCGCTGACGGCCCCAGACATGGTGCAGGGCCGACCGAGTTCTCTCGGCCGGCCCCAGTCCCTTGCACCAAGCGAGGCGTTGGCCTTCGCTTCCGCTGACCGCCACAGCACTACGATCAACGTGCGTCGAATGTATAACGGATCGGTAACGAACGAGCCCAGCACCGGCTGTGATTTGGCTGTGGCCCTCGGCCGGCGGTGCCGCTCAGAAGCGATCGGGGCTCGGGCCGCTCGCGAGCACCGTGACGTCGGCGTGGCGGTCGAAGCGATAGCCGGCTCCGCGCACCGTGCGGATGATCTCGGCGTAGCCGCCGAGCTTCGCGCGCAGTCGCCGCACGTGCACGTCGATCGTGCGCTCGTTGGGGCGGTCGTCGGCGTCGTCGTGCCAGAGCGCGTCGATGATGTCGCAGCGGCCCACCGTCGAGCCCTCGCGCAGCACGATGTGCTGCAGCAGCTCGAACTCGCGGTAGGTGAGCGGCGCGATGTCGTCGCCGATCGCGACGCGCTTGCGGGTCAGGTCGATGACGATGCCCTGCTCGACCTCGGGCGCGGGCTGCTGCACGGCGGGATCGCCGAGCGCGCGCCGCACGACCTCGACGTCGCGGCCCCCGGAGCCCGAGGGGGCGAGGGCCACGGCGGCGTGCGTCTGCGCGCTGGGCGCCAGCCGTGTCGTGAGCGCGCGCAGCTCGCCGACGAGTCGGGCCAGCTCGATCTGGTCAGCCGCCGCTGCGTCTTCGCCGAGCCCGACGTAGAGCACGAAGCCGCGTGCCTCAGTGCCCTCGGGCACGGCGCGCACCGGGCTGGGAGCGGCAGGACGGGCTGCGGCCGGATGCGGCTGCGGAGCGGGGGACGGGAGGGTCGCGACTCGACGGGCGAGGGCGTTCGCGCCGCGAGCGGCGGGCTGCTCGAAGGAGGGGCGACGGGTGCGGGTGCTGAGGGCGGTGATGGTCATGAGGGGCCTTCCGGCGTGCCGTCGTCGGCTGGCGTGCCGAGAGGCACGGATGATGCAGCCGTCGACGTGGGTGTCGATCAGTCGTGTGCGAACCGGTGCTGGTTCGGGGACCGCTCCAGGGGCTGCTCAAGCCCGGAGGATGCGACGCGAGAGCGTCAGCGACTCCTCGTCGGAGCGGTCAGGCGGTGCGAGCTGTGCTCAAGCACACATTCGACGCATGGCGACCTTCGGCATCATCATGCCGTTCGACCCGTTCGTCGCGAGGACGGACTGGGGGCGGGAGGTGGTCGTCATGCGTGTCAGTATCGCGGCTCCTCGCGCGAGATGTCAAACATCGCGACGATGTGACGAAGTGTGACGCAGGCGCGCGCAGGCGCGCATCCGATCGATGCCGTCGACGGTCCGACGCGCGCGGTCGCCGGTCAGTGCCCGACGGTGCCGTACAGCCGGTCGCCGGCGTCGCCGAGGCCCGGCACGATGAAGCCGCGCTCGTCCAGGCGCTCGTCCAGGGCTCCCAGCACGATCGTGACGTCGTGGCCGGCCATGTCGCGCTCGACGCGCTCGAGGCCCTCGGGGGTCCCCAGCAGGCAGATCGCCGTGACGTCGACGGCGCCGCGGTCGAAGAGGAACTGCATCGCGCCGGAGAGCGAACCGCCCGTGGCGAGCATCGGGTCGAGCACGAAGCACTGTCGGTCGCTCAGGTCGTCGGGCAGGCGCTCGGCATAGGTGGTCGGCTCGAGGGTCGTCTCGTTGCGCGCCATGCCCAGGAAGCCGACCTCGGCGGTGGGCACGAGCGCGGTCATGCCATCGAGCATGCCGAGCCCGGCGCGCAGGATCGGCACCACGAGCGGACGCGGCTCGGCGATCGCGACGCCCGTCGTGGTCGTGACGGGGGTCTGGATCTCCTTCGGGGTCACGCGCACGTTGCGGGTGGCCTCGTAGGCCAGCAGCGTCATCAGCTCGCCCACCAGGGCGCGGAACGTGGGGGAGGGCGTAGCCGCATCCCGCAGCACGGTCAGCTTGTGGGTGATGAGCGGGTGGTCGGCGACATGGACTCGCATAGGGTTCAGGGTAGTGGGCGCACGCGGTGCGTCGAGCGTCGAGGACCAGCGCGAGGAGATCGGATGCGGCCAGCTGCGCGCGACGAGGCGCACATGCGCGAGGCGCTCGCGCAGGCCCTCGCGGCCGAGGCCACGCACGACGTGCCGGTCGGCGCCGTGGTGGTCGACGCATCCGGCACCGTCATCGGCACCGGCCGCAACGAGCGCGAGGCCCTGCACGACCCGACCGCGCATGCCGAGGTCGTCGCGCTGCGCGAGGCCGCTGCCCGGCTCGGCACGTGGCGGCTCGACGGGTGCGCGCTCGTCGTCACGCTCGAGCCGTGCGTCATGTGCGCGGGGGCGATCCTCGCGAGCCGGATCGGTCGCGTCGTCTTCGGCGCGTGGGATGAGAAGGCGGGCGCTGCGGGCAGCGTGATCGACGTGCTGCGCGAGCGGCGGCTGCCGCACCGCGTCGAGGTCGTCGCGGGCGTGCTCGCGGGCGAGGCTGAAGCGCAGCTGCGCGCCTTCTTCGCCGGCCGCCGCTGAGCCTCGGCCTGCCGGTCAGGTGGCCGCCCGAGCCGAGGCCTCGCGCTGCCGCGGAGCCGGTCGGCCGACGGGCCTACTGCCAGAGGGCCGCGATGAGCAGGTTGACGAGCGCCAGGCCGCCCGCGATGTGGAAGAAGGTCTTGACGCGGCGCTCCGGCAGCTCGAGGTTCCCGACCGAGACCGCACCGCCCTGCCGCAGGCCCGCCTTCTCGTGCTGGATCGCGCGGCTGCGCAGGAAGCCGAGCAGCGCAGCGACGAACACGATCAGGGCGATGAGGGCCTTGATGCCGAGCTTCATGTGGTTCGGCTCGCCCTCGCCGGTCATCGCGAGGCCGTAGAGCGCGATGCCCGAGGCGAGCTGGATCGACGCCCCCGTCAGCATGATGGGGAAGTGGAAGCCCGTCTTCGCGCGCATCTGCACGAAGAAGGTGCCGACCAGCAGCGAAGCGCCGATCAGGTGTGCCGCGACGAGGAGCGAGTGCAGGAAGTCCATGTAGTCAGCCTACACAACAGCCCCTCGCGGCGTTAGTTGCCGGACTGGATGACGATGTGGTCGGTGGAGGGTGCGATCTCGGGCTTCGCCAGGTACAGGTCGGGCTCGATGTAGATCACCCGCGCATGCTCGACCTCGTCGCGCAGGCTGGCCTCGAGGGCGTTGATGGTCGTCGCGATGTGCTCGATGTCGGAGTGCGGCGGGAAGGCGACCTTCGCCGCGATCATCAGCTCGTCCGGGCCGAGGTAGAGCGTCTTCATGTGGATGACGGCCTCCACGCCCGGGTTCCCGTTCAGCACGCGCTGCACGCGAGCGCGATCCTCGTTCGTCGCGCCCTCGCCGATCAGCAGCGACTTCATCTCGACGGCGAGTATCGCCGCGACGGCGATCAGCAGCACGCCGATGAACAGCGTGCCGATCGCGTCGAACAGCGGGTTGCCCGTCAGCGCGGTGAGGCCGACGGCGACGAAGGCGAAGACCAGTCCGACGAGCGCGGCGAGGTCCTCGAGCAGGATCACGGGCAGCTCGGGGCTCTTCGAGCGGCGGATGAACTGCCACCACCCGGCCTTGCCGCGCACCTTGTTGGACTCCTTGATGGCCGTGCGGAAGGAGAAGCTCTCCAGCACGATCGCGATGCCGAGCACGAGGAGCGGGAGCCAGATGATCTCGAGCTCGTGCGGGTCCTGGATCTTCGAGATGCCCTCGAAGATCGAGAAGAGACCACCTACCGAGAAGAGCACGAGCGCCACGATGAAGGCCCAGACGTAGCGCTCGCGGCCGTAGCCGAAGGGGTGCTCCTGGTCGGCCTGCTTCTTCGCCAGCCGCCCGCCGAGCAGGAGGAGCAGCTGGTTGCCGGCGTCTGCGACGGAGTGGATGGCCTCGGCGAGCATCGACGCCGAGCCCGAGAAGAACCAGGCGATGAACTTGGTGATGGCGATGCCGGTGTTGGCCAGGAATGCCGCGACGACTGCCTTCGTTCCGTGGGATGCGCTCACGGCGGGAAGTCTACGCTCGCGGCGCAGCCGACCGGTGCCCTCGCCACGCGCGGCGAGCAGCGCAGATAGCCTGGCCGGCATGACCGATCTCCTCCCTCCCATCGCCATGCTCGGCGTCGGCTCGATGGGCGGCGCGATCCTCCACGGGCTCGTGCGCCACGGTGCCGAGCGCGTCGCAGTGACGAACCGCACCGCCGAGAAGGCCGCCGCGATCCAGCTCGACGGCGTCGAGTCGATCGCGCTCGCCGACGAGCCCGACGGCAACGCTCGCGCGGTGGCGGGCGCGAAGCTCGTCGTGCTGGGCGTCAAGCCCGTCGGCATCGTCGACCTCGCGCGCGAGATCGCTCCCCACCTCGCGTCGGATGCGGTGGTCGTCTCGATCGCCGCGGGCACGACGACCGCCTCCATCGAGGCCGCGCTGCCGGCATCCGTCGCCGTCGTGCGGGCGATGCCCAACACCCCCTCGACCGTCGGCCTCGGCGTGACGGGCGTCGCCGGGGGCAGCCGGGCCACCGACGAGGACGTCGCCCTCGTGGCCCGCGTGTTCGAGGCGGTGGGCGACGTGATCGTGCTCGACGAGTCGCAGATCGACGCGCTCTCGACCATCTCCGGCTCCGGCCCCGCATACGTCTTCCTGCTGATCGAAGAGCTCACGAAGGCCGCAGAGCGCATGGGCTTCACGGCGGAGCAGGCGGCGACGATGGTGCAGGGCACCTTCCGCGGAGCCACCGAGCTGCTCGCTGCGGATCAGACGGGCGCCTCGCCCGCAGAGCTGCGGCGGCGCGTCACGAGTCCGAAGGGCACGACCGAGCAGGCCGTGGGGGTGCTGCAGGCGGCCGACCTGGGCGGCATCTTCGACCGGGCGACGGCCGCAGCGCTCGCGCGGGCCGAGGAGCTGGCCGCCGGCTGAGGAGGCGAGCGGCCGACCTGGCGGGCTTCCTAGAGGGAGTCGCCGTCGACGTACTGCCACCCGGCGTCGCGCCGGAACCGGCTGTGCTCGCGCATCGAGCCTCGGCTGCCGTCAGCCAGCCAGTGCGAGGCGAAGGAGACGGTGCCCTCGCGGTCGAAGGGCCCGCCGCCGGTCGTGCCGAGCACGTCGAGGCGCAACCAGCGGATGCCCGGGTCGAGCTCGAGCGAGCGCGGCCGGGTCGAGGCGTGCCAGGAGGCGAGCAGCCAGTCGACGTCGCCGACGGCGTAGGCCGTGAAGCGGGAGCGCATGAGCGCCTCGGCTGTCGCGGCCTGCCGCTCGCCGCGGTGGATCGGCGCGCAGCACTCGCCGAAGGGCAGCCCGGTGCCGCACGGGCAGCGGTCGGTGTCGGCGAGCGCCGGCTGCGGGGAGGGGCTGCTCATGAGCCGACGCTGGCGAAGCGCTCGATGTCGTTCTGCTCGCCCGAGACGATGATGAGGTCGTGGTTCGAGACCACCGTCTCCGGGGTGGCGTAGGTGAACTCGCCGCCGGGGCTCTTCACGCCGACCACCGTCAGGTTGTACTTCGAGCGGATCTTCGACTCGGCGAGCGTGACGCCGCGGATGTGCTTCGGCGGGTACATCTTCACGATCGCGAAGCGGTCGTCGAACTGGATGTAGTCGAGCATCCGGCCCGAGACCAGGTGGGCGACGCGCTCGCCGGCCTCGGCCTCGGGGTAGATCACGTGGTTCGCGCCGATGCGGCTGAGGATCTTGCCGTGCGACTGGCTGATCGCCTTCGCCCAGATCTGCGGCACGCCGAGGTCGACGAGGTTCGCGACGATCAGCACCGAGGCCTCGATCGAGGAGCCGACGGCGCAGACGGCGATCGAGAAGTCCTGCGCGCCGAGCTGCTTGAGCGCGTCGATCGAGCGCGCGTCGGCCTGCACGGTGTGGGTGAGCCGCTCCGACCACTTCTGCACGAGGTTGATGTCGCCGTCGATCGCGAGGACCTCTCGGTCGAGGCGCGCGAGCTGTCCGGCGGTGGCGGCGCCGAAGCGCCCCAGGCCGATCACGAGCACGGGGGCGTCGTGGGGGATCCTGTCAACCATGGGCACCACCCTACGTCCGACGGCCCTCCTCGGCGCCCCACCGAATCCGGGGTGCGACCCGCGTGCCGCAGTCGGGCGGCACTGGCCGTCTCGCGGTCACCCTCGGGCGTAGACGTTCTCGCTGATCTGGACGGACCCCTCCGGTGCGGCCTGGCCGTCGGCCACGACCTCGAACCAGCCGATGCCGATGTCGAGGCCCACGGGCGCCGCACCGCAAGCGTGGCCCCAGTCGGCCGCGTCGACGTAGACGAGCAGGCAGACGGGCGACTCGCCGCCGCGCATCAGCCACAGCTGCGCGTCGCCGTGCTCGCCGACGAAGCGAGCGGAGTCGGGGTCGGCGTCGCCGAAGTCGTCGCCACCGAGCTCGGCGGGCACCGCGTCGCCCGCCGAGGCCTCGCGATCGAGCACGGAGAACGATGCCGAGGGCGCGCAGGCCGTCAGTCCGATCGCGACGAGGCCGCCGACGAGGGCGACGGCGAGGGGCCGGGTGACGGTCGCTGTCATGCGGCGAGCCTACGCGGGCGGCGGCTCAGCCGACGATGGGTCGCTCCTCGGGGCGCGTGAACAGCTGCGTGCGCTGGCTGGCAGCGAGGGCTGCGGCGAGCGTCACGCTGCCGATGCGCCCGGCGAACATCGTCAGCGCGAGGATCACCTTCGCCGGGTCCTCGAGGCCCGAGTGCGTGAAGCCGGTCGAGAGCCCGACGGTGCCGAAGGCACTGATGACGTCGAAGAGCACGAACGACAGCGGCGCACCGGTGATCTCGAGCAGCACGACCGTGACGGTCGCGATGATCGTCGCGCTCCACAGGGTGACCGAGACCGCCAGGCGCAGCACGTCGGAGGGGATGCGGCGACCGAACGCCTCCATCGACTTGCGGCCGCGTGCCTCGGCGACCGCGGCGAGGAAGAGGATCGCGAGCGTCGTCACCTTGATGCCGCCGGCCGTCGACGCGGAGCCGCCGCCGACGAACATGAGCATGTCGGTCACGAGCAGGCTCGAGTTGTGCAGCAGGCCGAGGTCGTCGACCGCGAACCCGCCGGAGCGCGCCATCGACGAGAGGAAGAAGGCGTGCAGGATCTGCTGCCCGAAGTCGCGCGTGCCCCACGAGTCCTCGTTGCCCCACTCGAGCACCAGGTACGCCAGGCCGCCGGCGAGGAACAGCATGATCGACACCGAGATCGTCATCTTCACGTGCAGCGACCACTGCCGCGGGTGGCTGAGGTGCCGCAGCAGCACGAAGTAGACGGGGAAGCCGAGCGAGCCGATGAAGACGCCCAGCATCAGCACGATGAGGAACCACGGGTCGGTCGCGAAGGGCTCGAGCCCCTCGACCGTCGGCACGAAGCCCGAGTTCGTGAACGCCATGATGGCCCAGTAGGTCGCCTCGTAGAGCGCGGTCAGGGGATCCTTGCCGGCCAGCAGCAGGCGAGGGAACAGCAGGACGATCAGCACCGCCTCGAACACGAGCACCGAGAGCGCGACGGTGCGCAGCAGCCCGCCCACCTCGCCGAGGCGGATCGCCTGCCCCTCCTTCACGACTCCCTTGCGCACGCGCGAGGGGTTGCTGTCGCTGGCGGCCATGAGGCGCTGGCGCAGCCCGAGCCTGCGGGCCACCGTCATGCCGAGCAGCGAGGCGAGCGTCAGCACGCCGATGCCGCCCACCTCGACCCCGATGAGCACCACGGCGTTGCCGAAGGGGCTCCAGTGGGTCGCCATGTCGACCACGGTCAGGCCCGTGACGCACACGACGCTCACCGCCTGGAAGAACGCGTCGACGGCCGAGGTCGCCCTCCCGTCGGCCGCGGCGAGCGGGGTCATCAGCAGCAGCATGCAGACGATGTTCAGCGCCGCGAAGACGAAGATCGCGAAGCGGGCGGGGTACGCGGTGGTGAACGCCTCCAGCCGATCGCGCGCCAGCGCGAGCGTCTCCCGAGCGCTGAGGGACTGCCGCTCCGCCACCTGACGCGCCTCCCGATGCTGCGAGCGCCGCATCTCGGCGCAGAACGCGCCCAGCGTAGCCCGTCGCGTCGAGCGCCGATGCATCGTGGTTTGTCGCGCCCGCGCCGCGCTGGCATGCTGAGCGCATGGCCGACATCTTCAGCGTGATCGCGGACAGCACGCGACGGGACATCCTCAGCGTGCTCCTCGACCGCCGCGGCGCTTCGGGCGAGGCGAGCGTGAGCCAGATCGTCGACGCGCTGGGCGTGCCGCAGCCGACGGTCTCGAAGCACCTGCGCACCCTGCGGGACGCAGGACTCGTGACCGTGCGCGAGGACGGCCAGCACCGGTACTACTCGATCCTGCTCGCCCCGTTCGACGAGGTCGACGACTGGCTGATGCCCTTCATCTTCGCCGACAGCGACCAGGAGGAGGCGAACCTCGGCGCTGCCGCGTTCGCTGCCTGGGCGGGGGTCAACGTGCAGGCGCCGCTGCGCGCCGCGGCGGATCAGGCTCGCCAGGCCGCGGAGCAGGCGCGCGTCGCCACCGAGGCCGCGCTCGCGCGCGTCACCGAGAGCGTCGAGCACCCGGCGCCGGTGGGGAAGTCCCTCGGTCGCCGCGCCGCCGAGGGCGTGCACGACCTGCAGGACCGGGTGCAGGAGGCGCGCGACCGCATCCAGGAGGTGCAGGATCGCCTGCACGAGATGCAGTCGCGCGCGTCGCAGCGGATCGACGGGGTGCGCGAGAAGATGCGCGGCCGCGACGAGCTGCCGTCGGGAGGCGTCGGCGGCATCGATCGCGGCGACCATCCGGCTCGCGAGGGCGACGACGCCAGGCTCGACTGAGGGCTCCGTTCGCCCCGACATGCGGCGCGCAGCAGGATTCCGGTACGCTATCCCGAGCGTTTTCATATGCGCTGATGTCGACTCGCCCTCCGGCGAAGGCGATCGCGCAGCGTCGACGAGCAATCTCCAACGGAAGTGAGGAACCTCAATGGGTTCTGTGGTCAAGAAGCGCCGCAAGCGCATGGCGAAGAAGAAGCACCGCAAGCTGCTTCGCAAGACGCGCCACCAGCGCCGCAACCGCAAGTAGTCGGTTCGAGAGGCCGGGCCCTGCGAAAGCAGGCGCCCGGCCTTCGGCGTTCCCGGGGTGATGCGCGCGCGACGCCCCGGATCCCGCGCCGCCTAGGCTTGCGGCATGGTCGAGATCACGCTCATCGCCAAGCCCGGCTGCCACCTCTGCGACGAGGCGAGGCCCGTGGTCGAGCGCGTCGTCGCCGGCTTCGACGGCACCACGCTGACCGAGGTCTCGATCCTCGACGACCCTGCGCTCGAGGAGCGCTGGGCCGACGACATCCCGGTGGTGCTGATCGACGGCCGCCCGCACTCCTCCTGGCGGGTCGACCCCGAGAAGCTGGCCGACCGCATCCGAGCCCGGCTCGGCTGAGGCGCGGCGCAGCGCAGCGCGACAGCGCGTCGGCGCTGATCCTGCCGTGCCCGGCGACCGCGCGAGGCGGATGCGCCTACGGCGTGAGGCGCGTCGGGCCGCGGAAGAGGAAGGTCGTCTCGCGGATCGAGCCGAGGCCCAGCATCAGCATGACGACGCGCGCCAGCCCCATGCCGAAGCCGCCGTGCGGGGGGACGCCGTAGCGGAAGAAGTCGAGGTACTCCTCGAGCTCGGCCGGATCCATGCCCTTCTCGACGATCTGCGCCTCGAGCACGTCGACGCGGTGCTCGCGCTGCGCGCCGGTCGAGATCTCGACGCCGTTGTAGATGAGGTCGTAGGAGTTCGTGACCTCGGCGCGGCCCTCGGGGCGCAGGTGGTAGAACGGCCGCACGCTCGAGGGGTACTCGGTGACGAACACGAAGTCGTGACCCAGCTCATCCTTGACGTGCTGCGAGATCTGCCGCTCGGCCTCGGGGTCGAGGTCGCCGTCCGTGCGCTCGATGGTGTGGCCGCGCGCCTCGACGATGGCCTTGACCTCGGCGTGCGTGATGCGGGGGAAGGGCGTCGTCGGCACCTGCAGGTCGATGTCGAAGTGCTGCTGGATGGCCTCGCCGTGGCGCTCGACGACGGCGGTGATCGCCTTCGTCAGCAGCGCCTCGTGCAGCTGCATCACATCCTCGTGCGAGTCGATCCACGAGAGCTCGCTGTCGATGGAGGTGAACTCGGTCGAGTGCCGGCTCGTGAACGAGGGGTCGGCGCGGAACGCCGGAGCGATCTCGAAGATCTTGCCGAAGCCGGCGGACTGTGCCATCTGCTTGAAGAGCTGCGGCGACTGCGCCAGGTAGGCGGTGGTGTCGAAGTAGGGCACCTCGAAGAGCTCGGCGCGCGACTCGGAGGCGGTGGCCATCAGCTTCGGCGTGTGCAGCTCGATGAAGCCCTCGTCGACCCAGTGCTGGCGCATCGCGTGCTCGATCGTCGTCTGCACGCGGAAGATCAGCTGCGCCTCGGGGCGACGCAGGTCCAGGAAGCGCCAGTCGAGGCGCTTGTCGATCGAGGAGTCCTCGGCGATCGGGGAGTCCTTCGCCACCGACTCGACGGTGAGCGCGCGCACCTTCACCTCGAGGCCGCCGAGCTTGACCCGCTCGTCAGCCTTGAGGTCGCCCTCGACCGACACGAACGAGCCGTGCATGAGGGCCGAGATCGAGGCAGCGGTCTCCGCCGTCTCCTCGTTCACGGGGTTCACGAGCTGGGCAGAGCCCGACTCGTCGCGCAGGATCACGAACTGCACGCGCTTCTGGTCGCGCACCGTCTCGACCCAGCCCGCCACCTTCACGGGGCCGTCGGGGAGCGATGCGAGGTCCTTGATGAGAGTCCGCTGAGTCACAGGCTCGATCCTACCGAGCCGCGGGCGGTCCCCACCGCGCGAGCCAGATCCACCCGGCGACGAGCGCGGTCGCGCCCAGCGCGAGCAGCACCCAGCCCACCCACTCGAGCGACGCATCCGCCACCATCAGCCCGATGGCGATCGCGGCGGCCGCCCCGGCGGCGCTCGCCACCCGCCCGCCGTGCTGCACGCGCGCGATCGACGTCGCCCACACCCACAGCATCACGGCGGCGAGCACGATGCCGAGCGCGACGAGCACGGGCACGAGCAGGGGCATGCTCCCAGTATGGAGGCCGGCGGCGCATGGGGCGGGCCGCGTGCGCTCCCTGAGCGCGCGGCGCCGCGGTCGCCTCCGGCGCACATAGCCTGCGCCGGTACGATGGCACCCATGCCTGCACGCCGCCTCCACCTCGTGCGCCACGGCGAGGTGCACAACCCCGAGGGCGTGCTCTACGGCCGCCTGCCGGGCTACTTCCTCTCCGAGCGCGGCCACCGCATGGCGCAGCTCGCCGCAGAGCACCTCGCGACCGGCGACGCCGCGCGCTCGGTCGTGCGCCTGGCCGCCAGCCCGCTCGAGCGCGCCCAGCAGTCGGCCAAGCCGTGGGCCGACGCGTTCGGGCTCGAGGTGCGCACCGAGCACCGCATCATCGAGCCCACCAACGCCTTCGAGGGCAAGACCTTCGAGGCGAGCGGCGCGCTCTCCCACCCGGCGTCGTGGCCGCTGCTGCGCAACCCCTTCCGGCCGTCGTGGGGCGAGCCCTACACGGCCATCGCCCAGCGCGTGCGCGCGGCCATGGAGGATGCCTGGGCAGAGCTCGACGAGTCCGACGACGACGGCGACATCGTGATGGTCAGCCACCAGTCGCCGATCTGGATGGCGCACCTGCACCTGGCCGGCAAGCGCCTCTGGCACGATCCGCGCTCGCGTCGCTGCCAGCTCTCCTCCATCACGAGCTTCGCGCTCGTCGACGGCCGCTTCATCGAGGTCGACTACGTCGAGCCGGCAGCTGCCGTCGACGCGATCGACACGGGGGCAGTGTGAGCGCGGGCGCGCGACGCGGGGTGCGCCGCAGGCGCCTCGCCGCCTGCGTCGCGCTGGCCGCCGGGCTGGCGCTCGCCGGCTGCGCATCGAGCGACGGCGTCGCCGGTCAGGTCGGCGACGCCGGCTACATCGCGGGCGACGGGCTCTGGACGGAGTTCGCACCGGAGCAGCGGGTCGCGCCCGAGGCCTTCAGCGGCCCGCTCGTGGACGGCGGCGACTTCGACTCGGCCGAGCTCGACGGCGTCGCGCTGGTCAACTTCTGGTACGCCGCGTGCCCGCCCTGCCGCGTCGAGGCACCCGTGCTCGCCGAGCTGCACGCCGAGTACGGCGACCGCGTCGACTTCCTCGGCGTCAACGTGCGCGACGGCGCCGCGCAGGCCGCGGCCTTCGACGAGCAGTTCGGCATCGAGTACCCCTCGATCCTCGACGACGAGTCGGCGCAGGCGCAGCTCGCCTTCACCGGCATCGTCGCGCCGAACGCGGTGCCGTCGACGATCATCCTCGACGCCGAGGGCCGGGTCGCCGCCCGCGTCTCCGGCGCGGTGAGCGACACCAGCATCCTCTCGACGCTGCTGAGGGAGGAGCTCGAGCGGTGAGCCTCGATGCTGCGGCGTTCGACCCCGCGGGCGCGGTCCTCAGCGGGCAGCTGCTCGTCTCCGTGCCCATCGCGCTGCTCGCCGGGCTCGTCTCCTTCGCGAGCCCGTGCATCCTGCCGCTCGTGCCCGGCTACCTCGGGCTCGTCGGCTCGCTCGTCGGCGGCAAGGACGGCGGCCGCGGGCGACTGATCGCCGGCGTCTCGCTCTTCATCGCCGGGTTCACGCTCGTGTTCGTGCTCGGCACGGCCGTGGTGGGCGCCGCGAGCTCCTTCCTGCTGCAGCACGCCGACCTGCTCGTGCGCATCCTCGGGCTCGTGCTCATCGTCCTGGGCCTCGTCTTCGTCGGCCAGTTCTCGTTCCTGCAGCGGGTCTGGAAGCCGCAACAGGTGACGGCCGGCGGCATGTGGGCCGCGCCCGTCGTCGGCGTGGTCTTCGCCCTCGGCTGGACGCCGTGCTCAGGGCCGACGCTCGCCGCGATCAGCGCCCTCACCGTCACCACCGGCAGCGCCGGCCAGGGCGCGATCCTCGGCCTCGCCTACGCGCTGGGCCTCGGCATCCCGTTCCTGCTCATCGCGCTCGGCCTCGGTTGGGCCGGCGGGGCCGTGGCGTGGCTGCGGCGGCACATCAGAGCAGTGAACATCGCGGGCGGTGCCATGCTGGTCGCCATCGGCCTGCTCATGGTCACCGGCGCGTGGAACGCCATCATGCAATCGCTCCAGGGATGGATCGCCTCCGTTGTCACCGTCATCTAGCCCCGCGCCCGAGCGCTCCTCTGATCCGCTGCGCCCGAGCGATCACTTCGACTCGCCGGAGCCCGCCGAGCGCTCCGGATCCGGCCCGAGGCTCGGCCTCACCGGCTGGCTGCGGTTCGGGTGGCGCCAGCTCACCTCGATGCGCACCGCCATCGTGCTGCTGCTGCTGCTCGCGGTGGGAGCGATCCCCGGCAGCCTCGTGCCGCAGCGCTCGAGCGACCCGAACGGCGTCATCCAGGTGCGCGCCGACAACCCGGATCTCATCTGGCTCTACGACGCGCTCTCGCTCCACGACGTCTACTCCAGCCCGTGGTTCTCGGCCATCTACATCCTGCTGTTCACCTCGCTCATCGGATGCGTGATCCCGCGCCTCGCCCACCACTGGAAGGCGATGCGGGCGCGCCCGCCGCGCACGCCCGCCCGGTTGTCCCGCCTCGTCGGGTTCCAGACCGTGGCGGGCACCGCAGCCGACCTCGACCGCGCCGACGGCGTGCTGCGCAGGCTCGGCTACCGCACGGCGCGCTACGGCGACTCGGTCTCGGCCGAGCGCGGCTACCTGCGCGAGACCGGCAACCTGCTCTTCCACATCTCGCTGCTCGCGCTGATCCTGGTGGTGGGCCTCGGCTCTGGCTTCGGGTACAACGGGCAGCGGCTGCTGGTCGAGGGCCGCGGCTTCGCCAACTCGCTCGCCAGCTACGACACCTTCAGCGCCGGGCAGTGGTTCGACGACGCGTCGCTGCCGCCCTTCGCGGTGCAGCTCGACGACCTCGACGTGGTCTACGAGACCTCGAACCCCGACGCGATCGGTGCGCCGCTCGACTTCACCGCCAGCGTCTCGGTGACCGAGGGAGACGCGACCCGCGAGGCGCAGATCAAGGTGAACGAGCCGCTCAGCGTCGCGGGCGCGGATCTCTACCTGATCTCGAACGGCTACGCGCCGCGCATCTCGGTGCGCGACGCCGACGGCGAGGTGGTCTACGACGAGTACACGCCCTTCCTCGCGCAGGACGACCCGATGATGACGAGCCTGGGCGTCATCAAGGTGGCCGGCGGCCTCGAGGAGCAGTTGGGCCTGCGCGGCTTCTTCTACCCGACGGCGGTGCCGCTGGAGACGGGAGCGCTCGCCTCCGCCTACCCCGACCTCGCCAACCCGGTGCTGTCGCTTCAGGCCTTCACGGGCGACCTCGGGCTCGACGGCGGCATCCCGCGCTCCGTCTACACGCTCGACACCGACGAGATGACCCCGCTCGCGGGCGGCGACGCGGATGCGGAGGCGCTGACGATGGCGCCGGGGGAGACGCTCGAGCTGCCCGACGGGCTCGGCTCGATCACGTTCGAGGATGTGCGGCGCTACGGCGTGATCGACGTGCACGTCGACCATACGCAGACGCCGGTGTTCTGGATCACGATGGTGCTGGTCGGCTCGCTGATCGGATCGCTGCTGATCCCTCGGCGCCGACTGTGGGTGAAGGCGGTCGGCGACCGGCTCGAGCTCGCTGGCCTGGCGCGCGGGGAGGACCCCACGCTCGACCGGGCCGTGGACGACCTCGCGGCTCGGCTCGGCGGGCCCGATGCGCCCGCATCCGCCGCCCGGGGCGAGCGTAGGATCGACTCGTGACCCCGGCCGAACTCGACTCCTTCTCGCTGCTACTCATCTACTCGGCGATGGGCGTCTACGTGCTGTCGTTCATCGCCTACGCGGTGGATGTCGCGCGCCGCTCGGCCGCGAAGTCGACGCCGGTCGAGGCTCGAGAGCTCGTCGGAGCCGGCGCGCCGGTGACGCGGGCCGACGCCGACGCGAGCAGCGCCGCCACTTCCGTCGCAGCCGGGAAGGCCGGCCGAGGCGCGCGCATCGGCTTCACGCTCATCGTGCTCGCCTGGGGGCTCCACCTCGCCGGCGCCGTGCTGCGCGGGGTCGCCGCCGGGCGCGTGCCGTGGTCGAACATGTACGAGTTCGCCATGACCGGCGTCGCGGTGATCGTCGGTGTCTTCGTGCTCTCGCGGCTGTGGAAGGACCTCAACTACCTGGGCGTCTTCATCAGCGGCCTCGCGGCGGTCAGCCTCGGTGCGGCGACGGTGAACTTCTACGTCAGCGTCACGCCGCTGCCACCGGCGTTGCAGTCGCCGTGGCTCGTGATCCACGTGTTCGTCGCGACGCTCGCGATGGGCTTCCTGGCGCTCGGCACCGGTCTCAGCGTGCTGCAGCTGCTCAAGGAGCGACGCGACAACGGGTTCCTGCGCTCGTTGCCCTCGCCGGTGCAGCTCGAGGATCTCGCCTACCGCGTCGGCGTGATCGGCTTCATCTTCTGGACCTTCACGCTCATCGCCGGCGCGATCTGGGCCGAGCAGGCCTGGGGCCGCTACTGGGGCTGGGACACGAAGGAGGTCTGGACCTTCGTGATCTGGGTCATCTACGCGGGCTACGTGCACGCTCGTGCGACGCGGGGCTGGCGGGGCTCGCGCTCGGCGTGGCTGCAGATCATCGGCTTCGGAGCGATCGTCTTCAACTACACGATCGTCAACCAGTTCTTCGCCGGGCTCCACGCCTACTCCGGCCTCTGAGCTGACGCACGGCCGCTGGCGCGGGTCGGGGCTGACGGTCGCGCGGCACCGCGCCCGGCGGTCGTGGTCCGTCAACCGGCGAGAGCCGGGGTCGACCGGATCGATCGCTTGCTGACGCGGCTGGCCGGTTGACGGTCACGCGTCCCGCGGGAACAGCGCGCGCTCGTGCACGTCGCGCCGAACCAGCGTGAGCACGGTCGACAGCACGCGCTCCGGATCGAGCAGCACCTGCTCGTACGTGAACCGGATCACGCGGTAGCCGAGCAGGGTGAGCTCGGCGTCGCGTCGGCGGTCGTTCGCCATCTGCTCGCGCGAGCCATGCCACGCGAGCGAATCGATCTCCACGACGAGCGACGTCCCGATCAGGAAGTCGAAGAACTCGCCAGGGAGCAGCTGCGGCTGCTGCTGGAAGCGGATGCCCGCGCGACGCAGCACGGCCGCGAAGAGCGACTCCGTGCCAGAGCCCGCGAGGCCGTTCGCGGTCGCCAGGACCCGGCTGCGCGACTCCGGGAGCTGCTGCCGAAGCTCGGAGAGGTCCTCGAGCTGGAGCTTCCCGAGGCGCAGCGCGACATCGGCCGCAGCCACCGCGTCCGCCGCCGACACACAGCTCGTCGCCACGGCGAGGGAGGTCAGGACGCTGTCGACGCCGTCCCAGGGCCGTTGCTCCGGGAGGCGCCCCAGCAGTCGATGCACGTGGACGCCGTCGGCGTCCTCAGCCTTGGCGAGCTTGGCGCTGTGGGTCTCGCGGTGCACGCGGATGTGGAGGTCGCGGTCGCCATGCGGGGTCCAGAGGCCGTGCGCACGGAACGCGCTCACGCAGCTCACGACGCCGCCGAGGTCGAGGGCGCGCGTCACATCGTTGCGCACGCCGTCGAGCGCCGTCCAGCCGCGCAGCGGCACCCAGAGCGCGCCTCGGCGCCGGAGCGCTCGCAGCTCGCGCGGCGTGAGCAGCTCCAGCGCCCTCGATGTCGTGCAGACGCCGCCCATCGCGCTGAGCCAGGCCAGGAAGTCCATGGCGGCAGGGTCGGGCAGGCGCGGCCAAGCGCGGGCCGCTCCGAGCGGCGCCTGTGGAGAGCGCCGGAGCTCGCCAACCGGCGGCAGCGGACCCCGGCCGGATGATCGGGTCGGCAGCCCGCGAGACCGGTTGACGGTTCGGGGCGGCGTCGAAGGCGCGCGGCGCGCACGATCGCGGCGCGCAGCCGGGCGGGCTCCGGCGGTGTGGCCCCAACCGGCGACAGCGCATCTCGACCGGATGATCGGGTCGGCAGCCCGCGAGACCGGTTGACGGTTCGGGGCGGCGTCGAAGGCGCGCGGCGCGCGCCGGGTCGCGCGTCGAGCCGTCAGAGGTGGGGCAGCGTCGCCGCGAGGCGGGTGCGCCAGTGATCGACGCGCTCGGGGGAGGCTGCGTGCGCCGCGAGCAGCGCCGGGTCGGGCGTCACGCGCGCGGCGTCGATCTCGCCGCCCGCGGGTACGAGCGGGCTGGGTGTGACATCCGCCTCCAGCAGCGCGCCGGTGCCGAGCCCGCAGTCGAAGGGCAGCGACGGCAGCGCCCCCGCCAGCGCTGCCCCGAGCGAGAGCCCGACCGAGGAGTCGAGCGCGCTCGAGACGACGGCAGGCAGCCCGGCCTCTGCGACGATCGCGAGCGCCGCCCGGATGCCGCCGAGCGGCTGCGCCTTGATGACCAGCACGTCGGCGGCCCCGGCGCGCGCCACGAGCAGCGGATCCTCCGCCTTGCGCACCGACTCGTCGGCCGCGATCGGGATGGCGAGGCGGTGCACGCGCAGCCGCAGCTCCACCAGCTCCGGCACGGTCGCGCACGGCTGCTCGACGTACTCCAGGTCGAAGCGCTCGAGCGCACGGATCGCGGTCTCTGCCTCGTCGAGGTTCCAGCCGCCGTTCGCGTCGAGCCTGATGCGCGCATCCGGCAGCAGCGCCCGCACCTCGGCGACCCGCGCGACGTCGTCCTCGAGCGTCTGGCCGCGCTCGGCGACCTTGACCTTCACCGTGCGGCAGCCGTCGTAGCGCGCGAGCACCCCGGCGACGGCCTCCGGTGCCACCGCGGGCAGCGTCGCGTTCACCGGGATGCGCTCGCGCACCAGGGCGGGTCGCTCGACATCGGCATCCTCGAGCGCCGCGTGCAGCCAGCGGGCGGCCTCGACCGGCCCGTACTCGAGGAACGGGCTCCACTCGCCCCAGCCGGACGGCCCCGACAGCAGCGCCACCTCGCGGTGCTCGACGCCGCGGAAGCGCGTCACGAGCGGCAGCGACACCACGTGCATGCGGTCGGCGAGCCGCTCCAGGTCGAGGTCCACGCGCCCATGCTCGCACGCCTGGCAGAATCGACGCGTGACCGAGCTGCCATGGGTGATCGATACGCGCGCCGTGCAGCGTCGCCGCAATCCGGTCTGGGGCGTGCTCGCGCTCGTCGGCGCCGCGCTGAGCGGCGCGAGCTTCCTGGTGTCGTTCGGCATCGCGTGGGTCGAGCTCGACGGCCTCGTCATCTGGCTGCTGCCGGTGTGGGGCATCATCACGCTGCTCGCCGTGGCCTTCGCGGTCACCGCGCTCGTGAAGCGCGGCACGGCCAACGTCACGATGGCTGCGATCGCCGGCGGGGTGCTCGTCATCTCGAACCCGGTGGTCTTCCTGATCATCGCGCTCGCGACCGGCATCCTGCAGTAGCGGATCCGGGGCGCGCCTCATCCGGCGCGCGCCGAGGCCTCCATACGATCGTCGCGTGATCGACGACCTGCTGCGCTCGGAGACGGGCTCCGACCGGGATGCCGCCCGTCCCTCCGCTCGAGCGGGTGCCGGCTCCACGCCCGCGCAGCGCCGCCGCGCTCGCCTCGGGCCGCTCTCGCTCTGGCTGCTCGCGCTCGCGGTCGTGCTGCAGACGGTCTCGCTCGTGCAGCAGCTCAGCTACCTCTTCGCGCCGCGGGAGGGCGAGCTCCCGCTCGTGCTCACGACGGTGATCCTCGCCTCGCTCGTGGGCTGTGCCGGCGTGGTCAGCGGCGCGCTCGCGGCGACCACGACGGATGGCCGACGCACGGGCATCTTCGGCGTCGCCCTGGGGCTCGCGCTCCTCGTGCTCTTCGCCGCGGCGAGCTCCTTCGGGTGGGGCTTCCTCCAGGCGCTGTCGGCACCCGCCTGACGCAGGTCGCACCTTCCGCCGCCGACCCGGCGGCGCGACAATGGTGGCGTGTCGACGGCGATGCCGGAGTTCGAGATGCCGCAGTTCGAGACACCGCCTGGAGCGGCGGCTGCGGCTCGACCCGCGGCGCGCGCCGAGCGGCCTGCGCCGATGGCCGCCGCCGAGGACGCGGAGCCGGTGCAGTCGCGCAGCGCGCGCCGTGCGCCAGCAGCAGTCGATGAGGAAGCGCCTCGGCCCCTCGGATCATCCGGATCCCGCTGGTCACCACGATCGCTCCGGCCGCCCGTCCAGCCGACCCTCCGGCGGCCGAGCGCGCATCCGGCTCGGCACTTCGGCTGGCGGCAGCTGCTCGTCGCCGGCATCGTCGGCACCCTGCTCGGCATCGCCCTCCCGACCGCGATGCGCGCGCTCGACGACGCGGGAGCGACGGCGCAGTCGGAGCGCCTGCGCGGTGTCGCCCTCGACTACCTGACCGCGATCGCGACCGGTCGCGCCGGGGTCGCGACCGCGCTCGCTCCGGTGACGAGCCGAGGGCGCATCGCTCCGGATGCCGTGCTCGCCTCCGCCGAGCCGATCACCGACTTCTCGGTGCAGCTCGTCGAGGTCGCCGGCGCGTCGGGCTCGGTGGACGTGCGGTTCCGGGTGGGCGGCACCGATGTGCTGCGGTCGCTCGAGGCTGCGCTGGTCGAGGGCGAGTGGCGGCTGCGGGATTCGCTCGCAGAGGTGGTCGACGTGCGGTTCCGCGAGCCGATCGGACGGGTCGAGGTGGCGGGCGTGCCGCTCGACGGTCGCTCGCCCGTGCTGCTCTACCCCGGCAGCTACACGATCGACGCCCACTCCGGCGCGTTCCTCCTCTCCGGCGGCGACCGGTTCGTCGTCGACGGCGACGCGCGCACCCCGACGGTGCCGTACGTGACCGCAGGAGTGGTGCCGCGCGTCCGCGACTATGCCACCGAGCTGGCGCTCGACGTCGTGGCCGACTGCCAGCAGCGCTCCCGCTGCCCTGTGGCGCTCG
This sequence comes from Agrococcus phoenicis, assembly GCF_047302415.1. Lineage (NCBI taxonomy): Bacteria > Bacillati > Actinomycetota > Actinomycetes > Micrococcales > Microbacteriaceae > Agrococcus > Agrococcus phoenicis. The sequence continues at coordinate 81,759 of NZ_CP154854.1, forward strand.
GGCTGCGCCTGCTGCCGGTCGGTGAGCCGTACCCGGTGGCGGCGGATGCCGCGGCCGGCGTGGTCGAGCTGATGGTGTCGATCACGGCGGTCGGCGCTGATCCCGGCGTCCAGGCGGAGTGGTTCGACGTGCGCCTGCGGGCGATCCTCGACGAGCGCGGCGTGCCGATCGAGTGGCGCTGCGGGGAGCCGGGGGAGCCGGAGGCGCTGCGCAGCTGCACGCTCTGAGGCCCCGCGGCGCTGGGCTCCAGCACGCGTCGGCCCGGTCGAGCCCGGTCGGCACGGAGGTCGGGCCGCAGCTCGAGCCGCCCGCCATGCCCTAGGCCCGCGACCGAGGCGCGCGCTCCGCATCCGTTCTGCAACGATCCGCGCCGCGTCGGCGGCGCGATCAGCGCAGCACGGGATGATGGGCCGGTGCCGTCGTCGATGCCGGAGTTCGTGATGCCCCCCGAGGGCGATGCGCCACTGCCCGCCCTCGAGCAGCCGGCCGCGATGCGCCCGGCGCACACGGGCGACCCCGACGCGCTCGACGACGCGACACCGCCCCGCGGCAGCGATCGCGGCCGTCCCCGTCGCCCGCGCCGCGGCATCGAGTGGCGCCACGTGCTCGTCGCCGGCGTGGTCGGCGCGATCGTGGGCGCGCTACTGCCCGGCGGCATCCAGCTCGCCGAGCGCGCGGCCGTCGGCGCCGACGAGGATCGCCTGCGAGCGACGGCGATGGAGTACCTCACCGCCATCGTCGAGGGGCGCGCCGTCGACGCCGAGGCGATGATCGGCGGCTCCCGCGGGAGCCGCGCGGTGTCGGATGCGGTGCTGCAGTCGGCCGAGGGCATCACCGACCCCGGGGTGCGCCTCGTGCACATCGACGGCGACGAGGCGACGGTCGAGGTCTCGTACGCGGTCGGGGGCGACGACGTCGTGCGCCCGCTGAGCGCCGAGCGGGCTGCCGGCACCTGGCAGCTCACCGACTCCCTCGTGGAGGGCGTCGCGGTCTACGCGAACGGCGGCGGCCTCGAGCCGCGGATCGCCGGGATCGCCGTGCCGAGCAGCGCGACGATGCAGCTGCACCCGGGCGTGTACGCCTTCGACAAGGTCGAGGATCCGCTCCTGGAGGCGCGCGGCGAGGCGTTCGCGGTCGACGGGGATCCCTCGACCCGCGGCGAGGTGCACTTCGAGGCGATGCCCGCCGAGGGGCTGCTGGATCGCGCGAGCAGCATCGCGGTCGCGGTGGCCGAGCGTTGCCGCGCCGACGGCACCTGCGCCGAGGTGCCCGACGGCGACATCCGAAGCGCCGGGGCCCCGTTCCTCGCGGCCGTGGCGCCGCAGTTCCTCGAGCTGCGCGCGCAGGTGGTGGTGGGCGGCGAGCACAGCGGCATCTGGTTCGACCTCGGCATCCGCATCCCGCGCGACGACGACGGCGTCGCATCGGAGTGGCTGTGCACCCCCATCGGCGGCTTCGAGCCCCCGACCGAGCCGTGCCCAGCGGTGTGAGCGCCGACCCCCGCCGCGCGGCCGAACGCGCCACCCTCCCCGGCGTGGCGCTCGCTAGGCTGGCGTCGTGACGATCTCGCCCCTCTTCGACCCTGCCGAGTGGGCCGACGCGGAGCCCGGCTACGACGACATCACCGTCCATCGCTCCCGCGATGGCCGCATCGCGCGGATCGCGTTCGACCGGCCAGAGGTGCGCAACGCCTTCCGCCCGCACACGGTCGACGAGCTCTACCGGGCGCTCGACGACGCCCGGCAGGACAGCCGCGTCGGCGTCGTGCTGCTGACCGGCAACGGACCGAGCGCGAAGGACGGCGGCTGGGCCTTCTGCTCCGGCGGCGACCAGCGCATCCGAGGTCGTGACGGGTACCGCTACGCCGAGGGAGCGTCGGCGAGCACGATCGACCCCGCCCGCTCGGGTCGCCTCCACATCCTCGAGGTGCAGCGCCTGATCCGCTTCATGCCGAAGGTCGTCATCGCGGTCGTGCCCGGGTGGGCCGCCGGCGGCGGGCACTCGCTCCACGTCGTCTGCGACCTGACGATCGCGAGCCGCGAGCACGCGCGCTTCAAGCAGACGGACGCGGATGTCGGCTCGTTCGACGCCGGCTACGGCAGTGCCTACATGGCGAGGCAGACGGGCCAGAAGTTCGCGCGAGAGGTGTTCTTCCTCGCCCGCGAGTACAGCGCGGACCGAGCCTTGCAGGCCGGTGCGATCAACGCATCCGTGCCGCACGAGGAGCTCGAGTCGACCGCGATCGAGTGGGCGCGCGAGATCCTGGGCAAGAGCCCCACCGCGATCCGGATGCTGAAGTTCGCCTTCAACGCCGTCGACGACGGGCTCGTCGGTCAGCAGGTCTTCGCGGGGGAGGCGACCCGGCTCGCGTACGGCACCGACGAGGCGGTCGAGGGGCGCGACTCGTTCCTCGAGAAGCGCGAGCCGGACTGGTCGCCCTTCCCGTACCACTACTGAACGAACGAACGAACGACCGAGCAGCAGCAGCAGCGCAGAGGAGGTGCACCGTGGGAGTCGTCGTCGAGACGAGCGGATCCAGCGGCGTCCCGAAGCGCGTCGTGCTCTCGGACGAGGCGATCGCCGCCTCGACCGACGCTGCCATCGATCGGCTCGGCGCGCCGGGCCAGTGGGTGCTGGCGCTGCCGGAGCACTACATCGCCGGCCTGAACGTCATCTGGCGCAACGAGGTCAGCGGGGCGCCGCTCGTGAGGACCGCCGGCGCCTTCACTGCCGAGGCCTTCGTCGAGGCCGTGCAGAGCCTCGAGCACGACCGCAAGTACACCTCGCTCGTGCCCACCCAGCTCGCGCGGCTGGTCGACGCCGCCTCCCTCGATCGCTCGTTCATCGGGCCGATCGCGAGGCTCGACCGCATCCTGCTGGGCGGCCAGCGCGCGCCGCTCGGCCTCATCGAGCGGGCCGCGCGGCTCGGCTGGCGCATCACCCGCACCTACGGGGCGACCGAGACGGTCGGCGGCTGCGTCTGGGACGGCCGGCCGCTGCGCGACGTGAAGGTGCGCCTGACCGACCAGGTCGAGATCGCCGGCCCGCAGCTCGCCGACGGCTACGAGGATGCCGAGCTCACCGCGCAGCGCTTCCACACCGACGCGATGGGCACCCGCTGGTACAAGACGGGCGACGCCGGCTCGCTGATCGGCGGCACGCTGCAGGTCTCCGGCCGCATCGACGACGTCATCAACTCGGGCGGCATCAAGGTGTCGCTCGCCGCCGTCGAGCACGTCGTGCAGGTGTTCGCCCCGGACGCGGTGGTGGTCTCGGCGCCGCACCCCGAGTGGGGCGAGGTGCCGGCGGTCGTCACGACGCTCAAGCCCTCGCTCGCCGAGATCCGCTCGGCGGTGGCGAACGCCCTCGGCAAGCCCGCTCGGCCGAACCACCTGGTGACGGTGTCGGTGATGCCGACCACCGCATCCGGCAAGCCCGACCGCAAGCGCCTCGCGCGACTGGTCGCCAGCCGCACGCAGGAGCGCCGCCGAGGCTTCTTCGGCTGACGCCCGCGGGGAATACCATCGAGGGGATGGCGCAGCAGAGCTCAGGCAAGCAGGCCCGATCGGCCGACAGGGCCCGGTCGGCCACCGGACCCCGATCCGGCAACCCGGCGAGGCGCGCGCAGGAGCGCGGCGAGGCGCCGTCGCCGGCGACCTGGCGCGACTGGATCGCCGCTGCCCGGCCGCGCACCCTCGGCATGGCGATCGCGCCCGTCGCGCTCGGCACCGCCGGCGCGTTCAACGCGGAGGGCTACCACCTCGGCATCGCGCTCGCGTGCCTCGCCCTCGCCATCCTCCTGCAGATCGGCGTGAACTTCGCCAACGACTACTCCGACGGCGTGAAGGGCACGGATGCCGTGCGCGTCGGCCCGGGTCGGCTGGTCGGCGCCGGCAAGGCAGACGCGCGCACGGTGCGCGACGTCGCGATCGCCTTCCTGGCCGCCGGCGCGCTCGCGGGCGTCGTGGTCGTCGTGCTCTCGGGCCGCTGGTGGCTGCTGCTGGTCGGGGTCGCGTGCGTCGTCGCCGCTTGGACCTACACGGGCGGCAAGCGTCCCTACGGCTACTTCGCGCTCGGCGAGCTGATGGCGTTCCTGTTCTTCGGGCCCGTCGCCGTGATCGGCACCACCTACGCCATCATCGGCCGCGTCACCGAGGATTCGATCGCGCTCGGCATCGCCATCGGCGCCATCTCGGCCGCGCTGATGCTCTGCAACAACCTGCGCGACATCGACACCGACCGCGCCGCCGGCAAGCGCAGCCTCGCGACCATCATCGGCCGCCGGCCCTCGAAGGCGCTCTACATCGTCCTGATGCTCGTGCCCTTCGGCATCCTCTGGCTGTTCGCCTACGCGCTCGCCTACGGCGTCGCGGTCTTCGCGGTGCTGCTGCTCGCGGGACCGGCGATGGTGATCGTCGCGCTCGCGCGCACGCCGCGCGACCTCGTCACGGCGCTCGGCCTGACGGGCATGACGGCGCTGCTCTACGGCGTCGGCCTCGCGATCGCGATCTGGGGCGGGCCGGCGGGCTTCGTCACCGTGCCGTAGGGAACCGTGCCGGAGCGAAACGTGCCGTAGCGCACCGTGCCGGAGCGCTCGGCGGCGAGCGCCGCGGTCAGGGGCGGTCGGATGCGCTGGGCGCGCTCCCGTCGTCGTCGCGCGCGTCGTCATCGTCGGCGGCCTGCTCGCCGGGGCGCCGGGCGTCGCCGTGCAGCATCGCGTCCTCGACGTCCCCGTCGTCGGGTGCCGCGTCCTCTCGCCTGCGACCATCGCGCATCCGCTGCAGATCCGCTGCCGCCTCGGCCCGCAAGCGGCCGAAGAACACGATCGAGGCGGCGAAGGCGAAGGCGATCGCGACCACGAGCGAGAGCACCCACGGCACGCGCGCGATCATCAGCACGGCGAAGGGCACGACGAACAGCAGGGCGCGCACGACGAGGTAGCGCAGGGAGGGGGCCATGCGTCAAGTCTATGAGCGGCCCATAGCCAAGGGCCCTACCCTGGGGTGCATGCGGTGGCTCATCATTGGCGGGATCCTGGCCCTAGTGGTCACGGTCTACGCGCTCGTCGACCTGACGGTCACCGACGATCGCCGCATCCGCCGACTCAACCGCGTGCTGTGGGTCGTGCTCATCGTGGTCGTGCCGGTGTTCGGCTCGATCGGCTGGCTCGCGTGGGGCAAGGGGCCGCGCTCCTCCGCACGACCCTTCGCGCCGGATGACGACCCCTCGTTCACGAGCTCGAGCGGCGTGAGCGACGAGGAGGCCGACCGGCGCATCGCCGAGCTGGAGGCGCAGCTCGCTGCGCTCGACGACGAGGACTTCGCGGGGGTGCCAGAGGCAGAGCGCGCCGCGGCCGCCGACGACCCGACCTCGGGCGAGCCCGATGCGACGCCGACGTCGGTGAGCGATGCCGAGACGGCAGCAGGAGCGCGCGACGCTGCAGCAGGCGCCGCCGACGTCGAGGCCGATGGCGACGACGCGGCTGCTGAGGATGACACCGACGGGCAGGAGCACCGCGCTCCTGACGACGGCGATTCCGCGCGTGCGTGAGAGCCTGACGGCGGCGGCGTACGCCGACCGCTTGGTCGCCGCGCTCGGCGCCGCGGGAGTGACCGATCTGATCGTCTGCCCCGGCTCGCGCTCGCAGGCGATCGCCCTCGCGGCCGCCCGCGCCTCGCGGGACGGGCTGCTCGAGCTGCACGTGCGCATCGACGAGCGCAGCGCCGCCTTCCTGGCGCTCGGGCTCGCGCGCGAGACGGGCATGCCCGCCGCCATCGTGGTGACGAGCGGCACCGCGCTCGCGAACCTGCACCCGGCGATGCTCGAGGCGCACCACAGCGACGTGCCGATCATCGCGATCACCGCCGACCGCCCCGCAGAGCTGCAGGGGGTGCGGGCCAACCAGACGACGCGCCAGCCCGGCATCTTCGGCGAGGGCGCGCGCGTCGTGCTCGACGTGGGGGCGGATGCGCTGCACGACCCCGAGGGCGACGCGGTCAGGGCGGTGCGCGGCGCGCTCGGCTGGCGGGAAGCCGGGGACGGTGAAGCGGTCGATCGCACGGAGTCGGGCTCGCACACCGAGCACACCGAGCACACCGAGCCGGGCCCGGTGCAGTTGAACATCGCGTTCCGCGAGCCGCTCTCTGGCGGAGCCCCCGCGATCGGGACGCCGGTCGAGCGCGTCGAGCGTCCGCCCATGCCGACCGCCGTGCTGCAGCCCGCCGACGGCACGGTCGTGATCGCCGGCGCCGACGCGGGCGAGAGCGCCGTCGACCTCGCCGAGGCGATCGGATCCCCGCTCATCGCCGAACCGACCTCCCGCGCCCGCTTCGGGCCCTCGCTCGTGCAGCACGCGCGCTCGGTCCTCGAGCAGCTGGGCGACGAGGTGCGCCGCGTCGTGGTGCTCGGCCACCCGACCCTGTCGCGGGCCGTGACGGGGCTGATCCGCCGACCCGATGTCGAGGTGGTCACGATCGGGCGAGCGCACCAGGACAACGTGCGCGGCACGGGCCGCTCGACGGTGCTGAGCGGCCGCGTGCTCGTGGAGGAGCTGGGCGAGGAGACCGAGACCGCCGGTCGCGCCTGGACGCAGCGCTGGGTCGCTGCAGGCCGCGCGCTGACCGCGGCCAGCGACCGCGAGGCCGCGCCCGACTCGAGCCTGCCGCGCGCCCAGTACGCGCGCGCCGAGCTCGCCGAAGGCCGCACGCCCATCACCCGCGGCGAGCTCGTCGCGCAGGTCTGGGATCGCACCTGGCCGCACGACCGCCTGGTGGTCGCGGCCTCCCGGTTGATCCGCGAGCTCGACGACGTGGCGGGCCCGAAGGCCGTGACCGCGCGGGCGAACCGCGGGCTCGCCGGCATCGACGGCACCGTCAGCACCGCATCCGGCATCGCCATCGCGCATGCTCGATCCGGCGCCCCGGGGCTCACGCGGCTGCTGATCGGCGACCTGGCGCTGCTGCACGACGCCGGCGGCCTGCACGTGCCTCCGGGAGAGGATCGCCCGCGGCTGCAGATCGTGGTCGGCAACGATCGAGGCGGCAGTCTCTTCACGCTGCTCGAGGTCGCAGCCAGCGCGCACCCCGGCGACTTCGAGCGCGTGCAGCGCACGCCCCACGACATCGACCTGGAGCACCTCGCCGCCGCCTACGGCTGGCCCTACGAGCGCGTCACCGATCGCGCGGGCCTGCGCCGGGCGCTCTCGCAGTCACGACCGGGCATCATCGAAGCCGTACTGGAGGCCGAGGTGGAAGGGGCGCCGGATGCGCAGCGCTGACGCGGTCGCGACGACCCGCATCGATGCCGGGACGACCATGGTCATCACCGGCGCCGCGAGCGGCATCGGCCGGCTGGTGGCGCTGGGCGCCGCCCGGAAGGGCGCGCACGTCGTCATCTGGGATCGCGACGAGGCAGCAGCGCGTCGGGTCTCGGCCGAGGTGCGCGCGGCGGGCGGCCGGGGCACGGTGGTGGTCGTCGACCTCGCCGACGCCGACGCGATCGAGCTCGCTGCCGCCGAGACCCTGATGCTCGGCCCCGTCGACGTGCTCGTGAACAACGCGGGCGTCGTCTCTGGCAAGCCGCTCACCGAGCTGACCGCAGCGCAGATCGACCTGACCATGCGCGTCAACGCGATCGCTCCCATGCTCGTCACCCGCGCGCTGCTGCCGGCCATGCGCGATGCCGGCAGGGGCCGCATCGTCACGATCGCGAGCGCCGCGGGCTTCATCGGCGTCGCCGGCCAGACCGACTACGCCGCGAGCAAGTTCGCCGCGGTCGGCTTCATGGAGTCGCTGCGGGCCGAGCTCCGCACGCAGGGATCGCCGATCACGTCGCTCACCGTCGCGCCGTACTACATCGACACCGGCATGTTCGAGGGGGTCACGACCCGGGTGCCGGCCCTCCTGCCGATCCTGTCGCAGGCCCGCGTCGCCAGCCAGGTCCTCGGCGCGATCGAGTCCCGCCGCGCGCTGCTGGCGCTGCCTCCGCTCGTGCGCCTCGTGCCCGCGATCAAGGCGCTGCCGACGGCGCTCGGCGACTGGGTGGCGGATGCGCTGGGCGTCAACCAGGGCATGGACGGGTTCCGCGGCCGGACGGCCGCCCCCGCCGACCGAGGGCGCGGCGCCTGATGCGCTGGCCGTGGCAGCGCCGCACCCCGGCTCCGCCGCCCGTGCCGCAGATGACGCCGGAGGCGGCGCAGCGCTGGATGCTGCCGCGCACGCTCATCGTGCTGCTGTCGATCATCGCGGTCATCGCGGTGCTGATCCTGCTCAGCCAGGTCAGCACCTTCGTCGCGCCGGTCTTCCTGGGGTTCAACCTCGTGATCGCGGTGATGCCGCTGCAGCAGTGGCTGCTGCGCATCGGCACGCCGAAGGTGCTGGCGGCGCTCGCGTCGCTCCTGACGATCTACGCCTTCCTCATCGCGCTGCTGTGGTCGATCTACTGGTCGGTGCAATCGCTGGTGGTCGAGCTGCCCGGCTACTCGGCCGAGTTCAACCGCATGTACCGCGACACGCTCGTCTGGCTCGAGTCGCTCGGCATCTCGCAGGACGAGGCGCTCGAGCAGCTGCAGAACGCCTTCAGCCCGAGCGCGATCGCGAGCGCCATCGGCATGGTGGCCTCCGACGCCGGCGTCGCCCTGGCGTTCCTCGCGACGCTGTTCGTCGTCATCTTCTTCCTGTGCTGGGATTCCATGGGGCTGCCGGAGCGCATGAAGCGCATCGCGGCATCCAACCCCGCGATCGTGCGCGGCATCGACCACTTCGCAGCCGGTGTCCAGCGCTACTGGGTGGTCGCGACGATCTTCGGCCTCATCGTCTCGGTGCTCGACTTCGTGGCGCTCACGGCGCTCGGGGTGCCGCTCGCGCTCGTCTGGGCGGTCTTCGCGTTCGTCACCAACTACATCCCGAACGTGGGCTTCGTGCTCGGCGTGATCCCGCCGACGCTGATGGCGCTGCTCGCGAACGGGCCGCTCAACGCGCTGCTCACCGCGATCCTCTTCAGCGTCATCAACTTCGTGATGCAGTCGCTGATCCAGCCGAAGGTGGCGGGCGATGCGGTCGGCGTCACCCCCGCGACCTCGTTCCTCTCGCTGCTGGTGTGGGCGTTCGCGCTCGGGCCGGTCGGCGCGCTGCTGGCCCTGCCGGCGACCCTCGCGGTGAAGACGCTGCTCATCGACCCCGACCCCAAGCTGCACTGGGTGAGCAGGTTCATCTCGAACAAGCTCGAGCCCGCCCGCGACGGACGCATCGGCAGGGCGATCGGCCCGGGTGTCCAGGTGGGCGAGCGCGAGGTGCCGCCGAAGCCGCAGACGCGGCGCTCGGCCAAGCGCGGCCGGGGCGTGCGCGGCAGCGGCGCCGGACGACGCCGAGGCGAGCGCGGAGCCCCGCAGCAGTAGTGTCGGCGCATGACCGAGATCACCGACGCTCTCCGCATCACCCGATCCATCCGGCTCGCCGAGCTGGATCCGGCATCCACCCCCGGCTTCGACGGCGACAAGCTCGCCGGCCACCTCGCTCTCGCTGAGGGGGTCGAGCGCCTCGCCGAGCTGCAGGAGCGGCTCTTCGCCGCGAGCCGCGCGGGGGCGCGGGACGCGGTGCTGCTGATGGTGCAGGGCATGGACACCTCAGGCAAGGGCGGCATCATGCGCCACGTCGTCGGCCAGGTCGACCCGCAGGGCGTCGAGATCACCGCGTTCAAGGCGCCGACGGCCGCCGAGCGCAAGCGCGACTTCCTGTGGCGGATCGAGCAGGCGCTGCCGAAGCCCGGCATGATCGGGGTCTTCGACCGCTCGCACTACGAGGACGTGCTGATCCACCGCGTGCGGCAGCTCTCGCCCGCTGACGAGATCCAGGAGCGCTACGGCCGCATCGTCGAGTTCGAGCGCGAGATCGCCGAGCGCGGCATCCGGCTCGTGAAGGTGATGCTCCACATCTCTCGCGCCGAGCAGGGGTCGCGACTGCTCGAGCGCATCGACCGCCCCGACAAGCACTGGAAGTACAACCCCGGCGACGTCGACGAGCGCGAGCGCTGGGACGACTACATGGAGGCCTACCAGGTCGCCATCAACCGCACGGCCCGCGCCGGCGCGCCCTGGCACGTCGTGCCCGCCGACCGGAAGTGGTACGCGCGGCTCGCCGTGCGCGAGCTGCTGCTCGACGCGCTCGAGACCATCGATCCGCAGTGGCCGGTCGCGGAGTTCGACGTGGAGGCCGAGCGGGAGCGTCTGCTGGCGACGGGCGACGTCGCGGTGCCGGAGGCCGAAGAGGAGCCCGAGCCCGACGACGCCGTCGCCCCGACGGAGGCCGAGTCGACGACGTCGAAGAATCCGAAGAAGTCCAAGAAGTCCAAGAAGTCCAAGAAGTCGAAGACGTCGAAGAAGTCCAAGAAGTCGAAGAAGTCCAAGACGTCGAAGACGTCGAAGGAGGCGGACCGCCAGGGCTGATCGCGGCGCCCGCAGCCTTCGGGTTCAGGGCAGCGGGTCGGCGAGCGCGTCGGTGATCGGTCGCAGCTTCACGGCGGTCTCGGCGAGCTCGGCATCGGGGTCGCTGCCCGCGACGATGCCCGCTCCGGCGAAGGCGCGGATCGAGCCGTCCGCCGCGATGTCGGCTCCCCGCAGCGCGATCACCCACTCGCCGCCTCCCTGCTCGTCGATCCAGCCGACAGGGCCCGCGTAGCGGCCGCGGTCCACGCCCTCCAGCTCGCGGATGATCGCGAGCGACGCGGCGCGCGGCGTGCCGGCGACCGCGGCGGTCGGGTGCAGCAGCGCGAGCACGTCGAGGGTCGAGCGGTCGCCGAGCGTGCCGGTGATGTCGGTCGCCAGGTGCCAGAGGTTCGGCAGGCGCAGCGGGAACGGCTCCGACGCGCGGGCGTCGGGCGCGAGCTCCCGCAGCACCGCCATGGCCGAGTCGGAGGCGAAGCGGTGCTCGCGCAGATCCTTGTCGCCGGATGCGAGCGACTCGGCGATCTCGGCGTCGAGGGCCGGTGTCGCGCCGCGGGCGGCGGTGCCGGCGAGCACACGCGAGAAGAAGTGGCCGCGGTGGGCGGCGATGAGGGTCTCGGGGCTGGCGCCTATCAGTCCGTCGACCGCGTAGGTCACGGCGTCGGGGTAGCGCTGCACGAGGCCGACAGCCACCGATCGCACGTCGCCGCCCTCCGGCAGCTGGCCGACGCGGTCGCGCGCGACGACCACCTTCTCGGCTGCGCCGGCGCGGATGCGCTCGGTCGCCTCGGCGACGACGGCTCGGTAGCGCTCGCCGTCGATCGCGCCGTCGGAGAGGTCGACGCGCACCTCGTCCACCGCGGTCGGGTGCAGCCGACCCTCATCGCCGATCCAGGTGATCCACTCGTCGTCGCCGCGCCGTCCGACCACGACCTGCGGCACGATCAGCACGCTCGTCGCGCTCGACGCATCGTCGAACGCGAAGGCGCCGAAGGCGATCAGGCCTGTGCCTGGCACCCCGACCGCGTCGTCCACCGAGGCCTGGCGCGCGACCGCTCGCCACGCATCCGCCGCGTCGGTGAACCGCGAGGGGCCGTGGAACTCGAGCCGCAGCGCCTCGCCGCGCCCGACGATGCCGTCGGCGCCGCGCCGGACGGCGAGCGGGAACCGCGGATCGGCGTGCTCCAGCAGGCGCCCGAGCTCCGCGCGCTCGGAGCGCACCCGCAGGCCTGGCATGCCACAACCCTACGCCGAGGCGCACCGCGTCGGCGGCGACCGCGACCCCCCCGGGGAGCGCGCACGCGCGGGAGCCTAGGATGGAGGGGTGAGCCGAGCAGACATGCAGAAGGACCCGGACGAGGTTGCGGGCATGTTCGACGCGACGGCCAAGCGCTACGACCTGCTGAACTCGCTGCTGTCGGGCGGCAACGACAAGCTCTGGCGCATCCACATGCAGCGCGCCGTGCGGCCCCAGGCGGGGGAGCGGATCCTCGACGTCGCAGCCGGCACCGGAGCCTCTGCCGCTCCGATGGCGAAGGCAGGTGCGCTCGTCACCGCGCTCGACCTGAGCCAGGGCATGATCGACGAGGGCCGCCGTCGGCACCCCGACATCGAGTTCGTGCACGGCTCCGCCGAGGAGCTCCCCTTCGACGCCGACTCCTTCGATGCCGTCACCATCTCGTTCGGTCTGCGCAACGTGCAGCACCCGCGCGCGGCGCTCAGCGAGTTCCTGCGCGTGCTGAAGCCCGGTGGCCGCATCGTCATCTGCGAGTTCTCGCAGCCGCCCGTGACCGTGGTGCGCAAGGGCTACGAGACCTACATGCGCACCGTGATGCCGGGTCTGGCGAAGGTCGCGAGCAGCAACCCCGAGTCCTACCGCTACCTGGTGGAGTCGATCCGAGCGTGGCCCGACCAGCAGACGCTGTCGCAGTGGATCCGCACCGCGGGCTTCACCCGCGTCGCGCACCGCAACCTCACGATGGGCGTCGTCGCGCTGCACCGCGGTCGCAAGCCCACCGAGGTCACGAGCGCCATGCGCCTCGCCCGCCACGCCCACCCGGAGGAGCAGGACGCCTGATGGCTGCCGTCACCTCGGCCTTCGGGCTGCGCGGGGCGCGCTTCGCGATGCCCGCCGACAAGCGCATCGTCGACGCCGTCGAGTCGGGGCTCGAGCAGCTCGAGACGCTGCTGGCAGCGCACCTGCAGATCGCCGACCCGGTGGCGGATGCGGTGACGCGATACCTGAACGAGGCCGGCGGCAAGCGCGCCAGGCCGCTGCTGCTCCTGCTGGCCGCGCACCTGGGCCGGGGCATCGACGACGACGTGCTCGCCGCCGCCCAGGTGGTGGAGATCACGCACCTGGCGAGCCTCTACCACGACGACGTCATGGACGAGGCGGACACCCGGCGCGGGGTGCCGGCCGCCCACGTGGTGTGGAGCAACTCCGTCGCGATCCTGGCCGGGGACCTGCTGTTCGCCCGCGCGGGTGCCGTGTCGGCGCCGCTCGGCCGCGAGGTCGCCCAGCTGCAGGCGCGCACCTTCGAGCGGCTGTGCCTCGGGCAGCTGCACGAGACGCTCGGCCCGGGCGAGGCCGACCCCGTCGCCCACTACCTGCAGGTGCTGAGCGACAAGACCGGCTCGCTCATCGCCGCCGCGGCCGAGCTCGGCATCGTCGTGAGCGGCGCCGATGACGCCTATCGCGCGCCGCTACGCGAGTTCGGCGAGCGCATCGGCGTCGCCTTCCAGCTCGTCGACGACATCATCGACCTCTCGGCCGACCCCGCGACGGGCAAGGATCAGGGCAACGACGTGCGCGCCGGCGTGCAGACGCTGCCGGTGCTGCTGCTGGCGAAGCGCGACGACGAGGCATCGGCCGCCCTGCGCGCCCGCCTCGCCTCGCCGGCCGACGACGCCGACCTGGCAGCGGCGATCGCGGAGCTCGCCGCGCACGACGTCGTCCGGGAGTCGATCGCCGAGGCGGAGCGCTTCCAGCGCCGCGCGCTCGAGGCGCTGCAGCCGCTGCCCTCTGGCACGGTGCGCCGCGGCCTCGAGGCCTTCGCCGAGCACGTCGTCGCCCGCACCCGCTGACCTCGCACTCGCTGCCCCAAGACTCGCTGAAAACCCGCGGCGCTGCCGCCCCCGCTGAAGGAGAACCGTGAGCGAACCGCTCCGCATCGCCGTGGTCGGTGCCGGCCCGGCCGGCATCTACGCCGCCGACATCCTCAAGAAGTCGGCCGCGGAGACCGGCCGCGACGTCTTCATCGACCTGTTCGAGCAGCTCCCCGCCCCCTACGGCCTCGTGCGCTACGGCGTCGCGCCCGATCATCCGCGCATCAAGGGCATCATCGCGGCGCTCCGCGAGGTGCTCGAGGCGGGCGTCGTGCGCCTGTTCGGCAACGTGCGCTTCGGCGAGGACATCACGGTCGAGGATCTCGAGCGGCTCTACCACGGCGTGATCTTCGCGACCGGTGCCACGAAGGACGCCCCGCTGGACATCCCGGGCATCGACCTCGAGGGCTCCTACGGCGCCGCCGACTTCGTCTCCTGGTACGACGGGCATCCCGACGTGCCGCGCGAGTGGCCGCTCGAGGCGCGCGAGATCGCCGTGATCGGCAACGGCAACGTCGCGCTCGACGTCGCTCGCATGCTGGTGAAGCACCCCGAGGATCTCCTGCCCACCGAGGTGCCGGCCAACGTGGTCGACGGACTCGAGGCATCCCCCGTCACCGATGTGCACGTCTTCGGCCGCCGCGGGCCGCTGCACGTGAAGTTCACGCCGCTCGAGCTGCGCGAGCTGGGCGAGCTGCGCGACGTCGACATGATCCTCCACGACGACGACTTCGGCGTCGACCCCGACGAGGAGACGCTGAAGCAGAACAAGCAGATCCTCGTGATCTCGCGCGTGCTCGACCAGTGGCGCCAGCGCGAGACCGGCGCGGCGTCGCGTCGCCTGCACCTGCACTTCTGGTCGAAGCCGGATGGGGTGCTGGGTGAGGACGGCAGGGTCGCAGCCCTGCGCGTGGAGCGCACGAAGCCGGGCGAGCAGGGGCTCGAGACGACCGGCGAGCTGCGCGAGATCCCCGTGCAGGCCGTGTACCGCGCGGTCGGCTACTTCTCGTCGCCGCTGCCGGGTGTGCCCTTCGACGAGCTGCGCGGCGTGATCCCGAACATCGCCGGCCGCGTGCAGGACGGCACGCGCCCGATGCCCGGCATGTACGCGACCGGTTGGATCAAGCGCGGGCCGGTCGGCCTCATCGGGCACACGAAGTCGGATGCCAAGGAGACCATCGAGCAGCTGCTCGGCGACGAGCACTCGTGGTGGACGCCCGAGGCCTACGACGAGCAGGCCGTGCCGCGGCTGCTCGAGGAGCGCGGCGTGGCCTGGACGGACATCGCGGGCTGGATCCGCCTCGACGAGCACGAGATGGGCCTGGGCGAGCCGCATGGGCGTGCGCGCATCAAGGTGGTGCCGCGCGACGAGATGATCGCGGTCTCGCGCCAGCAGTGATCCCCTCGCCGGTCGAGGAGCGCGCGCCGCAGGCGCCCGCGTCACGAGACCCCGCATGGATCTGACCGGCTACCTCCTGATCGCGGTCGCCGCGGTCGGCGCCGGCGCGATCAACGCCGCCGCGGGCGGTGGCACCCTCATCACCTTCCCGGCGATGCTGGCCGCCGGCATGAGCCCGCTCGCGGCCAACATGACGTCGTCGATCGGGCTGCTGTTCGGCACGCTGGGCGGCGCCTGGAGCTACCGGGCAGAGCTGCGCCGGCAGCGCCGGAGGTTCCTCGTGAACGCGCCCTTCGCCGCGGTCGGCGGTGTGATCGGCGCGGTGCTGCTGCTCGTCACGCCCTCCGACGCGTTCACCGAGATCGTGCCGTGGCTCGTGCTGCTGGCGGCCGCGCTCTTCGCGATCCAGCCGGCGCTCACGAAGCGGCTGGGCCGCGCTGCCGACGGGGGCCTGCCGCCGCGCGCAGCACCCGCGGCTCCGTCGGCCGATGCGCACGCTGCGCCCGCCGAGGAGCGCGCGCCGCAGGCGCCCGCGACACGGGACGACACCGGCGGATGGCCGGCGAAGCTCGCCTTCGTGCTCATCGGTGCCTACGGCTGCTACTTCGGCGCCGGCATCGGCGTGATGATGCTCGCGCTGCTCGGCCTGGTGATCCACGACACCCTGCAGCACCACAACGCGCTGAAGAACATCATGGCCGCCGTCATCAACGGCACGGGCGCCGTCATCCTGGCGTTCTCGCCGCTCATCCACTGGGGCGTCGTCGCGACCATGCTGGGCGCCTCGCTGCTGGGCGGCCTGCTCGGCGGATGGCTGTCGCGCCGCGTGCCGACCTGGCTGCTCCGCGTCGTCGTGATCGCCTTCGCGCTGGCCGTCGCCGTCGCGATGCTGCTCACCTGACCTCGGCTACTGCAGCGCCGAGGTCAGTCGCGCGATGCTGTCGAAGGCCTGCGCGATGCGCGGCCTGGCCATCCACGCCTCGAGCGTGAGCTCCGTCGACTGCTGCCGGTAGCCGCGCACCGTCGCCTGCAGCTGGTCGACCATCGAGGTGCCCTCGATGAGCATCGACAGCTCGAAGTTCAGGCCGAACGAGCGCATGTCGATGTTCGACGAGCCGATGATGGAGACACGGTCGTCGAAGGTCATGAACTTCGAGTGCAGCACCGTGGGCTTGGCGAAGAGCGTGATCTTCACCCCCGCGCGCAGCAGCTCCTCGTAGTAGCTGCGCTGCGCGTGGTAGGTCCAGAACTGGTCGCCGACCTCGCTCGCGAACAGCTCGACCTCGATGCCGCGCATCGCAGCCGAGGTGATGGCGTAGCGCATGGCTTCGTCGGGCACGAAGTAGGGGCTGACGATCGTGATGCGGCGCTCGGCGGCGTGCACCAGCTCGAGGAAGATGCGCAGGTTGATCTCGCCCTCGAAGCCAGGGCCCGAGGGCACGACGGATGCGTTGAGGTCGCCGTCGGTTTCGCGGGCTCGGCTGGCGAGCTCCACCAGCTCGTTGGTCTCGGCCCACCAGTCCGACCAGAAGAGCACGTCGAGGGCGACCACCGAGGGTCCTTCGAGCTCGACCCAGGAGTCGCGCCACTGGAGGCCGCGGCGGATGTTCTTGCGCCACAAGTAGGAGGGGTCGACGAGGTTCAGCGAGCCGGTGAAGCCGACGTCGCCGTCGATGACGATGAGCTTGCGGTGGTTGCGCAGATCGGGGCGCTGCCATTGGCCTCGCCAGGGGCGCAGCGGCACCATGTCGCGCAGCTCGGCGCCCATGGCGCGCAGACGCGCGACGGTCTCTCGGCGGCGCGGGTAGCGGATGCTCGTGAGGTGGTCGACGAGCACGCGCACGGTGACGCCGCGGGCGGCTGCGCGCTCGAGCGCGGCGAAGAAGACCTCGGTGCGCTCGGAGGCGACGATGAGGTAGAACTCCACGTGCACGAATCGCTCCGCCTCGTCGATCCTGCGGGCCATGGCCGCCAGCTGCTCGTCGAAGTCGTCGATGACGAGGGCCTTCGTGGGGCCGACGTGCGGCATGGAGGAGAGGCCGCGGTTCAGCTCGAGCACGCCGGGCAGCCAGTCGGGCCTGCCAGGGAGCGCGGGGGAGTCCTCGACGCTCAGCGTGCTCTCGCGGATCAGCTCCTGGATCGCGGCCATCTTCTTGCGCCGGCCACGCGGCAGCCGCGTGTTGCCGAGCACGCCGAAGACGATCCAGCCAGCGATCGGCTGGATCATGATGATCAGCAGCCACGCGATCGCGGAGGCGGGCCGGCGGTTGTAGGGGACCACGACGAGCGCCAGCAGGCGCAGCGCGATGTCGACCGCGAAGAAGAGCCAGGTGAGCGCCTGGGTGAGCGTCACCTCCACTGGATGTGCTTCAGCGGAAGTTGATGAACTGCAGGTCGATGTCGAAGTCGCCGCCCTTGAGCAGCGCGATCGTCGACTGCAGATCGTCGCGGCTCTTCGAGGTGACGCGCACCTCGTCGCCCTGGATCTGCGTCTTGACCGACTTCGGCCCCTCTTCGCGGATGAGCTTGGTCACCTTCTTCGCGTTCTCCGTCGAGATGCCGTCCTTCAGGGCGATCTCGATGCGGAACTCCTTGCCCGAGGGGTAGGGGTCGCCCTGGTCGAGCATCTTCAGCTCGATGCCGCGCTTGATGAACTTCGACTGCACGACGTCGAGCACCGCCTTCACGCGCTCCTCCGAGGACGCCTTGAGCAGCAGCGTGTCGCCGCTCCAGGCGACGTCGGCGCCGACGCCCTTGAAGTCGTATCTCTGCTCGACCTCCTTGCGCGCCTGGTTGACGGCGTTCTCCGCCTCCATCTTGTCGACCTTGCTGACCACGTCGAAACTTGAATCCGCCATGCTGTCAACCATAGTTCACCGCGGATCGCAGGCCCTTGGACGGCTGGCGGAGCCGCGCGCGCGTGTTCGGCGAGGCCCGCTGCCATTCCTCCCCTGGCAGCGAGCCAAGGGTCGCGTTAGCGTGGCCGGCGAGAGCGAAGGGGTTCGGATGCGGGTTCGTCGATTGATCGCGGTGCTGGTGCTGGCGCTCGGTGGGGTCCTGGTGATCGTCGGGATCACGATGGTCGCCGACCGCATCGGCGTGGCGATGAGCATCGTGCGCGAGACGGGAGCGGAGTTCGCCGCCGCATACTTCTTCGGGGGCTCCTCTGCCCCGGGCGACCTCTTCGCGTCGATCGTGCCCATCGTGCTCATCGTGCTCGGCTTCGTCGTCACCGGCGTCGCCTATCCCCGTGCAGTGTCGCCCGGGACGTCGGTCGCGACCGCCCGGATCGGCTGGCATCCGTTCGCCTCGCGCGAGGCGGTGCGCGAGGCGGGGCGCGGCCGGTACTAGCGCTCTCTGGTCGAGCCCTGTCGCGCGTGAGCGGGCCGCCTGAGGCCTGCTGCACGGGCGGCGCCAGAGCGCGGCCCCGCAACGACGAAGCCCCGTCGCATGGACGGGGCTTCGGCACGTGGCGAGTGAGGGATTCGAACCCCCGAAGGCATACACCAGCTGATTTACAGTCAGATCCCTTTGGCCACTTGGGTAACTCGCCAATGGCCGTGCAAGGCCGCCGACCAGCATACATGGCGCGCGGAGTGCTCGACCACTCGAGCGGTCGGTCGCGCGCGCTCGCCGCGGGTAGGTTCGAGGCATGAGCGAGCTCCACGACCTGCTCGTCGGCATGGCCGTCGACGCCGCCACCCTCGCCAAGCAGCGCCGCGATGTCGGCGTCACGGTCGCCGCCAGCAAGTCGAGCCTCGAGGACATCGTGACCGAGGCCGACCGCGAGGTCGAGCGCCTCGTGGTCGACCGCATCCGCGCCGCGCGGCCCGCGGACGGCATCCTGGGCGAGGAGGGCACGAGCGTCGCCGGCACCTCCGGCCTCACCTGGGTCATCGACCCGATCGACGGCACCGTCAACTACTTCTACGGGATCCCCGCGTACGCGGTCTCGATCGCGCTCGTCGAGGGCGACCCCGATCCGCGCACGTGGCGATCCATCGCAGGAGTCGTCGTGAACGCCGCCACCGGTGACCTCTTCGAGGCGCAGCGCGGCGGCGGCGCCAGGAAGGACGGCCGCGCGATCAGGGTGGCGGATGCGGTGCCCGCGGAGGTCGCGCTCGTCGGCACGGGCTTCGGGTACAGCGCTGAGCGCCGGACGCGGCAGGCGGCGGTGGTGCAGGGCCTGATCGGATCGGTCCGCGACATCCGACGGATCGGGTCTGCCGCCCTCGACCTCGCCGCTGTCGCCAGCGGCGGCCTCAACGCCTACTTCGAGCGCGGGCTGCAGCCGTGGGACATGGCAGCCGGTGCGCTGCTGGTCGAGGAGGCGGGTGGCGCCGTGCTCGGTTGGGATGGCGCGCCCGCGAGCTCCGACTTCCTCCTCGCCGCACAGCCCGAGGTCGCTGCGGCGTTGATGGCGCTGCTCGAGCCCCTCCGCCCGCACGATGTCTGACGCCTTGCGAGGCTGTTACCAATCCGTTATCTTTGACCGGTGAACGACGCCGTGCGCGCTGCTGCGGCACGTCGTTGCAGCCGATCGCCGGTTCGTGCGACGATCGATGCCGGTTCGATTGCAGGCGAGGCTTGCGCGCGAGACTTGCGGGAACGCAAGACACGTCGCTCGTTCACCCGCGTGCAGAGCAACCCCAGACCCAGACACCCCAGGACGGCCCAAGCGTGACGCACCCCACCCGACGAGCACTTCGCTCGTCTGCTGTGGACGCCGGGCGACGTGAAGGCCCGCAGCTCACGCGCCGGGAGCTGCGCGAGCGCGAGCGCGCGGCCGCGGCCATCGCGCTGACCGCCAAGGAGGCGCGCGCCGCCGCCCGGGTCACGGTCGTGGAGGGCTCCGCCCCGATCTACACCAGCCGCCGCGCCATGCGCGAGGCAGCGACGCGCGTCGCGCAGGAGATCTCGGTGACCATCGCTGAGCCGACCTACACCGCCCCCATCATCACCGTCGACGCGCCGTCGCTCGGCAACGGCGGCATCGTCGCGCCCGCCGTGCGCCCCGCCCGCCCGTTCTCGCCGCGCGTCGTGCACCCCGCGCCCGTCGCGCCGCCCACCCGCGCCGCCGGCAGCACCCGTCGCCTCGCGCAGAAGATCTCCGCCGCCGGCGCGCTGCTGTTCATCGGCTCGCTCGTCGTCGTGACCTCGCTGCCGGCGCAGGCCGTGCAGCCGGCGATCGGCATCGACCCCGAGGTCGCGCAGATCCACGACGTGCAGACGCTCGAGAGCGTCTCGGCAGAGACCACCACCTACTTCGCGCGCGACGACGTCACGGTCAACGACCAGATGGCTGCCGCGCGCATGTCCGAGGGCGAGCGGGCTGCCTACCAGGCGGTCGCGAACGGCGAGGTCGCCGGCCCCTCGTACACCGGCGACGCCGCCTTCCCGCAGGTCTGGAGCATGCTCGAGACCGGGTTCGTGCAGACGCCGTTCCCGAACCTCGACCAGGT
Source organism: Agrococcus phoenicis (assembly GCF_047302415.1). Taxonomy (NCBI): domain Bacteria; kingdom Bacillati; phylum Actinomycetota; class Actinomycetes; order Micrococcales; family Microbacteriaceae; genus Agrococcus; species Agrococcus phoenicis. The sequence continues at coordinate 102,166 of NZ_CP154854.1, forward strand.
GCCGATGTCGAGCCAGTTCGGCTACCGACCCGGCGGCTTCCACGGCGGCAGCGACCTCACCCCGGGGCTCGGCACCGACATCCGACCGATCGCCAACGGCGTCGTCTCAGCCGTCTGGCAGGGCAACAACCCCGGCGGCGGCGGCTACGCGGTCTTCATCGACCACAACATCGACGGGCAGTTCGTGCAGTCCTGGTACGCGCACATGATGCCAGGGTCGATCCAGGTCGAGGTCGGCCAAGTCGTCGACATCACCGACGTCGTGGGTCAAGTGGGCAACTCCGGCCGCTCGACCGGCCCGCACCTGCACCTCGAGCTCAAGAACGCCGACTACGTGTCGTTCGACCCGATGCTGTGGCTGCAGACGCGAGAGATGAACCTCGAGTACCGCTAGGCCTCGCCTCCTGACGCACGCAGCGAGAGAGCCCCGCCGATCGCTCGGCGGGGCTCTCGCTGTCGCGGGGGAGCCGCTAGCTGGTGCGCACCCAGACGACCTCGTCGGCCGCCAGTGACGCGGAGTCCAGCGGCGACGACGCGAGCACGATCTCGCCCCGCGGGACGTCGACCGCGTCGTGGCCGAGGTTCGCGACCACGGTGAGCGGGCCGTTGCGGAAGGCGAGCGCGGTCGGGCCCATGTCGAGCCACTCCAGCGTGCCCGCGCCGAGCGAGAGCTCGCGTCGCACGCGCAGCGCCTGCCGGTACATCTCGAGCGTCGAGTCGGGCACGCCGACCTGCGCGTCCCGCGCGAGGGCAGCCCACTCCGGCGGCTGCGGCAGCCAGCTCTCGCCGGTCGTGTTGAAGCCGTAGCCGATGGCGTCGGCCTCCCACGGGATCGGCACGCGGCAGCCGTCGCGGCCCCAGAGCTCGCCCTGCGTGCGGATGAAGGTCGGATCCTGGCGCTGCGCCGCCTCGATCGCGGTGACCTCAGGCAGGCCGAGCTCCTCGCCCTGGTAGAGGTAGGCGCCGCCGGGCAGCGCGAGCATCAGCGCGGTGGCCGCGCGGCCGCGGCGCAGCGACACCGTCGGGTCGGCCTTCGACGCCGAGGTCGGCCCGATGCCGACGCCGTGGGCCGGCGGAGGCACGAGCGCGAGGCGCGTGCGGTGGCGGATCGTGTCGTGGTTCGAGAGCACCCAGGTCGGGGGAGCGCCGACGGCACCGAAGGCCTCGATCGACTCGTCGATCGCCGCGCGCAGCTTGGGCGCGCTCCACGGCGTCTCGAGGTACACGAAGTTGAACGCCTGGTGCATCTCGTCGGGCCGCACGAAGCGCGCCATCTTCTCGAGCGGGCTCACCCAGGCCTCGGCGCACAGGACACGATCGCCCTCGTACTCCTCCAGCACGGCGCGCCAGCGGCGGTAGATCTCGTGCACGTGCTCCTGGCCGAAGTACGGCGACTCCATCGAACCGGCCGCGAGCAGCACCTCGTCGACGTCCGGGAGCCCCGGCGCCTTGGCGTTGCCGTGCGCCACGTCGACGCGGAACCCGTCCACACCGCGGTCGAGCCAGAAGCGCAGCACGTCGACGAACATGTCGCCGACCGCCGGGTGCTCCCAGTCGAAGTCGGGCTGCGAGGAGTCGAACAGGTGCAGGTACCACTGGCCGTCCGGCACGCGGGTCCAGGCCGGGCCGCCGAAGACGCTCTGCCAGTTGTTGGGCGGCAGCTCGCCCTCCGCTCCCTTGCCGTCCCGGAAGATGTAGCGGGAGCGCGCCTCGCTGCCAGGTCCCGCGGTGAGCGCCTCCTGGAACCAGGGGTGCTGGTCGGACGAGTGGTTCGGCACCAGGTCGACGATCACGCGGAGGTCGAGGCCGTGCGCCGTCGACAGCATCCGGTCGAAGTCGTCGAGGGTGCCGAAGAGGGGGTCGACGTCGCAGTAGTCGGCGACGTCGTAGCCCGCGTCCTTCTGCGGGGAGCGGTAGAAGGGGCTCAGCCAGACGGCGTCGGCGCCGAGCTCGGCGATGTGCGGCAGGCGCTCCGCGATGCCGCGGAGGTCGCCGATGCCGTCACCGTCGGCGTCGGCGAAGGATCGCGGGTAGATCTGGTAGATGACGGCGGAGCGCCACCACTCCTCGCCGGGCGGAGTCGGAGTCGGGATGGATCGCGTCGAGTCGAGATGCATTGACCCAGGCTACGACCCGCCGGCGCGCGGTGCGTGCGAGGGCGCTGAGCGGAGAAGGTAACGAATCATCAACGATCTCGGCCGCCACGCGCCGCCGAGTTGCGCGGGGTGCTGCGCTCCGCCACGCTGTGCTCGGCCCAGCCGACGATGGCCGTCGGCCCCGGAGCCCAACACACGAAAGAAGGCACCATGAAGCGACGCAGCCTCATGAAGGCCGCCGGGGTCGGAGCGCTCGCGCTCACGCTCGCGGCGTGCTCCGGCGGAGGGACCCCTGCGCCGGCGGAGAGCGGTCCGACCGAGACGCAGGCCTCCGGAGGCGGCTCGCTCGTCGTCTGGATGGACGAGAACCGCGCCTCGGCGCTCGAGCCGGTGATCGCCGAGTTCGAGGAAGCGACGGGCACGACCGTCGAGGTCATCATCAAGGAGTTCAACACGCTCGCCGCCGACTTCATCACGCAGGCGCCGTCGGGCGACGGGCCGGACATCGTGCTCGGCCCGCACGACGCGATCGGCAAGCTCGTGCAGAACGGCGTCGCGGAGCCGATCGAGCTCGGAGACGCCGTCGGCGACTTCCAGGAGGTCGGCATCGAGGCGATGAGCAACGGAGGCTCGGTCTACGGCGTGCCCGTCTCGATCGAGAGCATCGCCCTCGTGCGCAACACCGCGCTGGCACCGGAGGCTCCGGCGACGTGGGATGAGCTCGTGCAGGTCGGCGAGGCCGCGGTCGCGGCCGGCGACGCCGAGTACCCCGTGCTGATCGGGCTCGACCCGAACGCCGCCGACCCCTACCACCTGTACCCGCTGCAGGCCTCCTTCGGCGGCCCCATCTTCGGTGTCAACGAGGACGGCTCGTACAACGCGGACGACCTGCAGATGGGCAACGAGGGCAACCTCGAGTTCGCCGAGGCCCTCGCGGCGTGGGGCGAGTCCGGGGTGCTGAACCTCAACATCTCGCAGGACATCGCGAAGGAGCAGTTCGCCTCCGGCGCCAGCCCCTTCACGATCACCGGTCCCTGGAGCCTGGAGCAGTTCGACGACGCGGGCATCGAGTACGCGATCGACCCGATCCCCGCTGCCGGCGACCTGCCGGCGACGCCGTTCGTCGGCGTGCAGGGCTTCTTCCTCTCGGCCTACAGCCAGAACCCCATCGTCGCGACCCAGTTCCTCACGGACTACATCGCGAGCGAAGAGGCGCAGACGGCCATCTACGAGGCCGGCGACCGCGCTCCTGCACTCACCGCGGCGTTCGACGCGGCGCAGTCCAACGAGACCGTCGCCGCGTTCGGCGAGGTGGGCGCCGAGGGCGTCCCGATGCCCAACATCCCCGAGATGGATGCGGTCTGGGCTGACTGGGGCGCGATCCAGGCGCAGATCATCAGCGGTCAGGCAGCTGACCCGGCCGCTGCGTGGGCAGACCTGGCGGCTTCGATCCAGTCGACGATCGACGGCTGACACCGAGTCGCGACGGCCGGCCGAGCGAGCCTCGGCCGGCCGTCGCCCCCGTTCCCACCTCACCCAGGAGCACGAGTGACGACGACGTCCCCCCACCTCGCCCAGCGCCGCCGCGCGCCGAGGCGAGGCATCCAGCACCAACCGCCGAGCATGCGGGTGCTGGTCGCGAAGATCGCGATGCTCGCGATCGTCGACGCCATCGCCGTGTTCGCGATGACGATCCTGTTCTTCCAGGAGAACTGGACGGTGCTCGCGGTGGTCGCCCTCGCGACGCTGCTGGTCAACGTCATCTACCTCTCGCCGGGCATGCTGCCGGCGAAGTACCTCACCCCGGGCCTGATCTTCCTGGCGATCTTCCAGATCTTCGTCGTCGTCTACTCCTGCTACATCGCCTTCACGAACTACGGCGACGGCCACAACTCGACGAAGGACGACGCGATCCGCGCGATCGTGTCCCAGAACACGCAGCGCGTCGAGGGCTCGCCCGTGTACGACGTGCAGGTCGTCGAGGCGCTGCCCGGGCTGGGGCTGCTCGCGACCGCACCTGACGGCAGCGTCCTCGTCGGCTCGGCGGAGGACGGCCTGGAGCCCGTGGATCCCGCGGCCGTCACCTTCGACGGCGATCGCGCCGTGGCGGTGGAGGGCTGGACGTCGCTCGACCTGCAGACGATCCTCCAGCGGCAGCAGGAGGTCGCAGCGCTGCAGGTGCCGCTCTCCGACGACCTGGCCGACGGCTTCCTGCGCACCAGCAACGCCACGCAGGCCTTCGTCTTCCAGTCGAGCTACGTCTGGGACGCCGACGCGGGCACCATGACGGACGACGCGACGGGCACGGTCTACCGCGACCTGGGCAACGGCCTGTTCGAGTCGGAGGACGGCCAGGCGCTGGGCACCGGCTGGCGCATCCTGGTCGGCTTCGAGAACTTCCTCTACCCGTTCGAGAACCAGCAGTTCGGCAGCGCGCTCATCGGCGTCACCATCTGGACCTTCGCGTTCGCCGCCATCTCGGTCGCGCTGTCCTTCGTCCTCGGGCTCTTCCTCGCCGTCACGCTCAACGACCCGCGCATGCGCTCTCGCAAGGTCTATCGCGTGCTGGCGATCATGCCCTACGCCTTCCCCTCCTTCTTGTCGGCGCTCGTCTGGCTTGGCCTGTTCAACACCGAGTTCGGCTTCATCAACGGCGTCCTGCTCGGCGGCGCCGACGTGCCGTGGCTGACCGATCCGTGGCTGGCGAAGTTCTCGGTGATCCTCGTCAACGTCTGGCTCGGCTTCCCGTACATGTTCCTCGTGTGCATGGGCGCGCTGCAGTCGATCCCCGACGAGCTCACCGAAGCCGCCACGGTCGATGGAGCCCGGCCCTGGCAGGTCTTCCGCCTCATCAAGTTCCCGCTGCTGCTCGTCTCGATCGCACCGCTGCTGATCTCGTCGTTCGCGTTCAACTTCAACAACTTCAACATCATCTACATGCTGACGCGCGGCGGTCCGCGCATCGCAGGCGTGAGCGAGAACGTGGGCCACACCGACCTGCTCATCACCCTCGTCTACAAGACCGCGTTCGCAGGCGGTGAGGGTCGCGACTACGGCCTCGCCTCAGCGCTCGCGATCATCATCTTCATCATCGTCGCCACCGTCTCCGCCATCTCGTTCCGGCAGACCAAGGCACTGGAGGATCTGCACTGATGAGCATCCAGATCGATCCCGCAGCGATCTCCGAGCCCTCGGAGGACCGACCGCGCACGCCCGCGCCGCAGCCCCGGATGTCGTTCGGCACGTGGGCGCGCACCCTCGGCTGGCGGCACCTCATCGGCATCGCGGTCGTCATCTTCGCCCTCTTCCCGATCGTCTACGTGCTGAGCGCCTCGCTCAACCCCGGGGGCACGCTCACCGGCTCGAACGACCTCTTCCGCTCGATCTCGCTCGAGAACTACGCGACGCTGCTGAGCGACGAGCGGCGCCCCTACGCCGCCTGGTTCGCGAACACGATGATCGTCGGCGTCGTGACGTCGGTCGGCACGGTGTTCCTCGGCGCGCTCGCTGCCTACTCCTTCTCGCGCATGCGGTTCCTGGGGCGGCGGGTGGGGCTGCTGAGCCTGATCCTGGTGCAGATGTTCCCGCAGCTGCTCGCGGTCGTCGCGATCTACATCCTGATGCGCGGCATCGACCAGATCTTCCCCGCGATCGGGTTGAACTCGCTCACGGGCCTCATCCTCGTGTACCTCGGCGGTGCGCTCGGGGTGAACACCTACCTGATGTACGGCTTCTTCAACACCGTGCCGACCTCGATCGACGAGGCGGCGAAGCTCGACGGCGCGGGCCACGCGCGCATCTTCTTCACGATCATCCTGCGACTGGTCGCGCCCATCCTCGCCGTCGTCGCGCTGCTGTCGTTCATCGGCACGACGAGCGAGTTCGTGATCTCCTCGACGCTGCTGACGAGCCCCGAGAAGCTGACCCTTGCAGTCGGGCTGTTCCGCTACGTCAGCGAGGAGACGAACACCAACTACGCCGTCTTCGCCGCCGGCGCCGTGCTGGCTGCGATCCCGGTGGTCGCGCTGTTCCTCTACCTGCAGAAGTACATCGTGGGAGGGCTGACCGCCGGCGCCGTGAAGTAGCCCACGAGCGCGGCGCGTGTGGCAAGGTGGGGCGACCCGCACTGCACCTGCGAAGAAGGAGCGCTGCCATGACGGCGACCAAGGCCCCGATCGACCGAGGTCGATTCTCGAACAAGACCGTGTTCATCATGGCCGCGATCGGCTCCGCGGTCGGGCTCGGGAACATCTGGCGATTCCCCTACGTCGCGTACGAGGGCGGCGGCGGCGCGTTCATCCTGCCGTACCTCATCGCGCTCCTGGTCGCCGGCATCCCGCTGCTGCTGCTGGACTACGCCATCGGCCACTCCCAGCGCGGCTCGGCGCCGCTGGCGTTCGCGCGCCTCTCTCGTCGCCTCGAGTTCATCGGATGGTGGCAGGTGGCGATCTGCGTCGTCATCGCGGTCTACTACGCCGCGATCCTCGCCTGGTCGTCGCAGTACATCGGGTTCTCCTTCACGCAGGCGTGGGGCGATGATCCCGAGGCCTTCTTCTTCGGGGAGTTCCTGCAGGCCGCCGACAACACGATCACGCTGGACTTCGTGCCGGCCGTGCTCATCCCCATGGTGCTGATCTGGCTCATCACCATCGTGGTGATGGCGCTCGGCGTGCAGCGAGGCATCGGCGCGACCGCGGTCGTCTTCATCCCCATCCTGCTCGTCGCCTTCGGAGCGCTCGTGATCCAGGCGCTGACGCTGCCGGGCGCGATCGACGGGCTGCAGACCCTGTTCGCCCCCAACTGGGCTGCCCTCGCCGACCCGGCCGTGTGGGCGAGCGCCTTCGGTCAGATCTTCTTCTCGCTCTCGGTCGGCTTCGGCATCATGATCACCTACGCCTCCTACGTGGGGCGGAAGATCGACATGACGGGCTCGGCCTTCGTCGTCGGGTTCGCGAACTCCGGCTTCGAGCTCCTCGCGGGCATCGGCGTCTTCGGCGCCCTCGGCTTCCTCGCGCAGGCGTCCGGCGCGCAGGTCGCCGACGTCGTGGCCGGCGGCATCGGGCTCGCCTTCGTGGCCTTCCCCGCGATCATCTCGCAGGCGCCGCTCGGAGCGGTGCTGGGCGTGCTCTTCTTCACCTCGCTGGTGCTGGCGGGCTTCACGTCGCTCGTGAGCATCCTCGAGGTCGTCATCTCGGCGGTGCGCGACAAGCTCGAGCTCGGGCGGGTGCGCGCGACGCTGATCGTCACGGTGCCGATCGCGCTCGTGAGCGTGCTGCTCTTCTCGACCACGAGCGGCATCCTCGTGCTCGACATCTCCGACTACTTCATCAACCGCTTCGGGATCCTGCTCGCCGCGCTGGTCGCGATGCTCGCCGTCGGCTGGGGCATCCGCAGGGTGCCGGCGTTCGCCGAGCACATGAGCCGGTTCGGCTCGATCCGGCTCGGCCGCTGGTGGGTGGCGCTGATCACCGTCGTGACCCCCGTCCTGATCGGCCTGATGCTGGTGCTCGAGCTCGTCACGGCGATCACGACGCCCTACGAGGGCTACCCGGCGTGGATGCTCGGCATCTTCGGCTGGGGGATCGCGGGGCTGGCCCTGGCGGCGGGCGTGGTGCTGTCGTTGCCGAAGTGGAAGCAGACGACACCGATGCAGGTGCCGGAGCGCGACGAGGAGGTGATCCGATGACCATCGGAGCGATCGTCATGATGAGCGTCAGCATGCTCGTCCTGTGGGGAGGCCTCACGGCCGCGATCATCAACATCGTGCGGTTCAAGGGGCCGCAGGCGCCCGAGGTGCGGCGAGACCTCTGATGCGGCGACGGCCGGCGGTCCCGCGGCCGGCGCCCGCCAGCGACACCCCTTGCGCTGATCCTGAGCCTGTCCTGAGGATGCGGCTAGGATCGCGGCACTGCCCGACTGCAGAAGGCGCAACGGCGCGCCTGGGAATGGAGTGACGCTCATGGCCGATCCGACGTCCGTCGCCGAGCGCAGCATCGCGATGCAGCGCTCCCCGGAGTTCCAGAGGTTGCGGAGGACGTTCATGACGTTCATCCTGCCGATGACGATCGCCTTCCTCGCCTGGTACCTCGCCTACGTGCTGATCGCCAGCTACGCACCGGAGTTCTTCGCCACCCGGCTCGGGGAGAGCTACGTCACCGTCGGGCTGCTGTTCGGCCTCGGGCAGTTCGTCTCGACCTTCGCGATCACGATGCTCTACAGCCGCTGGGCGAACCGCGTCTACGACCGAGCCGCCGATCCGCTCGCCGCCGAGATGGAGCAGGCGCTCGCAGGCGGTGAGCGCTGATGGAGCAGGAGATCAACCCGGTCATCAACATGATCGTGTTCGCCGCCTTCGTGGCGGTCACCCTCGTGATCGTCTTCCGCGTCTCGCGCCGCAAGGCGACCGAGAACGAGTTCTACGCCGCCGGACGCTCGTTCTCCGGCAGGCAGAACGGCATCGCGATCGCCGGCGACTACCTCTCGGCCGCCAGCTTCCTCGGCATCTGCGGCGCGATCGCGGTCGCGGGCTACGACGGCTTCCTCTACTCCATCGGCTTCCTGGTCGCGTGGCTCGTCGCACTGCTGCTCGTGGCAGAGCTGCTGCGCAACACCGGCAGGTTCACGATGGCCGACGTGCTGAGCTTCCGCCTGAAGCAGCGCCCCGTGCGCATGGCGGCGGCGCTCGCCACGCTCGCGGTGTGCTTCTTCTACCTCGTCGCCCAGATGGCCGGCGCCGGCGGCCTCGTCGCGCTGCTCATGGGCTTCACGGATCCGGCGGCGACCTCGATCACCATCGCGGTCGTCGGCGTGCTGATGATCGTCTACGTGATCTTCGGCGGCATGAAGGGCACGACCTGGGTGCAGATCATCAAGGCGGTGCTGCTGATCGCCGGTGCCGCGATCATGGTGCTGCTCGTGCTGCTCGCGGTGCGCTTCGACTTCAACGAGCTGCTGCGCCAGGCGGTGGACGCCTCACCCGACGGCGAGGCGATCCTCGCGCCGGGTCTGCGCTACACGAACCCCGTCGACTTCATCTCGCTCGGCTTGGCGCTCGTGCTCGGCACGGCGGGCCTCCCGCACGTGCTGATGCGCTTCTACACCGTGCCCTCTGCCAAGGAGGCCCGGCGCAGTGTCGTCTGGGCGATCTGGCTGATCGGCATCTTCTACCTGTTCACGCTCGTGCTCGGCTTCGGCGCAGGCGCGCTCGTCGGGCCCGAGGCGCTCGCCGAGGCTCCCGGAGGCGAGAACGCCGCAGCCCCGCTGCTCGCCCTCGCGCTCGGCGGACCGATCCTGATGGCCATCATCTCGGCGGTCGCGTTCGCGACGATCCTCGCGGTCGTCGCCGGCCTCGCGATCACGGCGGCGACGTCCTTCGCGCACGACATCTACGGCTCCATCATCAAGAAGGGCAGCACGAAGCCGGGTGCGGAGGTCAAGGTGGCACGCATGACGGTCGTCGTGATCGGCGTCATCGCGATCGTCGGCGGCATCGTGGCGCAGAACCAGAACGTCGCCTTCCTGGTGGCGCTCGCGTTCGCCGTCGCGGCCAGCGCCAACCTGCCGACCATCCTCTACTCACTGTTCTGGCGCCGCTTCAACTCCGGCGGGGCGCTGTGGTCGATGTACGGCGGTCTCATCTCCTGCGTCGTGCTGATCGTCTTCTCGCCCGCGGTCTCCGGCGGGCCGAAGTCGATGTTCCCCGACGCCGATTGGGCGATCTTCCCGCTGTCGAACCCCGGCATCGTGTCGATCCCGCTCGCGTTCCTGCTCGGCATCGTCGGCACCTTCCTGTCGAAGCCGGAGGCCGACCACGACGCGAAGCAGGCCGAGATGGAGGTGCGCTCCTTCACGGGTGCCGGTTCGGAGAAGGCCTCCGAGCACTGAGCCGGGACGCCGTCTCGACGGCTCGCGAGAGGGCCGGTGTGGGTGCGCACCGGCCCGCTCGGGTGCCCTAGCGTTGTCGCGTGCTGCAGCCCCACCACGACGGTTCACCCCTCCACGTCTCGACGCTGACGCCCGAGCTCGGCGACGTCGTGAGGGTGCGCCTGCGCATCCCCGTCTCGCACGACGCGCCCCTCGAGGTGCTCGTGCGCTCGAACCCGGACCGCGAGCCGTTCTTCAACAAGGCCGTGCACATCGGCTCCGCCGGCGCGCACGACTGGTGGGAGGCCGAGATCCGGGTCGCGAACCCGGTGCACCGCTACCGCTGGCTCGTGCACTACGCCTCCGGCCACACCGCGTGGATCAACCAGGAGGGGGTGCACCGCATCGAGACTCGCGACGACGCCGACTTCGCGCTGGTCGCGCACCCGGCGCCGCCGGTGTGGGCGACGGATGCGGTGCTGTACCAGGTGTTCCCCGACCGGTTCGCGCGCTCCGAGCAGGCGGCGCAGCACCCCACCCCGGAGTGGGCGCAGCCGGCCGAGTGGGGCGAGCCGGTGATCGGCTCGGGCCCGGGGGTCTCGCAGCAGCTCTACGGCGGCGACCTGCCGGGCGTCGAGGCGCACCTCGACCACCTGGTCGAGCTGGGCGCCACCGTGCTCTACCTGACCCCCGTCTTCCCGAGCGCGTCGAACCACCGGTACGACGCTTCCACCTTCGACGTCGTGGATCCGTTGCTCGGCGGCGACGAGGCGCTCGTCTCGCTCGTGGAGGCGGCGCACGCGCGCGGGCTGAAGGTGATGGGCGACCTCACGAGCAACCACACCGGCGACACGCATGCCTGGTTCCAGGCAGCGCTCGCCGACGAGCAGGCGCCCGAGCGGGAGTTCTACTACTTCCACGAGGGCGGCACCTATGCCGCATGGCTCGGCCACGGCTCGCTGCCGAAGCTCCGCTGGAGCTCGCAGGAGCTGCGCGAGCGCTTCATCGAGGGCCCCGACTCCGTGGTCGGCAGGTGGCTGCGGCCGCCGTACTCCCTCGACGGCTGGCGCATCGACGTCGCGAACATGACGGGCCGCTACGAGGGCGACGACCTGAACGCCGAGGTGCGCCAGATCATCCGGCGCACGATGATCGACATCAACCCCGACACCCTGCTGCTGGGCGAGTCGACGAACGACGCGACGGATGACTTCCAGGGCGACGCGTGGCACGGGGCGATGACCTACGCGAACTTCACGCGGCCGGTCTGGGGCTGGCTGTCGGTGCCCGGCTCCGCGGCGTTCGGAGGCCTCGGCATGGCTCGCTCGGTGATCCCCTCGTACACGGGTGTCGACCTGCACGCGCAGCACCAGCGCTTCGTCGCCGGCATCCCGTGGCGCACGCGCCTGCACAACATGAACGCGCTGGACACCCACGACACCCCGCGCTTCGTCACGAACGCGCTCCCGGGTGCCGTGCCGGTCGCGCTCGGGATGGCGGTGTCGCTCCCGGGCATCCCCGTGGTCTGGGCGGGCGACGAGCTGGGCCTGTCGGGCGTGAACGGCGAGGATTCCCGCACGCCGATGCCGTGGGACTCGCTCGACGAGCACCACGACTCGATCGCGCTGCACCGCGAGCTGCTCGCGCTGCGCGCGACGCAGCCGGCCCTGCGGGGCGGCGGGATGCGGTGGCTGCACGTCGGCGAGGAGGTGCTGGTCTGGGTGCGCGAGACCGAGGGCTCGAGCGTGCTCTGCGTCGCGGCGCGCGGGTTCTACGACGTGGTCGTCGACGAGGGCGACCTGCTGCTCGACGGCGAGCCCGAGCGGCTCTTCGGCGATGGTGGCGCGAGCGTCTTCGGAGCCGGCGGCCTGCGCCTCACCGGCGCTGGGCCGGCGTACGCCGCGTGGGGGCTGCCGGGGGTCGAGCTGCCGCGGGCTCAGGGCGAGCTGGAGCAGGAGCAGCGCGAGCTGCTCGACGAGAACGCCTCGCAGGATGCCGCGCTCGCGCACGGCGAGCCCGTCGCGCCGACGCTGACCGCCGCCTGGAGCAAGGACACGCTGGAGGCCGACTGACCTCGCGCTCGACCGGCCCGCCGAGTGCGCGAACCGCATGGCGGCTCGGATGGCCGCCGGGCCGGTCGAGCGTCAGCAGGCGCTCGCGGCGGGATCTGGACGAGCGTCTCAGCGCGGAGGCACGACGGCCGCCGCGGTCGGCGCCGTCGCCGCTGCCGGGCCGGTCGGGGATCGCCGCTGCAGCAGCGCGCCGGAGCCGAGCAGCACGCCGAGCACGACCACGGCGGCACCCGCGACCTCGACGCCGGTGAGCGTCTCGCCGAGCACCAGCCAGGCGGTGAGCAGGCCGACGACGGGGACCAGCATGGAGAACGGGGCGACGCGCGCTGCGGGATGCCGGCTGAGCAGCCAGGTCCAGATGCCGCTGCCCGCGATCGTGCCGAGCAGGATCGTGTACGCGAGCCCCGCGATCGCCAGCAGGCCCTGCGGCTGTGCGAGCCCGACGAAGGACTCCGCGATGCGGGCGGGTCCCTCGACCCACAGCGAGGCCGCGAGCATGGGCAGCACCGGCACGACCGACATCCACAGCGTGAGGTGCAGCGGCTTCGCAGGGCGGGCGAGACGGCTCGAGAGGTTGCCCAGCGCCCACCCGAGCGCGCCGAGCAGGGTGAGGACGAAGGGGCCGAGCGCCGCGGAGCCGAGCTGCTGCGCGCCGATCAGCGTCAGCCCGCCCGCCGCGAGCACGATGCCCACCACCTGGCCGCGGTCGAGGCGCTCGCGCAGCAGCGTGGCGCCCAGCAGCACGGTGAAGGGAGCGGATGCCTGCAGCACGAGCGAGGCGAGCCCGGTCGGCATGCCCGACGCCATCGCCCAGTAGAGGAAGAGGAACTGCAGCGTGCCGAAGCCGATGCCGTAGCCGATCAGCCAGCGCAGCGGGACCTCAGGGCGGGGGATGAGGAGGATGGTCGGGACGGCGATGAGCGCGAACCGCAGGGCGACGAGGAAGAAGGGCGGGAACTGCTCGAGCGAGAGGTGGATGGCGAGGAAGTTCATCCCCCAGAGCACGGCCACCAGGCAGCCCAGCAATCGCTCGCGAGTCGTCATGCGATGAGCATCGGGCCCCTCGCTGTGCAGCACAAGCGAAGAGTGCGACACGCACTGTGTAGCGTTGCTGCATGGAACTCCGGGACCTGACGCTGCTCCGCGAGCTCGACGAGCGAGGCAGCCTCACGGCCGTCGCGCGAGCGACGCACGTGACGCCCTCGGCCGTGTCGCAGCGCATCCGAGCGCTGGAGCGCGACCTCGGCCTCTCCGTCATCGAGCCGCTCGGCCGCGGCGTGCGCCTCACGGAGGTCGGGCGGCTGCTCGCGGCCGGCGCCATCGAGGTCGCAGCCGTCGTCGCGCGCGTCGAGGCGCGGCTCGCGGCCCACCGCGGCAGCATCCGCGGCAGGGTCGACGTCGCCGCCCTGCCGAGCGCCGGCGTCGTGCTGCTGCCTGCGCTCATCGCGGCGCTCGGCAGCGACATCGACCTGCGCGTGCACGACCACGATGTGCCGGAGGCGAGCTACGCGGCGCTCGCGCGCGACCACGACCTGGTGATCGGTCACCGCATGGCGCCGACGCCGCTGCCCGCGTGGCGCGGCTTGCACGTGCTCGACCTGCTGCGCGAGCCGATCGACATCGCGGTGCCCGCCGCCCATGCGCTCGCGGCTGCCGAGGTCGTGCGGCCCCGCGACATCGCGGGTCAGCGGTGGATCGGGGTGCCGGAGGGCTACCCCTTCGACGACCTCCGGCTCGCGATCGAGGACGCCGCGGGCGAGCCCTTCGCCGTCGTGCAGCGCGTGCGCGACAACCGCTTGGTCGAGGCGCTCGTCGCCGCCGGCCTCGGCATCGGCATGCTGCCGCGCTGCAGCACGCGCGCCGGCCGCGGCATCGCGCTGCTGCCCCTCGAAGGCGTGCAGACCGGCCGCGTCGTGAGCGTGCTCGCGCGCCCCGATGTCGCAGCCCGGGCAGTGGTCGGCCACACGATCGAAGCGCTGCGCCGCTGCGCCGCGGAGGTCGCGCCGCTCGAGGCCGGCGCGGCCGCGGCCGGCTAGGAGCCGGCCCGCATCCGCGCCCAGATCGCTCGCAGCGCCCAGTCGAGCCGCGGCTGCTGGAAGGCGAAGCCGGTCGACAGCAGCCTGCCCGGCGAGACCCAGCGGCTCTTCAGCACCAGCTCGCTCTCCGTGCGCAGCGCCCACATCGCCGGCTCCAGCACGAAGCGCGGCGCGGGGATGCCGATCGGCATGCGGACGGTGCGTCGCAGCAGCGCCATCAGCTGCCGGTTCGTGACCGCCTCGGGTGCCGCGAGGTTCACGGGCCCGTCGAGCTCCGGCGTGGCCTCGATGTGGCGCACGGCGCCGACGACGTCGTCGATGTGGATCCACGAGAAGCGCTGCCCGCCGCGCGTGGGTCGGCCTGCGCTCGGCGCCGAGGCCTCGGGCGTACCGCGATCGGCGGTCAGCCCCCGGTAGCGCTCGTGCCGGAACCACGGCCCATCCAGCTGCGGGCCGCCGAGCCCGAGCCGCGCGAGGCGGAACAGCAGGCGCGTCGCCTCGCCGTCGTGGCCGAGCGCGATCGTGGTGCGCAGCGCAACCTTCCGCGTCGCGGGGGCATCGGCGCGCTCGAGCTCGCGCTCCCACGCTCGCGCGACGTCCTCCGAGAAGCCGCGCTCGCTCGCCGGGTCGGCCTCCGTGTGGGCGTGGGTGGTCGAGTGCGCGTAGGCCGTGGCGGTCGAGGCGTTCATCCACACCGCCGGCGGTGCCGCGACCCGGGCGACGGCCTCGCCGAGCTCGCGCGTGGTCTCCACGCGGGAGCGGAGGATCTCGGACCGCGTGGCATCGTCGTAGCGGGCGTGCACCGGCGTGCCGGCGAGGTTGATGAGCAGGCCCGCCCCGTCGACGGCGCGCGCGATGGCCTCGGCATCGCCCCACGACGCATCCGCTCCGCGCCCCCTCCCGACGGTGCGCACGGTGCGCCCGTCGCGCCGCATGGCGTCGACGAGGTGGCGGCCCATGAAGCCGGATGCTCCGGCGATGACGACGTCGGTCACGGTGCCCTCCAGGGTGTGCGATGCGGGTGCACCCGATGCTATGATCGTTCGGTTGCCTGCACGGCATCGCCCCGATAGCTCAGTGGTAGAGCACTTCCATGGTAAGGAAGGGGTCGCGAGTTCAATCCTCGCTCGGGGCTCGCGCTTGCTTGACGCTTCGGGCTTGGGTGGGCGCATCTGGCGGGGTAGCTCAGTTGGTGAGAGCGCACGACTCATAATCGTGAGGTCGCGGGTTCGAACCCCGCCCTCGCTACCGCCACGAAGGGCCCGGTCTCAGACCGGGCCCTTCCGCGTCGCCGCCGCCGTGCGCATCAGCGCCCCTCGCTAGGCTGGGCGGGTGCCAGTGAACCCCGAGATCCAGGGCAGGCAGTACCCGCCCACGGCCCCCTACCTCGTCGGCCGCGAGAAGGTGCGCGAGTTCGCGCGCGCCGTGCAGGCGCTGCACCCCGAGCACCACGACGTCGACGTCGCGCGCGCTGCCGGCCACGATGACGTGGTCGCGCCGCCGACGTTCCCGATCGTCATCCAGCAGCTCACCTGGAACCAGCTGCTCGACGACCCGAGCGCAGGCATCGTGCTCGAGCGCATCGTGCACGGCGACCAGCGCTTCACCGCCACGCGCCCGATCGTCGCCGGCGACGAGCTCACCGCGCAGCTGACGGTCACCCGCGTGCGCTCGCTGGGCGGCAACGACATGGTGACGTGCGAGACCGAGGTGAGCGATGCGGCGGGCAGCCACGTGGTCACGGCCACCTCGTCGCTCGTGATCGCGGGGGAGGCGGCATGAGCCGGGCAGCAGAGGGCGCAGCGGCCGGGGCAGGAGCGCTCCAGCAGCTCGAGGTCGGCCAGGTCGTCGCCGAGCGCGACGTGACCTTCACGCGCGAGTCGCTCGTGCGCTACGCCGGCGCCTCCGGCGACTTCAACGCCATCCACTACCGCGACGACGTCGCCGCAGCCGTCGGTCTCCCGGGTGTGCTGGCGCACGGCATGCTCACGATGGGGGCCGCGGTGCAGCCGGTCGTCGACTGGGCCGGCCCATCGCGCATCCTCGACTACCAGGTGCGCTTCACGCGACCGGTGGTCGTCGACCCCGACGCCGGTGCGCAGCTGCACGTGCTCGCCAAGGTCGGTCAGGTCGGCGAGGGCACCGCCCGCATCGACCTGACCGTGACCGTCGATGGGTCGACCGTGCTGGGCAAGGCCCAGGTCGTCGTCGCCACCGATCGATGAGGGACGATCGATGAGCGAGCAGCCCGGCCACGGCCCGCGCAGCCTCGCCGACGCCACCACCATGCAGGTCGGCGGCGAGGTCACGACGTGGGTCGAGGCCTCCACGCGGGATGAGGTCGCGGCCGCCTACGCGGCGGCGATCGACGACGACTACACGCCGCTGCTGCTCCTCGGCGGCGGCTCGAACACGGTCGCGTCGTCCGAGCCCTTCGACGGCACCGTCCTGCACGTGGCGACCCGAGGCATCCGCACCCTGCCGCCGGCCGAGCGACCCCACCGCCCGCCGGGGGAGGAGCCGCCCGCCGATGACTCGGTGGTGCTGCGCGTCGAGGCCGGCGAGGGCTGGGATGCGCTGGTCGCCCAGACGGTCGCGGACGGCCTCGCGGGCCTCGAGGCGCTCAGCGGGATCCCCGGCTCGGTCGGTGCCGCGCCGATCCAGAACATCGGCGCGTACGGCCAGGAGGTGGCGTCGACGCTGCTCGGCATCGAGCTGCTGACGCGCGGCGAGCACGGGGAGCTCGAGGTGCGCTGGGTGCCCGCCGCCGAGCTGCGGCTCGGCTACCGAGAGTCGGCGATCAAGCGCGGCCTGCTCAGAGGGGTCGTGCTCTCGGTGGACTTCCGACTGCGGCGCTCGGCGGACGGGCGGAGCCAGCCGATCGCCTATCAGCAGCTCGCGACGGCCCTCGGCGTGGACCTCGGCACGCGCGTGCCGCTGGACGACCTGCGCGCCGCGGTGCTCGAGCTGCGTCGCTCGAAGGGCATGGTGCTCTCCGACGACGCCGACTCCGTCAGCGCCGGTTCGTTCTTCACGAACCCGGTCGTCTCGGCGCGCTTCGCCGCGACGCTGCCCGAGGACGCCCCGCGCTGGTCGATGTCGCCGCAGCCCTCCGCGGTGGTCGTGCCGCTCGACCACGCGGCGGCTGTGGACGGTGCGGGCGTCGACGCGGCAGGGCTCGACGCGCTGCCGCCGCTCGATCGGCCGGTGCCGCAGGTCAAGCTGTCCGCAGCCTGGCTCATCGAGCGATCGGGCATCGGGCGCGGCTTCTCGCTCCCGGGCTCGCGCGCAGCGATCTCCTCGAAGCACACGCTCGCGCTCACGAACCGAGGCGGCGCGACGGGCGAGCAGGTCGCCGAGCTCGCGCGCTTCGTGCAGGCGAGGGTCGAGAACCAGTTCGGGGTGCACCTGGTGCCCGAGCCGGTGCTGGTCGGCTTGCCGCTGTAGCCCGAGCTGGCTGGCGGCGCCGGGCGCGCGGCAGTCGCTACGGCGCCGCGTGCTCCGCGAGCCACGCTCGCGCGGCGGCGCGGAAGCGGACGGCGGGCTCGGTGCTCGGTGCGATCGACTCGAAGCCGTGGGGCGCGCCGGGCACCTCGCGCACCTCGACCTCGACGCCCGCCGCGCGCAGCCGCTCGGCGTAGGCGAGATCCTCGGCGTGGAAGAGGTCGATGTCGCCGACCCCGATCCAGGCGCTGGGCAGCCCGCTGAGGTCGGCCGCGCGCGCAGGCACGGCGTGCGCCGGCGCCGTGGCTCCACCCGGTTCCTGCCCGAGCAGCGCGCGCCACCCGATGCGGTTGCTCGCGTTCGACCACACGAAGTGCTCCGCGGCATCGAGCGACCGATCCGCCGCGGTGCGGTCGTCGAGCATCGGGCACAGCAGCAGCTGCGCGATCGGTCGCTGCCCGCCGGCATCCCGCAGCCGCAGCGCGAGCGCTGCGGCGAGCCCACCGCCGGCGCTCTGCCCGCCGATCGCGATACGAGCGCACCCTCGCTCGACGAGGGCCTCGTGCACCGCCGCGCAGTCGTCGAGCGGTGCCGGGAACGGGTGGTCGGGCGCCAGCCGGTAGTCGACGCTCGCGACCCGCATGCCGAGCTCCGCGGCGATCTCCGAGCAGAAGCGGTCGTCCATCGGAGGCGCGCCGAGGACCATCCCGCCGCCGTGGATCCACAGCAGCACCGCCTCCGTGCGCCGCGTCGCGGGCGCGTAGGTGCGCACGCGCACGCCGCCGAGCCTGCTGCGCCCGATCCGGACGCCCGGCTCGCGCGGCCACCGGATCAACCGCGGGCCGAGCCGACCGAGCAGGCGCCCGGCACGCGTGTCGATCGGCAGCCCGAGCGGCCGCTGCACCGCAGCGCGCAGCGCCGGATCGACGCGGTCGAGCTCCATGCGGCTCAGGCGCCGAAGAGGCGCTGCAGCCGCTGCACGCCCTCGAGCAGCGCGTCGTCGCCGAGCGCGTACGAGAAGCGCAGGTAGCCGGAGGGCCCGAAGGCCTCGCCGGGCACGGCCGCGACGTCGGCCTGCTCGAGCATCAGGTCGGCGAGCTCGAGGCTCGTCGTGGGCGTGACGCCGCCCCACTCCCGCCCCAGCAGCCCCGACACATCCGCGTAGGCGTAGAAGGCGCCCTTGGGCATCGGCACCGAGAACCCGGGGATCGCCGAGAGCTCGCCGACGATGGTCCGCCTGCGGCGGTCGAAGGCAGCCAGCATCTCGGCCACCGCGTCCTGCGGGCCGCTCAGCGCCTCCACCGCGCCGCGCTGGGCGACGTTGTTGACGTTGCTCGTCAGGTGCGACTGCAGGTTGCCCGCCGCCTTGATGACGTCGGCCGGGCCGACCATCCAGCCGACGCGCCAGCCGGTCATCGCATAGGTCTTCGCGACCCCGTTGACGAGGATCGTGCGATCGGCGATCGCCGGCAGCGCCTCGACGATCGACACGGCGCGCTCGCCGTCGTAGGTGAGGTTCTGGTAGATCTCGTCGCTCACGACCCACAGCCCGTGGCTCTCTGCCCATTCCGCGATGGCGCGGATGTGCTCGGCCGGGTAGACCGCGCCCGTCGGGTTCGACGGGCTCACCATGAGCAGCGCCTTCGTGCGATCGGTGCGCGCCGCCTCGAGCTGGTCGACGCTGACGAGGTAGCCCTGGTCGGCGCCGGCGAAGACGTCGACCTGGGTCGCCCCGGTGAGGGCGATCGCCTCGGGGTACGTGGTCCAGTACGGCGTGGGCACGAGCACCTCGTCGCCCGGGTCGAGGATCGTCTGGAAGGCCTGGTAGACGGCCTGCTTGCCGCCGTTCGTCACCAGCACCTGGCTGGGCGCGACCTCGAGCCCCGAGTCGCGCAGCGTCTTCGCCGCGATGGCCTCGCGCAGCTCGGGGAGCCCGGCTGCGGGGGTGTAGCGGTAGTTCTTCGGGTCGGCGAGCGCGCGCTGCGCCGCCTCGACGATGGTGGGCGGGGTGGCGAAGTCGGGCTCGCCCGCCGCGTAGGAAATCACGTCGCGACCCTCGGCCTTGAGGGCCTTGGCCTTCGCGTCGACCTTGAGGGTGGCGGATTCGTTGATGGCGGCGATGCGCGCAGCGATGCGGTTCACGCCACCAAGCCTAGGCGGCAGCGGATGCGGCGCGCCGGAGCGAGGCCGAGCCGACGCGCCAGCAGCGCGCGGCCAAGTGGACAGCGGCCTCCGACTCGACGTATGCTGTTCCCTTGGTGGTTGACGATCGCCATGCTGTTGCGTGCCTCCGGGCTCACGGTCGCATGGGATGCCACCAGCCCAGGGCGGTGGCTCAATTGGTAGAGCAGCGGTCTCCAAAACCGCAGGTTGCAGGTTCGAGTCCTGTCCGCCCTGCTCGGGGCTCCAGCAGTGGAGCCTGATGGGCTCCGGCAATCGCCGGGCCGAACGGACGAAGGGTCACTGTGGCTGAGAACGCGATCGAGGAGGCACCCCGCTCACGCGAGGCTGCTTCTCGCAACCCGTTCGCGCGCCTGGTCGCCTTCCTCAAGGAAGTGCTGGTCGAGCTTCGCAAGGTCGTCACGCCGACGCGCAAGGAGCTGATCCGCTACACGCTCGTCGTGCTCGTCTTCGTGGTCTTCATGATGGCGCTCGTGCTGCTGTTCGACACGCTCTTCTATGGCTTCGCAGGGTGGCTGTTCGGCGACATCCCGCCGTTCGGCCTCGGTGGCTGAGCCCGATTCGAGACGTGAAGGAGAAGGTGGATACGTGTCAGACGTCAACGACCTCGACATCGAGCTGAACAAGGCGCTCGACGACCTCGTCCCCGAGGACGAGAAGCCGACCGAGTCGACGGTCGACCCCTACGAGGACTTCAAGCGCGAGATGCGCATGAAGCCGGGTCGCTGGTTCGTCATCCACTCGTACGCCGGCTACGAGAAGAAGGTCAAGGCCAACATCGCCTCGCGCGCCGAGAACATGCAGGTCGAGGGCATCTACGAGATCCAGGTCCCGACGGAGGACGTGCTCGAGACGAAGAACGGCCAGGCCAAGCGCGTCAACCGCGTCCGCGTCCCCGGCTACGTGCTCGTCCGCATGGACCTCGATGAGGACACCTGGTCGGTCGTCCGCCACACGCCCGGCGTGACCGGCTTCGTCGGCAACGCCCACAACCCCGCGCCGCTGCGCTTCGACGAGGCCTTCACCATGCTGAAGCCCATCGCCGACGAGCAGCTGGCCGAGCAGCAGAAGGCCACGCCCGACGCGAAGCCCACGCAGCTCACGGTGGAGGTCGACTTCGAGGTCGGCGAGACCATCACGATCACCGAGGGCTCCTTCGCGGGCTTCCCCGGCACGATCTCCGAGATCCAGCCGGCGAGCCGCAAGCTCACCGTGCTCGTCAGCCTGTTCGAGCGCGAGACTCCCGTCGAGCTCGGCTTCGGCCAGGTCAGCAAGCTCTAGCCCCCACGCGGGCTGGAAGCGGTCCAGGGCTCCACACGCGAGCCCGCCACCGCGACACACCAAGAAGGAAGAGAAATGGCACCCAAGAAGAAGGTCACGGGTCTGATCAAGCTGCAGATCCAGGCCGGCGCCGCCAACCCCGCGCCGCCGGTCGGTCCGGCGCTCGGTCAGCACGGCGTCAACATCATGGAGTTCTGCAAGGCGTACAACGCTGCCACGGAGAACCAGCGCGGCAACGTCATCCCGGTCGAGATCACCGTCTACGAGGACCGCTCGTTCGACTTCGTGCTCAAGACCCCGCCGGCCGCTGAGCTCATCAAGAAGGCCGCTGGCGTCAAGAAGGGCTCCGGCGTCCCCCACACGACGAAGGTCGGCAAGCTGACGCAGGCGCAGGTCGAGGAGATCGCGCAGCAGAAGATGCAGGACCTCAACGCCAACGACCTCGCAGGCGCTGCGAAGATCGTCGCCGGCACCGCCCGCTCGATGGGCATCACCGTCGAGGGCTGATCCCGTCGCTGCGCTCGCGCAGCACCCGAGCCGCAGGCTCACCAGTGGGAGCGCCGGCCAGGCGCGCACCACGCACTCTGAACTGGAGAATCACATGGCACAGAAGTCCAAGGCCTACAAGGCCGCAGCGGCGAAGATCGACGCTGACACGTCCTACACGGCTGCCGACGCCGTCGCGCTCGCTCGCGAGACGGGCTCGGCGAAGACCGACTCGACCGTCGAGGTCGCGCTGAAGCTCGGCGTCGACCCCCGCAAGGCCGACCAGATGGTCCGCGGTACCGTTTCTCTTCCTCACGGCACCGGCAAGACCGCTCGCGTCATCGTCTTCGCGCAGGGGCCGGCCGCCGAGGCCGCGATCGCTGCCGGCGCCGACGAGGTCGGCTCGGACGAGCTCATCGAGAAGGTCGCCGCGGGCTGGACGCAGTTCGACGCAGCCGTCGCGAGCCCCGAGCTCATGGGCAAGGTCGGTCGTCTCGGCAAGGTGCTCGGCCCGCGCGGCCTGATGCCGAACCCGAAGACCGGCACCGTCACGCCGAACGTCGCGCAGGCCGTGACGGACATCAAGGGCGGTCGCATCGAGTTCCGCGTCGACAAGCACTCCAACGTGCACTTCATCGTCGGCAAGGCCTCGTTCTCGGCCGAGCAGCTCACGGACAACATCCAGGCTGCGCTCGACGAGATCGTGCGCCTGAAGCCGTCGTCGTCGAAGGGCCGCTACGTGCAGAAGGCCACGGTCTCGACGACCTTCGGCCCCGGCATCCCCGTGGACGTCACCACCATCTGACCCACCCCGCCGGTCGCTTCGCGGCCGGCTCAGGTCCCGGCCCGCGCCACAGGCGCACGGGTCGCGCGACCCGCGCGAGAGCCCCGCTTCGGCGGGGCTCTCGTCGTCTCCGATGTCACCGGATGTTCACACCGGCGCGCTTGACCCCCGTGGCGGCATCCGATTGGCTCGACGAGGTGCGTGAGCGCGCCGGTCCCGCATCATCGAGAAAGGCCCTCATGCCCACCCGCACCTTCCCGGCGATCACCGCTGCCGTCGCAGCGGCGGCGCTCGCCCTCGCGCCCGCGACCGCCGCGGCTGCCGCTCCCGGCGACCCGATCGAGCTGACGATCCTCTCCACGACCGACATCCACGGCCACGTCCTGAACTGGGACTACTTCGCCGATGCGCCGTACCCCGCGGGTGAGGAGCTTGGGCTCGCGCGCGCAGGCTCCGTCATCGAGCAGGTGCGCGAGGAGCGCGGCGATGCGTCGGTGCTGCTGTTCGACAACGGCGACGCGATCCAGGGCACGCCGCTGACCTACCTGACGGGCCTGCGCGAGCCGGTCACCGAGACGGGTGAGACGCACCCGATGGCTGCCGCGTTCAACGCGCTCGACTACGACGCCCAGGTCGTCGGCAACCACGAGTACAACTACGGCCTCGACCTGCTCGAGACCTACGACGCGCAGCTCGACGCGCCGCTGCTGGGCGCCAACGCCGTCGACGCCCAGACCGCCGAGCCCGTGCTGCCGCCGACGACCATCGTCGAGCGCACCGTCGACGGGCAGACCGTGCAGGTGGGCGTCATCGGTGTCGTGGCACCGGGGGTGCGCGTCTGGGATCGCGCGATCGTCGAGGGGATCCTCGAGTTCGAGGATCAGGTCGAGACCGTCGAGCGCTACGTGCCGGAGCTCGAGGCGGCCGGAGCCGACCTCGTGGTGGTGCTCGCGCACACGGGCCTCGACCCCGAGGCGCAGACCTACGACCCGGCAGCGCTGCAGGAGAACCTCGCGACCTCGGTGGCGCGCGTGCCGGGCGTCGACGTGGTCGTCGCGGGCCACTCGCACCAGGACAACCCGGAGGTGATCGTCGAGCAGGCCGACGGCGGCCAGGCGATCGTGACGCAGCCGGTCTTCTGGGGCGGCAGCGTCTCGCAGGTCGATCTGACGCTCGTCCCCTCCGGCGACGGCTTCGAGGTCGACTGGACGGATGCGGCGCCGAGCGGGCAGCAGCGCACCACCTCGGGCGAGGTCGCGGAGCACCCGGATGTGGTGGCCGCGGTGCAGGAGCAGCACCGGGAGACGGTCGACTACGTGAACACCCAGATCGCCACGCTCACCGAGACGATGTCCGGCGCGACGAGCCGGTTCGAGGACACGGCGCTGCTCGACTTCGTCAACGAGGTCCAGACCGCCACCGTCCGCGACGCGCTGGTCGGCACCGAGCACGAGGGCGCGACGGTGCTCTCGCAGGCGTCGCCGTTCAACCGGGATGTGGTGTTCCAGGCCGGCCCGGTGACGGTGCGCGACATGGCGGCGCTGTACATCTACGAGAACACGCTGATGGCGGTCGAGCTGACCGGTGCCGAGCTGCGCGACTACCTCGAGTGGTCGGCGCGCTACTTCATCCAGCAGGAGGAGGGTGCGCCGATCACCGCGGATGTCGCGGGCGCCTTCGACCCTGCCGCCAACCGCCCGATCCCCGACTACGCCTACGACGTCGTCGACGGCGTCGAGTACGTCTTCGACATCTCGCAGCCGGTGGGCGAGCGCCTGGTGAGCTTCCAGCACGAGGACGGCACCCCGATCGCTGACGACGACCTGTTCGTCATGGGCATCAACAACTACCGGCAGTCGGGCGGCTCGGGCTACCCGCACGTCGTCGACGCTCCTGTGGTCTACGACGGCCTGCTCGAGCTGCGGCAGCTGCTCATCGACTACGCCATCGAGCGCGGATCCATCGACCCGGCCGACTTCGCCGACGGCAACTGGTCGTTGACGACGACGCCGCTCGCCGCGACGCCCGCGCCGTCCGAGCCCGCGCCCAGCGACCCGGCGCCCAGCGAGCCCGCGCCCAGCGAGCCCGCGCCGACCGACGAGGCGTCGCCCGCGCCGACCGGTGGCGCTGCGCCGGGCGCAGGCGGCGAGCTGCCCCGCACCGGCGGCGAGCCCGCGATCGCGGTGCTGCTGCTGGCCGGCGCGCTGATCGCCGCCGGCGTGCTGCTGACGCGTCGCACCCGCCGCGCCTGAGCGCATCCGGACCCCTTCCGCCTCAGCGGACCCGGTGCACCGGGTCCGCCTCGGCGGAAGGGGTCCGCTGCGCGTCACGCCGGGCGCCGCGGCTCGCGCTCGGTCACACCTCGATCAGGCGGTGCTCGTAGGCGAGCGCGATCAGCTGCACCCGGCTCGCCACGCCCAGCTTCGTGAGGATCGCCCGCATGTGCGTCTTCACGGTCGTCTCCGCGACCCACAGCCGCGCGGCGATGTCGGCGTTCGAGAGTCCACGAGCGGCGAGCCCGAACAGCTCGCGCTCCCGCTCGGTCAGCTCCGCGAGGATCGAGGCGTCGGGCGCCGGCCGCACCGGCGCGAAGGCGCGCAGCAGGTCGAAGGTCTCGGCGGGCGCGATGACCTGCTGGCCGTCGACGACCGCCCGGATCGACTGCACCAGGAACTCGGGCCGCGCGTCCTTGAGCAGGAACCCGCTGGCTCCGGCGCGCAGCGCATCCACCACCGCCGCGTCGTGGCGGATGGTCGTCAGCACGATCACGTGCGGCGGCGGCTCGGGCGAGTCGCGCCGGATGGCCGCGGTCGCGCGCACCCCGTCGAGCACGGGCATCCGGATGTCCATCAGCACGACGTCGGGCTGCAGCTCGCGCGTGCGCCCGATCGCCTGCTCCCCGTCGAGCGCGGTGCCGACGACCTCGAGTCCCTCCTGGCTCTCGAGGATCATCACGAGGCCCTGCAGGAAGGGCTCCTGGTCGTCGACGAGCAGCAGCCTGATCATCGCGGGCTCACTGGTGCGCACCGCCAGGTGCCATGGGGTTGGGGATGCGCCCCTCGGGAGGGAGCGCGGGGCTCAGGTCGACGGTGGTCGCCTCGGCCCAGCCGGCGGGCGGAGGCGCGGTGGTGGGCTGCGTGCGCATCGCCTCAGGGTGCCGCAGCTGGTGGAGCCGCGTCGCCTCCACGATCCACGGTGCCACGACGTCCTCCGGCCGAGGCTGCGTCGTGACCGGCAGCGTGAACAGCTGCGACTCCGTCAGCGGCGCGGTCGGGGCCTCGCTCACCTTCCGGAACGCCGGCTCGTCCGCCTGCGGCTCCGCCGCGTAGGGGAGGTGCCCGCTCACGACGAAGCGGCCGCCGGCCGCGCTGATCTCGAGCGCACCGCCGGCGAGCTCGGCACGCTCGTGCATGCCGGCGATGCCGCGGCCGGCGGGCCGCAGCGCGGCGCGGTCGGCGATGGGGGAGGAGACGGCGAAGCTCAGGCCCGGCCCCGTCCAGGTGAGGCTGACGGCGATGTCGATGCCGCTGCCGCCGTGCCGGAGGGCGTTGGTCAGGCTCTCCTGCACGATGCGGTAGGCCGCGATGTCGCCCAGCCGCGTCAGCCGTCCGTGCTCGCCGACGTCGAGCAGGCTGACGCTCGGGCCCGCCGAGCGCACCTGCGCGATGAGGCTGGGGATGTCGGCGCTCGTCGCCTGCGGCCGTCGTGCGTCGTCGTCGACGCGCTCGAGCAGCTGGCGCACCTCGACCAGGGCGTGGCGCGCGGTGTCGCTGATGGTGGTCAGCACGGGCTCGATGCGCTCCGGATGCGCGGCGTGGCTCAGGCGCAGGCCCTCGGCCTGTGCGGCCAGCACGGCGAGGGAGTGGGCCATCACGTCGTGGAAGTCGTGGGTCAGATCTGCTCGCAGCCGCTCGTCGCGCAGCTCCGACTCGACGACCGTGGTGCGCGCGAGGGCCTGCTGCTTCGCCGATTCGGCGCGCAGCGCATCCCGGAGCCCCCTGGCGCCGACCACCGCGGCCCACGCGAGCATCGCGAGCAACCACGGCCCCGCGACCGTGCTGACATCGGTCTGGCCGTAGCCCTGCGCGCTGACCTGGACGGAGCTCCGCCACGTCAGGGCGAGGGCGGCGACGAGCCCGAGCGGCAGGCCCGACAGCAGCCGCAGCCGCAGGGGCTCCACGCGCCAGGCGATCAGCGCGGCCGCCCCGAGGCCGAGCGCGAAGAGGATGGCGGAGTGGGCGGGCTCGGTGGGCGACGCGGACCAGACCCCGACGAGCACCGCGACGAAGGCGGCCCGCGGCCACCACGGCATCGCCGCGAAGCCGCCGAGGATCAGCAGCGTCGAGAAGAGCCCGCCGAGCCCGTCGATCTGCATGCTGAGCATCAGCGAGGCGAAGCAGCACGCGGCGATCAGCGTCGGGGTCCACCGCAGGGCGAGGCGCACGGCGTCGGTGAGGAGCATGCGCTCAGGCTAGGCCGACGCCTCTCGCCGCGGCACCGCATCCGCGCTCATCTCGTCCTCAGGGAGGAGGGATCCGGCCCCGACGACGAGGTCGTTGCGCGATCGTGACGGTGCGAGCACGGTGTTTGCGCCCAGCGCGGGCTAGGTTGGTGCTCACGCACGTTCGACGCCGAGCGCGGAGCGCGTGCGATGAGTCCCTTGATGAAAGGTCCAGCATCGTGATCTCACCCGCAAAGCGGCGCCTGCTCGCAGGCCTGGCCGGAGGCGCAGCCATGACGCTCGTGCTCACCGGCTGCGTCCAGAGCCAGCGCGATGACAGCGGCGACACCGGCGGCGACTCCGCGGCGCCCAGCGACGTCGACTCGACGTTCACCTTCGCCGCCTCGAGCGACCCGTCGGGCCTCGACCCTGCCTTCGCCTCCGACGGCGAGACGTTCCGCATCTCGCGCAACATCTTCGAGGGCCTCGTCGGCGTCGAGCCGGGCACGGCCGACCCGGCCCCCCTGCTCGCCGAGTCGTGGGAGACCACGGAGGACGGCCTCTCCACCACGTTCGCGCTCAAGGGCGACGTCACCTTCCACGACGGCACGCCCTTCGACGCCGAGGCCGTCTGCGCCAACTTCGACCGCTGGTACAACTGGGAGGGCCTGACGGCCACCGAGAGCCTGTCGTACTACTACGGCAACCTCTTCGGCGGCTACGCCGGCGACGAGGACGCGCTCTACGAGTCGTGCTCCGCCGACGACGAGCTCACCGCCACCGTCACCCTGACCCGCGCCTTCTCCGGCTTCATCCCCTCACTGTCGCTGCCCGCCTTCGCGATGCAGAGCCCGACGGCGCTCGAGGAGTACGCCGCCGACGAGGTGGGCGGCTCGGAGGAGGCGCCGGAGTACAGCGAGTACGCCGAGGGGCACCCGGTCGGCACCGGACCGTTCACGTTCGACTCCTGGTCGCCCGGCGAGTCGGTCGTGCTGCAGGCCTACCCCGACTACTGGGGCGAGCAGGGCCAGGTGCAGGAGGTCGTCTTCCGCGTCATCGACGACCCGACCGCACGCCGTCAGGCGCTCGAGGCCGGAGACGTCGACGGCTACGACCTCGTCGCTCCCGCCGACACGGCCGCGCTCGACGAGGCCGGCTTCAACGTCATGCAGCGCGACCCCTTCACGATCCTCTACCTCGGCTTCAACCAGGCCATCGAGGAGCTGCAGGACGTGCGCGTGCGCCAGGCGATCACCCACGCGATCGACCGCGAGGCGCTCGTGACGCAGGTCCTGCCCGAGGGCACCGAGGTCGCCTCGCAGTTCATCCCGCCCGTGGTCAACGGCTACAACGACGCCGTCACGGACTACGAGTACGACCCGGAGCGCGCGCAGGAGCTGCTCGCGGAGGCCGGCTACGAGGACGGCTTCGAGATCGACTTCAACTACCCGGTCAACGTCTCGCGCCCCTACATGCCGAACCCCGAGCAGATCTTCTCGGCGCTCTCCGGCCAGCTGGAGGCCGTCGGCATCACGGTGAACCCCGTCGCCGACGAGTGGACGGACTACCTCGACCTGATGCGCGGCTCGGACGACCACGGCGTGCACCTGCTCGGCTGGACGGGCGACTACAACGACACCGACAACTTCGTCGGCGTCTTCTTCGGCAGCCCGTCGAACGAGTGGGGCTTCGAGAACCCGGAGCTGTTCTCGGCGCTCTCCGAGGCTCGCCAGATCCCCGACGCGGATGAGGCGGGCAGCGCCTACCAGGAGATCAACGAGCAGATCGCGCAGTTCGTGCCCGGTGTGCCGCTGGCACACCCGGCGCCGTCGCTGGCGTTCGACCCGCGCGTGACCTCCTACCCGGCCAGCCCCGTCAACGACGAGGTCTACAACCTGATCGAGCTCAGCGAGTAGTCTCGATCCGTCATCCGGATGCCGTGGGGCGGCTTCGTCCCACGGCATCCGGCACGACCGGCCTCAACCGGTCATCGCCAGCCCAGCCCGCCCCTGACGGAGAGACGACGTGCTTCGAACCATCGGCAGACGCCTCCTGCTGCTGATCCCGACCCTCTTCGGGCTGTCCGTGCTGCTGTTCTTCTGGGTGCGGTCGCTGCCCGGCGGCCCCGCTGCAGCGCTGCTAGGTGAGCGCGCGACGCCGGAGGCGATCGAGCGCATCAACGAGGCCTACGGCTTCAACCGGCCGCTGCCGGAGCAGTACCTCACGTGGCTCACGCGCCTCTTGCAAGGCGACTTCGGCAACTCGATCGAGACCCGGCGACCGGTGCTCGAAGAGTTCATGAACCGCTTCCCGGCCAC
This sequence comes from Agrococcus phoenicis, assembly GCF_047302415.1. NCBI lineage: Bacteria > Bacillati > Actinomycetota > Actinomycetes > Micrococcales > Microbacteriaceae > Agrococcus > Agrococcus phoenicis. The sequence goes on from NZ_CP154854.1 coordinate 131,168, forward strand.
CATCGAGCTCTCGGTCCTGGCCCTCATCATCGCGGTCGGCATCGGCATCCCGCTGGGGTACTGGGCAGCGCGCAACCACGGCAGGCTGATCGACCACATCTCGGTCGGCATGAGCCTGCTCGGCATCACCATCCCGGTCTTCTTCCTCGCCTTCATGCTCAAGTGGCTGTTCGCGGTGCAGCTCGGCTGGCTGCCCACCACCGGCCGGCAGGATCGAGGCATCGACGCCACGCACTTCACGGGCTTCTACGTGCTCGACGGCTTCCTGACCGGCGAGTTCGACGCCGCGTGGAACGCCTTCCTGCACCTGCTGCTGCCGGCGATCGCGCTGGCCACGATCCCGCTCGCGATCATCGTCCGCATCACCCGCGCATCCGTGCTCGAGGTCGTGAACGCCGACTACGTGCGCACCGGGCGCGCGAAGGGCGTGTCGAAGCAGATCATCCGCGACCGCTTCGTGCTGCGCAACGCGATGCTCCCCGTCGTCACGACGATCGGCCTGCAGACGGGCCTGCTGATCTCCGGCGCGGTGCTCACCGAGACGGTGTTCGCCTTCCCGGGCATCGGCGCGTTCCTCGCCGGTGCCATCTTCGGCCGCGACTTCCCGGTGCTGCAGGGCTTCGTGCTCTTCATCGCCGTGGCCTACGCGCTGATCAACCTGCTCGTCGACATCTCCTACAGCTTCATCGACCCGAGAGTGAGGATCCAGTGAGCGCCGCCGAGGTCCTGCCCACACCGACCGGGCCCGAGGCCGGCGGCCCGCAGCGCCGCAGCGGCAGCTTCTGGGGCGACGTGCTCCGTCGGGTGCGCCGCAACCCGGCCGCCTGGGTCGGCGCCGTCGTCGTCGCCCTGTTCATCCTGGTCGCCGTGCTCGCGCCGGTGCTCGCGCCCTACGCCGAGCTCGACACCCCCGGCCGCGAGTACCTGCGACCCACCGAGCTGCCGGGCATCGGCGAGCTCCCGCAGTTCCCGCTCGGCATCGACCGCTTCGGCGGCGACGTGCTCTCGAAGCTCATCTGGGGCGCGCAGGCTTCGCTGCTGATCGGCATCATCTCCACCTTCTTCGGCCTCGTCGGCGGCATGGTGCTCGGCGCCCTCGCCGGGGCGTTCGGCGGATGGGTCGACAGCGTCATCATGCGCGTGGTCGACATCCTGCTCTCGGTGCCGCACCTCCTGCTGGCCGTCTCGATCGCCGCGGTGCTCGGCCGCACGCCGCTCGCCATCATGATCGCGATCGGTGTCGCGCAGGTGCCCATCTTCGCGCGCCTGCTGCGCTCCTCCATGCTCGGGCAGCGGAGCGCCGACTACGTGCTGGCTGCACGCACCCTCGGCCTCGGCACGGGGCGCATCACGATGACGCACCTGCTGCCGAACTCGGTCGGGCCGGTGATCGTGCAGGCGACGCTGACGCTCGCGACCGCGGTCATCGACGCCGCTGCCCTGTCGTTCCTCGGCCTGGGCGGCGGGCGACCGGAGACGGCCGAGTGGGGCCGCATGCTGACGTACGCGCAGGCGGAGCTCGCGATCGCGCCGTCGCTGGCGTTCCTGCCCGGCATCTGCATCATGATCACCGCGCTCGGCTTCACCCTGCTGGGGGAGTCGCTGCGCGAGGCCATGGATCCCCGCACCCGCAAGCGCTAGCCGCTCCGGGGCCTCGCCCTGCACCGGTGCGCCGACGGCGCGCACCGCGTCGAGCGGTCAGCTCGCGATCTGCAGCTCGTTGCCGGGGATCGACGCGAGCAGCGCGCGCGTGTAGGGGTCGCGCGGGTTCGTGAAGATCTCCTCCGACGTCGCCGCCTCGACGAGCTTCCCGTGCTGCATCACTGCGACGTAGTCGCTGATGAGCCGCACCACCGCCAGGTCGTGCGAGATGAAGAGGTAGCTGAGGCCGAGCTCCTGCTGCAGATCGCCCAGCAGCCGCAGGATCTGATCCTGCACGAGCACGTCGAGCGCCGAGACCGGCTCGTCGCAGACGATGACGTCGGGCTGCAGCGCGAGCGCGCGCGCGATGGCGACGCGCTGCCGCTGGCCGCCGGAGAGCTCCGAGGGGTAGCGGCGAGCCATGTCGCTCGGCAGCGCCACCTGGTCGAGCAGCTCGCGCACGCGCCGCTCGCGCTCGGCGCGCGAGCCCTTGCGGTAGAACGACAGCGGCTCCTCGATGATCTTCTCGATCGTGAACATCGGGTTGAGCGACGAGTAGGGGTCCTGGAAGACCGGCTGCACGCGCTGGCGGAAGGACCGCTGCTCCTCGCGGGTGAGGGAGAAGATGTCCTTGCCCTCGAAGCGCACGGTGCCGCTGGTGGGCTCGAAGGCCTTCAGCAGCATCCGAGCCGTCGTCGTCTTGCCGGAGCCCGACTCGCCGACGATCGACACCGTGGTGCCCCGCGGCACCTTGAGCGAGACGTCGTCCACGGCCTTGAAGGGCTCGCGGCTGCCTCGCACGGGGAACTCCTTCGTGACGCCCTCGAACTCGACGATGGTCTCCGGCGCGGCGCCGCTCGGCGCCTCCGACGCCTCGGCTGTGCGCGGCGCGGTGGTGCCCGCGCCCTTGGCGATGAAGTCCTCGGGGCGCAGGCGAGCCATCGCCACCGAGGGCGCGGCCTTCACGAGCGACTGCGTGTAGGGGTGCTGCGGGTCCTCGAGGATCTGCTTGGCGGGCCCCTGCTCGACCACCCGGCCGCGGTGCATGACGACGACCTGCTTGGCGCGCTCGGCGGCGAGTCCGAGATCGTGCGTGATGAGCAGCACCGACGTGCCGAGCTCCTGCGTCATGGTCTCGAGCTGGTCGAGGATGGTGCGCTGCACCGTCACGTCGAGCGCGCTGGTCGGCTCATCGGCGATGAGCAGCTGCGGCCGGCAGGCGAGGCCGATGGCGATGAGCGCCCGCTGGCGCATGCCGCCGGAGAACTCGTGCGGGTACTGCTTCGCCCGCGCCGCGGCGTCGGGGAGCCCTGCCGCCTCGAGGGTCTCGATGACCTTCTGCTCGACGTCCTTCTTGGTCGCGAGCCCGTGCGCGAGCAGCGTCTCGGCCACCTGCGTGCCGATCTTCGCGACCGGGTTCAGGTTCGACATCGGGTCCTGCGGCACGAGTCCGATGCGGCGGCCGCGGACCGCGCGCAGCGTCGACTCGCTCGCGCCCACCAGCTCCTCGCCGTCGAGTCGGATGCTCCCGGCCGTGACGCGCCCGTTGCCGGGCAGCAGCCCGATGACCGCCATCGCGGTGGTCGACTTGCCGGAGCCGGACTCGCCGACGATGGCGAGGGTCTCGCCCGCGCCGATCGTGAGGTTGGCCTCGTGCACCGCCGTCACCACGCCATCCTGCGTGGTGAACTCGACCTTGAGGCCAGAGACGTCCAGCAGCGGCTTCTTCGCGTCGCTCATGGCGACCATCCTGCCCTGTCTCGCGCGGTTTCGCCGACTCAGCGCACCTTCAGCACGAGCTTGCCGCGCACGTGGCCGCCCTGCAGCGCGTCGAACGCCTCGTGCACGCGGTCGAGCGGGTAGGTGCGCTGCACCTCGACGCGCACGTCGCCCGCGTCGATGAGCCGGCCGATGATGCCGAGGTTCGAGCCGTCGGCCTCGACCTTGACCGCCGAGGATCGCAGTCCGCGCTCCGAGGCGACGGATGCGTAGTCGGGCCAGGAGCCGGTGGGCACGTTGAGGTAGAGGCCGCCGTGCTTCAGCACGTCGAGGGAGCGCGTGCCGGTGTCGTCGGCGACGTTGCCGATCAGGTCGACGACCACGTCGACCTTCTGCAGCACGTCCTCGAAGCGCTGCGCGCGGTAGTCGACGACCTCGTCTGCGCCCAGGCCGCGCACGAAGTCGACGTTGCGCTCCGACACGGTCGTGGCGACGTGCGCGCCGAAGTACTTCGCGAACTGCACCGCGAAGTGGCCGACGCCGCCGGCGCCCGCGTGGATCAGGATGCGCTGCCCGGCTCGCGCCTTCGCGATGCGCACGACCGCGTCCCACGCGGTGAGCGCCGCGCACGGGACCGCCGCGGCCTCCTCGAAGCTGAGCGACTGCGGCTTCAGCGCCAGCGCGAGGCTCGGCACGGCCGCCTGCTCGGCGTAGCTGCCGCGCGTGCGCCAGTGGTTCACGGAGCCGAAGACGGCATCGCCCGGCTGCAGGTCGTGCGCCTCGTAGGGCGCCTCGGCGACGATGCCGGCGATGTCGCCGCCCGGGATCCAGGGCAGGAGCGGCTCGACGGCCTTGGCGGCGCCCTTGCCGAGCACCGTCTTGAAGTCGATGGGGTTCATCCCCGCCGCGTGGACGTCGACGAGCACCTCGGTGCCGAGCCGCAGCGGGGCCTCGATCTCCCCGATCTCGACGTCCTCCGTCGGCCCGAACTCCCGCACCAGCACTGCACGCATCGCACTTCCTCCCGATCGCCTCGACGGTAGCGCAAGCGTGTGACGCGCAGATGTCCGGATGACGGCGCGTGACGCACAGCGCCGCGCGGCTACAGTGCTCGTGTGCTGCCGCGACTCCGATCCGTCGACCCCCTCGTCGCGACGCTCGCCTCCGGCTCCCTGATCGCCGGGGCCGTCATCATCGGTCTGGCGCGGGCGGCCGCGGACCGCTTCCTGTACATCTCCGAGCTCGGAGCCATCGGGATGCCGACGGCGGCGCGGTTCCAGGTCGGGTTCGTGCTGGTGGCGGTCGGCATCCTGCTCGTCGCCGTGGTGCTGCGCGACGTGCGCTCGCGACTGCCGCTGCTGCGTCGCGTGACGCCTGCTGCCGCGCTCATCGCTGCGGGCGCGCTCTTCCTCGTTGCTGCCGCCGTGCCGTGCTCGATGGGCTGCCCGTCGCTGCTCACCGACGCCGCGCAGTGGCGCGACTGGGTGCACATCGTCGCGGCGGTGCTCGCGTTCGTCGCCGGCTGCGTGGCGATGCTGCAGTTCGCGACGGCGCACGAGCGCTGGGTGGCGCGCCTGTCGACGGTCAGCGGGCTCGCGGTCGGGGTCATCGCAGCGACCGGCGGCATCATCTCGCTCGCGCGCGGCAACACCGACATCGGCTCGACGCTCGAGTACATCGCGGCGGCGATCGGCCTCGTGTGGCTGATGGTCATGGCGGTCGTGCACTGCCTGCCGCACCGGCCGCGCGCGCTGCCTGGGCGCAGCGCGCTCGACGGTGCCTCGCTCGCCGACGCGGCGGCACCATCGCTCGACCGGCGAGGGGCGGGGCCGACCGGATAGTCCGCTCGAGCCCGCTCCACGCCGGTTGAGCGTCAAGCGCGAGGCGGCGAGCGATCCGGGCTCCGCTGCGCACCGGCGAGGGACCGCGCACCGCTGGGCACCAGCGCGCGGCCGGCACCGTGCGGCACTGGCGGCCGATCCGCGACGGCTAGCGGATCCCGAGCAGGAAGCTGCCGAGCTGCTGCTGGAACCACCGCAGCATCGGCTCCTCGCCGTCGTCGCGGGCGGGCGAGACGAGCATCCGCGTGCCGAGCTCGTCGCGCCAGGCCTCGGCGACGTGCAGGGGATGCACCGGGTCGCGCAGGCTCGCGAGCACGACGGTGGGCGCGGGGATGCGCAGCGCTCCCGGCCGATAGCCGGCATTGCGCGGGATCTCGAGCAGGCGGATGCGGCGCTCGGCCGCGAGCGGCTGCGTCACCTGCGCCTCGAGCGCGCGCGCGTGCGCGAGCGACTCGTGCGCGATGCTCCGCCAGGCTCCGGATGCCCGCAGCTGCGCGAGCACCCGCTGCGGACGGGGTTCCTCGAGCAGCCGGCCGAGGAGGGGGAAGATCGCGAGGTTCGGCGGGAGCGGCTCGGTCGTGAACGCGGGCCGCACGAGCGCGACCCGGTCGAGCGGGAAGCGGCCGGAGCGGGCGATCGTCGCCGCGAGCGCCGCGCCGAGCGAGACGCCGACGATCGACACCGGCGAGCCGTCACCGACCCGGATGAGCTCCCGCGCGACCTCGTCGGCCATCGCCTCGAGCGCGAAGTCGTCCGGCCCGCCGATGAGCGGGTTCGCTCCATGCGCGCGCAGGTCGGGCGCGAGCACCTGCACGCCTGGCGGCACAGCGCCGGTGAGGTAGCCGCGCAGCGCGCTCGAGTCCGATCCGAGCCCGTGGAGCGCGAGCAGCATCAGCCGCGCAGCAGCTCGAGCAGCTGCTCGGCGCGGTCGACGAGCGCGGCGATCTCATCCTCGTCGCGCTCGACCCACTGGTGCCGCGGCGGTCCGACGGGCACGAACTCGTCGTGCTGCTCCCAGACGAAGAGCGTGCGCTCGGCGCCGAGCACGTACTGCTGCCACCAGATCTGCCGCAGGTAGGACTTCGGGATCCGCTCGAACGGCTTCGAGGTGGTCTTGATCTCGGCGAGCACCGAGCCGTCGTCGCTGATGCAGTCGGGCGTGGCGAGGTGCCGTCGATCCGGTACCGAGTGGAAGAGCGCGTCCGAGGGGGACAGCGAGAAGTGGTCGTGGACCCAGCTGGCGATGTGCGGCTCGCGCGCGCGCCCGTGGTCGGTGAAGGCGTTGCCGGTGAAGCCGCGCAGCGCGAACTTCTCGCGCGCGACCGTCGCGATCGAGCGCGGCGTGCTGAGCTTGGCGGCATCGGTCGCCGTCACGCCCCGCGAGCGGGCGCGCAACCACGCGATGCGGTCGCTCGAGCGCGCCACGATGCGGTGCACGTGGCCCGCGATCACGATGCCGGGCGCGGATGCGGTCTCGGGCACGAGCACCGCGGTGGCGGCCACCGCCGTCGGCGCGGCTGCGGTCGCCGCAGCGGGCGTCGGCGCGAACGCGACCCTGGACCTGGAGCGTGCGGTGGTCGGCTCCTCGGCGAGATCGCCGAAGATGTCGAGCTGCAGGTCCATCCGCCCATCGTCCCACGGCGCACGGGCGGCGCGCTCGCGACGCGGCGCCCCAGCAGGGACAGAAACCGCACAGGAAGCACATAGGATGTGCTCGGATGCGCGCATAGGAGACTCTGGCGAAATGGATGGCATGACCGATACCGCTCAGCAGCAGCTGCGTTCCCAGCCGCGCCTCACCCGCCAGGACGGCTCGCCCATCCGCGTGGTCGTCGTCGACGACGAGCAGAGCCTCGCCGACCTCGTCGCGATGGGCTTGAAGTACGAGGGCTGGGACGTCAAGACCGCCGCCAACGGCCAGCAGGCGCTGCAGGCCGTGCGCGAGTACCGACCCGACGCGGTCGTGCTCGACATCATGCTCCCCGACATCGACGGGCTCACGGTGCTCCAGCGCTTGCGCTCCGCGGGCTTCGACGTGCCGGTGCTCTTCCTCACCGCGAAGGACTCGCTCGACGACCGCGTCGCCGGCCTCACCGCGGGCGGCGACGACTACGTCACGAAGCCCTTCGGGCTCGAGGAGGTCGTGGCGCGCCTGCGCGGCCTGATCCGCCGCACCGCCACCGCCGCCGAGGAGTCCAGCGTGCTCTGGGTCGGCGACCTGATGATGGACGAGGACTCCTACGAGGTGCGCCGAGGCGGGCAGCAGGTCGACCTCACCGCCACCGAGTTCGAGCTCCTCCGCTACCTCATGCGCAACCCGCGCCGCGTGCTCTCGAAGGCGCAGATCCTCGACCGCGTCTGGTCCTACGACTTCGGCGGCCGCGCGAGCGTCGTCGAGCTCTACATCTCCTACCTGCGCAAGAAGATCGACACCCTCGGCCCGCCCATGATCCACACCGTGCGCGGCGTGGGCTACCAGCTGCGCGCGGCCGAGTGACGGGCTCGGGCCCCCTGGCGTGAGCCAGGCCGCTGCGTCGGCCGCCCAGCTGGGCCGCCGCATCCAGAACCCCTCGTCGTGGTCGCTGCGCCGGCGGCTGCTGGTCGTCGTCGCGCTGCTGTTCGCGGCGCTCACGGCGGCTGTCGCCATCGCGAGCGTGATGACGATGCGCCTGGTGCTGGAGTCGCGCGTCGACGAGCAGCTGCGGGAGATCTCGGCGCAGACCGCGCAGCAGGTCGAGCAGTCCGGCAGCGCGCGGGTCGACCCCCGCGCGGGCGGCTCCGGCACGCTCTACGCGATCGAGTCGGACGGCGCGCTCACCGACCACCTCGTGCTGACGAGGGTGACGCAACAGGCGCTGTCGGCGAAGGACGAGACCGTGCTCGTGCGGGTGGCGAGCGACATCCCCAGCACCGTCTCGCTCCCGACCCACGGCACGTTCAGGGTCATCGCGACGGCGGTGGGGGACTCCCGCGTCATCGTGGGCATCTCGCTGATCGACACCAACCAGACCCTCGCCGCGCTCGCGTTCGTGATCGCGGTCTCCGCCATCGCCGCCGTGACCGTCGTGCTCATGCTGGGCGACTGGATCATCCGCCGGGCGCTCCGGCCCCTCACGGCTGTCATCGCGACCACCGAGCGCATCTCGCAGCTGCCGCTCGCCTCCGGTGACGCGCAGCTGACGAACCGCGTGCGCATCGAGGAGCCGGCGAGCGAGGTGGGCCGCGTGCAGGAGTCGATGAACCGCATGCTCACGCACATCGAGGAGGCCTTCGAGGCTCGTGCGCTGAGCGAGCGGCGGGTGCGGCAGTTCGTCGCCGACGCATCGCACGAGCTGCGGACCCCGCTCGCGGCCGTGCGCGGCTACGCAGAGATCACGCGCAAGCACGACGCGGACCTGAGCAGCGACTCCCGGGCCTCGCTCGAGCGCATCGAGGCCGCGGCGCACCGCATGCAGGCGCTCGTGGACGACCTGCTGCTGCTGGCCCGCCTCGACGAGGGACGCGAGCTCGAGCGCGGCGAGGTCGACCTGTCGCTGATGGTCGTGGAGGCCGTCGCCGACGCGCAGGCGGCCGGGCCGGCGCATCCGATCTCGCTCGAGCTGCCCGAGGAGCCGGTCGTGATCGCCGGCGACCAGCTGCGGCTCCAGCAGGTGGTCGCGAACCTGCTCGCCAACGCGCGCGTCCACACGCCCGACGGCACCGCGATCGATGTGCACCTGCGCGCCGAGGGGGCGGATGCGGTGATCGACATCGTCGACGCGGGCCCCGGGATCCCGGAGCCGCTGCAGCGCACGGCCTTCGAGCGCTTCGCGCGCGGCGACTCGAGCCGCTCGCGGGCGACGGGCTCGTCGGGGCTCGGCCTGGCGATCGTGCAGGCGCTCGTCGACGCGCACCACGGCAGCATCCGGTTGGAGAGCGAGCCCGGCCGCACCGCCTTCGAGGTGCGGCTGCCGCTGTGGCAGGCGGAGGCCGCGGAGCCCGCGCCGCCGGTCGACGCGCCGCCGGCGCCGTGATCGGCTTGCGCCGCGCCTCCGTCGTGCCGTAGTCTTGCCGCATACCAAAGACCGCTGGTCGTTGGCGCGTGCTCGAAAGGCGCGTGTTGACCGAAGGCTTGCTCGTGAGAGCGTCGGCCCGCGCAGGTGCAAGAGTCCCGTCGAGGACCGAGCTCCCGCGCTGTCGCCGGAGCTCATTTTCATGTTCGGGCCAGGGCAGCCAGCAACGATGCAAGGAGCACCATGGCGAACAAGGAAGCATCGGTCGCCGAGCTCTCGAACCTCTTCGAGACCTCGAACGCCGTCCTGCTGACCGAGTACCGCGGTCTCACCGTCGGCCAGATGAAGACGCTGCGCCGTGCGATCAGTGAGCACGCGACGTACGCCGTGGTGAAGAACACGCTCACCAAGATCGCTGCCAACAACGCCGGTATCACGGCGTTCGACGAGTCGCTCGTCGGCCCGTCGGCGATCGCTTTCGTGCACGGCGACCCTGTCGCCGTCGCGAAGGAGCTGCGTGCCTTCGCCAAGGCGAACCCGGCGCTCGTGGTCAAGAACGGTTTCTTCGACGGGAACCCGCTCACGACCGAGGACGTCAACAAGCTCGCCGATCTCGAGTCGCGGGAGGTGCTGCTGGCCAAGCTGGCAGGTGCCTTCAAGGCCTCGCTGTTCGGCGCTGCATACATGTTCAACGCACCGCTCGCCCAGGCCGCTCGCGCGGTCGACGCGCTGCGTGCGAAGCAGGAGTCCGCGGCCGAATAAGGCCCGGTCGGTACCAGAAACAAGGAGAAGACGATGGCAAAGCTGTCGACTGACGAGCTGCTCGAGCAGTTCAAGGAGCTCACCCTCATCGAGCTCAGCGAGTTCGTGAAGGCATTCGAGGAGACCTTCGAGGTCACCGCTGCGGCTCCGGTCGCGGTCGCCGCGGCCCCCGCCGCCGGTGGCGCTGCTGCCGAGGAGGTCGAGGAGAAGACGGAGTTCGACGTCGTCCTCGAGGCTGCCGGCTCGGCGAAGATCCAGGTCATCAAGGTCGTGCGTGCGCTCACGTCGCTCGGCCTCGGCGAGGCGAAGGCCCTCGTCGACGGTGCTCCCGCCAACGTGCTCGAGGGCGCGAAGAAGGAGGACGCCGAGAAGGCCAAGGCCGACCTCGAAGAGGCCGGCGCGACGGTCACGGTCAAGTAAGACCGCTCGATCCAGCACGAAGGGCCGCACCCGCGAGGGTGCGGCCCTTCGTCGTGCGCCGCCTGCTCGCCGGCGGCGTCAGCGAGCGGTGACGGTCGGGCGCTCCGGTGGCAGACTGTGCGCATGAGCACGCGCGGCATGCCGGAGCAGGTCGGGGATCTGCCCAGGATCGGCCGGCCGGCGGCGAGCGCGCTGGTCGAGATCGGCGTGACCACGCTCGAGCAGGTCGCCGCGATGCGCGAGGCCGAGCTGCTCGCCCTGCACGGCGTGGGGCCGAAGGCGGTGCGCATCCTGCGCGAGGCGCTCGAGGAGCAGGGCCGAGGCTTCCTCGCCTGACGCAGCCGAGCTGCGCGCCCGCTCGGCTGCCTCGGGCCGGGGCGCCGCCGGGGTCGTCGCCGCTACGGTTGGGCCATGAGCATGGGGATGGGCGGCGGCCGCGGCGGCCGAGTGGCGATGCGCGACGAGTCCGCGCAGCGCGAGGCGAACGCGACGGCTCCGCGCGTGCCCGACCTGGGCAAGCGCATCCTCGCCCTCTTCGCACCGCACCGCGGCCAGATCGCGCTGACGATCGCGCTGGTGCTCGTCGTCGCGACCATCTCGGTCTTCCCCCCGCTGCTGACGCAGCGCGTCTTCGACGAGGCGCTCTTCCCGCCGGAGGGCGGGCCGGACCTGCGGCTGCTGTGGGTGCTGGTGAGCGTGATGGTGGCGCTCTGGGTCTCCACGAGCCTGCTCGGCATCTGGCAGACGTGGCTCACCTCCCGGGTCGGCAACCGCGTCATGGGCGAGCTGCGCAACAGCCTCTTCGATCGGCTGCAGGGCATGGAGCTCGCCTTCTTCACCCGCACGAAGACGGGCGTCATCCAGTCGCGCCTGCAGAACGACGTCGGCGGCGTCGCGAACGTGCTCTCGAACACCATCTCCTCGGTCGTCGGCAACACCGTCACCGTGCTGTCGAGCCTGGTGACGATGCTGATCCTGTCGTGGGAGCTCACGATCGCCGCCGTGCTGCTCACGCCGCTGCTGGTGATCCTGCAGCGCCGCGTCGGCCAGGTGCGCGCACGCATCGCGACCGAGACGCAGGAGTCGCTGAGCGAGATGACCGCGATCACGCAGGAGTCGCTGTCGGTCTCCGGCATCCTGCTCGCGAAGGCGTTCGGTCGTCAGACCGACGAGTCGCGCCGCTACCGCGCCGAGAACGATCGCCAGATCGGCCTCCAGGTGCGGCTGACGATGAGCGGCCAGACGTTCTTCGCGCTCGTCTCGATCTTCATCTCGATCCTGCCCGCCGTGATCTACGTGATCGCGGGCTACTTGATCACGGGCGGGGATCTCGGGGTCACGGCCGGCACGCTCGTCGCCTTCACGACGGTGCAGTCGCGCCTGCTCATGCCGCTCATGGGGCTGCTGCGCGTGGCGCTCGACCTGCAGACCTCGTCTGCGCTGTTCGCGCGCATCTTCGAGTACCTGGACCTGAGGCCGACGATCGTGCCTGCCGCCGAGCCGGTGCAGCCGCAGGCGGCGCGCATGGGGGAGGTCGAGTTCGACGCGGTGGAGTTCCGCTACCCGGACGCGCAGGCGAGCGAGCCGAACACGCTCGACGGGGTCTCGTTCACGCTCGAGCCGGGGACCTTCGCGGCCTTCGTCGGTCCGTCGGGAGCCGGCAAGACCACGATCGGCTACCTGCTGCCGCGGCTGCACGAGGTCACCGGGGGAGCGGTGCGCTTCGCGGGCGTCGACGTGCGCGAGATCGACCCCTCGGCGCTCACCGACAACATCGGGATCGTCAGCCAGGAGCCCTACCTGTTCCACGCATCCATCGCCGACAACCTCCGCTACGCGAAGCCGGACGCCACCGACGCCGAGCTCGACGCCGCCGCGCGCGCGGCGAGCATCTTCGACACCATCCAGCGCTTCCCGGACGGCTACGACACCATCGTCGGCGAGCGCGGCTACCGGCTCTCCGGCGGCGAGAAGCAGCGCATCGCCATCGCGCGCGTGCTGCTGAAGGATCCGGCGGTGCTCGTGCTCGACGAGGCGACCAGCGCGCTCGACACGGTCTCGGAGCGCGTGGTGCAAGGGGCGCTCGACGAGGCCGCGCGCGGCCGCACGACGCTCGCGATCGCGCATCGGCTCTCGACGATCCGCGACGCCGACGTCATCTTCGTGATCGATGCGGGGCGCGTCGTCGAGCGCGGCACGCACGAGGAGCTGCTGGCGCTCGGCGGCACCTACGCCGCCCTCTTCGCGCAGCAGGCGGCGCGCTGAGCCGAGCGGGTCGAGCCCCGGTGCGCGCGACCGCCGCCGACGCCGGATGTCGACGCCGCGTCCCCGACCTCGCGTTCATTTCTTGACAACAAGCGGTCGGCTCGTCAGCATGGCCCCATGGCAACGCGACGCAGCCCCGGCTCCCAGGGCGCGCTGCGCGCGGCCAACCAAGCACGGGTCGTGCAGGCGCTGCGCGGCTCGCCGGCGACCCAGTCGGAGCTCGCGGAGCGCACCGGCCTCGCGCACGCGACCGTCTCGAACATCGTGCGGGCGCTGCGCGAGCGCGGCGCGGTGTCGACCACGCCGACGGTGCACCAGGGTCGTCGCGCGAGCCTCGTGACCCTCGAGCGCGCCGAGGGGCCCACCGTCGTCGGCGTCGACTTCGGGCGGCAGCACGTGCGGATCGCCGTCGCCGCGGACGATCCGGTGGTGCTGATCGAGGACGAGGCGGTGCTGCCGGTCGGCCATCGCGCCGACGACAGCCTGGCGATGGCCGTCGAGCGGCTCGACGAGATGCTGCGCGAGGCCGGATTGCACCGCGACGACGTCGCGGCGGTCTGCGTGGGGGTGCCCTGCCCGATCGACATGCGCACGGGGGCGATCGTCGGCCACACGATCCTGCCGGAGTGGGACGGCGTGACCCGCGACCGGATCGGCGAGGCCTTCGGCATGCCCGTCGAGGTCGCGAACGACGCGGATCTCGGTGCCATCGCCGAGCGGGCGTTCGGGCCCTACGCCGACGTGGACGACCTGATCTTCGTCAAGATCGGCACCGGCATCGGGTGCGGGCTGGTGCTCGGCGGTCGCCTGCACCGAGGCGCCTTCGGCATCGCCGGCGAGCTGGGGCACGTGCAGGTGGAGCCGAGCGGGACGCTCTGCGTCTGCGGGAGCAGGGGCTGCCTCGAGACGCTCGCCTCGGTGCGCGTGATGGCGCAGTCGCTCAGCGAGGCCTTCGGCAGGCCCATCACGACCGGCGACATCGTGCGGCAGGCGATCGAGGGCGACCTCGCGACGCGGCGCGTGGTGGCCGACTCCGGCGTCGCGATCGGGCGCTCGGTCGCCAACCTCTCGAACCTGCTGGCCCCCTCCGTGGTCGTCGTCGGCGGCCCGCTCGCCGAAGTGGGGGAGCTGCTGCTGGAACCGGTGCGGGAGGGCTTCCGCCGCTTCGCGCTGCACGCGCTGGTGACCACGACGCAGATCGCCGGCTCGTCGCTCGGCTCGCGCGCCGAGGTGCTGGGAGCGGTGACGCTCGCGCGGCAGACCGCACGCGCAAGAGCGTTCATCTGACGATCGCGGCTGGCCTGTTTGCGTTCATGACTTGACGCAACGATCGCGCGAGCGTAGGTTGATCCGCGATCCGTCGATGGCGGCGGACGATGGAGGGAGCCAAGGGTGGCTGAGCCGGTGATCCTGTCGATGCAGCGCATCACGAAGGAGTTCCCCGGCGTGCGCGCCCTCGACGACGTGAGCATCGAGGTGCGGAAGGGCACCATCCACGCGATCTGCGGCGAGAACGGTGCCGGCAAGTCGACGCTCATGAAGGTGCTCTCCGGCGTCTACCCCCACGGCACCTTCAGCGGCCAGATCGTCTACCAGACCGAGCCCGTCGCCTTCGGCAGCATCAACGAGTCCGAGCGGGCCGGCATCGTGATCATCCACCAGGAGCTCGCGCTCGTGCCGGAGCTCTCGATCGCCGAGAACATCTTCCTCGGCAACGAGCCGCGTCGCGGCATCGCCATCGACTGGGACACGGTGCGCATGCGGGCCACCGAGCTGCTCGCTCGCGTCGGCCTCAGCGAGGATCCCGACACGCCCATCAAGCACATCGGCGTCGGCAAGCAGCAGCTCGTCGAGATCGCGAAGGCGCTCGAGAAGGACGTCAAGCTGCTGATCCTCGACGAGCCCACCGCAGCGCTCAACGAGACCGACTCGCAGCACCTGCTCGACCTCATCGTCGGCCTGAAGGCCAAGGGCGTGACGTCGATCATGATCTCGCACAAGCTCAACGAGATCGAGCAGGTGGCGGACGCCATCACGATCATCCGAGACGGCAAGACCATCGAGACGCTCGACATCGCCGCCGGTGGCGTCGACGAGGATCGCATCATCCGCGGCATGGTCGGCCGCACGCTCGGCCAGCGCTTCCCCGAGCGCGCGCACACCACCGGCGAGACCTTCTTCGAGGTGCGCGACTGGACGGTGCAGCACCCGCTCTCGGCAGAGCGGCTGGTCGCCAAGGGCTCGAGCTTCACCGTGCGCCGAGGCGAGATCGTCGGCTTCGCCGGGCTCATGGGCGCCGGCCGCACCGAGCTCGCGATGAGCATCTTCGGCCGCCAGTACGGCACGTGGCTCGGCGGCACGATCCTCAAGGACGGCCAGGAGATCAAGGTGCGCTCGGTCACCGAGGCGATCGGCCACGGCATCGCCTACGTGAGCGAGGATCGCAAGGCGCTCGGGCTCAACCTGCTCGACACCATCAAGCGCTCGATCGTCTCGGCGAAGCTGTCGAAGATCGCACCGGCCGGCGTCGTCGACGCGCTGCAGGAGTCGACCGTGTCGGAGGAGTACCGCCAGTCGCTGCGCATCAAGGCGCCGAGCGTCGAGCAGGGCGTCGACACGCTCTCGGGCGGCAACCAGCAGAAGGTCGTGCTGGCGAAGTGGATGTTCACCGACCCCGACCTGCTGATCCTCGACGAACCGACCCGCGGCATCGACGTGGGGGCGAAGAGCGAGATCTACCAGATCGTGCGCGAGCTGGCGGATGCCGGCAAGGGCGTGATCCTCATCTCCTCCGAGCTGCCAGAGCTGCTCGGCCTGGCCGACCGCATCTACACGATCTTCGAGGGTCGCATCACGGGCGAGCTGCGCGCCGCCGACGCCGACCAGGAGATGCTCATGCGCCGGATGGCGCCGACGAAGGGTGACGACGCATGACCGGACGAGTGGCGGAGCGGCGAGGGTTCCTGCAGGACTTCAGCCAGCTCTTCGGCAAGCAGGGATCGCTGAAGGAGTTCGGCATCCTCGGCGCGCTCATCGTGATCGTGCTGGCGTTCCAGTTCGCCACCGGCGGCACGACGCTCGCGCCGGGCAACGTCATCAACATCGTGCAGGCGCAGTCCTACATCCTGATCCTCGCGATCGGCATGGTGATGGTGATCATCGCCGGGCACATCGACCTCTCGGTGGGCTCCGTCGCCGCCTTCACGAGCGTCGTCGTGGCCATCTCGATGAACGACTGGGGCCTGCCCTGGGGCCTGAGCATCCTGCTGGGCCTCGGCCTCGGCTTCCTGATCGGCGCGTGGCAGGGCTTCTGGGTCGCGTTCGTCGGCGTGCCCGCGTTCATCGTCACGCTCGCCGGCATGCTCATGTTCCGCGGCCTCAACCAGCTCGTCGGCCAGTCGCGCGGCATCGGCGTCGACCCCGGCTTCGTGAACGCGCTCGCCGGCTACCTGCCGGAGGTCGGCCCCAACACCGGCTACAACAACCTCACGCTGCTGCTCGGCGCCGCCGCGATCGTCGCGATCGTCGTCTTCGAGCTGCGCGCTCGCGCTCGCCGGGCGCGCATGGGCGCGCAGGTCTCGCCGACGTGGGTGCTCATCACCCGCCTCGTGCTGATCTCCGCCGTCATCGTCGTCGCAGCGCTGCTGTTCGCGAGCGGCCGCCAGGGCACGAGCTTCCCGCTCTCCGGCGTGCTGCTGGTGGCCGTGGTGCTCGCCTACGGCTTCGTCACGCAGCGCACGACGCTCGGCCGCCACATCTACGCGGTCGGCGGCAACCGGCGCGCGGCCGAGCTCTCGGGCGTGCGCTCGCGCTGGGTCGACTTCTTCGTCATGACCAACATGTCGGTGCTCGCCTCGGTCGCGGGCATGATGTGGATCGCGCGCTCGCAGGCCGCCGGCCCCGCCGACGGCAACGGCTGGGAGCTCGACGCCATCGCGGCCGTCTTCATCGGCGGCGCAGCCGTCGCCGGCGGCATCGGCACGGTCGCCGGCAGCATCATCGGCGGTCTGGTGATGGCCGTGCTCTCCAACGGCCTCTTCGCCATCGGCACCGGATCCGACTGGATCCAGGTCATCAAGGGCCTCGTGCTGCTCATCGCCGTCGCCATCGACGTGCTCAACAAGCGCCAGGGGCGCTTCTCGATCATCGCGCTGCTGCAGCGCGGCCTCACCCGCGGGCGGGACAGGGACGGGCTGACCGCCTCGTCGTGACCCGCGCATCCGCACCCACCGCCATCGACCACCGACGCCTCACGAACACCCCCACCGAACACCAGGAGCACTCATGAAGAAGACCACCTTCGCGGCGCTGGCCGGCATCGCCGCCGTCAGCATCGCCCTGACCGGCTGCGGCCGCGCAGACACCCCGGCGGAGACCGGCGCCGAGGGCGGCGAGACCGCTGCCGCGGGCGGCGGCTTCGCCGCCGACGCCACGATCGGCGTCGCCCTGCCCGACCGCACGAGCGAGAACTGGGTGCTCGCGGGCGACCTGTTCACGAACGGCCTCGAGGAGGCGGGCTTCACCGGCAACGTGCAGTACGCCGGCTCGTCGAACTCGGTCGGCGACCAGCAGCAGCAGATCCAGAGCATGATCTCGGCCGGCGCCGAGGTCATCATCGTCGGCGCCGCGGACACCAACCAGCTCGCCACGCAGCTGGAGGCCGCCGACGCCGCCGACATCACGGTCATCGCCTACGACCGCCTGATCCAGAACAGCGACCTGGTCGACTACTACGTGGCGTTCGACAACTACCACGTGGGCGAGCTGCAGGCGCAGTCGCTGCTCGACGGCCTCGAGGAGCGCTACGGCGACGAGGACGCCTGGAACGTCGAGCTCTTCTCGGGCTCCGCGGACGACTCGAACTCGGCGGTCTTCTTCGACGGCGCGATGAGCGTGCTGCAGCCGAAGATCGACGACGGCACGCTGACGGTCGTCTCCGAGCAGACCACGGTGCAGCAGACGGCCACCGAGGACTGGGCGGCGGAGAACGCGCAGAACCGCATGGACACGATCCTGCAGAACTCGTACCAGGGCGAGGACCTGCACGGCGTGCTCTCCCCGAACGACAACCTCGCGCGCGCCATCCTCACCTCGGTGCAGAACGACGGGCGCGACCTGCCGGTCGTGACCGGTCAGGACTCCGAGGTCGAGTCGGTGCAGTCGATCGTCGCCGGTGACCAGTACTCCACCATCTACAAGGACACGCGCGCGCTCGTCGCCGCGGCCATCGAGATGGCGCAGGCGCTGCAGGCTGGCGAGGAGCCCACCACCACCGGCACGTCGGATAACGGGGCCGTCGAGGTGCCCGCGAACCTGCTCGAGCCGGTCATCGTGACGCAGGCGAACGCCGCTGAGGCCTACGCCGACAACGAGGACCTCGCGCCGCTCACCGAGTAGCACGAGCGGAGCGCATCCGCGCCTGCGGACGGGCGGCCCCATCGCGGGGCCGCCCGTCCGTCGTCCGCGGTCAGGCGGATGCGCTGCGCACGGGGCCGGCGAGGCCGGGCAGGTCGGCGGTCGCCTCCCGCCAGCGCCGAGCGAGCTCCTGCGCGTCTGCCGCGTGGTCGCGGTAGCGGCAGCCGCGCCCGTTGGGCTTGAGGAGGATCCCCTCCTCCTCCCAGTGCGGCAGCGCCCGCTGCAGGAGCTCGGGCGCGAAGTCGCCGGCGTGGTTCGTCACCCGCCACCAGGGCAGCCCGTCGGACCAGTGGCGCAGCACGGAGCCGACCTCCCTCGGACCGATGCCGCAGATCTCGGCCACGGTGCCGTAGGAGGCGACGCGGCCCGCGGGGATCAGCTCGACGCAGCGCAGCACGAGCTCGACGACGAGCTCCCGGCGCGCATCCACCACCCCATGATGCCGCAGCGACCAGCTTCGAGGCCTCCCCCCCCCCCGCACAACGCAAGCCCCCGCTGCGCAGCTCGGCGATCTGGAGGCGGGAGCGCTCGAGCGCCGCAGCACCGGGGCCGGCGGCGTGCGTCGTGCGCGGAGCGCCGTGAGCGCCGGCGGCGCCAGAGCGGCACTGCGCCCGGCGATAGGCTCGTGCGGCAAGGCAGGAGGCCCCATGCGCTACGCAGAGTCGATCGTCGAGACGATCGGCGACACCCCGCTCGTCAGGCTGACGAAGGTGACCGAGGGGATCGCCGCGACGGTGCTCGCGAAGGTCGAGTTCATGAACCCGGGCGGTTCGGTGAAGGACCGCATCGCCGTGGCGATGCTCGACGACGCCGAGGCGAGAGGCCTGCTCGGCCCCGGCGGCACGATCGTCGAGCCGACGAGCGGCAACACCGGCGTCGGCCTGGCGCTCGTGGCGCAGCAGCGGGGCTACCGCTGCATCTTCGTGTGCCCCGACAAGGTCTCCGAGGACAAGCGGGCGACGCTGCGCGCCTACGGCGCTGAGGTCGTGGTGACGCCCACCTCGGTGGCTCCCGACAGCCCCGAGAGCTACTACGGCGTCGCCGACCGGCTCACCGAGGAGGTCGAGGGCGCCTTCCAGCCCAACCAGTTCTTCAACCCCGCAGCGCCGGCGGCGCACGAGGCGAGCACCGGCCCCGAGATCTGGCGCGATACCGAGGGCAGGGTGACGCACTTCGTCGCCGGCGCCGGCACCGGCGGCACGATCACCGGCACCGGCAGGTACCTGCGACGGGTCTCGACCGCCGGCGACGCGGCGGGCGCGGTCGGCGGGGACAGCTCCGGCGGCGGGCGCGTGCGCATCATCGCCGCAGACCCCGAGGGATCGATCTACTCCGGCGGCACGGGCCGCCCCTACCTCGTCGAGGGCGTGGGGGAGGACATGTGGCCGGGCAACTACGACCCGAGCGTCGTGGACGAGGTCATCGCGGTCGACGACGCCGCAGCCTTCGCCATGACGCGGCGCCTCGCCCGCGAGGAGGGCCTGCTCGTGGGCGGCTCGAGCGGCATGGCCGTGGTCGCGGCGCTGCGCGTCGCCGAGCGGCTGCCCGCCGACGCGGTCGTGGTGGTGCTGCTGCCCGACTCCGGCCGCGGCTACCTGCAGAAGGTCTACTCCGACGCGTGGATGCGCTCCTACGGCTTCGCCGGGCCCGCCATCGGCACGACCGTGCGCGACGTGCTCACCGGCAAGGGGCGCAGCGGCGCGGCTGGGGCGCTGCCCGCGCTCGTGCACGCGCACCCGACCGACACCGTCCACGACGCGATCGAGATCATGCGCGAGTTCGGCGTCAGCCAGCTGCCGGTGCTGACCGCCGAGCCGCCGGTCGTCGTCGGCGAGGTGGCGGGCGCCGTCGACGAGCGCTCGCTGCTGGACGCGGTGTTCGCCGACGAGGCGCTGCTCGCCGACCCGGTGGCGAAGCACCTCGGCGCGCGCCTGACGCAGCTGGGCGTGACCGAGTCGGTGGACGCGCTGCGCACCGCGCTGCGCTCGGCCGACGCGGTGCTCGTGCTCGAGGACGCCAAGCCCGTCGGCGTGATCACCCGCACCGACCTGCTCTCCCACCTCTCGAAGGAGGCCTGACATGACCGACGCATCCGCCGACCAGCAGGAGGGCGCAGCATCGCGCGCCGCCGCGCACGCCGACGCCGGGTTCTCGACCAGGGCCATCCACGCCGGGCAGCCCTTCGACCCGCGCACCGGTGCGGTGATCCCGCCGATCTTCATGACGTCGACGTTCGTGCAGGACGGGGTGGGAGGGTTCCGCGACGGCTACGAGTACTCGCGCGGCGGCAACCCGAGCCGCGACGCGCTGCAGCAGCAGCTCGCGAGCCTCGAGGGCGGCTCGCACGCCTTCACCTTCGGCTCGGGGCTGGCGGCCGAGGACGCCCTGCTGCGCGCCGTGCTGCGGCCGGGCGACCACGTGCTGATGGGCAACGACGTCTATGGCGGCACCCACCGGCTGGTCTCGCAGATCCACGCGCAGTGGGGCGTCGAGATCTCGACCGCCGACGCCTCGGACCTGGATGCGGTGCGCGCCTCCGTGCGCCCGACCACTCGCGTGCTCTGGGTCGAGACCCCCTCGAACCCGCTCATGAAGGTCGCCGACATCGCCGGGCTCGCCGAGATCGGCCACGCCGCCGGCGCGGTGGTCGTCGCGGACAACACCTTCGCCACGCCCGCCCTGCAGCAGCCGCTCGCGCTGGGCGCCGACGCGGTCGTGCACTCGACCACGAAGTACATCGGCGGCCACTCCGACCTCGTGGGCGGTGCGGTGGTGACCTCGGACGCGGCGCTCGCGGAGCGCGTGGGGTTCCAGCAGTTCGCGGTGGGCGCGATCAACAGCCCGTTCGACGCGTGGCTCACGAGCCGCTCGCTGAAGACGCTGGCCGTGCGCATCGACCGGCACTGCGCGAACGCGCAGGCCGTCGCCGAGTCGCTCGTCGGCCACCCGGCCGTCGCCGCGGTGCACTACCCGGGCCTGCCCGACCACCCGCAGCACGCGCTGGCGCAGCGGCAGATGCGCGGCTTCGGCGGCATGGTGTCGCTGCAGCTGCGCGGCGGCGTGCCGGCCGTGCACGAGCTCGTCGGGCGGACGCGCCTGTTCCAGCTGGCGGAGTCGCTCGGCGGCATCGAGTCGCTCGTCTGCTACCCGTCGGAGATGACGCACGCCTCGGTCAAGGGCACCGAGCTCGCCGTGCCGGAGGATCTGCTGCGCCTCTCGGTCGGCCTCGAGGATGCCGGCGACCTGGTCGCCGACCTGCGGCAGGCGCTCGACGCGCTCAGCTAGCCGCCGCCGAGGCGCCCGCCATCACTCGAGCGCCTTGCCGCGCTGCTCGGGCAGGGTCCAGGCTGCGATCGCCGCGATGGCGAACGCTGCCGCGAAGACCCCGAAGAGCAGCAGTGAGCCACCGCCGCTGCCGAGCAGCAGGGGCACCGCGAGCGGCGCCAGGATCGACGCGATGCGGCCGAAGCCGGCCGCCGCACCCGTGCCCGTGCCGCGCACGTTCGTGGGGTAGAGCTCCGGGCCGATCGCGTAGAGCGCGCCCCAGGCGCCGAGGTTGAAGAACGACAGCGTGCAGCCGGCGGCGATGATCATGCCCTCGGTGGATGCCGTGCCGTACCAGGCTGCGGCGAGCGCCGAGCCGACCAGGAACGCGGTGAGGGTGGGCCGCCGGCCCCACCGCTCGATCAGGAACGCGGCGGCGGCGTAGCCGGGGAGCTGCGCGAGCGTGATGATGAGCGTGAACTCGAAGGAGCGCACGAGCGAGAAGCCCTGGTCGACCAGCAGCGACGGGATCCAGATGAAGGCGCCGTAGTAGGAGAAGTTGATGCAGAACCAGACCGTCCACAGCGCGATGGTGCGGCGGCGCAGCAGCGGCGACCAGATCGACACCTTGGGCTCCGCTGCGCTGGGCGCCTCCGCGGCGCCCGGGCTGTGCTGCGGGGGCTCGGGCGGCGCGGCCGGTGCGGCGATGCCCGCCGCCTCCTCGAAGGGGCGCACCGTGCGCTCCGCCTCCGAGGAGCGGCCCTTCGACTCGAGGAAGCGCACCGACTCCGGCATGCCCCAGCGCACGACGATCGAGAAGAGCGCCGGCGCCATGCCGATCGCGAGGCCCCACCGCCATCCCTCGTCCGAGGCGCCGACGACGTAGGTGCCGATGACGGCCGCCGCGATCCAGCCCACCGCCCAGAACGCCTCGAGCCAGACGACGACGCGGCCGCGGATCCGCTTGGGCGCGAACTCGCTGATGAGCGTCGACGCGACGGGCAGCTCGGCGCCGAGCCCCAGCCCCACGACGAAGCGCAGCACCAGCAGCGCCGCGAGCGATCCGACGAGCGCCGAGGCCCCCGTCGCCAGCCCGTAGACGAGCAGGGTGATGGCGAAGACGCTGCGGCGGCCGATCCGATCCGCGAGCAGCCCGCCGACGGTGGCGCCCAGCGCCATGCCCATGAAGCCGACCGAGGCGATCCAGCCCTTGTCGCCGCTGCTGAGGCCCCACTGCTCGCCCAGCGCCGCGATGACGAAGGCGATCAGCCCGACGTCCATCGCGTCGAGCGCCCAACCGATGCCCGCGGTGCCCAGGAGGCGGCCGTGCTTGCGGGTGAAGGGCAGCCGGTCGAGCCGCTCGGAGCGGGTCGCGCCGTCTGCGGCGGGGAGCACGGGCATGCGGGGCCTCTCGTCGGGAGCGCTTCGGCCAGACGGACCCACGATAGTGCGGCGCCCGGACTCGGGGGCTAGCGTTGCGGCATGAGCGAGCGAATCGAGATCCCCGACGAGGTCGAGCGCACCGAGGTCGAGGCCTTCGTGATGGCGTCGGCGGATGCGGTCTGGGAGCTCTGGACCACGGCCGAGGGCTACGAGCAGTGGTGGTGGCCGATGTTCGGGGACACGAGCTACGAGGTGGATGCGCGCGAGGGCGGCAGCTACCGGTTCCGGACGGCCACGGGCGGCTTCGGCGTGCAGGGCCGATTCCTGCAGCTCGACGAGCCCAAGCGCATCGTGCTCAGCTGGGATTGGATGAGCGGCGACGAGGGCGGCGACCAGCGCGAGGACCTCGTCGTGGTGGATCTCGCGGAGCTCGGCGACGGCACGCACGTGCGCGTCACGCAGACCGGCCCGCTCGACGAGCTCGAGCCGCTGCGCGAGGGCTGGCAGGACTGCCTGACGCGGCTCGAGGAGCACTTCGACGACTGATGCGTCGTCCGCGCGACGGCGCGGGCGTCACGCGGGCGCACGGTGCGCGCGACGCGTGCGCCACCCGCTCACGGCGTGACCGACCCCGAAGGCCATCAGCGCCAGGGGGAGGGTCAGCGTGAGCGCTCCGAACGCCGCCATGCTCCCGAAGGCGGCAGCGACCCATCCGTGCGTCGTGAGCACATCGCCGGCGACCACGAGGAACATCGACCAGCGGTCGAGGCCCGACACCGGCCAGCGGGCGGCGATCGCCGTCGCCGCAGCGAGGCCCGCGATCTGCCGCACGAGCGCTGCGGCCTGGCTCGGCACCGCGTCCGCGTCGCCGAGCAGCAGCGGCGTCGCCCACGCCGCCAGCCACGAGGCGTGGAAGACGATCAGCGCGATGCCGCCCAGCTTCGCCCAGCCGAGCCGCGGTCGCCTGCCGAGCAGCGCGGTGATCAGCAGCAGCGTCGAGACCGACATCGCGGCGGCCGACGCGATGCCGAGCAGCGTCGCAGCGGCGCCGGAGGCCTGCGGCAGCCACGCGCCCGCGGCGAGCAGCCCGCCGACGATCGCGGTGACACCGGCCCACAGGCGCATCGCCCACGGTGGTGTGCGCGGAGTGCCGCCGGGGCTCTCGGGGTCGCCGGCGCGCTGGCTCGTCGCCCGTGTCGTCACCGCATCCCCGTCCTGTCGCCAGTCTCACCTTTGCGCAACGCGATGGGAGCGGGCTGAGCACGGCATCAGCGGGCCGTCGCGGATGATGCTGGATCGTTCGTCGGGCTAAGCAGGCGTAGGCTTGAGCACGCTGTCTGACAGGAAGAGGGATCATGCTGCTCGCCATCGTCAACGCCCGTGTCGTGCCCGTCGAGGGCGACGAGTTCGAGGGCACCGTGCTGGTGCGCGACGGGCGCATCGCCGCGCTCGGCGCCGACGTCGAGGTGCCGGAGGGCGCCACCGTGCTCGACGTCGAGGGCGCGCAGGTCACGCCCGGCCTGGTCGACGCGCACGTCCACCTCGGCGTGCACCCCGAGGGCGACGGCCCCGGCGCGAGCGACACCAACGAGATGACGAACCCGAACACGGCGGGCGTGCGGACCATCGACGCCATCGACCCCTTCGACGAGGGCTTCGACCTGGCGCTCGCGGGCGGCGTGACGACGGTCAACGTCAACCCCGGCTCCGGCAACCCGATCGGCGGGCAGGCGACCACGCTGCACACGCACGGCCGCATCGTCGACCACATGGTGCTGCGCGAGCCCGCAGGCGTCAAGAGCGCGCTCGGCGAGAACCCGAAGCGCGTCTACGGCGAGAAGAAGGTCATGCCGTCCACGCGCCTCGGCACCGCGAAGGTCATCCGCGACGCCTTCGTCGCCGCGCAGAGCTACCGTCGCCGCCACGCCGACCCCGACAACGACAAGCGCCACGACGTCGACCTGACGATGGAGGCG
Source organism: Agrococcus phoenicis (assembly GCF_047302415.1). Lineage (NCBI taxonomy): Bacteria > Bacillati > Actinomycetota > Actinomycetes > Micrococcales > Microbacteriaceae > Agrococcus > Agrococcus phoenicis. Next base: position 155,846 of record NZ_CP154854.1, read on the forward strand.
CTCGTCAAGGTGCTCGAGCGGGAGATCCCGTGGCGGCAGCACGCGCACCGCGCCGACGACATCGTCACCGCGCTGCGCATCCAGGCCGAGTTCGGCTACGACCTCGTCATCGACCACGGCACCGAGGCGCACGTCGTCGCCGACCTGCTCGCCGAGCGCGGCGTGCCGGTGCTGATCGGCCCGCTGTTCACCACCAAGTCGAAGATGGAGCTGCGCGGTCGTTCGATCGCCAACCCCGGCAAGCTCGCGCAGGCCGGCGTCGAGATCTCGATCATCACCGACCACCCGGTGATCCCCATCTCGTTCCTGGTGCACCAGGCATCCCTCGCCGTCCGCGAGGGGCTCGACCGGCAGACGGCGCTCCGCGCGATCACCATCAACCCCGCGCGGGTGCTCGGCGTCGCAGCGGAGGTCGGCTCGCTCGAGGTCGGCAAGCGCGCCGACGTCGTCGTGTGGAGCGGCGACTGGATGGACCCCATGGCACGCCCGCGCACCGTGCTCATCGACGGCCGGGTCGTGTTCGAGCACGACGCGGCGACGGGCGAGGAGCGCGTCGCATCGCGCCACGAGGTGCCGCTGCGCCTCACGCACGAGTGAGCGCCGCACAGCCGGGCGCGCAGCTCAGCAGGCGGCGCCGCGTCACGACGCTGCTCGTGCTCGGGTTGCTGGCCGGGCTCGGACCGTTCACCATCGACCTCTACCTGCCGGCGTTCCCGGCCGTGAAGGAGGACTTCGGCACCACGGATGCGGCGGTGCAGCTGACGCTCTCGGCCACGACCCTGGGCTTCGCCTTCGGGCAGCTCGTGGTGGGGCCGCTCTCCGACCGCATCGGTCGTCGTCGCCCGCTGCTGATCGCCACGAGCGTGCACGTGCTCGCGAGCGTGGCGGTCGCGATGGCCCCCGACATCGTCACGCTCTCGCTCATGCGCGTGGTGCAGGGCTTCGGCGCTGCGGCGGGCACCGTGGTCGCGATGGCCATGGTGCGCGACCTCTTCGGCGGCAAGCAGCTCACGACGGCGCTGTCGCGGCTCGCGCTCGTGATCGGCATCGCGCCGATCGCCGCGCCGGTGATCGGCTCCTGGCTGGTCGGCATCATGCACTGGCGCGGCCTGTTCTGGGTGCTGGCGGCGTACGCCGTGCTCGTGATCGTGCTGCAGCTGCTGTTCCTGCGCGAGACGCTGCCGCCGCACCTGCGCCACGCTCCCGGGCACTCGACGCTGCGGCAGCGCTACCGCGCCGTGCTGACCGACCGGGTCTTCGTCGGCGTCGCCATCATCGGCGCGAGCATCTTCGGCGGCATGTTCGCCTACATCTCGACGGCCTCGCTGCTGCTGCAGGAGGTCTACGGCTTCTCGCCCGGCGAGTTCGGCCTCGTCTTCGCGCTCTGCTCCGTGGGGGTGCTGATCGGCACGCAGACCGCGGGCCGTGCGGCGAACCGCTTCGGTGCGCAGTGGGTGCTCGCGGTCTCGACCGCGCTGCTCGTGGTCGGTGCCGCGGGCATCGTCGCCCTCGACATCGCAGGACTCGGCATCGTCGGGCTGGTGCCGCCGCTGGCGCTGTTCGCTTTCGCGTTCGGCCTGTCGATGCCGTGCGTGCAGACGCTCGCGCTCGCCGGGCACTCGGGGGAGGCGGGCACGGCAGCGTCGCTGCTGGGTGCGCTCAACATGTCGATCGCGGGCATCGTGAGCCCGATCGTGGGGCTGTTCCAGATCCAGAACGCCATCCCGATGGGCACGATCATGCTCGTCTGCGGCGTGCTGGCCACGTGCGCGCTGTGGCTGGTCGTGCGGCCGAGGAGCGTGCCCCAGATCGAGTGAACCACCGGGGCGTGCCGCGAGGCGGCGCATCTAGGATTGCGCCATGACGGATGAGCTCGCACAGCTGCAGGCGGAGATCGAGGCGGCCAGGAAGGCGCAGCGCGAGGCCGAGGCGCGCCTGGCCGAGCTGCAGGAGAGCGCGGCGCCGCAGGCTCGCCCCGCTCCTGCGCCCGCGGAGCGCGCGGCTCCCGATCAGGCGCCGCCGGTGCCCGGGGGCTTCGAGCCGGCGCCCGCGGCGGCGGCCCCCGCCGACCCCGAGCACCCCGCGGAGCCGGGCACTCCGGTCGAGGAGCACGACGTCGTCGGGCCCCTGGGCCCGGAGGGTGTCGCCGCCGTGCGGCAGGGCTACGCCTTCGAGGGTCCGGCGCTCGAGATGGGTGCGCTCGTCAACGGCGAGGCCGACGCCGAGACGCAGATCCGCATCCCGCTCCCGATGGTCAACCGGCACGGCCTGATCGCCGGCGCGACCGGCACGGGCAAGACCAAGACCCTGCAGGTGCTCGCCGAGCAGCTCTCGGCCGCGGGCGTGCCCGTGTTCGCCGCCGACATCAAGGGCGACCTCTCCGGCGTGGCGACGCCGGGATCATCGAGCGACACGCTGCTGGCGCGCACGGCCGGCATCGGTCAGGCGTGGGCGCCGACGGCGGCTCCCGTCGAGTACTTCGCGCTCGGCGGCGTCGGCCACGGCGTGCCCATCCGGGCGACCGTGCTGGACTTCGGCCCGACGCTGCTGGCCAAGGTGCTCGGCCTCAACGACACGCAGGAGTCCAGCCTCGGCATCGTATTCGCCTACGCCGATGCCGCGAAGCTGCCGCTCGTCGACCTCAAGGACCTGCGGGAGCTGCTGCTGTGGCTCACCGGCGACGAGGGCAAGGCCGAGCTGAAGCGGCTCGGCGGCATCTCGCCGCAGACCGCGGGCGTGATCCTGCGCGAGATCACCGCCTTCAGCGCGCAGGGCGCCGACGTGTTCTTCGGCGAGCCCGACTTCGACACGCGAGAGCTGCTGCGCACGACGCCCGAGGGGCGTGGTGTCATCAGCCTGCTCGAGGTCCCTGGGGTGGCCGATCAGCCCGCGCTGTTCTCGACCTTCCTCATGTGGCTGCTGGCCGACCTCTTCGAGGATCTCCCCGAGGTCGGCGACGTGGACAAGCCCCGGCTGGTGTTCTTCTTCGACGAGGCCCACCTGCTGTTCAAGGATGCCTCGAAGGACTTCCTGGCGGCGATCGTGCAGACGGTGCGCCTGATCCGCTCCAAGGGCGTCGGCATCTTCTTCGTCACGCAGACGCCGAAGGACGTGCCAGCCGACGTGCTCGCGCAGCTCGGCTCGCGCGTGCAGCACCAGTTGCGCGCGCACACGCCCGACGCCGAGAAGGCGCTGCGGGCGACCGTGCGCACCTATCCCACGAGCGAGTACGACCTGGAGCAGGTGCTGACGATGCTCGGCATCGGTGAGGCCATCGTCACGGTGATGAACGAGCGAGGTGCGCCCTCGCCCGTCGCGTGGACGCGGATGCGCGCCCCGCAGGGCTCGATGGATCCCACGCCCGCCGCTGACATCGCGAGCGCGGTGCAGGCATCGCCGCTGCTGCCGAAGTACGGCGAGGCGGTCGATCGCGAGTCCGCGTACGAGATGCTCCAGGCGAAGCTGCAGGCGGCGCAGCGGGCGGAGCAGGATGCGGCGGCCCGGCAGGCGGCGCAGGAGGAGGCCGAGCGGCTTGAGGCGGAGTCGAAGCGCAACCGCCCGCGCAGCACCGGCAGCGCGAAGCAGCCGGCCGGCGGCAACGTCATCACCGACTTCCTGGGCTCCAGGTCCGGGCAGGCGATGATCCGCGACGTGGTGCGCGGGATCTTCCGCAACCGTCGCCGCTGAGCCTCGGCCTCGTCGCCCTGCGCGCCGCCACCACGCGCTCGCTCGGCGCGCTCGCTGCTCGCCGCTGCCGGGAGCGGCGCCGCGCACGACGAAGCGGGACACCGCACTCGATGTCCCGCTTCGTCCTTCGGCGGAGGATAGGGGATTCGAACCCCTGAGGGCTTGCACCCAACACGCTTTCCAAGCGTGCGCCATAGGCCACTAGGCGAATCCTCCGTGCCGGCCTCGCGAGGCCAACCCTGCGATTCTAGCCCCACGGAGAACGGGGGCGGGAACCGAAGTCCCCGCCCCCGCTCATGTGCTGCTGCTAGCCGCAGATCGCGTACTCCGCGACCTCAGCCGACAGCGTGTTCTCGTCGCCGAGCAGGAACACCGGCGGCTGGTCGAGTCGCAGGCTCTCCGTGACGATCTGCGAGTCGATGCACGTCGGCTGCGCCAGGTACAGCGGCGCGCCCTCGGCAGCCGCGAGCGCCGAGGCGCTCAGGGCATCCGGGAACTTCATGCCGCTGGCGATGTACATCGCCGGCACCGGCGCCGTGAAGAACGCCTGGTTGACGAGCACCGCCGTCTGGAAGCGGTTCGCGCCCGCGAAGCGGTGCACGACGAGGCCTGCGTTGTCGAAGTCCAGCTCGATGCCGTTCGACATCGATCGCTGGTCTCCCTGCAGGTACACGTTCTGCGCGCCCAGGCGGTCGAGCTCGGCCATGGTGGCCTCGTCGACGTCCCCGGCCATGCCGTCGACCAGGAGGATCGGCGCGTCGACCGAACCGGCTGCAGCTCCCGCCGACAGGGCGTCGGGGAAGTTGCGACCGGTCGCGATGAACGCGTTCGCCGAGCTCTCGAAGGCGTACTCCGCGATGAGACGGCTGGTCTCGAAGCGGTTGACGCCACCGACGCGGTCGACCGTCGCCGCCATGTCGGCGAGCTGGTCGGCGACCGCCGCAGAGACCGACGGCTCGCCGCCGACGATCACGATGCGCTCGGGCGACAGGCGCTCGATCTCATCGACGACCGCGGGCGAGAGCGCGTTGGCCATCGTCAGCAGCAGGGGAGCCTCCTCGCGAGCCGCAGCGGGTGCCGCTGCGAGTCCGTCCGGGAACGTCTGACCGCTGGCGATGTAGACGACGTCCGCGCCCTCCGGGTAGCCCTGCTGCGAGATCGCGACAGCGGTCTCGAAGCGGTTGCCGCCGGCGATGCGGTCAGGTGCCGGCATGGCCACCTCGCCGCTCGTGACGTGGACGAAGGTGCGCTCCTCGGAGTCGTTGTAGCCGATCGCGCCCAGGTACTCGCGATCGATGTCGAGACCGCGCCACTCCGCCGTGAAGGAGAAGGGAGCGGCGATCTCACCCGTCAGCGAGGTCGGGTCCGTCGTGAACGAGCCCTCCTGCTGCCCGGGCATGACGGCCGCGTAGTCGACGGTGAAGTCGACCGGCGATCCCTCGCTGCCCTCGGCGAAGATGACGACGAGCACGCGGTAGCTGCCGGCCTGGGGGTCCTCGAGGAGGACCTCCTCGTCGGCTGCTGCCGTGCCGCCGACCCACTGCTCCACCGGGACGCCGTTCTCCAGGCGCTGCAGGTAGAGGTCGAGGTCGGCGGTGTTGTCCAGCCCGTCGAGCGAGATGTACCGGGCGATCTCACCCTCGGCGATCTCGAGCGGGTAGACCAGCGTCTGCCCCTCCTCGCCGCTGGCGGCGGCGAGCTGCTCGAACGGCGCGAGGCCGTTCGCCTGGAGGTCGATCTCGCCGGCGAGGCCGGAGATGCCGGAGATCGGCGTCTCACCCGACGTGCCCATGCCCTCGACCCACTCGGGCACCGCGACGGCGACCGGGCGGACGGCGAGCGGCGAGCGCACGGTGTGCTCCGCGCTCGTCCACGTGAGCGAGCCCGTCGACCACGATGCGAGCGGGGCGTCCGCGGTCGTGAACGTCACCTCGAAGGTGGCCGTGTCGCCGGCGGCGTCGAAGGTCAGCGTCGAGGGGGAGACCTCGACGTCGACTCCCGGCACATCGGTGACCGAAGCGGTGTAGGAACCCGCCTCGAGCGCCGTGACCGTGCGGGTCACCGTCTGCGTGCCGGCGAGCGAGCCGATCGCGATCGACGCGATGTTCACGTCGCTCGGGTCGATCGGCGAGCCGACCCACGCGTCGGGCAGGCCGTAGCCGATCCCGCGCAGGTAGCCGTACCAGTCGGCGGTGCCGTTCTGGTAGATGAGACCGGCGTCGAGCATCGACTGCGTGTTCACGTGGCCTGCGCCCTGTGCCCACACGTCCGTCGACTCCGTGCCGTCCTCGTTCAGCGTGTCCGTCGCCGTCGTCATGAGCGCCGACTTGACCTCTGCCGGGGTGGCGTTGGGGTGCGCGCCCAGGTAGATCGCGCCGAGGCCCGCGACGTGCGGTGCGGCCATCGAGGTGCCGGAGAGCAGCGCGTAGCTCGGCTCGCCGTCCGCCGGGTTGGGTCCGGCCGCGATGATGCCGACGCCGGGAGCGGCGACATCGGGCTTGATGACGTCGCTGCCATCGGCGAGCGCCGGGCCGCGCGACGAGAAGCCCGCCACGATGGGCGCGGGGGTCTCGATGCCCGAGCTGTTGCCGGCCTCGAGGGTGACCGTCGCGCCGTCCGTCTGCGCTGCGGCCAGGAGCTGGTCGCGGTACTGCGCGTCGAGGTGCACGGTCGGGATGACGTGGTCGTCGAGGTCGACGGAGCCCGGCGTGACGTTGACGAGCACCGCCGCGATGCCGCCTGCGGCGGCGACCTCGGCAGACTTGTCGACGCGCGCGCTCACGCCGCGGTCGCAGAGCACGATGGCGCCGGCAGCGAGTGCCGGGTCCAGGGTGTCCGTGAAGCAGAGCGCGGCCTCAGCGGGGTCAGCACCCGCTGCGGCGATGTCACCGGCGTAGACGAACGGGCCGGTGATCGGCTCGGCGTCGTCACCCATGGGGACCGTGATGGAGCCGCCCGGGAGGCGGACGTCGCCCTCGAGGACGACCGTCGCCTCGTAGTTCGGGACGCTCGATGCGGCGACCGTGGTGTACCACGGAGCGGCGTGGTCGAGCGTCGAGGCGTCCGGGCCGCTGTTGCCGGCCGAGACGGAGACGAAGACACCGGCAGCCGCGGCACCCAGGAACGAGACGTCCGTGGCCGTGGCGACCGACGTGGCAGCGCCGCCGCCGATGGAGTAGTTGATGACGTCCACGCCGTCGATCACGGCCTGGTCGATCGCCTGCACGAGGTCGCTGCTCGCGCAGCCGTCGTCGTCGGTGATCGTCGGGTCGGGTCCTGACCAGCAGGCCTTGTACGACGCGATGCGCGCCTCGGGCGCGACGCCGGACATGGTGCCGAGGTCCTCGCCGCCAGCCGACGTGATCGCGACCTCGGCGTTGCCGGCCGCGGTCGAGGCGGTGTGCGAGCCGTGGCCGTCGCCGTCACGGGGCGACACGTACTCACCGGGGACCTGGTCCTCGGAGCCGAGGCCGCCGGTGCCGAAGCCGTCGACGAAGTAGCGCGCCGTGATGATCTTCGTCGAGCAGTCGTCGACGGTGAACTGCGTGCCGGTCTCGCAGGCGCCGGAGAAGGTGTTGCCGTCGCCCTTCTCGTAGACGATGGCGTCGCCGTCCCAGTAGGGCTCCGCGCCCGCGGTGGTGCCGAGCGGCTCACCGGCGAACAGCGGGTTCTCGGGAGCGATGCCCGTGTCGATGACACCGACGACCACGCCGGCCCCGGCCTCGTCGACGCCGCCGACCTCGGCCCACAGGCCCTCGAGGTCGAGGAACTCGTTGGCGGGGCTCGCGGTGATCTGGAGGATCTCGTCCGGGAAGATCTGCGAGACGCGAGCGTCGCTGGCGAGCTCGAGCGCCTGCTCGGACGACAGGTCGGCGATGAAGCCGTTCATGGTCACCGTCATGCTCGCGGCGACCTGCGCGCCGATCGAGCTCGCGACAGCGTTCTGCTGGCTCTCGAGGTGCTGGGCGTAGGCGGTCGCCGCGGAGGTCGAGACGTCGATGTCCGCCTCCCCCGTCGGAGCGGTGCGCGCCAGGTTGGGCAGCCCCCCTCGGTAGGTCGCGAGCGGGTCGTTGTCGAGCACGACGATGTAGCGCCCGCTCTCGAACCCGCTCGTGTCGATCGAGCGCTGCTGCTCGATCGGCGCTGCGCCGGCTGCGGCCGCACCGAGCACAGATGCCCCCGCGCTGAGCGCGAGGGCAGTTGTGAGTGCGAGGCCACGGCGGAGACGCACACGCCTGGTGGTGTGTGAATTCACAGGTGATCCTTCGTTCGTGACGAAGTCCCGCAGAGAGGCGGGACGGATGGCTCGAATCTATGCTCGTGCTGTGGTGGCCCGATATGGCGCCGGAACAAGCGTTACCGTTTCGTGACCTAAGGTCGGCGGGCTAGCCTGAGGCGATGCCGACCCGAATCGTCATCGCTTCCCCCGAGGGCCACGCAGGCAAGTCGATCGTCGCGCTGGGGCTCCTCGAAGCGCTCAGCCGAAGGGTCGAGCGAGTCGGCGTCTTCCGACCCGTGGCGCGCTCCGCGCAGGAGCGCGATCGTGTGCTCGAGCTCCTGCTCGCGCACGAGGCCGTCGACCTCGACTACGAGGAGGCGATCGGCACCACCTACGCCGCCGTGCACGACGACGCAGAGGCAGCGCTGGCCACCATCGTCGACCGCTACCACCGCATCGACGAGCGCTTCGACGCCATCGTGATCGTCGGCTCCGACTACACCGACGTCGGCAGCCCGACCGAGCTCGGCTTCAACGCCCGCGTCGCAGCCAACCTGGGCGCCTCGGTGCTGCTGGTGCTCGGCGGTCGCGACCCCGAGACGGACGCGCCGCGCAGCGCCGACCAGCTGCGCCAGCTCGCCGACGTCACCACCGCGGAGCTCGCCCAGGCCCACGCGTCCATCGCCGGCATCGTCGTCAACCGCGCCGAGCCCTCGGCGATCGACGCGATCCCGGGCGCGGTGGCGGATGCGGTGCCCGACGGCGTGCCGATCTGGTCGATCCCGGAGGACGCGCTGCTGAGCGCCCCGAGCGTCGGCGCGCTGTTCGCCGCGACCGACGCGAGCCTCCTGCGCGGCGACGCCGACCGGCTGGCGCGCGAATCGCTCGGCACGGTGGTCGCCGGCATGTCGATGGAGCACGTGCTCGAGCGGCTGATCGAGGGGGGCATCCTCGTCATGCCCGGCGACCGCTCGGATGTGGTCGTCGGCACCCTGCTCGCGCAGCAGTCCGACACCTTCCCCTCGATCGCCGGCATCATCCTCAACGGCGGCTTCGAGCTGCACCCCGCCGTGCAGCGACTGCTCGACGGCCTCGACCTGGAGCTGCCGATCGGCACGAGCCCGCACGGCACCTACGAGACCGCCCGCCGCATCGCGACGACCAGGGGATCGCTGATCGACGGCACCCAGCGCAAGCGCGACTCGGCGCTCGCCCTGTTCGAGCAGCACGTCGACGCCGAGGCGCTGCTCGAGCGGCTCGAGGTCGCGACGACCGACGTGGTGACCCCGCTCATCTTCGAGCACAGCCTCATCGAGCGCGCCCGGCAGAGCGTGCGCCACATCGTGCTCCCGGAGGGCGACGACGACCGCATCCTGCAGGCCGCCTCGACGGTGCTGGCCCGCGGCATCGCCGAGCTCACGATCCTCGGCGACGAGCCATCGATCCGGCAGCGGGCCGCGAGCCTCGGGCTCGACCTCTCCCGCGCGCGCGTCGTCTCGACCGATGACGAGGAGCTGCGACCGAGGTACGCCGCCGAGTACCAGCGCCTGCGAGCCCACAAGGGCGTCACGATCGAGCAGGCGATGGAGCGGCTGCTCGACGTGAGCTACTTCGGCACCCTGATGGTGCACACCGGTGACGCCGACGGGATGGTATCCGGTGCGGCGCACACCACGGCGCACACCATCAAGCCGTCGTTCGAGACGATCAAGACCAAGCCCGGTGTCTCCGTCGTCTCGAGCGTGTTCCTGATGGCGCTCGCCGACCGCGTGCTCGTCTACGGCGACTGCGCGGTGATCCCGGAGCCGACCGTGGAGGAGCTCGCGGACATCGCGGTCTCCTCGGCGCAGACGGCGCGCGACTTCGGCATCGAGCCGCGCGTGGCGATGCTCTCCTACTCCACGGGCGAGTCGGGCACGGGCGCTGAGGTCGACCGCGTGCGCGCGGCGACCGCCCTGGTGCGCGAGCGCGCGCCCGAGCTGGCGGTCGAGGGCCCGATCCAGTACGACGCGGCGGCGGATGCAGCCGTCGCGCAGAAGAAGCTGCCGCAGTCGCAGGTGGCGGGGCGCGCGACCGTGTTCGTCTTCCCCGACCTCAACACGGGCAACAACACCTACAAGGCGGTGCAGCGGTCGGCGGGGGCGCTCGCCATCGGCCCGGTGCTGCAGGGCCTGGCCAAGCCGGTCAACGACCTGTCCCGCGGCGCGCTCGTGAGCGACATCGTCAACACCATCGCCATCACCGCGATCCAGGCCCAGGGCGCGCGCGACGATGACCAGCCGGCGCCCGACGCGCGCACGCAGGGTGCAGCATGACCGCCTCGGTCTTCGTCATCAACGCCGGGTCGTCGAGCCTGAAGTACCAGCTCGTCGACGTCGACTCCGGCGAGGCGCTCGCGAGCGGGCTGATCGAGCGCATCGGCGAGACCACCGGGCGCGCGAAGCACCAGGTGCCCGGGCGCGAGGACGTCGTGGAGCAGCGCGTCATCACCGATCACGCGCACGCGTTCGGCTGGGTGCTGCGGCAGCTCGACGCGCACGGGCCAGACCTCGACGACGCCCACCTGATCGGCATCGGCCACCGGGTCGTGCAGGGCGGCGCGCGCTTCGACCGGGCCGTCCTCGTCGACGACGACGTGGCCCAGCAGATCGACGACCTCGCCCCGCTCGCGCCGCTGCACAACCCCGCGAACCTCCAGGGCATCCGCTCCGCCCGCGCCGCGTTCGCCGGCTTCCCGCACGTCGCCGTCTTCGACACCGCCTTCCACCTCACCATCCCGCCCGCTGCGCATCGCTACGCGATCGACGAGCAGGTCGCCGCCGAGCACCGCATCCGCAAGTACGGCTTCCACGGGACGAGCCATCAGTTCGTCTCCCGTCGCGTGGCCGAGCTGCTGGGCAAGCCGCTGACGGAGGTCAACTCGATCGTGCTGCACCTCGGCAACGGCGCCTCGGCGACGGCGGTGCGCGGCGGCGAGAGCATCGAGACCTCGATGGGGATGACGCCCCTGGCGGGTCTCGTGATGGGCACGCGGTCCGGGGACATCGACCCGGGCGTCGTCTTCCACCTGCACCGCACCGCCGGCATGTCGATCGACGAGATCGACGCGCTGCTCAACAAGCGCTCTGGCCTGCTCGGCCTGACGGGCACGGGCGACATGCGCGACGTGCAGCAGGCCGCGGACGCCGGCATCGCGCGCGCTGGCGAGGCCCTCGAGATCGTCGCCCATCGGCTGCGCGGCACCGTCGGCGCCTACCTCGCGCACCTCGGCCGCACCGACGCGATCGCCTTCACCGCCGGCATCGGCGAGAACGCGCCCGCGGTGCGCGCAGCCGCGCTCGCGGGCCTCGAGGGCCTCGGCATCGTCATCGACCCCGAGCGCAACGCCGGCCGCGGCGAGCGCCGCATCTCGGCCGACGGCTCGGCGATCGAGGTGTGGGTCGTGCCGACCGACGAGGAGCTCGAGATCGCGCGGCAGGTGGCGGCGCTCGTCCGCTGATGCCGCTCAGCGCTCGGCGAGCTCGCCGATCGCGAAGCGGGTGAGCTGCTCGGTGGGCAGCGCCTGACCGCCGTGCTGGGCGCCGAAGGCGTCGGTCGCATCGGTGCCGCAGATGGCGAGGATGCGGTCGGGGCCGCCTGGGTGCTGCGCCACCCACTCGGTGACGTCGTAGACCGTGCCCTCGATCGCGACCCAGCAGGACGCGGCGTCGTCGTGCTGCGCCACCTCGGAGAGCCCGATCTGCGTCGAGCCGTCGCTGCTCGACGACGGTGCGGGGGTGTCCTCGGCCGATGCGCCGGGCGCCTGCGTCGCATCCGCGCCCTGCGGGGCGCTCGGATCCAGCGGGGCCTCTGCCTGGCCGGCACCGATGCGGTCCTCCCAGACGGCGGTGGCGCCCGTGTGCCCGGTCAGCACGGCGACGATGATCGAACCGACCGCGATGGTGGCGAGCACGGTGCCTGCGATCAGGCCCATCACGCCCGTCGAGCGGTTGCGCCGGTCGGCCTTGCCCTGCCACAGCCACCACGCGAGGGTCGCCGCGAACAGCAGCGCGCTGATGATGAGCACCCAGTTGCCGAGCTGCTCGTGCTGGCCGGGGGAGCCGACGCGAGCGGCGAGCGCCTCGCCGGAGAGCTTCGCCACGAGCGCGCCGACGGTCGCGATGCCGAGCACCGCGACGACCGGCCAGGCGAGCGAGGCGCGCCAGCGCGGCACGAGTAGCGCCAGCACCACCCCGATCGCGCCGAGGGGCAGCAGCACGACCGGCATGTGCACGGCGAGCGGGTGCAGCGGCAGCCCGAACGCGAGGTCGAAGGGGCTGGTCGATTCGGCGATGGAGCGCATGGCGCAACGCTACAGCGGCTCGCTTCGCGCACAGCGGCGACGTTGGGTACCATGGTGGCGGCTCCCCGCGTGGCGCCATCCAGGCCAACTCCCCCAGGTCGGAGACGAAGCAAGGGCAACCGGGCTCTGGCGGGTGCGCGGGGAGTCTTCCTCGTCGTGGAGGCCGTCTGCGGGTGTCACCGGTGCCAAGTAGCCTGGAGCCCATGGTCGCAGCCCTCTACCGCCGGTACCGGCCGGAGTCGTTCGCCGAGCTCATCGGGCAGGCGCACGTGACCGATCCGCTGCGCACCGCGCTGCGCGCAGACCGCGTGAACCACGCCTACCTCTTCTCCGGCCCTCGCGGCTGCGGCAAGACCACGAGCGCCCGCATCCTGGCGCGCTGCCTGAACTGCGCGTCGGGGCCGACGCCCGAGCCCTGCGGCACCTGCGACTCGTGCGTCGAGCTCGGTCGCGACGGCGGCGGTTCGCTCGACGTGGTCGAGATCGACGCCGCGAGCCACGGCGGCGTCGACGACGCCCGCGACCTGCGGGAGCGTGCGACCTTCGCGCCCAGCCGCGACCGCTACAAGGTCTTCATCATCGACGAGGCGCACATGGTGACCTCTGGCGGCTTCAACGCGCTGCTGAAGATCGTGGAGGAACCGCCGGAGCACATCAAGTTCATCTTCGCCACGACCGAGCCCGAGAAGGTGATCGGCACGATCCGATCGCGCACGCACCACTACCCCTTCCGGCTCATCGCGCCGGCGCCGATGCTGGAGTACGTGCAGCGCCTCTGCGGCGAGGAGGGCGTCGAGGTGGATCCGGGCGTGCTGCCGCTCGTCGTGCGGGCTGGCGGCGGCTCGGCTCGCGACACGCTGAGCCTGCTCGACCAGCTGATCGCGGGCTCGGAGGGGCGCGTGGCGTACGAGAGCGCCGTCGCGCTGCTCGGCTTCACGCACGGCGAGCTGCTCGACGACATCGTCGGTGCCCTGTCGGCGGCGGACGCGTCGAGGCTGTTCGCATCCATCGATCGCGTCGTGCAGACCGGGCAGGATCCGCGCCGCTTCGTCGAGGACCTGCTCGAGCGCTTGCGGGACCTCATCGTCGCGCACGCCGCGAGCGACCCGGCGGCGATCCTGCACGGCGTGCCGGAGGACGAGCTGGCCACCCTCGTCGAGCAGGCCGGCGGCTTCGGCGCCGCGGAGCTCTCGCGCGCCGCCGACATCGTCGCGCGCTCGCTCACGGACATGGCCGGTGCCACGAGCCCGCGCCTGCACCTCGAGCTGATGGCCGCGCGCCTGCTCGTCCCGGAGTCCGGCGACGTCGAGGTGGGCACGCTCGCGCGCGTCGAGCGGATCGAGCAGCGGTTGGAGGGCGCGGTCGCTGCGCCTCCCGCCGCGCCGCCCGTGCAGCAGGAGCCGGCTGCTCCGCGTCGGGCGGCGAGCCGGGCGCCGTCGAGCGCTGCCCAGGTCGAGCCTGCCGGGCCCGCGTCGGCCGGTCCGGCGGCGGCCGAGACCGCGTCGGTCCAGCCTGCGGCGGCCGAGACCGCGTCGACCCAGCCTGCGGCGGCCGAGCCAGCACCTGCCGAGCCTGCACGCACCGCGTCCGCGCCCACCGAGGCCGTGCCTGCCGAATCGGCGACCACCGAGTCGGCGACCACCGAGTCGGCGACCACCGATCGTGCCCCTGCCGAGCCTGCGCCCGCGGTGCGCGCGTCCGCCGAGGTGCCCGTCGCGAACGGGACAGCTGCGTCGGAGGTGCCGGTCGCTGGGCCGGCCGCCGAACAGCTCGTGGTGGCCCCCGCCGCCCCGATCACGTTCAAGCAGCTGCGCGACAGCTGGGACGAGGTGCTGCAGAAGCTCGCCGACCACCACCGCACGGCCTGGATGCTCGTGTCGAACACCACGCCCATCGACCTGAAGGACGGCGATGTGCTGCTGCTCGGCTTCCAGTCCGACAGCGACGTGCAGCGGTTCCGGGAGGCGCACGGCGCGAAGCCCAGCGTGGCGGATCTGCTGCGCACGGCCATCGAGGAGCTCCTCGGCATCCAGGTGAAGTACGTCCCGCGCACGCGGCAATCCGGTCGCGCTCCCGGCCAGCCGCAGCCCTCCGAGCCCGGCGAGGAGCGCCGAGCGGCAGTGGCCCCGGCACAGGAGGCCACCGACTCGGCGCCACCCGCGCAGCAGCCGACCGACACGGAGGCGCCGAGCCAGCAGCCCGAGGCTGCCGGCGCCGCCTCGGCGCCCCCGGCCACGGCGGAGCCCGCAGCGGGACCGGTCGTCGGGTGGGCGGTCGCCGCGATCCCGAGCGACGCCGAGGCGCCGCCGGAGGACCTCCCGGAGCAGTCGCTGCCCGACGAGCCCGAGCCCGACCCGTTCTCGTTCGTGTCCGCTCCCGACGCCCCGGCGCCCGCCGTGCCGACGCGCTCCGAGCCGGCGGCATCGGCTCCCCTGCCTGCGGGCCCTTCGCTCAGCGAGCTCGCCAAGGCGGCGCCGGCGCCCGAACCCGCGCTCTCCGCCTCACAAGCCGCTCGCTACGGCGAGGCGGTCGTGCGCGAGGAGCTCGGTGCAGAGCTGATCGAGGAACGACCACGCGTGCGAGGGGAGCGCTGACATGTACGACGGCATCGTCCAGGACCTGATCGACGAGCTCGGCCGCCTGCCGGGCGTGGGCCCGAAGTCTGCCCAGCGCATCGCCTTCCACATCATCCAGACCGAGTCCTTCGACGTCGACCGGCTCGCCACCATCCTGCAGACCGTGCGCCAGCGCGTGCGCTTCTGCGTCGTCTGCGGCAACATCGGGGAGCAGGAGCGCTGCTCGATCTGCCGCGACCCGCGGCGGGTGCCGACGACCATCTGCGTGGTCGAGGAGGCGAAGGACGTCGTCGCGATCGAGCGCACCCGGGAGTACCGCGGGCTGTACCACGTGCTCGGCGGGGCGCTCAACCCGATGCAGGGGATCGGCCCCGATCAGCTGCGGGTCGCGTCGCTCATGAGCCGCTTGCAGGATGCGGCGATCGAGGAGATCATCATCGCCACCGACCCGAACGTCGAGGGCGAGGCGACCGCGACCTACCTGATCCGCTCGCTGCTGCCGATGGGCGTGCGCATCTCGCGGCTCGCGAGCGGCCTGCCGGTCGGCGGCGACCTGGAGTTCGCCGACGAGATGACGCTCGGCAGGGCCTTCGAGGGGCGTCGCGCGGTCGAGCACTGAGTCGCCGCATGGCCGGAATCGGCGCGCCCGAAGCCTAGACTGGGGAGTTCCAGGGGTGCAGAGGAGCGACGTGAGCCTCATCGTGCAGAAGTACGGCGGGTCCAGTGTGGGCGACGCCGAGGGGATCAAGCGCGTCGCCAAGCGGATCGTCGAGACCCGCAAGCGCGGGCACTCCGTCGTCGTCGTCGTCTCCGCCATGGGCGACACGACCGATGAGCTCCTCGACCTCGCGCACCAGGTGGTGCCGACCCTGCCGGCGCACGGCCGCGAGCTCGACATGCTGCTCACCGCCGGCGAGCGCATCTCGATGGCGCTGCTCGCGATGGCGATCAAGTCGCAGGGAGCCGAGGCCGTCTCGTTCACGGGCAGCCAAGCGGGCATGCTCACCGACGACCGCCACGGCTCGGCCCGCATCGTGTCGGTGACGCCCGGCCGCGTGCGCGACGCCCTCGACCGCGGCCAGATCGCGATCGTGCAGGGCTTCGCCGGCTTCAACAAGGTCACCGGCGACATCACCACCCTCGGCAGGGGCGGTTCCGACACCTCCGCCGTCGCCCTGGCGGCCGCCCTCGAGGCGGACGTGTGCGAGATCTACACGGATGTCGACGGGGTCTTCTCCGCCGACCCCCGCGTCGTCCCGCTCGCCCGCCGCATCCCTCGCATCACCAGCGAGGAGATGCTCGAGCTCGCTGCCGGCGGGGCGAAGGTGCTGCACATCCGCAGCGTCGAGTACGCCCGCCGCCACGGCGTCACCCTTCACGTGCGCTCGTCGTTCACGAACGACGAGGGCACCATCGTGTACGACCCAGAGAGAGCAGGGTCCCAAATGGAAGAGCCGATGATCGTGGGCGTCGCCCACGACCTGTCAGAGGCCAAGGTCACCGTCGTCGGCACGCCCGACGTGCCCGGCGTCGCGGCCCGCATCTTCACGATCGTGGCCGAGACCGGCGCGAACATCGACATGATCGTGCAGAACGTCTCGGCCGCCACCACCGGCCGCACCGACATCTCCTTCACCCTCCCGAAGGAGGAGGCGGGCACGGTGCTCGACGCGCTCGAGGCGCACCGGGAGGACGCCGGCTTCGAGCAGCTGCACTACGACGACCAGATCGGCAAGCTCGCGCTCGTCGGCGCCGGCATGCGCACGAACGCGGGCGTCTCCGCACGCCTCTTCCGCGCGCTGTCGGAGTCGGACATCAACATCGAGATGATCTCCACCTCCGAGATCCGCATCTCGGTGGTGACCCGCGCCGATCAGCTGATCGACGCGGTGCGCGTGGTGCACTCGGCCTTCGACCTCGACGCCGCAGAAGCGGCTGTCGTGCACGCGGGGACGGGTCGATGATCCGGCAGCTGCAGGCCGAGCCGGGGCACCGCAGGCCCATCGCGATCGGCGTCGTCGGCGCCACCGGGCAGGTCGGCGGCGTCGTGCTGCGCCTGCTCGCCGACCGCGACGTGCCGATCGAGCAGCTGCGGCTGTTCGCGTCCGCGCGCTCGGCGGGCACCGAGCTCGAGTTCCGCGGGCAGCGGATCACCGTCGAGGATGCCGAGCAGGCAGACCCGAGCGGCCTCGACATCGCCATCTTCTCAGCGGGCGGGGCGACCTCGAAGCGCCTGGCGCCGAGGTTCGCCGACGCCGGGGTGATCGTCATCGACAACTCGTCGGCGTGGCGGATGGATCCCGACGTGCCGCTCGTCGTCGCGGAGGTCAACCCGCACGCGATCGCGGGCGCCGTGAAGGGCATCATCGCGAACCCCAACTGCACCACCATGGCCGCGATGCCGGTGCTGAAGCCGCTCGATGTGGCGTCCGGGCTCGTGCGGCTGGTCGTGACGACCTACCAGGCCGTGTCCGGCTCCGGCCTCGCCGGTGTCGAGGAGCTGCGCGGTCAGCTGGAGCAGGCGGCCTCGCAGCACCCGGAGCGCCTGGCGCACGACGGCGGCGCCGTCGACTTCCCGGCGCCCGCCGTCTACACCCAGACGATCGCGCACAACGTGCTGCCGCTCGCCGGGTCGATCGTCGACGACGGGACGGGGGAGACCGACGAGGAGCAGAAGCTGCGCAACGAGTCGCGCAAGATCCTGCAGCGCCCCGAGCTGCGCGTCGCTGGCACCTGCGTGCGGGTGCCGGTGTTCTCGGGCCACTCGCTGGCGATCCACGCGGAGTTCGAGCGCGACCTGAGCCCCGAGGCCGCCCGTGAGCTGCTCGCGCACGCGCCGGGCGTGGCGCTGGTCGACGTGCCGACGCCCCTCCAGGCGGCCGGCGCCGACCCCTCGCTCGTGGGGCGCATCCGTGCCGACCAGTCGGCCGAGCCCGGCAAGGGCCTCGTCCTCTTCGTCTCGAACGACAACCTGCGCAAGGGAGCGGCGCTCAACGCCGTGCAGCTGGCAGAGCTGGTCGCCGAGCGCCTCGGCTGACGGCGGCCCCGCACGCGGCGGAGCCGCCGGCAGCGATCACGCAGCCGGTGCGCTCGAGGGGGAGGGCGGCTCGGCGCTGTGCCGGCCGGCGGCCTCGCTGTCGCCGGCGTCGTGCCCCTCGACGCCGGCGACGAGCGGCGCGTCCGCGGGCTCGTCGTCCGCAGCCTCCGAGGTGCGCGCGAAGTCGCCGCCGCCACCGGTGCGCTCGACGGGCGACCCCGCATCTGCCTCACCCGAACCGATGCGCGTCTCGACCCAGTGCTTCGCGTCGGCGGCGCGCTCGCCGATGGTCTGGCCCGCGCCGTGCGCCTGATCGCCGATCTGGTCGGCACGATCCTTGACCCAGCCGGCCGCGTCGCCCAGCTTGCCCTTGGCGTCATCCAGGATTCCCATGGTGCTCCCTCTCGTCGGTGACCGGCGGCAGCGCCGTCGGTCGCGGGCCATGCTAGGGGCGTCATCTGGGGATGGCGTCCCCCCGTTCTGGAGCCTTGTTCTAGAATCGGTGGCGTGACCAAGACCATCGACGTAGCCCTCATCGGTGGAGGGATCATGAGCGCGACGCTCGGAGCCCTCCTGCACCGCCTCGAGCCGACGTGGTCGATCGCCATCTTCGAGCGCCTCTCCGACGTCGGCCTCGAGTCGTCGAACCCCTGGAACAACGCCGGTACCGGCCACGCGGCGCTCTGCGAGCTGAACTACATGCCCGAGGGCAAGGACGGTTCGATGACGACGGCGAAGGCCGTCGACATCAACGAGCAGTTCCAGCTCTCGCGCCAGCTGTGGGCGTCGTTCGTCGAGGACGGCACGCTGCCCGACCCGAAGAGCTTCATCTCGCCCACGCCGCACATGACCTTCGTCTGGGGCGAGGAGAACGTCGACTACCTGCGCCGCCGCTGGGAGCTCCTCAAGGACGAGCCGCTGTTCGCAGGCATGGAGTACTCGGAGGATGCCGAGGTCATCCGCAGCTGGGCCCCCACGCTGATCCCCGGTCGCAAGAAGTCGCAGCGGATCGCGGCGACGCGCTCCACCGACGGCACGGACGTCGACTTCGGCGCGCTGACGCGCATGCTGATCGGCAAGCTGCAGGACGAGGGCGCTGCGCTCAGCACCGATGTGACCGTCACGGGCCTGAAGCGGCTGCCGGAGGGCGACTGGCGCATCAGGCTGCGGCGGGAGGTCGGTCAGGCGAAGTTCGAGGTCAAGGCCCGCTTCGTGTTCGTCGGCGCGGGCGGCGGTGCGCTCAAGCTGTTGCAGAAGTCCGGCATCCCCGAGGCGAAGGGCTTCGCCGGCTTCCCCATCTCCGGCGCGTTCCTGCGCACCGACAACCCGGATGTCGTCGCGCGCCACACGGCGAAGGTCTACGGCAAGGCGAGCGTCGGCGCCCCGCCGATGTCCGTGCCGCACCTCGACACGCGCGTGGTGGACGGCGAGGCCAGCCTGCTCTTCGGCCCCTACGCCGGCTGGAGCCCGAAGTACCTGAAGACCGGTAGCGTCACCGACATGTTCGAGACCATCAAGGGTCACAACATCTGGCCGATGGCGCGCGCTGGGCTCGCGAACCTCGATCTCGTGAGCTACCTCGTGGGCGAGGTCTTCGCCTCCCGCAAGCAGCGGCTCGACGCGCTGCGCGAGTTCATGCCCGACGCGAAGGACGAGGACTGGCGCCTGATCGTCGCCGGTCAGCGGGTGCAGGTGATGAAGAAGGATGCCGAGAAGGGCGGGGTGCTGCAGTTCGGCACCGAGCTCGTCACCGGCGCCGACGGCACCATCGCCGGCCTGCTGGGTGCCTCGCCCGGCGCCTCGACCGCCGTGCACGTCATGCTGACGCTCTTCGAGCGCTGCTTCCCCGAGAAGATGCCGGTCTGGAGCGAGACCCTCCGCGAGCTGATCCCCAGCTACGGCACGAAGCTCAACGACGACCCCGAGGCTGCACGAGCAGCGCTCGAGCGCACCGCGCGCACCCTGCGACTCGTGGAGACGTCGGGTGCTCCAGCGCTCGACGAGGCTGCCGCGGTGAAGGTCTGAGGCACCGATCATGCCCACGACCGAGACCGAGACCGGCGCCCCGCGCTCGGTGAGCGTCGTCGCCGGCGGGGCGCTCGGAGCAGCGCTGCGCGAAGCGATCGCGGGCGATCCCTCCCTCACCCTCAACGCCGTCGCCGGGCGCTTCACCGAGCTGGTGGTCGACAGCGGCTTCCCGGGCGATGTCGTCGTGCTGGCCGAGGAGCCGGGCCGTGCGCTGTTCGCCCACGCGCAGACCGCGGCCGCGGCTGGCGCGCTCGTCGTCGTGCACGCCGACGTCGACGAGGATCTGCACGAGGCGCTCTCCGCCACTGGCGCCACCATCGTGCCGCTCGCCGACAGCGCTGCGGCGGTCGCCGAGCGCATCGGGGCGACGCGCCCTGCGCGGCGTCGGAGCTCGCGACTGCTGGGCGACTTCGAGCGGCGCCCTCGCCTCTCCTCCGGCGAGCGGCGAGCGCTCGCGCACTACGTGCAGGGGCTCACCACCGTGCAGGTGGCGGCCGAGATGGGGGTGGGCTACGAGACGGCGAAGACGTTCCTGCGTCGTGTGCGCGCGAAGTACGCGGCGCTCGATCGCCCCGCGAGCAAGCGGTCGCAGCTCATCAACCGCGCAGAGGAAGACGGGATCCTCTAGCGTTGGCGAAGCTGTACTTCCGCTACGGCGCCATGAACTCGGGGAAGTCGACGGGGCTGCTGCAGGCGGCCTTCAACTACGAGGAGCGCGGCCAGCGCGTGCTGCTGGCGAAGCCCGCGACCGACACGAAGGGCGAGCGCGACATCGTCTCGCGCCTCGGCGTCACGCGACAGGTCGACGTCCTCATCGGGGCTGGGGAGTCGGCAGAGGCAGCGTTCGCGACGGCTGCCGCTGAGCGCGAGGAGCCGGTCGCGTGCCTGCTCATCGACGAGGCCCAGTTCCTGGCACCTGCCCAGGTCGACGAGCTGCTGCGCATCGCCGTCGAGCGCGGCGTGCCCGTGATCGCGTACGGCATCCGCACCGACTTCCTAACGCACGCCTTCCCCGGCTCCGCGCGCCTCCTCGAGCTCGCGCACTCGCTCGAGGAGCTCAAGACCATCTGCCGATGCGGCCGCAAGGCGATGTTCAACGGTCGCAAGATCGGCGGAGGATTCGTCTTCGACGGCGATCAGGTCGCCATCGACGGCGAGGAGGTCACGTACGAGTCGCTCTGCGCGACCTGCTACCTGCAGGAATCCGGCGGGCAGCTGGGCGCCTAGCTCCGCGCGCAGGGCCCAGCGGCCGGCCCGGATGTCGCGTGCTGCTCGACATCGACGACGAAGGGCTCACCGCAGCCTCGCCGCGATGAGCCCTTCCCATGCTGTCGGGGTGACAGGATTTGAACCTGCGACCTCGTCGTCCCGAACGACGCGCGCTACCAAGCTGCGCCACACCCCGATGTCGACTGCGGGATCAGGATCCGCTGAGCAACCGGACCAGTCTACCCGATGTCGCGGGCCCGCAGCGACACGACGACGGCCTCGGGGGGAGTGCCGAGGCGGAAGGGCGCGAAGATCGATGCGCCGATGCCCTGCGAGACGTTGAGCGGCACTGCCTGGCCGTCGTGCACCCAGGTGCTGAGCCCCGAGGCCTGGTCGCGCGGGATGTCGCAGTTGGTCACGATCGCGTGCCCACCCGGCACCCGCACCTGCCCGCCGTGCGTGTGGCCGGCGAGGATCGCATCCGCCCCGAGGTCGACGAAGGCGTCGAGGATGCGCCGGTACGGCGCGTGCGTGACCCCGAGCATGACGCGCGGGCCGTCCCCGAGCGCCTTGCGCATGCGCGAGATCGCGGCCTCGGTCTCGTCGAGGCGATCCCAGTCGCGGTGGGGGTCAGAGACCCCGAAGCCTGCGACCGTGGTGCCGCGCACCTCGACGGCGCGCGCGGTGTTGTTGAGGCTCAGCCAGCCGAGCTCCTCGTAGGCGCGCTCGAGGCCCGCGGTGTCGAGCCGCTCTGCCGTGTCGGGGCCGGTGTGCGTCGAGGGGCCGCCGAAGTAGCGCAGCGGGTTCTTCAGCTGCGGCCCGAAGACGTCGTTGGAGCCGTGCACGAAGAAGCCGGGGACGCCGCGGAAGACGCGGAGGGCATCGGCGAGCGCGGGCAGCGCGGCCGCGTGCCCGAGGCTGTCGCCGGTGTTGACGACCAGATCCGGCTCGAGCGTCGCGAGGCCCTCGAGCCAGTCGAGCTTGCCCGACTGCCAGGGCGCGAGGTGGATGTCCGCGAGGTGGAGCACCGTGATCGGGCGCGCGCCCGCGGGGAGCACGCGCAGCTCTTCGCTGCGGATGCGGAAGGCACGGGGCTCGATGGCGGTCGCGTAGGCAGCGACGGCGGCGCCGGCGGCGAGCACGCCGCCGACCACCGCGCCGAGCGCTCTGGGGCTAGCAGCCAGGGTCGCCTCCGCCGGCGTCGGTGCCCACCACGACGGAGATCGGGTCGTCCGGTCCGCCGGGGGCGCCCGGCTCAGGGTTCTGCGCCAGCACGGTGCAGAGGTTCGGCTCGCCGTGGTCCTGCCAGGTGATCTGGATCAGCTCGGGATCGAAGCCGGCGCTGCCGACCGCCGCTCTCGCGTCGGCGATCGCCTGCCCGACGAGGTCTGGCCAGGCCGCTGCGGCGGGATCCTCGGTCGCGCCGGGATCCTGCTCCGCGTCGGCGCCGAGCCCGCCGTTCGAGGGGTAGATGATGATCGGCGTCTGCGACGAGACGAGCGAGCCGGCGCCGGGAGCGGTGTACTCGACGACGCCCTCGGCCTGCAGGCCCTCGATCGCGTCGGCCACCTGCACGGTGTAGCCCGCGCCCTCGAGCGTCGCCTGCGCATCCGCGACGCTCAGTCCCGAGACGTCGGGCAGCTCGCTCGCGTCGCCGCGCAGCGTGTCCTCGTCGGGAGCGAGGAACTGCCCGCCGGGGTAGCGGTTCATGGCCTCGGCCATCGCTGCGGTGAAGACCGAGGATCGCACGTTCCAGCGATCCTGCAGGTTGCGGTTCGGCCCGATGATGTTGCCGACCCAGACGGAGGTCGCCACGGTCGGGCTCGCGCCGTTGACCCACGTCTGCTCGACGTTGTTCGTGGTGCCGGTCTTCGAGATCACCGGGGCGGCGCCGCGCGGGTTGTTGAGCGGGTTCCGCTGCGTGACCTCCTCGAGCACGGACTGCATCACCGAGGCGACCTCGGGCGTCAGGGCCTGGTCGCAGTCCTGCCCGGGCGGGGCCACCTCGGTGCCGTCGCGGGCCACGATGCGGTCGATCGCGATCGGCGCGCACGCGACGCCGCCGTTCGCGATGGTGGCGAAGGCCGAGGCCATGCCCATCGGCGTCACGGTCGATCCCGAGCCGATGACTGCGGGCGCGAAGATCTCCCACTCCGAGCCGTTCGCGGGGTAGGCGCCCATGCGGGAGGCGGTGTCGTGGATGTCGCAGAGGTCCAGCTGGCTCGCCATCGTCGCGATGCCGGTGTTGACGGAGTTCACCATGATCTCGGTCGGGGTCATGCGGGAGTACTCGTTGCCCTCGTTGTTCTGCGGGTTCCACTCCTCGGAGACCAGGCCCGTGCACTCCGCGCGGAACGCTCCGGTCGGCCACTCCTGCCGCGTGGCGTCCAGGCGCTCGTTCACGGAGTTGCCGTCGATGATCCACTGCGCGAGCGTGAAGATCTTGAACCCGGAGCCCGGCTGGAAGCCGGTGGAGCGACCGTGGGCGTAGTCGGCGTTGAAGTTCACCGCTGTGCCCGTGGGGGCGTGCTCGGTGCGGTTGTCGTAGTCCTTGTTCTGCACCATCGCGAGGATGCGGCCCGTGCCGACTTCCAGCTGCGTCACCGCTGCGCCGGACTCCCAGCGGGTCTCGTCGTTCGGCACGTACTGATCCACGGTCGCCTGCACGGCGTCGTTGAGGTCGAGGTCGATCGAGGTGTAGATGCTGTAGCCGCCCTGGGCCAGCGCCCGGGCGTTGTCCTCCGGCGTCGCGCCCAGGATGTGGTTGCCGCCCTCGACCGTGTCGATCTGGAGCACGCGCTGCACGTAGTCGCAGAAGAACCGGGCGGAGTCGTAGCCGGTGATGCAGCCGTTGTTCGGCGCCTGGATGTTGACGAAGCTCTCGTCCACGGGCGTCGCGAGCGCCTCGTCGCGCTCCTCGGCGGTGATGTAGCCGTCGTCCGCCATGCGGTTGATGATGAAGTCGCGGCGCTCCTGGTTGCGCGGCCAGTTCTCCGCGTTGTCGAGCCTGCGGATCGACGGGTTCTGCACCGTCGCGATCAGCGCGGCCGACTCCGCGACCGTGAGGTCTGACGCGGGCTTCCCGAACAGGCGCTGCGCACCCGACTCGATGCCGTAGATGTTGCCGCCGAAGTTCGCGATGTTCAGGTACGCGAGCACGATCTCGTTCTTCGTGTACTGCTGCTCGAGCCCGATCGCCAGGCGCATCTCGGCAAGCTTGCGCTGGTAGGACTCGGTGTACTGCGCGTCGCAGACCGCTTGCGACTCCTCGTCGTCCGAGAGGCACGCGTCGATCGCGATCTGCATGCGCACGAGCTGCATCGTGAGCGTCGAGGCGCCCGAGTCGCTGCCGAAGCCGAGCTGCGACATGCCGGCGCGCACCACCGAGGGCGCGTCGACGCCGCCGTGCGAGTAGTAGCGGCGATCCTCTCCCGAGATGAGCGCGTGCACCGCGTTCGAGGGCACGTCGCCCCACTGCAGCACCTGGCGGTCCTGGGCGTAGAACTGGGCGATCTCGACCGGCTGGCCGTCGCGCACGCCGTAGATGCGGTTGCGCTCTGCCTGCTGGTTGATCTGCGCGTAGGAGGGCAGGCTCTCGAAGAGGTCGAGGCCGCTGTTGGCGGTGCTCGAGGCCACCGCGAGCGCAGGCGTGAGCGTCGCGGAGACGAGGATCCCGGCGATCGCGGAGAACCCGATGAGCCCGAGGAGCGAGCCGATCAGGCTTCCTGGCTTGTGTCGTGTAGCGGCCATAGCATACGAGGGTACGCGACCAACCTATGACGCAGGGGACGACCGACGATGCCGAACACGACCTGGGAGTACGCCACCACGCCGCTCCTCATCCACCGCGAGACCGCCATCCTCAACACCTGGGGCAGCGACGGCTGGGAGCTCGTGCACGTCGCGAACGGGCCGGAGGGCGGCATGGTCGCGTTCCTGAAGCGTCCGCTCGAGGCGCCGGAGCAGGCGTGAGCGTCGCCGATCGCCTGACCGAGCTCGGGATCGAGCTGCCGGCCGTCGTGCCGCCGGTCGCCTCCTACGTGCCGGCTGTCTCCACAGGCGGCCTCGTCTTCACCTCCGGGCAGCTGCCGATGGTGGACGGCGCGATGCCTCGCACCGGCAAGGTAGGAGCCGAGGTGTCGGCGGAGGCCGCCGCCCTCGACGCCCGGCAGTGCGCGCTGAACGCGCTGGCCGCCATCGATGCCGAGATCGGTTCGCTCGACCGCATCACCCGCATCGTGAAGGTGGTCGGCTTCGTCGCCTCGGCGGAGGGCTTCCAGGGCCAGCCCGGCGTCGTCAACGGCGCGAGCGACGTGCTGGGCGAGATCTTCGGCGACGCGGGAGTCCACGCCCGCAGCGCCGTCGGCGTCGCGGAGCTGCCGCTGGGCGCGCCCGTCGAGGTCGAGCTGGTCGTCGCCTTCGCCTGACGCGCGTTCGCAGGTCGAGGAGGGTGCGGCGAGAGCGCCGCTGCCGCCACGAGGCCGAGAGGCTGCGGTCTCGTGACGCGCTCGCCCGCGGCGCGCGCTCCTCGACCTGCGGGAACGGGGCGCGCTCAGCCGCGGAACTGCTGCTTGATCGCCTCGACCACGCTCTGATCCGCGAGCGTCGTGGTGTCGCCGAGCGCGCGCCCCTCCGCGAGGTCGCGCAGCAGGCGCCGCATGATCTTGCCGGAGCGCGTCTTCGGCAGATCGGGCACGATGAACACCTGACGGGGCCGCGCGATGGCGCCGATGTCGGTCGCGACGTGCTGGCGGAGCATCTGCTCGGCCTCCTCGACGGAGTGCTCCTGCGAGGCCGACTGCTTCAGGATCACGAACGCGACGACCGCCTGGCCCGTCGTCGCATCCGTCGCGCCCACGACCGCCGACTCGGCGACGCCGGCGTGGGAGACGAGCGAGGACTCGATCTCCGCCGTCGAGAGGCGGTGGCCTGAGACGTTCATGACGTCGTCGACGCGGCCGAGCAGCCAGATGTCGCCGTCCTCGTCCTTGCGGGCGCCATCGCCGGCGAAGTAGCGATCGCCGAACTTCTCCCAGTAGGTCTCGCGGTAGCGCTCGTCGTCGCCCCAGATGGTGCGCAGCATCGACGGCCACGGCTGGGTGGCGACGAGGAGGCCGCCCTGCCCGTCGGCGACCGGCGCGCCCGACTCGTCGACCACGTCGATCGCGATGCCCGGGATAGGCACCTGGGCGCTGCCCGGCTTCAGCGTCGTCACCGAGGCGAGCGCCGAGATCATGATGGCGCCGGTCTCCGTCTGCCACCAGGTGTCGACGATGGGCGTGGTACCGCCGCCGACCACGTCGCGGTACCACATCCAGGCCTCGGGGTTGATGGGCTCGCCCACCGTGCCGAGCACCCGCAGGCTCGACAGGTCGCTCGACTGCGTGTGCTGGCGGCCGAGCTTCATGAACGTGCGGATGGCCGTGGGCGCGGTGTAGAAGATGGTCACGCCGTACCGCTCGATGATCTGCCACGGGCGCTCGGGCGTGGGGGTGTCGAAGGTGCCCTCGTGCATGACCTGCGTCGTGCCGTTCGCCATCGGGCCGTAGACGACGTAGCTGTGGCCCGTCACCCACCCGATGTCCGCCGTGCACCAGAAGACGTCGGTCTCGGGCTGCAGGTCGAACACGTGGCGGTGCGTGAACGCGGTCTGGGCGAGGTAGCCGGCGCTCGTGTGGAGGATGCCCTTCGGCTTCCCGGTCGTGCCGGAGGTGTAGAGGATGAAGAGCGGGTGCTCGGCCGGGAACGCCTGCGCCACGTGCTCCTCCGCGGCATCCGCCATCGCCTCGTGGTACCAGACGTCGCGGCCGGGGGTCCAGTCGATCTCGTTCTCGCCGCGGCGCACCACGAGCACGTTGGTGACGCCGTGGCCGGGCTCGCGCAGCGCCTCGTCGACGGTGGGCTTGAGCGCGAACACCTTGCCCTTGCGCCACGCGCCATCGGTGGTGATCACGAAGGTGGCGCCGGCGTCGTCGATGCGGCCGCGCAGGTTCGAGGGGCTGAAGCCGCCGAAGACGGCGGTGTGGACGGCGCCGATGCGCGCGCACGCGAGCATCGCGGCCACGGCCTCCGGCAGCATCGGGAGGTAGATCGCGACGCGGTCGCCCGCCTGCACGCCCAGCGACTCGAGCACGTTCGCGAGGCGCTTGACCTCTGCCGTCATGTCGGCATAGGTGAGGGTGCGCGTGTCTCCGGGCTCACCCTCCCAGTGCAGGGCGACGCGATCGCCGTTGCCCGCCTCGACGTGCCGGTCGAGGCAGTTGACCGCCACGTTGAGCGTGCCGTCGTGGAACCACTTCGCGTGCGGCGGCTGCCAGTCGAGCACCTCGCTGAAGGGCGTCTCCCACTGCAGCGACCGCGCTTGCTCTGCCCAGAAGGCGAGCCGATCCTCCTCCGCCTCCGCGTAGAGCTCGGCAGAGGTGGCAGAGCCTTGCGCGAGCGCCTCGGGCGGCGCGAAGCGGCGGGTCTCGTGCAGCAGATGGTCGATGCGGTCAGACACAGCGGTTCCTCCAGACGTCGTCGTCGTCGATCCGACCCTATCGGCGACGACCGAGCGCGACTCGGCGCCGTGTTGCATGGCGTCATCTGTGCGGGTGGTGCATAGCATGGTCGCAGTCGGCCCTGCCGACGTGAGCAGGTGCACGGCGGATCCCCCATCCGCCCTTCCTGCGGCGGCGCCCCCTTCCCCCGGGTGGGCGCCGCCTTCTCGTCGCACCTGGCGCGCCCTCCACAGGCCGCAGGTCCCCGCGCCCGTGCACGGGCGTCGTGGGCCTACCGTGCGCCTCATGACGGCGCGTGCTGGGCAGGACCTCGGGCGAGGGACGGGCATCCCGTTCGTCGCCGGAGGGGCGCGGCCGGCCGCGCTCACCCCGGGGCCCTCGCGAACCGCCGTCGACGGCGGCGCCCTTCGCGAGTTCGGCGAGCTGGCTGCCATCGTGTCCGAGCCGGCGGTGACGGACGTGTTCGTGACGGCCGGGCAGGTCTGGGTCGACCGGGGCAGCGGTGCCGAGCGGGCGCCGCTGGTGCTCGAGCCCGATCGGGCCAGGGCGCTCGCGGTGGCGCTCGTGGCGGCGGGCGGCCGGCACGTCGACGAGGCGACGCCTTGCGTCGACGTGCGGCTGCACGACGGCATCCGCGTGCACGCCGTGCTCCCGCCGATCGCGATCGGCGGGAGCCAGCTGTCCATCCGCCTGCCTCGCGTCGCGGCGCTGTCGCTCGACGAGCTCGAGCAGGGCGGCGCGTTCTCGGTGGTGCCGCTCGAGCGCGTGCGCGCGCTCGTCGAGCGGCGCGCGAACGTGCTCGTCACCGGCGCCGGCGGCTCCGGGAAGACGACGCTGCTGGGTGCCATGCTCTCCTCCGCCTCCGTCGCCGAGCGCATCGTGACGATCGAGGACGTCGCCGAGCTGCGCATCCGCCACCCGCACGTCGTGGGCCTCGAGGCTCGCCAGGCCAACGCCGAGGGGGCCGGCGCGGTCGGGCTGGAGCAGCTGGTGCGGGAAGCGCTGCGCATGCGCCCCGATCGACTGGTGCTGGGGGAGTGCAGAGGCGCAGAGGTGCGCGAGCTGCTGTCGGCGCTCAACACCGGGCATGACGGCGGGGCGGGCACGCTGCACGCCAACTCGCTCGACGACGTGCCGGCCCGGCTCGAGGCCCTGGGCGCCCTCGCGGGGCTCGGCACGGCGGCGCTGGCCAGGCAGGCGGTGAGCGCGCTGGACGCCGTGCTGCACGTCGAGCGAACCGCGACCGGTCGCCGGGTTGCCGCGATCGGCGCGCTCGCGCTCGAGCGGGACCGACTGGTGGTGCGTGCAGCATGACCCCTCGCCGGCTGCCCCTCGGCATCGGTCGCGCCGGCCGCGCGACCAGGAGCGAGCGTGCCCGAGACGCACCTGCCGAGCAGGAGGACGCCGCGGCGACGGTGCATCGCCTCGCTGCCCTCGTCGCGGGCGGGCTGCCCCTCGAGCGGGCATGGTCGCTGCTGGGCACCGATGCGGCGACGCTCGGGCGCCGCGCGGGAGGCGGCCTCGTCGATGCCGTGCTCGCCGTGGCGCAGCAGACGGGGGCGCCCACGGCGCCGACGCTCGAGCGGCTCGCAGCCCTGCTGCGCGAGCAGGCGGCGCAGCAGCGCGCGATCGAGGCTGCGCTCGCGGGGCCCCGGTCCACCGCCCGCCTGGTGATGGTGCTGCCGGTCGTGGGCATGGTCTTCGGGCTGGCGCTCGGGCTCGACGTGCTGGCTGCAGCCTCGAGCGGGGGGATCGGCACCTGGTCGGTGATCGCCGGCGCGACGCTGCTCGCCGCCGCCTGGGCGTGGTCGCGCGCCATCGTGCGTCGGGCAGCCCGCGGGGACCGGGCGCCGGGGATCGCGCTCGAGCTCGTGGCGGTGGCGCTCGCGGGGGGAGGCGCGACGACGAGCGCCCGCGCGGCGGCCGTCGACGCGATGCAGGCGGCGGGTGTCGTCGGGAGCGGCTGGAGCGAGGTGGATGCCGCGCTCGAGCTGGCCCGCCACGCCGGGGTGCCGGTGCGCGGCCTGCTGCTCGCCGAGGCAGCGGCAGCCCGCACGCGCGCGCGGCTCGAGGGCGAGGCGCGAGCGCAGCGGGCGGCGGTGCACCTCTCGCTGCCGCTCGGCGCGTGCGTGCTGCCCGCCTTCTCGCTGCTCGTGATCGTGCCGCTCGTCGTCTCGATGCTCGACGGGGCGCTCAGACCGCTGGGCTAGCGTCGGGGGATGCGCAATCTCTGGAACGGCATCGTCAACTGGGTGGCTGCGCTCGTGGGAGCGATCGGCGGCGCGCCCCACCCGATGGTGGCGACCGACGACCTCGGCCCGCGCTCTCGTGATGCGGGCCAGCCGAGCGATGGCGAGCACGAGCGCCCGCAGCCGGCCGCCGAGGTGCCGGGTCCCGACGAGGACCCCGAGCGGCACCAGCGCTGATCTGGGCGCTCGCGAGCGCTCTCCACAGGTCGCCTCCGCGGCGGCGCGAGCGACGTGCGGTCTCCCTCACCCTGGGGCTCCCCGAGGGAAGGAGGCGAGCATGCGGATGCTCACGAGACTGGTGCACGAGGAGGACGGCGCGGCGACCGCTGAGTACGTCATCGCGACGATGGCGGCGGTCGGCTTCGCCGGACTGCTGGTGGTGATCCTGCGCAGCGACGAGGTGCGCGGGATCCTCACCGACATGGTCCAGCGTGCGCTCACGGTGCAGTAGCAGCCGGGACGGCGAGCTCGGCGCGGTCACCGCCGAGCTCGCCGCGGCGCTGCCGGCAGCGGTGCTCGTGCTCGGCATCGCCGTCGGGGCGGTGGCCGCGACGGCGACGCAGGTCGGCCTCGAGCAGTCCGCAGGGGCAGCCGCCAGGGCCGCCGGCCGGGGTGACGATCCGGCGCCCTACAGCGACGGCGCCGCGCTGCGCGTCGAGCAGCAGGGCGAGCTCGTCTGCGCCGTGCTCCGTCGCGACGCGCTGGGCGGAGCGCTGCCGCTGACCGCGCGCAGCTGCGCGCACGGAGGTGGACGGTGAGCGGGGCGCCGTCCCGTGACGGCAGCGGGCCGATGGCCGGCGACCTCCTCGACGGGCCGAGGGTGACCGGCGGCCTCCTCGACGAGCGGGGTGCAGGCGCCGTGCTGGCGCTCGCGGTCGCGGCGGCGGCGATGCTGCTGGCGCTGCTGGTCGTCGGCGCGGGCACCGCATCGATCGCTCAGGCGCGCGCCGCGGCGGCCGCCGATGCCGCCGCGCTCGCTGCGGCGGACGCGCGCTCCGGGTTCGTCGACGGCAGCGCGTGCGCGCTCGCGCAGGCGGTCGCCACGGCGAGCGGCGCGCGGCTGCTCGCGTGCGCCGTCGACGGGCGTGAGGTGCGCGTCACCGTGGCCGTCCCGCTGGGCCAGCTGCTCGCATCCGCCACCGTCCGAGCGGGCCCGCCGCCGTGAGCGACGATCGCGCTCCCGTGCCGTCCCGCCACCGCCTGGGTCGGGTGTGCGCCGCGAGCGAACGAGCGGCCCTCGGCGGTGAGAGCGCAATGGCGCCGTGTGTAAGGTGTCGATCCGTGGCCCAGTCGGGCCCGGCAACCCCAAGAAGCAGTGAGCGTGAGCATGGGCAAGAAGCTCGTCATCGTGGAGTCCCCGGCCAAGGGCAAGACGATCGAGCGGTACCTGGGTGACGGATACCAGGTGCTGGCGTCGGTCGGGCACATCCGCGACCTCGTGAGCCCGCGCGACCTCCCGGCCGAGCTCAAGAAGGGCTCCTACGGCAAGTTCGCCGTCGACGTCGACAACGGCTTCACCCCGTACTACGTCGTCAGCGACGAGAAGAAGAAGACCGTCTCCGAGCTCAAGAAGGCGCTCAAGGACGCCGACGAGCTCATCCTCGCGACGGATGAGGACCGCGAGGGCGAAGCCATCGCGTGGCACCTGCTCGAGGTGCTGAAGCCGAAGGTGCCGGTCAAGCGGATGGTGTTCCACGAGATCACCGAGGACGCCATCCAGCAGGCCAAGGACCAGATGCGCGAGCTGAACATGCCGCTGGTCGACGCGCAGGAGACCCGACGGATCCTCGATCGCCTCTACGGCTACGAGGTCAGCCCGGTGCTGTGGAGGAAGGTGCGGCAGGGCCTCTCCGCGGGCCGCGTCCAGTCGCCGACGGCGCGCCTGATCGTCGACCGCGAGCGCGAGCGCATGGCCTTCGTCGCCGCCGACTACTGGAGCATCACCGCGCAGTTCGAGGCGCCGGACGCCGAGGCGAGCGCGCCCGCAGGCCGCTTCGGCGCGCGTCTCGTGCGGCTCGACGGCGCCAGGGTCGCGACCGGCTCAGACTTCGACGACCGCGGCCAGATCAAGGGCGTCCGCACCATCCTCGACGCCGAGGCCGCAGAGTCGCTCGCCGCAGAGCTCGAGCAGAGCGCGTTCGCGGTCTCGAGCGTCGAGTCCAAGCCCTACCGCCGTCGCCCGTCGGCGCCGTTCACGACCTCCACGCTGCAGCAGGAGGCCGGGCGCAAGCTGAAGCTCTCCGCCAAGCAGACGATGTCGGTCGCGCAGTCGCTCTACGAGCAGGGCTACATCACCTACATGCGCACCGACTCGCCCTCGCTCTCGAAGCAGGCGATCCAGGCCGCGAGGTCGCAGGCCACCGCGCTCTACGGCGCCGGCAGCATCCCGCCGGCCGCGCGCCACTACGCCGGCAAGTCGAAGTCGGCGCAGGAGGCGCACGAGGCGATCCGGCCTTCGGGCGAGTCGTTCCGCACGCCCAGCGAGGTGCGCTCGTCGCTCACGCCGAACGAGCAGCGGCTCTACGAGCTGATCTGGAAGCGCACGGTCGCCAGCCAGATGATCGACGCCACGGGGCAGACGGCCACCATCACCATCGCCTCTGGCAAGACCGGCCGCGGGATCGCGGAGTTCACCGCATCCGGCACCGTGATCACCGAGCCCGGCTTCCTGCAGGCGTACGAGGAGTCGAAGGACGCCGCGCGCTACGCCGACGAGGCGCAGGCGGATGCATCGGCGAGCGAGTCGCGGCTGCCCGACGTCAAGCAGGGCGACGCGCTGGGGCTGACCGAGCTCGAGCGCAAGGCGCACGCGACGACCCCGCCCCCTCGCTACACCGAGGCGAGCCTCGTGAAGGCGCTCGAGGAGCTCGAGATCGGCCGTCCGTCGACCTACGCGTCGATCATCGACACCATCGTGCGGCGCGGCTTCGTCACGCAGCGCGGCGGCGCGCTGGTGCCGAACTGGATCGCGTTCTCGACCATCAAGCTGCTGGAGGACAACCTCGGCGACTACGTCGACTACGACTTCACCGCCGCGATGCTCTCCGACCTCGACCGCATCGCCGACGGCGAGCTCGACCGGCAGGAGTGGCTGCAGCGCTTCTACTTCGGCAGCCCCGAGCATCCGGGACTGCAGTCGACCGTCGAGAACCTGGGCGACATCGATGCGCGCGCCGTCAACTCCATCCCCGTCGCCGAGGGCGTCACGCTGCGCGTCGGGCAGTACGGCCCCTACCTCGAGGGCACCGGTGCCGATGGCGAGCTGAAGCGCGCGAACATCCCCGAGGACCTGACGCCGGACCAGCTGACGCCGGAGAAGGCGCAGGAGCTGTTCGCCGCCGAGCCCGTGCAGGATCGCGTGCTCGGCGAGCACCCCGAGACGGGCCTCGACGTGGTCGTGAAGAACGGTCGCTTCGGGCCCTACATCGAGGAGTCGCTGCCCGTCGAGCTCGACGACGAGGGCAAGCCGGTGGCGCCGAAGAAGGGGAAGGCCGCGCCCAAGCCGCGTCGCGCATCGCTCTTCAAGTCGATGGAGCCCGAGAGCGTCGACCTCGAGACCGCGCTGAAGCTGCTCGGCCTGCCGCGCGTCGTCGGCGTGGATCCGGAGTCGGGCAACGACATCACCGCGCGGCCCGGTCGCTACGGGCCCTTCCTGTCGAAGGGCGAGGACACCCGATCGCTCGATGACGAGGAGCAGATCTTCTCCATCACGCTCGAGCAGGCGCTCGAGAAGTTCGCGCAGCCGAAGTACGGCGCCCGCAAGGCGGCGTCGGCGCTGAAGGAGTTCGACGCCGACCCGGTCAGCGGCAAGCCCGTGAAGGTGCGCGACGGGCGGTTCGGCCCGTACGTGACCGACGGCGAGACGAACGCCACCATCCCGCGCGGCGAGGACGTCGAGGGCATCACCTTCGAGCGCGCCATCGAGCTGCTCCAGATCAAGCGCGAGAAGGGGCCGGCCAAGAAGCCGATCCGCAAGGCCGCGGCCAAGAAGCCGGCCGCCAAGAAGCCGGCGGCCAAGAAGCCGGCGACCAAGAAGCCGGCGGCGAAGAAGCCGGCCGCGAAGAAGACCCCGCCCGCAGACGCATGACCGGCGCCTACATCACGCTCGAGGGCGGCGACGGCTCCGGCAAGTCGACGCAGGCGGCGCTGCTGCAGGCGTGGCTCGAGGCTGCGGGCCGCACCGTCGTGCGCACGCGCGAGCCCGGCGGCACCGACCTCGGCGTCGAGATCCGCCGGCTCGTGCAGCACACGGAGGGGCACGTGGCGCCCCGCGCCGAGGCGCTGCTCTACGCCGCCGACCGCGCTCATCACGTCGCGACCCTCGTACGGCCCGCGCTCGAGCGCGGGGAGGTCGTCGTGCAGGACCGCTACCTGGACTCCTCCGTCGCCTACCAGGGCGCGGGCAGAGCGCTCGACGGGGCGCAGATCAGGGATCTGTCGCTCTGGGCGACCGACGGCCTGCTGCCGCAGCTGACGGTGCTCCTCGACATCGACCCGGCTGCGGGTCGGGAGCGCATGGCGGGTCGGGCGGATGCGCCGTACGACAGGCTCGAGGACACCGGACTGGACTTCGCTGAGCGCGTGCGCGCCGCGTACCTCGGGCTCGCCGAGGCCGAGCCCGATCGCTTCGCGGTGGTCGACGCATCCGGCACCCCGGACGAGGTGCACGCGCGCGTGGTGTCGCACGTGCGTGCGATGCTCGACGCGCAGCACTAGGCGCTGCAGCACTAGGCGCTGCAGGACACCGGCGCGAGGCACGGGTGCAGACATGGAGGAGCGCGCATGACAGGCGGGTGGAGCGAGATCGTCGGCCAGGCCGACGCCGTCGCGACCCTGCAGCGCGCCGCGAGCGACCTCGGCGGCGCCGACTCCTCGGGCGCGATGACGCACGCGTGGCTGCTCACGGGGCCGCCGGGCTCCGGGCGCTCCAACCTGGCCTACGCCTTCGCGACCGCGCTGCTGTCGTCGCCGGAGGGCATCGACCCAGAGGTCGCGACCCTCGTCGAGGCGCGCACCCACCCCGATCTCGTCACGCTCTCGACCGAGGGCGTGCTCATCACCATCGCGCAGGCACGTGCCGTCGTGCAGCGCGCGTCGCTCGCGCCGTCGAGCTCGCGCTACCGGGTGGTCGTCGTCGAGGACGCCGACAGGATGGCCGAGCGCACCTCGAACGCGCTGCTCAAGGCGCTGGAGGAGCCGCCGCCCGAGACCGTGTGGATCCTGTGCGCCCCGAGCGAGGCCGACCTGCTGC
The DNA here is from genome assembly GCF_047302415.1 of Agrococcus phoenicis. Taxonomy (NCBI): domain Bacteria; kingdom Bacillati; phylum Actinomycetota; class Actinomycetes; order Micrococcales; family Microbacteriaceae; genus Agrococcus; species Agrococcus phoenicis. Next base: position 190,944 of record NZ_CP154854.1, read on the forward strand.
CGACCATCCGCTCCCGGGTGCGCACGCTCACCCTGCAGGTGCCCGATCCCGCCGAGGTCGCCCGGCTGCTGGTGGAGCGCGACGGCGTCGACCCGGGCGTCGCCGATCGCGCCGCCCGGGAGGCGCAGAGCCACATCGGCATGGCGCGCAGGCTCGCGACGAGCGACGAGGCTCGCGCTCGGCGCGCCGAGACGCTGACGATCGCGATGCGGGTCTCGACCGCGGCGTCGGCGGTCCTGGCGGCAGCGCGCTTCGTGGAGATCGCGACGGCCGACGCCGACGCGCTCTCGGCCGAGCGCGACGACGCTGAGCGCACGCAGGCGCTGCGGCAGCTGGGCATCGAGCCGGGCGGAACGGTGCCGCCGCAGCTGCGCCGGCAGCTCAAGGAGCTCGACGAGGCGCAGAAGCACCGGGCGAAGCGCGGCATGCGCGACGGCGTCGATCGCATCCTCGTCGATCTGCTCTCGCTCTACCGCGACATCCTCATGACGCAGCTCGGCGTCGGGCGCGAGCTCGTGAACGCCGCCATGCAGCCGACGGTGCAGGCCGCGGCCGACTACCTGCGACGCGCCGACGTCATCGACGTGCTGGACGCCATCCGCCTCGCCCGCGAGCGCATCGAGGCGAACGTGCCGCCGCTGCTGGCGCTCGAGGCGATGCTGGTGCGCGCGGCGAGGGCAGCGCAGCGCCGCTGAGGGTCGGCGTCGGCCCCGCGCGGCGGCCTCTCCGCGCGCTCGACCGGTCCGCGGGCCGTAGCGTAGAGGCATGCATCGCACCCGCCGCGGCCTGGCCGCCCTCGCCGCGATCGCCGCCACGGCGCTCGCGCTCACCGGCTGCATCCTGCCGCCGCAGCTGCCCGGCGACGACCGCCTCGGCCCCCCGCAGTGGAGCCCGACGGGCGAGCAGGTCGCGCCGGAGCTCGAGCCCTTCTTCGACCAGCAGGTCGACTGGGCGGAGTGCGCCGGGCTGTACTGCGGCACGGTCGCAGCACCGATGAACTGGGACGACGCCTCCGCCGACTCGATCGAGCTGGCCGTCACGGTGGCCCCGGCGACGGGCGAGCGGCGAGGAGCGATCCTCTACAACCCCGGCGGCCCGGGAGCATCCGGCGTGGAGTACGTGCGCGACTACGGCGACTACCTGCTGCACCCCGATGTGCGCGAGCACTACGACCTCGTCGGCTTCGACCCTCGCGGCGTCGGCGGCTCCACCCCGATCTCCTGCTACGACGACCCGCAGGAGCTCTACGACTGGCTGTGGGAGATCCCCGAGGGTCCCGCGCCCGAGCCCCTCAGCGACGAGGATCTCGAGGAGCAGCTCGAGTCGTCGCGCTGGTTCGGCGAGGCCTGCCTCGAGCACACCGGCCCCTACCTCGAGCTCGTCGGCACCGAGCAGGTCGCGAGCGACATGGACCTGCTGCGCGCGCTCTTCGGCGAGGAGCAGCTCGACTACCTGGGCGTCTCCTACGGCACGCTGATCGGTGCCACCTACGCCGACCTCTTCCCCGAGCGCGTCGGCCGCATGGTGCTCGACGCCGCGGTCGCACCGGATGCCACCGACTTCGAGGGCACCCTCTTCCAGGCAGCGGGCTTCGAGCTGGCGTACGGCAACTTCGTCGACGACTGCCTCGCCTCGGGCGAGTGCCCCTTCACGGGGTCGAAGGCAGATGCGCTGGCACAGACCCGCGCCCTGATCGAGTCGCTCGAGGAGGACCCCATCCCGGTGGCCGACGGCCGCGAGCTCGGCACCGGCGCGCTCTTCATCGCCATCGCCGCGAACCTCTACGCCGACTGGCAGTGGGAGGTGCTGCGCGAGATCATCGCCGATGTGCAGGCCGGCAGCGGTGAGAGCGCCTTCGCGGCGGCGGACGACTACTACGGCATCGACCCCGACGGATCCTTCGCCGACAACTCGCTCGAGGCGCTCATCGCGGTGAACTGCCTCGACTCGCCGGCGGTCACCGACTTCGCGCAGATCCGGGCGAACGCCGAGGAGATCATGGCGGCGGCCCCGACGCTCGGGCCCGACTTCGTCGGCGTCGGCTCCTGCGCTGCCTGGCCGTTCGAGGCGACCCGCGAGCCGCACGAGATCACGGCGCCCGGCGCAGAGCCGATCATCGTGATCGGCGGTGTCAACGACCCGGCCACCTCCTACCAGCAGGCGGTGGACCTCGCCGAGATGCTCGAGTCGGGCGTGCTGATCTCCGTCGACGCCGAGGGGCACGGGCAGTACAACAACGGCAACGCGTGCGTCGACCGGCCCGTGAACGAGTACTTCCTGACCGGGTCCGCCCCGGTGGGTGCGCTGGACTGCTGAGGGCGCCTCGCAGCGCGCCCGACCCGCGGTCGTGCGTCAGGCCGGCCACTCCCAATCGGCCACCTCGGGGATGTCGACTCCGTGCTCGCGCGTGTACGCCTTCGCCCGATCCCGCGCCTCCGCGAACGACTGGCGCGCCTGGGCGTGCGAGTCGGCGAAGCCGGCGCGGTCGATCACGTCGATCGCCAGCGTGTAGCGGTCGAGCCCGTTGAGCATCACCATGTCGAACGGCGTGGTCGTCGTGCCCCGCTCGAGGAACCCGTGCACGTGCAGCTGGTCGTGGCCGGTGCGCGTGTAGGTCAGGCGGTGGATCGTCCAGGGATAGCCGTGGTAGGCGAAGACCACCGGCTTGTCGGTGGTGAAGATCTGGTCGTACTCCGCATCCGGCAGCCCGTGCGGGTGGTGCTCCTCGTGCTGCAGGCGGCCGAGGTCGACGACGTTCACGACGCGCAGCGAGAGCTCGGGCACCGCCTCGCGCAGCAGCGTCGCCGCGGCGAGGGCCTCGAGGGTCGGCACGTCGCCCGCGGCCGCCAGCACCGCATCCGCCGGCCGCCGCTCGGTCTCGGTGCCTGCCCAGGGCAGGATGCCGAGCCCGCGCTCGCAGTGCTCCGCGGCCTCGTCGAGCGTCAGCCACTGCGGCTGCGGCTGCTTGCCGGCGACGATCACGTTGATCGTGCCGGTCGAGCGCAGGCAGTGCTCGGCCGTCGCCAGCAGCGTGTTCGCGTCGAAGGGCAGGTACACGCGCACCACCGCTGCGCTCTTGTTGAGCGCCACGTCGATGAAGCCCGGGTCCTGGTGGCTGAAGCCGTTGTGATCCTGCTGCCAGACGTGGCTCGAGAGCAGGTAGTTGAGGCCCGCGATCGGCTCGCGCCACGGCACGTGCATGGCTGACTCGAGCCACTTCGCGTGCTGGCCCAGCATCGAGTCGACGATGTGGGCGAACGCCTCGTAGGTCGTGAACAGCCCGTGGCGGCCGGTCAGCAGGTAGCCCTCCAGCAGCCCTTGGCAGAGGTGCTCGCTCAGCACGTCGATGACGCGCCCGGTGGGGGAGAGGTGCTCGTCGCCGGGCAGGGCCTCGGCGTTCCACTGCTTCTCGGTCACCTCGTAGACCGCGGGCGCGAGGCGATTGGATGCGGTCTCGTCGGGCCCGAAGAGGCGGAACGTCGCAGGGTTGTCGCGCAGCACCAGGGCGAGCCAGGCGCCCAGCACCGCCGTCGATCCGGTGCTGCCGGCACCGCGGCGCGCGGGATCGACCTCAGGGGCCGCGGCTCGGATGGGCGCCAGCGCGAGGGGCCGGCGCAGCACCCCGCCGTTCGCGACCGGTGTCGCGCTCATGCGGAGATCTCCCTCCGGTGCGGCCGAGGCGACGATCGGGCGCGGTGCGCCCCGCTCGTCGAAGAGCTCCTCGGGCCGGTAGGAGCGCAGCCACTGCTCGAGCAGCCGGCGGTGCTCCGGGTCCTGGCGCACTTCCTCGAGCGGCACCTGGTGCGCGCGCCACGTGCCCTCGATGCGGAGGCCGTCGACCTCCCGCGGGCCGGTCCAGCCCTTGGGGCTGCGGAGCACCAGCATCGGCCAGGCCGGGCGGCCTGCGCGCGCGCCCGTCGCCGCTTCCGCCTTGATGGCGGCGATGCGGTCGAGCGCGTCGTCGAGCGCGGTGGCGAAGCGGCGGTGCGAGCCGAGCGCGTCATCCTCGGCGTCGTCGCCGACCGTCACCAGGATCGGGTGGTGCCCGTAGCCGCGCAGCAGCTCGAGCAGCTCGTGCTCGGGGATGCGCGCGAGCAGCGTCGGGTTCGCGATCTTCCAGCCGTTGAGGTGCAGGATCGGCAGCACCGCGCCGTCGGCAGCGGGGTGCAGCAGCTTGTTCGCGTGCCACGAGGCGGCGAGCGGGCCCGTCTCGGCCTCGCCGTCGCCGATGACGCACGCCACGAGCAGATCAGGATCGTCGAGCGCGGCGCCGTAGGCGTGGGCCAGCGAGTAGCCGAGCTCGCCGCCCTCGTTGATGGAGCCGGGCGTCTCTGGCGCCGCATGGCTCGGGATGCCGCCGGGGAACGAGAACTGACGGAACAGGCGCTGCATCCCGCGCTCGCTCTGCTCGATGTCGGGGAACCGCTCGGTGTAGGTGCCCTCGAGCCATGCGCAGGCCACGCCGCTCGGCCCGCCGTGGCCGGGGCCGATGACGAACAGCGCGCGCTGCTCGCGCTCGCGGATCGCGCGGTTCAGGTGGCCGTAGACGAAGTTCAGCCCGGGCGTCGTGCCCCAGTGCCCGAGCAGTCGCCGCTTGAGGTGCGCGGGCTCGAGCGGCTCGCGCAGCAGCGGGTTCTCCTGCAGGTAGATCTGCCCGACGCTGAGGTAGTTCGCTGCGCGCCACCAGGCATCGACGCGCTCGAGCGCGCCCTGGGAGGCGGGGGCGGGGCTGGGGCTCCAGGTCGGGGCGGTCATGCGTCCGAGCCTGAACGAGACCGCTCGGGGCGTCAACCTCCCGTCGGTGCGGCGGATGCGCAGCGCGTGCGCAGGCGGCACGGGGGAGTGGGAACGGCCCTGGCACCAGCCTCGCCGAGGTCGAGCCCGGAGAGGAGGATGCGCTATGCTCGATGATCGTGCCTCGGCACGCCGCCTTAGCTCAGTCGGCAGAGCGATTCACTCGTAATGAATAGGTCGGGAGTTCGATTCTCCCAGGCGGCACGGGAACGGCCTCGTCGGTCGTCCGGTCATCTCCGATGGCGCGGACGCCCCGCGGTGCCCCTCCTCCGCTCGCGAGGCGCGAGCATGGTGTGCCGGGAAGCCTGGTCGGCGTGCCGCCGAGCGATCCGGCTCGGCGGGGACGACGGGAGACCCGTGGAACCGACCCGAACGCCCACCGGAGCACGACGAGCGCGCGTGGCGCAGGCCCTGCGCCTGGAGACGACGAGCGGTGTGCTGCTGCTGATCGCAGCCGCTGCGGCGCTCATCTGGGCCAACTCGCCCTGGCGCGATGCGTACGCATCGCTCATGGAGCTGCGCATCGGGCCGGAGGTGCTGCACCTCGACCTCAGCGTCGCGGCGTGGGCCGCGGACGGCCTGCTGGCGGTCTTCTTCTACGTGGTCGGCGTCGAGCTCAAGCACGAGATCGTGGCGGGCAGCCTGCGCGATCCGAAGCGAGCGGCCGTGCCGGTGCTGGCAGCGATCGGCGGCATGGCGCTGCCTGCTGCCGTCTACATCGGCGTGGTGCTCGCCGCCGGCGATCCGGGAGCGCTGAGCGGGTGGGCGATCCCCGCTGCCACCGACATCGCCTTCGCGCTGGCGGTGCTGGCGATCTTCGGTCGAGGGCTGCCGATCGGGCTGCGCACCTTCCTGCTGACACTGGCCGTGGTCGACGACCTGCTGGCCATCATCGTGATCGCCGTCTTCTACACCGCGACGGTGCAGCTGTTCGCGCTGCTCGGCGCGGTGCTCGCGCTCACCGCGTTCGGCCTGCTGGTGCGCTCGCGGTACGCGATGTGGTGGGTGCTCATCCCGATCGCGCTGGTCGCGTGGTGGTGCATGCACGAATCGGGCGTGCACGCGACGATCGCCGGCGTGCTGCTGGGTGCGCTCGTGCCTGCATCGCCCGTGCACGGGGAGCGTGAGGCGCGGACGCACCGCCACGAGGCCGCGGTGCGACCCTGGTCGACCGCCGTCGCGCTGCCGGTCTTCGCGTTCTGCTCAGCGGGCGTCTCCGTCGCGGGCGGCGGCGGGTTCGCCGAGCTCGCCGCGCAGCCGGTGCTGCTGGCGGTCGCAGGCGGCCTCATCGTGGGCAAGCTCGTGGGCGTGCTCGGGGTCACCGCGCTCGTCACGAGGGTCACGCCGCTGCGCCTGCCCGATGGCATCGGCATCCGTGACCTCGTGCCGGTCGCGCTGCTGACCGGCATCGGCTTCACCGTCTCGCTGCTCATCACGGAGCTCTCGTTCGACGACGCCGCCCGCACCGATGCCGCGAAGCTGGCAGTGCTGATCGGCTCCGGGATCGCCGCCCTGCTCGCCGCCCCGCTGCTGCGATGGGATGCGAGGCGCACGCGCAGCCAGGACGAGAATCGCGACGGAGCGGTGGACACCCCTCAGGCGCGCATCGGCGACTGAGGCGGTCGGTGCCGCGCGGCCGCGCGGCGGTCGATCAGACCGCGCGCTCCCAGACGCCTTCGAGCAGCATCAGCACGATCGGTGAGCCGTCGTCGTCCCGAGCGGCGAGTCGCACGTAGGTCAGGTCGTCGGTGGCGACGACGCGCTCGATCGCCACGTTCGCGTCCTGCGCCCAGGTGCGCAGGCTGGCAGCGTCGTTCGCGCGGGCCTGGAGGTCGGAGAGGACTGCGGCGATGTCAGCAGTGCTGAAGACCTGCGGGCGTGGCGAGATGAGCACGTCAAGAATGTACCCCAATCTGTACCCCATGAGGACCGCGTCGGCTGCGGTGGCGCCGCAGCCCATCCGCCTTGCTCCCGGCGCCGGGCCGCGTAGCCTGGGCGCATGAGCGCAGGGATCCTGATCGTCGACGTGCAGAACGACTTCACCGAGGGCGGCGCCCTCGGCACCGCGGGCGGCGCTGCCGTCGCGGCGGCCATCACCGAGCACCTCCGCACCCACGACTACGCGCTGGTCGCGGCGAGCCGCGACTGGCACGATCCCGAGGGCGACAACGGTGGGCACTTCGCCGAGGGCGAGCCCGACTTCGTCGACACCTGGCCCGTGCACTGCGTGGCGGGCACGACGGGGGCCGACTACCACCCCGCGCTCGACGTGCTGGCGATCGACGTGCACATCAAGAAGGGTCAGGGCGAGCCGGCCTACTCCGCCTTCGAGGGCACGACGGAGGAGGGCGAGACGCTCGCCGAGGTGCTGGAGGAGCAGGACATCGATCGGCTCGACATCGTCGGGATCGCGACCGACCACTGCGTGAAGGCCTCGGCGCTCGACGCCGCGCTCGCGGGCATCCGCGTGCGCGTCATCGACGGCCTGACCTCGGCCGTGACGCCGGAGACGCGCGCGGCTGCCCTCGACGAGCTGCGCGACGGGGGCGTCGAGGTCGTGCGCTCGGCCTGAGGAGCTGCCCGGTCAACAGGTCGTGCGCCTGGCTTGTAGATAGCCAGGCTAAAAGATAGTATGGCGAAGTGTCATTGCGCGAACGCCCTGCCTCCCGACGGATCCCGACCTGGCTGCGGGCGGTGCTGCCCGCGATCCTGATCCTCGGCTGGCTCGCCGCGGCGGGCTTCGGCGGGCCGACGTTCGGCAGCCTCTCGTCGGTGGTCTCGAACGACCAGAGCAGCTTCCTGCCCTCGAGCGCCGAGTCGACGACCGTGCAGCAGGCGCTGCCCGAATTCGTCGGCGATGACGAGATCCCCGCGATCGTGGTCGCCGCGACCGACGGGGATCTGCCGGCCGAGGCCGTCGCCGCGCTCGAGGACCTGCAGGCGTCGATCACCGACATCGAGGGCGTCGTCGAGGCCTCACCCCTCATCCCGAGCGAGGACGGCAGGGCCGCGCAGTTCGTCGCGGTGCTCGACAGCTCGGGCGAGGTCGCCGACGTCGTCGAGGAGGTGCGCGCTGCCGTCGCCGCCGCAGGCCTCGACGATGCGGTGCAGACCGCGGTCACCGGGCCCGCGGGCTTCACGGCCGACATCAGCGCGGCCTTCGGGGGCATCGACGGCATCCTGCTGCTCGTCGCGCTCGGCGCGGTCTTCATCATCCTGGTGATCGTCTACCGCTCGCCGCTGCTGCCGCTGCTCGTGCTGTTCACCTCGGTGTCCGCGCTCTGCCTCGCGATCCTCGTCGTCTTCCAGCTGGCGAAGGCCGACGTGCTGACCCTCAGCGGGCAGACGCAGGGCATCCTCTTCATCCTGGTCGTCGGCGCAGCCACCGACTACGGCCTGCTCTACACGGCGAGGTTCCGAGAGGCGCTGGGCGAGGTCGACTCCCGCTGGGAGGCGACGCTCCGCGCGCTGAAGGGCTCCGTCGAGCCCATCGTCGCCTCGGGCGGCACGGTCATCGCCGGCCTGCTCTGCTTGCTGCTGAGCGACCTCGTCTCCAACCAGCAGCTGGGGCCCGTCGCCGCGATCGGCATCGCGACGTCCATCGTCGCCGGGCTCACCCTGCTGCCGGCGCTGCTGCTGGCCTTCGGGCGGGTCGCCTTCTGGCCCTTCGCGCCGACGCCAGCGCGGCCGCGCACGAAGCCCGACGGCAAGGGCCTGTGGGGCGGCGTCTCCGCCGTGGTCGAGCGCCGCACGCGCACCGTCTGGATCGCCACCGCGCTCGTGCTCGGCATCGGCGCGGTCGGTGTGACGCAGCTGCAGGCGGAGGGCGTGCCCTCGAGCGACTTCGTCGTCGGCGAGTCGCAGGCCCGCGACGGCCAGGCCCTGCTCTCCGCCCACTTCCCGGGAGGCTCCGGCGCGCCCACGCAGGTGCTCGCCGACGAGGCGGACCTCGACCAGGTCGCGGATGCGCTGGCAGGCGTCGAGGGCGTCGAGGGCGTCGCGGTCGTCAGCGAGGACTCGCCCTCCGGGTCGATCCCGCTGCCGGTCGACGCAGCCTCGCCCTTCGCCGCGGCTTCGCCGACGGTCGTCGAGGGCCAGGTGCTCGTGCAGGCCACGCTCGTGGACGCGCCGGACTCCGACGCGGCGCAGGCCGTGGTGCGCGAGATCCGCGAGGTCGTGCATGCCATCTCGCCCGATGTCGCCGTGGGCGGCACCACCGCGACCGCGATCGACACCAACGACGCATCCGCGCGCGACCGGGCGCTCATCATCCCCATCGTGCTGCTGGTGATCTCGCTGATCCTGATGGTGCTGCTGCGCTCGATCGTCGCGGCGGTGCTGCTGCTGGCGACCACGGTGCTGTCGTACTACACGGCGCTCGGCGTCGGCGCGGTGATCCTCGGGCTGATGGGGATTCCGGCGATGGATCCGGCGGTGCCGCTGTTCGCGTTCGTCTTCCTCGTCGCGCTCGGCGTCGACTACAACATCTTCCTCATGACGCGGGTGCGCGAGGAGGTGGGGCTGCGCGGCCATCGCGAGGGTGTGCTGCGCGGCCTGCGCGTCACCGGCGGCGTCATCACCTCGGCAGGCGTGGTGCTGGCAGCGACGTTCGCGGCGCTGTCGGTGATCCCGGTGCTGTTCCTGCTGCAGCTGGCGATCATCGTGGCGCTCGGCGTGCTGATCGACACGACGCTCGTGCGCTCGCTGCTGGTGCCGGCGCTCGCGCTCGAGATCGGCCCCAAGACGTGGTGGCCGTCGAAGCTGGCGCGCGAGGATCGGCAGCGATCCGGGAAGCACGCCTGACCGATCGAGACCGCTTCGTATACGATGTGTGCATCCGACGAAGTCACGACGAAGGAGTCCTCCATGAGCGCGACCACCGAGACCCAGGTGCTGGATGCCGTCACCGGCCAGCTGTTCATCGGCGGTTCGTGGGTCGATGGCGAACAGGGAACGATCGACGTGCGCGACCCCGCGACCGGCGAGGTCATCAAGCAGATCGCGAACGGCTCGGTCGAGGACGGCGTGCGCGCGCTCGACGCTGCGGTGGCGGCGCAGGACGAGTGGGCGCGCACCCCTGCTCGCGTGCGCGGCGAGATCCTGCGGAAGGCCTTCGACCTGCTGCAGGAGCGCAAGGAGGAGTTCGCGCTCCTCATGACGCTGGAGATGGGCAAGCCGCTCGCTGAGGCGCGCGGCGAGGTCGCCTACGGCGGCGAGTTCCTGCGCTGGTTCTCGGAGGAGGCCGTGCGCATCGACGGTCGCTACACGATGACCCCCGAGGGCACGGGGCAGATGATCGTCACCCACCGCCCGGTCGGCCCGTGCTTCCTCATCACGCCGTGGAACTTCCCGCTCGCGATGGCGACGCGCAAGCTGGGCCCCGCGCTCGCCGCAGGCTGCACGGCGGTCGTCAAGCCCGCGACGCTCACGCCGCTCACGACGCTCGCGCTCGTCGGGCTGCTCGAGGAGGCGGGGCTGCCGAAGGGCGTCGTCAACGTCATCACGACGAAGTCGACCGGGGCGCTCTCGGAGCGGCTGCTCGCCGACCCGCGACTGCGCAAGGTCTCGTTCACCGGCTCGACCCCCGTCGGCGTGCAGCTGCTCAAGCAGGCAGCCGACAACGTGCTGAAGTCGTCGATGGAGCTCGGCGGCAACGCTCCCTTCGTCGTGTTCGAGGACGCGGATCTCGACAAGGCCGTCGAGGGCGCCCTGCTGGCGAAGTTCCGCAACATCGGACAGGCCTGCACGGCCGCCAACCGCTTCATCGTGCACGAGTCGGTCGCCGACGAGTTCGCGCAGCGCATCGGCGACGCCGTGAAGGCGATGAAGGTCGGCCGCGGCACCGAGGAGGGCGTGACGATCGGCCCGCTCGTCGAGGACAAGGCGGTCGACAACGCGGTGCGACTGGTCGACGACGCGGTGTCGGCCGGCGCGACGCTCGTCACCGGCGGCAAGGCGATCGACGGGCCCGGCTCGTTCTTCGAGCCCACGGTGCTCGACGGCGTCGAGGCGAGCATGGCGGTCTCGATCGAGGAGATCTTCGGCCCCGTGGTCGCGATCCAGCGCTTCAGCTCCGAGGAGGACGCGGTGCGGCTCGCGAACGCGACCGAGTACGGCCTCGTGGGCTACGTCTTCACGGAGGACGCGAAGCGCGGTCAGCGCATGATCGAGCTGATCGACACGGGCATGATGGGCCTCAACGTCGGCGTCGTCTCGAACGCTGCCGGCCCCTTCGGCGGCGTGAAGCAGTCGGGCCTCGGGCGCGAGGGCGGCGCCGAGGGCATCCACGAGTACCTCGAGACGAAGTACACGCTGATGCCGAACCCGTTCGCCTGAGGCGCGACGTGGTCGATGGCCGCGCTCCTGCTGAGCCGGCGTCCCCGTCGGTGCCGCAGGCGCCGCGCGCCATCCGGTCGGCGGTCGTGCTCATCGTGCTGCTCGTGCTCGTGCAGGGCGTGCTGCTGGTGATCGCGGCGCTCGCGTCGATCGGGAGTGCGCCCGTCGAGGACGTGCTCGTGGCGGCGGTCTCCGGCGTGCTGCTGACCGCGGTGGTGCCGGCGTGCACGGTCGCGATGCAGCGTGGACGCCCGTGGGCCTTCGCCGCGCTGGTGGCCGCGATCGCCGCCTTCGGTGCCTCGGGCGTGGTGCGCACCGTGCTCGACGCCTCCTTCGGCTCGGTGACGATGGTCGTGCTCTGCGCACTGATCGGCGCCTGCCTCATCGCCCCGAGCGCCCGCAGGTGGGCGGCAGCAGTGGTCGCGGCCTTCCGCTGAGACCCGACCGCGGGCAGCAGCGGGTCAGGCCGACGAGGAGCTCGCCGCGCACGCGACCCTCGATCAGGCGCTCATGGGCCTCGCGGGAGCGCTCGAGCGGGAAGCGCTCCTGGAGCGCGAGCAGCAGGTCACCGGCTGCGGCCAGGCGCGGAGCCGCTCAGCCGGCGGAGGGAGCGGGTGCCGCCGGGGCGAGCAGCTGGTGCGCCGCGAGCTCGCGGTAGAGGGGCGAGGTCTCGAGCAGCTCGGCGTGGGTGCCCGTCGCGAGCACCCGGCCGCCGTCCAGCACGACGATCTGGTCGGCGTCCACGACCGTCGCCAGCCGGTGCGCGATGACCAGGGTCGTGCGCCCCTCGCTCGCGACATCCAGCGCCGTCTTCAGCGCGGCCTCGTTGCGGGCGTCCAGGTTGGCGGTCGACTCGTCGAGCAGCAGGATCGGCGTGGACGCCAGCAGCGCGCGGGCGATCGCCAGCCGCTGCCGCTCGCCGCCCGAGAGCAGCACGCCGCCCTCGCCGACCTCGGCACCGAGGCCTTTGCCCGCACGACGCACCAGATCGCTGAGGTTCACCGACTCGAGCGCGGCCAGCAGCTGCTCGTCGCTCGCCCCCGGCGCACCGAGGCGCAGGTTGTCGCGCAGCGTGCCGGCGAGCACCGGTGCATCCTGCTCGACGTAGCCGATCCGCGCGCGCAGGCTGTCGCGATCCACGTCGCGCACATCGACGCCGCCGACCGTCACGCGGCCGGCAGTCACGTCGTAGAAGCGCTCGACCAGGGCGAAGGTCGTCGACTTGCCGGCACCAGAGGGCCCGACGAGCGCGGTGCGCGAACCGGCTGGGACGGCGAACGACACGTCCTCGAGCACCACGCGCGCATCCTCGGCAGCGGGGTAGGCGAAGCCGACGCCCTCGAAGGCCACCATCGGGGCGCCGTCGAGCGGTGAGAGCGCGACCGCGGCGTCGGCGTGCGCCTCCCCGGGCAGTCGCACGATCTCCTGGATGCGGCCGAGCGCGCCGAGCGCGACGCTGACGGCGGCGATGGCGCCCGCGAGCTGGCCGAGCGGCATCACCATCAGGAACAGGAACAGGAGGAACCCGACCAGCTGCGAGATCTCGATCTCTCCGGTGGCGACGCGGAGGCCGCCGACGCCGAGCACGATGAGGAACGACAGGTTCACGGCGACGCCGAGGATCGGCACGACGAAGGCGGAGATGCGGGCGACGCGCACGCCGGCGCCGAAGGCGTCGCCGGCCCGTGCGCCGATCTCGTCGACCTCGCGCTCGGTGGCGCCTGCGGCGCGCACGGTGCGCACCGCGCTGATCGCCCGCTCGAGCGCGCTCGTCAGGTGGCCGACCTGCTCCTGCGCCTTCCCCGATGCGCGCGTGAGCATCGGCATCACCACGAGCATCGCCGCGATCGCGACGACGAGCACGAGCACGGTCAGCCCGAACAGCAGCGGATCGATGATGAGCATCGCGATCACCGCGCCGACCAGCGTGAGGACGCCGCCGATCGACTCGACGAGCCCCTGCGTCAGCACGGCCCGCAGCAGCGTCGTGTCGCTGCCCACCCGGCTCACCAGGTCGCCGATGCGGCGCTGGTCGAACTCGGCGATCGGCAGGCGCAGCATGCGGCCGACGAGGGTGCGGCGGGTGCGCAGGACCACGTGCTCGCCCAGGATCTGCAGGAGGAAGTGCTGGAACCCGTCCGACACCGCTCCCACGATCACGACCACCACGAGCAGCCACGGCAGCCACTCGAGGGGCTGCACCTGCTCGACGCGCGCGATGAGCTCCTGCACGAGCAGCGGCTGCGCGAGCGCGAAGACCGCGCCGAGGAACGACAGCGCGATCGCGCCGGCCAGCAGTCCCTTCTTCGGGAAGAGGTAGGGCAGCAGCTCCTTGACGCTCGCGCGCGGCCCGTCGTCCTCGCTGCGGCGCCTGCCGAACATGCCTCGTCGTTCGCTCATCCCCGCGCTCTCCGGCTCCCGGGTCGGCATCCGCTACCGCTTCCCGTGCTTCTTGTGGACCGCCTGGCGCGAGACGCCGAGCGCGTCGGCGATCGCCTGCCAGGCGAACCCCTCCATTCTTGCGCGTCTGACGAGCGCGGATTCCTCGCGCTCCACCTCGCGCCGCGCGGCGGCCGCCTCGGCCAGTCGCTCGAGCACGCCGAGCGGCCGCTCGCCCTGGGCTGTCATCTCGTCCATCTGTCAATGATGGTTGACAACGAGGGATGTGTCAACGAGGGTTGACGATCCGCACCCGAGGAGAGCGGTGCGGTGTGGGCGCCTGGCGCTACTGTGAGGTCTCGTGCCAGCACCTGTCATCGAGGCCACGGGCCTCACCAAGCGCTACGGCGGCTTCACCGCGGTCGACGGCATCGACTTCGCCATCCAGCCGGGGGAGGCCTTCGGGTTCCTCGGGCCGAACGGCGCCGGCAAGTCGACCACGATGCGCATGATCGCCGCGACCTCGACCCGCACCTCCGGGGCGCTCGAGGTGCTCGGCTTCGACCCGGCCGACCACGGGCCGGAGATCCGCGCGCAGCTCGGCATCGTCCCGCAGGCCGATCAGCTCGACGAGGAGCTCCGGGTGATCGACAACCTCATCGTCTACGGTCGCTACTTCGGCATGCCGATGCCCTACGTCCGTCGTCGCGCGGAGGAGCTGCTGGAGTTCGCCCAGCTCACCGACAAGCGCACGTCGCGCGTCGACGGCCTCTCGGGCGGCATGAAGCGCCGCCTGACGATCGCCCGGGGGCTCATCAACAGCCCGAAGGCGATGCTCCTCGACGAGCCGACCACCGGCCTCGATCCGCAGGCCCGCCACGTGCTCTGGGATCGCCTCTTCCGGCTCAAGGAGGAGGGGACGACGCTCGTGCTCACCACCCACTATATGGACGAGGCGGAGCAGCTCTGCGACCGGCTCGTGGTGGTCGACAAGGGCACCATCGTCGCCGAGGGCAGCCCCGCCTCGCTGATCCGGCAGTACTCGACCCGCGAAGTGCTCGAGGTGCGCTTCGGCTCGGCGCACAACGAGGCCGCGGCGAAGACCATCGAGGGCATCGGGGACCGCATCGAGGTGCTGCCCGATCGCGTGCTCGTCTACGACGACGACGGAGAGGCGGCGATGTCCGCCGTGCACGAGCGCGGCCTCAGCCCGATCACGAGCCTCGTGCGTCGCTCGAGCCTGGAGGACGTCTTCCTGCGGCTCACCGGCAGGAGCCTGATCGAATGAGCGAGACGACGCAGCCCTCGCTCGCCGTCGACGGCGTCGACCACCGGGGCATCGCCAGCCGCAGCCGGCGCTGGGGGTGGTGGTACGTGTGCGAGCACCGGATCCGCTCGATGCGCTCCTACGTCGCCTCGTGGTTCGGGCTCAGCATCGGCGAGCCCTTCCTGTTCGTCCTGGGCCTCGGCCTGGGGCTGGCGCTGCTCGTCGACCAGAACCAGCAGTCGGGCGTCGACGGGGTGCCCTACCTCGTCTTCATCGTCCCCGCGCTCATGATGGCCTCCGCCATGCAGACCGCCGCGAACGAGAACACGTGGGGCGTCTTCGGCGGCTTCAAGTGGTTCCCCATGTTCTTCGCGATGAGCGGCACGCCGATCAGCGCAGCGCAGATCGTGCTCGGCTACCAGCTGGCCACGCTCGTGCGGGTCACGCTGCCGCTGCTCACGTTCACCGCGATGGTGCTCATCCTGCGGCTCGGCGATCCGCTGGGAGCGCTCCTGCTGCTGCCCATCGGCCTGCTGCTCGCCGCATCCGTCGGCTTCTCGGTGATGGCGTGGGTCGCGACGCAGACCGAGGATCGCGGCCAGCTCTCGTTCATCGAGCGCTTCGTGGTGCTGCCGCTCACGCTCTTCTCCGGCACCTACTTCCCGCTCGAGACACTGCCCTGGTTCCTGCACTGGATCGGGTGGATCTCGCCGCTCTGGCACGCGGCCGAGCTCGGCAGGAGCGCGCTCTACGGCGCCGAGCTCTCGCCGCTGATGGCGCTCGTGCACGTCGGCTTCCTCGTGCTGCTCGCCGCCGTGACGTGCGCGCTCTCCATCCGCGTCTTCCGGAAGAGGCTCGACACGTGACCCAGCTGCGCACCGACGAGCTGCTCGAGGCTCCCGCCCCCACCGTCCGCGGCCCGCTCCGCGGCCTCTACGCCGGCAACACCCGCTCGGTCGTCGCGCGCGGCCTCCAGGTGATGGCGCGCACCAACTGGGTCGTGGTGCTGACCGGCTTCTTCGAGCCCGTCTTCTACCTGCTCTCCATGGGCATCGGCCTCGGCGCGCTGATCGGCACGGTCGAGTTCGCCGGCACCGACGTGCCCTACGCCGCCTACATCGCGCCCGCCCTGATGGCGGTGAGCGCCATGAACGGCGCCGTCTACGACTCCACGATGAACGTCTTCTTCAAGATGCGGCACGCGAAGCTGTACCAGCAGATGCTCTCCACCTCGCTCGGCCCGCTGGACGTGGCGCTGGGGGAGATCGTGCTGGCACTGTTCCGCGGCCTGCTCTACGCCTGCGGCTTCATGGCGGTGACGACCCTCATGGGGTTGAACCTCTCGTGGACGGCGGTGCTCGCCATCCCCGCCGCGCTCGTCATCGCCTTCGGCTTCGCGTCCTTCGGCATGGCGGTGACGAGCTACATGAAGACGTTCCAGCACCTCGACTACGTCTTCTTCCTGATGGCGCCGATGTTCATGCTCTCGGCCACCTTCTTCCCGATCGAGGTCTACCCGCAGGGCATGCAGTGGGTGATCCAGGCGCTGCCGCTGTGGCACGGGGTCGACATGATCCGACAGCTGACGACCGGGCTCATCCAGCCGTCCATCTGGCTGCACCTGCTCTACTTCGGCGTCATGATCGTGCTGGGCCTGTGGTTCACGACCGCGCGGCTGCGGGTGCTCTTCCTGCGCTGACGCTCAGCCGGCGATCCTAGGGTGGCGACATGCCGCGCGTCGTGATCTTCGCCCCCGCCCCGATGCTGACCGTGACCATCGAGGAGCTGCACGGCGAGCCCGACGTGCACCTGCACGTCGGCGGCCAGGGCGTCTGGCAGGCGCGGATGCTCGAGGCGCTCGGCACAGAGGTCACCATCGTCTGCACCGTCACGGGCGAGGCGGGATCGGTCTCGCGGCACCTGCTCGACGGCGAGGGGTTCGACGTCGTCGCGATCGAGCGGGAGGGCAGCAGCCCCGCCTACATCCACGACCGACGCGGCGGCGAGCGCGAGCCGATCGTCGAGACGCAGGGGGAGCCGATCTCGCGGCACGACCTGGACGCGCTCTACACCGCGATGCTGAGCGCCGCGACGGAGGCCGACCTCGTCATCCTCTCGGGCCCCGACGGCGAGACGACGATCGAGGCGGACGTCTACCGCAGGCTCGCGAGCGACATGCGCGAGCTCGGGAAGCCGGTGCTCATCGATCTCGCGGGCCCTCGGCTCGAGGCGGCGCTCGAGGGCGGCGTCGACGTGCTCAAGGTGAGCCACGAGGAGCTCGTCGCCGACGGTCGCGTCGACGACGGGGACGACGAGGGGCAGCTGCTCGCGGCGGCGCGCGAGCTGGTGGCAGGCGGCATCGGGCTCGTCGCCATCACCCGCGCCCACGAGGGCTCGATCGTGGTGGGCGAGCAGGGCAGCTGGCGCGTCTCGGCGCCCCAGCTCGAGCCGGTCGACACCCGCGGGGCCGGCGACTCCTACGCTGCAGGCCTGGCCGCGGTGCTCGCCGCCGGCGGCGGCCACGAGGAGGCCGTGCGCACCGCAGCCGCAGCCGGCGCCGTCAACGCCACCAGGCGCGGGCTCGGCACCGGTGACGCGGCGGCGGTGCGGGCGATCGCCGAGCGCGTCGAGCTGCAGGAGCTGACGACCGAGGACGAGGACGGCGACGAGAGGGACGGCGAGTGATGCGGGCACTGATCACCAACGACGACGGCATCGACTCCCCGGGGCTCACGGCGCTCGCGCGCGTGGCCTCGGCCGCTGGGCTCGAGGTGGTGGTCGCAGCGCCGGCCCACGAGCACTCGGGCGCCAGCGCATCCATCATCGCCACCCAGGGCGCCGCCGTGACGGCGGCCGGAGGCAAGGGCACCGTGCGCTCCGAGCGACGGCAGCTGCCCGGCATCGAGGGCGACGCCTTCGCGGTGCACGCGGCGCCGGCGCTCATCACGCTGCTGGCACTGCACGGCTCCTTCGGAGGAGCGCCCGACGTGGTGCTCAGCGGCATCAACCGGGGCGCGAACGTCGGCGGCGCCATCATGCACTCCGGCACGGTGGGCGCCGCGCTCACCGCAGGGCAGGGCGGGGTGCGGGCCCTGGCCGTCTCGCTCGACGTCGGGCTCGTCGAGCTGCCGCAGCAGCACTGGGAGACCGCCGCGACGATCGCCGGGCGCGCGCTCGCGCGGCTGCTCGAGTCGCCGCCGGCCACCATCCTGAACGTGAACGTGCCGAACGTGCCCGACGCGGCTGCGCTCGAGCTCGTGGAGGCGCCGCTCGCCCCCTTCGGGATCGTGCAGACCACGATGACCGAGCTCGACGGCGACGAGGTGCGCCTGTCCATCCGCGAGCACAGCGCCTCCGATGCACCGGGGACCGACATGGAGCGGCTGGCGGCAGGAGCCGCGACGGTCACCGCGGTGCGGACGATCGCCGAGCGCACCGGCTGAGGCAGCACGCGTCCTGCACAGCCGAACGGCCGGCGCCCCTCTCGGGCGGCCGGCCGTTCGCAGTGGAGCAGCGGGGCGCGTCAGCGCTCCATGTCGAGGTCCTTCGTCTCCTTCGAGAGGATGAGCGCGATGAGCGTCAGCACCCCGGCGCCGGAGAGGTAGACGCCCACCCAGAACGGGCTGCCCTCACCCGCGGTCCACAGCGCGACCGCGATGAACGGCGCGACGGCCGCGCCGATGATCGACGACACGTTGTAGCTCACGCCGGAGCCGGTGTAGCGCACGTTGGTGGGGAACAGCTCAGGCAGCAGCGCGCCCATCGGCCCGAACGTGAAGCCCATCAGCGACATGCCGATGATCAGCCACGCCATGACGCCGAACGTGCCGCCGCCCGTGAGGGGGACCCACAGCAGCCCGAAGACGATGATCGCCAGGGTGACGATGATGAGGGTGCGACGTCGGCCGAAGCGGTCGGCCAGAGGGCCGGAGATGAGCGTGAAGATGCCGAAGAAGACGACGCCGACGATGAGCATCATCACGAACGAGTTGTAGGAGTAGCCGAGGCCCGGCACCGCCGCGTCGACGGGCGCGCGACCGAAGGTGAGCGAGAACGCGGTCATCAGGTAGAACAGCACGTACGTGGCGAGCATGAAGAAGGTGCCGAGGATCAGCTCCTTCCAGTAGCCGCGGAAGACCGTCGCGATCGGCAGGCGCTGGATCGTGCCCGTCGTCTTCGCCTTCTCGAACGAGGTCGACTCGACGAGCTTGAGGCGCACGTAGAGCCCGACGATCACCATGACGGCGGAGAACAGGAACGGGATCCGCCAGCCCCACTCGAGGAACGCGTCCGAGGGCATCGAGGGGTCGTCGCTCGGCAGGGCCGCGGCGATGATGAGGAAGAGGCCGTTGGCGATGATGAAGCCGATCGGCGCACCGAGCTGCGGGAAGGTGCCGAACCACGCGCGCTTGCCGGCCGGGGCGTTCTCGGTCGCGACCAGGGCTGCTCCAGACCACTCGCCGCCGATGGCGAAGCCCTGCGCGAGGCGCATGAGCACGAGCAGCGCTGCCGCGAACCAGCCGATCTGCTCGTAGGTCGGGAGCAGGCCGATCAGGAACGTCGCGATGCCCATCGTGAGCAGTGCGCCGACGAGCGTGAGCTTGCGCCCGTGCTTGTCGCCGAGGTGCCCGAAGACGATCGACCCGATGGGGCGCGCGACCATGGCCGCGCCGAAGACCGCGAACGACGACAGCAGCCTGGTGGTGTCATCGCCCGCGGGGAAGAAGAGGTACGGGAAGACGAGGACTGCGGCCGTCGCGTAGACGTAGAAGTCGTAGAACTCGACGGTCGTGCCGATGAGCGTGGCGAAGAGGACGCGCCCGCGCGAGTTGGCGGGCTTCGGCGCGGTGGCCGTGTGCGGAGCGGAGGTGGACATGCTGCTTCCTGGTGGATGCACGCGCGGGTCGGATGCGGGTGTGCGGTGCGCGTGGGTGGTGCGGACCGCTCGTGACGGGCCGGTCGCGTCGGAGACACCCTCGGCTCCGCGTGGACGACGGTTCATCGTAACCGTTCACGTGCTCCAGGGCGCGCACACAGGAACGCGCGCGGCGCATCCGCGTCGAGGCGCTGGGCGCTGCGGCTCGCTGCTGTGGAGCGGCCGGCGCTCCCGGCGCTCGTCATCGCCGCCCGCGCCCCGGGCGCCCGGCTCAGGCGCGGAGGCTGCGCAGCGCCAGCGCTGCCTCGACGACCGCCTCCGCGGCCTCGCGCCCCTTGTCCTCCTTAGAGCCCGGGAGGCCCGCGCGGTCGATGCCCTGCTGCTCGTCGTCGAGGGTGAGCACACCGAAGCCGATCGGCTTCCCGGTGCGCACGGCGACCTCGGTGAGCCCGATCGTCGCGGCCTGGGAGACGTACTCGAAGTGCGGGGTGCCGCCGCGGATGATCACGCCGAGCGCGACCGCGCCGTCGAAGCCGGCCTCCAGTGCCGCCTGCGCGACGACCGGCAGCTCGAACGAGCCGGGCACGGGCAGCTCGGTGACGTCGGCGCCCGTCTCGTCGAGGGCGCGGCGAGCGCCCTCGAGCAGCCCGGTCGCGATCTGCTCGTGCCAGCGGCCGTGCACCACCGCGATGCGCAGGCCGCGCGCGTCGAGGTGCGAGGCGCCATCCGCGCTCGCTGCGTGCTGGGGTCGTCCTGCTCCGGCCATGGCTAGCCCTCTTCCTGTTCGTCGTGGTGGGTGCCGATCGGCGCGGCGGCCGCTGCCGGCACCGACAGCGCCTCGGGCAGCGTGTGCCCCATCCGGTCGCGCTTGGCCTGCAGGTACGCGGTGTTGTGCGCTCCGACGCCGACCAGCAGGGGCACGAGCTCCTGCACGGCGACGCCGTGCTGCTCGAGCGCCGCGCGCTTGAGCGGGTTGTTGGAGAGCAGCCGGATCGAGGCGATGCCCTGCTGCCGGATGATCGCGGCGGCCGCACCGTACTCGCGGCCGTCGGCGGGCAGGCCGAGCGCCAGGTTGGCGTCGAGCGTGTCGAGCCCCTGCTCCTGCAGCCGGTAGGCGCGCAGCTTGTTGATGAGCCCGATGCCGCGGCCCTCCTGGCCGCGCAGGTAGACCACCATGCCGCTGCCCGCGGCCTGGATCTGCTCGAGCGCCGCGTCGAGCTGGGGCCCGCACTCGCACTTCAGCGAGTGGAGGGCCTCGCCCGTGAGGCACTCGGAGTGGACCCGCACGAGCGCGCCGTCGCCGAGCGCGTCGCCCGCGATGATCGCGAGGTGGTCGGCACCGGTCTGACGATCGCGGAAGGCCGCGATGCGGAACGTGCCGAACGCGGTCGGCACGCTCGTCTCCACCTCGAAGGAGACGCGCGCCGACTCCTCGTTCGTGCCGCTGCACGCTGTCGGGATCCCGCCGGCCTCGAGGTAGTCGATGAGGTCCTCGATGGTGATGACCGGCAGGTCGTGCTCGTCGCCGAAGGCGATGAGCGCCGGCAGTCGCCGCATCTCGCCCGAATCCTCGACGAGCTCGCCGATGACGCCGACCGGGGGCAGCCCGGCGAGCTGCATCAGCTCGACCGCGGCCTCGGTGTGGCCGGCACGAGCGCGCACACCGCCCTCGACGGCGCGCAGCGGCACGATGTGGCCGGGGCGTCGCAGGCTCGTCGCGGTGGAGGACGTGTCGGCGAGCACCCGCAGCGTGTGCGCGCGGTCGTCGGCCGAGATGCCGGTCGAGGCGCGATCCGCCGCATCGACGGTGACCGTGTACGCGGTCTGCCGCTCGTCCTGGTTCTCGAGCACCATCAGCGGCAGCCCGAGGTCGTCGGCGCGCTCAGCCGTGAGCGGTGCGCACAGGTAGCCGGAGGTGTGTCGCACCATGAAGGCGACCCACTCGGCGGTCGCGAGGTGCGCCGACATGATCAGGTCGCCCTCGTTCTCGCGCCCCTCGTCGTCGACGACGATCACGGGGCGGCCCTCGCGCAGCGCCCGCAGGGCGACGTCGATCGTGGTGATGCTCATCGCTTCGCCTCCAGCTGCAGCATGCGCTCGACGTGACGCGCGACGATGTCGGTCTCGATGTTGACCCGCTCGCCGACCGCCCGGAATCCCAGGGTCGTCGACGCGAGCGTCTCGGGGATCAGCGACACCTCGAACCAGTGCTCCGCCTCCTCCGGGGCGCTGATCGCGGAGACGGTGAGCGAGATCCCGTCGACCGCGATCGACCCCTTCGCGGTGACGAGGTGCGCGTGCTCGGCGTCCAGCGAGCAGCGCACGGTGCGCTGGCCGCGGCCCTCGGTGATCGCCAGCACCGTGGCGGTGCCGTCGATGTGGCCCTGCACGATGTGACCGCCGAGCCGATCGCCGACCGCGGCAGCGCGCTCCAGGTTCACCCGGTCGCCCGGCCGCCGGTCGCCCAGCGTGGACATGTCGACCGAGACGCGCATGACGTCGGCGGTGAACGCCTCCGCCGTCTGGTCGACGACGGTCAGGCACAGGCCGTTGACCGCGATCGAGTCGCCGTGCGACGCGTCGCTGACGGCCAGCGGTCCGCGCACGGTCAGTCGCCAAGCCCCAGGGTCGGTGGCGTGGGGCTCGAACGAGACGACCTCGCCCAGCTCTTCGATGATGCCGGTGAACATCACTGCTCGCTCTCTGTCGTGGCCTCGACCAGGAGGTCGCTGCCGAGCTGCTCGAGCCGCGTCACCGTGAGGCGCCGCTGCTCGTCGATCGTGTGGACGCCGAGATCGTCGAGCGCTGTGCGCGGGCCTCCGAGGAGGGTCGGCGCCAGGTAGACGGTGAGGCGGTCGGCGAGGCCGGCGCGCACGAACGCGCTCGCGAGCGTCGGCCCGCCCTCGACGTAGAGGGTCTGGATGCCCGCGGCGGCGAGCTCGGCGAGCTCGCGCTCGAGGTCGTGGCCGGCGGTGCGCAGGCCGCGCGGGTGCTCGCGCAGCGCTGCCGACTCGGGGATCGCGCGCTCGCCGAAGACGACCGGCAGCGGCTGCGGAGCCTCGGGCTCACCGTCGACGCGTGCCGTGAGGCGTGGGTCGTCGGCGAGCACCGTGCCGGTGCCGACCGCGATCGCGTCGTGCGCGCTGCGCTCGCGGTGCACGTGCGCGCGCGCCTCGGGGCCGGTGATCCAGCGGCTCGTGCCGTCGGAGGCCGCGGCTCGACCGTCGAGCGACTGCGCCCACTTGACGGTGACGCGCGGCCGGCGTGCGCGCTGCACGAAGAGCCAATCGGCGATGAGCGCCGCTCCCTCGGCCTCGTCGAGGCGCTCGACCTCCACGCCGGCCGCCCGCAGTCGCGCGCTCCCGCCGCTCGAGGCCTCGCCCGGGTCGGCAGCGGCGTAGACGACGCGGCCGACGCCGGCCTCGAGCAGCGCGAGGGCGCACGGGCCGGTGCGGCCGACGTGGTTGCACGGCTCGAGCGTGACGACGGCGGTGGTGCCGCGGGCGTCGGCTGCGCCGAGCCGCGCGAGCGCGTCGACCTCGGCATGCGCGGTGCCGGCACCGCGGTGCCAGCCCTCGGCGACGATGCGACCATCGGGGGAGAGGATGACGGCGCCGACCTGGGGGTTCACGCCTCGCGGCCCCCGCAGGGCGAGCGCGCGAGCGCGCGCCATCGCGGCGCGCTCTGCAGCGGTGATCCCCGACATCCGTTCCTCTCCGAACGCGCACGGGGATCCGAGGGGTCGCTGACGACCTCGCGTGCGCCTCCCCTCCGGACTCTCACCGTCGGTGCTGGAATTCCACCAGCTCGGCCGCGCGATCGCTCGTCATGACGCGGTCGCTCGGTTCGCGGACTCTCACCGCCGGTTCAGACTTGCACTGACCCCGGGCACGTTGCGCTCCCAGCCTACAACTCGCGGGGTCGCCCCCTCATTCCGCGCCTCCTCGCCCCCCCGCCCTCGCCCCCCCCGCCCTCGCCCCCCGCCCTCGCCACCCGCGCCCCCGCTTGCTCTCCTGCGCACAACGCAAGCCCGATCGGCCGAACCACACCGATGCGCGCCGCGCCCGCGCATCCGCCCGCGTGCCGCGGCGCTCGGGCTTGCGTCGTGCAGCCGGTGCGCGGGCGGACTGTCCACATCGAGCGGTGGCCGCCGAGCGAGGGCACCCGTCCGCGCCGCATCCTCGCCTCCATGTCGACGCTCAGACCACTGCCTCAGGGCGCCACCCGAGTGGATGAGTACCGGGAGCTGCGAGCCGAAGGGCTCAGCCGCCGCGAGATCGAGGAGGCCCTGCGCTCAGGCGCGCTGGTGCGGGCGCGCCGAGACGTCTACGTCCGCGGATCCGTCGATGAGCAGCTGCTTCAGGCGCTCCGCATCGGCGGGCGGCTCGCATGCGCCACTGCTGCGCGAGCGCTCGGCCTCTGGGAGCCGCGGGACACGCGCCTGCACGTGCACCTGTGGGACGGATCGACGCGACTGCGCGATCCGAGCGACCGCTTCCAGCGCCTGATGCGCCGAGACGGCGTGGTCCTGCACTGGTCCGACCTGGACGTCGATGACGGCACTCGCTGCTCGACCTCGGTCACCGCGACCGTGCGCTGCATCGCGCGCTGCCTCGGGGTGCACGAGGCCATCCGAGTCGCCGACTCCGCGATGCAGCGACACCGGGCGACGCTCGGCGACATGCGCCGAGCCCTGGACGGCTTCGAGTGGAACGACGAGCCCGCGATCGAAGCGGTCGATGCGCTGTGCGGATCGGGCTACGAGACCGATGCGAAGCTGCTGCTGCGCGCAGCCGGCCTCGAGCACCGCCAGCAGGTGGCCATCCCACGCGTCGGAGAGGTCGACTTCGTGGTGGGCGGTTGCGTGATCGTCGAGGTCGACGGTCGAGCGACGCACGAGCAGGCGTTCGAGCGCGACAGGGTTCGGGACGCTGAGGCACTGCTCCAGGGCTACATCACCGTGCGCGTCTCAGCCACGTGGCTCGCAGGCAATCCCGACCGCTTCGTGGAGCTCGTCAGCGCGGCACTCGCGCTGCATCCGAGAGGTTGACGAGCGCTGATCGCGCACGCTCGCCTCCGGCTGCGCACAACGCACGTCGACGCAGCTCGATCCGCGCCGAGGCGAGCTGTGCGGCCCCGTGCCGCCCGTCCCGCGGCGGCGGGGCTTGCGTTGTGCGCGGCTGGGCGGGAGGGCGGCGGGGCTTGCGGTGTGCGCGGCGCGCGGGAGGGCGGCGGGGCTTGCGGTGTGCGCGGCGTGCGGGAGGCGCGGCGGCGGGGCTTGCGGTGTGCGCGGCTGTGCGGCGGGGGCGGGGGAGCGCGATCGGGCGGGCGCGCCTCAGTCGAGGCTCGGCCAGGGCAGTGCTCGCTCGGGCGCACCGGAGCGGCGCCAGACCCCGACGTGCTGGACGACCGGACGGCCTCGCTGCGTCGACTCGATCGTGCCGAGGTAGGCGAAGCCGGCTGCCCTCGCGACCCGCATGGAGGCGGTGTTGCCGTCGAAGCAGCTCCAGGTGACCTCCGGCCAGGTGAGGCACCCCTCGGCGTGCTCGACCATCGTGCGCACCGCATCCGCCATCAGGCCCTTGCCCTGCGCGTCGGGGTGCAGCCAGAAGCCCAGCTCCCGCTCGCCCTCGCGCAGGCCGATGACCCCGGCGAGCGGACCGCGCAGCGACTCGCGGATCGCGTACACCCGCTCGTCGTGCTCGCCGCGCCAACCCGCGGGCACGAACTCCCGCACGAACGACGCAGCGTCGGCGCGCGAGTAGGGCAGCGGCGTCTCGAGGAACCGTGCGGCCTGGTCGGTCGTGCAGGCCTCCAGGACGCGCTGGACGTCGCCCTCCACGAGCGCGTTCATGACGACCTTCGCGCCCAGCACCGGCAGCGTGGGGCCGGCCATGCGGGGAGTGGAGGAGGTCATCGCAGACCCATCGCCTCCATCGCGCGGCGCAGGGTCGCGTCCGCCACGGCGGCGGCGCGCTCGGCGTTCGCGGCCAGCAGCCGGTCGAGCTCGGCCGGGTCGGCGAGCAGCTCGAGGGTGCGCTCGCGCACGGGGCCGAGCTCTGCCACGACGGCATCGGCCACCTCGGTCTTGAAGACGCCGTAGCCCTGGCCCTCGAAGTGCGCCTCGAGATCCGGCACGCTGGCGCCGGTCACCGCGCTCATGATGCCCAGCAGGTTGGTCACGCCGGGCTTCTCGACCTTGTCGGCCCGGATCGAGCCCTCGGTGTCGGTGACGGCCGAGCGGATCTTCTTGGCCGTCTTGGCGGGCTCGTCCAGCAGCCAGACGATGCCCTTGTCGTTGTCGGCCGACTTCGACATCTTCGACTGCGGGCTCTGCAGGTCGTAGATGCGCGCGCCGTCCGCCAGGATCTGCGGCTTCGGCACCACGAAGGTGGCGCCGAAGCGCTTGTTGAAGCGCTCGGCCAGGTCGCGCGTGAGCTCGACGTGCTGCTTCTGATCGTCGCCGACCGGCACGATGTCGGCGTCGTAGAGCAGGATGTCGGCTGCCATCAGGATCGGATAGGTGAAGAGGCCGACCGAGGCCGCCTCCTGCCCGCCCTTGGCCGTCTTGTCCTTGAACTGCGTCATGCGGCTCGCCTCGCCGAAGCCCGTGATGGTGCTCAGCAACCAGGCGAGCTGCGCGTGCGCGGTGACGTGCGACTGCACGTAGAGGCAGGCGCTGTCGGGGTCGATGCCGCCCGCGATGTACTGCGCGGCGAGGGTGCGCACCTGCTCGCGCAGCACCTCCGGGCTCTGCGGCACGGTGATGGCGTGCAGGTCCACGATCGAGAAGAAGGCCTCGGCGTCTGCCTGCATGCGGCGCCACTGCTGCAGCGCGCCGATGTAGTTGCCGAGGTGGAGCGAGCCCGAGGAGGGCTGCATCCCCGAGTAGATGCGGGGCTGTGCCATGAGGTCCCTAGAGGTTGTAGTCGACGACGACGGGGGCGTGGTCTGACCAGCGGGTGTCGTACGAGGGGTAGCGGTCGACGCGGTAGTCGCTGGCGAGGGCCGCGAGCGCGGGGCTCGCCATCTGGTAGTCGATGCGCCAGCCGGTGTCGGTGTCGAACGCCTTGCCGCGCTGCGACCACCAGGTGTAGGGGCCGTCGGTCTCCGGATGCGCGGCTCGGCCCACGTCGACCCAGCCGTGGCCGCGACCGCGCGAGCCGTCGACGCCGGTCACCATGCCGGTGCCGAAGAACCGGTCGAAGTACGCGCGCTCCTCCGGCAGGAAGCCGGCGCTCTTCTGGTTGCCCCGCCAGTTCTTGATGTCGAGCGGGGTGTGGCCGACGTTGAGGTCGCCCATCACCACGACGTGATCGCAGTGCTTGCGCAGCTGCGGCAGGCGCTTGGCCATCGAGTCGAGGAAGCGGTACTTGTCGACCTGCTTCTGCGTGCCGACCTCGCCCGAGTGCACGTAGGTGGAGACGACGGTCAGCGGGGTCTCGCCGATGAGGAAGTCGGCCTCGAGCCAGCGGCCCTTCGTGTCGAAGGTCTTGAGGCCGATGTCGGTGCGGTGCGCGATGGAGGGTTCGCGCGAGAGCACGGCGACGCCGGCGCGGCCCTTGGCGGTGGCGGGGTCGTGCAGCACGTGCCACCCCGGCACCAGGGGGAGGAGATCCTCGTCGAGCGCCCGGACCTCCTGCAGCGCGACGATGTCGAAGCCGCCCGCTTCCAGCCACTCGCCCATGCCCTTGCGGAACGCGGCACGGACGCCGTTGACGTTGACGGAGGCGATGCGGACCATGCCGTCGAGCCTACCGAGCCCCGCCGACAGCGCGTGCCGGTGCGGGTCGGCGACCGGCGGTCAGCGTCGCCGCTTGGCCAGCCTGCGGTGCAGCTTGGCGGCGTCGTCGCCCTCGCGACGAGCCTCGCGCACCTGCTCGAGCAGCGCCCGCGCCTCAGCCGGCGAGAGGGTGGCATCGATGCCGCCGACCTCGACGAGCCGCGTGTAGGCCCGGCCCGTCGGCCCGACCGCCACGAAGGCGAGCACGAGCATGAGGACCTGCATGATGAACCCGAGCCACAGCAGGATGATGACGGGTGCTGCGACACCGGCCAGCAGCGGGTTGTTCTCCACGGACCCGAACAGTCGCGACGCGAGCAGCTTGAGGACTTGGAAGCCGACGGCGCAGGCGAGGGCGGCAGGCACGATCTGCTTGGCCGGCAGGCGCAGCCTGCCGCCGAAGCGGAACAGCAGGAGCACGATCGCGGTGTCGAGCGCGAGCTGCACCGCGAAGCCGATGAGGCCCGAGGTCCACCCGAGCCCGATCGCCTCCGCGAAGCCCTGGGAGAGCACGAGCACGCCCGCCGAGACGAGCACGAGCAGCCCGATGCCGACACCGACGCCGAGGTCGCTCAGCTTCAGCAGCACGGCGTTGGTCGGCGGGTTGCCGAGCTGGAACATGGCGCGGAAGCCCTCGCGGCTCACCGCGATGTAGCCGATGGCCGTCACGAGGATCGCGAGCGCGGCGATGATCCCGGCGAGGTCGAGCCCGCGCGAGCGCGTGAGCTGGTCGACGTCGATGGCGGCGTCCGGCCCGATGAGCCCGGGCACCGCGCCCGAGATCGAGTCGATCACGGCGTCGCGCAGCATCGGGTTGCCGCCGAGCATCGCCATGAAGAGGGTGAAGCCCACGAAGAGCGCGGCGAAGAGCGACAGGAATGCCTGGAGGGTCATGCCCTGCGACAGCACCGGGCCGCGCTGCTCGGCGTAGCGCTGCCAGGCGCGGACGGGTCGGGAGCGCATGACCCGCTCGATCAACTGCTGCATCCCCAGCCTTCCGGTCCCCGTGGCGGCGCTTCGACGGCTCAGCGTAGTGTGGCCGCATGAGTGCGCTGTCAGGTGTAGGGGTCGGTCGCGGCATCGCTGCCGCGAAGGTGCTGAAGATGCCGGAGCCGCTGGCGCCGCCGAGCGACGAGCCGCTCGCGGCCGACGCGGACAGCGAGCACCAGCGCGTGCAGGAGGCGCTCCAGGAGGTCGCGGAGGAGCTGAACGCCCGTGCCGTCGCGGCTGGCGGCGAGGCGCAGCAGGTGCTCGAGGCGGCGGCCCTCATGGCGCAGGACCCGGCGATCCTCGACGACGTGCGATCCCGCCTCGCCGACGGCGCGAACGCCGAGCGGGCGACGTGGGATGCCTACGGCGCCTTCCGCGACATGCTCACGGCGATGGGCGGGTACATGGCAGAGCGCGCCACTGACCTCGACGACGTCGCGCAGCGCGTGGTCGCTCGCCTCCGCGGCGTCGCGGCGCCCGGCGTCCCGCAGTCGGACGAGCCCTTCATCCTCGTCGCCCGCGACCTCGCGCCCGCCGACACCGCGACCCTCGACCTCGAGCAGACCCTCGCGCTCATCACCGAGGACGGCGGCCCCACCTCGCACACCGCGATCCTCGCCCGCTCGAAGTCGCTGCCGGCGGTCGTCGGCGTGGTCGGGATCCTCAGCGCGGTCACCGACGGACAGCTCGCGATCGTGGACGCCAAGGCGGGGAGCGTCGTGCTCGACCCTGACGCCGCGTCGGTGGACGCTGCGCGCGCCGAGCGCGAGTCGCGACTGGCCGCGGCCTCGGCGCCCATCACCGACGGCGCCCTCGCCGACGGCACGAAGGTGCCGCTCATGGCGAACGTCGGCTCTGGCAAGGATGCCCCGGGCGCGGTGGAGCTGGGTGCCGAAGGCGTCGGCCTCTTCCGCACCGAGTTCCTCTTCCTCGGCTCGTCGAGCGCCCCCTCGGTCGAGGAGCAGACGAAGGCCTACGTCGAGGTGCTGCAGGCGTTCCCGGGCAAGAAGGTGGTCGTGCGCGTGCTCGACGCCGGCGCCGACAAGCCGCTGTCGTTCCTCAACGACGCGCACGAGGAGAACCCGGCGCTGGGGCTGCGCGGCATCCGCGCGCTGCGGGCGAGCGAGCAGATCCTGCGCGACCAGCTCACGGCGCTCGCGGCCGCGCAGGCGGCGACGGACGCAGAGCTGCACGTGATGGCACCCATGATCGCCGATCACGACGAGACCGCCTACTTCGTCGCGCTCGGCAAGGAGCTCGGGCTCGCGAGCGTCGGCGCGATGGCCGAGGTGCCGTCCATCGCCGTGCTCGCCGACCAGGTGCTCGAAGCGGCCGACTTCGTCTCCATCGGCACGAACGACCTCACCCAGTACACGATGGCTGCCGACCGCCAGCTCGGCTCGGTGGCCGCGCTGCAGGATCCGTGGCACCCGGCGGTGCTCCGCCTCATCAAGCTCATCGGCGATGCCGGTGCCGCTGCGGGCAAGCCCGTGGGCGTCTGCGGCGAAGCGGCGGCGGATCCGGCGCTGGCGGTCGTGCTCGTGGGGCTCGGGGCGACGAGCCTGTCGATGAGCGCGTCGGCGATCGCCGACGTGCGCGCCGAGCTGCGCACGGTCACCATGGAGCAGGCGAGGGCTCGCGCGGCCCGTGCGCTCACCGCTCGCTCGGCCGCCGAGGCGCGGCAGGCGGCAGCGGAGCCCGACGACGACGGCCTCACCGCCGGGTAGCGCTCCGAGGCGCTGCGGCTGCCGGGCCGGGCAGTGCGGTGGGCGCAGCCAGGTGCACCCAGCCACGTGCGCGCAGCGCGGCGCACACGGCATCTCAGCGCGTGGGAGCCTCAGCGCGTGCGGACCTCAGCGCGTGCGCACCTCAGTGCGTGCGCACCTCAGCGCGTGCGGCCCCGTGCTCGCGCGACAGCGGCCGCGAACGCCCTGGCTCGCTCGCGCTCGTGCTCGATCGGCTGCACCACCGTCTCGCGGGCGACGGCCGCGACCTGGCGGCGCAGGCGCCGTCTGGCCCGCGAGCGCCTGGCGGCGCCGACCGCCCCGGCGACGAGCGCGCCGAGCAGACCGACGACGATGCCGAGCAGCACGCCGCCGATGAGCGCCAGCAGCGGGATCGGCCAGCCGTCGAACCACGTCTGCGTGCCGTCGAGCTGCGGGATCGCCGGCGCCACCATGCCCCACAGCGGCAGCACCAGCGGCAGCAGCAGCCAGACCCCGCCGATGATCGCCACCGCGAGCGCGAGCCACTGGAGCGCAGCGAGCAGCGGCCACCACCACGAGCCTCGGGCGCCGAGATCCGTGCGCGCGACAGCCCGGTCGAGCTCGCCCGGCAGCGCCTCCAGGGCTTCCGCCGCGCGCTCGTGGATCGCGGCCGACCAGCCCTCGCCGAGACCTGCGGCTGCCGCGTCGGCGTAGGCGCGCACCGCGAGCCCCGCCTGCGCTCGCTGCGCCGCTCGCATGGGCGGGAGGCCGGTGCGGTGCAGCTCAGCGTCGCGACCGCCGTCGCGCGCGCGCCCCAGCGCCGCGCGCTCTCGACCGAACGCCAGGTGCAGCCGGCGCAGCGGGTCCGGCGCGAGCCGCAGCATCCACGAGGTGAGCGGCCAGCCCGTCAGCTGCCCGGCGCGCTTGCGATAGCTGCCAGCGACGGCGCCCGCCACGGCCTCGACGCTCGCCGCGGTCGCGAGACCGCGCTCCAGCGCCTGCGCGTCTGCGCCCCGCAGGGTTCCCGGCACGCCCGCGGACTCCAGCCTCGCCGCGATGCCGCGCACGTCGGCCGCCAGCCGCTGGGTCGCCGCGGTGCGCTCGGCCGCGAACCGCGCGATCAGCGCCCGCAGGTCGTCGATCCCGGTGCCCTCGGTGGCGGACACCGGCAGCACCCGCACGCCGTCGAGGCCGTCGCTGCGCAGGAGCCCGCGCAACGAGTCGACGACCTGCTCGACCTGCCGCGTGGGCAGCCGGTCGACCTGGTTGAGCACCGCCGCCGTCACCGCGGCGTGCGTCGCGAGCGGGGCGATGAAGTCGCGGTGGATGACGGCGTCGGCGTACTTCTGCGGGTCGACCACCCAGACCAGCACGTCGACCTGCCCGGCGAGGCGCTCGGCGATGGTGCGGTGCTCGAGCGCGACCGAGTCGAAGTCGGGCAGGTCGATCAGGATGAGGGAGGGGCCCGGGTCGCTCGACCCCGGGCCGCCGCCGCTGCGGTCGCCCGCGTCGAGGCTCGCTGCGAAGGGGCGCTCGATGATGCGACGGTCGCCGATCTGCAGCCAGTCGAGCAGCGCGGATGCGCCGCGGGGGTTCCAGACCGCGGCGAGTGGCGCGGACGTGGTGGGCCGGCGCACGTGCGTGCGCGCGACGGGCTCGCCGACGAGGGCGTTCACCAGCGACGACTTGCCGGAGCCGGTGGCGCCGAAGAAGCCGACGACCGTGTGCTCCGACGAGAGCGCGCGCCGCTCTCCGGCGCGATCGGCGATGCGCCGCACCGCCTCCAGCTCGTCGGCCGGCACCCGACCGGCACCGAGCTCCGCCGCCTCGGAGAGCGCGGTGAGCAGCCCGTCGACGCCGGCATCGCGCCGGTCGCTCATCGGGGCGGCTCCAGCTCGTGCACGTCGTCGGCATCGCCCTCGAGCGGCGGATCGGCCGAGGCGCCGGTGGCAGGCGCATCCATCGCCTCACCCTCGACCAGGTCGCTCGGCAGCAGCTCGCGGTGCGTCGAGCGATCGCCAGCAGCGTCGCCCGGCGTGCCCACCGCCGCCATCGCGAGCTGCAGGCCCGCGGCGGCGTCGCGCAGGGCATCGCCGTCGGCACCGGCCTCGACGGGGGCGAGCAGCGGATCCCAGCGCTCCGCCTGCTCGAGCAGCAGCGCGTGCACGCGCTCCTCGAGGTCGGCGCGCGCCTGCGCCGCCAGCCGCCGCACCGCGTCCTCGCCGAAGATCGTCTCGAGCAGCTTCTGCCCCACGACGGCCGAGCCGCCCGCGATGGCGAGCTCGCCGCCGGTGAGCCCACCCGTCGAGGCGAAGACGACGACCATCAGGGCGACCGTGATCACGTTGAGCCCCAGCGACATCACCCGTGCCTTCGTGCGCTTGCCCGCTGCTTGCTCGGTGATCAGCTCGATGAGCGACTGCTGCCAGTCGCGGACGAGCCTCGACGCGCGCTCCGGCAGGTCTGCGGCCGGATGCGCGAGGTCGGCGCCGCTGGTCAGCTGCCTGCCGACGGCGCCCTGCCGCACCCGCACCCAGGCGTCGGAGGCAGCGCGGCCGGCCTCGTCGACCATCACCGCGTGCAGGCCGGACTCGATCTCCTGCTCGACCTCGACGGTCGGTGCCGGCTTGCCCTGGAACCAGGCCGTCACGCGATCGCGGGTGCGCGAGAACCAGGACTCGAGCGTGCGGAAGACGTCGGAGGTGCCCACGAAGTCCTGCCAGCGGGCGAGCACCTCGCCACGCAGCAGCACGCCGTCGCGCGTGGCGTCGCCGACCCGCTCGGCGGCGTCGTGGTGGGCGGCGCGCACGGTCTCGCGCAGGTCGCGCGCCACAACGAGCTGCTCGTCCCGAGCATCGGCGACCGTCCGGGCAGTGGTGCTGAGCCGCTCGGCCGTGCCCGCGAGCGTGCGGCCGGCGATGCGCGCCCGCTCGGCGCGGTCTCCGGCGATGCCGGTGAGCCACGCGCGCATCTCGGCCACCGCCGACTGCGGCAGCATGCCGCGCTCGTCGAGCGCCGACTCCGTGACGACGAAGACGGGCGCAGCGCCGAGCCCTCGCTGGGTGAGCATCGTGCGCAGATCGGCCTCGACCTCGGCCTCGGCGCCGGGCGGCACGCGGTTCAGCACCACCCCGACGGTGATGTCGCGACCTGCTGCGTCGTCGAGCAGCGTCCACGGCACGGCGTCGGCGTAGCGGCTGGCGGTGGTGGCGAACAGCCACAGGTCGGCCGCCGCCAGCAGCTGCCCGGCGAGCTCGCGGTTCTCGTCGGCGATGGAGTCGACATCGGGGGCGTCGAGGATCGCCAGGTCGCGCGGGACGCGCTGGTCGGCGACCAGCACGACCGAGCCGATGCGGGTGGCATCCGGGTCGTCGCCCGCTTCGTGCGCCGGCGCCTCGCGCACGATGCCGGTGACGCGCGCGAGCCCCGGCAGCATCCGGGTCGAGGCGAACCAGGCGGCATCGGCGGGGGAGTGCAGGAGGACCGGTTGCCGGGTCGTCGGCCGGATGACGCCGGTGCGCGTCACCGGCAGGCCGACGAGGGCGTTGACGAGCGTCGACTTGCCCGCCCCCGTCGATCCGCCCACGACGGCCAGCAGCGGCGCGTCGAGGTTGCTGAGCCGCGGTCGGATGTAGTCGTCGATCTGGCGAACGGCGGCGCGACGCGCATCGCGAGCGGCATCGGCACCGGCGATCGACAGCGGCAGGTCGACGCCGTCGAGCGCGGTGCGCAGGGCGTCGAGCCGGTCGAGGGCGGCGATGGTCGCGTGGTTCACGCGGCTAGTCTGCCCCACCGCCCTCCGGGGTGCGCTGCCCGCTGCAGCGCACCCCGGAGGCGGGCGCTCAGCGCAGCGAGAGCAGCTCTGCGCCGCCGAGCGCCAGCAGGCCGAAGGCGACGCCCCACAGCACGATCGAGATGCACTGCCAGAGGATCACGGCGTTGCGGGAGGCGCCGAACGACACCATGGCGGCGGAGGTGATCTGGCTCGGCAGCAGCGTCTGCCCGAGGAGGCTGACGCCCGGCACCCCGAAGCGGTCGAACATGCGCTTGAGGCGCTGGCGGCGGGGCGAGGGCTCCTGGGCGGCCTCGCGACCGCCGGTCGCCTTCCTGCGGGCCGCATCCGCCAGCAGCACGAAGACGAGCATCGAGATCGCGTTGCCCACGACGGCGGCGGCGATGGCGACGGCGGGATGCACTCCGGCGAGGATGCCGATGACCGAGCCGAAGTAGCTCTCGACGAACGGGATGGCGCTGATCGCCATGATGCCCAGCCACTGCGCCCAGCCGGGCAGGCCGGTGGTGAAGTCGGAGAGGGCTTCGAGCATGCGAGGGTTCCTTTCGGTGGCGGATGCTCGGCGGCGCGCCGGCATCACGTCTGGGGCGTGTCAAGTGGGCTTGTCATGACAAGTCTGCTTGTCGCGCTTCCCGGTGTCAAGTACGCTTTCCACATGGAGAGTCGCGTCCGAGCGCTGCGCCTGCAGCAGGAGCTGTCGCAGCTCGCGCTCGCTCGGGCGATGGGCGTCTCGCGCCAGACGATCAACGCGATCGAGACGGGTCGCTACGACCCCTCGCTCGCCCTCGCCGTGCACCTCGCGCGGCACTTCGGGACCACCGTGGAGGAGCTGTTCGATGTCGACGCGTAGGTGGCTGAGGATGTCGTGGTGGAACGCCGCGCTCACGGCAGCGGCGCTGCTCACGGCCGTGATCTTCGCGACGCGCGCCCAGTGGTTCGTCGCGATCGCGTTCGCCGTGATCGCGACCGCGGTGGCAGGCAGCGCGATCTACGCGCGCTCGGGCCGGGCGAGCGACTTCACGCGGCTCAACGCAGCCGAGTACCTCGACGAGCGCGATCGCACGATCGGCGTGCACGCGCTGGCCATCGTCGGCGTCTGCGCCATGCTGATCGCCATGGGCGTGCTCGTGGCGGCGATGCTGCTGCTCGAGCCGGGCGACCCGATGTCCTTCATCGCGTGGGCGCAGGTCGTGCTGCTCACCATCGCCTGGGCGGTCGCGAACGTCGTGGCCGTCCGGCGCTCCTGAGCGCCCGCTCGGTCGGTCGACCGGAGCGCCGCGCCCCGGGGATGCCTCAGGCGGGCCCGGGCGCGGACCACCGGCGCGCGCGCAGCGCGAGCGCGGCCACGGCGATGGCGAGCGCGGCCACGGCGGCGGCGATGGCGACGGGCAGGCTGTGGGGCTCGTCGAAGGCGCGGCCGACGGCGATCCAGGCCAGGCCCCATGCCATCGCTGCGGCGGGGGCGAGCCGCCCTCGGCTCCAGAGGGCGAGCACCACGCCGACGACCACGACGACCGCGATCATGCCGATGGCGGGCAGCTCGAACGCCTCGGGGCGGACGCCGGAGCCTGCCAGCCAGGCCGCCACGTTGGCGACCGTCGCCACGGAGACCCAGCCGAGGTAGAGGCCGAACGTGCCGTCCACGACCGCGGCCTCCTGCCAGCTCGCCGCCCTCGAGCTGGCTAGCACGCGCATGATGAGCGCGAGCACCACCAGCAGGGCGAGGATCACGACGACCGTGAGCGGGAGCAGTCCCGCCTGCGCGCAGATGATCCAGAGCGCGTTCAGCACCAGGGAGGCGAGCGCGAGCCACCCCATGCGCTGCTGCCGCGGGTCGCGCCGGTGCCGGGGCAGCACCTGCCAGATGGCGTAGGCGGCGAGCCCGAGGTAGATGAGCGACCAGATCGAGAAGGCGGGGCCCGCGGGCGCGAGCGGGGTCGCATCCGCCGACAGCGCGCCGGAGGATGCCCGCGAGACCTCCTGGCCGCCGAACGCGCCGCCGCCGAGCACCGCCATCGCCAGCGTCGCCGGCAGTGCGACGAGCACGGCCCAGGGGCGGATGCGGTCGGCCGCGGAGCGCGGGGCGCCGCCGACCACCGGGCGCTCGGTGGGGGCCGCGGTGCGGTCTGCGTCCTGGGGTGCGGGATCGGTGCTCGCTGTGGCGTCCATGCCGACAGGATACATTGCCAGGCTAAGTATTCTCTGAGCGAAGTGCTCGGGGAGCGCGTCCCGTTCGCGATCCCCGCATGCCCCGGCGGGTCGCATCGATCCGTGCGCGGACGACGAGGCCCGCTCGGCGCCTGAGCGCGGAGCGGGCCTCGTCGGCGGGCGGTGCTTAGAGCTTGACGCCCGTCATCATGGCCTGCTTGACCTCGGCGATCGCCTTGGTGACCTGGATGCCGCGCGGGCAGGCGTCCGTGCAGTTGAAGGTCGTGCGGCAGCGCCACACGCCCTCCTTGTCGTTCAGGATGTCGAGGCGCACCTGGCTCGCCTCGTCGCGCGAGTCGAAGATGAACCGGTGCGCGTTCACGATCGCGGCCGGGCCGAAGTACTGGCCGTCGGTCCAGAAGACCGGGCACGAGGTCGTGCACGCCGCGCACAGGATGCACTTCGTCGTGTCGTCGAAGCGCTCGCGCTCCGCGATCGTCTGGTGGCGCTCCTTGTCGGGCTTGCCCGTGGCCTGCAGGAAGGGCTGGATCTCGCGGAAGGAGTCGAAGAACGGCTCCATGTTGACGATCAGGTCCTTCTCGAGCGGCAGGCCCTTGATCGCCTCGACGTAGATGGGCTTCGACACGTCGAAGTCCTTCACGAGCGCCTTGCAGGCGAGGCGGTTCTTGCCGTTGATGCGCATGGCATCCGAGCCGCAGATGCCGTGCGCGCACGAGCGGCGGAACGTGAGCGAGGGGTCCTGCTCCCACTTGATGCGGTGCAGGGCGTCGAGGATGCGCTCGGTCGAGAACATCTGCACGTCGTAGTCCACCCAGCGGGGCTCGTCGTCGACCTCGGGGTCGTAGCGACGCACGATGACCGTGACGGGGAAGCTCTGGGGCTCCTCGATCGGCTCTGCGGCCTCGAGCGGGCGGTCGTGCCCCTCGGCTGCCGAGTCGACCGAGTCCGGCGCGGTGCCGCCCTCCACCGAGGCAGCCTCCGCGGCCGTCTCCTGGCCGGGCGTGCCCACCTGTGTCGCTGCCATCAGTACTTCCTCTCCTGCGGCTCGTAGTTCGTCATGCGCACGGGCTTCCAGTCGAGCCGGATCTCCTGCGGCACGCCGGTGTCGCCGGCCGTGCGGTAGGCCATCGTGTGCTGCATGAAGTTGACGTCGTCGCGCGTCGGGTAGTCGTCGCGCATGTGCGCGCCGCGCGACTCCTTGCGGTTGATCGCGGAGACCACGACGATCTCGGCCAGGTCGAGCAGGAAGCCCAGCTCGACCGCCTCGAGCAGGTCGGTGTTGAAGCGACGCCCCCGGTCGTGGATGCGGACGTTCGGGTAGCGCTGGCGCAGCGCCGCGATGTCGGCGAGCGCCGTCTGCAGCGTCTCCTCCGTGCGGAACACCTGCGCGTTGCGGTCCATCGTCTCCTGCAGCGCCTTGCGGATCTCGGCGACGTTCTCGCTGCCGCTGCCCTCGCGCAGCTGCGCGAGCAGCTTCACGACGCCGTCTGCCGCATCCGTCGGCATGTCGACGAAGTCGGCCGACTGCGCGTAGGCGACCGCGTGGTTGCCGGCGCGCTTGCCGAAGACGTTGATGTCGAGCAGCGAGTTGGTGCCGAGGCGGTTGGCGCCGTGCACCGAGACGCACGCGCACTCGCCGGCGGCGTAGAGGCCGGGCACGACCGTGTCGTTGTCGCTCAGCACCTGCGCGTCGTTGTTGGTCGGGATACCGCCCATCGCGTAGTGCGCGGTCGGGTAGACCGGCACGCGCTCGGTGACGGGGTCGACGCCCAGGTACGTGCGCGCGAACTCGGTGATGTCGGGCAGCTTCGTCTCGAGCACCTCGGCGCCCAGGTGGGTGCAGTCGAGGTAGACGTAGTCCTTGTGGGGGCCGGCGCCGCGTCCGTCCAGCACCTCCTGCACCATCGAGCGGGCGACGATGTCGCGCGGCGCGAGGTCCTTGATGGTGGGGGCGTAGCGCTCCATGAAGCGCTCGCCCGAGGCGTTGCGGAGGATCGCACCCTCACCGCGCGCGCCCTCGGTGAGCAGGATGCCGAGGCCGGCGAGGCCCGTGGGGTGGAACTGGTAGAACTCCATGTCCTCGAGCGGCAGGCCCTGTCGCCAGATGATGCCGACGCCGTCGCCCGTGAGGGTGTGCGCGTTCGAGGTGGTCTTGTAGATCTTCCCGAAGCCGCCGGTGGCGAACACCACCGACTTGCCCTGGAAGACGTGGATCTCGCCGGTCGCGAGCTCGTAGGCGACGATGCCGGCGACGCGCTTCACGCCGTCGACCTCTGCCATGACGAGGTCGAGCGCGTAGAACTCGTTGAAGAAGTTCACGCCGTGCTTGACGCAGTTCTGGTACAGCGTCTGCAGGATCATGTGGCCGGTGCGGTCGGCGGCGTAGCAGGAGCGGCGCACGGGCGCCTTGCCGTGGTCGCGCGTGTGCCCGCCGAAGCGGCGCTGGTCGATCTTGCCGTCCTCCGTGCGGTTGAACGGCAGGCCCATGTTCTCGAGGTCGTAGATCGCGTCGATCGCCTCGCGCGTCAGGATCTCGGCGGAGTCCTGATCCGTCAGGTAGTCGCCGCCCTTGACGGTGTCGTACGTGTGCCACTCGTGGCTGTCCTCCTCGACGTTCGCGAGGGCAGCGGCCATGCCGCCCTGCGCCGCGCCCGTGTGGGAGCGGGTCGGGTACAGCTTCGTGATCACCGCGGTCGAGGCCTTGGGGGCAGCCTCGATCGCGGCGCGCATGCCGGCGCCGCCGGCGCCCACGATGACGACGTCGAACTGGTGGTAGTGGATGCCGTCGGTGACGGGGGACTGCTCAACCATGTATGAGGAGATCTTTCGGTGCTCAGAGCTCTGCGCAGAACGACGGCAGCAGCGAGGGGTCGGCGTTCGGGGGGCAGGGGTCGAACGTGAACGTGATGAGGGTGCCCAGGATGATCAGCATCGCCGCGGCGATGCCGATGGCCCACAGCGCCACGGCGCGCAGCCTGGGCTTGTGCACGTAGTCGTTGACGATCGTGCGCATGCCGTTCGAGCCGTGCAGGATCGCCAGCCACAGCATCAGGACGTCCCACCACTTCCAGAACGGATCCGCGAGCTTGCCGCCGACGAAGCCGAAGTCGATGGCGTGGATGCCGCCGGGGGTCCAGATGAGGTTGTAGGCGAGGTGGCCGAAGATGAGCACCACCAGCACCACCCCGGAGGCGCGCATGAAGATCCAGCCGGCCTTCTCGAGGTTGGGGCCGCGACGGCCCCTCGAGCGGGCGGGATAGGCGTAGTTCGGAGCCTCGATGGTCGTCATCAGTGCTCGCCCCCGATCTCGGAGAACTCGCCGAAGACGTTGGCGAGGTGGTTCGGCACGAAGTAGGCCATCAGCACCGCGACGATGCCGATCACCACCCAGAACAGCGCGCGCTGGTGGCGCGTCGCCCACGACCACGAGTCGACCAGGATGATGCGGAGGCCGTTGATGGCGTGCAGCACGACGGCGCCGACGAGCACGACCTCGCCGAGGCCCATGATCGGGTTCTTGTACGTCGCCATGACTGCGTTGTACGCCTCGGGGCTCACGCGGATCAGTGAGGTGTCGAGCACGTGGACAAGCAGGAAGAAGTAGATCGCCACACCGGTGATCCGGTGGAGCACCCACGACCACATGCCCTCGTTGCCGCGATACAGCGTGCCGCTGAACGTGGTCCTCCGAGGCGTGGGGTCGGGGAGGGTGAGGCTGCTCGATGTCTCAGACACGCGCGTTCCCTCCGTAGATTCGACCGGGCAAGTCCTCCCATCCTATGCCCGCGCGCCGGAGCATCGGCGCGGAGCGCTGCGGCGCCTCCGCCGCACCGGCGCCGAGCCCCGTCCGCGGGGTCGCCGAGCGCGCTGCACCGGTCAGGCGCCGACCAGATCCCCCGCGCCGCGGCGCGCGCGACGGGCGGCCAGCTCGTAGTGGCCGATGAGCTGCTCGACCATCGCGGGCCACGAGCGCCCGAGCACGCGCCGCCGACCGGCCTCGCCCATCCGCGCTCGCAGGCCGGGGTCGACGGCCAGCCGCTCGATCGCGAGCCGCAGCGCGGATGCGTCGTCGACGGCGAAGAGCAGACCGGTCGTGCCGTGGTCGACGAGGTCGATCGGTCCGCCCGCGCGGGGCGCGACGACGGGGAGGCCGCTCGCTGCCGCCTCCTGGAGGGTCTGCCCGAAGGTCTCCTCGGCGCCGGTGTGGACGAAGGCATCCATCGCCGCGTAGGCGGTGCGCAGCTCGGCGCCGCCGAGCTGGCCCAGGTAGGCGGGCCGCAGCGGTGCCAGCTGCCGGCGGGTCTCCTGCATGCCGGGACCATCGCCGACGATCATCACGCGGATCCCCGGGACGCCGACGAGGGCGCGGAGCCGGTCGAGCCCCTTCTCCGGTGCGACGCGGCCGACGTAGCCGACGATCGCCTCGCCGTCGGGGGCGATGCGCCGCCGCAGCGCGGCCGCGGTGGCGCTGGTGCGGTGATCCGGGTGGAAGCCGTCGAGGTCGACGCCGCGCGCCCAGCGGTGCACCCGCTTGATGCCTGCCGACTCGAGGTCGGCGATCGCGGAGGTCGAGGGCGCGAGGGTGCGGTCTGCCGCGTTGTGGATGAGGCGGATCAGCTGCCACGCGAACGCGGAACCGGCGCCGAGGCGGTTGCGGCGAGCGAAGCCGGCGACGTCGGTCTGGTAGATCGCGACGCTCGGCAGCCCGATGCGGGAGGCCTCGGCGAGTGCCTGGCCGCCCAGCATGAACGGGCTCGCCGCGTGCAGCACGTCGGGCTGGAACCGCTGCAGCAGCTCGGCGACCCGCGGGCTCGGCAGCCCCACGGGGAACTGCCGGTAGGCGAAGGAGGGCACCTCGTGCACCGGCACCCCGCGGTAGTGCCGCGGCGCACCGCAGCGCGGCGCGATGACGATCGCCTCGCGCCCGGTTTCGACGAGGTGGTCGAGGATGCGGCAGACCGAGGTGGTCACGCCGTTGACGGTCGGCAGGAAGCTCTCGGTCACGATCGCGACTCGCTCGATGCTCACGGCAGCAACGCTACGGCGCGACCGGGCGCGGGTGGGGGAGTGGAGGGTGAACGCGCGGTGAACGGCCCCTGGGGAGATGCCGGTCGATGCAGCGGGGCCGCGGGCCGCGCGCTGCTGCTGCCGCCCTCCCGGCCGACGCCCTCGCGCATCACTAGGCTCGCAGCGTGGCGACCATCGACGACTTCACCAGCATCATCCCCGCGGGCGGCGCGGGCTCGAGGCTCTGGCCGCTCTCGCGCGCCGATGCGCCCAAGTTCCTGCACGACCTGACGGGCAGCGGCAAGACGCTCCTGCGCGCGACCTTCGACCGGCTCGCGCCGCTCACGGGCCCGGGCCGCACGATGGTCGTGACGGGTCGCGCGCACCGCGCCGCCGTCGAGGCGCAGATCCCCGAGCTCGAGGACGCGAACATCGTGCTGGAGGCGGACCCGCGGGACTCGACCGTCGCGATCGCCCTCGCCGCCGCCGTGCTGCGGCGGCGCGAGCCCGACGTCATCATCGGCTCCTTCGCCGCCGATCACGTGATCGAGGACGAGCGCGCCTTCCGCCGCGCGGTGACGGAGGCGGTGGCGGCGGCCCGCGCCGGCTACATCGCGGCCATCGGCATCACGCCCACCGAGCCCGCGATCGGCTTCGGCTACATCCGCGCCGGCGACCCGGTGGGCGTCGAGGGCGCCCCGCACGCCGCCGTGGTGCAGCAGTTCGTCGAGAAGCCCTCCGCGCAGGTCGCCCGCCGCTACCTGCAGGAGGGGGACTACCTCTGGAACGCGGGCATGTTCATCGCGCGCGCCGACGTGCTGCTGGAGGAGCTGGCGAAGGAGGAGCCCGAGCTCGCCGCCCAGATCGAGGAGCTCGCGGCG
This sequence comes from Agrococcus phoenicis, assembly GCF_047302415.1. Classification (NCBI taxonomy): domain Bacteria; kingdom Bacillati; phylum Actinomycetota; class Actinomycetes; order Micrococcales; family Microbacteriaceae; genus Agrococcus; species Agrococcus phoenicis. Next base: position 232,925 of record NZ_CP154854.1, read on the forward strand.
GTGTGGGACGAGCCGGGCAGGCGCGGACCGGCGGTCGACCGCATCTGGCCGCAGCTGAAGAAGATCGCCATCGACTACTCGGTCGCGGAGCCAGCGGCGGCGCGCGGACGCATGGTCGTCGTGCCCGGGGAGTTCGACTGGGACGACGTCGGGGACTTCTCGGCGGTCGCGAAGCTGCACAACCACGGTCGTCGCGGCCGGCTCGCGATCCTCGGCTCCGAGGGCACCGTGATCGCGGACTCGGCGAGCGGCATCGTCGTGTCGCAGTCGAACCGCATCATCTCCGTCGTCGGCATCCACGACGTCGTGGTCGTCGACACCCCGGATGCGCTGCTGGTGACCACGACGGACAACGCGCAGCGCGTCAAGCAGGTCGTCGACGCCGTGCGGCGCAGCGGCAACACCGACGCCCTCTGATCGCGCGGCGGTGCAGCGGAGCGCGCTCGCGGCGCGACCCGCGGGCTAGCATGTCGCCATCGCCCGAAGGAGTCGCCGTGTCCCGCATGCCCGCTGTCCCCGCGCTCGCCGCGCTCGCCGCCCTCCTGCTGCTGAGCGCGTGCAGCACGCCTCCGCCCGAGACCGGCGGCACCTCCGGCTCCGCTAGCGCTCCCGACGCCGAACCGGTGCTCGAGTGCGCCCAGATGGTCACGAACTCCGGCGGCCTGAACGACCGATCGTTCAACGAGACGAGCTGGGCCGGGATGGAGCGCGCCGATGCGGAGCTCGGCATCGACGTGAACGCCCTCGTCTCGACCTCCGAGAGCGATCTCGCGCCGAACGTGCAGGCAGCGGTCGACACCGGCTGCGGCTTCGTGCTGACGGTCGGCTACGAGCTCGTGGCCGCCACCGAGCAGCAGGCCGCCGCCAACCCCGACGTGCAGTTCGCCATCGTCGACGAGCTGGTCGAGGGCGACAACGTGCGCTCCATCGTCTTCGACACGGCGCAGGCGGCGTACCTCGCCGGGTACACGGCCGCCTCCGTCACGGAGACGGGCGTGGTCGCGACCTTCGGCGGCGGCAACCAGCCGCCGGTGACGCTGTTCATGGACGGCTTCGCAGCGGGCATCGACGCCTACAACGAGGCCAAGGGCACCGACGTGCGACTGCTGGGGTGGGACGCCGAGGAGCAGGACGGCACCTTCACCGGCGACTTCGAGAACGTCAGCCTCGGCCAGTCCCAGACGCAGGCGTTCATCGCGCAGGGCGCGGACGTGATCCTGCCGGTGGCAGGGCAGGTCGGCGAGGGAGCCTTCCGCGCATCGCTCGACGGCGGCGGTGAGGCGCTCGTCATCTGGGTCGACAACGACGGGTACGACACGCTGCCGGCGGAGTTCCGGCCGCTGCTGCTGACGAGCATCCTCAAGAACACCGAGGATGCCGTGGTGCAGGCCGTGGGCGACGCCGCCGACGGCACGCTCTCGTCGGAGCCGATCATCGGCACGCTGGAGAACGGCGGCGTCGACATCGCGCCGTTCCACGACCTCGACAGCCGCGTGAGCGACGAGACGAAGGCCGAGCTCGAGGCGCTGCGCGAGCAGATCGTCGCCGGCGAGATCGCGGTCGAGTCGCCCTCCGGCCCCTGAGCCGCGTCGTCGGCGGGCCCGGCGCCGCGCGCACTGAGGCTCCCTCGGATTGCAACGATTGCGTTGCGGTGCTCGGGGATCGGCTCGGCGCCTTCGCGCGCGGCCCTATGCTCGACCCATCATGCGCTCAGCCGCGTCGCGGCGAGCATCCTTTGCACTGGAGGATCCCTTGAGGAAGTTCACCCGTTCTGTTGCGCGTGGCGGCGTGCTCGCCGTCGGCGCAGCGCTGCTGCTCGCAGGCTGTTCCGCCGCTCCTGAGGCACCGTCGGGCTCCGAGCCCGCCGCCGAAGAGCCCACCACCGACATCCAGCCCTGCATCGTCTCGGACGAGGGCGGGTTCGACGACCGCTCCTTCAACCAGCTCGGTGCCGAGGGCCTGCGCGCCGCTTCCGAGGCGCTCGGCGTCGAGGGCGTCGAGGTCGAGTCCTCCTCGCCGTCGGACTACGCGCCGAACCTGGACAGCGTCATCGCCCAGGGCTGCAACATGGTCGTCTCGGTCGGCTTCAACCTCGCCGAGGCGACGGGCGCTGCCGCGACCGCGAACCCCGACGTCAACTTCGCCATCATCGACGACAACTCGATCGAGGCCGAGAACGTGCAGCCGATCGTCTTCAACACGGCCGAGGCAGCGTTCCTCGCCGGCTACGCCGCCGCCTCGCACTCCGAGTCGGGCATCATCGCCACCTGGGGCGGCATCCAGATCCCGCCGGTGACGATCTTCATGGACGGCTTCGTCGAGGGCGCCGAGTACTTCAACGAGCAGAACGACGCCGACGTGCAGATCCTCGGCTGGGACGCCGAGGGCCAGTCGGGCTCGTTCACCGGCAGCTTCAGCGCCGGCGTCGAGGCCAAGGCCATGGCGCAGACCTACATCGACCAGGGCGCTGACGTGCTCATGCCGGTCGGCGGCCCGATCTTCCTCTCGGCCATCGAGGCGATCCGCGACGCGGGCGACGACTCGGGCATCGCGATGGTCGGCGTCGACGCCGACCTCTACGAGACCTCGCCCGAGAACGGCGACCTCTTCCTGACGTCGGTGCTCAAGGGCATGGCGACGGGTGTCGAGACGGTCATCACCGAGGCGGCCAACGGCGAGTTCTCCAACGAGCCCTACGTCGGCACGCTCGAGAACGACGGCGTCGGCATCGCGCCGTTCCACGACTTCGAGGGTTCGGTCGACGCAGAGCTGCAGACGCAGCTCGACGAGATCCGCGAGGCGATCATCGCCGGCGAGATCGTCGTCGAGTCGCCCGCCAGCCCGTAAGGAGCGCAGCACGCGTGGGGGTCGGCTCCGGCCGGCCCCCACGCGCGTGCACGGCCACCGGTCCGCGAGCGCGCATGGCTCGTCACCGGCTAGATTCACCTACGTCGTCCGCGTCGTCGAAGGAAACCCATGACTCTCGAGCACTCGACCCTCGAACTCCGAGGCATCACGAAGCGCTTCGGGGCGCTCACGGCAAACGACCACATCGACCTGCAGGTCAAGGCGGGCGAGATCCACTGCCTCCTGGGCGAGAACGGCGCCGGCAAGTCGACGCTGATGAACGTGCTCTACGGCCTGTACCGGGCCGAGGAGGGCGAGATCCTCCTCGACGGCGAGGTGCAGCACTTCGCAGGACCAGGCGACGCGATGCGCGCAGGCATCGGCATGGTGCACCAGCACTTCATGCTGATCCCCGTCTTCACCGTCGCCGAGAACGTCCTGCTCGGCCACGAGCGAGCGCTCGGCGGCCTCGCCGGCGCGAAGCAGAAGGTGCTCGAGATCTCTCGGCGCTTCGGCTTCCACATCGACCCCGACGCCAAGATCGAGGACCTGCCCGTCGGCGTGCAGCAGCGGGTCGAGATCATCAAGGCGCTCTCGCAGGACGCGAAGGTCCTGGTCTTCGACGAGCCCACCGCCGTGCTCACGCCGCAGGAGACCGACGAGCTGATGGCGATCATGCAGCAGCTGCGCGACGAGGGCACCGCGATCGTCTTCATCACCCACAAGCTCCGCGAGGTGCGCGCGATCGCCGACCGCATCACCGTCATCCGGCTGGGCAAGGTCGTGGGGGCTGCGAGCCCCGACTCCTCGAGCACCGAGCTCGCGTCGATGATGGTCGGCCGCCCGGTCGAGCTGACCGTGCAGAAGAACCCGCCGGTGCACACCGACAACGAGCTGCGGGTCACGGGCCTGACCGTGCTGGACGCGATCGGGCAGAAGGTCGTGAACGACGTCTCGTTCGCCGTCCGCGGCGGCGAGGTGCTGTGCATCGCAGGCGTGCAGGGCAACGGCCAGACCGAGCTCACGGAGGCGATCCTGGGGCTGCAGCCGAAGTCGGCCGGCTCCATCAGCCTCAACGGCCACGAGCTGCTCGGCAAGTCGGTGCGCGACGTGCTCGACTCCGGCGTGGGCTTCGTGCCGGAGGACCGCAGCGTCGACGGCCTCGTCGGGCAGTACTCGATCGCCGAGAACCTCATGCTCGACCGCTACCAGGGCGCGCCCTTCGTCTCGGCGGGCACGGTCGATCGCGGCGCGCGCGACGAGTTCGCGACCGAGAAGCTCGGCGCCTTCGACATCCGCGCGCAGGACATCCACACCCGCGTCGGCACGCTGTCCGGCGGCAACCAGCAGAAGGTGGTGCTCGCCCGAGAGCTGGGCCGGCCGCTCGCCCTGTTCGTGGCATCGCAGCCGACGCGCGGCCTCGACGTCGGTTCCATCGAGTTCGTCCACAGCCAGATCATCGCGACTCGCGACGCGGGCATCCCGGTCATCGTCGTCTCCACCGAGCTCGACGAGGTCGTGGGGCTCGCCGACCGGATCGCCGTGATGTACCGCGGCGGCATCGTCGGGATCGTGCCCTCGGACACGAGCCGCGACACCCTCGGCCTGATGATGGCCGGCGAACGACAGACGCAGCCCTCGGAAGGAGCCGCAGCGTGAACGACCAGCCGCGCGACGCCGACGACCCGATCCAGCCCGACCCGCAGCCGCACGTCGGCGGGACGCCCGACTCCGGCGAGGGGGCACCCGTGGTGCACGCGCCGGAGGAGGCCGAGGTGCAGGCGCCCGCTGCCGCGCCGCCGACCGACGACCGGCAGGTCGAGGACACCGACCCCTGGAACAGCGCGTTCCAGCGCATCATGGGCGGCAACCTGGTCATGGCGCTGCTGGCGATCGTCACCTCGCTCATCGTCGGCGGCATCCTCATCGCCCTCACCGACGAGCGCGTGCAGGAGACGAGCGGCTACTTCTTCGCCCGCCCGACCGACATGCTGACCGCGGTCTGGGAGGCGGTCTTCGGTGCCTACTCGGCACTCTTCCAGGGCTCCGTGCTGAACCTCTCGCGCGCCGACGCCGGCTTCGCCCAGCTCGTCAAGCCCTTCACCGACACCCTGAACTTCGCCACGCCGCTCATCGCAGCCGGCCTCGGCGTCGCGATCGCGTTCCGCGTGGGCCTGTTCAACATCGGTGGCCGCGGCCAGATGCTGTGGGCCGCAGCCGCCGCCGGCTGGGTCGGCTTCTCGTTCCAGCTGCCGCCGGTGCTGCACGTGCTCGTCGCGATCGCCGTCGGCATCGTCGCGGGTGCGCTCTGGGGCGCCGTCGCGGGTGCGCTGAAGGCCTACACCGGCGCGCACGAGGTGATCGTCACGATCATGCTGAACTTCGTCGCGCTCTGGTTCATCACCTGGATGCTGCGCACGCCCGGCCTGCTGCAGAACAGCGTGAACAACAACCCCATCTCGCCCCCCATGCCGGAGACGGCGGTGCTGCCATCGATCTTCGGGCCTCCGTTCGTCCTCCACTGGGGGTTCGTGCTGTCGGTGGCCGCGGTGGTCTTCTGCTCGTGGCTCATCAACCGCTCGAACCTCGGCTTCCAGTTCCGCGCCGTCGGCTACAACCCGAGCGCCGCGCTGAACGCGGGCATGAACGTCAAGCGCATCACGGTGCTCGCGATGCTGTTCGCCGGTGGCTTCATGGGCCTGGCCGGCGCGCAGCAGGTGACGGGCTCGGTCACGACCGGCTTCACCTCCGGCATCGACGCCGGCATCGGCTTCGACGCGATCACCGTCGCGCTGCTCGGCGGCTCGACCCCGTGGGGCACGTTCTTCGCCGGCCTCCTCTTCGGTGCGTTCAAGGCGGGCGGCTTCCGCATGCAGGCGGCCGAGGGCGTGCCGATCGACATCATCCTCGTCGTCCAGTCCTTCATCGTCCTCTTCATCGCAGCCCCGCCGCTCGTGCGGGCCATGTTCGGGCTGCCGCAGCCGGGCAAGAAGTCGCGCCGCCAGCGCCGCGACGAGGCAGCGCTGCGAGCCATGACCGAGCAGAAGGGAACGCAGGCATGAGCACGCAGCAGCCCGTCGCAGCCCCGACCCCCGCGCAGCCAGAGACCGTCGAGCTCGAGCGCGCCGTCGTCAAGCACTGGAAGGCGCCGATCTCCTACTCGGTGCTGACGGTGATCGCGCTGCTCCTGATGGTCCTCCTGGGCCGGGACGGCGAGGCGCGGCTGCGCCTGGCCTCCTCCGGCGATCTCTTCGCGCTGCCCGACGCGGTGCTGCCGGCGCGCGCGACCGGCGTCGTGGTGGTCGTGCTGCTCGCGGCGCTGACCGCCCTGTCGTTCTGGGCGGTCGCCACCGTGCGCAAGCAGGGCGCGTGGCTCCCGATCGTCTTCGGCATCGTCTTCGTGCTCGGCTTCCTCACCTGGGCCGGCGCCGGCGCCATGATCCCGATCCCCGGGCTCCTGTTCGCCACCGTCGGCCTCTCGGTGCCCCTGATCCTCGGTGCGATGGGCGGCGTGATCTCCGAGCGGGCCGGTGTCGTCAACATCGCGATCGAGGCGCAGCTGCTCTGCGGCGCGTTCACCGGAGCGGTCGTCGCCTCGACCACCGGCGTCACGATGCTGGGCGTGCTCGCCGCGATGCTCGCCGCCGTCCTCGTCTCGATGGTGCTCGCGGTCTTCGCGATCCGCTACTACGTCGAGCAGGTCATCGTCGGCGTCGTGCTCAACGTGCTGATCGCCGGCCTCACCAACTTCCTCTACTCCTCGGTGCTCTCGGACAACCCGGCGCTCAACTCGCCGGAGCGGCTGCCGAAGATCCCCATCCCGCTGCTCGAGAGCATCCCGCTCCTCGGCCCGGCCCTGTTCAAGCAGTCGATCATCGTCTACGCGATGTACGTCATCGTGCCGGTCATCGCGTGGGGGCTGTTCCGCACCACGTGGGGGCTGCGGCTCCGCGCGATCGGCGAGCACCCGCTGGCTGCCGACACGGTCGGCATCAAGGTGACGAAGCTGCGCTTCTGGAACGTCTCCCTCGCGGGCGCGGTCGCCGGCCTCGGCGGCGCCTACTTCACGCTCGACTCGAACGGGGCGTTCACGCGAGAGATGACGGCCGGCCTCGGCTACATCGCGCTCGCCGCCGTCATCTTCGGCCAGTGGCACCCGATCAAGGCGACCTTCGCGGCGCTGCTGTTCGGCTTCGCCTCAGCGCTGCAGCAGACGCTCGGCGCGATCGGCTCGCCGGTGCCGAGCGAGTTCATGCTCATGCTGCCCTACGTCATCACCATCCTCGCGGTGGCGGGCTTCATCGGTCAGTCGCGCGCCCCTGCGGCCAGCGGCAAGGCCTACATCAAGCAGTAGGGCGGCCACGTGACCGAGATCGACTGGGACCTCCTGCACGCGCGCGCCGTGGAGGCCTCGAGCAAGGCCTACGTGCCCTACTCGCGGTTCCCCGTGGGGGCAGCCGCGCTCGTCGACGACGGGCGCGTCGTCTCCGGCGCCAACATCGAGAACGCCGCCTACGGGGTGACGCTGTGCGCCGAGTGCTCGCTGGTGAGCGAGATGGTCATGGGCGGCGGCGGCAGGATCGTGGCCTTCGCCTGCGTGAACGGCGCGGGAGAGCGACTCATGCCGTGCGGGCGCTGCCGCCAGCTGCTCTCCGAGCACGCGGCGCCGGGCATGCTGCTCGACACCGTCAGCGGCATCCGCACGATGGCCGAGGTGCTGCCGGATGCCTTCGGCCCGGCCGCGCTGGACGACTACACCGAGCACCAGAGGAGCAGCACCCGTGGCTGAGGCTTTCGACGCCGTCGACATCATCCGCACCAAGCGCGACAGGGGAGCGCTCTCGACCGAGCAGATCGACTGGCTCATCGACGCCTACACGCGCGGCTACGTCGACGACCCGCAGATGGCGGCCCTCACGATGGCGATCCTGCTGAACGGCATGGAGCGGCGCGAGATCCACGACCTGACCTCCGCGATGATCGCCTCCGGCGAGCGCATGGACTTCTCGTCGCTCGAGGCGCCGACCGTGGACAAGCACTCGACCGGGGGCGTCGGCGACAAGATCACGCTGCCGCTGATGCCGCTCGTCGCCGCGTTCGGCGCCGCCGTGCCGCAGCTCTCCGGCCGCGGGCTCGGTCACACCGGCGGCACGCTCGACAAGCTCGAGTCGATCCCCGGGTGGCGCGCCGACCTGACGAACGAGGCGATGCTCGAGCAGCTGCGCACCGTCGGCGGCGTGATCTGCGCCGCTGGCGCGGGCCTCGCGCCGGCAGACAAGCGGCTCTACGCGCTCCGCGACATCACCGGCACCGTCGAGGCGATCCCGCTCATCGCATCCTCGATCATGTCGAAGAAGATCGCCGAGGGCACGGGCGCCCTGGTGCTCGACGTGAAGTTCGGCTCCGGCGCCTTCATGCAGGAGTTCGACCGCGCTCGTGAGCTGGCGGAGACCATGGTGTCGCTCGGCCGCGACGCGGGCGTCGAGACCCGGGCGCTGCTGACGACGATGGACACGCCGCTCGGCCTCGCGATCGGCAACGCCAACGAGGTGCGCGAGTCGGTCGAGGTGCTCGCCGGCGGCGGCCCCGCCGACGTGGTCGAGCTCACCGTCGCGCTGGCGCGCGAGATGCTGGACGCGGTGGGCAAGGGCGATGCGGATGTCGAGGTTGCGCTCGCCGACGGGCGGGCGATGGACGTCTGGCGACGCTTCGTGATCGCGCAGGGCGGCGACCCCGACGCGGCGCTCCCGACGCCCAACGAGACGCACACGGTCCTCGCCGAGCAGGACGGCGTGCTCGCCCGCCAGGAGGCGCTGCCCTTCGGCATCGCCGCGTGGCGCCTCGGGGCCGGCCGCGCGCGCGCGAGCGACCCGGTCGTCCACGCGGCGGGCATCGACCTGCACGTCAAGCCCGGCGACAGCGTGCGCGCGGGCGAACCGCTCTGGACGATCTCGGCGGACGACGAGACGCGGATCCCTCGGGCGCTCGAGGCGCTCGAGGGCGCCTGGGAGCTCGCCCCGCCCGGGACGGTCGTGGACGTGCCGCCGATCGTGCGGGAGCGCATCGCCTGAGGGCGCGCGGCGCCGCCGCCGGGCGCGCTCGAGCCGCGGCGCGGATCCGTCGTCGTGCCGTCATCCTGGGCAGGTAGCATCGAAGCCCCAGGCACCCGACGACGGAGGCGGAATGTCCCGATACGAGGTCGACGGCGTCGACATCCAGGCGCTGCCCAAGGTGAGCCTGCACGACCACCTCGACGGGGGGCTGCGCCCGCAGACCATCATCGAGCTGGCCGACGAGATCGGTCTGGAGCTGCCCTCCACCGATGCCGCTGCGCTCGGCGCGTGGTTCGGCGAGCAGTCGAACTCGGGCTCGCTGCCGGAGTACCTGCAGACCTTCGACGTCACGACCGCGGTGATGCAGACCGAGCACGGGCTGCACCGCGTCGCCAAGGAGTTCGTGCTGGACCTCGCCGAGGACGGCGTCGTCTACGGCGAGATCCGCTGGGCGCCGGAGCAGCACCTGCAGCGCGGCCTCTCGCTCGACCAGGCGGTCGAGGCGGTGCAGGCGGGCATCGAGGAGGCCATCGGGCTCGTCGCGACGCACGGCGGGCGCATCCGCGTCGGCCAGCTGATCAGCGCCATGCGGCACCTCGACCGCGGTGAGGAGATCGCGCAGCTCGCGCTCCGGCACCGCGACACGGGCGCCGTGGGCTTCGACATCGCCGGCCCGGAGGACGGCTTCCCGCCCTCGCGCATGCGGTCGGCGTTCGACCTGCTCGCGCAGGCGCACTTCCCGGCCACGGTGCACGCGGGGGAGGGAGCCGGCATCGACTCCATCGCGGACGCGCTCTTCTCCGGCCGCGCGCTGCGGCTCGGCCACGGCACGCGCATCGCCGAGGACATCGTCATCGAGGAGGAGTCGGACGACGCGATCGTCGTGCGGCTCGGCGAGATCGCCGAATGGGTGAAGGATCGCCAGATCGCCCTCGAGGTGAGCCCGTCGTCGAACCTGCAGACCGGCACGATCGCGCAGTGGGGCTCGGCGCTGGCCGACCACCCGATCGATCTGCTGCACCAGCTCGGCTTCTGCGTCACCGTCAACCCCGACAACCGCCTGCAGTCGGGCACGACGCTCACGCGCGAGCTGGGCCTGCTGGTGGAGGCCTTCGACTGGGATCTCGACGACCTCGAGCAGGTCACCCAGAACGCCGCGGCGAGCGCCTTCAGCACGATCGAGGAGCGCGACGAGCTCGCCGACGAGATCTCCGACGGGTTCGACGACCTCCGATGACGCTGCCGCTCGACCAGGCGACCTTCTCGCCCGGGGTCCGCGCCGCCGATTGGCGCGCAGCCGTGCGCGCTGCGGGCGTCGACCTCGTGACGGCCGGCGCCGTCGGGCGCGCCTACGTGGACGAGCTCGTGCAGCAGATCGAGCAGTCCGGCCCCTACTGCGTGGTCGCGCCGGGCGTCGCCGTGCCGCACGCCCGGGCGAGCGCTGTCGTGCGCCGCGATGCGCTCGCGATCGTCGTGCTCGACGAGCCGGTCGCGTTCGGCCACCCGCACCACGATCCCGTGCGGGTCGTGATCGGCTTCGCGGCGACGAGCGCGAAGCGCCACCTCACGATCCTCGCGGAGCTCGCCAACGCCCTCGACGCATCCGGCGTCGCCGAGCGCATCGCGGCGGCCACCACGCGCGACGAGGCGATCGAGGCGCTGCGCCCCGCGCTCCCGACGCACGAGGGGTGAGCCGGGCGTCGGAGCCCGGAGCCGGCTCGGGCTCCCGCGGTGCCGGTCGCGCGTGCGCGCTCAGGCGTCGAGCAGGGGGCGCACGGCGTCGGTGAGCGCCGCCACGCGCTCGCGCGCGAGGCGGATGCGCTGCGAGGGAGGACCGTCGGTCGACGTCGCATCGATGTAGACCTTGACCTTGGGCTCGGTGCCGCTCGGCCGCACCATCACGCGCGAGCCGTCGTCGAGCGTGAAGCGCAGGATGTCGCCGACGGCGCCGTGCTCGGGCAGCGCCAGGTCGTCGGCCGCGAGGACCGCGGCGCCGGCGAGCGCGATCGGCGGATGCGCGCGCAGCGCCGCCATGGTGGCCGGGATGCGGCTGAGGTCGGTCACGCGCACGCTCACCTGGCCGGACTCGAAGGCGCCGAACTCGCCCGCGAGCGCGAGCAGCTCCTCCGAGAGCGAGGAGCCGCGCTCGTGGAGCGCGCTCGCGAGCGTCAGCACGCGCACGAGCGCCGAGATGCCGTCCTTGTCGCGCACGGTGCCCGGGTTGACGAGGTAGCCGAGGGCCTCCTCGTAGCCGAAGGTGAGCCCAGGCACACGGGAGACCCACTTGAAGCCGGTGAGCGTCTGCACGAACGCGAGCCCGTGCGCCTCGGCGATGGCGCCGAGACCGGGGGAGGAGACGATGGAGGCGGCCAGCACGCCCCGCCCGCGCGCCGAGCGCGCGGCATCCCACCCGAGCAGCAGGCCGACCTCGTTGCCGGTCAGCATGCGCCAGCCGGTGGGGCCCTCGTCGGGCACCGCCACGGCGAGGCGGTCGGCGTCGGGATCGTTCGCGACGATGAGCTCTGCGCCCTCCGCGGTCGCGAGCGCCATGGCCAGGTCGAGCGCGCCATGCTCCTCGGGGTTCGGGAAGTCCACGGTCGGGAAGGCGCCGTCCGGCTGCGACTGCTCCGGCACGGCGATGACCGCGGGGAAGCCGGCGGCGTCGAGCACCGCCTCCACCGTCTCGAGGCCCACGCCGTGGAGCGGCGTGTAGACGACCTTCGGCCCGCTCGCGCCGGCCATGCCCTGATCGGGCTGGCCGATCGCGGCGGTGGCCTCGACGTAGGCGCGCCACACGCCCTCGCCCGCGACCTCCGCCTCGCCGCGCGGGTACTCGCCGACGGGCGCCTGCGATGCGCGCTCGATGAGCGCCGCGATCTCCGCGTCGACGGGCGGCACGATCTGGCTGCCCTCGTCGGCGCCGCCGAGGTAGACCTTGTAGCCGTTGTCGGCCGGCGGGTTGTGGCTCGCGGTCACCATGACGCCCGCGCTCGTGCCCAGGTGCCGCACCGCGAAGGCCACGAGCGGCGTGGGGAGCATGCGAGGCAGCAGGATCGCCCGCACGCCCGCGCCCGCGAACACCTCGGCGGCGTCGCGCGCGAAGCGCTCGGAGCCCCGCCGGCCGTCCCAGCCGATCACCACCGAGGGATGCGGCTCGCGGCCGACGAGGTACGCGGCGAGCCCGGCGGAGGCCTGCTGCACGACCACGGTGTTCATGCGGTTCGGTCCCGGTGCGATCCTGCCGCGCAGTCCCGCCGTGCCGAACTGCAGTCGGCCGCGGAACGCATCCGTCACCTCGGCCGACGCGGCGGCATCGCCCGACTCGGCTGCGACGACGAGCGCCTCGAGCTCTGCCCGGGTCTCGGCGTCGGGATCGGCCGCAGCCCACGCGCGCGCCGCCTCGATGGCCGCGAGCAGCGAGCTCATGCCTGCGCGCCGATCGCGCCGATCACGTCGGCGAGCAGGCGCGAGATGCGGCCCTCGGCCTCGCGGCCGGCGTCGATGACCTCCTGGTGCGACAGCGGCGTCGTCTGGATGCCGGCGGCGAGGTTCGTGATGAGGCTGAGCCCCAGCACCTCCATGCCGGCCTCGCGAGCGGCGATCGCCTCGAGCGCGGTGGACATGCCGCAGATGTGACCGCCCATCGCCTTCGCCATCTGCACCTCGGCGGGCGTCTCGTAGTGCGGGCCGCGGAACTGCACGTAGACGCCCTCGTCGAGGCTCGCGTCGACCGTGCGCGCGACATCGCGCAGGCGCGGGGAGTAGAGGTCGGTGAGGTCCACGAAGGTGGCGCCCTCGAGCGGCGAGTCGGCCGTGAGGTTCAGGTGGTCGCTGATCAGCACGGGCTGCCCCGGCTCCCACTGCGGCTTGATGCCGCCCGCCCCGTTCGTGAGCACCATGATCGTGGCGCCGGCCGCGGCGGCGGTGCGCACCGAGTGCACCACGCGGCGCACGCCGTGGCCCTCGTAGTAGTGGGTGCGGGCGCCGATGACGAGGGCGCGGCGGCCGTCGTCGGTCAGCACCGATCGGATGGTCCCGACGTGCCCCTCGAGCGCGGGCTTCGAGAAGCCGGTGACCTCGGTGGCCGGGATGGTGTGGGTCGTCTCGCCGATGAGGTCTGCGGCCTTCGCCCAGCCGGAGCCGAGCGTCAGGGCGATGTCGTGGCGGTCGACGCCGGTGATGCGGCGGATGTCGTCGGCGGCCTGGCGGGCGACGTCGCGGGGGTCTGCGGGCGGGTCGAGCGGGTGCGTCATGCCGCCCACTCTAAGCGTGCCGCCGTCGTGCGAGCAGGGACGCGCGCCGGTCGGCAGCGCGCTGCATGACGGCGGCGCTCGCGTAGGCTCGGCGACCATGGCCATCGGCGCGACCGTCCACACCTTCAGCGTGCAGCTCGCCGACGTCGACCGCGGCGTCTACGAGGAGCTCTCGCTCAAGGTGGCGCAGCACGCCTCCGAGACCCTCGCCTTCATGGCCACGCGCGTGCTCGCGCTGTGCCTCGAGCACGAGGAGGGCATCGCCTTCGGCTCGGGCGTCGCGAGCGGCGCGGAGCCGGCCGTGATCGCGCGCGACGCCACGGGCGCGATCACCGCGTGGATCGAGGTCGGCGCCCCCGAGGCCGAGCGCGTGCACCGCGGCAGCATGGCCGCGGCGCGCGCTGCCGTCTACACGCACCACGATCCCGACCGGCTCGCTGCGCGCTGGGCGGGCAAGCGCATCCATCGCGCCGACGAGGTGCGGCTCGTCTGGTTCGACGACGGCTTCATCGATGCGGTGGCGGGAGCGGTGGATCGCCGCACGACGATGTCGGTCTCGGTCACGGAGCAGGTGCTGTATGTCGAGGTCAACGGCACGGCGCTGAGCTCCGACGTGCACGAGCGCCGCGCGGGCTGAGGCCCGACGGCTCTCGCGTGCGGCGCGACGGCGCGGATGCGGGATGATGGTGCGCGTGAGTGCATTCGAGCGCAAGCAGCGCGTGGTGATCATCGGCGGCGGACCGGGCGGCTACGAGGCGGCCCTCGCGGGGGCGCAGCTCGGCGCCGACGTGACGCTCATCGAGCGCACCGGGGTCGGCGGCAGCGCGATCCTCACCGATGTCGTGCCCTCGAAGTCGCTGATCGCGACCGCCGAGTCGGCCGCCGCCATCCGCGACGCGAACCAGCTGGGCGTGCAGTTCTCGGTGCGCGGCGACGCCGGCCGCCCGCAGAAGCCCGAGGTCGCGGTCAACCTGCGCGCCGTGAACCGTCGGCTGCTGTCGCTCGCGGCGAAGCAGTCGCTCGACATGAAGGCCGACCTGGAGAAGGTCGGCGTCACGCTCGTGCAGGGCGAGGGCCGGCTCGACGGCCCGGGGCGCGTGGTCGTCTCGACGGGGAAGCAGGGCGCCGACTTCGACGAGTTCGAGGCGGACACCATCGTCGTCTCCGTCGGCGCTGCGCCGCGCCAGCTGCCCTCGGCGATGCCCGACGGCGAGCGAATCCTGACCTGGACGCAGCTCTACGCCCTCGAGGAGGTGCCGGAGCACCTGATCGTCGTCGGCTCGGGGGTCACGGGTGCCGAGTTCGCGAGCGCCTACAGCCACATCGGCGCGGAGGTCACCCTCGTCTCGAGCCGCGAGCAGGTGCTGCCCGGCGAGGACACCGACGCCGCGCGCGTGATCGAGGACGTCTTCCGGCGCCAGGGCATGCAGGTGCTGTCGAAGTCGCGGGCGGAGAAGGTCGAGCGCGACGGCGACGGCGTCGTCGTGACGCTCACCGACGGTCGCACCGTCGAGGGATCGCACTGCCTCATGGCGGTCGGCTCCGTGCCCAACACGGCCGGCATCGGCCTCGAGGAGGCGGGGCTGGAGATGGCCGACTCCGGCCACATCCTCGTCAACCGCGTGGCGCGCACCAACCTGCCCAACATCTACGCCGTCGGCGACTGCGCGAACGCGATGCCGCTGGCCTCCGTCGCCTCCATGCAGGGCCGCACCGCGATGTTCCACGCCATGGGCGACGCCGTGCACCCGATCTCGATGCGCACGGTCGCGTCGAACATCTTCACCCAGCCCGAGATCGCGACGGTCGGCTGGTCGCAGACGCAGATCGAGCAGGGCGTCGCGCAGGGCGAGATCTACCGGATCGACCTGTCCACGAACGCTCGCGCCAAGATGATGGGGGTCGAGGACGGCTTCGTGAAGCTCTTCGCCCGCACCGGTTCCGGCACGGTCATCGGCGGCGTGATCGTCGCGCCCAAGGCGTCGGAGCTGATCTTCCCCGTCACGATGGCGATGGAGCACCGCCTGACCGTCGACCAGCTCGCGCGCGTGTTCCCGGTCTTCCCCTCGCTCACCGGCTCGATCACCGACGCCGCGCGCGCGATGCACCGGTTCGAGGACTGACGAACCCGCTTCCGTTCTGCAGGTGATCTACCCGTGCGGAGGGGAGTCTTCCCCCGGGTCGAGAGCGCGGCCTGCACAACGGATGCGGCGTGCCGGCGGAAGGCGGCGGCTCTCCACAGCTGAACGCCTCGGGTCTGCGCGCGCCGCGAGGCCCCGCCAAGGTGTGGCGCATGTCGATCGACGAGCTCGTGCGCGCGCTCGGCGGCGTCGTCTCGCTCGATGACCTGCGCGAGCACGGCATCGCGCGCGAGCAGGTCGTCGAGGCGAGGATGGCGGGCCTGCTGAACTCGGTGCGACGGGCATGGGTCGCCGTCCCGGATGCCGCACCCGAGCTCGTGCAGGCGGTGCGGATGCGCGGGCAGCTGACCTGCATCTCTGCGACCGCGAGCATGGGGCTCTGGACGAAGGCCGACGGCAAGCTGCACGTCGCGGTGCCGGGCAACGGTTCGCGGTTGAACCCCCGGGTGCGAGGCGGTCTCGCCGCGATCGACGATCCGAGTGTCGTGCTGCACTGGCGTGGCCGAACGGAGCCGGGGCGCGCGATGCAGTCGCTCGATGACGCACTGCTGCACGTCGTCGAGTGTCAACCGCCAGCGCTGGCCCTCGCTGTGCTCGACGCCAGTGTGCGCCGGGAGCGCACCACCGTCTCGGCACTGCGCGGGCTGCTCGGCGGGTCCGAGCGCGGACGCCTCCTGCGCGAGCTCGTCGACCCCGGTGCGGGATCGGGGCTCGAGAGCATCGCTCGCTACGGGTTCCGCGCTGCTGGGCTCCGGGTGGAGACGCAGGTGGACCTGCCGGGCTTCGGCCCCCGCGACTTCCGCATCGGCGAACGGCTCTGGATCGAGCTCGACGGCCGCGAGCACCACACACGCGTCGCCGACTTCGCACGTGACCGTCGCATCGACCGCGAAGTGCAGCGCCGCGACGAGATCATGCTCCGCTTCGCCTACGAGGACGTCATGGAGCGCTGGCCAGACACGCTCGCGACGGTGCTGGAGATCGTGCGGGACGACCGGCACCGGCGACGCGCTCCGCGTCCTGCGGATGCGTGACGGAGTGACCGCTCAGGCGCGCGGCCCTGTCGCGCGCTGCAGCCCTGTCGCGGTTCTGCATGCCTTGTCGCGCTCTGCAGGCCTTGTCCGTTCTGCAGGTTCCTGACGGCAGGGGAGGGAAGCACGCCCTCGGCGCGCCCCACAAGCCTGCAGAACGGAGGGAGAGGCTAGGCGGCGTCGGGCGTGATCGTCAGGAGCGGGTGACCCGAGGGCACCGTCTTGCCGACCGGCGCGTCGATCGCGGCGATCGTGCCGTCGATCGGCGCCGACAGCGGCTGCTCCATCTTCATCGCCTCGAGCACGACGAGCAGGTCGCCCGCGACCACGCGGTCGCCCACCTGCACCTCGGCCTTCACGACCGTCGCCTGCATGGGCGAGACGATGGAGCCCGAACCCGCTCCGCCCTCGAGCGCGCGGCGGGTGCGCCGCGGCGCCGGCCCCTTGGCGTCCTTCGCGTCCGAGAAGAGCCGCTTCGGCATCGAGACGGCGATGCGCTTGCCGTCGCTCTCCACGACCACGGTGCGGCGCGGCTCGGGGCCGCCGAGCTCGCCCGCCTCGCCCGCCCACGGCTGCAGCCGGTTGTCGAACTCGGTCTCGATCCACGAGGTGTAGATGCGGAAGGGGGCGTCGCCCTCGGGCGCGAAGGCCGGGTCGTCGACGATCGCGCGGTGGAAGGGCAGCACGGTCGGCAGGCCGTCGACCTCGAACTCGGCGAGCGCGCGGCGGGAGCGCTCGAGCGCCTCGGCGCGGTCGCGCCCCGTCACGATGAGCTTCGCGAGCATCGAGTCGAAGTTGCCGCCGATGACGTCGCCGGCCACGACGCCGGAGTCGACGCGCACGCCGGGGCCGGAGGGGGTGCGGTAGATGCGGACGGGGCCGGGCTGCGGCATGAAGCCGCTGCCCGCATCCTCGCCGTTGATGCGGAACTCGATCGAGTGACCGCGCACCTCGGGGTCGTCGTAGCCGAGCTGCTCGCCCTCGGCGATGCGGAACTGCTCGCGCACGAGGTCGATGCCCGTGACCTCCTCGGAGACCGGGTGCTCCACCTGCAGGCGGGTGTTGACCTCGAGGAACGAGATCGTGCCGTCGGCACCGATCAGGAACTCGCAGGTGCCGGCGCCGACGTACTTCGCGGCCCGCAGGATCGCCTTCGACGCGCTGCGCAGCTGCGCATCCTGCTCGGGGGTGATGAACGGCGCGGGCGCCTCCTCCACGAGCTTCTGGTGGCGGCGCTGCAGCGAGCAGTCGCGCGTCGAGACGACGACGACGGTGCCGTGCGCATCGGCCAGGCACTGCGTCTCGACGTGCCGGGGCTTGTCGAGGTACTTCTCGACGAAGCACTCCCCGCGGCCGAACGCCGCGACCGCCTCGCGGGTCGCGGACTCGAACTGCTGCTCGACCTCGTCGCGCGTGAAGGCGACCTTGAGGCCGCGCCCTCCGCCGCCGAACGCCGCCTTGATCGCGACGGGCAGCCCGAACTCGTCGACGAACTCGAGCACCTCTGCCGCACCCGAGACCGGCTCGATCGTGCCGGGCGCGAGGGGGGCGCCGACCGATTCGGCGATGTGCCGCGCCGAGACCTTGTCGCCCAGCTGCTCGATGGCCTCGGGGCTCGGCCCGATCCAGGTGAGGCCCGCAGCGATGACCGCGCGCGCGAACGCCGCGTTCTCGGCCAGGAACCCGTAGCCGGGGTGCACCGCATCCGCCCCCGAGCGGCGCGCGACCGACAGGATCTTCTCGATCACGAGATAGCTCTCGGCGCTCGTCGAGCCGTGCAGCGAGTAGGCCTCGTCGGCCAGCTGCGCGTGCTGCGCGTCGCGGTCGGGCTCGGCGTAGACGGCGACCGAGCCGATGCCCGCGTCGCGCGCTGCGCGGATGATGCGGACGGCGATCTCACCGCGGTTGGCGATCAGGACCTTCGTGATGCGGGGCATGGTTCCTCAGCCTAGGCGTCCATGCATGACGGATGCGTGCACTCGCCACACAGATCATGGGCGTTCCGTTGCGGATTCCCACAGTCGGGCGCTCCTGGCGGGGCGCGAGCGGCGCGCCCTAGCATCGAGGGGTGGAACCCGTGCTCCTGCTGCTCGCCGAGTGGTGGTGGGTGGCGCCGGCGGGTGCGAGCGCAGGCACGGTCGGCGTGCTCGGCGCTCGACGCCTCGGCCCGGCCGGACGCCGGCTCGAGCTCGACGCCGCGAAGCAGGACGTGCGCGATGCGCGGCGCGTGCTGGCGGGGGCGAGGGCGGGGCTGCAGCGCGTGCGCGCCGAGCTCGCTCGCGATCGCGCGGACGAGGCGGGGCCTGCCGCGATCGCGGAGGCGAAGCGGCGCGTGCGGCATGCGGAGCGCGCCGTGAAGGCCGCCGTCGCCGAGGTCGCGGCTCGTCGGGCGGCCGTAGCCGCCGCGCGCGCGGCGCTCCCGGCGATGCGCGCACCGGCCGAGGCGATGCCGCTCGCGCAGCTGCGCGATGCGCACGACGCCGTGACGCGTCGGTGGCTCGCCTACGAGACCGAGCCGGCGAGCGCCCTCGACGCGCCCGCGATGCACGACACCGCCTCGCCGCGGCTGCAGGAGTTCCTGCGGGCGCAGCGCGACGCGCTCGAGCTCCGGCCGAGCGACGGCCGGGCGCGCATGCGCCCGTCCGAGTTCGCCGCGTATCGCGACGCGGTCGCTCGAGCGACGCGCGCCTTCGACGCCGCCGAGCGCGCGGCGACGGATGCGCGGGGCGCGCTGCCCGGCGGCCGCGACCCGCGCGCGGGCTGGGCAGCGCTCGCCGATGACCTGATCGAGAGCGCGCAGAGCGCCGTCGTCCGCTCGATCGAGGCCTGGCAGCGCACGGAGCGCGATCGTCGCGGTCGCTCCGGCGCGTGAGCCCGGCGCGCCTGGCGACGCCGGACGATCCCGGCTCGGACTTGGTGAGTGAGCGCTCACTCATCTAGCATGGCGGCGTGACCCCCATCCCACGGCTCAGCAGCGACGATCGGCGTGCCCAGATCATCGAGGCGGTGACCCCCGCGGTGCTCCAGCACGGCGCGGCCATCACGAGCCGACAGCTCGCCGATGCCGCAGGCGTCGCCGAGGGCACGCTCTTCAAGGCCTTCGGCGACAAGGAGTCGCTGCTCACCGCGCTGGTCGAGCACCACATGACCGACGAGCGCGCCGAGGCCTTCGAGAGCGACTCGCTCGAGGCGGTCGTCGAGACGATGGTCGGGGTGCTGGTCGAGCGCATGCGCTTCATGTACCAGCTGGTGGTGGCGCTCGGACCGATCGCCCAGCGGGTGGCCGCCGAGCGGCGCGCCGACTTCGAGCAGTCGAAGCACTGGATCGCCGCGCACTTCGAGCCCTACGCGCACCGCCTGCGCGTCACGCCGCTCGTCGCCGCGGACCTCGTCCGCTCCCTCTCGTGGGCAGCCGCCGCCTCCTGGGGCGAGGACGACCCCGTGTCATCGGCCGATGACATCCTGCAGGTGCTGCTGCACGGCATCGTCCGCACCGCCGTGGAGCCCGAGGCATCCGCCCCGTCATCACCCGCCGGCTCGCCGGTCCGCACCATGGCCGGCTCGCCGGCCCCCGCCCTCCAGGATCAGAAGGCCTGACCATGCTCTGGAAGCTCATCGTCCGCTCCGTGAAGCCCTCCTGGCTTCCGCTCATCCTCGTCGTCGCGTTCCAGTTCACGCAGTCGGTGCTCTCGCTCATGCTGCCGACGATCAACGCCGACATCATCGACGACGGCGTGCTCGCCGGCGACACCGACACCATCTGGCGGCTCGGCCTCCTGATGCTCGCCATGAGCCTCGGCCAGGTCGCCGCGAACATCCTGGCGATCCTCTTCGGCGCGAGGCTCGCGATGCGCGCGGGCCGCGACCTGCGCAGCGACATCTTCCGCAAGGTCGGCGACTACAGCGAGCAGGATGTGCAGCGCTTCGGCGCGGCGAGCCTCATCACGCGCAACACGAACGACGTGCAGCAGGTGCAGATGCTGATCCTGATGTGCTGCACCATGCTGCTCTCGGCGCCGATGCTCGCCGTCGGCGGCGTCATCATGGCGGTGCGCGCAGACGCGACGCTCTCGTGGCTCATCGCCGTGGCCGTGCCGCTCATGCTCGTCGTGCTCGGCGTCATCGTCTCGCGCATGGTGCCGATCTTCCGCCAGCTGCAGGCTCGCATCGACGCGATCAACAAGGTGCTGCGCGAGCAGCTCACGGGCATCCGCGTGATCCGCGCCTTCGTGCAGGAGCGCCGCGAGCGGCAGCGCTTCGCGGTCGCGAACGACGACGTCACCGACGCCATGCTGCGCACCGGCAACCTCTTCGTGCTGATGTTCCCCATCATCATGCTGATCGTCGAGGTCTCGTCGATCTCGGTCATCTGGTTCGGCGCCGGCCTCGTCGACAGCGGCGAGCTCGAGATCGGCACGATGATGGCCTTCCTGCAGTACCTCATGCAGATCCTCATGGGCGTGCTCATGGTGACCTTCATGACGATCATGATCCCGAGGGCCGCCGTCTCGGCGAACCGCATCGGCGAGGTGCTCGAGACCGACTCCTCCGTCGTGCAGGTCGCGCCCGGGCAGGGCGCGACGATGCCGACGCCCGGCACCGTCGAGCTGCAGGATGTCGTCTTCCGGTACCCGGGCGCCGACACGCCCGTGCTGGACGGCGTCTCGCTCCGCGCGGAGCCCGGCGAGACGCTCGCGATCATCGGGTCGACCGGCGCGGGCAAGACGACGCTTGTCAACCTCATCCCTCGCCTCTTCGACGCCACCGGCGGCCGGGTGCTCGTGGGCGGCGCCGATGTGCGCGAGGTCGATGCCGAGACCCTCTGGAGCGGCATCTCGATCGTGCCGCAGCGGCCTTACCTGTTCGGCGGCACCGTCGCGTCGAACCTGCGCTACGGCAACGAGGACGCCACCGACGAGCAGCTCTGGCGGGCGCTCGAGATCGCGCAGGCCGCGGGCTTCGTGCAGCAGCTCGACGGCCAGCTCGAGGCGCGCATCGCCCAGGGCGGCACCAACGTCTCCGGCGGCCAGCGCCAGCGGCTCTCGATCGCGCGGGCGCTCGTCGCCGAGCCCGACGTGCTCGTCTTCGACGACTCGTTCTCGGCGCTCGATCTGACGACGGATGCGCGCCTGCGGGCGGCGCTCCGGGAGGCCGTGGGCGCGACGACGCAGATCGTCGTCGCGCAGCGGGTGTCGACGATCGTCGATGCCGACCGCATCGTGGTGCTCGAGGCCGGCAGGGTCGTCGGCACGGGCACGCACGCCGAGCTGCTCGAGAGCAGCGACACCTATCGCGAGATCGTCGAGTCGCAGATGGCTGTGGAGGCCTGAGATGGCACGGGAAGAGAAGGATGGCGCCATGCAGGGCGACGGAGCGGGCGCGGGCGCCCCGAGCGATGCGGGCGGCGACCGCCGACGCACGCGCGAGCAGCGGGCGGAGGCCCGCAGGGCGCGGATGGCGACGCCGGAGCGTGAGCTGACGGAGGAGGAGCGCCTCGAGGAGGAGCTCGCGGAGGCCGCGCGGCTGGGCGCGGGCGACTGGGAGCCGCCGCCCGGCAAGGCCAAGTCGTTCTGGTCGTCGGGCCGGCGGCTGCTCGGCCTCATGCACCCCTACCGCTGGTGGCTCGGTGTGGTCTTCGTGCTGGGCGCCATCGGGGTCGTGCTCGTCGTGCTCGGCCCGAAGCTGCTCGGGCAGGCGACGAACGTCGTCGTGCAGGGCTTCATCCAGCGCCAGATGCCGGAGGGCGCGACGCAGGCGCAGATCGTCGAGGGCTTGCGGCAGCAGGGGCAGGGCGACTTCGCCAACCTGGTCGAGCGCATGCCCGACCTGCAGCCGGGGCAGGGCATCGACTTCGAGGCGCTCGGCGGCATCCTGCTGCTCGTGCTCGGCGTCTACCTGGTGGGGGCGCTGTTCCAGTGGCTGCAGGGCTTCGTCATCAACCGCGTCGTGCAGCGCACCGTGCACGGGTTGCGCCGCGACGTGGAGGACAAGATCCACCGCCTGCCGCTGTCGTACTACGACCGCACCCAGCGCGGCGAGCTGCTCTCGCGCGTGACGAACGACCTCGACAACGTCGCGCAGTCGATGTCGCAGACCATGTCGCAGCTGGTGACCGGCTTCCTGACGGTGATCGGCGTGCTCGTGATGATGCTGACCATCAACGTCTGGCTGGCGCTCATCGCGCTCATCGCGGTGCCGCTGACCGGCATCATCCTGGCGGCGGTGATGGGCCCCGCTCAGGGACTGTTCAAGGAGCAGTGGAAGCGCACCGGCAAGCTCAACGCCATCGTCGAGGAGGCCTTCGCGGGCCACGCGCTCGTCAAGGTGTTCGGCCGCGAGGACGCGGTGCGCGCCCGCTTCGCAGAGGAGAACGACAGCGTCTTCGCCGCATCCTTCAAGGCGCAGTTCATCTCCGGCCTCGTCTTCCCCCTGATGACCTTCGTCGGCAACATCGGCTACGTGCTCGTGGCCGTCGCCGGCGGCCTGTTCGTGGCGGCGGGGCAGATCCTGGTCGGCGACGTGCAGGCGTTCATCCAGTACTCGCAGCAGTTCTCGCAGAACCTCGGCCAGATCGGGCAGACCGTCACCATGGTGCAGTCGGGCGTCGCGAGCGCCGAGCGCGTCTTCGACCTGCTCGACGCGGAGGACGAGTCCTCCGACGAGGGCGGCGCGCGGCCAGCGCCCGGCAGCGGCCGCGTGGTCTTCGACCACGTGCGCTTCTCCTACTCACCGGAGAAGCCGCTGATCGACGACCTGTCGCTCGACGTGGAGCCGGGTCAGACGGTGGCGATCGTGGGGCCGACGGGCGCGGGCAAGACGACGCTCGTCAACCTGCTCATGCGCTTCTACGAGCTCGACGGCGGTCGCATCACGCTCGACGGCGTCGACACGGCGACGATGACGAGGGACGCGCTGCGCGCGCAGACGGGCATGGTGCTGCAGGACACGTGGCTCTTCGGCGGCACGATCCGCGAGAACATCGCCTACGGTCGGCCCGAGGCCACCGAGGCCGAGATCATCGAGGCGGCGCAGGCCACCTACGTCGACCGCTTCGTGCACGCGCTGCCGGACGGCTACGACACCGTCATCGACGAGGAGGCCTCCAACCTCTCGGCAGGGGAGAAGCAGCTCGTCACGATCGCCCGCGCCTTCCTCGCGCAGCCGAGCGTGCTGATCCTCGACGAGGCGACCTCCTCGGTCGACACGCGCACCGAGCTGCTGCTGCAGCAGGCGATGGCCGCGCTGCGGACCGACCGCACATCGTTCGTCATCGCGCACCGCCTCTCGACGATCCGCGACGCCGACCTGATCCTCGTGATGGAGGCGGGGCGCATCGTCGAGCAGGGCTCGCACGAGCAGCTGGTGGCGGCGGAGGGTGCCTACTGGCGACTGCTCAACGCGCAGTTCGAGCAGGCGGCGACCGACCTCGACCTCGAGGACGGCCTCGCGCAGACGGGCACGATCCCCGCGCAGCAGACGACCTGAGCCCGCGCCGCCGGCGGGCTCAGGCGACGGGCGGCGCGGTCAGGGCCGGCCAGGCGACGCCGAGCTGTCGAGCGAGGCGCCGCACGGCCGGGATGCTCATGCCGATGACCGTCGAGGGGTCGCCGTGGATGCGGTCGATGAAGGCGGCACCGCGGCCATCGATCGTGAACGCGCCGGCCAC
Organism: Agrococcus phoenicis; assembly: GCF_047302415.1. Lineage (NCBI taxonomy): Bacteria > Bacillati > Actinomycetota > Actinomycetes > Micrococcales > Microbacteriaceae > Agrococcus > Agrococcus phoenicis. Next base: position 256,916 of record NZ_CP154854.1, read on the forward strand.
CTCGAGCGGCTCGCCGGTGGCGACGTAGGCATCGATCTCCGCCTCGTCGATGTCAGGCGAGAAGTCGAGGTCGGTCGCGGTGGTGACGCCCGCCGAATCCTGGACGCGCCCCTCGCGCACACGGAGCATCCAGTGCCCAGAGTGCAGCGTCGCGGAGCGGCCGCGCTGCGCGAGCCAGCGCTCGCGGGCGCGCTCGGGCGTGTGCGGCTTGCCGAGCATGGCGCCGTCGAGCTCGAGCGACGAGTCGCCGCCGAGCACGAGCCCGTCGAAGCCCGTCAGCGGATCCTGGTCGAGCAGCGCCTCGGCCTTGGCGCGGGCGAGCAGCAGCACGTAGGCGGCGGGGGAGAGCGGGCCGTGCTCGGCCTCGTGCGCGGCGATCAGCAGCTCCTCGTCGAGATCGGTGGGCGTGACGATCGGCTCGATGCCTGCCTGGCGCAGCAGCGCGAGTCGGGCGGGGGAGGCGGAGGCGAGGATGAGCTGCACGCCTCGATCCTCGCACCTGCCGCTGCGCCGCCTGAGCACGGCAGCCGCATCGGTGCGGGAGGATGGAGCCATGCCCGCAGACATCACCGAAGGCCAGATCGTCGACCTCACCATCGACAACGTCGCGCACGGGGGCCGCTTCGTCGGCCGCCACGGCGCGAGCGAGGGGGAGCGGGGCCGCGTCGTCTTCGTGCCCGACACCATGCCGGGCGAGACCGTCCGGGCGCAGGTCGTCGAGGTGAAGAAGTCGTTCGCGACCGCCGTCGCGCTCGAGGTGGTCGACGCGTCCGCAGACCGCGTCACCCACATCTGGCCCGAGGCGGCGATCGACCGCGCGCCGGCGGAGCGCGCCGGCGGCGCCGAGTTCGGGCACATCCGCCTGGCCCGCCAGCGCGAGCTCAAGCAGCGCGTCATCGAGGATGCGCTGCAGCGCACCGGCGGCATCACGCGCGAGGTGCCCGTGCAGGCCGCACCCGGCGACGAGCAGCGCGGTGGCCTGGGCTGGCGCACGCGGGTGCGCCTGCACGTCGACGACCGCGGCCGGCAAGGCCCCTTCGCGCCGCGCAGCCACGAGGTCGTGCCCGTGACGAGCCTGCCGCTGGCGACCCAGGGCATCCAGCTCTCGGCGCAGCTCGACCAGCGCCTCGGGGGCGTCACCGCGGTCGACTACGTCGAGTGGGGCGACGGTGAGGTCGACGTGATCGCCTCGGAGGGAGCGCCCGAGCGCGGCCGCTCCGACACGATCGTGGAGACGGTGGGCGAGCGCGAGCTCCAGCTCGACCGCTCGGGCTTCTGGCAGGTGCACCGCGAGGCGCCGGCCGTGCTGACGGATGCGGTGCGGCGCGTCATCGACGTCGCGCGCGTCGACCCCGGCGGCTGGTCGCTCGACCTCTACGGCGGCGTGGGGCTCTTCGCGACGACCATCGCCGAGGCGCTCGGCGAGCGCACCCGCGTCACGAGCGTCGAGGGCGACGAGGTGGCGACCGACCACGCCTCGGAGAACCTGGCCGAGTGGTTGGGCGCCAACGCCGAGACCGGGCGCGTCGACCGCTGGCTGCGCGAGCTGGCCGGCCGCGCGAGCAAGCAGGAGCGCGAGCGGCTCTCGAACGGGCTCGTCGTGCTCGACCCGCCTCGCGTGGGCGCTGGTCGCGACGTCATCGAGCAGCTCGTCGAGCTCTCGCCGGCGCAGATCGTCTACGTCGCCTGCGACCCGGTCGCGCTCGCGCGCGACGCGAAGCTGCTGGGTGAGCGCGGCTGGAGCATCGACTCGCTCGAGGCCTTCGACCTCTTCCCGCACACGCACCACGTGGAGGCGGTCGCGGCCTTCCGCCGCGACTGAGCAGCCGGCGCGGCCGCCGCTGCGGCCGCCGCTCGCGCACAACGCACGCCCGCCGGCCCCGACCAGCGGCGCACCGGCAGCAGTGCCGCGGCAGCCGGTGCGCCCCGCCGCGAGGGCTTGCGTCGTGCGCGCGGCGGGGCGGGGCGCGAGGGCTTGCGTTGTGCGCGCGGCGGGGTGAGGCGCGGGGGAGTCGGGGGCTGCGTCAGCGCGTCTTCGTGACGCCGCCCGCGCGGGCGATGAGGTGGGCGACGCCCGGGAGGGCGGCGGCGCGCCACGCGGCGCGCTGCGCCTCGAGCTCGAGCCGGCTGTGGGGCGCGAAGGTCGCCTGCACGCGCCGCCCCCGCGCCTGCTCGCGCTCGATCACCGGCCGCCACTCGCGCTCGTAGGCCGAGAGCCCGGCCGCGACGTCGCTCGGGTGCCTGGCGAACGCGAGCTCCTCGGCGAGCCGCTCGGCGCCCGCGATCGCGAGGGACGCGCCCTGGCCGGCCAGCAGCGAGACGGCGGCGCACGCGTCGCCGAGCAGCACGACGCGCCCGCGCACCCAGGGCTCGACCACCGTCTGCGCGACCGCGTCGACGTACGGGTCTCGGATCCCGCGCACCGCCCGCCGCCCGAGCGCGCCCATGCCGATGAGCGCTCGGCGGGCGTCGGCCGCGCCGACGCCCCGCAGCACCGCGAAGCCCGTCACGCCGGAGTCTCCGAGCGGCGCCACGACGAGCTGGCGATCCTGCTCGACCTGCATCGCGACCATGCCGTCGAGGTCGTGGTGCAGCCGGGCGTCATCGCCGATCCAGGCGACGGCGGTCAGGTCGCCCAGCGGGCGCACGACATCGTCCGCCGGCCCCCAGACCAGCCGCCGCACCCGGGATCCGACCCCGTCCGCGCCCACCAGCAGGTCGGCTGCGACGCGCTCCCCGTCCGACAGCAGCACGTGCGCCCTGGTGCCGTCGTCGTGCACCGCCTCGACCTGCGTGCCCCAGCGGATCCGCACCGCTCCCGGCAGCGCCTCGGTGAGCGCCGCCACGATCTGGGGGCGCAGGATTGTCAGGTATCGCCCCCGCGCCGCGCGCTCGACGAGCGAGATCGGCAGCCGCGCGCGCACCTTGCCCCACGCGTCGACGGTGCGCAGCTCGTCGAACGACTCGGCGCGCGCCCGCAGCGCCGGGAGCACACCCATGCGCTCGGCCGCGTCGAAGCCGGGCCCGAAGAAGTCGACGAGGTAGCCGGATGCGCGTGGCTCGGGGGCGCGCTCGACCACCTCGACGCTCCACCCGTCGCGCGCCAGGCGGCCCGCGAGCGCGAGGCCGGCGACGCCGGCGCCGGAGATGACCGCATGCATGCGCGGCACAGCCCCCGCGGGATCGCCGGGCCCCGGCACCGCGCGCCCGTGGGCACCACTCATCGCAGCAGGTCCAGCAGCGCCCGCTCGCGCGAGCCGCGCAGCCCGATCGTCGCGCCCGCCTGGAAGCGCGCGAAGACCTCGGGATCGATGTAGCTCGACCTCGCGACGGTGGGGGTGTTGCCGAGGGCCTCGGAGACCGCGACCACGGCGGCGCGCTCGGCCCGCCGCCTCGCCGTCTCGGTGCCCACGTCGCGTGCCCGGGCGAGCGCGTCGGCGGCGACGAGCGTGCCGTGCAGCGTGCGGAAGTCCTTCGCCGTGAACTCGCCGCCCGTCGCCTCCCGGACGGCGGCGTTGAGGTCGACGTCGCGCAGCGCATGCACCCCGGCGGCATCGCGCCAGGCCAGCAGGCGCGAGCGCCCCGAGCGCCCGGTGCGCAGCTCGTCGATGCAGCGGGCGAGCGGCGCGTCGTCGATCGTCACGTCGAATCGCTGCCCCGACTTCGCCGGGAACCGCAGCCGCACGGCGTCGCCGGTGACGGTGGCGTGGCGGCACAGGAGCGTCATCAGCCCGCGGGAGCCGCGCTCCTGCGCATAGGTGTCGCCGCCAGCGCGGATCGCGACCACGTCGAGCATCCGCAGCGCCGCTGCCAGCACCCGCTCGCGCGGGAGCCCCTCGAGCGCGAGGTCGCGGGTGACCCGGCGCCGCAGCGCCGGCAGCGCCTCCGCGAGGTCCAGGGCGCGCTCGTGCTTGGCGCGATCGCGCCGCTCGCGCCACTCCGGGTGGTAGCGGTACTGCGTGCGGCCGGCGTCGTCGACGCCGATCGCCTGGATGTGCGCGAGCGGATCCGCCGCGATCCACACGTCGCGCCACGCCGGCGGCACGGCGAGCGACTCGGCGCGCTCGCGATCGTCTGCCGAGGCCTTGCGGCCGCTGTCGTGCGCGTACGACCAGCCGCGGCCCGCCTTGCGTCGTCGGATCCCCGCGTCCGTGCCCGGACGCGCCTTGCGCAGCCTCACCATGCCGCGATGCTAGCGAGGCCGAGCCCCGCGTCTGCTGTCAGTCGCGCTTCCAGCGCGCGCCGGAGGGCAGCCGCGACTTCGCCTGCCACTCGCTCTCGGAGTCCAGCACGCGGCGGTGCTTCGTCTCGGCCCACTCCTCCGCGAGGCCGACGAGCACGGCCTCGACCGCGGCTCGCTCCTGCGCCGTCGGCGAGCCCGACACCACGTGCATGAGGGGCTCGGATGCCTCGGCGTGCGCCGGGCGGTCGGGCGCGGTCATCGCTGCGCCGTCGTGCATCGCCCCACCGTCGTCTCGCACAATCACAGCGGGATGTTGCCGTGCTTGCGCTCCGGCCGCTGCACGCGCTTCGTGCGGAGCGAGCGGAACGCCCGCGTGATCATGACGCGCGTCTCAGCAGGTTCGATGATGCCGTCGAGCTCGCCGCGCTCGGCAGCGAGGAACGGCGAGGCGACGTTGTAGGTGTACTCGCTCGCGAGGCGCTGGCGCACGGCGGCCACGTCGTCGCCGTCGGCCTCCGCCTGCTTGATCTCGTTGCGGTAGAGGATGTTGACGGCGCCCTGCCCGCCCATCACGGCGATCTCGGCGGAGGGCCACGCGACGTTGATGTCGGCGCCGAGCTGCTTCGAGCCCATGACGATGTAGGCCCCGCCGTAGGCCTTGCGGGTGATGACGGTGACCATCGGCACGGTCGCCTCGGCGTAGGCGTACAGCAGCTTCGCACCGCGGCGGATCACGCCCGACCACTCCTGGTCGGTGCCGGGCAGGTAGCCGGGCACGTCGACGACGGTGAGGATCGGGATCGAGAAGGCGTCGCAGAACCGCACGAAGCGCGCGGCCTTCTCGCCCGCCTCGATGTTGAGCGTGCCGGCCATGGCGTTCGGCTGGTTGGCGATCACGCCGACGGTGCGGCCCTCGAGCCGCCCGAAGCCGATGACGATGTTCGGGGCGTAGAGCGGCTGCACCTCGAGGAACTCGCGGTCGTCCATGAGCGTCTCGATGATGGCGAGCACGTCGTAGGGCTGGTTCGGCGAGTCCGGGATGATCGTGTTGAGGCGGCGGTCCGCGTCGTTCACGACGCGCTCCGCGCTGTGGTCGTAGGCCGGGACCTCTGCCTGGTTGTTGTCGGGGAGGTAGGCCAGCAGCGCCCGCACGTAGTCGAGCGCGTCGTCCTCGTCGGCGGCGAGGTAGTGGCTGACGCCGGAGACCGTGTTGTGCGCGCGCCCGCCGCCGAGCTCCTCGAAGCCGACCTCCTCGCCCGTGACCGTCTTGATGACGTCCGGTCCGGTGACGAACATGTGGCTCGACTTGTCGACCATGATGACGAAGTCGGTGAGCGCGGGCGAGTAGACCGCGCCGCCGGCTGCCGGGCCCATGATGATCGAGATCTGCGGGATGACGCCGGAGGCGGCCGTGTTGTTGCGGAAGATCTCGCCGTACTTGCCGAGCGCGACCACGCCCTCCTGGATGCGCGCGCCGCCGGAGTCGAGCATGCCGACGATGGGCACGCCGACCTTCATCGCGTACTCCTGGATCTTCGTGATCTTCTCGCCGGCGACCTCGCCGAGCGAGCCGCCGAACGTGGTGAAGTCCTGCGAGTAGACCGCGACGCGACGACCGTGGACGGTGCCGATGCCCGTGACCACCGAGTCGCCGTAGGGCCGGTTCTTCTCCATGCCGAAGGCGCTCGTGCGGTGGCGCACGTACGCGTCGAACTCGACGAACGAGCCCTGGTCGACGAACTGCTCGATCCGCTCCCGCGCGGTCTTCTTGCCCTTGGCGCCCTGGCGCTCCTTCGCGCGCGCCTCCTTGTCGGTCACCGCCTCGCGGTGGCGCACCCGCAGATCCGCGATGCGGTCGGCGGTGGTGGACATGGGGGCTGCGGCCGCGGAGTCGTCAGACGCGCTGTTGCCCTCGGTCACGGTCTCGTCGGTCACGGATGCCACTCTAGACGCCGCCGCATGCTGGGCCTTTGTGGACTCCCACAGCGGATGCGCGTGAAGCGGTGGAGATCCCCACCACCCGGCGGCGGTCCCGACCCGCTCCTGGGCGTGCGCGATCCGACGCCGCGCGCCCGAGCCTGCCGCGCGCCCTAGCCTGTGGGGATGCTGTTCCCCGGCGCCGCCCGCATCGCCCCCGTCATCGAGCTCGAGTCGGTCGCGTCGACCTTCGACGCCGTCGACGAGCGGGCCGGCCACCTCACCACCTGGGCGACGCTCGATCAGCGCGCCGGTCGCGGCAGGCTCGGCCGCGAGTGGGTGAGCCCGCCGGGCAAGTGCCTGGCGGCCACGGTGCTCGTGCACACGCGGCGGATGCGCGAGGACGCGGTGGCGTGGATGCCGCTCGCGGCCGGCCTGGCGCTCGCGGACGCGCTGCGCACGCTCGTCGGCGACCGCGCGGGCCTCAAGTGGCCCAACGACGTGCTCGTCGACGGGCGGAAGGTCGCCGGCGTGCTCTGCGAGCGGCGCAGGAACGCCGTGGCCGTGGGCTTCGGCGTCAACCTGACGCTCGAGCGCGACGAGCTGCCGACCGCGACAGCCACCTCGCTCACGCTCGAGGGGGCTGAGGGCACGGCCGCGGTGCTCGGCGACGCCGTGCTCTGGCACATGCTGCGCTCGCTCGACGCGCTGCTGCCGGCGCTCGGCGGCGAGCGGCTGCGCGAGGCGGTCGCCGCTCGGCTCGTGACGATCGGGCGCGATGTGCGCGTGCAGCTGCCCGAGGGGGAGCTGCTCGGTCGCGCCGTCGGGCTCGGGCCGACGGGGGAGCTGCAGGTCGAGCAGGAGGGGCAAATCGTCGACGTGCGGGTCGGTGACGTGGTGCACGTGCGCTGATGGGGGAGAATCGTCGGGTGCCAGCCGGCGAGGAGCGAGTCATCGCGCGCATGCGACCGCATGGGCGCGCCCTCATCGTGCCCGTGCTCGTGCTCTGGGGCTGCGCCGGCCTCGCGATGCTGCTGGTCGACACCGTCGACTGGGCGCTCTGGAACACGGCGCTGCTGACGGTGCTCGCCATCGTCGTCGTGCTGCTCACCGTGGTGCCGACGCTCGCCTGGCTCTCGCGCGGCTTCACGTTCACGACCGAGCGCGTCATCATCCGCACCGGCTTCGGCGGCACGCGGCGCGAGACGATGCTCGCCCGCGTGCACGACGTGACCGTGCGGCGGCGCGGGCTGCAGGCGCTGTTCGGCGCGGGCGACGTGCTGCTCTCGACCGGCGGCGATCGTGCCGTGGTGCTGCCGGACGTGCCCGTCGCATCCCTCGTGCAGCGCATGCTCTCCGAGCAGCTCAGCGCGCGCGGCGCGATCCCATCCCCCTCCGCCCTCCCCGGCGCCGGACTCCCGGGAGGCGGCTTCCCGGGCGCCGGCCCCCACGCAGGCCCCCGCGCCTGATCCACCCACCGCGCCCGCGGGCGCACGAAGAGGAGCTCACATGAAGATCGCCGTGATCGGCTGCGGGTACCTGGGTGCCGTGCACGCTGCAGCGATGGCGTCCCTCGGCTACGAGACCGTCGGCATCGACATCGACGAGGCGAAGATCCAGCGACTGCGCCGGGGCGAGCCGCCGTTCTTCGAGCCGGGGCTGCCGGAGCTGCTCCGGGCGGGCGTGGACGCCGGCACGCTGCGCTTCACCGCCGACATCGCCGAGGCCGCGGGCAGCGACGTGGTCTTCATCGCCGTCGGCACCCCGCAGCGCGCGGGCTCGGACGCCGCCGACCTCACCTACGTCGACGCCTCCATCGGCTCGCTCGTGCCGCACCTGAGCGCCGGCACGCTGGTCGCCGGCAAGTCGACCGTGCCCGTCGGCACGGCGGAGCGGCTCGCCGCGATCGTCGCCCCGACCGGCGCCACGCTGGCCTGGAACCCGGAGTTCCTGCGCGAGGGCTTCGCCGTCGAGGACACGCTCGCGCCCGACCGCCTGGTCTACGGCGTCGCCGACGGCGACGACGCATCCGTCGCCGCCCTCGACGCGGTCTACGCGCCGATCCTGGCGCGCGGCACGGAGCGCCTCGTGATGGGCTTCGCGACCGCCGAGCTCGTCAAGGTGAGCGCCAACGCGTTCCTCGCCACCAAGATCTCGTTCATCAACGCGATGGCCGAGCTGTCGGAGACGGTGGGCGCCGATGTGACGCAGCTCGCGGACGCGATCGGGCTGGACGCGCGGATCGGCCGACGGTTCCTGAACGCCGGGCTCGGCTTCGGCGGCGGTTGCCTGCCGAAGGACATCCGGGCGTTCCAGGCCCGCGCCGCCGAGCTCGGGCACGCGCAGACCCTCGGGTTCCTGCGCGAGGTCGACCAGATCAACCTGCGCCGCCGCGACCGGATGGTCGCGCTCGTCGACGGGGAGCTCGCCCGCATCGGCGGTGACCGCGTCGCGCTGCTCGGGCTGGCCTTCAAGCCCAACAGCGACGACGTGCGCGACTCGCCCGCGATCGACGTGGCGCGACGCCTGCAGGAGCAGGGTCGGGTCGTCGCCTGCTACGACCCGGAGGCCGGCGAGACGGCGCTGCGCTCGGTGCCGACGCTGACGATCGCGGCGTCGGTCCAGGACGCCATCCGCGATGCCGACGTGCTGGCGCTCGGCACCGAGTGGCAGGAGTTCCGCGACCTCGATCCCGCAGCGGTCGCCGAGCAGACCCGGGCCCGCGTGATCGTCGACGGGCGCAACACCCTCGACGCCCCACGCTGGGCGGCCGCGGGCTTCACGGTCATCGGGCTCGGCCGGCCCGACACGGCAGCGCGGAGCGCCGCCGTCGCTGAGGGGCCGTCGGCATGATCCTCGGAGTGATCGGTGGCGGCCAGCTCGCGCGGATGATGATCCCCGCCGCCGTGGCGCTCGGCATCGAGATCAGGGTCCTGGCCGAATCGGAGGGCATGTCGGCCTCGCTCGCGGCGACCGACGTCGGCGACTACCGCGACGCATCCGTGGTGCTCGCCTTCGCCCAGGGCGTCGATGCCGTCACCTTCGACCACGAGCACGTGCCGCAGGAGGTGCTGCGCGCCCTCGTCGACGCGGGCGTCGCCGTGCACCCGGGCCCGGACGCCCTGCGCTTCGCGCAGGACAAGCGAGAGATGCGCCAGCGCATGGCGGCGCTGGGCGTGCCCCAGCCCGACTGGGCGCCGGTGGACGCGGCCGAGGACCTGGCGCGGTTCCTGGCCGATCACGGCGGCGTCGGGGTCGTGAAGACCGCCACGGGCGGCTACGACGGCAAGGGCGTGCGCGTCGTGCGCTCGGTCGACGAGGCGCGCGACTGGCTCGACGGCGCAGCCGCGGGCGGACCGCGACTGCTCGTCGAGGAGCTCGTGCCCTTCCGGCGCGAGCTGGCGCAGCTGATCGCGCGACGACCCTCCGGAGAGGCGGTCGTGTGGCCGCTCGTGCAGACGGTGCAGGAGGGCGGGATCTGCGTCGAGGTGCTGGCGCCGGCGCCGCACGCCGCGAGCATCCAGCCCGTCGTGGACGACCTGGCTCGCACCGTCGCCGACGGCGTCGCGGTCACGGGCGTGCTGGCGATCGAGATGTTCGAGACCAGCGACGGGCGCGTCCTGGTCAACGAGCTGGCGATGCGGCCCCACAACTCGGGCCACTGGACGATCGACGGCTCGGTGACCAGCCAGTTCGAGCAGCACGTGCGCGCGGTGCTCGACCTGCCGCTCGGCTCGACCGCGCTCCTGGCGCCCGCGAGCGTCATGGTCAACGTCATCGGCGGCCCGGCCTCTGGGTCGATGGCCGACCGCTACGCCTCGGCCCTCGCAGCGCATCCGGACGTCAAGGTGCACTCCTACGCCAAGGCGGCCAGGCCGGGCCGCAAGGTCGGCCACGTGACCGCGGTCGGCGACGACATGGACGAGGTCGCCTACCGGGCACGCGCCGCGGGCGCGCTCTTCGACGCGTGAGGCAGGGCGCGGCGAGCGGCGGGGCGCGGTCGGCGGCCATAGGCAGCCGTCGTACCCTGGACCCCATGGCAGCGGACGGCACGGCAGCGCAGGTCAGCATCATCATGGGCTCCGACTCGGATTGGCGGGTCATGGAGGCGGCGAAGGCGGTGCTGGACGAGCTCGGGGTCGCGGCAGAGGTCGACGTCGTCTCGGCGCACCGCACGCCGGAGAAGATGGTGGAGTTCGCGCGCGGCGCCGCCGAGCGCGGGATCCGGGTCATCATCGCCGGCGCAGGCGGCGCCGCCCACCTGCCCGGCATGGTCGCCTCGATGACGCGCCTGCCGGTGATCGGCGTGCCGGTGCCGCTCGAGCGCCTCGACGGCCTCGACAGCCTCCTCTCGATCGTGCAGATGCCCGCCGGGATCCCGGTGGCGACCGTCTCCATCGGCGGGGCCAAGAACGCCGGCATCCTCGCCGCGCGCATCCTCGGCGCCTTCGACGCCGAGCTGGGCGCGCGCCTCGACGGCTACGCCGCCGCGCTCGAGCAGCAGGTGGACGACAAGGCCCGCGCCCTGCGCGATCGCGTCGGCGCGCACGAGGCCGAGCTGCCGGCGACGGGCGCATGACGCTGCTGGACGTGGGCACGCCGCTGCGCAACCCCGACTCGGGCAGCCCGGAGGTCATGCAGCGACGCGGCTGGTGGCTCGTCGCCGTCGGCTTCCTGCTGCCCGGCAGCGCCCAGGTGCTCGCGGGCAACCGGCGGCTCGGCCGCTTCGGGCTCGCAGCGACCACCGTGCTCGTCGCGCTGCTCCTGCTCGCGGGCATCCTGTGGTTCTCGTGGCGCAGCGCCCTGCTCACGCTCGTCGCCAACTCGATCGGCCTCGTCGTGATCGAGGTGCTGCTGATCGCCTACGCCGTGCTCTGGATCGTGCTCGGCATCGACACGCTGCGCCTCGCGCGGCTGCCGAAGGTCGCCGGCCGCGGTCGCGCGGCCATCGCGATCGTGGCCGTCGTCGCCACCGTCGCTCCCGCAGCCCTCGCCGGGTACGGCGCATCGCTCGTCGACGCCTCGCGCGGGTTGGTCTCGAACCTGTTCGACTTCGCCGGGCCCACGGTCGAGCCGATCGACGGCCACTACACCTTCATGCTGTTCGGCAGCGACGCCGGCGAGGATCGCATGGGCACGCGCCCCGACTCGATGACCGTCGTCGCGGTCAACGCCGAGAGCGGCGCGGCGACGATGGTCGGCGTGCCCCGCAACCTGCGCAACGCCCCCTTCTCGGAGGGCTCGCCCATGTGGGGGCCGTTCCCGAACGGGTTCGACTGCGCGTCGAGCGACTGCATGCTCAACGGCTCCTTCACCTACGGCGAGGAGCACCCCGAGCTCTACCCGGATGCGGAGGAGAGCGGCTCGAGCCCGGGCATCGAGGCGACGCGCGACGCCGTCGAGGGCGTCACCGGCCTCACGGTGCAGTTCTACGTCGCCGTGGACATGCACGGCTTCGAGGACGTGGTGGACGCGCTGGGCGGCGTCGAGATCGACGTGCCGACGGAGGTGGCGCTCGGGGTCGAGGGTGCGGAGCCCTTCGGCTACATCACGCCCGGGCTGCAGCGCATGGACGGCCCGACCGCCCTCTGGTACGCCCGCAGCCGCACCGGCACCTCCGACTACGACCGCATGGCGCGGCAGCGCCTGGTGCAGGAGGCCATCATCGAGCAGTTCACCCCGCAGACCCTGCTCACCAAGTACGCCGAGCTCTCGGCAGCCGGCCAGAACCTGGTGGACACCGACATCCCGCAGTCGATGGTCGGATCGCTCTCCGAGCTGGCGCTCGAGACGCGCACCCTGCCGATCACGAACGTCGAGCTGGTGCCGGACGCCGGCGTCGACACCTCCGATCCCGACTTCGCGCAGATCCACGCGATGGTGCAGCAGGCGCTCGCCGATGCGGCTGCGCTCACCGTGGGGACCGAGAGCCCGGCGCCGAGCCCGTAGGGCCTACAGCTCGGCGTGCAGCTGCCAGACCTGGCGGGCGGCGCCCTCCCAGGTGAACGCCTGCGCGCGGTCCTGCGCGTGCAGCTGCAGGCGGGCGCGCTCCGCGTCGTCGTCGAGCAGCCTGGCGAGCGCCGCGGCGAGCTCGTGCGTGCCGCCCTCGACGGCCACGCTCGCGCCGCCCGCGATCTCGTCGAGGGAGCGGGTCGAGGGGTGCACGGTCACGGTGCCGAGGGCTGCGGCGTCGAGCAGCGAGAGCCCGAGGGCATCCTGCTCCCACGCGTGCAGGTGCGCGAGCGCGCGCGCGTGCACGACGGCGAGGTCCGCGTCGCCCAGCTCGCCGAGCACGACGATGCGGCCGGCGGGGATGCCGGCCTCCACCGCGAGCGCCGCGAGCCGGGTCTCTCCCCACTCGACGGGCCCCGCCACGACGACCCGGACATCCGGCATCTGCGCGCTCGCGATGGTCTCGATCAGGCGCTGCGCCTGGCCGCGACCGCCCGGCTGGGTGAGCGCGAGCACGTACTCGCTCGGCAGGCTCAGCGCGCGCGCCGGCTCGGCGGCGGATGCGGCCAGCAGCGTCGCGGACGGCGCAGGCGGCACGACGCGCACCCGGCCCGCGACGTCGGCGAGCAGCGCGAGATCCTCGGCGACCGCCGTGGTGGGCACGACGATGCCGTCGGCGCGGGCGAGGGCGCGCTTCAGCGCCCGGTCGAACCAGCGCTGCTTGCGCTCGCTGCGGTCGGAGAACGACTGCAGGCCGTGCACCGTGACCGTCACCTGGTCGCCCGGCTCGGGCTCGCGCACGAGCGGTGCCATCAGGCTCGTCGCGTGCACGAGGCCGCGCACCGGGAGGGTCGTGATGGTGTGCAGCCACGCCTCCCGCAGCTCCCGCGCCGAGATCGCGGTCTGCCGGAGGTCGGTCAGCCCCGGCACCTGCTCGCGCACGCGCGCTTCGCGCGAGGGCGAGATCTTGGGCGAGAGGGCGGCGACGCCGAAGCCGGCGGGCGCGGTGGCGACGAGCCCGCGCGTCAACTCGGCCGCGTAGCGCCCCACCATCGTGCGCGAGCGCTCGGCCACCTCGTCGAGCACGACGGTGAGCCTGCCGTCCTCGGTGTGGCCCGACGTCGCGGCGGGGTCGGTCGCTGCGGGGTCGGTCACAGCGCTGCACGCTCCTTCAGGGGCTCCCACCACGAGCGGTGCTCGCGGTACCACTGCACGACGTCCGCGAGGCCCTGCGCGAACGGGATCTGCGGCGCGAAGCCCAGCTCCCGCGCGGCCTTCGCGGTGTCGACGGAGTAGCGCAGGTCGTGGCCCTTGCGATCCGCGACGGTGCGGATGTCGGACTCGTCGCGGCCGGTCGCCTCCAGCAGCATGGCGGTGAGCTCGCGGTTGGAGAGCTCGGTGCCGCCGCCGAGGTTGTACACCTCGCCCGGCCGGCCGCCGGTGAGCACCAGCGCGATGCCGCGGCAGTGGTCGTCGACGTGGAGCCAGTCGCGCACGTTCTCGCCGTCCCCGTACAGCGGCACGGGGAGGCCGTCGATGAGGTTCGTCGCGAACAGCGGCACGAGCTTCTCGGGGAACTGGAAGGGCCCGTAGCAGTTGGACGAGCGGACGATCCTGACGTCGAGGCCGTGCGTGCGGTGGTAGCTGCGGGCGAGCAGCTCGCTGCCCGCCTTCGACGCCGAGTACGGGCTGTTCGGCTCCAGCGGGTCGTGCTCGGCCCAGGACCCCTGCGCGATGGAGCCGTAGACCTCGTCGGTCGAGATGTGCACGAAGCGGCGCACGCCGTGGCGCAGCGCGGCGTCGAGCAGGCGCTGCGAGCCGACGACGTTCGTCTCGACGAAGATCGAGGCGTCGCGCACCGAGCGATCGACGTGGCTCTCCGCGGCGAGGTGCACCACGGCGTCGACGCCCGGCATCACGCGATCGAGCAGGCCGGTGTCGCGGATGTCGCCGTGCACGAAGGTGCAGTGCGGGTGCTCCTCGACGCCGGCGAGGTTCGCTCGGTTGCCCGAGTACGTCAGCGCGTCGAGCACGGTGACGGATGCGCCCTCGAGCCCAGGGAGCCGGTCGTCGAGGAGCATCCTGACGAGGGTGGATCCGATGAAGCCGGCGCCGCCGGTGACCAGGATCTTCACGGAGCAGGAGGCCTTTCGGTCGACAGGAGGGAGTGCTGACTCTAGTGGTCGTCGAGCCGCAGCCGGGGAGGACGCGCAGGCCGTGGACGCGCGCGGAGGCGGCTGCGCCCGTCCGCTCAGCGCCGGGGCGTCACCACACGCCGAGCAGCAGCGCCTTGCGCAGCAGCCGGCGCTCGCGCGCCTCGCGACGCAGCTCGCCCGCGAGGCGGCGCAGCGCGAGTCGCGAGCCGAGGTCCGTGCGCTCGAACAGCGGCGCGATGCGCTCGAGCCGGGGGCGCTGCTCGTCGTCCGCGACGGCGGCGCAGAGGCTGGCGACCGCGGCGCACTGGGCGCGGTAGTGACCGGACTCGAGCCGGCGGAAGCGCGTGGTGGCCTGCCGCAGGCCGCGGTTGGCGCCGGTGGCGTTGGCGCCGTGCTGGCGGTAGTCGAGGGTCGGCTCGGCATCGATGTGCCAGCGGCCGCCGCTCGCGCGCACGATCGCGTACGCGAGCCAGTCGTGCGGCACGATGCCGTCGTCGTGCAGGTGCTCGAGCCCGGCGCGGATGCCCGCGACGGCGTGCGGGGTCATCACGAAGGTGCAGCCGGGCCCCGCCGACTCGAGCAGGTAGTCCAGCGCGACCTGCGGCTGCGCCTTGTCGATGAGCTGGGTGCGGCGGCTGCCGTCGGGGCGTGCCCAGAAGGCCACCACGTTCGAGGAGACGGCGTCGACGCCGAGGCGCGAGAGCAGTCCGAGCTGCCTGGCCAGCTTGTCGAGGTGCCAGACGTCGTCCTGGTCGGCGAACGCGACGGCGGCCGCGTCGTCGAGGGGCGCGTCGCGGAGCAGCCGGAGGAAGTTCGCCTGCGGCGTGCCGAACCGCCCGGCCGGGAGGAGCGTCACCCGGGGGTCGCTCGCCATGGCCGCGAGGAGCTCGCCCGTGCCGTCGGTGGACGCGTCGTCGGAGACCACCAGCCGCACGGCGACGTCGCGCTGCGCGAGGATGCTCCCGACCTGCTCCTCGAGGTACGCGGCGCCGTTGTGGGTCGCCAGCAGCACGAGGACGCTGCGATCGGGCGAACCCGTCTCATCCCCTGCGCGCATAGGTGCGGACCCTCTCCTCAGGCGACCACCGAGCCAGCCTCCGAGCCTACCGGCTGAACCTCGACTAGCCTGACCCGAGCTTGCCCCCATCGGAAGGAAGCAGCTTGCTCCGGATCGCCGTCGTGACGTGCTACCGACAGCCCGACTACGTGCGGGCCATCACGCTCCGCACCGCGGTGGAGGACCTCGGCCACGAGGCCATCGTCGTGAAGAACCGCTCGACGGGCGTGCGCCGCTACCCAGAGGTGCTCGCCCAGCTGTGGCGCCTCCGCCGCGATCGGCCAGACGCCTACGTCGTCAGCTTCCGGGCGTTCGAGATCCTGCCGGCGGTGCTCGCGCTCGCGGGGCGCCGGCCCGTGGTCTACGACGAGTTCATCAACCCGGTCGAGTGGTTCGTCGAGGAGCACGGCAAGCTGCGCGCGGGCGGCGTGCCGGCTCGCGCGCTCCGGGCGGGCTTCCGGCTGCTGATGCAGCGCTGCGCCAGGGTGCTCGCCGACACCGCCTCGCACGCCGACCACGCGGCGGCGCTCATGGCACTGCCGCGCTCGCGCTGGTCGGTCGTGCCGGTCGGCACCGACGAGGCGACCTTCACCCCGGCGCCCCGAGCGCCCGCCGCGCCGATGCGGGTGCTGTACTACGGCTCGATGCTGCCGCTCCACGGGCTCGACGTGCTCCTGGAGGCGGCGGTGCTGCTGGCCGAGCGCGACGACGTCGTCTTCGACGTGGTCGGCGGCGATGCCGCCGCGAAGGCGCTGGTCGACGGGGCCGTCGCTCGCGGGGCTCGCATCGACTACCGGTCCTGGGTGCCCTACGAGCAGCTGCCGGCGCTCTTCTCGACCACGGGCCTGGCCATCGGCGGCCCGCTGGGCGACACCGTGCAGAGCCGCTACGTCGTCACCGGCAAGACCTACCAGTTCCTCGCCTCCGCGGTGCCGACGCTCGTGGGCGCGAACCTCGAGAGCGGCGCCTTCAGCGACCGCCGCGATGCGCTCGTCGTGCCGCAGCGCGACCCCGGAGCGGTCGCGGAGGCCTGCGCATGGGCTGCTGACCACCCTGAGGAGCTCGCCAGGATCGGGGAGCGCGGCCGTGCGCTGTTCGAGCGCCTGTGGTCACGCCCGAGGATCGCCAGTGCTCTCGGCGCCGCGCTCGCTGACATCGCTGCGCTGCGCCGGGCCTGAGAACATCGAGCGCAGGTTGAGCAGGCTCGAGAGCAGGAAGAGCACCCCGAGGAACAGGACGTAGAAGGCGCGGTCGACGATGCCCGCCGCCAGGATCGCGTCGAAGCCGACCCCGTGGAGCGTCTGCGCGAAGCTGAGGAACGCTTCGCGGAATCCGATCGCGCCGGGTGTGATCGAGACGAAGAGCGAGAGGTTGGCGGATGCGCTGTAGACGAGGCTCTGGAGCGCGTCGGCTCCCGGCCCCGCGATCGCGTTGAGCTCGACGGAGTAGACGGCCGCCATGAGCAGCGACTGCACGGCCGTGACCGCCGCGATCAGTGCGGTGGCGACGCGCCTGCCCTTGCCCGAGCGCCAGGCCACGACGCCGACGACCAGGACCGTGAGCAGCAGGCCGAGCACGGTCAGCCACGGCAGGGTGCGGGCGAACAGCAGGGAGACGTTGACGGCGCCGAAGGCGAGGTAGTAGACCATCGTCGCCGCCGTGAAGTCGCGCAGCCGCACCCCGACCTTCGCCTTGAGGTAGGCGGCTCGCACGCCCGGGCCGCTCTGGAGCGGCCCGAAGAAGTTCGCGACGGTCGAGTAGACGGTCAGCAGCAGACCCTCCCGACCGCCGATGCGGGCGGCGCACCAGCGCACGGTCAGCAGGAGGATGAGCCAGTGCGAGGCGATGACGACGATGTAGAGGGCCGTGAGCCACGCGAGCGCGACCGGACCCACCGCGAGCACCTCGCCGATGATCTCGGGGCGCACCGCGACGTAGATCGCGATGAACGCGGCGACGAGCACCAGCACCGCGATCGCCAGCGCGCGCTTGTGGCGCCCGACCCAGCGGGCCGGTGGGCTCCCCGCCAGGCGCGTGAGCATGGCCCGCGCGCGGGCGAGGCGCTCCTTCACGCCGCGGTCGCGTCCTGCTCGGGCGCGGTGGCCTCCGTCACCCAGTTGCGCGTCGAGCCGTACCGATCGAGCTTGTCGAGCTCGAGGGAATCCTCCTGCAGCGATCTCGTGATGCGCGTCAGGTCAGCGATGGCGCCGAGCGCGAACGACAGCAGCGCGCCGACGAAGAGCAGCACGCCGAGCAGCAGCGACTGCACGTGGCTGCCGGGGGTGCCCGTCAGGATG
The DNA here is from genome assembly GCF_047302415.1 of Agrococcus phoenicis. Taxonomy (NCBI): domain Bacteria; kingdom Bacillati; phylum Actinomycetota; class Actinomycetes; order Micrococcales; family Microbacteriaceae; genus Agrococcus; species Agrococcus phoenicis. Next base: position 274,478 of record NZ_CP154854.1, read on the forward strand.
AGCACGAGGTACCGCACGAACGGCACCGAGCCCGCGATGGTGAAGAGCGCGCCGAGGGTGGCGAACAGCGCCCACGGCTTGTACATGAAGTAGGCGCGCAGGATCGCGAAGCCCGACTCGCGCATGTGCTGCCAGATGTTCTTGAACAGCCGCGACTCGCGCGTCTTGGGGTTCGTGGTGATGGGGATCGACGTGATCGCCAGGCGCTTGTTGCCCGCCTGGATGATCGTCTCCATGCAGTAGCTGAAGGTGGTGACGATGTTGAGGCGGATCAGGGCGTACTTCGAGTAGGCGCGGAAGCCGCTCGCCGCGTCGGGCAGGTCGGTGCCGGCGGCACGGTTGACCACCCAGCTGCCGAAGCGCTGCATCGCCTTCTTGAAGGGGGAGAAGTGCTCGATCGTCTTCGTCTGGCGGTCTGCGACCACGATCTCTGCCTCGCCGCGCAGCACGGGCTGCACCAGCTCGCCGATCATGGCCTGCGGGTACTGGTTGTCGCCGTCCGTGTTCACGACGATGTCGGCGCCGTGCGACAGCGCGTACTCGACGCCGTCGTGGAACGACCGGGCGAGGCCCATGTTGCGGCGGTGCCGCACGAAGTGACGGACGCCGTGCGCGCGGGCGACCTCGACGGTGCGGTCGCTCGAGCCGTCGTCGATGATGAGGATGTGGATCTCGTCGACGCCCGGGATCTCCTTGGGGATGGTCTCGAGCACCATCGGGAGCGTCTGCTCCTCGTTCAGGCAAGGGATCTGGATGAACAGCTTCACGGGGTTCCGTCTCACGGGGGCCCAGCCTACCGCTGGCCGGGCCGCTCGGTCGCTAGACTGCCACGGGCGCTTCGCCCGGGGACAGGGGTGAGGCAGTGCTTCTCGAACGGATGCGCGTCGCGGGCGACCGCTCGGTCGCGGTGGCGGAAGCGGTGCTCCGCGGCATCGGCAGCCGATGGATGACGGCGGCGATCGTCCTGTGGCTGGCGCTCGGTGCGGCGTGGGTCGCCATCATCGCCAGGGCGGGCATGGTGTTCGACGAGCAGTGGCACCTCGAGTCGATCGCCGTGTACGGCGGCCACCCGGCGCCGTGGTTCGAGGAGACCGTTCCCCAGGAGGGCGTCGGCGCGATCAGCCGCAGCAACTCCTACCTCTACCACTTCCTGATGTCCTTCCCCGATCGCTGGATGGCAGACGCGGGCGCCGGCGACCTCGACCGCATCGTCATCCTGCGCCTGCTCACCGTCGCCATGCACGCGATCGCGCTGCTGTGCATGATCGAGGCTGTGCGGGCCGCGGGCGTCTCGCGCACCGTCGCGAACCTCGCGGGCCTCGCGTACGCGGCGCTCCCGGTCACGCCGTTCCTGGCGGCCCAGGTCAACTACGACTCGGCCATGCTCATGCTCGTCGCGGCTTGCGGCTGGGTGACCGTTCGGCAGTGCAGCCGGCGAGAGGACGGCCGCCGCTCGATGACGTGGCTCGGCGTGCTCGGCGCGGTCGCGCTCGGCCTGGCGGCGGTGCTGACGAAGTTCCACGCGGCACCGCTGGTGCTCGTGCTGCTCGGCTTCATCGTGCTCGCGATCATCCGGGATCGCGCGCTGCCGCGGATGCCCTCCCGCACCTCCCATCGGATCGCGCTCGGCGTGGTCGCGCTCGCGCTGCTCGTGCTCATCGCGCTGTGCGTCGAGCGCTACGTCGGCAACCTGCTGGCCTACGGCTCGCCGTCGCCGGACTGCGCCGCGGTGCTCGACGAGCTCCGGTGCTCGACCTATGGCGTGTGGGAGCGCAACCGGGTCGCGGACGCGGCCTTCCCCGACCTGCCGATCGCGGTCGGGAACGGAGCGGAGTTCTTCTTCGACGTGTGGGTGCCGCGCCTCATGCTCTACCTGCAGGCGGTCTGGTTCTGGCACGCGCCGCCGCTCATCTCGACGGTGGTGACCGTCGCGATCCCGATCGCCGTCATCTCCGTGCTCGCGATCGCCCTCGTGACCGGTCCGACGGCGCCCCGCCGCCGCGCGCTCCTGCCGCTGGTGCTCTCGAGCGTCGTGTACCTCGTCTTCCTCTTCTGGCACAACTACGGGGAGTGGCGCGCGTTCGGCGAGCCGTACGGCGTCCAGGGGCGCTACCTGCTGCCCGCCGTGGTGGCGATCACCGCGCTCGCGATGCACGGCGCCGCCGACTCCCTCCGCCGCGCGCGGTTCGCGCCGGTGCTGCTCGCCGTGGCCGCGCTCGGGATGCTGGCGCTCGCCACGCAGGGCGGGGCGCAGGCCTTCATCATCTCGGCGCAGGGCAGCTGGTACGAGCCCGGCGTCACCTTCGGCGACCTCATCGCATCCGTGCAGCGCTTCGTCGACCGGTTCGTCGCGCAGGTCGAGGTGCCGCCGATCTAGCCCCCGGCGCTCGCCGGGCGGGTGGCGTCAGACGGTGCCGAAGACGACCACGTAGTACCAGGAGCCGGTGCTCGATCGAGCGACGCCGACGCCGAAGTGGTCGAAGGAGCCGCGCTCGATGATGCGCGCGTGCGGGGCCGAGTCCATCCACCGCTCCACCATGGCCTCCGGATCCGGCTCCGCACCGACGGTGCGCCCGACGATCTCTCCCCAGGACCTGACCGCGCAGGCGCGAGCATGGGTGGTGAGGTTCGGGTTGTGCACCGTGCCGGCGAGCTGACGAGAGGCCATGTGGTTGGCCCAGCCCTGTGCCGCGGAGTCGAGGCACGCGTGCGCCGCCAGCGGGTCGACCGGCTCGTCGAGCTCGGCGCGCTCGGCGTTGATGAGGGAGGAGACCCCCTGCAGCGCCGTCTCTCGCCCGCAGCCGATCAGGTGCGCCGCCGCCGTGCTCACGGACGGCAGGCCGCCCAGCACGATCGCACCGGTGGCGCTGATGCGGCGCGTGTCCCACAGCACCGCATCCGTGGAGGCGCACGCGGGGGTGGTGAGGTAGAGCGGACTGCCGGTGAGGCCCGAGACGACGGCACCGCCGAGCGCGTCGGGGAACCCGGCGCCGCTGGCGAGCAGGATGCGGCCGGTCGAGGTGGAGGTGGTGAACCTGGTGTTCACCGCGGCTGCGGTCGCGTAGCGATCCCGGCCCTCGATGCGCTCGACCGCCCTGCCCGTCTGCCGCAGCATCGCCTCGACCCGCGAGTCGACGGAGGCCGCGGAGCCGACGATGATGAAGCGGGTCGTCGCAGGCAGGCGCTCCTGGATCTGCTGCGTGAACTGCTCGTTCGCGCCCAGGGTGAGCACCAGGCCGTGGCCCTGGCGGGCGGCGACCGCGCCGGCGGCGAGGGCGTCGGGGAAGTTGCGGCCGCTCGCGACCCAGACGACGCCCGCGGCCGCGCGCTGGCGGAGGCGGTCGAGCAGCTGCATCGCCGTGTCGACGCGGTTCGTCCCGGCGATGCGCACGATCTCGGCTCGCGGCGCCATCGCCGCGGCCTGGGCCTGGATCCGGGGGAAGAGCGTCGGCTCCCCGCCGACGAGCACGACCTGGGCCGGTGCGAGCCGCCGGATCTCCTGCTGGACGATCGCCGGGATCTGGTGGCGGGTCGTGAGCAGCATCCGGCCGCGCTCGGCGGCGACCACCGGGGCGGCGGCGAGCGCGTCGGGGTAGTCCTCGCCGGAGACCAGGAAGACGGTGTCCGTGCCTCCGGGGATGGTGCGAGACATGTCGACGCTCGTCGAGTACCGATCCTTGCCGGCGACGCGATCGACCTCGCGCACGGCGTGCGCTGGCGCGGTGGGAGCGAGCACCGTGGCGATGGCGACCAGCGCGACAGCGGTGAGGATGCGCGGCCAGCGACGTGCTGCAGTGCGAGTGGGCACGGTGGGGCTCCGAACGTGGTGGGGAACACCTGATCCTGTCGCCTTCGTGCCCGAGGCGCAATGTTTCGCGCTGTCGCCGTGAGTAGAGTGCCGCTGTGCCTGACGCCCGAGACCTGCCGATCCGCGCCCTCCCGAGGGCGGTCGGCAGCGCCGCTCGTGACGCCCGGGCGCGGGGAGAGCGCGTGGCGCTGCGGGCCCTCGGCGTCGGCATGGGCGCGGGCCAGTACGACGACCGCCCCGGTCTCGACACGCTCCGACGGCTCGCTCGGCTCCGCGAGCGCAACCTCCGCTCGCGGCGCTCCGTGCTGGGCGACGCGCCCGCCGTCGTGGTGATGACGACCACCGCATCCCGCATCGCCTTCGCCTGGGCCGCGATCGAGTCCATCGCGGCCGGCAGCAGCCGGCCGCAGCGCCTCGTCCTGTGGCTCGACGACCCCTCGCTCACCCGGCTCCCGCGCTCCATCGAGCGGCTCGAGCGGCGGGGGCTCGAGGTGCGGCACGTGCCGCCGGGCCTCGGCGTCCACACGAAGTGGCGCCCGCACGCCCTCAGCGAGCGCGTGCACGCGCTGCCCATGGTCACGAGCGACGACGACCAGCTCTACCCGCACGGCTGGCTCGCCGAGCTGCTCCTGACCGCTGCCGAGCACCCCGCGACCGTCGTCGCCCACCGCGCGCACGAGATCAGCGCGGAGGGCGACCGCGTCGGCAGCTACCTGAGCTGGTCGCCCGTCGCGCACACCCGGCCCAGCTACGCGGCCTTCGGGACCTCGGTCTCCGGGCAGCTCCTGCCGCCGGGGCTCGTCGACGCGCTGCGCGATCGGGGCGAGGGGTTCCTGGAGCGCGCGCCCCACCAGGACGACGTCTGGCTGCACGCCACGGCGGTCGCGACCGGCTTCCGCACCGTGCAGGTGCGGGCGCAGTCGGCGAACTACCCGTTCGTGCCGGGCACGCAGACAGGCGGCCTGTACATCGCCAACGTCTTCGGCGACGGCAACGACCGAGCGATCGCCGCATGCCTCGGCCCCGAGGAGCGGGCGAGGGTGATCGCCGACCGCGCGGAGCCGACCTGAGCCCTCGCACTAGACTGTCTGCGCCGCCGGATGCGGCGAGCGACGACGAAACGGAGTGCGCATGCGCGGCATCATCCTGGCGGGAGGATCGGGCACGAGGCTGTGGCCGATCACGAAGGGCATCTCGAAGCAGCTGATGCCCATCTTCGACAAGCCGATGATCTACTACCCGCTGTCGACGCTCATGATGGCCGACATCCGCGAGGTGCTCGTCATCACCACCCCGGAGTACAACGAGCAGTTCCAGGCCCTGCTGGGCGACGGGTCGTCGCTCGGGATGGACATCCAGTACGCCGTGCAGCCGAGCCCCGACGGCCTGGCGCAGGCCTTCATCATCGGCGAGGAGTTCCTCGACGGCGAGTCGGTGGCGCTCGTGCTCGGCGACAACATCTTCCACGGCACGGGGCTCGGCTCGAGCCTGCGCCAGCACCGCGACGTCGACGGCGGTCTCGTCTTCGCGTACCAGGTCGCAGAACCGAGCGCGTACGGCGTCGTCGAGTTCGACGACCAGATGCGCGCCGTCTCGATCGAGGAGAAGCCCGCGCAGCCGAAGAGCAGCTACGCGGTGCCCGGCCTCTACTTCTACGACAACGAGGTGGTGGAGATCGCGAAGTCGATCACGCCGAGCGCTCGGGGGGAGCTCGAGATCTCGAGCATCAACGAGCGCTACCTGCAGGAGGGTCGCCTGCAGGTCGAGGTGCTCGACCGCGGCGTCGCCTGGCTCGACACCGGCACCTTCGAGTCGATGATGCAGGCGAGCGAGTACGTGCGCGTGATCGAGGATCGCCAGGGGTTCAAGATCGGCTGCATCGAGGAGATCGCCTGGCGCGCAGGCTGGATCGACGACGCGCAGCTCGAGCAGCTCGCGCAGCCGCTGCTGAAGAGCGGCTACGGCGAGTACATGACGCGGCTGCTGCAGCGCGGCTGACCCGGCAGCGCCCGTCGGCGCCCGCACCACCGTCCACTCCGAAGCAGGGTACGAGCACGATGACATCCCTCCGCGCGCCGGCCAAGCCGGTCGCCGCCCAGCAGTACATCGCCGAGATCCAGGGGCTGCGCACGGTCGCGCTCCTGATGGTGGCGACGTTCCACATCTGGTTCGGCCGCGTCTCGGGCGGCGTCGACGTCTTCCTGCTGATCTCCGCCTACCTGCTGACCCGATCCCTGATGACCGCTGTCGAGCAGCGCAGGGGAGTGCAGCTGGTGCCCTTCATCCTGCGGAAGTTCGCCCGCCTGCTGCCCGCGGCGGCAGCGGCGACGCTGCTCGCGCTGGCCGGCGCGCTGCTGCTGCTCTCGCAGCGGCACTGGGAGGACCTCGCGCAGCAGGCGCTCGCGGCGATCACCTACACGATGAACTTCTGGCTGCAGGGCAACGCGGTCGACTACCTCGCGCAGGCGCGCTCGACGGCGAGCGTCTTCCAGCACTTCTGGTCGCTCTCCATCCAGGGGCAGATGTTCATCCTGTGGCCGATCATCCACGTGGTGGTCGCCCTGCTGTTCCGCGATCGGGTGCGGCGCGCGCTGCTCATCGTCTTCGCCGCCATCTTCGTGGCCTCCCTCACGTGGTCCGTCATCTCCGTCGCGCAGAACCAGCAGCTCGCCTACTTCGACACCTGGGGGCGGCTGTGGGAGTTCGCCGCAGGGTCGATCTTCGCGCTCATCGCCCCGTCGCTGCGGCTCTCGCCCCGCCTCAAGCAGTGGATGACGTGGGTCGGGCTCGCAGCCGTGCTCGCGACGGGCTGGCTGCTGCCCGTCGAGTCGGCGTTCCCCGGCCTCGCTGCGCTGTGGCCGGTGGTCGCGGCCGGGCTCGTGCTGCTCGCCGCGGACGCGCCCAGGCAGGAGGGGGATCGCGGCAACGCGCTCCTGCGCCACCCGGTGCTGGAGCGATCGGGGACGTACATGTACGCGCTCTACCTGACGCACTGGCCCGCGCTCGTGCTCTTCGCCGCGGCGACCGGCATCGAGCGCCCCGACCCCCTGCAGGGCCTGGCCATCCTCCTCGCCTCGGGGCTCGCGAGCGTGCTCATCTACCACTTCGTCGAGTTCCCCGCCTCGCGCTTCACCCGCCGCAGCCGGCGAGGCGAGGGGCCCGCGCTGCTGCGCTCGGGCACCCTCCAGCAGCTCGTCGCGATCGTCGTCTCGGTCGCCCTCGTGCTCGGTGCGATCGCCGGCATCCGCGCCACCCTCGACCGGGCGACCGAGGAGCAGGCCGTCGAGGGATCGAGCCTCGACCTGGCCGTCATGGGCGCGAACGCCGATCCCGACCAGGTGTTCGACACCGTCTACCCCGGGGAGGCGCTCACCGCCTCGTTCGCCCAGGAACCGGGGGAGCCCTGCGCAGAGGACGACCCCTACCTCGCGGGCATCTGCCGCGACTGGGGCCAGGTCGAGTCCCCGGAGCGCTCGATCGTGATCGTCGGCAGCTCGCACTCGGCGGCGATGTCGGCGACGCTCATGGAGACGATCGAGCAGCACCCGACGTGGCACGTGCGCACCTACACGTCGCCCGGGTGCTACTTCCACTGGCCGGAGGACAACGCGTGGCCGGAGGACGTGAGCGCGTGCAGCAACACCTGGAAGGTCGCGAACGACTACATCCTCGCGACCTCGCCGGACATGGTCTTCACGATCGCCTCCCTCACCCACACCGACGGCAGCGAGGATCTCTTCGGCGGGAGCTTCCCCGGCTGGGTGCGCTTCCTCGAGGAGCGCACGGGCACGCTCGTGGTGGGACTGCGCGACAACCCGCGCACCGACTTCGACCCGCTCGAGTGCGCCGCCCGGGACGGCTTCGACAGCCCCGGGTGCTCGTTCGAGACGACGTTGGCGGTCTCGGGGCTCGACGACTACGGCCGGCAGATCGAGCAGGCCGGGGGCGTGTTCATCGACCTGAACGACCGCATCTGCCCGGGGGGCTCCTGCAGACCCGCGCTCGGCGGCATCGTGACGTACGTCGACAACAGCCACCTCGGCGAGCACTTCGCCCGATCGCTCGCAGGGCTCTTCAGCGCCGAGCTGCACCGCGACGCGCCGTGGTACCCCGCCGACCCGTGGTCGTGAGCGCAGGCATCGACCTCAGCCGCTGAGGCGCCCTCGCCTCAGCGCTGCTCGCGGTGCACGCGCAGCGCGGTGCGGGCGGGCCCGACGGATGCGTCGTCGGCCGAGACCTGGAAGGTCGCGGCATCGTCGACGCGCGCGAGCTCGCCGCCGGAGCGGTGCTCCAGCGAGATGCTCGCCGCGTAGGAGCCGGCGCCCAGGTGCAGGTCGGGCATCTCGAAGCGGATGCGGGTGCTGCCGCGCAGCGTGCCGGCGTCGAGGCCGAGGCGTTCGGTGGTGGTGAACAGCGCGGTCTGGCCGAACCCGTTCGCGAGCGCAGCCCCCATGCGCCAGTCCTCGACCGGGTCGTGCGCGGTCAGGTCGACCTCGAGGGCGACGTCGTCCCCGACGTCGACGCTCGTGGTGCGCTCACCGCGGGCGTCCACCATCCGCACGGCGTCGATCGTGACGCGCTCGAGCGGCTTCGCGGTGCGCGCCTCCGCCTCGCGAGCGACGCGCGCGTCCTCGTACTCGCGCTGCGATCGGAACCCGCCGCGCAGCACGTCGACGGCCTCGATGGGCGGGCCGTCGAAGACGACGGAGCCGCGCGAGAGCACGACCCCGCGCGTGCAGAGGTCGGTGATCTGGCTCAGGGTGTGCGTGACGAGCACGATCGTGCGGCCCTCGCGCTGGAAGGTGCGGATCTTGTCGAGGCACTTCTCCTGGAAGGCCTCGTCGCCGACCGCCAGCACCTCGTCCACGAGCAGGATGTCGGGGTCGACGTGCACGGCGACCGCGAAGGCGAGCCGCACGTACATGCCGGAGGAGTAGAACTTGACCTGCTGGTCGATGAACTGCTCGATGCCGGAGAAGGCGACGATCTCGTCGAAGTAGCGGTCGATCTGGCGCTCGGTCAGCCCGAGGATCGACGAGTTGAGGTAGACGTTCTCACGGCCCGTGAGGTCGGGGTGGAAGCCGGCGCCGAGCTCGAGCAGCGCCGCCATGCGCCCGCGCCGCTCGACCGTGCCGCTCGAGGGCTGGATGATGCCGCCGATGGTCTTCAGCAGCGTCGACTTGCCGGAGCCGTTGGGGCCGATGAGCCCGATCGTGGAGCCGGAGCCGATGTCGAGCGAGATGTGCTTGAGCGCCTCGAACCGCTCGGCGTGCGCGCGGCCGCGCGCCGCGTTCACGATGCGCTCCTTGAGGCTCTTGTCCTTGCGGACGGTGAAGTGCTTCGACACGTCGTCGAGCCGGATGACGGAGACGTCGGACATCACAGCTCCTGTGCGAAGTCGCCCTGCAGGCGCGCGAACACGCGCTGCGCGAAGAACAGCGCCACGAGTCCGGCGCCCACCGAGATGAGCATGTTGAGCCACAGGTCGGGCACGTGGGCCGAGGCGGCGCCGGCCTGCCAGAAGGCCTCCTGGAAGCCGAGCACCGAGAGCGTGACGGGGCTGTTGACGTAGAGCGTGAGCAGCCACTCGAAGGAGCTGCCCTGCAGCTGCCCCTCGACCATGCTGATCGAGTAGAGGATGGGGGAGCCCCACATCACCAGCACGAGCACGACGTCGACGAGGTAGGCGATGTCGCGCAGGTAGACGTTGATCGCCGAGAGCAGGATCGCGAACGCGGCGCTCCAGACGAGGGCGACCACGATGGCGAAGGGCGCGTAGAGCAGGTGCGGGCCGAGGGCGAGCGCGCCCGTGACGAGCGCGGCGACGATGAGGATCGCCAGCTGGATCGCGAGCGTGAACAGCGCGGGCCCGATGGTCGCGAGCGGGAAGACCTCGCGCGGCAGGTAGACCTTCTTGATGAGGCCCGCGTTCGTCACGATCGCGCTCGTGCCGCCGCCGATCACCTCGGCGTAGACGGTGTAGATCGCCAGGCCGGCGAAGATGTAGATGCCGAAGTTCTCGATCGAGCGCGCGGCGCCGAGGAACTGGCCGACGACGATGGCGTAGACGAACAGCATCGTCAGCGGCCGCACGAGGCTCCAGGCGAAGCCGAGCTTCGAATCCTTGTAGCGCGCCTTCAGCTCACGCTTCGTGAGCCTGCCGAGCAGCTCGCGGTAGCGCCAGATGTCGCGCACCGAGGCGACGAAGCCGCCGACGCCGCTCGACCTCGCTCCGGCGTGCTCCCAGGGTGTGCTGGCGAGCTGCTGCGCGCGGCGCGTCGCGACCTCCGACAATGCCAGCTCCTGCCTCACGATGACCCGGTGCCGGCAGCGCCGGCGGATCGGATGGACCGCGCCATCGTATCCCAGTCGGCGACGACGGCACCGCCGCCGGCAGGCCTCAGCGCATGCGCGAGCGCACCACGCGGCTCGCCTTGCGCACCACGCGCACACCCGCCGAGCGCACGCGGCCGAGCGGGCCCAGCGGGCCGAACCGGCGCTCGATGCGCTCGAGCGCCGCGGTGGAGCCGTCGATGCGCTCCGCGTGCTCGATGCGGATCGTGACCGTGTCGCCCGCGCGCAGCGGCCCGGCGACGTCGTAGGCCGGGTCGTGCGTCGAGAAGAGGTCGAGCGAACCGGCGCGCGAGCCGTTCACGGGCCGGATGCGGTAGCCGCGCTCGTCGACCCTGATCCCGCTGACGAGCAGGCCCGTGCCCTCGGCGGGGTCGAAGCGGATGCCGAGGGTGCCGTCGGGCACCACGGCCTGGAGCACCATCGCGCCGCCGTTCGGGAAGCTCTGCTGCACGGCGCCCACGTGGCGGTAGCCGCCACCGGTGTCGAAGAAGATGCTCGCGTCGAGCGGGCGCCCGCCGGCGCGGGCGATCACGTCGGCGAGCGTGTCGTGGGCGCCGGCGCCCACCGCTGCCGCGATGGCGCTGAGCGCTGCGTCGCCGAGCTCCACGCGGGTCGCAGCGGCGACGCGGGTGATGCCCGTGCGAGCGCGGAGCCCGATCGTGCCCAGGCCCTGCACGAGCACCGAGACGAGCGTCGGGTGGTCGAGCTGGCGCACGCCCCGCAGGCCGGCTGCCACCTCGGCGAGGTGCTCGAGCGCGGCCCTGCGCACCCAGAGCGATGCGCCGGGCGTCGGAGCGAGCGGCTGGCCGATCGGCTTGCCGGGCGCCGCGGCCTCGAGGGCGGTGCGGGCGCGGGCGTCGGGCATGCGCGCCTGGGCCCCGACCAGCCGGCGGCCGAGGGCCGTCGGCGGCACGATCGCGCCGAGCGTGGGGTCGTCGCGGAACGCCTCGCTCGCCGCGCGCAGCGCTGCGGCACCGGAGCCGAGCGCGGCGCGCGCGTGCGAGCGCGCGATGCGGGCGTCCTCCGCCCAGCCGGCGCGCGCGTCGTCGCCGAGCACCAGCAGCAGCTCGGCATCGAGGTCGAGCGCCGCGAGCATCGCCGGTCGGTCGCCCGTGCGCAGGACGCGGGCGCCGGCCTCCGCGGCGGCGAGCGCCGCGGGCGTGTCGTCGTGGTCGCCGAGCAGCGCCACGCGCTCCGGCCCGATCGCCGCCGACCACTCGAGCAGCGAGGCGCGAGCCATCGGGCCGTCGAGGATCGCGACCGCGCCGCCCGCTGCGCCCGCCGCCTCGGCGTCGCGCGAGGGCGCATCCAGCCACACCGCGTCCTGCAGCGTGCGCCGCACCCGATCGGCCGGCATCGTGCGGACGGCGTGCGCGACGAGCTCGTCCCGCTGCTGCGCAGGCAGCTCGCGCAGCAGTCGCCACAGCTCCGCGGTGGCGGCGCCGTCGGAGTGCACCGTGAGCTCCTCGGTGCTGAGGTACAGCATCCGTCGCTTGAACACCGGGCAGCCGCGCTCGCGCACCAGCTGCGCCGCCAGGCCGATGATCGGGTTCGTCGACAGGCTCTCGAGGTCGGCGGTGTCGACCGCGACCTGCCAGGTGAAGCCGTGATCCTCGAAGTAGCCGGTCTGCTGCAGCTCGTGCAGGCGCACCGCGTCCGCATAGCCCTCGATGGGAGGCAGCGCGTGCCAGTAGTCGGCGAAGGCGGTGCTCTGCAGCACGCTCGCGCGGTAGGCGGTGAAGTAGCTCTGGATGTGGGCGCGCTCGGCGCGCGGCGCGGTCGTGCCCGACTCCGGGTTCGCGGGCGCGTGCCGCGTGATGCCCCAGAGGTCGACGTCGACCTCGGCCATGCGATCGAACATCTCCCCGAGCGGTCGCAGCGGCCCGAACACCGACGAATTCGCGATCACGAGCTCGTCGAGCGCCGGCAGTCGGCTCTCCAGGGCCGCGACGCCCGCCTTGAAGGCCTCCACGTCGTAGCCGTGGTTCTCGCGGACGATGAGCTCGGCGCCGAGCTCGGCGACCAGCCGCCGCCCGGCCTCGTCGAGCTCGCCGTTGACGACGACGACCGCATGCTCGACGTGCTCGAACAGCGCGCGGAGGTAGCGGGCGTTGGCCGCGTCGAGCACGCCGTCGACGTCGTGGAACGCCCACACCAGCGCTCGGGTCATCGGGCGGGCCACGGTCATCCGATCCCGACGGCCGACCTGCACGCCTGCAGGTACGAGCGCCCGTACTGCTCGGTCGGCTCCAGCACGGCCGACTCCGCCCACTCGTTCCAGGCGTTCACGAAGACCATGCGCTGGTCGGGCTCGCGGTCGGCGATCGCCGCGGCGCTGGCGGCGAGCCAGCGGCGGAACGTGTATGGGTTCGTGCCGGTGAACAGGTCGGGCAGCCACTGCCGCCTGGCGGTGTTGTCGAACGTGACCATCGCGCCAGGGTAGGCGTCGTGCGCCAGGCGCGAGAGCCGCTCGTCGTAGGCGTCGACCATGGCGCGGTAGCTCATCGCCCTGCCCTCGAAGCGCGGATCCCACTGGTCCGCGGGGATCTCGGTCGCGACCCACTCGAGGTTGTGCGGCGCGAAGTCGAGGGAGCCGTCGACGATGCCGAGCGCGCCCGCCTCTCGCAGGCTGCCCATGGCCGTGCCGACGTCGACCTGCAGCAGCAGCAGCTCGCCGACGCCCTCCTCGCGGCATCGCTGGCGCCAGCGCTCGACGGTCGCGGCGGGGTCGGGCAGCTGGGCGAGCTTGTAGACCGCGAGCACCACGGCACCGCCCGTGCGCAGGTAGCGCGGATCGCGCAGCAGCGGCATGACGTCCTCGATGAAGTCCTCGGGCGGCACGGTCTCGTACTCCTGCCCGATCAGCACGTCGGTGTCGCCGCCGTCCCAGCGCCTGGTCCAGTTCTCGTTCGCCCACATGATGCAGAAGGGCTGCTGCAGGTCGCTCGCGAGCAGGCGCTCGATGGGCAGCTCGAGCAGGCGACGGCCCGCGAACCAGTAGTAGTAGTACATGAAGCCCGCGATGCCGTGGTCGGCGGCGAGGGCTGCCTGCTGCTCCCGCACCGAGTCGAGCTCGAGCGAGTAGAAGCCGAGCTCCGTCGGCCGCAGCGGCACGTCGTGGCCGGGGTAGAGCGGCGTCGTCTTCGCGACGTTGTACCACTCCGTGAAGCCCTTGCCCCACCACTTGTCGTTCTCCGCGACGCGGTGGAACTGCGGCAGGTAGAAGGGCACCAGCCGCGCTCGCGGCTCCGTGCACGCGGCCCCGGGGGACTCCGGGACCTCCGAGCGCGTGATCACGCGCATCCCCGCCTCCTCCGAGAGGAGGCCGATCATGCGCTCCACCGCGTGCGCGCAGGTGCCGTCGACCTGGCCCGCCTCGGGCTCGAAGTCGTCGCGGTCGAAGCGGAAGGCGCGCAGGCCCTGCAGCACGAAGCCGCGGATCCAGTACATCGACCCTGCGGGGAAGCGCAGCGCATCCGGGTCGAGCGGCATGCTCAGGCGGCGGTAGAGGCCGCGCACGAGCTCGAGGTCGCCGCCCCAGTGCTCCGGGCCGGCGATGCTGCCGTCGGCCGTGACGACCGCCAGGTCGGGGTCGGCGCGCATCGCCGAGAGGATGGCGCCGACGTTCTCGCGCGAGCCCAGCATGGATCCGAGCAGCGACGCCCGCCACGAGGCGCCGTCGCCCTCGAGCTCCTCGTGCGCCGCGCGCCAGGCGCTCTGCTTGGTGTGCACCTTCAGCACGATCGGGTACGGGTCGAGGATGCCGGCGTTGACCAGCTGCAGCAGCGGCCAGATGTCTCGGCCGTGGTTCTCGACCGTCAGCACCTCGACGTGCCGCGCACCGGCGGCGCGCAGCTGCTGCGCCGAGATCGGCGTGCCGGAGGAGTTCGTGACGTAGAGGTCGAAGGGCTCGTCGATGGCGGTGAGCCCGCTGAGCAGCTCGTCGAGCAGCTCGGGGAAGTGGCAGTGCACGACCGCGGCGATGCCTGCCGGCTCCGCGACGGGCACGCGGCTGAAGCGCCAGTCGACCGGGAAGCCCACGAAGCGCGAGCCCTCCATGCGCGCGGACCAGCGCGCGAAGGAGGAGGGCGCGTCGGCGTCGCCGCTGGCGAGCGGCGTGGGGCGTCGGCGACCGTGCACGACGGCCCGCGCGGCCCTGCCGCCGAAGCGCACGATGCGCTCCGCGCGCGACTTCCACAGCCGCGGGTCCAGGGGGTCCTGGCGGGCGGCTCGATCTTCGGCGCTGCGCAGCGCGCCACGCAGCTCGTCCAGCTGCTGGCGGAGGGCGATCAGCTCGTCCTGGCGCGCGGTCTGTTCGTCGTCGGTCACCGAGCCAGCCTAACGAGGCCGGGCCGGAGAGATGCAGCGCAGCGGGGTCAGCGGGCGATCGGCATCGCCACCGTGCGCGGCGCGCGCGGTGCGATCTGCCGCCGCAGCGGTCCGATCGCGAAGATGACGAGCAGCATCATCCCGAACTCGATCCAGGGGCGCGACTCCGCCAGGCCCTGCACGAACAGCGCGACCCACAGCAGCAGCGGGATGGCGTTGAGCGCGTGCTCGCCGCGCGGCGAGCGGTAGAGCGTGCCGAGGCAGTTGGCGGCGGCGCGGTACTGCAGCCCAGCCCACAGCAGCACCCCGACGATGCCGAGCTGCATGAACACGTCGAGCCAGACGTTGTGCGCCTGCAGGTAGACCATCCCGTGCATCTCGCCCAGCTCGTCGAAGGGCGCCACCCACGGCATCCAGTAGCCGAGGTAGCCGACGCCGACCACCGGGCTCGTGAGACCGAGGTCGATCACCCGCTCCCAGATGTCGAAGCGGCCGGTCATGTCGGCGTCGCGGCCGAGGAAGTCGGTCACCGTCGCCCAGTTCGCGATCAGCAGGCCGATGATCACGACGCCCGCGGCGATCGCGAGCGCGAAGATCCGGTAGAAGACGGCGCCGCGCCATCGCACCCAGGCGATGACGAGGAGCGTGAGCACGGCGACCACGGCGGTCGCGAACAGGATGGTCGCGCTGCGGGTCGCCGCCTGCATCAGCAGCGGCAGCGCGACCCACACCGGCCAGGCGCGGTCGATGCGCGCGACGGCGCGACACCCGGCGATGATGAGGGCGATGAGGGCGACCATGCCGAGCAGGTTGGCGTTGCCCATCACGCCCTGCACCCGGCCGCCGATGAAGATGGCACCGCTCGACCAGTGCAGCTCGCCGCTGACGTCCGGCGGGTAGTCGGCCCAGAGCGGGAACAGCGGGCGGCGCAGCACGAGCGCGACGAAGGACTCGAAGAGCACCGACGCGATGAGCAGGCCCTGCATCGTCCAGTGCACGACGTCGAGGATGGTGCGGTAGGGGAGCGAGGCGATGAGCACGGCGCTCGCGATCGTCCCCACCAGGATCAGGCTGCCCAGCAGCGACCAGCCCGGCGCGATGGCCCACGCGGCCGAGACCACCGCTGCGGCGGCGAAGGCGACGACCGGCACGGGCAGCCGCTGCAGCCGCACGCGCAGCAGCACGAGCTCGATCGCGATCCAGACGAAGCTGAGCAGCACGATCGCTCCCCAGACGGGATACCCCGTGATGTTGCGCACGGCGTCGCCGCAGGCCGCGTTGGCGACGATCCACGTCGCGAGGATCGTCCTGCGCTTCTGCCCGGACACCACCCCATCGTGGCACGAGCGGGCCGAGAGGAGCGCCGCTGCGCCCGCGAGGCTCGCACTCCGCGCCTCGCCCGGGTGAGGGGGCTGCGTGTGCGAGGATGTCGAGCGCTGTCCTCCTTGACGAACCGGGGTCCTCTTGCGCGTCGCTGTGCTCGTTCCGACCTACGACGAGCGCGACGCGCTCCCGGTGACGATCGAGCGGCTGCTCGCCGCGGCGCCCGAGGTCGAGGTGCTCGTCATCGACGACGCGAGCCCGGATGGCACGGGCGCGCTGGCAGATGCGATGGCCGCCGCCGACCCGCGCATCAGCGTGCTGCACCGGCCGTCGAAGGACGGCCTGGGGGCGGCCTACCTCCACGGCATCCGCGTCGCGCTCGAGCGCGGGGCGGATGCGGTGGTCGAGTTCGACGCCGACGGCTCGCACCCCGCCGACGCGGTGCCGCGCATGCTCGAGGGCATCGCCCAGGGGGCGGACCTCGTCATCGGCTCGCGGTGGGTGCCGGGAGGCGGCATCGTCGACTGGCCGTGGCACCGGCAGGTGATCTCGCGCCTCGGCAACGTCTACGCGCGCGTGCTGCTGGGCTCGCCGGTGCGCGACATGACCGCCGGCTGCCGCGCCTACACCGCAGCGCTGCTCCGCCGGATCCCGCTCGACGACGTGCGCAGCCAGGGCTACTGCTTCCAGATCGACATGACCAGGCGCGCGCACGAGGCGGGCGCGACCGTGGTCGAGGTGCCGATCCTGTTCCGCGAGCGCGAGCTCGGGGTCTCCAAGATGACGCCCGGCATCGTGCGCGAGGCGCTGACGAGCGTGACGGGCTGGGCGATCGGTCGCGCTGCGGCCGCGGCGACCGATCGCTGGCGCCTCAGACGAACGCCGACTGCCCGCTGATCGCGCGCCCCACGATGAGCGAGTTCATCTGCGCGGTGCCCTCGTAGGTGTAGATCGCCTCGGCGTCGGCGAAGAAGCGCGCGACGTCATAGTCGGTGACGATGCCGTTGCCCCCGCAGACCTCGCGGCACCAGGCCACGACCTCGCGCATGCGGCTCGTCGCGTAGGCCTTCGCGAGCGCCGAGTGCGCATCGCCCTGCCTGCCCTCGTCGAGCATCCGCGACACCTGCACGCACAGCGCGATCGATGCGGTGATGTGCCCGAGCGACTTGGCCAGCATGTCCTGCACCAGCTGGTGGCCGGCGATCGGCTTGCCGAACTGCACCCGCTCGGTCGTGTAGCGGACCGCGGCCTCGTAGGCGCCGACCATGATGCCGACCGCGCTCCAGGCGACCTCGGCGCGGGTGAGGCGCAGGACGCGGGCCGTGTCCCGGAAGCTCGTCGCACCCTGCAGCCGCATCGACTCGGGCACCCGCACGCCCTCGAGCACGATGTCGGCGTTCTGCACCATGCGGAGCGAGATCTTGCGCTCGATCTTCGTGGCGGTGAAGCCGGGGGAGTCGGTCGGCACGATGAAGCCCTTCACCTGGCCGTCCTCGGCGTCCTTCGCCCAGATCACGACGATGTCGGCGTGGGTCGCGTTGCCGATCCAGCGCTTGGCGCCGTCGATGACCCAGGTGTCGCCCTCGCGCCGGGCGACGGTGCGCAGGCCCTGCGCGGAGTCGGAGCCCGACAGCGGCTCCGTCAGCCCGAACGCCCCGACCACCGAGCAGTCCGCGAGCCTCGGCAGCCACTCCGCGCGCTGCGCCTCGCTGCCGGCGACGCCGATGGAGCCCGCCACGAGGCCGTTCTGCACGCCCACGAACGTCGAGACGGATGCGTCGACCCGGCTCATCTCGAGCGCGACCCAGCCGCGGTAGACGGCGGAGTTCTCGAACGCCGCCGTCTCCGCCCAGCCCGCGCCGATCACCCCGAGCCCCGCGATGCCGGGGATCAGCTCCATCGGGAAGGCGTCGCGGTGCCAGTGGTCGTCGATGACGGGGCGCACGCGCTCCTCCATGAAGGCGCGGATCTCGGCGAGCGAGGCCTGCTCGGCCTCGCTGAGGTCTGCGGCGAACCCGTAGAAGTCGCTCGTGAGCGGGGTGAAGGTCATGGCTCCTCGGTTCCTGTCGGCGGCGGTGCCGCGGATGCGGTCGGCCCCTGGGGCCGTGCGCGTCAGGCTATGCGGAGGGCGGAGCGGGCCGCGCTCCCGTTGGTACGCTCGTGCAAATCGCGGGAAGGAGACCGGGACGTGTTTGTGCCGATCGCCAACGTGCCGCGCGACTACGCCTGGGGCAGCCGGCGCCTGCTGAGCGACTACCTCGGCCGCGCGCCCTCGGGTGGACCGGAGGCGGAGCTCTGGCTCGGCGCGCACCCGGGGTGCCCGGCGCGCGTCACCGGGGGCGAGCACGCCGGCCTCGACCTGGACGCCGCGCTGGAGGCGCTCGAGCGCCCGCAGCCGCGCATGCTGCTGAAGGTGCTCGCCGCCGCGGAGCCCCTGTCGCTGCAGGCGCACCCGGATGCGGAGCGGGCCCGAGCGGGCTTCGAGCGCGAGGAGGCGGCGGGGGTGCCGCGCGACGCCGCGCACCGCAGCTACCGCGATCCCTTCGCCAAGCCGGAGCTCGTCGTCGCGGTGACGCCCTTCGAGGCGCTGAGCGGATTCCGGCCGCGCGCGGCCGCCTCCCACGCCGTCGGCGCGCTCGAGCGCATCGATGCTCGCTTCGCTCCGGTGGCCGACCGCGTGCGCGCGGGGGACGCGCTCGCGTGGCTGCTGTCAGGATCGCCCGACGTGGCGGCAGCGCTCGTCGCGGCCAGGGAGCAGCGCACCGCGATCGCCGCGGCGCTGCCGGGCGAGGCAGACACCCTCCGGCGGCTCGAGGCATCGCACCCCGGCGACCCCGGGATCCTCGTCGCGCTGCTGCTCAACCGCGTGTCGCTGCGGCCGGGCGAGGCGCTCTTCCTGCCCGCCGGCAACCTGCACGCCTACCTCGAGGGCCTCGGCATCGAGCTCATGGGGCCGAGCGACAACGTGCTGCGCGGGGGCCTCACCCCGAAGCACGTCGACGTCGCCGAGCTGCTCGCGGTCGTCGACACGGCGCCGGTGGACGACCCTCGGCTCGCGGCCGAGGAGCTGGACGGCGCCCTCGCCTATCGCCCGGCGGCGCCGTTCGAGCTGCGGCGCATCGAGGGGGCGCACGCGGTCGACGCTCGCAGGGCCCTGCTGCTGGCGGTCGCGCCGACCGAGGTGGAGCTGGCGGGCGAGCGTCGCTGGCTCGCCGGCGGCGAGGCCGCGTGGATCGACGTCGACGCCCCGTTCGCCGTCGACTCGGCCGAGGCGTGGCTGGCGATCGAGCTCGACACGCCGAGCGCCGCGCTGCCGCCCATCGGCGGGCGACACGCTTAGAATCCTCGACTTGACGTGGGGCGAACTACACCGGTGTAATTGGTGCAGCGCGAGCCCGGCCGGGGTCTCGCAGAACCGGGGGAAGCCATGCGAGAGGGAGTGCAGCGCAGCACGACAGCAGCGCGGGGCAGCGACGACGGAGGTCTCCGACGCGGCGTGCCCGGTGACTGGTTCGTCGACCCGATCATGCTCGGGGTCCCGGGCGTCCGCACCGAGGCCGACGACCACCCGCTGGGATGGCAGGCCGACGCGCTGTGCGCCGAGACCGATCCCGAGGCGTTCTTCCCCGAGAAGGGCGGCTCCACCCGCGATGCCAAGCGCATCTGCGACACGTGCGAGGTGCGGCAGCAGTGCCTCGACTACGCCCTCGAGAACGACGAGCGCTTCGGCATCTGGGGCGGCCTGTCGGAGCGCGAGCGCCGCAAGCTGCGCAAGCTCGCCTGAGGGGCTGCGCCGCGCTCATAGGATGAGCGCGTGACCCTCGTCCTGACTCTGATGGTCCGCGACGAAGCGGACATCCTCGCTGCCTTCCTCGAGCACCACCTCGCCCAGGGCGTCGACCGGATCCTCGTGACCGACAACGGCTCGGTCGACGGCACCCGCGAGATCCTCGCCGAGTACGCGAGCGTCGCGCCCGTGACGGTGTTCGACGACCTCGAGCACACCAAGCAGCAGTCGCGCGTCGTCACCGCCATGGCGCGGCTCGCGGCGACCGAGCACGGCGCCGACTGGGTCATCAACGGCGACGCCGACGAGTTCCTGCGACCCGTGGACCGCTCCCGCACGCTCGCCGAGGTGTTCGACGAGCTGCCGACCTCGCTCGGCTCGTTCCTCGTGCCCGTCGTCAACATGGTCGGCCCGCTCGCCCGGTCCGGCTCGGGCATCCGTCGCCTCACCCACCGGGACCAGCGCAGCGAGGAGCAGCTGCGGGCGGCCGGGCTGGTCGCGCACCCGACGCCCAACGCCGTGCACGTCGGCGACCCCTCGGTGGAGGTCGCGCAGGGCAACCACCGCGTCTCGATCGAGCAGCGCGGCGAGATCCCGCCGGAGCTGGCCCTCGAGGTGCTGCACCTGCCGTGGCGCTCGATGGCGCAGATCGAGCGCAAGACGCGCAACATGGGCGAGGGCTACGACGCGAGCCCCGACCTGCACCCCTCGCCGAAGCACCACGGCATGCGCGACTGGCGTCGGATGCGGGCGGGGCTGCTGACCGCCTTCGTCGCGTGCCGCCTGCCGACGCACGACGAGGCGGAGCAGGGTCCGTACGAGCGCGACGAGCGGCTGGCCCACTCGCTCGCGGCACTGCCGGGGCTCCTGCCCGAGCGGCTCGCCGCCGCGCTCGACGACGCCGACGACCAGCTGTTCGAGACGGAGCAGGTGCTCGCGGAGCGCGAGCGCGCCGCCGTCGTCGCGCCCTTCGAGGCGCTCGTGCTGGAGGAGCTCACGAACGCCCGGCTCGACGCCGACTCGCTGCGCGAGGATCGCGACCGGCTCGGCGTGCAGCGCGACGGCACGCAGGGCCTCGCCGACCGACTGGAGCGAGAGCTGCAGGAGGCGCACGAGCGCGAGCGCGTGCTCGAGGAGCGCATCGTCGAGCTCGAGCGCCCGCACCCGATGCGCCCGAGCGTGCTCCTGCACCGCGCGCAGCGCGCGCTCGGCGGGCTGCTGCGACGCTGACGGCGTCGAGCCGATCCCACGGCACACCGACGGCAACGCGGCGCGCGCTGCGCCCTCGCGCCTAGCCTTGCCGAGTGCATCCGAGGGTCTTCGCCGTGCTCGCGGCCAGCAGCGGTGCCGCATACCTGCCGGCGACGCTCGAGGCGATCGACGCGCAGACGGTGCTGCCGGAGCGGCTGCTCGCCGTCGACGGCGGCTCGAAGGACGACTCCCGCGCCCTGCTCGAATCCTCTCGCGCGCACAGCGTCGTGGTCGCGCCCCGCCTGCCCTACGGCGAGCTGATCGCCCGCGGCGTCGCGTCGCTGCCCGAGCCGGAGGCGGGCGACTGGCTGTGGCTGCTCGCGCATGACGCCGCACCGCATCCGCGCGCGCTGCAGGCCCTGCTCGCGCACGTGGAGTCGCACCCGAGCGTCGTGCTCGTCGGGCCCAAGGTCATGCGGGCGGATGCGCCGGATCGGTTCGCGGAGTTCGGCCAGACCATGACGCCCCTCGGTCGCAGCCTGCTGCTCCACGAGGGCGAGCTCGACCAGGGGCAGCACGACGACGACAGCGACCGGCTGGGCGTCGCCGAGACGGGGCTGCTCGTGCGCCGCGACGTGTTCGCGGCCGTCGGCGGCTTCGATCCCGTGCTCCGATCGATCGACGCGGGCCTCGACCTGGGCGTCCGCGTCCGCCTCGCCGGCCACCGGGTCGCGGTGGAGCCGCGCGCGAAGGTGCGCCGCGCCGGCGGTCCCGAGCACTTCGCGGCGCGCTCCGTGAGCGACGCGCAGCGCGTGGCCGTCGCGCGGCGGGCGCAGCTGCATCGCCGGCTCGCCTACGCGCATCCGCTCGCCCTCCTCCTGCACTGGCTGCTGCTGCTGCCGACGGGTCTGGTCCGCACCGTGGTGCACCTGGTGGCGAAGCGGCCAGCCGCGGTGCTCTCCGAGTGGCGCGCGACGCTCACCGCGCTCGTCGCGCTGCCGTCGGTCGCGCGAGCCCGGCGTCGCATCGCGGGCGCACGGCGACTCCGCTGGCGCTCGCTCCGGCCGCTGCGCGCGTCGTGGCGCACCGTGCGGTCGCAGCGCCGCGCGCTCGGCGACCCCGAGCGCATGCAGATCGCGGTCGACGAGCGGGTCGGCTTCGTCGAGGGCGCCGGCCTCTGGGTCACGGCGCTCGCGGTCGTGGTGGGCATCGTGCTCTCGCCGCAGCTGATCGCCGCGGGCGCCGCGACGGGCGGTGCGCTGCTGCCGCTCTCCTCGACGCTCGGCGAGCTGTGGTCGAACGCGCTGGCCGGCGCGCGCGATCCGCTCGGCGAGGTGATCGGCGCCCCCGACCCGTTCGTGCTGCTGCTCGCGCTGCTGGGATCGCTGACCCCGTGGAGCCCGTCGGCGGCCGTCGTGCTGCTGCTGTTCCTGGCACCGGCGATCGCCTCGATCACCGCGTTCTTCGCCGTGCGGGGCATGACCACCTCGCGCTGGGCCCCCGCGGTCGCCGCGGCCGTGTGGGCGCTCTCGCCGCTGCTCCTGGCGAGCATCGCCGAGGGCAGGCTCGGTGCCGTGCTCGCGCACCTCGCGCTGCCGCTGGCGGTCGTCGGGCTGCTGCGCGCCCCGGGATCCTGGCGCGCTGCCGGAGCGGCCGCGATCCCCGTCGCGGTGGTGGTCGCCGCAGCGCCGGTGCTGCTGCCCGCCATGGTGCTGCTCGCGGTGCTCGCCGCCGCGATCGGCTGGCGCGGGGCCCTCCGCCCGATCGCAGCGCTCGCGCCCGCAGCGGCGCTCCTCGCCCCCGTGGTCGTCGACCGCTGGCTCGCAGGCGCCCCGCTGGCCGCGCTCGCCGACCCCGGCGTGCCGAGGGCATCCCTGCCGCCGACCGCCGCCGAGGCGGCGCTGCTCGCACCGGAGGGCACCCTCGCCTCGCTGGACGGCGTGGTCGCCTGGCTCGCGCCCGGTGTCGACGCCGCGTGGTTCGCGCTCGCGCTGCTCGTGCCGCTCGCCCTCGGCGCGCTCGCCGGTGTCGTGCTGCGGCCCTCGCGCGCCTGGCCGTGGGTGATCGTGCTGCTCGCGGGCTACGCCACCGCGATCGCATCGACGCGGCTCTCGCTCACGTCGCTCGACGGCGAGCCCGTCACGGTCTGGGCGGGCACCGGGGCGTCGCTGTGCCTCGCGGCGCTGCTGGCGCTCGCGGTCGTCGCCGTCGAGGTCGACGACCGGCGCGGCGCGGTGCCAGGAGGCCTCGTGGCGCTCGTCGCCCTGGTCGCCGCCGTGCCCGTGGTCGCCACGTCGTTCCTGACGCCCGCGACCGTCATCGCGGGGCCGGAGCGGCGCATGCCCGCCTTCGTGGAGGCCGCCGCGCTCGAGGAGCCGGGCCTCGGCACGCTGGTGCTGCTGCCGCTCGCCGACGCGACGCTCGGCGTCGACGTCGAGCGAGGCACCGGTACGACGCTCGACCGCTCCTCGACCGCGGAGCTCGTGCGCGGTGCTCCCAGCGACGCCGAGGCGGCGCTCGCGCAGGCCGCGGTCGACATGACCTCCGGCGGCGACGCCGACGTCGCCGGCCTGCTCGACGATCAGGGCGTGCGGTTCGTGCTGCTCGAGCAGGAGCGCGAGGGCGGTGCCGACCTGCACGACCGCGCCCAGCGCTCGCTCGACGCGCGCGGCGACCTGCAGTCGATCGGCCAGACCGAGGCGGGGCTGCTGTGGCAGCGCATCGACGGAGGCAGCACGACGCCCGTCGAGCGCCCCGCGTGGGCGGGCTGGCTGCTGCTCGGCCAGCTGCTCGCGCTCGCGGGCGCCGTGGTGACGGCGCTGCCGTCGCTGCGCAGGGGCGCGCGCAGCCGCACGCGCCGGCTCGAGGGATCGGGGGAGTGGCGATGACCGATCGCGACGACGAGCGCGAGCCGCTCGACGAATCGCAGGAGTTCGACGACCCCTCGCCCATCCCCGACGGCGAGCAGCCGCGCGAGCACCGCCCCGCGCCCGAGGAGCTCGCGGTCGAGGCCGAGGCCGAGGCGAGCGGCGACATCGCCAGCGACGTGACGCTCACCGACCGCGAGGCTGCGGCGAACGAGGCGGCGGAGCGCGGGCGGCGCGGCGAGCGCCGCGACCTCGTGCGCTGGGGCCTCAGAGCCCTCGCGGGCGCGGCGGCTGCCGCGCTGGGGGTCGGCGCCGTGCTCGCCGCGGGAGCGGTGCCCGACACCGCGCGCGTCGAGACCGAGCCGCCCTCGTCGATCGTGCAGCCGGCGTCGCCGCTGCAGACGCGCGTCTGCGCCGGCCCGGCGCTGCGCATCGGCACCGCCGACGGGGAGGATGCGCTCGCGGTCGCGGCGCTCGCCGAGCCGGAGCTCGCGCTCGGCAGCCGCGGCGGCGAGGTCGAGCAGCGACGGGTCGAGATCGCCGGCTCCGCCGCGGCAGGCGACGACGCGGTGCCCGGCGGCGAGGTCGTCGTGCAGCGGGATGAGGAGTCGGCGCTCTCGGCAGCGCAGGCGCTCGAGCTCGACTCGGAGGCGGTGCGCGGCTTCGCTGCGAGCGAGTGCGCCGAGCCCCGGTTGGAGCAGTGGCTCGTCGGCGGATCGACGCGCACCGGCCGGCAGGCGGTGCTGACGATCGCGAACGCCTCCGACGTCTCCGCCAGCGTCGACGTCACGGTCTACGGCGCCGAGGGCCCGGTGCCCTCGGTCGGCTCGACCGGCATCGCCGTGCTGGGCGGCAGCGAGGTCGCGCTCGACCTCGCTGCGATCGCGCCGGACGTCCCGGACGTCGTCGTGCAGGTCACCGCGGTCGGCGCCCCGGTGGCGGCGCACCTGCAGCAGGTGACGACGCGCGGGCTCGAGCGCGGTGGCTTCGAGGTCATCGACCCCGTCCCCGCCCTCGGCAGCGCGGTGCTGCCGGGCGTCACCGTCTCCGAGCCCACGGGCCTCGAGACGCAGGAGGGCTACGACGACACCGTTCCCGTGCTGCGCCTGCTCTCGCCCTCCGGCGGTCCCGTGCGCATCGTGTTCCAGTCGGAGGACGGCTCCACCATCGAGTCGGCCGGCTCGCTCGAGGCGGGCCGCGTCACCGACTTCCCGCTCGAGGAGCTGCCGGTCGGCACGCTCGCGATCAGGGTTGAGGCGGATGCGCCGGTCGTCGCCGGTGCGCGCACGGTCGCGATCGCGGGGGCCGGGCTCGATCTCGACTGGGTGGCCGGCGGGCAGCCGCGCTCCGGCGCCTCGGCCGTCGCCGTGCCGCCCGGCCCCGGTGCCACGCTGCACATCGTCAGCGCCGCGGATGAGGCGCAGGAGATCACGGTGGACGGCGAGACCGTGCAGCTGGCGGCCGGAGGCGTGCACGAGCAGCCCGTGGAGGGCGGATCGGTCGAGGTCGCGGGCGAGCAGCTCGTGCTCGGCGTGGCGTACCGCAGCGACAGCGAGGTGGGAGGCTTCACGGCGAGCCCGCCGGGCCCGGCCGCCGCGGGCGTGCGGGTCCTGCACTAGCCGCAGCGGAGCGGAGCGAGTCGGCGCGCCGCCCCAGCGGTGGCGCCGCGATCAGTGGTGGCGCCAGCGATCCGGCGCGACCTCCCACGGGTCGCGCCCGATGAGCTCGGCCGCCGCGCGGAAGACGGCGCCCTCGATCGCGATCTGCCGGTGCCACGGGTCGTCGATGTGCACGCGCGGCAAGCGCTGCAGCGGCAGGCGGAAGATCGTGATGGTGCGTCGAGCGGTGTCGATCGCCCACTCGGGCACCTCGTCGACGCGGTCGGCGAGGGCGCCTGGCGGCATGTCGGCCCACTGGAAGCGCACGTCGCCCAGCTCCGCCGGCCACAGCGAGAGCACGTAGTCGGCGGCATCCGCTGCGACATCCTCGAAGCGCGTCTCCCTCGACGAGAGGAAGGGGAGGACGGGGCCGGCCACCGAGGAGCGGATCTCGCGCCCGTGCCGGGATCCGCGAGAGCGCGTGCGGGCAGGCATGGCGCCATCCTACGTGTCGCGGCCCGGCGCCCGACCCCGTCGCCACTAGCCTGGGTCGGATGGACGCCAGCCTCGAACGCACCGGCGACAGCCTCGGCGCAGACAGGATGTGCTCGCGACCCGGCTGCCGCCGCTACGCCGACCGCACCGTCACGGTCGACTACGCCGCGCAGCTGCTCGTGGTCGGCCCGCTGCAGCCGGTGACCCGGAAGGGCGCGATCGAGGGCAGCTACGACCTCTGCTCGCCGCACGCCGATCGGCACGCGGGGCCCTCGGGCTGGCAGGTCGTGCGATACGAGCCGGGTCACGCGAGCCGCTGAGGCCGCGACGAGTGTGGAGGGGGAAGCCATGGCGCTGACCGACATCGTGAAGGCGTACGACGTGCGAGGGCTCGTCGACGGCCAGCTCACCACCGAGGTGGTGCGGGCGCTCGGCGCTGCCTTCGCCGACGAGGTGGGCGGCGACGCCCCCATCGTCATCGGGCACGACATGCGCCCCTCGTCGCCGGAGCTCGCCGCCGCCGCCGCCGACGGCGCTCGTCGCCGCGGCGCCGACGTCGTGCTCATCGGGCTGTGCTCGACCGACGGCACCTACTTCGCCTCCGGCTCGCTCGACGCGCCCGCGATGATGTTCACCGCATCCCACAACCCGGCCGCCTACAACGGCATCAAGTTCTCGCGCGCGGGTGCCAGGGGCGTCAGCCTCGACACCGGCCTCGCGGCGATCCGCGACGGTGCGCAGCGCTACCTCGACACGGGCCTGCCGGAGGCCGAGCGGCACGGCGAGCTGGTCGAGCGCGACATCCTCGCCGGCTACTCGGCGCACCTGCGAGGGCTCGTCGACCTCAGCGGCATCCGGCCGTTGCGCGTCGTCGTGGATGCCGCCAACGGCATGGGCGGCATGACGGTGCCGGCGGTGCTCGGCACCGCCGCGGGGCTGCCCGCGCTGCCGATCGAGGTCGTGCCGATGTACTTCGAGCTCGACGGCACCTTCCCGAACCACGAGGCGAACCCGCTCGACCCCAAGAACCTCGTCGACCTGCAGGCCGCCGTGGTCGAGCACCGCGCCGACATCGGGCTCGCCTTCGACGGCGACGCCGACCGCTGCTTCGTGATCGACGAGCGCGGCGAGGCCGTCTCGCCCTCGGCGATCGCGGCGATCGTCGCCGAGCGCGAGATCGCCCGCGTGCGCGCAGCGGGGGAGTCCGACATCGTCGTGCTGCACAACCTGATCACCAGCCGCGTCGTGCCCGAGGTGATCCGCGCATCCGGCGCCACGCCCGTGCGGACGCGCGTCGGCCACTCGCTCATCAAGGACAGGATGGCCGAGACCGGCGCGGTCTTCGGCGGCGAGCACTCGGCGCACTACTACTTCCGCGACTTCTGGGGCGCCGACAACGGCATGCTCGCCGCGATGCACGTGCTCGCCACGCTCGGCGCCGGCCAGGAGCCGATGTCGCAGCTCGGCGCCCGCTACTCGCCCTACTTCGCCTCTGGCGAGATCAACTCGACCGTCGCGGACGTGCCCGCCGCGTACACGCGCATCGTCGAGGCCTTCACCGGTCGCGGCGAGTTCGACGAGCTCGACGGGCTGACGGTCACCGCTCCCGACGGCACCTGGTGGTTCTCGGTGCGCCCCTCGAACACCGAGCCGCTGCTGCGACTGAACGCCGAGGGCGAGACGCAGGCGGCGATGGTCGCGATCCGCGACGAGGTGCTCGCGCTCATCCGCCACTGAGGCCGGGCGAGCGCGAGCGCGCGGCGATGCGCTCGAAGCGCGGCCGGCCGAAGTAGCCTTGCCCACATGCCGCACTCCGTCACCAAGGCCGTGATCCCCGCTGCAGGGCTCGGCACTCGCTTCCTGCCGGCGACGAAGGCGCTGCCGAAGGAGATGCTGCCGGTGGTGGACAAGCCGGCGATCCAGTACGTGGTGGAGGAGGCGGTGCGGGCGGGCCTGCAGGACGTGCTGTTCGTGACCGGCCGCAACAAGAACGCGCTGGAGAACCACTTCGATCGGGCCACGGAGCTCGAGATGATCCTGACGAGCAAGGGCGACGCGCAGAAGCTCTCGCGGGTGGCGGAGTCGACGGACCTGGCGAACGTGCACTACGTGCGGCAGGGGGATCCGAAGGGGCTCGGGCACGCGGTGCTGCGCTCGCGCGATCACGTGGGCGGCGACTCGTTCGCGGTGCTGCTGGGCGATGACATCATCGATCACCGCGACCTGCTGCTGGAGCGGATGCTGCAGGTGCACGATGCGCGCGACTCGTGCGTGGTGGCGCTGATGGAGGTGGATCCGGAGCAGGCGCACCTGTACGGCATCGCGACGGTCGAGGAGACCGACGAGCAGGATGTGGTGCGGGTGCGGGGGCTGGTGGAGAAGCCGGAGCCGGGGAGGGCGCCGTCGAACCTGGCGATCGTGGGCCGCTACGTGCTGAAGCCCGAGATCTACCCGGTGCTGGAGCAGACGGCGCCGGGGCGCGGGGGCGAGATCCAGCTGACGGATGCGCTGCTGACGATGGCGGAGGACGAGGTCTTCGGCGGGCTCCACGGCGTCGTCTTCCGCGGCCGCCGCTACGACACGGGCGACCGGCTCGACTACATCAAGGCCAACGTGCAGCTCGCGGTCGAGCGCGAGGACCTCGGGCCGGGCCTGCGCGCGTGGCTCACGGACTTCGTCGAGGGCTTCGA
Source organism: Agrococcus phoenicis (assembly GCF_047302415.1). NCBI lineage: Bacteria > Bacillati > Actinomycetota > Actinomycetes > Micrococcales > Microbacteriaceae > Agrococcus > Agrococcus phoenicis. The sequence continues at coordinate 302,920 of NZ_CP154854.1, forward strand.
GCGCTGACCCCGCCAGCGCCCGCCGCCTCCGCCCCCCGCCCCGCCCCCGCACCACGCACCCCGCACCTCGATTGGCGCCTCCCGCGCCTGAGTGGCGCCTCCCGCGCCTGAGTGGCGCCTCCCGCGCCTGACTGGCGCCTCCCGCGCCTGACTGGCGCCTCCGGGACTTGATTGGCGCTTCCCGCGCCCGACGGGCGCCTCGCGAGGATGCGGGGCGCTCTCCTCAGCTGCTGCCGCCGTGTCCTCCCTGCGTGCAGAAGGCGCCCGTGACTGCCGGGAGCGCCACGCACCGCTGGAGGGCGCCACTCAGGCGCGGAGGGCGCCACTCAGGTGCGGGCGGCGCCACTCGACGTTGGGAGGCGCCACTGAGGTGTGGGAGGCGCCACTCAGGTGCGGAGGGCGCCACTGAGGTGTGGGAGGCGCCACTCAGGTGCGGAGGGCGCCACTCAGGCTCGGGGGGCGCCACTGAGGTGTGGGAGGCGCCACTCAGGTGCGGAGGGCGCCACTGAGGTGTGGGAGGCGCCACTCAGGCGCGGAGGGCGCCACTCAGGCGCGGAGGGCGCCACTCAGGTGCGGGAGGCGCCACTCAGGGACGGAGGGCCGGAGCGCCGGAGCGCCGCTGCGCCGCCAGTACGCTGGGTGCCATGAGCAAGCTCCTCGTGACCGGCGGCGCCGGCTTCATCGGTTCGAACTTCGTCCACTACGCGATCGCCAACACCGAGCACGACGTCGTCGTGCTCGACAAGCTGACCTACGCGGGCGACCCGGCGACGCTCGAGGGCCTGCCGGAGGATCGCGTGCGGCTCGTCGTGGGCGACATCGCCGACCCCGAGGTCGTCGACGGCCTCGTGGCCGAGGCGGATGCGGTGGTGCACTACGCCGCGGAGTCGCACAACGACAACTCGCTCTCCGACCCCTCCCCGTTCGTGCAGACCAACCTGATCGGCACGTTCACGCTGCTCGAGGCGGCGCGTCGCCACGCGACGCGCTTCCACCACATCTCGACCGACGAGGTCTACGGCGACCTGGAGCTCGACGACCCGGCGAAGTTCACGCCGGAGACGCCCTACAACCCCTCCAGCCCCTACTCCTCGACGAAGGCGGGCTCCGACCTGCTCGTGCGCGCGTGGGTGCGCTCGTTCGGGCTCGAGGCGACGATCTCGAACTGCTCCAACAACTACGGCCCGCGCCAGCACGTCGAGAAGTTCATCCCGCGGCAGATCACGAACGTGATCGACGGCGTGCGGCCCCGCCTCTACGGCGCGGGCGAGAACGTGCGCGACTGGATCCACGCCGACGACCACTCCTCCGCGGTGCTGCGGATCCTGGAGGCCGGCCGCTCGGGCGAGACGTACCTGATCGGCGCCGACGGCGAGAAGAGCAACCTCGAGGTCGTGCAGGCGATCCTGACGATGATGGGTCAGGACGCCGACGCCTTCGACCACGTCACGGACCGCCCCGGCCACGACATGCGCTACGCCATCGATGCCACGAAGCTGCGCGACGAGCTCGGCTGGGAGCCGGCGTTCACCGACTTCGAGGCGGGGCTGCGCGACACGATCGAGTGGTACCGCGCGAACGAGGGCTGGTGGCGCCCGCAGAAGGCGGCAGCGGAGGCCAAGTACGCGCAGGCCGGGCACTGATCCGCATGGGCGAGCTGGAGACGGGCAAGCAGATGCGGGTGCGGGAGACGCCGATCCCGGGGTTCCTGGTGATCGACCTGCCGGTGCACGGCGACAACCGCGGCTGGTTCAAGGAGAACTGGCAGCGCGAGAAGCAGGTGGCGCTCGGCCTGCCCGACTTCGGGCCGGTGCAGAACAACATCTCCTTCAACGCGCAGCCGGGCGTCACCCGCGGCATCCACGCCGAGCCCTGGGACAAGTACGTCTCGGTGGCCTCCGGCCGCGTCTTCGGCGCGTGGGTCGACCTGCGCGAGGGCCCGTCCTTCGGAGCGACCTTCACGATCGAGATCGACGCCTCGGTCGCCGTGTTCGTGCCGCGCGGCGTCGGCAACGCGTTCCAGGCGCTCGAGCCCGACACCGCCTACACCTACCTCGTCAACGACCACTGGTCGGCCGAGGCCCAGGGCGAGTACACGTTCCTCAACCTCGCCGACGAGACGGCAGCGATCGCCTGGCCGATCCCGCTCGACCAGGCGGAGCTCTCGGACAAGGACCGCGCGCACCCGATGCTCGCCGAGGTGTCGCCCATGCCGCCGCGCGCGACGCTCGTGATCGGCGCCAACGGCCAGCTCGGACGAGCGCTGCGCGAGCTGTGGGCCGACCGCACCGACGTCGAGTTCGCGGGGCGCGACCGCATCGACCTGGCGCGACCCGAGACGCTCGAGGGCATCCGCTGGTCGTCCTACGGCACGATCGTGAACGCGGCCGCCTCCACGGCGGTGGATGCCGCGGAGACCGAGGAGGGTCGCCGCGAGGCGTGGGCGGTCAACGCGACCGCACCCGCGCGGCTCGCCGCCGTCGCGACCGCGCACGGCCTGTCGCTCGTGCACGTCTCCAGCGACTACGTCTTCGACGGCACGAGCGACCTGCACGCCGAGGACGAGCCGCTGAGCCCGCTCGGTGTCTACGGGCAGTCGAAGGCTGCCGGCGACCTCGCGGTCGCGGCGACCCGCAAGCACTACATCCTGCGCACCTCGTGGGTGGTCGGCGACGGCAAGAACTTCGTCTCGATCATGGCGGGGCTCGCCGAGCGGGGCATCGACCCCTCGGTCGTGAGCGATCAGGTGGGCAGGCTCACCTTCGCCGCCGAGCTGGCGCGCGGCATCGACCACCTGCTGACCACCGGCGCCCCCCACGGCGTCTACAACCTCAGCAACGATGGCGAGCCGGCGAGCTGGGCCGACATCGCGCAGCGCGTGTTCGCGCGCCTGGGGCACGAGCCGAGCCGCGTCTCGCCCGTCTCGACCGAGGCGTACTACGCGGGCAAGGAGGGCATCGCGCCGCGGCCGAAGCAGAGCGTGCTGGACCTCTCCCGCATCATCGCCACCGGCTTCGCGCCGCGCGACCAGCACGAGGCGCTCGACGCGTACGTCGATGCGCTCGCGGAGCAGGCGCGCGCCTCCTCCTGAGTCGCCTCGCGTCGCGCGGCGACGCCCCTCGGCCTCAGGGCGCGGGCGGCATCGCGCCCGCCGCCACGAGCTCGCGCTCGAGCTGCCCGGCGAGCGTGCGCGCGTAGCTGCCGGTCAGGTGGCTCCCATCCCGGAAGACGACGACGCCGTCGATGACCGGGAAGCACCGGCTGCTGCCGCAGATGGCGTCGTTGAGGTCGACGACGTCGGCGCGCGGCTCGAGGAGCGCGGCCTCTGCCTGGCCGGTGCCCGCCCGCTCGAGCGCGGGCGCGCGGTCGAACTCGCAGGCGCCGAGCGACTGCGGCTCGTTGCGCACGCAGTCGTCGATCGAAAAGCCCGCCGCCGGGGTGTCGCGCATCGCGACCACGCTGCCGCCGCGATCGAGCACGGCGCGCCATGCTGACGCCATCCCGGTGCCCAGCGACGCGCCCGCTGCCTCGTCGGGCACCACCCCGCCCTCCCAGGCGTTGGTGGGCGCGTTGCTGGTGATGACGAGCGAGGGCCGCTCCCGCTCGAGCACCGCTGCGACCGCCGCGTTCCACTCCATGCAGGCCGCGTAGGGCAGGCCGCTGCCGGACATCGCCACCTCGCTCGCCGTGAAGGGGCACCCGGCCTTCGTCATCGCGAGCACCCGCCAGCCGTGCTCCTCGGCGAGCGCCTGCACGGTCGGCACCCACTGCGTCGCGTGCGAGTCGCCCACGACGACGACGAGCGGGCCCTCGTCGCCCCAGCGGCACTCGACCGCCTCGGTGACGGCAGCCTGCACGTGGCAGCCGTCGGCATAGGTCGCCGGGAGGTCCGCGTGCAGACCCTCCGGCGCGGGGACGTAGCCGGTCACCGGCCGGTCGGCGATCGCATCGGCCGTCGCGCCCGCCGGGATCGACCCGGCGCCGCCCGCTGTCGCCCCCGGCCCGGGGTAGCCGGGCACCTGCGACAGCGAGGGCGCGGCGGCCGCTGCCGCGCCGACGATGAGCACGGTGGTCGTCAGGCAGGCGGCCCCCAGGACGATCCCGCCGCGCACGCTCGACCACGGCATGCGCGGGGAGCGGGAGCGCAGCGGCTCCTCCACGAGCCGCCAGGTCAGCCACGCGAGCGCGAGCGTGGCGGCGACGAGCAGCAGCGTGCGCCAGGAGAGCAGCGTCGTCGCCTTGTCGTAGGGGTTCGTCAGCACGATGAGGGGCCAGTGCCAGAGGTAGATCGAGTAGGAGATGGACCCGATCCACTGCACCGGGCGGAGCGCGAGGGCGCGGTGCACCAGGCTCGGGCGCTGCGGGCTGTCGCTGCCGCCGGCCCAGAGCACGAGCGCCGTCGCGAGGGTCGGCCACCAGGCCGCGACACCGGGGAAGGGCGTCGAGCCGTGCAGCACGACGAAGGAGACGCCCGCGGCGACGACCCCCACGAGCGCCACGGGCCCCGCCGCGCGGCCGCGGAGCGCAGGCACGACGGCCACGAGCCCGCCGAGCGCGAGCTCCCACAGCCGCGTGGGGGTCGTGAAGTAGGCGGCGGCGGGATCCGCGGCCGTCCACAGGATCGACGCGACGGCGGAGCTGAGGATGACGATCAGCACGATCGCGCCGGACAGCAGGCGTCGGCTGCGGCGCCAGCGCGCGGCGAGGACGGCTGCTGCGGCCATGAGGAGCGGCCAGAGCAGGTAGAACTGCTCCTCGACGGCGAGCGACCAGTAGTGCTGGAAGGGCGAGGGCGAGGCGAAGCTCTGCAGGTAGTCGGTCGACCCCTGGGCGAAGTGGAGGTTCACGACGTAGAGGGCGGACCAGAGGGCGTCGGCGGAGAGCTCCGGCCTGCGCGTCGCGGGCAGCGCCAACCAGCCGGCGATGAGCGTGACGAGCAGCACGAGGGTCGCGGCGGGCAGGATGCGGCGGCAGCGCCGCGCCCAGAAGTCCGCCAGCGCCGCCCGGTCGAGGGTAGGCCGCTCCACGAGCCACCGCGTCATGAGGAAGCCCGAGACGACGAAGAACACGTCGACGCCGGCGAAGCCGCCCGGCAGCACCGTCGGGTCGAGGTGCCACACGAGCACCGCGAGCACGGCGATGGCGCGCAGCCCCTGGATGTCCTCGCGGTGGGTGCGCTGCACGGGGAGGGCGGCGGTCACCGCTGCCGCCCCTGCATGCCGCTGCGGTCGACCCTCACGCCGAGCGATCGTACGCGACCCGGGGCAGCGCGCAGCGCGACGCCCGGGCGGGCGCCGCGGGTGGGAGGATGGGCGACATGACCGACACCGCACCCCGCATCCTCGAGCACCACGTGCGCGACCTCGGCCTCGCCGAGGCGGGCCGTCACCAGATCCGCCTCGCCGAGCACGAGATGCCCGGCCTGATGGAGCTGCGCCGGCGCTACGCCGACGAGCAGCCGCTCGCGGGCCAGCGCATCGCCGGAAGCCTGCACATGACGGTGCAGACCGCGGTGCTGATCGAGACCCTCGTGGCGCTGGGCGCCGAGGTGCGGTGGGCGAGCTGCAACATCTTCTCGACGCAGGACGAGGCGGCTGCGGCGATCGCCGTCGGCGACGGCACGCCCGAGGCTCCGAGCGGCGTGCCCGTCTTCGCCTGGAAGGGCGAGACGCTCGAGGAGTACTGGGCGTGCACGAACCGCATCTTCGACTTCGAGGGCGGCCCGACGCTGATCCTCGACGACGGCGGCGACGCCACGATGCTCGTGCACCGGGGTCGGGATGCGGAGCTCGCCGGGGCAGCACCGGTCACGCCCGAGGGCGCGCCGGAGGAGCTGCGCGTGATCGACGCCCTGATCGCCCGCACGCTCGCGGACGACGATCGGCGCTGGACGCGCATCGCCGAGCAGCTGCGCGGCGTGACGGAGGAGACGACCACGGGCGTCCACCGCCTCGAGCAGCTCTTCGCGGAGTCGCGACTGCTCTTCCCCGCGATCAACGTCAACGACTCGGTGACGAAGTCGAAGTTCGACAACCGCTACGGCATCCGCCACTCGCTGCCCGACGGCATCAACCGCGCCACCGACGTGCTGATCGGCGGCAAGACCGCCTTCGTGGTCGGCTACGGCGACGTGGGCAAGGGCGCGGCGGAGGCGCTCCGCGGCCAGGGCGCGCGCGTGATCGTCTCCGAGGTCGACCCGATCTGCGCGCTGCAGGCCGCCATGGACGGCTTCCAGGTGGCGCGCGTCGAGGACGCCCTCGACGTGGCCGACATCTGGGTGACGACGACCGGCAACGAGCACGTGATCACCCTCGAGCACCTCCGGTCGATGAAGCACCTCGCGATCGTCGCGAACGTCGGGCACTTCGACAACGAGATCGACGTGGCCGCGCTCGAGCGCTCCGGCGCGGAGCGCATCGAGATCAAGCCGCAGGTGCACGAGTGGCGATTCGCCTCCGGCCGCGCGATCCTCGTGCTCTCCGAGGGGCGGCTCATGAACCTCGGCAACGCCACCGGGCATCCGTCGTTCGTGATGTCGAACTCGTTCTCGAACCAGGTGCTGGCGCAGATCGAGCTGGCGACGAAGGACTACGAGCTGGGCGTCCACCGCCTCCCGAAGGTGCTCGACGAGGAGGTCGCGCGCCTGCACCTCGACGCGCTCGGCGCCCGGCTCACGACGCTGCGGCCCGAGCAGGCCGCCTACATCGGCGTGCCGGTCGAGGGCCCCTTCAAGCCCGAGCACTACCGGTACTGACGCGCCGCCCGCGTCCGCCGGTCGAGGGGCGAGCGGCGGAGCCGCACGCGTCACGAGACCCGCTCAGAGCATCGCGCCGGCCAGCACGCGCAGCAGCTCGGCCAGGCGCGCCTGGTCGTCGGCGGGGATGTCGCGCAGCAGCCGCCGCTCGGCCTCGAGCAATGCGTCGAGGGCGACGTCGACGCGGTCGATGCCCTCGTCGGTGAGCGCGACGAGGCGCACGCGGCGGTCGGCCGAGCCCGCGACGCGCTCGACGAGGCCGGATGCGACGAGGTTGTCGATGCGGTTCGTCATCGTGCCGCTCGTCACCATGGTCTGCGCGATGAGGTCCTTGGGGCTGAGCGGGCCGTCCTGACGGCGCAGCGCCGCGAGCACATCCCACTGCCACGGCTCGAGGCCCGCCTGCTGGAACGCCTCCGCGCGCACGCGCCCGAGCTGGCGCGAGATGCGCGTCATGCGGCTGAGCACGTCGAGCGGCGAGACGTCGGCGTCGGGGCGCACGTGCATCCACTGCTCCATGATGCGATCGACGTCGTCGCGGTGCGCGGCCATGCAGCAAGTCTCGCACTCGGCTCGTCGCGCTCCGGGCGTGTCGGAGCGGCGGGGCTTCGAGACGCGTGCGGCTGCGCCGCGCTCCGCAGCCGGCGGGGGAGGTCGTCTGGTCCGCCCTTCCTCGCTGCGCTCGGAACTGGCGACGTCGCAGACGACCCACCGGGTCGTCTGCTCCGCCCTTCCTCGCTGCGCTCGGAACTGGCGACGTCGCAGACGACCCACCGGGTCGTCTGCTCCGCCCTTCCTCGCTGCGCTCGGAACTGGCGACGTCGCAGACGACCCACCGGGTCGTCTGCTCCGCCACCAGGATTCGAACCTGGACAAACGGCTCCAAAGGCCGCTGTGCTGCCGTTACACCATGGCGGATCGCGGCTCCCAGGGTAGTCGGCGCAGCGGCCCCGCGTCGGCAGGGAGAGGGGGCAGGATGGGGGCATGCGCTCGACCGCCGCCGACATCGTCGCCGTCGCCGTCACCTTCCGGCCCGACGAGGCCGCGATCGGCGACGTGCTCGAGCGCGCTGCGGCGCAGGTCGGCACCCTCGTGGTGCTCGACAACGCCAGCCCGCCCACCGACGGCCAGCACTGGCTCGACCGCGTCGTGCTGCCGGCCGGCGTCGAGCTCGAGCGCTCGCCCACCAACGTCGGCCTCGGCGCCGCCTACAACCGCGCCGCCGCGATCGCCGCCGAGCGCGGCGCGCGCTTCGTGCTCCTGCTCGACCAGGACTCCCAGCTCGACGACGGCTGCGTCGACGCCCTGCTGCGCCACGCCGACGCGCGCGCGGCGCTCGGCCCGCTCGGCGCCGTCGGCCCCACCTTCGTCGACGCCCGCGACGGCGAGCGGGCGCCGTTCGTGCGCTTCGGCTTCCCGCTCAACCGCAAGGTGCACGCCCCGCCCGGCGGCGACGTCGACGCCGACTTCCTGATCTCCTCCGGCTCGCTCATCCCGCTCTCCGCGATCGCGGCGGCCGGGCCGTTCGACGAGGGCCTCTTCATCGACAGCGTCGACATGGAGTGGTGCTTCCGCGCCAAGGCCGCCGGCCTGCAGCTCGTCGGGGTCGCCGACGCCCGCATGCTGCACACCATCGGCGACGAGCTCGTGCGCCTGCCGGGCGGCGGCACGATGTTCGTGCACTCGCCGCTGCGGCTCTACATGATGACCCGCAACCGCGTCGCGCTCTGGCGGCGCGAGGGCACACCGCCCGTCTGGACGGCGCAGGACGTGCCCCGCATGCTCTTCAAGCTGGCCCGCATGACCGCCTTCGCCGCCCCGCGCATCCGCAACGCCCGCGCGATGGCGCGCGGCGCCCGCGACGGCTGGCGGGGTCGGCAGGGGCCGCCCCCCGCGCGCGGGTAGCCTGGGGGAAACCGAACGCATCCGATGGGAGAGAGCGTGCCTCAGGTCGCCGTCATCGTCCTCGCCGCTGGCGCGGGCACCCGCATGAAGAGCCGCACGCCGAAGCCGCTCCACCCACTCGCGGGCAAGCCGCTCATCGCCCACGTGCTCAGCACCGCGGGCGAGCTGCACCCCGAGCGCATCGTGACCGTGGTGCGCCACGAGCGCGAGCGCATGGCCGCTGCCGTGCTCGAGTTCGCGCCGCACGTGCTCATCGCCGACCAGGACGACGTGCCCGGCACCGGCCGCGCGGTCGAGCAGGGCCTCGAGGCGCTCGCCGACTTCGACGGCCACGTGGTCGTGCTCTCCGGCGACGTGCCGCTCATCGACGCCGACACGCTCGGCCACCTCATCGAGCGCCACGAGCGAGAGGGCAACCAGCTCACGCTGCTGTCGGCGCACCTGCCCGACCCGACCGGCCTCGGCCGCATCGTGCGCGACGAGGCCGGCGTTTTCTTGCGCATCGTCGAGCAGAAGGACGCGAGCGAGGCCGAGCGCGCCATCGACGAGGTCAACGGCGGCATCTACGTCTTCGACGCGACCGCGCTGCGCGCCGCGCTCGGCACCATCGACCGCGACAACGCGCAGGGCGAGATGTACCTGACGGACGCTGCGGTGCGGATCCAGGCGACCGGCGGCCGCATCCAGGCCGTCCCCGCCGCCGACACCTGGGCGATCTGGGGCATCAACGATCGCGTGCAGCTCGCCGCCGCCGCGCACGAGCTCAACGACCGCATCATCCGCCGCTGGCAGCGCGAGGGCGTCACGGTCGTCGACCCGGCCTCGACGTGGATCGACGTCGACGTCGCGCTCGCCGAGGACGTCACGATCCTGCCCGGCTCGCAGCTGCACGGCGCGACCGTCGTCGCCGCGGGCGCGACCATCGGCCCCGACACCACGCTCGTCGACACCGAGGTGGGGGAGGACGCGGTCGTCAAGCGCACCGACGCGACCCTGTCGGTGATCGGCGCCCGCGCATCCGTCGGCCCCTGGGCCTACCTGCGCCCGAACTCCGTCATCGGCGAGGGAGGCAAGATCGGCACCTTCGTCGAGACGAAGAACTCGCAGATCGGCGCGGGCAGCAAAGTGCCCCACCTGTCCTACATCGGCGACGCGACCATCGGCGAGGGCGTCAACATCGGCGGCGGCGCGATCACCGCGAACTACGACGGGGTCGCCAAGCACCGCACGCAGATCGGCGATCAGGTGCAGACCGGCGTCCACAACAGCTTCGTCGCGCCCGTTACGATTGGTGCAGGCGCGAAGACCGGAGCCGGCGCGGTCATCCGCAAGGAGGTCGAAGCCGGTGCGCTGGCGATCTCGGTCGCACCGCAGCGCAACATGACGGGCTGGGTCGCCGCGAATCGTCCCGGATCGAAGGCAGCCGACGCAGCAGCGGCGGCGCAGCACGAGGCACCTGAGGCCTAGGAGGCACCCGAGTGGGATCGATCGTCGCGAAGAACCGCAAGCACCTCGTCCTGGCGACGGGTCGCTCGCACCCGCAGCTCGCGAGCGCCGTCGCTGCCGAGATCGGCACCGAGCTCATGGACGTCGACAGCCGCACCTTCGCGAACGGAGAGATCTACGCGCGCTTCGAAGGCTCGGTGCGCGGCTCCGACGCGTTCATCCTGCAGTCCTACTGCCGGCCGGTGAACGAGTGGCTCATGGAGCAGCTCATCATGGTCGACGCGCTCAAGCGCGCCTCGGCGAAGCGCATCACGGTCGTCATGCCGTACTACCCGTACTCGCGGCAGGACAAGAAGGGTCGCGGTCGCGAGCCGATCTCGGCGCGCCTGGTCGCCGACCTCTTCAAGACCGCCGGCGCCGACCGCATCATGTCGATCGACATCCACGCCTCGCAGATCCAGGGCTTCTTCGACGGCCCCTTCGACCACCTCTTCGCGATGCCGGTGCTGCTCGAGCACTTCAAGCACACGGTGGACCCCGAGACCCTGACGGTCGTCTCGCCCGACATGGGCCGGGTGCGCGTCGCCGACGTGTGGAGCGACAAGCTGGGCGCGCCGCTGGCGATCATCCACAAGCGCCGCGACCCGCTGGTGCCCAACCAGGTCTCGGTGCACGAGATCGTCGGCACGGTCGAGGGGCGCACGTGCCTGCTCGTCGACGACATGATCGACACCGGCCGCACGATCGTCAAGGCGGCGGAGGCCCTGAAGGCCAACGGGGCGACGAACGTGATCGTCGCGGCCACGCACGCGATCTTCTCCAACCCGGCATCCGAGATCCTGAACGCCGACGTGATCGACAAGGTGGTCGTCACCGACACCCTCCCGCTCGGCGACGATCAGCGCTTCGAGAAGCTCGAGGTGCTCTCGATCGCGCCGCTGCTGGCGCGCGCGATCACCGAGGTGTTCGAGGACGGCTCGGTCACGAGCCTGTTCGACGGCGCCGCCTGAGCCGCGGCGGGCCCTGCCGCGCCGGGGAAGAGGCAGGGGGTCTGCGATGAGCGTCGAGGCGGGTGACCCGCCCTGGCTCGTGCGCGGAGCGGGTGCCGCGGCGACCTCGGCCGCCACGCGCTCGTTGGCCCTCGCTCGAGGATCCAGGGCGCTGACGGGGCCCGGGTGCGTCGCCGCTGCGGCGCTGCTCGGTGGAGGCTCGATGCTCAGCCTCGTGCTCGCGGAGGCCGTCCCGCTGGAGACGGCGCCGCTCGAGCCGCTGTTCGCCGCCGCGGTCGCCGGTGCCGCGGTCGCGGGTGCCTTCGGCCTGATCGGGACGCCGGTGCGGCTGGCGGCGGAGCGCTGGCTGCTGCTGCGGGCGGCGGAGCGCACGGCCGACGACGTGCCCGTCCCGGCCGCCGAGCGCGCGGAGGTGCAGCGAGGGCCGCACGATGCGCTGCGCGCGCTCGGCCGCGCGCTGCTCATGGTCGCGGGCCTGCTGGCCGTGTTCGCGATCGGCCTCTGGGAGCGGGACGCGTGGGCGCCGGTGGTGCGGGGCGCGCTGCCCGCGCTGGTCGGTGCCGCCGCGATCGCCGGAGCACCCCTCGCGTTCGTCAGCCGGCGCGGTGGCAGCGCCAGGGTGCGCTGGCGCGAGCGCGCCGACCGCACCGCGCGGCGCTGGCGGCGGGGTCGGACACCGACGCCGAGAGCGCCGAGGCCACGGAGCGAGCGTGCCGTGCGCCATGCCGGCCGCGCCGTGCTGCTCGGTGCGGCGCTCGTCGCGGTCGGGGCCCTGCTGCGCCGGCCACTGCGGTACATCGACCCCCTCTCCTACGACCCGCCGATGGAGCGGATCATCGACGGGCTCGTCCTGCTGGGCATCCTGGTCGTCGCGCTCGCCGCGGTGGCGCTCGCGGTCGCGTGGCTCGGCGCCGCCGCGTGGCGGGCGCGGCAGGAGCGGGCGACGATGCGGGCGCTCGAGCGCGGCGAGGCGGTCCCGAGGCCGCTGCTGGACGCGCTGCTGCTGGATCGCGCCGGCGGCGAGCGCCTCGCGGCGACGCTCGGTCTCCTGGGATGGCTCGCGCTCGCGCTCGGCTTGGCGCCGGCAGCGACCGGGCTGCTCGTCTCCGCGGCGGAGGCCACCCCGCTCCAGCACCTCGTGGCCGGCGCGTGGTTCGCGATCCCCGCCCTCGCGCTGGCCTGGCTGCTCGGCGCGCGCGCAGCTCGAGGGGCCATCGACCGACGCGCGCGCATGCAGCGGCTGCTCGAGCACGACCCGCTGCCCGGCACCGCGACCGCCGCCGCGCATCGCTCGCGATCCTCTCGTCGCAGGGCGGCGGAGCCCCGCGCATAGGCTGGTCCGATGCTGAGCAGCGAGTCGGTGGCGCTGGACTGCGCCTACTTCGACACCTGGCGCTGCCGATCGTGCACCCTGCTCGCCACGCCGTACGACGAGCAGCTCGCCGAGCAGCAGGCGCGCATCGAGGCCCTGCTGCCGCCGATGCCGTGGGCTCCGCCGCACGCCAGCGCCGTCGGCGGGTTCCGCAACAAGGCGAAGATGGCGGTCGCGGGCACCGCGGAGGCCCCCACGCTCGGCATCCTCGCGCCCGACGGGAGCGGCATCGACCTGCAGGCGTGCCCGCTCCACGAGCAGCCGATCGTGGATGCGATGCCCGCGCTCGAGCAGCTGGTGCGCGACGCCCGGCTCACGCCCTACGACGTGCCGAGCCGGCGCGGCGAGCTGAAGCACCTGATCCTCACCGCCTCGCCCGACGGCGAGCTCGCGCTCCGGATCGTGCTGCGCTCGAGCGAGTCGCTGCCGCGCATCCGGAAGCACCTGGGCCTGCTCGACCACCTGCCGCTCGCGAGCGTCTCGGTGAACCTCCAGCCCGAGCACAAGGCGGTGCTCGAGGGTGCGCAGGAGCTGCTGCTGGCCGGTGCCGGCGTGATCGTCATGCGCGTCAACGGCATCGGGCTGCGCCTGCGCCCCCGCAGCTTCTTCCAGACCAACACGGCGGTCGCGTCCGCGCTCTACCGGCAGGCGACCGCGTGGATCGACGAGGCCGACCCCGCCACGATGCTCGACCTGTACTGCGGCGTCGGGGGCTTCGCGCTGCACGCCGCCCGCGCGGGCAGGTCGGTCGCGGGCGTCGAGGTGACGGCGGAGGCAATCGACGCGGCCCGCGAGACCGCCGCGGCGATGGGGGCGGATGCGTCGTTCGCCGTCGGCGACGCGGCGAGCGTCGCCCTCGAGGGCGCGGGGGCGCCGCAGCTCGTCGTCGTGAACCCGCCCCGCCGCGGGATCGGCGAGCTCGCCGCGCGGCTGGACGCCTCGGACGTCGAGCGGGTCGTGTACTCGAGCTGCAACCCGGTGACGCTCGCCCGCGACCTCGCAGCGATGCCCGGTCTCGCGCCGGTGCGCGCCCGCGTCTTCGACATGTTCCCGCACACCGAGCACGGCGAGGTGCTGGTCGAGCTCGTTCGCCGCTGATGGCGCGCGCGGGGGTGCGCGCCCCTGCCTCGATTCGCCATGCTCCGCCGTCCATGACAGTGTGAAAGCGCTGGCGGATCGCCGGCGCTGGTGCTGAGCGCCCCGTTCGAGTCGCGCGAGAGGGCTCGCGGGCGGCCGCACCGACCGACCCTCGGGTGCTGCGCCGCGAGGTCGGGACGGGCCTGCGAGGGCCCGCCGTCAGGCCTGCCATCCGGCGCGCCCGCAGCTGCTCGAGACCGCCGAACGGAAGGAAGCCCATGCCGCCCGCCCAGGAGATCGCCCAGCTCGGGATCGCGACCGTCATCATCCTGCTCGTCGTCTTCTACGGGGGGACGATGCTGATGACCTTCGGCATCGGCCGCAAGAAGGAGAACGCCGACGGCTACATGACCGCCGGCAACCGCATCGGCTTCGGCATCTCGGCCGCGTCGATGACCGCGACCTGGATCTGGGCGTCCTCGATGTACGCCTCGGCGACCGCCGGCTACACCTACGGGATCTCCGGCCCCATCCACTACGGGCTCTGGGGCGCGCTCATGATCCTGTTCATCTACCCCTTCGGCAAGCGCATCCGCGCCGTCGCCCCGAAGGCGCACACCCTCGCCGAGGTGATGTACGCCCGGCACGGCCGCTCCTCGCAGCTGATGCTCGCGGGCTCCAACGTGCTGGGCTCGCTCATCTCGCTCACCTCCAACTTCATCGCCGGCGGCGCGCTCATCGCGATGCTCTCGCCGCTCAGCTTCGGCACCGGCATCCTCATCATCGCGGCCGGCGTGCTGCTGTACACGCTCTGGTCGGGCTTCCGCGCCTCGGTGCTCACCGACTTCGCGCAGGTGGTGTGCATGCTCGGCGCCGCCGTCGTCGTGATCCCGGTCATCTTCTTCGCCGCGGGCGGCCCTGCCATGTTCGAGGCCGGGGTCGCGGCCGGCGCCGTCACCCCCGAGCAGCAGAGCTTCTTCTCCTCGGACGCCTTCCTGCAGCAGGGCGCGCCCTACATCGCGGCCGTCCTCGCCTACGCCATCGGCAACCAGACGATCGCGCAGCGCCTGTTCGCCGTGCGCGAGGATCTCATCAAGCCCACCTTCATCACCGCCACGGTCGGCTACGGCGCCACCGTGATCGGCGTGGGCATGCTGGGCGTGATGGCGCTCTACCTCGGCGTGCAGCCGCTCGACGGCGACGTCAACAACCTGATCCCGCAGATGGCGGCGAGCTACCTGCCGCTCGTGCTGCTGGCGATCGCCTTCGTCATGATCATCGGCGCGCTGTCCTCGACGGCCGACTCCGACCTGGCGGCGCTGTCCTCGATCGTGATGGCGGATGTGTACGGCCAGTCGGTGGGCAAGGAGCGCGCGAACCCGAAGACCATGCTGCTCGTCGGCCGGGTCAGCATGATCGTCGCGACGGGAGCCGCCCTCTTCTTCGCCACCAGCCAGTTCAACATCCTCGACCTGCTGGTCTTCGTCGGTGCGCTGTGGGGCTGCCTGGTCTTCCCCGTCATCGCCTCGTTCTACTGGAAGCGGGTCACGAACCTCGCCTTCACGGCCTCCGTCATCGCCGCGCTCGTCGTCTTCCTCCCCGTGCGATTCGAGTGGGTCTCGCTCACCGGCGTGCTCGCGCTGCCGATCGAGGTGCTGGCGACGATCGGCATCGGCGTGGTGCTCGGCATCATGGCCTTCGGATTCTTCGGGCTCCGGGTCGGCACGATCGTCGGGATCGTCGCCGTGCTGGCGGCGTCGCCGTTCACCCTGTTCTTCCTGCGCGACTACGCCGTGCTCTCGGCATCCCTCGTCGCCTACGCGGTGTCGTTCCTCGTGTGCTCCCTGCTGTCGTTCCGCTCGAAGCAGCGCTTCGACTTCTCGACCATCGAGGACCTCACAGGGGACTTCGACGACGCGGCCGCCGACGCGGGCGCAGCCACCGACGAGACCAGCGGCGCATCCGCGCGCGCCCGAGACTGAATCGAGGAGACCATGACCATCGCTCTCACCATCTACGTCCTGCTGTGGCCCGTCATCGTCGCCGGGGTGCTGACCGTCATCACCCGCTCGTTCGTCCGCGAGCTGCGAGCGGCGAAGCGCGAGGGGCGCCCCATCATCTGAGCTCCGCGCGGGCACGCCCCGTTCACCGCGCACGGGTAGCGTCGGCGCCATGAGTGACCTCGAGCGCCGCATCGGCGTGCCAGGAGCCGTCGCGATCGGGCTCGGCGCGATGATCGGCGCAGGGCTGTTCTTCGTCTGGGCGCCCGCGGCGCTGCTCGCCGGACCGATGCTGCCGGCAGCGCTCGCGCTCGCCGCCGCGATCGCCGTGCTGAACGCGCTCTCGACCGCGCAGCTCGCGATGCGGCACCCGGTCTCCGGCGGCGCCTACGCGTACGGCCGGGCCGAGGTGGGGGAGCGCGTCGGCTTCGCCGCCGGCTGGATGTTCCTGACCGGCAAGACGGCGTCGGCGGCGGCGATCGCCGTGATCGCCGGCCAGCACCTGTGGCCCGAGCACGCGCGCTGGGTCGCGGCGGTGGCCGTCGCGCTGCTCGCCGGCCTCAACATGCTCGGCGTGCGCGTCACGGCGTGGGTCTCCTCGGCGATCGTGGCCCTGGTGCTGATCGCGGTGCTCGGCGCGCTCGGCTGGGCGGCCGCGGGGCTGCCCACCGCGGAGCCCGCCGGCGTGCTCGCGCTGCTGCCGCCGGCAGCGGGGCACGGCGGCGACTTCGGCTTCGTCGGCGGCAGCGCCGCGGCCCCGCTGGGCTGGCTCACGGCCGCGGGGCTGCTGTTCTTCGCCTTCGCCGGCTACGCGCGCATGGCGACGCTCGGCGAGGAGGTGCGGGAGCCGCGACGCACGCTGCCGGTCGCGATCGTCGCAGCGCTCGCGGTCGTGCTCGCCCTCTACGCCGCGGTCGCGTGGGCGACGAGCGCCCGGCTCGGTCCCGATCTGATCTTCTCGGCGACGCCGCTGGCAGACCTCGTCGGCGATCCGGTGCTGCACCCCGTGATGCTCGGTGCGGGCGCGCTCGCGTGCCTCGGCTCGCTCATGGGCATCCTCGCCGGGCTGAGCCGCACCGGGCTCGCGATGGCGCGGGCCCGCGACCTGCCCGGGCCGCTCTCGCGCATCGCCCGCCGCACCCGGACGCCCGTGGTCGCCGAGGCCGCGCTCGCGCTGGTGGCGATCGCAGCGGCGCTGCTGCTGCCCGCGGGCAGCCTGGTGGCCTTCTCCTCCACGTGCGTGCTCGTCTACTACGCCATCGCGCACGTGTCGGCGATGCGGATGCGCGGGCGCGGGCCGAGGCCCTGGCTGCCCGCCTGGATCCCGTGGCTGGGTGCGATCGCCTGCCTCGGCGTCGTGCTGACCCTGCCGTGGCAGGGCGTGGTGGGCGCAGCTGCGTGGCTCGCGCTGGGCCTGGGAGCGCGGGCGCTGCTGCGGCGGTGAGGACGACGGGCCTCGAGGCGACGGCCCGTCCGCCCTGAGGCCCTGCACACGCCGATGGCGTACCGTGGCCGGCTCCGAGTCAAGGGAGGCCCGCTTGCCCGTCGTCGACATCCTGCTCCTCGTGGGAACGACCGTCGCCATCGCTGCCGTCGCAGCCGTCATCGCGCACGTGGCGCTGCTCGCCGCGACCACCGCGGTCGTGCGCCATCGCGAGCGCCGAGCGGTCGCGCGGAGGCGCCTGCGGGCGCCGACCGCGACGCTCGCGGTCAGCGTCGGGCTCGCTCTCGCCTCCGCGGCCACCGGCCTGCAGCAGTCGATGGGGGAGCGCTGGGGCCCGATCCTGGAGCACGGCCTGCGCATCGCGGCCATCATGGCCAGCGGCTGGCTGCTGGTGCGGCTCATCGGCGTCGGCGCCGATGCCACGCTCGCTCGCGTCGCGTCCGCGCACGACGCCCGACGCGCGCGCAAGGTGCAGACGCAGGTGCTGATCCTCAGGCGCGTGCTCGGGGTGATCGTCATCGTGATCGCCCTCGGGGTGGCGCTGTTCACGTTCGAGGCTGCGCGCGTGGTCGGCACGAGCCTCCTCGCCTCCGCCGGCGTCGCCTCGCTCGTCGCCGGGCTCGCGGCGCAGTCGGTGCTCGGCAACGTCTTCGCGGGCATCCAGCTCGTGGCCTCGGATGCCATCCGCGTCGACGACGTGGTCGTGGTGGAGGGCGAGTGGGGCGAGATCGAGGAGATCACGCTCACCTACGTCGTCGTGCGCATCTGGGACGAGCGCCGCCTGGTGCTGCCCTCGACCTACTTCACGACGACGCCCTTCGAGAACTGGTCGCGCACCTCGAACCAGGTGTGGGGGTCGGTGCAGGTCGACGTCGACTGGCGCGTGCCGGTGGAGGCGATGCGCACCGAGCTGGGGCGCATCGTGAGCGCCCACGAGCTCTGGGACGGCCGGGCGCAGCTGCTGCAGGTGTACGACGCGACCGGCGGGATGGTGCGGATGCGCGCGCTCCTCACCGCGGCCGACGGCGGTTCGCTCGCCACCTTGCAGCACGACGTGCGGGAGGGGCTCGTGACCTGGCTGCGCGAGCACCACGAGGGCGCGCTGCCCACGAGCCGCCTCGCGCTCCGGCAGGAGTGAGGGGCGGCGCCGAGGGCGTCAGTGCGTGTCGACGGCCTCGATCTCGGTGCGATCGCCCGACCACTGGGTGTGGAACGTGCCGTCGCGGTCGACGCGCCGGTACGTGTGGGCGCCGAAGAAGTCGCGCTGGCCCTGCACGAGCGCGGCCGGCAGCCGATCCGCGCGCAGCCCGTCGTAGTAGGCGAGCGACGACGAGAACGCGGGGGATGGGATGCCGGCCCGCGCTGCGGCGACGACGACGCGGCGCCACGCCTCCTGCGTGCGCCCCATCACGTCGCGGAAGTAGGGGGCGAGCACCAGCGCGGGCAGCTCCGGCGTGGTGGCGTAGGCCTCGGTGATGTCGTTGAGGAAGCGCGCACGGATGATGCAGCCGGCTCGCCAGATGCGGGCGACCTCGCCCTTCTGGATCTGCCAGTCGTGCTCCTCGGCGGCGGCGACGATCTCGTCGAAGCCCTGCGAGTACGCGACGACCTTGGAGGCGAACAGCGCCTGGCGTACGTCCTCGATGAAGGCATCCGAGTCGTCGACCTGCCACGCGCCGGCCGGGCCGGGCAGGTCGGAGGCCGCCGCGCGCTGGTCGAGCTTGGAGGAGAGCGAGCGGGCGAAGACCGCCTCGGCGATGCCGGAGACCGGCACGCCCAGGTCGAGCGCCGTCTGCACCGTCCAGGCACCCGTGCCCTTCGCGCCGGCGGCGTCGAGGATCACGTCGACCAGCGGCTGGCCGGTCTCGGCGTCGACCTGGCGCAGCACCTGCGCGGTGATCTCGATCAGGTAGGACTCGAGCTCGCCCCGGTTCCACTCGTCGAAGACGTCGGCGATCTCGGCCGGGCTCTTGCCGGTGCCGCGGCGGATGAGGTCGTAGGCCTCTGCGATCAGCTGCATGTCGGCGTACTCGATGCCGTTGTGCACCATCTTCACGAAGTGGCCGGCGCCGTCGCTGCCGATGTGCGTCACGCACGGCTCGCCCTCGGCGACCGCGGCGATCGAGCGCAGGATCGGGCCGAGCGTCTCGTAGGACTCCGCGGTGCCGCCGGGCATGAGGGAGGGACCGTGCAGGGCGCCCTCCTCGCCGCCGGAGATGCCGCAGCCGACGAAGTGGATGCCCGTCTCGCGCACCGCTGCCTCGCGGCGGATCGTGTCGGTGAACAGCGCGTTGCCGCCGTCGACGATGATGTCGCCGGGCTCGAAGACGCTCACCAGCTCGTCGATCACGGCGTCGGTGGCGCGCCCGGCCTTCACCATGATGATCGCGGTGCGGGGCGCCTGCAGGCTGGCCGCGAGCTCCTGCATCGTCGCCGCCTTCACGAAGCCGGCCTCCGGGTGCGCGGCCAGCAGGGCGTCGGTCTTCGACGTGGTGCGGTTGTAGACGGCGACGGTGTTGCCCTCGCGGCTGGCGAGGTTGCGAGCGAGGTTCGAACCCATCACGGCGAGGCCGACGACGGCGATGTTGGCGGTGGTCACGGGGGTCCTCCTGGAAGGCTCGGTGGTCTGCCTCCAGGCTACTCAGCACCGGATGCGCTGCGACGGCCGACGGCGTGGCGGTCGGCGCCCGCGCGTGTCCCCCACCTGACGCCCAGGTGGAACTCCTAGCGTCAGAGCATGCAGATCGGATACAAGCTCTTCGCCGAGGACGTCGCACCCAAGGAGCTCATCCGGCGAGCGGTGGAGGCCGAGCGCGCCGGCTTCGACTTCGTCGAGATCAGCGACCACTTCCACCCCTGGCTGCCGGAGCACCAGCACTCGTCGTTCGCGTGGGCGATCCTGTCGGCGATCGCGGCGAAGACCGACACCCTGCGGCTCGCGACCGGCGTCACGTGCCCGTCGATCCGCTACCACCCGGCGATCATCGCCCAGGCGGCGGCGACGCTGCAGATCATCTCCGACGGCCGCTTCACGCTGGGCGTCGGCTCGGGGGAGCGGCTCAGCGAGCGCATCGTCGGTCAGGGATGGCCCGAGATGGGCGATCGCCACCAGCGGTTCCGCGAGGCGCTCGAGATCATCCGGCTGCTGTGGTCCGGCGGCACGCACTCCTATCGGGGCGACTTCCTGACGCTGCACGACGCGCGGGTGTTCGACCTGCCTGAGACGCTGCCAGAGATCGTGGTGGCGGCGGGCGGGCCGCAGGCCGCGGCACTCGCCGCAGAGCTCGGCGACGGCATCTTCTCGACCGACCCCGATGCCTCGCTCGTCGAGGCGTGGAGCGCCGCGGGCGGCGACGGCCCCCGCTACTGCGAGGTGCCGACGGCGTACGCGCCCGATGCCCGCTCGGGCGCCGAGGCCGCGCACGCGCGGTTCCGCTTCGGCCCCCTGGGGTGGAAGGTGCTCGCCGAGCTGCCCGATCCGACCGCGTTCGACCAGGCGACGCAGGCGATCAGGGTGGAGGACATGCAGGAGGCGTTCGCGTGCGGCCCCGACGTCGAGCGCCACGTCGAGGTGTTCTCCGAGTTCCGCGACGCAGGCTTCGACCACCTCGTGCTCATGGATGCGAGCACCGACCCCGACGCCTTCATGGGCTTCTTCCAGGACGAGCTCGGGCCGCGCCTGCGCGCGTCGGCCTAGCGCTCGGCGATCACGCGTCGCGAGACCGTGATGTCGCGCTCGCCGTAGCCGCGCTCGACGATCTCGTCGAAGAACGCGCGGAGCGCGGGGATGAGCGCGGGGCTCGTCCGGGTCGCCTCGGCGATGTCCGCCGCGAAGGAGAGGTCCTTGATCATGTAGCGCGCGATGCCCGAGGGGGAGTCGTCGCCCGCGACCAGCTTCTCCTTCCGGCTCGCCAGGAGGTTCGAGCCCGCGTAGCCGCCGCCGAGCAGCGTCCAGAGCGCATCGAGGTCGAGCCCCGAGCGCTCGGCGAGCACGGTCGCCTCGCCGAGCGCGGTGATGGTCGCGGCGACCACGAGCTGGTTGCAGGCCTTCGCGACCTCGCCCGCGCCGAGCGGGCCGAGGTGCACGGGCGTGCCGCACGGCGCGAGCATGGCGGCGGCGCGCGCCGCGTCCTCCCGGGTGCCCCCGAGCATGATCGAGAGCGTGCCCGCGGTCGCGCCGTCGACCCCGCCGGAGACGGGGCAGTCCACCACGCGCACGCGGCCGTCGGTCTGCTCGCCGAGGCGCTCGGTCAGCGCTCGCACGCCGGGTGCCGAGGAGGTCGAGCCGATCAGCACGAGCAGCTCGTCGGCGTCGCCGAGACCGGCGAGCAGGCCCTCCGGCCCGTCGAGCGCGGCCTCGAGCTCGGGCAGGTCGGGCAGCATCGACAGCACGACCCCCGCCCGTGCGGCGAGTGCCCGCGGGGTCTGCGCCCATTCCGCGCCGGCAGCGACGAGCGCCGGCCTCGCGGACCTGCCCGTGATGATCGCCGCGCCCCGGCCCGCCAGCAGGCGGCGCACCATGGGCTCGCCCATCGCGCCGAGGCCGAGGACGCCGATGGTCTCCGCTCGCGCGGTCGAGGTGCTGGTGGAAGCCGGGTGCGGGGCGTCTGCGGTCATGGCCGCAGGCTAGCGCAGGGCCAGCTCCTCGGACAGCGTTCAGATGAGTGGATGCGCCCTAGGCTGGTGCGGCATCGACCTCGACCGCGAAGGGGCGGCCATGACCGACACGAACCCGACCTCGAAGGGCGAGCGGGATCCCGCACCTGCCGTCTCGCGCTCGCTGCGCATCCTCACCCTGCTCGCGGACTCGGAGGGCGTGCCGACGACGCTCAGCGAGATCGCGCGCGCGCTCGGCATCGCGAAGTCCTCCACCGCCAACCTCTGCGCCGTGCTCGAGGAGGGCGCGATGATCGAGCGCGACTCGGGCGGCTACCGGCTCGGTCGGCGCACGGCAGAGCTCGGCGGCGCCTATGCGCAGCAGTTCAACCAGGTGCGCGAGTTCTACGGCCTCGTCGCCGCCTCGCCCGTGCTGCACCGCGAGGTGGTGCAGATCGCGATGCTCGACGGCAGCGACGCGCTCTACCTCGCGCGGCACGAGGGTCGCTCGCCCTATCGGCTCGGCACGCCGCTGGGCTCCCGACTGCCGGCGCCGCTCAGCGCGACCGGGGTCGCGCTGCTCTCGCGCCTCGGCGACGAGGAGGCGCGCGCGCTGCTGCAGGAGGTCGAGCCCTTCCCGCAGCTCACCCCTGACAGCATCACCACGGTCGATGACCTGCTCCCGCAGCTCGCTGCTGTCCGGGAGCGAGGCTTCGCGATCGATCAGGGGGGCTCCTTCGGCGGCATCGTCGGCGTCGCGGCCGCCCTCGAGCCGTGGGCGCCCGCCGATCCGCCGCTCGCGATCGGCGCGGCGCTGCCTGCCGAGCACGTCGACGAGGAGCGCATCGCGCAGGTCGGTGCGGCGCTGCTGCAGGTCGTCGCCGCGCTCACGAACCCGCTCGGCGGCAGCAGGCGCTGACGGGGCCCCATCGGGTGCATCGTTCAGTGGGTTGTACGTCGTCCATCACACTGGTACGTTCGGCTCCAGCAACGACGCCAGCACGACTGTCGAAGGAGATGGACCGTGAGCCCGACCACCCCGCAGAGCCCTGACCGCGCACCCGCGCACACCGACGACCCGGAGTACGCGGCCAACCTGCGCCGGGCGACGCTCGCCTCGAGCGTCGGCAGCGCCCTCGAGTACTTCGACTTCGCCCTCTACGGGCTCTTCTCAGCGCTGATCTTCGGCCAGCTGTTCTTCTCGAACCTGCCTCCCGAGTTCCAGATCGTCGCCTCGCTCGCCTCGTTCGGCGTGGGCTTCATCGCGCGACCGCTCGGCGGCCTCTTCTTCGGCACGCTCGGCGACAAGCTGGGCCGCAAGTGGGTGCTCGTCGTCACCATCCTGCTCATGGGCGGGGCGACGACGCTGATCGGCGCGCTGCCCACCTTCGAGCAGATCGGCGTCTGGGCGCCCATCCTGCTGACCGTCCTGCGGCTGCTCCAGGGCTTCGGCGCCGGTGCCGAGCAGGCCGGCGCCACGGTGCTGATGGCGGAGTACGCGCCCGTCAAGCGCCGAGGCTTCTTCTCCTCTCTGCCGTTCATCGGCATCCAGCTCGGCACCCTGCTCGCCGCGGTCGTCTTCTCGCTCATGGCGCTGCTGCCGGACGAGGTCTTCTTCGGCTGGGCATGGCGCATCCCGTTCGTGGCCTCGTTCCTGCTGATCCTCGTCGCCCTGTTCATCCGGCTGCGGCTGCGCGAGACGCCGACCTTCGTCGAGCTCGAGAAGCACGACCAGGTCGCGTCGCGGCCGATCCGCGAGATCTTCACCAAGGGCCTGCCCGGCGTCACGGTCGGCGTCGGGCTCCGCATGGCGGAGAACGGCGGCTCCTACATGTTCCAGACGCTCGCCCTCGCGTTCGTCGCCGGCAACTTCCTGGCCAACCCCGTCGACCGGGGCATCGCGACCTGGGGCGTCACCATCGGCTCGCTGATCGGCATGGGGACCATCCCGCTCACCGGCCACCTCTCCGACCGCTTCGGGCGGCGCGCGGTGTACCGGTTCGGCGCGGTGTTCATGCTGCTCTACGCCTTCCCCGCGTGGTGGCTGCTGTCGCTCGGCGAGCCGGCGATCGTCGTCGCGGTCATCGCCATCGGCATCGGCGTCGCCGTCAACACCATGCTCGGGCCGCAGTGCGCGATGCTGCCGGAGCTCTTCGGCAACCGCCACCGCTACCTCGGCGTCGCGATGGCCCGCGAGATCTCGGCCGTCCTCGCCGGAGGCCTCGCCGGTGTGCTCGGCGCCTACCTCCTGGCGGTCTCGGACGGCGACTGGCTGCTGCCGGCCATCTACATGGGCACGCTCGCGCTCATCACCACCGCCTCGACCTTCCTCGTCCCCGAGACGCAGGGGCGCGACCTGCTGCGGCTCGAGGATGCGGTCAACGTGTCGGGCGGCGAGGGCTCGGACGAGCGCACCGCGGCGCACGAGGTCGTCGGCGGGCGTCGCTGATGCGCATCGCGCGGATCGACGTCGGGGGCCGTGCCGTCCACGCGCGGCCCCTCGGCGAGCCGGGGCCGGATGGCATGCCGGCGTCGTGGATGCCCCTCGAGGATCCGTACCGCGCGCTCGCCGAGGGCCGCGCGCCGCGCGACGCCTCGAGCGCGCCCCTCGTCGCCGCAGGGCATGCGCTCCTGCCGCCCGCGGAGCCGCGGGTGGTCGTCGGCATCGCGCAGAACCGTGGCACGGCCGACCACCTGCCACCCGTCCAGGCATGGCTGAAGAGCCCCCGCACGGTCGTGGCGCACGGCCAGCCGGTGCACGTGCGCCGGGACGCCGGGAGGCTGGTGGTCGAGGCGGAGATCGCCGTAGTGATCGGCCGCGACACCGGCGACCCCAGCGCCCCGCTGCTCACCGAGCAGAGCGCGCACGAGTTCGTGCTCGGCATCAGCGCCGTCGACGACATCTCCTACCCCGACCGCGCCGCGCTCGACCCGCGCAACTTCGAGTCGAAGGGCGGCGAGGGCTCCACGCCCCTCGGGCCCTGGATCGACACGGACGCCTCCCTCGACGACCTCGTGCTCGCGCTCGAGCTCGACGGCCAGCGCGTCTGCGACACGAGCGCCCGCGCCATGCCGGTACCCGTGCGGGAGTCGCTCGCCTACGTCGCCCGCTGGGTGCGCCTGGGTCCCGGCGACGTCGTCATGGCGGGCGCGCCGCACTCGAACCACCGCGCGCAGCCGGGCCAGCTGGCCACCGTCATCGTCGGCGACACCCGCCTCGAGACGCCGCTGCGCTGACGCACGCGCACGCGCACCTGCGCATCGATGCCCCAGCGGCCGCGCGCCGCTCGCTAGCCTGTCCTGGAAGGAGACTCCATGCCTGAGCCCACCCTGAAGGTCGCCGTCGCGGTCAGCCTCGACGACGCATCCGCCGCTCTGCTCACCGAGCTCGAGCCACGGATCGAGCTGCTGCGCGACCCCGCGCTCACTCGACCCTGGCGCTGGATCGGCGACTGGGAGGGCGATCCCGACTGGGAGCGCACCCCCGAGCAGCAGGCCGCCTTCGAGGCGATGCTCGACCGCGCCGACGCGCTGTTCGGGCTGCCCGACGTCTCGCCCGCCGCGCTCGCGCGCACGGTGCGTGCCAACCCGGGCCTGCGCTGGCTGCACACGACGGCCGCCGGCGGCGGGGGCCAGGTGAAGGCTGCGCAGCTCACCGACGACGAGCTCGATCGGGTCGTCGTCACGACGAGCGCCGGCATGCACGCCTCGACGCTCACCGAGTGGGCCGTCTTCGGCGTGCTCGCCGGCGCGAAGGGGCTGCGGCGCCTGGAGGCCGATCAGGCGACGCGCACCTGGGGCGACGGCCGTCGCATCATGCGCCACGTCAGCGAGATGACGGTGCTCGTCGTCGGGCTCGGCGGCATCGGCACGGTCGTCGCCGAGCGGTTCGCCGGCCTGGGCGCCACCGTCTGGGGCACGACGCGATCGGGCGCGCCCGTGGAGCACGTCGACCGACTGGTGCCGATCGACCAGCTCGCTGGCGCTGCGACCGAGGTCGACGCGATCATCAACACGCTGCCCGGCACCGAGCACACGACGGGCCTGCTGGGTGCCGAGGTGCTCGGCGGCGTGCGACCCGACACCATCCTCGTCAACGTGGGCCGCGGCACCGTCGTCGACGAGCCGGCCCTGCTCGACGCGCTCGACGCGGGCCGCATCGGCTTCGCGGCGCTCGACGTCACCGCGGTGGAGCCGCTGCCGACCGACAGCCGACTGTGGGAGCACCCGAGCGTGCTGCTGAGCCCGCACACCGCTGCGCTCTCGGTGCAGGAGCCGCGCCGCATCACCGAGCTCTTCGCTGCGAACGCCACGCGCATGCTGGACGGCGAGCCGCTGCAGAACGTGATGAGCACGAAGGAGTTCTACTGATGGCGGGCGGCGCCGCGGGCGCTCGCGAGGTCGCGGGGTCGAGCATCGGCCCGGCGCTGTTCGACCTCTCTGGTCGCTGCGCCCTCGTCACCGGGTCGAGCCAGGGCATCGGCCGCGCGCTCGCGCAGGGGCTCGCCGAGGCCGGCGCCACCGTCGTCGTGCATGGCCGCGACCGCGCCAAGGCCGAGCGGGCCGCGGGCGAGATCGCGGCCTCGACCGGGCGCGAGGCGCACGTCGCGACCTTCGACGTGACGGATGCGGCGGCGGTCGACGCCGGGGTCGCCGACGTCGAGGAGCGGCTCGGCACGCCCGACATCCTCGTGAACAACGCCGGCATCC
The DNA here is from genome assembly GCF_047302415.1 of Agrococcus phoenicis. Lineage (NCBI taxonomy): Bacteria > Bacillati > Actinomycetota > Actinomycetes > Micrococcales > Microbacteriaceae > Agrococcus > Agrococcus phoenicis. The sequence goes on from NZ_CP154854.1 coordinate 329,234, forward strand.
AGCGCCGCAACCCGATCGCGGAGTTCACCGACGCCGACTGGCACGACCTCGTCGCGACCAACCTGACCAGCGCCTTCCTGCTCTCGCGGCGCGTCGCGAGGGGCATGATCGAGCGGGGCTCGGGCCGGATCGTCTCGATCGGCTCGGTGCAGTCGCAGCTCGCGCGGCCGTCGATCGCGCCGTACAGCGCCACGAAGGGCGCCATCGTGATGCTGACGAAGGGCCTCTGCGCCGACCTCGCGCCGCACGGGATCAGCGTCAACGCGCTCGCGCCGGGCTACTTCGCCACCGAGCTCACGCAGCCGCTCGTCGACGACGCCGAGTTCTCGGCGTGGGTCGCCCAGCGCACCCCCGCGGGCCGCTGGGGTGATGTCCGCGACCTGGTGGGTGCGCTCGTGTTCCTCTCGAGCGACGCGAGCGCCTTCGTGCACGGGCAGACGATCTACGTCGACGGCGGCATGACGGCCGTGGTCTGAGGGGCAGGATGAGCCACATGAGCGACGCGAACCTCGCGCTGGTCGCGCACGCCAAGGAGGATGTGCGGGTCGAGGCGCTGCCGGAGCCCTCGCCCGCCGCAGACGAGGCGGTCGTCGCGATCGCCTACGGCGGCATCTGCGGATCGGACCTCCACTACTGGCTGCACGGCGCCGCGGGACAGTCGATCCTGCGCGAGCCGATGGTGCTCGGGCACGAGATCGTCGGCACCGTGCTGCGCGCCGCGGCAGACGGCAGCGGGCCCGCGGCCGGGGCGCGCGTCGCCGTGCACCCCGCGACCCCCGTCGACGACGGCTCGGCCCCCTTCCCGGCCGATCGGCCGAACCTCAGCCCCGCCGGCACCTACCTCGGCTCCGCCGCGCGCCTGCCGCACACGCACGGCGCCTTCGCGAGCCGCGCGGCGCTCCCGTCGCGCATGCTGCGCGAGCTCCCGGCCGGTCTCGACCTGCGCCTCGCGGCGCTCGCCGAGCCTGCCGCGGTCGCCTGGCACGGCGTCGGCCAGGCCGGCGACGTCGCCGGCTGCCGCGTGCTCGTGATCGGTGCCGGCCCCATCGGCGCGCTCGCGATCGCCGTCGCCCTGCACCACGGCGCGAGCGAGGTGCTCGCGACCGACCTGCACGAGCATCCGCGTGCCCTCGCCGAGCGCCTCGGCGCGACCACGCTGCACGCGTCGGATGCCGAAGGGATCGCCGCCGTGCACGCCGACGTGGTCATCGAGTCGTCGGGCACCGCGCCGGGCCTCGCCGCCGCGATCAGCGGCGCGCGGCGCGGCGGCACCGTCGTGATGCTGGGCCTGCAGCGAGCGGGCGACGTCGCGGTGCCGATGGCGAGCGCGATCACGCGCGAGCTGACGCTCATCGGTTCGTTCCGCTTCAACGACGAGCTCGACGAGGTGCTCGTCGCGCTCGCCGACGGGTCGCTGGACGCCGGTGCCGTGATCAGCCACGAGCTGGCGATCGACGACGGCCTGCGCGCCCTGGAGCTCGCGCGCGACGCAGCCGTATCCTCGAAGGTGCTGCTGCGCTTCCCCGCGGCCGATGGCGACGAAGGAGTGGACCGATGAGCGAGACGCGCTACCCGCCGATGATCATCATGGGCGTCCAGGGCTCCGGCAAGTCCACGATCGGCGCGGCGCTCGCGCAGCGCCTCAACATCGACTTCATCGACGGCGACGACCTGCACCCGCCGGCCAACAAGGAGAAGATGGCCGGCGGCACGCCGCTCACCGACGAGGATCGCGTGCCGTGGCTCAAGTCCATCGGCGACACGATCGCCGAGGGCACCGCGCGCGGCCGCGTCACGATCGTCGCCTGCTCGGCGCTGAAGCGCTGGTACCGCGAGCTCTTGCGCTCGAGCGACCAGTCGCTCGTGTTCGTGCACCTGGTCGGCGGCGAGGGCCTGCTCGCCGACCGACTCGCGCACCGCGACCACGAGTACATGCCGACGACGCTGCTCGCCAGCCAGATCGACACGCTCGAGCCGCTCGCCGACTGGGAGCACGGCATCGCGATCTCGGTCGACCAGACGCCGGCGGCCATCGTCGACGAGGTCACGCGCATCCTGATGGCGCGAGCCGCGGGCCGCACGATCGAGCCCGACCCGGGCACCACGATCACCGGCTCCATCACCGTCCAGCCCGGCTGAGCCCGCCGCCGCGCGGCGCCTCCGCATCCCTCCGCACCCGACACGCACCCAAGGAGCCCGTCCGATGGAAGACCTCGTCCTCACCTGGGATCTCGGCACGGGCGGCCTCCTGCTGCTCGCGGCGGCATCCATCGCCCTGCTGCTCGTGCTCATCATGGCGTTCAAGATCCACGCCTTCCTCGCCCTGATGATCACGAGCCTGCTGACCGCCGTCGCGGCCGGCATCCCCTTCGCGCGGCTCATCGAGGCGCTCCAGTTCGGCTTCAACCCCACGCTCGGCAGCGTCATGCTGCTGGTCGCGCTCGGGGCGATGCTCGGCCGCATGATCGAGACGTCCGGCGGCGCGCGCGTGCTGACCGACAAGCTGATCGGCGCGTTCGGCGAGCGGCGGGCGGCGATGGCCGTCGGTGTCGCGAGCCTGCTCATGGGCTTCCCGATCTTCTTCGACGCCGGCCTCGTGGTGATGATGCCGATCATCTACGCCGTCTCGCGCCGCCTGGGCGGATCGCTGCTGACCGTCGCCTTCCCCGCGGCGCTCGCCTTCAGCTCCATGCACATCTTCGTGCCGCCGCACCCCGGTCCCGTCTCCGCCTCCGCGATCCTCGGCGCCGACGTCGGCCTCGTGCTGATCCTCGGCCTCGTGGTCGCGATCCCCGTCTGGTACGTCGTCGGCGTGCTCTTCGGCGGCTGGGTCGGCCGCCGCTACGACATCGCCGTGCCCAACATCCTCGGCGGCCCGAACGACGACCACCGGGACATGGAGTCGAACCCCTCGTTCGGCAAGGTCGTCTTCCTGCTCGTCCTGCCGCTCGTGCTGATCCTGCTCAACACCGGCCTCAACATGTTCGCCGCGACGACCGATGACCCGGATGCCTTCAAGGCCGAGCCCGTCGTCGCGCTGCTGCGGGCGCTCGGCGAGACGCCGGTCGCGCTGCTCATCACCGTCATCGTCTCCATGTGGCTGCTCGGCTGGGGCATGGGCAAGGCCGGATCCCTGATCGAGAAGGTCGCCGACAGCGCCCTCGGGCCGATCGCCTCGGTGGTGCTCGTCACCGGCGCCGGCGGCATGTTCGGCGGCGTCCTGCGCGTCACCGGCATCGGCGACGCGATCGCCGACTCGCTGAACTCGATCGGCATGCCGGTCATCGTCGCGGCCTTCCTCATCTCGCTCATCGTGCGCATCGCGCAGGGCTCGGCGACCGTGGCGCTCACGACCGCAGCCTCGCTCATGGCCGGAGTGGTGGTCGACGGGGGCTTCAACCCGGTCGAGACCGCCGCGATCGTGCTCGCCACGGCTGCCGGCTCGGTCGGCTTCAGCCACGTCAACGACTCGGGCTTCTGGCTCGTCAGCAAGTTCTTCGGGATGGACGTCAAGACGACCCTGAAGACCTGGACGGTGGCGCAGGGCCTGATGTCGATCGTCGGCTTCGTGATCGCCTTCGCGATCTACCTCGTCGGCGGCGCGCTGGGCTGAGCGGGGAGCGCGGTCGGCCTCGGCTGCGGCAGGCGGACGCTGCTGCTCTCGACCGCGCGGTGCTGTAGGGTGGGAGGCTGAACTTCGGCGAGGGATGCGGATGCATCCGTGATCGACGCGGTGGGAGCAGTGGACCGAGTCCTCACGCTTGCGCGTTCGAGTCGACAACGACGGGCTGCGGCCCACAAGGAGCACTTCCATGGCCACTGAGTACGACAAGCTCGAGACCGAGATCCGCGAGTCCTTCGGCAAGGGCGCCGCGCGCAAGCTGCGCGCGGCAGGCAAGGTCCCCGGCGTCCTCTACGGGCACGGCAGCGAGCCCCAGCACCTCACGGTCGACGCGCACGCGCTGTACCTGCTCGTCCGTCGCTCGAACGCGATCATCGACCTGCAGATCGGCGACTCGAACCAGCTCGCGCTGGTGAAGGACGTGCAGCGCAACCCCGTCCTCCAGGGCATGCCCGCGATCGAGCACATCGACCTCGTGATCGTCCGCCGCGGCGAGAAGGTCACGGTCGACGTCCCCGTGCACCTCGAGGGCGAGTCCGCTCCCGGCACCATCTCGAACCACGAGACCACCGCGCTCTCGGTCGAGGTCGAGGCGCTGCACATCCCCGAGTCGATCACCGTCTCGGTGGAGGGCCTCGAGGAGGGCGCGCACATCACCGCCGGCGAGGTGGAGCTGCCCAAGGGCGCGACGCTGCTCACGGACCCCGAGGCGCTCGTGGTGGGCATCGTGACGCCCGCCGCCCCCGTCCTCGAGGACGAGGACGCCGAGGCAGCCGAGGGCGACACCGAGGAGGAGTCCTCCGAGGAGTCCTCCGAGGACGCCGCGGAGTAGTCCGCACCCATCGACGCCGGCATGGCCGACACGTGGCTCGTGGTCGGGCTCGGGAATCCCGGGCCCGACTACGAGCGCACGCGCCACAACATCGGGCGCATGGTCGTCGCCGAGCTCGAGCGGCGCGCCGGCGCGAACGCCAAGAAGCACGGCAAGGCCGAGGCGCTGGTCGCCGAGTCGCGCGTCATCGGCGGCCCGAAGGTCGTCACCGCGTTCCCGCTGTCCTTCATGAACCGCTCCGGCGGCCCCGTCGGGAAGCTGATGGACTACTACGGCGTCGACGTCGATCGCGTGATCGTGCTGCACGACGAGCTCGACCTGCCCCTCGGCGAGCTGCGCCTCAAGCAGGGCGGCGGCCACGGGGGCCACAACGGGATGCGCGACATCATCGCCGCGCGCGGTCCCGATGTCCTGCGCGTGCGGCTCGGCATCGGGCGGCCGCCCGGCCGCCAGGACGCCGCGGAGTTCGTGCTGCGCCCCTTCGCCAAGGCCGAGCAGCCGGAGGCCGAGCTGCTCGTGCAGCTCGGCGCCGACGCGGTGGAGCGCATCGTCGCCGAGGGCTTCCTCGCGGCGCAGCAGCGGATCCACGCGCCGTCCTAGGCCCGGCACGCGCGCCGCTAGCATGGGATACCGATCAGAAGGAGAGGGTCCGTGCGCCGTTTCGCCATGAGTGCCGCCGCCGTCGTCGTCGCGACCCTCGCGCTCGCGGGCTGCGCCACCGCCGACGAGCCGAGCGGCCCGCAGCCGCCCAACGGGTTCACGCTCGCGGCGACGCTCGATGACGGCAGCCTGCTCTGGAGCGACTTGAGCGAGGGCTCCGGCCTCACCGACCTGATCCTCGAGTCGCCGGAGGGCGGCTACGTGCACACGTGCCTGGGCTCGGCCCCGAGGTACTGCTGGGACGACTGGCGCCAGCCGACGATGCTGCTCGTGATCGCACCCCCGGACGCGACCGAGGCCGTGCTGCAGTGGTACGGCCAGTCGCTGCCGCTCACCGCCGGCACCCCGCTCTCCGACGAGGCGCCCGCCGTCTTCGCGCTCCGGCTGCCGGAGTACGAGACGAACGAGCAGGGCTGGACGCTCGAGGTGAGGAACGCCGCGGGCGAAGCGGTCATGACCTCGTGAGCCTGCGGCCGCTCCTCGACCTGCTCGAGGGCGGTGCGCTCGCGCCCGTCGTCGAGGCATCGACCGGCGGCGCGCTCACCGGCATCGAGCCGATGCGCGCCCCCGTCGCCGCCGCCCTCGCGCACCAGCACGACCGGCCGCTGCTCGTCGTCGCCGCGACCCGGCGCGAGGTCGAGTCGGTGCGCGACGACCTCGCCGCCTGGCTGCCCGAGGCCGAGATCCTCGACCTGCCCGCGTGGGAGACGCTGCCCCACGAGCGGCTGAGCCCCTCTGCCGAGACCGTGGGCCATCGCGGCGCGACGCTGCGCGCGGTCGCGCGTCGAGACGGCGCGCGGCCGACCATCGTCCTCGCCTCCGTGCGCGCGGCGCTGCAGCCGGTCGCCGACAACCTGCTCGACGTCGAGCCGATCGAGCTCGAGGCGGGCGGCCGGGGTGTCGACCTCGCGGCGCTCTCCCGCCAGCTCGTCGACCTGGCCTACTCCCGGGTCGACATGGTCACCCGGCGCGGCGAGTTCGCGGTGCGCGGCGGCATCGTGGACGTCTTCAGCCCGGCCGAGGACCACCCGGTGCGCATCGAGCTCTTCGGCGACGAGGTCGAGCAGATGCGCTGGTTCCACGTCGCCGACCAGCGCTCCGACCCGGAGCCGCTGGCGCGGGTCGTGCTGCCGCCCAGCCGCGAGCTGCTGCTGACGGATGCGGTGCGCGCGCGAGCGCGGCAGCTCGCGCCCGAGTTCCCCGGCATCCAGCAGATGCTGGAGAAGATCGCCGAGGGCATCCCCGTGGAGGGGATGGAGTCGCTCGCGCCCGCGCTGCTCGAGCGGATGGTGCCGATCACGCACTACCTGCCGGGCACCGGTGTGCTCGTCCTGGGCCCCGAGCGCATCCGGGACCGCGTCACGAGCCTCAACGACACGAACCAGGAGTTCCTCGAAGCCGCGTGGAGCGCCGCGACGGCAGGCGGGCAGGCACCCGTCGACCTCTCGAGCGGCTTCCTGAGCCTCGACGAGCTGCGCGCGGCGGTCGACGCCCCGTGGTGGAGCTACTCCGTGCTCGCCGCGGACGACACGGTGACGGCGATCGACGGGCAGCCGGTGCCGAGCTTCACCGGCATCGCCGACGGCGCGGCCCTGCACCTGCGGCAGCGCGCGCGGGATGGCTGGCGCGTCGTCGTGACCGCCGCGGGCCAGGGGCTCGTCGAGCGCGCAGCGCAGGTGCTGGGCGAGCACGAGGTGGCGGCGCGCGTCGTCGAGGCGCTGCCCGCGCAGCTGGAGCCCGGGGTCGTGCACGTCACCCGGGCATCCGTCGAGCACGGGTTCTCGCTGCCCGAGGAGCGCATCGAGCTCGTCAGCGAGGCCGAGTTCTTCGGCCGTGCCGTGGGGGTGGACGCGCGCCAGCCGCACAAGCTCGCCGGCCGTCGTCGCTCGGTCGTGGACCCGCTGCAGCTCAAGGCCGGCGACTACGTCGTGCACGAGACGCACGGCGTCGGCCGCTTCGTCGAGCTGACGCAGCGCACCGTCTCGTCCGGCGGCCGCAACCCCGTGAAGACCACCCGCGAGTACCTCGTCATCGAGTACGCGCCCTCCAAGCGCGGGCACCCGGGCGATCGCCTCTCGGTGCCCACCGACCAGCTCGACCAGCTGAACCGCTACGTCGGCGGCGAGGCCCCGCAGCTGTCGAAGATGGGCGGCAGCGACTGGCAGCAGTCGAAGGCCAAGGCGCGCAAGGCGGTGCGAGAGATCGCGGTCGAGCTCGTGCAGCTCTACTCGAAGCGCATGGCCTCGAAGGGTCGCCGCTTCGGCCCCGACAGCCCGTGGCAGCGCGAGCTCGAGGACGCCTTCCCCTACGCCGAGACGCCGGACCAGCTCACCACCATCGACGAGGTCAAGCGCGACATGGAGCGCGAGGTGCCGATGGATCGGCTGCTCTCGGGCGACGTCGGCTACGGCAAGACCGAGGTGGCGGTGCGCGCCGCGTTCAAGGCCGTCCAGGACGGCACGCAGGTGGCGGTGCTCGTCCCGACCACGCTGCTCGTGCGGCAGCACTTCGAGACCTTCGCGGCGCGCTTCGCCGGGTTCCCGGTGCAGGTGCGGGCCCTCAGCCGCTTCCAGACCGACAAGGAGGTGCGCGAGACGATCGCCGGCATCACCGACGGCACCGTCGACGTCGTGATCGGCACCCACCGCATCCTCTCGGAGAACGTGCGCTTCAAGGAGCTCGGGCTCGTCATCATCGACGAGGAGCAGCGCTTCGGGGTGGAGCACAAGGAGCGGCTCAAGTCGTTGAAGACCAACGTCGACGTGCTCTCGATGTCGGCGACGCCCATCCCGCGCACGCTCGAGATGGCGGTCACCGGCATCCGCGAGATGTCGACGCTCGCGACGCCGCCGGAGGCCCGGCACCCCGTGCTGACCTTCGTCGGCGCCTACAACGAGCAGCAGGTCGCGGCTGCGATCCGCCGCGAGCTGCTGCGCGAGGGCCAGGTCTTCTTCGTGCACAACCGCGTCTCGTCGATCAACCGCGTGGCCGCGCAGCTCGCGGAGCTCGTGCCCGAGGCGCGCATCGGCGTCGCGCACGGCAAGATGGCCGAGACGGCGCTCGAGCGGGTGATCGTCGACTTCTGGGAGAAGCAGTACGACGTGCTCGTCTCCACGACGATCGTCGAGACCGGCCTCGACATCCCGAACGCCAACACGCTCATCGTCGATCGCGCGGAGCGCTACGGGCTCAGCCAGCTGCACCAGCTGCGCGGGCGCGTGGGCCGCGGCCGCGAGCGCGCCTACGCCTACTTCCTCTACGACGGCGAGCAGCCGCTCTCGGAGACGGCGCACGACCGGCTCGAGACGATCGCCGTGCACAACGAGCTCGGCGCCGGCATGCAGGTGGCGCTGAAGGACCTCGAGATCCGCGGCGCGGGCAACCTGCTCGGCGGCGAGCAGTCGGGCCACATCGCCGGTGTCGGCTTCGACCTGTACCTGCGGATGGTGGGGGAGGCCGTCGCGGTCTTCCGCGGCGAGGAGGACGACGGGCCGCGCGAGCTGCGGCTCGAGCTGCCCGTCGACGCGGTGATCCCGGAGGACTACGTCGACTCGGAGCGCTTGCGGCTCGAGGCGTACCAGAAGCTCTCCGCCGCGGCGTCGGCGCGGGACGACGACGCGATCGACCGCGTGCTCGAGGAGCTGCAGGACCGCTACGGCGAGCCGCCGGCGCAGGTGAGCGCGCTCGTCGCGATCGCGCGCCTGCGGCGCAAGGCGCAGACCGCGAAGCTCTCCGAGGTCATCACCGTCGGCCCGAACCTGCGGGTCGCCCCGGCCGAGCTCGCCGACTCGGTGCAGCTGCGGCTGCGCCGCATGTATCCCGAGGCGAAGCTCAACGCGGCGGCGAAGACGCTCGTGGTGCCGCTGCCGACGGCGGGCGGCGGGCGCCTCGCGGGCACGCAGGCCGAGGCGCTGCCGGACGCCGAGCTCGTCGCGTGGGTCGACGCGCTGCTGACCGCGATCTTCCCGCCGCCGAAGCCCCCGGCCGAGGAGCCGGCGCCGTGAGCGACGCGGCGGGCGCTCGGGCGGAGCGCGCGTTGGACGAGCTGGTCGCCGTGATGGCGCGGCTGCGCGCGCCGGGCGGATGCCCCTGGGACGCCGAGCAGACGCACGCCTCGCTCGCGCCCTACGCGATCGAGGAGGCGCACGAGCTCGCTGAGGCGGCCGAGGCCGCGACCGGCGATTCGGCCGCCGACGCGCACCTGCGCGAGGAGCTCGGCGACCTGCTGCTGCAGGTCGTCTTCCACGCCGACATCGCGCGCACCGAGGGCCGCTTCGACCTCGACGACGTGGCCCGCACCCTGATCGAGAAGCTGCGACGCCGGCATCCGCACGTCTTCGCGGGCACCGAGGTCGAGGGCGTGGGCGACGTCATCGCCAACTGGGATGCCATCAAGCGCGCCGAGAAGCCCGAGCGGGAGAGCGCGCTCGACGGCATCCCCGCCGGACTGCCGGCGCTCGCGCGCGCGCAGAAGCTGCTGGGCAGAGCGCAGCGGGCGGGCATCGAGTCGGCGGTCGAGCCTGACGACGCACCAGCGCGCGAGCAGGCGGTGGCGGATGCGCCGGCGCACGCCGAGGCGAGCCTCGGTCGTGCGCTCCTGACGATGGTGCGCGGCGCATCCGCTGACGGCATCGACGCCGAGCGCGCGCTGCGCGGCGCGACCCGCGAGCTCGAGCGCGAGCTGCGCGCTCAGGAGGCGGCCGCCGCGCGCGGGGCGGAGGACAGGGAGCCGTGAGCGCGCCCGTGACGATCGAGGCCACCCTGCAGCGACGGCGCCGCGCGCTGGCAGCCGCGCTGGTCGTCTCGGGCGCCACCGCGCTGGCCACGGGCCTCGCGCATGCGCTCGGCGGCGGCCTCGCGCCGGATGCGCTGCTGCTGGCCGCCGGCCTCGTCGCCACGCTCCTCGTGCTCGCGCCCGTGCTCGGCACGCGGCGCTCGCTCGCCCGACAGGGCATCGCGGTCGCGATCGCCCAGGCCGTGCAGCACGGGATCTACTCGCTGCAGGGCGCCGCGCATCCGACCGCAGCCGCCGGGCACGCGCACCACGCCGTCGACGCGGCGCTGCCGGGCTCGGCCGCGGTGCTGCACGAGCATGCGAGCATGCCGCTCGCCCACCTCGTCGCGGGCGGCCTGACGCTCGCGCTGCTGCGGCTCGTGCCGCGGGCGCTCGCCGCGATGCTCGAGGCGATGTCGCTGCGCCGCGCCGTGGCAGCGCTGCGGTGGGCGGGCATCCCCGCGCGACGCCGCGCGTCCGTCACGGCATCGTGCCCGGCGCATCGTCGCACGCTCGACGTGCTGCACGCCGCGCTCGTCACGCGCGGCCCGCCGCTCGCGCTCGTCTGAGCCCATCCTCCGCGCGATGCCTCGCGCGGCTCCCGCACGCCCGCCCTCGGCGGCGTGCTCCCAGACGAACGCGCCCACGGGCGCACCGCGCGCAGCGCCGTCTGCCTGCGCGCCCACTGCGAGGAGCAGTCATGACCGACCCCATCCACACCCACGCCGTCCACACCCACCCCACCCCCGCCAGCGCCCGACGCCGCGCCCGCCGCGGCGTCGTCGGCGCCGCGACCGGACTTGCCGCCGCGGCGCTCGTGCTCGCCGGCCCGCTCGCGGCCAGCGCCCACGTGCACGTCAGCCCGAGCTCGACCGAAGCGGGCGCCACGAGCATGCTGGCCCTGTCGTTCAGCCACGGCTGCGACGGCTCGCCCACGACCGCGGTCGAGGTGACCGTGCCCGACGAGATCGCCTCGGTCGCCCTGATCGCCAACCCCGGCTGGCAGGTCGCCGCCGACCTCGGCGAGGGCGGCGCGCGCCTCGTCACCTTCACCACCGATGCGCCCATCCCCGACGGCGTGCGCGAGACGCTCGAGCTCGAGGTGACGCTGCCGGAGAGCGCCGCCGACGGCACGACGCTCGTCTTCCCGACGCTGCAGCGATGCGAGGCGGGCGAGTGGCTCTGGGCCGACGAGGATCAGGCCTCTGCGACGCCGGCCCCGGTGCTGACGATCGGTGCGGCGGCGGATGCCCACGGGCACGACCACGGTGCGCCCGCGGCCGACAGCGGCGCGGCGGGAGCAGCAGACGAGGCGGGCGCGCACGACCACGACGCTGCCGCAGCGGATGCCGAAGCGGCAGCCCCTGCTGCCGAGCCCGCCGGAAGCGCCTCAGTGCCCGTCTCGATCGCGGCGCTCATCGTGGCGGTGCTCGCCGCGATCCTCGGCGCCTCGGCGCTGCGCCGGCAGGCCCAGCAGCGATGACCGCCACCGCAGCGCGACCGCCGCAGGCCCCGTCTGCCGAGGCGCAGCGGTGGTTCGTGCCGCTGCTGCGCCGACTGCACTGGCTCGCCGGTGTGCTCGTCGGCCCGTTCATCCTGATCGCCGCGCTCTCGGGCGCCGCCTACGCGCTCGCGCCGGCGGTCGAGCAGGTGCTCTACCGCGATGCGCTCACGGCGCCCGCCGAGGGCGACCCGCTGCCGCTCGCCCAGCAGGTGCGGATCGCGCAGGAGGAGGCGGGCGGCGCCGCGCTCTCGGCGGTGCGACCGGCACCCGAGGCCGGCGCGACGACCCGCGTGCTCTTCGCCGAGGAGGGGCTGGTCGCGAGCGAGAGCCGCGCGATCTTCCTCGACCCCGTGAGCGGCGAGGTGCGAGGCGACATGACGGTCTACGGCACGAGCGGCTCGCTGCCGCTGCGCACGGCGATCGATCACTTCCACCGCGGCCTCGGGCTCGGCGACGTCGGCCGGCTCTACTCCGAGCTCGCGGCGAGCTGGCTCGGCATCGTCGTGGTCGCCGGCCTCGGGCTCTGGTTCGCGACGTGGCGCACGGGCCGCCGGCGGCGCGAGCTGCTGCGGCCGGAGCGCAGGGCCAGCGGCGTGCGGCGCCTGCGCTCGTGGCACGCGTCGCTCGGCATCTGGCTCGCCCTCGGCGCGCTCTTCCTCTCGGCCACCGGCATCACGTGGTCGCAGCTCGCCGGTGCGAACGTGACCGAGCTGCGCGCGGCGCTCGGCTGGTCGACGCCGTCGGTCTCGACCTCGCTCGAGGGCACTGGCGGCATCGACGATCCGCACGCCGGTCACGGCGAGGCGGTCGCGGCCGCAGCGGTGGCCCCGGTGGACTTCGATGCGGTGCTCGCCGTGGCCAGGACGCAGAGCATCGACGTCGGGCTCATCGAGATCCGTCCGCCCGCCGACGCCGCGTCAGCGTGGGTCGTCCAGGAGATCCAGCGCTCGTTCCCGACCGAGGTCGACGCGGTCGCGATCGACGGGGCGTCGCTCCAGGTGGTCGACCGCGTCGACTTCGACGACCTCGGGCTGATCCCGAAGCTCGCTCGCTGGGGGATCGACCTGCACATGGGCACCCTGTTCGGCCTGCCGAACCAGCTCCTGCTCGCCGCGCTCGCGATCGGCATCGCCGCGATGGTGGCGCTCGGCATGCGGATGTGGTGGTCGCGCGGCCCCTACGGCCGACCGGGCTCGCCGCCGGCCGCCGGCGCGCTGGCTCGGGCACCGTGGTGGGCGATCCTCGCGGTGGTCGCCGTCGGTGCCGCTGTGGGGCTGCTGCTGCCGCTGGTGGGCTGGGGACTCGTCGCGTTCGTCGTCATCGACGGGGTGCTGGTCGCGCTGCGCACGCGTCCGCGGGCTGCCGCCGGAGCCCGCTGAGACCGCACGGAGCCGGGATCGTCGTCGCTGCGCGGCGATCCCGGGGCGGTCGTCACGGCCGCACGACCAGGTTCTCGACCTTGCGGCGTGCGTCGACGATCTCGTACGCCCTGACGATGTCGTCGAGCGGCATCGCCTCCTGCAGCACCGGATCGAGCTCGCCGTGCGCGAGCTGGGCAGGAGTGAGGGTGCCGACCGCGTCGAGGATCACGTCGAAGCGGCGCCCGAGGGACTCGGCGCGGCATCGGCGGCCGGCTCCCGGTAGCGAGCGCGCCCGACGGCCGCCACCAGCAGGATGCCGACGAAGAACGCGATGAGCACCTGCCCGGTCGGCCACAGCAGCCCGGCCCAGCCCCCGTGCTCGCCCGGGTCGAGGAACGGGTATGGGTACCAGCCGTCGATGAGCGCACCGCGCAGCAGCGAGCAGGCGAGGTAGGCGATCGGGTAGAGCATCCACCACACCGCGCGGCGCACGACGATCCGTCGACGGGTCGCCACGAGCAGCCAGTCGAGGCCGACCAGCCACGGGACGATGCGGTGCTGCGCGGCGTTCGTGAAGTCGACCGACCACGACCAGACCTCGTCGGGCTGCGCCAGCAGCACCGCGTAGACGACGCCGGTGAGCACGATGTAGGCGGTCGCCGCCCCGCGCAGGTGGTCGAACCACCGCGGCCTGCGCTCCTGCGGCACCAGCAGCATCCATGCCATCACGACGATCACGAGCAGGTTCGACTGCACCGTGAAGTAGGCGAAGTGCTCGCTGGCCCGCTCGCCGCTCGCGAGCATGTTCCTGATGTTCCAGCCCTCGGCGACGACCGCGATGAGCAGGATCGCGACGCGCCAGGCGATCACGGGCACAGCCTGGTCGTGGAAGGGCCAACGTCGTCGCACGAGGCACATCGTCGCACTCGGGCGCGCGCGGCGCCGGATGCTGCGCTGACGCGCAGCGCGTGTCGCGTGCGGGAGGATGGGGGCATGGCATCCCAGGTGAACCCGCCGCGCGGCATGCGCGACTTCCTGCCGGTCGAGAAGCGCGTGCGCGAGCGCGTGCTGCGCGTCATCAGGGGTGCGTACGAGCACCACGGCTTCGAGGAGATCGAGACGCCCGTGGTCGAGGACGCCGCGCGACTGCACGCGGGTCTCGGCGGCGACAACGAGAAGCTCGCCTTCGCCGTCATGCGACGGGGCCTGGGCGTCGACGACCTGCGCGAGGCTGCGGCGCCGCTCGACCTCGCCGACCTCGGTCTGCGCTTCGACCTGACGGTGCCGCTGGCACGCTTCATCGCCACCCACCGCGCGAGCCTGCCGCCGGTCTTCCGGGCGATCCAGATCGCGCCCGTGTGGCGGGCCGAGCGCCCCCAGCGCGGTCGCTACCGGCAGTTCATGCAGTGCGACATCGACATCGCGGGCGAGCCGGGCATCACGGCGGAGCTCGAGATCCTCGCCGCGACGGGCGATGCGCTCACGCGGCTCGGCATCCCGGACGCCTTCATCCGCATCAACGATCGGCGCATCCTGTTCGCCGCGCTGGAGCACGCGGGGGTGGAGGAGGGGCTGCGCGAGGGCGCGCTCATCACCGTCGACAAGCTCGACAAGATCGGCGCCGAGGGGGTCGTGGCCGAGCTGGGCGCCCGAGGCATCGACGGCGAGCGGCTGCTCGCGACGCTCGAGGCGATCCGGGCCATGGTCGAGACCGGTGGCGAGGGCGCTGCCCCTGCACCGCTCGACGGCTTCGACGCGGCGGTGCTCGCCCCGGTGCGCGAGCTGCTGGGCGCGAGCGCGGGCATCCGCCTCGAGTTCGACCCGACGCTGGTGCGAGGCATGGGCTACTACACGGGCCCGATCTTCGAGATCGCGCACCCCGAGCTGCCCTTCTCGATCGGCGGCGGCGGCCGCTACGACGGCATGGTCGGGCGCTTCCTCGGCCAGGAGCTGCCGGCCGTCGGCATCTCGCTCGGGTTCGAGCGCCTGGTCGACCTCGTGGCGCTCCCGCCCGAGGCGGCAAGCGAGACCATCGCGCTGCTGGTCGACAAGGCGGTCGAGCCCGCGGATGCGGTGGCCATCAAGCGCGAGCTGGTGGCGGCCGGTCAGACGGTGCGCATGCAGCGACGCCCGAAGAACGCGACGTTGCTGCTCGAGCAGCTCGCCGCATCCGGCGCCACCCACTTCGCGTTCGTGCGCCCCGGCACCACGGCGACCACGCTGGAGGTCAAGCCCATCGAGTGACGGGCGCCGACGCAGCCTGCTCGTCGACGCGGACGACGAGGCTTAGAGCGTGATCCACCCGAAGCCGAGGGCCGCCAGGGGCACGCCGAGCAGCAGCACGACGATCGCCACTGGGACGAGGATGGTCGTGTAGATCGCCCATCGAAGGAGAGCGTCGGGGCGTGCACCCGAGGTGGTGACGCAGATCCGGTGCGCCAGGAGCGCGAGGATCGGCCCGAGCGGGAAGAACGCACTGCAGAGGATCGCGGCCTTCGACAGGTTCCACCACGGAGGCTGCGCGGTCGTGCGCTTGCGGCCCAGCTTCTCGAGCTCCGCCAGCAGCCTCGCCCTCGCCGCCGCGATCAGCGGCGCGTCGAACGGCAGCCACCGAGCGGGCGTCACGAGCACCAGCCAGCTCGCCGCAGGGGCGAGGCAAGCGACGACCATCATGATCAGGAACAGCACGAGGTCGCGCGAGCCTGTCGTGTCCTGCACGAGAGGGAAGTGCACGATCGCGATGACGGCGAGGTAGACGAGGAAGAGCAGGGCGAAGACGATCCCCTCGATCGCCAGGACGATGGGCTGGTCGTCGGCGATCCTCCGCAGCGTCTCGACGCTCGTGCGGATCAGCGCGGCGAGGATCACCGTCGCGAGGAGCGCGCTCACCGCCGCGGTGAGCCAGTCTCCGATGTTCCAGAGCGAGCAGGCGGTGACCGCGGCGGCGGTCGCGGTGGCCGTCAGCGCGTACCCCCATGCTCGCTGACGACGACTCGGGGACGCCGCTCGGGCGGACCCCAGTCGACGCAGCGCTTCGCCGATCTGCGTCTTGCGGATCTCGTTCCAGCCCGAGAGCATCTCTTCGCTGGAGCTCCCGGCACCCGAGGCGACCGCGGCATCCGAGGCGATCGCGACGATGAGGAGCACGAGTGCTGCGGCGCCGAGCGGGGTGATCAGGTCGATCGGCGTCCTCGCGCTGGTGGCGAGCTGGTGGAAGAAGCCTGGGACGATGAGGGTGAAGCCACCGGTGGCGGTGCCGATGGCGACCATGCGGGCGATGCCGCCGAGCAAGAGCAGGTGTGCCCGCTGATCACGGGTGTTCCAGTGCCGCTCGTCCTTGGGGGAGCGCACGAGGAGCTGCAGCCCGATGGAGACCGCGAGCGCCGCTGCGAACGCGGGGCCGATCGAGCTGTCGTTGCCGCTGAAGGGATCGGTGTCCACCCGCACGCCGGGTGCGGGGGCACGGCCGATGAGCCAGGAGACCGTCAGCAGCAGCAGGCAGAGGATGAGGCCGATGCCGAAGGCCTCGGCGAGCGCCTTCGAGAGCTGCCCGGAGTAGATCTTGTAGCGATCGAGCACGGCGACGGTCTCGCTCGCTCGCGGTCTGCTCTCCGGCTCGCTCATCGTGGCAGGTCCTGTCTCGTCAAGTGCCGGTCCAAGTGTGGACGAACCCGACGCGGCGGTCGTGCGTCGCACGGCACCTGTTGATAACTGCGCTCCTGTGCTGACTCGGTGTGGCGCGGATGCCGCCGGGACTAGGCTCAGTGCTGGCCATCCACTGCGATTCCCAAGGAGCACTTGTGGCACTCATCGACACCCTGCAGGCTCGCGAGATCCTCGACTCGCGCGGCAACCCGACCGTCGAGGTCGAGGTGCTGCTCTCCGACGGCTCCGTCGGCCGCGCCGCGGTGCCCTCCGGTGCCTCGACCGGCGCCTTCGAGGCCTACGAGCTGCGCGACGGCGACAGCGCGCGCTACCTCGGCAAGGGCGTCGAGCAGGCCGTCGACGCCGTGAACGAGGAGATCGCGGAGGCGATCGAGGGCATGGTCGCGGACGACCAGCGACTCATCGACTCGACGCTGATCGAGCTCGACGGCAGCGACAACAAGAAGAACCTGGGCGCCAACGCCATCCTCGGCGTCTCGCTCGCCGTCGCGAAGGCCGCGGCCGACTCGTCGCGCCTCCCGCTGTTCCGCTACCTGGGCGGCCCGAACGCCTTCCTGCTGCCGGTGCCGATGATGAACGTCATCAACGGCGGCGCGCACGCCGACACCGGCGTCGACGTGCAGGAGTTCATGATCCTGCCGATCGGCGCGGAGTCGTTCCGCGAGGGCCTGCGCTGGGGTGCGGAGACCTATCACACGCTCAAGGCGATCCTGAAGGAGCAGGGGCTCGCGACGGGCCTCGGCGACGAGGGCGGCTTCGCGCCCGACCTGCCGAGCAACCGCCAGGCGCTCGACCTGCTCGTGCAGGCGATCGAGAAGGCCGGCTTCACGCCGGGCACCGACATCGCCCTCGGCATGGACGTCGCCGCGAGCGAGTTCTTCGAGAACGGCGTCTACCGCTTCGAGGGGCAGGATCGCTCGAGCGCCGACATGGCCTCCTACTTCACCGAGCTCGTCGATGCCTACCCGCTCGTCTCGATCGAGGACCCGCTGGACGAGGACGACTGGGACGGCTGGGCATCGCTGACCGAGACCCTCGACGACCGCGTGCAGCTGGTCGGCGACGACCTCTTCGTCACGAACCCCGAGCGCCTCGTCGACGGCATCGAGCGCGGCGCCGCCAACGCGCTGCTCGTCAAGCTCAACCAGATCGGCACGCTGTCGGAGACCTTCGACGCGATCCGCATCGCGACCCAGGCCGGGTACGGATCCGTGCTCTCCCACCGCTCGGGCGAGACCGAGGACACCACGATCGCCGACATCGCGGTGGCCGTGAACTGCGGTCAGATCAAGACCGGCGCTCCCGCCCGCAGCGAGCGCGTCGCCAAGTACAACCAGCTGCTGCGCATCGAGGAGGACCTCGGCGACGCGGCGGAGTACGCCGGCGCCGGCGCCTACCCGCGCTTCGAGGGCTGACGCATCGGCGACTGACCGCGGTTCGGCCGTCTTAGGAGGGCACTCGCCGGTAGCATCGGCGGGTGCCCTCCTCGTCTGATGTCGCCCTCGGGCAGCTGCGCGTCTCGTGGCTGCTGCTGGTCGTCGTCGGCCTCGTGGTGGCGGGCTTCGTCGTGCTCGCGCCGACGGTGGGCCTGCTGCTCGAGCAGCGCCGCGACATCGCCGCGCTCGAGGCGCAGGTGGCCGCGCAGCAGGCCAACGTCGAGTCGCTCGAGACCGAGGTGGCTCGCTGGGACGACCCCGCCTACATCGAGGCGCAGGCGCGCGACCGGCTCTTCTTCGTCTATCCGGGGGAGACCAGCTTCGTCCTGCTCGACGACCGCTCGGCGCTCGAGACGGCCCCGACCGATGTGCCGTCCGCGACCATCGAGGCGCCCAGCAGCGACTGGTCGACCAGCGCCGCGACCTCCGTCCTGCTCGCCGGGCTCACGAACCAGGCGCCGGGCTCGCTCGGCACCGCACCGGAGCCCGAGTGAACGAGGCAGCCCTCCCTCCGCAGGCCGCGGCCCCGATCGATCCGGCCAGCGACCGCGACCTCGAGATCATGGCGCTCCAGCTCGGCCGCACGATGCGCGGTGTGCTCGGTGTGGGCGCCCGCTGCGCCTGCGATGCGCCGACCGTGGTCGTGACGAGCCCGCGGTTGCCCGACGGCACCCCCTTCCCGACCTTCTACTACCTGACGCACCCGGCGGCAGCCGCATCCGCCTCTCGGCTCGAGGCCGACGGCACCATGGCGCAGCTGCAGGCCCAGCTCGAGGAGCCGGCGGTGGCGGATGCGTATGCCGCGGCCCACGCTGCGTACCTCGCGGCGCGGGAGGCCCACGGGCACGTCGAGGAGATCGCCGGGATCAGTGCCGGCGGCATGCCGACGCGCGTGAAGTGCCTGCACGCCGTGCTGGCCCACGCGCTCGCGGCGGGCCCCGGCGTCAACCCGATGGGGGATCGCACGCTCGAGCTGGGCGACTGGTCGCCGGCCGCGTGCGCCTGCGCCCCGGATGCCCGCGGCCCTCGCGCTGACGCCGACCGCCGCTGACGCCCGCGAGCTCGGCATCCTGGAGACGGTAGAATCAGGAGCAATCCACATCTGATACCGGGGAAGAAGTGCGTCTGTGAACAAGATCCTGATCGTCGGAGGCGGCTACGCCGGCCTGTACACCGCACGAGGGCTCGAGCGTCAGCTGGGTGACTCGGAGGCGGAGATCATCGTCGTCGACCCGCTGCCCTACATGACCTACCTGCCGTTCCTGCCGGAGGTCGCGGTCGGTTCGATCGAGCCGCGCCACGCGGTGGTGCCGCTGCGCCGCCACCTGCACCGCACCCGTGTCGTGCAGGCGAAGGTCACCTACGTCGACCACGCGAACAAGGTCGCGACCATCAAGCCCGAGCTGGGCGACGAGTGGACGCTCGAGTACGACGTCGTCGTCATGACCGCGGGCTCGGTCTCGCGCACCTTCCCGATCGCCGGCGTCGCCGACGAGGCCATCGGCATGAAGACCATCGAGGAGGCCGTCGCCGTGCGCGACCGCCTGATCTCGAACTTCGCCAAGGCTGCGGCGCTGCCCGTCGGGCCCGAGCGCGACCGGCTGCTGACGGTCACCGTCGTGGGTGGCGGCTTCGCCGGCATCGAGACGATCGCGGAGCTGCGCGACTTCGCGACCCACCTGCTCTCGCGCTTCCGCGAGATCTCCTTCGAGGAGGTGCGCTTCCACCTCGTCGAGGCCATGGGTCGCATCATGCCGGAGGTCAGCGAGCAGACGGCGCTGTGGGTGGTCGAGGATCTGCGCAAGCGGGGCGTCGACGTGCACCTCGAGACCCAGCTGCAGGGCGCCGTCGACGGCGTCGTCGAGCTGTCGACCGGTGAGCGCTTCGGCTCCGACCTGATCATCTGGACCGCCGGCGTGATGGCGAACCCGGTCGTGCGCGCGACCGATCTGCCGCTCGACGAGCGGGGCCGCGTCACCGCGCTCGCGACGCTCCAGGTCGCCAAGGACGGCGTGGTCGTGCCCGACGCCTGGACGGCCGGCGACGTCTCGGCGGTCCCCGACAAGTCGAAGACCCCCGGCCCGGGTGGGTTCTGCGTGCCCAACGCGCAGCACGCCGTCCGCCAGGCCAAGCTGCTCGCGAAGAACATCGTCGCCGTCCTGCGCGACGAGGCGCCGCGCGAGTACATCCACGACAACCAGGGCGCCGTCGCGGGCCTCGGACTCTGGAACGGCGTCTTCCAGAAGGGCAAGATCGCCATCAAGGGGCCGCTCGCCTGGCTCGCGCACCGCGGCTACCACGGCTTGGCGATGCCGATGTGGGAGCGCAAGTGGCGCGTCTTCGGCGACTGGTGGGCGCAGTTCTGGCTGGGCCGCGACATCGTCGAGATCTCGGACCGCGAGCAGCCGCGCGTGGCCTTCGAGACCTTCGCCTCGCGACCGAAGCCGCCGGTCGACGCCTAGGCACCATCCGACGACAGCGCCGCGCCCTCCCCGGAGGCCGCGGCGCTGTCGTATCCTGTAGACGTGAAGAATCGTCATAGGGCGGTCCTCCGCAGCATCGGAGCAACCGTGGCGCGAGACGCAGCGCAGGCGCAGGTCCTCGGGCTCGGTCGCGCTCGATGAGCCTCGACCTCGTAGCGGCGGGAGCCTGGAGCGCCGACGGCCACTGGGAGCGGATGGATGCCGCGGTCGCGCACCTCGACGCTCCGCTCGCGGCGCTCTCGCTCGAGGCGCTCGCGCACAACGCGCGCGACATGGTCCGCCGCGCCGAGGGCACCACCTTGCGGCTCGCGACCAAGTCGGTGCGGTCGCGCCCGGTGATCGAGGCGGTCCTCGCGACGCCGGGCTGGCGCGGCGCGCTCGCGGCGACACTCTCCGAGGCGCTGTGGCTGGCCGAGACCGTGGACGACGTGCTGATGGGCTACCCGACGGTCGACGTCGCGTCCATCCGGGCGCTGGCCGCCGACGAGCGCGCGCTCGAGCGCGTCACGCTCATGATCGACAGCGTCGAGCACCTCGACGCGATCGACCGCGCGGCGCCGGGGCACGCGCGCATCCGCGTCGCGATCGAGCTCGACTCAGGGTTGGCGCTCGGGCCGCTGCGCGCTGGCGTGCGCCGCTCGCCGCTGCACACGCCCGAGCAGATGCGCGCCCTGGCGACGGCGGTGGTCGATCGGCAGGGCTTCGCGCTCGTCGGCGTGATGTCCTACGAGGCGCAGGTCGCCGGCGTGCAGAGCGCGCGCCACCGCGGCATCGCTCCCGCGTTCGCGGTGCGGGCGATGCAGCGGCTGTCGGTCTCCGACCTCCTCGAGCGCCGCACGGCCGCCGTCGCCGCGGTGCGCGAGGTGGCGCCGCTCGAGTTCGTCAACGGCGGCGGCACCGGCTCGATCGAGACCACCGCCGCCGATCCCGCCGTGACAGAGATCGGCGCGGGGAGCGGGCTGCTCGGCGGTCACCTCTTCGACGGCTACCGCCGCTTCATGCCCGCACCGGCGCTGGGCTTCGCACTGCCCGTCGTCCGCAAGCCGGCGCCGGGCGTCGCCACCCTGCTCGGCGGCGGCTGGATCGCCTCCGGCCCGCCGGGCCGCCATCGCAGCCCGGTCATCGCCTGGCCCGCGGGGCTCCGCCTCGATCCCGCGGAGGGCGCCGGCGAGGTGCAGACCCCTGTGCTCGGTCGCGCCGCCGACCGGATGCGGCTCGGCGACCGGGTGTGGATGCGCCCGGCGAAGTCCGGCGAGCCGAACGAGCGGGTGCGCGAGCTCCAGGTGATCGTCGGCGACGCCGCGGCCGGCGCGGTCCCCACGTATCGTGGAGAGGGGAGGGAGCTGCTGTGACCTGGTCGAACTGGGCGCGCTCGCAACGGGCGGAGCCGAGCGAGCTGCTCGCGCCCGCGACCGTCGACGAGGTGCGGCGCGCCATCGTGCGCGTGCGCGAGCGCAGCGGCACCATCCGGCCGCTCGGCAGCAGCCACTCCTTCTCGGCAGCCGCCCGTCCTGACGACGCGCAGCTGAGCGTCGACGCGATGCGCGGGATCCTCGCCCACGACGTGGAGCGCGGCCGCGTCACGGTCCTGGCGGGCACGACCATCCGCGAGCTGTCGACGCTGCTGGAGGCCCGGGGCCTCGCGCTCGACAACCTCGGCGACATCGATCGCCAGACCATCGCGGGGGCCATCTCGACCGGCACGCACGGCACCGGCATCCTCCACCGGTCGATCGGCGCATCCGTCGTCGCCGTGACCCTCGTCACCGCAGCCGGCGCGGTCGTGCGCGTGAGCGAGACCGAGCAGCCGGAGCTGCTCGACGCGGTGCGGCTGGGTCTCGGTGTGCTCGGCGTGCTGGTCGACGTGACGCTGCAGTGCGTGCCGGCCTTCGCGCTCGAGGCGATCGAGGCGGCCGTAGAGCTCGAGGCCGTGCTGGGCGATTGGATGGGCCTGCTCGAGCGCACCGATCACTTCGAGTTCTACTGGTTCGCCGGCACCGCGCTCGCGGTGACGAAGTCGAACAGCCGCGTCGAGGGCCCGCTCTCACCTCGCTCGGCGCTCGGGCGCTTCATCGACGAGCGCGTGCTCACCGACGTCGGCCATCGGGCGCTGCTGGCCGCCGGTGCGCTCGTGCCGGCGGCGTCGCGGGCCATCAACGCGGTCGCCGCGCGCGGGATGGCGCGCGGGCGCTTCGTCGAGCCGAGCCACAGCGTGTTCGTCGCGGAGCGCGCCGTGCGGTTCCGCGAGCTCGAGTACGGCATCCCGGTCGAGGCGCTGCCCGAGGCGCTGCGCGAGGTGGCCCGTGCGCTGCGACGCGCCGACCTCACCCCCACCTTCCCGTTCGAGATGCGGGCGACCGCCGCCGACACCGCCTTGCTCTCGACCGCGCGTGGCCGTGACACGGCCTACATCGCCGCGCACCGCTGGTGGCGCGAGGATCCCCGGCCGCTGTTCGAGCTCGTCGAGCCGATCCTCCTCGCGCACGACGGTCGCCCGCACTGGGGCAAGCACCACTCGCTGCGTGCGCCGCAGCTCGCCGAGCGGGTGCCGGGGTTCGCCGAGTTCCTCGCGGCGCGCGACCGGCTCGACCCGGAGCGGCTGTTCGCCAGCGCTTGGACTCGACGGGTGCTCGGCGACTGACCCCTCGGCTGCTCGGCTCTAGAGTGGGAGGCATGGATCCCATGCTCACCCTCTGGATCGTCGTCGGCGCCGTCGTGGTGCTCGCGCTCCTCGCGCTGGTGTGGATCGTGTCGACGCGCGGCTCCATCCGCCGGCTGGCGTCGACGGTCGACGACCGCTGGGCGGCGCTCTCGGCGGTGCTCGAGGCGCGCGCGGCGGTGGCGGCGCCGCTGCTGGGCTCGGCGAGCGAGCAGCAGCGCGCGCAGGTGGCGGAGGCGTTCGCCGCGCTCGAGCGATCGGATGCTCCGGCGGCCAAGGCAGAGGCGGAGGCGGAGGTGCAGCGCGTCCTGCGCCCGCTGGTGCAGGCTGCTGCGCCGGGCTCGCGCAGCCCTGAGGCGGGGGAGGCGCGCACCGCGCTGACCGCGCTGGACGACGAGACGCAGGCGCGGCGCCGCGACTACAACACGGGCGCTCGTGAGCTGAACGCGAAGGCCCGTCGCTTCCCGGCGTCGATGTTCGCCGGATCGCTCTCGATCCCGCGCGAGTTCTTCGAGGTCGACCACTCGAGCGCCGTCGCCGAGCCGCCCCGCATCCAGTTCTGACGCGCGACCGGCTGCCGGCATCGCGCCGGCGCGAGCGTCAGAGCGCTGCCGCGACCTCGTGCGCCCACGTGCCGGGCCCGGCCACCTCGATCCGCGCGAGCCCCTGCCACGCGGCGGCCTCGGCCAGGGCGGGGGCGATGCGCTCGGCGAGCTCGACCGCGCGCTGCGCGTGCTGCGGCTCGATCGTCGCGTGCTGCACGCGCAGCACACCGGCCCTGCGATCGCTCTTCAGGTCGAGGCGACCGACGAGCTCGTCGTCGACCAGCACGGGCAGCACGTAGTAGCCGTGCTGCCGCTGGGCCGCGGGCGTGTAGATCGAGATCCGGTACGCGAAGCCGAAGATCCGCTCGGCCCGGGGCCGGAACCACACGAGCGGGTCGAAGGGCGAGAGCAGCGCGGTCGAGCGGATGCGCCGCGGCAGCCGGGCGCCGACGTGCAGGTAGGCGGGCCGACCCCAGCCCTCGACCTCGACCGGTTCGAGCTCGCCGGCCTCCACGAGCGCGAGGACGGCCGCCTTGGCGTCGACGATGCGCAGGCGGTAGTAGTCGGCGAGGTCGTCGAGGGTGGCGACGCCGAAGGCGACCGCTGCGCGCCGCACGAGCTCGCGCTGCGCGTCGGAGCGACCGACCACCGGCACCGCCGCGGGCAGCACCGCCTCGGCCGCGGCATAGCGCCGCTCGAAGCGCGTGCGGCCGACGGTCACCAGTCGCCCCTGGCCGAAGAGCACCGAGGTGGCCCAGTAGGCGTCGGACTTGTTCCACCACCCGCCCGGCAGCCGCTCGTGGGCGGGGTGCTCCATCTCGCTCGGTCGCATGGGCCCCCGCTCGGCGAACTCGGCCAGCACGTCGTCGATGAGGCTCGCGTGCTCGTCGGCCCACCGCTGGGTGCTCGGCCGGTAGGGGTGCTCGCGCTTCCAGCCCCAGAGCGGCCAGTCGTCGACCGGCAGCACCGCGGCCTCGTGCGCCACGTACTCGGTGAAGCGGCCGAGGCCGTGCCCGTGATCGTGGTGCAGCGACCGATCGAGCGTGGTGCGGTCGTAGGGGCCGAGGCGCGCGAGCAGCGGCAGGTAGTGACTGCGCTCGAAGACGTTGACCGAGTCGAGCTGCAGCAGCCCGAGACGCTCGATCGTGCGCTCGAGCGTCCGGGCGCCCGCCCTCCCTCGCTCGCCGGGCAGCGCGCCGTCGAGACCGCTGGCCGCGACGGCGATGCGGCGCGCGAGGGCCGCCGAGATCGTGCGAGGCTTCACGGTCGCGAGGCTAGCAACGGCCGCCGACACATGTCCGAGGCGCCCCCGGCCTGGACGTAGGATCGGGCAATGCTGTTCGCCCGCCGCACGCCGCGGCTGCCCGCCATCGACGGAGCCTCGCGCTCCGACGAGGCCCTGCGGCCAGAGACCACGCAGTCAGAGGACGTCGGTGGCCGCGCTGCGCCGCGTGCCTGGGCCCATCCGGATGTACCGCGCGGCATGCAGATCGCTGGCGCCTGGTCGTGGCGCTTCGTCGCGATCGCCGCCGCCAGCGCCATCGTGATCTGGCTCATCATGCAGTTCAGCCTGATCGTCATCCCGGTGCTCGTCGCCGCCCTCCTCACCGCCCTGCTCGGGCCGGTGGTCGATGCCCTCGTCCGGGCGCGATGGCCCCGCGGCCTCGCCGTGGCGCTCGCGCTGGTGGGGGTGGTGATCGTCGTCGGCGGCCTGGGATGGCTCGCGGTCTCCCAGATCCGCGCCGAGTACCCGGTGCTGCAGCAGCGAGGCGTCGACTTCTGGAACGACACGCAGCAGTGGATCCTCTCGCTGCCGTTCGACATCTCCGAGCAGGATGTGCGCGACTTCGGCACCAACATCCTCGGCACGCTGCGCGACGACCTCTCGTCGATCCTCTCGAGCGCGCTGTCGGTGGGCTCCTCCGTCGGGCACTTCGCCGCCGGCCTGATCCTGACGGTCTTCGCCCTCATCTTCACGCTCGGCGACGGCCGCGGCATCTGGCGCTGGGTCGCCGGCCTGCTGCCGAAGCACGCGCAGCGCGCCGCCGACGGCGCCGCGAGGGCCGGGTGGGTCACCCTCGGCAACTTCGTGCGCGTGCAGGTGCTCGTGGCCTTCATCGACGCGGTCGGCATCGGCCTCGGCGCCTTCATCCTCGGTCTCTTCTTCGAGGGCGGCATGCCGCTCGTGATCCCGATCGCGATCCTCGTCTTCCTCGGCTCCTTCATCCCCATCATCGGCGCGGTCGTCACCGGCGCGATCGCCGTCCTGGTGGCCCTCGTCTCCTTCGGGTTCGTGCCGGCGCTCATCATGCTCGGCATCGTGCTGCTCGTGCAGCAGGTCGAGAGCCACGTGCTGCAGCCGCTGATCATGGGCACTGCCGTCAAGGTGCACCCGCTCGCGGTCGTGCTCGCGGTGGCGGCGGGCTCCACCATCGCCGGCATCGCGGGCGCGCTGTTCGCTGTGCCGGTGGTGGCGTTCCTCAACAGCTTCGTCAAGACGATCGCCAAGGGCACCTGGCGCACGAACCCGAACCCCACCGTCGAGGATGTCGTCACATGACCGATGCCGCCACGCCCCAGCCGGGCTCGCCCGCAGCCGCATCGCCGTCGGCACCGCCGGCCTCCGCGATCGGCCGCCCTCCGCTCCCTGGCCCGACGCTCGCCGAGTTCGAGGGCGCCCGCGCGCGACTCGTCGGCATCGCGCAGGAGACGCCGATGGAGCTCTCCCGCCACCTCAGCGGCATGCTCGGCGCCGAGGTGCTCCTCAAGTGCGAGAACCTGCAGCGGACGGGCGCCTACAAGATCCGCGGCGCCTACAACATGCTCTCGAAGCTGACCGCCGAGCAGCGCGACCGCGGCGTCGTCGCCGCGTCGGCCGGCAACCACGCCCAGGGCGTCGCCTTCGCCGCGACGGAGCTCGGCGTGCGCTCCACCATCTTCATGCCCGTGGGCGTCGCGCTGCCGAAGCTGCAGGCGACCCGTGACTACGGGGCCGCGGTCGAGCTCCGCGGGCTCGAGTTCCAGACCGCGCTCGCCGCGGCCATCGAGCACGTCGAGCGCACCGGCGCCACCTTCGTGCCGCCCTACGACCACGCCGACATCATCGAGGGCCAGGGCACGCTCGGCCTCGAGATCCTCGACCAGGCGCCGGACGCGACCACGGTCGTCGTCCCGATCGGCGGCGGCGGCCTCGCGGCCGGCGTCGCCTCCGCGATCCGGCAGCGCGCCGAGCGCGACGGTCGCACCGTGCGCATCATCGGCGTCCAGGCGGAGCGCGCGGCCTCGTACGTCGCCTCGCTGGAGGCGGGGGAGCCGACCACGATCGCGACGCAGCCGACGATCGCCGACGGCATCGCCGTGTCGCGACCGGGCAGCCTGCCCTTCGCCATCATCCGCGAGGCGGTGGACGAGATCGTGACGGTCTCGGACGACGACATCGCGCGCGCCATGATCATGCTGCTCGAGCGGGCGAAGCTCGTGGTGGAGCCGGCCGGCGCCGTGACGACCGCCGCCATCATGACCGGCCTCGTCGCATCCGAGGGGCCGGTCGTGGCGGTGCTCTCCGGGGGCAACATCGATCCGCTGTTCATGGAGCGCGTGATCGGGCGCGGCCTCGCCGCCTCGCAGCGCTACCTCAAGGTGCGCATCGCGCTGCCCGACCGCCCCGGGCAGCTGGCCATCATCGCGCAGATCGTCTCGGACGAGCAGGCGAACGTCGTCGAGGTGCTGCACTCGCAGCACGACGCCTGGACCTCGATCAGCGACGTCTCCATCGACATCTCCGTCACCACCCGCGGGCCCGAGCACGCCGAGCGGGTGCTCGAGGCACTGCGCCGCGCGGGCTACGAACCCGTCATCGTCTGACCGCGGCGGGCCCTGACACGGAGCGGGCCCCGCGACTCGCGTCGCGGGGCCCGCTCCGTGCGGGGCTCAGCCCCGGTAGGTCTGCACGTCGGTGACGACGACCTCGATGGTCGCGCCCGACGGCGCCTCGTACGACGCCTTCTCGCCGATCTTCAGGCCGAGGATGGCCGCGCCGAGCGGGCTGGCCTCGCTGTAGACGTCGAGGTCGTCCCCGACCTCCGCGATCTCGCGGTTGCCCACGAGGAAGGTCGTCTCGTCGCCGGCGATGGTCGCCGTGACGACAGTGCCGGGCTCGACCACGCCGCTCGCCTGGGGCGCCTCGCCGACGGTGGCGTTGCGCAGCAGCTGCGTGATCTGGGCGATGCGCGCCTCGATCTGCGCCTGGTCGTCCTTCGCGGCGTGGTAGCCGCCGTTCTCCTTCAGGTCGCCCTCGTCGCGGGCCTCTTCGATGCGCTTGGCGATCTCGGCGCGGACGGGCCCCTGCAGGTGCTCGAGCTCACCCTGCAGGCGGTCGTACGCCTCCTGGGTCAGCCAGGTCTCCGTGGTGCCGTTCATGTGGTCTCCCGATATGCACAGAACCGGCCCCGAGTGGGCCGGTCCTCGTGGCATCCTATGACACCCAGCACTCCGAGACCAATCCTGTGGTCGCCAGCTCGCTCGTGCGCACCTCGACGGCGTGCGTGCTCGTGAAGGCCTCGATCGGCTCGAGCTCGAGCTCCGCCCAGCCGACGATGCCGAAGGAGGGGTTGAGGGCCTCGACGGCGCACGTCGTCGCCGTGCCGGCCTCGACCGAGACCTCGAAGATCACGCGCACCGTCGACTCGTCGACGATCTCGTGCCCGATGGTGCGCGTCTGCAGCTGCGTCGTCGCCGGATCGGTGCCGACCCACCAGACCCACAGCGTCGCCGCGAGCAGGACGCCGACGCCCACGACGATGCCGAGCAGCTTCTCGCGCCGGCTGCGCGACCGCGTGCGGCCGTAGCGGGCATCGAGCTGGGTCATGGCGCCTCGTCCGTGGGATGATGGGAGTGCTCCCAGCCTATCGCCGCGCCTCCGCGTGGCCGTGCTGGGGCGGGCCATGGGCGCGGCAGCGCGCTCGAAGCTGGGCCTCGGCGCCATCGCGCGCTGTGGGAGGGAAGAAGCCATGCGTCGACTGCTCGCCGTGCACGCGCACCCGGATGACGAGTCGAGCAAGGGCGCGGCGACGCTCGCTCGGTACGCGGCAGAGGGTGCTGCGGTGACCGTCGTCTCGTGCACGGGTGGCGAGAGCGGCAGCGTGCTCAACGAGCGCTTCGAGCTGGGCCACCGCGCCGCTCGCGACATCACGGGCCTGCGTCGCATGGAGATGGGGGCGGCGCAGGCCGCGCTCGGCATCGACCACGCCTGGCTCGGCTACGTCGACTCCGGCTTGCCCGACGAGGGCGACCCGCTGCGGCCGCTGTCGTTCGCCACCATCCCGCTCGAGATCTCCGGACGGCCGCTCGTGCGCCTCATCCGCCGACTGCGGCCGCAGGTGGTCGTCACCTACGACGAGACGGGCGGCTACCCGCATCCCGACCACATCCGCTGCCACGAGGTCACGATGTGGGCCGTCGAGCACGCGGCGGCAGGCATGCCGGAGCTCGGGGAGCCGCACGAGGTGCAGAAGGTCTACTTCGACCGCACCATGAGCGGTGCCCGCCTGCGCGCGCTGCTGACGGCCCTGGAGGCCGTCGCGCCGGAGGACGAGCGACTGCCCTTCGTGCGCGAGTGGGCAGAGCGCATGGGCGATCGTGGTGAGACCATGACGACGCGGGTCTCGGTCGCCGACCACCTCGAGGCGCGCGATCTGGCGCTGCGCGCCCACGCGAGCCAGGTCGACCCGGACTCGCGCTTCTTCTTCTGGCCGAACGATCTGCTGCGGCAGACGTGGCCGACCGATGACTACGAGCTGGTGCGATCGCGCGTGCGGGTCGACGGCCAGGAGGACGACCTCTTCGCGGGCGTCGAGGAGGACTGATGGACCCCCTGTTCCTGCAGGAGCTGCCCTACGACCCGAACCAGGTCACCCCCGGTTGGGTCGGCTTCTTGGCGACGCTGCTCGTGGCGGCGGTCGTGATCCTGCTGCTGTGGGACTTCAACCGCCGGGTGCGGCGGATCAACGACCGCGCGGACGCGCGAGAGCGCCTCGAGGCGGAGGTCGCCGAGATGGAGGAGCGCGAGCGCCTGCGGGCTGAGCGCGCGAGCGCGGACGTGCCGGGCGCGGAGCCCGTGGATCCCGAGGTGCGCGAGCGGGAGCCCGGCGCCTAGCGTCAGCGGATGCGCGGCGCGGCCGGCGGGTGCGCGGCGCGGCCACCGGGCCCGCCTCAGAGCACGCCGATCGCGGTCGCTCGCCAGCGGCCGTCGAGCCCTTCCAGGCGGATCGCCACCGCTCGCGTGCGGCCCGCCGATCGCACGATCACAGCCCCCTCGACCACGCCGTCGGCCGTGTGGCACGCGCGCACGCGGGTGATCGCGAAGCCGGGTACCGTGCGCTGCGGGCGCCGCGCCCGCGCCTGCTTCGCGCTCAGCGCCCGCTGCGTCAGGAGCACGAAGGTCTGCTCTGTCACCCACCGCGCGATCTGCTGCACCTCGCGCACGCCGAGCAGGATCTCGATCACGCCCCGCGCGAGGTTCTCCAGCAGGGGAGCGGGATCCGGGAGGTCTGCTGACGAGCAGGGCTGGAAGTCGAAGAACTCCTCGGCGTCGACCGAGGTCATCCGCTGTCTCGTCGCGCGCATGGAGCCTCCTCGCTTGGGGGACGGCCCCACGCGGCGCTGTCCAGGTGCAGAAGATAACGCTGTTACTCCCGGTCGTGTCAACCGGCGCGCGCTCGCTGTGGAGAACCGCGGCAGCCTCGCGGCGCTCCGGGTAGATTCGCGAGCGTGCGCTTCGAGGATCTGTTCGACGATCTGGAGAGCCAGCTCGAGGCAGAGCTGGGCGCCGAGCAGCGAGACCTGCGGGCCGAGGAGGAGCGCTTCCGCATCGGCAGGCTCGAGCTCCGCGATCGCATCGCCGCGGCTCCGCGCCTGCTCGACGTCACGCTGCGCGCCGGCACGCGCCTGCGCCTGCGTCGGATGGCGCTGGGCCGCGATTGGCTGAACGGGATCGTGGTCGACGGCGCGCCTGCTGAGACCGGCGCCGTCGTGCCCCTGCAGGCCATCAGCGGGATCGTGCTGGACGGCGACGGGGCGGCAGCCTCCGTGCGGCCGGGCACCGAGGCGAACGACCTGCAGGCCCGACTGAGCTTCGCGTTCGCGCTTCGCGACCTCGCGCGCCGCCGGGCCTCCGTCATCCTCGAGGGCCACGCGCCCGTCGCCGGCACGATCGACCGGGTCGGCCGCGATCACCTCGACCTCGCCGTGCACGAGCCGGGCGAGCGGCCCCGCCTCGGCGTGGTGCGCACCTGGCGGATCGTGCCGTTCGCCGCCTTCGACTGGGTGCGGCTGCCCTGAGCCGCGTCAGCGGCCGCCGAAGAGGTCCGTGACGCTCGCCGACTGCGCCTGCCGCCACAGGGCGCGCCGGCGCTCGAGCTCCAGCTGCCGATCGACCCACGCCTGCACCTCGTCCTGGGCGACTCGCCACTGGCCGCGGACCCGCACGCCCCGGATGTCGCGCGCCTCGAGCAGCGCGACGACCGCGCTGGGGGTCGCGTCGAGCAGCTCGGCCACGTCGGCGACGGTGAGGAAACGTCGGGGTTCGAACGGCATGGGCCCCATTGTGCGCCAGACACGGGCTGGATGAGCAGAGCCTGTGGAGAACTTCAGCGACCCGCTGGAGCCCCCTGCCAGGTTGATGCCATCGAACGGGAGGGGTGGCATGGCGACGCGTCGCAGCTGGATGGATCCGAGGCTGGTGATCGGGGTGATGCTGGTGCTCGCCTCCCTCGCCGGCGTCTGGTTCGTGGTGCAGCAGTCGGCTCGCACCGAGACCGCGTGGGCGGCCACGCGCACGCTGCTGCCGGGCGACGCGGTCGCCGCGGCCGATGTCGAGCGGGTCGAGGTGCGGCTGCTGCAGTCGCAGCATCGCTACCTGGACGGGGAGAGCGACCCGGTGGGGATGGTCGTCGCCTCGACGGTGGGTGAGGGCGAGGTGCTGCCCGTGCGCGCGCTCGGCTCGGCGGCCGGAGCCGATCGCGCCGCGATCGTCATCGACGTGCAGGGCGCGCTGCCGAGGGCTGTGCGCGCGGGATCGCTCGTCGACATCTGGACAGCGGCGCCGGTGGAGGAGGGCTTTGCGGCGCCGACCGTGCTCGTCGACGACGCGATCGTCGTCGCGGTGGTGGAGGACGAGGGGATCCTCGCCTCCTCGGCGCGCCAGCTGGAGCTGCTGGTGCCGAGCGGCGAGACGTCAGTGCTCCTCGAGGCGATGTCCAACGACCACGCGCTGTCGGTCGTGCCGCTGGCGACCCCCGGCGGTGGCGCTCCATGATGGGCATCGCCGTCTCCGCGCCGCTGGAGCGCGAAGACGCGATCGTGAGGGAGGCAGCCAGGCACGGCCACCGCGTGGCCATCCGAGCCGCGACGGCGTCTGATCTCGTGGAGCGGATCGTCGGCAGAGCGCCGGACGCCGCACCGAGCCTCGACCTCGTGCTGGTCGCGGCTGACGGGCGGCACCTGCACCGCGAGCTGGTCGAGGCATGCGATGCGCGCGGGCTGCGTCTGCTGGCGCTGGCCGACGACGCTGCGGAGCGGACGCGCGCGCAGTCGCTCGGGGTCGAGTCCCTGTCCTGGGCCGAGGGATTCGCGGCGGTCGAGGCGCGCGCGAGGCCCTCCGAGCCGGCTGGCCGCGAGCCCGTCCGTGCGCGCGGCCGCGTCGTGGCAGTCTGGGGGCCGGCCGGTGCCCCTGGCCGCACGACGGCTGCCATCGCGCTCGCCGCCGAGCTGGCGCTGCTCGGTCAGCGCGTCGCGCTCGTCGACGCCGACACCACGAGCGCGTCGGTCGCACCGGCGCTCGGGCTGCTCGACGAGTCACCGGGGTTCGCCGCCGCCGCCCGCCTCGCGCGCGCGGGGAGCCTGACGGTCGACGAGCTGGATCGCATCTGCCAGCAGGTGCCGACGATGGGCGGTGTCCTGCACGTCCTGACCGGCATCGGTCGAGCCAGCCGCTGGCCGGAGCTCGCGGGCGATCGCGTGACGGAGGTGCTGGAGCGCTGCCGCGATTGGGCCGACATCACGGTGGTCGACATCGGCGCCAGCATCGAGCGCGACGAGGAGATCTCCAGCGACCTCTTCGCTCCGCGACGGCATGCCTCGACGCACGCGACCCTGGAGGCGAGCGACGAGGTGGTGGTGATCGCCGGCGGCGACGCGGTCGGGGTGGCTCGGCTGGTGCGCGCGCTCCCGGAGCTGCGGGAGCTGGTGCCGCAGGCGCACGTGCGGGTGATCGTGAACAAGGTGCGCGCCTCCGCCATCGGCATCGCGCCCGAGCGCTCGGTGCAGGAGACCCTGCGTCGGCTCGCCGCGCTGACGCCGGAGGCCTGCTGGCCGTTCGACAGCCGCGCCGCCGATGCCGCGCTGCTCGAGGGGCGTCCGCTCGTCGACGTCGCGGGCCGCTCGCGGTTGCGCCGGCGCGTGCAGGAGTTCGCGACCACGCTCGTGCCGGCCGCCGAGCCCACCAGCCGCGCCGCGCTGCGGGCGGCCGAGCGGCCAGGGCGGCGCTGGCTGCCCGCGCTACGCTGAGGGAGTGACGAGCTTGACGTCGATCGCCGCGCGCTACGGCCTGCTGGACGACCATGACTTGCGGTGGCTGCACCGGCTGGTCGCCGACTTCCAGCTGCTCGCAGACCTCGCCATCGGCGACATCGTCCTGTGGCTCCCGACCGGCGACGACGACGGGTACATCGCCGTGCAGCATGCGCGTCCGGCCGGTGCCGCCACGCTCTTCTACCGCGACATCGTCGGTCAGCCGGTGCGGAACGCCTGGCGCGAGCAGGTCGGCCGCGCCTTCGACGAGGGCGTTTCGCTGAGCGCCGACTCGCCCGAGTGGGGAGTCGAGTCCGACGCGAAGGTGCGCGCGATCCCCGTGCGCCGCCGCGAGGCAGAGCCGTCGACCGTGCTGGTGCCGCGCCCGATCGCCGTCATCACGCGGCACGCCAACCACGCGGACACCCGCAGTGCCGGCAGGCTGGAGCGCACGTTCCGAGAGTGCGCCGACGACCTCTTCCGCATGATCGCCGACGGCGACTTCCCCGACCAGGCTGCCCCCTCCGGCCCACGTCGCGGCGCAGCGCGCGCATCCGACGGCCTCATCCGGCTCGACCAGGCGGGCACCGTGACCTTCGCGAGCCCGAACGCCCTGTCGGCGTTCACGAGGCTCGGGTTCCGCGGCGAGCTCGAGGGGGAGTCGCTGGCGGAGATCGCGACCGAGCTCATCGACGAGTCGCACGAGGTCGACGAGGCCCTGCCGCTCGTCGTGACCGGCAGGGCGCCCTGGCGCACCGACATCGAGACGCGCCTCGTCACGCTGTCGTTGCGCGCGGTGCCGCTGCGGCTGCGCTCCGAG
The DNA here is from genome assembly GCF_047302415.1 of Agrococcus phoenicis. Taxonomy (NCBI): domain Bacteria; kingdom Bacillati; phylum Actinomycetota; class Actinomycetes; order Micrococcales; family Microbacteriaceae; genus Agrococcus; species Agrococcus phoenicis. Next base: position 363,163 of record NZ_CP154854.1, read on the forward strand.
CGGCTGGGGGCCATCGTGCTCGTGCGCGACGTCACCGACATGCGCGCGCAGGAGCAGACGCTCATCACGAAGGACGCGACGATCCGCGAGATCCACCACCGCGTCAAGAACAACCTGCAGACGGTCGCCGCGCTGCTGCGCATCCAGTCCCGGCGCACCAAGAGCGAGGAGTCGCGCGCGGCACTGCAGAACGCGGAGCGGCGGGTGTCGTCCATCGCGGTCGTGCACGACACGCTGTCCGAGGGCCTGAGCCAGTCCGTCGACTTCGACCAGGTCTTCGACCGGGCGATGAAGCTGACGAGCGAGCTCGCGTCGATCCACGGTGCGAAGGTGCGGACCGAGCGCGCGGGCACCTTCGGGGTGCTGCCGAGCGGCTACGCGACGCCGCTCGCCCTCGCGCTGACCGAGCTCGTCACGAACGCCGTGGAGCACGGGCTCGCCGGCCGCTCCGACGGGCTGGTGCGCATCACCGCGAAGCGTGCCGACGGCTGGCTCACCGTGCGCGTGTGCGACAACGGCGTCGGGCTGCCTCCGGGGCGCGTCGGATCGGGTCTCGGCACCCAGATCGTCAAGACCCTCGTCACCGGCGAGCTGTCCGGCACGATCGACTGGGGAGCTCGCGCGGTGGAGGGCACCGAGGTCACCGTGCAGGTGCCGCTCGCCTACATCCGCGAGGACGACCAGGCGCTCTGAGCCTGGGCGGCAGCGCAGGGCGATCGTGGCGACAGGCGCTCCACCGCCCGCCGCACACACGACAGCGGGGCCGCCGAGAGGCGACCCCGCTGTGCTGGTGCGTGCGTGTCAGCCGGCGCGGCGAGCGCGCGCGGCGCGGCGCTTGAGCGCGCGGCGCTCATCCTCGGAGAGGCCACCCCAGACGCCGGAGTCCTGGTTCGTCTCCAGGGCGTACTGCAGGCACATCTCGGTCACCGGGCACGTCGCGCACACGGCCTTGGCCTTCTCGATCTGCTCGAGCGCCGGGCCGGTGTTGCCGACCGGGAAGAACAGCTCGGGGTCCACCGTGAGGCAGGCAGCGTCATCACGCCAATCCATACATGTGCTCCTTGTACATTGGAGGGGGGAAGTCGCGCATCGCGGTACCCGCGGCGCAGAAGTCTCGGGGCGCAGCACCGGTGCCGCCCGACGTTCCATGCTTCCACAGCGCCCCAAGAGAGGCAAGGGTTTTCTTCCGTGAGCGATCACCCGCGCGTGCGTCCGACCACCGCCACAGCAGCCGGCGGGCTGCTCCTGCTGGAGGCGCTCGGCATGCTCGCGATCGCCGTCTGGGTCGCCGTCAGCGCCCTCGGCGATCCGCCCGAGCACATCGCGGGCGGCATCTTCCTCGCGGCGCTCGCGGCCGGCGCTGCCTTCTTCCTCCTCCAGGTCGCGAAGGCGATGCTGGACGGGAGGGCGTGGTCGCGGGCCGGCGCCATCGTCTGGCAGGTGCTGCAGATCGGCGTGGCCGCCGGCACCTTCGACGGCGGTGAGGGCCCGGTGTGGCTCGCGCTGATCCTGGCGGGGGTCGGCGTGGCCGTCTTCGCGCTCGTCCTGCGCCGCACGGTCACGGTCTGGCTGAACCCGGACGTCGAGGCGTAGGCCGGGCGACGCGCGAGTGCGCAGCCGCCCGCGTCACGCGAGGCGAGCGGTCAGCTCGCGATCCCGAGCCGCTTCCCGAGCATCTGCAGATGCCCCTTCGCCTTCGTGTTGTAGAAGGCGTGCGTGATGACGCCCTGCTCGTCGAGCACGAAGGTCGAGCGGCGCACGCCCTGGACGATGCGTCCGTAGTTGTTCTTCTCGCCGAAGGTGTCCCAGGCGCGGTGCACGGAGAGGTCCTCATCGCTCAGCAGCGGGAAGCCCAGGCCGTCCTGCGCATGGGCTCGGGCGAGGCGCTCCAGCGGGTCCCGCGAGATGCCGAGCACCGCGAAGCCGTGCTGCGTGAGGTCGGGCAGCCGGTCGCGGAAGTCGCAGGCCTGCTGCTGGCAGGCCGAGGTCAGCGCCTCGGGGTAGAAGTAGACGATGGCCTTGCGGCCGCGGAGGTCCGCGAGGGACACGGGGCGGCCGTCCTGGTCGGGCAGCGTGAAGTCGGGGGCGGTCATGCCGGGCTCGAGGTGCGTCATCCGCTCCATCCAAGCAGTGTGCGCGGCGCCCACATCGTCTGCTATTCTTGATCCTCGGCTGGAAAGCCATGCACCTCTAGCTCAATTGGCAGAGCAGTTGACTCTTAATCAATCGGTTCCGGGTTCGAGTCCCGGGGGGTGTACCAGGAAGAGCCCCTGGCCGGTGATCGATCACCGGCCAGGGGCTCTGCTCGTCTCGCCGCGCGGCTACGGGCGGATGAGCACCTTGAGCGCTTCTCGCGCATCCATGAGGCGGTATGCCTCCGCGATCTCGGAGAGGGGCAGCTCGCGGTCGAAGACCTTGCCAGGGGTGATGGTGCCGTCGAGCACCTGCGGCAGCGCGGCCTCGATGTAGGCGCGGACGGTCGCAGGGCCGCCGGTCAAGGTCACGTTCTTGCCGAACAGCGATGCGAAGCCGATCGGCGCCTCCTCGTACTGCGGCACACCGACGCGGGAGATCGTCCCGCCGGGACGCACGATGCCGTACGCCTGCTCGTACGCGGGCATGTGACCGACGGCTTCGAGCACGACGTGCGCGCCTTCGCCGCCGGTGATGTCGAGCACCTGCTGGATGCCTGCCTCGCCCCGCTCGGCGACCACGTGGGTGGCGCCGAACTCACGGCCGAGCGCGGTGCGATCCTCGTGGCGTCCCATCAGGACGATCGTCTCGGCACCGAGCTGGCGGGAGGCGAGGACCGCGGAGAGGCCGACCGCCCCGTCGCCGATCACGACGACGACCTTGCCCGCCTCGACCCCGCCGGTGCGGGCGGCGTGGTAGCCGGTGAGGTAGACGTCCGAGAGGGTGAGGAGCGAGGGCATCAGCGCCTCGTCCGTGCCCTCCGGGATGACGACCGCGGTGCCGTCCGCCTGGGGCACGAGCAGCTGCTCGGCCTGCGCCGCGGATGGCGCGCCGTCGAAGAACCCGCCGTGCACGCACGAGGTCGTCACGCCCTCGCGGCAGTACGTGCACGTGTTGTCGGACCACGCGAAGGGGACGATCACGGTGTCGCCGACCGCCAGTCGCTCGATCGCCGAGCCGACCTGCTCGACGACGCCGATCGCCTCGTGGCCCATAGGGCGACCCTCGGGCGTCGCCTCCAGCGAGTGGTACGGATGCAGGTCGGAGCCGCAGACGCAGGCGTGCGTCACGCGGATGATCGCGTCGGTCGGACGCTGGATGGACGGGTCGGGGACCTCCTCGACCCGGACATCGCCGGCGTCGTACATCAGGGCTGCTCGCATGCGGGTTCCTCTCTCGGTGGTGCGCGCGACGCGCACGCTGCTGCGGTCGTCGTGCTCGGCATCGGCGGCTCCGGCTTCCCAGGGGCCGTCGGGCCACGGTGCCAGTCAAGCCGGGAGCGATGCGGGCGGGGAGTCCCTGGCGAGGGGTGCACCGGCAGTGCATCCCTCGCCCGCCCGAGCCGTCGTACGGTGGTCCGCATGGACAACGAGGCAGAGGTGCGCGAGTTCCTCACGACGCGGCGTGCGCGACTCTCGCCCGCCGACGTCGGGCTGGTCGCCGGCGCGAACCGACGCGTCGCGGGGCTGCGCCGCTCCGAGGTCGCGATGCTGGCCGACGTGAGTGTCGAGTACTACGCGAAGCTCGAGCGCGGTGCCATCGCCGGCGCGTCGTCCGCGGTCCTGGAGTCGCTCGCCAGAGCCCTGCTCCTGGACGAGACGGAGCGGATGCACCTGCTCGACCTCGCGCGCGCGGCCGACGGCATCCCGACCTCCGGCCGCCAGCGCCGGCGTGCCACGCCGCAGCAGCCCGCGTCGCTCGCGCTGCAGCGCATGCTCGACGCGATCACGGGCGGCCCCGCGTTCGTCCGGGACCGACACCAGAACCTCGTCGCGACGAACGCGCTGGGCGCAGCGTTCTATTCGCCCGTGATCGGCGCCGGGGGAAGGGCACCCAACTTGGCGCGCTTCCAGTTCCTCGATCCCGCGTCGCGCGACTTCTACCCGGATTGGGAGCTCTTCGCGCAGATGTGCGTCGGCATCATGCGCGTCGAGGCAGGGCGGGATCCGCACGATCGCACGATGCAGGACCTCGTGGGCGAGCTCACGACCCGCAGCGAGGTGTTCGCCCGCCTCTGGTCGGCGCACGACGTGCGCACGCACGGCTCGGGCACCAAGCGCTTCCGCCACCCGATCGTCGGGGATCTCGAGCTCCGCTACGACGAGCTCGTCGTCACCGCCGAGGACGGGCTCAGCCTCTTCATCTACACCGCCGAACAGGGATCGCCGTCGGCCGAACGGCTCCAGCTGCTCGCCAGCTGGTCTTCCGACGTTCCCGCGCTCCCCGTGGAGCACGGAGCGAAGGCGCACGCCCACCCGACCGACCGCCCGGGAGGCGACCACGATGTCGCTCACTGACCTCCTCGCGGCCCTCGACGCGGGCGAGACCATCGCCGGCGGCTCACCCGGGCATGCGACGATGCACGCGGCCAGTCAGGAGGCGCTCCGCATCGCGGGCGAGCTCAACTCCGGCTACCACCCGCCTGCTCGCGTCAGGGCGCTGCTGGGAGCCCTCATCGGCCGTCCCGTCGATGCGTCGGTGACGCTCTTCCCGCCGTTCACCGCTGACTTCGGCAAGAACATCAGGCTCGGCGAGCGCGTGTTCATCAACTCCGGATGCCGCTTCCAGGACCAGGGCGGGATCACCATCGGCGACGACTGCCTGATCGGCCACAACGCGGTCATCGCGACCCTGCAGCACGGCATGCACCCCGCGCACCGCGCAGACCTCATCCCCGCACCCGTCGTCATCGGTCGGAACGTCTGGCTGGGGGCCAACGTCACTGTCCTCCCCGGCGTCACCATCGGTGCGGACTCCGTCATCGGGGCAGGCTCCGTCGTGACGAAAGACATCCCCGCGGGTGTGATCGCGGTCGGGTCACCCGCCCGCGTCGTGCGCGCGCTCAGCTGATCGGCTGCCGCCGACGCTGCCGCTGCCGTTGCTGACGCAGTGCGGGCACCGCCGGCGGCGACACCGCAGGCGGCTGCGATGGCGAGCGATGCGCGCTCAGCGAGCGGCTCGTGCCCCGCGAGCTGGATCGCCGTCCGCAGCGCGGTGCGAGGGCTCCTCCAGGAGCGGTCCGTCGCCCCAGCGCTCCTCGCCGTCGACCACCACGGCGGTGCGGCGCAGGCCGAGCGCGCGCGCGACACCGACGGAGGCGCCGTGCTCCGGGTGGATGTGGGCGAGGATGGTGGTCACGCCGCTGCGCCGCAGCCAGGCGGCCATCGCGATCGCGGCCTCGCAGGCGAATCCCCGACCCTGGTGAGGCCCGGCGATGACCCACGCGACCTCGGCCGAGCAGGGCTCGCCAGCGGCATCAGCGCGCGGCGCGGCGGGGCTGACCGTCGCCTGCACCGTGCCGATGAGCTCGCCCGAGTCGTGGCGGCGCAGCAACCAGTTGACCCAGGCCTCCGAGCCGTCGGGGGAGTGCCCGACCGCCTGCTGCCGGTAGCGCTTGCGCAGCTGCTCGGCGCTCGCCGGCGCTCCTCCCATGAAGGCGTGCAGCGCGACGTCGTCGAAGACCGCCGCTGCCTCGTCGGCGTGCTCCACGCGCAGCGGCTCGAGCTCGAGCCGAGCCGTGCGCATCGCCTCGGCGCGCAGCAGCAGCGGGCCCGTCATCCGATCACACCTGCCGGTACGAGGCGAGGAAGTTGCCGATCCGCTCGACCGCATCCTCGAGGTCGCGCTTCCACGGCAGCGTCACGATGCGGAAGTGATCGGGCGCCGGCCAGTTGAAGCCGGTGCCGTGCGTCACGAGGATCTTCTGCTCGCGCAGCAGGTCGAGCGCGAACTGGCGGTCGTCGCGGATCTCGTGCACCTCCGGATCGAGCCGCGGGAACAGGTAGAGCGCGCCCTTCGGGTTCACGACGCTCACGCCCGGGATCCGCTGCAGGCCCTGCACCGCCGCGTCGCGCTGCTCGAGCAGCCGGCCGCCGGGCAGGATCAGCGACTCGATCGACTGCACGCCGCCGAGGGCGACCTGGATGCCGTACTGCGCCGGCACGTTGGGGCAGAGGCGCGTCGATGCCAGCAGCGTCAAGCCCTCCAGGAAGCCCGCCGCGTGCGACTTCGGCCCGGTGATCGCGAGCCACGCGGCACGGAAGCCCGCCGCGCGGTAGGTCTTCGACAGGCCGTTGTACGTCAGCGTCAGCAGGTCGGGCGCGAGCGTCGCGATCGAGACGTGCTCGGCGTCGTCGTAGAGGATGCGGTCGTAGATCTCGTCGGCGAGGATCAGCAGGGAGTGCTGCCGCGCGAGGTCGACGATGCCCTGCAGCGCCTCTCGCGTGTAGACGGCACCCGTGGGGTTGTTCGGGTTGATGACCACGATGGCCTTGGTGCGCGGCGTGATCTTGGCCTCGATGTCGGCGAGGTCCGGCACCCATCCGTTCGCCTCATCCGTCAGGTAGTGCACCGGCGTGCCGCCGCCGAGGGAGGTCATCGCCGTCCAGAGCGGGTAGTCGGGCGCGGGGATCAGCACCTCGTCGCCGGAGTCGAGCAGCGCCTGCATGGTCATGGTGATGAGCTCGGAGACCCCGTTGCCGAGGAACACGTCGTCGACCGTGAGCTGCGGGAAGCCGGGGACGCCCTCGTAGCGCGTCACGACCGCGCGGCGGGCCGAGAGGATGCCCTTCGAGTCGGAGTAGCCCTCGGCGAGCGGCAGGTTCGCGATCATGTCCTGCACGATCGTGTCCGGGGTCTCGAAGCCGAACGGCGCGGGGTTGCCGATGTTGAGCTTCAGGATCCGGTGCCCCTCGGCCTCGAGCCGCGCGGCCTCGGCGGCCACCGGGCCGCGGATCTCGTAGAGGACGTGCTTGAGCTTCGAGGACTGGTCGAGCGACTTCAGGGCCATTGCACCATGCTAGGCGCGCCCGCCGCGCCACTGGCGAGCAGGTGGCTCGCGCCGCCCGACGCGCGGCGGGCTCAGGAGGCCCGCTGCTCCGGGAGCTGCAGGAGGCCGCCGGCGACGCGGGTCGTGGCGGCGGCCACGGCCATCGCCCGTGCGAGCGGCCCCGCCCATCCGCGCTCGTGGTCGCCGGCGATGACGGATGCGGTGAGCGCAGCCAGCACGCTGTCGCCGGCGCCGATGGTGTCGACCAGGGGTGCAGCGAGCTGCGGCACGAAGGCGTCGACCCAGCCGCGAGCCGTCGCCACGCGGGCGCCGTCGGGGCCGCGTGTGATCGCCACCGCGCCGGTGCCGGCCGCCAGCCAACGACCCGCGGTCTCCGCGGCGTCCTCGGCGTAGACGAGCTCGGTGTCCTCGTCGCTCACCTTCACGAGCAGCGCGCGGGCGGCGAGGGCATCGAGGCCCGCGGCGAAGCGCTCGCGCGCGCCGGGCGACCCCAGGTACCCGGGACGCGCGTTGGGATCGATGAGCAGCCGCTCGCTCGGGCGCGGCATCGCCAGCAGGGGCGCGATCTGCGACTCGTGCTCGAGCGCGAGGCACGAGACCACGACGAGCGGCGCGCGCTCGAGCTCGTGCTCGAGCCCCGCGAGCTCGACGAAGCGGCGCGCTCCGGCCTCGTTGAAGGCGTAGTGCATCGTGCCGCCGACGCGCTCGGCGCGGGCGACGGCGGTGCCGCGGGGTGCGGGCGCGGCGAGCAGCTCGACGTCGTGCGCCGCGCAGTGCTCGCGCACCAGTCGACCTGCTGCGTCTTCGCCGACCATGGCCACGAGGCGCGCCGGCACCCCGAGGCGCGCGAGGCCCACGGCCACGTTGAGCGCCGCGCCGCCCACGATGGAGGCGCCGTCCACCTCGTCGACGAGCGCGTCGCCGATCACGAGCACGCGATCGGCGTCAGCGCTTCGCGGGTCGGGGCTCACTTGCCCTTGGCGGCCTTGCGCAGCTCTCGCTCGAGCTCCTGCTGGCGGATGCTCTCCTCGCGCTGCTTGACCGAGCCGAGGGCGAGCGCGACGCCGATGCCCCAGCTGGCCCACAGCAGCCCGAGCCGCCAGTCGCGCGGCCCCTGGCGCGTCGCCTTCGCGACCCCCAGGCCGCTCGCGATGGCGCTGAGGACTCCAGCGTTGAACAGGTACTTGCGCATCACGCCTCCTTGTCGCGACCAACCTAGCGCCGCGGGCTGAGCGACGCCGGAACCCACGCATCCGCTATGGATCCTGACCGATCGGTCGAACTCTGACCGATCGGTCAGTACAGTGGTGTCACGTGACCACTCGCGACACGATCCTGGAAGCGGCGCTCGAGCGCTTCGCCCGCTTCGGCTACCTCGGCACCTCGATCCAGCAGATCGCGGACGCGGTCGGCACCTCGAAGTCCTCCGTGCTCTACCACTTCGACTCGAAGGAGTCGCTGCTGGAGGCCGCCATGGCGCCGGCGCTCGACGCGCTCGAGTCGCTGCTGCAGCAGGTGCCCACCAGCGAGCAGCACCACGCCTTCAGCCGCGACGACCTGGTCTCGCTGATCACCGTCTTCGTCGATCTGCTGCAGGCGCACGCGCGCGCGGTCACGATCTTCGTCAGCCAGCGTGGCGCGCTGCTCGACGTGCCGGTCATCGGCCGCGCCAACGCGCTCGTGAACCGCATGGCCGAGGTGCTCATCGCCGAGGCGTCGGCGACGCCGGAGGTCATGCGCCTCTCCATCGGGCTCGCGGGCGCGGCCTTCCTGATCGGCGAGGCCGAGCGCGACGACGTGCCCGAGTTCGACCGCGAGCTCAAGCGCCGCGTGCTGATCGACACGATCGTCGACCTGTGCCCGCCGCTGCCGGCGGAGCACGACCCTGCGGCGACCGTCGCAGCGCACACCGCTGGCGCAGCGAGCGCCACCACCGATCGGAAGGACGCCTGATGGCCACGTGGCTCTCCCGCGTCGGCGCAGCCTCGATGCGCCGCGCATGGTTCGTCATCATCGCCTGGGTGCTCGCCCTCGGCGGCGTGCTGGGCGGCGCGCTCGCGCTCGGCCCCGACATGCAGGAATCCTTCGACATCCCCGGCACCGAGTCGCAGCAGGCCCTCGATCGCCTCTCCAGCGTCTTCCCGCAGGTCGCCGGCTCTGCGGTGCAGGTCGTCTACGCCGCGCCCGAGGGGGAGCAGGTCGAGCAGTTCCGCGACGAGATCGAGGCGCAGGTCGCCGAGATCGCCGAGATCGACGACATCGCCACGGCGCTCGGTCCCTGGGACGAGTTCGCGGCCGACCAGATCTCCGACGACGGCCGCTACGCCTTCGCGCAGGTGCAGTTCGAGCCGAGCGGCTCCGGGGCTGCGCCCGCGGGGCTCGACGAGCTGGTGGCGACGGCGGATGCGCCGCGCGAGTCCGGCCTGGCGGTCGAGTTCGGCGGGCAGGCGTTCCAGGCCACGAGCGTGCCGATCTCCTGGGTCGAGGGCCTCGGCGTGCTCTTCGCCGGCATCGTGCTGTTCGTCACCTTCTGGTCGCTGCTGGCGGCCGGCCTGCCGCTGATCACCGCGCTCGTGGGCGTCGGGATCACGATGGGCGGCGTGCTCGGCGCCTCAGCGCTCGTGACGGTCTCGAACTCCGCGCCGCTCATGGCGCTGATGATCGGCCTCGCGGTCGGCATCGACTACGCGCTCTTCATCCTCTCGAAGCACCGCTCGCAGCTCGCGCGCGGCATGGGCGTCGTCGAGTCGGGGTCGCTCGCCGTCGGCACCGCCGGCACCGCGGTGCTCTTCGCCGGGCTCACCGTCATCATCGCCCTCACGGGCCTGCTGATCGTCGGCATCCCGTTCCTATCGGTGATGGGCATCGGCGCTGCTGCCTCGGTCGCGATCGCCGTGGCCGCCGCCGCGACGCTGCTGCCGGCGATCATGGCGCTGCTGGGCGAGCGCCTGCGCCCGAAGCCGGGCAGTCGCGCAGCGCGCCTCGCCGAGCGCGACGTGGACGAGCGGCCGACGCTCGGGATGCGCTGGGTCACGGGCGTCGCCAAGCGGCCGTGGGTCGCGATCCTCGCCGTGCTCGCGGTCGTGGGCGTCGCATCCGTGCCCGCCGCGAGCCTCGAGCTCGCCCTGCCGGACAACGGACGCGAGGCGCAGGGCACGACGCAGCGCGTCGCCTACGACACGCTGCAGGAGGGCTTCGGCGACGGCTCGACGGGCCCGCTGGTCGTGATGGCCGACATCACGCAGGTCACCGACATCATGGGCGTGCTCGACGACCTCTCCGACGACCTCGCCGAGATCGAGGGCGTCGACCGCATCGGCAGCGCCTACCCGGACGAGACGGCCGACACCGCGATCGTGCAGGTGATCGCCGAGACCGGCCCCACCGACCACGCGACCGCCGAGCTCGTGCAGCGCATCCGCGACGCAGCCCCCGCGCTCGAGGCCGAGCACGGCACCCCGATCGCCGTCACGGGCGCCACCGCGGTGCAGATCGACGTCTCGCAGCGCCTCGCCGACGCGCTGCTGCCCTTCGGCGCGGTCGTCGTCTCGCTCGCGATCGTGCTGCTCATGCTCGTGTTCCGCTCGATCCTGGTGCCGATCACGGCAGCGCTCGGCTTCCTCGGCTCCGTGCTCGCCGCCTTCGGCACGGTGGTCGCGGTCATGCAGTGGGGCTGGGGCATCGAGCTGCTGCACGCCGAGCCCGGGCCCATCCTGTCGTTCATGCCGGTGCTGCTCATGGCCGTGCTGTTCGGGCTCGCGATGGACTACCAGATGTTCCTCGTCTCCGGCATGCGCGAGGCCTACGCCCACGGGCGCGCCTCCGACCCCGACCGCGCGATCAGCGCCGTGCGCCACGGCTTCGCCGCGAACGCCCGCGTCGTCACGGCAGCCGCGCTGATCATGTTCTTCGTCTTCTTCGCGTTCGTGCCGGAGGGCATGGCGATGATCAAGGCGATCGCGCTCGGCCTCGCGGTCGGCGTGGCGGTGGACGCCTTCCTCGTGCGCATGACGCTGATCCCGGCGCTCATGACGCTCATGGGCGAGCGCGCCTGGTGGCTGCCGAGGTGGCTCGACCGCGCGATGCCCGACATGGATGTCGAGGGCGAGAGCCTCGGACGGCACCGCACCGCCCTCGCGTGGGCGACGGATGCGGGTGGTCACCTCGCGCTCGAGCGCCTGCGCCCCGAGCCCGGCCACGACGAGCCCGGCAGCGCCTCCTGGACGATCACGGCGCCGCGCGGCGCGGTCGTGCGCCTCGACGGCCCCTTCGCCGACCGGCAGCGGCTCGCGCACGCGCTGCTGGGCGACATCGGAGCGGCCGGCCGCGCGCACGTCGGCGGAGCGGCGCTGCCCGGCGACGTCGCCGCCCTGCGCGACCGCATCGCACTCGTCGACCTGGACGGGCACGTCGAGTCGGCGCACCAGGCGGCCAGGGCCGCGCTGGCGCTGCGCTCGCCCTTCGCGGTCGGGCCCGTGCTCGACGCGCGCGCCGACCAGCTCGTGGAGCGCGCCGGCTCGGCCGCGGGCAGCGCGATCGACGCCGCGGCGCCGCTCGCGAGGCTCGCACCGCTCGAGCGCACCGCCGTGCTGCTCGCCATCGCGCTCGAGCGCACGCCGAACCTCGTCTGGATCGACGCCGCGGCCGGCGCCCCGACCGGCGCCGCGGCGCTCGCGGCGCGCCTGGGCGGCGACGACCTCACCATCGTCACCAGCGAGCCCTCGCCCGAGGCGCACGGGCGGGCGACCCTCGAGCTGTCGCCAGCGGACGCGGCCGCGGAGGACCGCGAGGCAGAGGCTCGCGAGGCCGAGGCCGCCCGCGCCGACGCCGCATCCGGCACCGACGACGACCGACCGACCGACAGCGGATCCCCGAGCGGGGATCTCGCGACCACGGGAGCAGACCGATGACCAGCACGCTCAGGAAGGCTGCCGCGCTGACCGCGGCCGCCGCGACACCGTTCGCGATCGCCGCGCTCGCCGCATGGTCGCTGGGCCCGGCCGTCGACGGCGAGCGCGACGTCGCCGCGGCCGTCGTCAACAGCGACCAGATCATCACGACCACGGCCGCCGACGGCACCGAGTCGACGATGTTCGCCGGTCGCCAGGTCGTCACCGACCTGGTCGCCGACGACGACGACGGCTTCGACTTCCTGATCCTGAACGAGGAGGACGCGGCAGAGGCCCTCGCGGCCGGTGACGTGCGCGCGATCGTGACGATCCCCGAGGACTTCTCCGAGCGCGTGCTGAGCCTGCAGGGCGACGAGCCGCAGCAGGCCGGCATCCGCATCGTGACGGACGCGAGCTCGAGCGGGCTCGCGACCAGCCTCGCGACCGAGACGGGCGAGTCGATCATGGCGTCGTTCGGCGACGTCGTGACGAGCGGCTTCATCTCGGGGATCTACGGCGGCATGGGCACGATGGCCGAGCAGCTCGGCGCGGTCGTCGACGGGGCGGATGCGCTCGGCGACGGCGGCGCGGAACTGGCGGAGGGCATCGGCGAGATCGCCGGCGGGGTCGATCAGCTCGCCGACGGCGCCGGCAGCGCGCAGGACGGCGCGCTGCAGCTCGCCGACGGCGGCGACCAGCTCGCGGGCGGCCTCGGCACGGCGCAGCAGGGCATCGGCCAGCTCGCCGACGGCAGCGCCGCGCTCCGCGACGGCGTCGGGCAGTACACCGGCGGCGTCGACCAGCTGGCCGGCGGCGCCGCGCAGCTGAGCGGCGGCATCGACCAGTACACCGCGGGCGTCGACCAGTTCGCCGGCGGCGTGCAGCAGCTGACCTCGCAGATCGGCGCTGGGCTCGACCAGGCGATCGAGGCGGGCGGCATCGGCCAGCTCGAGCAGGCCATCGGCTCCTCGTCGTCGGCTGCCGCCCAGATCGTCGCGGCGCTCGAGGCCGACCCGGGCACCGACCCGGCGGCGCTCGAGGCGGCGCGGCAGCTCGCCGCGGGGCTCGCGCAGCTCGAGCAGCAGGACATCGGGGGCGCGCTCGCCGCGGGCCTCGGCGAGGTGACCGGGGGGCTGGACCAGCTCGACTCCGGTGCGGCGCAGCTGATCGCCGGCGGTGCAGGCGTGCGAGAGGGTGCGGCGCAGCTCGCCGACGGTGCCGCGCAGGCATCGGCCGGTTCGCCGGCGCTGCGCGACGGCGCGGCGCAGCTCGCCGGCGGTCTCGGCGAGCTCGAGGGCGGGTTCGGCGCCTCGGTCACCGGTGCGCAGCAGCTCGCCGACGGCACGCGCGAGCTCGGCACGGGCCTCGGCGAGCTGGGGTCCGGCGCCGTGCAGCTGGCCGCCGGTGCGCGGTCTGCGCAGACCGGCGCCGAGCAGCTGGGCGATGGCGGCACGCAGCTCGCCGACGGCCTCCGCGAAGGGCTCGACGCCCTGCCGCAGCTCAGCGACACCGAGCTGGAGAACCTCTCCGACGTCGCGACGAACCCGGTCGGCTTCGACCTCGCCGAGCAGCACCCGCTGCCCACCGGCGAGGCACGCATCCTGACCGTCGCGGTGCCGATCGGCCTGTGGCTCGGCGCGCTCGCGCTCGCCCTCGTGCTGGCCCGCAGCCGCAGCCGCGTCCTCGCCTCCGGCGAGCCCGACGGCCGCGTGCTCTCGACGCTGCTGATCCGCTCGGCCTGGCTGGTCGGCCTGCAGGCGCTGCTCGCCACGCTCGTCGTGCACACGATCGGCGGCGTCGCCTGGTCGGCGGCTCCCGCCACGATCGGGGTCGCGCTCCTGTTCGCCGCCGTCGCGACGCTGCTGCACCTCGCGCTCGTCGCGTGGTGGGGCCCGGTCGGCGCGGTCGTCTCGCTCGTGCTGCTCGGCCTGCAGGCGGTGGCCGCCGGCGGACTGGTGCCGCGCGAGGCGCTCGGCGAGGGCTTCGCGAGCATCGCGCCCGTGCTGCCGATGACGCACGCGGCGGATGCGCTGCAGGCGATCGCGGCGGGCGCCGGCGGGGTGGGCGCCTCGGTGGCGATGCTGGTGATCTTCGCGGGCCTCGGCCTGCTGGCCGCAGCGCTCGCGGTGCGCTCGGCGCGCCGGAGGGCGACGGGGGAGCGGATCCGGGCCCTCGACGCGCTGGCGCCCGCCGCCGCGTAGCGCCGAGGATCACGGCTCGGGCGGCGCGGCGGGCTACGCTCCGACAGTGCCGACGACCTCCGCGCCGCTCACCGCCGCCATCGCCGCGGTGGGCACCCACCTGCCCTCCCGCATCCGCACCACCGCGCAGACCGAGCGGCGCCTGCGGGAGGAGAACCCGGGGGTGCCGCTGCCGGTCGGGCTCATCCATCGCATGACGGGCGTCGACCGGGTGCACGAGCGCGAGGAGGGCGAGCAGGCCTCCGACCTCGCGGTGCACGCGGCGCGTCGAGCGATCGAGGCCTCGCCGGAGCCCGTCGACCTGCTGGTGTTCGCGAGCGCGAGCCAGGATCTGATCGAGCCGGCGACATCGCACATCGTGAGCGACAGGCTGGGCCTCGGCGTGCCGGTCTTCGACGTGAAGAACGCCTGCAACTCGGTGCTGAACGCCGTGCAGGTGGCGCAGGCGCTCATCGTCTCGGGCCAGGCCCGGCGCGTGCTCATCGCGAGCGGGGAGACGCCGACCAGCGCAGTGCGCTGGCGGGTCGCCGACCGGCACCAGTTCGTGCGCTCGTTCCCCGGCTACACGATGAGCGATGCGGGTGCCGCGCTCATCCTCGAGGCTGCGCCAGCGGGCGACGGCCGGGGGGTCGTGGGGATGGCGTTCTCGGCCGCGAGCCACCACTGGTCGATCGGCACGCTGCCGATGGGCGGCTCGATGCGCCCGCGCGATCCGGAGGCCACCTACTTCGACATCGACGGGCGAGGGCTGCAGCGGGCCTTCATGGCGCTCGGGCCCGAGCTCGTGACGGGCCTCCTCGCCCGCCACGCCATCGGGCTCGACGACGTCGACCTGGTGCTCATGCACCAGGTGGCCGAGCCCCACCTCGCGCCGATCGCCGAGCGGCTGGGGCTCGGCGTCGAGCGCATCCTGCCCACCGTCGCGCAGCACGGCAACCTCGCCTCGGCGACCCTGCCGATCCAGCTGCGGCGCGCGCTCGACGACGGGCTGGTCGGCCCCGGCAGCCTCGTGCTGCTGGTCGGCCTGGCGGGCGGCATCAGCCTCGGGGCCGCGGCGGTGCGGCTGTGAGCGGTGCGGCGGGCGCGCCCGGTCGCCTCTTCGTCGTGGTGCCGGTCTTCGACGAGGCTCGCGGCATCGGCCCGACGCTCCGCCAGCTCGCCGCGCAGCGCGACGCCGACTTCGACGCGATCTTCGTCGACAACGCCTCGACCGATGGTTCGCGCGCGATCATCGAGGCCTTCATCGCCGAGCGCGGCCTGCAGCGCTGGCGGGTGATCCACGAGTCGCAGAAGGGCACGGGCGCCGCCGCCGACACCGGCATGCGCGCCGCGATCGCCGCGGGCGCGACGATGCTCGCGCGCACCGACGCCGACTGCATCCCGCGGCTCGACTGGACGGCCCGCATCCGCCGCGCCCTCGCGCCGCGCGCGCAGGGCGGGCTGGGGCTCGAGCTCGTCGCCGGGCTGCTCGTGCCCCGGCACGACGAGGGATTGGGCCCGCTCCGCCGAGCGGGCCTCACCGCGGCGGTGAGGGTGGCGGATGCCTTCGGCGTGCTGCGGCCGTCGAACAACGGCCCCGAGTTCCACGGCCCCTACGTGATGGCGGCCGGCTGCAACGTCGGGATCACCAGCGCCATGTACGAGGCGTGCGGCGGATTCCCGCGCACCGCGATCGAGGAGCTGCACGAGGATCGCGCGCTCGTGAACGCCGTGCGGCGGCTGACGGGGAGGGTCGCGCGTCGCGACGACGTCGTCGTGCGCGGCTCGTCGCGCCGCGTGCAGGCGTGGGGGCTGAAGAACACGCTGCTCTGGTACAAGGATCACGCGTACCGGCCGTCGCACGTGGACATCCGATGACGGCCGACCGCACGCGTCGCCTGGCGCTCGCGATGCGCCACGACGCGCGGCTCATGCGCGCGGTGCACCCGATCGGCTACCCGCTGCTGCAGGCGGTGCGCGGGCCGGTGCGGCGCGTGCCGGGGCTCGGCGTCGTCGTCAAGGACGCCGCGCTCGCGCGCCAGGTGCTGCTCGACGGCGAGGGCTTCTCGAAGCAGGGCAAGGGTGCGTCGAGCGATCTGTGGACGCCCGTGCTCGGCGCGCGGGTGCTGGTGAACATGCACGGCGACGACCACCGGGCGCTGCGACGCCGACTCGCCCCGATCTTCTCGCCCGCCTTCGTCGAACCGCTCGTGCAGCAGTCGCTGGGCGAGGGCGCCGCCGCCCTCGAGCGCAGCCTGCTCGCGGGCGATCGCGTCGACCTCGCCGCCCACACCCGGCGCTCGGCGAGCGCCGCCATCGCGCTGCTCGTCGGGCTCGAGCGGGAGGCCGTCGATGACCGGCTGTTCCAGCAGATCGCGGGCATCACGGGCATGGTGCGCCTCACTCGCCCGACGCTGCGCCCCGCGCAGGTCAGGAGCGCCCGCGCCGTGCTCGACGCGCTCGGCGAGCACGCCGCGGCCGCCTACCGCGGTGACGAGTCGACCGTGCCGGGGCGGCTGCGCGGCCTCGGCCTCAGCGAGGAGGAGGCGCTGAGCGCGGTCGGCGCGTTCATCCTCACGGGCACCGAGACGATCGCCGCAGCCATCCCGCGCATCGCCGCGCTGCTCGCCGACAGCGACACGCTGCACGAGGCCCTCGACGACGAGCCGGCCGAGCGCGCGATCGCCGAGGGGCTGCGCTGGACGACGCCGACGCCCGTCATGCTGCGCTCGACGCTCGCGGCCCGCACGATCGGGTCGGTCGCGGTCGCACCCGGCGATCGCGTCATCATCGTCACCTACGCCGCCGACCGCGCCGCCGGCGGCTTCGACCCCGCGAGCGATCGAGCCGCAGGGCTCAAGCAGCTGTGGTTCGGCGCCGGCGCCCACTTCTGCATCGGCGCACCGCTCGCGATGGCCGAGATCCGGCTGCTGCTCGCGGCGCTCCGCCGCGTGGCGCGCGCCGGCCGCGCGCTGCGGGTGATCGAGCGCACCCCCGCCCGCGGCCAGCTGCTGCCCGCGTACTCGCGCCTGATCGTGGAGGCCCGCCCGTGAGCATGCTCGAGGCCGTGCTGGCCGCCACCCGCGAGCACGCCTCGCGACCGGCGCTCACCTCCGGACCCCGCACGCTGACCTTCGCCGAGCTCGGCGAGCGCATCGATCGGGTCGCGACGGGGCTCGCGGATGCGGGGATGCAGCCGGGCGATCGCGTCGCGTTCTCGGTCCGTCCATCGGCCGACGCCGTGGTGCTCGCGCTCGCGATCTGCCGCGCGGGCGGTCAGATCGCCTTCGTCGACCTGGGTGCGGGCCCTGAGCTGCTCGCCGCCCGGCTCGCGCTCGCGCAGCCGCAGTGGACGGCTGCGGAGTCGCTGCTGCACCTCGTCTCGAGCCCGGGCCTGCGCCGCGTCGCGCGCACCCGCGGCATCGACCTGCCCGCCTACGCCGAGCTGCTGCCGCACGCGCGGCACATCGTCACGGGCCGCCGGCTGCCGGGCTCGCCGCGAGGGGCGCACCGCCTCGACGCGCTGGCGCGCACCCGCCCGAGGCGGCTGCCGCCCGCCGACGCCGCCGCTGACGCGCTGCTGATCTTCACCTCCGGCACGACGGGCGAGCCGAAGGCGGTGCTCCACACGCTCGCCTCGCTCGGCGCCGGTCTGGCGGACGTCCGCGCGGGGCTCGGCCTCACGCCCGGGCTCCGCCTGCTCACCGACCAGCTGATGATCGGCATCCCCGCGCTCATCGCCGGCAGCCACTGGACCCTCCCGCCCGCGGGCCTCGACCCGGGCGCCTCGCCGGAGCACTACCTGCCCCACCTCGAGCGCGCCGACGCGGTCTTCGCCTCGCCCGGCGGCCTCGACGCCATCCTGCGCCTGCTCGACGAGCGCGGCTCCGGGATCGGCGGCCTGCAGCTCATCGCCCTCGGCGGGGCGCCCGTGCTGCCGCCGCTCATCGAGCGCGCGCTCACCCGCTTCCCCGATGCGCGCATCCGCTGCGTCTACGGGATGAGCGAGATCCTGCCGGTCGCCATCGCCCACGGCGGCGAGAAGCTGCGCGCGCCGAGCGGCGGCGACCTGGTCGGCGACGTCGTGCCGAGCGTCGAGGCGCGCATCGACGACGGCGAGCTCGTGCTCGCGGGGCCCGGGCTCGCGCGCGCCTACCTGCACGAGCTGCCCGACGAGCTCGCCGAGGTGCGCACGGGCGACCTCGCCCGCATCGATGACGGCCGCCTCACGCTGCTCGGCCGCAAGAAGGACATGCTGCTGCGCGGCACGCAGAACATCTACGTCGGGCTGTACGAGCCGCTCATCGCCTCGCTGCCCGGCGTCGTCGACGCGGCGATGGTGGGGGTGCCCGACGCGATCGGCGACGACCGCGTCGTCGTCGCCGTCGTGCCCGAGGGCGCGCCCGACGACCTCGGCCCCGACCCCGCGCATCCGCTCGCCAGGCGCGTCGCGGCGGCCCTGCCGGGCCTCATCGACCACGGCGCGCTGCCCGACCTGGTCGTGGCGATCGGCGCGCTGCCGAGGCGGGGGCGGATGCGCAAGCCCGACCGGGCAGCGCTCGTCGCGCTCGTCACGCGGCTCGTCGACGACGCGAGCAGTGCCCAGGCTCGACTGCGGGAGGGCCGACTGCGCGAGGGTCGCGCGCAGGAGGGGCCCGTGCAGGGCCGGGGCGAGCTGGCGCCCTGAGCCGCAGCTCAGCTGCCGGGCTCGGGCTCCGGCGTCGAGGAGGCCGGTGCGGGCTCGCCGGTTGCGGTGGGGCCGACCGCGAGGTGCTCGCGTGCGAACTCGATCGTCTCGGTGAGCAGCCGCAGCCGGTCGCGCTCCGAGCGGGCCTGCCGCGTCTTGATCTCGGCGATCACCTGACCCGACCACTGCTGCTGCGCGAGCATCTGCAGCACCTCGGCGACCGGCTCGTTGCCGTGGCCGGGGATCAGGTGCTCGTCGAACACGCGGCCCTCCTCGGCGGCGACGCCGTCGGTCAGGTGCACGTGGCGCAGCCGGTCGCCCAGGTCGAGCGCCAGCTGCATCGAGTCGCGCTTCGCGAGCGCGCAGTGCGAGAAGTCGAGCGTCGCGTGGTCGACGTCCATGAGGCTCGGGTCGATGCCCGGCAGGTAGGCCTGGCGGTCGATGCCGCCGGCCGCCCACGGGAACATGTTCTCGACAGCGACCTCGACGCCGTGCTTCTGCTCGGTGGCGCGCACCGCGTCGGTGAAGGTCCTGGCGTACTTGCCCTGCCAGCGGAACGGCGGGTGCACGACGACCGTCGGCGCGCCCACCGAGACGGCGAGCTCGGCCGAGCGGTCGAGCTTCACGAACGGGTCGCGCCCCCACACGAAGGTCGTCAGCAGCACGACCGGCGCGTGGATCGCCATGATGGGCTGCTCGTAGCGGTCGGCGAGCTCCAGCAGGCGCTCGGGGCTGCGCGTCTTCGAGTCGGTGGTCACCATGACCTCCACGCCGTCGAACCCGGATTCGCGCGAGAGGCGGAAGCCGTCCTCGACCCCCTTGGGGAAGACGGAGATCGTGCTGAGGCCGATCGGGATCATGTCTCGACGGTAGACCCTCTCGGTGCGTGCCAGCCAGCCGACGGGGAGCGGACGCGGTGCTGCGATGGCCCTCGGCCGCGCCGCGCGGCCAGATCAGACATCACCCGCGGCGTAGGATCGCAGCATGCCTGAGATCGACATCAAGCCGCGTTCCCGTGCCGTCACGGACGGCGTCGAAGCGACCACCAGCCGCGGGATGCTGCGCGCCGTGGGCATGGGCGACGCCGACTGGGAGAAGCCGCAGATCGGCATCGCGAGCTCGTGGAACGAGATCACCCCCTGCAACCTCTCGCTCGACCGCCTCGCGCGCTCGTCGAAGGAGGGCGTGCACGCCGGCGGCGGCTACCCGCTGCAGTTCGGCACCGTGTCGGTCTCGGACGGCATCTCGATGGGCCACGAGGGCATGCACTTCTCGCTCGTCTCGCGCGAGGTCATCGCCGACAGCGTCGAGACGGTCGTGATGGCCGAGCGCCTCGACGGCACCGTGCTGCTGGCCGGCTGCGACAAGTCGCTGCCGGGCATGCTCATGGCGGCCGCGCGGCTCGACCTGGCGAGCGTGTTCGTCTACGCCGGATCGATCGCGCCCGGCTTCGCGAAGCTCGAGGACGGCACGATCCCGAAGTCGATGACGATCATCGACTCCTTCGAGGCGGTCGGCGCCTACAAGGCCGGCAAGATCTCGGCGGAGGACCTGCACCGCATCGAGTGCGGCTTCGCCCCGGGCGAGGGCGCATGCGGCGGCATGTACACCGCGAACACCATGGCCTGCGTCGCAGAGGCGCTCGGCATGAGCCTGCCGGGCTCCTCGACGCCGCTCTCGGCCGACCGCCGCCGCGACTACTACGCCCGCCAGTCGGGCGCCGCGGTCGTCGAGCTGCTGCGGCGCGGCATCACCGCCCGAGACATCCTGACGAAGGAGGCGTTCGAGAACGCCATCACCGTCGCGATGGTGCTCGGCGGCTCCACGAACGCGGTGCTGCACCTGCTGGCGATCGCGCACGAGGCCGGGGTCGAGCTGACCCTCGACGACTTCCGCCGCGTGGGGGAGCGCTCGCCGCACCTGGCAGACGTCAAGCCCTTCGGCGCCTACGTCGCGCAGGACTTCGACCGCGTCGGCGGCATGCCGGTCGTCATGCGGGCGCTGCTCGACGCCGGTCTGCTGCACGGCGACGTGCTCACGGTGACCGGCAAGACCCTCGCCGAGAACCTCGCCGAGCTCGACCCGCAGCCGATCGACGGCACGGTGGTCCGCGAGCTAGCCGACCCCATCCACGCCACTGGCGGCCTGACGATCCTCTCCGGCACCTTCGCCCCCGACGGCGCCGTCGTCAAGACGGCCGGCTTCGACGCCGAGGTCTTCGAGGGCCCGGCGCGCGTCTTCGATCGCGAGCGCGCGGCGATGGATGCGCTGACGAACGGCGAGATCCAGGCGGGCGACGTCGTCGTGATCCGCTACGAGGGCCCGAAGGGCGGTCCCGGCATGCGCGAGATGCTCGCCATCACCGCGGCCATCAAGGGCGCTGGGCTCGGCAAGGATGTACTACTCTTGACGGACGGCAGATTCTCAGGCGGCACAACCGGCCTGTGCATCGGCCACATCGCCCCTGAGGCGGTCGACTCCGGTCCGATCGCCTTCGTGCGCGACGGAGACCGCATCAAGGTCGACATCGCCGCTCGCTCGCTTGACCTGATCGTCGACGAGGCAGAGCTCGCTTCCCGGCGTGAGGGCTGGGAGCCGCTGCCCCCGCGCTACACGCGCGGAGTCCTCGCCAAGTACGCCAAGCTCGTGCAGTCCGCCGCCACCGGCGCTGTCACCGGCTGACGCACGCCCGGTCGATCCAGCCAGGCCCGCCCCGCGCGGGCCGTTCGAGCCCAGGAGAGCCATGACCATCACCCCACGGCCCGCGCCCCCGCGCGAGGCCTCGCCGCAGACCCTGACGGGCTCCGGCGCCGTCCTCAAGTCGCTCGAGCTCCTCGGGGTCACCGACGTCTTCGGCATCCCCGGCGGCGCGATCATCCCGTTCTACGACGAGCTCATGCAGCAGAGCGCGATCCGCCACATCCTCGTGCGGCACGAGCAGGGCGGCGGGCACGCCGCCGAGGGCTACGCCGCAGCCACCGGCCGCGTCGGCGTCTGCCTGGCGACGTCGGGCCCGGGCGCCACGAACCTCGTCACCGCGATCGCCGACGCCTACATGGACTCGGTGCCGATGGTCGCGATCACCGGTCAGGTCTTCAGCCACCTGATCGGCACGGATGCGTTCCAGGAGGCCGACATCACGGGCATCGTGATGCCCATCACGAAGCACACCTTCCAGGTCTCCGACCCCGCCGATGTGCCGGGCGTGCTGAAGGCCGCCTTCCACATCGCCTCCACCGGCCGCCCCGGCCCCGTGCTCGTCGACATCACGAAGGACGCGCAGGCCAACTCCGCGCCGTTCGTCTGGCCGGAGAAGGTCGACCTGCCCGGCTACCGACCCGTCACGAAGGCGCACGGCAAGCAGATCGCGGCGGCAGCGCAGCTGCTCTCGCAATCGCAGCGCCCGCTGCTCTACGTGGGCGGCGGCGTGATCCGCGCGAAGGCCTCGCAGGAGCTGCTCGACTTCGCCGAGGCGACGGGCGCGCCGATCGTCACGACGCTCATGGCGCGCGGCGCGTTCCCCGACTCGCATCCCCAGCACCTCGGCATGCCCGGCATGCACGGCGCGGTGCCGGCGGTGCTCGCGTTCCAGGAGTGCGACCTGATCCTCGCGCTCGGTGCGCGCTTCGACGATCGCGTCACCGGCAAGGTCGCCGAGTTCGCGCCCGGCGCCAAGGTGATCCACGTCGACGTCGACCCCGCGGAGATCTCCAAGATCCGCGCCGCCGACGTGCCGATCGTCGGCGACGTGCGGGACGTGCTGGCCGACCTGTCGATCGCGTTCCAGGATCTCGCGGTCAGCGAGCGCCCCGACCTGACCGACTGGTGGGAGCGCCTGCACGGGCTGCAGGAGCGGTTCCCGCTCGGCTTCACGCCGCCCACCGACGGCAAGCTCTCGCCGCAGCACGTGATCCAGCGCATCGGCGAGCTCACCGGCCCCGAGGGCGTCTACGCCGCCGGCGTCGGCCAGCACCAGATGTGGGCCGCGCAGTTCATCAAGTACGAGCGGCCGAACGCCTGGCTCAACTCCGGCGGCGCCGGCACCATGGGCTACGCGGTGCCCGCCGCGATGGGCGCGAAGGTCGCCGACCCCGAGCGGGTGGTGTGGGCGATCGACGGCGACGGCTGCTTCCAGATGACCAACCAGGAGCTCGCGACCTGCACGCTCAACGACATCCCCATCAAGGTCGCGATCGTCAACAACTCGTCGCTCGGCATGGTGCGGCAGTGGCAGAGCCTGTTCTACGAGGGCCGGCACTCGTTCACCGACCTCGAGACCGGCACCGACGCGAAGATGATCCCCGACTTCGTGAAGCTGGGCGACGCCTACGGCTGCCTCTCCATCCGCGTCACGACGCCGGAGGAGATCGACCCGGCCATCAGGCTCGCCCTCGAGACGAACGACCGCCCGGTCGTGATCGACTTCATCGTCTCGAAGGACTCGATGGTGTGGCCGATGGTGCCGCAGGGCGTGTCGAACTCCTTCGTGCAGTACGCGAAGGATCACAGCCCCGTCTGGGAGGAGGAGTGATGAGCACGCATGTCCTGTCGCTCCTGGTGGAGGACAAGCCGGGTCTGCTGAGCCGCGTCGCCGGGCTCTTCGCCCGTCGCGGCTTCAACATCGACTCGCTCGCGGTGGGCCGCACCGAGGTGCCGGGGCTCAGCCGCATCACCGTCGTCGTCGACGTCGACCAGCTGCCGCTCGAGCAGGTCACGAAGCAGCTCAACAAGCTCGTGAACGTGGTGAAGATCGTCGAGCTCGAGCCCGGGCAGTCGGTGCAGCGCGAGCACATGCTGATCAAGGTGCGCGTCGACAACTCGACCCGCTCGCAGATCCTCGAGGCGGCGACGCTGTTCCGGGCGCGGGTCGTCGACGTCACGACCGATGCGCTCGTGATCGAGGTCACGGGCGACTCGCCCAAGTGCCAGGCGCTGCTGCGGCTGCTCGAGCCCTACGGGGTCAAGGAGATCGCGCAGTCGGGCCTGCTGGCCATCGGGCGCGGCGGCAAGTCCATCAGCGAGCGCGTGCTCAAGGGCGACCGCGGCTGACGCGCGCCCTTGAGCCACCACACACGTACGAACGAACAGAAGGAGTCATCCATGACTGAGGTCATCTACGACGACGGTGCCGATCTCGGCATCATCCAGGGCAAGAAGGTCGCGATCGTCGGCTACGGCTCGCAGGGCCACGCGCACGCGCAGAACCTGCGCGACTCGGGCGTCGAGGTCCGCGTCGGCCTGCAGCCGGAGTCGAAGAGCCGCCAGAAGGCGACGGAGGCCGGCTTCGAGGTGGGCACGCCCGCCGAGGTCGCCGAGTGGGCGGACGTCGTCGTCCTCCTCGCGCCCGACCAGTTCCAGCGCCACATCTACAACGACGAGGTCGCGCAGCACATGACCGAGGGCAAGACCCTCGTCTTCAGCCACGGCTTCAACGTGCGCTTCGGCTACATCGACGCGCCCGAGGGCATCGACGTCGTGCTCGTCGCGCCGAAGGGTCCCGGGCACACGGTGCGCCGCGAGTTCGAGGCGGGTCGCGGCGTGCCCGTGATCGTCGCCGTCGAGACGGATGCGTCGGGCTCGGCGTGGCAGACGGCGTGGTCGTACTCCAAGGCGATCGGCGGCCTCCGCGCCGGCGGGATCAAGACGACCTTCACCGAGGAGACCGAGACCGACCTGTTCGGCGAGCAGGCCGTGCTGTGCGGCGGCGTCTCGCAGCTGGTGCAGTACGGCTTCGAGACCCTCACCGAGGCCGGCTACCAGCCGGAGATCGCCTACTTCGAGGTGCTCCACGAGCTGAAGCTCATCGTCGACCTCATGTGGGAGGGCGGCATCGCCAAGCAGCGCTGGTCGGTCTCCGACACCGCCGAGTACGGCGACTACGTCTCGGGCCCGCGCGTCGTCGACGCGCGCGTCAAGGAGAACATGCAGGCCGTGCTCAAGGACATCCAGACGGGTGCCTTCGCCGAGCGCTTCATCGGCGACCAGGACGCAGGCGGCCCCGAGTTCAAGGAGCTCCGCGCCAAGGCCGAGAGCCACCCGATCGAGGCGACCGGCAAGAAGCTGCGCGACCTCTTCGCGTGGGAGCAGCCGGACGCCGACTACGTGGACGGCAGCGCCCAGCGCTGAGCCGCTGATCCACTGCAGGGGCGAGGGGTCCACGCGGATCCCTCGCCCCTGCTGCTCTTCCCGCGACCGTCGCTCGCGCGGCCCCGCGTGCGCGGCGCGGACGCGGCAGCCGGGGCGTGCGGCTCCACCTGGGCGCTCGCCCCTTGCGCATGCCCCGCCGCCTCGCTTGGCTGGGGTACATGACTGCTCTGTGGCACGCCGACGGCCCGACCATCGACTTCGACGATGCCTCGCACCGGCGGCCGGACGTCGCGGTGATCGGCGCAGGCGTCACGGGCCTCGCGACCGCAGCGCTGCTCGCCCGTCGCGGCGCGAGCGTCGTGGTGCTCGAGGCGCGCCCGATCGGCGCTGTCGCGACCGGCAACACCACGGCCAAGCTCAGCCTGCTGCAGGGCGACCGCCTGCACCGCATCCTGCGGCTCGCCAGTCGCGAGGCCACGCAGGCGTACGTCGACGGCTCGCTCGCCGGCCAGCGCTGGCTGCTCGAGCTGCTCGAGCGCCGCGGTGCTCCCGCCGAGCTGCGCCCGGCCGTCTCCTTCGCCTTCGGCGCAGGCGGTGCCGCGAGCATCGAGCGCGAGCTCGAGGCGGCGCGCAGCCTGGGGCTGCCCGTCGAGCGCGGGGGCGCCGAGCCACTGCCCTTCGCCACCGCCGGCTCCCTGCAGCTCGCCGGCCAGGCGCAGCTGCAGCCGATGACGATGCTCGCCGCGCTCGCCGACGAGCTGCGCGAGCACGGCGGCAGCATCGCGCACGCCTCCGTGCGCCGGGTGCGGGCGGGGCGCGACGGCGTCGAGATCGAGTCGGATGCGGGGCACTGGCACGCGAGCACCGCCGTGCTGGCGACGGGGTCGCCGGTTCCCGCTCGCGGCACGTCGACGCTGCTGGAGGCGCAGCGCTCGTACGCCGCCTCGTACCGCACCTCGGCACCGCTGCCGGAGGTCATGGCGCTCAGCGTGGACGAGCCGAGCCGCTCGCTGCGCACGGCGATGCTCGGCGGGGAGCGGGTGCTCGTGGCCGGCGGGGGCGGCCACGCGGTGGGACGCCACCGCGATACGCGGCGCATCGTCGCTGAGCTCGACCGCTGGGTGCTGCAGCACTGGCCCGATGCGGAGCGCACCCACGAGTGGAGCGCGCAGGACTACCGCACGCCCGACCGCTTGCCCTGGGTCGGTGCGCGGCCGGGCTCGCGCGGCCGCGTGCTGCTGGCGACGGGCTTCGACAAGTGGGGCATGACTGCCGGAGCGATGAGCGCGCTGGCGCTCGCGGGTCGCATCGTGGGCGACGAGCCCAGCTGGTCGCGCGCGCTGCGCCGGCGCGGCATCACGCCCGTCGCGCTCGGCCGCCTCGCAGGTGCCGCCGCCGCGAGCGGCGCAGCGGACATGCGGGCGTGGGGCCAGGCGCTCACGCCCGCGTCCGTGCCCGCCGAGGGCCAGGGCAGCCTCGGTCGCGAGGGCGTGCGCATCGTCGCGACCTCGACCGTCGAGGGCCAGACCCGGCAGGTCTCCGCCTTCTGCCCGCACGTCGGCGCGCTCGTGCAGTGGAACGCCGAGGGGCGCAGCTGGGACTGCACCGCGCACGGCTCGCGCTTCGCGCCCGACGGCGCAAGGCTCGAGGGCCCGGCGGCCTGCCCGCTGCGGCAGCGCACCGAGGCCTAGGCCGGCGGCGCCTGCGCGGCCGCAGTGCCATGCTGGGCAGCATGCAGAGCGTCACCGACGAGGAACGGGTCAGCGAGGCCTATCGGCGCTGGGCGCGGGTGGAGGCAGGCGAGCGCTCGCCTCGCTACGCCGAGTGGGCGGAGGGCGTCGCCGACGATCCGCGGCTGTGCGCGGCGATCGCCGAGCTCGATCCGCTGAAGCGCCAGGCCAACCTGCTCTTCGCCGCCGCCCGCTTCGAGGGCGTGCCGCTGCAGCCGTGGGCGCAGGTGCGCGACATGATCGCCGGCAGCTGGCACCGCATCCGCGCAACGATGCTCGCGCGCATGACGCAGACCAACGAGGCGCGCCGCATGGCGACGCTGATGCCCGCGATCGCGCACCTGAGCGGGCCCATCGCGCTCGTCGAGGTGGGCGCATCCGCCGGGCTCTGCCTCTACCCCGATCGCTGGCGCTACCGCTTCGGGCCGGGGAGGCTGCTGGGCGACGCGAGCCTGCCGCTGCTCGAGACCGAGGCGTCGCCCTCCACGCCCCTGCCGCCGCAGCCCCCGACCGTCGCCTGGCGCGGGGGCCTCGACCTGCAGCCGCTCGACCCCGATGACCCCGACACGCGGGCGTGGCTCGAGGCCCTGGTGTGGCCGGATGCGTCGGGCGGCGTCGACGGCGCACGCGTCGACCGGGTGCGCACGGGCATCGCGATCGCTCGGCGCGAGCGCGCCCACGTGCGGCGCGGCGACCTGATCACGGACACGCGGACGATCGTCGAGGAGGCCGCGCGGCACGCGCCGACCGTGGTCGTGTGGCACTCGGCGGTGCTGGCCTACGTGCCCGCGGCGGCGCGCGCCGACTTCGCCGCGCTGATGCACGGGCTGCCCGTCACGTGGGTGGCGAACGAGGGCGCGACGCTCGAGCTCGGGCCCGCGGCACCGTGGGCGGGGCCTGCCGACTTCGTGCTGCGTCGCGACGGCGAGCCGCTCGCGATCACGCATCCGCACGGCGCCTCCATCACCTGGGCCGCCGACCTGCCGCAGGTAGCATCGAGTCGATGAGCACTGACGAGGACGCCCTCCGCTGGGAGGGCGACGACGATCTCGATCGCCTGTCGGTCGCCGAAGCGGAGGCGCAGGCCGAGGCGGACCGCGCGGCCCGCGCCGAGGCATCCGCCGCCCCCGTCCGCGCCGCGCGACCGCGCGGGCCGCTCGGCTGGCTCGTGCTGCTGCTCGCCCTCGCGGCGACCGCCGGATGGATCGTCGTCGTGCTCGCCAACCCCGTCGACCAGCCGAGCCTGCTGGGCCTCGCGATGTATCAGCTCGGCGAGCTGCTCGCGGTGCTCGCGCCGCTGCTGTGGTGGCTCGTGGTCGACCGGTGCGCGCCGCTCGAGCGCCGCGGGCCCTGGTGGATCGCCGGCCTCGTCGTCACTGCGCCGTGGCCGCTCGTGGCAGGGCTGCTGGCATGAGCGCGGCGCAGGCGGGCGACGACCCGGTGCAGGACGATGCGGTGCAGGACGATGCGGTGCAGGACGACCAGGTGCAGGACGAGCAGGTGCGGGACGAGCGCACCCCGCGCGAGGAGCGGCCGGGCGACAGCTGGATCGTGGCGCTGCTCTTCGCGCTCGGCTTCGGCTACGACACCGTCGAGGCCGTGGCGAACCATCAGCAGCTGCCGCTGCTCTACCTGGGCAGCGGCATCGAGGGCTCGACGCCGTGGTGGCTGCTGGTCGCCGGCATCGCGCTGCCCGCGCTGCTGTTCCTGGCCGCGCTCTGGATCGGGCGGGGCATGCGCCTCGTGCCGAAGGCCGGCGTGCTGCTCGTGGCGCTCGCGGTGAGCGCGCAGCTCAGCCTGCTGGCCGAGCAGCTGGCGCGGCAGATCGCCGTGGCCGCGCTCGGCGGCTGAGGCGTCCCGGGCGACCGGTCAGATCACGGCGACGAGCAGCAGCGCCCCGAGCACGACCTGCCCGATCGCGCGCGGCACGAGCGGCATCGCCACGGCGCCGAACCGCTTCGGATCCTTCGCCGCCTCGGCGTTCGCCGGGAAGACGGCGATCAGCAGCGCGATGAGCGCGATCCCCGCCGCGAAGCGCACGCCCCACCAGGGCGCGAGCAGCCCGATGCCGCCGAGCACCTCGGCGACGCCCGAGATCGTGACGAGCGGCAGGGCTCGACGACGCTCCGGTCCGGCGATCCCGGCTGGGATCATCGCCGCCATCGTGCGCCGCACGCGCGGCACGAAGTGCGTCAGACCCATGCCGACGAAGACGAGGGCGAGGATGATGCGCAGCACGAGCTGCGCGAGTGCGAAGGCGTCCATCACGCCCATTCTCTCGCACGCCGGCGCTCCCGCAGGCCGGGGCACGACGGTGACGCCCCGTGACGGCGGCGCTCGCCCGGCACGCGCCGCTCGGTAGGCTGGTCGCGGCACGACGTGGTGCTGCCTGCCCCCACCTCGCGAGGAGTCCGCATGTCCAAGCCCGTCGTCCTGATCGCCGAAGAGCTCTCGGCCGCGACCGTCGATGCCCTCGGCCCCGACTTCGACGTGCGCAGCGTCGACGGCACCGACCGCGCCGCGCTCTTCGCGGCGCTCGCCGACGCATCCGCCGTGCTCGTGCGCAGCGCCACCCGCATCGACGCCGAGGCCCTCTCGCACGCGCCGCAGCTGAAGGTCGTCGCCCGCGCGGGCGTCGGGCTCGACAACGTCGAGATCCCGGCAGCCACGAAGGCCGGCGTCATGGTGGTGAACGCTCCGACCTCGAACATCGTCTCTGCGGCAGAGCTCGCGATCGCGCACCTGCTGGGCCTCGCCCGGCACATCCCGGCGGCGGATGCGTCGCTGAAGCGCGGGGAGTGGAACCGCTCGGCGTACACGGGCGTCGAGCTCTACGAGAAGACCGTCGGCATCGTCGGCCTCGGCCGCATCGGCGTGCTCGTCGCCGAGCGCCTCGCCGCGTTCGGCACCAAGCTCATCGCCTTCGACCCCTTCGTCAGCCCCGCGCGCGCCGCGCAGCTGGGCGTCGAGCTGCGCTCGCTCGACGAGCTGATGGCGGAGAGCGACTTCATCACCATCCACATCCCGCGCACGCCCGAGACGGTCGGGCTGATCGGTCAGGCGCAGTTCGCGCTCGCGAAGCCCAGCCTGCGCATCGTCAACGCCTCGCGCGGCGGCATCATCGACGAGGCTGCCCTGGCCGAAGCGCTCCGCAGCGGCCGCATCGCGGGCGCCGGCATCGACGTCTTCGTCTCGGAGCCGCCGCAGGACGACGCGCTCACGAGCGCCCCCAACATCCAGGTCACGCCGCACCTGGGCGCCTCCACCGACGAGGCGCAGGAGAAGGCGGGCATCGCCGTCGCCCGCTCGGTGCGCCTCGCGCTCGCCGGCGACCTGGTGCCGGATGCGGTGAACGTCGCAGGCGGGATCATCGACGAGTACGTGCGCCCCGGGATCCCGCTGGCGGAGCGCCTCGGCCAGTTCGCGGCCGGCCTCGCCGGGGGACCGGTGGAGTCGGTGGACGTCGCCGTGCACGGGGAGCTCGCCGCCTACGACGTCAAGGTGCTGCGCCTCGCGGCGCTCAAGGGCTTCTTCTCGTCGATCGTCAGCGAGCAGGTGACGTTCGTGAACGCGCCCGTGCTCGCCGAGTCGCGCGGGGTGACGAGCACGCTGACCGCCGACGAGCGCAGCGAGGAGTACCGCAACGTCGTCGAGGTCGTGCTGGCGACGAGCGACGGCCGCCGCGTGAGCGTCGAGGGCACGCTGACCGGGCCGAAGCAGATCGAGAAGATCGTCGGCGTCAACGGGCAGTCGGTCGAGGTGCCGCTCGCGCAGCACTTCGTCGTGATGGAGTACGTCGACCGGCCGGGCATCGTCGCGACCTACGGCGCCGCGTTCGGCGAGGCGGGCATCAACATCGCCGGCATGCAGATCGCGCGCACGGAGGCGGGCGGCGACGCGCTGTCGATCGTCACGATCGACCAGGCGGCGCCCGAGGCGCTCATCGAGCAGCTCAGCGCCTCGATCGATGCGAGCGCGATCCGGCAGATCGAGATCCGCGAGCTCTAGCCGCTCACCGCTCGAGCAGCAGCTCCAGGCGCGCGATCACGCGCTCGACCGAGTCGGCCGGCAGGGAGCCGGATCCGCCGATCACCGATCGCAGGTAGATGCCGTCGCTCAGCCGCACCACGAGCAGCGCCAGGTCGCGATCCCCGAGGCTCGCGGTGAGCGCTGCGAGGTAGTGCTCGTCGAGGCGCGTGAGCGCATCGCGCGCCGCGAGGTGCTCGTCGTGCTGCCCGAGCTTCAGCAGCGCGACGAGCGTGCGGTCGATCGGATGCTCGGCGGCGAGCGACTCGCGCAGGAAGACCTGCACGGCGTCGGGCATGGGCGAGAGCCGCTCCTCCTCCTCGACGCCGAAGCGGTCGAGCCGCTCGGCGAGGCCCTCGACGAGCGCGGCCTTCGAGCCGAAGTGGTAGAGCAGGCCGCCCTTCGACACCCCGGCGGCCTCCGCGGTCGCAGCGATCGTGCCGGCGCGCTCACCGTGCTCGAGCACGAGCTGCTCGAACGCATCCAGGATGCGATCCCTCGTGTCGTCTGCCTTGCTCATGGTCCTCACCCTACCTCGACAAAAAACCGTCCAGACGGTACAGTATTCGGGTGACCGACGACATCCGCACCGCCTCCGCCCCTCCGACCGCGCCCGCGCGCGCCGGAGCGCGCGGTTGGGCCGCGCTCGCGGTGCTGATGCTGCCGGTGCTGCTGGTCTCGATCGACATCACGGCGCTGAACTTCGCGCTGCCCGAGATCGCGCAGTCGCTCCAGCCGACCTCGTCGCAGCAGCTCTGGATCGTCGACGCCTACTCGCTCGTGCTCGCGACCTTGCTCGTCGCGATGGGCAACCTGGGCGATCGCGTCGGGCGCCGCCGGCTGCTGCTCATCGGTGCCACGGGCTTCGCCATCGTCTCGGTGCTCGCCGCCTTCGCGCCCACGGCAGAGCTGCTGATCGCCGCGCGCGCCGCGATCGGCTTCTTCGGCGCGACGCTCATGCCGGCGACGCTCGCGCTGCTGCGCACGATCTTCCTCGACCGGCAGCAGCGCCGCCTCGCCGTCGCCGTGTGGGCGACGGGGTTCTCGGTCGGCTCGGCCGCCGGCCCCATCGTCGGGGGCGCGCTGCTCGCGCACTTCCACTGGGGCGCCATCTTCCTCATCGCGGTGCCCGTGCTGCTGCCGCTGCTGATCCTCGCGCCGCTGCTCGTCGACGAGTCGCGCGACCCCGCGCCCGGCCCGATCGACCCGATCGGCATCGCCCTCTCGATGCTCGCGCTCGGCGGGCTCGCCGCAGGCATCAAGGAGATCGCGGTCAAGGGCGTCGACCCGCTCGGCATCGCGCTCGTGCTGGTCGCGGTGCTGACCGGCTGGCTGTTCGTGCGCCGCATGCGACGCGTCGCCCAGCCGATGCTCGACGTCGGGCTCTTCCGGCTGCCGCAGTTCAGCGGCGCGCTGCTGGTCAACCTGCTGAGCGTCGTCGCGCTCACCGGGTTCCTCTTCTTCGTCACGCAGCACCTGCAGCTCGTCGAGGCGATGCCCGTGCTCGACGCGGCGCTCGTGCTCGTGCCCGGCGTCATCGCGATGATCGGCTCCGGACTGCTGGTCGTGCGCGTCGTGCGGCGGGTGGATCCGGGCGTCGCCGTCGTGGTCGCGCTGAGCGCCTCGCTCGCCGCCTACGGCATGCTCGCCGTGCTCGGCGAGGGCGTCTCGGTGCCGGGCATCGCCCTCGCGTTCGCGCTGCTCGGGCTCGGCATCGGTGCCGCGGAGACGGTCTCGAACGACATGATCCTCACCGCGGTGCCGCCCGCCAAGGCCGGCGCTGCGTCCGCCATGTCCGAGACCGCCTACGAGTTCGGCGCCGTGCTCGGCACCACCGTGCTCGGCGGCCTGCTCACCGCGGTCTACCGCGCCACGCTCGTGGTGCCGGCCGGCACCGACGCGGCGATGGCGGGAGCGGCGCGCGAGACCCTCGGCGGCGCCGTCGCCGCGACGGAGGGCGCGGGCGCCGCGGGGGAGCGGCTGCTGGAGGCGGCGCGCACCGCGTTCGACCACGGCGTGATCGCGACGAGCGTCTCGGGCGCTGTGCTCATGGCGCTGGCGATGGTCGTCGCATGGGTGTCGCTGCGCGGCTCGGAGGACTGAGCGCCCGCCGCATCGAGCCTCGCCGATGTGGGCGGGAGCGGCTAGCGTCGCCTGCATGACCACTGCACCCGCACGGATCCTGCTCATCCCCGGCTTCTGGCTCGGCGCCTGGGCGTGGGACGACGTGGCCGCGCGGCTGCGGCAGCTCGGCCACGACGTCGAGGCGCTCACGCTGCCCGGCCTCGAGCCCGGCTTCGCGCACCCGGGGGAGATCGCGCTCGAGGACCACGTCGTCGCGATCGAGGCGGCGATCGGCGATGGCCCCGTGGTGCTCGTCGCGCACAGCGGCGCGGCCATCCCCGCGACCGTCGCGATCGACCGGAACGTCGACCGGGTGCTGCGCTCGGTCTGGGTCGACACCGCTCCGGTGGTCGACGGGTTCGCCATGGACGCGAGCTTCGAGGGCGACGCGCTGCCGATCGAGGCGAACTGGGAGGACGAGCTGGAGCAGGGCTCCATGCGCGACCTGAGCGAGGAGCAGCTGGCTGCACTGCGCGGTCGCGCGGTGCCAGAGCCCGCAGGTGCCGTGCGAGACCCAGCTCGGCTGACGGACGACCGACGGCTCGACGTGCCGGCGACCATCATCTGCACGGCGTTCCCGGCAGAGGACTACCGCTCCTACGCCGAGCAGGGCATGGGGTTCCTCGCCGGACTGCTCGAGCACCGGGCGCTCACGCTGGTCGACCTCCCCACGGGCCATTGGCCGATGTGGTCGAAGCCTGCAGAGCTCGCGGCCCGCATCGACGAGGCGGCGCGAGGCTGAGCGCAGCCGACCCGGCCTGCACGAGCGACGGGGCGCTGCCTCGCTCTCGCGATGCAGCGCCCCGTCGGCGCGGTGCGCTGGTCAGATCAGGTCGTCGCGACGCTCCGTGCGCTCCACGCGCGTGCCCGTGCTCGGGTCGACGCTCGAGCGCGACACCTGCGAGGTGCGCCCGGAGCGCGCGCTCACGGCGATGCCGATGATGGTGATGAGCGCGCCCGCGCCCAGCAGGATGTAGCCGATGAGGGCCCAGTCGACGCCGTCGACCTGCCACAGTGCTGGCACTGCCCAGGCGACGATCGCGCCGATGGCCATGAGGAAGATGCCGAAGCCGATGCTCAAGGAGGTCTCCGTTCGTCGTGACGGCCCATGGCAGGCCGCCGATGCTGGCACTGTACCCCTGGAAGCCTGGGACGCAGCGGTCGACATGCGCGCGACTAGGCTGGTCGCGCGGCCTGCGAGGCAGCAGCGCCGCCGGTCGACGGGCGCCCAGGAGCGCCGCAAGGAGGAAGTGTGGAGCAGCTGCGCCTCGCGGTCATCGCAGGAGACGGCATCGGGCCGGAGGTCACGCTCGAGGCGAGGCGCGCCATGCGCGCGGCGCTCGACGGCGTGGAGCTGGTGGAGACCGAGTTCGCGCTCGGCGCGGCTCACTACCTCGAGACCGGCGTCGTCCTCGACGAGGAGACGCTCGCACGGCTCGCCGAGCACGACGCGATCCTGCTGGGCGCGGTGGGCGGCGACCCCGCCGACGCCCGCCTCGCCGGCGGCATCATCGAGCGCGGCCTGCTGCTGCGCCTGCGCTTCGCCTTCGACCACCACGTGAACCTGCGGCCGACGCGCCTGCACCCGAAGGTCGAGAGCCCGCTCCGCGACCCGGGGGAGATCGACTTCGTCGTCGTGCGCGAGGGCACCGAGGGCCCCTACGTCGGCAACGGCGGCTCGCTCCGCACCGGCACCGAGCACGAGATCGCCAACGAGACGAGCGTGAACACCGCCTTCGGCGTCGAGCGCGTCGTGCGCTTCGCCTTCGAGCTCGCCGAGCAGCGCCGCCGGCGCCTGACGCTCGTGCACAAGAAGAACGTGCTCGTGCACGCCGGTGCGCTCTGGCAGCGCATCGTCGACGCGGTCGCGCTCGAGCACCCGGCCGTCGAGGTCGACTACCTGCACGTGGACGCCGCCACCATCTTCATGGTCGACCGGCCCAGCCGCTTCGACGTCATCGTCACCGACAACCTGTTCGGCGACATCCTCACCGATCTCGCCGGTGCCGTCGGCGGCGGCATCGGCCTGGCCGCATCCGGCAACCTCAACCCCTCGGGCGAGTACCCCAGCATGTTCGAGCCGGTGCACGGCTCCGCACCCGACATCGCCGGGCGCGGCATCGCCGACCCCACCGCCGCGATCCTCTCCGCTGCGCTGCTGCTCGAGCACTCCGGGCACCCGGCGGCGGGCCAGCGCATCCGCGACGCGGTCGATGCCGACGTCGACGCGCGCGAGCCCGGCGGGGCGCGCAGCACCAGCGAGGTCGGCGATGCGATCGTCGACCGCATCGCGGTATCCCGCGGCGCATCGCCCTCCGGCGCGTCGTCGCCCACCCCCGCTTCCTCGGCTACCACCGCTTCCCCGTCCTTCGCTTCCAAGGAGCAGGCATGACCCTCGAGTTCGCGCTCACGCGCAGCGACCGCCCCGCCGCCGACGACGTCCGTGCGGGCGTGCTCGCCGAGCCCGGCTTCGGTCGGCACTTCACGGACCACATGGTCTCGATCGACTGGACGCTGGAGGGCGGCTGGCACGACGCCAGGGTCGAGCCCTACGGCCCGCTCCAGATGGACCCGGCATCCGCGGTGCTGCACTACGGCCAGGAGATCTTCGAGGGGATGAAGGCCTACCGTCGCGCCGACGGCTCCGTCTGGACCTTCCGGCCCGATCAGAACGCGCGCCGGATGCAGCGCTCGGCCGAGCGCCTCGCGCTGCCGCAGCTGCCGGAGGAGGACTTCGTCGAAGCCGTGCGCCAGCTCGTCGCGATCGATGAGGCGTGGGTGCCCACGGGCGGCGAGGACTCGCTCTACCTGCGCCCGTTCATGATCGCGAACGAGGTGTTCCTGGGTGTGCGCGCCGCGCAGACGGTGCGCTTCATGGTCATCGCGAGCCCTGCAGGGCCCTACTTCCCGGGCGGCGTCAAGCCCGTCTCGATCTGGCTCTCGCGCGAGTACAACCGCGCGGGCAAGGGCGGCACCGGCGCCGCGAAGTGCGGCGGCAACTACGCGGCCAGCCTCCTGCCGACGCAGCAGGCCGCGCAGCACGGCTGCGCGCAGGTGCTCTTCCTGAACGAGGAGGGCACGGACCTGGAGGAGCTCGGCGGCATGAACGTCGTGCTCGTCAAGGCGGACGGCACGCTCGTCACCCCGGCCTCCGACTCGATCCTCGACGGCGTCACGCGCAACTCCCTCCTGCAGCTCGCGGCGGATGCGGGGCACGCGGTCGAGCAGCGCACGGTCACGCTGGCAGAGTGGCGCGACGGCGTCGCCGACGGCAGCATCACCGAGGCCTTCGCCTGCGGGACCGCGGCGGTGCTGACCCCGATCGCCGCGCTGAAGAGCCCCGACGAGGTGATCGGCGACGAGCTCGCGCCGGCCGGCCCCGTCGCGACGGCGCTGCGCACGCAGCTGACCGACATCCAGTACGGACGGGCCGAGGATCCGCACGGCTGGATGGTGCAGCTGACGGAGGCGACAGGGGCGACCGAGAGCGCGGAGGCACGCTGATGCGGGTCGCGCGCTTCGCCCACGGCGACCGCATCGGGTACGGCGTCGTCGACGACGACGCGCTCGTCGAGCTCGTCGGCGATCCGATCGTCATGGGCTTCGACACGACCGGCACGCGCGTGCCGCTCAGCGACGTGCGCCTGCTGGCGCCCGTGATCCCGCGCTCGAAGGTCGTCGCGGTCGGCCGCAACTACGCCAAGCACGCCGCGGAGCTCGGCAACGAGGTGCCCACCGAGCCGCTCGTGTTCCTGAAGCCCAACACCTCGGTGATCGGGCCGGGCGACGCGATCGTGCTGCCGCCGGAGTCGGAGGACGTGCACTTCGAGGGCGAGGTCGCGCTCGTCATCGGGCGGGTCGCCCGCCGCCTCACGCCGGCGAACGCGCTCGGCGCGGTCTTCGGGGTCACGGTCGCGAACGACGTGACGGCGCGCGACCTGCAGCGGCGCGAGCCGCAGTGGGCGCGGGCCAAGGGCTTCGACACCTTCTGCCCGCTCGGCCCTGCCGTCGAGACCGAGCCCGACTGGGATGCGCTGCGCGTCATCACGCGCCTCGAGGGCGAGGTCGCGCAGGACGGGCCCTCGACCGACTGGATCTTCGACGCGCCGACCGTGCTCAGCTGGATCACGGCATCCATGACCCTGCTGCCCGGCGACGTGGTGCTGATGGGCACGCCGGACGGTGTCGGGCCGCTCGCCGCGGGCCAGACCGTCGAGGTCGAGATCCCCGGCATCGGCACCCTGAGGAATCCCGTCGTGGCGCAGCAGGCGGTCTGAGTAGCATCGGGGCACCGGCGGCACCGCCGCCCCCGAGGCTCGAGGAGGAGTCATGTCGGAGATCCAGCAGCTGATCGGTCAGATCCCCATCCAGCAGGTGGCGCAGCAGGCGGGCGTCGACGAGGCGGAGGCGCGGCAGGCGATCGAGGCCATCGTGCCGGCGCTCGTCGGCGGCATGCAGGCCAACGCCCACGACCCCTCCGGTGCGCAGTCGCTGATGGGCGCGCTCGGCGCCCACCAGGGGCACCTGGACGAGCGGCTGGCGGGCAACATCGACCCGGATGACGGGCAGCGCATCGTGCGCAACGTCTTCGGCGACAACACCGAGCAGATCGCGCGTGCGGCCGGCGGCGGCTCGGCGCTCGGCGGCATCATCCAGAAGATCCTCCCGATCGTGGCGCCCATCGTGATCGCGTGGATCGCCAACCGGTTCTTCGCCCAGGGCGGTCCCGCGCAGGCTGAGGCGCCGGAGCACTCCGGCGGCGGATTCGACTCGCCGTTCGGCCAGGGCTCGCCCGGCAGCCAGCAGCAGATCCCGACCCCCGGCCAGCAGGGCCAGGCGCGGCAGCAGAGCGAGGGCTTCGGCCTCGACGACCTGCTCGGCGGCGTGCTGGGCGGCGGCTCCAAGCAGGGCGGCGGCCTCGGCGGTCTGGGCGACCTGCTCGGCGGGCTGCTCGGCGGCGGCCGCCGCTAGGCGCGCCTCCTCGCCTCGTCGGCATCGGAGGGCGGCGAGCAGGCGCGGGTCGACCCGAGCGCGGCCGCAGCCTGCCTCCGGTGGCGCTGCAGGCTGTCTGCATATGCAGGCAGGCTCTCCTAGGATGACGGCATGGCTACCTCCGACGCGCTCCGCGGTCACGTCGACGCGATGCTGCTCGCGGTCCTCGCCGACGGCCCGGTGCACGGCTATGGCGCGGTGGAGCGGATCCGCGCGCGCAGCGGGGGAGCGCTCGACTTCCCGAGCGGCACCGTCTACCCGGCGCTGAAGCGGCTGGAGCGACGCGGTCTCATCGAGGGGGAGTGGGAGACGGGCGGCCGCTCCAAGCGCGTCTACCGCCTCACGACCGCCGGCGCGACCGCGCTCGAGCAGGAGCGCAGCGCGTGGTCCACCACCTCGTCGCTCATCACGAGCGTGCTCGGCTCGGCTCGCGCCTGACGAGCCGCCA
This sequence comes from Agrococcus phoenicis, assembly GCF_047302415.1. Lineage (NCBI taxonomy): Bacteria > Bacillati > Actinomycetota > Actinomycetes > Micrococcales > Microbacteriaceae > Agrococcus > Agrococcus phoenicis. The sequence goes on from NZ_CP154854.1 coordinate 401,308, forward strand.
CCGCACGAGCAGGCCCACGGAGGCCGACGCCAGGCCGGTCCCGAGCACGACGGTCGTGGCGACGAGCGCTCCCAGCACGCCGGCCGCGGCTGCCGGCACGACGAGCGACGACGCCATGAGCACCGCTCCGGCCACGAGCGCGACGGCGAAGCCGAGCTGCAGCGCCGCGACCGCAGCCGCTGCGGCGAGCGAGCCCGAGCGGCGGATCGTGAGCCAGCCGGCGACCGCCGCGGCGATCACCAGCGGTCCCGCGAGGTCGAGCGAGCGCGAGACCCGCAGCATCCACCCGTGCTCAGCGGGCACGTGGAAGCCGGGCACCGTGACGAGCCAGCTCATCGCGCCGAACCAGGCGGCCAGCAGCACCAGGGCGCCGACGACCGAGCCGGCGGTGTAGCGGAGCCCTCGCTCGGCCAGCAGCTCGGTCGAGAGCTCGGCGGCGATCGCACGAGGATCGCCGAACTCGGCGACGACCGCGGCAGCCGCATCGCCTGCGGACTCGCCGGCGCTGATGCGGGCCGCGACGGCCTCGCGCAGATCGCCCTCGATCTCTCGCGCCGTCGCGGCACGGCCTCGCCGGCCTGCGACCGTGGCGTGCGCGAGACCGGCCACCAGGTCGGCGATCGGATCGGTGGTGGGCATCGCTCGCGATCCTCCCACGCCTAGGATGGGAGGCATCATGAGCGTCCCCTTCTCGGCCGCGACGGGCAGCGATGTCGTCGTGCGCTTCTGCCCCTCGCCCACCGGCACCCCGCACGTCGGGCTCATCCGCACCGCCCTGTTCAACTGGGCGTACGCGCGGCACCACGGCGGCACGCTCGTCTTCCGCATCGAGGACACGGATGCCGCTCGTGACAGCCAGGAGTCCTACGAGCAGCTGCTCGACGCCATGCGCTGGCTCGGCATCGACTGGGATCAGGGCGTCGAGACCGGCGGCCCGCACGCCCCGTACCGGCAGTCGCAGCGCGGCGAGATCTACGCCGACATCATCGAGCGGCTGCGCGCGTCCGGTCATCTCTACGAGTCGTTCGCGACCGCGGAGGAGATCGAGGCGCGCAACATCGAGCAGGGCCGCGACCCCCGACAGGGCTACGACAACTTCGAGCGGGAGCTGACCGAGGCGCAGCGGGAGGCGCTGCGGGCCGAGGGTCGCCAGCCGAGCCTGCGCCTGCGCGTGCCCGACGAGGAGCTCTCGTTCGACGACCTCGTGCGCGGCGAGATCACCTTCCCGGCCGGCTCCTTCACCGACTTCGTGGTCGTGCGCCCGAACGGCGCCCCGCTCTACACCTTCGTGAACCCTGTCGACGACGCGCTCATGGGCGTCACGCACGTGCTCCGCGGCGAGGACCTCCTGTCGTCGACGCCCCGCCAGATCGCGCTCTACCGCGCGCTCGCCGAGATCGGCGTGGTGAGCGCCATCCCGCGCTTCGGCCACCTGCCCTACGTCATGGGCGAGGGCAACAAGAAGCTCTCGAAGCGCGACCCGCAGTCGAACCTCTTCCTGCTGCGCGAGGCCGGGTTCATCCCCGAGGGGCTGCTGAACTACCTCTCGCTGCTCGGGTGGTCCATCGCGCCCGATCGCGACGTGTTCACGCGCGACGAGCTCATCGCCGCCTTCGACGTCGCCGACGTCAACCCCAACCCCAGCCGCTTCGATCCGAAGAAGGCCGAGTCGATCAACGGCGACCACGTGCGCATGCTCGCCGCCGACGACTTCGCGCAGCGCCTCGAGCCCTACCTCGGTCGCGTCTTCGACGGGGAGCCGACCGAGGCGCAGCGAGCGCTGCTCGCGCAGGCGGCTCCGCTCGTGCAGGAGCGCATGCAGCTGATCGGCCAGGCGGAGGACATGCTGGGCTTCCTCTTCCTGGAGACGGAGGACATCCACCACGACGCGGATGCCGTGGCGAAGCTGGGCGAGGACGCGCTCGCGACGCTCGAGGCGTCGAAGCGCGCGCTCGCCGAGCTCGAGGACTTCGACACCGCCTCGATCGAGCAGGTGCTGCGGGAGGTGCTCGTCGAGGGCCTCGGCATCAAGCCGCGCTTCGCGTTCACGCCCCTGCGCGTCGCCGTGACGGGTCGCCGCGTGTCGCCGCCGCTGTTCGAGTCGATGGAGCTGCTCGGCCGCGAGGCGACGCTCGCCCGCATCGACCGGCTGGCCGCGAGGGTCTGATGCAGGTCGACGTCGTCGTCATCGGCGCCGGCCCGGCGGGCCTCGCCGCGACGCTGAACCTCGCGCGCCAGCAGCGCACCGTCGCGCTGCTGGACTCCAACCGGCCGCGCCACGCGGCGACGCTGCAGTCGCACGGGTTCATCACGCGCGACGGCAGCTCGCCGCTCGAGCTGCGCACGATGGGCCGCGACGAGGTGCTGCGCTACCCGACCGTCACGCACGAGCGCGCGCTGGTGCAGCAGATCGCGCGCGTCGACGACGGCTTCGCCGTGCAGGCCGAGCAGCCCGGCTCGCGCGCCGAGAGCGAGACCCGCGCGGTAGCCGTGCTGATCGCGACGGGGCTCAGCGAGACGCTGCCTGCCTCGAAGCACGTGCGCCCCTGGTACGGGACGAGCCTGCACTCCTGCATGGACTGCGACGGCTACGACAAGCGCGGGCAGGCGCTCGCGCTCATCGGCGAGACCGATGACCTCGTCGAGCGCGCGATGGTCATCCGCCGCCACACCGACGACCTCGCCGTCTTCACGAACGGGTCGGATGCGGTGAGCGAGGCGGGTCGGGCCCATCTCGCCGAGCACGGGGTCGCCCTCGTGCGCACCCCGATCGCGGCGATCGAGGGCGACCGCTCCGGCATGCAGGCGATCGTGCTGGAGGACGGCACGCGCAGCATTCGCACCGGCGGCTTCGTGCGCCCGTGGTGGCATCCGCAGCTCGGCTTCGCCGAGGCGCTCGGCCTCGACACCGACGAGGAGGGCCTCGTGCTGGTCGACCGCGCGCAGCGCGCCTCGGTGGAGGGCATCTACGCGGCGGGCGACATCACGCCGGGCTTCCGCCAGCTGGCTGTCGCCGCCGGCGCGGGCACGATCGCCGCGTCGGTCATCAACCGCGACCTCATCGCCCGCGGCCGCTGACGCCGGCCGGCTCGGCTGCCCGAGCCGAGCCGAGGCGCTGCCCGCTCCCGGAGCCCGAGCGCGGTGCGGTCCGCTCCCTGTCGCTCCGCGCCGGCGCCGCGGTGAGCGCGTCCACGGTCACGATTGGCGCTCGGCCCCGGCCTCCGGTATGCTCGACTCTTGGTTCGCCCGCTCCGGCGCGTGACCATTGGGGTATGGTGTAATTGGCAACACGGAGGTTTCTGGTACCTTTGTTCTTGGTTCGAGTCCAGGTACCCCAGCGCTGAGAAGCCCCCGCGACGCGGGGGCTTTCGCCATATCCGGGTGCGGTTCAGCTCGGATCGGCCGCCGCAGCCGCCCGCTGCTCCGCGACCTTCGCGTGCACCTCGGCCATGTCGAGGCCGCGGACCGCGCCGATGAGCTGCTCGAGCTGCGGCGCCGGCAGCGCGCCCGGCTGCGAGAACACGAGCACGCCCTCGCGGAAGGCCATGAGGGTCGGGATCGAGGTGATCTGGAACCCGGCTGCCAGCTCCTGCTCGGCCTCCGTGTCGATCTTGCCGAAGACGATGTCCTCGTGCTGCTCGGAGGCCTGCTCGAAGACCGGGGCGAAGGTGCGGCAGGGCCCGCACCACGCGGCCCAGAAGTCGAGCAGCACGATGCCGCCGCCGTCGATCGCCTGCTCGAGGGTGTCCTTGGTGATGTCGGTCGTCGCCATGCTTCCAGCGTATGGCTGCGCACCCCGCGGGCGTCCCGCTCTCAGCGAACGAGGTCGCGCCGCAGATCCCGCTCATGCTCGTGACCGCCGGCATCGCCCCCGCGTCCGCTCCGGCTCACCCGGCCAGGCGCTCGACGAGTCGGTCGAAGGAGTCGTCGACGTCTGCCGGCATGCCGAAGCCCCCGGCAGCCTCCAGCATCGCGAACCCGTGCGCGACCGCTCGCAGGCCGCGCAGCTCGTGGATCGCCTCGTCGCCGGCGCCCTCGACCGCGCGAGCGGCGACGGCGAGCACGCGCTCGGCCGCTGCGTCGAGCTCCGGATGGCCGCTCGGCTGCACGGGGAGCCAGCGGTAGCGACCGGGGTGCGATGCGGCGAACGACCGATAGCCGTGCAGGAAGGCGCGCACCGCGTCGGCGGTCCCGGGCCGTTGGTCGGCAGCGGCCTCCAGCGCGGTCTCGAGCGCGTCGCCGAGGTCGCGGTAGACGCGGGCCGCGACGAGGGCCTCGAGCTCGGGCAGCCCCGCGACGTGCTTGTAGATCGAGGGAGTGCGGACGCCGGCTCGTGCGGCGACGGCACCGAGGGAGAGCGGTGCGCCTCGGGTGGCGTCGATCTCGTCCAGGGCGAGTGCGACCAGCGCCGCGGGGGAGAGGCCGGCCCTAGGCACCGGGCGTCCCGACGCTCCAGCCCAGGCGCCGCGCGAGCGAGCGCACGGCCTCGGCCGTCTGGGCAGGGCGCTCGCCGTGCGGGTAGTGGCCCGCGCCCGGGATCATGCGCACCTCGACCTGGCAGGCGGCGTCCCCGACGGCTGCTGCGTACGCCTGCGCCTCCGCTGCGGGATCGGGGAAGTCGGGGTCGTCCGACCCCATCACCACGACGACCGGCGCCGTCTGGTCTCGGCGCGAGCCCTCCGCATCCTTCGTCCTGCCGGCGCCCATGACGACGAGTGCCTCGGTGCCGCGCGGGCGCCGCAGCGCAGCCACGATGCGGGCGCGGTGCGCGGCGTGGTCGGCAGGCGGGCTCTTGTGGAGGGAGCGGTAGAAGAGCGACCAGAGCAGCGGTGAGCTCGTCACGAGCCGCGTGAGGACGCGCATCGGCCAGGGCTGGCGCGGCGTCGAGGCCCAGGGCGCGATCGCGACCGCGCCGACGATGCGCTCGGGCGCGAGCTGCGACGCGAGCAGCGCGCTGTCCGGCGTGAAGGAATGGCCGACGACGATCGCGGGCCCGCCCAGTCGCTCGACGAGCGCGACCGCGGCGCGAGCGATGCGCTGCTGACCGACCGGTTCGGGCGAGCGGCCCGAGTCGCCGTGCCCTAGCAGGTCGAGCATCGCCACCCGCAGCCCGTCGGCGACGAGGAGCGGCGCGAGGTGCCGATAGGCGCTGCGCAGGTCGCCCATGCCGGGCAGGAGCACCACGAGCGGGGCCGTGGCGTCCTCGGCGGGGCCGATGGCGTCGTAGGCGAGCTCGACGCCCTCGACGGCGAGGCGCGGAGCAGGAGCGGAGGCGGTCATGCGCTGAGGCTAACACCATTAGCCTCGGCGCAGGAGACCGGCCGGCGACCAGCCCGGTCGACCTCAGCGGGCGGTGCGCAGGCTGATCGCGTCGCGCGTGCGACGCAGCGCGGCGATCGACTCCTCGTAGCGCGCCTGGGCGACGCCGGTGAAGAGGCAGTCGACGACCATGAGCTGGGCGATGCGGCTGCCGAGCGCACCGGAGCGGAACGGCGTCTCGCGCGCGGCGGTGCGCAGGACCACGTCGGCTGCCCGCGCCAGCGGCGACTGCTCGTGGTTCGTGATGGCGATCGTCACGGCGCCGGACGCGCGCGCGAGCCTGAGGAACTCGACCGTGTCGGTCGTGGCTCCCGAGTGGGAGATCGCGATGGCGACCGAGGTCGAGCCCAGCACTGCTGCCGCGGTCCAGGCTGCGTGCGACTCCGGCCACTCGAGCGCGACGCGCCCGATGCGGGCGAGCTTCCGCTGCAGGTCGACGGCCACGATGGCGCTGGCGCCGACCCCGTAGAGGTCGACGCGATGCGCGGCGTCGATCGCGGCGACCGCGCGCTCGAGCGACGCGATGTCGACGACCTGCGCCGTATCGGCGATGGACATCGTCTCGTTGCGCGCGATCTTCGCGACGATCTCCTCCATGCCGTCGTCCGGGGAGATGTCGGTCGGCTGGCCGCCGAGCTCGTCCGCGGCCATGCGCTCGCGGAGGTTCTGCTCGGTGAGGTCGTGGCGCAGATCCCGGAAGCGGTCGTAGCCGACCCGACGGGTGAAGCGGACGACGGTGGTGGTCGAGGTGTCGGCGAGCTCCGCGATCTGCGCGATGGATCTGGTGGCGAATGCCTCAGGATCCGACAGCAGGGACTCGCCGATGCGGCGCTCCGCCGGCCGGAGCGATGGCAGCAGCGCCCGCACCTCGACGAGCAGCGTGCCCGGCACCGGGCGTGCGGGTCCGACAGGCATCGGCGCTCCTTTCGACGTCGCCACTGTAGCCGTATGTAACGTTCGCGTTACCGTTCATGGAATGAAGTTCCTTACGCAACGTACTTCATGTACTTTCTATCCGTAGGCTCATCCGCACCGTCGCGGCACCTCGGTGCCCGACCAGGAACCCGTTCGACCTCGGAGGCACCCATGACCACCACCCCGCGATCCCGGCGCCCGGCCGCCGGATCCCTCGCGCTCGCCGCAGCCAGCGCGATCGTGCTCGCCGGCTGCTCGACGAGCGCACCGGACCAGGCCGCGGACGGCGACGACGCCGCTGCCGGCGCATCCCTCGTCGTCGGCGTGACGACCGACGTCGACACGCTGCTGCCCTGGACGGCGACGCAGTTCCAGGCCATCAACGTCCTGCAGAACGTGTACGGCACGCTGACAGAGCTCGACGCAGAGCTGAACGTGGTCCCCGGCCTCGCGGAGTCGTGGGAGGTCGCGGAGGACGGCCTGTCCGTCGTCTTCGCGCTGCGCGACGACGTCGTCTTCTCCGACGGATCGGCCTTCGACGCCGAGGACGTCGTCGCCTCCTACGAGGCGATCCAGGATCCCGACAACGCCGCGGTGTCCGCCACCAACCTCTCCAGCGTCACCGCGATCGAGGCGACGGACGAGCGCACCGTGACGCTGACGCTCTCGGCACCTGACGCCGCGCTGCCCTCGAAGCTCGCCCCCGTCACCACGGCGATCCTGCCCTCGGACGCGGACATGGCGGCGCTGGAGGCAGCGCCCGTGGGGACCGGGGCCTTCGTGTTCGACGAGCGCCGTGCCAACGAGGCCGTCATGCTCAGCGCGAACGAGGACTACTGGGGCGGAGCGCCGGCCATCGCCGGCATCGAGTTCCGGGTCATCCCCGACCAGGCCGCGATCGTCTCGGCGCTGCAGTCCGGCAACGTGCAGATGGCGGTCTTCGACGACGCGCTCGTCGCCGACACGATCGGCGGCACGGTCGAGGTGACGGAGACGCCGCAGCTCAGCTACCACGCACTGCAGATGAACGCGCGCGACGAGGCGCTCGCCGACGTCAACGTGCGGCTCGCGATCGCCTGCGCGATCGACCGCCAGGAGGTGCTCGACACCGCGGCGCTCGGCGCGGGCGAGGTCACGGGCCCCATCACGTCGCCCGCGTTCCGATCGGATCCCAGCGCGCGGCCGTGCCCGGAGGCAGACCCTGACGCCGTCGCGGAGTACCTGGAGGCCGCGGGCGTCAGCGACGGCCTGACCCTGCGCGCCATCGTGATGCAGGGCGGGTACTCCACCGCGGTCGCCGAGGCGGAGAACATCCAGGCGCAGCTGGCCGAGGTGGGCATCACGCTCGAGCTGGACGTGCTGGAGTCGGGCGCCTACGTCGACCGCTGGGTCGCCGGAGACTTCCAGCTCGCCGTGGCGCTCAACGGCGGCCAGCCCGACCCCGACGCCGCGTACGCCCGCTACTTCACCAGCACCGGCAACCTCAACGCCGTCGCGGGCTACAGCTCCGACACGCTCGACGCGCTGTTCGAGCAGGGCCGCGCGACGAGCGACCAGGCGGAGCGCGAGTCGATCTACGCCGAGGTCTCCGCCGAGCTCGAGGAGCAGGCCGCCTGGGTGTGGCTCTTCACGAGCTTCAACTACACCGCCACCGCCGAGGGCGTGACGGGATTCGTCCCCATGCCGAACGGCTCGCTGCAGCACCTGCGCGACGTCACCCTCGACTGACCGACTGCGGCCGGGGCGCGAGCCCCGGCCGCACCGACGGAGCACCATGATCCAACGCATCCGCACATCCACGGGCCTGCGCCGGCTCGGCAGCGCCCTCCTCACGCTGCTCGGCGTGGCGATCGCCGTCTTCTTCATGCTCCGGGCCCTGCCCGGGGACCAGATCACCGCCGCGTTCGGCACGGAGGCCGCCGCGCTCAGCCCCGAGCAGCGCGAGGCGCTCGAGGCCTACTACGGCCTCGACCAGCCCCTCATCGTGCAGTTCTTCACCTGGATCGGCGCCGTGCTCACCGGCAACCTCGGCTACTCCGCGCGGTCGCAGCAGAGCGTGCTGGAGATGACCGCCGCGGCACTGCCCGTCACGCTCGAGCTGGCGGTGCTCGCGATCATCGTCGCCATCCTGATCGGCGTGCCGGTGGGCATGCTGGCCGCCTCCAAGCCCAACGCCCTGCGCGACTGGTTCGGGCAGGGGCTCGGCCTCGCCGGGCTCGGCGTGCCCGCGTTCCTACTCGCGACGACGCTGCTCGCCGTCGCCGCCTCGGGCTTCGGCTTCAACCCCAACGGCCTCGGCTACGCGACGCTCATCGACGACCCCCTCCTGAACCTGCAGCAGATGGCGCTGCCCGCGCTCGTGCTCGGCTTCGGCATCGCCGCGCCGATCATGCGCACCACGCGCACCGCCGTGCTGGAGGTGCGGGGCTTGGACTTCATCCGCACGGCGCGGGCCAAGGGCGTGCCGCCGCGACGGCTGCAGTGGCGGCACGTGCTGCGCAACGCCCTCGTGCCGATCGTCACGATGACCGGGCTCCAGTTCGGCTACCTCCTCGGCGGAGCGGTCGTGGTGGAGCAGATCTTCTCCCTGCCGGGCGTCGGCCGCCAGGTGCTCCTCGGCATCAACCAGTTCGAGTACGCGGTCGTGCAGAGCACCGTGCTCGTGATCGCGGTGATGTTCGTGATCGTCAACCTGCTGACGGACCTGCTCTACCGTCGGATCGACCCGAGGGTGCGTGCCGCATGAGCGCAACGACCACCGCCGTCCGCGCGACACCCGCCAGAGCGTGGAGCGACACCGCGCTGCGGCTGCTGCGCAGCCCGAGCGGCGCCACCGGCACCGCGTTCGTGCTCGCGCTGCTCGTGCTCGCGATCCTCTCGCAGGCCGGCGCGCTCGCCTTCGGGCCCGCGGCGCAGGACACCGCTGCGCGGCTCCAGGCCCCGAACGCCGTGCACTGGTTCGGCACCGATCAGTTCGGCCGCGACATCTTCGCCCGCGTCGCCTCCGGGGTGGCCAACTCCGCCCTGGTCGCGATCGTCGCGGTCGCCGTCGCGGCGATCGTCGGCACCCTCGCCGGTGTGGTGGCGGGCTTCGTCCGCGGCGCGACCGACCTCGCGATCGGCGGGGTCACGAACGTGCTCTTCGCGTTCCCGCCGCTCCTGCTCGCGCTCACGCTCGCGTCGGTGCTGCAGCGCACCTGGTTCACCGTGGCGATCGCCATCGCCGTCGTCTACACGCCCATCTTCGTCCGCGTCACGCGAGGGCCCGTGCTGAGCCTCCGCGAGGCCGACTACGTGCTGGCCGCGCGCGCCACGGGGATGCACGCCGCGAGCATCATGCTCCGGCACGTGCTGCCGAACATCACCGGCATCCTCATCGTGCAGATCACGCTGTCCCTCTCCTGGGGTGTGCTCACCGAGGCGTCGCTCAGCTTCCTCGGGCTGGGGACTCCGCCGCCGGCAGCATCGCTCGGCTCCATGATCTTCGACGCGCGCACGCTCGTCACGGTGGCGCCGTGGACGCTGCTCGCACCGGGCGGCGTGCTGATCATGCTCGTCGTCGGGCTCAACCTCCTGGGCGACGGTCTCCGCGACGCGCTCGACCCGACCGGAAGGCGCGCACGGTGACCGCTCGACACACCTCGGAGCTCGACACCCTCACGACGGAGTCGGCCGATCCGCGGTTCGCCGCGATCGACCGCCTCGACATCGCGGAGCTCGCGACGCTGATGAACGAGACCGACCACGACGTGCCGGCAGCGGTGCGCGCGGCGCTGCCGCAGATCATCCCTGCGCTCGAAGCAGCGGCGGAGCGCATGCAGGCCGGGGGTCGGCTGATCTACGTCGGCGCCGGCACGCCGGGCAGGATCGGCGTGCTCGACGCCTCCGAGTGCCCGCCCACGTTCTCCTCGCCACCGGAGCAGGTCTTCGCGATCATGGCCGGGGGGCCCGCAGCGCTCGTGGACGCGGTCGAGGGCGCCGAGGACGATGCCGAGGCGGGTGCCGCGGCGATCGAGTCGGCAGCCGTCGGGCCGCTCGACACCGTGATCGGCATCGCCTCGAGCGGCCGCACGCCGTTCGTCATTGGCGCGGTGCGGCAGGCACGGGCACGAGGGGCGCTCGGCATCGGGCTCTCCTGCAACCCCGGCACGCAGCTGAGCGCGGTCGCCGAGCACGGCATCGAGGTCGTCGTCGGGCCGGAGTTCATCAGCGGCTCCACGAGGCTCAAGGCCGGGAGCGCGCAGAAGATGGTGCTCAACATGTTCAGCACGATCGTGATGGTGCGGCTCGGCAAGACCTACGGCAACCTCATGGTCGACGTGCACGCCTCGAACGACAAGCTGCGGGAGCGAGCGGTGCGCATCGTCCGCACCATCACCGGCGCGAGCAGGCAGCTCGCCCTCGACGCGCTCGAGGGCTCCGGCTACAGCGTCAAGGTGGCGGCGGCGATGATCGGTCGAGGGATGGACGTCGCGACCGCGCGCCGGGCGCTCGTCGCCGCAGACGGGCGCCTGCGCGCCGTGCTGGAGGAGGAGCACTGATGCGCATCCTCGGACTCATCTCCGGCACCTCCCACGACGGCATCGACGCGGCGGTGGTCGACTTCACCGGCGCCGGATCGGCGCTCGAGGCCCGTGTGCTGCACGCCGACTCGACGCCCTACGCCCCGCGGCTGCGCGAGCGCCTGCTCGCGGCGCTGCCGCCGCAGCCGTGCGACCTGGCGGAGGTCGCGCGGCTGGACACGCACATCGGCCACGCGTTCGCCGACGCCGCTGTGGCGGCGATCGAGGCGGCCGGAGCGGTCGACCTCATCGTCTCGCACGGGCAGACCGTCTTCCACTGGGCGGAGGGCGCCTCGGTGCTCGGCACGCTGCAGATCGGCCAGCCCGCGTGGATCGCCGAGCGCACCGGAGCGCCCGTGCTCGCCGACGTCCGAGCGCGCGACGTCGCGGCAGGAGGCCAAGGGGCGCCGCTCGCCTCCACCCTCGACGCGCTGCTGCTGGCGGGGCGGCCGGGCCGCCCGGCCGCGCTGAACCTCGGGGGCATCTCCAACGCCACCGTCGTCGATGCGGACGGTCCGACCCTCGCGTGGGACATCGGCCCGGCCAACGCGCTCATGGACGCGGTGGTGGTGGCGCGCGACGCGCATCCGCGCGGCTACGACGAGGATGGCGCGCTCGCGGCAGCGGGCTCGGTCGACGAGGCGCTGCTCGAGCGGCTCCTGCGCGACCCGTACTACGCGCTGCGGCCACCGAAGAGCACGGGCAAGGAGCTCTTCCACCTCGACTACCTGCAGCGCGCGATCGTCGCACACGGCGCCGCGATCGGCACCGAGGACCTGTTGGCGACGCTCGCGGCGCTCACCGTCCGCACCGTCGCCGAGGCGCTGACCGGAGCGGGCGCGACGGAGGTGTTCGTCTCGGGCGGCGGCGCGCGCAACCCGGTGCTCCTGCGCGGCCTCGCCGACGCCATGGAGGGCGTGCCCGTGCGGACGACGGAGGCGCTCGGCGTCGGGGCGGACGAGAAGGAAGCAGTGCTCATGGCGATGCTCGGCTGGCTGTCGTGGCACGGGGTGCCGGCGACCGTGCCGAGCGCCACCGGCGCGCAGGGGGCCCGGATCCTCGGCGCGCTCACCCCGGGCTCCGGGCCGCTGCGCATGCCCGAGCCCCGGCACGCCCCGAGCGCGGTGCGCTTCGTCACGGGGGCCTGAGGGTGACGCGCGTCAGCGAGCTGCGGCTGCACCGCGCGGAGGTGCCGCTCCGGCGCGCCTTCACGACCGCGGTGCGCTCGACCGATGCGCTCGAGGTGCTGCTGGTCGAGGCCGTCGACGAGGATGGCCGGAGCGGCTGGGGCGAGGTGGCGATGAGCTGGCGGGTGACCGGGGAGGGGCCCGCCGGCGCGACCGCGGTGCTCGAGGGGCCGCTGCGGGATGCGGTGATCGGCCTGCCGATCGACGAGCCGCCGGTGTGGGGGAGGGCGATCGAGCGCGCCGTGGCTCGCAACCCCGCCGCGCGAGCGGCGCTCGACGCGGCGCTGTGGGATCTGCGCGCCCAGCGGCTGGGGCTGCCGCTGTGCGAGGTGCTCGCGACCGGCTCGGCGACCTCGGTGCGCACCGACATGACGATCGCCGTCGGCTCCGTCGACGAGGTGCTGGCCGACGCCGCCGCGCACCTCGCGCAGGGGTTCAGCACCGTGAAGGTGAAGCTCGGCACCGATCCGGCGCACGACGACCGCGTGGTGCGCGCGCTGCGCGCAGGGCCCGCGGCGACGACGACGCTGCGCGTCGACGCGAACCAGGGATGGAGCGCCGATGCTGCGATCCGACTGCTTCGCGGGTGGGAGGACGACGGGCTGCAGGTCGAGCTCGTCGAGCAGCCGACGCCCGCCGATGACCTGCCGGCGCTCGCCCGCGTGCGCGCGGCCGTCGACACCACGATCCTCGCCGACGAGTCGGTCTGGAGCGCGCGCGACCTGCGGGAGGTGATCCGGTGCGGGGCCGCCGACGCCGTCAACGTCAAGCTCGCGAAGTGCGGCGGGGTCTCCGCGGCCCGGGAGCTCGTCGCCCTCGCCGCGCAGCACGAGGTCGGCGTGATCATCGGATGCATGCTCGAGTCGATCGTCGGCGTGACGGCGGCCGCCCATGTCGCCGCCACGCTGCCGGCAGCCGTCCACGACCTCGACGCAGCGCACTGGCTCGGGCGCTCACCGGTCGAGGGCGGCGCCCGTGCCCTCGAGGACTCGCTCGTGCTCGCAGACGCTGCGGGCCTCGGCGTCGTCGGGGTCGCGGCATGAGCGGCGCGCTGCTGCAGCCGGCAGCGGAGGCGCTCGTGCGCTCGAGCTCCGACGGCCCCGCGATGCCGCCCGCGGCCGTGCTCGCCGTCGCCGAGGGCGACGACGTCCACGTTGCCGCAGCCGGCACCGCCGACCTCCTCCGGGGCGAGGCCGCGAGCGTCGCGCACGCCCAGGACCTGGCCTCCGTCAGCAAGGTGCTGACGACCCTCGCGGTGCAGGCGCTCGCGAGCCGCGGCCAGCTCACCATGGAGGCCACGCTCGGCGAGGTCCTCGGCGATCGCGCCGGCGCCCACCGCGACGCGAGCGTCGACGACCTGCTGCGCCATCGCAGCGGGATGCGCCCGTGGTGGCCGCTCTACCTCGAGCCGGCGGCGGCCGAGGATCCCGTGGGTGCAGCGCTCAGCCTCTCGCCCATCGCTCCGAGGGGCACCGAGCGCCGCTACTCGGATCTCGGGATGCAGGCGCTGGGGGCGGTCGTCGAGCGCGTCGCTGCCATGCCCTTGGCTCGAGCGGTCGGCGAGCTGGTGCTCGCTCCGCTGGCTGCCTCCAGCATCACCGCAGGTGCCCCCGCCGCGGGCGCACCGACGCTGACAGGACCGGACGGCGACGCGATCGAGCGCACGATGGTGCGCACGGGCGTGCCCTACCCGGTCGACGTGGACGACGCGGCGTTCGACTGGCGCGCGGGACCCGTGCGGCGATCGATCGCCGACGGCAACGCCTTCCACGCCTTCCGGGGCGCCGCGGGCCACGCCGGCTGGTTCGGCGACGTGGAGGGGCTGCTGCGGGTCGCTGCGGCGCTCGCCGACCCCGCCGCCGCCGGGATCGACCCGCAGCACGCTCGCGGGCTCCGGGTCGCGCTCGATCCCGGGCAGGGCCAGGGCGTGCGCCTCTTCCGCGTCTCCTGGCGCGGGCGCGAGCGGACCGTGCTCGGCCACCCCGGCTTCACCGGCGCCTTCGTCGGCGCCGCCCCGGCGAGCGCGGGCGAGCCCGCGCTGCGCATCGCACTGCTGAGCAACAGGCTGCACGGCAGACCCGCGCCGACCAGCGATCGCCTCGTCGACGTGGAGCGCCTCTGGCGCACGGCCCTCGGCGAGGCCGACACCATCTTGCACCCCACCACCGGAGGACGACCGTGACGACCCCCCTGCTCTCGGTGCGCGACCTGCGCGTCGCGTTCCGCACCCCCAACGGCTCCTTCGAGGCCGTCCGCGGCGTCAGCTTCGAGATCGCCGCGGGCGAGACCGTCGCGGTGGTCGGCGAGTCGGGCTCGGGCAAGTCGACGATCGCCTCCTCGATCAACCGCCTGCTCGCCGACAACGGCAGGATCGCCGGCGGCAGCATCCGCTTCGAGGGCACGGAGCTCTCGACGGCACCCGAGCGCACCATGCGCGGGCTGCGCGGGGCGGGCATCGGGCTGGTGCCCCAGGATCCGATGTCGAACCTGAACCCCGTGCACACCGTCGGGGCGCAGATCTCGGAGGCGCTCCAGGTGCACGGCCGGGGCGGCGCCGATGGTGGCCGCGCCCGCACGCTGGAGCTGCTGGAGATGGTCGGCATCCCGGAGCCGGCCCAGCGGTACGACCAGTACCCGCACGAGTTCTCCGGAGGGATGCGGCAGCGCGCCCTCATCGCCATGGGATTGGCGTGCGAGCCCCGACTGCTCATCGCCGATGAGCCGACCAGCGCGCTCGACGTGACCGTGCAGCGGAGGATCCTCGACACGCTCGGGGACCTGACCGCACGATCCGGGACCGCGGTGCTCCTGATCACGCACGACCTGGCCCTCGCGGCCGAGCGCGCCGACCGGGTGCTCGTGATGCTCCGCGGCGAGCTCGTCGAGGCCGGCCCCGCCCGCGAGATCCTCGAGCGGCCCCAGCACGAGTACACCCAGCGCCTGGTCTCCGCGGCTCCGAGCCTCAGCACGACGACGCTGGTCGCGCCCGCCGGCACTGCCGAGCGGCCGGAGCCCATCGCCGTGATGGCCGGGGTCGGCCGCAGCTACCGGATGCGCGGGGCAGCGCGAGGCACGGACTTCTGGGCGGCCAGGGATGTCTCGTTCAGCGTCCCGCGCGGGCAGACGGTCGCCATCGTCGGCGAGTCGGGCTCCGGGAAGTCGACGACCGCGAAGATGCTGCTCGGTCTCGAGGATCCGAGCGAGGGCAGCATCAGCATCGAGGGGCAGGAGCTCGCCGGGCTCTCGCGCCGGGCGCTGCTCGCGATGCGGCGCCGCGTGCAGCCGGTGTTCCAGAACCCCTTCGCGTCGCTCGACCCCCGGTACACGGTGGCAGCCTCGATCGTCGAGCCGCTGCGGGTGCACCGCGTGGGAGACCGCCGGTCGCGCACCGAGCGGGTGCACGAGCTGCTGCACCAGGTGGCGCTGCCCGCGGATGCTGCCGAGCGACTGCCGCACGAGCTCTCCGGCGGCCAGCGCCAGCGCGTGGCGATCGCGCGCGCCCTGGCGCTCGAGCCGCAGCTGGTGGTGCTCGACGAGGCGGTCTCCGCGCTCGACGTGCTCGTGCAGGCGCAGATCCTCGACCTGCTCGTGCGCCTGCAGCAGGAGCTCGGGCTGAGCTACCTCTTCATCAGCCACGACCTGGCGGTGGTCAACATGATCGCCCACGAGGTGCACGTCATGCAGCGCGGCCGGATCGTGGAGTCGGGCACCCCGCAGCAGCTCTTCTCCGCACCGGCCGAGCCCTACACGCGCGAGCTGATCGCCGCCATCCCCGGCGCGACGCTGGCGACGGACCGATGACGCGCACGCTCGCGCTCCACGTCGTCCGGGATCGGCGCGCGGGCGGGAGCCTCGCGGCCGAGCGCATCGCCGCCGCCGTGGCGCAGCGGCCCGATCTCGTGCTGGGGGTCGCGACGGGCTCCACGCCGGAGCCCGTCTGGTCGGCGCTCGTCGAGCGCGACCTCGACCTGTCGAGGGTGCGGGCCTTCGCGCTCGACGAGTACCTGGACATCCCGGCCGACCATCCCGAGC
The DNA here is from genome assembly GCF_047302415.1 of Agrococcus phoenicis. Taxonomy (NCBI): domain Bacteria; kingdom Bacillati; phylum Actinomycetota; class Actinomycetes; order Micrococcales; family Microbacteriaceae; genus Agrococcus; species Agrococcus phoenicis. Next base: position 417,323 of record NZ_CP154854.1, read on the forward strand.
GCTACGCGGCGGTCGTCGAGCGCGAGATCACCCGGCCGCTCGGCCTCGACCCGCGGCTCGTGCGGACGCCCGGCGACGACGGGCGCGACGAGGGTGCGCCGCAGCGCTACGAGCGGGCGATCGCCGAGGCGGGGGGCGTCGACATCCAGGTGCTGGGCATCGGCCGCAACGGCCACATCGCGTTCAACGAACCGGGCTCCGCGGCGAGCTCGCGCACCCGCATCGCGCGGCTCTCGGAGCAGACGCGCCGCGACAACGCGCGCTTCTTCCGATCGCTCGACGAGGTCCCGCGATCCTGCATCACCCAGGGGATCGGCACGATCCTCGAGGCGCGCAGCATCATCCTGCTCGCCTTCGGGGCCTCGAAGGCGGCAGCCATCGCGGCGGCGGTGGAGGGACCGGTGACGACCGACGTCCCAGCCTCCGCGCTGCAGCGGCATCCCGACGTCACGGTCGTCGTCGACGAGGCCGCGGCCGCGGCCCTGCAGCAGCGTCGCCCGAGCGCGGCGGCCGAGCGGGCGTGAGGGCGCGGAGCGCGCTCGTGGCCCTCCCTCCCTCCTGACCGAACGACGAGGAGCACCATGCCAGCATCGATCCTCCGGCCGGGCGTGCCGCGGGCTGTCTCGGACGCCGTCGCGGAGCCGAGCCGGATGCGCACGCGCGCCATCGACGTGGCGGCCTACGCCGCCGACGCCTCGCACTACCTCCTGACCCCGACCGCCGTCGTGGTCGCCGACTCCGCGGAGGAGGTCGCGCGCGTGCTCGCCGCGGCGTCGCGATCGGGCGTGGGGATCACCTTGCGCTCGGGCGGCACGAGCCTGTCCGGTCAGGCAGCCGGCGACGGGATCCTCGTCGACGTCCGACAGCGGTTCCGGGGCATCACCGTGCTCGACGACGGGCGGAGGGTGCGTGCGCAGTCGGGGGCGACGGTCGCGCAGGTCAACGCCCGGCTGGCGCGCCACGGTCACCGCCTCGGTCCCGACCCGGCCAGCGAGACGGCGTGCACGATCGGCGGCGTCATCGCCAACAACTCGAGCGGCATGGCCTGCGGCATCGACGAGAACGCGTACCGCACCCTCGAGTCGATGGTGATCGTGCTGCCATCGGGGACGATCATCGACACGGGCGACGCCGACGCGAGCGCGCGGCTGCGCCGGGCGGAGCCTGCGCTCGTCGAGGGGCTCGAGCGCCTGCGACGACGGGTGCGGGACGACCCGGCCTCGGTCGCCACGATCCGGCGCCAGTTCTCGCTGAAGAACACGATGGGGTACGGGATCAACGCCTTCCTCGACGCGGAGTCGCCTGCCGAGCTGCTGCAGCGCCTCGTCATCGGCTCCGAGGGCACGCTCGCCTTCGTCGCGGAGGCGACGTTCCGCACGGTGCCGGTGCTGCCGCTCGCGAGCACGGCGCTGGCCGTGTTCCCGACCCTCGACGCCGCCACGCGCATCCTGCCCGCGCTCGTCGGATCCGGCGCGGCGACGATCGAGCTCATGGACTCGACCTCCATCGCCGTCGGGCAGCGGCTGCCGGGCGCGCCAGCGCAGATCCTCGGGTTCGAGCCGGCCGAGCAGGCGGCGCTGCTGATCGAGTACCGGTCGACCGATGCCGACGAGCTCGCCGCGGCGAGCGGGGCCGGGGCAGCCGCGCTCGCCGCCGCGCAGCTCCACGCACCCGCCACCTTCGGCGCGGACGCGGGGGAGCGGGCGAGGGCGTGGGCGCTGCGCAAGGGCCTGTACGCCTCGGTCGCGGGCGCTCGCCCGAGCGGCACGACCGCGCTCCTCGAAGACGTCGTCGTGCCGCCGGCGGCACTGGCGGACACCTGCGCCGGGCTGCAGGCGCTCTTCGAGCGGTACGCCTATCGCGACGCGGTGATCTTCGGGCACGCCAAGGACGGCAACGTCCACTTCATGCTCACCGATCGCTTCGACAGCGATGCGGCGCTGGCGCGCTTCGACGCCTTCACCGAGGCGATGGTCGACCTCGTGCTCGACGCCGGCGGCAACCTCAAGGCCGAGCACGGCACGGGCCGCGCGATGGCGCCGTACGTGCGGCGCCAGTACGGCGATGCGCTCACCGAGGTCATGCGGGAGCTCAAGCGGCTCTGCGACCCGGCGGGGATCATGAACCCCGGCGTCCTGCTCGAGACCGAGCCGGGCGCGCACCTGCGCCACATCGCGCTGCCGCCGACCGTCGACGCGGAGGTCGACCGCTGCGTGGAGTGCGGGTACTGCGAGCCCGTCTGCCCCAGTCGCGACCTGACGCTCACGCCGCGCCAGCGCATCGTCGTCCGGCGCGCCGCGGAGTCGGCGCGACTGCGCGGCGATGCGCAGCTGGCCGCCGAGCTCGACGCCGACTACGGCTACGCCGGCGTGCAGACGTGCGCGGTGGACGGCATGTGCGGCACCGCGTGCCCCGTCCAGATCGACACCGGACAGCTCGTGAAGCGCCTGCGGGAGGAGTCGGCGAAGCCGCTGCTGGCGGCCGGCTGGGCGGCTGCTGCGACGGCGTGGGGGCCCGTCACCCGCGCCGGATCGGCAGCGCTCTCGGTCGCCGACCGGGTCCCCGCTCCGCTCGTCCGCGCCGCGACCGACGGCGCTCGCGCCCTGCTCGGCCACGAGGTCGTCCCGCGGTACTCGGCGGAGCTGCCCCGCGGCGGCCCCGCTCGTCGCAGCCTCGGCCGCACCGTCGGCGCCCCCGGCGGCCGCGTCGCCGGGATCTACGTGCCGGCGTGCGTCAACAGCATGTTCGGCGCCGCCGACGGCACGGGCGGCATCATGCGCGCCTTCGAGCGGCTGCTCGAGCGCACCGGGCTCGCGATGGTCGTGCCGGAGGGCGTGGAGGCGACCTGCTGCGGCACCCCGTGGTCGTCGAAGGGCTTGGCAGCCGGGGCGGAGGCGAATCGAGAGCGCACGGTGGAGCGCATCGCGGCCGCCGCAGGAGGAGGGCTCGCGGTCGTCAGCGATGCGAGCAGCTGCACGGAGGGCTTCGCGTCCATGCTGGCGGGCGCGGGCATCCCGGTGGAGGATGCCGTCACGTTCGCCGCCCGGGAGATGCTCCCCCTGCTCGCGGTGGAGCCCTCGATCCCTCGGCTCGTCCTGCATCCCACGTGCTCCTCGCGCCAGCTCGGGATCGACGAGGACCTGCGGGCCGTCGCAGAGGCCGTCGCCGTCGACGTGCGGGTACCGGATGCCTGGGGCTGCTGCGGCTTCGCGGGCGACAGGGGCATGCTGCATCCCGAGCTCACCGCCTCCGCGACGGCGGCCGAGGCAGCCGAGGTGCGCGGGCTCGCCGCCGACGCCCATGCCTCGTGCAACCGCACGTGCGAGCTGGGCATGACCCGCGCGACCGGCGCGGCGTACCGGCACGTGCTGGAGCTGCTCGCGGATGCCCCCGATGCGGCCCGCGCGCGCGCCTGAGCCCGGCGCGGGCCCGCCGCGCGGCAGCGTCGCGGCACTGTTCCTCGTCTTCGGGTCGCTCGGCGCATCCGCTGCCGCGATCCCGGCGACGCTGCCTGCGGTCATCGCCCGAGCTCCCGAGGCGGCGTCGACGGCGGCAGGCGCGGTGCCTGCCCTCTTCCTCGGCGTGCTGGTGGGCGTGGTGCTGAGCATCTGCACCCGGCGCCCCGCGACGCAGGTCGTGATCGCCGGAGGCGCCCTGCAGGCGTGCGCGTTCGTGGCCCTCTGGCTGCTCCAGGCGCCGGAGGCGCTGGTCGTGCTGGCTGCCGTGGTCGGGATCGGGTTCGGCCTCGTCGAGGCGTCGGCGACCGCGCTGGTGCGAGACCTCGATCGCGCAGCGACGGCGCGACGCCTGACGGCCCTCACCGGCACCGTGGCGCTCGTGGCGGCCGCCCTGCCCCTCTCGGTGTCCTTCGTGAGCGCAGAGCTGGTCGCCGGTACGACCTACGGCGCTGCAGCGGTGCTCGCCGCCGCCGCGGCGCTCGCGACCGCGATCGCGGCGAGCGGGCGCGTCCGGCAGCGGTCGCCGGTCGCGGCGCCCGACGGGAGATCGGTCCCGGCTCCCGTGCGGCAGTGGCTGCCGCTCGGCGCAGCCGCGCTCGCCCTGGCGCTCGCGGTGGGCGTGGAGTCGATGCTCGCGGGCAGCTCCGCCGTCATCCCGTACCTCGTGCTCGGCGCTGCTCCCGCCCAGGCCGCGATCGGCACCTCCGCGTTCTGGCTGCTGCTCGCGAGCGGCAGGTTCGCGGCGTCGACCGCCATGCGGCTCGGTGCCTCCGCATCATCGTGCCTCGCGGTCGCCATCTGTGGCAGCGCGGCAGCGCTGGCGACCGCCGCTGCATCGGTGACGGCCGCCCCGGTCGTGGGCGCCGCGGCCGTCGCGCTCGCGGTGATCGGCATCGGACCGGTCTACTCCCTCGTCATCGGGCTGACGATCGAGGGGGCGCGTGCGCGCTGGGTCATCGGTGCGCTGATCGCGGCGGGCTCCGCTGGTGGCGCCACGATCCCGCTGCTGCTGCTCCTCGGCGCGCTCGGTCCGGCGCGAGGGGAGACGTGGCTCGTGCTGGCCGGCATCGTCGCGCTCGCGGGCGCGGCTGCGGCCTTCGCGCGGGCTCGGATGCGCCGGTCGGCGCGCTCGACGGCGTGAGCGCTCGCGCCGGCGCCCGCGGCCCTGGCGTGCCGGCGGCTCGCGCGGGTCGCCTCAGCGCAGCACGCCGTCGCGCAGCGCGCGCAGCACGGCGCTCGTGCGATCCCGCGCACCGAGCTTCATGATGATCGCCGAGACGTGGTTCTTCACGGTGCCCTCGGCGAGGAACAGGGCCTCGGCGATCTCGCGGTTCGGCGAGCCCTGCGCGAGCAGCCGCAGCACCTCGAGCTCGCGCTCGGTGAGCTGCTGCACCGGGGTCTGATCGCTCTCGCCGGGGGTCGCCCGGATCGCCTGCAGCAGCCGGTCGGTCATCGCCGGCGCGATCGCCGTGCCGCCGTCGGCGAGGGTGCGCACGGCGCTCGAGAGCTGCTCGAGCGTCACGTCCTTCAGCAGGTAGCCGCGCGCCCCCGCGCGCACCGCGTCGAGCACCTGGCCGTCGTCGTCGAAGGTCGTCAGCACGAGCACCGGTGTCGCATCGCCGGCCTCCCGCATCCGCTCCAGCGTCCACAGCCCGTCGAACCCGGGCATCCGCACGTCCAGCAGCACCACGTCGGGCCTCGTCGCCGCGATCACGTCGAGCGCCTCGCGGCCATCCGCGGCCTCGCCGACCACCTCGATCCCGGCCACGCCCAGCAGCCCCCCGATGCCCTGCCTGATGAGCGTCTGGTCGTCGACGAGCACGACGCGGATCACGGCGCACCCTCCCGCGCCCCGGCTGCCTGCGCGCCGGAGCCCTGCGCGCCGCCCTGCCCGGCGGCGCCCGCGAGCCTGGCGGTGACGACGAATCCGTCGCTGCCGTCGAGCGCCACCTCGCCGCCGAGCGCCTCGAACCGCTCGCGCAGCCCCCGCAGACCGTTGCCGGGCCGGACGACCGCGACGCCCTGCCCGTTGTCGCGACCCGTGAGGGTCGTGCCGAGCTCGTCGGCGTGCACCCGCAGGTGCAGCTCGGTGGCCTCGGCATGGCGGATGGTGTTGGTCACCACCTCCTGCGCGGCGCGCAGGAGCGCGGCGCGCTCCACGTCGTCGACCGCCACCCCGGGCTCGACGGCGATCGTCACCTCGAGCCCCGGCAGCTCGGCGGTCATGTCGCGCAGCGCGAGCTCGAGGTCCGGCGCCTCGAGCCGCAGCTGCATCACCGTCTGGCGCACGTCGCGCAGCAGGGTGCGCGCGAGCTCGTCGGCGCGCTCGACGTGGTGGCGCGCATCCGGCGGGTCGACGTGCTTCGCGGTCTCGAGCTGCAGGGTCAGCACCGTGAGCTGGTGGCCGAGGGCGTCGTGCAGGTCGCGCGAGATCCGCAGGCGCTCGGCCGTGCGCGCCGACTCGGCCCGCTCGAGCGTCGCCGCCCGCAGGGCCACGTGGGCCGCGGCGAGCTCGCGACGGGTGGCGCGCTCCTGCAGCAGCGCGATCGAGCTGAGCAGCGTCGCGAGCTGGATCATGAGGTAGAAGCCGGTCTGGATCGCCGTCTCGACGGCGTCGACGTGCACCAGTGCGGTGGTGAGCGCGACGACGACCGTGTTGAGCGCCACCACGGTCAGCGACGCCCAGAGCGGTGCCACGTAGGCGCCGAGCCCGGCGACCACGACGAGCAGCACGAGCACGAAGCCCACGGTCGGCAGCGTCAGCACCAGCGCCCACGACGCGAGCATCGCCACGGCATAGGCCGCTGAGCGCCGCGCCCCTGGGCGCGCCATCGAGGCGAAGAGCAGCGCCGCGAGGAAGAGCGCGAGCACCGCCACCCACACCGGGTAGGGCACGAGCGGCGGGATCAGCCCCAGCAGCACGGGCGAGGCGACGCCGACCGACATCGCGAGCACGGCGACACCGGCCCAGATCTCGATGCTCTGCGCCCGCGGGGCGGTGACGCCGGGCGCCGGTCGCGTGTGCGCTGCCACGCCGCCAGCCTATGCGCGCGACGGGGCCGCGCACCCGTGCCGATGGTCATGGCCGGGGCTCGTGACCGGCGGCACGTGTGCCGGGCCGGCTCGCTCCCTAGCGTCGAGGGCATGGATGCGACACCACGGGATGCGACACCACAGGATGCGACACCACGGGTTGCGCCGCCGGCAGCCGTCGGCGACGGCATCGTCGCCGACGGCCTCGTCAAGCGCTACCGCGGCAGAGCCGTCGTCGACGGCGTCAGCCTGCGCGTCGCTGCGGGGGAGACCCTCGGGATCCTCGGCGTCAACGGCGCGGGCAAGACCACGACGGTCGAGATGATCGCGGGGCTGCGATCGCCGGACGCCGGCAGCGTCTCGGTCCTCGGGCTCGACGTGCGGCGCGACCGCGCTCGCGTGCGCCAGGTGCTGGGCGTGCAGCTGCAGGAATCCGAGCTGCACAGCGCCCTGCGCGTGGACGAGCTGCTCGCGCTCTACCGCAGCTTCTACCGCGCGCCGCGCAGCGCCGAGGAGCTGCTCGACCTCGTGGGCCTGCGGGAGCAGCGTCGCACCCGGTTCGAGCGGCTCTCCGGCGGCCAGCAGCAGCGGTTGTCGATCGCGCTCGCGCTCGTGGGCGACCCGCGCGCGGTGATCCTCGACGAGCTCACCACCGGTCTCGACCCGCGCGCTCGGCGCAGCATGTGGGGCGCGATCGAGCGGCTGCAGCAGGAGGGGGTCACGATCCTGCTCGTCAGCCACGCGATGGAGGAGGTCGCGCGGCTCTGCCACCGCGTCGCCATCATCGACGCTGGCCGGGTGCTCGCCCTCGGCACCCCGGCAGCGCTCGTCGAGCAGGCGGGCGCCGATGACCTGGAGGGCGCGTTCCTCGCCCTCACGGGGCGCAGCGTCGACGACATGGAGGAGGCAGCATGAGCGCGCCCGTCGAGACCGCTCCCACCCGGCCGATCTCCGCCGGCGGCGCGCGCAGCGCGATGCGCGCCCTCGCCGCCCTCGTCGCGTGCGAGGCGAAGATGGTGGCGCGAGACACCGCCGGCCTCATCGTGCCGCTCGGGATGCCGCTGCTCATCATGGTCATGAGCGCGTCGGGCGCGGCCGACCAGGTGGTCGCCGAGGGTCGCACCGCCTTCGACCTGTTCGTGCTGCCCGTCGTGGTCACGATCGTCATGGCGATGATCGGCATCGTGAACCTGCCGAGCTTCCTCGCCACCTATCGCCGCACCGGCGTCCTGCGGCGGCTCGGCGTCACGCCGGTGTCACCGGCGCTGGTGCTCGTGGCACAGGCGATCGTCGCCGTCGTGCAGGCGGCGGCGGGGATCGGCCTGGCGATGCTCGTCGCGATGGCGGCGCTCGGCTCCGAGCCTCCCGCGCATCCGCTCGTGTGGCTCGGCGTCGCGGCGCTCGCGATGGCGGCCATGTGCGCGCTCGGCATGATCGTCGCGGCGGTCGCCCCGACCCCGAACTCGGCGGTCGCGATCGGCCTGGTCGGGTTCCTCGGGCTCGGTGCGATGGGCGGCATGTTCGGCGGCGTGCAGGCACTGCCGGAGCCGCTGCAGGAGGTCGCCCCCCTGCTGCCCTTCGGCGCCTCGGTCGAGGCCCTCGGCGCTGCCACCGCGGGGGTGCCGGCCGACGGGATCTCGATCATCGCCCTCGGCGCGACGATCGCGGTGGGGGCCGTGGTCGCGAGCCTGCTCTTCCGCTGGGAGTGACCCGATGGGCGCTGACGCGGCGCGCTGCCGCGCCTAGACTGCGGCGCATGGACCTCGTCGTCATCGCCTGCATCGCCGCCGCGCTCGCAGCCGCCGTCCACGCCTACATCTTCGTGCTGGAGACGCTGCGGTGGGAGGAGCCGGGCACGAGGCGCGTCTTCGGCACGACGCCGGAGCAGGCGGCGCAGTCGAAGCTGCTCGCCGCGAACCAGGGCGTCTACAACCTGCTGCTCGGCCTCGCCGCGCTCGCCGGTGTGCTCACGATCCTGGCCGGTGCTCGCGGAGCGGGCATCGCCGTGCTGCTGACGGCGACGGGCATCATGCTCGCGGCCGCCCTCTTCCTCGTCGTCTCGGACCGCAGCAAGGCGCGGGCCGCCACCGTGCAGGGCCTGTTCCCGCTGATCGCGGTCGTGACGGGGCTGATCGCCCTCGGGCAGGTCGTCTGACGAGCGTCGACAGCACCGCTGCTGCGGACGCGCAGCGTGCGAGCAGGGCTCGGCACGCTGCGCTCGCCTCCCCTTCCGCAGCGGTGCGAGCCGTGGCATGCTGGCTGCGACCGAGAGGGGGCGCCGATGCCCGCTGATGCTGGAGCGATCGACCTGCTGCTGACCGCGATGCCCGCCGTCGTCATGATCGCCTGGGCGGCGACGTGCCTGTGGGCGCTCCGTCGCCTCCAGGGCATGGAGGTCGCGGCCGTCTCGCAGCTCGCGTGGGGGCTCGCGATCGTCCTGCTGCCGCTGGCCGGCCTCGTCGCGTTCCTGCTGATCGGGGATCGCACGCCGCAGATCGAGCGCGAGCTCGGCATCCGCCGACTCGGGTGAGCCGACGGATGCGCGCTCCCCGCGATCAGTAGGAGTCGGCCTGCGCGCGCTGCTGCTGCTGCAGGCGTGCGACCGCGGCCTCCGAGCCGCGCGCCATCAGCGTGACGTCGGCCGAGACGAAGACGAAGGCGGCACCGCGCTCGATGCAGCGATCGGCATCGGCCGGGGCGAAGGCGTTGACGCCCACCGGTGTGCCCGCCGAGCGCACCGCGGCGATCGTGGCGTCCACCGCGTCCACCACCGCCGGCGCCGAGGGGTCACCGGGGTGGCCCATGGAGCCGGCGAGGTCGGCCGGCCCGATGAACACGGCGTCCACTCCATCGACCGCGGCGATCTCCGCGGCGTTCGCCGCGGCGTCCGCCGTCTCGATCTGCACGGTCACCGACACGTGGCGGTCGGCCTCGCCGACGTAGCCCTGGATGCGGCCCCAGCGCGAGGAGCGCGCGAGCGCCGACCCGATGCCGCGCGCGCCCTCGCGCTCGCCGGCGCCGCCGGGGTAGCGGGCGGCGCGCACCGCGGCGCGCGCCTCGTCGGCGGTCGAGACCATCGGCACCACGAGGTTCTGGGCGCCGACGTCGAGCACCTGCTTGATGACCACCGGGTCGTTCCACGGCACCCGCACGAGCGTAGTGACGGGGTAGGCGGCCGCGGCCTGCAGGATCGGCAGCAGCTCGCTCACGGTGATCGGACCGTGCTCGCCGTCGATCAGGAGCAGGTCGGCGCCGGAGCCGGCCATGATCTCGGCGGCGACGGCGCTGCCGGATGCGTTCCAGAGACCGACGAGCGGGGCCTCGGCGGCTGCGAGTGCGTCGCGGAAGGTGCTCATCGGAACCGCACCTCGACCATCCCCATGTCCTGGAACTCGGCGCGCACGACATCGCCCGGCTGCACCCAGACGGGCCGGGTGAAGGAGCCGGCGAGGATCAGCTCCCCGGCCTCGAGCCGGTCGCCGTGCTGCGCGAGCTTGCCGGCGAGCCAGGCGACGCCGAGCGCGGGGTTGCCGAGCACGCCGCCGGAGACGCCGGTCTCGATGATCTCGTCGTTCACGAGGCAGAGCGAGCCCACCCAGGAGAGGTCGCGGTCGCGCGGGCCGATCTCGTGCTCGCCGACCACGATGGCGCCGAGCGCCGCGTTGTCGCTGATGGTGTCGACGATCGTGCGGCCCTCGAGCTCGATGTGCGAGTCGAGGATCTCCAGCGCCGGCACGACGATCTCGGTCGCGTCGAGCACGTCGTCGACCGTGAGGCCCTCGCCTTCGAGCGGCGATCGCAGCACGAACGCGAGCTCGACCTCGACGCGCACGTTCGACCACTGGTCGTGCTCGACGCTCGCGCCGGAGGCGTAGGCCTGATCGGCGAAGATCACGCCGTAGTCGGGCTCCGTGATGCCGGTGGCGAGCTGCATCGCCTTGCTCGTCAGACCGATCTTGCGGCCGACGAGCCGCGCGCCGCCCTGCTCGCGCCGGGCGCGCCAGATGCGCTGGATCGCGTAGGAGTCCTCGATCGTCGCCGCGGGGAAGCGCGTCGAGATCCTCTCGATCGTGCCGCGCGACCGCGTCGCCTCGGCGAGCTCGTCGGCGATCGCGGCGACGGTCGCGTCATCGAGGCCGCGCCCGGGGCCCGCGGGCCCGGCGGCAGCGACGCCGTGCGTCACAGCTGGTTCCCGAGCTTGAAGCCCTTCGCCGCCTCACCGCGGTAGGTGCCGTCCTCGTCGCCGGGCCGCGTGTACGAGAAGCCGTCGGCCCCGATCGTCACCTCGAGCTCGCTCGAGTCGGTGCGCTCGACGACCTCGACGACGTTCCCGTCGAGGTCGAGCACCGGGGATGCCTCGGTGTACCAGGAGGGCACGACCGGGTTGCCCCACCAATCGCGGCGCTGGTTGTCGTGCACGTCCCACGTGATGACGGGGTTGTCGGGGTCGCCCGTCCAGTAGTCCTGCGTGTAGATCTCGATGCGGTGGCCGTCGGGGTCGGTGATGTAGAGGTAGAAGGCGTTCGAGACGCCGTGCCGGCCGGGCCCGCGCTCGATGTGGTCCGACATCCGCAGCGCGCCGAGCTTGTCGCAGATCTGGATGATGTTGTGCTTCTCGTGCGTCGAGAAGGCGATGTGGTGCATGCGCGGGCCGTTGCCGCCGGTGAGCGCGGTGTCGTGGACGGTGCCCTTGCGATGCATCCAGGCGGCGTAGGTGACGCCCTGGTCGTCCTTGATGTCCTCCGTCACCCGGAACCCGAGGTCCTCGAGGTACGCGCGACCGCGCGGCACGTCGGGGGTGACCTGGTTGAAGTGGTCGAGGCGCACGAGCTCGCCCGCCGAGTAGAGGTCGTAGCGCATGTGGAGCCGCTCGGCGTGCTCGGTGGCGTAGAAGAACTCGTAGGGGAAGCCGATCGGATCCTCGACGCGCACGCTGTCGCCGAAGCCCTTCTGGAAGCCGCCGCTGCGACGCTCGGTGCGGCAGCCGAGCTCCTGGTAGTAGGCCTCGGCGCGGTCGACGTCCTCGGGGGTGCGCACGCGGTAGGCGAACGCGGCGACGGCGGCGACCGGCCCCTTGCGCAGCACGAGGTTGTGGTGGATGAACTCCTCGTAGGAGCGCAGGTAGATCGCCTCGTCGTCCTCCTCGGTCACGTGCAGGCCGAGGATGTCGACGTAGAAGCGACGGCTCGCCTCGAGGTCGGTGACGACCAGGTCCATCGCCGCGCAGCGCACGATGTCGGGCGCCGGCGCGACCGGCTTCGGGATCTCGTTCATGGGTGCTTCTCCTTCGAAGTGCATGGGGTGTCGGCGCACGGGTGCCCGTGCGGGCGAGTCAGGCGGATGCGCCGAAGCGTGCGGTGTGGACGTCGCCGAGCGTGATGTGCACGGCCTGCTGGTCGCTGTAGAAGTCGAGCGAGCGGTAGCCGCCCTCGTGGCCGAGCCCAGAGGCCTTGACGCCACCGAAGGGGCTCCGCAGGTCGCGCACGTTGTGGCTGTTGAGCCACACCATGCCCGCCTCGACGTCCTGCGCGAAGCGGTGCGCGCGCGTGAGGCTCTGCGTCCAGATGTAGGCGGCGAGGCCGTAGCGCGTGTTGTTCGCGAGCTCCAGCGCCTCCTCGTCGGAGTCGAACGGCGTGATCGACACGACCGGGCCGAAGATCTCCTCCTGGAAGATGCGCGCATCCGGGCTGACGTCCGCGAACACCGTCGGGGCGACGAAGTTGCCCTCGGGGAACGCGTCGGGGCGGCCGCCGCCCGCGAGCAGGCGGCCCTCCTGCTTGCCGATCTCGACGTACGACATCACCTTGTCGAAGTGCTCGGGGTGCACGAGCGCGCCGACCTCGGTCTTCGCATCGTGCGGATCGCCGACCACGATGTTCCTCGCGCGCGCGGCGTAGCGCTCGAGGAACTCCTCGTAGATCGAGCGCTCGACGAGGATGCGGCTGCCTGCGGTGCAACGCTCGCCGTTCAGCGAGAAGACGCCGAAGAGCGTCGAGTCGATGGCCGCCTGGAGGTCGGCGTCGGCGAAGACGACGGCGGGGCTCTTGCCGCCGAGCTCCATCGAGAGCGCCTTGAGGTGGGGTGCCGCGTTGCCGAAGATGAGCTTGCCCGTGCTGGACTCTCCCGTGAAGGAGATGAGGGGCACGCCGGGGTGCTTGACGAGCGCGTCGCCGGCGGTCTCGCCGAAGCCGTTCACGAGGTTGAACACGCCCCTGGGCAGCTCGGCCTCCTCGAAGATGCCGGCCCAGAGCGACGCGGACAGCGGCGTGAACTCCGCGGGCTTCAGCACGACCGTGCAGCCGGAGGCGAGCGCCGGGCCCAGCTTCCAGGACTCGAGCATGAAGGGCGTGTTCCACGGAGTGATGAGGCCGGCGACGCCCTTGGGCTTGCGGTTGACGTAGTTGACCTGGCTGCCGGGCACCTTGTAGGCGTCGTCGCGCCCGGCGACGATCAGGTCGGCGAAGAAGCGGAAGTTCTCGGCCGCGCGCTGGGCCTGGCCCTTCGCCTGCGTGATCGGCAGCCCCGAGTCCCACGACTCGAGCTGCGCGAGCTCCTGGTCGCGCGACTCGACGATGTCGGCGATGCGGCTGAGGATGCGGGCGCGCTCGCGGTTCTTCATGCGCGGCCACGGGCCCTCCTCGAAGGCGCGCGTCGCGGCGGCGACCGCGAGGTCGATGTCGGCCTGCTTGCCGGAGGCGGCGACGGTGTAGTCCTGGTTCGTGACGGGGTCGAGCACGCCGAAGGTGTCGCCGTCGACGGAGGGCACGCGCTCGCCGTCGATGTAGTGGGGGATCAGCTCGGGGATGCCTGCGGGCTTGGTGGCCATGGTGGCTCCTTAGTCGGTGGTGTCGGCGTGCGTGCGGTGGAGGAAGGCGTCGGGCGTCGCGAGGCGGTGCGCCCGCACGGCGAGCTCGATGCGGCGCGGGTCCGCGCCCTCCTCGATGAGGCGGAGGATCGCCTCGTGCTCGTCCACCGAGGGGAGCGCGCGGCTGGGCACGAACGAGAAGGTCGACTGGCGCAGCCGCGCGAGCCGCTTCCAGCAGGTGTCGATGACGTCGCCGAGCACGCCGTTCGGCGAGACGTCGCTCAGCCGCCGGTGGAAGGCCTCGTTGAGCGCCGTGAACTGCACGGGGTCGAAGGCGGCGAGCGATTCGCGCATCCGCTGGTTGATGGCGCGCGCATCGTCGACGTCGCGCTTCGCGTAGAGCCCGGCGGCCAGCGAGATGGCGGCGCCCTCGACGAAGGAGAGGGTCTCCATCGTGTCGTGGTACTCGAGCTCGTCGATCTCGGCGACACGGGCGCCGATGTTCCGCTCGAAGGTCACGAGCCCCTCGGCCTCGAGCCGTCGGATCGCCTCGCGCACGGGCACCACGCTCATCTCGAGCTCGCGGCCGATCGCGTCGAGCACGAGCCGGTAGCCGGGGGAGTAGGTGCCGTCGACGATGCGGTCGTGCAGCAGGGCGTAGGCGCGCTGCGACTTCGACTGCGTCGCCTTGGCGGCCGGTGCTGCCGCGTCGACGGGGGTGGCCGCGTTCATCGCTCCTCCGCGTCGCGCAGGGTCGCCTCGTACCTGGCCCGCCACTGCGCGTTCATCGGGAAGAGCCCGTCGAGCACCTCGCCGGCATCCATCTGCTGCGCGATGAACTCCTCGGCTCGCTCCTGCTCGATGGCCTCCTCGACGAGCTCGCGGGCGAGCGCGGGCGGGATCACGAGCACGCCGTCGCCGTCGGCCACGATGATGTCGCCGGGCTGCACGGTCGCCCCGCCGCACGCGACGGTCTCGTCGAGGCTCCAGGGCACGTGCAGGCGGCCGAGCACCGCGGGGTGCCCGCCTGCGTGATAGGTCGGCACGCCGATCTCGGTCACCACGTCGAGGTCGCGCACGCCGCCGTCGGTGACGATGCCGGCAGCGCCCAGGTGCCGGGCGCGCAGCGCCAGGATGTCGCCCAGCGTGCCGGAGCGGTTGTCGCCGCGCGCCTCGATGACGACGACGTCGCCCTCGTGCAGGTCGTCGAAGAGGCGCTTCTGCGCGTTGTAGCCGCCGCCGTGGCTCGTGAAGAGGTCTTCGCGATTGGGCACGTAGCGCAGCGTGCGGGCCGTGCCGACGATGCGCTTGCCCGGCTGCGTCGAGCGCAGGCCGTCGATCGAGACGTTGTTGAGGCCGCGCTTGCGCAGGCCCGAGGAGAGCGTCGCGAGGGCGACGCTGGCGAGCTGCTCGCGGAGCGCGGCGTCGAGGACGGGCTCGGCGGGCGGCGCGAACTCGGCGACGGGGCGGCCGGATGCGTCGGCCCACTGCTCCGGGGTCGGCTTCGGCTGGGCCGAGTAGGCGGGCAGCTGCTGCTCGCCCACGCGCACCGTGGAGGCGAGGCGGCCGGTCGCGACCCGCTCGCCGCCGAGGGTGGTCGCGCTCACCTCGACCTCGACGCGCTGCCCGGGGGAGAAGGTCGAGGCGTCGGCGGGAGTGCCCGTCAGGATGACATCGCCGGGCTCGAGCGTGACGAGCTGCGAGAGGTCGCTGACGATCTGCGCGAGCGAGAAGAGGAGGGTCGAGGTCGAATCGGCCTGCACGAGCTCGCCGTCGAGCCACGTCCGCACCTCGATCGCGCGGGGGTCGAGCTGCGTCGCGTCGAGCAGGGTCGGGCCGATCGGCGTGAAGCCGTCGCCGCCCTTGGAGCGGATGTTGGAGCCCTTGTCGACCCAGCGCAGGTCGAAGACGCCGAGGTCGTTCGATGCCGTGACGTGCGCGACGTGCGCCCACGCATCCGCCTCGGCGACGGCGCGAGCCGCGGTGCCGATCACGATGGCGATCTCGCCCTCGAAGCCGAAGATCTCGGTGCCCGCCGGCGCGACGACCTCGCCGCCGGTGGAGAGCGAGGTGGCCGGCTTCAGGAAGTAGCCGGGGGCCTCGGGCGTGCGACCCTTCTGCGCGGCGCGGCCACGGTAGCCGATGTGCATCGCGAAGACCTTGCCGGGGCGGCTGCCGAGCAGACCCCAGGCGTCGACGGCGGCCTGCGGTGCGCCCTGAGCGGGCTGCGACGGTGCATCCATGCGGGCATCGTATACGATTTCCGATTCGACCTGCAAGGGGCTGTGGAGCCGGGCCTCTGGGGGTGGCGGGGCGGCGACTGCCACACTCGCATCGTGCGACAAGGAGCGGTGGGTCACGTGCGCCAGGAGACTCGCGATGGGCGCACCCTGGTCGAGAAGCGCATGGCGGATGCGGCGCGGCACGACGCGGAGGTCGTCGCCCTGACCGCGCTGCGGGGCTCGGGCATCCCCGTGCCCGAGCTGGTCGAGGTCGGCCCCGGCTCGATCCTGATGTCGATGATGCCGGGGGAGCGGCTCGATGCAGGGACGGCGGACCTGCGAGTGGAACGGCTGGCGGCGTCGATGGCGCAGCTGCGCCAGCTGCACGCGACGCGACCTCCCGCGGCGCTGCCGCCGGCGCCGGACGACGAGGACATCATCCGTCGGTACCGCGCCGCGGGAGGGCCGGCCCTGCCGCTCGTCGTGCCGGCGCCGAGCCCGCCCGCGTTCTGCCACGGCGACTGGGGCGACGGCAACCTGCTGGCCATCGGGTCGCGCATCACCGCAGTGCTCGACTGGGAGAAGGCGCACCGCGGCGACCCGGTGCGCGAGCTCTCGCGGGCAGCGTGGGGAGCATCGCGCAAGGATCCGCGATCGTTCGACGCGATGGTGCGCGGGTATGACGCCGACCCTGCACTCGTGCGCGCCTGGGTGCCGATCCACGCGGCCGAGCTCTGGCTGTGGTTCGCCCACGCCGGGCCGCCCGAGCATCTCGAGCAGCTCACGGCTGAGCTGCGCGCCTGGCCGCCCGCCTGATGCCGCCGCGGCATGCGGCCGGTAGGCCCTTGCTGTCGTGCACGAAATCGTATATGTTCCTCACAGCCCCGGGGGCGAGCGATGCGCGCCCCACCTCTCTGACAAAGGAGTCAGCGTGTCTCACAGCACGACTCACACGTCCGCCCGCGAGCGCAACAAGGTGCTCGCCGCGGTCGTCGTCGGCACCACCATCGAGTGGTACGACTTCTTCATCTACGCCTTCATGGCCAACCTCGTCTTCGCGGCGCTGTTCTTCGAGCCCGCGGGCCCCGGCCTCGGCCAGATCTTCTCGCTGATCACGATCGGCATCTCCTTCCTCTTCCGCCCGCTGGGCGCCTTCCTCGCCGGGCACTTCGGCGACAAGCTGGGCCGTCGCCCGATGCTCGTCATCACGCTGCTGCTCATGGGTGTCGCCACGACGCTCGTCGGCGCCCTGCCGACCTACGACTCCATCGGCGTGATGGCGCCGGTGCTGCTCATCCTCCTGCGCATCCTGCAGGGCCTCTCCGCCGGCGGCGAGTGGGGCGGCGCCGTGCTCATGGCCATCGAGCACGCGCCCACGAACCGCCGCGGCCTCTACGGATCGTTCGTGCAGGCGGGCGTGCCGATCGGCATGCTGCTCGCGACGGGCATCCTCGCCGCGGTGCGAGCCGCCTACCCGGGCGACGCGTTCCTCGAGTTCGGATGGCGCATCCCGTTCTTCGTCTCGATCATCCTCGTGCTCGTGGGCTTCATCGTGCGCCGCTCGGTCGACGAGTCGCCGGTGTTCCAGGAGATCAAGCAGACGGCGCAGCAGGAGTCGGCCCCCATCGTGCAGGTCTTCAAGAAGTACGGCGCCGTCATCGCCTTCGCCGCGATGGTCTTCATGGCCAACAACGCCACGGGCTACATGACCACCGGCGGCTACGTGCAGGGCCTGGCGTCGAGGCCGGTCGACGGCACGCCGCCCGGCTACGGCTTCGACCCGGTGGGCGTGCAGCTCGCGGCCTTCGCCGGCTCGCTGTCCTGGCTGGTGTTCACCTTCGTGGCCGGGTACCTCTCGGATCGCATCGGCCGCAAGCCGCTCTACCTGATGGGCTGGGTGGTGCTCGCGATCGGCATCGTGCCGCTGTTCCTGCTCGTGCAGACCGGCGTCGCCGGCGTCGCGTGGGCGACGATCATCCTGGGTGTCGGCCTCGGCCTCACCTACGGCGCGCAGGCCGCCTGGTACGCCGAGTCGTTCCCCGCCTCGGTGCGGTTCTCGGGCGTCTCGATCGCCTACGCGATCGGTGCGGTCATCGGCGGTGCCTTCGCCCCGACCATCGCCCAGGCGCTGCTGCAGGCGACTGGCAGCACGTGGGCCATCGTCGGCTACCTGCTCGCGACCGTGGTCATCTCGATCATCGGCACGCTGCTGCTGCGCGACCGCACGGGCATCCCCATGTCGATCGAGTTCGAGAACTCGGGCAAGTGGGACACCTGGAAGAAGGGCGACGAGTTCGTGGAGGCCTCCGCGGTCGACCGCGCCGCGCACGTCGAGCGCTGACGATCAGCGCGTGGAGGGGGTCCGCCGAGAGGCGGGCCCCCTCTCGTCGTTCAGTCGCGCTCGAGGCGGGGGATGTCGAGCGGCGTGCCTGCCTCATAGGGCCCGAAGAAGAGGTCGGCGCCGTCCTCGGTGAGGGCCGCGCCGCTCGCGCTCGCCCCGTCGAAGCACTCCAGCGCGGCGAAGCGCAGTCGGCCAGCAGGCGCATCGGGATCGGCGATCTCGAGCGCCCAGCCCGCGGCTGCCTCGACGATCGACGGGTCCGCGACCACGATCCGCAGCATGCCGTGGTGCCCCGTGAGCGTGACGGCGCCCGCGAACGCGAGCGGCCCGACCGCAGGGAAGCGGAAGCCGCCCGGCGTCTCGAGCGCGCCGCCGCTGGCCGCGACCGCTCCGTCGGGCATGCCGCGCACGTAGGCGAGCAGCGAGGCCTTGATGCCCCACACGAGCGCGCCGTGAGCGATCGCCATCACGCCCCTCGCGTCGCCGTGCGCGGCCACGGCATCGCCCTGGCGAAGTCGACGAGGGCGCGCGTGCGCGCGCTCGGCTCGGGCAGCGCCGGCCAGATCACGTCGACGCCCACCGGCGGCACGGCGGGCGAGATCTCCAGCATGGCCACAGGGTAGCCCTCGTAGCTCGCCGGGTTCGCAGGGCGCTGCACGAGGATCCCGTAGCCGAGACCACGGCCGACGAGGGCGCGCACCGCCTCGTAGCTCTGCACGCGGTGCCGAACGCGCGGCGTGAGCCCGCGAGCGGCGAAGAGCGACAAGGTGTGCTCGCTCGACGGCGGCGCGTCGAGCAGGATCAGGTCTCGCTCGACGAGCGCTTCGAGCGTGACCACGCGGGCGGAAGCGAGGGGATCGTCGCCGGCGACGATCACGTGCGCGGGCAGCTCGAAGAGCGTCGCGCGCTGCGGCTCGCCGGGCACGAGCGTGTCGTAGACGAACGCGACGTCGATCTGCCCCGCCTCGAGCGGGCCCTCGAGGCGGTCGTGGGTCGCCTCCACGATCGCGAGCTCGACCCGGGGGTGCGCCTGCCCGAAGCCCTGGAGGAGGGCAGGGAGGATCGTGGGCGCGAGGGTCGGGTAGCAGCCGATGGTGATGGGCCCCACCAGCTCGCCGTCGGTGGCTCGCAGCGACGCCTCGAGCTCGCGCGACTGGGCGAGCAGCGCGCGGGCGCGCGCCACGACATCCGCCCCCGTGCTCGTGAGCGAGAGCCCCCGCGCCCGGCGACGCACCGTCAGCTGCGCGCCGAGGCCGCGCTCGAGCTCGCTGAGGGCCTCGGAGACGGCGGAGGGCGAGACGTGCAGGCGTGCCGCGGCACCGGCGACGGTGCCGGCCTCTGCTGCGCAGACGAGGAACGAGAGCTGCCGGAGCGTGAAGCTCGGGGCGTCGAGGCGATCCATTGTTCGGTTCCTCCGTGGTTGCTCGCGAGTTCAATGCGCTTTTGCCACCGTAGCTGCGCGGGCAGACTCGTGTCGAGCGCCCCGGCGCTCCGACCACGAGGAAGTGTGCATGAGCAACGACGCTCCCGTCGCCGATTGGGTGACGATCCCGGATCTGTACCGCGACCCGTTCCCGATCTATGAGCGGCTGCGCGCCGAGGGCGGCGTGCACTGGGTGCCGCAGGTCGGCAGGTACCTCATCACCTCCTACGCCGCCGTCCACGAGACGGAGCTCGACCAGGCCACCTACTCGGCGAACGAGCAGGGCTCCCTGCAGATCAGGGCGATGGGTCACTCGATGCTGCGACGCGACGACCCCGAGCACTACCTCGAGCGCAAGGCGTGGCAGCCGGCGCTGCGGCCCGGCGTCGTCAAGCGGCACTGGCGAACGATGTTCGAGCGCACCGCCGAGCAGCTGCTGCAGGGGCTCGCGCAGCGCGACCGCGAGGCAGACCTCATCTGGGACTTCGCGGCACCCTTCGCCGCCGAGAGCCTGCGGCAGATCATCGGCCTCCACAACGCCTCGCAGGAGGACATGCAGCGCTGGTCGCAGACCATGATCGACGCGACCGGCAACTACGCCGACGACCCTGCCGTGTGGGCGAAGGGCAAGCGCTCGTTCGACGAGGTCGACGTCGCGCTCGACGAGATGCTGCAGTGGCACGCGGCCAACCCCGACGAGTCGCTGCTCTCGCAGCTGCTGCGCATCCCCGACTACGAGATGCCGATCGAGCGCATCCGCGCCAACGTGAAGATGACGATCGGCGGCGGCCTCAACGAGCCGCGCGATGCGCTCGGCGTCGCCGCGTGGGGGCTGCTGACGCACCCCGAGCAGCGGCGGGCGGTGGAGGCCGATCCGAGCCTGTGGCACGCGACCTTCGACGAGACGCTCCGCTGGATCGCCCCGATCGGGCTCTACTCGCGCCAGACGACGCGCGAGACCGAGCTCACCGGCGTGCGACTGCCGGCCGGCGCCCGCCTGGGCATCTGCATCCTCTCGGCCAACCGCGACGAGCGCGTGTGGGCGGACGCGGCCGCGTTCGACGTGCGGCGCGAGGTGAAGCCGCACCTGGCCTTCAGCAAGGGCGTCCACGTCTGCCTCGGCGCGTGGGTCGCTCGGTCGCAGGTCGCCGACGTGGCGCTGCCGATGCTGTTCGAGCGGCTGCAGGGGCTCGAGCTCGTGCCCGAGCGGCCGGCCGAGATCGGCGGATGGGTGTTCCGCGGCATGCTGAGCCTGCCCGTGCGGTGGGCGTCCGTGCGGTCGGCGACCGCGCCGGGGGCACCCGAGCTGCCGGCGTCCGGGTCGCAGGCCCAGACCTCCGTCGGCGACGCGCAGGGCTCCGACGGGCCTCCCGCACCGCGGATGGCGATCGTGGGCACCGGGCCGGCCGGCTGCTTCACGGCGCAGGCGCTGCGCCGTCGCTTCCCGGCGGCGCCCATCGACGTCTTCGACGCGATGCCGGTGCCCTACGGGCTCGTGCGCTCCGGCGTCGCCCCCGACCATCACGGCACGAAGGCCGTCGCGCGGCAGTTCGACCGGCTCTTCCTCCACGAGGGCGTGCGATTCCGGGGCAACGTGCGCATCGGCAGCGGCCAGGCAGGCACCGACGGCGTCGACCTGGATCGGCTGCGCGAGGCCTACGACGCCGTCGTGCTCGCCACCGGGCTCCGCGTCGACCGCGAGCTCCCGATACCGGGTGCGGGACTCGACGGCGTGCACGGCGCCGGCCGCATCACCCGGCTGCTGAACGCGCATGCCGACGAGGGCGAGGCGCCGTCGCTCGGCACCTCGACCGTCGTGGTCGGCCACGGCAACGTCGCGATGGATGTCGCGCGGCTGCTGGCCCGCGACCTCGCCGATCTCGAGGGCAGCGATGTCGACGACGGCGCGCACGAGCGCCTCGCGAGCCGGCTCCGCACCATCCACCTCGTGGGGCGCAGCGCACCGGCGGCGGCGAAGTTCGACCCCGTGATGGTGCGCGAGCTGGCCGGGCTGCCCGGTGTCGTGCACCGCGTGCACGGGGCCGTGCTCGACGAGGTCGTCGAGGGCAAGGACGCGCGGGTGGACGCGGTGCGTGCGCTCACGCCGCAGGCAGACGCCGGTGCGGCGGGCACCGGGCCGTCACCGGATGCGCGCGTCGAGCTGCACTGGTGGTTCGGCGTCGAGCCGGTGCGAGTGGAGGGAGACGGCGGCGTGGAGCGCCTGGTGCTCCGGGGCGCCGAGGGCGAGCTCGTGCTGGAGGCCGACTCGGTCGTGACGGCTGTCGGCTTCGCTGCCGACTCGGCGGTGCTCGCCGAGCCCGGGGCTCACCAGGACGGCAGGGTCGAACCGGGCCTCTACACCGCAGGCTGGCTGCGCCGCGGCCCTCGTGGCACGATCCCCGATCAGCGGACGGATGCGCGCGAGCTGGCGCGCACGATCGCGGCCGACCTCGACGCCGGCGCGCTGGCGCTGGGCGCCCCCGGCCTGCCGAGCCGGGAGGACGAGGTGGCCTTCGACGGCTGGCGGCGCATCGACCTGCTCGAGCGGCTGGGCGCAGCGCCGGGGCGGTCCCGAGCCAAGCTGCGCGAGCGCGCGGCGATGCTCGCTGCCGCCGTCGACGAGCAGATCCCGCTGCCGCGGATCGTGCCGGAGGCGACGGGCGCAGGCGGCGGCTCGCTGCCGGTCACCGTGCTGTTCGGCACGGAATCGGGCGGCGCCGAGCTGGTCGCCGAGGAGCTGCGGCGCACGCTGAGCGCACGAGCCGACGTCGCCGTGCAGGATCTGGCCGACGTCGCGCCGAGCGAGCTGGACGCCGAGCGGCTGCACCTGGTGGTGTGCTCCACCTACGGCGACGGCGAGGTGCCGACTGCCGCGCGGCCCTTCCTCGCGGCGCTCGCCGAGCGCCCACCGCTCGCCGGCCTGCGCTACGCCGTGTTCGGCATGGGCGACCGCAGCTACGCGAAGACCTACTCGCGCGGCAGCGAGCTCATCGACGAGGGGCTCGCGGCCTGCGGAGCGACGCGCGTGGGGGAGTACGGCAGGCACGACGCGGGTGGGCCGGCGCTCGCGGCCGAGGCCGCTGCCGAGTGGGCCGATGGCGTGCTCGCCGAGGCGCTCGCCGCGGCGGCATAGCTGCGCGCGAGCGAGCAGGCTCAGCCGAGCAGCGCCAGCGTGCCGGTGACGATGAGCGCCGCGCCCCCGAGCACCGAGAGCGCGATGATCGTCCACCGCACGACGGCGGCGTTCACGTGGTGGGCGAAGCGGTCGCCGACGACGACGCCCGCGACCACCGGCACGCACAGCACGAGCCACGCCCACAGCGGCCAGTCAGGGCTGCCCTCGGGAGCGACGAAGGGGCGCACCGCGACGGTGACGCCGCTCACGATCACCCAGAAGGGCTGCATCGTCGCGACGAAGGTGCGATCCTGCCAGCCCGAGAGCAGCGTGTAGACGCCGACAGCGGGAGCGCCCATGCCGACGCTCGCGTTCAGCGCACCGATCGTCGCGCCGGCGCCGATGCGCAGCACGGGCCCGTCGAGCGAGCGCTCGCCGGCGGTGCAGGCGACCGCGACGACGACGCCGACGATCGCGATGACGCCGACGGCGATGCGGAGCAGGTCGGTCTCGAGGCCCTTGGCGAGCAGCATCCCGGGCACCATGAGGGCCACGGCCGGCACGGTGAGCCACGCGAGGCGCCGCCAGTCGATGTCGGCCCAGAGCCTCGGCAGGATGATCAGGCACGCGAGCGCGCCGTAGAGGTTCACGACCAGCACCGCCGCGAGCGGCCCGGCGACGAGCGCGACGGCGGGCGTGACGATCAGCCCCCAGCCCATGCCGATCATGCGCTGGCCGGCGGCGCCGATCAGCAGCGCGCCGAGCGCGACGACGAACGAGACGACGTCCACCGACTAGCGCAGCTCGGCTTCGATGGCGCGCGCGGTGCGCTGCACGGCGGCGCCGAGCTGCGCCGTGTCGGGCTCGCCGACCGTGACGACGGCGACCGCCGCATCCGTCGTGCCCCTGGCCCTGACGGGTGCGCCGACGGCGGTGATGCCCTGGATCACCTCGTTGGCGCTGACGGCGTAGCCGCGGGTGCGCACCCGCTCGACCTCGGGGTGCATGGGCTCGGCGTGGCCGAGGTCGCGCCACGCCGCATCGGTGAGCAGCGCCTGCAGGGCGATGCCGGGTGCGCCGAGCGCCAGCGGGTGGCGATGGCCGGGGTGCTGGGCGACGGATGCGTTGACGCCCCGGGGCACGGCGGTCGCGAGGGTCACGGCGTCGTCGCCGTCGCGCACCGCGAGGAACGCGGTCATGCCGAGCTCGTCGGCCAGCTGCTGCAGCTGGGGGAGGGAGGCCGACTGCAGGTCGTGCTCGACGTCGCGGGCGAGCACGACCAGCTGCGGGCCGAGCATGAGCATCCCGGCGGCGTCGCGCACCACCAGGCGGTGCTCCTCGAGCGTGCGCACGAGCCGGTAGGCGACCGAGCGGTGCACGCCGAGCAGGTCGGCGAGCGACTGGATGCTCTGCGTGCCGTGGTCGGCGAGCAGGGAGAGCGCCGTCAGGCCGCGAGAGAGCGTCTGCGAGCCGCTCGTCTGCGGCTGCGCGCGCGTTCCCTCGGGCATCGTCGCTCACTCTCCGCGCTCGCGCTCCGGCGGAGCCGCGCGCTCTCCTGCACGAGCATAGAACAGCCCGTTCAGATAGCGAAGAGCTCAGATGTCGATCGAGGCCCCGGGCGCGAGCTGGTGGTGCGTGCCTCCGCCTTCGGCCACGGCGGCCTCGATGCGCGCGTGCGCCATGCCCAGGCCCATCTCCGACAGCGGCGCGTCGTGCACCGCGAAGGTCGCGCGCGGCTTGACCTCGAGCACGAAGTCGATCACGTCGCCGATCTTCAGCCAGGGCGCGCCCGCGGGCGTCGCGAGCAGCTCGACCGGCACGTCGGGCGTCGTGTAGGAGTCGCCCGGGTAGTAGAAGCGCTCGTTGACGAGCACGCCGAGGTTGTCGACGTTCGGGACCGTGCGGTGGATCTCGGCGTGCTGGCCGCCGAGGAAGCGCAGGCGGAAGGGGCCGGCCGTCACGCGCTCGCCCGCCTCGACGACGGTGACGTCGAAGCCCTCCGCCGCTGCGGCGACGCCCGCAGGGCCGTAGATCGGCACGCTCGGGTGCGCGGCGCGCAGCGCCGAGAGGTGCTCCGCATCCCAGTGGTCGGGGTGCTCGTGGGTGATCACGACGGCGACGAGCCCGGGGGCTGCGACGGGGCCGGTCTGGTTGCCCGGGTCGATGACGAGCTGCTGCCCTTCGTCGCCGAGGATCATGCAGGCATGCTCACGCTTGGTCACTCGCATGCCCTCCACGATAGGCGCTGGCGCGGTGGCGTCGCGAGTCGGGCACGGCATCCGGCGGGCAGCGGCGGGGCTGCACGGCCACGAGGATCCGTGCCGTCGCGGTCGTAGGCTCGCACCGTGCACGTCGTCGTCGCCTCCAATCCCACCGCGCGCTCCGGGCGCTCCGAGCCGGTGGGCGCGCTGGTCGCGGCGCGCATCGCCGACCTCGGGCACCGCGTGCAGCACATCGCGGCGGTCGACTACGCCGGCCAGCTCGAGCAGACGCGCTTCGCGATGATCGGTGCGGATGCGCTGGTGGTCGTCGGCGGGGACGGCATGGTGCACCTCGGGGTCAACGTCGTCGGCGGCACCTCCAAGCGGCTCGTCATCGTGCCGGCCGGCAGCGGCAACGACTTCGCGGCGGCCCTCGCGCTCGGCACCACCGAGCACGTGATCCACGCGCTCGAGGCGCTGCTGGCCTCGGAGCCCGACCGGGTCGACCTCGTGCGCATCGAGCACCCGGACGGCGTGGCGCTCGCGGCGGGGATCGTCTCGGTCGGCTTCGACGCCGACGTCAACGTGCGCTCCTTCCGGTTCACGCGCGTCCCGAGCAGGCTGCGCTACCAGGCGGCGATCCTCGCGACCGTGCTGCGGCCGCGCCATCGCGGCTTCCGCGTGCGCCTCGACGGCGGAGCCGAGCGCACCTGGCGCACCCTCGTCGCTGCGATCTCGAACAACCGCACCTTCGGCGGTGGCATCCCGATCGCGCCGAGCGCCGACCTGCGCGACGGCCGGCTGACCGCGGTCTTCGCCGACGAGCTCTCCTACCCGCGCTTCCTGCTGCTGCTCGCCAAGGTGCTGCGAGGCCGCCACACCACCGATCCGCGCGTGCACACCGTCGAGTGCGAGGTCGCCGAGATCGCGAGCGACGAGACGGTGATGGTCTGCGCCGACGGCGAGATCGTCGGTCGGCTGCCCGTGCGCTGCAGCGTCATGCCGGGGGCCTTGCAGGTGCACCGCATCCGCTGAACGAGCTGCGGCACAGAGGGGTCTGCCCCGCCGGCAGCGGTGCCGCTGCGCCGGCCGAGCGCGGGCGCCACGCCGATTTGGCGCAGGAGCGGATCGTGTGGCAAACTATCCAGGTTGCAATCGCAGGATGCGCAGCACGGCCCCATCGTATAGCGGCCTAGTACGTCGCCCTCTCACGGCGGTAACGCGGGTTCGAATCCCGCTGGGGTCACCAGCGCAGAGCCCCGGTCCACGGACCGGGGCTCTTTCGCATCTCTGGCGGCAGGACGTCGACCGGGCCCGCCCGTCGACCTCGCGGGCCGACGGGCGGCGAGGCGTCAGCGCGCGGCAGGCAGGAGCGCGCCGCGGAAGAACGCCGCGAGCTCTGCCGTCGCCGTCAGCGGCAGGATGTGCGCGACGTAGTGATCCGGCCGCACGACGACCACCGCGCCGTCGCGCGAGATGCCGCGGACGTCGAAGATGTCCTCCTCGGGCAGGGTCGCGTAGACGTTCTCGAGGTTGACGAGCTCGAAGGGCCCGACGACCGGCTTGAACGCGTCCGGCACGTCGCCCAGGTCGATCTCGTCGTGCGGCTGCTGGTAGATCGCGCGGATGTCGAACAGGGCGCTCGTGTCGGCACCGGTGGGCGTGTGCACCGCGATGGGCGACGAAGGGTCGTGCTGCACCCACTCGGCCCAGTCGGCGATCGCGGATGCCTCGCCCGGCCGGGCGGCGTCCGCGAAGGCGTAGATGCGCCAGCGGCCGTCGGCGGTGTGGAAGTGGCCGATGTGCACCGGGTTCGTGTCGGCGACCTTCACGGCGCGCGCCGACTTGAACCGCTTGCCGATCGGGAACCCGGTGGCGAGCTGCTGGTGCGGCTCGCCCGAGACGATCATCGACGGCTCGTACTCCGTCATGAACCCGGCCGGGAACTCCATCGTGCGCGTGTAGAACTCGGCGACCTCCTGCGGGCTGCCGAGCTCGCTCGCCGGCTTCGCCATCAGCGTCGACCACTCCTTGTCGAAGTCGATCAGGTGCTGCGCCACCACCTGGCGCTCGAGCGAGTAGGTGTCGAGCAGCGCGGCGTCGGCGCGACCGTCGAGCACGTGGCCGAGCTTCCAGCCGATGTTCCAGCCGTCCTGCATCGAGACGTTCATGCCCTGGCCGGCCTTCGCCGAGTGGGTGTGGCAGGCGTCCCCGGCGATGAACACGCGCGGCGTGCGAGTGCCGCGCTCCTCGGGCGTGACGTCGTCGAAGCGGTCGGTGATGCGGTGGCCGACCTCGTAGATCGAGCTCCAGGCGATGTCCTTCACGTCGAGCGTGTAGGGCGCGATGATCGCGTTCGCCTTCGCGATGACGGCCTCCATCGGGGTGTCGCGCACCTTGCGGCCGTCTCCCTCGGCGACCTCGCCCAGGTCCACGTACATGCGGAAGAGGTAGCCGCCCTCCCGCGGGATCAGCAGGATGTTGCCGCCGGAGGCCGACTGGATCGCGCACTTGGTGCGGATGTCGGGGAAGTCGGT
Source organism: Agrococcus phoenicis (assembly GCF_047302415.1). Taxonomy (NCBI): domain Bacteria; kingdom Bacillati; phylum Actinomycetota; class Actinomycetes; order Micrococcales; family Microbacteriaceae; genus Agrococcus; species Agrococcus phoenicis. Next base: position 444,458 of record NZ_CP154854.1, read on the forward strand.
GTTCGCCAGCACGTCCATGACGCCCCAGGCGTGGTTCGCGGACTGGCCGGCGAGGGTGCAGCCGATCGCCGTGCGCACGCCGCTGCGCGCCCCGTCGGCGCCGACGACGTACTTCGCGCGGATCGTGCGCTCCTGGCCGAGCTGCTCGCCGGCGCTGTGCTTGAGGGTCACCTCGACGGGGTGCTCGCCCTCGCCGGTGACGCGCAGCCCCGCGAACTCGTACCCGTAGTCGGGCCGCACGCGGCCGGGAGCGTTGAGCGCCGCCTGCGCGAAGTAGTCGAGCACGCGCGCCTGGTTGACGATCAGGTGCGGGAACTCGCTGATGCCGGCCGGGTCGTCCTCGGGGTTCGAGGTGCGGATGATGCGGGAGCGGTCGTCGGGATCCGGGCCCCAGAACGACATCTTGGTGATGCGGTAGGCCTCGGCCGTGATGCTCTCGGCGAAGCCGAACGCCTGGAAGGTCTCGACGCTGCGCGCCTGGATGCCGTCGGCCTGGCCGATCGCGAGCCTGCCGGGGCGGCGCTCGACGATGCGCACGTTGACGTCGGGGAACTGCGCGAGCTGCGCGGCGGCGATCATGCCGGCAGGCCCGGAGCCGACGATGAGCACGTCGACCTCGTCCGGCAGCTCGGCGGGCCGATCGAGGCCGATCCCGGCCGCAGGCTGCACGCGCGGGTCGGTGGACACGTAACCGTGGTGGTGGAACTGCACGGGCTTCCTCACTCCTGTGTGAGACGACGGACGTCTTCGTCACGCTGCACGTTCGTTATCTGAACGCACGCTTCGATTATTGCTCCGAGCATACGGCGGTGACCTCCCGCCGACAAGCACCCGCCCCCGCCCGCCGCACCCTCCCGCCCTCCACCCCCTGGCTGCTTCAGCAGGGGAGGCGATGTCCCGCGGTCGTGCAGCAGCGGAGGTGATGCCAGTGCTTCCGCACGGCGGCCGCCTCGTCTCGTGCCTGCGCCACACCGGCCCGGCCCGGCGTCGTGGCGCTCGACAGCTCGCTCAGGCACCGAACCGACCGGGCCCCGGGGCCCCGCGCGGCCGGCCCTGCGAGAGCACGAGCGCGATCAGCGCGAGCGCGCGTGGTCGCTCGTGCACGACATCGGCGTACCCGAATCGCAGCCACCGGTCACCCGCAGCGGTGATCGCGGCGTTGCGACGCCGATCCTTCGCCGCCTGTTCGGGGTTGTCGTGCCACCGCGAGCCGTCGGCCTCGACGAAGAGCCAGCCGTCCAGCAGCAGGTCGCTGCGCCCGCCGCCGGGCGCCGGGACCTGCGTCTCGACCCGCCATCCGCGGTCGCGGCAGGGCACCCGCAGCAGCGACTCGAGCCCGGACTCCGCGCTCCCATCGACGGCACGCCGCCACGAGCGGCAGCGGCCCGGCAGCGCCTGGAACAGGGTCTCGAGCTCGCATGGGCCGATGAGGCCCTGGTGCAGCGCGCTGTCGATCGAGGCGATCGCATCCTCCCTGGGCACCCGGCTGCAGTGCTGGGTCAGCGCGTCCAGCAGCGAGACCCTCCACGGGCGGTCGTCGAGCGCGAAGGTGCCCCAGATGCGCTGACCGCCCACGGCGGGCCCGAGCCCGGCGTGCGGGCGCGTGGCGATCTGCAGCGGAGCGGGATGGGTCACCCACACGCCGAAGGAGCGCAGTGCCGTCGCGCCGCCCAGGACGCCGCCGAGCGCGAGCGCCGCTCCGATCGAGGGGTCGGCAGCAGGCAGCAGCACCCAGCGCTTGCCGATGGCCAGCAGGTCTCCGCGCTGCACCGCCGCGCGGATGGCGCCGTACGGATGGCCGAGCCGGCGCAGCGCCCCGCGGGTCGTGGCGCCGCCGGCGGCGTGCACGTCGGTGCAGAGGTCGCGCATCAGCACAGGATGCGCGGGCGCGGGGGATCGCGCAGGCGCCGCGTGCCCGCCTGTGGATCCACGTGGCGGCCGGTGGGCCTCCGGGGCCGGCAGCGACGGGCGCACGGCGCTCACCAGAGGAGGCGAGACGGCCGCGTCGAGGCGCGGATCGCCTCCGCAGGTGGTGGTCCGCGCAGCAACGCCTCCGCTGGTGATCGCGCGGCGCGGGGGCGTCGGGGCGAGGCAGCGCGGCGGCTCAGCCGAGCAGGCCGAGCGCCCGCACGGCGTCGCGCTCCTCGGCCAGCTCGGCGACCGAGCGGTCGAGCTGCGCGCGCACGTCCGCATCCATCGCGAGCCCCTCGACGATCGACCACTCGCCGCCAGCCGCGGTGACGGGGAACGACGACACGAGCCCCTCCGGCACCCCGTACTCGCCGCGCGAGAGCACCGACATCGACGTCCAGTCGTCGGAGGCCGTGCCGAGCGCCCAGGAGCGCACGTGGTCGACCGTCGCCGAGGCGGCAGAGGCCGCAGACGACGCCCCGCGCGCCTCGATGATCGCCGCGCCCCGGTTCGCCACCGTCGGCACGAACTCGCCCGTCACCCACTCGCGCTCGACCAGGTCGACCGCAGGCTGCCCGGCAACGAGCGCGTGCGTCACGTCGGGCACCTGCGTCGCCGAGTGGTTGCCCCACACGATCATCCGACGCACGTCGGCGACCGCGGCGCCCGTCTTCGCGGCGAGCTGCGCGATCGCGCGATTGTGGTCGAGCCGGGTGAGCGCCGAGAACCGCTCGCGCGGGATGTCTGGCGCGGCTGCTGCCGCGATGAGCGCGTTCGTGTTGGCCGGGTTGCCCGTCACGGTGATGCGGATGCGGTCGCTCGCGCCCTCCTGGATCGCGCGTCCCTGCGCGGCGAAGATCGCCCCGTTGGCGGCGAGCAGGTCTGCGCGCTCCATGCCCTTCGCGCGCGGCCGCGCGCCCACGAGCAGCGCGTGATCCGCCCCCTCGAAGGCGACCGACGCATCCGCCGTCGTGTCGACCGAGGCGAGCAGCGGGAAGGCCGCGTCGTGCAGCTCCATGACGACGCCCTCGAGGGCGGGCAGGGCCTGCTCGACCTCGAGGATCCGCAGACGAACGGGCTGCTCCGGCCCGAGCATGTCGCCCGCCGCGATGCGGAACAGCAGCTGGTAGCCGATCTGCCCGGCCCCGCCGGTGACGGCGACGGTGACGGGCGTGCGGGTGCCCGCGGGCTGCGCGGCAGCGGCGGGGGAGGCGTCAGCGTTCATGCCCCCATCGTGCCGCGTCGCCGACCGCACCACCAGGGCGTCGCGGCCGAGCCGCGGGAACACGCGCAGCCGCGGCGGCGTTCGCCTGCAGGGGGTCAGCACGGGCCCCCGCGTAGACTTGGCAGACGGGCACGACGGTTGCCCGGCCGTGTTGGGGGAGAACGATATGGGCAAGACGCTGGCCGAGAAGGTGTGGGACGACCACGTCGTCGTCAAGGGCGAGGACGGCGCGCCCGACCTCATCTACATCGACCTCCACCTCGTGCACGAGGTCACGAGCCCCCAGGCCTTCGACGGCCTGCGGCAGGCGGGCCGCCCCATGCGTCGCACCGACCTGACGGTCGCCACCGAGGATCACAACACGCCGACCCTCGCGATCGACAAGCCGATCCAGGATCCGACGAGCCGCAAGCAGATCGAGACGCTGCGCCACAACGCCGCCGAGTTCGGCGTCCGCATCCACTCGCTCGGCGACAAGGAGCAGGGCATCGTGCACCTCGTCGGCCCGCAGCTGGGCCTCACGCTGCCCGGCGTCACGGTGGTCTGCGGCGACTCGCACACCTCCACGCACGGCGCGTTCGGCGCGATGGCCTTCGGGATCGGCACGAGCGAGGTCGAGCACGTCATGGCGACGCAGACGCTGCCGCTCAAGCCCTTCAAGACGATGGCCGTGAACGTCGAGGGCGAGCTGCGACCCGGCGTCACCGCGAAGGACATCATCCTCGCCGTGATCGCCCAGATCGGCACCGGCGGCGGCGCGGGCTACGTCTTCGAGTACCGCGGCAGCGCCATCCGCTCGCTCTCGGTCGAGGGCCGCATGACGATCTGCAACATGTCGATCGAGGCGGGTGCGCGGGCCGGGATGGTCGCGCCGGACGAGACCACCTTCGCCTACGTCAAGGACAAGCCGCACGCGCCGAAGGGCGCCGATTGGGAGGCCGCGCTCGACTACTGGCGCACGCTGCCGACCGACGACGACGCGGTCTTCGACGCCGAGATCTTCCTCGACGCGAACGAGCTCGAGCCCTTCGTCACCTGGGGCACGAACCCCGGCCAGGGCGTCTCGCTCTCCGGTGAGGTGCCCTCGCCCGAGTCGTTCACCGACCCCACCGACCGCGCCGCGGCAGAGCGCGCCCTCGAGTACATGGACCTCGAGCCCGGCACGAAGCTCAAGGACATCCCGGTCGACACCGTCTTCATCGGCTCCTGCACCAACTCCCGCGTCGAGGACCTCACGGCCGCCGCCGAGATCATCCGCGGCAAGAAGAAGGCGGATGGCGTGAAGGTCATGGTCGTGCCCGGCTCGGCTCGGGTGCGGCTCGAGGCAGAGGCGCTCGGCCTCGACAAGGTGTTCACCGACTTCGGGGCCGAGTGGCGCTTCGCGGGCTGCTCGATGTGCCTGGGCATGAACCCCGATCAGCTGGCCCCCGGCGAGCGCTGCGCCTCGACCTCGAACCGCAACTTCGAGGGTCGCCAGGGCAAGGGCGGGCGCACGCACCTGGTCTCGCCGCTCGTCGCGGCGGCGACCGCGATCCGCGGCACCCTCTCGAGCCCCTGGGATCTGCACGAGCCGACGGCCGAGGAGGTCTGAGCATGGAGAAGATCAGCACCCTGACGGGCCCCATCGTGCCGCTGGAGCGGTCGAACGTGGACACCGACCAGATCATCCCCGCGGTGTTCCTGAAGCGGGTCACGAAGACCGGCTACGACGACGCGCTGTTCCACTCGTGGCGGCAGGATCCGGACTTCGTCCTGAACCAGGAGCCCTACAAGCACGGCGGCATCCTCGTCGTCGGCCACGACTTCGGCACCGGCTCGAGCCGCGAGCACGCCGTCTGGGCGCTGCGCGACTTCGGCTTCAGCGCCGTGCTCGGCCCGCGCTTCGGCGAGATCTTCCGGGGCAACGCCGGCAAGCAGGGCCTGCTCGTCGGCCAGATCTCCGAGGAGGCGATGGAGGCCCTCTGGGCGATCGCTCGCGAGACGCCGGGCGCCGGGATCACCGTCGACCTCGAGGCGCGCACCGCCACGGCGAACGGCGTGACGCATCCCTTCCAGATCGACGACTACACTCGCTGGCGCCTGCTCGAAGGGCTCGACGACATCGCCCTGACCCTTCGCGACGAAGCCGCCATCACGGCCTTCGAGGCGAACCGACCGACGTGGATGCCCACGACGCAGCCCGTCAGGGAAGGAACCCAGTGAACCTGACCGAGTTCAGCAAGAGCGCCGGTGCAGCCGTCGGCATGAACGTCGACCGCATCACCGTGCGCGGCGGCAAGCCGCTGCAGGGCCGGATCCAGATGAAGGGCGCGAAGAACCTGGTCACGAAGGCCATGGTCGCCTCGCTCCTCGGCGAGGGCCCCTCGGAGCTGCGCAGCGTGCCGCAGATCAGCGACGTGCGCGTCGTGCAGGGCCTGCTCGAGCTCCACGGCGTCACCGTCGAGCGCGACGGCGACACCCTGCGCCTCGACCCGGCGAAGGTGCGCACCGCGCACGAGACCTCGATCAACGCGCACGCCGGCTCCAGCCGCATCCCCATCCTGTTCTGCGGGCCGCTGCTGCACCAGCTCGGCGAGGCCTTCATCCCCGACCTCGGCGGCTGCCACATCGGCGACCGCCCGATCGACTTCCACCTCGAGGTGCTGCGCAACTTCGGCGCGGTCGTCGAGAAGCTGCCCAGCGGCATCCGCATGACGGCGCCGAACGGCCTGCACGGAGCCAAGATCGACCTGCCCTACCCCTCGGTGGGCGCGACCGAGCAGGTGCTGCTCGGCGCGGTGCGCGCGCGCGGCCGCACCGAGCTCACGAACGCGGCGGTCGAGCCCGAGATCATGGATCTCATCGCGATCCTGCAGAAGATGGGCGCGGAGATCCAGGTCGACACCGACCGCACCATCCGCATCGAGGGCGTCGAGCGGCTCGTCGGCTACAGCCACACGGCGCTCTTCGACCGCAACGAGACGGCCTCCTGGGCGTGCGCGGCGCTCGCGACCGGCGGCGACATCTTCCTCGAGGGCGCCCGCCAGCCCGAGATGACGACCTTCCTCAACGTCTACCGCAAGGCGGGCGGCGCCTTCCAGATCGAGGACGACGGCATCCGCTTCTGGCACCCGGGCGGCGACCTGAAGCCCGTCGTGGTCGAGACGGATGTGCACCCCGGCTTCATGACGGACTGGCAGCAGCCGCTGGTGGTCGCGCTCGCGAAGGCGAACGGCATCTCGATCGTGCACGAGACGGTCTACGAGCAGCGATTCGGCTTCACGGAGGCGCTGGTCGAGATGGGTGCCCGCATCCAGATCCACACCGACTGCCTCGGCAGCCACGCCTGCCGCTTCGGCCAGCGCAACTACGAGCACTCGGCGGTCATCGCCGGGCCCGTGGAGCTGCACGGCGCCGACGTCACGGTGCCCGACCTGCGCGGCGGCTTCAGCCACCTCGTGGCAGCGCTCACCGCCGAGGGCACGAGCCGCATCTCGAACGTCGGCATCATCGCCCGCGGCTACGAGCGCTTCATTGAGAAGCTGGAGACGCTGGGCGCAGACTTCGACGTGGAGGGCTGATGAGCCTGCCCGGCAAGCCGCCGAAGCACGAGCGCACGCCGGTGTACCGCGGCCTCGCGGCTGCGGTGCTGCCGGCGATCGCCGCGATGGCGAAGCTGCACATTCGCGGCAACGAGCACGTGCCGGCGCGCGGGGCGTTCATCATCTCGCCGAACCACTACAGCGAGATCGACCCGCTCGTGATGGCGGTCGCGATCTACAAGTCGGGCCGGATCCCGCGCTTCATGGCGAAGGCGAGCCTGTTCGGCATCCCCGTGGTCGGCCGGATCCTGCGCGCCGCCGGGCAGATCCCGGTCGAGCGCAGCGGCCGCCCCAGCGCGCACGGCCAGCCGATGGAGGCCGCGCGCACGGTCGTGCGCGACGAGCTCGGCGTCATCATCTACCCCGAGGGCTCGCTGACCCGCGATCCCGAGCTGTGGCCGATGCGCGGCAAGACCGGTGCCGTGCGCATGGCGCTCGAAGCGCGCGTGCCGCTGATCCCGGCGGCGCACTGGGGCACGCAGCACCTGATGCCGCGCTACGGCAAGCGCATCCACCCGTTCCCGCGGAAGGACATCCACATCCTCTTCGGACCGCCGGTCGACCTGACGGAGTTCCAGGGCCGCACCGACCAGCAGGCGATGAACGCCGCGACCGACCGGGTGATGGCCGCGATCGCCGCGCTGCTCGGCGAGCTGCGCGGCGAGGCGCCGCCCGCCGAGCGCCACGATCCGAGCAAGCACGGCCAGGCCGAGACCGGCCGCTTCGATCACGGACGGGACGCGCCGGGTGCCGCTGAGGGCGAGCGCGCCGATGGCTGACGCCGTCGTCCTGGGCGCCGGCAGCTGGGGCACGACGTTCGCGAAGGCGCTCGCCGACGGCGGCTCCGAGACCGTGCTCTGGGCCCGCCGGCCCGAGGCGGCCCGCGAGATCGACGAGGCCCGCCGCAACACCCGCTACCTCCCGGGCATCACGCTGCCCGCTACCCTCCACGCCACGAGCGACGTGCGCGCGGCGCTGGCCGGCGCATCCCAGGTGTACCTCGCCGTGCCCAGCCAGCAGCTGCGGCAGCTGCTGCGCGAGCACGGCGACGCGATCGAGCCCGGCGCCCCCATCGTGAGCCTTATGAAGGGCGTCGAGGCGGGCTCGCGCATGCGCATGAGCGAGGTGATCGCTGAGGAGCTCGGCCTCGGAGCCGAGCGCATCGCGGTCGTCTCGGGGCCGAACCTCGCGCTCGAGATCGCGCAGGAGCATCCGACCGCCGCCGTCGTCTCGTCGGCGAGCGCCGAGACGGCTCGCGCGGTGGCCAAGCGCGCGCGCAACGACTACTTCCACAGCTTCATCAACACCGACGTGATCGGCACCGAGTTCGGGGGAGTGCTGAAGAACCTCGTCGCGCTCGCGATCGGCATCGTCGACGGCGTCGGCTACGGCGAGAACACGAAGGCGTCCATCATCACCCGCGGCCTCGCCGAGGTCACCGACTTCGCGGTCGCGCACGGTGCGGAGCGCGAGACGCTGCGCGGCCTCGCCGGCCTCGGCGACCTCATCGCCACCTGCGCCTCGCCGCTCTCGCGCAACTTCACGGCCGGCAGGCTGCTCGGCATGGGCTACTCGCGCACCGACGTGGTCGCGCGCATGGAGCAGGTCGCCGAGGGGCTCGCCTCCGTCGACCCGGTGGCGCAGCTGGCGGCTGCCAAGGGGGTGCGGATGCCGATCCTCGAGCAGGTGAAGCTCGTGCTCGACGGGCAGATGGATCCGCGGGACATCGCTCCCCACCTGACGACCGACGACGAGCCGATCGAGGAATGACGTGGCACAGCTCTCCCCATCCGCATCACCCGGCAGGACGCGCGTCGCGCTGCTCTTCGGCGGCCGCTCGAGCGAGCACACGATCTCGTGCGCGACCGCCGGCAGCGTGCTCGAGCACATCGACCGCGATCGCTTCGAGGTGGTGCCGATCGGCATCACCCGCGACGGCCGCTTCGTCCTGCAGGCCGACGACCCCGCCCCGCTCGCGCTGGAGCGCGTGCCGGAGGTCGTGGAGGGCGATGCGGTGCAGCTGCCGGCCTCGAGCGCCTCGCGCGCGCTGTCGGTGACGGATGCCTCGGGCGCGGTGCGCCAGCTCGGCGACGTCGACGTCGTGCTCCCGATCCTGCACGGCCGCTTCGGCGAGGACGGCACGGTGCAGGGCCTGCTCGAGCTGATCGACGTGCCCTACGTGGGCAACGGGGTGCTGGCGAGCGCGGTGGCGATGGACAAGCACTTCGCGAAGACCGTCATCGAGCACGCCGGCATCGCGGTCGCGCCGTGGGTCACGGTCTCCCGCCAGCAGTGGTCGCACGACCCCGAGGCCGTGCGGGCGAGGCTCGGCGAGCTGTCGTTCCCGGTGTTCGTGAAGCCCGCGCGCGCCGGCTCGTCGGTGGGCGTCAGCCGCGTCGCCTCGGCGGCCGAGCTCGACGGCGCCATGGAGCTCGCGCTCGCGGAGGACACGCGCGCGCTCGTCGAGTCGGGCGTCGCGGGCCGCGAGGTCGAGGTGGGCGTGCTCGGTGGCCGGGGCGGCGGCCGCGCCCGAGCATCGCTGCCGGGGGAGATCGTGCTGGACGAGGGCACGTTCTACGACTTCGACGCGAAGTACCGCGGGCTCGCGACGGCGCGCACCGAGTGCCCCGCCGACCTCGACGAGGCGACGATCCAGGCGCTGCAGGAGGCCGCCATCCGCGCCTTCGAGGCGATCGACGGCTCGGGCCTCGCGCGCGTCGACTTCTTCGTGACGCCCGAGGGCGGCATCGTCCTCAACGAGGTGAACACGATGCCCGGCTTCACGTCCATCTCGATGTTCCCGGTCGTCTGGGAGGCGACGGGCATCGCCTACGGCGACCTCATCACCGAGCTCATCGAGCTGGGCGTCGACGCGCAGCGGTAGCGCGTCGACCGCTCGGCCCGCGGATCAGCGGTCGGTCGGCTCCTGCGGCGCCTCGCCGCTCGCAGGCTCGTTGTCGTCGGCGCCCGTCTCCTCGACCGGCTGGCCGGCGAGGCTCTCGGCTTCGCCCGGGTCGCCGTAGTCGCCGCCCATGGCGCCGTCGGGTCCCGTCTGGCCGCTGCGGTCGTCGTGGGTTTGCTCGTGCTGCTCGCTCATGTGCGTCCCGTCGTCGGCGCGATCGCGTGGTCGCGCATGCCCGACCCTAGGCGGTGCACCTCTGCGTGCGCCGAGCGCGCTGGCTCTGCCCCGGTCGAGCGAGCTGGGCCTTGCGCGCCGGGCGCGCTGTGGGGAGGATGTGCGCGGGAGGTGCCGGATGCACTACGACGATGGCTTCAGCGGCTTCGCCGTGCCCGACGTGGCGGCGGCGAAGGCGTTCTATGGCGAGGTGCTCCAGCTGCAGGTCGCGGAGGAGCACGGGATGCTGCACCTGACGCTGCCTGGCGGCGCCGTCGTGCTGGCCTATCCGAAGGAGGACCACTCGCCCGCGGTGTTCACCATCCTGAACCTCGTGGTGCCCGATCTGCGGGTCGCCGTCGACGAGCTCGTCGGGCGCGGTGTCGTGTTCGAGCGCTACGACGGGTTCGAGCAGGATGAGCGCGGCATCGCCCGCGGGATGGGCCCCGACATCGCCTGGACGACCGACCCGAGCGGCAACGTGATCGCGCTGATGGAGGGCGACGGCTCGAGCGTCGACTGACCGACCGCCGGGTGCCCCGCAGTGCGGTGGGCTCAGCCGGGAGCGACCGTGCCGCCGCGGCCCTTGGGTGGGCGCAGACGAGGCACGAAGGAGGCCGCCGAGGGGTCGGCGGCGAGGCGGCGCGCGATCTCGGCCACCGCCTCCGGCGCGGCCCCGGCATCGCGGGCGAGGATGTCGATGCCCGCCTCGGTGAACGGGGTGCGCTCGAAGCGGATCGCGGCGAGCGGCTCGTCGTGCAGCAGCACGCGCCACCGGCTGCGCACGAGCAGGGTGAGCGGCTGCAGCCCCCGCCAGACGAGCGAGCCGTCGGGCTGCCGCTCGTCGATGCCGACGATCGTGCTCCAGCCGCCACGACCCCTCGAGAGGACGGTGTCGCTGATCCTGCCGTCGGGCAGCGGCGCGTAGGTGATGCTCGGCTCGCTGCGGCGCTGCCACATCCCGAGGCTCGACGCGACCACGTGCCACGTGCCCTGCAGCATCTCGTCGCTCATGGGTCGAGTCTGCCAGCCGGCGTCGGCGGTCTCCTTCGGTCGAGCCCAGCGCGCTCGCCGTCTGTCAGGATGCCCGCATGAGCGACGACGCCAAGGAGACCCTGCAGCGATACCTGACGGCCCAGCGGGATGCGCTGCGATGGAAGCTCGAGGGGCTCTCGGAGCGCGAGCTGCGCATGCCGATGACCGATACCGGCACCAACCTGCTCGGCCTCGTCAAGCACGTGGCGACGGTCACGACCGACTACTTCGGCGCCTGCGTCGGCCGGCCCTTCCCCGAGCAGCTGGCGTGGAACGACGAGAGGGCCGAGGACAACGCCGACATGTGGGCCGATGCCGACGAGTCGCCGGAGTCGGTGCTCGGGCTCTGGGATCGCGCATGGGCGCACGCGGACGCCTCCATCGCGGCGCTGCCGCTGGATGCGCCCGCGCACGTGCCCTGGTGGGGCGACCGCGGCGACACGACGCTGCAGCGGCTGCTCGTGCACATGATCGCCGAGGTCGCGCGCCACGCCGGCCACGCCGACATCGTGCGCGAGGCCCTCGACGGCACGGCCGGGCTGCGCGACGGGGTCTCGAACCTGCCGCAGCAGGATGCGCGGTGGTGGAGCGCCTACGTCGCGCGCCTCCGGGCCGTCGCCGAGGGGGCCTCGGCGCAGCGGCCGGCTGCCGCCGCGCCGAGCTCTGCGGGGCCGCAGGTCATGGCCCCGGGCTCCGCGCCCTCCTAGGCGGCCACCGCCTGGCGCGACCGCGCCGCGGCGATGCGCGCGATGGCGATCGCCTCCGCGGCTGCGAGCGGCGTCGTGCCGCCCTCGCGCGCGCTCGCGAAGACATCGCGCAGCGTGTCGGCGATGCCGGTGAGGCGCTCGGCGATCGCGGGCCACTCGAGCCCGTTCGCGATGCCCTCGAGGTGGATGACGCCGCCGGCGTTCACGACGAAGTCGGGCGCGTAGACGATGCCGCGCTGCTGCAGCCGCTCGGCGCCAGAGCGCTCGGCGAGGGGGTTGTTCGCGGGGCCGACGACGGCCCGCACGGGCAGCGCGTCGATCGCCGCGTCGGTGAGGATGCCGCCGAGCCCCGCGGGTACGAAGACGTCGGCGGGGGTGGTGAGCGCCTGCGTCGGCGCGATCCACTCGGCACCGATCTCGCGCGCCAGCGCCTGCTTGCGCTCGTCGATGTCGGTGACGAAGAGGCGAGCCCCGTGCCCGGCGAGCATGCGTGCGAGACGCCCGCCCACCTGACCGAGCCCCGCGATCACGAAGGAGCGTTCCTCGATCTCCGCCGAGCCGAACGCGGCCTCCAGCGTCGGGGCGACGGACGAGTAGACGCCGAGCGCGGTGGCGCCGGCGGGCTCGCCAGCGCCGCCCGTCTCAGCGGGCAGGCCGACGACGTGCTCGGTGCGCTCGCGCACGACGACCATGTCGTGCTCGGTCGTGCCGACATCCTCGGCCGTGCGGTAGCGGCCGTCGAGCATCTCGATGAGGTCGCCGAGGTCGAGCAGGGCCGCGCGGCGCCGCTCGGGGTCGACGTGCTCGCCCATGGGCAGTGCGATGACCGACTTGCCGCCGCCCGCATCCAGGCCGGCCGCGGCGTTCTTGAGCGTCATCGCGGCCGACAGGCGCAGCGCGTCGGCCTGCGCATCGGCCCAGCTCGGGTAGGCCCACATCCGGCAGCCGCCGAGCGCGGGGCCCAGGGCGCTCGAGTGCAGTGCGACGGTGATGACGAGCCCGCTGCGGGCGCCCTGCGATGTCAGGACGCGCTCGTGCGAGAACTCAGGGATGGCGCTCATGGTGCTCTCCTCGTTGAGTGCTGGTCGCCGCGGATCGCGCGGCTCCTTCGAGCATGCATCGGATGCGCGGAGCGCGCAAGCGAGCGCATCGCGGTTGCGCGCCTCGCGCAGCGCCGGCTGCTGCGGTCGCGCGCGACTGCGCGCTGCGACACGCGGCGCTGCGCACCTGGACGGTACGAGGGTGCGCGCCGTCGTGCCGCGGCCGGCATCCGGGGCCGTTCGGTCGTCGCCCGCGAGCGGCCGACGCGACCCGTCAGGCGATGCGGAACCCCTCGTCGCCGCGCAGCTCGAGCTCGTCGGCGTCGACGCGGTCGACGCGGGCCGAGGGCGGGCCGCCCTCGAGCCACGTGCCCATGGCGGCCACCGCATCCGCACCGCCCTCGACCTCGGCCTCGACCGTGCCGTCGAAGCGGTTGCGCACGGTGCCGGCGACACCGAGTCGCCGGGCCTCGGTGGTAGCGGCCATGCGGAACCCCACGCCCTGCACGCTGCCGTGCACGACGAAGCGCCGGCGGACGGTGCCGCCGGCGCTCTCGGTGCTGCTCGTCAGCGCTCTTCCCTCGCGTCGGGCTGCGCCGCGCCGGGCTCCGCCTCGTCGAGCCGGCCCGCACCCTCGTGCGGCTCGGTCGTCTGCGGCTCGTGATCGGGGTGCGCCTCGCGCGCCTGCGCGTCGCCCGCACGCTCGCGCTCATGCGGAGCGTCGCGGTCCTCGACCTCCTGCGCGGCCGGATCCTGCCCGCTGGCCTCGCCCTTGTCCCAGCTGGTGGAAGGCGCCTCGACCGGGGTGCCGTCGCCGTGCACGGGCTCGCCGGTCTTCGGGTCGTGCGCTGCGGCGTCGTGCCCGTCGCCAGGGGCGAACTCGTTGTGCCGCGAGGCGAACGAGCTGGCGGAGCCGCTGTCCGCCGGGGCCTGCTCGTGGTTCACGGGGTCGCCCTGTCGGCGGTCGTAGTCGGGGTCGGTCTGGTCAGCGCCCATGGTGCATCGCCCTTCGCTCGTCGCCCGCGCCGATCGGCTCGCGGCGGTGTGGTGGTGACGCTACGCCGACCACCTGGGTGAACCGTCGGCGCGAGGCGGGCTCACGCTGAGCGATCCCACGCGTCGTCGGTGGCGAACAGGTAGTTGCGCGTGCCCAGCTCGACGCGCTCCACGCGCTGCCAGCGATCGTCGCGCCACACGTGCATCCGGTAGCCGAGCTCCCGCAGGCTCGAGGTGAAGGCGGCGGCGGTCGTCGAGTAGCGCTCCAGGTGACGATCCTCGACCTCGAGCAGCAGGCTCGGCCGGTCGCGCTGGATCACCCGGCTCGCGCCGTGCACCACACCGGGCTCGAAGCCCTCGACGTCGACCTTGATGAAGCGGACACGCTCGATGCCGCGCGCCGCGCACACCTCGTCGATCGTGGTGACGGGCACGCGGATGCGCTTGGTGCGCGAGTGCCAGCGGCGCGGCTGGGAGCGCTCCAGGAGCCCGTCGACGAGGTGCGCGTGGCCGTGGATCGGCAGCCCGAAGCGGATCGGCAGCACGATCTCGGCCTCGCCGGCGGAGCGGCCGATGCCGGATCGCGTGAGGCGGATCCTGGCGCCGGCGAGCGCGCTCCCCGCGCGCAGCAGTGCGTGCGCCTTGCGCTGCGGCTCGAAGCTGTGCACGGCACCGCTGGGCCCGACGAGGTGCGCCAGGGGATAGCTGTACATGCCGTAGGCGGCACCGACGTCGATGCAGACGTCACCGGGCCGCACGAGCTGCTCGAGCCCCAGGACCTCGGGCTCGAGCAGCCGCCAGCGGGCGGCGCGGCGCAGGCTCGCGGCGACGACCGCGATCCGCCCGGGGCTCGCCGCGCGCGGGCTCGGAGGGACAGGGGTGAGGACAGCCGGGACCTCCGCCGTCGAGCCATCCGCCATGGTGCCTCCCGAGATCGAGGTGACGGCTGCAGCGCCGTGCCGCGACCCTACCCGCGCTGCCCAGCAGCCCGCTGGCCGTGGCCTGACCGCCCGGTCGCTAGGCTGGTCTGTCGTGGCACTCACCATCGGCATCGTCGGGCTCCCCAACGTGGGCAAGTCGACCCTCTTCAACGCACTCACCAAGAACACCGTGCTCGCGGCGAACTACCCGTTCGCGACGATCGAGCCGAACATCGGGGTGGTCGAGCTGCCGGATGCGCGCCTGACGCGCCTCGCCGAGATCCACGGCTCGCAGCGCATCTTGCCCGCCGCCGTGTCGTTCGTCGACATCGCCGGCATCGTCAAGGGCGCGAGCGAGGGCGAGGGCCTCGGCAACAAGTTCCTCGCCAACATCCGCGAGGCCGACGCGATCGCGCAGGTCGTGCGCGGCTTCGGCGACAGCGACGTCGTGCACGTCGAGGGCACGGTCGACCCGAGCTCCGACATGGAGACGATCAACACCGAGCTGATGCTCGCCGACATGCAGACCCTCGAGAAGGCGATCCCGCGCCTCGAGAAGGAGGTCAAGGGCAAGAAGGCCGACGCCTCGGTGCTCGCGGCGGCGGTCGAGGCCAACGAGATCCTCAGCTCTGGTCGCACGCTCTCGCAGGCGGGCTTCGACACGACGCCCATCAAGGAGCTCGGGCTGCTCACCGCGAAGCCGGTGCTGTTCGTCTTCAACGTCGACGAGGATGTGCTGTCGGACGAGGCGAAGAAGGCCGAGCTGGCAGCGCTGGTCGCGCCGGCGAAGGCCGTCTTCCTCGACGCGAAGGTCGAGTCGGAGCTCGTCGACCTCGAGCCCGCGGAGGCGCTCGAGCTGCTGCAGTCGCTCGGCCAGGAGGAGTCGGGGCTGGACCAGCTCGCCCGCATCGGCTTCGAGACGCTCGGTCTGCAGACCTATCTCACCGCCGGGCCGAAGGAGTCGCGGGCCTGGACGATCCGCAAGGGCTGGACGGCCCCGCAGGCTGCCGGCGTCATCCACACCGACTTCGAGCGCGGCTTCATCAAGGCAGAGGTCGTCTCCTTCGAGGATCTCGACGCGCACGGCTCGATGGCGGATGCGAAGGCCGCTGGCCGCGTGCGCATCGAGGGCAAGGACTACGTGATGGCCGACGGCGACGTGGTGGAGTTCCGCTTCAACGTGTGAGTCCTGCGGCGACGCCGCGCCTGATGGAGCGGGTTCCCGCCGAGCGCTGCGGAGACCGCACCCACGCCATCGGCGGCGAGCGTGAGGCCGGCGCCCTCGGGCATGGGCGCGGGGGCCTCGCTCGGCGCGGTCGACGGCCTCACGGGGCGTTCCCCTGCAGGAACTGGTCCACCGCGTCGTCCGTGAGCTCGCCCAGCCTGCTGGCATCGACGAGCCCGTTGTTGACCAGGGTGGCGAGGCCGTTCACCGTCGCGTAGAGGATGAGCCCGATCGCTTCGTGAGGCGCCTGTCGCAGGATGCGCTTGTCCTGGCCCTCGTGGATCAGCTCGACGAGGGGAGCGAAGGCTCGCTCCGCCGACTGCGTGACAGCGGCCTGCTGCGCCCGGTGCTTCGTCGCGTTCATCAGCTCGAGGAGCGCAGGGTGCTCGGTGGCGAAGACCGCGAACGCCGATGTCGCGCGCCGCACCCGGGTCGCGAAGTCGTGGTCGTCCTCCGCGATCGCCTGGCGGATGCGCTCGCCGAGACGACGGAACCCCGCATCCGCCAGGGCGTCGAGCAGATCCTGACGCTCGGGGAAGTGGCGCCGCGGGGCCGCGTGGCTCACGCCCACCTCTCGCGCGAGGTCGCGCAGGGAGAGCTGCGCTGCTCCTCGCTCGCGCAGGCTGCGCTCGGCAGCCTCGAGGAGCGCCGCGCGCAGGGCGCCGTGGTGATACGGGGCCTGGGCTGCCTGCTCCTGCATGCCCCCATCCTAGGCCAGCGAGTAGGCATTGACAACATGTGTAGGCGGTGCCTACATTGAGGGCATGACTGCACGCACCGCACCCGAGATCCCCTCCGCGGAGGGGCGCACGTTCGTCATCACCGGAGCCACCAGCGGGATCGGGCGCGTCACCGCGAGCGTCCTCGCTGCTCGCGGCGCACGCGTGATCCTCGCCGTGCGCGATGAGCAGAAGGGCAGAGCGGTCGCCGCCGCGATGGGCGGCGACACGCACGTGCGTCGTCTCGACCTGGCGGACCTCTCGTCGGTCCGGTCGTTCGCGGAGGGATGGGGCGACCCGATCGATGCGCTCATCACCAACGCGGGCATCTCGATCCCCACCCTGGAGCGCACCGTCGACGGGTTCGAAGCGCACATCGGGACGAACCACCTGGGCCACTTCGCGCTCACGAACCTGCTCCTGCCGCAGGTGCGCGACCGCGTCGTGACCGTCGGCTCGCTCGCGCACCTGATCGGCTCGATCGACCTCACCGACCTGCACTGGCGCACCCGGAGGTACAGCCCTTCCGCCGCGTACGCCCAGTCGAAGCTCGCGAACCACCTGACGGCGCACGAACTGCACCGTCGGCTGAGCGCGCTCGGCTCGCCGGTGAGATCCGTCGTCGCGCATCCGGGCATCGCGACGACGAACCTGGTGGATGCCGGGAGCCGGAGGCTGCGGCATCGGATCGAGCGAGCCGTCCTCCGGGCGATCGCGCAGTCCGCCGACGCCGGCGCGCTGCCGAGCCTCACTGCCGCGACCGCTGACATCCCCAGCGACAGCTCCGTCGGCCCGAGCCGGATGCTGGGCATGCGCGGGTCGCCCGCGCTGGCGAAGCCCGCAGCCAAGGCTCGCAGGGTCGAGGTGGCGCGGCGCTTGTGGGAGGAGTCGGAGCGGCTCACCGGCACCGCCTTCCCGCGGAGCGTCGACCAGCTCGGCATGGACGCGCTGCGATGAGCGCGCCGACAGGGGAGCTCGTCGTCGTCTCCGGCGCCTCGACCGGGATCGGGGCTGCCGTCGCCCGCGAGCTCGCCGCCCGCGGCCACCACATCCTCGCCGGCGTCCGACGGGATGCGGACGCCGAGGCGATCCGCGCACCGCGCATCGAGCCCGTGCTGCTGGACATCACCGACGGCGAGCACGTCGATGCGCTCGCATCCCGCATCGCCGATGATCCGCTGGGGCGGCCGCTCCGGGCGGTGATCAACAACGCCGGCATCGAGATCAACGCGCCGATCGAGGTCCTGCCGCTCGACACGTGGCGGGAGCAGTTCGAGGTCAACCTCTTCGGCCACATCCGCGTGATCCAGGCGCTGCTGCCGGCGCTGCGGCAGAGCCGGGGCCGGATCGTGAACATCAGCTCCGTCGGCGCGGAGCTCGCCCTCCCCATCTACGGCGCGTACGCCGGCTCCAAGGCCGCGTTCGAAGCCGCGAGCGATGCGCTTCGCCGGGAGGTGGCGTCGCAGGGCATCCAGGTCGTCATCGTGCAGCCAGGCGGGGTGCAGACCCCGATGGCGGCCAAGAGCGGGCCGCTCTCCCTCGCGCTCGCCTGGGACATGGATGCGGAGCACTCCCGCCTCTACGGCGACCTGATCTCCTCGACCGTGCGGCTGCAGTCCGCCTTCCTGCATCGGGCGACCACGGCGGAGCGGGCCGCGGCGAAGATCGCGAGGATCGCCACCGCCAAGCGCCCGCGCATCCGGTACGCCCTCGGCGTCGACGCCGGCGTCATGCTCCCGCTGGGCCGCGTCATGCCCGACCGCCTCATGGATCGCGTCGTCGCCCGGTGACGCGAGCGAGGTCCGAGGACGGCGGCGCTGGAGGCCTCCTCGGGCGCGTCAGAGACCCAGCCGCGGGGCCGCGACGGCGATGATCTCGTCTGCGGTGGCGGTGAGCGCCCCGGCCGCTGTGGTCCCCACGGCATCGAGGTATGCGCGCACGATCCGGCTGCCCGCGGCGTACCCGGCGCCGGTCGGCAGCCCGACGGGCGTCGCTCCGACGTGTCGAGCGCTCGCGTCTCCATGGATCCACGCGGTGAACTCCTGCATGCCGGTGATGCTCATCCCCGACGCGACCTTCTTGAGCACGTCGTCGTCCTCGCGGGTCTGCTGACTGACGAAGTGCGTGTACCCGAGCTCGCCGTATCGCTCGGCGGCGAACTCGTCGGCGAGGCCCTCGGCGATCACCTGCTCGCCCACGGTGACCGTCGCGGGATCCCACACGATGCCACCGGGCGAGTAGCGGAGGTTGTGGTGCAGCTCGTGCACGGCGATCGCCTCGAGACGGTCGAGCACCTGGCTCGTCGGCCAGAGCGTGAGCGTGATGAAGCCGCTGATGCCGCCGAACGCCGAGAGGCCTTCGATCTCGTCCATGAAGTGCGCGTTCGCCGGATCCCCCAGGACGAGCAGCACGCGCAGATCAGGCACCTCCACGGCGGAGCCCGCAGCCTCCACGCGCGCGAGCCCATCGTGCAGGGCCTCGCTGATGCGCCGCCATGCGTGCGCGTCCTCGAGCTGCTGGATGGCCTGGGCCACCAGAGCGCCCGACTCCTGCCAGTCGAAGCCGAAGCCCTGCCGGTGCACCGCCGCCAGGTCTGCGCCTCCCGGGACGAAGCGGTACATCCCCGCGAGCGGGGACCACATCTCGCGGACGAGCCCCTCGCGCGCGCCTGGCGCTGCCTCGAGGATGCGTCGCATGGCTGTCGCACTGTCGATCACCGAAACCGTCATGGGAAGGCACGATAGACGTCGTCGCACCGCCCGGCAACGATCGAGCCGACGCGACGATCGAGCCGAGGGTCACGGGTGCCCGACCCGCGCCACGCCGCACGACGCCGCGGGCCGATCGCGGTGACGGGCGCGCGCTGCGCGCCGTGGGGCTTCCGCTCGAGCTCAGGCGGGGGTCACGCCGAGCTGACGCAGCATGCGATCGACGTGGTCGGTGATCTCGTCGCGGATGCGTCGCACATCGTCCGGCGTCGCGTGCTCGGGATCATCGAGCTGCCAGTCCTCGTAGTGCTTGCCGGGGTAGATGGGGCATGCGTCGCCGCAGCCCATCGTCACGACGACGTCCGCGGCGCGCACGACGTCGTCGGTCAGCGGCTTCGGGAACTCCACGGTCAGGTCGAGGCCGATCTCGCCCATCGCGGACACGACGGCAGGGTTCAAGGAGGTGGCGGGCATCGATCCGGCGGAGCGCACCACGAGGCGTCCGCCCGAGCGCTCGGCGGCGATGGCGGCGGCCATCTGCGAGCGCCCCGCGTTCTGCACGCAGACGAACAGCACGCTGGGGCGATCCTGCGCGATCGCGCCCTTCGCCTCGGCAAGGGCATGCAGTCGGTCCTTCGCGAACCGGGTGACGCGTGTGACGAGGTGCGCCTTCACCGCCGATGTGCGCAGCAGCGCCGCGTAGGACTCCAGGACGTAGCGCTCGATCGTCTCGGCCGCGAAGATCCCTTCGAACTCCGACCTCAGGTCATCGGTGAGCGTGTGCAGGAAGCGCTCGGGATAGGTGATGCCAGGCAGTCCGCGGCGTGCGCCGACGTCGAGCCGGTCCATGGTCAGCTCGCGCTCGGCACGAGCTCGGCGAGCAGGCGCTCGACGCGGCCGCGGATGTCGTCGCGGACGCGGCGGACGGTCTCGATGTCCTTGCCCGCCGGGTCCTCGAGCTCCCAGTCCTCGTAGCGCTTGCCGGGGAAGATCGGGCAGGCGTCGCCGCAGCCCATGGTGATGACGGCGTCGGATTCGCGGACGGCGTCGACCGTCAGCACCTTCGGGGTGTTGCCGGCGATGTCGATGCCGATCTCGGCCATCGCCTCGATGGCGACGGGGTTGATCTGGTCCTTCGGCGCGCTGCCGGCGGACAGCACCTCGACGGTGCCGTTCGAGAGCGCCGTCGCGAAGCCGGCGGCCATCTGGGAGCGGCCCGCGTTGTGCACGCAGACGAACAGGACGGTGGGGTTCTCGGTCATGGTGACTCTCTCTCGGTCTGGCGTCGATCTGGGCCGGCGCCGCTGCGCGTGCAGGGGTCAGGGGTCGTGGGCGGGTGGAGGGGCAGTGCTGGGCAAGGCCGGCGGCTCAGGCGAGCTCGGAGACGAGGCGCTCGACGCGCTGGGCGATGTCGTCGCGGATCGCCGCGACGCCCTCGGATGATGCGAGTGCGGGATCGCCGACGGCCCAGTCCTCGTAGCGGACGCCGGGGATGATCGGGCAGACGTCGCCGCACCCCATGGTCACGACGACGTCGGCGGCCCTGACGGCGTCGTCGGTGAGCGGCTTGGGGAAGGCTTCGGACGCGGCGGCGCCGTCGATCTGCTCGAGGAGCGGACGCACGGCCGGGTGGACGGCGGACGCGGGGGAGGAGCCCGCGGAGCGTGCGAGGATGCGACCGCCCGCTGCCTGGTTGACGAGCGCCGCCGCCAGCTGCGACCGCCCGGCGTTGGCGACGCACACGAACAGCACCTGCGGCACGCCTCCCGCGCGGTCCCGCGTCAGGTCGACGAGGCGCTGACGCGCGAATCGCTCCGTGAGCGGCACCAGGTGCGTCGTGATCCGCGCGGTGCGCGCGAGGCCGGCGTAGGACTCGCGGACGACGCCGGTCACCGCGTCGGCGCTCAGCTGCGGGAACCGGCCCGCGAGGGCGGCGGCGAGATGCGTGAGGGCTTCGTCGACGTCGTCGAGACCGCGGTACGCGTCGCCGCCGCGGGGTGCGGCGAGCGCTGCTGGAGCGAAGCTCTCGAGGAGGGTGGTGATCGCGGGGCGCGCGGCCGCGTCGATCGAGTACCAGACCCACGTGCCCCTGCGCTCGGAGACGAGCACGCCGGCGTCCTTGAGCACCTTGAGGTGGTGGGACACGGTGGGTTGCGAGACGTCCGCGAGCTCCGCGAGGTCGCACACGCACGACTCTCCCCGCGGGTCGGAGGCGATCGCTGACAGCATGCGGAGCCGCAGCGGGTCTGCCAGCGACTTGAGCGCGGCCGCGACCGCTGCGGCGGCATGCTCGCTGATGGCGTGCGACGTGACCGGCGAGCACCGTGCTGCTTCAGGCGCCGTGGTCATGCTCCACCCCGTTCGTGACCGCGCTGCGAAGCGACGTCGAGGTCGTGAGGCACCGGAGCGGTGCGGAACCAGACGCGGCCGGCCCACAGCGACACGTACACGAGGCCGACGAGCACCGGCACCTCGATCAGCGGTCCGACCACGCCGGCCAGCGCCTGACCCGAGGCGGCACCGAAGGTGCCGATCGCGACGGCGATCGCGAGCTCGAAGTTGTTGCCCGCGGCCGTGAACGCGAGGGTCGTGGAGCGCGCGTAGCCGAGCCCGAGCGCCTTGCCGGTGACGAGGCCGATCGACCACATCAGTGCGAAGTAGACCAGCAGCGGCAGCGCGATCCGGGCGACGTCGAGCGGTCGCTGCACGACGTTCTCGCCTTGGAGCGCGAAGAGCAGCACGATCGTGAAGAGCAGCCCGTAGAGCGCCCAGGGGCCGACAGCGGGGAGGTAGGTCCGCTCGTACCAGTCCCGGCCTCGGGTGCGCTCGCCGATCCAGCGCGATGCGAAGCCTGCCGCCAGGGGGATGCCGAGGAAGATGAGCACGTTGATCGCGATCTCTCCCACGGAGATGTCGAGTCCGTGGGTCTCGAGGCCGAGCCATGTCGGCAGCACGGTCAGGTAGAACCAGCCCAGCAGCGCGAAGGCGACGACCTGGAAGACGGAGTTGATGGCGACGAGCACCGCGGCCGCTTCCCGGTCGCCGCAGGCGAGGTCGTTCCAGATGACGACCATCGCGATGCAGCGCGCGAGCCCCACGATGATGAGGCCGGTGCGGTACTCGGGGAGGTCGGGCAGGAGCAGCCAGGCCAGGGCGAACATGAGCGCCGGTCCGACGAGCCAGTTCAGCACGAGGGAGGAGATGAGGAGGCGTCGGTCGCCCGTGATCGCGGCGACGCGGTCGTAGCGGACCTTGGCGAGCACCGGGTACATCATGACGAGCAGGCCCAGCGCGATCGGCACGGAGATGCCGCCGATCTCGAGCTGCGCGAGGAGGGTCCCCACTGCGGGTATGGCGCTGCCGAGGAGCAGTCCGGCGCCCATCGCCAGCGCGATCCAGAGCGGGAGCCAGCGGTCCAGCGCCGAGAGGCGGGGTGGAGCGGCCGCGGCGATCGGCGCCTGCTCGGCGCTGGTCCGGGCGGTCATGCGACGAGGCTCCCGACGCGCTGGCCAGCTGCTGCGAGCTCGAGCGTCGTGAGGTAGTGCTGCGCGTCCTGCGCGGCCGCGCAGCCGGTGCCTGCGGCGGTGATCGCCTGCCTGTAGGTGTGATCGACGAGGTCGCCCGCGGCGAAGACGCCCGCGATGCTCGTGCGCGTCGAGGGATGGTCGACGACCACGTACCCCTCGGCGTCGGTCGTGACCTCTCCGGCGACCAGCTCCGAGCGGGGGTCGTGGCCGATCGCGATGAACGCTCCGCTCACAGGCAGGGAGCGCTCGGCGCCGGTCACGGTGTCGCGCAGCAGGATCGACTCGAGCTGCTGCTCCCCGACGAGATCGACGACCTCGCTGTTCCAGCACACCTCGATCTTCGGGTGCGCGAGGGCACGCTCGGCCATGATGCGTGAGGCGCGGAAGGCGTCGCGGCGGTGCACGATCGTCACCTTCGACGCGAATCGGGTGAGGAACAGCGCCTCCTCCATCGCCGAATCGCCGCCCCCGATGACCGCGATCTCCCGCTCGCGGAAGAAGAAGCCATCGCACGTGGCGCACCACGAGACGCCGTGGCCGCTGAGGCGGTCTTCGGAGTGCAGGCCCAGGCGGCGATAGGCGGAACCCATCGCCAGGATCACGGCGCTCGCGCCGTACTCCTCCCCAGCCCCCGTGCGGACGCGCTTGACCGGTCCCTCGAGCTCGAGCTCTGTGGCGTCGTCGAACACGATGCGGGCACCGAAGCGCTCAGCCTGCGCGCGCAGCGACTCCATCAGCTGCGGGCCGTCGACGCCGTCGACGAAGCCCGGGAAGTTCTCGACCTCCGTCGTCGTCATCAGCGCGCCGCCAGCGGTGACGGAGCCGGCGATCACGACGGGTGCGAGCCCCGCGCGCGCCGCGTAGATGGCTGCGGTGTATCCAGCTGGTCCGGATCCGACGATGACGAGCTCAGCGCGCTGTATTGACATGTTTCTATATTGGCTGCTCTCGATGCAGCGCGCAAGTGCCGGGATTCGCGTCGCGCCGGCAGGAGCGGCAGGCTGGAGCCATGACCAACCCGACCGCTGCCATGCTCGTGATCGGCGACGAGATCCTCTCCGGCCGCACGCGCGAGGCCAACGCCCACCATGCCGCCGGCCAGCTCGGGCGGCGCGGCATCGACCTGCGGGAGATCCGGGTGGTGCCCGACGACCACGCGCTGATCGTCGAGGCCCTCGACGCGCTGCGCTCGAGGCACGCGCACGTGCTCACCTCCGGCGGCATCGGGCCGACCCACGACGACATCACGGCGGATGCGGTCGCCGCCGCGCTCGGGGTCGGCATCGACGTGCGCGACGACGCCCGCGCGGCGATGCAGGCGGCCGTCGGCCCCGGCAGGCAGCTGACGCCCGAGCACCTGCGCATGGCGCGCATCCCGCACGGCGCCGAGCTGATCGTCAACCCGATCAGCGGAGCACCGGGCTTCTCGATCGAGAACGTGCACGTGATGGCGGGTGTGCCGGCGATCTTCGCGGCCATGCTCGACGCGCTGCTGCCGACGCTCGAGGCAGGCCTGCCGGTGCACTCGCGCGAGCTGCGGTTCGACGTGGGGGAGGGGCGCATCGCAGCGCCGCTGCGCGAGCTCGCGCTCGAGCTGCCGGAGGTCAGCATCGGCTCCTACCCGTTCCACGACGGGACGATCTTCGGCACCACCATCGTCGTGCGCGGCACCGACGCCGCGCGCATCGATGTCGCGATCGAGCGCCTCGAGGCGATCCGCCGAGCCGTCGCGTGACGGCGCCGGAGCACGACCTCGACCGCGTCCGCGTGCGCGGCGCCCGCGAGCACAACCTGCAGGGCGTCGACCTCGACATCCCGCGCGACGCGCTCGTCGCCTTCACGGGCGTCTCCGGCTCCGGCAAGAGCTCGTTGGCGTTCGGCACGATCTACGCCGAGTCGCAGCGGCGCTACTTCGAGTCCGTCGCGCCCTACGCCCGCCGCCTGATGCACCAGGTCGGCAGCCCCGACGTCGACGCCATCACGGGCCTCCCACCCGCGGTCGCGCTGCCGCAGCAGCGCTCCGGCGGCTCCGCCCGCTCCACCGTCGGCAGCGCGACGACGATCGCGAACGTGGTGCGGATGCTCTACTCGCGGGTCGGCGCCTACCCAGGCGGTGCACCGATGCTCCTCGCGGAGGACTTCTCGACCAACACGGTGCAGGGCGCGTGCCCCACCTGCCACGGCCTCGGCCGCGTGCACGACGTGCCGGAGCGGCTGATGGTGCCCGACGACTCGCTCACGATCCGCGAGGGGGCGCTCGCCGCCTGGCCGACCGCCTGGCACGGCAAGCAGCTGCGCGACAGCCTCATCTCGCTCGGCTACGACATCGACATCCCGTGGCGCGACCTGAGCCCGGAGCAGCGCGACTGGGCGCTGCACACGGACGAGTCGCCGCAGGTGCCGGTCTACACCGATCGCTCGCCGGCCGACGTGCGGCGGGCGGTCGCCGAGGGCGTCGAGCCGCGCTACATGAGCACGTTCCTCGGCGTGCGGCGCTACGTGCTCAGCACGTTCGCGGGCTCGAAGAGCGCGCGGATGCGCGAGCGGGCGGCGTCGTTCATGGTCTCCATCGCGTGCCCGAGCTGCGACGGCAAGCGCCTGAAGCCGGAGGCGCTCGCCGTCACCTTCGAGGGCCGCGACATCGTCGAGCTCTCGGCGATGCCGCTCGACGAGGTCGCGGCGCTGCTCGAGCAGGTGCTGACGCCGGCGTGGGCCTCCTCGCACGAGCGAGCCTCCGACGGCGGCCTCGCCCCCGAGCAGCTGCTCGCTGCGCAGCGCCTGGTCTCCGAGGCGCTCTCCCGCATCGCGCCCATCGTCGACCTGGGGCTCGGCTCGCTCTCGCTCGACCGCACCACCGGCTCGCTCTCCTCCGGCGAGCTGCAGCGCATGCGGCTGGCGACGCAGGTGCTCTCGCAGCTGTTCGGCGTCGTGTTCGTGCTCGACGAGCCCTCCGCTGGCCTGCACCCGGCAGACACCGAGCCGCTGCTGCGCATCCTGGCGCGCCTGCGCGATTCGGGCAGCACCGTCTACTTCGTCGAGCACTCGCTCGACGTCATCCGAGCGGCCGACTGGATCGTCGACATCGGCCCGGGCGCCGGCGCTCAGGGCGGCACGGTCGTCTACTCCGGCCCGCCGGAGGGGCTGCGGGATGCCGAGGCCTCCGTCACCCGGGAGTACCTGTTCGACGCTCCGCGGACGGCGCGCACCGCGCGGGTCCCGCGCGACGCGAGCGGCCGGCTCGAGCTCGTCGGCGTCAGCCGGCACACCGTTCGCGACCTCTCGGTGACCTTCCCGCTCGGCGCGCTCACCGCGGTCACCGGCGTATCGGGCTCCGGCAAGTCGACGCTCGTCGCCCAGGCGCTGCCCGAGCTGCTGCAGGCGAGCCTGGCGAGCGAGGTGGATGCCGACGCCGCCTCCGACGATGGCGCGAGCGCCGACGACGACCCGCTGGCCGCCTCGACGGCGGCGACCACCACGGGCGCCGCTCGCGGTCCGAAGGATCGGCTGCGGCGCATCGTGCAGGTCAGCCAGCGGCCCATCGGGCGCACCTCGCGCTCCAACGTCGCCACCTACACCGGCCTGTTCGACCGGGTGCGCGCGCTCTTCGCCGCCACCCCGGAAGCACGCCGGCGTCGCTACTCGGCGAGCCGCTTCTCCTTCAACCTGCCCGCCGGGCGCTGCCCGACCTGCAAGGGCGAGGGCACGATGGAGGTCGAGCTGCTGTTCCTCCCGACCGTGCACGCGCCGTGCAGCACGTGCGGCGGCAGCCGCTACAACCCCGAGACGCTCGAGGTCGACCTGCAGGGCAAGACGGTGGCGGATGTGCTGGCGATGAGCGTCGCGGATGCGCGCGCCTGGTTCGAGGACGACGACGTGCACCGCCACCTCGATGCGCTGCTCGACGTCGGGCTCGGCTACGTCGCGCTCGGCCAGCCGGCGACCGAGCTCTCCGGCGGCGAGGCGCAGCGCGTGAAGCTGGCGGCGGAGCTGCGCCGGGGGCAGCGGGGCGACACGCTCTACCTGCTCGACGAGCCGACCTCCGGCCTCCACCCGGCAGACGCCGACCGGCTGATGACGCACCTGCACCACCTCGTCGACGGCGGCAGCACGGTGATCATGGTCGAGCACGACATGCGGGTCGTCGCTGGAGCCGACTGGGTGGTCGACCTCGGGCCGGGATCCGGCGCTGCCGGAGGCACCGTGGTCGCGGAGGGGACGCCCGTGCAGGTCGCAGCCAGCTCGGCGAGCCGCACCGCTCCGTACCTCGCCGCGGCGCTGCGGAGGGCTGGCTCCGCCGCCTGATCGTGGCGGGCGGCACCCGGTGCGCGAGCTCGCTGCAACCAGTTGCAGAATGTGCAAGTGGTAGATACGGTGGCGACATGGACGAGCGAACCGACGATCCGAGGTCGACACCCGACGCCATGACGGCGAGCGAGGCCCAGCGCCTCCTCGCCTCAGTGCCGCCGCGCCCGCGACGGCGACTCCGCGCCATGGACCACCTCAGCGCGCTCGCGACGATCGCGCTCTCCTTCGCCGCCGGCGCGCTCGCGCTCGCGGGCCACCCATGGTGGGCGACCCTGCCGGGGCTCGGTGCGCTGGTCGTCTCCCACCACTGGGTGGCGCGGCGCCAGCGCCTCGCCAACGAGCCACGGCTGCGGGCTGCCGCGATGGTCACGGTCGTGTTCACCGTGTGGCTGATCATCCCGATCTGGCGAGGCATCACCCGAGGCGAGGTCATCCCGTTCCCGGAGGCGTTCCTGTTCGCCGGTCTCGCGCCGCTCGCGTGGCTCGCCTACTACCTCGTCCTGCTCATCCGCCGCTGAGGCTCCGATGACCTTCCAGGAGCTCGACGCGCACCTCGTCGCCCCGAAGCGCTTCGTCACGCTCGCGCACCTCCACCAGGTGGAGCAGGCCGACTACCCCGGGCTGCAGGGGGCCACAGGCCTCTCGACCCCGGATCTCTCCAAGATCGTCCGCGACCTCGAGGAGCGCGGGCTCGTGGCCGTCACCAAGGAGCGCCGCACTCGCTACGGCACGACGCTGGTGCGGCTCACCGCCGAGGGCCGTGCCACGTTCACGGCCCTCCTCGCGACGCTCAACCGCATCGCGGGTCGGTGACGCGATCCGGACGGGCGGCCCGCCGTCGTACCCAGGTACCAGTGCGCGGGTGCGGGGTTCCACCTCCAGGCTGACGCGCTCGCCGCGCCTGCGCGCGAGGCTGGACGCATGATCACAGCAGAGCACCTCACGAAGCGCTACGGCGCGAAGGTCGCGGTCGACGACATCGGGTTCGAGGTCCGCCCGGGCCTCGTGACCGGGTTCCTCGGCCCCAACGGCGCAGGCAAGTCCACCACGATGCGCATGATCGTCGGCCTCGACCGGCCCGATCACGGCACCGTCACCGTCTCGGGCGTGCCGTACCGCGAGCTGCGGTCGCCGCTGTCGGAGGTCGGGGCGCTGCTGGACGCCAAGGCGTGGCACCCGGGTCGCACCGCGGAGCGCCACCTGCTCGGCATGGCCGCCACCCACGGCATCGGCAAGGCGCGCGTGCACGAGGTGCTCGAGCTGACGGGCCTCGAGGCCGTGGCGCGCAAGCGCGTGGGCGGCTTCTCGCTCGGCATGGGGCAGCGGCTCGGCATCGCCGCGGCGCTCCTCGGCGACCCGCACACCCTGATCCTCGACGAGCCGGTCAACGGGCTCGACCCCGAGGGAGTTGCATGGGTGCGAGGGCTGCTGCGCTCGCTCGCGAGCGAGGGGCGCGCCGTGCTGCTCTCCTCCCACCTCATGAGCGAGATGGCGCAGGTCGCGGACCGCGTCGTCGTCCTGGGCCGCGGGCGAGTGCTCGCCGACCAGTCGATCGACGAGATGCTCTCGCAGCGCGGCACGCAGCACGTGCACGTGCGCGGCGCCGGCGTCGACCGGCTGCCGCAGCTCCTCGCCGGGCCCGACGTCACCGTCACGCAGGTCGCGCCCGACGCCGTCGACGTCGCAGGCGTGCCCGCCCCGCGCATCGCCGAGATCGCCGTCGCGAACGGGATCGGGCTCGAGGAGCTCGCGCCGCGGAGGGCGACGCTCGAGGAGCGCTACATGGATCTCACCAACCACGCAGTCGAGTACCGGACGGAGGCGCTCCGATGACCACCACCACCAGCGCGGCAGAGGCGGAGTCCCGCCGCGCGACCTTCCGCCCCACGCAGCACCGCGTGACCTTCGCGGGCGTGCTGCGCTCCGAGTGGGTGAAGCTCACCAGCGTGCGCTCGATCGGCTGGGCGATCGCCATCGCCGTCGTCATCACCGCAGGGGTCGGCACGCTCGCCACCCTCGCGGCGCTCGCCACCGCTCCGGAGGGCGCGATCGAGCAGGGCCTCTTCGGCGAGATGCCCGTCGCGAGCCTCGGGGCCTCCGGGCTGCTGGTCTCGCAGCTCGTCTTCGCCGTGCTCGGCGTCATCGCCATCACAGGGGAGTACGGCAGCGGGCAGATCCGCTCGAGCCTCACCGCCGTGCCGCGGCGGCTGCCCGTGCTCGGCGGCAAGGCGCTCGTGCTCGGTGTCATCGCGTTCGTCGCCAGCGGCATCGCGCTCGCCATCGGCATGGCGTCGACGATCGGCGTCGCGCTCGCCTTCGGCCTCGAGCTCGAGACGATGGGCCTCGGCCTCGAGGTGCCGTTCACGATCCTCGGCGGCGCGACCTACCTCGCGCTGCTGACGGTCTTCTCGCTCGCGGTCGGCGCACTGGTGCGCTCCGGTGCCGGCGCCATCGCCATCGCCCTCGGCGTGCTGCTCGTGCTGCCGACCGTCGTCGGCCTCATCCCCTTCGAGGCGGTGCAGGAGGCCGGGCCCTACCTGCTGCCGAACGCGGGCCTGACGATGTCGCTGCCGGGCGCCGAGCCGGGCGAGGAGTTCTGGCGCGCCCTCGCCGTCACCGTCGCGTGGCCGGCGGTCGCGCTGCTGGGCGCTGCCGCGGCGATGCTGCGCCGCGACGCGTAGGCTCGGCCCACGTGAGCACGACGCACGAGGCCCCCCGCGATCCCGCGGGGGGCCTCGTGCGCATGCCCCGCCCGCCCGGGGTGCTCCGGAGGTTCGGCCTGGCGCATC
The DNA here is from genome assembly GCF_047302415.1 of Agrococcus phoenicis. Classification (NCBI taxonomy): domain Bacteria; kingdom Bacillati; phylum Actinomycetota; class Actinomycetes; order Micrococcales; family Microbacteriaceae; genus Agrococcus; species Agrococcus phoenicis. Next base: position 474,261 of record NZ_CP154854.1, read on the forward strand.
CGAGCCTCGTCGACTGGCTGCTCGCCGTCTGCCCGCAGCTGCTGCCGATCGCGGTCGGGTGCGTGCTCGCCCTCGGGGCGGCGACGGGCGCGTGGTCGCCCGCGCTGCTGCCCGAGGGGCTCGGCCTCATCGCCGTCGCCGTCGCCGCCGGTGCTGCGCTGCTGTGGCGCCGTCGCCTGCCGCTGCTCGTCAGCGTCGCCTGCGCGCTCCTCACCACGCTGCCCTTCGACGCCGCGGGGGGCGCCCTCATCGCGCTCGCCATCGCGCTGTTCTCGGTCGGTGCGCACGCCCGGGCCCTGCACGCGTGGATCGCGGCAGCCATCGCGTCCGTGTGCTCGGTGATCGCGACCGCGCTGCTGCCCGCGCTGCTGCCGGGCCTCGCGGACATGGGTGTCGCGGATCCCGGCATGGTGGGCCCGCTGGTGTCGGTGAACCTGCTCGCGATCTCCTCCTACGCCGTCGCGGTGCTGCTCGGCATCTCGGCCCGCTCGCGGCGCTCGTACGTCGACCAGCTGATCGCCCGGGCATCCGACCTCGACCGCGATCGCGATCAGCAGGCGCGCCTCGCCGTCGCCGCCGAGCGCGCCCGCATCGCACGCGAGATGCACGACGTCGTCAGCCACGGGCTCACCGTCATGGTGACGCTCGCCGAGGGCTCTGCCGCCCAGGCCGGCCGTGATCCGCAGCGCGCGAGCGCCACGATGCGCAGCGTCGCAGAGACGGGGCGGGCCTCGCTGATCGAGATGCGTCGGCTGTTGGGGGTGCTGCGCGAGCCAGGCGACGACCCATCGCTCGCCCCGCAGCCGGCCTCGGGCGACCTGCACGCGCTCGTCTCCTCGTTCCGCGAGGCGGGCATGCCCGTGAGCCTCACGACCTCCGGCGCTGCGCTCGAGGACGCGCCCATGGCGCTCACGGTGCACCGCATCGCGCAGGAGGCGCTCACCAACGTGCTGCGCCACGCCTCCGACGCGCGCCGCGTCGACGTGCACGTGCGCCACGAGGGCGGCGCCGTGCGGCTCGAGGTGCTCGACGACGGCTCGGGCGCTCCGGCGACCACCGCGGGCGCAGGGCGGGGCATCGTCGGCATGCGCGAGCGCGCCGCGATGTTCGCCGGCAGCGTCGACGCGGGCCCGCGAGCGCCACGCGGGTGGCGCGTCGCCGTCACCCTCACCGAGACTGGAGCGCCATGACCATCCGCATCGCCATCGCCGACGACCAGTCGCTCGTGCGCCTCGGGTTCCGCATGGTGCTGGAGGCGGAGGAGGGCATCGCTGTGGTCGGTGAGGCGTCGGACGGCGCGGAGGCCGTGGCGCTCGCGGCGCGCGGCGGGGTCGACATCGTGCTGATGGACGTGCGCATGCCCGGCCTCGACGGCATCGCGGCGACGGAGCGCATCAGTGCGGCTGGGCCCCTGCCGAAGGTGCTGGTGCTCACCACCTTCGACCTCGACGAGTACGCCTACGCGGCCCTCCGCGCCGGCGCGAGCGGGTTCCTGCTGAAGGATGCGCGGCCGGCGGAGCTGATCGCCGCCATCCGCGCGGTGCACGCGGGAGACGCGGCGCTCGCGCCGACGGTGACGCGACGCATGCTCGAGCGGTTCGCCTCCGACCGCTCGACGCCGAGCGTCGAGCACGACGGCGCCGTGCTCGACGTGCTCACCCCGCGCGAGCGCGAGTTCCTCATCGCCATCGCCGAGGGCGACACCAACGACGAGCTCGCGGCGCGCTTCGTGCTGTCGGAGTCGACCGTGAAGACCCACGTCGGCCGCCTGCTGCGCAAGCTCAGCGCGCGCGACCGCGTGCAGCTCGTGATCCTGGCCTACGAGCTGGGCCTGGTGGGGCGCTGATGGATGCCGACGTCGTCGTCATCGGTGCCGGCCTCGCGGGCCTGCGCACCGCCGGGCTGCTCGAGCGCGCCGGCCACGCCGTCATCGTGCTCGAGGCCTCGGATGCGGTGGGCGGCAGGATCCGCACGGAGACGATCGACGGCTTCCGCGTCGACCGCGGCTTCCAGGTGCTGAACCCCGCCTACCCCGCGGTGCGCCGCGCGGCCGACCTCGGCGCGATCGACCTGGCCGCGCTCGACCTCCAGCGGTTCGCGGTCGGAGCGATCGTGCGCCGGGGCGCGCGCGTCTCGCGGCTCGCGCACCCGCTGCGGCACCCGAGCCTCGCGCTCGAGACGATCCTCAGCGACCTGACCCCCGCATCCGACCTCATCGCCCTCGCGCGCTGGCTGGGGCCGACGCTCGCGCGGCCGACCCTCGCCTCGCGCGCCGCGCACGACGAGGCGCTGCGCGACTCGCTCGACCGGGTGGGGCTGACGGGTCGCCTGCGCCGCGACGTGCTCGACGCCTTCCTCGCCGGGGTGCTCGCGGACGACTCGGGCGGCGCCTCGGCGAACTACGTGCGACTGCTGCTGCGCTCGTTCGCCCTCGGAGCGCCCGGGCTCCCCGCTCGCGGCATGCAGGCGCTGCCGGAGCAGCTGGCCGGCACCCTGCGCGCTCCCGTGCGGCTGCGCACTCCGGCACGCGGCCTGCGCGAGCGCGGTGACGCCGTGATGATCGACACCGATGCCGGAGCGCTCACCGCGCGGGCGGCCGTGGTCGCCGTGGGCCCGGAGCACCTGGGCGAGCTCACCGCTGCGACCCCGCCGCCGACGCACGGGCTGACGACCTGGTGGTTCCGGGCGACGGGGCAGCCGCGCACCGGTCGCTTCCTTGTGCTCGACGCATCCGCGACCGGTGGCGGGCCGCGCGGGCCGGTGATCAACACCTCCGCGATCTCGCAGGTCGCGGCCGGCTACGCCCCTCCCGGTGAGCACCTCGTGCATGCCACCACGCTCCTCAGCCGCGCCGACGGCATGGCCCCCGAGGCCGACGTGCGCCGCGACCTCGCGCGCATCTACGCCGCCCCGACGCGCCGGTGGGAGGTGCTGGCGCACCACGTGATCCCGCACGCCGTGCCGGCGCAGCCGCCCGGCCCCCTCGATCGGGGTCCGGAGTGGCGAGGGTCGCGGGTGCTCGTGACGGGCGACCACCGCGAGACCGCCTCCATCCAGGGGGCCCTCGTCGCCGGGGCCACGGCGGCGCGGGCCGTCGTCGCCCGGTGGGGCGGCGCGCCGCGCGATGCGTGATGGCTCGACGGCGCGGATCGCGGCTCGCTGAGCGGCTGCAGCGCTGACACCGGCCGGGGGGCCGGTGCGGGGGCGCCGCACCGGCCGATCAGTCGTCGCGAGGAGGCCGCCGGTTGCGCTTCGTCTCGCCGCGCACGCGCTTCGCGGTGAGCCGCCGGCGCTGGGCGCCGCGGGTCGGCCGGGTGGCGCGCCGCTGCCTGCTGGGCGCGAGCGCGTCCTGCAGGAGCGCGGCGAGCCGCCGTCGCGCTGCCGCCCGGTTCTCGAGCTGCGAGCGGTGCTCGGAGGCGGTGATCGTCAGCACCGTGCCGGTGAGGCGCACGGCGAGGCGGGCGAGGGCGAGCGAGCGCTGCGCCTCGTCCAGGGCTGTCGTGGTGGCGAGGTCCAGGCTCAGCTGCACGCGCGAATCCGCGGTGTTGACGCCCTGACCGCCGGGGCCCGAGGAGCGCGAGAACTGCTCGAAGAGCTCGGCCGCCGGCACCCGCAGGCCGTGCGGCGCCCCGGGCGCGGGGGGTACGCGCAGATCGTCCACCCCTCGAGTGTGGCGCACCGGCGCCCGGTCAGCGCAGCTCGAGCGCGATCGCAGGGTGCTGCGCGAAGACCTCGAGCACGAGCTCGAAGTAGGTGGCGCCGGTGCCCGCCTCGAGCGCGTCGAGGTCAGCGCGGATGCGGGCCTGGTCGAAGCGGCCGGTGGGATCGAGCTTCCCCTGCAGCCACCGACGGGTCGCGTCGACGCCGAGCGCAGCGCGGCTGTGCGCGTGATCCGTCCACACGAACGCGGCAGGCGCGCGGTCGAAGCGGTGGAGCACGTCGTGCAGCGCATCGAGGCTGGGGCCGAGCCGCCACTCCTCGTCCGCCATGAGCAGCGCGTCCAGCTGCTCGTAGAGGTCGTCGATGCCGTGGATGGCCGCGCCATCGATGCGGAAGCGGTTCACCGCTCGCCTCGCGCGCGCTGCATCATCGTGCGACGTCCCATCCGCGCTCGTGCACCATGGCTCCATCCCACCACGACGCGGCGCCGGAGTCGCGCACGCAGGATCAGCAGCGCCGCCAGGGCGCCTCAGCGCGCGCAGGCGATGCAGGTGGTCGCGTCCGGTCGCGCGTCGAGGCGCTCAGGGGCGATCGGACCGCCGCAGGCGCTGCATGCCGTCGAGGTGCCGGCCGCGAGGCGAGCAGCGGCCTCGTCGGCGGCTGCGAGCGCGTCGAGCTGCGTGCGCCTGAGCCCCTCCAGGCGCGACCACTCGGAGGAGAGCGAGACGCCGTCGGGATCGTGCTCGTCGTCGTCGTGCTGCCGCTGGCGCATGCGCCGCAGCTCGGTGAGCTCGTGCTCGATGGCGAGGAGCTGCTCGCTCACCTCGGTGCGCCTCCGCGCGATCCGCGCGGCCCGAGAGGCCGTCATCCCGTCAGCGTAGCGCTGCCGCTGCCGCTGGCACCGAGCGGGCCCCGGGCGCCGCACGGCCGTCGCCCGTTCAGTAGTCGCCCGCGTGATCGGTGCGATCCCGCTCGGGCCCGAAGCGCTTGAGGTGGAAGCGGCGCGAGAGGCGGATCACCGGCCGCAGCAGGAACTGTGCGCTGCCGACGACGAAGAACCAGGTGCCGACCTGCGAGGTCGACTCCGACAGGAAGAGCACGCTGCCGACCACGAACAGGATCCCGATCAGCACGTCGTTCAGGATGCTGAGGGTCTCGTAGCGGTTGCGGATCACGATCTCGTCGCTGCGGGAGACCGGGATCTCGAGGTCGTCGGGGCCCGGATCCGCGCCTGCGCGTCGTCCATCGCCGGGTCGGTCGTCGGGGGACATGCGTCGATCGTCGCAGGCGAGCCTGGCCGTCCGGTGGCAGTCGCCGCACCCCCTGCCCGACACCCAGCACCGCCTCCGTACGCTGTGCCCATGGATGAGGGCGAGCAGCGGCGCAAGCTCGGCGACAGCGATCTCGACATCGAGGACGCGCTGCTCGACGAGGCGGTCACGACGGTCGTGAAGGGCTCGGAGCGGCTGAACCGCAAGTGGCCGGAGCTGATCGTCACCGGGTTCTTCGGGGGAGTGGACGTCGGCCTCGGGATCCTCGCGATGGTCCTCGTCAAGCAGGCGACCGGCTCGGACATCCTCGCGGGCATGGCGTTCGGCGTCGGCCTGCTCGCGCTGAAGCTCGCGCACTCCGAGCTCTTCACCGAGGAGTTCCTGCTGCCGCTCAACGCGGTGATCGCCGGGCAGGGCACGTGGGTGCAGGTGCTGCGGCTGTGGGGCGTGACGCTCGTCACCAACCTGCTCGGCGGCCTCGGCTTCATGGCGATCGTCGTCATCGGCCTGCCGGACTACCACCAGACGATGATCGACTCGGCGCTCGGCTACATGGATCAGCCGTCGCTGCCGGTGATGGTCGCGCTCGCCCTGCTCGCCGGCGCCACCATCACGCTCTCGACCCGCATGCAGCAGGGCACCTCGAACGACGTCGTCACGGCAATCACCTGCATGATCTCGGGCCTGCTCGTGATCGGGTTCGGCATGCTGCACGGGGCGCTGAACGCGATCGTCATCTTCGGCGCGATGCTGGCGGGAGCGCCGATCGCGCTCGGCGACCTCGCCCTCTGGTTCGTGATCGTCATCCCGTGCAACATGCTCGGCGGTCTGCTCATCATCGCGCTGCCGCGCGTCGTGCGCACGCTGCGGGTCCTGCGCGGCATCCGCGCCGGCACCGTCTCGCTCGAGCCCGCGGAGGAGCAGGGCAGCTGAGCAGCGCGCCGACGACCGCCGAGGCGGCCCGCTGCTGAGAGGATCGTGGGATGACCGCAACCCTCGTCGTGCAGGGCCTCGCCGGCGGGCACGGCCACCGCACGCTCTTCGACTCCCTCGACCTCACCGTCGCGCCCGGCGACGTGGTCGGCATCGTCGGCGCGAACGGTGCGGGCAAGTCGACCCTGCTGCGCATCCTCGCCGGCATCGACCAGCCGCAGGCCGGCACGGTCGCGCTCGCCCCCGCTGACGCGTTCATCGGCTGGTTGCCGCAGGAGCACGAGCGTGTCGAGGGGGAGAGCGTCGTCGACTACATCGGCCGCCGCACCGGGTGCGCGGCTGCGACGCGCGAGATGGACGCGGCAGCCCAGGCGCTCGCGGAACCCGCGTTCGCGGCGCCCGGTGCCGAACCGGCCGATGCCTACGCATCCGCCCTCGAGCGCTGGCTGGCGAGCGGTGCCGCCGACCTGGAGGAGCGGATCCCGATCGTGCTCGCCGAGCTCGGCCTCGCCTTCGACGGCGAGCCGATCGAGCGCGTGCCGATGACCGCGCTCTCCGGCGGCCAGGCGGCGCGCGTCGGGCTCGCCGCGCTGCTGCTCTCGCGCTTCGACGTCGTGCTGCTCGACGAGCCCACGAACGACCTCGACCTCGACGGACTCGAGCGGCTCGAGGCCTTCGTGCAGGGGCTGCGCGGCGGCGTCGTGCTCGTGAGCCACGACCGCGAGTTCCTCGCCCGCTGCGTGACGCGGGTGCTCGAGCTCGACCTCGCGCAGCACTCGAACCGCATCTACGGCGGCGGCTACGACGCCTACCTGGAGGAGCGGGAGACGATCCGCCGCCATGCGCGCGAGCAGTACGACGAGTTCGCCGACAAGAAGGCCGACCTCGTCGCCCGCGCTCGCACCCAGCGCGAGTGGTCGAGCCAGGGCGTGCGGAACGCCATGAAGAAGGCGCCCGACAACGACAAGATCCGCCGCAAGGCATCCACCGAGTCGAGCGAGAAGCAGGCGCAGAAGGTGCGGCAGATGGAGAGCCGCATCGCGCGGCTCGACGAGGTCGAGGAGCCGCGCAAGGAGTGGCAGCTCGAGCTCACGATCGGCGCGGCGCCCCGCTCGAGCTCGGTCGTGGCGACGCTGAGCGGCGCGATCGTGCGGCTGGGGTCCTTCACGCTCGGCCCCGTCTCCCTGCAGGTGAGCGCTGGGGAGCGGATCGGGATCACGGGCCCGAACGGCGCCGGCAAGTCGACGCTGCTGCGCGCGCTGCTGGGGAGGCAGGCGCCCGACGAGGGCAGCGCGAGCCTGGGCGCGAGCGTCGCGATCGGCGAGATCGACCAGGCTCGCTCGCTGCTGACGGGGTCGCAGCCGCTCGCGGCGGCGTTCGAGGCGCTCGTGCCGGAGATGGCGTCCGGCGAGGTGCGCACGCTGCTCGCGAAGTTCGGGCTGCGCGCCGACCACGTCGGTCGCCCCGCGGGTGAGCTCTCGCCCGGTGAGCGCACCCGTGCAGCGCTCGCGCTGCTGCAGGCGCGGGGCGTCAACGTGCTCGTGCTGGATGAGCCGACGAACCACCTCGACCTCGCGGCGATCGAGCAGCTCGAGCAGGCGCTCGAGGGCTACGACGGCGCGCTGCTGCTCGTGACGCACGACCGGCGGATGCTCGACACCGTGCGCGTCGACCGGCGCTGGCACGTCGAGGGCGGCGCGGTCACCGAGCGCTGAGCTCGCTGAGCCCCGAGGTCGCTGAGCCCTGAGCCCTGAGCCCTGCGGTCGCTGAGCGGGGCGCTCGGGCGCGGAGGCTAGGGTTCCGGCACGGGCGCGATCCACGCGACCGCCTGAGGAGGAGCACCATGGCTGCAGCGACCAACCCCGAGCCCCACGACGCATCCGCCGACGCCGGCGAGACGATCGGCGCGACGCCGGGCGCCGCCGACCCCTCGGTCGAGAAGGATCCGTCCGACTGGGTGAGCGGCGACGACCCGATGACCGCGGCCCAGCGCTCCTACCTCGACACGCTCGCCCGCGAGGCCGGCGAGGAGCTGCCCGCGAGCCTCACGAAGGCCGAGGCCTCGCAGCACATCGAGCGGCTGCAGGGCGGTCGCGACGAGGCAGGCGCAGCCGGCAGCCAGGCCTGATCGGCCAGGCCTGATCGGCGCAGCCGGCGGTCACATCCGATCGACGTGCGGGACGGCCTCGACGTGCGGCTCTGGCCTCATCGGGCTGCTGGGGGCGCGAGGGAGTCGAGCGCGGCGAGGCGGTCGCTCGCGCGGGCGGCGCGCTCGGCGGGCGCGAGGTCCCACCAGTGATCGCCGCGCTCCCCGAGGCCCTCCTTGGCGAGCTGCACCCGGTCGCGCGCAGCCTCGCGCGCGGCGTCGTCCTCGGCGTTCCGCACCGCGGAGCGCGCGCGGCCCAGGTGGGAGCGCAGCCGCGCGGCCGCGTCCGCGTCGAGGGACGGGTCCTCCGCGCGCCACCGCCGCCCGTCGACGACGATCCACCTGCCGTCGTCGGTGCGCTCCGGAGCCGTCATGCCTCGAGCATGCCACCTGCGCTCAGCGCACGCCCCACGCGTAGGACTGCTTCTGCAGCTTCAGGTACATGAGCGTGTCGGTCTCTCGCACGCCTTCGATCGCGCGGATCCTGCCGGACACGAGCTCGAGCAGGTGGCCGTCGCTCTCGCACACCACCTCGGCCAGCAGGTCGTAGCTGCCCGCGGTGATGACGACGTAGTCGACCTCCGAGAGCGCGGCGAGCGCCTCCGCGACCGGCTCGAGGGCCCCGGAGGCGCGGATGCCGATCATCGCCTGGCGGGCGAAGCCCAGCTGCGTCGGGTCGGTGACGGCCACGACCTGCATGACCCCCGCGTCCGTCAGCCGCCTGACGCGGTTGCGCACGGCGGTCTCGCTGAGCCCCACCGCCTCGGCGATCGCGGCGTAGGAGGCGCGGCCGTCGCGCTGCAGCTCGGCGATGATGGCCTTGTCGATGCCGTCCGGCTCGGTCACAGGCGGGCCCACGCATCCGTCAGCACCCCGCGCAGGATCTGCTCCATCTCGTCGAAGTGCGACTGGCCGCAGATCAGCGGCGGCGAGAGCTGGATCACGGGGTCGCCGCGGTCATCGGCCCGGCAGTAGAGCCCGGCGTCGAGCAGCGCATCCGACAGGAAGCCGCGCAGCAGGCGCTCGCTCTCCTCCTCGTCGAAGGTCTCGCGCGTCGCCGTGTCCTTCACGAGCTCGATGCCGTAGAAGTAGCCGTCGCCGCGCACGTCGCCGACGATCGGCAGGTCGGTGAGCCGCTCGAGCGTCGAGCGGAAGCCGCCCTCGTTGGCCCGCACGTGCTCGAGCACCTGCTCGCGCTCGAAGATCTCGAGGTTCGCCAGGCCCACCGCGGTCGCCACCGGGTGCCCGCCGAAGGTGTAGCCGTGCGCGAACATCGCGCCAGGCTCGGTGAAGGGCTCGAAGAGCCGGTCGCTCGCGATCATCGCGCCCAGCGGCGCGTAGCCGGAGGTCAGGCCCTTCGCGCACGTGATGATGTCGGGCTGGTAGCCGTAGCGCTCCGCGCCGAACATCGTGCCGAGCCGGCCGAAGGCGCAGATCACCTCGTCCGAGACCAGCAGCACGTCGTGCTCGTCGCAGATCTCGCGCACGCGCTCGAAGTAGCCCGGCGGCGGCGGGAAGCAGCCGCCCGCGTTCTGCACCGGCTCGAGGAACACCGCGGCGACCGTCTCCGGCCCCTCCTGCTCGATCGCGACCGCGATCTGGTCGGCGGCCCAGCGGCCGAACGCCTCGGGGTCGTCGCGGTGCACCGGCGCGCGGTAGATGTTCGTGTTCGGCACTCGGAACGTCGAGGGCACGAGCGGCTCGAACTGCTGCTTCAGCGGCGGCAGGCCCGTGATCGAGAGCGCGCCGTGCGTCGTGCCGTGATAGGCGATGGCGCGGCTGATCACCTTGTGCTTGAGCGGCTTGCCGACCAGCTTGAAGTAGTTCTTCGCGAGCTTCCAGGCGCTCTCGACCGCTTCGCCGCCGCCGCTCGTGAAGAAGACCCGGTTCAGGTCGCCGGGCGCCAGCGCCGCGAGCTTGTCGGCGAGCGCGAGGGCGCTCGGGTGCGCGTACGACCAGATCGGGAAGAACGCGAGCGTGCGCGCCTGCTCTGCCGCGACCTCGGCGAGATCGGCGCGGCCGTGGCCCAGCTGGTTCACGAACAGCCCGGCGAGCCCGTCGAGGTAGCGCTTGCCGCGGTCGTCGAAGACATAGGCGCCCTCGCCGCGCACCATCACCGGCGCTCGGTCGGCGCCGGCCATGCGGCTGAAGTGCAGCCAGAGGTGGTCGGTGGATGCGCTCATGTCGTTCGTCCCATCGTCAGCGTCGTCATGGTGTCGCTCGCGTGCCCGGCGGTGGCCCCGGGGGCCGCTCGGTCACGCGGCGGGAGCCGGCACGCACAGCACCGGCCACCGGCTCAGGTGCAGCAGCTTGTGCGGGGTGGCACCGAGGATGGCGCCGCGGATCGGGCTCTCGCCCCAGGTGCCGACGACGATGACCGTCGCGTCGCGCGCCTCCGCCTGCTCGAGCAGGGCGTCGACCGGCTTCGCCGGGACCTCCGCGACGACGGCGTCGACGCCCGCGGCCCGGGCCGCCTCCAATCCCCGGCCGAGGGCGGCGCGCCCGAGCTGCGCCAGCGCGTCGGCGTGGCTGCGCTGCTCCTCGCCGAGGGTCGAGGGCGGTGCGGTGCCGTGCACGATCACGAGCTGCTCGCCGTACTTCTGCGCCAGGTCGATCGCGACGGCGAGCGCCGACCTGGCACCCGGGGATTCGTCGTAGCCGAGGATGATGCTCACTGCTTGCCTCCTTCGTCAGCGGCGGTCGTGGGCGAGACCTGCGGCAGCGCGCCGGTCTGGAACCGGATGATGTCCTGCTCGGCCGTGCTCGGGCGCTCCTCCCAGAAGCGGCGATCCCGGAAGTACCAGATGATCATCAGCACGACGCCGGTGACGAAGATGCCGATGCCGATCACGAGCGGCGGGCCGAGGCCGAACCACGCGGTCTCGCTGTAGGAGTTCTCGGGGTTGCCGTAGTCGATGATCGCGGCGACGAGCAGCGCGATGAGCATGAGCGATCCCACCACCGGTCCGACGCCGATGAGGACGAAGTTCTTCACGCTCGCGGTGAGCCGCTTGCGGAAGTAGATGGCGCACGCGATGCCGGTGAGGGCGTAGTAGAAGGCGATCAGCAGACCCAGCGCCGTGAGCGTGTCCCACAGGGCCGTCTCGCTCAGGACGCCGACGACGAGGTAGTAGGCGCTCGCGATGACCGCGACCCACCAGGTCGAGACGTCGGGCGTGCGGAAGCGCGGGTGGATGCGGCCGAACATCGCCGGCAGCGCCTTGCGCCGCGCCATGCTGAGCCCGGTTCGCGAGGCGGGGATGATCGTCGTCTGCGTCGAGGCGATCGCCGAGGTCGCGACGGACAGCATCACGACCCACGCCCACGGGCCCATGGTGTCGCTCGCGATCACCTGGAAGATCGCGTCCTCCTCATCGGCGGTCTCGGCGAGGAACGAGGTGCCCGCGAGCGCCACGACCGCGATCGTGACCGAGAGGTAGGTGACGAGCAGCACGATCGTCGACCAGATCGCCGCCTTGCCGGGCGCTTGCGAGGAATCGGTGGTCTCCTCGGTGAGGTTGACCGCCGACTCCCAGCCCCAGTAGGCGAACACGCCCAGCAGGAGCCCGGCCGTCACGCCCGTCCACCCGCCGCCGAAGGGGTTGAGCCACGCCCACTCTGGCGTGATGGAGTCGTAGGCAGAGCTGTTCGAGAAGACCTGCCAGAGCGCCACGACCGCGAAGACGAGGAGCGAGACGACCTGGAAGACGATGAGGACGTTCTGCACGCGCGCGGAGATCTCGGTGCCCCACACGCAGATCGCGGTCATCAGCACGATCAGCAGCACCGTCAGCACGCGGATGAGCACGGGGTCGTACGCGAGATCCTCGAGGCCGAAGGTGAGCAGCGAGTAGCGCACGCCCACCTCGGCGAGCGAGCCGACGATGAGCACGCCGGTCATCGTGATCGCCCAGCCGCCGATCCAGCCGAACCACGGCCCCATCGCGCGCGTGACCCACGAGAAGGTGGTGCCGCAGTCCTGGTCGACGGTGTTGAGGTAGTAGAAGGCCGAGGCGATGAGCAGCATCGGCACGAACGCGAGCAGCATCACGCCGGGCGCGTGCACGCCGGTGTACAGCACGAGGCCGCCGATGATGGCGGCGATCGTGTAGGCGGGGGAGGTCGAGGCGAGACCGATGACGAGCGCGTCGAAGAAGCCGATCGCGTTCGCCTTGAGCTTCGGGCCGCCATCGGGGGCGGCGGTCGTGGTGGGATCGTGGGGCACGAGCGCTCCTCCTAGTGCTGCTGCCGGCGCTGGCCCGCAGATGATCGCGCGACGGATTCGTTCGCCAAGCGCCATTTGGAACATGGCATCCGTCGTCGTTGGTGTCGAAGCCTATAGATTCCGCTGCCGCTGCGCTAGAGTCTGGCACGGCCAGGGTCGGCGGCACGCGCGGCTCGCGCCCGCGGCGCTGGCCTCGAGAGGAGCATCATGCGGATCCTGCTGGTCGGCGCCGGGGGCGTCGGAGGGGCGTTCGCCGCGATCGCGGCCAGGCGCGACTTCTACGAGGCGATCGTGATCGCCGACTACGACGAGGCCCGCGCGCAGCGCGCCGCCGACGTCGATGCGCGCTTCACGGCCGCGCGAGTGGACGCATCCGACCCCGACTCGGTCGCGGCGCTCTGCCGCGAGCACGGCATCACGCACGTGATGAACGCCGTCGACCCGCGCTTCGTCATGCCGATCTTCGACGGTGCGCTCGCGGCCGGGGCCGACTACCTCGACATGGCGATGAGCCTGTCGACGCGCCACCCCGACGAGCCCTACGCGAAGGTGGGCGTGAAGCTCGGCGACGAGCAGTTCGCGAAGGCTCAGGCGTGGGAGTCGGCCGGTCGCCTGGCGCTCGTGGGCATCGGGGTCGAGCCCGGGCTCTCGAACGTGCTGGCCCGCTACGCCGCCGACGAGCTGTTCGACCACATCGACGAGCTCGGCACGCGCGACGGCGCGAACCTCGCGGTGCACGACGACGACGGCAACGAGATCTTCGCGCCGTCGTTCTCGATCTGGACGACGATCGAGGAGTGCCTCAACCCGCCGGTGATCTGGGAGCGCGCACGCGCCGGCGTCGACGGAGGCTGGTACACCACCGAGCCGTTCAGCGAGCCCGAGGTCTTCGAATTCCCCGAGGGCATCGGGCCGGTCGAGTGCGTCAACGTCGAGCACGAGGAGGTGCTGCTGATGCCGCGCTGGCTCGACTGCGACCGCGTGACCTTCAAGTACGGGTTGGGCGCCGAGTTCATCGGCGTGCTGCAGACGCTCCACACGCTCGGCCTCGACCGCACCGAGAAGGTGCGCGTCGGCGGCGTCGAGGTGTCGCCGCGCGACGTCGTGGCGGCGTGCCTGCCCGATCCCGCGACGATCGGCCCGGTCATGACGGGCAAGACCTGCGCCGGCGTCTGGGTGCGCGGCACCGGCAAGGATGGCGAGCAACGCTCGACCTACCTCTACCACGTGGTCGACAACGCCTGGTCGATGGAGGAGTACGGCCACCAGTGCGTCGTCTGGCAGACGGCGATCAACCCGGTCATCGCGCTAGAGCTCCTGGCGACCGGTGCCTGGTCGGGCGCGGGCGTGCTCGGGCCGGAGGCGATGCCGCCGAAGCCGTTCCTCGACCTGCTCGGCGAGTACGGCAGCCCCTGGGGGCAGATGGAGGTCGCGCCCGCGGTCTAGAGCGTCGCGGTCTCGGGCGTCGCGGCCTCCTGCGTCGCGACGCCCGTGCGCCGCCGGCCCCTTGCGTTCCGGGCCACGCTCGCCAGCGGTCGCACCGCGCCGAGTCGCTTGCGACGCACGATGCCGAGGCGGTCGTCGATGGGTGCGGAGGCGATGCTGCGAGCGGTCGTCCACGGCCAGGTCATCAGCGCCCACACCGAGGCGACGAGCACTGCTTCCCAGAGGATGTAGATCGGCCACGGCCCCAGCACGTCGAGCAGCGTCGGCCCCTCCGGGGCGTAGCTCAGGTAGCCGTAGTTCGCGCCGATCGCGCCGTTGGCGACCAGCGCGAGCCCCGCCCAGCCGACGGCGAGCGCGAAGGCGGTGCCGTAGCCGAACCACGTCGGCCGGTACCCGAGGCCCCACACGAGCACGACCGGGGCGACCATCACCGTGATGTGCAGGATCCAGTACATGGCGGAGTCGAGCCAGGGCACGCCGAAGGCGTAGGTGAGGTCCGGTGTCAGCATGGACTGCAGGTTGAGCGTCAGGCCCCAGAAGTAGCTGACCGCGATGGCCCAGCCGGAGCGACGGATCAGCGCGACCGCGGTGATGACGCGGAGCGCGTCGGAGAAGTGGAGCGGCAGCGATTCGAGGACGTCGTAGTTGTGGGGGAGCATGCCCCACACCGTCCACAGCACCGTGATGACGAGGAGGGCCCATCCGGCCACGCTCATCCAGCGCTCGACGAGCCGCTGATCGCGCGCCCGGCGGACGAGGCGCGGCAGCACGACGATGAGCGCGATGGTCAGCGCCAGCGCTGCGAAGTGCTCTGCGCCGTACGGCTCCATGCGCTCGACCGCCGGTGCAGCGTGCAACATTCTTGCAGTCTAGGTAGGTTTGGCGCTCTTCGGTGCGCGATCACCACAGACGATGCCGGTCGCCGGGGCGCCTGCCATGCTCGTGCGCTTGGATCGACCCATGAGCAGCAGCAGCGAATCCAGGGTCGTGCAGGCCAGCCGCGTCATCGCGGCACCGGCGGCGACCGTCTTCGAGCACATCGCGGATCCCGCGAAGCAGCCCGCCTGGGACGGCAACGACAACCTCGGTGCGGCGGCAGGCGGCCAGCGCGTGCGCGCCGTCGGCGACGTCTTCGCGATGACGCTCACGAACGGCGCCGTGCGGGAGAACCACGTGGTCGAGCTCGAGGAGGGCCGCCGCATCGCGTGGAAGCCGGCCGTCGAGGGCGGGCAGCCGATCGGGCACGTGTGGCGATGGGAGCTCGAGCCCGAGGGCGACGGCACGCGTGTGACCCACACCTACGACTGGAGCGAGCTGCACGACGAGAGCCGGCTCGAGCGCGCTCGCTCCACGCGCGCCGAGAACCTGCGCGCATCCATCGATCGCCTCGCGGGGCTGCTCGAGGGCTGACCCGCCCAGCGGCAGCGATCGCCGAGCGTCACCGGTTGCCGAGCCTCACCGGTTGCCGAGCGTCACCGGTTGCCGAGCGTCACCGGTTGCCGAGCGTCACCGGTTGATGGTGTCGCCGCTCCAGCTCAGGTCGGCGTCGGCGGCGACCTCGAAGGCCTCGAAGGCCGGGTCGGCGAGCACCTCGGCGATGAGCGCGGCGGGACCGCCGACGAGCGTGGAGTCCCAGTCGATCTCGGTGGCGACGATCCATGCGCGATCGGCCGGCCAGACGAGCTGCGGCGAAGGGGCGCCGTGGAAGAGCGGGTCCCAGCCGATGCCCGCGCGGTAGCCCCAGTCGGGATCGGCGAGCTCGGTCAGCGTCGCCGCGAGCAGCACGAAGTCCCGGTGGGGGAGGTGCAGCAGGGGCCCTCGCTCGCGCGCCCGCAGGAACGCGGGGGAGAACGCGGAGGCGCCGGCCGCCCGCTCCTGCCGCAGGAGCTGGGCCGCGACGACGGCAGCAGCGGCGTCGTCGTCGTCGTCGGGCACGAACGTGCCGAAGGGGGCGGGCGTGCCCCACCCGTTCCAGATCCCGACCGTGATGTCGTCTGGCTCCGCTGTGTGCGTGCGCAGGCTCGAGGTGAGCCTGGCCATGAGCGCGGGATCGAACCAGCCGTCGCGGCTCTGCTCAGCGCCCCAGCCGTCGGAGAACTCCAGCGCTCGCTCCTCGTCGGTGATGCGCTGCCACTGCACGAGCGGATGCATCGTCCTGCCGTTGCGCTTGGCGAGCTCCCGCCACGGCCACTGCGCCTCCTCGGCGACGGGGTGTCTGACCCACGCGTCGGTCGTGGTGAGATCGAGGCGGCGGGCACCGACGGGGTGCAGCACCCGCGCGTAGCGCTCGAAGCCGCCGCCCGCGACGCCGGCGACCGTCGCCCACGCCCCGAGCCGATCGCGCAGCCAGGCGCCCCGCCCGACGTCGTCCGTGACACGCATGGCGACAGGCTAGCTGTGCACGGCCTGCGCGCGGATCCTCGGTCGAGGGGTAGCATGGTGCGCAGGCGTCAGCTCGCCGGTCCTCGCCGGTGTCACATCGTGGCATCCCGCGCACCGCAGCCGCCGTCGCCGGCTCGTCGAGTCGCCGCCGCACATGCAGGTCGTGTCGAGCGGCACACTCGTCGCAGCATGAACGCCGGGGTCGTGACATCGGCCCCGCCTCGAATGGAGGACATGTGGCAGACGCCGCGATCATCGATGCGCCTCAGGCGGATGCCGATCCCTCGGACATCGTCGAGCCGGACGCATCGCCCGAGCACCCGTCGCGCGACCGCGACGCCCTCATCCCGCAGCTCGCCCGCGCCGTGCGCCAGGTCGAGGCCGGGGTCAAGCGCGGTGCCGCATCGCGCTCGACCCGCGTCAAGCTGCAGGTCGTGGCGATGCTCGCGCGCGAGGAGCGCGCCCGCGTGCGCGCCGACACGGCGCTGAGCGACGCGGAGCGCGCCGAGGATCTCAAGCGCCTCGACGGCATCGCGATGATCCTGGCGAAGGCGGCCAGCCGCGAGCCCACGCTGCTGCCGCTGCTCGGCGAGGGCGCGCCCATCACCGACGCGGTGCGGGAGCGCAAGCGCGAGATGCTGCTGGCGGCGGGCCTCGAGCCCGAGGTCGAGCAGCGGTCGGCACCCGAGCCCGAGCCCACCGAGCCGCTCGCGCCGCAGGTGGTGCCGCCGTCGGTGCGCCGCGTGCAGCTGGCGAAGCCGTTCCTCGAGCCCGACTTCTCCCACATCCGCCGCAAGCCCGAGCGCGACCGGCTCGCCGGCTTCGACCTGCTCTCGCCCCTCTACCTCTCGTTCGAGGTCGCCGCGGACGGCAAGCCCGCGTGCATGCCCCTGCCCGAGCCGCAGCGACGCATCGCGCCGGGCGGCAAGGAGCTCATGCTGCATCAGGCGCAGCTCGTGCAGTCGGCGCGCGAGGGTCACCGCACCTTCCTGCTCGCCGACGAGCCCGGCCTCGGCAAGACCGCGCAGGCGCTGCTCGCCGCGCAGGCGGCCGACGCCTTCCCGCTGCTCGTCGTGGCGCCGAGCGTCGTCAAGATCAACTGGGCGCGCGAGACCGAGCGCTGGGTGCCCGGTCGGCGCGCGGCGGTCGTGCAGGGCGACGGCGACGAGCTGGACGCCTTCGCCGACGTCGTCGTCGTGAACTACGAGGTGCTCGACCGGCACCTCAGCTGGCTCGAGCGCTTCGGGTTCCGCGGCATGGTCGTCGACGAGGCGCACTTCATCAAGAACACGCGCTCGAAGCGTTCAAGGCACGTGCTGCAGATCGCGGCAGCGCTGCGTGAGCGCATCGGCAACCCGCTGCTGATGGCGCTCACCGGCACGCCGCTCATCAACGACATCGAGGACTTCGGCGCGATCTGGCGGTTCCTCGGCTGGATCGATCAGAAGGAGCCGAACGCCGAGCTCACGGACGACCTCGAGCAGATCGGGCTGACGCCGATGGATCGCGGGTTCTACCCCGCGGCCCGCAAGGCCGTCATCGACATGGGCATCGTGCGTCGCCGCAAGATCGACGTCGCGAGCGACATCCCCGCTCGCCGCATCGCCGACATCCCCGTCGAGCTCGACGAATCCGAGGTGCGCTCGATCCGCGCGGCAGAGCGAGAGCTGATCGACCGCATGGTCCGGCGCTACGACGCCGCGCTGCTGCAGCGCACCGCCGACCACGACGCGACGATCGACGAGGAGCTGATCCGCCGCATCGCCCGCAGCGAGGTCGAGACGCAGGAGGGCGGCACGGGCGAGAACGTGTTCGCGCTCGCCCGCCGCATCGGTCGCGCGAAGGCCGACCTCGCCGCCGACTACACGGCGCAGCTCGCGCACTCGGTCGGCAAGGTGGTCTTCTTCGCCAAACACATCGATGTGCTCGACACCGCAGAGCAGAAGCTCGCGAAGGCGGGCATCTCGACCGTCTCGATCCGCGGCGACCAGACGCCGACGCAGCGGCAGCGCGCGATCGACGCCTTCACGAACGACGAGTCGGTGCAGGTCATCGTCTGCTCGCTCATGGCCGCGGGCGTGGGCGTCAACCTCCAGGCGGCAGCCGACATGGTGATCGCGGAGCTCTCGTGGACCGACGCCGAGCAGACCCAGGCGATCGACCGCATCCACCGCATCGGGCAGTCGATGCCCGTCACGGTGTGGCGCATCCTCGCCGCGCAGACGATCGACACGCGCATCGCCGAGCTGCTCGACGCGAAGGCCGGCCTCGTCGGCCGCGCCATCGACGGCACGGCGGGCGATGAGCCCACGAGCGGCGACCTGCGGCTCGAGGCGGTCGTCGGCATGCTGCGCGACGCGGTCGTGGCGCGCAGCCGCCGCGCCTAGTCGGCGCGCGGGAGCGAGGGCGGGCCGTGGCAGACGCGATCTTCGAGGATCCGCGCCTCGCCGCGGTCTACGACGCGCTCGACGCCGATCGCAGCGATCTCGAGGTCTACGCCGCGCTCGTCGCCGACGAGCTCGGCGCCCGAACGGCGCTCGACATCGGCTGCGGCACCGGCACCTTCGCGCTCATGCTCGCCGAGCGGGGGCTCGCGGTGGTCGGCGTCGATCCCGCCGGCGCATCCGTCGAGGTCGCCCGCGGCAAGCCGGGGGCGGAGCGGGTCGCGTGGCACGTCGGCACGGCGGATGCGCTGCCGCCGATGGCCGTCGACGCCGTGACCATGACGGCGAACGTCGCGCAGGTCTTCGTCGACGACGCCGCCTGGCGCGCGGTGCTCGCAGCCGCCCACGAGCGGCTGCGGCCCGGTGGCACGCTGGTGGTCGAGGCACGCCGGGTCGAGGGTCGCGCCTGGCTCGAGTGGACGCCGGAGGCGAGCCGGCAGGTCGTCGACGTGCCCCACGAGGGCGAGGTGGAGGACTGGGTCGACGTGACGGCGGTGGATGCGACGGCCGACGGCGGCGCGATCGTCACCTTCGTCTCGCCGACGATCTTCCACCGCGACGGGCACCGGATCGACTCGACGTCGACGCTGCGCTTCCGGCCGCGCGAGGCGATCGAGCGCGCGCTCGAGGCGTGCGGCTTCGAGGTCCTCGACGTGCGCGACGCGCCCGACCGCCCGGGCCGCGAATGGGTCTACGTGGCGCGTCGCCCCTGAGCCCGTCGCCCCTGAGCCGGTCGCCCCTGGGCCGGATCGCTCGTCGAGGGCACGGTCTCCTGCAGCGCCGACGCGCGAGCCTGGTCGAGCGCCTGCGCGAAGACCTCCGCCGGCTGCGCGCCAGAGAGCCCGAGCCGCATGTCGAAGACGAAGAACGGCACGCCGGTCACGCCGAGCTCCTGCGCCTGCGCGATGTCCGCGCGCACGGCGGGGAGGTGGCGCTCGTCGGCGAGCGCCGCTCGGATCTCCTGCTCGTCCAACCCCGCGCCCGCGCCGATGTCCACGAGCGCATCGACGTCGCCGATGTCGATGCCGCGCTCGAAGTGGGCCGACAGCAGGGCGTCCTTCACCGCATCCGCAGCACCCGGCTGCTCGTGCGACTTCGCGAGGTGCAGCAGCTGGTGGGCTCGCAGGCTGTTGGCGACCACGAGCGCGTCGAAGTCGTAGGCCAGCCCTTCGCCGGCGGCCTGCTGCGTCACGTGCTGGAACATCTCCCGCACCTGCGCGACCGGCATGCCCTTGCGCTCGGCGAGGTACTCGGCCTCGGTGCCGTCGTAGTGCCCGGGCAGGCCGGGGTCGAGCTGGTACGAGTGCCACGTCACCTCGACCTCCTCGCGATGCTCCCAGGCGCCCAGCGCTCGCTCGAAGCGGCGCTTCCCGATGAAGCACCACGGGCACGCCACGTCTGACCAGATGTCGATCTGCATGGTGGAGGCAACAGCTCCCGTCGCCGTGGGATTCCGGCTGCGGCAGCCGCTGCCGGATGCCCCGCGGCGTGGAGCGCTCGGCTCAGCGCGGCGGGCTCAGCGCGGCAGCTCGTCGATGAGCGCGTCGGCCTCTGGGTCGTCCCAGTCGTCGAGGTCGAAGTCGTCGTCATCGCCCGCGGCGACCGCGGCGGCCGGAGCGGGCACGACCGGCAGCGCGTCGGCCGGGTCGGCATCGTCGCCGAGCCACGCGTCGGCGGCAGCGTCGAGCTCGTCGTCGCCGTCCTCCGCGTCGTCCTCGTCGCGCTCGTCATCCTCGGCCAGCTCCTCGCGCAGCCACTGCGCGAGGGTGCCGTCGGCGTCGGCCTCGGCGAGCGCTTCGACGTTCTCCTCGTCCAGCAGCAGGATCGCCGAGACCCGATCGCCGTCACGACCCACGATCGAGTCGGCGTCGCCGTCCTCGCCCGCGACGCGCTCGACCGTGTCGTGCCACCCGGCCATCACGTCCTCGACTCGCGCGGCGATCCGCTCGCGATCGTCAAGCCAGTCGCTCATCGATCCCCCTCATCGATCCCCACCCGTGTGCTCACCGCGTCCAGTCTGCACCCGTCGCGGGCGACGCGCCTGCACGATGTAGTCGATGCCGGCCACCACGTGGAGCCCCACGCCGAGCACCATCAGGGTCATGCCCACCGGCATGGCCCAGGCGAGCACGGTGTGGCCGATCAGCAGCACCACGATGGCGGTCAGCAGCATCGCCGTGCGCACCTTGCCGGCCCACGAGACGTGGATGCTGCCGTCGCGGGCGGCCTTGCCGGCGAACACGACGGTCGCGACGTCGACGGCGAAGATCACGGCGAGGATCCACCAGTCGACCGCGCCGCCGAGGGCGAGGGCGAGGGTGACGCCGATGATGCCGATGCGGTCGGCGATCGGGTCGAGCACCTCGCCCAGTCGCGACTCCTGGTGCAGCGCCCGCGCCAGCACGCCGTCGATCCAATCGGTGGCCGCCCAGAGCGCGAGCAGGATGACGGGCAGCCACGACCCTTGCGCGCCGAAGACGATCAGCCAGCACACCGGCACCAGCAGCAGCAGCCGGGCGAGCGTGACGAGGTTGGGCAGCGTCAGGACGCGCGTGAAGAAGGGGTCGTCCGGATCGCGAGCGCGATCCGAGGTGCGGGGCATGCATTCTTGATAGCACGGGCTCGCCGGCGCGGGCGAGCGACGGGCAGCTGGCGCCCCGGCGCCGGGCGACGACGGAGCCGAGCAGCGCATGCCCGCCGCGGGGGCGGTCAGGGTTCCGGCGTCGCCTCGGCCAGCCCCAGGCGCACCATCTCGACGACCCGCCAGGACAGCATCCGACGGGTGTCGTCGTCGAGCGAGCGCAGCGGCCCCTCCACCGTCAGCGATGCGAACCCGTGGACGGCCGACCAGGCGAGCGCCTCGGCGCCCGGGCGGGCGGCGGGGGAGAGCTCGCCGGCGGCCTGGAGCGCGTCGAGCGCTCGCTCGAGCTGCTCGTAGGGCGTGCGCCCGCACGCGCCGCGCGCCTCCTCCAGGTGCACGGCATCCAGGTCGCGATGCACGCGGAAGGCGAGGCGGAACAAGCCCGGCTCGCGCCATGCCCAGCGGATGTAGCCCAGCCCGACCGCCGCGATCGCGCCGTCCGCCCAGGCGCGATCGCCGTGCTGCGAGCCGTCGGAGGGGGGCACCTGCGCGATCTCCTGCTCCATCGCATCCGCCACCTGGGCGAGCGCGCGCAGCGCGAGCGCTGAGACGAGCGACTGGTGGCTGTCGAAGTGCCGGTACACGGCGGAGGGGGCGACGCCCGTCGCGCGCGCGAGCTCGCGCACGCTGACCGCGTCGGGCCCGCCGTCGCGGGCAGCGTGGATGCCGGCGTCGAGCAGCGCTCTGCGCAGGTCGCCGTGGAAGTAGCCGGTCCGTGCCATCGCCCTTGACGCTACTAGGCCCCCGCACTAATGTGAACGCCGTTCACACTCTCGGTTCCCTGAGGAGCAGCCATGGCAGTCCAGATGATCTTCCCCAACTACGCCGTCGCCGACATCGCGCGCGCGACCGCCTTCTACGAGGGCCTCGGCTTCTCGAAGAACGAGATGTTCAGCGATGAGCGCACCAGCTGCATGGTCGTGAGCGAGCAGGCCTCGATCATGCTGCTCGAGCACGACCGCTTCGACGAGTTCCTGGTGGGCGATCAGCAGCGCGCGCCGCAGGGATCGGTCGAGAACCTGCTCGCGATGCTCTTGGGAAGCACAGCGGAGGTCGACGCGTTCGCTTCTGCAGGCACGACCGCAGGCGGTACCCTGTCGAAGCCGGTCACGGCGGATGAGTGGGGCATGTACGGCGGTCAGCTCACCGATCCCGACGGCCACATCATCGACTTCTTCTTCATGGAGGCCCCGCAGGCCTGACCTGCGCCGCCTCCTCTCACGCACCGACGCGAACCCAGCGGGAGCACTCCCGCTGGGTTCGTCTCGCCATCACGGAGCACCATGCAGATCGACACCCAGAACGAGCGGCCCGCGCCGCAGCCCGCATCCGAGCCCCAGCGCCTGCCCGCCGGCGGTGCCCTGATCATCGCCACGCTCCTGATCTCGGCCTTCGTCGTGATCCTCAACGAGACGGCGATGAACGTCGCCATCTCCACCCTCATCACCGATCCGATGCTCGGCATCGACGAGCGCGCGGCGCAGTGGCTCACGACCGCGTTCCTGCTCACGATGGCGGTCGTCATCCCGACCACGGGATGGCTGATGGCGCGCTTCAGCAAGCGCACGCTCTACATCGCCGCCATGGGCACCTTCGTGCTCGGCAGCGTGGTCGCCGGGTTCGCTCCCTCCTTCCCGCTGCTGCTGCTGGGCCGCATCGTGCAGGCCTCGGGCACGGCGATCGTGTTCCCGCTGCTCATGACGACGGTCATGCAGCTCGTGCCGCCCGCCCGTCGCGGCGCCTTCATGGGCACCATCTCGATGGTCATGTCGGTCGCACCCGCCCTCGGCCCGACGGTCTCCGGCGTGATCCTGCAGTTCGGCTCGTGGCGCTGGATCTTCCTCGGCGTCGCACCGCTCGCGCTGCTCATGCTGCTGATCGGCGCGCGCAACCTCAGCAGCGCCGCGCTCGACGACCGGCCCAAGCTCGACGGGCTCTCGATCCCGCTGGCCGCCTTCGGCTTCGGCGGCCTCGTCTACGGCCTCTCGCTGCTCGGCGCCGAGGGCCTGCCGGCCTGGCAGCTGCCGCTCTCGCTCGCGGTGGGCGTGCTCAGCCTCGTCGCCTTCGTGCTCCGCCAGCTGCGCCTGCAGCGCACCGACGACGCGCTGCTCGATCTCCGCACCTTCCGGCACCCGCTGTTCACCACCACCGTGGTCATCATGATGCTCGCGATGGCCGCCATGTTCGGCACGCTCATCATGCTGCCGCTGATCCTGCAGGACTCCATGGGGCTCGAGCCGCTCCAGGTGGGCCTGATCACGATGCCCGGCGCGCTGCTGACGGGGCTCCTCGGCCCGGTGGTCGGCAACCTCTACGACCGCTTCGGCCCGCGCCCGCTCGTCATCCCGGGCGGCCTGGTCGTGCTCGCGGCGCTCGTGCTCTACACGACCCTCAGCCCGTCGACGCCCTGGTGGATGGTGCTCATCATGCAGATGGTGCTGATGCTGGGCTTCGCCTTCACCTTCCCGCCGCTGTTCACGGTGTCGCTCGCGGCGCTGCCGAAGCGGCTCTACGGCCACGGCTCCGCGATCGTCGGCACCGTCCAGCAGGTCGCGGGCGCTGCCGGGACGGCGCTGTTCGTCACCGTCATGGCGACCAGGCAGGGCCAGCTGGTCGCCGAGGGCGTCTCGCGCGGCGACGCGCTGCTGGAGGGCGCGCGCATCGCGTTCATGGGCGCCGCGGCGCTGTGGCTCGTGGGCGTCGCCGCGACGTTCTGGATGCGCAAGCCCGCAGACGTCGTGCCGGACGAGCGCGAGGCCGAGCGGAGCGCTCCCGCCTGATCGCCCGGCCCACCGGGCCCGATAGATTGCGCGTGTGGAAGAGATCCTTCGGTTCGCTGGCGACTACTGGTGGCTGATCTTCATCATCGGGCCGGTGGTCGGCGGATGGATCGGCGGCGTCGCGAAGTACGACGAGCGTCGGCGCCGCGACCGGATCGAGCTCGAGCGCGTCCGTCGGGCGCCGCTGGCGCCGGTGGAGGGCGCGCACCCGGTCGCGGACGCAGCGGCGACGGCGGTTGCCGCCGCCGTCGATCGCGATCGGCAGATCGAGCGGATCCTCGCCGATCACGACGAGGTGGACCGCCGCTGGCTCGACTTCGAGCTCGACGTCGCCAAGCTCATCGACTACCCGCTCGTCACCGACATGCGCGAGCCGCTGACGCAGGCCTTCCACCGCGCGAAGCGGATCGCGGACGGGCTGCGGCCGGAGGATCCGGCGGAGCTTCGGCTCGAGGGCGCGCTCGAGCGCTACCGCGACGCGGTGCGCGACTACGAGGTGGCCTTCGAGGCCGCGGTGCGCGAGGCGAAGCGGCGCGCCCAGAGCGACTTCGACGACGCGGAGCGCGGGCGGCTGCAGGCAGCCCAGCGCCTGATGGCGCTCGCGGAGAACGAGGCCTCGACCCCGGCGGAGCGGCAGAGCGCCTACCGCCAGGCGCGTCGCGAGCTCGACGGGCTGATCGCGCTGCCCGACGCGACCGCGCACGACATCGAGCGCCGCATCGCTGGTGAGATCGAGGCGTAGCCGCCGCTGCGGTCAGCGGCGATCCTCGGGGGCTGCGGCGTGCAGCGCCTCCGCCCCCTGCGTCGGCTCGAACGCCGTGACGGTGGCGACCGCATCCGCCACCGTGTCGACGAGCGCGATGCCCGCCTCGCCCGGCTTGCCGCGCATGACTGCCTGCAGCAGCGGCCAGGCGGGCAGCGTCTCGCTCCAGAAGCGCTCGCCGACGAGCACGAGCGGTGCCCACGCGCCCTCCTCGGCGTAGGAGTTCTCGCACGCGTCCTGGAAGATCTCCTGCGTCGTGCCGCCCCCGCCGGGCAGCACGACGATGCCCGCGTTCGCCACCCGCAGCAGGATGTCCTCCCTGACGGAGTTCTGGAAGTACTTCGCGATCGACGTCGCGAAGGAGTTGGGCGGCTCGTGGCCGTAGTGCCAGGTGGGGATGCCGAGCGAGACCCCGTCGCCGACGCGCTGCGCGATGCTGCGCGCCGAGGCGATCCACTCGGGGATCGCGCCGTGGAAGGAGGCGACGCTCGCGAGCTCGTCGATCGCGGCGTCGAGCTGGTCGGGGGAGAGCCCGACGGCGCGCGCGCCCAGGTTCCCGGCCTCCATCGCCCCCGGGCCGCCGCCGGTCGCGACGACGCGGCCGGCGCGCGCGAGCCCGTGCGCGAGGTGCGCTGCCTGGCGGTACTCCTCGGAATCGCGTCGCAGCGCGTGGCCGCCCATGATGCCGACGATCTGCCGCCCCTGCACCCACTCGGCGAGCGCGTCGTCGATGGAGTGGTCGTGCAGCGCTGCGGCGAGGGTGTCCGCGACATCGTGGTGCCGCGTGCGCGACCACGCGTAGACGCGCGCGTCGAAGCTCTCGGCGTAGCCGCGCTCGATGCCCTGCACCAGCTCGTCGGGCGTGTACAGCGACGAGCGGTAGGCGTTGAAGGGCGTGTCGGGCACGTCGTCGAAGACGAGGGCACCCTCGCGGATCAAGCGCTCCTTCTCGGGCTGCGGGAGCTCGGAGCCCATGATGAGGGCGCCGTCGCCGTGCAGCCGCTCGAGCACGTCGGCCCGCTGGCGCAGGTCGACGTCCTGGATCCGCCATCCCTGCATGCTCGACGCATCGCGCGAGAAGTGGTCGAAGGCGGCGATCGACGAGATGTCGAGCCGTCGGCCGTGCTGCGGTCGTTGATCGAAGTCGCGCATGCGGGGAGCCTACCCAGCGCGCGCCCGGGGCTCCTGGGGCGTCCCGGTCGCGCGCGGCTCAGCCGAGCGGGGCCGCACCGGAGGAGACGACGATGCGGCTCCCGCCCCCGGGCTCGGGCAGGACGCGGATGCGCGCCGGGATGCGCTCCTGCATCTGCTGCACGTGGCTGATGACGCCGACGCTGCGCCCGCCCGCGCGCAGCTCGTCCAGCGTCGCCATGGCCGACTCGAGCGTCTCCTGGTCCAGCGAGCCGAACCCCTCGTCCACGAACAGCGTCTCGAGCGAGATGCCGCCCGACTCCGCCTGCACCACGTCGGCGAGGCCGAGCGCGAGCGCGAGCGAGGCGAGGAAGGTCTCGCCGCCGGAGAGCGACGCCGCGGTGCGCGGCACGCCCGTGTGCGCGTCGAGCACCTGGATGCCGAGGCCGGAGGCCGCGCGCCGGTAAGCCGTCGACTCGTCGTGCAGCAGCGCGAACCTCCCAGCCGTCATCCCGGAGAGCCGCAGGTTCGCGGCGTCGACGATGGCGCCCAGTCGCGTCGCGAGCACGTAGGTCTCGATGTCCTGCCGCAGCTCGTTGTCGCCGTGCAGCGCGCGAGCGAGCGACCGCACGGTCGCCGCCTCGGCAGCGCCGTCGGCGAGGGCGCGGATCGCCGCCCGCGCAGCATCGACGTCGGCGAGCGTGCGGTCGCGGGCGGTGGTGGCCGCAGCCGCCGCCGTGGCGGCGGCGCGGGCGGCTGCCTCGGCCGCCTCGAGCGCCGCCTCGTGCGGGTCGAGCGTCGGCGCCTCGCCCTCCAGCTCGGCGAGCTCAGGCTGCGCGAGCACGCCGCGCGCGCTCGCGACGGCATCGTCGTGGGTGCGGATGCGCTCGCGCAGCGCGGTGCGCGCGCTCGGCTCCAGGCGCATCGCGGCGGTCGCCGCCCGCTCCGGCAGGCCGTGCTCGGCGAGCGCTGCGGCTCCCGCCGCCTGTGCCTCGCGGTGCTCCTCGGCGGCACGGCCGTGCTCCGCGTCCGCCTCGAGCCACGCGCGCAGCACCCCGGCGCGCTCCGTGCGATCGATCAGCAGCGCGCTCGCGTCCGCGTGCTCGCCGAGCTCTGCGTCGAGGCGCCGCTGCGCGTCGGCCAGTCGAGCAGCGGCGGCCGCCGCAGCGGAGCGCGCGGCTGCAGCGCGCTGCTCGAGCTCGAGGATGCGCGCATCGCGCCCGCGCGCCTCCTCGTCGTGCGCGGCCAGCAGGAGGATCTGCCGCTCGCGCTCTGCCTCGGCCGCACGGCTGGCCGCGCACGAGGCCTCAGCGTCGGCGAGTGCTGCGTCGAGCGTCGCACGATCCTCCGTGCCGGCGCGCGCCTCGAGCGCGGCCAGCCGACGCTCGAGCTCGCCGAGCTCGCGATCGGCGGCGCGGGCCGCGTCTGCCGCCTGCGCTGCGGCGTCCATCGCCTCGCTGACGTCGGCGGCGGTGACTGCCTGGGCGGCAGGGGCGTGGGGCGCGGGGTGCTCGAGCGCGCCGCAGACCGGGCACGCCTCTCCGTCGGCGAGGCCCTCGGCGAGCTCGCCGGCGATGCCCGCGATCCTCGCCGCTTGCAGGCGCTGGGCCTCGGCCGCGGCTGCCGCCTGCGCCTGGGCCGTGCTCGCCGCCGCTTCGCGCGAGCGCTGCAGGGGCGTCGCGAGCCGATCCGCCTCGGTGCGCGATGCGAGTCGCTCGCGCGCCGCCTCGACGGCGCGCTCGGCCGCCGCCAGGCCGGCGGCGGTCATCGCGGCCTGCTCCCGCGCCCGCGCGATCTCGTCGCGCACGGCCGGGGCCTCGGCGCGCTCCCGCTTCGCCGCGTCGACCGCCGCATCCGCCTCGCCGGCCACCGAGGCGGTCGTCGCTGCCTCGCGCTGGAGCGCCGGCAGCTCGGCCTCCACCCGCACCGCGACGCCGGCGCGCGCGAGGTCGTCCGCGGCAGCAGCGTGCGCGCCCTCGACGGCGGAACGATCCGGCACCGCGCCCGTCGCCGCGCCCGACCCGGTCCCTCGCACCGGCTCGGTCTCCCGTCCCGATCCGGCAGCGGCGAGTCCCCGCGACCGCAGCTCGTCGGTCGCGGCCGAGAGCGACGAGGCGGTGCGCTCCAGACCGCGGTCGGCGCGGTCCCAGCGGTCGAGCACGCCGGCGGCCTCCGCAGCGCGGTCGGCGTCGGCGAGCCTGGAGCGATCGGCCTCGACCGCCCCCGCGGCCTCCTCGAGCCGGCGCAGCGCCGCCTCGGCCGCCGCGCGGCGCGCGAATCGCTCGGCCAGCGCCAGGGCGGCGTCGCGGGCGGCGCGCGCCTGCCGCTCAGCCGTGCTGGCGCTCGCCGCCGCGCGCTCGGCGGCGGCGACGCGCTCGTCGAGGTCGGCCACGGCCGCGTCCAGCATGGCGTCGTCCACGGCAGCTGCGTCGGGCGCTGCAGCCTCGGAGCCGCCGGGCTCCTCACCGTCGGGCGTGGGCACAGCCGCGCGCAGCTCCTCGAGCACGGCGCGCACCCGGTCGCCGCGCTCATCGCGGCTGCGCTCGAGCTCGCCGCGCTCGAGCTCGACGGCCCTCGCGTCCTCCAGCAGCAGCTCGCGCACCCGCCGCATGCTGCCCGTGCCGAACAGCCGCTGCAGCAGCTGCTTGCGCTCGTCGCTCGACGCGGTGAGGAACCGCGCGAAGCCGCTCTGCGCGAGCAGGATCACCTGCAGGAACTCATCCTTCGTCAGCCCGAGCGTGCGACCGACCTCGACGCCGACGTCGCCCACGTTCGTCGAGACCGCCTGCCAACCGTCGTCGATCCGCTCGAGCAGCTGCGCAGCCGCGCGCTCCTTCGTCGTCCCCGTGCCGCGCTGCTTGGCCCGCTCGTACTCCGGTGCGCGCCGCACTCGCAGCACGCGGTCGCCGACGGCGAAGTCGAGCTCGACCCACGTGGCCTGCTCCGGCCCGGCGAGGTCGCTCCGCAGATGCTGCTGCCTGCCGGTGTAGCGCGGCGCGGAGCCGTAGAGCGCGAACGTCACCGCATCGAGGATGGTCGACTTGCCCGCACCGGTCGGGCCGGCGATGAGGTAGACGCCGTCGGCCGCGAAGGCCGCGAAGTCGATGGCGAACTCGTCGCGGAAGGGTCCGAAGGCCGCGCCCGCGAGGCGCAGCAGCCTCATCGGGCAGCCTCTTCGGCGGCGACGCGCGCGAGGGCGTCGCGCACCAGCGCCGCCTCGCCCTCGCTCGCGCCGGCGCCGCTGCGCACGTGCGCGAGGAAGTCGTCGACGATCTCGCCCTCGCTGCGCCGGGCGAGCCGCTCGCGGAGCTCGACCTGCGGGGCGGTCGCGCCGCCGATCCAGTCGACCTCCGCGCAGTGCGGCCAGCGCCGCTGCAGCTGCCGCATCGCGTCGATGGGTCGCACCCGGTCGGTGAGGCGCGCTCGCAGCCAGTCGCCCTCCGTGCCGTCCAGGCGCGGATCGGTGAGCAGCTCGGCGAGATCGCCCTCGATCGTGGTGAGCGCCCTCGGCACCGGCAGGTCCACCCACGTGACCGCGCCCAGCCCATCCGCGTCGAGCTCGACGAGCCAGCCGCCGCGCTCCGGGGAGCGCTCCCGGAACGAGTAGTGCAGCGGCGCCCCCGAGTAGCGCACGGAGGGGGTGAGCTCCTGCCGAGAGTGGATGTGCCCGAGGGCGACGTAGTCGACGCCTTCGAACACCGACGCGGGCACGACGTCGAGCCCGCCGGCCGTGATGTCTCGGGGAGCGTCGTCGAGCTCGTGCGCCGCGGCCCGCTCCGCTGCGGCATGCTCGGCTGCGCCCTGCTCCGCTGCGCCATGCTCGGCTGCGCCCTGGGCGCCCGCCGATCCATCGCCGATGGCCGCCGCGAAGCAGTGCGCGAGCACGACGGCGCGGCCGGGGCGCTGGGCGCGCGACGCGCGCACCGCCTCCATCGCCCACCGCACGGCGTCGGCCTGCGTCGCGACGCCGGCGCCCGGGAGCGCAGCCCGCAGCAGCACCGGCTCGAGGTACGGCAGGGCGTAGACGTGCACGGGGCCGTGCGCGTCGGCGAGCTCGATGCGCCACGACTCGGGATCCAGCGCCTGCGTGCTCAGGTGCAGCCCGCCGGCCCGCGCGAAGCCCGCGTTCGCGCCCAGGCGCGCAGCGGAGTCGTGGTTGCCGCTCGAGAGCACGATCTCCGCACCCGCGGCGCGGATCTCGGCGAGCGCCTGCGTGAGGGCCTCGACGTGCCGCCCCGCGGGCATGGCCGAGTCGTAGACGTCGCCTGCCACGAGCACCACGTCGATGCGCTGCTGCCGGACGATGCTCGCCAGCTCCCCGAGCACGCCGGCGAGCGCCCCGAGCGTGTCGGCCCCGTGGAAGGTGCGCCCGACGTGCCAGTCGGAGGTGTGGAGCAGCCGCATGCCACCACGGTAGGGGGCGCCGCAGACGTCAATCGGCGACGCCGCGCGCAGATAGGATGGGAGCAGCCCCTGCCCGCGCCTCGAGAGGGACTGCACCACGTGCTGCTCACTGTGACGATACTCGCCGTTCTCGGTGTCGTCGCGAGCGCCCTCAGCAGCCAGATGGGCCGCTTCGTCTTCCTGCTGCCCGCCGCTGCCAGCATCATCGCCGCCGTCTGGTTCGGCCTCCAGGCGCCCTTCGTCAGCGCGGGCGGCATCCTGCAGGAGCGCGTCGAGTGGATGCCCGCGCTCGGCATCGCGATCGACCTGCGACTGGGCGCCCTGCAGTGGCTGCTCGCGATGGTCGTGCTCGGCGTGGGCGGCCTGATCTTCATCTACTGCGCGTGGTACTTCGAGTCGAAGAAGCTCGCCAACCGCACCGTCGGCCTCCTCACCGGGTTCGCGGCGTCGATGCTGCTGCTCGTCCTCTCCGACGACCTGATCGTGCTGATGATCGGGTGGGAGCTCACGACCGTCTTCAGCTATCTGCTCGTCGGCCTCAACCACCGGTCGGCGAGCAATCGCAGGGCGGCGCAGACCGCGCTGATCGTCACCACCGCCGGCGGTCTGACGATGCTCGTCGGCATCATGCTGCTCGAGGCGGAGACGGGCTCCTTCTCCCTCGCGGCGATGCTGGCGGCGCCGCCGGAGACGGCGGCAGCGGCCTGGGCGGCCGCGCTCATGGTCGTCGGAGCGCTCTCGAAGTCGGCCATCGTGCCCTTCCAGTACTGGCTGCCGGGCGCGATGGCAGCGCCGACCCCCGTCTCCGCCTTCCTGCACGCGGCAGCGATGGTCAAGGCAGGCATCTTCCTGATCGCGGCGCTCAGCCCCGCCTTCGTCGAGCTGCCCTGGTGGCGGTGGAGCCTCGTCACCCTCGGCATCGTGACGATGCTGCTCGGCGCGCTGCGCGCCATGCGCCAGCTCGACATCAAGGTGCTGCTCGCCCACGGCACGGTGAGCCAGCTCGGCCTGCTGGTGACGGTGCTCGGCATCGGCACCCAGGCCGCGATGCAGTCGGGCCTCGCGCTGCTCGCCGCGCACGCGGTCTTCAAGGCGGCGCTGTTCATGGTGGTCGGCATCGTCGACAAGTCGACCGGCACGCGCGACCTGCGCGAGCTCGGCGGCCTGGCCCGTCGGATGCCGTGGGTCGCGACCGCAGCGATCCTGTCCGCGGCGTCGATGGCCGGCATCCCGCCGGCGCTCGGCTTCCTCGGCAAGGAGGCGGCGCTCGACGCCGCGCTCGGGCCGGTCGACGGCGAGGTGACCGCCATCGGCTGGATCGCGTTCATCGGCATCGCCGTGGGTGCGGCGCTCACGGTGGCGTACTCGCTGCGCCTGGTGGTCGGCACCTTCTTCGGCCCCGTGCGCACCGAGCCGCAGCGGCGCTCGCGCTGGCTGATCGTCGCGCCGGTCGCGCTCGCGGCGATGGGGCTGGTCGGCGGCTTCAGCGGCGAGCTCCTCACCGCGCTGCTCGCCCCGCAGGCGACCGCGGTGCCCGCAGGCGAGGCGCCGCCGCACCTCGCCCTCTGGCACGGCATCACCCCCGCGCTCGTCGCGTCGGCCGCCGCCTGGCTCATCGGATGGGTCGTGCACCGCCGCTTCGGCGGCCGCCGTCGCGCACCGCACGGCCAGGACCCGCTCGAGCGGGCCTACCACGCGGGCATGCGCGGCCTGGATCGCCTGGCCGTCGAGGTGACCGGGCGCCTCCAGACCGGTTCGCTGCCGATGCACCTCACCACGATCCTGCTGGTGGTCGTGGCGTTCCCCGGCATCGCGCTGCTGCTCTCCGGGGCGCTGACGAGCGACCTGCGCCTCTACGACTCCGCCGGTCAGATCGCCACGGCCGTGATCGTCAGCATCGCCGCGGTCTACACGACCACGACGCGCGGCCGCTTGAAGGCGTTCATGCTGCTGTCGGTCGCCGGCTACGGCGTCGCGCTGCTGTTCCTGCTGCACGGCGCACCCGACCTCGCGCTCACGCAGGCGCTCACCGAGACCGTCTTCCTGGTGATCCTCGTGCTGGTGCTGCGACGCCTGCCCAAGTACTTCACGAACCGCCCGCTGCGGGCCGCGCGCTACCTGCGCGCGTCGCTCGGCATCGCGGTCGGCACCTTCGCGGCGCTGGGCTCGCTCGCCGCGCTGCAGTCGCGCACGGGCGAGCCGATCTCGCTCGGCTTCTACGAGTGGGCGTACGAGTTCGGCCACGGCGAGAACATCGTCAACGTCACGCTCGTCGACATCCGCGCCTGGGACACCCTGGGCGAGGTCGCGGTCGTGCTCGCCGCGGCCACGGGCGTCGCGAGCCTGATCTTCGTGCGCCGTCCCGTCTCCGGCACCGGCGTGCTGCGCCAGCGCCAGAGCGCGGTGGGCCGCCGCACCTGGCTGCGCGGCGCGTTCGCCGACGAGCAGCGCTCGTCGCCCGTGCTCGAGATGATGACGCGCCTGCTGTTCCCGATCATGATGCTGGTATCGATCTACCTGCTCGCGGTCGGCCACAACGAGCCGGGCGGCGGCTTCGCCGGCGGGCTCGTCGCGGGCGTCGCGCTCGCGGTGCGCTACCTCGCGGGCGGCCGCGACGAGCTGCTCGAGGCCGTGCCCTTCGACGCGGGCAAGCTGCTCGGCGGCGGCATGGCCGTCGTGGTGCTGAGCGTGGTGTGGCCGGTCTTCATCGGCGGTCGCATCGGCGAGTCGTACGCCCTGGAGGCCGTGCTGCCGCTGCTGGGCGAGCAGAAGCTCGTCACGACGGTCTTCTTCGACGTCGGCGTGTGGCTCATCATCATCGGCGCCATGCTCGACTTCGTTCGCTCGCTCGGCGCGGGCGTCGACCTGCACGGCGAGCAGAACCTCGCACCGCGCCCGCAGTGGCGCTCCGACCGCTCGCTGCCGGCAGAGGGGGCCCGCGGATGACCCCGACCCTGATCCTCGCGATCGCCGGCGGCGTGCTGATCGCCGCGGGCGTGTACCTGCTGCTGGAGCGCAGCCTCATGCGCATCCTCGCCGGCGTGATGCTCGCCGGCAACGGCATCAACCTGCTCTTCCTCGTCGCCTCCGGTCCGGCGGGGCTCGCGCCCATCGTGGGGGAGGATCCCGAGCTGATCGGCGATCCGCTCCCGCAGGCGATGGTGCTCACCGCCATCGTCATCTCGCTCGCGACCGCTGCGCTGCTGCTCGCGATGTCGTACCGCTCGTTCCAGCTCGAGGGCCATGACGAGGTCGCCGACGACGTCGAGGACGCCATCGTGCGCCGTCGAGCCGAGGCCGACCTCTCGAGCGAGGCGTACGTCGACACGTCTGCCGACCCGAACGACGACTCCGACTCCGAGTCGGGCGGCCGCTCGGGCGATCGGCGGGTGCGCTGATGGATCTCGCGAACCTCGTCCCCATCCCGGTGCTGCTGCCGCTCCTGGCGGCCGGCATCACGCTCATCCTCGCCCGGCATCCGGCCATGCAGCGGGTGGTCTCGGCGACGACCCTCGCCGTGGTCGCGGTGGTCTCGCTCGTCCTGTGCATGGCGGCGGATGCGCAGGGTCCGATCGTGCTGTGGGTCGGGGCGTGGCCGGATGGGCTGGGCATCGTGCTGGTCGCCGACCGCCTGTCGTCGCTCATGCTGCTCGTCTCGAGCATCGTGGTCGCGATCGTCGTGATCTTCCCCTCCCGCCGCGACATCGCCGACAGCGCTGACGGCGCGCCCGTCTCGGTCTTCCACCCGACCTTCCTGGTGCTGACGGCGGGGGTGTCGAACGCCTTCCTCGCAGGGGATCTCTTCAACCTGTTCGTGGGCTTCGAGATGCTGCTGTTCTCGTCCTACGTGCTGATCATGCTCGGCGCGACGCGAGAGCGCGTGCGCGCGGGCTCGACGTACGTCGTGGTCAGCGTCGTCTCGTCGCTGCTGTTCCTGCTGGCGATCTCGCTGGTCTACGGCGCGACCGGCACCGTCAGCTTCGCGCAGCTGCCGGAGCGGCTCGCGGCGCTGGACCCGGGCCTGCAGCTCACCATCCAGCTGCTGCTGCTCGTGGTCTTCGGCATCAAGGCCGCCATCTTCCCGCTGCAGGCATGGCTCCCGGACTCCTATCCGACGGCACCCGCGAGCGTGACGGCGGTGTTCGCCGGCCTGCTGACGAAGGTCGGCGTCTTCGCCATCGTGCGCCTGCAGACGCTGCTGTTCCCCGAGAGCCCGCTGACCGACCTGCTGCTGGTGGTGGCGATCCTGACGATGCTGTTCGGCATCCTCGGCGCCCTGGCCCAGGGCGAGATCAAGCGACTGCTGTCGTTCACGCTCGTGAGCCACATCGGCTACATGCTGCTCGGCATCGCGCTCGGCACGGAGCTGGGGCTCGGAGCCTCGATCTTCTACATCGTCCACCACATCCTCGTGCAGACGACGCTGTTCATCGTCGTGGGACTCATCGAGCGGGTCGGCGGCTCGACGAGCCTCGCGCGCCTCGGCGGCCTCGCGTCCGTGCCGCTGCTGGCGGTGCTCTACCTCGTGCCTGCGTTGAACCTGGGCGGGATCCCGCCGCTGTCCGGCTTCCTCGGCAAGGTCGCGCTCATGGATGCGGCGCTCGCGCTCGACACCCCGCTCGCGCTGGTCGCGGTCATCGCCGGGGTCGCGACGAGCATCCTGACCCTGATCGCGGTCATCCGCGTCTGGCAGCGCGCGTTCTGGCAGGATCGCGGCGAGGACGACGACCGCGTGCACTCGCTCCGCGTGCTGCCGCGCATCTGGGTCGTCGCCGCATCCACGCTCGTCGTCATCACGCTCGCGCTGACGGTGATCGCCGGTCCGCTCACCGACTTCGCGTACCGCGCAGCGGTCGACATCCGTGGCGGTGCCTACCAGGTCGCGGTCGAGGAGGCGATCCCGTGAAGCGCCCCAAGCTCCGCTACCGGTTCTCGATCGTCACCACCGTGGGCCTCGCCCTCGTCTGGATGATGCTGTGGGGCGAGCTCACGCTCGGCGCAGCGCTCTGGGGCGTCATCATCGCGCTGCTGATCCAGGCGCTCTTCCCGCTGCCCGACGTGCCCGAGCTGCAGTTCTTCCGGCCGCTCGGCTTCCTGCGGCTCGTCGCCGTCACCCTGTGGGGGCTGGTGATCGCGAGCTTCGAGGTCGCGCTCAAGGTGCTCGCGTTCTGGCGGCCGACGCAGAACGCCATCATCCGCGTGCGGCTGCGCAGCGACTCCATGTTCATCACCGCCATCACCGCCGAGCTGACGACCCTGGTGCCCGGCTCGGTCGCGATGGACGCGGGGGATCGCTGGCTGCTGGTGCACGTGTTCGACGCCTCGACGCCCGCTCGCGTCGAGAAGGCGCGCGCCAAGGTGCTCGAGGCCGAGGCGACCGCTCTGCGGGCCTTCGGCACGGCGGCCGACCGAGCGCTGCTGGAGGAGGACTGATGGATGTCGTCCTGATCATCGCCGGCGTCATGCTGGTGATCGCTGCGGCGCTGACGCTCGTGCGCATCGTGCGCGGGCCGGGCCCGGCCGACCGGGTGGTCGCGACGGACGTGCTCATCACGACCGTCGCGGGCTCGCTGGCCGTCGAGGCCGCCATCAACCACCAGCGCTTCACCCTGCCCGTCATCCTGGTGCTCTCGCTGCTCGCCTTCGCGGGCACCGTCTCGATGGCGCGGTTCGTCGCCGGCCGCGGGAGCGTCGTCGGCACCGGCCCCGACGCCAAGGGCCCCGCACCCGACGCGACCGAGGGCGACGCGCCCGCCGAGGGCGAGGCATCCGGGCCCCTGGGCGACCGCTCCCAGGAGGATGCCGGCCAGGTGCCGGATGCCTCGCCCGAGGGGAAGGAGACCCCGTGACGCTCGAAGGTGCGCTCGACGTCGCCGGAGCGGTGCTGATCCTAATCGGCGCGTTCTTCACCCTCACGGCAGCGGTCGGCCTCGTGCGGCTCCCCGATGTGCTCAACCGGATGCACGCCGCCTCGAAGCCGCAGTCGCTCGGCTTCCTGCTGCTGTGCGCCGGCCTCGCGCTCGTGCTGCGCGATCCCGGTGCCACGACGCTGCTGATCCTGGCCGGCGGCATGCAGCTCGTCACCGCCCCCGTCGCGACGCAGATGATGGGGAAGGCGGCGTACCGCACCGGTCAGTTCCGCTCCGACATCGTCGTCGTCGACGATCGCTCGCCGAACGGCGACGACGATCCCGCCGGGCGCGACGAGAACGGGTAGGATCGCTGCAGCACACACAGCCGGCCGCTGCACGCCCGCGCGGGAGAGCTCCTTCGGGAGCACCGAAGGAGCAAGCCTCCCCGCCAAACTCTCAGGTTCTAGAACCGCTCGGGAAGGCCGCACTGGAGCAGATCGGGAACGATCGGCGACTGTGGGGGAGTCCGAGCGATGGAGGACTCTCATGACAGGCACCGAACCCACAGGCACCGACCGCGCGGGCGCCGATGGCGCGGCCAGCGCCGCTGCCGGCCCCCGCACGCCGCTGCTCGCGATCCACGAGGCGGCCGGCGCGCAGCTGATCGACTTCGCCGGCTGGCAGATGCCGGTGCGCTACGGCTCCGACCTCGCAGAGCACCAGGCCGTGCGCGAGCGAGCGGGCCTGTTCGACCTCAGCCACATGGCGGAGCTGCGGGTGAGCGGCCCGGATGCCGCCGCGCTGCTCGACCACGCGCTGGCGGGCCGACTCTCGGCGCTCGAGCCGTGGCAGGCGAAGTACTCGCTGCTGCTCGCCGAGCACGGCGGCATCGTCGACGACCTGATCGTCTACCGCACCGGCGACACCGAGTTCCTGGTCGTCGCGAACGCCTCCAACCGTCGGGCGGTCCTCGACGCGCTCACCGCGCGCGCGGCGGGCTTCGACGTCCGGATCGCCGACGAGACCGAGCAGACCGCGCTCATCGCGGTGCAGGGACCGGCCTCGCTCGCCATCGTCGAGCGCCTGGGGCTGGAGTCCGAGCCGCTCGAGGGGCTGCGCTACTACCGCACCCTGCCCGGCGTCTTCGAGGGCGAGGACGTGCTGATCGCCCGCACCGGCTACACCGGTGAGGACGGGTTCGAGCTCTACGTCGCCGCGCACGCGGCAGAGGACCTCTGGCGCGCGATCCTGCTCGCCGGAGAGGAGCACGACCTGGCCCTCTGCGGCCTCGCCGCGCGCGACACGCTGCGGCTCGAGGCGGGCATGCCGCTGTACGGCAACGAGCTCTCGCTCGACGTGCTGCCGGCGCAGGTCGGCCTCGGGCGCGTCGTCGCGCTGAAGACCAAGGGCGACTTCGTCGGCCGCGCCGCGATCGAGGCCGGCCCTGCAGCCGACGCTCCGGTGCTGATCGGCCTCAGCGCCGAGGGCCGCCGTGCACCCCGCTCGGGCTATCCGGTGCTCGACGGCGACCGCGTCGTCGGGGCCGTGACGAGCGGCGCGCTGTCGCCCACGCTCGGCCATCCCATCGCGATGGCCCTCGTCGAGCCCGGCTCGGCGACCTCCGACTCCCTGTCCGTCGACGTCCGCGGCACCCGGCTGCCGGTCGTCATCACCCAGCTGCCGTTCACCAAGCGAGAGGCCTGAGCATGAGCGAGACGAAGTACACCAAGGACCACGAGTGGATCCGCGTCGAGGGCGACCTCGCCACCGTCGGCATCACCGACTTCGCGCAGGCGCAGCTCGGCGACGTCGTGTTCGTCGACCTGCCGGGCGTCGGTCGCAGCTTCGCCGCGGGCGAGTCCATCGGCGAGATCGAGTCGACCAAGTCGGTGGGAGAGCTCATCGCCCCCGCCGCGGGCGAGGTCGTCGAGGTCAACGACGAGGTCGCGGGCGACCCGACGCTCGTGAACTCCGGCGCCGAGGCCGAGGGGTGGCTCGTGAGGCTGCGCTTCACCGAGGAGCCCGAGCTGCTCGACGAGGCCGCCTACCGCGAGCTCACCGCCTGATGCGTCCGTTCGTCGACCGCCACATCGGCACGGATGCGGCGGCGCAGCAGATCATGCTCGAAGCGGTGGGCTTCGACTCGCTCGAGGCGCTCATGGATGCCGCGGTGCCCGCTGGCATCCGCAGCGCCGGCGCCGACATCGGCGAGGCTGCCTCCGAGACCGCGGCGCTCGCCGAGCTGCGCGCCCTCGCCGGCCGCAACCGGGTGCGCCACAGCGCGATCGGGCTCGGCTACCACGGCACCGTGACCCCGGCGCCGATCAAGCGGCTGATCCTCGAGAACCCCTCGTGGTACACCGCCTACACGCCCTACCAGCCCGAGATCAGCCAGGGCCGGCTCGAGGCGCTCATCAACTTCCAGACCATGGTCGCCGACCTCGCGGGCCTCGACATCGCGAACGCGTCGATGCTCGACGAGGGCACGGCGGTCGTCGAGGCGATGCTGCTCGCGCGCCGCGCCTCGAAGTCGGCCTCCTCGGTCTTCGTCGTCGACGCCGACCTGCTGCCGCAGTCGAAGGCGCTCCTGCGCCATCGCGCGCACGCCACGGGCATCGAGCTCGTCGAGCTGCCGCTCGCGCAGACGGCCCCGGCCGACCTGCCCGACTCCTTCGGCGTCATCGCGCAGCTGCCCGGTGCATCCGGCCTCGTCTGGGATGCGCGCGGCATCTTCACGGCCTCGGCCGAGATGGGCGGCGTGCCGGTCGCCGCCGCCGACCTGCTCTCGCTCGCCCTCATCGAGGCGCCGGGCAGGCAGGGCGCGCAGATCGCCGTCGGCTCGTCGCAGCGCTTCGGCGTGCCGATGGGCTTCGGCGGCCCGCACGCGGGCTTCATGGCGGTCGCGCAGCGCCTCACCCGGCAGATGCCGGGCCGCCTCGTGGGGGTGTCGCAGGATGCCGACGGCTACCCCTCCTACCGCCTGACCCTGCAGACGCGGGAGCAGCACATCCGGCGCGAGAAGGCGACCAGCAACATCTGCACCGCGCAGGTGCTGCTGGCCGTGATGGCCTCGTTCTACGGCGTCTACCACGGGCCCGCGGGGATCCTCGCGATCGCGGAGAGCGTGCACGCCGTCGCGACGCGCTTCGCCGCTGCGGCGCGCGAGGCCGGTCACGAGCTCGTGCACGAGTCGTTCTTCGACACGGTGCGGATCCGCGTGCCCGGTCGTGCGACCGAGCTCCGGTCCCGCGCCGCCGACGCCGGCATCCTCGTGCACGCCGTCGACGACGACACCCTGCACGTCGCCTTCGACGAGACGTGGGCAGAAGTCGGCACCGGTGTGCCGCTCGCGACGCTGCTCGAGGCGCTCGGCTTCGCCGAGGCGGGGGAGGGCGCGCACGCCATCCCCTCCTCGCTCGCGCGCACGACCGAGTTCATGACCCATGAGGTCTTCGCGGCGCACCGGTCGGAGACGCAGCTGATGCGCTACGCCAAGCGGCTGTCGGATCGCGACTACGCGCTCGATCGCGGCATGATCCCGCTCGGCTCCTGCACGATGAAGCTGAACGCCGCTGCCGAGATGGAGGCCATCACGTGGCCGGAGTTCTCGCAGCTGCACCCCTACGCGCCGATCGAGGATGCCGAGGGCACGCTCGCGCTCGTCGACCAGCTGAGCGGGTGGCTGGCGGGCATCACCGGGTACGACACGGTGTCGCTGCAGCCGAACGCCGGCGCGCAGGGCGAGCTCGCGGGCCTCATGGCGATCCGCGGCTACCACCGCTCGCGCGGCGAGGAGCACCGCGACGTCGTGCTGATCCCCGCATCCGCGCACGGCACGAACGCGGCGAGCGCGGTGCTCGCCGGGTGTCGCGTGGTCGTGGTGGCGACGAGCGAGAACGGCGACGTCGACCTGGCCGATCTCGAGGCGAAGATCGCGGCGCACGCCGACGACCTCGCGGGCCTCATGATCACCTACCCCTCGACGCACGGCGTCTACGAGGCGGAGGTGCGGCGCGTGTGCGAGCTCGTGCACGAGGCGGGCGGCCAGGTCTACATCGACGGCGCCAACCTCAACGCGCTGCTCGGCCACGCGACGTTCGGCGACATGGGCGGCGACGTCTCGCACCTGAACCTGCACAAGACCTTCTGCATCCCGCACGGCGGCGGAGGCCCTGGCGTCGGTCCGGTCGCGGCGAAGGCGCACCTGGCGCCCTTCCTGCCCCGCGACCCGCGCGAGGAGCCGCAGGTCGTCGACGGGCTCACGCTCGGCGCGAACCCGCTGTCGGCCGCGCCCTGGGGCTCGGCGTCGATCCTGCCGATCTCGTGGGCCTACGTGCGCATGATGGGCCTGGAGGGACTCACCAAGGCGACGGCGAGCGCGGTGCTCGCGGCGAACTACGTCGCGGCTCGACTGCGCGATCACTTCCCGGTGCTCTACACGGGCGACCACGACCTCGTCGCCCACGAGTGCATCCTCGACCTGCGACCGCTGAAGGAGGCGACGGGCGTCTCGAACGACGACGTCGCGAAGCGCCTGGTGGACTACGGCTTCCACGCGCCGACCATGTCGTTCCCGGTGGCGGGCACCCTGATGGTCGAGCCCACCGAGTCGGAGGACCTCGCCGAGATCGACCGGTTCGTGGACGCGATGATCGCGATCAAGGCCGAGGCCGACGCGATCGGTCGGGGCGAGGTGCCGCTCGAGGAGAGCGCGCTGCGCCGTGCTCCGCATACGGCGGGCTCGATCGTGCACGGGGAGTGGAGCCGGCCGTACTCGCGCGAGCAGGCGGTCTTCCCGGTGCCGGGCGTCGAGCGGGCGAAGTACTGGCCGCCGGTCGCGCGCATCGACCAGGCCTACGGCGACCGCAACATCGTCTGCAGCTGCCCGCCCGTGGAGGCCTTCGCCTGATGCCATCGTCTGTCGCTCGCCCCTCGGGGGGCGCGGGCTCCCGGGCGCGCGGTGCTGCCGCGCGCCCCGCGGGGCCCCGCGCCGCCGCGATCGCCACCGCCGCCATCGCGGCGCTCGCGCTGAGCGCGTGCGGCG
This sequence comes from Agrococcus phoenicis, assembly GCF_047302415.1. Taxonomy (NCBI): domain Bacteria; kingdom Bacillati; phylum Actinomycetota; class Actinomycetes; order Micrococcales; family Microbacteriaceae; genus Agrococcus; species Agrococcus phoenicis. The sequence goes on from NZ_CP154854.1 coordinate 515,383, forward strand.
GCCCCTCGTACCCGCCGCGCGTGGTGCCCGGCACGAGCGTCGACGTGGCGTGGGAGGGCGAGCTGACCTCCGTGAACGCCGAGAGCACCACGGGCGCGACCCCGGGCAACCGCGATCTCGCGGCCCTCACCCGGGGTGCGTTCACCACGCTCGGCGACGACGGCGAGCTGCGCGAGGATCCGAGCTTCGGCACGGTCACGATCGCGAGCGAGTCCCCGTTCACCGTGCGCTACGACCTCGCCGACGGCGTGCGCTGGTCCGACGGCGTCCCGGTCGACGCGGCAGACCTCATGCTGGCGTGGGCTGCGACCTCCAACGCCCTCTCGACGCCGGACCTCGACGTGGCAGCGCTGCGCGGCACGGACGGGGCGCTCGACCTCCCCGAGGATGCCGTGTGGTTCGACGTCGCGGAGTCGGGCGGCCTCGTGCACTCCACCGGCGCCACGAGGGATGACTGGCAGCGCTCCATCGACGTCGAGCTCTCGCAGCCGATCCCCGACTGGCAGCAGGCGCTGCCGATCGCGGTGCCTGCGCACGTGCTCGCGCAACGGGTGCTCGGCATCGACGACCCGATGGAGGCGAAGCAGGCGGTGCTCGAGGCCATCGACCGCGTCGATCCGCTCGTGCTGCACCGGCTCTCGGCGGCGTGGAGCAGCGAGTTCACCATCGATCCGCTCGCGCCCGCTCCCGATCTGCTCGTCTCGAGCGGTGCCTTCCGCGTCGACGCGATCCAGAACGGTCGCGTCGACCTGCTGGCGAACTCCTCCTACGTCGGGGCGCAGAGCGCGGCGATCGAGCGGCTCGCGCTGCGGCCCGTCACCGACGACGACGCAGCGCTCCAGGCGCTCGCCGCGGGCGAGATCGATGTCGCCACGGTCGAGCCGACGCAGGAGAGCCGCTCCGTGATCCGCGATCTCGAGCGCGATGACGCCACGCTCCTGCTCGACGGCGACGGCACGCGCTGGGAGCTCGTGCTGCGCGCCGATCGCGCCCCGCTGCAGTCGGTCGAGGCCCGCACCTCGTTCCTCCGCTCCTTCGATCAGCGCCGCGCGACCGAGGCCGTGCTGGGGGAGCAGGCGCAGGATGCCACGGACACCGATTCGATCCTGTTCCGCTCCGGCACGCGCATCTACGAGTACGCGCTCGAGGACGCGGGCTTCGGGGAGGCCTTCGGCGGTGCGGATGCCGAGGACGCTGCCCTGCTGCGGGATTCGATGGCGATCCCCGCCGGCACGGAGCTGTGCGTGCTCCACGACCGCGCATCGGGCTTCTCGACCGCCTACGTCGAGGCGATGCGCGAGCAGGCCGCCGAGGCCGGGTGGGCGGTGCGCAACTGCGGCGTCGACGACCTGCGCGCGGGGCTCGCGGCCGACGACTGGAACGCGGTGCTGCGACAGGTCGCCGTGCCGGAGGGCGTGAGCGAGATCGACGAGCGCTGGCGCGACGGCGGCATCACGGCGGCGTCAAGCGCGGAGCGCGACGCCCTGCTCGACGAAGCGCTCGCCACCGCGGATCGGGATGCGCTCGAGGAGACCCTGCTCGAGCTGGAGACCTCCCTGGTCGCCGATGCGCTCGTGCTGCCCATCTTCGAGCGCTCGCCGACCACCATCTCGGCCGCCGAGGTGCAGGGCGTCGCGCCCAGGCCGCACAGCGCATCCCTCACGTGGAACGCCTGGGAGTGGTCGGTCGAGACCGCCACCGCTCCGGCCCCGTGACCCCGCGCCGCACCTCCACCCGCTGGTCGAGGAGCGCGCGACGCGGTCGCGCGCGTCACGAGATCACCCGCCGAACAGCGCCGGGAACGTCGCGTACGCCCACGGGTAGCCCACGAAGACGGCGACGTCGATGAGCGTGTGCGCGACGATGAGCGGCACGAGCCTGCCGGTGCGCTGGTAGAGCCAGCCGAACAGCAGCCCCATGGCGATGTTGCCGAGCATCGCGGGCACGCCCTGGTAGAGGTGGTAGACGCCGCGCAGCAGCGCCGCGGAGACGATGATCGCCCAGGGGCTCCAGCCGATGCGGCGCAGTCGCTCGAAGAGGTAGCCGATCACGATCACCTCCTCGGTGAGCCCCGCTCGCAGCGCCGAGAGCAGCAGCAGCGGCACCGTGAACCAGTGCGCGTCGAGCGGCGACGGCACGACGTCGACCGTCAGCCCCATCGCCCGACCGGCGAGGTAGAGCGCGAGCCCCGGGATCCCGATGATCAGCACGAGCGCGGCGCCGGATCCGGTGTCGCGCCACGGGCGGGCGGCGTCGATGCCGAGCGCGCCCAGGTGGGGCCTCCGCGCGCGCCAGAGCAGCCAGATGACCAGCGCGACGGGCACGAGGTCGAGCAGGATCCCGGTCAGCTGGTAGGCGAGGTCGAGCCAGGCGCGATCGGATCGGCTGGGGTTCAGCGCCACCTGCTGCTCGCCGATGGGCGCCTCGCGCGTCGAGACGTCCGCGAACTGCAGCACGGACCACAGGGCGCTCGCGCCGAGCGAGAGCAGCAGCACGATGGCGATCTCCGACGCGAGGCGGCGGCGGCTGGGGGCGTCGTGCACGCTCCCACGCTACGGGCTCCGGGCATCGGATCGCGCAAGCACCAACTTGGTAACGATCGGGAGAACTGCCCTGATCGCTCGAAGCCCCGTGCTTAGACTGACGACTATCTCAGAGCACTGCGGCTCAAGAAGCCGCTCGCTCACCTTGCACAGGAGGAAACCAGTGACAATTCTCAACAGGCGTCGCGGTCGCGCGCTCGCCGGGCTGGCCATCGGCACCGCCGCTATGGTCGCGCTCGCAGGCTGCACCACGACCACCCCGGAGCCGGCGGAGTCCGGCGACACCGGTTCGGCCGCTCCCGCGGGCGGCACGATCAGCGTCGCGCAGACCAACGCTGCGACCGCGCTGAACTCGGGCACGCCCGACACGAACCTGAACACGAACGGCATGGTCGACTACCTCATGGGTGCCGGCACGGGCCCGGGTTCGTTCGCGTACGTCGACCCGGAGTTCAACATCGTCCCCGACGAGACCAACGGCACGATGGAGCTCGTCAGCGACGAGCCGCTCGTGGTGCGCTACACCCTCGACCCCGAGGCTGTCTGGTCGGACGGCACGCCGATGACCACGACCGACCTCCTGCTCTCGTGGGCGATCGGCTCGGGCTACTACGACGACGCCACCTACGACGAGGCGACCGGTGAGGTCACCGAGGGCAACGTCTACTTCCAGCTCGCCGGTTCGACGGCTGGTCTCGACACCACCGAGTTCCCCGAGATCGACGCGGAGGCGGGCACGCTGACGCTGAACTACGGCGCTCCGTACGTCGACTGGAACCTGGTCAACCTCATCAACAAGCCGGCGCACGTCTTCGCCGAGGCCGCTGGCTTCGGCTCGGTCGAGGAGCTCGCGACGTTCCTCGAGGAGACCCCGCAGGGCGACCCCGAGTCGCCCGCGGAGCCGAACGAGCAGCTGCAGGCCATGGCCGAGCTGTGGAACACGGGCTACAACATCACCGCGATGCCTGAGGACGAGGGCCTCCTCGTCGGCGCCGGCATGTGGATCCCGAAGGACTTCCAGGCTGACGACGGTGGCTTCATCTCCTTCGAGCCGAACCCCGAGTGGCGCGGCGAGATGCAGCCGTCGTTCGACGAGCTGATCATCCGCTTCATCGGTGACCCGAACGCGCAGATCACGGCACTCCAGAACGGCGAGGTGCAGGTCATCGAGCCGCAGCCGTCGGCCGACACGATCTCCTCGATCGAGGCCTTCGGCGGCACGCTCATCCAGGGCTCGCAGCTGGCGTACGACCACCTCGACCTCACGATGGACTCGGAGGTCTTCTCCGACCCGACCGTGCGCGAGGCGTTCCTCATGACCATCCCGCGCCAGCAGATCCTGGACTCGATCATCACGCCGATCCAGGAGGGCGCCGAGGTCCTGAACTCGCAGCAGTTCGTCACGAACCAGCCGCAGTACCAGGACGCCATCGCGGAGAACGGCTACAGCGACTTCGCTGAGCCCGACATCGAGGGCGCTCGCGAGCTGCTCGCCGGTGCCACGCCGACGGTCAGCATCCTCTACAACACGGAGAACCCGAACCGCGTCGACTCCTTCCAGCTCATCCAGGCGAGCGCTTCGGAGGCCGGCTTCAACGTGGTCGACGCCGGATCGCCCGACTGGTCGAGCCTGCTCGGCAGCGGCGACTACGACGCGTCGATCTTCGGTTGGGTCTCGCCGGGCGTCGGCTACGCGAGCCTGCCGCAGATCTGGAAGACCGGCGGCGGTGGCAACTACAACGGCTACTCGAACGCCGAGGTCGACGCTCTCGCCGACGAGTCGCAGGTCACCATCGGTGACGAGGAGCGCCTGACGGAGATCCAGATCGAGATCGACCGCCTGTCGCGCGACGACTTCTACGGCCTGCCGCTCTTCCAGACCCCTGGTCTGGTCGCGACCAACGGCGGCGTCGACGGTGTCGTCTACAACGGCGGCCAGACGGGCGCCATCTGGAACACGTGGGAGTGGACGCTCGCGGGCTGATCGCCTGACAGTATGATTCCCAGTTAGTCCTTCGGCCGTGGCTGTCGGGACCTCGTCCCGGCAGCCACGGCCAACCCGTGTCCGTCCTCGATTCGCGCGCGACCCGCGCGGTCCTCCGGCTGATCGGAGCACAGAGCCATGCTCAGCTTCATCGTGAGGCGCATCCTTGCCTCCATCCTCACGCTCCTCGTGGCGTCGTTCATCATGTACGTCCTGACGGCGTACTCGGACAACCCCCTCAAAGACCTCCAGGCGTCCAACGCCCCGAACGCGCAGCTGCTCATCGCCCAGCGCATCGAGCGCCTCGACCTCGACGTCCCGCCGCCGCTGCGGTGGTTCGGCTGGCTCGCGGGTGCAGCAGGCTGCCTCACGCCCTTCACGCCGTGCGACCTGGGCACCGACCTGAACTACGCACAGGTCACGCAGCTCCTCCCGCCCGCGGCAGCCTCAACGGTGAGGCTCGTCGCCGCCTCGACGATCCTCGCGATCATCTTCGGCATCATCACGGGCATCGTCTCGGCGCTGCGGCAGTACTCGGCGTTCGACCTCGGCATGACGTTCGTCAGCTTCTTCCTCTACTCGCTGCCGTCGTTCCTCGCAGCAGTGCTGCTGAAGGAGTTCGTGGCGATCGGCTTCAACGACTGGCTCTCGAGCGGCGACTCCAGCATCGGGTTCATCCCGACGCTCGTGATCGCGCTCGTGATCGCGGTGATCATGCAGGCGCTCGTCGCGGGCTCGCGGCGCAACCGCATCATCACCGCCCTGGTCTCCGGCGCCGCCACCTTCGGCATGCTGTACTACCTCGACGCGGTCAACTGGTTCCAGCAGCCCGGGCTCGGCGCTGTCGGCCTGCTGCTGCTCATCGGCGGCACGGTCTTCGGCGTGACGGCGGTCCTGGCCGGCTTCGGCAACCGCCGCGCGCTCATCGGCGCCATCAGCGCCGGCGTGCTCGCGTACGTCTCGTACTTCGTGCTGCAGGGCCTGTTCGACATCTCCACGGTGTGGACGATCGGCATCCTCGGGCTCGCGACGCTCGCGGCGTGCTTCGTCATCGGATGGGTCATCGGCGGCACCGACCGCAGCCAGGTCATCCGCGTCACGATGGTCGTCGGCCTGCTGTCGTCGCTGCTCGTGGTGGCAGACCGCTACCTGCAGGCGTGGCCCTCGTACATCGCGAACCCGCGCATCAACAACCGCCCGATCGCGACGGTCGGCGAGCAGACCGTCGGGCTCTCCGGCGACATGTGGATCATGGGCATCGACACCTTCACCCACTTCCTGCTGCCGACGATCTCGCTCACGCTCATCTCGTTCGCCGGCTACACGCGCTACGCGCGCGCCGGCCTCCTCGAGGTCATGAACCAGGACTACATCCGCACCGCGCGCGCGAAGGGACTCTCCGAGCGCGTCGTGATCACGCGGCACGCGTTCCGGAACATGCTCATCCCGATCACGACGATCGTCGCCGCTGACATCGGCGCCCTGCTGGGCGGTGCGCTCATCACCGAGCGGGTCTTCGCCATCAGCGGCATGGGCGCGCTGTTCAACGTGGCGCTCGACCGCGTCGACGTGAACCCGGTCATGGGCTACTTCCTGGTGATCGCGATCACCGCGATCCTGTTCAACTTCCTAGCCGATCTGAGCTACGCGCTCCTCGACCCGAGAGTGAGGGTCAAGTGACGAACTCTGCCAAGACCACGACGCAGGACGAGGTGGCCGGCCAGAGCCAGAGCCGCCTGATCCTCAAGCGCTTCATCTCGAACAAGGCCTCGATGGTCTCGCTCGTGCTCCTGATCGCCATCTTCGTGTTCGCGATCTCGGCGATCGGCATCGGTCCGATCCCGGGCTGGTGGCACTACGACTACCGCACGCCCAGCGCGGTCGTCGAGGGCGGGCGACCGACGATGTCGCTCATCCCCGAGTGGCTGGGTGGCGCAGGGCTGTACCTCGGCGACCACCCCTTCGGTCAGAACCGCATCGGCGTCGACTACTTCGCGCAGACGATGCGCGGCGTGCAGAACTCCTTCGTCGTCATCGTGCTGCTCGCGGGCGTCGCGACGATCGTCGGCACCGTCGTCGGCGCCGTCGCCGGCTACTACCGCGGCTGGGTCGACGCGATCCTCATGCGCATCACCGACGTGTTCATCGTGATCCCGCTGATCGTCGTCGGCGCCGTCGTCGGCGCCATGACGGGCGGCCTCGGCGTGCAGTACCTGGCGATCTTCCTCGGGCTCGTGGCCTGGATGGGCATCGCGCGACTCGTGCGCGCCGAGTTCCTGTCGCTGCGCGAGCGCGAGTTCGTCGAGGCTGCGCGCGTCGCGGGTGCGAACGACTTCCGCATCATCTTCAAGCACATCCTCCCGAACGCGATGGGCGTGGTGATCGTCGCGGCGTCGCTGATCGCCGCGGCCGCGATCATCCTCGAGGCCTCGTTGAGCTACCTGGGCTACGGCATCCTGCCGCCGGACACCTCGCTCGGCCGTCAGGTCTCCGACAACCAGTCGGCCTTCGCGACCAGGCCGTGGCTGTTCTGGTTCCCGGCGTTCTTCATCGTGACGCCCGCGCTGCTGATCAACTTCATCGGCGACGGCCTCCGCGACGCGTTCGACCCGCGCCAGAAGCGCTTCTCGGTGCGCCGCACCAAGGAGCAGCCGGCGGCTGCTGAGCAGCGCGCATGATGCGCGGCCTCAGCAGCAGCGCAACGGCGATCGCGTCAGAGGAGCAGCGGCACGCACGCGATGAGCACGGGTCCCGCGGCGAGGGCCGCGACGCGCCACCAGTGCAGGACGACCGGCACGGCGACGCCTTCGGCGTCCGCGCCGCGCGGCGCCGACGCCCAGCGATCGCGCACGAGCCGCGCCGCGTCACCCGACTCGGTGCCGGGCACGTCGCCGATGCGCATGCCGACGTCGAGCGGGTTGCGGGGATCGCGGGGATCGCGGGCGTCATCGCCCGCCTGGCGAGCCTTGCGGCGGGCGCTGAGGCGGCCGGCCTGCGGCGCGCACCACACGGGCCAGCGACGGTTCGGTGTGAACAGCGTGAGCGAGTAGCGCGTGTCGACGTGGATGAGCGCTTCCCACGCGACGCGGACGGTGCGCAGCGGGTTGCGGATCTCGCATCCGCCGCGGTCCACCACGAGCGCTGGAGCCCACAGCACCACGAAGGCCGCGTAGGCGAGCCAGACGACGGCCAGCACGGCAGCGGCCGCGCCTCGAGGGTCCGCCTGCATCGCGCCGAGCGCTCCGAGCACGGCCAGCAGGGCCCAGCAGAAGATCGCCATGCCGCGGTTCACGCGGGAGTGGACGGTCACGGCACGCGGGTCGTCGTTCACGGCTCCATCGTCGCAGGCACCGCCGAGCGCGACGAATCCGACACCCCGCTGGAGGAGGCGGCATGACTTCGCACCACACTGAGAACCCCCAGCACGTGCAGGACGGGGCACCCGCCCTGCAGATCTCCGGGCTGCACGTCGACTTCGCGGTCGACGGCTACTGGGTCCCCGCCGCGAAGGACGTCTCGTACGAGATCGGCAAGGGCGAGGTCGTCGCCGTCGTCGGCGAGTCCGGCTCCGGCAAGAGCGTCTCCTCGATGGCGATCCTCGACCTGCTGCCGAAGAACGCGCGCACGCGCGGATCGATCAAGCTCGGGGGCGATGAGATCTTCGGGCTCGCCCCGCAGAAGATGCGCGAGGTGCGCGGCAACCGCGTCTCCGCGATCTTCCAGGAGCCGATGACGGCGCTGAACCCGGTGCTGACGGTCGGCTTCCAGATCATGGAGGGCCTCCGCCTGCACCGCGAGATGGTGCCGAGCGCCGCGCAGGAGCGAGCGCTCGAGATGCTGGAGCTCGTCGAGCTGCCCGACCCGATGAAGGCGTTCAAGTCCTACCCGCACCAGCTCTCGGGCGGCCAGCGGCAGCGCGCCATGATCGCGATGGCGCTCTCGCTCGACCCTGAGCTGCTGATCGCCGACGAGCCGACCACCGCGCTCGACGTGACGGTGCAGGCCGAGATCCTCGAGCTCATGCGCGATCTGAAGGATCGGCTCGGTTCGGCCGTGCTGCTCATCACCCACGACATGGGCGTGGTCGCCGACCTCGCCGACTGGGTGGTCGTGATGGAGCAGGGCAGCATCGTCGAGCAGGGCCCGGTGCGCGAGATCTTCTCGAACCCGCAGCAGGCCTACACGCAGATGCTGCTCTCGTCGGTGCCGCGGCTCGGCGAGGGCGCCGAGGGTGAGGAGCGGATCGACCTGACGGCCGCGCTCGCCCTCGCGGCGCACCACGAGGTCACGGACGACGACCTGCGGCTGCGCGTGGAGGAGAACGCGCGCGCCGCGGAGCAGGCCCAGCGCACCGAGCGGGAGTTCACCGGCGAGCCGGTGCTCGTCCTGGACGACGTCGCGATCGAGTACGGCAAGAAGGGCAAGCTCGGCACGTTCCGCGCCGTCGACGGCGTCTCGCTCGAGATCCGCGCCGGCGAGATCCTCGGCCTCGTCGGCGAGTCGGGATCGGGCAAGTCGACGATCGGGCGGGCGGCCATCGGGCTCCAGCCGATCGCCGAGGGCCGCCTCGAGGTCGCGGGCATCGACATCTCGCACATCGACCGCAAGCTCGCCCGGAGCCTGAACCGCAAGGTCGGCATCGTCTTCCAGGACCCGTCGTCGTCGCTGAACCCGCGACTGCCCATCGGCGAGTCGATCGGCGAGCCGATGTACCTCGCGAAGATCCACCGCGGGGCTGCGCTCGACAAGCGCGTCGAGGAGCTGCTGGATGCCGTGCGGCTGCCGCGCGCGTACCGCAACCGCTTCCCGCACGAGCTCTCCGGCGGCCAGAAGCAGCGCGTCGGGATCGCCCGCGCGCTGTCGATGAGCCCGGAGCTGCTGGTCGCCGACGAGCCCACCAGCGCGCTCGACGTCTCGGTGCAGGCGACGGTGCTCGAGCTGCTGCGGGAGCTGCAGCAGGAGCAGGGCTTCGCGTGCCTCTTCATCAGCCACGACCTCGCCGTCGTCGACCTGATGTCGGATCGCATCGCGGTCATGCACCAGGGCAAGATCGTCGAGCAGGGCGCCCGCGACGCGATCCTGCGCGCCCCGAAGGAGCCGTACACGCAGCGGCTCATCGCCGCGATCCCCGTGCCGGACCCCGACAAGCAGCGTGCCAGGCGCGCGCTGCGGCACGAGCTGCTCGCGCGCACCTCCGAGGACGGCGCTCGGGTCAAGGGCGATGAGGTCGACGTCGAGCAGCTCGCCGACGAGCGCAAGACGCAGACGGCGATCGAGGAGGAGCGCGGCATCTGAGCCGCGACGACCGGCCGCAGCCGCCCGCTAGGATGGGCGACTGCGGCCGTTCGTCGCGCACTCCCCATACGGAAGGCTCCTGTATGCCGATCGCATCGCGATCAGATCTCCGCAACGTGGCGATCGTCGCCCACGTCGACCACGGAAAGACCACCCTCGTCGACGCGATGCTCACGCAGACCGGCTCGTTCGGCTCGCACGACACGCACGACGAGCGCGCCATGGACTCCAACGAGCTGGAGCGCGAGAAGGGGATCACGATCCTCGCCAAGAACACGGCGATCCGCTACGTGGGCGAGCACGCCGTCGACGGGCCCGTGATCATCAACGTCATCGACACCCCCGGGCACGCCGACTTCGGCGGCGAGGTCGAGCGCGGCCTCTCGATGGTCGACGGCGTCGTGCTGCTCGTCGACGCCTCCGAGGGCCCGCTGCCGCAGACGCGCTTCGTGCTGCGCAAGGCGCTCGAGGCGAAGCTGCCCGTGATCCTGCTGGTGAACAAGACCGACCGCCCCGACGCGCGCATCGACGACGTCGTGGGGGAGAGCCAGGACCTGCTGCTCGGCCTCGCCTCCGACCTCGCGGACGACGTCCCCGACCTCGACCTCGACGCCGTGCTCGACGTGCCCGTCGTCTACGCCTCCGGCAAGGCCGGCCGCGCCTCCACCGTGCGCCCCGCAGACGGTGCGCTCCCCGAGAGCGAAGACCTCGAGCCGCTGTTCGCCGCGATCCTCGAGCACATCCCGGCGCCGACGTACGACGACGAGGCGCCGCTCCAGGCGCACGTCACGAACCTCGACGCATCGCCCTTCCTCGGTCGCATCGCGCTGCTGCGCGTGAAGGCCGGCACGATCAAGAAGGGCCAGACCGTGGCCTGGGTGCGGCACGACGGCGAGGTGCAGAACGTGCGCATCACCGAGCTGCTCGAGACGAAGGCGCTCGAGCGCGTTCCCGCCGAGAGCGCCGGCCCCGGCGACATCGTGGCGGTGGCGGGCATCCCCGACATCACGATCGGCGAGACGCTCGCAGACCCCGACGACGTGCGCCCGCTGCCGACCATCACGGTCGACGAGCCCGCGATCTCGATGACGATCGGCACGAACACGTCGCCGCTCGCCGGCAAGGTCAAGGGCGCCAAGCTCACCGCGCGCATGGTGAAGGATCGCCTCGACCGCGAGCTGATCGGCAACGTGTCGCTCCGCGTCGTCGACGTGGGCCGACCTGACGCCTGGGAGGTGCAGGGCCGCGGCGAGCTTGCCCTCGCGATCCTCGTCGAGCAGATGCGCCGCGAGGGCTTCGAGCTCACCGTCGGCAAGCCGCAGGTCGTCACGCGCAAGATCGACGGCGTGCTGCACGAGCCGTTCGAGCACCTGACGGTCGATGCGCCCGAGGAGTACCTCGGCGCCGTCACGCAGCTGCTCGCCGCCCGCAAGGGCATCATGGACGGGATGCAGAACCACGGCACCGGCTGGGTGCGCATGGAGTTCGTCGTCCCCTCGCGCGGACTCATCGGCTTCCGCACCGAGTTCATGACGATCACCCGCGGCACGGGCATCGCGAACGCCATCGCGCACGGCTGGCGGCCGTGGGCGGGCGCGATCACGACGCGCAACAACGGCGCCCTGGTCGCCGACCGCATGGGCTCCGCCACGCCGAACGCGATCATGGCGCTGCAGGAGCGCGGCGTGTTCTTCATCAAGCCGGGCGACGACGTCTACGAGGGCATGGTCGTGGGCGAGAACGCGCGCGCCGATGACATGGACGTGAACATCACCAAGGAGAAGAAGCTCAACAACATCCGGTCGTCGACCGGTGAGGAGCTCGAGCGCCTGACGCCGCCGAAGCAGCTCTCGCTCGAGGAGTGCCTCGAGTGGGCTCGTGACGACGAGTGCGTCGAGGTCACGCCGCAGCACGTGCGCATCCGCAAGGTGAACCTCGACTCGACGACGCGCGCTCGCGAGGCCAGCCGCCTCAAGAAGCAGGGCTGACGCCGCTCCGCGACAGGACCCCTCCCGCCGACGGCGACCCGGTGCACCGGGTCGCGGATGGCAGGAGGGGTCCTTCGGCGTGCGGACGCCGCACCACGTGAGCAGCCGGGTGCGCGCCCGACCGGCGCGTCCGTCAGGGCCCGCCAGCGGTGGTTGGATGAGAGGGATGGATCCCCGCCTCGAGCGTGTCATGTTCGTGCACGCCCACCCTGATGACGAGACGCTCTCGACCGGTGTCGCGATCGCTGCTGTCGCCGAGAGCGGGGGCGACGCCGTCGTCGTCACGTTCACGCTCGGCGAGCGCGGCGAGGTGCGCGCCGAGCGCATGCCCGATGTGGAGGAGGTCGGCATCGGCGAGGTGCGCCGGGCCGAGCTCGATGCCGCGCTGCGCGCCTTGGGCGCGCGAGGTCGCCGCATCCACGGCTGGGACGACTCGGGCATGGCGTGGCACACCAACGGCAAGGCCGGTGCCGCCCCCGACGCGCCGCCGACCTCCATGAGCCGCGCCGACGTCGACGACCTGGCGGATGCGCTCAGCGCCGTCGTCGAGGAGGTCGACCCGACCGCCCTCGTGACCTACGACGCCGACGGCGGCTACGGGCATCCGGATCACGTGGCGGCGCACCATGCCGCCGTGCTCGTCGCCCGCCGCTACGACCTGCCGCTCTACGTGCGCACCCACCGGCCCGCCGACGTCTCCTTCGCGCTCGCGCCGGTGCGCCACCGGGTGCTCGCCGCGCTCGCCGAGCACCGCTCGCAGCTGACGGTCGAGGGCGACGACGTGCTGCACGTCGGCGGTCAGCGCCGCGCGATCGACGCGGTCGAGCACTATCGCCTGATCGAGGCGCGCCCGAAGCGCAGCACGCGCTGGATGCTGCGGGTGGGCGCGCTGCTGGCCGGCCTCGTCGTCGGGGCGGTGGGCACCTTCTCGCACCAGCAGCTGCCGTGGGGGCTCGGCCTCTCCCTCGTCGCCGCCGTCGGACTCATCGTCGGGGTGCGCGCGACGAGCGGATCTCGGCCGATGACGATCGCGGCCGTGGTCGGTGTGCTCGGCGTCATCGCCGTGATCGCGATCGATCCGCTGGGGCGCGGCGCCTGGGGCACCGAGCGCTCCATCGTCCCCGCGAACCTCGCGGGCTGGCTGTGGTCGCTCGTGCCGGTGCTCGCATCCTTCGTCGCGCTGGCGTGGCCGGATGCGGAGTCGATGCGGCGGATTAGGATGGCCAGGAGCCGAACGACAGGAGGGGAGGAAGACCGATGACCTACGTGATCGCGCTCCCATGCGTGGACCTCAAGGATCGCGCCTGCGTCGACGAGTGCCCCGTCGACTGCATCTACGAGGGCGAGCGGATGCTGTACATCCACCCCGACGAGTGCGTCGACTGCGGTGCGTGCGAGCCGGTGTGCCCCGTCGAGGCGATCTTCTACGAGGACGACACGCCTGAGGAGTGGGCCGAGTACTACGAGGCCAACGTGCACTTCTTCGACGAGATCGGCTCGCCCGGCGGCGCCGCGAAGGTGGGCGTGATCAAGCACGACCACCCGATCGTGGCGGCCCTCCCGCCGCAGCAGACCAGCTGATGCTCCTGCCCGAGTTCCCCTGGGACACGCTCGCGGGCGCCAAGGCCCGTGCCGAGCAGCACCCCGGCGGGCTCGTCGACCTGAGCGTCGGCTCCCCGGTGGATCCCACGCCGCCGCTGATCCAGGCAGCGCTCCGCGATGCGACCGACGCCCACGCCTACCCGACGAACCACGGCACGCGCGAGGCGCGCGCCGCGATCGCCGAGTGGTTCTCCCGCGTGCGCGGCGTCGACGGCATCGCCGACGAGCACGTGCTGGTGACGGTCGGCTCGAAGGAGCTCGTCGCCGGGCTGCCGCTGCAGCTCGGCCTCGGCGCCGGCGACGTGGTCGTGCACCCGTCGGTCGCCTATCCGACCTACGACATCGGCGCACGCATCGCGGGCGCCGAGCCGGTGCGCGCCGACGACCCCGAGGAGTGGCCGGCGGGGACGAGGCTCGTCTGGCTCAACTCGCCCTCGAACCCGACGGGCGAGGTGCTCGGAGTGGAGGCGCTGCGGCGCGTCGTGCAGGCCGCGCGCGAGCGCGACATCGTGGTCGCGAGCGACGAGTGCTACGCGCTGCTGCCGTGGGAGGTCGCCGAGGCGCCCTCGATCCTCGACCCGCGCGTCACCGGCGGTGACCTCCGCGGCCTCGTCTCGGTCTACTCGCTGAGCAAGCAGTCGAACCTCGCCGGCTACCGCGCCGCCTTCATCGCCGGCGACCCCGGTGTCGTGCAGCGCGTGCTCGCCGTGCGCAAGCACCTGGGCCTCATGGCGCCGAGCCCCGTCCAGCACGCGCTCGCCGTCGCGCTCGCCGACGAGGCGCACGTGGCCGAGCAGCGGGAGCGGTACCGAGCGCGTCGCGCGCGGCTGCTGCCGGCGCTGCGGCAGCGCGGCTTCGAGGTCGCCTCCGACGCGGGCCTCTACCTGTGGGCCGCCGACGGCTCGGATGCGCTGGAGCAGGTCGACGCGCTGTCGCGGCTCGGCATCCTCGTCGCCCCCGGCACCTTCTACGGCGACGCCACCCGCGTGCGGGTCGCGCTCACCGCCTCCGATGCCGACATCGACGAGGCTGCGGCGCGCCTGCTGGGCTGATCGGCGTGCGTGAAGGGGCTGCCGCGCCGGGCGATAGTCTGTCTGCGTGACGATCGAGGACACCGCCAAGCCCGCCCGTTCCGTGACGCTGCAGCACGACGGCGGCTCCACGCAGCTGCCGGTGCTGGAGGCCGCTGACGGTCGCGCCGCGGTCGACGTGTCGAAGCTGACGCGCGACACGGGGCTGACGACGCTCGACTACGGCTTCGTGAACACGGCCAGCACGCGCAGCGCCATCACCTACATCGACGGCGACGCGGGCATCCTGCGCTACCGCGGCTACCCGATCGAGGAGCTGGCGGAGCAGAAGACGTTCCTCGACGTCGCGCACCTGCTGATCTACGGTGAGCTGCCGAGCGAGGACGAGCTGGCCGGCTTCGACCAGAGCGTGCGCCGCCACACGCTGCTGCACGAGGACCTGCGCCGGTTCTTCGATGCGCTGCCGCGCGACGCGCACCCGATGAGCGCCCTCTCGAGCGCCGTCAGCGCCCTGTCGACGTACTACGAGCCCGACCACGACCCGCGCGACGCGGCGAAGGTCGACAAGCAGACGATCCGCCTGCTGGCGAAGATGCCGGTGATCGCGGCCTACGCGCACAAGAAGTCCATCGGGCAGGCCTTCCTCTACCCGGACAACAGCCTGAGCTTCGTCGAGAACTACCTGAAGCTCAACTTCGGCATCGAGGCCGAGCCGTACATCCAGAACCCGGTGATGGTGCGCGCGCTCGAGCGCCTGCTGATCCTGCACGCCGATCACGAGCAGAACGCCTCGACGTCGACCGTGCGCATGGTGGGATCGACCGACGCGAACCTCTTCGCCTCCGTGTCCGCCGGCATCCACGCCCTCTCCGGCCCGCTCCACGGCGGCGCGAACGAGGCCGTGCTGTCGATGCTGCGCGGCATCCGCGACTCGGGCGAGGGCGTCGAGCGCTTCGTCGAGCGCGTGAAGCGCAAGGAGCAGGGCGTCAAGCTCATGGGCTTCGGCCACCGCGTCTACAAGAACTACGACCCGCGCGCGAAGCTGGTGAAGACGTCGGCAGAAGAGGTGCTCGCCCAGCTCGGCGTGCGCGACCCGCTGCTCGACATCGCGCAGGAGCTCGAGCAGGTGGCGCTGGCCGACGACTACTTCAAGGAGCGCAAGCTCTACCCGAACGTCGACTTCTACACCGGCGTGATCTACAAGGCGATGGGCTTCCCCGAGCGCATGTTCACGGTGCTCTTCGCCATCGGTCGGCTCCCGGGCTGGATCGCGCACTGGCGCGAGATGATGCTCGACCCGCAGACGAAGATCGGCCGGCCGCAGCAGCTGTACGTCGGCCCGACCGAGCGCCACATCTGACCCACCCTCCTGGCGGCTGAGCCGCTCCGCGCCACGGGCGCCGAGCGCGTCGAGGCCCCCGCGCCCGACCCGGAGCACCCATGACCAGCACGACGCAGGCGGCGCCGAAGGGCGCCATCGACCGCTTCTTCAAGATCACGGAGCGGGGCTCCTCCGTCACGCAGGAGGTGCGCGGCGGCCTGGTCACGTTCTTCGCGATGGCCTACATCATCGTGCTGAACCCGCTGATCATCGGCGGGTTCTCGGCCGATCAGGCGGCGGTCGACGTCGAGGGCGGATGGTTGCCGAACCACCAGGTCGCGGCCGTCACCGCGCTCGTCGGCGGGCTCATGACGCTCGCGATGGGCCTCATCGCGAACGTGCCGTTCGGCCTCGCCGCTGGGCTGGGCATCAACTCCTTCCTCGCGTTCAGCCTGGTCGGCGAGCTCACCTGGCCGGAGGCCATGGGGCTGGTCGTCATCAACGGCATCATCATCGTGGTGATGGGGCTGACGGGCCTGCGCCGCATGATCTTCGATGCCGTGCCGCCGGCGCTGAAGAGCGCGATCACGGTGGGCATCGGTCTGTTCATCGCCTTCATCGGCTTCGTGGACGCCGGCTTCGTGCGCTCGACCTTCGCCGCCTCGCCGCCCGTGCAGCTCGGCGACGGCGGCTCCATCACGGCGCTCCCGACCGTCGTCTTCATCATCGCGCTGGCGATCATGGGCGTCCTGCTGTCGCTCCGCGTCAAGGGCGCGCTGCTGATCGGCATCGTCGCGACCACGGTCATCGCGATCATCCTCGAGGCCATCTTCAAGGTCGGCCCGTCGCTGGGGGAGAACCCCGACGCGTGGAACCTGAACCCGCCAGCGCTGCCGACCGCCATCTTCTCGCTGCCCGACTTCTCGCTGATCGGCCAGGTGTCGTTCGGATCCTTCGAGCGCATCGGCGTGCTCGCGACGACGATGTTCATCTTCACGCTCGTCTTCATGAACTTCTTCGACGCGATCGGATCGATGACCGGGCTCGCCCGACAGGCCGGTCTCGCCTACCCGAACGGGCAGTTCCCCGGGCTGAAGCGCGCGCTCGTCGTCGAGGGTGTGGGCGCCGTCGCCGGCGGTGGTGCGAGCGCCTCGTCGAACACGGTCTTCATCGACTCCGCCGCCGGTATCGGCGATGGCGCTCGGACGGGCCTGGCCTCGGTGGTCACGGGTGTGCTGTTCCTCGCCGCCATGTTCCTGACGCCGCTCACCTCCGTGGTGCCGCTCGAGGTCGCTGCGGCGACGCTCGTCGTCGTGGGCGCCCTGATGATGGCGCAGATCGCCGACATCGACTTCACCGACTTCCGAGTGGCGCTGCCTGCCTTCCTCACGATCGTCGTGATGCCGCTGACGTACAACATCGCCAACGGGATCGGCGTCGGGTTCGTCGCCTGGGTGCTGATCAACGCGGTCTCCGGCAAGGCGAAGCAGATCTCGCCGCTCCTCTGGATCGTCGCTGCGCTGTTCGTCGTGTTCTTCGCGCGGGGTCCGATCGAGGCGCTGCTCGCGGCCTGAGGCCTCGCGACCTGAGGCCTCGCGACCTGACGCCCCACGACCCGACCCGCCGCCGGAACCGCTTCGGCGCGCAGTCCCACAGCCCCCGGAGCGCCCACCACCCGCGCTGGCCCGCGCGATCGCGGCGCGAGCTGCGACTCGCTGCTCCGCCGATTCGATCATCCGCCGATCCGCTGTTCCGCCGATCCGTTGATCCGCCGATCCGCTGGTGCGCTGATCCACCGATCCGCCGATCCGGCGCTCGGGTGAGCGGGCGACCCGATGAGGAGCGACCGCGAACCGCGACGCGCTGCGGGCGCGGCCAGATCCGGCGACGAGGCGCTGTGCTCAGGCGCCCCCCGACGACCCGGAGCCTTCGGTGCGACATCGCGACCGGCGACGGCGACGGGAGCAGCTGCGCACCGTGCCCGTGGGCGACGCGCCCGGAACGGCCTTGGTGCGCAGACGGCTCGGGGCCGTGTAGGCTGAACAGGTTGCCATGAACCGGGAACGAACCGTGCGGGAACAGCGAGTTGACAGCTGCTCCAGAGCGTGTAACCTAGACAGGTTGCCACGAGCCGGGCCTGAGGGTCCGGTGGGAGTACGAGCTCCGCACGGCGTGTCGAATTGACATGGTCTGGGAAGTGGTTATGATTGAGAAGTTGCCTCGGCGCTGATCCCTGATGGGGTGAAGCACGGGAGCGTCCGATCCTTGAGAACTCAACAGCGTGCACAATGTCATATGCCAAATTATTTACTCGTCCTGCCTTCGGGCAGAACGATTCCTTTGGATGAGACAGATTGTCAGTAGACAGTCTTTTTTGTCAGTTTCGAACTCGCTGCCGCTCGGTTTTTCCCGGGTGGTATGCATTTTTCTTTACGGAGAGTTTGATCCTGGCTCAGGACGAACGCTGGCGGCGTGCTTAACACATGCAAGTCGAACGATGAAGGAGGAGCTTGCTTCTCTGGATTAGTGGCGAACGGGTGAGTAACACGTGAGCAATGTGCCCTTGACTCTGGAATAAGCGCTGGAAACGGCGTCTAATACCGGATACGACCTTCGGAGGCATCTCCTGGGGGTGGAAAGAACTTCGGTCAAGGATCAGCTCACGGCCTATCAGTTAGTTGGTGAGGTAATGGCTCACCAAGACGACGACGGGTAGCCGGCCTGAGAGGGTGACCGGCCACACTGGGACTGAGACACGGCCCAGACTCCTACGGGAGGCAGCAGTGGGGAATATTGCACAATGGGCGCAAGCCTGATGCAGCAACGCCGCGTGAGGGACGACGGCCTTCGGGTTGTAAACCTCTTTTAGCAGGGAAGAAGCGAGAGTGACGGTACCTGCAGAAAAAGCACCGGCTAACTACGTGCCAGCAGCCGCGGTAATACGTAGGGTGCAAGCGTTGTCCGGAATTATTGGGCGTAAAGAGCTCGTAGGCGGTTTGTCACGTCTGCTGTGAAATCCCGAGGCTCAACCTCGGGCTTGCAGTGGGTACGGGCAGACTAGAGTGCGGTAGGGGAGATTGGAATTCCTGGTGTAGCGGTGGAATGCGCAGATATCAGGAGGAACACCGATGGCGAAGGCAGATCTCTGGGCCGTAACTGACGCTGAGGAGCGAAAGCATGGGGAGCAAACAGGCTTAGATACCCTGGTAGTCCATGCCGTAAACGTTGGGAACTAGATGTGGGGACCATTCCACGGTCTCCGTGTCGTAGCTAACGCATTAAGTTCCCCGCCTGGGGAGTACGGCCGCAAGGCTAAAACTCAAAGGAATTGACGGGGGCCCGCACAAGCGGCGGAGCATGCGGATTAATTCGATGCAACGCGAAGAACCTTACCAAGGCTTGACATATGCGAGAACGCACTGGAGACAGTGAACTCTTTGGACACTCGTATACAGGTGGTGCATGGTTGTCGTCAGCTCGTGTCGTGAGATGTTGGGTTAAGTCCCGCAACGAGCGCAACCCTCGTCCTATGTTGCCAGCACGTTATGGTGGGAACTCATGGGATACTGCCGGGGTCAACTCGGAGGAAGGTGGGGATGAGGTCAAATCATCATGCCCCTTATGTCTTGGGCTTCACGCATGCTACAATGGCCGGTACAATGGGCTGCGATACCGTAAGGTGGAGCGAATCCCAAAAAGCCGGTCTCAGTTCGGATTGAGGTCTGCAACTCGACCTCATGAAGTCGGAGTCGCTAGTAATCGTAGATCAGCAACGCTACGGTGAATACGTTCCCGGGCCTTGTACACACCGCCCGTCAAGTCATGAAAGTCGGTAACACCCGAAGCCGGTGGCCTAACCTTTTGGAGGGAGCCGTCGAAGGTGGGATCGGTGATTAGGACTAAGTCGTAACAAGGTAGCCGTACCGGAAGGTGCGGCTGGATCACCTCCTTTCTAAGGAGCATCTCGCCGGTTCTGCCGGCGCAGAGCCACTTCGGTCGCACACGTCGACCGGTGGTCAGCTCATGGGTGGAACATTGACATTGGTGCTCGAGTGATCGGGTCCTCCTGAGTACGGCTGCTTCGGCAGTCTGGAAGGGGAGGGCGTGGGAGCTCGGGTGCATGCACGCTGTTGGGTCCTGAGGGACCGGACGGCGCCTTTTGGCGTTGTTGGGCCCTCGGACCGGCCGGTGGATGCGCGTAGGCGTGTTCGTCGTCGGTACCGACCGTAAGTTGAGAACTACACAGTGGACGCGAGCATCTTAGATTCGGGCTTCGGCTCGAGTCTTGATGATCTTTATAGATCATTGGTCGCCATCGTTTCGACGGTGGTGTCCTAACCAAAATACTCATGTATGTGGTCAAGTTTCTAAGAGCAAACGGTGGATGCCTTGGCATCTGGAGCCGATGAAGGACGTAGTAATCTGCGATAAGCCTCGGGGAGCTGATAAACGAGCTGTGATCCGAGGATCTCCGAATGGGGAAACCCCGCTGGGCAGCGTGCTGACCCAGTGACTCCCGCCTGAATATATAGGGCGGGTAGAGGGAACGTGGGGAAGTGAAACATCTCAGTACCCACAGGAAGAGAAAACAACAGTGATTCCGTCAGTAGTGGCGAGCGAACGCGGAAGAGGCTAAACCGATCGTGTGTGATAGCCGGCAGGCGTTGCACGGTCGGGGTTGTGGGACATCTCCGCTGATCTGCCGATCAGCAAGCGTGACAGACCGCGGTAGGCGAAGGACTTGGAAAGGTCCATCACAGAGGGTGACAATCCCGTAGCCGAAACCGCGCGATGGCGCGAGGTTCATCCCAAGTAGCACGGGGCCCGAGAAATCCCGTGTGAATCTGCCAGGACCACCTGGTAAGCCTAAATACTCCCAGATGACCGATAGCGGACAAGTACCGTGAGGGAAAGGTGAAAAGTACCCCGGGAGGGGAGTGAAATAGTACCTGAAACCGTTTGCTTACAAACCGTTGGAGCAGCCCTGGTAGCTGTGACAGCGTGCCTTTTGAAGAATGAGCCTGCGAGTTAGCGATATGTGGCGAGGTTAACCCGTGTGGGGTAGCCGTAGCGAAAGCGAGTCTGAATAGGGCGATTCAGTCGCATGTCCTAGACCCGAAGCGAAGTGATCTATCCATGGCCAGGTTGAAGCGAGGGTAAGACCTCGTGGAGGACCGAACCCACTTAGGTTGAAAACTGAGGGGATGAGCTGTGGATAGGGGTGAAAGGCCAATCAAACTTCGTGATAGCTGGTTCTCTCCGAAATGCATTTAGGTGCAGCGTTGCGTGTTTCTTGCCGGAGGTAGAGCTACTGGATGGCCGATGGGCCCCAAAAGGTTACTGACGTCAGCCAAACTCCGAATGCCGGTAAGTGAGAGCGCAGCAGTGAGACGGTGGGGGATAAGCTTCATCGTCGAGAGGGAAACAACCCAGACCACCGACTAAGGTCCCTAAGCGCGTGCTAAGTGGAAAAGGATGTGAAGTTGCTGAGACAACCAGGAGGTTGGCTTAGAAGCAGCCACCCTTGAAAGAGTGCGTAATAGCTCACTGGTCAAGTGATTTTGCGCCGACAATGTAACGGGGCTCAAGCACGCCACCGAAGTCGTGGAATTCGTACAACAGCTCGGCAGCTTCGGCTGTCCAGGCGTACGGATTGGTAGGAGAGCGTCGTGTGGCGAGTGAAGCGGCGGAGGAATCCAGCCGTGGACGCCACACGAGTGAGAATGCAGGCATGAGTAGCGAAAGACTGGCGAGAAACCAGTCCTCCGAATGACCAAGGGTTCCAGGGTCAAGCTAATCTTCCCTGGGTAAGCCGGGACCTAAGGCGAGGCCGACAGGCGTAGTCGATGGACATCAGGTTGATACTCCTGAGCTGGCGAAGAACCGCCCAAGCCAAACCAGTGATGCTAAGAGTCCGAATCCTTGGACCGATCCCTTCGGGGTGACGTCCTTGGCCTAGCACTCGACCCTATGCTGGGGCGGCTAGCGTATTAACAGGTGTGACGCAGGAAGGTAGCAGAACCGGGCCGATGGTTGAGTCCGGGTAAGCCGTAGGGCGTGGGATAGGCAAATCCGTCCCACACATAGCCTGAGAGCTTTGCCGAACCCTAGAGGGAAGTCTGTGATCCTATGCTGCCAAGAAAAGCATCGACGCGAGGTTCAAGTCACCCGTACCCCAAACCAACTCAGGTGGTCAGGTAGAGAATACTAAGGAGATCGAGAGAATCGTGGTTAAGGAACTCGGCAAAATGCCCCCGTAACTTCGGGAGAAGGGGGGCCTGAGGCGTGACGGCACTTGCTGCCGGAAGCGTTTGAAGGCCGCAGAGACCAGTGGGAAGCGACTGTTTACTAAAAACACAGGTCCGTGCGAAGACGCAAGTCGATGTATACGGACTGACGCCTGCCCGGTGCTGGAAGGTTAAGAGGAAGGGTTAGCGCAAGCGAAGCTCAGAATTTAAGCCCCAGTAAACGGCGGTGGTAACTATAACCATCCTAAGGTAGCGAAATTCCTTGTCGGGTAAGTTCCGACCTGCACGAATGGCGTAACGACTTCCCAGCTGTCTCAACCGCGAACTCGGCGAAATTGCACTACGAGTAAAGATGCTCGTTACGCGCAGCAGGACGGAAAGACCCCGTGACCTTTACTACAGCTTGGTATTGGTGTTCGGTGTGGCTTGTGTAGGATAGGTGGGAGACTGTGAAGCTCGGACGCTAGTTCGGGTGGAGTCATTGTTGAAATACCACTCTGGTCACTCTGGATATCTAACTTCGAACCGTAATCCGGTTCAGGGACAGTGCCTGGTGGGTAGTTTAACTGGGGCGGTTGCCTCCCAAAAAGTAACGGAGGCGCCCAAAGGTTCCCTCAACCTGGTTGGCAATCAGGTGTCGAGTGTAAGTGCACAAGGGAGCTTGACTGTGACAGTGACAACTGGAGCAGGGACGAAAGTCGGGACTAGTGATCCGGCAGTGGCTTGTGGAAGCGCTGTCGCTCAACGGATAAAAGGTACCTCGGGGATAACAGGCTGATCTTGCCCAAGAGTCCATATCGACGGCATGGTTTGGCACCTCGATGTCGGCTCGTCGCATCCTGGGGCTGGAGTAGGTCCCAAGGGTTGGGCTGTTCGCCCATTAAAGCGGCACGCGAGCTGGGTTTAGAACGTCGTGAGACAGTTCGGTCCCTATCCGCTGCGCGCGTTGGAAGTTTGAGAGGATCTGACCCTAGTACGAGAGGACCGGGTTGGACGAACCTCTGGTGTGTCAGTTGTTCCGCCAGGAGCACCGCTGATTAGCTACGTTCGGGATGGATAACCGCTGAAAGCATCTAAGCGGGAAGCCGGCCTCAAGATGAGACTTCCGTGCCTTCGGGCGAGAGGCTCCCAGCCAGACTACTGGGTTGATAGGCCGGATGTGGAAGTGGGGACTAACGACCCATGAAGCTGACCGGTACTAATAAGCCGATGACTTGATAACATATATATGAGCTTGCTGCTCGCGTCCACTTTGTGGTTCTCGATGTACGGTCGAGGACTGCAGCCCTCCACGAGAGTGGAGAGCTGTGCAGACTGAAACATCAACAGTGTTTCGGCGGCCATAGCGAGAGGGAAACGCCCGGTCACATTCCGAACCCGGAAGCTAAGGCTCTCAGCGCCGATGGTACTGCAGGGGGGACCCTGTGGGAGAGTAGGACACCGCCGGACTTCTTTTGGAAAGGGGCCCCAGATTCGTCTGGGGCCCCTTTTTCCGTTTGTGCACACTCGTGTGTACCCCGGAGCGCAGCGCAACCCTGCCGCATGCTCGCGCACAGGCGCACGCACGCACGCAGCGTGCGCCCGCGCGGCCACCGCTGCGCGTCCGCGCAGGGATGCGTCTGCGCGACGGATGCCTGCTGCGGCGTGGTCAGCCCTCGCGCGAGACGCCGGCGAGGACCTCGGGCCACCGCCGATCGAGCGCGCTGCCGCCGATGCGGACGCCGCCCCACGTGGCGAGGCATCCCACGACCAGGCCGATCCCGAGGCTCAGCCACGCGAGCCAGGGGATCCACGCGGCAGCGATGGCGGTGCCGATCGCGGGAGCGCCGACCGTCGCGATCGCGAGCATCGTGATGAGCGCGCCGAGCAGCGCCTGCGCTCCGCCGGAGGAGCCCTTGCCGAACGGGCTCGTCTCGGGCGCCGGTGTCTGGCCGGGCATCCAGGGGCTGATGGCCGAGCCGACGCCGATGACGAGACCCGCGGTGCCGATGGTCGCGCCGAGCGATGCGGGCAGCAGGTGCCAGTCGCCGGAGACGGCCGTGGCGAGCACGCACATCGCGAGCAGCATCGGACCGAAGAGCACCACCATGCCGAGCGCGCGTCCGGCGCGATCCTGCGTGCCTGTCACGCCCGTGAGCACATGGGTGGAGAGCGCGGAGCTGTCGTAGGCGGCATCGAGCTGCGCCACGGACATCAGCACGATGGCGCCGAGGAGCGGCAGCAGCATCGGTCCGAGCTGCGCGAAGGTGTCGAGGGCCGCCTGCTCACCCGGATCGGCGGTGAGGTCGATGCTGACGCCGTTGCCGACCACGAGGTTCATCGCGAGCACGAGCAGCGGCACGATCGCGACACCGATCACGTTGATCAGGTGACGCGGGTCGCGGAAGCGGTAGCGGAGTCCGCGCGCTGCGATGGCGCCCGTCGGAGAGGCGGGGAGGACGCGGTCGATCCACGCGCCGCCGCGCACGCGTCCACCACCGGTCGAGGCGATCGGGTCCGTCAGGCGCGCCCGGAAGTCGCGCGACCACACGAGCCACAGGAGCGCCGCCGTCGCGATCGCGATCGTCAGCTTGGCGAGGGCCTCGAGCCAGCTGCCTGCCGCCATCGCCTGCGGCACCGCCCAGGCGGCGCCGAGCGGGGTCCATCCGAGCACCTGCGCGATCGCGCCGAACACCGCCTCGGGCGGGCCGAGCGAGCGCAGCCCCTCGAGCAGGATCGCGAAGAGGATCCCGGCAGAGATGATCAGGACGCTGCCGAGCACGAGGCTGAGATCGCGTCCGCTGCGCCTGGCGAGCTGCCGCGCGAGGGCCGAGGCGAGCGCGCGGGCGGCGAGCAGGCAGGTCAGCAGCTGCAGCGGTACGAGCACGGCCGCGGTGAGCAGGGCGACGGGGTGGGTGCTCCAACCGATGAGCGTCAGCAGCAGCGCCGCCGCGGTCGCGACGCCGCCGACGCCGATCGCGCCTGCGAGCAGCACGCCGGGCAGCAGCCTGCGAGCCGGCAGCGGCAGCAGCGCGAACCGCTCTGGCGCGAGCGCGTCGTCGGCGGAGACCAGCAGGCTGGCGACCATCCACCCGACCACGAGCGCGCTGCCGATGATCACCACCGCATCCGCCGCCGACGCCGGGGCGAAGGCGCGCAGGGTCGCGAGCATGAGCGCGAGCAGCCCGAGGCCGCCGAGGGCGGCGAGCACCGAGAGCACGAGCGTCACGATCGCCCACGGGCTGCGGCCGAGCGCGCGGCCCAGCTGCCGCAGGCGCAGGCCTACGAGGAGCGCAGCCACGCGAGGCTCTCCGCGTCGAGCGCCTGGGTGCCGACCAGGTCGAGGAACCGCTGCTGCAGCGTCTTGCCCTGCCGCACATCGTCCAGCGTGCCGGAGACGAGCATCCTCCCCTGCGCGACGATCGCGACGCGGTCGCAGAGCGACTCGACGAGCTCCATCACGTGGCTCGAGAGCACCACCGTGCCGCCCGAGGCGACGAAGCCGCGCAGGATCTCGCGGATGGCCTCGCCCGAGACGGGGTCGACCGCTTCGAAGGGCTCATCGAGCAGCAGCAGCCGGGGCGCGTGGATCAGCGCGCACGCCAGTCCGATCTTCTTGCGCATGCCGGCTGAGTAGTCGATCACGAGGGTCGAGCCCGCCTCCGTCAGGCCGAGCGCGGCGAGCAGGTCGCCCGCGCGCGAGGTGACGTCGGCCTCCGGCAGGCCGCGCAGCAGCCCGTGGTAGCGCAGCAGCTCGGCGCCGGTCAGCCGGTCGAACAGGCGCACGCCGTCGGGAAGCACGCCCATCCGTGCCTTCGCAGCTGCGGGGTCGGCCCAGACGTCGATGCCCCCGATGAACGCCGTGCCCGCGTCGGGGCGCAGCAGCCCCGTCGTCATCGACAAGGTGGTGGTCTTGCCTGCGCCGTTCGGGCCGAGGAGCCCGAACATGCTGCCGGCCGGCACGTCGAGCGACAGGCGGTCGACCGCGGTGTGCTGGCCGAAGCGCTTGGTCAGCTCGCGCAGCGCGAGCACCGGGGGCGCTGCCGGTCGCGGCTGCGCGGGTGCGGTTCCGGCTCCGGCGTCGGCGCCGGTCCGGGGAGCGTCGCCCTGCATCGGGGCCGGAGCGAGCGGTGGCCACCGATCCGGCGCAGGGGGCCGGCCGTGCTGCGGGGCGGATGCGGGGGAGGGCTGGTCGGGCATGGGACGATCATCGCGCGCCGGCCTGCGCGCCTCCTCAGTGCTGCGCCGCGTCTCAGTGCAGGGCGGCGTTGAGCTCGACGCCCCTGCCGTCGCGAGCGAGGACCTCGACCGCTCCGGAGGCGGAATTGCGGCGGAAGAGCAGCCCGGGGCGACCGGAGAGCTCGACGGCCTTCACCCGCTCGCCGCTGGGCACGAGCGTCACCTTGGTCCCTGCCGTGACGTAGAGGCCCGCTTCGACGACCGAGTCGTCGCCGAGCGAGATGCCGACGCCGGCGTTCGCGCCGAGGAGCACCCGCTCGCCGAGCGAGACGCGCTCCTTGCCGCCGCCGGAGAGCGTGCCCATGATCGAGGCGCCGCCGCCGATGTCCGTGCCGTCGCCCACGACGACGCCCTGCGAGATGCGGCCCTCGACCATGGATGCGCCCAGCGTGCCGGCGTTGAAGTTCACGAAGCCCTCGTGCATGACGACCGTGCCCGCGGCGAGGTGCGCGCCCAGGCGCACACGGCTCGCGTCGCCGATGCGCACGCCGTCGGGCAGCACGAAGTCGGTCATCCGCGGGAAGCGGTCGACGAGCTGCACCTGCAGGCCCGCCCGCTGCAGCTCGACGCGGTGGTCGCGCGCCCACTCCGGTGCGACCGCGCCGCCGTTGGTCCAGGCGACGACCGGCAGCGCGCTGAAGATGCCGTCGAGGTTCATGGAGTTGGGCTCCACGAGGCGGTGGCTCAGCAGGTGCAGGCGCAGGTACGCATCCTCGGTGGAGGCGGGGGCGGCATCCAGGTCGACCTCGACGTGTCGCGGCTCGAGCACGACGCCGCGCGCCGGCACCGGGCCGCCGAGGTCGTCGAGCCCGCCGGCGCCGATCCAGTGCGCCTCGCCCGAAGCGGTGCCGAGCGCGGGGGAGGGGAACCAGGCATCCAGCACCCGCCCCTCGAAGACGGTGACGAGCGCATGTCCGTGTGCGGGGCGAGCCATGCTCCAAGTCTAGGCTTGACCGCATGACCGCCCTCGTGCTCGACCCCGCCGCCTCGTCCGCCGACCTCACCCGCCAGCTGTGCGACATCGACTCGGTCTCCGACAACGAGGGGCCGCTCGCGGATGCGATCGAGGCGGTCGCCCGTTCGGCCTCGCACCTCGAGGTGACGCGCGTGGGTGACACGGTCGTCGCGCGGACCAGCCTGGGTCGCGCCCGCCGCGTGGTGCTCGCCGGGCACATCGACACCGTGCCGATCAACGGCAACGTGCCCACGCAGCCACGCGTCGTCGACGGCGAGGAGCACATCTGGGGCCGCGGCACCGTCGACATGAAGGCCGGTGTGGCCGTGCAGCTGAAGCTGGCCGTCGAGCTCGCGGCACCGAACGTCGACGTGACGTGGATCTGGTACGACCACGAGGAGGTGGGCGAGGAGCACAACGGCCTGCGCCGCCTCGCCGCGTCGCACCCCGAGCTCATGCAGGCCGACTTCGCGATCCTCGGCGAGCCGTCGAACGGCGCGATCGAGGGCGGGTGCAACGGCACGCTGCGCGCCGAGATCCGCACGCGCGGCGTCCGCGCGCACTCCGCGCGCTCGTGGGTCGGGCACAACGCCATCCACGACGCGGCCGAGGTGCTGCAGGTGCTGCAGGACTACCGGGCGCGCGAGATCGACGTCGAGGGGCTGCGGTTCCGTGAGGGGCTGAACGCCGTGATGATCTCCGGTGGCGTCGCGACCAACGTGATCCCGGACGAGTGCGTCGTGCAGGTGAACTACCGCTTCGCCCCGTCGCGCTCGGTCGAGGAGGCCACCGCGCACGTGGTCGACCTCTTCGAGGGCTTCGACGTGCGCGTCGTCGACGCGGCGCCCGGCGCCCGGCCCGGCCTGGATGCGCCGCTCGCCAAGGAGTTCATCGTCGCCGTCGGCGCGGAGCCGCAGGCGAAGTACGGCTGGACCGACGTGGCCCGTTTCTCGGCGCTCGGCATCCCCGCCGTCAACTTCGGGCCCGGCGACCCGTCGAAGGCCCACGCGGATGACGAGTCGGTGCCCGTCGCGCAGATCGTGGCGACGGAGGAGAGCCTGCGCACGTGGCTCACGCGAGCCTGACGCAGGCGCGCGCGTCGACGCGGCAGCGCTGGTGGCTGTGGCCGCTGGCGCTCTGGCTGGTGTCGAGGCTCGTCAGCACGGCGTTCCTCGGCGCCTTCGCCGGCAGGCAGGAGGCGAGCGCGTGGACGCCTGCGGGGCCCGGCCTGCTCGACTACTCGACCATGTGGGATGCCCACTGGTACTTCATCATCGCGATGTCGGGGTATCCGACCGAGCTGCCCGTGGACGACTCGGGCCACGTGGGCGAGAACGCCTGGGCGTTCATGCCGGTCTACCCGCTGCTCGCGCGGGCGCTGATGCTCACCGGGCTGCCGTGGGAGGGCGCCGCGGTGCTCCTGTCGGTGCTCGCGTCGGCGGCCTTCGCGCTCGTCGCCTACCGGCTGTTCGCCGAGCTGGCGCCCGGCCGTGAGCGCTTCGCCCTCGCCCTCGTGCTCCTCTCGCCCGTCGCGCCCGTGCTGCAGCTCGGCTACGCCGAGGCGCTGTTCCTGCTGCTGC
This sequence comes from Agrococcus phoenicis, assembly GCF_047302415.1. NCBI lineage: Bacteria > Bacillati > Actinomycetota > Actinomycetes > Micrococcales > Microbacteriaceae > Agrococcus > Agrococcus phoenicis. The sequence goes on from NZ_CP154854.1 coordinate 544,148, forward strand.
TGGCGAGCTGCCTGCTCGCCTGGCGGCTGCGCGAGTGGGAGTGGCTGTGGGTCCTGCTCCCGATCATGGCGCTGACGCGACCCGGTGGTCTGGCCTTCGCCTTCGGCCTCGGGCTGTGGTTCCTCGTGCGATGGTCCCGAGAGCGCGAGCGCTTCGCGGTGCGGGAGCGCTGGATGCTCGTCGGCCTCGGGGCGTGGAGCGCGCTCTGGGGCTTCGCCTGGCTGCTCGCATGCACGATCGCGACCGGCAGCACGAGCGCGTACCTGGAGACGGAGCTGAGCTGGCGCTCCGCCTACGTCGGCAGGCAGGAGCTCGTGCCGTTCACGACCTGGCCGATCGGGCTCGAGTGGTGGTTCGGGGCGTGGTGGCCGCTGTGGCTCGCCGGCATCGTCGCCGTGGTCGTCGCGCTGCTGGTGGGGCCGTGGGCGAGGCGCGTCGCGATCGAGGGCAGGCTGTGGTGCATCGCCTACGCGACCTACCTGGCAGCGGTGTGGTTCCCGCAGTCGTCGACGTGGCGGCTGCTGCTGCCGCTGTTCCCGGCGGCCCTGATGCTCGCGGCGCTGCGACCCGCGTGGGCTCGGGGCATGCTGCTCGCTGCATGCATCGCCCTGCAGCCCGTCTGGATCTGGTACTGCTGGCACGTGGTCGGCGCCGACTGGACGGTGCCCTAGCACAGCGACCCTTGTGGTCAGCGAGGTCTTCGTGTCACCCGGACGTGAGATAATGCACGCACAGGAACCGAAGGGGGAGCCGCATGGCCGCCATGAAACCACGCACCGGCGATGGACCGCTCGAGGCCGTCAAGGAGGGCAGGCTGATCGTCGTGCGCGTGCCGCTCGAGGGCGGGGGACGCCTGGTCGTCTCCGTGAACGATGAGGAAGCCGCCGCGCTGCACAAGGCGCTCGGCGGGGTCGTCGTCACCGCTTGATCCGCGCTGTGCGCGACGTCGTCCGATGATGGTCGACGGGGGAGGGCCCGATCCGAGGATCGGGCCCTCATCGCATCCGCCGAGGTGCCGTCGAGCCTAGGCCGGCTCAGGCAGCCGCACGATCTGGAGCAGGCCGTCGCCGACGGGGGAGACCGCGGCACGCACGGCGTCCGACGTCGAGAGCTCCTTGAGGAGCCCGCGCAGATCGGCGACCTCGTCGCTGCGCTGCGCCGGGTCGGCCACGCGGCCGCCCAGCAGTGCGTGCGCGACGAGCACGCAGCCGCCGACGCGCACCAGCGAGAGCGCGTGCTCCACGTACTCGAGCATGCTGGCAGCATCCGCGTCGATGAGCACGATGTCGTAGCTCGCCTCGTTCATGCGCGGCAGCACATCGCGTGCCTTGCCGGTGATGAGTCGTGCGCGCGTGACGGGGATCCCCGCCTTGCCGAAGGCTGCGCGCGCGTGCTGCTGGTGGTCGAGCTCGGTGTCGATCGACGTGAGGGTCGCGCCCGGCGCGCCGCGCAGCAGCCAGAGGCCGCTCACACCGGCGCCGGTGCCGACCTCGAGGATCGCGCCCGCCTGGGTCGACGCGGCGATGGCGGCGAGCTGCGCGCCGACCGCGGGCGCGATGGGTGTGATGCCGAGCTCGACGGAGGCGTCCCGCGCCGCGGTGAGCACCTCATCCTCTGCGGCGAGGTCGTCGAGGTACTTGGCGATGAGCGGTGATGTCTGCACGGTTCCTCCGACGTCGAGCGTAGCGACGCGACGCATCCGCCCGTCCAGGGCTCGCCGCAGTCCTCGCTACCCTAGTGGGGTGTCCCTGGCAGGCATCACGCTCGACAAGCTGCTGATCATCGCGATCCTCGCGGCCGTGCTCATCGGCCCCGAGCGCTTGCCCCTGCTCGCAGAGAAGCTCGGCGTGCTCGTGCGAAGCCTGCGAGACCTGGCCGGTGGGGCCAAGGATCGCATGCGCGAGGAGATGGGCCCCGAGTTCGACGAGGTCGACTGGAAGAAGCTGGACCCGCGGCAGTACGACCCGCGACGGATCGTGATGGACGCGCTGAAGGACGACCCCGCGCCGACGCCCGCAGGGGACTTCCCGTCCGCGGCACCGCGGTCTGCCGTCGCGACGGTGACGGGACTGCCCAACCGCGCAGCGGGGCCGATGCGGTTCGACGACGAGGCCACGTAGGTCGGGCGCCGCGTCGCGCGGAGCGCTGCGCGGCGAGGGCGTCCTCAGCCGGTCGCGAGGGGCAGGCTGCGGCCGGCGATCGGTCGTGTGCCGCGCAGGGATGCGGCCAGTGCCACGATCGCGGTCGCAGCGGGGTCAGCGGGATCGCTGGCGACGATGGGGATGCCCTCGTCGCCGCCCTCGCGCAGCGCGATCGACAGGGGGATGCGCGCGAGCAGCGGCACTCCGAGCCGCGCCGCCGCCTCCTCGCCGCCGCCGGCGCCGAAGACCTCGAGCAGGGTGCCGTCGGGCTGCTGCAGCCCCGCCATGTTCTCGACCACGCCGAGCACCCGCTGCCCGGTCTGGCGGGCGACCTCCGCCGCCCGCTCGGCGACGTCTGCTGCAGCCCGCTGCGGCGTCGTCACCACGAGCACCTCTGCGTGCGGCAGCAGCTGGCCGAGCGAGATCGCCACGTCGCCGGTGCCGGGCGGCATGTCGATGAGCAGCACGTCCAGGTCACCCCACCACACGTCGGTGACGAACTGGTTGAGCGTGCGGTGCAGCATCGGGCCGCGCCAGGAGACCGAGCGATTGCCCTCGACGAACATGCCGATCGACACGAGCCGCACGCCGTGCGCCTCCGGCGGCATCATCATGTCGCCGACCCGCGTCGGCCGAGCCCGCGTGCCCAGCAGGGCCGGGATCGAGTAGCCGTGCACATCGGCGTCGATCACGCCCACGGCGAGGCCGCGCTGCGCGAGCGCGACCGCCAGGCTCGCCGTCACCGTCGACTTGCCGACGCCGCCCTTGCCGCTCGCGACCGCGATGATGCGCGTGAGCGTGTCGGGGCCGAACTGCTGCGGGCGCGAGCCCCGCAATCGCTCCACGAGCGCCTGCCGCGTCGCGGGCGACATCACGCCGACCGCCAGCTCCACGCGGTCGACCCCCGGGACCGACGCGGCTGCCGCACGGACATCCGCTTGGATCCTGTCGCTGGCGGGGCACGCCGCGACCGTGAGCTCGAGCGCGATGCTCGCGACTCCATCGGCGAGCGTGGCGGACGGGATCATGTCGAGCTCGATCAGCGGCCGTCGGATCTCGGGGTCGACGACCTGCGCGAGCGCACGCTGCAGCGCGGGATCGATGCCGTCGCTCACCGGCGGCTCACGTGTCGCGCTCGGCGCGCGGATCCTGCCCTCGGCGCTCGTCGAGGTCGTCGACGAAGGACTTCAGCTCGGCGCGGATGAACTCGCGCGTGGCCATGTCGCGCATCGCCATGCGCAGCGCCACGACCTCGCGCGCGAGGTACTCGGTGTCGTTGAGGTTGCGCTCGGCGCGCATCCGGTCCTGCTCGATCTGCACGCGGTCGCGATCGTCCTGGCGGTTCTGCGCGAGCAGCAGCAGGGGGGCCGCGTAGGAGGCCTGCAGGCTGAGCACGAGCGTGAGCAGCGGGAAGCCCTGGTCCTGCGGGTCGAACTGCACCTCGGCCGGCACCACCGAGTTGTAGGTGAGCCAGAACCCGCAGAAGATCGTCATGCCGATCAGGAACGCAGGGGTGCCCATCCCGCGCGCGAACGCCTCGGTGAAGCGCCCGAAGCGATCCTTCGACTCGGGCATGCGGATGCGGCGGCGCGCCTTGGGGCGCGAGAACTCGTCGTCGCGCTCAGCCATGCGGCGCCTCCTCCTGCGCTCGCCAGTCCTCGGGCAGGATGTGGTCGAGCACGTCGTCGATCGTCACGACGCCGACGAGGCGACCGGCGGCGTCGACCACGGGGACCGAGACGAGGTTGTAGGCGGCGAGCTGTCGCGTGACCTCCGCGGCCGAGTCGCTGGCGAGCACCGGCTCGATCTGCTCGTCCAGCAGCGTGCCGACGCGCTCGTTCGGCGGGTACCGCAGCAGTCGCTGGAAGTGGACCATGCCGAGGAAGCGGCCGGTCGGCGCCTCGTAGGGCGGCAGGGTGACGCAGACGGCGGCGGCGAGCGCTGGCGCGACCTCGTGCCGACGCATGAGCGCCAGCGCCTCGGCGACCGTCGCGTCGGAGGCCATGATGATCGGCTCCGTCGTCATGAGGCCGCCGGCGGTGTCGGCGCCGAAGGACAGCAGCATCCTGACGTCCTCGGCCTCATCCGGATCCATGAGGTCGAGCAGGGTCTCGCCGCGCTCGGTCGACATGTGGCCGATGAGGTCGGCCGCGTCGTCCGGCTCCATCTGGTCGAGCACGTCAGCGACCCGGGAGTCCTCCAGCGCGGCGAGGATCTCGACCTGGCGATCCTCGTGCATCTCCTCGAGGATGTCGGCCAGGCGGTCGTCGGAGAGGTCCTCGGCGACCTCGATCATGCGCTGCTGCGGCAGGTCGAGCATCGCGGAGGCGGCGTCGGCAGCCGGCAGCTCCTCGAGCGAGGCCAGCAGGTGCTCGGTGTCGTGCTCCGCGTCGAGCTCGTGCCGCACCTCGTGCCAGCGGGCGAGGGCGGTCGGCCCCTTGCCGAAGGGGCCGGTCTTGGGCTTCCGGAGGAAGAGCTCGTCGACCTCCCACTCGCCCGGGCCCTGCTCGGCGATGGAGAGATCCTCGAGCGTCGCGCTGGTGCCGTCGCGCAGCGTCACCGTGCGCCCCAGGATGTCGGCCAGGAGCAGGCGCTCGCTGCCTCGCTGGCTGAAGCGGCGGTCGCTGATGGCGGAGGCGATCAGCTGCCCGCCGCCGATGGAGAGCACGCGCCCGATCGACAGGAACACCTTCTGCCGACCGCGATCCTCGACGACCAGTCCGACGACCCGCGGGGACGCCTCGTGGCGAGGCACGGACACCACGTCGCGCACCTTGCCGATGCGCTCGCCGGCGGGGTCGAACACGCCCGCGCCCGCGAGGCGGGCGACGAAGACGGTGGGGGCGCTCATGGGCTCCAAGGTATCGCGCGACGACGGTGCGCGGCGCCTGCGGCGCTGCCCCTCGGGTCGTCGGATCGGCCTGACGCCCAGAGCGAACCGGCCCGTCGTGGCGCGCACGCGCGTGGAACACTGGAGGGGTGAGCATGTTCCAGCGTTCTGCCCTCGGAGACCAGCAGCTGCCGAAGGGGGTCGTCGTCGCTTCCTTCGAGACCTACGACCGGGCCCAGGCGGCCGTGGCGAAGGTCTCGAGCTCCGACACCGAGCTCGCCGGCCTCGCCATCATCGGCAACGACCTCAAGCTCGTCGAGCGGATCGTCGGGCGCCTCACCTGGGGCAAGGTCGCGATGCGCGGGGCGCTGCGCGGCCTCGGCTTCGGCGCCTTCCTCGGCCTCATGTTCCTCGTCTTCGTGCCGGAGGCGATCGGTTCGGTGCTCGTCTTCCCGCTGCTCGGCCTCGCCTTCGGCATCCTGCTGGGCGTCGTGCAGCACTCGATCGTGCGCCGCAAGCGGGACTTCGCCTCCACGCAGCAGGTGCTGGCGGCTCGCTACGACGTGGTCGCGCCGCAGCAGATCGCAGGCCGCGCGATGCAGATCATCGGGCAGCGCGACGGCATGCAGCAGCCGACCGCAGCGGAGCTGCAGACGGCGCCGCCGCCGCACGGCGCCCCGGTGGTGCCGCCGCAGCAGGCCGGCCCCCAGCAGGCCGGCCCGCAGCAGGCCGGCCCGCAGCAGCCCGGCCCCCAGCCGCAGGGCGAGCAGGCATCAGGCGATCGCGTCTGACGCTCGCGCCGCATCCGCGACCGCGTCGCTGACGAGGTCGAGCAGCGGCGAGGCGAGGTTCCACCGCTGCCACCACAGCGGCACCTCGACGGTGTCGTCGGCGAGCACCACCAGTGAGCCGTCAGCGACGCCGCGCTCGAACTGACCGGGCAGCAGCATGCCCCACCCGAGACCCATCTGCACCGCCTGGGCGAACTCCGCCGAGGCGGAGATGATGTGCCGCGGAGCCGCGGCTCGGGCCCCGTGGCGGCGCGCGAACCGGGATTGCAGCGAGTCGTGGGCGTCGAAGTCGACGATCGGCGCGGCCTCCAGCGCGGGGCGCGCCAGGCCGTCCGGGAACCACCGCGCCGCGAACTGGCGCTGGGCGATCGGCACGTAGCGCATGCGCCCGAGCGGCGTCGCGAGGCAGCCGGAGACGGGCTCGCGCTGCGCGGTGACCGCAGCCATGACGGTGCCGTCCTGCAGCAGCTGCGCGGTGCGCTCCTGATCCTCGCGGTGCAGCTCGAACGTCGCGGGCACGCGCTCCGTGACGGCGATCAGGGCGGGCATGAACCAGGTGATCAGCGAGTCGGCGTTGACGGCGAGCGGGATGCGCGGCGTCGGCGCGGCGTCGCCGAGCGCCGTGCGCGCATCGTGCTCGAGCACCGCGAGCTGCCGCGCGAGTCGCACGAGCGCTTCGCCCGCCTCGGTGGCCCGCACCGGCTTGGTGCGTCGCAGCACGATGCGGCCGACGCGCTGCTCGATCGCGCGGATGCGCTGGCTGACCGCCGAGGGCGTGACGCCGAGGTCGATGGCTGCGCGCTCGAGCGTGCCGGCGTCGACGACGGCTGCGAGGGTGCGCAGATGGTCAAGGGGCAGCTCCATGCCGCGAGCCTAGATGAAGCCCTGCTTACGATGCTTCAGGAACCTTCGCTGGACTGCATCCTCGCCGGTGCCTAGCGTGGAGCGCATGGACCAGGGGATCGTCGTGCTGCTGTCGGGCTTCGCGCTGTGCTTGGGGCTGATCCTGTCGATCGGCGCCCAGAACGCGGTGGTGCTGCGGCAGGGACTGCGCCGCGAGCACGTCGGCATCGTCGTCGCGGTCTGCGTCGTGAGCGACGCGATCCTGCAGCTCGTGGGCGTGGCGGGGGTCGCGACGCTCGTGACGGCGCAGCCGTGGCTCGAGACGCTCGCTCGCTGGGCGGGCGCGGTGTTCATCGTCGGCTTCGCCGTGCTGAGCGCGCGACGCGCGATCCGGGGCGGCGGCACCCTCGAGGCAGCGCCCGATGATGCGCCGGCGGGCCAGGCGCCGCAGGCCGACCAGGCGGGCGAGGCCGCCGCCGGGGCCGTGGCGACACGGCGCCGCACGCGCAGCGGTCGCACGGCCACGTTCCTCACGATCCTCGCCGTCACCTGGCTGAACCCCCATGCGATCGTGGAGACCACCGTCGTGCTGGGCTCCGTCGCCGCGACGCACGGCGATGACCGCTGGTGGTTCCTCGTCGGGGGCATCGCGGCCAGCACGATCTGGTTCATCGCCTTCGGCTACGGCGCCAGGTTCCTCGCGCCGCTGCTGCGCACCGAGCGCGCGTGGCGCATCCTCGACGGCGGCATCGCCGTGATCATGCTCGTGATCGCGACCACGCTCGTGCTCGGCTGACCCGCCCCGCGCTGCCCTGGTCGCGGGCAGCGCGGGCGGATGCGCGATCAGCGCGCGCGCACCTCGCGCATCCAGGCCTCGACCTGGTCGGCCGTGCGGGGGATGGCCTGCGAGAGGTTCACCGCGCCGTCGGCGGTGACGAGGATGTCGTCCTCGATGCGGATGCCGATCCCCCGGAGCTCCTCGGGGACGGTGAGGTCGTCGGCCTGGAAGTAGAGGCCCGGCTCGATCGTGAAGACCATCCCCTCGCGCACGACGCCCTCGTGGTAGAAGTCGCGGCGGGCCTGCGCGCAGTCGTGCACGTCGAGGCCGAGGTGGTGGCTCGTGCCGTGCACCATCCAGCGGCGGTGCAGCTGCTGGTCGGGCTGGAGCGAGACCTCCGCTGCCACGGGCAGCAGCCCCCACTCGGCGGTGCGGCGCGCGATGACCTCCATCGCGGCGGCGTGCACCTCCTTGAAGACGATGCCCGGCCGCACGATGGCGAAGGCAGCGTCAGCGGCCTCGAGCACGGCGTCGTAGATGCGCCGCTGCACCTCGCTGAACTCGCCGGAGATCGGCAGGGTGCGCGTGATGTCGGCGGTGTAGAGGCTGTCGACCTCGACTCCGGCGTCGAGCAGCATCAGGTCGCCCTCCCGCACCGCGCCGTCGTTGCGGGTCCAGTGCAGGTAGCACGCGTGGTGGCCCGATGCCGCGATGGTGTCGTAGCCGACCGCGTTGCCGTCGAGCCGCGCGCGGCGGTGGAAGGCGCCCTCCACCACGCGCTCGCCGCGCTCGTGCCGGGTCGCATCGGGCAGGTCTGCGATGACGTCGTCGAAGCCCCGCGCCGTCGCGTCGACAGCGGCCTGGATCTCGGCGACCTCGTGCGCGTCCTTGACCAGGCGCAGCTCGCTCAGGTCGCGCGCGAGCACGTCGCCCTCGGGGTTCGCCGCGCGCAGCTGCGCCTCGATCGAGGGGTCGGCACCGGTGACGACGAGCGTGTCTCCGTCGGCGGCCAGCGCTGCGTCGAGCTCGCCGAGGTCGGCGACCTCGAGCCCGAGGTCGGCGGCGACGTGCGCGAGCGAGGGGCGCGGCCCGACCCAGAACTCGCCGATCGCCGGGTTGGCGTAGAACTCCGTCGTGCCGCGACCGGCCGGAGCCCTGAAGTACAAGGTCGCGCGGTGCTCGTCGGCACCGGCGAGGGGCTCGAGCACGAGCACGGAGTCGGGCTCCGCATCCGAGCCCCACCCGGTCAGGTAGGTGAAGTCGGGATGCGCGCGGAACGGGTAGTCGGTGTCGTTCGAGCGCACCTTGAGCGGGCCCGCGGGGATCACGAGCCGCACGCCGGGGTGCATCGCCGAGATGCTGGCGCGGCGCTCGGCGGCGAAGGGCGCGGCGGCGCGCGGCGCTGGCGTCGCCTCGGCGCGGTCGGCCCATCCCGACTGGATGTGCTCGGTGAACGCGGACGACGTCGGTGTCGTCGAGCGGTTGGTGGTGGCCGCAGCGGTCGCGGCCTCGGCGGTGGTGGGCTCTGCGGATGTCGCCGCGGCCGTGGTGTCCGCTGCGGAGTCCTGCGTCGTCGTGTGGTCGCTGCTCATGCCACCAGTCTCGCACCGGTGCGGGTCGGGTGGGTCAGGTGGGTCAGGCGGTCGGCGCTGCCGGGTTGAAGTCGGGGTAGACCGCGGTGAAGGCGCCGAGCGTCTCGCCGTCGGCGTCGGGGCCGCGATCCTTGAACTCGTTCATCAGCTCGGCGAGCCGCCGCTGGAACTCCTCGCGGTGCTCGGCGTTCAGCTTCATGCCCATCCACGCCACGTCGATCGCGTCGGGGCCGAGGCCGTCGATCTGCTGGAGGAACGTCTCCACGAGGATGGGGGAGATGTTGGGCACAGGCGTGTTCCAGGAGCGGCCGGTCGCCCGGTACGGGACCTCGCGCGCGCCGCCGGTGCCGCTGCGCTCCTCCTCGGCGACCAGGAAGCCCGTCTGGACGAGCGTGCGCACGTGGTGGAGCATCGTGCCCGGGTTCACGTCGAGCAGCTCGGCGAGCTCCTTGTTGGTGCGCGCGTCGAAGGCGCACAGTCGGAGCACGCGCAGGCGCAGCGGCGAGCTGAGCGCACGTCCTCGCGCCTGCAGGTCGGCATCGGTGTCGCCCTCGCCGTCGTCGACCCCGGTGCTCGCGCGCTGGTCAGCCATGGTGCGAGCATATCGATTGAGCTTCTTCAATCGATGCCGCATACTGATTGGCATGTCCCAATCAGAGCTGCAGAGCGCGGCCCCCGACGAACCGATCGAGCCGCGCCAGCCCGCAGCGGTCCCTGACGCCGCGGGAGGATCGCTCTGGCGCGACGGCAACTTCCTGACCATGTGGTCCGGGCAAGCGCTCGCCCAGGTCGGCTCGCAGGTCACCGAGCTCGCGATCCCCGTGCTCGCCGTGCTGCTGCTGCAGGCGACCGAGCTCGAGGTCGGGCTGCTGAACGCCGCGGGCGTCGCCGCGTTCCTCGTCGTCGGCCTGCCGGCTGGCGCCTGGATCGATCGGATGCGCAAGCGTCGCGTGATGATCTGGGCGGATGCGGTGCGAGCGGCCGCGCTGCTGGCGCTACCGCTGCTGTGGTGGGCCGGTGCGCTGCAGATGTGGCACCTCTACCTCGTCGCGCTCGTGGTCGGGGTCGCCACCGTCTTCTTCGACGTGTCGTACCAGAGCATCATCCCCTCGCTCGTGCGCCCGACGCAGATCGCCGAGGCGAACGGCAAGCTCGAGGCCACCCGCGAGCTCGCGAACATCGGCGGGCCAGCGCTCGGCGGGTGGCTCATCGGCATCATCAGCGCGCCCTTCGCGATCCTGACGACCGTGGTGACCTACGTCGCCTCGTTCGTCGCGCTGCTGCTGACGCGCGACCACGAGGAGCCGCGCGCGGCCGAGGACCGCGGGCCGATCCTCACCGAGATCGCGGAGGGCCTGCGCTGGGTCTTCGGCAACCCGCTGCTGCTGCGCATCGTGGGCACCACCGGCATCTCGAACTTCTTCAGCACGATCTCGTTCACCATGCTGCCGATCTTCCTGCTGCGGGAGCTGGGGCTCACACCCGCCGCGATGGGCATCATCTTCGCGCTCGGCTCGGTCGGCGGACTCGCCGGCGCCGTCGCGACGCCCCACGTCGTGCGGTGGATCGGCGAGGCGCGCGCCATCCCTGCGAGCGCCATCGCCTTCAGCGCGGTCGCCTGCATGCTGCCGCTGGCCGCGACCTTCCCCGCCGTCGCGTTCCCGCTGCTGGTGGTGCAGGGCTTCATCGGCAGCTGCACCGTGCTGCTGTACAACATCACCCAGGTCACCTTCCGCCAGCGCATCACGCCGCCGCGCCTGCTCGGCCGCATGAACGCCTCCGTGCGCTTCTGCGTCTGGGGCGTGATGCCGATCGCCGCGCTGCTCGCCGGGGTGCTCGGCACCTGGCTCGGCGTCGTGCCGACGATGTGGATCGCCGCCGTCGGGCAGCTGCTGTCGGCGCTGTGCGTCGTGATCGGACCCTTCTGGGCGCTGCGGGAGCTGCCGCAGGTCGATGCGCGACCGCCGCGCTGAGGCGCCATCGACCGCCAGGGGGCGGCTCGCGTCGAGCCCGCCCGGAGCATGGCCGTCCTACCCTCGGAGGATGGAGCTCGCGCGATGACGGTGACGCTGCGCGAGGTCGCGGTGTGGGCCCGCGACTACGCCTTCGCGGCCCGCATGCACGTGCGCTCGGCGATCGACGTGCGGCCGCCTCGGCTGCGGGGCATGCCGGGGGCCCGCGTGCACGTGATCCTGATCCCCGGCGTCGTGGAGCGCTGGCCGTTCATGGAGCCCCTCGCGAAGCGCATGATCGCGGCGGGCCACGCGGTGCACTTCCTGCCGGAGCTCGACCGCCACACGGTGCCCGTGCGCGAGGCGGCGGTGATCGTCGGCGCCGCCGTCGACCGGGTCGCCGCCGCGCATCCGCACGCGCAGATCGTGCTCGTCGGGCACTCGAAGGGCGGGCTCTCCGGCAAGCGACTGCTGATCGACCGCGCCAGCGAGCCGACGGCGCCGCAGCCCGCGGGGCTCGTCGCGCTCGCGCCGCCCTTCGCCGGTTCGAGCCGGGCTCGGCTGCTCGTGCGCGTGCCTGCGATCCGCGAGCTCGACCCGAGCGACGAGCGGCTGCTCGCGCTCGCGGCGGAGCGCGGCGCCGACCGCAGGATCCGCGTGGTCCTGCCCCGCCTCGACCCCCACATCCCCGACAACGCGTTCCCGGAGGGCGTCGCCGGGGTGCGGCTGCGCGCGAGCGGGCACTTCCGCCCGCTCGCCACGCGCGAGGCGGCGCGCGCCGTGCTCGCGGCGATCGACGAGCTCGCGCCGGCTCCGCACGACCAGGACGACCCCGCGAGGGCCGACCGCTCCTGAGCGGCCGCGCTCGCGCGCGAGGTCGCGGCCCACCGCGGGCCGCCGCGCCGGCGCGCAGCGCGGTCGGCTCAGCCGGTGCGGCGCAGCTGCACGACGACGGGCCGGTGGTCGGTGCCCGAGTCGTCGAGGCCCGTCAGCACGCGGGCGGCGACGGGCGTCCAATCCGGCGTCGCGACGACGTGGTCGATGTTCGCCCCGAGCCACGGCGGCGCCCAGGTCGGCCAGGTGCCCACGGCGCCGGCGCCGACCGCGGACGCGGCATCGCGGCACACGCCGAGGTCGCCCATGCTGCCGTCCTCGAGCGCTGCCCGATGCCCCCACCAGTGGTCGACGGTCGAGTTGAAGTCGCCGCCCATGATCACCGAGTCGGCGCCGTCGCAGAGCCCCGCGACGAACTCCAGGTCTGCGCGCCAGTTGCGCATCTGCTGCGGCACGGGGGCGACCGGATGCGTCGACACGAACACCGGCCCGTCGCCGTCCTGCGGGCGCGCGACGACGGTCGGCAGCGTGCGAGTGCCGCCGACCTCCTGATCGGCCGTGTACCGACCGAGCTCGGCGGAGACGAGCAGGGTCGTGTTGAGCGCCCCGTAGGCGGGGGAGTAGCCGTTCGTCAGCACCCAGAAGCGCTTGCCCGCGTCGCGCAGCAGCTCGGCGACCGCGACGCCCGTCGTGAGCGTCGTCTCCGGCAGCATCACCGCATCCGCGCCCGTCTCATCCACGATGCGGGCGATCTCGTCCACCCCCGGCTCGTCGCCGAGGGTGTTCCAGGTCAGCACGACGAGGTCGTCGCCGTCGTCGACGGACTGCGAGGCGTCGAGACCGCGCGAGACGTGGATGCCGGTGGAGGCGAGCGCGAAGACGAGCAGCATCGACGCCACGCCGAGCACGAACGGCCGCACGCGCCGCCAGCCCGCGAAGCACAGGAACAGCAGCAGGAGCAGCAGCGCGATGCCGACGACGCCGATCCGCATGGAGACGACCTGCGCGATGACGGGCGCCTGCTCGAGGCCGAGCGCCTGCGGCCACGCCGCGAGCGCCAGGCACGCGGCGATGACGATGGCGAGCAGCCAGCCGAGGATCGCGAGCACCCTGCGAGCGTAGGCGATGCGGCCATGCGCGGGCTCGGGGCGCCGCACTGCGCCGACGTCGCTGCCGTGCCGGCAGCGGCAGCAGGGTCGCCGTCGGCGCGGACGTCGTCGATGGCCGCGCGTAGGCTGGCTGCATGGAACGAGACCGCGTGCCGGCAGCGGCTGAGGGCCCCGAGCGCGCGGCAGCGTGGGCGCGAGCCGAGGCCCACGACTGGGCAGCGGCCGCTCCCGCCGACCTGCACGCGCACTCGCGCGAGTCCGACGGCACCGACGCGCCGGGTGACGTCGTGCGCGCCGCCGCGGCGGCAGGGCTGGGTGTCGTCGCGCTCACCGACCACGACACCGTCTCCGGGTGGGCAGAGGCGAGCGACGCCGCGCGCGAGGCCGGCGTCGCGCTGCTGCCGGGCGTCGAGTTCTCGTCGCAGATCGGGCCGGCGAGCGTGCACGTGCTGGGCTACCTGCTCGATCCGGAGTCGACGGCGTTCATGGGCGAGCGCGAGCGGATCCGCACCGAGCGGGTCACGCGCGCCGAGCGCATGGTGCACGCGATCGGCCGCGACTACCCGCTCACCTGGCAGCACGTCGAGGAGCACTCGGCGCCTGGCGCGACGATCGGCCGCCCGCACATCGCCGACGCGCTGGTCTCGCTCGGCATCGTCGCCGACCGGTCGGCCGCGTTCGAGGGCATCCTGCACTGGCAGGGCGGCTACTACCAGCCGCACCGTGCTCCCGCGCCCGAAGAGGCGATCGCGATCATCCGGGACGCGGGCGGGGTCTCGGTGCTCGCGCACCCCGGCGCTCGCGGGCGTCCCGTGATGCACCTGGGCGCGCTCGGCGACCTGGCGGACGCCGGCCTCGACGGGGTCGAGGTGTGGCACCGCGACAACGACGACGCCGATCGAGCGCAGCTGCTGCGCGATGCGGAGCGGCTCGGCCTGCTCGTGACCGGCTCGAGCGACTACCACGGCTCCGGCAAGCCGAACCTGCTCGGGGAGCACACGACGGCCGCGGCGGTCGTCCAGGAGATCGTGCGCCGCGCGAGCGGCTGGCCGCCGGTGCTCCCGCTGGGCGAGCGCTGAGCCAAGGCCCCCGAGCCCGCTGCCGCCGCCGGTGGCGGGAGGCACCGCGTCGTCGTGCGACCGGGAAGCCGAACGGCCGCCCCTTGCGGGGCGGCCGTTCGGTGACGCCGGGTCAGGCCTGCGGAGCCTGGGGCGCAGCGCCCCCGCCGCCGGTGCGGCGGCGCCGGCGCCGGCGCTGCGGGGCGGCGTTGCCGTCGTGGTGCTCCGCGCCGCCGCCGTCGTGCGTGCCGCGACCCTCGGGCTGCTGCGCCGCATCCGCGCCGCTCTCGCCGCGACCGCGGCCGCCGCGGCGTCGGCGCCGCTGGCCCTCGGACGCCTCGGTGCTGGCCTCACTGCTGCGCTCGGTGCGCTCGCCGCCGCCGCGCTCGCTGCGACCGCCGCGCTCGCCTCCGCGACCGCTGCGCTCGCCGCTGCGCGAGCGCGGTGCGACGCCCTCGCGCTTGGCCTCCTTGTGGGGTGGCGTCGGCGTGAGCCGGCCCTTCACGCCCTGGGGGATGTTGAGGTCGGTGTAGAGGTGCGGGCTCGACGAGTAGGTCTCGACCGGCTCGGGCTTGTTGAACTCGAGCGCGCGGTCGATGAGCGCCCACTTGTGCAGGTCGTCCCAGTCGACGAAGGTCACGGCGATGCCCGTGCGGCCCGCGCGGCCCGTGCGGCCCACGCGGTGCAGGTAGGCCTTCTCGTCCTCGGGGATGGTGTGGTTGATGACGTGCGAGACGTCGTCGACGTCGATGCCGCGCGCGGCGACGTCCGTGGCGACCAGCACATCCTTCTTGCCGGCCTTGAACTGCGCCATCGCGCGCTCGCGCGCCTCCTGGCTCATGTCGCCGTGCACGGCAGCTGCCTGGAAGCCGCGGTCGATGAGCTCCTCGGTGAGGCGCGAGGCGGCGCGCTTCGTGCGCGTGAACACGACCGTCTTGCCGCGACCCTCCGCCTGCAGGATGCGCGCGACCACCTCGTCCTTGTCGAGCGCATGCGCCCGGTAGACGATGTGCTCGATGTTGGCCTGCGCGATCGTCTCGTCGACGCCGGCGGCACGGATGTGCAGCGGGCGCGACATGAAGCGGCGGGCGAGACCGACGATGGCGTCGGGCATCGTGGCCGAGAACAGCATCGTGTGGCGCACGGCCGGCACCTTCGAGAACAGCTTCTCGACGTCGGGCAGGAAGCCCAGGTCGAGCATGCGATCCGCTTCGTCGAGCACCATCTCCTTGACGTTGGAGAGGTCGAGGATGCGCTGCTGCACGAGGTCGAGCAGACGACCGGGCGTGCCGACGACGATCTGCGCGCCGGCCTTCAGCTGGTCGATCTGGCCCTCGTAGGCCTTGCCGCCGTAGATGGAGACGACCGTGGTCGGACGGTTGGAGGTGATGAGCTCCATGTCCTCGGTCACCTGCACGGCGAGCTCGCGCGTCGGCACGACGATGAGCGCCTGCACGCCCGGCGCGGGCGTCTCGCCCAGCCGCTGCGAGAGGGGGAGGCCGAAGGCGAAGGTCTTGCCGGTGCCGGTCTTCGCCTGGCCGATGATGTCCTGACCGGACAGCGCGAGCGGGATCGTCTGCTGCTGGATCGGGAAGGGCTCGAGGATGCCGCGGTCGGCGAGGGCCTGGACCATGTCGGCGTCGATGTTGAGGTCTTGGAAAGTCAAGGGAGTGTTCCACCTGTTCGTATGCTCCGGCAATCCTAGCGGCGGCATGCGTCGGCGGGCTCCGAACCGCCCCTAGACTCCTTCCCGTGGTGAAGTGGTTCGATCGGACGCCGCGCGACGTGACGCGCCAGCTCCTGCGGCAGCACCGGGTCCCGGTGGTCGGCGACCGCGTGCTGCTGTCGGACGTGCGACCCGCGCTCGTGCCCTTCGTCGGCCAGGCGCTCGGCCTCGAGCTGGAGCTGGTGGTGAAGTCCGGCCGCGTGCTCGATCAGGCCCCGACGCTCGACGCGCGCACCGAGCTCGCGGAGGTCGTGCGCATGCACGCGAGCCGCGCGAGCGCCTTCGCGCGCATCCTCGAGGGCGAGGGCGTCGACCCGGAGGAGGCGATCGGCCCGTTCGTCGAGTCGATCCACCAGTTCTCGCGCGCGATCGAGGGCGCCGACTGGTACGAGCAGCTGCTCGCGATCCACGTCGCTTCCGGCCTGCTCGAGGACTTCTTCGTCGCGATCGTGCCGGGACTGCCGGAGCAGGATCAGGACGCGATGCTGCGGGCGCTGCGGGGCGAGAGCGCGCATCCGCACCTCGTGCGCCTGCTGCGGCAGGCGATCGACGCCACGCCCCGGCTCTCGGACCGCATGGCCGTGTGGGGGCGCCGCCTCGTGGGCGACACGCTCCTGCAGATGTACCTGGCGGTCAACGGCCTCGACGAGACGGGCCGCGCCGTGCCCAGCCAGAAGCGCCTCGAGCCTGCCTTCAACGACATCGTCGCCTCGCACACCCGCCGCATGGACGAGCTGGGCCTGACCGCCTGAGGCCTCCGGGCGCGCGGCCCTCAGGCCTTGGCGGCGCGCAGCTGGGCGAGGTACTCGGCGTCGGCGCGCTCGCGGCGCGCGGGCAGCACCCGCGGCAGCACGACGCTCACCGCGAGGGCTGCGAGGAGGCTGCCGAGCCACAGCCAGCCGTTGTCCGCGCCGGCGCCCAGCGCGGCTCCGATCGTCCACACCACGCCCGCCGCCGCGGCAGCGGCGAGCGGGTTGAGGAAGAGGCCGACCCACTGGCGCCCGGGCAGCAGGTAGCGGGCGAGCAGCCCGATGGCCGCGCCCATCACCATGGGCACCAGCACGAGGATGGGCAGCATCAGGCCACGAAGCCGATCTTGCGCGTGGACTCGCTGCCGATCTCGACGTAGGCGATGCCCGAGCTCGGCACGATGTAGCGGCGCCCCTTCGCGTCGTCGAGCACGAGGTGGCCGGAGTCGAGGGCGGCGACCACGGTGTCCTCGATCTCCTTGGCAGCCTGTGCCGAGTCGAACGCGATCTCGCGCGCAGAGTCCTTGATGCCGATGCGGATGTCCATGCTCCTGAGGATAGCGACACCGATGCGGGCTGACGCGCCGTTGCGCGCCAGGCGAACGCGGATGTCGGCGGCCGTCGGTACCGTGGCGCTGTGACGCATCAGACGGTGGCCCTCGACGCCTCTCAGCGCGCCGTGCTCGCGCTGCCGGAGACCGCATCCGCCATCGTCATCGGCGCAGCGGGCACGGGCAAGACGTCGACGCTCGTCGAGCTCGCGGCGAGCCGGCTGGGCGGCGGGCTCGACCCCGCCGCGCTGCTCGTCGTCGCGGGCTCGCGCCAGGCGGCGACCGCGCTGCGCGACCGCCTGGCGCGGCGTACCGCGCTCGTCACGCCCGGCCCCCTCGCTCGCTCGATGCCGTCCTTCGCGCACGCCGTGCTGAGCGCCGCGGCGCTCGCGGAGGGCCGCCCGGCGCCGCAGCTGCTCTCCGGCGCCGAGCAGGATCGCATCATCGCCGCCATGCTCGCCGGTCATGCCGACGACGCGGCCGAGGGGCGGCCGAGCGGGCCGACGTGGCCGGCGCACCTCGGGCTCGAGGTGCGCGAGCAGGCGGGCTTCAGGGCCGAGCTGCGGGAGCTCATGGCGGCGGCGGCCGAGCGTGGCATGGGGGCGGACGCGCTGGCGCGCGAGGGCCGGCGCCGCGACGTGCCGGAATGGGTCGCCGCGGGCGACTTCATGGCCGAGTTCGACAGGCTGCAGCGACTCGAGCGCCGCGGGGCCGAGGCGGTGACCGCTGCGTCGCTGCTGCGTCGGGCGGCCGCCGAGATCGCCGTCACGACCGTGCGGCTGCCCTCCCTCGTGCTCGTCGACGACGCGCAGGAGCTCACGGAGGGTGCGGTCGTCGTGCTCGAGGCGCTGCGCGCACGGGGCGCGACCGTCGTGGCCTTCGGCGACCCCGACACGGCCACCGGCGGGTTCCGGGGCGCCGATCCTGCGCTGCTCGGCGCCCTGCCGCAGCGGCTGGGGTTCGCCGCGCAGCCGCGGCACCGACTCCGCCTCACCCACGACCACCGGCACGGTGCAGCGATCCGCGCGTTCGCCGAATCCGCCGCCGAGCGCATCGGCACGGCGCGAGCGGGCGATCAGCGCGGCGCGGCTCCGGCATCCGCCGCGGCAGACGCCGTGGAGCTGCGGATCGCCGCGTCGGTCGACGAGCAGGCGCGGCAGATCGCTCGCGTGCTCCACGAGCGCCGCGCGCTCGGGGTGCCCCACGACGAGATGGCGATCATCGCCCGCACGGGTCGGGCAGCCGCCGAGCTCGCGTCGCTGCTGGCCTCGCTCGACGTGCCCATCGCGGCTGGCGGGCCCACGAGGCTGCGCGAGGTCGGGGTGGTCGACGCGCTCGTGCAGGTGCTCGCCGTCGCAGCCGGGCGGGTGCCGCTGACGGCCGAGCTCGCCGAGCAGCTGCTGCGCAGCGACCTGCTGGGGCAGGATGCGCTCGCGGTGCGCCGGCTCAAGCGGGCGCTGCGGCACCGCGTCGTCGCGGCCGGCGGCGAGGTGCACGTGCCCGGCGCCGAGCTCGTGCGCGAGGCAATCGAGCGACCGGAGCGCCTCGAGGGGCTGGGCGCTGCACGAGCGGCTGCGGCCGCTGCGCGGCGCCTGGCGCGCATGATCGAGCGCGCGCGGGAGCTCGCGGGCGGAGCGAGCCCCGCATCCGTCGATCAGGTGCTGTGGGCCGTCTGGGATGCCGCAGCGGTCGCGGAGCCCTGGCGGTCCGCAGCGCTCGAGGGCGTGGGGGTGGAGCGCGAGCTCGCGAACCGCCGGCTCGACGGCGTCGTGGCGCTGTTCGACCAGGTGGCGAGGCTCATCGAGCGCCGCCCCGACGTCGACACGGGAGGGTTCGTCGAGGCCTGGCTGGGTTCGAGCGTCGACGACGACTCCCTCGCCGCGCGCGCCGAGGGTGCGCGGGTGGCCATCGGCACGCCAGGGCAGTTCGTCGGGCGCGAGCTCGACACCGTGGTCGTCGCGGGGCTGCAGGACGGCGTGTGGCCGAACCTCCGGCTGCGCGGCTCGCTGCTCGGCGCCAACCGCCTCGCCGGTGACGACACCGACGACGCCCGCACCGCGGTGCTGCACGACGAGCTGCGCATGTTCGTCAAGGCCGTCTCGACCGCGCGTCGCTCGGTCGTGCTGACCGCGGTCGAGAACGAGGACGAGCAGCGCTCACCCTTCCTCGCAGGGGTCGAGCCGGTGCCGCCCTTCACCGATGGCTGGCACTCGCTCAGGTCGCTCGTCGGCCACCTGCGGCGACGCGTCGTGACCGCCCCGGATCCGACGATCGCTGCCGACGCGGCGATCGCACTGCGGCGTCTCGCCGAGCGCGGTGTCGCGGGCGCGTCGCCGCGGGAGTGGGCGGGCCTCGCTCCGCTCTCGAGCGTGGAGCGGCTGGACGCCCACGAGCCCGTGCGCATCAGCCCCTCCGCGCTGCAGACCCTCTCGGACTGCGAGGTCTCGTGGATCATCGGCCGGATCGCCGGCGGCACCGGCAGCAGGGCGGCAGCCTTCGGCACGATCGTGCACGACGCCGTCGAGCGCGCCGACTCGACCGACCCTGCCGCGCTCGAGGCGGCCATCGATGCCCGCTTCCCGGAGCTCGCGCACGAATCGAGCTGGGAGGCGGCGCGGCAGCGGCAGGAGGTGGCGCCGATGACGGCGGCGCTCGCCGACTACTTCCAGGTGCTGCGCGGCGAGGGGTGGGTGATCGAGCAGGGCGACCGCGAGGCGCGCTTCTCGGTCGATCTCGACGGTGCGACCCTCTCGGGCTCGATCGACTGGCTCGAGCGGCATCCGGACGGCCGGGTGCGCATCGTCGACCTCAAGACGGGCGCATCGGTGCCGAAGGCGGTGCCAGAGCTCGGGAACCTGCAGCTGCGCGCCTATCAGCTGGCGGTCGCCCTGGGCGCGATCGAGGGCATCGCCGAGGGGGCTCCGACGCAGGCGCGACTGCTCATGCCGAAGCTCTCCCGCAAGGACAAGCGGGTCGACTCCGACCCCTACGACCAGGTCGCGGATGCGTTCCGCGAGCACCTGCGCGCGGCCGTCGACACCATGGGCGGCGCGAGCTTCTCCGCGCAGCCTGCCGTGCACTGCACCAACCGCTACGCCTACGGCAGCTGCCGCATCCACGTCATCCCGGAGGTGACCGAGTGACCACCGCGATCGAGATCGAGACGGCCCTCGCGGTGGCGCGAGGGGGCGATGCGCTGCCGCCGACGCCCGAGCAGATCGCCGTGATCGAGGCGCCCGACGAGCCGGTGCTCGTCGTCGCGGGAGCGGGCAGCGGCAAGACGCACACGATGGCGCAGCGCGTGCTGTGGCTCGTCGCGAACGGCAAGGCGCTGCCGGATGAGATCCTCGGCCTCACCTTCACCCGCAAGGCCGCGCGCGAGCTGAGCGATCGACTCCGGACGCAGCTCGACCACCTGCGGCAGGCCGGCCTGGTGCCAGCGGGCGCGGAGCAGCGGCTGCCGGTGGTGCAGACCTACAACTCCTTCGCCAGCGCGCTGTTCCGGGAGTGGGCGCTGCTCATCGGAAGGGATCCCGAATCCGAGGTGCTGACCGATCCGGCGGCGTTCCTGCTCGCCATGCGCGTGGCCCGCGCATCCGACGACCTGCGGCTGGCCAGGCTCGGCACCGCCGACACGATCGCCAGGCGCGTGCTGCAGCTCGCCGGTGAGCTCGGCGACCACCACGTCACGACCGAGGACGTGCGCCGCAGGCAGTACGCCGACGGGTTCGGACTGCTCGCGGCCCTGCCGGATGCCGAGGAGGGCGAGAAGCTGGCCGCCGACGCGCGCAAGGGGCTGCAGAACGACATCGAGCGCGTCGGCGCGCTCGACCCGCTGCTCGCGCTCGTGGATGCCTTCGATCGAGAGAAGCGCCGACTCGGCGCCGTGCAGTTCAGCGATCAGGTGCGGCTCGCGCTCGATGCGATCGAGGCGCACCCCGCCGCGATCGACGAGCTGCGAGCACGCCACCGCTTCGTGCTGCTCGACGAGTTCCAGGACACCTCGGTGCTGCAGCTGCAGCTGCTGCAGCGGCTCTTCCACGGCACCCCGGTGATGGCGGTCGGCGATCCCAACCAGGCCATCTACGGCTTCCGCGGAGCGAGCGCCGGCACGCTGAAGCTCTTCGCGGACAGCCTCGAGGTGCGCCAGACGCTCTCGCTCTCGACCAGCTGGCGCAACGACGCCGCGGTGCTGGAGGTCGCGCACGCGATCGCCCGCGACCTCCCGTTGCAGCCGGGCGTGCCCGTCGACCCCCTGCAGCCGCGCGAAGGTGCCGGCCCTGGCGAGGTCGAGGTGCGCCACGTCGAGACGGTGGAGGACGAGGCGCGCGAGCTCGCCGGCTGGTTCCGCGCGCACGGCAGCGGTGAGGGCCGCGGCTCGAAGAGCGCCGCGGTGCTGGTGCGATCCCACGCCGCCGGCGTCGAGATCGCGCAGGCCCTGCGGGCGGAGGGCATCTCGGTCACGCGCTCCGGCGGTGGCGGCCTGCTCGACGAGCCGGAGGTCGTCGACCTGATCGCGGCCCTGCGCGTGCTCGGCCGGCCCGAGGAGGGCTCGAGCCTCGTGCGCCTGCTGGCCGGCAGCCGCTGGCGCGTGGGCGTCGCCGACCTCGCGGCGCTGCAGCGGCACGCGCAGTCGATCGTGCGCCGCGGGCTGAGCGAGGAGCAGCGCAGGGCGGATCGCGGCGCGGTCGCGGCCGAGGCGAGCGCCTCCATCGTCGACGCGCTCGACGCGGTCGTCGACGAGCGTCGCCTCGACGGCGCCACCGAGGCGGGGCTCGCCCGACTCCTGGAGGCCGGGTCGCTGCTGCGCGCCCTGCGCAGCCGCGCCGGCATGCCGCTGCCCGAGCTCGTGCGCACGGTCGAGCAGGCGCTGCGCCTCGACATCGAGCTCGCGGCGAAGCCGAGCGGCAGCCACGATGCGCTCGATGCGCTGGCGCGCGAGGTGCAGGCCTTCGCCGCCGCGGACGAGCGCGGCACGCTCGAGGCCTTCCTCACCTATCTCGAGGTGCTCGACGAGGGTCGCGGCCCCGAGGCTCCGCAGCCGCAGCAGGCACCCGGTGTCGTCGTGGTGATGACGATGCACGCTGCGAAGGGGCTCGAGTGGGATCTCGTCGCCCTGCCGCGACTCGCGGAGGGGAAGGCGGAGAGCACCCCGCTCGGCTGGCTCGACTGGGCGCGGCTGCCGCATCCCCTCCGGGGCGACGCGGGGCTCCTCGCGGCGCTGCAGTGGCAGGGCCACACGACGAAGGCCTCGTACGCGCGGGCGCGGGAGCGCTACGTCGGCGAGCTCCTGGCGCACCAGGAGGCCGAGGGGGATCGCCTCTCGTACGTCGCGGTGACCCGGGCCAAGGAGGCGCTGTGGTTGTCCGCGGCGCAGTGGTATGGCACCGCCAAGGGCGCCGCGAAGCCGAAGCGCTTGCTCGAGCAGGCGGCCCACGCCCGCGGGGTGCGTCTCCTCGAGCCGCCGGAGAAGGGCGCGGAGAACCCGCTCGGCGCGCGCACGACGACGGTGACGTGGCCCGCCGACCCGCTCGGTGCCCGTCGCGACCGCGTCGAGCGCGCCGCGGCGATCGTCGAGGCGGCCGACTCGAGCGCGCCCTCACCGTGGGACGCCGCGATCGAGCTGCTGCTGGCCGATCGCGTCACCACGACCCTGGCCCTGCCGAGCCGCATCGCCGCGTCGGGATTCAAGGACTGGGCGGCAGACCCCGTCGCCGTCGCGCGGCAGATCGCGCGGCCGATGCCGCAGCGGCCCTTCGCGGCGACCAGGCTGGGCACCCTCTTCCACGGCTGGGTCGAGCGCCGCGACGGCGCGATCGGGCTCGGCGACGCGGTCGACGACGAGGCGCTCGACGAGGAGCTCGTCGGCATCGACGCGGAGCGCCTGGAGCGGCTGAAGCAGACCTTCCTCGCCTCGCCCTACGGCGATCGCCAGCCGGCGGAGACCGAGATCGAGATCCACCTGCCGCTGGCGGGCACGACGGTGGTCTGCAAGATCGATGCCGTCTATCGCGACGGCGATCGCGCCACGGTGGTGGACTGGAAGACGGGTCGGCTGCCGAGCGGGGCCGCAGACCTCGAGGCGCGCCAGCTGCAGCTCGCGCTGTACCGCGCCGCGTACGCCGCGCACGCCGGCCTGGAGCCGGAGCAGGTCGACGCGGAGCTCTACTTCGTCGAGCACGACCGCATCGTCAGGCCGTCGCGCATCGAGTCCCTCGCCGAGCTCGAGGCCCGCTGGTCGCGGGCGCAGCAGGCGGTGGCGGCGGCGGCGCTGCGCTGAGCGCCTGCCATCGGCACGGACGCAGAGGCTCTGGCAGCCCCTCAGCGCTGCGCGGAGTCCCCGTCGGCGTCGCGGTCGCCCGTCGGCTCGAGCGCGGTGGCGTGCTGGCCGGTGCCCGCGGCGGGCTCGTCGATGACGTCGGTGCTCCGCTGCGCCTCGGGATCCTCCAGGCGCCCCGACACCTCCGAGGTGTCGCCGAGGTAGGCCTGCACGCCGGTGAGGTCCATCGTCTCGAGCCGCTGCGCGGCGATCGCAGCACCCGGGTCGCGGTCCACCCGAGCCACGAGCCCCGCGAGCATCCCCTTGGCGTCCTCGACGATGGCGGCGTCGCCGCGGTCGACGCCGTGCAGCAGCCAGCGAGCGATGTCGAGCTCTGCGTGCAGCATCGCGCGCTGTCGCACCTGCCGGTCGCCGATGCCGCGCGCCGCGGCGTGCGCGTCGAAGGCGGCGTCGACGCTGCCGAACTCGCTCGACCCCAGCAGGAACGCGAGGTCCCGCGCCGGGTCGCCGATGGCGAGGGCGTGCCAGCCGTCGAGCCCGACCACCTCGGTGCCCTCGATGCGGAACGCCGGTGCCTGCAGGTCGCCGTGCACGAGCGCGGGCTTGAACTGCCACAGCTGGTCGTCGCCGAGCGCCGCCTCCCACCGCTCGAGCAGCGGCGCCGGCACCGAACCGGTCGCCGCGGCGCGGTCGAAGGTGTCGAGCAGTCGAGTGCGCAGCGCCTGCGCGCTCTCGTGGGGGAGCCCGGCGTCGGAGGCGACAGAGGTCGGCAGCTCGTGCAGCGCCGCCATCGCTCGACCGACGCTCTCGGGGAGGCCGGGCTTCGCGGGGGACAGGTCGCCGAGCCGCATCGTCGTGCCCCCGAGGCGGGTGAGCACGGAGAGCGTCGACCTCCCCGCCTCCGTCGTGCCGAGCAGCGTCGGCACCTCGAACGGCAGCCGCGAGCGGGTCGCGAGGGTCAGCGCCGCGAGCGCTCGCTCGTGCGCCTGCTCGGTGCGCAGCGCCGTGACCGATCGGGGCAGGATGATCTGCACCGTCGAACCGTCTGCGAGCCGGGCCGCGACGACGGATCGGTGCTCGTCGGAGCCGTCCTCCGCAGCGCCGGCCACGTCGAGGCCGGGCACAGCGGTCGTGGCGAGCGCGGCTAGAGTGAAGGGGTTCGAGCTCATGGATGCCAGGCTAGGCCGCACTCGCTGCAGCGGGGCCGCGCCACGCGACGGAGGTGACGTGCCCAGCACGACAGGTGGGCCCCAGGGCCCCGCGGCTCGATCGGCGCACGCAGGCGCTGCAGGTGCCGCGCCGACCGCAGCGGTGCCGCCGCTCTCGCGCTCGCAGCTCGACCGCGACCACGTCTCGCGGATCCTGCCCGACGCGGTCGATCGGGCGCTCGCCGCAGCCTCGACGCGCATCGTCGTCGTCGCCGGCGACCGCGCACCCGTGCGCGACGGGCGCCTCGTGCGCTTCGCGCCCGGCGAGCTGCCGCCGGATCTCGCGCCCGTCGACCCGCCCGTGCCGCCCAGCTGGCTGGGGCGCCTGACGCCCTCGGACGCCGACGAGCGGGGCGCGGTGATCCTCAGCCAGCTCGTCGCCGAGCCCTTCGAGGTACCCGGCGCCGAGTGGCGCTCGCTGCGCGAGGTCGGGGCCGACCTCGACGACGCGGACGCGGGCGTGCTCGTGCAGGCCGTGGCGCTGGGCGTCTGGCAGCGCGAGAGCGCGCACAGCCCGCTCGACGGCTCGTCGACCGCGTTCGAGGAGTCGGGCTGGGTGCGTCGCTCGGAGAGCGGCGCACCGCACTTCCCGCGCACCGATCCTGCCGTCATCGTCGCCATCCACGACCCCGCCGACGAGCGGATCCTGCTCGGCCACAACGCGGCGTGGCCCGAGGGCCGCTACTCGCTGATCGCCGGCTTCGTCGATCCCGGGGAGTCGCTCGAGGCCGCCGTGGTGCGCGAGGTGCACGAGGAGACGGGGCTGCGCGTGGTCGCGCCGCGCTACCTCGGCTCGCAGCCCTGGCCCTTCCCTCGCAGCCTCATGATCGGGTTCGAGTGCACCGCCCCTGATCCCGACACGCTGGTCCCCGACGGGGTGGAGATCCTCGACGTGCGGTGGTTCACGCGGGACGAGCTGCGCTCCGGCGTGGTCCAGCTGCCCGGCCGCACCTCGATCGCCTCGTGGATCCTCGAGGCGTGGCTCGACCGGTGATCGAGGCCGACCCGGCCGCTGCCGTGACCGACGCCGACCGCATCCTCGCCGGGCTCGACGAGCAGCAGCGGCTCGCCGCGACCACGCTCGGCGGTCCGGTCGCGATCCTCGCCGGCGCAGGCACCGGCAAGACGCGGGCCATCACCCACCGCATCGCCTACGCGGTCGCCACGGGCGAGCAGGCCGAGCACGCCTCGCTCGCGCTCACCTTCACCGCGCGCGCGGCGGGCGAGATGCGCACGAGGCTCGCCCGCCTCGGCGCCGGCGGCGTGCAGGCCCGCACCTTCCACGCAGCAGCGCTCGCGCAGCTCTCGCACTTCTGGCCGCGCATCACGGGCTCCCGCATGCCGGCGCTGCTGCCGCAGAAGGCGTCGACGCTCGCGGACGCCGCGGCCCAGCTGCGGCTGCGGCTGCCGACGGCGCAGCTGCGCGATGCTGCCGGCGAGGTGGAGTGGCGCAAGTCGCAGGCGATGACCATCGAGGACTACGCGGTCCAGGCGCGCATCCGCCCCCTGCCCACCGGCATCGCCCCGGAGGCGATGATCGACCTGCACATGGCGTACGAGCGGGTCAAGGACGAGCGGCGCCAGATCGACTTCGAGGACGTGCTGCTCGCCACCGCCGGCATGATCGAGCGCGAGCCGGTCGTCGCCGACGAGGTGCGCTCGCGCTACCGGCACTTCACCGTCGACGAGTACCAGGACGTCTCACCGATGCAGCAGCGCGTGCTCGCCGCGTGGCTCGGTGAGCGCCGCGACATCTGCGTGGTCGGCGACCCGAGCCAGACGATCTACTCGTTCGCCGGCGCCGACGCCGCGAGCCTCAGCCGCTTCGTCCACGACCACCCGGAGGCGGAGGTGGTGCGGCTGGAGCGCTCCTACCGATCGACGGCCGCGATCGTCGGCAGCGCCAACCGGCTCATGCGAGGCCGCGACGCGCTCACCCTCTCTGCCGCATCCGGCGAGGCAGGGCGCGAGCCGAGCCTCACCGTGCACGCCAACGACTCGGCCGAGGCGGCCGCGATCGCCGCCGCATGCCGGGCGCAGGTGGACGCCGGAGCCGACGCGGGCGACATCGCCGTGCTCATCCGATTCCACGCGCAGTCCGGGCTGATCGAGCAGGCGCTCTCGAGCGTCGGGCTGTCGTCGACGGTGCGCGGCTCGCAGCGCTTCTTCGAGATCCCCGTGGTCAAGCGCGCCGTGCTGATGCTGCGCAGCGCCCCCGCCGATGACCGCCCCGTCTTCCAGGCGGTCACCGACATCGTGATGGGTCTCGGGTACCGCGCGCAGCCGCCGACGACGCACGGCGAGGAGCGGGCGCAGTGGGATGCGCTGCACGCGCTGGTCACGCTCGCGGAGGAGGTGGGCGGCACCGACCTGCCGGCGTTCGCCCGCGACCTGCAGCGTCGCGCCCAGACCGAGCACGAGCCCTCGGTCGCGGCCGTCACGATCGCCACGATCCATGCCGCGAAGGGGCTGGAGTGGCGGCACGTGCACATCGCCGGCCTCGCCGAGGGGCTGCTGCCCATCTCGCACGCGACCACGCTCGCAGAGATCGACGAGGAGCGCCGTCTGCTCTACGTCGCGATCACGCGAGCCCAGCGCACGCTCTCGCTCAGCTGGGCCAAGGGATCCGGCCACCAGGTCAGGCAGCCATCGCGGTTCCTGGCCGAGATCGCTCCGCCGCGGGCCGGCGTCGGTCGCCGCGGTGCGAGCACGGGCGGCGGCGCCGCAGGGCGCTGACCGCGCCGTCGCGCTGACGGATGCGCGTGCCCCAGCCTGCGGGCAGCGCCCCCTCGCTCGCACGGTGCAGCGCGCCGAGCACCGTCACCATCGCTTGCGCTGCTGCGATCGCGCTGGCCTCGGGCGTCAGGTGCGCGGGCAGCAGCGCGTCCTCTGCGAGCATCGTGCATCGCGCGCACCCGCCGCCCGCCGGCACGAAGGGGCCGATCTGCAGCCAGGCGTCGCCGACGATCACCGGCAGGTGCGCGACGCCCTCGAGCAGCAGCCGCTCGAGCTCGCCGGTCGGCAGCCGCCACGCCGCCACCGGCAGCACGAGGTCGTCGCCAGCGCGGTGCCCTGCCTCGCGCACCCCGCGGTGCAGCTGCTCGGCGAGGCGGATGCGCCCGCGCACCACGACCGGGAGGCGCGGCCGGTGGTCGAGCACGGCTGCGCCGATCGACGCGAGCAGCGCGGTCGCCTGGCCCTCGCCGATCAGCTGCTCGAGCTCGCGCGGCAGCACCCCGCGGGTGAGCGCGGCGATGGCGCGCAGGGTCGACGGATCGGCGTCCAGGTCGGCGACGCGCTCCTGCGCACCGATGGCGATGCGGTCGGGAGCGGAGCGGAAGACGGCCAGGTGCGGATCGAGTCTCAGCATGCGCGCATGGTGCGCCATCGCCGTCGTGCACGTCGCCGGCTCTCCACAGCCGCCGATGCCGTCCGCGGCGAGCTAGACCGGCTTGGGGTCGTCGTCGGGGGAGCCGGCGCCCTCGCCATCGGCGTCGGCTGGGCCGGGCTCGGCAGCATCGCGCTCGCCCGCATCCGCGTCGTCTGCGCCGTCCTCGCCGGCGTCGGCTCCGCCCTGCCGATCCTCCGTCGAGCCGCGCTCGGCGTCGTCCAGCAGCTCCTGCAGCGCGAGATCCATCTCGTCGAGCTCGCCGACGCCCTGCAGGCGGGCGATCACCCGCGCGGGGTCATCGATGTCGTCGGAGCCGGGCATCAGGTCGGGCTGATCCCAGAGGGAGTCGCGCACCTCCGCGCCCACCGCGTCCGTCACCGTCCGCCAGAAGGCCGCGGCCTCGCGCAGGCGCCGCGGTCGGATCTCGAGGCCGACGAGGGTGCCGAAGGCCTTCTCCGCGGGGCCGCCCGTGGCACGCCGGCGTCGCACCGACTCGGCGATCGCGTCGCGCTTGGGCAGGCGGACGGTCGCAGCCTCCGTGACGGCGTCGACCCATCCCTCGATGAGGGCGATGGTGGTCTCGAGCCGGGCGAGCGCCTCGAGCTGCTCGGGCGTCTTCGGCGGGATCAGCGCGCCGCTGGAGAGCGCCTGGCGCAGCTCGTCGGGGTTCGTGGGGTCGAAGGACTCCGCGAGCTCCTCGAGGCGCTCCACGTCGATGCTGATGCCCTCGGCGTACTCGCGCACCGCGGAGAGCACGTGCAGCCGCAGCCAGCGCGCGTGGTGGAAGAGCCGCGCGTGGGCGAGCTCGCGCGCCGCCATCCAGATGCGCACCTGGTCCTCGGGGATCTCGAGGCCGTCCGCGACCGAGCGCAGGTTCACGGGCAGCAGCGCCGCGGTGCTCTCCAGCAGCGGGAAGCCGAAGTCGCCGCCAGCCACCGTCTCGCCCGCGAGCTGGCCGATCACGTTGCCCAGCTGCATCGCGAACATCGTGCCGCCCACGTTGCGCAGGATCTTCTCGGCGCCGGCGAGCATCGCCTGCGCCTCCTCGGGCGCGTGCTCCTGCATGGCTCGGGTGAGCGCGTTCGCGATGCTGCTGGCGACGGGTTCGCTCATCTCCTGCCAGACCGGCAGGGTCGCGTCGACCCACTGCTGCCGCGACATCATCGTGAGCGCGGTCACCGCGCCGATCTCCGTCGTCTCGCTCAACCACAGCGCCGCGAGGTCGGCCGCCTGCTGGACGGCCTCGCGCTCCGCGGTGGTGACCGAGCCCGGGTCGCGCTGCACGACCGAGGCCGCCTGGCGCGCAGCCGCGCTCCAGTCGATGCCGTCGTCGCTGCGCGCGAGCGCGGCCTGCAGCTGCGCCATCAGCGCCTGCAGCTGCGCGGGATCGGAGGGCATCCCCGCGGCTCCCGCGAGGCGGGACGGGTCGATGGGGCCATCACCGGAGAGGAACTGCTGCAGCATCTCGCGCAGCTCGTCCTCGGGGCGCCGATCTTCGGAGTCCTCAGGCATGCGACTACGCTATCCGCAGCATGTCGTCACCAGCCGGGAATCCGTCCATCCCGCCCTCCGCCGTCCGCGAACACCCGCCACACCGGCGCTTCCCGGATGTCCGGCCGCGGCGCCTCCGCCGTGCCGGGTGGGGCGCGCTGACGGCGACGGCGCTCGCCGCGCTCGCGCTCGCCTTCGTGCCCTCGCCCTACGTGGTGGAGGTGCCGGGCCCGACCTACGACACGCTCGGAACGACGGATGCGGGCCCCTTGATCTCGATCGAGGGGGAGGAGACCTTCCCCACCGAGGGCGAGCTGCGGCTGCTGACCATCGCCCTCTACGGCAACCCGCAGCGCCCGCTGAGCTGGGTCGAGGTCGCGCAGGCCTACCTCGACCCCGCTGACTCCATCATCCCGATGGATGCCGCCTTCCCGGACGACGTCTCGGTCGAGGAGTCGAACGAGGCAGGCCGCATCGAGATGCAGAACTCGCAGCAGGCCGCCGTCGCCGCCGCGCTGCTGCACGAGGGGCTCGAGATCGTCAGCGACGTGCGCGTCGCCGGCGTGATCCCGGATGCGCCCGCGGTCGGGATCCTCGAGGAGGACGACCGCATCCTGCGCGTCAACGGGGAGACGGCCTACGACGTCGCGTCGATCCGCCAGGCCATCGCCGCGGTCGACGGTCCGGCGACCTTCGACATCGAGCGCGACGGCGAGCCGCTGACGGTGGAGGTGACGCCGCTGGTGGAGGGTGAGCAGCGGCTCGTCGGCATCTACCCCTCCAACGAGTTCACCTTCCCCTTCGACGTCGAGATCCAGCTGCCGAACGTCGGCGGCCCGAGCGCCGGCATGATGTTCGCCCTCGGCATCGTCGACGAGCTGACCCCCGGCGCGATGACGGCGGGCACGCGCTGGGCGGGCACGGGCACGATCTCGGCGCTGGGCGACGTGGGCCCCATCGGCGGCATCGTGCAGAAGCTGCACGGCGCCGTGGACGCGGGTGCGACGCACTTCCTCGCGCCGGTCGAGAACTGCGGCGAGGTCGCGGGGCGCGTGCCGCCCGGTCTGACGGTCTTCGCCGTCGACACGCTCGACGACGCGATCGCCGCGATCGAAGCGGTGGCGATGAACGAGGACACCTCGCAGCTGCCGACGTGCGGCGCCGGCGACTGACACGACCGCGACGGAGCCCCGGGCGGCTGCGGCCCCCGCGACCTCGCCGAGGGCGCGGCGAAGACTCATAGCCTCGGCAGATACGATGGCGCGACCGCCACACTGAGCTCTGGAGCCCTACGACGTGTCTGCCAACGCCGAACGACCCACCGCAGCGACCACCGGGAGGCAGCGGCCATCGCCGTTGCTGATCACGGTGCTGATCGTGGCCGCCATCATCGGCGCCTTCGTGCTCTTCTCGGGCTTCTACGCCGACATCCTCTGGTTCGACCAGCTGGGCTTCGTGCAGGTGCTGCAGAAGCGCTGGCTCTCGATCGCCACGATGTTCGCGATCGGCTTCGTCGCGATGGCCGTGCCGCTCGCCATCGCCGTGCAGGTCGCGTTCCGCTCGCGGCCGGTCTACGCGCAGCTGAACTCGCAGCTCGACCGCTACCAGGAGCTCGTCGAGCCGCTGCGCAAGCTCGTCATGTGGGCGGCTCCCGCCGCGCTCGGACTCTTCTCCGGCGTCGCCGCGGCCTCGCAGTGGGAGACCGCGCAGCTGTGGCTGCACCGCCGTCCCTTCGGCGAGACCGACCCGCAGTTCGGCCTCGACGTCGGCTTCTACATCTTCGAGCTGCCCTTCTACCAGCAGATCGTCGGCTTCGCGCTCGCGGTGCTGTTCATCTGCGGCGTCGCGACGCTCGCGACCGCCTACCTCTACGGAGCGATCCGCATCACGGGCCGCGAGGTGCGCATCTCGCGCTCCGCGCGCATCCAGCTCGCCGTCGTCGGTGCGCTCTACATGCTCGTGCTCGGCGTCTCGATCTGGCTGGGCCAGTACGCGACGCTCGCGCAGACCTCGCAGGGCTTCCTGCCGACCGGTGCCGGCTGGACCGAGGTCAACGCCTCGATCCCCGGCGCGCAGATCCTCGCGGGCATCGCCGGCGTCGTCGCGCTGTTCTTCATCGTCACCGCCATCATCGGCCGCTGGCGCGTCGCCATCGTGGGCACCGGCCTGCTGATCGCTGCGTCGCTCGTCGTCGGCGTGGCCTACCCGGCGATCATGCAGCGCTTCAACGTCGACCCGAGCGCGAGGACCCTCGAGGCCGAGTACATCCAGCGCAACATCGACGCCACCCGCTCCGCGTGGGGCGTCGACGAGATGGTCGAGACGGCCTCGGATGCGCGCACCGACGCGGAGCCCGGCGCACTGCGGGAGGACGCGGAGACGACCGCGAACATCCGCATCATCGACCCCGCGCTCGTGACGGACGCGTTCGCGAACCTGCAGGAGTACCGCCAGTACTACGGCTTCCGCGACCAGCTCGACGTCGACCGCTACGAGATCGACGGCCAGACGCAGGACACGGTGATCGCGGTGCGCGAGCTCGACCTCTCCGGTCTCGACGAGGACAGCTGGTACAACCGCCACATCGTCTACACCCACGGCTACGGCGTCGTCGCCGCCTACGGCAACCAGCGCGGGCCAGAGGGCCAGCCGGTGTTCATGCAGGCCGGCATCCCGACGACCGGTGCGCTCGGGGAGTACGAGCCGCGCGTCTACTTCGGCGAGTCGATGCCCGACTACTCGATCGTCGGCGCGCCCGGCAACCTCGAGCTCGACTACCCGCGCTCGAGCGAGGAGGGCAGCGGCAACGCCGAGACGACCTTCGCCGGCGAGGGCGGCCCGAAGCTCGACAACATCTTCAACCGCCTGGTCTACGCGCTGAAGTTCCAGTCCGAGCAGATCGTGCTCTCCGATGCCGTCACCGACGAGTCGCAGATCCTCTACGACCGCAACCCGCTGCAGCGCGTGGCCGAGGTGGCGCCGTGGCTGACGCTCGACAGCGACACCTACCCGGCGATCGTCGACGAGCAGCTCGTGTGGATCGTCGACGGCATGACGACCGCCTCGACCTACCCCTACTCGTCGCACCGCTCGGTGCAGCAGGCGATCGCCGACTCCACGAACCCGACGCCGCCCATCGGCGACGTCATCAACTACGTGCGCAACTCGGTGAAGGCGGTCGTGAACGCGTACGACGGCTCCGTCACGCTCTACGCGTGGGATGCCGAGGATCCGATCCTCCAGGCGTGGAACGAGATCTACCCGGGCACGATCCGTCCGATCAGCGAGATGTCGGGCGAGCTGATGAGCCACGTGCGCTACCCGGCCGACATGTTCAAGCTGCAGCGCTCGATCCTCGGCGACTACCACGTCACGAACCCGGGCACCTTCTTCTCGGGCGACGACCAGTGGGCGACGCCGAACGACCCGACCGAGGGCGCCACGGAGGCGACGGCTCCGCTGCAGCCGCCGTTCTACCTGACGATGTCGGTCGATGGCCAGGATCCGGCGTTCACGCTGTACTCGACGTTCATCCCGCGGGACGGCCGCAACGTGCTCTACGGCTACCTGTCGGTGAACGCCGACGCGGGTGGCACGCCGGGCGAGGTGGCGGAGTCCTACGGGCAGCTCACGCTGCAGATGCTGCCGAAGGACAGATCGATCCCCGGACCCGGTCAGGTGCAGAACACCTTCGACACCGACGACGCGGTCTCGCAGCAGCTCAACCTGCTCCGCCAGGGTGCCTCGGAGGTCATCAACGGCAACCTGCTGACGCTGCCGGTGGGTGGCGGCCTGCTGTACGTGCAGCCGGTCTACCTGCAGTCGACGGGTGCGACCTCCTTCCCGGTGCTCCGAAAGATCCTCGTGGCGTTCGGCGACGACATCGCCTTCGAGGACACGCTCGACGAAGCCCTCGACGCGCTGTTCGGCGGCGACTCGGGTGCGGAGGCCGGCGACTCTGGCGTCGACCCCGCCGCACCGGGCGAGGAGGGCGAGGATCCCTCCGAGGAGCCCGCGCCCGAGGGCAGCCTGCAGGCGCAGCTCGACGCGGCCGTCCAGGAGGCGGGCGAGGCGCTGCAGCAGCGCCAGGCCGCCTACGCCGAGAACGACCTGGTCGCAGCTGCCGAGGCCGACGAGCGGCTGACGGCGGCGCTCGCCCAGGCGCTCGAGCTCTCCGGGCAGATCCAGGGGGAGTCGGGCGAGACGCCGGCGCCCGAGGATCCTGCCGCTCCGGAGGCCTCGGAGGAGCCGCAGGAGAGCCCCGCGCCCTAGGGGATTTGCCCCGCGGCGCGAGGACTGGTAACGTCTCTTCTTGTGCCGCGGGGTGGAGCAGCTCGGTAGCTCGCCGGGCTCATAACCCGGAGGTCGCAGGTTCAAATCCTGTCCCCGCAACAAGAAGTCCGCGAACTGCGGCACACAGAAGAGGCGCCCGAGAGGGCGCCTCTTCTGCATCTCCGGCCGGGGCGGCCGGATCCGGGTCCTACCGGCTGCCGCCGTTCGCGCCTGACAGCTCTGGACGGCCCTCGCTGGGCTGCACCACGACGAAGCCCGGGCCGTGGAAGGCGAGCTGGAACGCCTCGCCCGAGCCGCCGCGCAGCATCGATCGCACGTTCATGCTGTTGACGACGGAGGGGCTGAGGCTCGACGACCAGCAGACCGCGGCGTTCGGGTCGACGAAGGTCGGCTGCCGCGAGCAGTCGAGCAGCAGGGGCTGGCCCTCGCACGAGATGCCGACGGTGCCGGTGCCACCGATCTCCACGTTGAAGAGCCCGCCGGCCATGATGTTGCCGCTGCGGAGCATCGTGATGTCCCACTGCAGGTCGGGGTCGAAGGCGAGCAGGTTCTTGCCGTTCACCGACAGCCCCTCGTTCTCGAGCTCGACCGTGAACACGTTGGCCGCGTCGCGAGCGACGAAGACCTCGCCCTCGCCCCGCATCCGCATGAGGGAGGTGCCCTCGCCCGTGACGAGCTTCTTCAGCATCCTGCCCGCGCCGGCGCCCTCGTGCTGGAACTCGATCTGCCCCTGGTAGGCGACCATCGCGCCCTTGGCCGACAGCACGTCGCGACCGCCGGAGACGTTGATCCGCAGCATCTTGCTCGACTGCTTGACCCACCGCTCCGTCGACTGGCGCTCCTGGTTCGCCTCGGCGAACAGCTCTGATCTCATGCTTCCCCCTCCAGGGCTCGTTCGAGCCTGACGAGCTTGCCGTCGAGCTCATCCGTCCATCCGGGCCGGATGTCGGCCTTGATGACGAGGGATGCGCGCGGCGCGTGCACGAGCACCGCGTCGGTGGCGCGGCGCACGACGTCGAACACCGCGTCCCACTCGCCCTCGATGGTCGTGAACATGGCGTCGGTGCGATGCGGCAGGCCGCTCTCGCGGACCACCTGCACGGCGGCGGCCACGGCGTCGTGCACCGAGCCGTCCGGTCCGGCTGTCGCCGGCGCTACGGAGAATGCGACCAGCATCCTGCTCCCTTCGTCGCTCTGATCCTGACAGTGCGCCGTGCCCGGCACCACCCTGATGTGGCACAGTTGCGTCCCACAGCGGCGTCGTGCGGCGGCGTCGCCAGCGCGTGACAGCAGTGGTGTCGCGGAAGTCCGAAGGAGAGCGACCATGCCTGAGACCTACAACCGCCTGCATCGCCGCGTCATCGGCATCACGATCGCCGCAGCGCTCGGAGGGTTCCTGTTCGGCTTCGACACCGCCGTGATCAACGGTGCCGTGGATGCGCTGGCCGACGAGCTCTCGCTCGAGGCGGGCCTGACCGGCTTCAGCGTCTCGTCGGCGCTGATCGGCTGCGCCATCGGCGCGTGGTTCGCGGGCTCCGCCGCGAACCGCTTCGGGCGCATCCCGGTGATGCTCGCCGCTGCCGTGCTGTTCCTCATCTCGGCGTTCGGCTCCGGGCTCGCGTTCGGCGTGTGGGATCTCATCGCCTGGCGGGTGGTGGGCGGCTTCGGGGTCGGCGCGGCCAGCGTCATCGCGCCCGCGTACATCGCGGAGGTCTCGCCGGCCCGGGTGCGCGGCAGGCTCGGCTCGCTGCAGCAGCTCGCGATCGTGAGCGGCATCTTCGCGGCGCTGCTGTCGAACGCCTGGCTCGCCGACATCGCGGGCGGCTCGGCGGAGATCCTCTGGTTCGACCTGCCGGCCTGGCGCTGGATGTTCATGGCCGAGGCCGTGCCGGCCCTCGTCTACGGCGTGATGGCGCTGCGCCTGCCGGAGTCGCCGCGATTCCTCGTCGCGCGGGGCGACTACGACAAGGCCTCCCAGGTGCTGCTCGACTTCACCGGCGAGACGGATGTGAACCTCAAGATCGAGAAGATCCGCCTCTCGCTCGAGCGCGAGGACCGCGAGTCGATGGCGGATCTGCGGGGCAGTGCGCTGGGCCTCCGCCCGATCGTCTGGGTGGGGATCCTGCTGTCGGTGTTCCAGCAGTTCGTCGGCATCAACGTCATCTTCTACTACTCGACGACGCTGTGGCGCTCGGTCGGCTTCGACGAGTCCACGGCCCTGCTCACGAGCGTCATCACCTCCGTCGTCAACATCGTGACGACGATCGTGGCGATCATGCTCGTCGACCGAGTGGGACGCCGCAAGATGCTGCTGGTGGGCTCGGTCGGCATGACGCTCGCGCTCGGCGCCATGGCGCTCGCGTTCTCCTTCGGCGAGCTCGCCACGGCGGCCGACGGCTCGCAGTCGGTCGAGCTTGGCCCGCCCTGGTCGATCGTCGCGCTCGTGGGCGCCAACCTGTTCGTCGTCTTCTTCGGCGCGACGTGGGGGCCGCTGGTGTGGGTGCTGCTGGGGGAGATGTTCCCGAACAGGATCCGCGCCTCCGCGCTCGCGGTGGCGGCGGCAGCGCAGTGGGTCGCGAACTTCGCGATCTCGACGACGTTCCCCGCGATGGCAGACATCGGCCTCACCTTCGCCTACGGCTTCTACACGTTCTTCGCCGCGCTGTCGTTCTTCTTCGTGCTGTGGAAGGTGCCGGAGACCAAGGGCATGGAGCTCGAGGACATGACGGGCTAGCGGCCTCCGGCTCGCTGCGTCGCGCGGGCGACGCCGGTCGTGCGCAGCCCGTAGGGTTGCCGCATGGGTGAGGTGGATGCGGTGGCGCCGACCGTGGTGCTGGCAGCGGCCGTGCAGTGGGCGCCGGGCGAGGATCCGGCCGAGAATCGCGCTGCGGCAGCGCGCTGGATCGATCTGGCTGCCGCCCGGGGTGCGCGGCTCATCGTGCTGCCGGAGTACTCGCAGCACTGCTCGAGCGATCTCGCGGCGACCGCGCCGGCCGCCGCGGAGGCGCTCGACGGGCCCTTCGCGTCGATGCTGCAGGAGCGCGCGACCGCGCACGGCGCGCTCGTGATCGCGGGCATGGTCGAGCGCCTCGAGGCAGGCGTCTCCAACACCGTCGTCGCGGTCGATGAGCGCGGTGTGCGGGTCGCCTACCGCAAGGTGCACCTCTACGACGCGTTCGGTTCGAGCGAGTCCGACTGGCTCACGGCCGGCGACCCCGCGCAGACGCCCGTCGTCGATGCCTTCGGCACCCGCATCGGGATCCAGACCTGCTACGACCTGCGGTTCCCCGAGGCCACCCGGCGGCTCGTGGATGCGGGCGCCGACCTCGTCGTCGTGCCCGCCGAGTGGGTGCGCGGCCCGCAGAAGGAGCGGCACTGGACCACGCTGGTCACCGCGCGCGCGATCGAGTCGACCGTGCACGTCGTGGCCGCAGACCAGGCGCCGCCGCTGGGTGTCGGCTGCTCGCTCATCGTCGACCCGATGGGCATCCCGCTCGCTGCGCTCGGCGATGAGGAGGGCATCGCGGTCGCGCCCATCGACGCCGACGCGATCGCCCGCACGCGGAGGCGCAACCCCTCGCTGGCGAACCGGCGCTACCGAGTCAGCTGAGGGCCGGCCGGGGCGCTGCGCCCGAATCGG
This sequence comes from Agrococcus phoenicis, assembly GCF_047302415.1. Lineage (NCBI taxonomy): Bacteria > Bacillati > Actinomycetota > Actinomycetes > Micrococcales > Microbacteriaceae > Agrococcus > Agrococcus phoenicis. Next base: position 581,405 of record NZ_CP154854.1, read on the forward strand.
CCGGCCGCGTGCCGCTCAGCCCAGCACGGTCGCGGCGCGGTTCGCCGACTGCGCGGCGTGCTCCAGCTCTGCCGCCCTGAGGCCCGCGAGGCGCTGTGAGGCGTCGCGCAGCATGTCGTCGGACTTGCAGAAGGCGAAGCGCATCGTCGAGCGCAGGTCGCGCCGCGAGGACCTCGCGAAGGCCGAGAGCGGCACCCCGACGACGCCGACCAGCTCTGGCAGCCGACGAGAGAGGGCGGTCGCGTCGTCGATGCCGAGCGGCGCGGCGTCGGCGAGCACGAAGTAGCCGGCGTTCGCGTCGTGCACGGCAAAGCCCGCGTTCCGGAGTCCGCGCGTCAGGATGTCGCGCTTGCGGGCGAAGGAGGCGACGATCGTGTCGTAGTGCTCATCCGGCAGCCGCAGCCCGGCAGCGACGGCGGGCTGGAACGGCGCGCCGTTCACGAAGGTGAGGTACTGCTTGACCGCACTGATCTGCGCGATGCGCTCGGGGGTCGACATGACCCATCCGACCTTCCACCCCGTGACCGAGAAGGTCTTGCCGGCCGACGAGATCGAGACGAGGCGATCGCGCGCAGCGCTGAAGGAGGCCAGCGGCACGTGCTGGTCGTCGTAGACCAGGTGCTCGTAGACCTCGTCGGTGACGATGATCGCGTCGCGCCGCTCAGCGACGCGGACGATGTGCCGCATCGTGTCCTCGGTGAACACCGAGCCCGTCGGGTTGTGCGGCGAGTTGACGATCAGCATCCTCGTGCGAGGCGTGGCAGCGCGCTGCAGCCGCTCGATGTCGGGCTGGAAGTCGGGCGCGGCCAGCGGCACCGGCACGAGCACGCCGCCGGCCAGGGCCACGATCGCCGCGTACGCGTCGTAGTACGGCTCGAAGACGATCACCTCGTCGCCGGGCTGCAGGTAGGCGAGCAGCGTCGCCGCGAGGCCCTCGGTGGCACCGGCCGTCACCAGCACGTCGCTGCGCCCGAGCCCGATGCCGTAGAACCGGCGCTGGTGCTCGATGATCGCGTCGATGAGCTCCGGGGCGCCCCTGCCGGGCCCGTACTGGTTGCGACCGTGGTCGATCGCGTGCTTGGCGGCGTCCAGCACGGCGCGCGGGCCGTCCTCGTCGGGGAAGCCCTGCCCGAGGTTGAGGGCTCCGGTCTTCGTGGCGAGGGCGGTCATCTCGGCGAAGATCGTCGGCGCCAGCCGGCCATCCGCGCCGAGCAGTCCCGCACCTGCGGCGGCTCGCTGCCAGGGTGCCTGCTCCATGGTTCGACGCTACCCGGTTCCCAGAGGTTCCGAACGGCCGACATCGCGAGCGCGTAGGAATCGCATGGGATCGAGTGGCACCGTAGGGGTCATGACGAACCCGTACGACAGCGTGCCCAATCCCATGGGGCCTCGAGGCCAGCAGCAGCCGGCCCAGCAGCCCGGGCACGACCCGCAGGCGCAGCAGTTCCAGCGACCGACGAGCGGCGAGCAGTGGCAGCGCTGGCAGGCGCCCGCGCAGCCCCCCGCGCAGCCGTACGCGCCCGAGCAGGGCCAGCCAGACGCGCATGCCGTGCGGCAGCCGCAGCCGCAGCGCGATGCTGCGACGCAGGCCTACGCGCCCGTGTACTCGAACGGCGGCGCGTTCGCGAGCGCTCCGAGCTACGGCCCGTCGCCGGCGCTCGGCGCGGCGACGTCGGCACCGGCAGCCGGTGTCGGGCGCCCGCGACGACGCACCGGTCTCGTGGTCGGCTCGCTCATCGCGGTCGCGCTGCTGGGCGGCGCGGCCGGCTTCGGCGGGGGAGCGCTCGCGGGCAGCCAGCAGCAGCCGCAGACGCAGACGGCGCCGGAGGCCGAGGGGCCTACGAGCGAGGCCGTCTCCGACGCCGGGACGATCGCCGACGTCGCGGCCGCCGCCGGGCCGTCCGTCGTCACCGTGCAGGCCGTCTCGCGCGCCGGGTCGGGCGAGGGCTCAGGCGTCGCGATCGCCGCCGACGGCTACATCGTGACGAACAACCACGTCGTCACGCTCTCGGGTCAGACGGCGGATGCGACGATCACGGTGCAGACCAGCGACGGCCGCCTGCTCGCGGCCGAGATCGTCGGCACCGACCCGGTGGTCGACCTCGCGGTGATCAAGGTGGACGCGGATCTGCCCGTCGTCACCTTCGCCTCGAGCGACGACGTGCGCGTGGGCGACACGGCGATCGCGATCGGCGCGCCGCTCGGACTCTCGAACTCGGTCACCGACGGCATCGTCTCCGCGGTCGACCGCGGCCTCCGCATCGCGTCGAGCGCTGCGCCGGAGGGCGGCGACGAGCAGGAGAGCGAGCAGTCGCCCTTCGGCTTCTGGCAGGAGGACGGCGCACAGGCTGCGCAGGAGGAGATCTCCATCCCCGTGGTCCAGACGGACGCCTCGATCAACCCCGGCAACTCCGGCGGCGCGCTGCTGAACTCCTCCGGCCAGCTGCTCGGCGTGAACGTCGCGATCGCCAGCATGGGCTCATCCGACTCGGAGTCCGCTGGCTCGATCGGCATCGGCTTCGCCGTGGAGGCGAGCCTCGTGCAGCGCGTGGTCGACGAGATCATCTCGACGGGCGAGGCGACGCACGGCCTGCTCGGCGCGACCGTCAGCGACGTCACCGACGCCTCGGTGGGCAACGTTGGCGCGCAGGTGCAGGAGCTGAGCGACGGCGGCGCCGCCGCGGACGCCGGGCTGCGAGCGGGCGACGTCATCACCAGCATCGCCGGGCAGCCGGTCACCGGAGCGATCGACGCCACGGCGCAGGTGCGGGCGCACGCCGCCGGCAGCGAGGTGACCGTGACCTACCTGCGCGAGGGCGAGCAGTCCGACGTCCAGGTGACGCTGGGCGAGCTGAGCTGATCCAGCGCTCGCAGGCAAGGCTTCGGCCCCGCGCTCCGCTCGGCGGAGGCGGGGCCTTCGTCCTCGGACCGCTAGCGCTCCTGCGGATCCTGCGGCTGCTGGTCGTCGCCCACCGGTGCGTCCTGCGCCGATCGGCGGTCCCGCATGCGCCGCAGGCCGCCCGCCAGGCCCTCGCGCTCGATCCGGCGCGCCTGCCCGATGCGCTCGCCCAGGCTCGGGCGCACCTCCTTGATGCGAGGTGCGAGGTTGCCGTCGAAGGCCAGCGGTGCGGGTCCGAAGGCCTCGCGGGCAGCCTTCACGACCTGGCGGCCGAGGATGTTGTTGCCGACGCCGCCGACGACGGCACCGATGCCGAACGGCATGGCTCGGCCCAGCATCGAAGCGCCCGTGTTGCGCGCCATGCGGCGCAGGAACGCGCGCCGGAGGAAGTCGACGACCTGGCCCATGGCGCCCGAGGGCATGGCCGAGGTGACCAGCTGGCCCCAGTAGGCGTTGCCGGGCACGCCGCCGCGGCCGAGCGCCTGCTCGGCGGCGCGCTTGACGAGCGATTGACCTCCGGCGCCCAGCATCAGCCCCATGACGAGGGCCTTCGCGCGCTCCTCGTCCTCGACCGCGATGCCGTGCACCTCGGTGACGGCCTGGCCGAAGAAGGCGCTCGCCTCGAGGAAGCCGGCCGTCTCCGCGACGGTGAGCCCGAGCGCGGCCGCCGTGCCGATGCCGGGAGCGACCGCGGTCGCGCCGACCGCGGCGCCGCCTGTCGACACAGCCGTCAGGTACTGCTTCTCGAGGCGCGCGATGACCTGCGCGGGGGTGAGGTCAGGATGCTTGCGGCGCAGCGAGCGCAGGTGGTTGACGACGAGCGGCCGCTGCACGCCGAGGATGCCCTCGAGCGTCTTCATCATCCAGCCGAGATCCTCGTTCGGTTCGATCTCACCCATCGGTTCCCCCTCTGTCGGCGAGGTGCGCGCCCCCCAGCGGCACCGTGGAGCATCCTCGCGCACCCAGGCCGGGAGCGCGCTGTGCGTGCGACGGAGCGGCGTGGGATCATGGCTGCATGACGACCACAGGACCCGACACCGCCGGACCGGGCTCGATCGGCGCCGGCGGCGGCACCGACGTGCTGGACCGCGAGCTCGAGCAGCTCCTCAACGAGGAGTCGGTGGAGGACGGCGACCACGACCGCTTCTCGCACTACGTCAAGAAGGAGAAGATCCTGCAGTCGGCGCTCTCCGGCAAGCCGGTGCGCGCGCTGTGCGGCAAGAAGTGGACGCCGGGTCGCGACCCCGAGAAGTTCCCGATCTGCCCCGCCTGCAAGGCGATCTACGAGAAGCTGCGCACCGAGTAGCCCGGCATCGAGGAGCCCGGCACCGCGGAGCCCAGCACCGCGGCCTGCCTCGGGCCGCGCGCGGTCAGCGGAAGACCGTCGGGATGGCGGGCTCGCCGCGGGCGAGGCGGTGCGCATCGGCCGGCAGCTCTTCGACCGAGGCGGCGTGGCGCTCGCGCGCAGCGGCCACGCCGGCCGAGCCCGACCAGCGGTCGTCGATCTCGCCGCCGGTGACCAGCTGCACCTGCAGCGAGCGGCCGCGAGCGATCGCCTCGGCGGGGGCAGCGCCGTCGCCGAGCAGCACCGTCTCCTCGACCGCGACGCCGTCCTTGAGGGTGCGCACGGCGACCTTCTCGCCGCCCTTCGAGGCCTTGTCCTCTGAGCGCTTCGCGACCCCGACCCATCCGTCGTCGCCCTGCCGCGCCACCAGCTTGTAGACCATGCCGGCCGCGGGCGCGCCCGAACCCGTCACGACGCTCGTGCCCACGCCGTAGGCATCCACCGGGCTCGCCTGGAGACCTGCGATGGCGTACTCGTCGAGGTCGCTCGTCACGGTGATGCGCGTCTCGGTGGCGCCCAGCGAGTCGAGGAGCGCGCGCGCCTCGCCGGCGACCTCGGCGAGATCGCCGGAGTCGAGCCGGATGCCGCCGAGCCCGGTGCCTGCGACCTCGATGGCCGTGCGGATGCCCTGCTCGATGTCGTAGGTGTCGACCAGCAGCGTCGTGCCGACCCCCAGCACATCGATCTGCGCCTGGAAGGCCTCTGCTTCGGAGTCGTGCAGCAGCGTGAACGAGTGCGCGGCTGTGCCCATCGTCGGGATGCCCCAGCGGGCTCCGGCGGCGAGGTTCGAGGTGGCCGAGAAGCCGGCGATGTAGGCCGCGCGGGCCGCAGCGATCGCAGCCTCCTCGTTGGCGCGGCGCGACCCCATCTCGGCGAGCGGGCGGCCCTTGGCGGCGCGCGCCATGCGGGTGGCGGCGTTGGCGACGGCCGAGTCGTAGTTCAGCACCGAGAGCGCGACGGTCTCGAGCACGACCGCCTCGGCGAAGGAGCCCTCGATCACGAGCAGGGGAGACCCGGGGAAGTAGAGCTCGCCCTCGGCATAGCCGCGGATGTCGCCGGCGAAGCGGTAGTCGGCGAGCCAGTCGATGAGCTCGGCCGAGACGACGCGGTTCTCCCGCAGGAAGCGCAGCTCGGGGTCGCGGAATCGGAAGTCGGCGAGGCGCTCGAGGAACCGGCCGGTGCCGGCGACGACCCCGTAGCGGCGGGCGCCGGGCAGTCGCCTGCCGAACACCTCGAAGACGGAGGGCCGGAACGCCGTGCCGCTGCGCAGCGCGGCATCGATCATCGTCAGCTCGTAGCGGTCGGTCATGAGCGCGGTGTCGGTCACGAGCGCCAGCCTACGGCGCTGACGCCGCGCGGGTCGTGGCGAGCGCGCGACGGCGCGCGAGCCGCCGGTAGCGTGGTCGGGTGCTGCACCAGACGAGGACCCTGCCGGACGGCGTCGAGCTGCGCGAGCCCGCCCCGAGGGACGCGCCCGCCTGGGCGATGTTCCTCGTGGAGGAGCAGCAGCGCACCTACGCCGGCCAGCTGCCGCGCGACTTCGCGCTCACCGGCCTGGCTCAGGCGAACGTCGTTTCGCTCGCCGCCGCCTTCGCCGAGCCGAGCGATGCGGTGCGCAGGATCGCATGGCAGGGCGACCGGATCGTCGGCGTCGCCTCGGCGAGCACCGCGCCCGCCGCGTGGGAGGTGTCGCTCGGCTTCGTGCCGGCCCCCGCGGAGCGCGAGCTCGACCGGCTCTACGTGCACGCCGACATGCACGGCACCGGGCTCGGCGCCGCGCTGTTCGACGAGGTCGTCGATGCGCGCCCGCACTACCTGTGGCTCATCGACGGGAACGACCGCGCCGCTCGGTTCTACGAGCGGCGCGGGTTCCGTCACCTCGACGAGCAGGTCGAGACCGGCCCGACCTGGGGCAACATCCCGATGCACAGGATGCTGCGCGACTGATCAGCCGAGCAGGCCCTGCTCCTCGAGCCATGCCTGCGCGATGTCGGCCGCCGGCGACTGCTCGACGGTGCTGCGGCGGTTGAGCTCGATGAGCTGCTCCGAGGTGAGCGCGGCGCTGACCTCGTTGACGATCTCCTGCGCCTCGGCGTCGACGCGGTCGCTCGCGACCGGCACGACGTTCGACGAGAGGAAGAGGCCCTCGGTGTCCTCGAGCACGACCAGGTCGTTCTCGGCGATCTCCGGCTGCGCGGTGTACAGGATCGCGAGCTGCACGTCGCCGTCCTGGAGCGCTCGCACGGTGAGCGGGCCGCCGCCGTCCTCGATCGGCGTGAAGCCGACCTCGATGCCGTAGACCTCCGCGAGGCCCTGCGGCCCGTTCGGCCGCGTCTCGGCCTCGGAGTTGGCCCCCATCGTCAGCGGCTCGTCGACGTTGGCGAGATCGGCGACGGTCGTGAGGTCGTACTCCTCGGCGAACTCGCGCGTGACGACGTAGGAGTCCTGGTCGGTCGCCGGAGCCTGGTCGAGGATCGTGATCCCCTCGGGAGCAGCGTCCTCGAGCGCCGCGAAGACCTCGTCGCTCTCGCGCTCCGCCGGCTCCTCCGCCCAGACCTGCAGCAGCGGACCGGTGTACTCGGGGAACAGGTCGATGGAGCCTGCCTCGATCTCCGGCAGGTAGACCTCGCGCTGGCCGATGCGGAGCTGGCGGTCGATCGTGTAGCCGGCGTCCTCCAGGGCGTAGGCGTAGAGCTCGGCGATGATCTCGTTCGAGTAGTAGTCCTGCGAGCCGACGACGAGCGTCGTGCTGTCGCCGCTCGCGGCAGGAGCGCTCGACTCGCCCTCCTCCAGGGGGTCGGCGCTCGCGCAGCCGACGAGCAAGGCGCCGGTCGCGCCGATGGCGGCGAGCGCGAGGCCCGACCTGCGGGTGAAGTGGGTCATGCGGTGATCCTCTCTGGAGCGCGGGATCGCGCTCGGTGGGGTTCGGCGCGGCGGGATGCCGCGGATTGGGCGATCTGGAACAGCAGCTCGACGGCCAGGGCGAGCAGGGCGACCAGGATGGAGCCGGCGAGCATGATCTCGTAGTCGCGGCCCTTCAGGCCTTGGAAGATGGGCCTGCCGAGCCCGGTGTTCGAGATGTACGCGGCGAGCGTGGCGGTCGAGATGATCTGCAGCGCGGCGGAGCGGAGCCCGCCGATGAGCACGGGGCTCGCGAGGGGCAGCTCGACGCCCAGGATGATCTGCCGCTCCGTCATGCCGATGGCGCGCGCGCCACCCACGACCTGGCGGTCGACCGACTCGACGCCCGCGTACGCACCCGCGAGCACGGGTGGCAGCGCGAGCACGATGAGCGCGAGGAACGGCGCCTCGAGGCCGATGCCGAGCATGAGGCCGAAGATCGTCAGGAGGCCGAGCGTGGGGATGGCGCGCGCACCGCTGGTGAGGGCGATCACGAGGCCTCGGCCCCGGCCGGTGTGCCCGATGAGGACGCCGGCGGGGATTCCGATGAGCGCGGCGACGAGGAGCACGGTGCCCGAGAACGACAGGTGCTCGAGGATGCGCATGCCGAGGCTGCCGGCGCCGCTCCAGTTCGCCGGGTCGAGCAGGTAGGCGATCGCGTCGAGGAAGAGGTTCATGCGCGCACCGCCCCGCGCCAGGGCATGGCCAGCCGACCCAGCAGCACGCACAGCGCGTCGAGCGCGTAGGCGACGACGACGGTCAGCACCAGGCCGGTGAGGATCGAGGCCTCGATGCCGCGCTGGAACCCGTCGGTGAAGAGCGTGCCGAGGCTCGACGCGCCGACCACCGCCCCGACGGTGACGAGGCTGACGGTGGAGACCACGACCACGCGCAGCGACGACAGGAGCACCGGCCCCGCGAGCGGCAGCTCGACGCGCCAGAACCGCGCCCAGGCGGAGTGGCCCATCGCGTCGGCGGCGAGCATCGTTTCGCGCGCGACCGAGCCGAACGCGTCGGCGGCGCCGCGGACGAGCAGCGCGCAGCCGTAGAGGGTGAGCCCGGCGATGATCGTGATGGGCGAGCGCACGGCGACCCCGAGGATCGGCGCGACGATGATGAACAGCGGCAGCGAGGGGATCGCGTAGAGCAGCCCCGTGCCGGTGAGCAGCGGCGTGCGCGCCCGACGGTACCGCGACGCCAGCCATCCCAGCGGCACCGAGATCAGCAGGCTCAGCACGATCGGGACGATCGAGAGCACGAGGTGGTCGACGAGCAGGCCGCCGACGATGTGCAGGTTCTGGCTCAGCCAGTTCACGAGCGGCCCCTCAGCTCGCCAGCACGCCGGTCGGGCGGTCGTCGCCGTCGACGACGACGCTCCGGCCGTCGACCTCGCGGATGCGCAGCGTGCGGCGAGCGGCGTCAGCGCCGACGAAGCTCGACACGAACTCGTCGGCGGGGTTCGCGAGGATCTCGGCGGGCGTGCCGCGCTGCGCGATCTCGGCGCCCTTGCGCAGCACGAGCACCTCGTCGCCGAGCGCGAACGCCTCGTCGATGTCGTGCGTCACGAACACGATGGTCTTGCCGAGCTCGGCCTGCAGCGAGCGCATCTCTGCCTGCAGCTGATCTCGCACGATCGGGTCGACGGCGCCGAACGGCTCGTCCATGAGCAGGATGTTGGGGTCGGCCGCGAGCGCCCGAGCGACGCCGACGCGCTGCTGCTGACCACCGGAGAGCTGCGCGGGGTAGCGGTCGGCGAGCGCGGTGTCCAGGCCGACGCGCTCGAGCAGGCCGAGCGCCTCGTGTCGAGCCTGCTTGCGGCTGCGCCCCTCCAGCACCGGCACGGTCGCGACGTTGTCGGCGATCGTGCGGTGGGGGAGCAGCCCGCCCGCCTGCAGGACGTAGCCGATCGATCGGCGCAGCTTGACCGCGTCCATGGACCGCACGTCGACGCCGTCGATCAGCACCGCGCCCGACGTTGGCTCCACCATGCGGTTGACCATGCGCAGCAGCGTGGTCTTGCCGCAGCCGGACGAACCCACGAGCACGGCGACGGAGTGGGAGGGGATGGTCATGCTGAAGTCCGCGACGGCGGTCGTGCCGTCGGGGTACTCCTTGCGCACGGATGCGAACTCGATCATGCGGACTCCTGCCGATCGCCGGAGTGCTGACGATACCCGGCACATCTGACATGGGGGTACAGAGAGCGCGGCGCACGGAGCGGCACGGCGCCGCGCCGCTAGGCTTGCCGACGTGCAGCGCCCGATCGGAGTCTTCGACAGCGGCGTCGGCGGGCTCACCGTGGCGAGGGCGATCATCGATCAGCTGCCGGCGGAGTCGATCACCTACATCGGCGATACCGCGAACGGCCCGTACGGCCCGCGCGAGCAGCCCGAGGTGCGCCGCCTCGCGCTCGACGTGCTCGACACGCTCGTCGCCCAGGGCGTCAAGATGCTCGTGATCGCGTGCAACACCGCGTCGGCCGCCACCTTCGACATCGCGCGCGAGCGCTACGAGCTCGGCATGGGCATCCCGGTGGTGGAGGTCATCCACCCAGCGGTGCGCGCGGCCGTCGCCCAGAGCAGATCCGGGCGCATCGGCGTCATCGGCACCGCGGGGACGATCGGCTCGGGCGCCTACCAGCGTGCCTTCGCCGACGCGGGCGTGCCCCGCGTCGCCGCAGCGGCGGCGCCGCGCTTCGTGGAGTTCGTCGAGTCCGGCGTCACGACCGGCGACGAGGTGCTCGAGGCCGCGCGAGAGTACCTCGCGCCGCTGCTCGCCGAGGATCCCGACACCGTCGTGCTGGGCTGCACCCACTACCCGCTGCTGGCCGGCGCGATCGGCTACGTCACCGGGCCGGAGGTGCGACTCGTCTCGAGCGCCGAGGAGACCGCCGCCGACGTCTACCGGATCCTCAGCGATCGCGGCATGCTCGCGCAGCCCGGCGCGACACCGACCTACGCCTTCGAGGCGACGACCGAGGCCCAGGAGCCGTTCCTGCGCCTCGCGCGACGGTTCCTCGGGCCCGAGGTCACGCACGTGGAGTTCACGCAGACCGGCGTCATCCAGCTGCCCGGTCGCATCGATTGAAGGAGGCCCCCATGGGGATGGACAGCACAGCGGGCACGCGCGCGGACGGCAGACACCTCGACCAGCTGCGCGAGGTCACGATCGAGCGAGGCTGGAGCGAGCAGGCCGAGGGCAGCGCCCTTGTCTCCTTCGGTCGCACGCGGGTGCTCTGCACCGCATCCGTCATGCCGACCGTGCCCCGCTGGATGGCGGGCAAGGGCAAGGGGTGGGTGACGGCGGAGTACTCGATGCTGCCGCGATCGACCAACGAGCGGATGGATCGCGAGAGCGTGCGCGGCAAGGTCGGCGGCCGCACGCACGAGATCTCCCGGCTGATCGGGCGCAGCCTGCGCGCGGGCGTCGACATGCGGGCGCTCGGCGAGCTCTCGATCGCGGTCGACTGCGACGTGCTGCAGGCCGACGGCGGCACGCGCACCGCGGCGATCACCGGCGCGTGGGTGGCGCTCGCCGACGCGATCGCGTGGGCGCAGGCCGCAGGGCGCGTGCCGAGGAGCGCGAAGCCGCTCGTCGACTCGATCGCCGCCATCTCGGTCGGGATCGTCGACGGCGCGCCCATGCTCGACCTCGCCTACACCGAGGACGTCAGGGCGGAGACCGACATGAACGTCGTCGCGACCGGCCGCGGGCTGCTGGTCGAGGTGCAGGGCACCGCTGAGGCGGCGCCCTTCGACCGCGCAGAGCTCGACGCGATGCTCGACATCGCGCTCGCCGGCACCGCGCGGCTCACGGAGATCCAGCGCGAGGTGCTGGGAGGCGCGGCATGAGCGTGGAGGGATCCACGGGGGTCGACCTCGTCGGCGGCGGGCTCCAGGTCGTCGTCGCGACCCACAACCCGCACAAGGTCGAGGAGCTCGGGCGGATCCTCGCGCCGCTGCTGCCCGGCGTCGAGCTGCTGCCGGACGACGGGCCGGAGGCGGTCGAGGACGGCGACACCTTCGAGGCCAACGCGCTCATCAAGGCGCGCGCCGCGCACCAGCGCACGGGGCTGCCGGCGCTCGCGGACGACTCGGGCATCGAGGTCGACGCGCTGGGCGGTGCCCCCGGCATCCACTCGGCGCGCTATGCCGGCACGCGCGACGATCGGGACAACCTCGAGCTGCTGCTGGCGAACCTGGGTGACACCGCCGATCGCGCTGCCCGCTTCGTCTGCGCGGCGGCATGGGTCGACGCCGACGGCGAGATCGCGGTGCGGGGCGAGTGGCAGGGCGAGATCGCGGATGCGCCGCGCGGCGAGGGCGGGTTCGGCTACGACCCGATCTTCGTGCCGCACGACGGCGGCGGCAGGGCCGCGGGAGAGCTGACGGCGGAGGAGAAGGACGCGCTGAGCCACCGCCGGATCGCGTTCACCGCGCTCGCCGAGCGGATCCGGGCGAGCTGACGCGGGCGGCTGGCGCCACAGCCTGCCGCCCGGGCCTCTCGCCGCAGCCTGGCGCTCGGCCTGTCGCAGGGCCCGCCGCTCGCCGCGCATCGACTCGAGTCGCCGACCCCGCGCGCCACGACCGACCCGGTGCACCGGGTCCTCCCTGGCCGGAGGGGTCGGCGTCTTCCGCGCTCGCGCGGCGCCGGCGGATGTGGCACGATTTCGGTGTGCCGAAGCATCATCGTTCGGGCAGGCGAATCCTCCTGCGAGCCGCCCTATGCGCCGGCGTGCTCGCAGCGGCGTCCGGATGCGCATCCGGCGACAGCCCAGCCGACATCGCGGCGCCCGCCGACGAGCGCCCCCTCGTGCTCGCCACCTTCACCGTGATCGCCGACCTGGCGCGGGAGGTCGCGGGCGATGCCGCTCGGGTCGAGTCGCTCACGCGCGTCGGCGTCGAGGTGCACGACTACGAGCCGACCCCGGGGGATCTCGTGCGCACCGAGGGCGCCGACCTCGTCGTCACGAACGGCATGGGCATCGACGACTGGCTCTTGACGCTCGTCGAGCGCGCCGATGCGCCGCACGTCGTCCTCAGCGACAGCGTCGAGCCGATCGCGATCGAGACCGGTCACCACGCAGGCAGCCCCAACGCCCACGCGTGGGTCTCCCCGGTGGAGGGCGCGCGCTACGTCGAGGCGCTGCGCGTCGCCATCGGCGACCTCGTGCCGCACGAGCGCGCCGCGATCGACGAGAACGCCGCCGCCGTCGCCGCCGAGCTCGAGCGCCAGCACGAGCGGCTCCGCCTCGGCGTGGCCGCGCTGCCGCCCGAGCACCGCGTGCTCGTCACCTGCGAGGGCGCCTTCAGCTACCTCGCGCGCGACGCGGGCCTGGCGGAGGCGAGCCTGTGGCCGGTGAACGCCGGAGGCCAGGGCACGCCGCAGGCGATCGCCCACGTCGCCGCGGTCGTCGAGCGCACCCGCGTGCCGACCGTCTTCTGCGAGTCGACGACGCATCCGGGCACGCAGCAGCAGATCGCCCGCACCGTCGGCGTGCGCTTCGACGGCGGGCTGCACGTCGACTCGCTGTCGCCGCCCGAGGGCCCGGCACCGACCTACCTCGCGCTCATCGAGCACGACGTCGACACCATCCTGGAGGGGCTGCGCGGATGAGCGATCGGATCGGTACCGGGAGCACCGGCGGCACGAGCGCTGCGCGGATGCGCGATGCGGCCGCGCCCGACGCCGTCGCCGTCGCCACCGAGGCGCTCGGGGTGCGGTACGGCGAGGTGCGCGCGCTCTCGGGCGTGACCGTGCGCATCCGCTCGGGCGAGATCACCGGGCTCGTCGGCGTCAACGGCTCCGGCAAGTCGTCGATGCTGGCTGCCGTGCTCGAGCGCGTGCCGCACGAGGGCTCCGTGCGGATCCTCGGCCGCACGCCCGCCCAGGCGCGTCGGGCGGGCCTCGTCGCATCCGTGCCGCAGGCCGAGGCCGTCGACTGGGAGTTCCCCGTCACCGTGCGCGACGTCGTCACCACCGGCAGGTACGGGCGGATGGGCGTGCTGCGCATCGCGCGACGCGCGGATCGCGAGGCGGTCGAGGGGGCGATCGCGCTGCTCGGCCTCGAGGACCTCGCCGACCGGCAGATCGGCGAGCTCTCCGGCGGGCAGCGCAAGCGCGCATTCGTCGCGCGCGCCATCGCGCAGGACGCGCAGCTGATGCTGCTCGACGAGCCCTTCGCCGGAGTCGACCGCACGAGCGAGGCCGCGATCGGCGCGGTGCTGCGCGGCCTGCGCGATCGCGGTCGCAGCGTCGTCATCGTGCACCACGACCTGACGGGCGTGGCGGAGCTCGTCGATCGCGTGCTGCTGCTGCAGCGCGGCCGGCTGCTGCACCACGGCCCGCCCGCCGAGGCACTGACGCCCGAGCGCATCGCAGAGGCATTCGGCGGCGGGCGGCCGAGCAGGGGCGAGCCCCGTGACGGTGCGGAGGAGCGGTGATGGACGCGAGCCTGCTGGATGCGATCCTCGCGCCGTTCGCCTACGGCTTCATGCAGCGCGCCATGCTCGTGACGCTGGTCGCCGCGGTCGCGTGCGCGCTGCTGTCGACCTGGCTCGTGCAGATGGGCTGGTCGCTCATGGGCGATGCCGTCTCGCACGCGGTGCTGCCCGGCGTCGCGCTCTCCTACATCCTCGGGCTGCCCTTCGCGATCGGCGCGGCGGTCTTCGGCATCGGCGCCGTCGCGCTCATCGGCGGCGTGCGCGCCGCCACCAGGATCAAGGCGGATGCCGCGATCGGCGTCGTCTTCACCACCCTCTTCGCGCTCGGCCTCGTGATCATCTCGGTGACCCCATCCGACACCGACCTGCAGCACATCCTGTTCGGCAACGTGCTCGGCGTCAGCGACCTCGACATCGCGCAGGTGCTCATCGTCGGCGGCATCGTCTGCGCGACACTCCTGATCCTGCGGCGCGACCTGACCCTCGTCGCCTTCGACGCGGGGCACGCGCACGCGATCGGGCTGCGCCCGCGCATCCTGCACGCCGTGCTGCTGGGGGCGCTCGCGCTCACGGTCGTGACGGCGCTGCAAGCGGTCGGCATCATCCTGGTGGTCGCGATGCTCGTGATCCCCGGTGCGACGGCCTCGCTCATCGCGGTGCGGTGGGATGCGCTGCTCGCCTGGTCGGTGGGAGTCACGGTCGTCGCGTCGCTCGTGGGCCTGATGGCGGCCTTCTGGCTCGACATCTCGCCCGGCGGCGCGGTGGTGCTGACGCAGGGTCTCGCGTTCGGGCTAGCGTTGCTCTTCGGGCCCCGCCGGGGCCTCGTGATGCGGTGGGCGAGAGCGAGGCGACATGCAGTCCACAGCGGCTGAGGACTACGTCAAGGCCATCTACCACCACACCGAGTGGCAGCCTGAGCCGGTGACGCCCTCGCAGCTCGCCGCGCGCCTCGGGCTCGCGAACTCGACCGTCACCGAGATGGTGAAGAAGCTGGCGGCCGCCGGCCTCGTGCACCACCGCCCCTACGGCGCGATCGAGCTCACGCGCGAGGGCGCGGCGCTCGCGCTGCGGCAGGTGCGACGCCACCGCGTCGTCGAGACCTGGCTCGTCGAGCGACACGGCTACGAGTGGGACGAGGTGCACGACGAGGCCGAGATCCTCGAGCACGCGATGAGCGATCGGCTGCTCGACTCGATCGCCCGCTCGCTCGGCGACCCGGTGCGCGATCCGCACGGAGACCCCATCCCGACGGTCGACGGCACGGTGGTGCGGCCGGATGCGGTGCTGCTGGCGGCCGCGGAGCTCGGCCATGCGGGCACCGTGGTGCGCATCGCCGACGACGATCCGGCCATGCTGCGCTTCCTCGCCGAGGAGGGGGTCGCGCTCGACGCCACGCTCACGGTGCTGGGGCAGAAGCCCTACTCGGGCTCGATCCAGGTCGAGACCGCGCGGGGCACGGTCGACCTCGGCCCCGAGGTCGCGCGGTCGATCTGGCTGAGCGCCTGAGCGGTTGCGCCTGAGCGGTTGCGCCTGAGCGGATGCGCCGCTGTCGGCGCTCTTCCGCTGGCTGACTCCGCGCTGCGGCGCTCCTGCTCCGCCGCGCTCCGCCTCGCGGGCCTGCGCAGCCAGCGCGGTGAGCGCTCAGGTCAGCGGTCGAGCCCGACGTCGTTCGAGCCGGAGAGGTCGAGCGTCTGCACCTGGCTGTCGGATGAGCCGTCGCGGATCTCGCGCTCGACCTCCCGCCGCGACTGGATGGCGTGCACGACGATGAAGACGATGGCGATCGCGACGACGCCGATGAGCACGAGGTCGATGTACTCGGTGACGACCTCTGCGACACCCGGGATGTGCGCGACGCCCCAGCCCAGCAGTGGCAGCCCGGCACCCCACAGCAGGCCCCCGATGATGTCGAGCCGGAAGAAGAGCGGCCACGGCATGCGGCCGACGCCCGCGGCGACGGGCATGAAGGTGCGCACGATGCCGATGAAGCGGGCGATGATGACCGCGGCGGCGCCGTAGCGTACGAAGAAGCGGTTGGTCCGCTCGATCGTGCGATGCGAGAAGAGCCCCGATGATCGGCGCTGGAAGATCGGCGGCCCGGCCTTCTTGCCGATGTAGTAGCCCAGCTGATCGCCAGCGATCGCGCACACCGCGATGCAGAGCATCACGAGCCAGATCGGCTGGTGGATGACGCCGGTGAAGGAGAGCACGCCGGCGATCACGAGCAGCGTGTCGCCAGGCAGTAGGAACCCGACCAGCAGACCCGTCTCGATGAAGACGATCGCGCAGACGACGACGAGCGCCCAGGAGCCCGCGCCGGTGATGAGGCCCTCGATGTCGATGAGGAACTCTGATGGCAGCGGATGCACGCGCGTGCTCCTTCGCATAGTGCGTCGAGTGCGGGAGAGGGGACTTGAACCCCTACGCCACGAGGGCACAAGGACCTAAACCTTGCGTGTCTGCCAATTCCACCACTCCCGCGTGGTGCGATCAGGATACCGGCGGCAGCCGACATGGACGCGCGCACTCTGCCAGGCTGACGGCATGCAGATGCGTGCGCTCATCACCGGCGCCTCGGCGGGGCTCGGAGCCGAGTTCGCCAGGCAGCTCGCCGCCGACGGCTTCTCGCTCGTGCTCGTCGCGCGCGACGCCGAGCGGCTCGCCGCGCTGGCGTCGTCGCTGCCGGTGGCGACCGAGGTGCTGCCGGCGGATCTGACCACGGACGATGGCCTCGAGCTGGTCGCCGCGCGGCTCGCCGATGCGGCGCGACCGGTCGACGTGCTCGTCAACAACGCGGGCTTCGCCGTCGCCGAGCCCTTCCACGCATCCGCCGTCGACGATGAGCGGCGCATGCACGAGCTGCTCGCGTGGGTGCCGACGCGCCTGGCGCACGCGGCGCTGCCGGGCATGCGCGAGCGAGGCCGCGGCGGCGTCCTGAACGTCGCGAGCCTCGCCGGGCGCCTGCCGAGCGGCACCTACTCGGCGGCGAAGGCGCACCTGATCGTGCTGTCGCGGTCGCTCTCGGCGCAGTACCGCCGCGACGGCGTCGTCGTCACCGCGCTGCTGCCGGGCTTCGTGCCGACGGAGTTCCACGCGCGCATGGGCGTCGCGCCCACGAGCGTGCCGCGGGCGGGGTGGGCGAATGCGTCGACCGTCGTGCGCGACGGGCTCCGCGGCCTGCGCACGCGGCGCGCGGTGGTGGTCGCCGACTGGCGCTACCGGCTCGCCGCCCCGCTGATCCCGTTGATCCCCGACCGCGTCGCCGCCTCCTTCGGGCTCGGCAGCCGCACGAGCTGACCGTGCAGGAGGGCAGCGCGATGGCGGCAGGCGGCGGCGAGCCGGTCGGTGCGACGGCGGCTGGGCGCACCGCCGAGTCGACCGCCGAGGGCGCCCGCGACGCGCTCGACGGGACCACCCGGGAGACGATCGCCGTGCTGGGCGCAGGCGTCATGGGCGCAGGCATCGCTCGCGTGCTCGGCGCCGCCGGGCACCGCGTGCGGGTGTTCGACGTGCGCCCCGAGGTGGCGAGCGCCGCCGCGGCGTCGGCCGGCGCCTCGGCGCACGACACCGTCGAGAGCGCCGTCGACGGGGCGACCGTCGTGCTCGAGGCGGCTCCCGAGCGGCTCGAGCTGAAGCGCGAGCTCATCGCCCGCGTCGAGGCGGCGAACGCGACGGCGATCATCGCCTCGAACACCTCGTCGATCGCTCCGGATGCGATCGCAGCGGGCATGCGCGAGCCCGCGAGGCTCGTGATCGCGCACTTCTTCAACCCGGCCGACACCGTGCCGCTCGTCGAGGTCGTGCCGGGGCCGGCGACGCCGCAGGCGAGCGTCGATCGCATGGTGCGGCTGCTCGAGGGCTGCGGCAAGACCGCGGTGCCGCTGGCCCAGCAGGTCGAGGGCTTCATCGCCAACCGGCTGCAGGCGGCGCTCTACCGCGAGGCCATGCACCTGGTCGAGCTCGGCATCGCGACGCCCGAGCAGGTCGACCGGGCCGTGACCGCGGGCCTCGGCCCGCGGTGGGCGCTCGCGGGGCCCTTCGAGGTCATGGACCTCGGCGGCCTCGACGTCTGGACGAGCGTCGCGGACGGCGTCTTCCCGAGCCTCGGCGACGCATCCGCGGCCCCCGGCATGCTGCGCGACCGGGCAGCGCGCGGCGACCTGGGCGCGAAGACCGGAGAGGGCTTCCTGCCGCGCGAGCCCGACGCCGTCGCGCGCTTCGCCGAGCGACTCGCGGAGCTCCTCGCGGCCCGCGATGCGCTCGAGTCTGCCGATGGGTGGTCGTCGGGCTGACGCAGGCTCGCCGTCTCAGTCGCGCGGCCCGAGCCGGTCGCGTCGGAGTCGCCAGACATTGCCGCCGCGACGCTCGTGCTCGAAGCGCTCGAGCGCTGCGGCAGCGAGGGCGATGCCGCGGCCGGACTCCTCGAGCGGACCCGGCATCGCAGCATCGTGCAGCTCGACCTCGGCAGGTACCGCTGTGTCGGTGAAGGTCGCGGCGAGGTGCGTGGGCCGCACCTCGAGATGCGCCATCACTCGCACCTCGCCGGGTGGAAGGCCGTGCTCGGCGATGTTCGTCGCGACCTCGGTGACCGCCAGCTGGAAGAGCACTCGATCCTCGGCGTCGACGTCGCCAGCCGCCTCGCACAGCGCATCGAGCGCCTCGATGACCGTGTCGACGAAGCGGAGGTCGGCTGGACCCTCGATCGTCGTCGATCTCGGATCGTCAGTCGGCATCGAACGCCGCCTCGGCCGTCGGATGCGCGTGGAGCACCCGGTCGAGGTTCGTCAGGCGGAGCACGGTTCGGACGGCGTCCGGGACGGCGGCGATCCGCAGGTCGCCGCCGGCGAGGCGGGCCGCCTTGAGCGCGCCGATGAGGGCGCCGAGCCCTGAGGAGTCGACGAACTCCGTGCGGGCCATGTCGACGACGATGCGAACCGAACCGGCGTCGATCAGGTCCTGCACGGCTTGGCGGACTCGCGGCGCGCCGACGGCGGTGAGCCTTCCCTCCGGTGCCACGGTGGCGAACCGGTCGTTGGTGGCGGTGGTCACGTTCATGCGATCCCCTTCTCTCGCTCGGCGGCGCCCGCGTCCATCCCGGGTGCACCGACGAATCCTCTGTAGCGGGCGGCCTGGACGATGATGCTGAGGGCCAGCAGATCGTAGGCGACCCATGCGGTGTTCACGAGCGTGCCGGTGCCGTCGCCCGTGCCGACGATGACGCGCCCGGCTCCGATGACGAGCGCGGCGACCAGCAGCACCATCGCCGTCACCTGCGGCCAGATCTCCCGCCACGGCACGCCGCCCTCACGCACCTTGTCCTTGCGCGTCACGACGAAGTCGAGCGGTGCCTTGAGCACGACGTTCGCGAAGGCGGTGACGCACGCCTTGATCCACACGGGGAAGAGCGCGAGCGAGTACTGCTGACCGCGCCACGTCCGTATGCCTCGCGCGACCACGACGAACAGGACCTGGTTCACGAGGAAGTAGGGGAGGAAGCGGACGAAGAAGTCGACGCTCCACGCGGTGACCGGGAGGATGCCGAGCATGAGGTAGACCATCGGCGCCGCCAGGTAGACGAGCGCGGCGAAGCCAGACAGGTAGCTCCACATCGTTCCGAAGTACATGAGTCGCTGCCCCGCGGAGAGGCCGCGCTTCACGAGCGGATTGTCGCGCAGCATGACCTGGAGCGTGCCCTGCGCCCAGCGCAGCCGCTGCTGCAGCATCGTGCCGAGGTCCTCGGGCGCGAGCCCGTGCGCGAGGATCTCGTGGTGGTAGACGCTGCGCCATCCGAGCGCGTGCAGCTGCATCGCCGTCGCCATGTCCTCGGTCACCGAGATCGTCGCGAGCGGCTGGATGGGCTGAGCCTCGTCGGGACGGTCGACACGGAGGGCGTCCAGGAGCGCTGCCACAGCGTCGACGGCGCCCAGCGGTGAGAGCTCGGTCGCCGCGAGCCGCGCGAGCGCTTCGTCATCGATGACGACGACGCCGAGCTCCGCGTCGCGCTCGACCGGCAACGCCTGGATCGCCGCCAGGTCGGCGTGGATGCGGTCGACGTCGCCGGCGACGAGGCGGCTCGAGGCGGCGTCGATGGCCGAGCGGAGGCGGTAGGTGACCTCCGCGATCGGCTCGCCGGCGTCGACCTCCCGCCGCGCACGTGCCACCTCGGCACGCAGGGAGGCCATCTCGGCGCGCAGCTGCGGTTGCGAGGCTCGCCGCTGCGACTCGCGGGCGAGCAGCGACTCAGCCGCCTTGAGCGTCCGACGCGTGGACGCCTCGAGATCGCGCACGTAGCCCACGATGCCGAGCTGCATGAGCGCATCACGCCGCAGCACAGCGTTCGAGCCGCAGAAGAACGCGGCGTTCCAGCCGTCCTTGCCCTGCTGGATCGGCCCGTAGAACAGCGGCGCCTGGCTGCCGAGCGGGTCCGCCTCGTCGACGTTCACGAACCACTGCGGCGTCTGGACGAGGGCGACCTGCGGCTCGTCGGCGAAGTATCCGAGCGTGCGGTCGAGGATCCGCGGGTCTGGCACCTGGTCGGCGTCGAGGATGAGGAGGAACTCGCCGTCGGTCTGGAAGAGGGCGTTGTTCAGGTTCCCGGCCTTCGCATGGCGGGGCTTCCCCTCCCAGTCCGCCGTGCGCTCGATGTAGCCGATGCCCGAGGCGCGCGCCGCGCGCGCCATCTCGGGACGCGCGCCATCGTCGAGGATCCAGGTCTTGTGAGGGTAGGTGATGCGCTTGGCGGCTTCGGCGGTCGCCATGACGAGCTCGATCGGCTCGTTGTAGGTGGTGATGAAGACGTCGACCGTGCCCTGCGGCCGCGCCGTCGGCCGGGGTCGTTCCTTCGCGCGCCACATCGTCGCGGCGAAGATCACCGTGTCGATGAGGCTGTAGGTCTCAGCGATGATCAGGGGCACGGCGATCCACCACGCCGACCAGTTGACCGACTCGAGCCAGCGCCAGGCGACGTAGTTCACCCCGAGCAGCACGGCGAGCGTGGCGAGGATCCGGATCACGAGGAGGCGCATCATGCATCCCGCCGCACGATGATGACGGTGACGTCGTCGGGCGCGTTCCGCTCCGCTGCGAGGCGCAGCGCCTCGCGCACGGCGCCCGCCGGGCCGCGCTCGGCGTACACCGAGCTGACGTGCTGGAACGGATCTCCGGGGTCGAGGACATCGAGCAGGCCGTCGCTGCAGCACAGGAAGGCGTCACCGGGCGCGAGCATCACGGCGGCCTGCGTGCGCTGCTCGCCCATGCCCATGCCGAGCGGCAGGCCGGTGGAGCGGAGCTGCTCCCAGGAGCCGTCCGCGCGGAGCGCGAAGGCCAGGCTGTGCCCGGCGTCGACGAACGACAGCTCCCCGGTGTCGAGGTCGAGGCTGGAGTGGAACGCCGTCACGAAGATGCCGGCGTCGGCGAGGCTCTCCTCGAGCAGCGCATCGACCTCCTGCACCGCCGTTGCCAGCGGGCGCCCGGGTGCCGTGCGAAGCGATGCGCGCACGGCTGCAGCGATGATCGCCGGTCCCGTGCCCTTGCCCATGACGTCGGCGAGCGTGATGCGGAGCTCGCCCTCGTGGGCGACCACGTCGTGGAAGTCGCCCGCGATGCTGCCTGCAGCGCGCGCGGCTGCCGCGACCGCATAGCCGTGCACGTCGGGGAGGCGGCGCGGCGAGAGTGCGTGCTGGATGAGCGCGGCGTCATCCAGCTCCTTCGCCTGCGCCAGCTCGAGCTGCACCCACTGCGCGAGCTCGCGCAGCAGCTCGCGCCCGCGGTCGTCGAGCTCTCTCGGCTCCGTGTCCAGGATGCACAGCGTGCCGACCTGCTCTCCGCCTGGCGCTGCGAGCGGATGGCCGGCGTAGAAGCGCAGGTGGGGGTCGCCAGCGACGAACTGGTTGTCGGCCCACGCGGCGTCCAGCCCTGCATCGGGAACGACCATCGTGTCCCGGCTGCGCACCGTGGCGTCGCAGAAAGACCCTGCGCGCACGGCCTCCGCACCGCCAAGACCGATCTGCGACTTGCGCCACTGCCGGTCGCGGTCGAGCAGGGTCACGCTCACCATCGGGACGCCGAAGAGCTCCTTCGCGAGCCGCGTGATCCGATCGACGCGCTCGTCAGGCGGCGTGTCGAGCACATCGAGCGCCTCCAGCGCGCGCTGTCTCGCTTGCTCATCTGCCATGGCAGTGCCTCTCGCTTCGTCACTCCACAGGTGGGCGCCGACGGCGAGCCCGGAACCTCGATCGTGCCCTATGCGCAAGGTTGCGCGCCACCGACGCGGTTCGTCGCCCCCATCGGGCCCAGAGACCGCGCACCCGCAGCGGGGTGAGGTCGCACGGAGGACGTCGCCCGTCAGGCGCTCCACCTGGCTGCGCGTGCAAGGGTGGGCACTATGACCGAACCGATCCGCGCCATCTACATCAACTGCACGCTCACCCCCTCGCCTGGGGACAGCCACACCGATCTGCTCATCGAGGCGAGCGCCGACATCCTGCGCCAGCAGGGCGTGGGGGTCGAGGTGGTGCGGGCCGTCGACCACGCGATCGCGCCCGGCGTGCAGCCCGACATGACCGAGCACGGCGCGAGCGAGGACGCCTGGCCGGCGCTCTGGGAGCGCGTGCTCGGCGCCGACATCCTGGTGCTCGCGACGCCGATCTGGCTCGGCGACGCGTCGAGCGTGTTCCGCCGGGTCGTCGAGCGGCTCTACGCGGAGTCGGGCGAGCTGAACGAGGCGGGCCAGTCGATCTTCTACGGCAAGGTCGGCGGCGTGCTGGTCGGCGGCAACGAGGACGGCATGAAGCACGTCGCCCGCGAGGGGCTCTACGCCCTGCAGCACCTCGGTTGCACGATCCCGCCGCAGGCCGACGCCGGCTGGGTGGGCGAGGCGGGCCCCGGTCCCTCCTACGGCGACGAGCAGGAGGACGGCGCGCGCGTGGGCTTCGACAACGACTTCACGAAGCGCAACATCACGATCATGGCGTGGAACCTGCTGCACCTCGGGCGGATGCTGCAGGGCGGGATCCCCACCGAGGGCAACGACCGCAACGCCTGGGAGCGCGGCAGCCGCTTCGGCTTCCACAACCCCGAGTACCGCTAGCGGGCCGGATCTGCGAGCGCCCGCTCGCTCGCGGAGCCCTGCGGCGCTCGACCCTGGCGCTCGTGGGCGGGCCGTGCCAGGCTCGCGCGCATGAGCACCATTGACTGGCTGATGCAGGGCGACCCCGCGATCCGGTGGCAGGTCATGGCCGACCTGCTGGGCGACGACGCCGAGACGGTGGCGCGCGAGCGCGCGAAGGTCGCGACCGAGGGCTGGGGCGCAGCGCTGCTCGCCGCTCGCGGGGCTGACGGCCAGTGGGCCGGCGGCGCGCACTTCCCGTCGACGCAGCCGACGCTCCCCGGCCAGCCCTGGACCTCGACCGCGCACGTGCTGACCGAGCTCCGGCTGCTCGGCGTCGATCCGGCAGATGCCGCGGTGCGGGCCGCGATCGCCGACGTCAAGCGCATCACGCGGTGGGAGTACGACGACGAGCCCTTCTTCGAGGGCGAGGTCGAGCCGTGCATCAACGCCGCCCTCGTCACGAACGCGGTCTACTACGGCGAGCTCGACGAGCGCATCGTCGAGCGGCTGTTGGGGGAGCGGATGGCCGACGGCGGCTGGAACTGCGACCAGGAGCGAGGCTCGGTGCGATCGTCGTTCGACACGACGATCGCGGTGCTGGAGGCGCTCGCGGCGGCCCTGACCGTGCGCGACGACCCGCGGCTGCGCGAGGCGCGCGAGAGCGGTGAGGCATACCTGCTGGAGCGGCACCTGCTGCGGCGCAAGACGACGGGCGAGGTGCCGAAGCCGACGTACGTGCGATTCGCGTTCCCGCCGCGCCACGAGTACGACGCGCTGCGGGCGCTCGAGCACTTCCGCGCCGTCGGCGCGACGCCCGACGCGCGGATGCGCGAGGCGCTCGACCTCGTGCGCTCGAAGCGACGCGACGACGGCACCTGGCCGCTCGACGTGATCCACGGCGGCGACGCCGTCAACGACTACGGCGCCGTCGGCGAGCCGAACCGCTGGATCACGCTGCGGGCGCTGCGGGTGCTGCGCTGGGCGGAGGGCTGAGCGCCGCGCGGAGGGCTCAGCGCCGCGCGGAGCGCTGATCTCGGCGCGGTGGCGCGCGCTGCGGCCTCCGTCAGTCGAGCCGGGCGAGATGCCGCTGCATCGCGGGCACGACGACCTCCGGTCGGTCGCGCTGCACCCAGTGGCCGGCATCCGGCACCACCACGAGATCCGCATCGGGGACGGCCTGGGCAGCTGCGCGGACCGCCGCGAGCGGCACGCCGGAATCGCGCTCGCCGTGCACGAACAGCACCGGCATCGTCAGCTCCGCGAGGCGCGGGCCGTAGCTGGTCGTCTGGGCGCGCAGCCCCACCTCGGCGCGCTGCCACTCGGCGAAGACCTCGATGCCCGTGCCGCGGCGACCCTCGTCGAGGATGGCGTCGAGCAGCTCGGGCGTGCGCTGCGCGGCGGTGCGCACGACCGGGCGCAGGCTGGCTTCGAGCAGGGCGCGGTTGCGCAGTGCCGCGCGGCTCCCGAGCGCGAGCAGACCCGTGCGCGTACCGAGCCAGGACAGCACCTGCACGGGGGCGGCGAGCGGTCCGGGGACGATGGTCTCCATGAGCCCGTAGCTGCCCAGCAGCATGAGGCCAGCGACTCGCTCCGGGTGGCGGAGCGCGTACCCGATGGCGAGGCCGCCGCCGAGCGAGAGGCCGCCGATGGCGCACCGCTCGATCCTGAGCGCATCGATGAGCGACGCGACGGAGCCCAGGAGGCGGTCCTGGGTGGCGCTCCAGGCAGCCCTGGCGCTGCCGCCGTACCCGGGGTGGTCGGGGGCGATCACCCGGTAGCCGGCCGAGGCGAGCTCGCCGCCGATCTCGCCCCAGGAGAGCAGCGCTGAGTCCAGTCCACCGCCGTGGAGCAGCAGCAGCGTCGGCGGCGCGCCTGTGGGTCTCGGCGATCGCGATGGCGGGGTGGAAGGCTCCCACTCGAGGTAGGACACGGCTCCCCAGGGCAGCGCGACGGTGCGGCGGGCGTGGGGTGCGGGCGCGGTGGTCATCATCGCCGATGGTATTGGCGACGCGACGCGATCGCGCGGCGCCCGAGTCGCAGCCGCCCCGTCGTGCCCGCAAGCTGCCGTCGCCTGGCGCTGCGCGCGTCGCGGACCGGCGTCGGGTCCGGGGGCGCTGCGACCTGTGGACAACTTCTCCTGCGCCCGCCGCCGGTCGAGTTCACTGGCCGGCATGCACCAAGCCGTCGCCGAGATCACCGCCAGCGTGCGGGCGAAGGTGCGTCGCGACGGCATCGATCTGGCCGGCTCCGGCGACCTCGCTGCACGCTACGTGCGGGAGGCGGTCCGCGCCTACGCCGAGCGCTCGTTGGGCGGCAGCCTGCCGATGCTGGCCGACGAGCGGAAGGCCGAGCGCGATGTGCTCGCGGCCGTATCGGGCTACGGTCCGCTGCAGCCCTACCTCGACGACCCCGAGATCGAGGAGCTCTGGGTCAACCAAGCATCACGCGTCTTCTGCGCTCGCGGCGGAGTGAGCGAGCAGCTGCCGCTCCGCCTCACCGAGGCGGAGGTGCGAGACCTCGTGGAGCGCATGCTCTCCACCACCGGCCGCAGGGTCGATCTCAGCTCGCCCTTCGTCGACGCGTCGCTGCCGGACGGCTCGCGCCTCCACGTGGCCAGCGGTGATGTCGCGCGCGGGGCGATCAGCCTGAACATCCGCAAGTTCTCGCGCCGCCTCGCATCGTTGACGGCGCTCGTCGAGCGCGGCGCGCTCAGCCAGCAGGCTGCAGCCTTCCTCAGGCAAGCGGTGGTGGCGGGCTGCAACATCCTCGTCTCGGGCCCCACGCACGCCGGCAAGACGACGATGCTGAACGCCCTGCTGGCGGCGGTGCGCCCTGGCGAGCGCGTCGTGACCGTCGAGGAGACCTTCGAGCTCGATCCTCCGGTCGACGACATCGTCGGTCTCCAGTGCCGCCAGCCATCGCTCGAGGGCACGGGAGAGATCTCCCTGCGGCGCCTCGTCAAGGAGTCGCTGCGCATGCGGCCGGACCGGTTGGTCGTCGGCGAGGTGCGCGAGGCCGAGGCGCTCGACCTGCTGGTCGCGCTGAACTGCGGCGTGAGCGGCATGTGCTCGATCCACGCCAACTCGGCCCGCGATGCCCTCAGCAAGCTCACGACGCTCCCGCTGCTCGCGGGCCGCAACATCGACGTCGGCTTCGTGGTCCCGACGGTCGCGCAGTGCATCGATCTCGTGGTGCACCTCGCGATCGACGCGCGCGGCAACCGGCACGTGGTCGAGATCCTCGCGCCGACCGGTCAGGCGACGGCGGGGGTGATCGAGGCGTCGAGCCTGTTCGCCTTGCGCGGCGGGTTGCTCGAGCCCACCGGCTCGCACCCCGCGCGATCGGCGAAGTTCGCGGCGGCCGGCGTCGATCCGACCGCGCTGCTCTCCAGGGTCACCGCATGACGTGGCTCCTGGGTGCGGCGCTCGGGCTCGGCCTCGTCCTCGTCGCGAGCCCCTGGCTCTGGCCGCGCAGCTCGGGCGTCGGCGACGCACGCCCCCGTGCCACGCTCCTGGATCGCCTCACCCACGCCGGGCTCGACGACGCGCCGCCGCTCGCGCTGGCCCTCGTCGCGCTGCTCACCGGCACGCTGGCGGCAGGTCTCGCGCTCGCGCTCGCGCCGGTCGTCGCAGTCGCTGGTGCCGCGTTCGCCGCGGGCGCGGCGGCCCCGGTGATCGCCGTCCGCTGGCGCGCTCGGCGTCGCCGCACCGCGCAGGCAGCGGTCTGGCCGGACGTCGTCGACCACCTGGTCTCCGCTGTGCGCAGCGGTCTGGCCCTCCCGGACGCGGTGGCGCAGCTCGAGCACGCAGGTCCCGCGATCACGCGCGCCGCCTTCGCCGCCTACGCAGCCGATCAACGCGCGACGGGCTCGTTCGGCTACGCGCTCGATCGGCTGAAGGCCCGGCTCGCCGACCCGGTCGCGGACCGCATCGTCGAGACGCTCCGGATGGCCAGGGAGGTCGGCGGCACCGAGGTGACGACCGTGCTGCGGGAGCTGGCGGCCTACCTCCGCGTCGACCTCGCGACCAGGGGTGAGCTGGAGGCGCGCCAGACCTGGATCGTCAGCGCGGCCCGGTTGGGCGTCGTCGCTCCGTGGATCGTGCTGCTGCTGCTGTCGACGCGGCCCGAGGCCGCGCAGGCGTACAACTCGCCCGGCGGCTTCGCGCTCATCGCCGCAGGAGCGGCGATCACCTGGATCGCCTACCGCGTGATGCTGCGCATCGGCGCGCTCCCCACCGAGGCCCGGTGGTTCGCATGACCGCCGAGGTCGGGTGGAGCCTGATCCTCGGCACGACGCTGGGCTTCGGCGCGTGGATGATCGTCAGCACGGTGCCGTTGCTGCGGAGGCCGCTGCTGCTGCACCGCGTCGCGCCGCACGTGCTCGACGTCTCCTCGGGCGCACGCGACCTCATGGCTCGTCGCCGAGTGAACCCGCTGGGCATCGTCGGCGTGGTCGCATCGCCGGTGGGCGATCGCCTCACCCCCATAGTGCACGCGGTGCTCGGCGCGCCCGACGGCATCGCTCGACGGCTTCGCCAGGCGTCCGCGAAGGAGAGCGTCGGCGAGTTCCGCGGCCGTCAGCTGCGCTGGGCCGTGCTCTGCGGAGCGGTGGGGGCAGCGCTCGGTGTCATCGGTGCGGTGCAGGGCGGACCGGTCGCGCTGCCGGCTGCGCTCGGGCTGCTCTGCGCTGCCATCGGGGCGTTCGCTGTGGACTGGTCGCTCCAGCGGCGAGCCACGCGTCGGCTCGATCGCATCTCGAGCGAGCTGCCCTCGATCCTCGAGTTCATCTCGTTGAGCCTCGCCGCGGGCGAGGGGCTGCAGGATGCCCTTCGCCGGGTCGGAGGAGCGGGGCAGAGTGCGCTGGGTCGGGAGCTCGCAGGCGTGGTGGCCGACGCAGCCGCCGGCTCGAGCCTCACCGTCGCCCTGACCACGCTGGCGGAGGATCTGCGGCATCCCGGGGTCACGCGCTGCGTCGACCAGATGCGGGGCGCGCTCGAGCGAGGGACACCGCTCGCCCAGACGTTGCAGGCGCAGGCGCTCGACGCCCGCGAGGCGGCGAAGCGCGATCTGCTCGAGGCAGCGGGTCGCAAGGAGATCTCGATGCTGGTGCCGCTGGTGTTCGGGCTGCTGCCCACCACCGTCGCGTTCGCCCTGTGGCCCGGCATCCACGTGCTCCATGTCGGATTCTGAAGGAGGAAGCAATGACGACGATCAGCAGACGGTGCTCGCGACTGGCGGGACGCATCCAGCAGGAGGAGCGCGGCGACGTTCCCGGCTGGGTGCTGGTGACCCTCATGACGGCGGGGCTCGTGATCGTGATCTGGACGGTCGCGGGGCCTGCGCTCACGGGGGTGTTCGAGCAGGCCATCGCGCGCGTCACGAGCTTCTGATGGGGGTGGCCGACGAGCGCGGGTCGGCGGTCGCGGAGTTCACGATGGTCGCGGGCCTGCTCGTGGCGCTCGTGCTGTCGGTGCTGCAGCTGGCGCTCGCGCTGCATGTGCGGGCGACGGTGACCGATGCGGCAGCCGAGGGCGCGAGGCACGCGTCCCTCGTCGGCGCAGACGCGGCGGCGGGAGTCTCGCGCACCCGCGCGCTCATCACCACCGCCATCGGCGCTGACTACGCGCAGCACGTGTCCGCCGCTCGCAGCGAGGTCGACGGCCTCGACACGATCGCGATCCGCGTGGTCGCGCCGCTTCCCGTCCTCGGACTGCTCGGTCCGACCTCGCTGGAGGTGAGCGGCCATGCACCGGTCGAGACGCTGGGGTGAGCAGGGCGGAGGTCGCCGCCTCGTCGCGGCGCTGCGCGACGACCACGGCTCCGCGTCGCTCGAGTTCCTGAGCGTCGGGGCCCTGCTCCTCGTGCCCTTGGTCTACCTCGTCCTCACGCTCGGCCAGGTCCAGCACGCGGTGCTCGGCGTCGAGGGCGGAGCCCGGCACGCCGCCCGCGCGATCGCGCAGTCCCACAGCCACGGCGACGGCCTCGCCGCGGCAGACCGCGCCATCCGCGTGGCGCTCACCGGTGCAGGGGTCGCGTCGTCCGACGCGACCGTGTCGATCGTCTGCGCTCCGAGCCCGGGCGATTGCACCACCCCGCGGGGCACGGTCACGGTCGAGATCGCCGTCACGGTCCCGCTGCCCCTCGCTCCGCCGCTCCTCGACCTCGACGTGGGACTCGGCGTGCCGGTCTCGGCGGTCGCGATGCAGCCGGTCTCCGCGTTCGGGCGCGCTCCGTGACGCGCCTCGCAGGAAGAGCATGCGATCGGCCGGCGCAGTGCGTGCGAGGACGAGCGCCGAGCCGAGGCGGCGCGACGAGCATCTGGCGGCGCCTCGGATCGGACGAGCAGGGCTCCACGCTCGTGCTCACGATCAGCTTCGCAGCGCTGGCGCTCGCCCTCATCCTCGCGGTGACCGCGGCCACGAGCCTCCTGATCGAGCGTCGTCGGCTGTTCACCGTCGCCGACGGTGCGGCGCTCGCGGCGGCGGAGGCGTTCGCGCTCGAGCAGGTGCGCTTCGACGGCCGGTCGGCGAGCCCCGAGCTCGCCGATGCGGCCGTCGATCGTGCTGCTGCGGCGTGGGCGGCCCGAGCAGCGAGCGACCTCGACGCGATCCAGGTCGTGGGCGCGAGCGCCGACGCGCGCAGCGCCACCGTCACGATCTCGAGCGCGTGGCGACCGCCGGTGGTCTCGATCCTGCTGCCGGAGGGCATCCGCCTCGACGTCACCTCGACGGCGAGAGCCGTCTTCGTCGACTGAGCGCCGCCGCCGAGCACCGCCACCGTGCTTCGCTGCCGAGCACCGCCACTGCGCACCGCCGCCGACCAGCGCGGTCGAGGCGCATCCCCGCGGGCGATCGCCGTCGAACCGCCGTCAAGATGCTCGCGACTCGTCTCGCGAGCGCCGCTACCCTCGCAGCATGAGCGAGCAGCCACGCACCTCGCGCGAGATCGACCCCGAGGGCATCGACGACGCTGTCGCAGGCAGCTCGTCGGCCGGTGACCCCGAGCGCGCTGCCTCGTCGGCCGGCTCCGCCGCGCTCGGCGGCCGCACGCGTGAGCTCGTCTACTACGTCGCCGTCAGCCTCGACGGCTGCATCGCGGATCCGGAGGGCGGGTTCGAGGCACTGCTCGGCGGCGGCGATCACGACAGCGTCGTCTTCGACGAGTACGCGGATGCGCTGCCCGCGCACGCGCACGCGGCGCTCGGCATCGAACCCCCGCGCACGCGATTCGACACCGTGATCATGGGCTGGAACACGCTCACCCCGGCGCTCGACGCGGGCATCGCGAGCCCGTACCCGCACCTGCGGCAGGTGGTCGCGAGCCGCACCCACCGCGAGGTCGACCCGGCGATCGAGCTCACGGCCGACCCGCTCGCCGCCGTGCGCGCGCTGAAGCAGGAGGACGGGCTCGACATCTGGCTCTGCGGCGGCGGAGCGCTCGCAGGCACGCTGCTGCCGGAGATCGACCGGCTCGTGCTGAAGCGGCACCCGGTGGTGCTCGGCTCGGGCATCCGCGTGTTCGGCGACGCCGACTGCGAGCCGCGCAGGTTCGCGCTCCAGCGCGCCCGCGCCTTCAGCTCGGGCGTGGTCGTCGAGGAGTACGCCGCGGGAGCCGCGCAGCAGGCGAGCATCTGAACAGCTGACCCCTGCCTCCTGGCGGGAGAGCGACGGGGCCTCCCCGGCGGACGGTGTGCCCGCCCGCTAGCCCCGGGCCTTGCGCGGCAGCCAGCGCAGCAGCATCGCGGTGCCCACGACGCACAGCGCAGCCAGCCCGCCGGCCGCCCACGCGATCGACGCGACCGAGATGAGCAGCGAGATCAGCAGCGGCGCCGCGGCACCGCCCGCGTCGGTCGTGAGGCGCCAGGCACCGAGGAACGGCGCGGGGTTCCGCGGATCGGCCAGGTCGGCGCCGAGGGTCATCAGGATGCCGGAGCCGAGCCCGTTGCCGAGCGCCATGAGCAGCGCCGCTGCCACGAACCATCCGACCGCCCCATCGACATCGTGCGAGAGCGCCAGGGCCACGAACGACGCCGCCATGAGCGTCAGCGACGGCACCACGCTCCAGAGGCGGCCGAAGCGATCCATGACCCAGCCGGAGATGAAGAAGAGCGCGAAGTCGACGCCGCCCGCGACGCCGATCACGAGGCCCGTCGTCACGCCGTCGAGCCCGATCGAGACGGCCCAGAGCGGCAGCAGCACGTTGCGCGCCTGGCGCGCGAGCGCGAGCATCGCGGCGCCGACGCCGACCGTCGCGAGCACCCGGGCGTGCTGGCGCACGACGCTCCAGATGCCGGTGCGCTCCTGCCGCAATTCGATGACGCCGGTCGTCGGCGGCGTGCGCTCGAAGACCGACGAGGGGTCGGGGAGCACCACGAGGACCACGATCGCGATGATCGTGCCGAGCGCGCAGACGAGCCAGACGCTGCTGACGCCGAGGCCGAGCCCGAGCACCGCCGAGCCGATCAGCGGCCCGACGAACATGCCCAGGCGGAAGATGCCGCCGAGCGTCGACAGCGCCCGTGCCCGGTAGCGCAGCGGCACGTAGGTGGTCATGAACGCATGCCGCGCGAGCGCGAACACCGCATGGCCGAGGCCCAGCACGAAGATGGCGAGGCCCAGCATCCAGACCGTCGTGGCGACGTAGGCGATCGCGAGCGCCACGAGCACCAGCAGGCCCGCCCCGATCATCGTCGGCCGCTCGCCGAAGCGCGCGACCACCGAGCCGCCGGGCAGGTCGCCGGCGAGCTGGCCGACCGTCAGCATCGCCGCGACGATCGCCGCGACGGCGAGCGTTGCGCCCAGATCGCCCGCGATGAGCGGGATGTAGGGGATGACCGCACCCTCGCCGATCGCGAACGCGGCGGTGGGCACGTAGGCGGCGCCCGCGATCCTGCGCCACGGGAACCGCTCCGACTGGTCGATGCCGCTCACAAGGCGAGCCTAGGACTGCGAACCGACCGCGCTCGCGTCGGTAGGCTGGGGCATCATGGCCGATCTCGACATCGCCGGCGCCATCGCCGAGCTGCGCTCCACGTTCTTCGACATCAAGTCGGTGCTCGACGCCGAGCGCCTGCAGGCCGACATCGACCGGCTCTCCGAGGCTGCCGGCGCGCCCGACCTGTGGGACGACCCGGAGGCCGCGCAGAAGGTGACGAGCGAGCTCAGCCACGCGCAGACCGACCTGCGCCGCATCACCGAGACCGAGCAGCGCATCGACGACCTCGAGGTGCTGGTCGAGATGGCGAACGAGGAGCGCGACGAGGCGACGCAGCACGAGGCGAAGAAGGAGCTCAAGGGCCTGCAGAAGGTGATCTCCGAGCTCGAGGTGCGCACGCTGCTCGACGGCGAGTTCGACGCGCTGCCCGCCGTCGTCACGATCCGCGCCGGCGCCGGCGGCGTCGACGCATCCGACTTCGCCGAGATGCTGCTGCGCATGTACCTGCGCTACGCCGAGCAGCACAGCATGCCCGTCAGCGTCTACGAGACCAGCTACGCCGAGGAGGCGGGCATCAAGTCGGCCTCGTTCGAGATCAACGCGCCCTACGCCTTCGGCAACATGTCGGTCGAGGCAGGCACCCACCGCCTCGTGCGCATGAGCCCCTTCGGTGCCGCCGGCAAGCGGCAGACCTCGTTCGCGGCGGTCGAGGTGGTGCCGCTGTTCGAGCAGGTCGACGAGGTCGAGGTGCCCGAGAGCGACATCCGCGTCGATGTCTTCCGCTCGTCGGGCCCGGGCGGCCAGAGCGTGAACACGACCGACTCGGCGGTGCGCATCACGCACATCCCGACCGGCATCGTCGTCTCGATGCAGAACGAGAAGAGCCAGATCCAGAACCGCGCGGCCGCGATGCGCGTGCTGCAGAGCCGCCTGATGCTCGTGCAGCGCGAGGAGGAGGCGGCCCGCAAGAAGGAGCTCGCCGGCAACATCGCCGCCAGCTGGGGCGACCAGATGCGCTCCTACGTGCTCGCGCCGTACCAGATGGTCAAGGATCTGCGCACGCTCCACGAGCAGAACAACCCCTCCGCGGTCTTCGACGGCGATCTCGACGGCTTCATCGCGGCGGGGATCCGGTGGCGCAAGCGCCAGCAGCAGGAGTCCGACGACTAGGAGCACCATGGCTCGGCCCTCCGACGCTCGCCCGCAGACCGGCGCCGACTACCTCGCGAGCCTCGACGACGGCCGCGTCGTCATCCACGACGGCCTGCCCGTCGCGCGCGTGGCCGAGCATCCCGAGATGCGCGGCCTCGCGCACACGATCGCGGGGCTGTACGACTCGCTGCACGGCGAGGGCAGCGGTGCGGGCGAGCGCGGCACGCGCCCCGTGCTCGTCCCGACCTCCGACGGCGCCGGCCTCACGCATCCGTTCTGGGTGCTGCCGCAGACGCGCGACGACCTGCGCGCGCAGCGCGAGGCGATCCGCGCCTGGCAGCGCCAGACGCACGGCTGGGTCGGGCGCACGCCGGAGTTCATGGCGAGCGTGATCGGCTCCATGGCCGCGCACGCGCCGTTCTTCGGCCGCTTCGAGCAGCAGGTGCGCGACATGTACGCCCGCGACCAGCGCGATGTCACGCACTACGCGCAGGCGCTCGTCAACCCGCCGGTCGACCGCGACCTGCCGCCCGACGAGGTGGCGGATGTGTTCCTCCACGTCGTGCGCGAGACCGACGAGGGCGTCGTCATCCGGGGAGCGAAGGCCGTCGTCACCGGCGCCGCGACCGCGCAGCGGCTGCTCGTGTCGCACTTCGGCGGCGAGGTGCAGACGGCCGACTTCGCGATCGCGGCCTCCGTGCCGGTCGCGACCGAGGGCATCCGCGTCTACACCCGCGGCACGCCCGCCCGCCCCGACCAGCCGCTCGCGAACCGCTTCGCCGAGCACGACGCGCTCGTGGTCTTCGACGACGTGCTGGTGCGCTGGGAGGACGTCTTCATCCGCGACCCCGAGACGATGCTGGCGTTCAACAGCGGCGCCGTCGGCTGGAACGTGCGCCTCGTCTTCCAGGCCACGACGAGGCTCGAGGCCAAGCTCGAGCGCATCGCCGGGCTCGCCGTGCGCGCCACGGAGATCATGGGAACGAGCGAGCTGCGCGGCGTGCAGGCGGCGCTCGGCGAGCTGATCGCGTACCGCGACACCGTGGCGGCGCTGCGCGACGCGATGATCGAGCAGGCGGTGCCCTCCGGCGACTCGCTCGGGCCCGGGCCGCACGCGGCGATGGCCTTCGCGGGCTACGGCCCCGACGCCTACAGCCGCATGCGCGTGACGCTGCAGACCATGCTCGCCTCCGCCTTCGCGCACCTGCCGGTGCCGCTCGACGCCCTCGGCAGCGAGCACGTCGCCCCGATCGAGCCGCTGCTGCGCGGCTCCGGCGGAGCGGATGCGCGGGAGCGCCTCGAGGTCATGGGCGAGCTGTGGGATGCGGTCGGCAGCGGCTTCGGCGCGCGGCACGAGCTCTACGAGCGCAGCTACTTCGGTCAGCCCGAGCGCATGCACCTCGGGATCCTGCGCGGCGCGCAGGCGACAGGGCGCGTCGCTGCGTGGCAGGGCCGCTGAGGCAGGAGGGCCCGCCGCTGCTCGCAGCGACGCATCCGCCGCCGCGCCGACGCGGTGCCGCGCCGAACGCGCGCGGCACCCGTAGCCTCGACAGGTCATGATCCGGTTCGACGAGGTCTCGAAGACCTACTCCCGCAAGGCCCGCCCCGCCCTCGACGGCATCTCGTTGGAGATCCTCAAGGGCGAGTTCGTGTTCCTCGTCGGCGCCTCGGGCTCCGGCAAGTCCACGCTCATCCGCATGGTGCTGCGCGAGGAGACCCCCTCGAGCGGCGAGGTGCACGTGCTCGGCCAGCGGCTGAAGGCGCTGCCCAGCCGCCGCGTGCCGTTCTTCCGCCGCAACCTCGGGGTCGTCTTCCAGGACTTCCGGCTGCTGAACAACAAGACGGTCTACGAGAACGTCGCGTTCACGCTCCAGGTGATCGGCAAGAGCCGCGGTTTCATCTCCGAGGCCGTGCCCGACGTGCTGAAGATCGTCGGCCTCGCCGGCAAGGCGAGCCGCCTGCCGCACGAGCTCTCCGGCGGCGAGCAGCAGCGCGTCGCGATCGCCCGCGCCGTCGTCAACCGACCCCCGATCCTGCTCGCCGATGAGCCGACCGGCAACCTCGACCCCTCGACGAGCGCGGGCATCATGGCGCTGCTCGCGCGCATCAACGAGGGCGGCACGACCGTGGTGATGGCGACGCACGAGGCGTCGATCGTGGACGAGATGCAGAAGCGCGTCGTCGAGCTCGACGCCGGCGTCATCATGCGCGACGAGGCGCACGGCAGCTACCGCCGGCACCTGGCCGAGCTGGAGGACACCCCCGTGGGCCTGGAGGAGATCGCATGAGGCTGCAGCTGATCTCGCAGGAGGTCTGGAGCGGCCTGCGCCGCAACCTGTCGGTCGTCGTCTCGGTGGTGCTCGTCACCTTCATCTCGCTCTCCTTCGTGGGTGCCGCGATCCTGCTGCAGCTGCAGATCAACCAGATGAAGGGCTTCTGGTACGACCGAGCGCAGGTCGGCATCTACTTCTGCGGCCCTGTCGACGCGACCGAGACCTGCACCCAGACCGCGGCGACCGCAGAGCAGGTGGAGGCCGTGCGGGATGTGCTGGAGAGCGGCGCGATCGCGCCCTACGTCGACCACGTGGAGTTCGAGGATCGCGAGCTGGCGTACGAGCACTTCATCGAGCAGTTCGGCGGCACGGCGAGCGCGGAGTTCGCGAGCCCCGAGACGATGAACGAGGCGCTCTGGGTGCGACCCTCGGCACCCACCGACGCCGACCTCATCAGGGAGGCGACCTCCGCGCTGCCCGGGGTGCTGGAGGTGCGCGACCAGCGGGCGCTGCTCGAGCCCATCTTCCAGGTCCTGAACACCGCGAGCCTCGCCGCGATCGGCGTCGCCGTGCTGATGCTCGTCGCCGCGGTGCTGCTGATCTCGACCACGATCAGGCTCTCGGCGTTCTCCCGCAAGCGCGAGCTGGGCATCATGCGGCTCGTCGGCGCCTCGAACCGCTTCATCCAGACGCCCTTCATCATCGAGGGGGTCGTCGCGGCGCTGCTGGGCGCTGTGCTGTCAGCCGCCTCGGTGGTGGCGATCGTCCACTTCTTCCTGCAGGGCTACGTGGCGCCCATGCTGCAGACGATCGCGATCGTGACGGTGGAGGACGCCCTCGTCGTCGCACCGATCCTGGTCGCGATCGGCGTGCTGTTCGCCGGCGTCGCGGCAGCGGTCGCGATCCGTCGGTACCTGAAGATCTGACGACGGGCCTCCCACGCGGGTCGTCGCTGGGGTAGGCTGAACGGCTGCCCGCACCGCGGGCCGCGACTGCCGACACCCGACCGACCACCCACACACCAGGAGCCACCCATGCCGCGCGAACAGGGGCACAAGGTCGTGGCGCAGAACCGCAAGGCGCGCCACGACTA
The DNA here is from genome assembly GCF_047302415.1 of Agrococcus phoenicis. Taxonomy (NCBI): domain Bacteria; kingdom Bacillati; phylum Actinomycetota; class Actinomycetes; order Micrococcales; family Microbacteriaceae; genus Agrococcus; species Agrococcus phoenicis. Next base: position 617,554 of record NZ_CP154854.1, read on the forward strand.
CACGATCGAGGATCGGTTCGAGGCTGGTCTGGTGCTGCGCGGCACCGAGGTGAAGTCGCTGCGGGCGGGGCGGGCATCGCTCGTCGACGGCTACGCATTCATCGACGGGGGAGAGGCCTGGCTCGACGCCGTGCACATCCCCGAGTACGGCCAGGGCACGTGGACGAACCACCCGCCGCGCCGCAAGCGCAAGCTGCTGCTGCACCGGGACGAGATTGAGAAGCTGCAGGGCAAGGTGTCGCAGGGCGGCTACACGCTCGTGCCCCTCTCCCTCTACTTCTCCGACGGCCGCGCGAAGGTCGAGCTGGCGGTCGCGAAGGGCAAGCGCGAGTATGACAAGCGCCACGCGCTGCGCGAGCGGCAGGACAAGCGCGAGGCCGATCGCGCCATGCGCTCCCGCAACCGCCTCGGCGACTAGCGCGGCGCGGGCGCCCCGTTCGACAAACAGGGGCGCAGTCGCTTTGATGGTCTCGCTGGCAGGGTTCACCCAGGGCCCTCCGGTGGGAAGGTGAAATGCGAGTCGGCATCCTCACGTCCGGCGGCGACTGCCCCGGCCTCAACGCTGTCATCCGAGCGGCGGTGCTCACCGGCATGGTGCACCACGGCCTCGAGTTCGTCGGCATCCGCGACGGCTACCGCGGCCTCGTCGACGGCGATGTGCGCGTGCTCAACCGCTCGTCGGTGCGCGGCACGAGCCGCATCGGCGGCACCATCCTCGGCACGAGTCGCACGAACCCCTACGACGGCCCCAACGGAGGCGCCGAGAAGGTCAAGCAGACGCTCTCGCGCCTCGGGATCGACGCGGTGATGGCGATCGGCGGCGAGGGCACCCTCGCTGCAGCGAACCGCCTGGCCGATGACGGGCTGCCGATCGTCGGCGTGCCGAAGACCATCGACAACGACCTCGACGCCACCGACTACACCTTCGGCTTCGACACCGCCGTGCAGATCGCGACGGAGGCCGGCGACCGGCTGCGCACCACCGGCGACTCGCACATGCGGTGCATGGTGCTGGAGGTGATGGGCCGCCACGTCGGCTGGATCGCGCTGCACACCGGCATCGCCACGGGCGCGCACGTCACGCTGATCCCCGAGCAGCCGCGCTCGATCGAGTGGATCAGCGAGTACGTGCAGTCGGTGTACGACCGCCGCCGGGCGCCGCTCGTCGTGGTCTCTGAGGGCTTCAAGCTCGAGGGCATGGAGGAGGCGCACTCGCACAAGGGGCTCGACGCGTCCAACCGCCCGCGCCTGGGCGGCATCGGCGAGCTGCTCGCCCCGATGATCGAGGAGCGCACCGGCATCGAGTCGCGCTCCACCGTCCTCGGCCACATCCAGCGCGGCGGGGCGCCCAGCGGCGCCGATCGCGTGCTGGCGACGCGCTTCGGCCTCGCGGCGATCGATGCGATCGTCGCGGAGGAGTGGGGCTCGATGGTCTCGCTGCGTGGCACCGACATCGTGCGGGTGCCGATGGCGGATGCGCTGGGCGACCTGAAGCGGGTGCCGGAGCACCGCTACCGCGAGGCGGAGATGCTGTTCGGCTGATCGCGAGGGGTTGCCGAGGCGCGCGCACGCGCGCTATCGTGGTGGGCTGGCCTCGCCAGCGCGCCGGTTGCGTCCGGCATTGGGAACTCAACAGCGTGCGACTCGCACCACTCCATGGGGATGATCGGTTTCGACAGCGCCTCAGTCGGAGCGGGAAGCGGGTAGAGGATGCAGGGTTATCTCTTGAACGCTCCCTGCACAACCATAGGTGCCAACGCAAAGCGCACCGACTTCGCCCTCGCTGCATAAGCGAGCCTGAAGTCCGTCAGACCGGGGTCGCTCTCGCCCCGGACCCTGGCGTCGTTTTGAGAGCTTGCTGCGCCGCTGCGTCACAGGGCGGCGCGGGACGTGCACTGTGACTGGGCTCGTCGACCTAGGTGCTCAGGACAAAGGTCGGAGCCGAGCAGAACGCCTTCCCTGAGCTGCACCCGGAGAAGCCGCACGGTTTGAGCGTTGGACGGGGGTTCGATTCCCCCCATCTCCACCATCGGGCCGAGTCGCACGCTGTTGAGAGCTCCCGCTCGCCTCCCCGTACGCTGGCCTCCCAGTACGCTGGGGTCGTCCCCGACCCTGCGAGGAGGCAGAGCGTGAGCGAGTACAAGGTCACCGATCCCTACACCGGCGAGGTCGTCAAGGAGTATCCGACCGCGACCGATGCCGAGGTCCGCGCGGCGATCGATCGTGCGCACGCCGCGTTCGAGCCGTGGTCGCGGACGCCGATCGCCGAGCGGGCAGCCGTGATCGCCAGGGCCGCCGACGCCTTCGCCGAGCGCTCCCGCGAGCTGGCCGAGATCATCCGCACCGAGATGGGCAAGCCCATCGACCAGGGCGTCTTCGAGGCCGAGTTCTCGAGCGAGATCATCCGCTACTACGCCGACAACGCCGAGGCCTTCCTCGCCGACGAGGTGCTGGAGGTGCGCTCGGGCGTCGACGCACGGGTGCGCAAGTCGGCGCAGGGCGTGATCCTCGGCATCATGCCCTGGAACTACCCCTACTACCAGGTCGCGCGCTTCGCCTTCCCGAACCTCGTGCTCGGCAACACGGTCGTGCTCAAGCACGCGCCGCAGTGCCCGTGGTCGGCGAGCGTGATCGCCGAGATCCTCGCGGAGGCAGGGCTGCCCGCCGGCGCCTACGAGAACGTCTTCGCCACCAACGACCAGATCGGTGAGATCGTCATCCCCGACCCGCGCGTGCGCGGCGTCTCGCTGACGGGCTCCGAGCGGGCAGGTGCGGCCGTCGCCGAGATCGCCGGCCGCAACCTCAAGAAGGTCGTGCTCGAGCTGGGCGGCAGCGACCCGTTCATCGTGCTGTCGGCGGACGACATGGACGCGGTGGTCGACAGCGCCGTCGAGGCGCGGATGGAGAACTCGGGTCAGGCGTGCAACGCCTCGAAGCGCTTCATCGTCGTCGACGAGCACTACGACGAGTTCACCGAGAAGCTGAGCGCCGCGCTCCGCGCGCTACCCGTCGGCGGCGCTGAGGACGAGGACGCGCTGATCGGGCCGCTCTCGTCGCAGGCCGCGGCCGACCGGCTGCGCAGCCAGGTCTCCTCGGCGATCGACGAGGGCGCGCAGGTGCTGGTGGGCGAGCCGACGGCGCCCGGTGACACGCGCGTGGCGCCGGCGCTGCTCGGCGGCGTGACGGCCGAGATGGACGCGTACCGCGAGGAGCTCTTCGGTCCGGTCGGCACGGTCTACCGAGCGCGCGACGTCGACGACGCCGTCAGGATCGCGAACGACACGCCCTTCGGTCTCGGCTCCCGCGTGTGGTGCAAGGACCCCGAGCTCGCGCTCGCGGTCGCGGACCGCATCGATGCCGGCATGGTGTCCATCAACGGCGCCGGCGCCGAGGACTACGACATGCCCTTCGGGGGCACGAAGCGCTCTGGCTACGGCCGCGAGCTCGGCCCCCACGGCATGGAGGAGTTCATGAACAAGAAGCTCATCGTCGGCTGACGCTCGGCAGCTCGACGGATGCGGCGCTCGATCGTGAGCGCCGCATCCGTCGTCTCGCGGTCGGTCAGTCGATCGTGCCGATCATGGGTCGGCCCGCGGCCGCCCACGCGACCGTGCCGCCGGCGACGTTCACCGCGTCGAGGCCCTGGTGCTCGAGGTAGGCGACCACCTGACCGCTGCGCCCGCCGGTGCGGCAGATGACGGCGGCGCCATCCGGCACCTCGTGGAGGCGCTCGACGATCTGGCTCATCGGGATGTGCACGGCGCCCTCGGCGTGGCCCTGCTGCCACTCGTGGGGCTCGCGCACATCGATGAGCGGACGGTCGGCGACCTCGGGCGGCGTGATCTCTCGCATGCATCGAGGCTAGCGAAGCCGAGATCCGGGGAGCATGATGCCCCCATGGATGTCAGCACCTGCCTCTGGTTCGACGGGCGCATCGAGGAGGCGGCGGAGCTCTACGCCTCGCTCGTGCCCGGCTCGTCGGTCGGCGCGGTGACGCGCTATCCCGACCCCAACCCGTTCCCGAGCGGGACACCGGGCGAGGCCGTCACGATCGAGCTCTCGCTCGCCGGCACCGGCTACATGCTGCTCAACGGCGGCCCGATGTTCCCGCTCTCCGAAGCCGTGTCGATCGTGCTCGTCGTCGACGGGCAGGAGGAGGTCGACCGGCTGTGGGATGCGCTCACCGCCGACGGGGGCGCGGCGTCGCAGTGCGGCTGGTGCGAGGATCGCTTCGGGCTCTCCTGGCAGGTGATCCCGCGCCGATACCTCGAGCTCGCTGCCGGGCCGAGCGCCGCCGCCGTGCAGCGCGCGATGTCGCAGATGCAGAAGCTCGACGTGGCGGCGCTGGAGGCGGCTGCGGCGGCCTGACGCACGGATTCGAGCCCCAGCCGCCTGTGCGGTGACTGTGCGAGGATCCAGTCGTCGCGCGACAGCCGTGCGCAGGAGAGGAATCGCCATGCAGCTCCGTCCCATCGCCGCCACCACGATCGTGGCAGCCTTCGCACTCGGGCTCGCGGGATGCTCGATGAGCCCGCCCGCCACCGAGCCCGCCGCCGAGACCGAGTCGAGCGAGACCACGGAGACCACGGAGGGCACGGAGACGGGCGAGACCGACGCGGCAGAGGGCGGCGACGCCGCCGACGCGCCCGTCGAGGGCTGGCCGGCCGAGGTGCCCGTGCCGCCGGGCGAGATGCAGCAGGATGCCTCCAACGGCAACCAGACGGTCGTCGTCTTCCAGGTCGACGACGCGGGGGCCGCCGACACGTACGCGGCCGACCTCGAGGCCGCCGGCTTCTCGCCGATGGAGGAGGGCACCCAGGAGATCGCAGGCGTCGTCGCCAACGTCTACCAGGGCAGCGGTCACATCGTCGCGGTCTCGACGGTCGAGGCCGGCGACATGGTCATGCTGAGCGTCGCGATCCAGCCGCTCTAGCGCGCTGCGGCCCGCGCCCGGTCGACGAGCGACCGGGCGCGGGCATCAGCTCTCGCGGCGGGCGAAGCGCTCGAGCAGCTCGTCGTGCAGCAGGCCGTTCGTGGCCAGCGCCGTCCCGTGCCAGGGGCCGGGCTCGCCGTCGATCGACGTGAAGCGGCCGCCCGCCTCCTGCACCACCGGCACGAGCGCGGCCATGTCGTAGGGCTGCAGGTCGAACTCGCCGACGGCGTCGATCTTGCCCTCGGCGAGCAGCATGTAGCTCCAGGCATCGCCGTAGGAGCGCGCTCGCCACACGTCGCGCTGCCAGGCGACCAGGTCGTCGATGCGGCCCGCGCCGTCCCAGCCCTGGATGGAGTTGTAGGAGACGGCGGACTCCGCAGACGCTCGCACCCCCGACACCCGGATCCGCTGCGGCGACTCGGCGCCCGCCGCGAGGGTCCACGCGCCGCTGCCCGTCGCAGCCCACCACCGAGCGCCGAGCGCAGGGGAGGAGACGACGCCGACGACCGGCTCCCCGTCGATCGCGAGCGCGATGAGGGTCGCCCACACCGGCGCCCCGCGCAAGAAGTGCGCGGTCCCGTCGATCGGATCGATGATCCACTGCCGAGAGCCCTCCCCGGCCTGCCCGAACTCCTCGCCGAAGATCGCGTCGCCCGGGCGCTCGGCGGCGAGCACAGCTCGGATGCGCTGCTCGACCGCGCGGTCGGCGTCGGTGACGAAGGTGGTGTCGGGCTTCGCGGTGATCTCGAGGTCGCGGGCGCCGAAGCGGTCGAGCGAGATCGCGTCGGCCGCATCCGCCAGGCGCAGGGCGAGGGCGAGGTCGTCGTCGTAGCTGGTCACACAGCCAGCGTAGGCGCACTCACTCCTGGTGGCGCAGCTCTCGGGCGGCGACCAGGGTGCCGAGCAGTCTCTGCATCGAGTCGACGCGGCGCCGCTCGAGGCGGCCGTCGGCCGCGGCGATCGCGAGCTCGCAGTACTCCTCGCTCACCAGGTGCGTGCAGCCGCGCGGGCACTCCTCGGCGACCTCCGCGAGGTCGGGGAACCCGCGCAGCACGCTGGCGGTCGCCACGTGCCCGAGGCCGAAGGAGCGCACGCCCGGCGTGTCGATGATCCAGCCGTCGCCGAGCTTGAAGGAGACCGTCGACGACGAGGTGTGGCGGCCGCGTCCCGTGACGGCGTTGACGTGACCGACGGCGCGATGCGCGTCCGGCACGAGGGCGTTGACGAGCGTCGACTTGCCGACGCCCGAGTGGCCGACGGCGACCGTGGTGTGGCCGGTGAGGCGCTCGCGCAGCGCCTCCACGGGAGGATCGCCGAGCGACGACCGCCACACCTCCACGTCGAGGCCCGCGAAGTTCGCGATGAACGGCTCGGGATCGGCGACATCCGTCTTGGTCATCACCAGCACCGGTGTGATGCCCGCGTCGAGCGCGGCCACGAGGTAGCGGTCCACCATGCCGGCTCGGGGCGGCGGGTCGGCGGAGGCGACGACCATGAGCATGACGTCGGCGTTCGCGACGATGACGCGCTCGATGACGTCGGCGTCGTCCGCCGAACGGCGCAGCACCGTCGTGCGCGGCTGGATGCGCACGATGCGGGCGAGCGATCCCTCCTCGCCGGTGGTGTCGCCGACCACGTCGACCCGGTCGCCCGCGACGATGGCCTGCGTGCGCAGCTCGCGCGCCCGCGCCGCGGTCACGACCGCCTCATCGGCCTCGCCGACGCGCACGGCCAGTCGGTAGCGGCCGCGGTCGACGCCGGTGACGATGCCGGTGACCGCGTCGTCGTGCTCGGGGCGGTGCTTGGAGCGCGGCCGGTTCGCCTTCGGGTTCGGCCGCTCGCGCACGCTCGACTCGTCGTACTCCTCGTACGGATCCTCGAAGTCCTGCATCCAGCTCACGCGGCCCTCGTCCCGCCTTCGAGCATCGCTGCCCAGAGCTCCGGGAACTCGGGGATCGTCTTCGCCGTCGCCCCGATGTCATCGACCTCGATGCCCGGCACTCGCAGCCCCACGACCGCGGCGGCGGTGGCGATCCGATGGTCGTCGAAGGCGCCCCAGCTGCCGCCCGTCAGCGCCGCGGGCTCGATGCGGATGCCGTCGGGCAGCGCGGTCGCCCGACCGCCGAGCGCGTTCACGTTGTCGACGAGCGCGCGGATGCGGTCGGTCTCGTGGCCCCGGATGTGTCCGATGCCCGTCACCTCGACCGGTGCCGCGGCGAGGGCCCCGAGCGCGACGATCGTGGGTGCGAGCTCGCCTGCCGCGTGCATGTCGAGGGTGGCGCCGGGGATGCTGCCGCCGACGGCCTCGACCGTCAGGCGGCCCTCCGACACGGAGGTCTCGGCTCCGAAGGCCGCCAGCAGCGACGGCAGCGTCGCGCCGACCTGCGTGGTCTGCGCGGGCCAGCCGTCGAGCACGACCCGGCCGCCGACCGCGACCACGGCGGCGAGGAACGGCGCCGCGTTCGAGAGATCGGGCTCGATCTGCTCGTCGAGCGCCGCGATCGGGCCGGGCTCGACGCGCCAGGAGGCGTCCCCTGTGCGGCGGGCGTCGACACCGCGCTGGCGCAGGGCCTCGAGGGTCATCTCGATGTGGGGGATGGAGGGGAGCCTGCTGCCGCGATGGTGCAGCGTGAGGCCCTGCGCGAAGCGCGGTGCCGCCAGCAGCAGTGCCGAGACGAACTGGCTCGATGCGCTCGCGTCGATCTCGAGCTCGCCGCCCGCCACGCCGCCGGCGCCGTGCACGGTGAAGGGCAGCCGAGCCTCGTCGGCATCGACGCGCACGCCCAGTGCGCGCAGGGCCGCGACCGTCTGATCCATGGGTCGCTCGCGCGCGTGCGGATCGCCGTCGAAGCGCACGACGCCCTCGCCGAGCGCGGCCACGATCGGAAGGAAGCGCATCGCGGTGCCCGCGAGGCCGCAGTCGATGTCGCCGCTGCCGGCGATCGGCTGGGTCGCGATGGCGAGGTCCGGGCCGAAGGCGCCGTCGCCCGGCACCTCGCGGATGACGGCGCCGAGCACCCGCAGGCCCTCGACCATGATGCTCGCGTCGCGGCTGCGGAGCGGGCGGTGCAGCGTCGAGGGGCCATCGGCGAGCGCGGCGAGCAGCAGCGCGCGGTTGGTCAGGCTCTTCGACCCGGGGAGCTGCACGCGCGCGTCGATCCTGGCGGAGGCAGCGGGCGCGACCCAGGCGCGCGCTGCGGGCTGGCGGGAATGCTCTGCGTGGCTCATCGGTTGCAATCTATCGGTCAGGGAGCGATCTGGAGGAGGTGCCCGTGGCGACAGCGACCCTCGCGGCGAGCCGCGCGACACTAGACTCAGCCGCGATGACGAGCGAACACGGCCAGGTCAGCGAGCAGGCGCAGCGCAGCACGCGCGACGACTTCGTCGAGCAGGCGATGCAGTACGCCGATCAGCTCTACGCCGCTGCCATGCGCATGACGCGCAACCCCGCGGACGCGGCCGACCTGGTGCAGGAGACGCTGCTGAAGGCCTACGCGGCCTACGGCTCGTTCAAGCAGGGCACCAACCTCCGCGCCTGGCTCTACCGGATCCAGACCAACACCTACATCAACCTCTATCGCAAGCAGCAGCGCCGACCCTTCGAAGCGCCGCTGGACGACATGGAGGAGTGGCAGATCGGCGACGCCGAGTCGTTCACCGCCACCTCCTCGCGCAGCGCCGAGGCCGAGGCGATCCACCGGATGCCCTCGGGCATCGTGAAGGACGCGCTGCAGCAGGTGCCCGTGGACTTCCGCATGGCCGTCTACTGGGTGGATGTCGAAGGTCTGAGCTACGCGGAGACGGCCGAGGTGATGGAGACCCCGGTCGGGACCGTGATGAGTCGGCTGCACCGCGGCCGCAAGCTGCTGCGCGGCCTCCTGGCCGACTACGCCCGTGAGCAGGGGATCGCGGTGCCGGACACCGAGAAGGAGAAGAAGCCGTGAGCGCACTCGACGAGAAGCAGGACTGCACGCAGGCGCGGGCCGCGCTCGAGGAGTACCTGCACAAGGAGCTCTGCGCCGAGGACGCGGCGGATGTGCGCGCGCACCTCGACGCCTGCGAGGAGTGCTCGGCCGAGCACCACGTGGGAGAGACGCTCACCGTCGCGCTGCAGGGCGCCTGCAAGGATCGCGCGCCCGAGGAGCTGCGCGATCGGCTCCTGGCGAGCCTGCGCGCCGCGAAGGCGCAGCACGGCTGACCGGAGGGGAGCCGGCCGACGCGAGGTCGTGTCCGATGCTCAGGGAGTCGGCGGCACGTCGCTGATGACGTACTTGATCTTGCCGCCGGTGTAGGGCAATCGCTCGACGTACTCCACCCGGACGGGCACCTCGTGCGCGATGCGCTCCCGCAGGTCGGCGGCAGCGCGCTCGACGTGCGCTCGCGCGAGCGGAGACTCGCCCTCGATCACGCGGATCGTGATCGAGGCATCCGCCTGCTGATGGATCTGGAACAGGCGCACCGCGGCCGGCTCCGCGGAGAACATGCCCATCAGCCGATGCGCGAGCACGGCCCCGCTGGGCAGGCGGATGAGGTCGGTGGTGCGGCCCTGCGGCTGCTCCATCATCGGCAGCGCGCTGCCGCATCGGCAGGGCTCCGCGCGCAGCGCCCCGCGGTCGCCGGTGCGGTATCGGATGAGCGGGAAGACCCTGTTGCGCAGATCGGTGACGACGATGTCCCCGACCTCGCCGGGCGCGACCGGCTCGCCGTCGGCGTCGACGACCTCGATGCGGCGCACGTCGGCGAAGATGTGGAGTCCGTCGCGGCACGCGCACTCGCCCGCCATCCAGCCGAACTCGGAGCCTCGGTACTCATCGTGCACCGGAGCCCGGAAGGCTGCCTCGAGGCGCGCCCTGATCGCCGCGGTGAGGGGTGCAGCCGTGGTCGCGACGGCATGCGGCACGGGCACCGAGAGCCCGCGGCGCTCGAGGAAGTCGGCGAACTCGACCATCGCACCGACGTAGCCCTCGATGAGCCGGGGGCGCGTGGCTCGCAGCGCGCGGTGGAACGCCAGCATCGTCTCGGGGGAGAGCAGTCCGGCGTCCAGGTAGGTCTGCCGCGTCGGCCACCAGGACACCGCGTTCTTGAGCGTCGCGCGCCGGTCGAAGCTCCACCGGCCGATGCGCGCCAGGTCGTCGTGCGGGGCGACGCCCCACCAGGCGTACATGCGCCAGCTGAGCGCGAGGGCCGGCACGCGCGCATCGTGCAGGGTGCGGAGCGGCTCGCCGGTGCTGCCGCCGGTGAGCGCGGGCCTGGACGTCGACGAGCGAGCCTGGGGCGTCGGGAAGTCGGCGGAGCGCGCCTTGACCGTCGCGCGATCCAGGATCGGCAGGCGCCGCCAGGCGGTGTCGTCCTGCAGCGCCGCGGGATCGATGTCGAGCGCGCCGTACGTCTGGCGGTAGAAGGGCGAGCTCGTCATCGCGAACGCGACGATCCCGATCGCGAGCGCGCGCTCCATCGCGGCGAAGTCGTCGCGACCCATCCGCTCGTTGCCGCGCAGCTCGTCGTAGAAGCGCCCGGCGCCCGCTCGCACGGTGCGGGCCTTGGCGGTGAACGCGACGCTCCTGAGGGACACGGTGCCGCCGTCGTCAGCGCGAGGGCCGCCGGCGCGCGACCGCGCGGTGGAAGGCCGACAGGTGCGCGGGTCCGGCGAGGTGCCACGCTCGTCGGGCGAGGTCGGGCGGGCGCGCCGGCGGCGCCATCGAGGAGGCCGCGAAGGCCCGCAGGTCCTCGGCGTCGAGCGAGCCGTCGAACATGGTGACCCAGCCCTCGCCGACCTCGGCGGCGAGCGCCTCGTTCACCCTCGTGCGAGGCACGAGCACGGGGCGCTCGAGCGAGAGCGCCGCGAGCACGCTGCCGGAGTTGTGCATGAAGCGGTAGGGGAGCACGACACCGATCGCGCTCCGGATGGCGACGGCGAAGTCATCCTCCGACAGGTGACGGAGGTCGACCGCGACGCGCTCGTCGGCCGCGGCGCGCCCGCGGACCTCGCGCTCGATGTCGGCGCTCGTCGGGCGACCCGCGATCCGCAGGCGGAGCTCGGGAGCCGCGTGCGCGGTCGCGGCGAACGCCTCGAGCAGGTGCTCGACCCCCTTGTAGCGCCGCACGAGGCCGACGAACGCCAGCGTCCAGGGCTCGGCGGTGCGCTCGGGTGAGCGCGAGAACCAGTCGCGGTAGTCGCCGTGCAGCACGAGCGTGCTGGCAGCGTCGCTCGGCAGCTCGGTCTGCTCGTTCAGCACGATGCGGTGGTCGGCGCGTCGCTCGATCCACTCGAGCCAGCGACGCTCCCAGCGGCCGACGTCGCTCGGCAGCTCGACGTTGTGCACGGTGCGCACGACCGCGACGGGGGAGATCGCCAGCCGAGCGGCGAGCGCAGCGGCGAACGCGCGGCGGGCGAGCGCCTTCGCGCGCGTCGAGCCTCCGAGCATCGTCTCGGGCCAGTGGAGCTGCAGCACGTCGTAGCTGCCGAAGAGCGCCGTGCGGCGATCGAAGCGCAGGTGCTCGACGCCCGCGGTCTCCGCGAGCGCGGCGTCGAGCATGTGGATGTAGGGGTTGGAGGTGGGGCGCGGCGTCGGGAAGGACTGCATCACGCGCAGCTCCCGTCGCGCGGCGCCACCTCTGGCGCTCCTCCGGGTGTGCATCATCGGCCTGTCTGCGCTGCTCGGATCGCGGCTAGCCGACGACGGCCGTCAGCGTCGACCGCCGCACCGCATCCGCCATCTCGTCGAGCTGCGCGAGCGCCCTGCGCAGCGCGGTGCTCGAGGTGTGCGCGGTGTACGGGAAGTAGACGACCTCGACGCCGACGGCGCCGAGCTCGCGCTCGAGGCGCAGGCCCTTCTCGGTGCCGCGCCAGTCGTCGCCCTTGAAGAAGTGCGTGAAGCCGACCTCGCGCCAGGTGTCGAGCTTGTCGGGCACGGTCTCGACGTGCACGCGATCGACCCACTTGATCGAGTTCACGATCTCGACGCGCTCGAGCGTCGGGATCATCGGCTCGATGCCCTTGACCTGGCGGAGCATCTCGTCGCTCACCACGCCGGCGACCAGCTCGTCGCAGCGCTCGCTCGCGTGGCGCAGCAGGTTGAGGTGCCCGACGTGGAACAGGTCGAACGCGCCCGCGGCGTAGCCGATGCGTCTGGACACATGCCCTCCCCGGCGACGTGGCGCAACCCCGCGTTGCGCAACACTGTTACGGGACAGCGTAGGGCCTCCGGCCGCAGAATGCGAACAGCGTTACGAGTTCTTCTTCCGCGGGTCGCGAGCGTACTCGGGGGTGATGTGCCCGACCGCCCCCAGCACGCGGCCGCGCGCGAACCACGCTCGACGGCGGTAGACCGCGCTCGCGGGCACGTCGCCTCGCGCGATCGCCAACCGCTCGGCCGCCACGAACAGCGGCAGTCGCACGAGCCCGCCGGCGAGGTGCAGGCCGCGCTTGGCGACCTGGAGCACGGGGTTCGGATCCCGCACCAGCAGCCGCACGCGCGTCTGGCCCTGGGAGATGGCACGACGCCGCACGAACTCGCGGCTGGCGCGGTCGAGCGGGATGTCGGAGCGGGCGACGGAGTCGGCCGAGGCGACGATGCTGCCGCCGCGCGCGAGGATGTCGCGGCCGAGCTGCAGATCCTCGCCGCCCGCGAGGCCGAGCGAGAGGTCGAAGCCGATGCCGAGCGCCCGCACCGCGGCGACGTCGAGGAGCGCGCTCCCGGTGGAGAGCGCATCGAGCCGGGTGCCGGTCGGGAAGCGGGTCCGGCGCATGAAGCCGCCTGCCGCGACCCAGGGGTCGGCCTCTGCTGGCCAGACGTAGCGCACGAACCCCATCACGGCGGTCGGTCGGTGCGCTCGCCACGCCTCCAGGAGCCCCTCCAGCCAGTGCTCCTCCGGCAGGACGTCGTCGTCGATCATGACGAGCAGCTCGTCGTCGGCGGCAGCGTCGAGCGCAGCCTGGCGCACGGCGGCGATCCCGGGGATCGGCTGGTGCGCGTAGGGCGCGTCGAGCTCCGCGGCCACCGGCGCTGCGGATCGCTCGGGGTCGTTGTCGACGATCAGCAGCCGGCAGGGGGCATCGGCCGCGGCCATGTCGTCGCGGACGGCGGCGACGAGCGGCGGCAGGAGATCCGGTCGCCGATACGTCGGTATCGCGATCAGGACCTTCGGCGCCGAGCGCTCGTCGTCGGTCATCGTCGGCCTCCCTGGCATGCGGTGGATCGCCGATGCGCGATCGTGGTGGTGCGGCGCGGGAGGCGGTCGCATCGCTCGTCTCCCCGTGCGATCCTCGCGACTGCCGCGCACCACCGCCTCAGTCTGCCACCTTGCGCTGAGCCGTCGCCGTAGGCCTAGACTCATCGCCATGCGCGGCCGACGCGCGGCACGCAGCGCGGAGGTGAGCGGATGACCGAGAGCTTCGCCGCTGCGCATCGACGGCTCGCGACAGCGCAGAAGGGCCATGCCCGCGGCGCGCCCGGCTACTCGGTGTACGTCAACCGTCGGCTCGGCAGGATCCTCGCGGCGGCAGCGCACCGCTGGGGCTGGACGCCGAACCGGGTCACGGCCGTCAGCGCCCTCCACACCTTCCTCGCGATCGCGCTGCTGGTGCTGCTGCCCGCATCCTGGGCGACCGGGGTCGTGGTCGCGCTCCTGCTCGTCCTCGGCTACGCCTGGGATTCCGCCGACGGTCAGGTCGCGAGGCTGCGCGGAGGCGGCACGCTCTCCGGCGAGTGGCTCGACCACTTCGTCGACGCACTCAAGATCGCCTCGCTCCACCTGGCGGTCCTGGTCGCGCTCTGGCTGCACACGCCCGCGAGGGACACCGCGTGGCTGCTCGTGCCGCTCGGGTTCTCGATCGTGGGGGTCGTGACCTTCTTCGGGATGCTCCTCAACGATCTGCTGAAGGGGAAGGTGGGCGTCGCGTCGACCCATGCGCGAGGGCAGGGGACCCTTGGCCGCTCGATGCTGCTGCTGCCGACCGACTTCGGCGTGCTGTGCCTCGTCTTCGTGCTGTGGGGCTCGGGCACGGGCTTCCTGTGGGCCTACGCGGCGCTCGCGGTCGCCAACGCCGCGTTCCTCGCGCTCGCCGCAGTGAAGTGGTTCCGAGAGATCCGGGAGATCGATCGCAGCCGAGCGGCCGGGGCATGACAGGCTCGGGCGCCCTGCCGCCGTTCGCGGTCGTGATCGTCAGCTACGCCTCCAGCGCGCTGCTGCGGCACAATGCGTCGACGATGGCCCTGCCGCCGGGCGGGCGCGTGGTCGTCGTCGACTGCTTCACGGACGAGCGCGAGCGCGAGCGCGTGCGCGCGCTCGCCGGGGAGCGCGGCTGGGATGCGGTGCTGCTGGAGGAGAACGCCGGCTACGGCGGCGGCACCAATGCCGGAGCGCGACGCGCGATCGAGCTCGGGGCCGAGGTGATCGTGCCGCTGAACCCGGATGCGCGCGCCGAGGGCGCGGCGCTGGCTCGACTGGTCGCGGCCGTGGCCGCGGACCCCCAGCTGATCGCCTCGCCCACGATCGTCTCGAGCACGGGCGCCCCCTGGTTCTCCGGCGCTGATCTGTACCTCGCCGACGGGGTCTCGCGCGGGGCCCGCGCCCGCCAGCGCTTCGAGGGCGAGGCGCGCCGGGCATGGGCGACGGGCGCGTGCTTCGCGATCTCCACGGCGCTGTGGCTGCGCCTCGGCGGGTTCGACGAGGACTACTTCCTCTACTGGGAGGACATCGACCTCTCGCACCGCGCGCTCGACGCCGGCGCGCGACTGGCCGTCATCGACGCGACGATCGTCCACGACGAGGGCGGCACCCACGGCCAGCAGCGCACCGGGCGCGCGAAGTCCGAGCTGTACTACACCTACTCGATCCGCAACCGGCTGCTCTACGCCTCGAAGCACCTCGAGCCCGATGCCGCGCGGCACTGGCAGCGCTCTGCGCCCCGCGTCGCGCTCGGCGTCCTCCTCCAAGGCGGGCGGCGCCAGCTGGTCACCTCGTGGCGACCGTGGCGGGCCTTGCTGCGCGGCCTCCGGGAGGGCAATCGCGCGCTGCGGCAGCAGCGCGCACCGGCGCGGCGCGGCGAGGCGTGAGGTGGCCGGCATCCTGGTGGTCTGCATGGCCAACGTCTGCCGCTCGCCGCTCGCGGAGATCGCGCTGCTGCGCGGCTTCGACGGGGTCGAGGGGTTCGAGGGCCTGCGCGTGACGAGCGCGGGCGTCGGCGCGCGCGAGTCGCGGGGCATCTGCCGCGCGGTGGCGCAGCGCGTCGCGGGGACGGCGTGGGAGGCGCACGCCGACCAGCACCGGGCGCGCGCGCTCGAACCGTCGGCCGTGCGCGAGGCCGACCTCGTCCTCACCGCCTCGCGCGAGGTGCGCGCCGCGGTCGTGGCGGCCGTGCCGGAGCGACGTCGGCGCATCGTCACCCTGCGCGAGGCGGTCTGGCTGGGCACCGGCTTCGCCCGCGCCCCCGGCCTGCGCGGCTCGGCGGCGGTCGAGGCGTTCCAGCAGCACATCGACGGACTCCGGGGGATGCGGGCGGCGCCGACCGCGCAGCGCTCGCGATGGTTCTCGACGCCCGATGATCCGCTCGACATCGTCGACGGCCACACCATGGGGCGCCGCGCGCATGCCGCGACGCTGCAGGCCACCGAGCAGGCCGCCGCGTCGATCGCAGCGCTCGTCGTCGGCGCGGCCGGCGACTGAGCGGTCGGCGCCGCCGTCAGCGCAGCGCGGCACGCAGGCGCTCGGCCGCCAGCTCCCAGCCGTGGCGCTCCACCGTGCTCCGGCGCGCATCCTCCGAGGGCCGCACCTGCCACGTCGCGTCGATCGCCTGTGCCGCGGCAGCCGCATCCCGCGGCTCGACGAAGCTCGCGTAGCCGCCGACGGTCTCGCGGTAGACCGCGATGTCGCTGACGAGCAGCGGCGCACCGAAGCTCGCCGCCTCCATCGCGGGCATGCCGAAGCCCTCGTCGAGGCTCAGCGAGACCACGAGCGCGGCGCGCGCGTAGAGCCAGGCGAGCTCGGCGTCGGTCACGCCGTCGAGCAGCACGATCGAGCCGTCGTCGAGCGCTGCGCGAGCGGCCTCCGGCACGGCGGACGCACGGCCGGAGTGCGAGGCGCTGCCGACGACGTAGAGCGGGCTGGCGGGGGTGATGCGCGCGGCGCGAGCGGCGGCGAGCATGACGGTCTCCAGGTTCTTCCGCACGTTCAGCCGGCCGACCGTGATCGCGAAGCCGGCGCCCTCCGGCACCGCGGGAGGCCGCCGCGGCTCTGCGAGCAGGCCCGGCGGGAGCCACAGCCCGGTCACCGCGGCGGCGGGCAGCGACGGCGCGCACCGGGCGATGCGTGCCGCCTCGGTGCGCGTGGACGTCGCGATCGCCGCCGCGCGGCGCGCCCACGGCAGCATCGGGGAGAAGTAGGCGCGCTCCGCTGCCGAGAACCACTCCGGGTGCTCCTCGAACATCACGTCGTGCAGGAAGACGAGCGAGCGGCCGGAGGCCGGCGCGTAGTTGTGCACGAGCATGGCGTCGGCGTCGACGCGGCGGGCGAGCCTGGGCAGCTCCCAGCGGTTCGCGAGGGCGTGCGGCCAGAGCCGGGTGCGCACCAGCTGCGCGCCCTCCGGTGCGTCGGGCGCCTCGGCGCCGTGCCGCAGGGCCAGCACGAGCGCATCGCCCGGGAACCGTCGGCCCCAGGCCGCGATCAGCTCGCGCTGGACCGTGCGATTCGCGCCCGGCCCCGCGTGCCACCAGTAGGCGTCGAACAGGATCCGCATCGCCGCCCCTCGCTCGATCTCCACATCGTGCATCTTAGGTCTCGACAGATAACGCTGTTATCGCATACGCTGTCAGCAACGATCGTGAGCGACCCTCACCGACAGGTGGGCGTCGTGAGGGCCGATGCGGATGCGGTGCGATCGTGCATCACGGGAGTCTGGGGAGACGTGGGTGCAGTGCACGGGGAGTGGCCGACGAGCCACTCGCGCGACGGTCGGAGCGACCGTCGGCAGCGTCGGCTGCAGCAGCGTCATTCGCAGCAGCGTCCTGGGCCCTGGCGCGCGTCGCTCGCGCTCCTGCTCGGCACCGCGGTCATCGCCGCGGTGACGGCATGCGGCGGCGGGGCGAGCCCGGCGGCCACCTCGACCGCGACGCCGGCCGGGACACCGGCGGCGACACCATCGGCGTCCAGCCCCGCGACGGGAGCTCCCGCGCCGACGGCCACGACGATCCCCCCGCCCGCCGTCGACGAGGACGATCTCGGCACGCTCGGTCCGACCGAGGCGGCACCGCTCCCGACGAGCGAGGCGGCGCTCGACGAGCCGGTCGAGTTCGACAGCGGCGTCACCGTCGCGCTCGTCGGCGTCGAGACCGTCGAGGTGGAGGCGGAGACGCCCGGCGAGGTCTCCGGCACCGCCGTGCGCGTCACCGTGCGCGCGAGCAACGACGGTGCCGACGCGCATCCGATCGGCTCTGCCGTCGTCACCCTCGCCGCAGGCGACGAGGTGGGCATCGGCACCACGGCGGGATCGCCCTCGCCGCTCGAGGGCGACCTCGCTCCCGGAGCGAGCGCCACCGGCGTCTACGTCTTCATGCTCGATCCGGCGACCGACCGCGACATCGCGGTCAGCGTCAACTACGCAGCCGGCGAGCCGGTCGCGGTCTTCACCGGCACCACCTCCTGAGAATGGGAACCACCATGCACGCTCGACGCGCGCCACTGCGGGCAGCTCTGCTCGCCGCCGCGGCAACCCTCGCCACCGGCGCCCTGATCCTGTCGGGCCTGACGGCCGCGCCCGCCGCCCATGCGGCCGAGCTGCCCTCGCCGGCTCCCGTGCAGCAGCGCGACGACAGCGTCGTCACCGCCGATGCGCTGCCGACCGTGCAGATCGACTCCGGCTACGTCTGGGCGCAGACCGTGATCGGCACCACCGTGTACTCGGCCGGCAGCTTCAGCAACGCGCGCGCACCGCTCGCCGCGCCCGGCACCAGCCTGACGCCGCGGCAGAACATCCTGGCCTTCGACATCCGCACCGGCAGCCTCACGGCCTTCGCGCCGCAGGTCAACGGCGTCATCAGGGCGGTCGCAGCCTCGCCCGATGGCTCGAGGCTCTACATCGGCGGGTCGTTCACCAGCGTGAACGGCCAGGCCCGCTGGAACTTCGCGGCGCTCGACGCCACGACCGGCGCCCTGGTCCCGGGCTTCTCTCCGTCGATCGGCGGCACCGGCGTCTACGGCATCGCGGTGACGGCGGACAGCGTGCACGTCGGCGGGCTCTTCACGCAGGCGAACGGCACGGCGCGCAGGAACCTCGCTGCCTTCGCGACCGCGAACGGCGCGCTGCGCCCCTGGGCGCCGACCACCGACCTGCAGGTCGACGCGCTCGTCGTCGAGCCCGGCGGGGCGCGCATCGTCGCAGCCGGTCGCTTCTACCTCGTCAACAGCGTCGTCCAGCGCGGCCTCGTCGCGCTCGACCCGGCATCCGGGTCGATCGACACCGGCTGGCAGGCGCCACTCACGGTCGTCAACGGCTGGAACTCGGGCACGAGCGCCGGCAAGGCGGGCATCTTCACGCTCGCCACCGACGACTCCGGCATCTACGGCACCGGCTGGGTCTACGCGAACGCGACCGTCGGCAACCTCGAGGGCGTCTTCGCCGCCGAGGCGGGCTCCGGCGCGATCCGCTGGGTCGCCGACTGCCACGGCGACCACTACGGCGTGTACTCCACCGGCGAGACCGTCTACGCGACGAGCCACACGCACGCGTGCGACACGGTCGACCTCGCGCCGGAGCTGAGCCCGCGGCAGTACCGCTACGTCGAGGCCTTCACGGCCGATGCGCGCGGCACGCTCACGCGGAGCCCCACGACCGGCACGACCTACGCGAACTGGCAGGGCACGCCGTCGCCCTCCGCCTACACCTGGTACCCCGACTTCACCGTCGGCACCGCATCCGGGCTCGGGCAGGCAGGTCTCTCGATCACCGGCGCCGACGGGTTCATCGCGGTCGCGGGGGAGTTCACGAGCGTGAACAACCAGCGGCACCAGGGCATCGTCCGGTTCGCCGTGAACCCGCCGGGCGGCGCGAAGGACGGACCGCGCATCCCGGCCTCGGAGTGGGGCGCGCCGACCGCGGCCTCGGCGGTCGCCGGGCGCGTGCGGGTCTCGATCCCGACCAACTGGGATCGCGACGACCGCGACCTGACGTACCAGCTGCTGCGCGAGGGCACCGCCGCCCCCGTGGCCTCGGTGACGACCGCGTCGAACTGGTGGACCAGACCGCAGGTCTCGCTCAGCGAGACCGGTCTGACGCCCGGGGCGACGCACACCTATCGCGTGCGGGTCGTCGACGCCGACGGCAACGCGGTGACGAGCCAGCCAGCGAGCGTCACCGTCGCGAGCGGGGAAGCCTCGCCCTACGGCGACACCGTGCTCGACGACGGCGCGATGCTCTACTACCCGCTCGGCACCATCCGCACCGACTGGGCCGGGGGCGCAGACCCCCTCTTCGGCCTCGGCGTGACGAACCGCACCCCGGGTGCGGTGGCGGGGCCGACCGGCACGAGCGCATCGGCGTTCAACGCCACGACCTCCGGCCGGGTCTCCTCGGCGAGGTTCCCGGCACCAGCCGCGTTCTCCGTGGAGCTCTGGTTCCAGACCACGACGACCCGCGGCGGCAAGCTCATCGGCTTCGGCAGCTCCCAGACCGGCTCGTCGAGCAGCTACGACCGCCACGTCTACATGCAGAACAACGGCAGGCTGACCTTCGGCGTCTACCCGAACGAGACGAAGACCATCACCTCGAGCGCCGCGTACAACGACGGCCGCTGGCACCACATGGTGGCGACGCAGGGCAGCGACGGCATCGTGCTCTACGTCGACGGCGCCGAGGTCGCGCGTGACGCCTCCGTGACGTCGGCGCAGGCCTACCAGGGCTACTGGCGCATCGGCGGCGACAACCTCGGCTCGTGGCCGGGCTCGCCGACCTCGGCCTACTTCTCGGGCGCGCTCGACGAGGCAGCGGTCTACGGCACGGCGCTCAGCGGCGCCCAGGTCGCGGCGCACCACGCGGCGGGGCTCGGCTACACGGCGCCGGCGGCTGCGTTCAGCGCGACGACCACCGACCTCGGGGTCGCGCTGGACGCCTCCGGCACCACCCCGGCCTCAGGCGCCACCATCGCCTCGTACGCGTGGGACTTCGGCGACGGCACTCCCGCCGGCTCGGGGGTCACGACCTCGCACACCTACGCGACACCCGGCACGTACACGGTGACGCTGACGGCGACGGACAGCAGGGGCATCCGCGGCACCGCCACCCGGGAGGTCGCCGTGCTCGCGGCCAACCAGCAGCCGAGCGCCGCCTTCACGGCCGCCCCGGAGGGCCTCCGGGTGACGGTGGACGGCGCAGGCTCGAGCGATCCCGACGGCTCGATCGCCTCGCACGAGTGGCAGTGGGGCGACGGGTCGCAAGCCGGCTCCGGCACGACCGACTCCCACCGCTACGCGAGCCCCGGCACCTACACCGTCACGCTCACCGTGACCGACGACCGCGGGGCACGTTCCACGACCAGTCGCGATGTCACCGTGACGCATGCTGACCCGGTCGCCTCGTTCGCGGCGACCGCAGCGCAGCTGCGCGTGGCCGTCGACGCCTCGGCATCCACCGCGAGCGACGACGCGAGCCTCTCCTACGCCTGGAGCTGGGGCGACGGCACCCCCGCGGGCAGCGGCGTCTCGGCGACCCACGACTACGCCCAGGCAGGCACGTACACCGTCACCCTCACGCTCACCGACAGCATCGGCGCGAGCTCCACCACGACGCGCGAGGTGAGCGTCACGGAGACCTCCTTCGCCGCGCGCGACGACTTCGGGCGCTCGGTCGCCGACGGCTGGGGCTCAGCGGATGTCGGCGGCACCTGGGCGAGGATGCAGGGCTCGGTCACCGTCGCGTCCGTCGACGGCACGGGCGACCTGACCCTGCCCCCCGGGCAGAGCCGCGTCATGGCGATGCAGGGACTGTCGGTCGCGGACTCCGAGACCACGGTCACGGCCACGCTCGACCAGGCGCCATCGACCGGCGGCTCCTACATCGGCGCCTACGCTCGCGTCAACGGCAGCGACTCCTACGCCGTGCGCGCCTGGCTGCGCACCGACGGCCGGGTCTGGCTCGTCGCGCAGCGAGGGAGCACCGTCATCGCGACCCAGGCGCTGCCGCTGCAGTGGAGCGCCGGCGACGAGCTGCAGCTCAGGGTCCAGGTGACGGGCTCGTCGCCGACGACCATCCGGGCGATGATCTGGGAGGCCGGCGATGCTCAGCCCGCGAGCTGGCAGCTGACGACGACGGATGCGACCGCTGCCCTCCAGGCCGCCGGCAGCATCGGCCTGCACGCCGCCCGCGCGGCCTCGGCGTCCTCGACGGGTGTCTTCTCGTTCGACACCCTGCGGGTCACCGACCTCGGTGCGCCGGTGGACCCCGTCGACCCGGTCGATCCGGTCGATCCGGTCGATCCGGTCGACCCCGTCGCCGCGTTCGACGCGACAGCGAGCGGTCTCGAGGTCACGGTCGACGGGCGAGCCTCCGCGGATGCCGACGGCACCGTGGTCGGACACCGGTGGAGCTGGGGCGACGGCACCCCCGACGGCACGGGCGCGACCGCGACCCACGCCTACGCGGCGCCGGGCACCTACGCGGTGCGCCTCACCGTCACCGACGACGACGGGCGCACGGCGGTCGCCGAGCGCTCGGTGACCGTCGCGGAGCCCCCGCAGCCCGAGCATGCGATCGCCGACGACTTCGACCGCACCGTCACCGGAGGATGGGGCGTCGCGGACACCGGCGGGGCCTGGTCGATGCTCAGCGGCACGGCAGCGCCCGCCTCCGTCGCCGACGGCGCGGGTCGGCTGACGATCCCGGCGGGCTCCACCCGCAACCTCGCGCTCACGCAGACGCCGCTGCGAGACGTGCGCATCACGGCCGACCTGAGCCTCGATGCGGCGCCCGCGACCGGCTCCTCCTACCTGGGCGTGCTCGCGCGCGCCAGCGCATCCGACGACTACCGGGTTCGGGTGTGGATGCGCGACAACGGCACGCTCTGGCTCGTCGCGCAGCAGGGCTCGACCGTGCTGCAGAGCGTGCAGGTGCCCGGCCTGGTGCGCCAGGCGGGAGCCGTGCACACCCTGCAGGTGGAGGTGACGGGCGGCGCGACCACGACCATCTCGGCCAAGCTCTGGCCGGCCGGCACGACGCCGCCCGCCGCTTGGCAGCTGACGACCGTGGATGCGACGGGCCTGGCTGCGAGCGGTGCGGTGGGCGTGCACGTGAACCGTGCCGGCAGCGCCACCACCACCGGCGTCTTCACGGTCGACGGGCTCCGGGTCGACGACCTCGGGTGAGGCCGGATCGCCCCGTGCCGCCCCGGCTCGGGCCGCCCAGGCTCGGGCCGCCGAGCGCCGGCTCCGCGCGCTCGCGCGCAGCGGTCTCGGCGGCTCCGCCGCCCGCTCCGCATAGGCTGAGCGGTGTGAGCCCGGCCGAGCGCGCAGCGCAGCAGGCGAGCGGGCGGCCGTGAGCTGGCCGCTCGCGCTGCTCGGCCTGCTCGCCCTCGGTGCCGGCGGCGTCGCGCTGCTTGTCTTCCGGGCGAGCCCGAAGGCGGCGTTCGTCATCTGGATGCTGGTGCTGTGCTTCGTGCCCGTGTGGATCGGGGCGACGGCGGGCTTCTTCTGGGCGGCGATCACCGCCGTCACCCTGGTCGCGATCGCTGCGAACCTGCGCGACCTGCGGTTGAGCGTCGTCGACGCGATCGTCGCCCTCTTCGTGGTGCTCGTCGTGGCGCTGTTCGCGCTGCAGCTCGCATCCCTCGCCGCCACCGTCATCGCGGTGCTCGAGTGGGTGGTGCCCTACCTCTGGGGCCGGCTCGTGCTCACTCGGCTCAGCACCGACTTCGTGACGCGCGTCATCGCCGCGGTGGCGACCGCGGTCGCGGTGGTCGCGCTCGTCGAGTTCGCCACCGGCGTCAACGTGTTCGTCGGGATCCCCGGCCCCGGACCCTACGCCGAGTGGTCGACCCTGCAGCCTCGCGCCTCGTTCGTGCGCGCGGAGGGCGCGTTCGGCCACTCGATCGCGCTCGGCGCCTCGCTCGCGATGGCCGCGCCCTTCATCGTCGCCGCGCGCTGGCGGGCGCCGCTCACCCTGCTCGCGCTCGCGCTCGCGGTCGGCGCGATCGTCGTCACCTTCAGTCGCATCGGCATCGTCACCGTCGGCATCGCGGTCGCCCTCAGCCTGCTGCTGCTCCCCGACGTCGCACGCGGCGCGCGCTGGGCCATCGGGGTCGGCGGCGCGATCGCGATCGCGATGATCGTGCCCTTCATCGGCGGCGTGTTCACCGACGCGGGCGACGAGGCGGGCGGCAGCGCCGACTACCGCACCGGCCTGCTCACGCTCGTGAGCGAGGTGCAGCTGCTCGGGTCTGCGGGCGACTGGTCCTCGCGCACCGTCGACGGCACCTACCTCGGCACCTTCGCGCGCTCGGTCGACAACACGCTGCTGCTGATCGGGCTGCGCTTCGGCTGGCTGCCCGTGCTGCTGGTGCTGGCGGTCTTCGCCGCCATCGCCCTCGGTGCGCTGCGGCGGCGCTCCGACCCCGCGACCATCGCGGTCGTGTCGCAGATCCCCGCGCTGTTCGCGGTCGCGCTCATCACGCAGTTCGGCATGCTGCTCTGGTTCCTCATCGGGCTCTCGGTCGCCTGGCGGCTGCGGCCGACCGATGCGGGATCGCACGGGGCAGACGAGGCGGGCCTCGCCCCACCGGTCGGGCTCAGCCCTCCCGCTCCGGTGCGGCTGCACCGGGGCGGCGTCGCACCATGAGGCGCACGAACCCCGACAGCGAGCGCGCGTCGCGACGATAGGCGGGCAGCACGAGCGCGGCGGCGGCTGTGAGCGCGCCGGCGACGAGGCCGACGGCGACCTCGAGCCAGTCCCCGTGCTGCGCGACGAGCAGGCTGACGCCCCAGGCGGCCGCACCGCTTGTGATCGTCACGCCCAGGATGCGCGCTGCACCGGCGTAGAGCCGGCGCGTCGGCATGGGCGTGACGCGGGAGAGCCAGGCGAGCGAGATCGGCCAGGCGATGGCGGGGTGGATGGCGAAGGCGACGGCGACGCCCACGACACCGAACATCGAGCCGATGAGGATGCAGACGATCTTGATCGCGGCGGTCACGAGCGTGTAGCGCAGCAGCGCCGTGCCGAGGCCCCTGGCGAGGTAGACCCAGTAGCCCACGAACGAGATGGTGGTGAGCATGCCCGCGATCGCGAACATGCGCAGGATGGGCGCGGCCTCGAGCCAGGCGCCGCCGAGCATGATCGCGACGACTGGCTCGGCGAGACCCGCGACGATCGCGATGGGGATGCCGATCAGGTAGCCGAGCGCGAGCTGGGCTGCCGTCACGTAGGTCTCGAAGCGCGGCTGATCCTGCTGCACGCGCGCGAGCACGGGCAGCGCGACCGACTGCAGCGGCGATCGCACCTGGTTCAGCGGCGTCATGATGAGCTGGAACGACCGGTTGTAGAGGCCGAGCGATGCGGTGCCGAAGCGGAGGCCGACGACGACGGTGTCGATCTGCCGGGCGGCGTACTGGATGAGGTTCGCCGCCACGAGGTTGCCGCCGAACCGCACCATCGACCGCACGCTGTGGGCGCGCGAGTAGCGGCGCGGCGCCCATCGGCCGGCGATCAGCACGATGACGAGCGAGACGAGTCCGGTCGTGAGCTGCTGGATGACGAGCGCCCAGAACCCGGCGCCCAGCAGCGCGGCGGTGATCGCCGCGGCGAGCGCGAGGGCTGAGGCTGCGACGTCGGCGAGCGCGAGCGCCCGCAGGCGCAGCTCGCGCATGAGGTTCGCGCGATGCTGGGTCGCCAGCCCGTTGAGGAGGAAGGTGAGGGAGAGCCACTGCGCCATGCCCACGAGCTCCGGCAGCCCGGTGAGGGCGCCGAGGGGAGCGGCGGCGAGCAGCATGGCCAGCGCGAGCGTCGCCCCGATCGCCGCGTTGATCCAGAAGAGGTTGTCCCGCTGCTCGCGCTCGAGCACCGGCGCTTGGATGGACGCGGAGGTGAGGCCGAAGTCGCGGAAGATCTCGCCGAGCCCGACGACCACCAGCACGATCGCGAGCAGCCCGTAGTCGTGCGGTGTCAGCAGGCGGGCGAGCACCACGACCGAGAGCAGCTGCAGCAGCACGCGCGCGCCCTGCGCCGCGAGCGTGAAGAACGCGCCGCGCGCCGCGTCCTGCGCGAGCGAGGAGCTCATCGGTCGCGCGTCGTCGCGTGGAGGGCGCGAGCCGCGCGCACCCTGCGGTACGTGCCGCGCAGCACCCGCGCCGCCAGCCGCGGCGAGGCGAGGGTGAGGCGCGCGAGCCGGAACCCCGGGTAGCTGGGCGGACGCCTGCCGGCGAGCCGCGAGCCGAGCAGCCGCGCGAGCAGGAACCGCCGCCGCTCGGTCTGCAGCGGCTGCGCGGCGGCGAGCGCCGCGGGCGCCAGCGGGGCGAGCACGAGCACGCCCGCAGCCTCCGCGTCACGGACGACGGCGAGCCCGCGCTCGGTGCGCGCGATGAGCGCCGACATCCCCTCGCCCTCGGCGAAGAGCGGATAGCCGCGGGCATCCGTCTCCCACGAGTCCGCGGAGACCACGTCGGCGAGCTCGCCCACGCCGTCGACGCACACCTTGCACCGCCACTGCGTGGTGGGGCCGAGCGTGCGACCCCAGGAGGTGTCGTAGTCGGCCGCGACCTCGTGCGATCCGCTGCGCGCGGTGAACCGGCCCGGCCAGCCGTTGCCGCGGTAGCGCAGCGCGTCGACCGGCGCCTCCTCGTCGATGCCGAGCTCTGCCAGCAGCGCATCGGTCGCGCGCTGGCTCGGGGTGCCTGCGCAGAAGAAGGAGAGCAGCAGCGGCTGCTCCTCGCCGACGAGCGCCGGAGCCGCCTGCCGCAGGGCTGCGATCTCGCACGGCTTGCCCACCACCGCGGCACCCGGTCGCAGCACGTCGGGGTTGTCGAGCGCCGCGACCGGCGCGTAGCGCGATCCGGCCGCCGCCAGCGCCTGCTCACGCGTCATGATCGTCACGGGCACGGTGCGGCGCGGGCTCGCTGCGTCGACGGCGGCGCCCGTGACGACCGCTGCGCGGCCGCTCGCGAGCAGCCACGCGTGCAGCGCGCTGAGCGCACCGCCGCTGCTGCCCGCGTGTCGCAGGGCGGGGTCGCTCGCCCACGCGCGCCAGATGCCCAGGTGGCTGCCGAGCAGCGCGTCGGCCGTGGCTCCGGGCGGATGCGCAGGGGCGCGGACGACGACGCCGGGGCACGATCCGCGGAAGATCTCGGCGGCTCCCGCCATCGCGGCGGACTCGCCGTCGACGCGTGGGCGCAGGTAGCCGTCTGCATCGAGGTGCATCGTCACCGCGGGATCGAGCCGGGTGCACAGCCCGCACCCCGAGCACGCGCCGCGCTCGACGACGTCGCGGATCGGCTGCTCGAGCGGCGAGGTCACCCGTCGCCCAGCCGCTCGCTGACCTGCTGCAGCAGCGCCGCACCCTGGCCGCGGGCGGCCTCGGCCTCTGCCCCCAGGTCGGCCGCTCGCGCGTGCTCCAGCACCGCGCTCGCGATGTCGTCGGCGCCGAGCTGCACGACGCGCTCCCAGCCGATCGACGCCATGAGCGGCGCGAACTTGCGCGAGTAGGCCATCGCCACCGTCGGCGTGCCCGTGGAGAGGGCGTTGAGGCACGCGTGCATGCGGGCGCCGATGACGAGGTGGGCGCCGGCGATCGCGCTGCGGGCATCGGAGAGGCTCGTCGGCACGTGCAGACCGATGCGGCCGTCGTAGCCGTCGGCGAGGGCGCGCGAGACGGCGACGTCGGTGTCGGGGTTGTCGGCATCGAGCACGTGGGGCAGCAGGGTGACGGAGCGCCCCTCGGCCAGCAGCGAGTCGATGATGCCGTGCACGGCGCTCCGGTAGCCGCCCGCGTCCACGTGGGCGTTGCCGCGCCACAGCAGCCCGGAGACGTTGAGCAGCACGTCGCGCTCGGCGCCGGGCTCCGGTTGCTCGAGCCCGAAGACGAGGTCGCTCGTCACGGCGTCGACCGGTCGGCCGAGCCGCGCGGCGGCGCCGGCGCTGATCGGATCGCGCGCGAAGACCATGCTGCTCCGGCGCAGGGTGCGCCTCGCCAGCGCGCGGCCACGGCGCGAGCCGAAGGGGCCGATGGTCTGCGGAGCGAGCACGACGCGGGTGCCGGCCTGCACCGCGAACTCGTGGATGAGCGACATCGTCAGATGCCGCGGCAGGCCGTAGATGTCGGCGAAGCTGTCGCCCGAGCGCGTGTCCCACACCAGGTCGAAGCCGGCGAGCCAGCGCTGCATGCCCAGGCGTGCCGTGGCTCGCTCGCGCAGCAGCGAGCGCTGCCGCCCCCAGGGGATCTGGGTGGGGCGCCGGCCGTAGTTCATGAACACGAACTCCGCGTCCGGCCACGTCCTGCGCAGCAGGTCGACAGAGCCCTCGCCGAGCGCTCGGACGCCAAGGTTGGGGGAGGAGTCGTCCGCCCACGCGATGAGGATCCGCACGGCATCCTCTCTCGTCGCTCGACGCCCGCCAGGGTGCCGCAGCGCGACCACAGGTTCAGAGGGCGTAACGCCGCTATTCTACAGCCATGACGGTTCAGACCGGACGCAGCGAGCGCGCGATCGCAGCACCGACGGCCGCGGTGGGCCGTGCGGGCGCTCGCAGACGCCCGGAGCCGACGCGGTGAGCGCTCCGCTGCGCGCCGCGACCGTCGATCCGGGCACCTGGAGCCTCGCCCACGTCTGGGAGGCGCTCCGCAAGCTCTGGCTGCTGATCCTCGGGTTCGCCATGGTGGGCGGAGCCGTCGGCTACGCCGTCGCCGCGTCGACCGAGCCGCAGTTCCAGGCGCGCGCCTCGCTCTACTTCGCGCTGGACCAGGGCACCTCCGGTGCCGATCTCAACCAGGGCTCGGCGTACACCCAGAACCAGATGCTCTCGTTCGCGCGCCTCGCGACCTCCTCGAGGGTGCTCGAGCCGGTGATCGACGAGCTCGACCTCGGGACCACGCCGCGCGACCTGGCGCGCTCCGTGGCGATCACGATCCCGCAGGACACCGTGATCCTCGAGGTCACCGTCACGTCGACCGATCGGATGCGCGCATCCGAGATCGCCAACAGCGTCTCCACCGAGCTCGCTGCGGTCGTGCAGGACGTCGCCGCGCAGGGGGTCGCGGGCGCGGCGACCATCAGCGCATCGGTCATCGACGACGCGGTGCCGCCGCAGTCGCAGTCCTCGCCGAACAAGCCGCGCGAGGCGGCGCTCGCGGCGCTCGTCGGCCTGCTGCTGGGCATGCTCGTCGCCACCATCCTCACGATCGCGGACACTCGGGTGCGCAACGAGGCGGCGGTCGCGCGCGTCACCGACCTGCCCGTGCTCGGCGTCGTCAGCCGCCCCAAGCGCGGAGGCGATCCCTCCCTCGTGGTCGCTCGCGAGCCGCACAGCGCGATCGCGGAGGACATCAGGCGCGTGCAGTCCGCGCTCGCGTTCACCGCGCTCGACGCCGACTCGCGGCGGCTGCTCGTCACCTCGGCATCGCCGGGCGAGGGCAAGTCGACCTTCGCCACCAACCTCGCGGTCGCCCTCGCCGACACCGGCGACAGCACGCTCGTCATCGACGGCGACCTGCGACGCCCACGCGTCAGCGAGCTCTTCGGGCTCGATGGCGCAGCCGGGCTCACGGGCGTGCTGATCGGCGAGGTCGACCTCGCCGACGCGCTCGTGCCGTGGCGCGAATCCGGCCCCGACATCCTCGTCTCGGGCCAAGTCCCGCCGAACCCGGCGTCGGTCGTGACCTCGGACGCGTTCGGGTCGCTGCTCGATGCGGTCGCGGAGCGCTACGAGGTCGTCATCATCGACGCGCCGCCGGTGCTGACGGTCGCCGACGCCAACCTGCTGGCCCCGCAGGTGGACGGCGTCGTGGTGATCGTGGATGCGCGGAAGACTCGGCGCGCGCAGCTCGCGAACACCATCCGCTCGCTCGAGGCGGCCGGCGGGCGGATCCTGGGCATCGTGCTCACGAAGGCGCGGCCGGCGAAGCAGACCGCCTACTACGTGCAGACCGCCGAGCCGAAGCGGTTCCGGCGGAAGCCCCCGGCGGAGCGCGGTTCAGCGGGAGCGCAGTGACGCGACGCGCTGCGCCAGCCGCGACCTGAGCATCGACGGCACGAACGCAGCGCGGAAGCGGCGCACGAACGACGCGCCGTCGCGCGTGCTCATGAGCCCGCGAGACGACCAGAACTCGACGATCAGTGCGAGCGCAGCGCGGTCGGCTCGCGCGAGCACCCGCCGGTGCACGGCGAACCAGGCGGCTCCCGTGCGCTCGGCCTCGGCGATGGCGGCGCGCGCGCCCGCGACGTCGGCTCGGCCCGGCCAGACGATCGGTGCGGGGATCGGTTCGCCCGTCACCGGCGCGCGTCCCGCCCGCAGGATCGACCAGCCCGAGTAGAGGAAGAACTCGAGCAGCTGCGCTCGCTCGAACTCCTCGGCGAAGGAGCGGCCCGCGCCATGCTCGACGTCGTCGAGCATGGCCCTCGCCAGCTCGACGTCGAGGACGAAGGGGGTCGATGTGGGCGGGAAGTCGTCGAGCGCTGCCTCGACGACCGCGTCGCTCGCGCCGAGGTAGCGCAGGGTGCGCTCGAGGTCGGCGCGCAGCGGGTGCGCGCGGTACGGGTGCGTGCCGCCCCGCGGCCGACCCGCTCCGTCGACGAAGGCGTCGGCACCGGCCGGGGCGATCAGGTGGTTCTTCGCGTCGAGCACGACGAGGTGCCGCGTGTCGACCGAGCGGGCGATCAGCAGCTTCGCCGCCTGCTGGCTGCGCCAGCCCTGCGCCTGCGCCAGCACGCCGAGCTCTGCGGTGCGCACGAATCGCACGCGGGCGCCGAGCACCGGGCCGAGCGCCGAGCGCACTGAGCGCTGGGCCCGCGCCGGCATCCCGCCGGCGCAGTTGTCGAGCACGATGAGCGCCGCGACGCACTCCGGGTCGAGGAACCGCGCCATCGACCGCGCCTGCAGCCGCAGCAGGCCCAGCTCGGGCTCGAACACGACCGTGACGAAGGTCAGCTGCGCATCGCCGCGCGCCTCCGTCGCCCCGGAGCTCGTCGTCACGGCCGCCGCCCGGCAGCGGGCGCGCGCCAACGAGGCATCATCGCAGCTGCTGCTCGGTGCGCGAGCTGCTCGAGTCGCGCGGCGCAGCGCGCGCCTGCGGGTGGATCGATGCCCCGCCGGCGATGGCCTTCGCGAGCCGCTCGTAGTCGTCGGCCACGTCGTCCCAGCGGAAGACGCGCTCGACGCGCTCGCGCGCGCGGATCCCCCTCGCGATCGCGAGCGGCTCGTCGCGCTCGGCGGCCATGACGGCGTCGCCGAGCTGGCGCGGATCCTCGAAGCACCACGCGTCGTCGTCGAGCACCTCGCGGTTGAAGCCCACGTCGTAGGCGATCGTGGCGGTGCCGGCGCCCATCGCGCGCAGCAGCGAGGGGTTCGTGCCACCGACGGAGTGGCCGTGGATGTAGGTGGCGGCGTGCGCGTAGAGCGCGTCGAGCAGACCCTGATCCCAGAGCCCGCCGAGCAGGTGGATGCGGTCGTCGCCCTCCGCGGCCGCCCGCACCGCGCGGGTGTACTCGGCGGAGTAGGGGGCGGAGCCCACGACGACGAGGGGCAGCGTCGCCGTGCTGGCGCGGTAGCCGCGCACGATCTCGAGCACGTGGTTCTCGGGCTCGAAGCGAGCCACGACGAGGTGGAAGCGAGCGGGCTCGAGGCCGAGGGCCGCGAGCGGTGCCGCGGGGCAGTCGTGGAGCACCGGCGCCCCGTAGCGGATCAGCTCGGTCGGCACCCCGAACTCGTCGTCGTAGTACTCGGCGATGCCCGGCGCGTCCGCGATGAGCGCATCCGCGGTGTGGACCGAGTGCGCCTCGGCCCAGCGGTAGTAGGCGCGTCCCGCTCCGCCCCACTTCGCGCGCCGCCACTCGAGGCCGTCGACGTGCACGGCGACCGGGATGCGGCGGGCGCGCAGCAGCGAGACGTACGGAGCGTTCGCCGCGTTGAAGACGAACGCCGCGTCCGGGCGTCGGCCGGCGAGCACGCGCAGCGTCGCGAATCCCGAGCGGCTGAGGGTCTCGAGCTGCTTGACCGGCAGCGCCGGCAGGTGCACGACGCGCATGCCGAGGTGCTCGGTGACGTGCGGGTGCGTCCGGTCGCCGGTGACGGTCACCTCGTGACCCCGGGCGGCGAGCCGCGATCCGACCTCTTCGACAGCGGTCTCGAAGCCGCCGTATGCGGCAGGCACGCCGCGGGTGCCGAGCATGGTGATGCGCACGTCGGGCTCCTAGTAGGCGCCGGAGGGTCGCAGGACGACCCGCGCAGTGCGGAAGATGATCATGAGGTCCTCCATGACCGACCAGTTCTCGACGTAGCGCAGGTCGAGCTGCACGCTCTGCTCCCACGTCAGGTCGCTGCGGCCGCTGATCTGCCAGAGGCCCGTGATGCCGGGCTTCAGGTAGAGCCGTCGCGCGACGACGCCATCGTACGTGGTCGCCTCGTGCGGCAGGGGCGGGCGCGGCCCGACGACGCTCATGTCGCCCTTGAGCGCGTTCCAGAACTGCGGCAGCTCGTCGAGGGAGTGCTTGCGCAGGAAGCGGCCGACGCGCGTGACGCGCGGGTCGTCGCGCATCTTGAACAGCGGCCCCGAGCCGTCGTTCTGCGCCAGCAGCGCCGCGAGCTGCTGCTCGGCGTCGACGCGCATGGTGCGGAACTTCAGCATGTCGAAGGTGCGCCCGTCGCGGCCCACTCGCCGCTGGCGGAAGAGCACCGGGCCCGGGGAGTCGAGCTTGATGGCGAGCGCGATCGGCACGGCGGCGATCGCGACAGCGACGAGCGCTGCACCGGCCACCGCGATGTCGGTCACCCGCTTCAGCACGTGCGTGCCGCCGTCGAAGGTGGGGATCCGCACGCGCAGCAGCGGCAGCCCGTCGATGGGGCGGAACGAGATGCGAGGGCCGGCGACCTCGGTGAGCCGGCTGAACAGCAGCAGCTCGGCGCAGGTGCCCTCGAGCTGCCGGCTGAGCCGCGTCGGGTCGTCGGCGTCCGTCCCGCTCGCGAGGATGACGGTGTCGGCGCCGAGCCGCTCCGCGGTCGCCGCGAGCGACTCCTGCGAGCTCAGCACGGGCACGGCCTCGCCGCGGAAGCGCAGCGGGGCACCCACCTCGCCCGCGATCGCAGCGCCCACGATGCGGTAGGGCGACGAGTCGAGGCTGTCGAGGCGCTCGAGCACGTGGGCGATCTCGTCGCGGTCTCCCGCGAGGATCGTGCGCGGGGCGAGCTCGCCGGCGCGCCAGCGGGAGAGGAGCCAGCGGCGCCACTGCCAGCGGCCGAGCAGCAGGGCGATCAAGCCCGCGGGGAGGGCGATGAGCAGCTGCACGCGCATCGACGGCCAGTCGGTGATGAGGCAGGGGACGGCGAGCAGGCCGAAGGTGAGCACCGTCGCGTGCACGACGCGGCGGTACTCGACGGGTCCGGATCCGAGGATCGCCGACTCGCGCGAGCGGAACGCGGCGAGCATGATCGACCAGACGAGCCCGAGGAGCAGCGGGGCGACGACGGCCAGCTCCGGAGCCCGGAGCTCGAAGACGGAGGTCGGCAGCAGCGTCCCGAGCGTCACGGTGGTCGTGAGCACCGCGATGATCGCGGCATCGGTGACCGCCAGGCGGGCGCGCGTGCGCCGCTCGGACTGCAGCCGGCGCGAGAGCGACGCGGTCGACCTCGGCGACCGGACTCCCGGAAGGTCGAAGACGCGCTGCTCAGCCCCGCTGAGCGCTGTCGGGATCGTGAGTCCGTGCACCACTACATCCGCTCCCCGTCGGCCGCGAGGATCCCTCGCCGCCCTTGCCATAACGTTGTTTGGTAACAGTATCAGCAAACTTCGTGTGAGCGCATGGCGGGCGCACGCAAGGATCCCCGCACGCTTTCGCGTGCGGGGAGCCTTGGTGCTGAGCCGTTCCTGAGGTCAGGCCGGCCGGGCTCGATCAGCCCAGGGCGGACTCCAGGATGCTGGCGAGCTCGCGCGCCGAGCGCTTCGCCGACCCGGTCGCAGGGCTGGCCGACTGCGCTCTGCCGATGACGCGCAGCGTGCGACCGTGCAGGTGGCGGGGGAGCGCGAAGTGCATGAACGGCCAGGAGCCCTGGTTCAGCGGCTCCTCCTGCACCCAGATCAGCTCGGCGTTCGGGTAGCGGTCGACCGTGGCGTTGATCTCGTCCACCGGCAGCGGGTACAGCTGCTCGATGCGCACGAGCGCGATGTCGCTGCGGCCCCGCTTCGCCAGCTCTGCCTTCAGGTCGTAGTGCAGCTTGCCGGAGTGGAGCAGCACGCGTGTCACCGACTCCGGATCCTGCACCTGCTTGTCGTCGATCACCGTCTGGAACCTACCGGTGGTGAAGTCCTCCACCGAGCTCGTCGCGTCGCGCAGGCGCAGCATCGCCTTCGGCGTGAACACGATCAGCGGGCGGCGCGGTCGCGCGTACGCCTGGCGGCGGAGCAGGTGGAAGTGGTTCGCAGGGGTCGACGGCCGGGCGATCGTCATGTTGTTCTCGGCGGCGAGCTGCAGGAAGCGCTCGATGCGCGCCGACGAGTGGTCGGGGCCGGCGCCCTCGTAGCCGTGCGGCAGCAGCAGCACGAGCGAGGAGTGCTGGTTCCACTTCTGCTCGGCCGACGAGAGGAACTCGTCGATCACGATCTGCGCGCCGTTCGCGAAGTCGCCGAACTGCGCCTCCCACAGCACGAGCGCGTCGGGCCGCTCGACCGAGTAGCCGTACTCGAAGGCCATCGCCGCGTACTCGCTCAGCAGCGAGTCGTAGATCGACAGGCGTCCCTGATCCTCGCCGAGGTTCGCCAGCGGCAGCCACTCCTGGCCGTTGCGGCGGTCGTGCATCACGGCGTGGCGTTGCACGAAGGTGCCCCGTCGCGTGTCCTGACCGGACATGCGGACGGGAGTGCCCTCGAGCAGCAGCGAGCCGAGGCTCAGCAGCTCGCCGAACGCCCAGTCCACCCCGCCCTCGCGGCTGGCCTTGACGCGCTTGTCGAGCACCTGCTGCACCTTCGGGTGCACCTTGAAGCCCTCCGGCGGGTTGCCGTGCGCGGCGCCGATCGCCTCGATCACCGACGCGTCGACACCGGTGGTGTCGGGCTCGCTCGCCACCGACTCGGTCACCTCCGGCTCGACCACGGGCATCGAGCCGGTCGCGGCGGCGTGCGTCTCCATGAAGGCCTGCTCGAGCTTGCCCTGGAAGTCGGCCTGCGCCGCCTCGTACTCGTCCTTGGTGATGTCGCCGCGGCCGACGAGGTTCTCGGCGTAGAGCGTGCGCACGGAGCGCTTCTGCTCGATGAGCGAGTACATGAGCGGCTGCGTCATGGTGGGGTCATCGCCCTCGTTGTGCCCGCGTCGGCGGTAGCAGATGAGGTCGATGACGATGTCGCGCTTGAACTCCTGGCGGTACTGGAAGGCCAGCTCCGCGACGCGGACGACGGCCTCGGGGTCGTCGCCGTTCACGTGCAGGATCGGCGCGTGGATCGACTTCGCGATGTCGGTCGCGTACGTCGAGGAGCGCGACTCCGAAGGCGGCGTCGTGAAGCCGACCTGGTTGTTCACCACCAGGTGCACGGTGCCGCCCGTCTTGTACGCGCGCAGCTGCGAGAGCTGGTGGGTCTCGAAGACCACGCCCTGGCCGGCGTTCGCGGCGTCGCCGTGCACCAGCACGGGCAGCACCGTGTGCTCGCCGTTGCCGATGCGATCCTGCTTCGCCCGGACGATGCCCTCGAGCACGCCGTTGACGGCCTCGAGGTGCGAGGGGTTGGCGGCGAGGTAGACCGGCACGGTGGAGCCGTCGGCCGCGGTGAACTCGCCCGCGTTGCCGAGGTGGTACTTCACGTCGCCGGAGCCCTGGAAGACCGCGGCACCCTCGAACTCCTGGAACACCTGGCCGTAGGTCTTGCCGGCGATCGAGGTGAGCACGTTCAGCCGGCCGCGGTGGGGCATGCCGATCGCGACCTCGTCGAGCCCGGCGGCCGCCGCGCCGGCCAGCAGCGCGTCGAGGAAGGCGATCATCGACTCGGCGCCCTCGAGCGAGAAGCGCTTCTGCCCGACGTACTTGGTCTGCAGGAAGGTCTCGAAGGCCTCCGCCTCGTTCAGCTTGCGCAGGATGCGCATCTGCTCGTCGTGCGTCGGCTTGACGTACGGCACCTCGAGGTGGCTCTGGAACCACTGGCGCTGCGAGGGGTCGGCGATGTGCATGTACTCGATGCCGATGGTGCGGCAGTAGGAGTCGCGGAGCACGCCGAGGATGTCGCGCAGCAGCGCCGAGCGCTTGCCGCCGAAGCCGCCGGTGACGAACTCGCGGTCGAGGTCCCAGAAGGAGAGCCCGTGCTGCTCGATCTCGAGGTCAGGGTGCGTGCGCTGGACGAACTCGAGGGGGTCGATGTCCGCCATGAGGTGGCCGCGCACGCGGAAGGCGTTGATGAGGGTCGTGACGCGCGTCTGCTTCGAGAGCTCGTCCGCCTCCCGCACCGAGACATCCGTCGACCACTTGATGGGCTCGTAGGGGATGCGCAGGTCGGCGAAGATGTCCTTGTAGAAGTCGTGCTCGCCGACGATCAGCGCGTGCACGATCTTCAGGAACTCGCCGGAACCGGCGCCCTGGATCACCCGGTGGTCGTAGGTCGACGTGAGCGTGACGGTCTTGCCGATGCCGGCGCTGGCGAGCGACTCGGTGCTCGAGCCCATGAACTCTGCGGAGTAGTCGAGCGCGCCGACGCCGATGATGCAGCCCTGGCCGGGCATGAGGCGCGGCACCGAGTGCACCGTGCCGATGCCGCCCGGGTTCGTGAGCGAGAGGGTGGTGCCCGCGAAGTCCGCGGCGCCGAGCTTGTTGTCGCGCGCCTTCTTGACGAGCGCCTCGTAGGCGGCCACGAACTCGGAGAAGTCCATCGTCTCGCAGCCCTTGATGCTGGGCACGAGCAGCGCTCGACTGCCGTCGGGCTTCGGGATGTCGATCGCGATGCCGAGGTTGATGTGCGGGGGAGCCACCATCGCGGGCTTGCCGTCGACGACGTCGTAGTAGACGTTCTGGCTCGGGAAGGCCTTGAGCGCCTGCACCAGGGCGTAGCCGAGGATGTGGGTGAACGACACCTTGCCGCCGCGGGTGCGGCGCAGGTGGTTGTTGATCACGATGCGCTGATCGATCATGAGCTTCGCGGGCACCGTGCGCACGCTCGTCGCCGTCGGCATCGACAGCGACTTGTCCATGTTCGCCGCGAGGGTCTTGGGCATGCCGCGCAGCGTCGTGACGACGGGCTCGTCGGTCTGCTCCTCGGCGGGCTTCTTCGACTCGGCCGAGGGCGCATCCGCCGGCACCGGCTTCGGTCGCGCGGCCTGCGCGGTGGTCTTCGCGACGATCGCGCCGTCGCCCTTCGTGGCGGGAGCCGGCGTCTCGGCCTGGCCCTCGGTGTCCTCCTGCGGCGCGTCCTGCGCGCGCTGGCCCTCGCCGGGGTCGACCGGCTGGTCGGGGCGAGAGGCCGGGCGCGCCGGCTGTCGCGGCGGCGTGGGCTGGCGCGGCGGCGCCGGCTGCGCGGGGGCGGCGGCCTCAGGCGACGATGCCGGGGCGGCCTCAGGCGACGGTGCCGGGGCGGCCTCGCGGGCTGCGGGCTTCGGCGCGTCGCTCATGCCCGTCGTGGCTCCGCCGGCGTCGCGCTGCGCCGCGTAGCGCTCGAGGATGGGCCACCACGATCGTGCGACCGCGTCCTTGTCGTTGAGGAAGAGCTGGTACTGCTCCTCGACGAGCCACTCGTTCGCTCCGAAGTCGTTCTCGTCCGCAGGGCTGGACACGGTATCGATCGCCTCTTTCGATTCGTTCGGGCATGCCGCAGACAGGTCGCGGCCACACTGCATCAAGCATAGTGGCGAGCCGCTCTCGTCAGTGCGCCAGGCCGAGCTCCGCGAGATCGACGCCGGCGGCCTCGACGGCGAGCAGCATGACCTCGCGACGCCACACCACGCGCGGCTCGAAGCGCAGCTCCATGCCCGCCTCGGCGGGGGTGCGGCTGCCCTTCGCGCCGTTGCACCGCGTGCACGCGGTGATGGTGTTCAGCCAGTCGGAGGCGCCGCCCCGCGAGCGCGGGTGGATGTGGTCGATGGTGGCTCCCGCGCCGCCGCAGTAGGCGCACCGCCGCCGATCGCGCTCGAGCACGCCGCGGCGGCTCCACGGCATGCGGTCGTAGAGGCGGGTGTGCGGGATCGGCACGTAGTCGTTGAAGACCACCACGCGCGGCACCGGCAGCTCGACCGAGCTGGATCGGATCACGCCGTCCGCCGCCAGCATGATCTGCGCCCGCTCCTTGACGACGAACGCGACAGCGCGCTGCAGCGAGGCGACGCCGATCGGCTCGAGCGTCGCGTTGAGCACCACCACCTGCGCGGTCATCGCTGCCTCCGCGCCCATCGTGCCGCACGTGGGTGAACGGCGGGTGTGGGACCCGCCGACTACGGTGCAGGCATGGCCGCTGCTCCCGACATCGGCGTCGCTGCGCTGGACCGCGGCGCGCGCGTCGTCGTCGCGACGCTGGCGGGAGGCCGGGCCTCGGGGGCCGCGGTGCACGAGAGCGCGCGCGTCGCCGAGGACGCGCGGTTGGCCATGCCGGGTGCGCGCATCGTCTGGCAGGACGCGAGGGCGACCGCGCCGCTCCTGCTCGACGCCGGTGTCGCGCTCGATCGCGTGCGCGACGTGCGACTCGTGCACCGCATCCTCGTCGAGGCCCGTGGCCTGCGCGCCGAGGAGCGCTGGTCGCGCCCCCTGCGCAGCGACGCCGAAGGGCTGTTCTCGCTCGCGCCCGAGGCCGAGCCGCTCGACGCGCTCGCCGAGCAGCTCGCGGCGCAGGAGCTGGCGATCGGCGACGACGCGGGGCTGCGGATGCTCGCGGCGGCCGAGTCGATGGGCGGCGTGCTCGCGGTGGAGCTCAGCAGGCAGGGCCTGCCCTTCGACCGCGAGCGTCACGATGCGCTGCTCGTGCAAGCGCTCGGCGAGCGCCCGGCGGGCGCGGGTGCGGGCGCGCGGCCGCGACGCATGGAGGCGCTGGCTGCCGAGGTCCGAGCGGCGCTCGCCGCGCCCTCGCTGAACCCCGACTCGCCGCAGGAGGTGCTGAAGGCGCTGCGGCGCGCGGGGCTGGATGTGTCATCCACCGCGCGCTGGGAGCTCGCCGAGCACGAGCATCCCGCCGTCGCGCCGCTGGTCGAGTACAAGCACCTGTCGCGCCTCCACACCGCAAACGGCTGGTCCTGGGCGCAGCGCTGGGCGCGCATCGACGAGCGCGGTCGGTGCCGGCTCGCGATCGAGTACGTGCCCGGTGGCGTCGTCACCGGGCGCTGGGCGACCGAGGGCTCCGGCGCCATGCAGATCGCGCGCCAGATCCGCGGCGCGGTCGCGGCCGAGCCCGGCATGCGCCTCGTGGTCGCCGATGCCGCGCAGCTCGAGCCGCGGGCGCTCGCCGCCATCGCGCGCGACGAGGCCCTCGCCGAGGCGGGCAGGGGCACCGACCTCTACCGCGGCCTCGTCGACCGCGGTGTGGTGGAGACGCGGCAGCACGCGAAGCTCGGCATGCTCGGCGCGCTGTACGGCGGCACGACCGGAGAGTCGGCGGTCGTGCTCCCGCGGCTCGCGCGCGCCTACCCGAAGGCGATGGGCGTGGTGGAGGCGGCAGCGCGCGCAGGCGAGCGGCGCGAGCGCGTGCGCACGTGGCTGGGGCGCACCTCGCCCCTGCCGCCGCGCTGGCGCGACGACGAGCGTGGCGTGCCGCAGGCGCGCGCATGGGGCAGGTTCACGCGCAACTTCGTCGTGCAGGGCACGGCTGCCGAGTGGGCGCTGGCGTGGATGGCGGGCGTGCGCAGGGCGATCCGCGACGTCGACGGGGCGGCCCTCGTGTGCTTCCTGCACGACGAGGTGATCGTGCAGGCACCCGAGGAGCGCGCGGAGGAGGTCGCCGAGGCGATCCGCGGGGCCGCGGCGGAGGCGGGCAGGCTGCTGTTCGGGCGCTTCCCGATCGACTTCCCCGTGCAGACGGCGGTGGTGGGCGACTGGGGCCAGGCCAAGGACTGAGCGCGGCCCGCCTCGCGGACGCCTCGCCCGCCGGACCTGCTCGACCGCGGTCGCCCTGCTCGACCGCGGATGCCCCGCCGGACCGCGAATACGCTGGAGCCATGCGATTCATCGACGACGTCCCCGAGCACGACCTGACCTACTCCGACGTCTTCCTGGTCCCCAGCCGCAGCGACCTCGGCTCGCGCATGAGCGTCGACCTCTCGCCCGACGACGGCACGACCGCGACCCTCCCGATCGTCGCCGCGAACATGAACTCGGTCACCGGCCCGCGCATGGCCGCGACCCTCGCCCGCCGCGGCGGGCTCGCGGTGCTCACGCAGGATCCGCCGCTGGAGCAGACCCGTCGATCCATCGACTGGGTGAAGGCGCAGCCGATCGGACTCGAGTCGCCGCACGTGGCGAGCCCCGAGGACGTCGTCGCCGAGGTGCTCGAGCGCGTGCCCGCGATCGCCGGCCACTGCGTCGTGGTCGAGGACCAGGAGGGCGGGCTGCTCGGCGCGATCCCGGCGGAGCGGCTCGCGTCGGCGCTGCCGGACGCCGCGCTCGGCGACCTGCTGCACTCGCAGCTGCCGCAGCTCGCGCCGGCCGACGTCGTCGACGGGCGCGCGATGTTCGCCGCCCTCGAGCGCGAGGGCGTCACGGTGGCGCCGGTCGTCGAGCGCGGCCGGTGCGTCGGGGTCGCCTCCCGCCTGGGCGCGCTGCGGCTCGACATCTACCGGCCGGCCGTGGACGCATCCGGTCGTCTCAGCGTCGCGGCAGCCGTCGGCATCAACGGCGACCCCGGAGAGAAGGCTGCCGCGCTGGTGGGCGCCGGTGCCGACGTGATCGTCGTGGACACCGCGCACGGCCACCAGGGCGGCATGCTGCGCGCGCTCGAGGGCGTGCGCGCGGCGATCGGCGATGCCGTCCCCGTCGCGGCCGGCAACGTCGTCTCCGCCGACGGCGTGCGCGACCTGGTCGCGGCGGGCGCATCGATCCTGAAGGTGGGCGTCGGCCCCGGTGCCATGTGCACGACGCGCATGATGACGGCGGTGGGCCGGCCGCAGTTCTCGGCGGTGCTGGACACGGCGGCGACGGCGATCGAGCTGGGCGCTCGCGTCTGGGCCGACGGCGGCGTGCGCTACCCGCGCGACGTGGCGCTCGCGCTCGCCGCCGGCGCGTCGAGCGTGATGGTCGGCTCGTGGTTCGCGGGCACGATCGAGGCGCCCGGCAGGCTGCAGCGCGATGAGCGCGGCCGCCTCTACAAGGAGTCGTGGGGCATGGCCTCCACGAAGGCGGTCGTCGGGCGATTCGGCGGTCTCGACGCCTACGAGCTGGCGCGCAAGACGCTCTTCGCCGAGGGCATCTCCTCCTCGACCATCCTGCTGGACCCGCAGCGCCCCAGCGTCGAGGACCTCGTCGACATGATCACCTCCGGCGTGCGCTCGTCCTTCACCTACGCCGGGGCATCGTCGGTGCCGGAGTTCCGTGAGCGCGCGCGCGTCGGCGTGCAGTCGGCCGCCGGGTACGAGGAGGGCAAGGCGCTGCCGGTGAGCTGGTGACGGGAGCCCTGGAGTCGGCGCTGCTGCCCGACTGCGGACGCGAGGGCTGGATTCGGTAGGATTCCCCGCGTGAACGACGACTCCAGTCATAGTCCCGAGCCGGATCCGATCCGCTGATGGACATCATCCTCATCTCCATCGGCGTCATCCTGACGATCGGAACCGGCCTCTTCGTCGCCAGCGAGTTCGCGCTGGTGAACCTCGACCGCGCGGATGTCGAGGCGCGCCGCGATCGCGGGGAGAAGCGCCTCGACGGCACGATCAAGGCGCTCAAGCAGACCTCGACGCACCTCTCGAGCGCGCAGCTCGGCATCACCCTGACGACGCTCCTCACGGGCTACACGATGGAGCCCGCGATCTCGCGCCTGCTC
Organism: Agrococcus phoenicis; assembly: GCF_047302415.1. NCBI lineage: Bacteria > Bacillati > Actinomycetota > Actinomycetes > Micrococcales > Microbacteriaceae > Agrococcus > Agrococcus phoenicis. The sequence goes on from NZ_CP154854.1 coordinate 658,585, forward strand.
AGCCCGGTGCTCGTCTCCTGGGGCCTCTCCGAGGGTGTCGCCGGCCCGGCGTCCAGCGTCATCGCCATGACGGGCGCGACGATCCTCTCGATGATCATCGGCGAGCTCGTGCCCAAGAACCTCGCGCTCGCGAAGCCGCTCGGCACGGCGATCGGCGTCACGCCGTTCCAGCGAGCGTTCACCGCGATCTTCAAGCCGGCGGTCCTGACCCTCAACGGCTCCGCCAACGGCATCCTGCGCTCGATCGGCATCGAGCCCAAGGAGGAGCTCTCCGGCGCCCGCACGGCTGAGGAGCTCTCGACGCTCGTGCGCCGCAGCGCCATGGAGGGCGCGCTCGACGCCGACGCGGCGACGCTCCTCTCGCGCACGCTGCGCTTCTCGGAGCTCACCGCGGGCGACGTGATGACCCCGCGCCCCCGGGTCGAGGCGATCGAGCGCGGCGACTCGGTCGCCGACCTCGTCACCCTCGCGCACGCGACCGGCTTCTCCCGCTTCCCCGTGATCGACGGCGACCTGGACGAGGTGATCGGCATCGCCCACGTCAAGCAGGCGATCTCGGTGCCCCGCGACCGCCGCGCCGACGTGCCCGTCGCCGCGATCGCCGAGGATGCGCACCGCGTGCCCGACTCGGTGCACCTCGACGCGCTCCTGTCCGACCTGAAGGAGAGCGGCTATCAGCTCGCGATCGTCGTCGACGAGTACGGCGGCACCGCAGGCATCGCGACCCTCGAGGACCTCGTGGAGGAGGTCGTCGGCGAGGTGGCCGACGAGCACGATCGCCTGCACGTCGACGTGATCCACGGCCCGGGCTGGACGACCTTCCCGGGCGAGCTGCGGCCCGACGAGCTGCGCGAGCGCGCCCGCATCGAGATCCCGGAGGACGGCCCGTACGAGACCGTCGGCGGGTTCATCATGGCCGAGCTCGGCAGCCTGCCCGTGGTCGGCGACACCGTCGCGATCGAGGGCGGCACGCTGCGCGTGGAGCGCATCGACGGCCGCCGCGTGGACCGCGTGCGGCACATCGCCGCGAGCGACGCGAACGCCGAGACGACGGAGGTGGAGCGATGAACGACTGGCTGGGCATCATGTGGCTCGTCATCCTGCTGGTGGCGAACGCCTTCTTCGTCGGCGCAGAGTTCGCCGTCATCTCCGCCAAGCGCAGCCAGATCGAGCCGCTCGCCGATCGCGGCAACGCGGCGGCCAAGCTGGCGCTGTGGGCGATGGAGCACGTCTCGCTCATGCTGGCGATGTGTCAGCTGGGCATCACCATCTGCTCGCTCCTCATCCTGAACGTCTCCGAGCCGGCGATCCACCACCTGCTCGAGGGCCCGCTGTCCTGGACGGGCCTCGCACCGGAGGTCGTCTCGGTCGTGGCGTTCGTGATCGCGCTGCTGCTGGTCACCTACCTGCACGTCGTGCTGGGCGAGATGGTGCCGAAGAACGCGGCATTCACCGTCCCCGACCGCGCGGTGCTGCTGCTCGCGCCGCCGCTCGTGCTCATCTCCCGCATCTTCAAGCCCGTCATCTGGGTGATGAACGCGGTCGCCAACGGGATCCTGCGCCTGTTCGGGGTGCAGCCGGTCGACGAGGCGGCGAGCGCCTTCACGATCGACGAGGTCGAGACGATCGTCGAGACCTCGAAGCGTGAGGGGCTGCTGTTCGACCCGACCGGCGCCATCAGCCGCACCTTCGAGTTCACGGCGCGCCGCGTGCGAGACGTGGCGCTGCCGCTCGACGACATCGTGACGCTGGCTCCCGGGGCGACGCCCACCGACATCGAGGCGGCGGTGCGCGAGCGCGGCTTCTCGCGCTACGTGGTGACGGACGCCGAGGGCACGCCGAGCGGCTACGTGCACATCAAGGACGTGCTCGGGGCCGACGACGCGCACGCCGACCTGCCGGTGCCGGCCAAGCGCATCCGCCAGCTGGCCTCGATCTACCAGGATGCCGAGGTGGAGGACGCGCTCGCGCTGATGCGCTCCACCGGCGCCCACATCGCGCGCTCGTTCGACGAGCAGGGGGAGACGACGGGGCTGCTGTTCCTCGAGGACATCATCGAGGAGCTCGTCGGCGAGGTCCGCGATGCCACGAGGCGGCTCTTCTGAGGCCATCGCGCAGCTGGGCGTGGCTCGCCTTCGGCGGCGTGCACGCCCTGCTCGCGATCCTGAACATCCCGAGCGTCTCGGACGCGTACGGCGACGTACGCACCGTGTACCCGTTCTGGGTGCAGCAGAGCATGCAGGGCGGCTGGCTCGGGATCGACGTCGAGTGGGTCTACCCGCTGCTGGCGTGGGTGCCGATCCTGCTCTCGAGCGTGCTCGGCACGGATGCGCTGCCGCTCGTGTGGATGCTGATGGTCACGGCGCTCGACGCGGTCGCGTTCGCGCTGCTGCTGCGCATGCCGAGGGGTCATGTGCTCGCGTGGGTGTGGCTGGGGCTGCAGCTCGCGCTCGGGCCCGTGGCGCTCGGCCGCATCGACACGGTCGCCGTCGCCGTCTGCATCATCGGCCTCGTCGTGCTGCGAGGGGGGCGCACCGGTTGGGCGGCAGCGGCGTTCACGATCGCCGCGTGGATGAAGGTGTGGCCGGGCGTGCTCTACCTCGCGATGCTGATCGCGCGGCGAGAGCGGGGGAGGATCCTGCTCGCCGGAGCGCTCGTCTCGGCCGCCGTGCTCGCGGTCGCGGCGCTGCTGGGATCGGAGCACGCGCTCTCGTTCCTGTTCCAGCAGGGTGATCGCGGCCTGCAGATCGAGGCGGTCAGCGCGACGCCCTTCATGTGGCTCGCGGCCTTCGGCGACGGCTCGGTCTTCTTCGACCGGCAGATCTACACCTTCCAGATCGACCACGACGGCGTCTCGCTGGTGGCCGACCTCGCCACGCCCGTGCTCGTCGCGACCGTCGCCGCGCTCTGCCTGCTGGGCGCGATCGCGGTGCGGCGCGCGCACCGGCGCGAGGCCATCGTCTGGCTCGCCGTGGCCCTCGTGGCGGCGCTGATCGTGACGAACAAGGTGGGCTCGCCGCAGTTCGTGCTCTGGCTGACGCTGCCGGCCCTGCTGCTGGCAGAGGCCGGCGCGCGACGCCATTGGATCGGCGTCGGAGCGATCGGGGCGGTCGCGCTGCTCACGCAGCTGCAGTTCCCGTGGTCGTACGAGTGGCTGGTCATCGCCGATCCGATGGCGGTGCTCCTGCTGACGCTGCGCAACGCGGTGCACGTCGGGATCCTCGTCGGCGCGATCGTGATGCTGGTGCGGGCCGCTCGCCGCGGCCCCTTCGCGCTCTCAGCCGATGAGCGACGCGAGCAGCTCGCCAACGCGGCCCGACTCGATGAGGAAGGCGTCGTGGCCGAAGCCGCTCTCGAGCACGACAGGCTCGCTGCCGGAGGCGCTGGTGGGGATGCCGGCGGCGAGCCGACGCTGATCGGCGACCGGGAAGAGCCGATCGCTCGAGATCCCGACGACGAGCGTCGGTGAGCTGATCCGCTCGAGCGCGGCCTCGACGCCGCCCCGACCGCGTCCTACGTCGTGCGTGGTCATCGCGTCGACGAGCCGCACGTAGGAGCCGGCGTCGAAGCGGCGGGTGAAGCGGTTGCCGTGCACGTCGAGGTAGGACTCGACCTGGAAGCGCCCGCCGGCGAGCGGGTCGACGCTCGACTGCCACTCGCGCCGGAACCGCTCGTTGAGCTCCTGCTGCGAGCGGTAGCCGAGCATCGCCATGCGCCGGGCCAGCGCGAGGCCGCGACCGGGACCCGCGTGGCCCGGCAGGTCGTAGAAGTCGCCGCCCAGCCACCCTGGGTCGCTCATCACGGCCTCGATCTGCAGCGTGTTCTGCGCGATCTGGTCGGCGGAGGTGGCGGCGTTGGAGGCGAGCAGCGCCGCGCTGCCGACGCGCTCGGGGTGGGTGATGGCCCACTCCAGCGCGTGCATGCCGCCCATCGAGCCGCCGACGACGGCATGCCAGCGGGCGATGCCGAGCCTGTCGGCGAGCCGACGCTGCGCCTCGACCTGATCCCGCACCGTGACGCGCGGGAACCGCGATCCCAGCTCGACGCCGTCGTTCCCGAGAGAGGCGGGGCCGGTCGTGCCCTGGCAGCCGCCGAGCATGTTCGGTGCGACGACGAAGTGGCGGTCCGTGTCGATCGCGAGCCCGGGGCCGACCACCTCCTGCCACCAGCCTGCGGTCGGATGCCCGGGGCCGGCGGGCCCGCGCACGTGGCTGTCGCCGGTCAGGGCGTGCAGCACGAGCACCGCGTTGCCGCGGGTCGCGTCCAGCGTGCCCCACGTCTCGTAGGCGACCACGGCATCCGCGATCGTGCCGCCGGCTTCGACGTCGAGGTCGCCGATGCGCGCGAAGCGGCGGTCGCCTGGGTCGTCGCCCGGCCGCCAGGCGCCGGTGACGGGCACGGGGGCCCGCTCTGAGCCGAGCCAGGCACCGGGCGCCGCACCGTGGCCGGAGCCGAGCTCTGCCAGGCGAGCGGCGGGCACCCTCGAGGCCGGCTGCGCGTCGTCGCTCAGCTGCCAGTCCACGGGTGCCCGCTCTCCGCCGGGGTGATCAGACGGCCGCCTCGACCGCTGCGGCATGCGAGGCCCGGGCCTTTGCGGCTGCCGCCTCGAGGCCGCGACCGAGGTCGGCGATCAGGTCGTCGACGTGCTCGATGCCGACGGAGAGGCGCACGAGGCCAGGGGTGACGCCGGCCGTCAGCTGCTGCTCGGGCGTGAGCTGGGCGTGCGTCGTCGAGGCGGGATGGATCACGAGCGAGCGCACGTCACCGATGTTGGCGAGGTGGCTGAAGAGCTCGAGCGCCTCGACGAGGGCCTTGCCGGCCTCGACGCCGCCGACGAGCTCGAACGAGAGCACCGCGCCGGTGCCGCGCGGGGCGATCTGCTCGCCGCGCTCGTGCCAGGGGCTCGAGGCCAGGCCCGCGTAGTGGACGCCGGCGACCTGCGTGTGCGACTCGAGGTACTGCGCCACCGCCGTGGCGTTCGCGACGTGGCGGTCGAGGCGCAGCGAGAGCGTCTCGATGCCCTGCAGCAGCTGCCACGCGGAGTCGGGGGAGGCGGATGCGCCGACATCGCGGAGCAGCGTGACGCGGGCCTTGATGATGTAGGCGATCGCGTCGCCGAGCGCCTCGGTGAACGTGACGCCGTGGTAGGAGTCGTCGGGCTCGGTGAGTCCGGGGAACTTGTCGGACTGCGACCACGCGAAGCGGCCGCCGTCGACGATGGCGCCGGCGACGACGGAGCCGTGGCCGCCGAGGAACTTGGTCGCCGAGTGGACGACGATGTCGGCGCCGTGCTCGAGCGGGCGGATCAGGTAGGGCGTGGCGATGGTGTTGTCGACGATGAGCGGCAGGCCCGCATCGTGCGCGACGGAGGAGACGCCGGCGATGTCGAGCAGGTTGATGCGCGGGTTGCCGATCGTCTCGGCGAAGACCGCCTTCGTGTTCGGGCGGATGGCGCGGCGCCACTCGTCGAGGTCGTCCTGGTCCTCGACGAAGGTCACGTCGACGCCGAGCTTGCGCAGCGTGAAGTGGAAGAGGTTGTAGGTGCCGCCGTAGATCGACGAGGAGGAGACGATGTGGTCGCCTGCGCTCGCGATGTTGAGGATCGCGTACGTGGTGGCCGACTGGCCCGAGGCGAGCAGGAGGGCGGCGCTGCCCCCTTCGAGCGCCGCGAGGCGCTGCTCGACGACGTCGTTCGTCGGGTTCATGATGCGCGAGTAGATGTTGCCGAACTCGGCGAGGCCGAACAGGCGCGCGGCGTGGTCGGCGCTGTCGAACACGTAGGAGGTGGTGCGGTAGACCGGCGTGATGCGGGCATTGGTCGTCGGGTCGGGCTGCGCGCCCGCATGCACCTGCAGGGTCTCGAACTTCCAGTCGCTCATGGGGTCTCCTTGCTGGGCCTGGTCGCGCCAGGGATGAGGTCGTGGCTCCAGCCTGCGACGGCGGGCCGCGGATCGCCAGAGGGGCGCGTCGCACGGCGTAACACTGCGTCGACGACGCGCCGTCGCGACGCGCCATCCGCGCCCGAGTGGCGAGATCTGATCTCTTTTGCTTGCATGGCGCTATGAGCGAGAAGCGGATCATCGTCACGGGAGCATCGAGCGGCATCGGCGAGGCGGTGGCGCGGCAGGCCGTCGCGCGCGGTTGGGAGGTGCTCGCGGTCGCGAGGCGCGCCGAGCGCCTGGAGGCGCTCGCGGCCGACATCGGCTGCCGGACCTTCGCCGCCGATCTCACCGACGAGGCCGCCGTCGCGGCCTTCGCCGAGGCGGCGGCGGAGTTCCGCCCGACGGGGCTCGTGCAGGTCGCGGGCGGCGCCAAGGGTGCGGCCGAGCTCGCCGAGACGTCGATCGACGACTGGCGCTGGATGTTCGAGGCGAACGTCATCGGCACCAAGCGCGTGATCGACGCGGTGCTGCCGCTGCTGCGCGCATCCACCGAGCCCGGTCCGGATGGCGCTGCGCGCTACGCCGAGATCATGGTCGTGACGTCGATCGCGGCCACCGTCGCCTACCCGGGCGGCTCGGGGTACAACGCCGCGAAGTCGGCTGAGAAGCAGCTCGTGGACGTGCTGCGGCTCGAGCTCCACGGCGAGCCCATCCGCGTGATGGAGGTGGCGCCGGGCATGGTCTGGACCGAGGAGTTTTCGCTCGTGCGCTTCGAGGGCGACCAGGAGAAGGCGGATGCGGTCTACAAGGACGTGCAGGATCCGCTCTCGGCCGACGACGTCGCCCAGGTGATGACCGACATCCTCGCGCTGCCGGGCCACGTGTCGATCGACGAGACGATCATCAAGCCCGTCGCGCAGACGCACCCGTGGAGGGTCTTCAAGGGGCCGCTGCGCGCGAAGGGCTGACCCGCCTGCGTGCCCGGGCGAGCAGCGCCGCCGGTCACACCAGCAGCTCGCGCAGGGGCGTCCAGCCGACCGGCAGCGGGGCCGCGGATCCCAGCGCGCTCGCGATCGGCGGCGGCCGACCAGTCCTGCGCAGCTGCCGCACCGGGCTCGGCGACCGCGCCCTGCGCGATCCATGCACAGCGCGACGGCGTCGACCCAGCGCACGCCGTGCACGGGGATGCCGTCGCGATGGGCGAGCGTCCTGCGCGCGGGCCGGTACGGCTGCAGGAGCACGATGCGCTCGGCGCCGGTGCGGGCGTCGCGCTGCCGCAGCTCGCCGCCGGGGATGTCGATGAGCTCCAGCGCTCAGCCCTCCGCGGCGACCGGCGTCGGCACCGGCTCGGGGTCGGCGAAGGCGAGCTTCGGCACCGCGACGAGGCCGACGGCGGCGATGAGCGCCGTGACGCCGCAGATGATCCAGACGACGATGTAGCCGCCCAGGCTCGCGGCGGTGCCGATCGCGCCGACCGCGAGCACGATGGCGAAGATGGATGAGGCGAAGGAGCCGCCGATGGTCTTCGTCGTGTTCGTCATGGCGGTCGCGACGCCTGTCTGACCGCGGGGCGCTGCCGCTGCCGCCGCCGCCGGCAGGGCGCCGACGAGCGCACCGGAGCCGAGCCCAGCGACGGCCATGCACGCGAAGACTTGCCAGACCTCCAGGTGGAAGGGCACCAGCAGCAGGTAGCCGACGCCGACGAGGGTCGCGGCGACGATGAGCAGCAGGCGCGGGCGGACGCGCGCCGAGAGGATGGCGAGCGCGGCGGCGCCGACGATCAGCGAGAGCAGGTAGACGCCGATGAGGATCGACCTGCCGCTCGCGTCGAGGCCGAGCCCGTAGCCGAGCGCGGGATCGGTGCCGGCGTAGGTGGCGAGCGGCGTCTGGGCCCCGAGCAGGCTCACGCCGATGAGCCCCGCGGTGAGCTGCACCGGCCACATCTCGGGCCGGCGCATGACGCGCAGGTCGATCGCCGGGTCGTCCTTCCCGAGCACCCAGCGAGCGAAGGGCAGCAGCAGCGCGATGCCGATCGCCATCACCGCCCAGCCCCACCACGCCTCGGGGCCGCCGATCTTGAGGAAGGTGAGGCCGGAGGTGATGGTGAGCAGCGAGAGCGCGAGCAGCACGAAGCCGCCGGCATCGAGCTCGCGGCCCGGGAGCGGTTCCGACTCGGGCACGCCCCAGAGGATCGCGAAGAAGCACAGCGTCACCATCGCGGCGGGGAGCATGAGCGTCGGTGCCATGGCGTCGCCGAACGCCCCGAAGGCGACGGCAGCGCCGAGTGCGCCGATGATGGCGCCGGCTTGGAGCGCGACCACGAGGAGGCCGGCGGCGCGACGGGTCGCGGAGGGCGCGACGCCGGTGCGGCGGCCGCGGTCGAAGATGAGGGCCACCTCCAGCGGCAGCCAGACGGTGTACGCACCCTGGAGCGAGAAGGCGATGAGGTAGCTCCAGAAGTCGCCGGAGAACGCCATCCACCAGCTGGCGCCCGCGGTGATCGCGGTCGAGAGCAGCAGCATCCTCTTGTGGCCGTGCATGTCGCCGAGCTTCGCCAGCACCGGCACCATGAGCGCCGAGAGCAGCAGCTGGCCGGCCTCGAGCCAGTTGACGTCGGCATCGGTGACGCCGATGTGGCGCGCGATGTCCGGGGTGAGGGTCACGTAGTAGCCCTGGAGGACGCCGCTCGTGAGCTCGACGCACACGAGCCAGCCGATGAGTGCAAGGGGCACCGGGCGCAACGCTGTCACGGATGCATCATGACACCGATGTGGCAGAGATCCTCACGTTCGATCGTGCGCTGGTCGAGGTGGGTGCGCGCGGCGCTCGCGCTCACTCGCGAGAGGTGCAGGCGAGGCGTCAGCATTGCCGTGGGCTTGCGCTGGCATCGCTGCCAGCACCCCATGTCACTGGCTCCGGTGCTCGTTCGCGGAAGACGGGCCCGGTCTCCGGTGGTTCGTCGACGTACGTCTTGCCGGTGGGTGAGGTGAAGGCGAGCACGCCGGGTGCGCGCTGTGTCACCTTCCATCGTCTGGCACCGGAGAGCTGCGTGCCCTTCAGCGTGTGGTGCCGCCTGCAGAGGTGGGCGAGGTTGAGCATGTCGGTGGTGCCGCCCTCTGCCCAGGGGATGGTGTGGTCGAGGTCGCTGCGGTGGGCGCGCTGGCCGCAGCCGGGCCATCTGCAGCGTTGGTCGCGGGCTCGGAGGAGCCGCTGGAGGGGCTTGGTGGGCGTGTAGGTGTCGACGGCGGTGACGTGGCCGGTGAGCGGGTCGGTGAAGAGCCTGGTCCAGGCGGAGGAGCGCTCGGCGAGACGCCGGGCGGTCACGGGGTCGACGGGGGCGCCGGTGGAGAGGCGCGCGACGCCGGCGTTGCGGCGTTCGACGTTGCTGAGATCGTCGGCGTCGTCGCCCTCGTCGTCGCCGGTGAGGACCTCGGCGGGCATGATGATGCTCACCTCTGCGCGGATGGCGTCGAGGGTGACGCCGGTCGGGTCGGCGGTGAGGAGCAGGTCGCACATGAGGTCTGCTCGCAGCTGGGCGAACGTGCGTGGGTCCTCGTCCTTGCCCTCGCCGCTGCCGGTGGCCGCGCGAAGCGTGGCCTTGGCCATCTGCGTGAGCCGGTCGTGGGTCGCGGCGACCAGCACGGTCGGGGCGATGAGCTCCAGCCGCGACATGCCGTCGTCGAGCTCCTCCTGGAACACCCCGCGGCGGTCACGGGCCGTCCTGTGTCGGGCGGCGAGGGGCCGCTCCAGGTGCTCCTCGAGCGCTCGGCGGGCGATCGCGCGGAGCCGCCCCGGCGTGGTCTGCTCGGCATGCGGAAGCAGCGCCTGCTCGAACGCGGCGCGCCCTTCGGGGTCTTGGATGGCACTGCCGATCTCGGCGATCACGGCGACGTGGCCGCGGTGGATGCGCGCCGCACCCCACGCCTCCAGCGTCGCTGGCCACGCGGTGACCTGCTCCATGGCGTGCCCGATGTCGGCCTCGATCGTGCGGTCGCTGCGCCGACCCATCAGCGCCAGCTCGCACGCGACGTCGCGGACACCGACGCCAGGGTCGAGATGCTCCTCGAGCGCGTCCTGCACCGCCACGTGCCCGATGCCGGCGAGGAACCGCACCCGCATCGCTTCCAGGCTCGCGATCGCCGCATCGATCTCCACCACCGCACGCATCGCAGACTCCGCCACATCACGACCCGCGACCGGAGCGGCCGGGAGCGGTGCGCTCGATGCGACGACCGACCGCTCCGCGGGCGAGTCGAGCGGGTGCGCACCACCGCGCAGCCACGTCGGCCCGTCGAGGACGTCGGGAGCGAACGGCACCGGCACGCGATGCGGCGGTAGCTGCGGCGGCATATCGGGCGTCAGAAGCGGCGGCAGCTGCGGCACGGCAGCGGACGAGACCGCGCCCTCCGGCTCCTGCTCGTGCACCGCATCCGTCGTCATGGGCGAAGTGTCACACGAGCCACTGACACGGCTGCACCGGCACGACGACCTCCGGCGCGGACCGCCGCTGGCCGGTGCCGTCGGTGGTCGCCGGTACGATGGATGCATGCCAACCCCCCACCCGTTCGTGATCTCTGTGCGCGACATCGTGCGCAGGCCGGGCGAGATGCGCGAGGTCATCACGACCGCTCCCTTCGGCGAGAAGGTCGGCGAGGGCCTGGCAGCCGTGCTGCCCGATCAGCCGGTCGACCTGGTGCTGCGCCTCGAGAGCGTGCACGAGGGGATCCTCGCCACCGGCACCGCCGGAGTGACGGCCCTCGCCACGTGCGCGCGGTGCCTCACGGAGTTCGACCTCGACCTCGATGTCGACTTCCTCGAGCTCTTCACGTATGATGGTGCGTCGGAATCGGACTACCTCGTGGTCGACGAATCAGTCGACATGCTTTCGGTGGTCCGGGACGCGGTCGTGCTGGCGCTGCCGTTCCAACCGGTCGACCGACCGGACTGCTCTGGGCTCGACCCTGAGACAGGGGAGCGGCTCGAGCCTGGCACCGATCACGTGCCGGCGGAGACCATCGATCCACGATGGGCTGCGCTCCAAGGATTCGCACAAGACGTAGCCGACGACCAGTCGGATGATGACGCCCAGGCGTCGAAGAAGGAGTGAGCAATGGCTGTTCCCAAGAGGAAGATGTCGCGGTCGAACACCCGTGCGCGCCGTTCGCAGTGGAAGGCCGAGGCCCCGAAGCTGGTCAAGACCGTCGAGGGCGGCAAGACCGTCTACAGCCTCCCGCACCGCGCGAAGGTGGTCGAGGACTCGGCCGGCACTCCGCTGTACATGGAGTACAAGGGCCGCAAGGTCGCCGACGTCTGATCCCTCTGACGAGGATCGCCGTCGCATGACGGAGCACGCGGCATCACCGGCGCACAGCCGACTGCTCGAGCAGCTCGGGGTCGACATCGACCCCGAGCTTCTCGCGTTGGCACTGACGCATCGCTCATGGGCCTATGAGCAAGGCGGCGTGCCGCACAACGAGCGCCTCGAGTTCCTCGGCGACTCCATCCTCGGCCAGGCCATCACGATCGAGCTCTACCGCCGTCACCCCAGCGCGCCCGAGGGGCAGCTCGCGAAGCGCCGCGCCGGCGTCGTCTCGACCGTGGCGCTCGCCGAGGTCGCTCGCGGCATCGGCCTCGGCCAGCACATCCTGCTCGGCAAGGGCGAGGCGGCCTCCGGCGGAGCGGACAAGCCGTCGATCCTCGCCGACACGATGGAGGCGGTCTTCGGTGCCGCGTTCCTCAGCGCCGGGCACACCGCATCCGCCGAGCTCGTGCTCCGGCTCGTCGGCCCTCTGCTCGACGACCCGGGCCGCGCGGGCGCCGCGCTCGACCCGAAGACCGCGCTGCAGGAAGTCGCTGCCGCGCAGGGGCTGGGTGCTCCGGCCTACGCGATCGAGGCTGAGGGTCCGGATCACGCGCGCTCCTTCACCGCGACGGTGCTGATCGACGATGCAGCCGTCGCCACGGGCACCGGCTCCAGCAAGAAGGTGGCGGAGATGGCCGCCGCGCTCGCAGCGCACGAGCAGCTGACCGCGGGCGCGCAGCAGCCGTGAGGCACTGACGTGCCGGAGCTGCCAGAGGTCGAGGTCGTCAGGGCCGGCCTCGCCCCCGCGGTCACCGGCGCGCGCATCGACGCCGTCGAGGTGCTCGAGCCGCGCTCGATCTCGCGACACGGCGGCGACGCCGCCGACTTCGAGGCCGCGCTCGTCGGCCGCGCGCTCGACGCGCCGGCGCGGCGAGGCAAGTTCCTCTGGGTGCCCATCGCTCCCGCCACCAACGGGGGCAGGACGGATGCGCTGCTCGCGCACCTGGGCATGTCGGGTCAGCTGCTGGTGCGGGAGCCGGGCGCCGCTCCCGACCGCCACACGCGGATCCGGCTCCTGCTCGACCATCCGGAGCACGGCCAGCTCGAGCTGCGCTTCGCAGACCAGCGCATCTTCGGCGGGCTCGCCGTGCGGCCGCTGCAGCACGCGGGCAGCGCTGCGGCGGTGCCCGACCAGGCCGCGCACATCGCGCTCGACCCGATCCACCCCGCCTTCGACGCATCCGCCGTCGCCCGCCGCCTGCGGCTGCGCCGTCAGGGGGTGAAGGCCGCCCTGCTCGACCAGCAGCTGGTCTCGGGCATCGGCAACATCTACGCCGACGAGGCGCTGTGGCGCAGCCGGCTGCACTACGCGACGCCCGGGCAGCGGCTCACGCAGGCGCGGGCTCTCGGCCTGCTCGCCGACGTGCGCGACGTGCTCGACCAGGCGCTCGCCGAGGGCGGCACCTCGTTCGACGCGCAGTACGTCAACGTCAACGGCCAGGCGGGCTACTTCGAGCACTCGCTCAACGCCTATGGCCGGGGTGGGCAGCCCTGCCGCCGGTGCGGGGCGATCATGGTGCGCGAAGCGTGGGCGAACCGCGGCTCGACGCGATGCCCGCGGTGCCAGCGGCGGCCGCGCGGCCTCGACGTCTGAGCGGCCGCCGTGCCGGTCGTAGGCTGGCTCGATGGTCTTCACCGGATTCTCAGCAGAGGCCTTCGCGTTCTACCGCGACCTCGAGGCCAACAACGAGCGGGCGTGGTGGCTCGACAACAAGCCGCGCTACGACGCGCACGTGCGGGCACCCTTCGAAGCGCTGGCCGAGGAGCTCGAGCCGATCGCGAGCACCGTCAAGGTGTACCGGCCCTACCGCGACGTGCGCTTCAGCCACGACAAGACGCCCTACAAGACGCGCCAGGGGCTCTTCGCGCAGCGGGCGCCGGGGATCGGCTGGTTCCTCAACCTCGACGCCAGCGGGGTCTCGCTCGGCGGCGGCTTCTTCGGCGACGCGAGCCTCACGAAGGCCTACCGCGCAGCGGTCGAGGCGGTCGGGCCCGGCACCGAGCTCGAGGGCATCCTCGAACAGCTCGAGGGCGCTGGCTACGAGCTCGGCGGCGAGCAGCTGAAGACCGCGCCGCGCGGCGTCGATCCGGCGCACCCGCGCATCGCGCTGCTGCGCTACAAGTGGGTGATGGCGCGGCGCCACGTCGACGAGGCGGATGCGCTGGGCCCGGAGCTGCTCGATGCGCTGTTCGACACCGTCGAGGAGCTGCAGCCGATGGTGCGCTGGGCGGCGGAGCACATCGCGCCGAAGCGGTGAGCCTTCGAGACGCGTGCGCCTGCGGCGCGCGCTCCTCAGGCAGCGGCAGGCGGCCGTGCGGGAGTCAGCCCAGGATGCGCTGCACCAGCTCGCGGCGCCACTGCTGATCGAAGGGCGGGTAGATCAGGCGCAGCGTGTCGATCGCGGTCGGCTTCAAGAGCACGGGCTTCCGGTGGCTGAACGCCTCGAACGACGCCTTGCCGTGGTACGCGCCCGAGCCGCTCTCGCCCACCCCGCCGAAGGGCAGGTTGCCGGCGCCCACGTGCGCCACGGCGACGTTGACGCCCACCGCGCCCGATGAGGTCTCGCGCTCGACGCGACGCACCGCATCGGCGTCCCTGGCGAAGACGTAGAGGGCGAGGGGCTTCTCGGCGCCGCGCATCGCGGCGATGAAGCCGTCGACCCCGTCGACGGGCAGCACGGGCAGGATCGGCCCGAAGATCTCCTGCTGCATCGCCGGCGCACCCTCGACGACGTCGGTCAGGATGGTCGGCGCCATGTAGCGCGCATCCGCGTCGACCTCGCCGCCCGTCACGACCGTCGCCCCGCCGAGCAGGCCCGAGAGCCGCTCGACGTGGCGCTGGTTGACGATGCGACCGTAGTCGGCCGAGGCGCGGGCATCGCCCAGCTGCTCGGCCGTCGCCCTGCGCAGCTCGGCGACCAGCGCCGCCTCGACCTCGCGGTCCACCAGCACGTGATCGGGTGCGACGCATGTCTGGCCGGCGTTCAGCCACTTGCCCCACGCGATGCGGTCGGCGGCCACCGCGAGGTCGGCCGAGCGGTGCACGTAGACGGGGCTCTTGCCGCCCAGCTCGAGGACCGTGGGCGTGAGGTGCTTCGCCGCGGCCGCGGCGACGATGCGCGCCACCGTGCCGTTGCCGGTGTAGAAGATGAGGTCCCAGCGCTCGTCCAGCAGCGCCGTCGTCTCCTCGACCCCGCCCTCGACGACCCGCACGGAGCGCGCATCGAGGTAGGCGGGCACGAGCGCGGCGAGCAGCGCCGAGGTCGCCGGCGCCACCTCGCTCGGCTTGATCGCGACCGCGTCGCCGGCGGCGATCGCACCGATCGCAGGTGCGAGCGCCAGCTGCAGCGGGTAGTTCCACGGCGCGATCACGAGCGCGGCGCCGAGCGGCTCCGCCACCGTCTTCGCCAGCGCCGGCTGCAGGGCGAGCGGCGCGACCACGTGCGTCGGCGCCATCCAACGCCGCAGGCTGCGCCGGGCCGCGCGCGCCTCCGCGACGAGCACCCCGATCTCGGTCAGGTGCGACTCGATCTCGCTCTTGCCGAGATCGGCGGCGAGCGCCGCCTGCCACTGCGACACGTTCTGCAGCAGCATGCGCACGAGCGCGTCGAGCTGCTGCTCGCGGTAGGCGCGCGGGCGCGTCCTGCCGCTCGTCACGGCCTCACGGAGGTCGGCGGCGATGCCGGTGACGGCGGGCGCGGTGGGCGCCTGCTCGGCGCGGTCGGATGCGGTGGTGCCGCGGGGGCCGGAGGTCGCGTCGGTCTCGCTCATGGCCTCATGCTCGCAGGTCGCGCCGACCCTCGACTGTGCGGCTCAACCGGGGGAGGGCGCGTCCGCGAGGCTGCGCTGCCAGCCGCCCTCCGCAGCGACGGGCCGGAATCCCAGCGCCTCGTTCACGCGCAGCATGGGGCGGTTCTCCTCGGCGTTCCAGGTGATGATGCGCGTGCGGTCGGGGTGCAGCCGGCCCAGCTGCAGCAGGTTCTCGGCCTTCACGAGCATGCCGAGGCGGTGGCCGCGGTGATCGGTGCGCACGAGCGTCTCCTCCTGGAAGGCGGGCCTGCCGGGCTCCGGCAGCAGCAGCACCGTGAAGGCGACCGGCACGCCGCTCTCGCGGTGCAGCGCGACCGCCTGCAGCGGCGTCAGGTGCGCCGCCTCGTGCTGCCGCTCGACGCGCTGCAGCCGAGCGGCGTCCCACTGCTCCTCGTCGACCTCGAGCCCGGCACGCGGTGCGTCCGTCGCCATGCGCGCGTAGAGCGCGGCCATGCCCTCCTGCAGCTCCGGCGGCGTCGCGCCCCGCCACGACCGCACCTCGTAGGCCTCGCCCGCGTGCGCCAGCGCATCCGCCCGGTGCCCTTCGAGCGACGCCCTGGCCGCCTCGACGTCGAGCTCGGAGACCCGCTCGACCTGCTCGAGGGCGTAGCCCATCGACGCGAGGAGCCGCGACGGGGCGTCGGCGGCGACGACGCCGGTGCCGCTGCGGGGGCTGATGGCCGGCTGGCCCTCGGTCGGCACGCGGTGGTCGGCCCACACCTGCACGGTCGTGGCGCCCAGGCGTGCCGCCTCGACCTCGACGCGCTCGGCGATCGCGCGGCCGATGCCTCGACTGCGCGCATCGGGCACGACCCAGGCAGAGGCGTAGGCGACGCTCGCGCCCTCCTCGCGATTGATGGAGACGATGCCGCGGCCGACGTCGCGCCCGGCTTCCGAGACGAGCCACCGGCGCGTGATCGCGTCCTGGCCGAGGCGCAGGCTCGCGACGATCTCCTCGACCGTCGAGTCGCCGCGCTCGTCGCCCCAGAAGTGCTGGGAGACGCGGTTGGAGGTCGTGACGTAGCGGGCGATGCGCGTCAGCGCCGGCTCGTCGAAGGCATCCTCGGGCGCCGTGATCGCCGTCCACTCGAGCATCGGGGTCGTCACGTCGCGTCCTTCCGCTGCCAGGCGCCCTCGTCGAGCACGCGCCGGAACCCGAGCGACTCGTTGACGGCGAGCATGTGCACGTTCTCCGCGGCGTTCCAGGTGCGCACGATGGCGTCGGGTGCCGCGACGAGCAGCGCTTCCAGGTTCGCCGCCTTCACCAGCATGCCGAGCCGGTGCCCGCGGTGCTCCCCGTGCACGAGCGTGTCGTGCTGGTACCAGGCGGCGGAGTCGCCGGCGCTCACGAGCGTCGTGAACGCGACCACCGCATCGGTCGCCTCGTCGACCGCGATGGCGCGCAGGAGCGTGCGACCGCCCTCGACCTGGGCGTCCTCGTAGGCGCGGAGGCGCTGCGCATCCCAGCGCTCGGGCTCGTGCTCGAGGCCGGCTGCCGGGGCGTCGGTCGACATGCGGGCGTGCAGGGCCGCGAGCGCGTCGATGCGCTCCGGCGGGGTGCGGCCCTGCCAGCGCTGCACGCGGTAGCGCGGCAGCGCCCGCTGCTCGGCGGTCGCGCGATGCTCCGCGAGCGCCTCGGTCGCATCGGCGACCGCGAGCTCGCTCATGCGCTCGACCTGCTCGAGCTCGAATCCGTAGCGCTGCAGCAGCCGCACGGCTGCCGTCTCGGCCGGCACCTCGCCGACGCCGGTCGGCGCCCGCAGCACGGGCCCGGGCGCGGGGTGATGGTCGACCCACGCCTGGAAGGTGGTCGCGCCCTGCGCGCGCATGCGGCCCAGCATGTCGTCGGCGAGCGCCGTCGCGACGCCCCGGCGACGCGCGTCGGAGCGCACGAGCACGTCGACCTCGGCGATCGTCTGCGCCTCGAGCAGGCTGCGGGCGGCGTAGCCGCGCCCGACCGGCTCGCCGTCGAGCAGCGCGAGCGGCCGCAGGGCCTCCTCGACGCCCCGCTGGTTGCGCCACTGCGCCCACGCCTGCCGATAGCTGAAGGCGTGGCTGGCGTCACCGCCGAAGAGCTCGACCACGACGGCGTTGCGCACGTCGACGTACGCGCGCAGCAGCCGCGCCCCTTCGCTCTCGTCATCCCAGCGCTCCGGCGTCGGCACCTGCACGATCTCGATGCTCATCCTGTGACGTTCCGCTGCCAGACGCCCTCGTAGGCGACGGGTACGAAGCCGGTCGCCTCGTTGACGGCGAGCATGTGGCGGTTCTCCTCGGCGTTCATCGTCACGACCCGCGGATGCGTCGGGTGGTGCTCGCGCAGCTGCACCAGGTTGGCGATCTTCAGGAGCATGCCGAGCCCGTTCCCTCGGTGCGCGCGCGTGACGATCGTGTCGTGCTGCCGCGCGACGTCGCCGCTGCCGATGAAGAGGGTCGTGAAGCCGGCGAGCTCGCCGGAGGCGCGGTGCCGCGCGACCACGGTGCGCATCGTGCGACCGCCGGCCGTCTTCTGCCGCTCGAACTCCGCCAGGCGCTCGTCGCTCCAGGACTCGGCCTCGAGCGCGAGGCCTCCGACCGGCGCGTCCACCGACATCGCCTCGTGGAGGGCGCGCATGGCGGGGCGGTGCTCGGCCGGAGCGGGGCCCGACCACGCGATCGTCTCGTAGCCGGCGGCCGCGGCGCGCCCTGAGGCATGCGCCCAGCGCTCATCGAGGGAGGGGTGATCGGGGGAGCCGTCCCGGCGCTCCAGCAGCCGCACGTCGGCGACGCTCATGCGGTAGACCTGCTCGAGCCGGTAGCCGCGGGCGAGGAGCGCCGCGGCCTCCGGCTCGTCGGGGTCGGCGCCGCCGAAGCCCGTCGATGCCGAGACCGCGCCGGTCGGGCCGGCGGGGGATCCGCCCATGAGCGTCGTGCGGCCATGCTCGGCGGCGATCCGCTCGGCATCGTCGACGAGCGCGTCGATCAGCGCGCGGCGATCCCCATCCGGCAGCCCTGCCTCGACCGAGACGCCGTGGTCACCGACCTCGGTCGACTCGAGCATGGGCAGCCAGAGGCTCGACGAGGCGATGACCCGCCCGCCGTCGCGCACCACGCGCTTGACGTGGCGCTCGGCCGCCGACGGCTGCCAGGCGGCGAGCCGCTCCTCGGCGGTGAGGCTCGCGAGGCCCGCACCGTAGCGCTCGACGCCGATGCGCTCGCCGTGCTCGTGGGCAGCCCGGAAGCCGGCGCCCGCAGCGCTCTGCTCGTCCGGCGCGGCGGGCAGGGCGAGGTCGTCGATCGTGAAGGCGTGCATGGGTGCTCTGCCGCTCGCGCGAGGCACCGTGCCTGCGGGCAGCCTTGCAGCGTAGAACAGCGCGTGCCGTGCGCGCAACGCGGAATCGCCGGGCTACGGTGTTCGCAGCCACGAATCGGGAGCCGCATGCACCTCAAGACCCTGACCGTCAAGGGCTTCAAGTCGTTCGCGCGCCCGACGACCTTCCAGTTCGAGCCCGGCGTGACGTGCGTGGTCGGCCCCAACGGCTCCGGCAAGTCGAACGTGGTCGATGCCCTCGCCTGGGTGATGGGCGAGCAGGGCGCGAAGACGCTGCGCGGCGGCAAGATGGAGGACGTCATCTTCGCCGGCACCGCCACGACGGGCCCGCTGGGCCGCGCGCACGTGGAGCTCGTGATCGACAACGCCGACGGAGCGCTGCCGATCGAGTACGCCGAGGTGCAGATCTCGCGCACGCTCTTCCGCAACGGCGGCTCGGAGTACGCGATCAACGGCGAGTCGTGCCGCTTGCTCGACGTGCAGGAGCTCCTCAGCGACTCGGGGCTCGGCCGCGAGATGCACGTGATCGTCGGCCAGGGGCAGCTCGACAACGTGCTGCAGGCGACGCCTACGGACCGCCGCGGCTACATCGAGGAGGCCGCGGGCATCCTCAAGCATCGGCGCCGGAAGGAGAAGACGCTCCGGAAGCTCGACGCGATGCAGGCGAACCTCACGCGCCTGCAGGATCTCACCGGAGAGATCCGGCGGCAGCTGAAGCCGCTCGGCCAGCAGGCCGAGATCGCGAAGGAGGCCGCGACCATCCAAGCGACGGTGCGCGATGCACGAGCCCGGCTGATCGCCGACGAGGTCATCGGTCTCCGAGCGCAGCTCGACGCATCCGCCCGCTCGGAGTCCGAGCGCAAGTCCGAGCGCATCGTGCTCCAGGAGCAGCTGGAGCAGGCGCAGCTGCGCGCCAGCCGCATCGAGGCCTCGATGGTCGGGGACGACGTCGATCAGGCTCGCGACGTGGCGCACGCGCTCGAGCGGGAGCTCTCGCGCCTGCAGTCGCTGCACGCGCTCGCGGGGCAGCGCCTCGCGCTGCTCGAGGAGGCTCCCGAGATGGGCGACGCCGCGCCGCTCGTGACGCCCGAGATGGTGCAGGCAGCGCGCGAGGAGGCCGGGTCGCTGCAGGGGCGGGTGGCGGATGCCGAGGCTCGGCTCGGCAGGGCGGCATCGGCGACCGCACTGGCACGCGCCAACCTCGACTCGCTCGACGAGGAGATCGCCGCGCAGGCCGCGCTGGTCTCGAAGCACGACCTCGAGGCCGCAGGGCACCGCTCGAAGGTCGAGGTGGCGCAGTCGACGCTCGCGGCCCGCGAGGCCGAGGTCGTGCGGCGCGAGAGCGCCCTCGCGAACGCCGAGCAGCGCCTCGCCGAGGCCAGCGCTGCTGCCGAGGAGACGGGCGACGAGCAGGAGGTCGACGACGCCGAGTCGCTCTCCCGGCGGTATCGCGACGCCGACGACGCCCAGGCCCGGCTCTCGAGCGCGCTCGACGAGCGGCGCGACGCGCTCCACGCGGTCGAGCGCGAGCGCGATGCCGTCGCCGCCCGCACCTCGGCTCTGAACCTGGCGCTGTCGAAGGCGAACGCGTCCGCTGGGCTCGTCGATGCCGGCCTCGATGGCCTCGACGGGCTCGTGGCCGAGCGCGTGAAGGTCGAGAAGGGCTTCGAGGCGGCGATCGCGGCCGCGCTGGGCACCCTGGGTGAAGCGGTGCTCGCCGAGACGCGGGAAGCCGCCGCCGCCGCCATCGAGCACGCGCACCGCGAGGGGCTCGGACGCATCGAGGCTGTCGTCGGCAACGCCGTGCCCATGCGGCCGACGGTCCCGAAGGTCGAGGGTGCGGTGCACGCGCCCTCCGTGGTCGACGCGCCCGCCGGGGTGCTGGGCGTGCTCGCGTTCACGTTCGTCGTCGACTCCTTGGAGGCCGCGCAGCAGGCGGGCCCCGCGATCGCGGCGCTCGAGCTCGGCGCGCCCGTGACCGTCGTGACGCGGCGCGGCGACTACGTGAGCGAATACCTGATGCGCGGGGGCAGCGACGACTCGCAGTCGCGGCTCGAGCTGATCGCCGAGCGAGACGCGGCGACCGAGCGGCTCGACGAGCTCTCGACCGCGATCGAGCGCGAGGCGGGAGCGCTCGAGGATGCCCGCCAGGCGCACCAGCAGGCAAAGCGGGCTTCGGCGGAGGCGCTGGAGGCGCTGCGCGCGCACGACGCGGCCTCGGCGGCGCGCGGTGAGCAGCGCAGCCGGGCGCGCGCGAGGCTCGAGTCGGCCTCCGGCGAGCATGAGCGCGCGGAGGCGGCGCTGGCGGAGGCCCGGCGCGGCATCGAGGAGGCACGGCGCGGCGTCGACGCGGCCGAGCTGGCCCTCGACCGCTTCCAGGCGAAGCCGCGGCCCATGCTCGACGCGTCCGCCCGCGAGGGGCTGCTGGCCGAGCTGGAGGCGGCTCGCGGCGGCGAGACGGACCTGCGGATCGAGCTCGAGACGGCGCGCGAGCGCGTGCGGGCAGAGCTCGCCCGTGCCGAGTCGCTCGCCCGCGACGTGGAGGCGCAGCGGGCGCGCGCCGAGGAGGCCGCTCGCCGCGCGGTGCTGCGCGAGCGGCAGCGCGAGCAGGCCGCCCGCGTGCTCTCCGCCATCCCGCCGGTGCTCGCGGTCGCCGAGCGCTCCGTGCAGCGGGCGCGCGCGGTGCTGGCCGAGCGCGAGGCCTCGCGGCGCGATCGCAACGAGGAGCTCTCGCGGCTGCGGCGCGACGAGGGCGGTCTGCGCGAGCGCCTGCAGGAGCTCACCGAGCACGTGCACGTGGCGGAGATGGAGGCGTACGAGCAGCGCCTGCACCTGTCGAACCTGCTCGAGCGCGCGGGCAGCGAGCTGGGGCTCGAGGAGCGCGTGCTCGTCGCGGAGTACGCGCCGGAGGAGGGCTGGGATCGCAAGGGCGAGCAGTCGAGGCTGCAGGAGGCGGAGCGCAAGCTCGCGCGCCTCGGCCGCGTGAACCCGCTCGCGCTGGAGGAGTTCGAGGCGCTCGAGCAGCGCCACACCTTCCTCACCGAGCAGCTCGCCGATCTCGCCAAGACCCGCACCGACCTCGAGCAGATCATCGCCGACCTCGACGAGACGATGCAGACGATCTTCGCGGCCGCCTTCGAGGACACGAGGTCGGCCTTCGCCGAGGTGTTCCCGGTGCTGTTCCCCGGCGGCTCCGGCGCGCTCACGCTCACCGACCCCGACGACTTGCTCGAGACGGGCGTCGAGGTGACCGTGCGCCCGGCGGGCAAGAAGATCGACCGCATCTCGCTGCTCTCCGGCGGCGAGCGCTCGCTCGCGGCCGTCGCGCTGATGGTGGCGATCTTCAAGGCGCGGCCGAGCCCGTTCTACATCATGGACGAGGTGGAGGCGGCGCTCGACGACGCCAACCTGGGCCGGCTGCTCGCGGTGTTCGAGCAGCTGCGCGAGAGCAGCCAGCTGATCATCATCACGCACCAGAAGCGCACGATGGAGATCGCGGATGCGCTGTACGGTGTCTCGATGCGGCAGGACGGGGTCTCGGCGGTCGTCGGGCAGCGCACGGTGCGCGAGCGCGAGGCAGTGCAGGCGTAGTCGGATCCGCTCGGCGCGCGCTTGCTAGCATCCGCGCATGAGCTTCGGAGCGCGCGCGGCAGGGGCAGCGATGATCATGGCGCTCGGGGTGGCCCTGAGCGGATGCGGGGGGCCGGGCCAGACGGGCGCCACGGCGAGCGATGCCGCCCCGCCTGCGCAGAGCGCTCCCGGCCAGGAGAGCCCGCCGACGGGCGGGGACCTCGAGCGCGACCCCGTGCTCGCCGCCATGCTCGAGGACCTCATCGTCGAGGAGCTGCCTCCCGTCGCCCTGCGGAGCAGCGACAGCGTCGCGTCGGAGTGCGGCACGGACGCGGGCGCCTGCTACGAGCCGGAGGAGCCGGCGATCGTCGTCACCTCGGAGTGGACCGACTTCCGGCAGCCGGAGCTGCTCGCCCACGAGTACCTGCATCACGTCTGGGAGCGCGACGGGCTCGACGCTGACGCCGCGCTCGCGACTGCGCTCGACGAGGCCTTCGACGACGAGGAGGGCTTGGGCGCGCTCGTGCCGCCGTGGCAGGACTCCTACGTCGAGGCCGACGGCTCGATCATGCCGACAGAGCTCTTCTCCTACGCGTGCACCGGGCTCCGCAGCGACCAGCTCGCGACCGTGATCGCGGAGCGCTGCCAGCAGTACCTGCACGTCGATCGGCTGCCGGTCGCCCGATCCATCGACCAGGCGGCGCTGCTGCGGGAGGTCGATGCGCTGCGCGAGGCTGCGGGGCTCGAGCCCATGGAGCCGAACCCTCACGCGACCGCTGCATCCGAGGCGCGCGCCGCCCTGTTCGCGCCCACGTCGCAGGTGCCTCTGGGGGAGTTCCCCGAGTCGGTCACCGAGCACCTGGACGCCGGCTGCGCTCCCGCTCGCTACGGTGCGCAGCTGACGCGGCCGAGCGATCCTGCGCAGATGGCGGCCTCGCTCGACGCGCTGTTGGAGGGAGCGCTCACCGACCCCGAGCTCTCGGGCATCGGCATGGCGACGACGGCGTTCGACCACATCGATGCGCGCGCGGTGTTCGACGAGCGGACGCTGCGCGTCAACGCCTCGCTCGTCGTCGTCACCGTGTGCGGCTGATGCGCGCTGCGCACTGACGACTCGTGCAGCACGGCGGGCGCTGCAGCGCGCGGCGCCGGCGGCTGGGAGAGGCGCGCGCTGGCCATCGCCGAGGCCTCGGCGCCGGCGATGACCGGCGCCGCCGTGCTCATCGGGGGATCCATGACGGGGGAGCGCGCGCCATCCGCCGCCACGCTCTCCCGGAGCGCGGAGACCACGAAGACGCTGCCGGCGTCGTAGGTCTCGTCCAGCGCCGCTTGGATCGAGCCGTCGTCGTAGAGCACCTGCAGGGCGAGGGTGCCCTGCTCGTCGGACGCGCCGAGGAAGTCGGCCCGGTCGAGCGCCATGAGCTCGGCCTGCAGCGCCTCGACCGCTGCCGCGTCGAGGTCGCCGGCCGGCACCTCGACGCTCGGCAGCGTGATGGCCGCGGCGCTCATCGGCTCGCCCGTCTGCGTGAAGGCGAACGCGTCGGCGTCGTAGGTGCCGGTGACCGCGACCCCCTGCGCCCAGCGCACCCCGCCGGTCCCCTGATGCTCGAAGGCCTCCCAGTCCCACGCCAGCAGCGCAGGCCCCTCGCACTGGGGTGGAGCGGACTCGGCGACGGCGCCCGCGCACAGGATCTGGCCGTCGCCGCGCTCGAGCACCGTGGCGACGGCGAGCACCTCGCCGTCCGGGCTCGGGGTCGGCAGGTCTGCGAGGTCCGTGGAGGGGGTGCCGGGTGCGGTCGCCGCGGGGCCCGCGACGGATGCGCAGCCGACCGTGGCGAGGAGGACTGCGACCGCGAGGGCGCCGATCGTGAGGGTTCTCATGGACCCACGCTAGGTCGCGGGCTGGCCGAGCACATCCCAACCTTCTGCGCGGCTCGCGCGTCACAGCCGTGCGGCGACGCCCCTCCCCGCGGTGCGAGGATGGATGCGTGACCGATCGCGACGCGCTCTTCGGGCGGCTGCGCCGCTGGCCAGACGTCGAGGACCCCACGCTGCAGGCGCACGACGCCTCCGACGCGCTGATCCTCGACGAGGCCGCGACGCTGCGGCGCGAGCTCGGCGAGGTCGTCGTCATCGGCGACCGCCACGGCGCGCTGACGCTCGGCGCCCTCGCGGCCGGCGCGACGAGCGTCCGCGTGCACCAGGATCTCGTCGTCGCGGAGCGCGCGCTCGACGCCAACGCTGCCGAGCTGGGCGTCACGGGCTACGTGCACCATCCGCTCGACGCCTCCCTCGTCGACGGCGCGACGCTCGTGCTGCTGCAGCTGCCCCGCTCGCTCGACGCGCTGGACGAGATCGCCGAGCGCATCGCGACGCACGCCGACGAGCGGGTGCGCGTGATCGCCGGCGGTCGCGTCAAGCACATGTCGATGAGCATGAGCGCGCTGCTCGGGCGCTCCTTCACGCACGTGCACGCGAGCCTCGGCTGGCGCAAGTCGCGCGTGCTCCACGCCGAGGGCCCGCTGCGCCCGGGCATCAGCTGGCCGCGCAGCCGCACCCATCGCCTCGGCGACGGCGAGCTCACCGTCGTCGCGCACGGCGCGGCGTTCGCCGGCACCGCCGTCGACATCGGGGCGCAGACGCTGCTGCAGCACCTCGACGCGCTGCCGGCCGTGTCGCCGCGCACCCAGCGCGGCGCGGATGCGTCGCACGCGGCCGAGCCCGACGTCATCGACCTCGCGTGCGGCACCGGCGTGCTGGGCGTCGCCCTCGCGCTCGCGCGGCCCGACATCCGGGTGCTCTCCACCGACGCCTCGGCCGCCGCCGTCGCCTCGACGCTCGCGACCGCTGCGGCGAACGGCGTCGCCGAACGCATCGTCGCCCGGCAGGCCGACGGCCTCGAGGGCGTGCCCGACGCATCCGCGCGGCTCATCCTGCTCAACCCGCCGTTCCACGTGGGCGCCGCCGTGCACACGGGCATCGCCGAGCGGCTGATCGCCGACGCGGGTCGAGCGCTCGCGCCCGGCGGCGAGCTCTGGTGCGTGTTCAACAGCCCGCTCGGGTACCGCCCGCTGCTCGATCGCATCGGCGAGACGCGACAGGTGAGCCGCAACGCGAAGTTCACCGTCACGGCGACAAGGCGATGACGGGCCCGGCCGGGCGCTCGGTCGAGTTCACCGCGGTCGAGGAGGCGATCGATCGCGCGGCGCACCGCATCCTCGATCGGCGCGGCCTCCGCGGGCAGTCCCAGCCGGCCTCGCCCGCACCCTCCCGGTGGCGCCGCGCCGCCGTCGAGCTGGCTGTCTTCGCGCTCAAGCAGGGCTGGGCGGCCATCTTCGGCGGCCTGCTGCTCCTGTGCATCCTCGCCGCTCGCCTGTGGTGGCCGGAGGGCGCACCCGTCGCGCGGAACGACGCGCTGACGATCGCCGCGATCCTGATCCAGGCCGCCATGCTGGCCTTCCGCCTGGAGACGCTCCGCGAGCTCTGGGTGGTGCTGCTCTTCCACGTCTGCGGCACGGTGATGGAGCTGTTCAAGACCGACGTCGGCTCTTGGGCCTACGAGGCGGAGGGAGTGCTGCGCATCGGCGGCGTGCCGCTGTTCTCGGGCTTCATGTACGCGGCGGTCGGTTCCTACATGGTGCGCACGATGCGCATGTTCGACCTCCGCTTCACGCGCTACCCGCCGCTCTGGGCGACGCTCGTCGTCGCGGCGGCCATCTACGCCAACTTCTTCACCCACCACTTCATCTGGGACCTGCGCTGGGTGCTCGTCGCCGCGGTGCTGGCCCTGTGGGGCGGATGCGTCATGCGGTTCCGCGTGCTCCGCGCGCACCTGCGCATGCCGATCGTCGTCGCCTTCGGCCTCGTTGCCACGGTGATCTGGGGCGCCGAGAACCTCGCGACGCTCGGCGGTGCCTGGCTCTACCCCGACCAGGTCGACGGCTGGCGGCCGGTCTCCGGGTCGAAGGTCGTCAGCTGGTTCCTGCTGATGATCCTGTCCGTCGTCCTCGTGACGCTCGTGCACCGGCCGCAGGCGCCGCGGTCGCCGTCGCCGCGGGCGGCATCGACGCCGCCGCCCAGCAGCGCAGCATGAGCGCGGAGCGGTGGCCGGCGCAGTCCTCGGCGAAGGCCGCGAGGTCGGCGATGCCGAGGTTGCGCGCGCCCTTCCGCACCGCGACGTCGCCCAGCAGCAGCACGTCGGGGTCGCCCAGGCGCAGCGCGAGGTAGCCGACCGTCCACGGCCCGATGCCCTTGAGCGCGAGCAGCTGCGCGCGCGTCTCGAGCGGGTCGGAGGCGCGGCTGACGTCGATCGCGCCGGTCGCGACAGCTTCCGCCGCGCGTCGCACGGCGGCCGTCTTCGCGGCCGGCCCGCGCAGCACCTCGGCGCCCGCCGCCACCTGCTCCATGGTGGGGAAGCAGCGGTCGAGGCCGTCGCCGACCAGCGCCGCGGGCAGCGCGTCGCCGAGCGCCGCCAGCAGCCCCAGCTGCTGCGTCGCCGCCACGACCGAGATCTGCTGCCCGACGATCGCTCGGATCAGCATCTCGTGCGGGTCGGCGCAGCCCGGCTGCGCCAGCGCCGGCTGCGCCGCGACGGCCGCGGCGAGCGCGGGAACGCCGTGCCGGGCCGCCGCCCACGCGAGCCGCTCGTCGGCGGCGCGTCGCGCATCGGACCCCGTCAGGTCGAACAGCTGCGCGAGGTCGGGATCGGCGGTCGACGCCGCGTCGCCGACGACCTCGACGGCGGCGACGCGCGGACCGGGGAGCGAGCGGCGGTAGCCGTCGCGGGAGACCACCTCGAGGCCCGGGACCGCTCGCGGCGCGAGCCATGCGAGGATCCCGGTCGCGCCGGTCACGACCGCCGCCGAGCAGACGACGGCCGCGGCCGCGCCGGCAGGTCAGACCTGGCGGTCACCGCGCTCGTCGAGCTCTCGCTCATCGAGCCGCTCACCCTTGGCGATGCGGCGGCGCACCTCGTCGAGCGCCTCGGGCTCCATGTCCTCGCGCGCGGCCTCGCGCAGCACGTCCTCGTGGAAGTCGGCGGCGGGCGCCTCCTTGCCTCGGGCGTCGATGACGCTGAGCGTGCCCGTCTCGGTGTGCTCCACGCGCAGCGGGCGGTAGAACGCGTTGCCCGTCGCGTCGACGATGTGGTAGTGCCCGTCGGCGCCGAGCTCTGCCTCGGACGGGCCGAGGTGCAGCGACGAGTCGCCGGTCGTCTTCGCGTCCACGCGCAGCTTCACGAGCGAGGCGACCGTCGCGATCACCATCGAGGCGAGGATCACGATGAGCGAGTGCCAGGTCTCGATGTGGGGGACCCAGGTGATGGGCTCGCCGTTGTTGATGAAGGCGAGGTCGTTCGCCTCCATGGCGTGGAAGACGAGCTTGACGCCGATGAAGCCGAGGATCGCGGCGATGCCGTAGTGCAGGTACACCAGGCGGTCGAGCAGGCCGCCGAGCAGGAAGTAGAGCTGGCGCAGGCCCATGAGGGCGAAGATGTTGCAGGCGAAGACCAGGAACGGATCCGTCGTCACCGAGAAGATCGCGGGGATCGAGTCGATCGCGAACAGCAGGTCGGTCGTGCCGAGCGCCAGGATCACCATCAGGAACGGGGTGACGTACTTCGTGCCGTCGACCGTGATCGTCGTCTTGCCGCCGTTCCACGTGTCGGTGAGGTTGACGCGCTTCTTCAGCAGGCGCACGGCGAAGTTGTCCTTCTCGCCCGCGTCGTCCTCGCTGCCGAACGCCTGCTTCCAGGCGACGTAGACGAGGTAGGCGCCGAAGATGTAGAAGACCCACGAGAACTGCTCGATGATCTGCACGCCGACGACGATGAAGATGCCGCGCAGCACGATGGCGATCAGGATGCCGATCATGAGCACGCGCTGCTGCATCTCCTTCGGGACCGCGAAGCGGCTGAGGATGATGATGAAGACGAAGAGGTTGTCGATCGACAGCGAGTACTCGAGCAGCCAGCCCGTGACGAACTCGCCGGCCTTCACGCCGTCGCCCATGAACCACAGCACGCCGGCGAAGACCAGGGCGAGCGAGACGTAGAAGACGACCCAGCCGGTCGCCTCCTTCATGGAGGGCACGTGCGGCCGCTTCACGACGATGAGCAGGTCGAAGATGAGCACGGCGACGAGGAGCGCCATGGAGACGACCTCGAAGATCTGGTAAGCGGTCAAAGCGCGTGGCCTCTCGGAATGGGTGCGTGCATGGACGCGAACGTCTCTCCCGCGCTCATCGCGCCGCCGCGACCGGGTGCCGCAAGCGGATCCGTGATGACGATCGCGGCGTGACGGGATACTCCCCTTCGCCGAAGCACGAGTCTAGCCCCTGGCCGCCTACCATGGAGCCATGGCAGCGAAGTGGTCTCTCTCCGGCGCCCTGCGGGGCATGTTCCAGCGCGAGACGATCACCGAGGAGACCTGGGACGACCTCGAGACGGCGCTCATCACCGCCGACTTCGGGCCAGACATCACGGAGCAGCTCATCGATGCGCTGCGGGCGGATGTCGAGCGGCTGCTGGTCGACGACCCGCAGGATCTCCGCCGCATGCTGCGCGAGCGGCTGGAGGAGCGCTTCGCGGAGTACGACCCGACCCTCTCGCTCCAGGAGCGCCCGGCGGTGATCCTGGTGGTCGGCATCAACGGCGTCGGCAAGACCACCACGATCGGCAAGCTCGCGCGCTTCCTGGTCGTGCACGGGCAGTCCGTCGTGGTGGGCGCGGCCGACACCTTCCGCGCCGCGGCGGTCGAGCAGCTGGGCACCTGGGCGCAGCGCGCAGGCGTCGCGATCGTGCGGCCCGAGCGCGAGGGCCAGGATCCTGCATCCGTGGCCTACCAGACCGTCGAGGCCGCGAAGGCGCACGGCCACACGATGTGCATCATCGACACTGCCGGACGGCTGCACACCAAGGGCGGGCTGATGGACGAGCTCGGCAAGATCAAGCGGGTGATCGAGAAGCAGGCGCCCGTCTCCGAGGTGCTGCTGGTGCTCGACGCGACGACGGGGCAGAACGGCGTCTCGCAGGCGCAGGCCTTCATCGAGTCGGCCGGCATCACCGGTCTCGTGGTGACGAAGCTCGACGGCAGCGCCAAGGGCGGGTTCATCCTGGCGGTGCAGGAGCGCACCGGCATCCCCATCAAGCTCATCGGGCAGGGCGAGGGCATCGACGACCTGACGGGCTTCACCCCGCACGTCTTCGTCGAGCAGCTGGTCGGCTAGCTGTGATGCCCAGGGACGTTGTTTCGTGACACGGGCCTGATCTGCGGATAGGTGAAGGCCTCCGGTTGTGGAGTGGAGCTGTTCAGTTCACCGCTCCACGAACCAGGAGGCCTTCGTGTCCCACGCTAACGCTGCGCTGACCAAGCGCGCCCGACTCGCCTTGGCTCGGCTGATCGTCGATGACGGCTATCCGGCCACGGTGGCCGCGAAGCTCTACATGGTCTCGCCGCCGACCGCGCGCAAGTGGGCCAGGCGCTACCGCGAGGAGGGCGTGGCTGGCATGGAAGATCGCTCCAGCCGGCCCAAGTCCTTCCCCAACCGCACTCCGGACGAGCTCGTGCGTTCGATCGTGATGCTGCGCTGGCGGCACCGGCTGGGACCGGTGCAGATCGGCGGCTGGCTCGGCATCGCCGCGTCGACCGTGCATGCGGTGCTCGTGCGGTGCCGACTGAACCGGCTCAGCACCATCGACCGGGTCACCGGCGAACCGATCCGGCGCTACGAGCACCCGCATCCGGGCTCGCTGCTGCACGTCGACGTGACGAAGTTCGGCAACATCCCGGATGGCGGCGGCTGGCGCTATGTCGGCAAGCGGCAGGGCGACCGGAACCGGGTCGCGACCGTCGAGCGCACCGGCGCGCGCCGGAACGAGCAGCACCGGCCGTTGCTGGGCACGGCGTACGTGCACACGGTGGTCGACGACCACTCCCGCGTCGCCTACGCCGAGATCTGCTTGGACGAGCGGGCGGAGACCGCCGTCGGCGTGTTCGAGCGGGCCGTCGCGTGGTTCGCCGACCGTGGCGTCTCCGTCGAGCGCGTCCTGTCCGACAACGGCTCCGCCTACCGCTCACACGCCTGGCGCGACGCCTGCGCCGACCTCGACATCGTCCACAAGCGCACCCGCCCCTACCGGCCGCAAACAAACGGCAAGATCGAGCGCTTCCACCGCACCCTCGCGGACGGCTGGGCCTACGCACGCCGCTACGAATCAGAGACCGAGCGCCGAGCGCAGCTCCCCGGCTGGCTGCACTTCTACAATCACCACCGAGCACACTCCGCCATCGGCGGCACACCCATCAGCAGGTTGAACAACCTGCCTGGACATCACAGCTAGCCCGCGCGCGCAGGTCGCGGGTCCCGTCGGTCGAGCAGCGCCGGCCGCAGGCCGGCGCGTCACGAGACCCGTCTCAGTCCGCGGTGTCCGGGTGCGTCAAGGGCCCGACGATCATCAGCCGCCCGTCCTCGATCCGCGCCTGATCCTCGGTGATGACCGTCGCGTGCGCACCGCGCACCCACAGCAGCCCGCTCGCGTCGCCCCGCCCGGCGTGGCCCACGATGCCGAAGTCGCTGCCGGGCAGCCGTCGTCCGGCTGTGCCGGGGTTGGCCGTCAGCAGCTCGGGCGTCGCGACCGCGACGGTGCCGGTCTGCACCGACCCGTAGGCGGTCAGCACGATCGGGCCCCAGGTCGCGTGCAGGCGCCGCACGAGGTCGGCATCGATGTCCTCCCCGGCGACCATGATGCGCCGCAGCCGCGGCGGGCGCTCGCCCGAGCGCTCGAGCTCGTCCAGGATGCCGGTGAGCTGCCTCGGCGAGGCCGAGAGCACCGAGACGAAGCGCTCGCGGATGATGCGGATGCGGTCGGCCGCAGGCGTGTGCGCTGCGCTGACGAGCGTGGCGCCCGTCAGCAGCGCCATGCCGAGCAGCTGCAGCCCCGGGCCGCGGTGCGGGGGAGCGCAGGCGAGCACGACGTCGGTGCCCAGGATCCCGAGCCGGTCGTGCAGCCCGGCGAGCTGGCGCAGACCCTGCACGCCCATCGCGCCCTGCACGTGGGGAGTGATCGTGCCCGAGGCGGTCTTGGAGGGCAGCACGATCCGAGCCCGATGCCGGGTGCGGCCGAGCCCAGAGCCGTCGGTGACCGACCACTCCATGATCTGACGGGCGGATGCGGTGGGCCCCGGATGCCACGCCGGCGCGTCGCCGTCGTGGATCAGCAGGGCGTCGCGGGGGACCGCGCGCCGGAAGTCCTCGAGCGCTCGCGGGCTGATCGGCATGACGTCGAGGCCGAGCCGCGAGCCCGCCAGCAGCGCGATCTCCATCGCCGGCCCGGGG
Source organism: Agrococcus phoenicis (assembly GCF_047302415.1). Lineage (NCBI taxonomy): Bacteria > Bacillati > Actinomycetota > Actinomycetes > Micrococcales > Microbacteriaceae > Agrococcus > Agrococcus phoenicis. The sequence continues at coordinate 689,852 of NZ_CP154854.1, forward strand.
CACGAGACGACGACCGGCAGCGGCCTGCGCTGGAGCGGGCCGACGTAGAGCACCGCCGCGACGCCCTCGGCGGAGCGCCACAGCTGGCGGAACGTGGTGCTCCAGGAGTCCACCACCAGCCCGGGCCGGTCCCCGTGCACGCGCGACGCGTGGCGGGCGAGCGCCGTGATCGTGAACCCGTAGGTGCGCACGCTGTGCCACAGCGAGCGCGCGTGCGTCGGCGGCATGCCTCGGAGGCGCATGCGGTCTCCCCTCTGCGGTGACGGAACCAGCATGCCAGGCCGCCGGTAGACTGACCGCACCATGGCTGCGTTCGGTTCACTCTCCACCCGCCTCACCGAGACTCTCGCGAAGCTCCGCACGAAGGGCAAGCTCTCGGCGTCGGACGTCGACGGCACCGTCCGCGAGATCCGGCGGGCGCTGCTCGATGCCGACGTCGCGCTCGAGGTGGTGAAGGGCTTCACCGCCGCGGTGCGCGAGCGAGCGCTGGGCGCGGAGGTGTCCGAGGCCCTGAACCCCGCGCAGCAAGTCGTGAAGATCGTCAACGACGAGCTCGTCGGCATCCTGGGCGGGGAGACGAGGCAGCTGCAGCTGGCCAAGCAGCCGCCCACCGTGATCATGCTCGCCGGCCTGCAGGGCGCGGGCAAGACGACGCTCGCGGGCAAGCTCGCGAAGCACCTGCGCGGCAAGGGCCACACGCCGCTGCTGGTCGCGAGCGACCTGCAGCGCCCCAACGCCGTCACGCAGCTGCAGGTCGTCGGCGGTCAGGCCGGCGTGCAGGTCTTCGCGCCGGAGCCCGGCAACGGTGTCGGCGATCCCGTCAAGGTCGCGCGCGACGGCGTGGCAGAGGCCAAGCGGCGCCAGCACGACATCGTCATCGTCGACACGGCCGGCCGGCTCGGCGTCGACGCCGACCTGATGCGGCAGGCGGCAGACATCCGTCGTGCCGTGCAGCCCGACGAGGTGCTGTTCGTCATCGACGCGATGATCGGTCAGGATGCGGTCGCCACCGCGAAGGCGTTCCAGGAGGGCGTGGACTTCACCGGCGTGGTGCTGACGAAGCTCGACGGCGACGCGCGAGGCGGTGCCGCGCTGTCCATCCGCGGCATCACGGGCAAGCCGATCATGTTCGCGTCGACCGGCGAGACGCTCGACGACTTCGAGCCCTTCCACCCCGATCGCATGGCGAGCCGCATCCTCGACCTGGGCGACATCCTCACCCTCATCGAGCAGGCGCAGAAGGCCTTCGACGAGGAGGAGGCGCACCGCTTCGCAGAGGCGATCGCGACCGACGGCTTCACCCTCGAGGACTTCCTCAAGCAGATGCAGCAGCTGCGCAAGGCGGGCAACTTCAAGCAGATGCTCGGCATGCTGCCCGGTGCGAAGGGCATGCGCGAGGCGATCGACTCATTCGATGAGGGCGAGCTGGTGCGCACGGAGGCGATCATCCAGTCGATGACCCCGCAGGAGCGCAAGCAGTCGAAGATCCTCAACGGCTCGCGGCGCCTGCGCATCGCGCGCGGCGCGGGCGTGACGGTCACCGACGTCAACCAGCTGATCGCCCGCTTCGAGCAGGCGGCGAAGATGATGAAGACGGTCGCGAAGGGCGGCATGCCCCAGATGCCGGGCATGGGTCCGATGCCTGGGATGCGGCAGGCGAAGAAGGCGGCGCCCAAGGGCGGCAAGCAGCAGCGTCGCTCGGGCAACCCCGCCAAGCGCGGCGTGGAGCCTGCCGCGCCGGCTGCGCCGCAGGGGAGCGCCTTCGGGGCGCCCAAGACCGAGGGTGCCTTCGGCGAGCTCTCGGGCGCGGAGCAGGAGACCCTGCAGCGCATGCTCGGCAACCGCTGACGGCGGTGCCCGCGCGGCGATTCGGCGCCGCTGCCGCAGTGCCGCTTGCGCATCCGCGGTGAGGTTAGGTTAGGCTTGCCTTATCTAGCAAGCGGGGCCGCTCGGCCGCGCACGACCCGAGCCGCCGCAGCGGCGAGGTCGGATCATCGCTGATCCTCACACCAAGGAGATCCCCATGCCCGCGAAGCGTCCCATCGCCGCGCTCACGCTGCTCGCCGCATCGGCAGTCGTGCTCGCCGGCTGCTCGGCCACGACGGCCGCACCCGCCGAGCCCGCTGGCACGACGCCCCCTGCCGAGGCAGTCGTCGAGGTCGAGGACAACGCCGGGATCCAGACCGTGCCCGCCGAGCCCTCCTCCGTCGTCGCGCTCGACAACCGCACCTTCGAGACGCTCTCCGACTGGGGCGTCGAGCTCTCGGCGGCAGCGGTGGCGCTCATGCCCGACACGATCGCCTACACCGAGGACGACTCGATCGTCGACATCGGCAACCACCGCGAGCCCAACCTCGAGCTGATCGTCGCGGCCGACCCCGACCTCGTGATCAGCGGCCAGCGATTCTGGGATCGCGACGCCGACATCGCCGCGCTCGTCCCCGACGCGACGATCCTCCAGCTCGAGCCGCGCGAGGGCGAGCCCCTCGACGAGGAGCTGCGCCGCCAGGTGACGGTGCTCGGCGAGGTCTTCGGCAAGCAGGCCGAGGCCGAGCAGCTCGTGGCCGACCTCGACGCCGCCATCGCTCGCGCCGCCGACGCCTACGACGCCTCGCAGACCGTGATGGCCGTCACCACCACCGGCGGCGAGATCGGCTACCTCGCGCCCTCCGTCGGCCGCACGCTCGGCCCGATCTTCGACGTGCTGGGCCTGACGCCCGCGCTCGTGGTCGACGGCTCGACCGACGACCACCAGGGCGACGACATCTCGGTCGAGGCCATCGCCGACTCGAACCCGGACTGGATCCTGGTGATGGATCGCGACGCTGCCGTGGGCGCCGACGACCCGTCGTTCTCGCCGGCCGCCGACATCCTCGAGGGCTCCGAGGCGCTCGCGGGCGTCACCGCGGTGCAGGAGGACAACCTCGTGTACATGCCCGCCGACACCTACACGAACGAGAGCATCCAGACCTACACCGAGTTCCTCGACGCGTTCGCCGACGCCCTCGAGGGCGCGCGCTGATCGAGCGGCCGATGCGGCGGCGGAGCCACGGAGGCTCCGCCGCCCTCGGCCGTCGAGGACGCAGCGCATGACGATGGGTGAGGGATGACGAACACAGCGCTCGAGCCGCGCACGCGCGGCAGCCGGCAGCTGCTCGACTGGCGCCTGCTGCTCGGCGTCGGCGTGGTGGGCGGCCTGCTGGCGCTCTCGCTGATGACGGGCGTCTACGACGTCGTCGGCGCCGAGGACGGCGGCGAGATGCTCGGGATCACGCGCATCCCGCGCACCATCGCGCTCGTGCTGGCGGGCGCGGCGATGGCGATGTGCGGCCTCGTGATGCAGCTGCTCACGCAGAACCGATTCGTGGAGCCCACGACCACGGGCACGACGGAGTGGGCAGGGCTCGGCCTCATGACCGTGATGATCCTGGTGCCGACCGCGGGCATCCTGCCCCGGATGGCGGGCGCGGTGATCGCCGCCTTCGTCGGCACCATGGTCTTCTTCCTGTTCCTGCGGCGGGTGTCGCTGCGCGCATCCCTGATCGTCCCGATCGTCGGCATCATGCTCGGCGCGGTCGTCTCGGCCGTCTCCACCTTCCTCGCGCTGCAGACCGACATGCTGCAGAGCCTCGGCGTCTGGTTCGCCGGCAGCTTCACCTCGGTGCTGCGCGGGCAGTACGAGCTCCTGTGGGTCGTGGCGATCGTCGCGATCGCCGTCTTCGTCGTCGCCGAGCGCTTCACGGTCGCGGGGCTCGGCGAGGAGATCGCCACGAACGTCGGCCTCGACCACCGCCGCGTGCTGCTGCTGGGCGCCGGCCTCGTCGCCGTCGCCACGGGCGTCGTCACCGTGGTCGTCGGCAACCTGCCCTTCCTCGGACTCATCGTGCCCAACATCGTCTCGATGATCCGCGGCGACGACCTCCGTAGCAACCTGCCCTGGGTGTGCCTGCTCGGCATCGGCATCGTCACCGCGTGCGACCTCATCGGGCGCACCATCATCGCGCCGTTCGAGGTGCCCGTCTCGCTCATCCTGGGTGTGCTCGGCGCCGTCGTGTTCGTCGCCCTGCTCCTGCGGCAGCGTCGCCGTGGTTGACCTCAGCCGACCGCGCCGCACGCCGCCCGTGCCGCGCGAGACGAAGACCCCACGCACCTCCGCCGCGCTGCCGACGCCCGCGGCCCGGCGCCGCTTCGCGATCGTGCTCGTCACCCTGCTCGTGCTCGCCGTCGCCTTCGCGCTCATCCTGCTCGCCTGGGACAACCCGATGCCGTTCGGCACCGACGGCTTCTGGCGCATCGCCGAGCTGCGCGTCACGAGCGTCGTCGTGATGGCCGTGGTGGCGCTCTGCCAGGCGGTCGCGACGGTCAGCTTCCAGACCGTGACGAACAACCGCATCATCACCCCCTCGATCATGGGGTTCGAGTCGCTCTACACGGCGGTCCAGACCTCCGCCGTCTACGCCCTCGGCATCACGGGCATCGTCGCGCTGCAGGGCTTGCCGCAGTTCGTCCTGCAGATCGCGCTCATGGTGGGCTTCTCGCTGCTGCTCTACGGCTGGCTGCTGTCGGGGCGCTACGGCAACCTCCCCGTCATGCTGCTGATCGGCATCGTGATCGGTGGCGGCCTCGGCTCCGTCTCCGCGTTCATGCAGCGGCTCCTGACGCCCAGCGAGTTCGACGTCCTGAGCGCACGGCTGTTCGGCAGCGTGTCGAACGCCGATCCGGCGTACCTGCCCGTCGCCATCCCGCTCTGCCTGCTCGCTGCCGGAGCGCTCTGGTCCCGCGCCCGCACGCTGAACGCGCTCGCGCTCGGCCGCGACGCGAGCATGGGGCTGGGCCTCGGCCACCGCGCGCAGACGATGCAGGTGCTCTTCCTCGTGTCGATCCTGATGGCGGTCTCGACCGCCCTGGTCGGCCCGATGGTGTTCCTCGGCTTCCTCGTCGCCACCCTCGCCTATCAGGCGGCCGATACGCACGACCACCGGCGCATCCTGCCCGTCGCGGTCCTGCTGGCGTTCGTCGTGCTGAGCGGGGCGTACGTCATCATGCGCCACGTCTTCGCCGCGCAAGGCGTCGTCTCGATCATCATCGAGCTGATCGGCGGCAGCGTCTTCCTCTTCGTCATCCTCAGAAAGGGCCGGCTGTGATCACCCTGCAGGACGTGCGCAAGCACTACAGCGACGAGGTCGCGATCGGGCCGGTGTCGCTCGAGATCCCCAAGGGCGGCATCACCGCGCTCATCGGCCCCAACGGCGCGGGCAAGTCGACGCTGCTGACGATGATCGGCCGCCTGCTGGGGCTCGACGCCGGCACGATCGAGATCGGCGGCTACGACGTCGCGCAGACCAGGTCGAAGGACCTCGCGAAGGTCGTCTCGATCCTGCGTCAGGAGAACCACTTCGTCACGAGGCTCACGGTGCGGCAGCTCGTCGCGTTCGGCCGCTTCCCGCACTCGAGGGGGAGGCTGACGCCGCGCGACGAGGAGCTCGTGAGCGGCGCCATCGACTTCGTCGACCTCGGCGCCTTGGAGCACCGCTACCTCGACGAGCTCTCCGGCGGTCAGCGCCAGCGCGCGTACGTCGCCATGGTGCTCGCGCAGGACACGGAGTACGTGCTGCTCGACGAGCCGCTCAACAACCTCGACATGCGCCACTCCGTGCAGATGATGCGACACCTGCGCCGCGCGGCCGAGGAGCTCGGGCGCACGATCGTGCTGGTCGTGCACGACGTCAACTTCGCCGGCCACTACGCCGACCGCATCTGCGCCGTCAAGGACGGGACGGTCGTCGAGTTCGGCACCGTCGAGGAGATCATGGTCGACGAGGTGCTCACGCGCGTGTTCGACACCCCCGTGCAGGTGGTGGACGGCCCGAACGGGCGGCTCGCGGTCTACTACTGAGGCCCGTCGCCCGCCGCTACAGCTCGATCGAGTACATGCGGGAGCCGTGCTCCTTCACGTACCCGAGGCTCGCGTAGAGGCCGTGCGCGCCGGAGGGGTTCTCGGTGTCGACGTCGAGCACCGCGGCCTCCATGCCGGCGTCGACGAAGGCGCGCATGCTCGCCGCGAGCGCCGCGAGCGCCGCCTTCCTGCCTCGGTACGCCCTGCGCGTGCCGAGCAGGCCCGTGTAGCCGAAGGAGTAGCCGCGCACCTCGAAGTCGGCCTCGAAGCGGTCGTTCATCGCGTACGCGACCACGAGCGGCTCTCCCGCCTCGAGCGCGGCGCGCGTCGCCGCATCCGTGCGCTCGTCCGCCAGCAGCGCCTCGACGTCGGGCGCGTCGTCGACGACGAGGAACGACCACTCAGGAGCGAACTCGCTGCGGCCGTTCGTCCACTGCTCACGGGTCTGCGGCTCGCTGCCCCAGTGGTCGCGGAACGCGTCGTTGTGGGCGAGCCGGGTCGCGTCGTCCAGCTCGGGGGAGAAGGGCACGAGCCGCAGCGATCCCGTGAGCTCGACCTCGGGGAGGGGCGCGCTCGGCGCTCCGGATGCGTCGGCGTCGGGTGCACCGGCCGCCGCGCGCGTCGGCAGGGTGCGCTTCAGGTCGGAGAAGTAGCGGCGCGGCTCGAGCCCGGCGTGCAGGTAGAGGCGGTGCACCGACTGCGGCGCGTCGTCGTCGGCGTAGGCGGCGATGCGTCCGGGCAGGTCCTTGCCCGACGCCGCCAGGAGCTGTCGAGCGCGAGCGAGCTGCCACGCGAAGACCTCGCGGCCGATGCCCTCGCCGCGGCGCGCCGGGTGCACGCCGCCGAAGGCGAACGCCCGCACGGTGGTGGTGTCGCCGGGGAAGGAGCTGACGAGCGCCGAGGCGCGCAGCGCGCCCTCGTCGTCGAAGCCGAGCAGCGAGTCGCGCTCGAGATCGCGCCAGCTGGCGCCGAGCTCGTCCCGCGTCTCCTCGACCGTCTCGCGGTACGGCGCGCCGTCGGCCGCTGCGATCGCGTTGTCGAGCGCCGTCAGCGCCGGCGCGTCCTCGATGGTGGCGGGGCGCCAGGTGAGGCCGCCGGCGGTGATCGTCGGCAGCGTCTCTGGCGCCTGAGCGCGCTCTGCGATGGGGGAGAGGTGGGTCACCCAGCCAGCGTAGAGCGCCGCCTCGCCGACTTCGAGCACGAGGGCGCCGGGCGGTCGTAGGCTCGAGCCATGACGGATCGACCCACTCGCATCGGCGTGCAGCTCGCGCCGCAGCACACGACCATGCAGGCCACGATCGACGCCGCGAGGCAGCTCGAGGAGATGGGCGTCGACGCCGTCTTCGGCTGGGATCACTTCTTCCCGCTCTCCGGTGAGCCCGACGGCACCCACTTCGAGGCGACCGCGCAGCTCGCCGCCTGGGCGGTCGCCACCGAGCGCGTGCAGATCGGTCCGCTGGTGTTCTGCAACTCCTACCGGAACCCGGATCTGCTCGCGGACGTGGCCCGCACGATCGACCACATCTCCGGCGGCCGCTTCGTCTTCGGGATCGGCTCGGGATGGTTCGAGCGGGACTACGAGGAGTACGGCTACGAGTTCGGCACGGTCGGCTCCCGCCTGAACGACCTCGCCGCCTCCCTGCCGCGGATCCGCGAGCGCTGGTCGCGGCTGAACCCGCCGCCGGTCGGGGCCATGCCCATCCTGATCGGCGGCAAGGGAGAGCAGAAGACGCTGCCGATGGTCGCGGAGCACGCCGACATCTGGCACTCCTTCGTCGGGCCCGACGAGCTGCCGCACAAGCTCGACGTGCTGCGCGCCGCGTGCGAGGCGCGCGGGCGGGACATCGACGAGATCGAGATCTCGAACGGCGCGAGCGTGCGCGACGGCGTCGGCGGTGTGGGCTTCGAGCGGCTCGACGCGCTGCACGCCGCCGGGACGCGCCTGCTCACCATCCCCCTCTCGGGCGACGACACGCCCGATGGCTACGCGCTCGATCGCGTGCAGCCGTTCCTCGACTGGCGCGACCGCAAGGACGACGCGCGGTAGCTAGGCGCGCATCGCCTGGATGATCTCGGCGAGCACCGCCGGGTGGCCGCCGCGGGCGAACGCCGAGCGCTGCTGCTCGGCGGATCCGCCGCGCTCGAGCACTCGAGCGGCTGCCGCGAGCGATCGCGTCGCGCCGAGGTCCTCGGCGACCGGCGCGAGCCGCTCGATCGCCTCGCCGATCGCATCGCTCACGGGCTGCAGCGTGCCGCGCTCGTCGACGATCGCGGTCGCGGCGAGGCCGTCGCGGGCGGCGCGCCACTTGTTCTCGCGCACGAGCCACGACGGCAGGTGCCGCTGGGGCTCCCCGTCGTCGAGGGCGCGCGACGCCTCCTCCATCAGGCAGTGGATGAGCCCGGTGACGGCGGCGAGGTCGTCGATCGACGGGGCACCGTCGGCGACGCGCATCTCCACCGTGCCGAGCGCCGGCGAGGGCCGGACATCCCAGCGGAGCTCGCCGATGTCCTCGATCACGCCCGCGGTGAGCATGTCGTCCAGGGTGCGCTCGTACTCGCCCCAGTCGACGAGCATCGGCGGGAGGCCGCCGGTGGGCAGCTGCTGGAAGAGCATCGTCCGGTGCGACGCGAAGCCGGTGTCGAGCCCCTGCCAGAAGGGGCTCGAGGCGGAGAGCGCGAGGATCAGCGGGAGCCGGTCGAGCATGGTGCGCATGAGCGGCACGACCTTGGCGCTGTCCTCGACGCCGACGTGGTTGTGGACGCCGAAGATGATGAGGCGGCGGCCCCAGTCGCCGGCCTTCTCGATCACCCGGGCGTAGCGAGGGTCGTCCCCCTGCGTCTGCTCGCGCCAGCGGCTGGTCGGGTGGGTGCCGGTGCCCACGAGCGCGAGGCCCATGCGCTCCGCCGCAGCGCAGGCCGTGTCCCGCATCGCGCGCAGCTCGTCGACGGCCTCGTCGGTGGAGGTGTGCACGCCGGTGATCAGCTCGATCATCCCGGTGAGGAACTCCTTGTCGAAGCGCTTGTCGTCGATGGAGGCGAGCAGCTCCTTCGCGTGCGGCGCGATCTCACCCGTGGAGGGGTCGACGAGCGCCAGCTCCCACTCGATGCCGAGCGACGATCGCGGTGATGCGGCGAACTTCATGGGTGAAGCGTAGGGCGTGCGCCTGCGTGGCGCGCGCGTCGCCGGCAGATGTGCCAGAATGGGGGGTCGAGCACGCGCCCGACCCTCTATCCGGCGCGCGACGCTCACCGAGCTTTGCGGGTCGCGCATCCCCACATGCGCAGGCCGCGGTGCACTACGAACACACAACAGCAGGAGAACTGTGGCAGTCAAGATCCGTCTGAAGCGCTTCGGCAAGATCCGTGCGCCCTACTACCGCGTCGTCGTGGCCGACTCGCGCACCAAGCGCGATGGCCGCGTCATCGAGGAGATCGGGAAGTACCACCCGACCGAGAACCCCTCGCTCATCGACATCGACAGCGAGCGCGCCCAGTACTGGCTCGGCGTCGGCGCGCAGCCGACCGAGCAGGTCGCCGCGCTCCTCAAGCTCACGGGCGACTGGGGTCGCTTCACGGGCGAGGGCCCCACGGAGAGCCAGGTCAAGGCTCCCGAGGGCAAGCGGTCGTTCGAGATCGACGAGGCCAAGAAGCCCGTCCTGAAGCCCAAGGCCGAGAAGCCGGCCGAGGCGCCCGCCGAGGCGCCCGCGGCCGCGCCGACCGACGCCGAGGAGGCACCCGCGGAGGGTGCCGCCGAGGCCGAGAAGACCGAGGACTGAGCATGCTGCGCGATGCGCTCGAGCACCTCGTCAAGGGGATCGTCGATCGCCCTGACGAGGTGCGAGTGGGCTCGCGCGACACGCCGCGCGGCGAGGTCCTCGAGGTGCGCGTGCACCCCGAGGACCTCGGCCGCGTCATCGGGCGCGGCGGTCGCACCGCCGGCGCTCTGCGCACCGTGATGGGTGCGCTCCCCGGAGGACGCCGCGTCCGCGTGGACGTGGTGGACACCGATCGCTAGGCCGGCCGTGCCCGCGCGCACCCAGCTGCGCGTCGGACGGCTCGCCAGGGCCCATGGGCTCAAGGGCGCGATCAAGGTCGAGCTCTACACCGATGACCCCGGTCGACGCTTCGTCCCGGGCGCGCGCTTCGCGCTGCAGGTGCCCACGTCGTCGAAGTGGCACGGCAAGTCCATCGAGCTGCTCGAGCTGCGGGTCTACAACGGCAGCCCCGTCGCGTTCTTCGAGGGCATCACCGATCGCACCGAGGCCGAGTCCCTCGTGAAGGCGGTGCTCTGGGTCGAGCAGGATCCGACCGAGCTGCCCGTCGAGCCCGACGCCTGGTACGTGCACCAGCTCGCCGGTCTCGAGGTCTGGCGAGACGGCGGCCGCATCGGCCGCGTCGTGCGCGTCGACCCGATGCCGGCGCAGGACATGCTGATCGTGGACGTCGAGGGCACCGAGATCATGGTGCCCTTCGTCAAGGCGATCGTGCCGGAGGTCGACCTGCGCGCCGGACGGCTGACGGTCACGCCGCCGCCGGGCCTGTTCGAGGAGCTCGACGCCGAACCAGCGAGCGCCGCGACCGAGCCGACCGCCGCCCCCGACGCGGACTAGCGCCGTGCAGATCGACATCGTCACGATCTTCCCCGAGTTCTTCGGAGTGCTGGACGTCTCGCTGGTGGGCAAGGCGCGTCGCGACCAGCTGCTGCAGCTCGGCGTCCACGACCTGCGCGACTGGACCCACGATCGTCACCGCACCGTCGACGACACGCCCTACGGCGGCGGCGCGGGCATGGTGATGAAGCCCGAGCCGTGGGGCGATGCGCTCGACGCGCTGCTCGGCGCGCCCGACGGGGATGCCGTCGACGCGACGGCGCTCGCGGATGCGGTGGTGGTCTTCCCCACGCCCGCAGGCGTGCCCTTCACGCAGGCGCTCGCGCGCGAGCTCGCGGAAGAGCGCAGGCTCATCTTCGCCTGCGGTCGCTACGAGGGCATCGACGCGCGCGTGGTCGACCATGCCGGGACGCGCGCCCGCGTGCTCGAGGTGAGCCTCGGCGACTACGTCCTGAACGGCGGCGAGGTCGCGGCGATGGCGATGATCGAGGCCATCGGGCGGCTCGTGCCGGGCGTGGTCGGCAACCCGGCGAGCCTCGTCGAGGAGAGCCACGAGGACGGCCTGCTCGAGCACCCCTCGTACACGAAGCCGCAGGTGTGGCGGGGTCTCGAGGTGCCGGCGGTCCTGCGCAGCGGCGATCACGCCCGCGTCGCCGCCTGGCGGCGCGAGCAGGCGCTCGAGCGCACGCGCCGCGTGCGGCCTGACCTGCTGCGCGACGACCGCGGCTGACGCGCGCCTGCCCTCAGCGAACAGCCCGGCGCGAGCGGGCTCGGGTCGCTAGCCTCGGAGCATGGCTTCGAGCACCGCTCCGCAGAGCGTCGACCGACCCCCTCGGCACTGGGCCCTGCGCACCGGCTTCTGGGCGTTCGCGGCAGCGATCCTCGTGCTGCCGGCCTGGATCATGTTCGGTCGCGGCCTCGCGGGCGCGCCGCTCGGCGATGCGCTGCTGCTGCAGGCGTTCCTGGGTCCGGGACTGGCGATCATGATCGCGCTCGTCGTGGGCGTCACCTTCGCGCGCAAGGAGGTGCGCGGTCCGCGCGCGGTCTCCTGGCGCGACCTGCGGCTCGTGGGGCCGTGGCTCCTCGTCATCGCGCTCCTCGGAGTGACCGTCGTCGACTCGGCGGGCGGCCGCTCGGGGAGCGCGCTGACCGCGTGGTTCGGGGACGGCTGGCTGACCGCGTCGAGCTCCTTCACCGCGATCGGCATCATGGCGACCATCCTGGGCGGCATCGTGCTCTTCTGGCTGCAGGTGCTGGAGCTCGGCCGCGAGACGCGCCGCCGCGTCGAGCGCGTCGTGAACGACCTGCAGGCGCCGCTGCTCGAGCAGCAGGCGCGACAGGCGGAGGCGAGCTTCTCCTCCCTCGACGGCCCGCAGGCGGGTCGGGTGATCCGCATGGAGGACGACGAGCGCCCGTGACGCGCCGCGCCGGCCGGGCCGGTGGTGCAGTCGCTCGGCGTGTGGCAAGATAGGTCGTTGGTGCCACGTGCGGTCCCGCCTGCGAGGGCGGCCTCTGCCACAGGGGAGCGGACGCAGGGCACCGTCTCCAGATACCTATGACGCGGTCGACCTGTGGCGGCTGCAGAGAGCGATACCGCCATGCACATCCTCGACAAGGTCGACGCAGCAAGCCTCCGCACCGACGTCCCCGACTTCCGTCCCGGCGACACCGTCAAGGTGCACGTCAACATCATCGAGGGCTCGCGCTCGCGCGTCCAGGTGTTCCAGGGCGTCGTCATCGGCCGCTCGGGCCACGGCGTGCGCGAGACCTTCACGGTCCGCAAGGTCACCTTCCAGGTCGGCGTCGAGCGCACCTTCCCGGTGCACTCGCCGGTCATCGACAAGATCGAGCTCGTCAGCCGCGGCGACGTCCGCCGCGCCAAGCTCTACTACCTCCGCGGTCTCCGCGGCAAGGCAGCCAAGATCCGCGAGAAGCGCGACAGCTGACGCTTCGCGGAGGCGGGGTCGGCGTGCTGCCGACCCCGCCTCCTGCGTTCGTCGCCGAATCGTGATGCGACGCGCGCGCGCGGCCGCGGAGACAGCCCTCCGCGCGCCTAGACTTGGTGAGGCGAAAGGGCGCGGATGACGGACACGGTCGAGGCCGGCAGGGCTGGCCGCGGCGACGGCGGATCCCGCGGCGGACGCGGGGTGCTGCTGTTCCTGCGCGACATCGTCGTCATCTTCCTCATCGCGCTGCTGATCTCGTTCCTCGTGAAGACGTTCCTGATCCGGCCCTTCTGGATCCCGTCGGAGTCGATGAACGACACCCTCCAGGTGGACGACCGGATCATCGTCAGCCTGCTCACGCCCACGCTGGTGCCGGTCGAGCACGGCGACGTGGTGGTCTTCGAGGATCCGGGCGGCTGGCTGCCCGAGCAGCCGCACGAGCCCGAGACGGGCATCGCGGGCGCCGTCGACTGGTTCCTCACCTTCGTCGGCCTCGCACCCGAGGACGACCACGGCTACCTGATCAAGCGCGTGATCGGCCTGCCGGGGGACACCGTCCAGTGCTGCAACGACTTCGGGCAGCTGCTCGTCAACGGCGTGCCGATCGACGAGCCCTACCTGCGCCTCGACCAGGACGGCCAGCCCGCGAGCTCGACCGCCTTCGACGTCACGGTGCCGGAGGGCCACCTGTGGGTGCTGGGCGACAACCGCAACCACTCGGGCGACTCGCGCGTGCACATGGATGCTCCGGGCGGGGGCTTCGTGCCGATGCAGTCGGTCGTGGGCCGCGCGATCGTGGTCTCCTGGCCGCTCGAGCGATGGACCTGGCTGGACAGCTACGAGCAGTCGTTCGTCGGCGTCGAGTCGCAGGGCGCTGCCACCGAGGTGATCCGGCCGCTCGCGGTGAGCCACTGATGCCGGCGACGCCGACGCTCGAGGTCGAGCAGGCCCTGTGGGCGGATGCCTCGCAGGTGATCGGCATGGACGAGGTCGGTCGGGGAGCGCTCGCCGGGCCCGTGAGCGTCGGCGCCCTCGCGCTGCGCACCGGCTGCGGAGCCTGGCCGGAGCACCTGCGCGACTCGAAGACGATGACGCCGCTGCGGCGCGCGTCCACGGCGCCGCTCGTGCGGGAGTGGGGCGTCAGCGCCGTCGGCCACGCCTCCAACGACGAGATCGACCGCTTCGGCATCACCGTCGCGCTCGGGCTCGCCGGCCGCAGAGCGCTCGTCGCGCTCCATGCCGCAGGCATCGACGTGCTCGGCTCGGCGATCCTGCTCGATGGCACCTTCGACTGGCTCGCGCCGGCGCTGCGCGCCCCGGTGCGCACCGTGCTGCGCGCGAAGGCCGACCGCGACTGCGCGTCGGTCTCGGGGGCCGCGCTGGTCGCGAAGGTGGAGCGAGACGGGCGGATGGTCGAGGCCGACGAGGTGCACGCGGGCTACGGCTGGGCGTCCAACAAGGGCTACGGCTCGGCCGCGCACATGGCCGCCATCAGCGAGCTGGGCCCGACGCCGCTGCACCGGCGCACCTGGTTGCGCGCCGCCTGAGGCGGGGCCGCCCGATGCGGGGCCGCCCGGGCCTGCGGCGCCTGCGCTGCGAGGGTCCATGGGGCTCTGCCCAGGGGCCATAGGATGGGGGCGTGGAACCCGAGGACATCGAGGACTACGACCGCGAGGTCGAGCTGGCCCTCTTCAAGGAGTATCGCGACGTCGTCGGCATGTTCAAGCACGTCGTGGAGACCGAGCGCCGCTTCTACCTCGCCAACGACGTGAAGATCACCCGGCACGACGCCGGCACCGACTTCTACTTCGAGCTCGAGCTCACGGACGTGTGGGTGTGGGACATCTATCGCTCCGACCGATTCATCAAGTCGGCGCGCGTGCTCACCTTCAAGGACGTCAACGTCGAGGAGCTCGCCTCGCGCGACCTCGAGCTGCCGAAGGACCTCGCGATCGAGGAGTGACCGACCGCTCGGCGCCCTGGCGCTGATCGCTGCGGTCGCGCCCGTCCGGCGCGCTCACCCGCGCACTCGTCCTCGGTCGCCGCAGGCCGTGGCGCCCCGCCTTCTCCACAGCCGCGCGCTCGGTCGGCGCGCGGAGGCGCTCGCATCCGCTTACCTGCGCCCATGCGAGCCAAGGATCAGCTGGGCCTCGACGGCGAGGCCGCCGCGAGCGTCCACCTCGAGCGCGCGGGCATGCGCATCGTCGACCGACGCTGGCGCTGCGCGCACGGCGAGCTCGACATCGTGGCGCTCGACGGCGACACGGTCGTCTTCGTCGAGGTGAAGACGCGACGCGGGCTCGCCTTCGGCCATCCGTTCGAGTCGATCACGCCGAGCAAGGTGCGGCGCCTGCGCATGCTCGCCGGCCTCTGGCTCGAGGCCTCGGGCGCGCGCGGGCCGGTGCGGCTCGACGCGGTGGCGATCATCGCGCCGCACCGCGGCCCGTGGCGGGTCGAGCACCTGCGGGGCATCGCGTGAGCGGCTTCGGGCGCGCGCAGTGCGTCGCGCTGCGCGGTCTCGCCGGCATCGGCGTGCAGATCGAGGTGCATGCCTCGTCGGGGCTGCCGGCGGTCGTCATCGTGGGGCTGCCGGGGCCATCGGTGCAGCAGGCGCGCCACCGCACCTGGAGCGCGATCGCCAGGATGGGGCTGACGGCGCCCAGCGGCAAGGTCGTCATCAACCTGACGCCCGCGTCGCTGCCGAAGGCGGGCACGCACTTCGACCTCGCGATGGCCATCGCCGTGCTGCGAGCGAGCGGCGTGGTGCCCGCGGACGACGGCGAGACCGCGCTGCTCGGCGAGCTCGGCCTCGACGGCAGGCTGCGCCCCGTCGCCGGCCTGCTCCCGCTCGCCCGCGCGGCAGCCGCGGCGGGGATGACGAGGCTCGTGGTGCCGAGCGCCGCCGTCGACGAGGCTGCGCTCGTCGCCGGGCTGCGCGTGCTGGGGGCGCCGAGCCTCGCCCATGCCGCCGCGCTGCTGGGGGCGGAGGTCGACCCCGAGCCGGTGGAGGCGGTGCCGGCCGAGCCCGTGCCCGTGCGCGCGCACGCCGTCCTGGACCTCGCGGAGGTGATCGGCAATCGCGACGCCATCGATGCGCTCGAGGTCGCGGCGGCGGGGGCGCATCACCTGCTGATGATCGGCCCGCCGGGGGCGGGGAAGACGATGCTCGCGATGCGCCTGCCCGGCATCCTGCCGCCGCTGGACCAGGAGCAGGCGCTCGAGGTGGCCTCCCTCCGATCGCTCTCGGGCGAGCCGCCCCCCGCGACCCTCGACCTGCTGCCGCCGTTCGAGCATCCCCATCACACGGCCACCGGCGTCGCGCTCGTGGGCGGCGGCTCCGGCACGATCCGGCCGGGTGCCGCGGCCCGGGCCTCGCACGGCGTGCTCTTCCTGGACGAGGCGCCGGAGTTCCCGCGGGCCGTGCTCGACATGCTGCGCCAGCCGCTCGAGTCCGGCTCCATCACGATCGACCGGGCAGCAGGGAGCGCCACCTTCCCGGCTCGGTTCCAGCTGCTGCTCGCGGCCAACCCGTGCCCGTGCGGCCTGTTCGGCAGCGGCGACTGCACGTGCACCCCGCAGCAGCGCCGACGCTACATCGGCCGGCTCTCCGGCCCGCTGCTCGACAGGGTCGACCTGCAGGTGCGCGTCGACCGCGTCGCCGCAGCGGGCGACGGCACCGACGGCGCGCGAGGGGGAGAGCAGCGCACGTCGGCGGATGCTGCTGCGCGCGTCGCCGAGGCACGGGCGCGGGCCGCTCGGCGCCTCTCGGGCACCCCCTGGAGCGCGATGGGTCACGTGCCAGGACCGTGGCTGCGGCGGAGCCTGCCGCTCGAGCCTGGCCTGCTCGCTCCGCTCGAGCGCGCGCTCGAGAGCGGAGCCCTCACCATGCGCGGCCTCGATCGCACCGTCCGCGTCGCCTGGACGATGGCCGACCTCGACGCGGCGGCCGCGCCCACCATCACGCACATCGGGCGCGCCCTCGCGCTCAGGAAGGGGATCCCCGCATGAAGGCGTTCCGACTCGGTCTCGACGTGGTGCGCGAGGCGGTGCGCGGCACGCTGCCGCCGACCCGCGGCGAGCACTCCGAACCGGGGGCGGACGGGCCCGCAGCGGTGCCGTCGTCCCGGCTCGACGACGAGGCGGTCCTCGCCCGCTTCGCCGCCGGCGCATGGACGGTGCTGCCTGAGCCGGGGGACGGCGTCGCGGGCCTCGTGCGCGCGGCGCTCGGTGACGTGCGCGCGCTCGAGCTGCTCGTCGATGGCGCGAGCACCGCGCAGTGGCTCGGCGCCGTGGCCGAGCCGGAGCTGGCGCGCCGGCTGCCAGAGGCGCTCGATCGCTGGCGACCGCGGCTCGGGGCCGACCGCATCCTCGGCGCGTTCTCGCAGGGTGCGATGCACGGGCAGCGACTCCTCACGCGCGCAGACGACGCCTGGCCGACGGCGATCGACGACCTCGGCCCGCACGCCCCCTCGGCGCTGTGGGTGCGCGGCGACCCGTCGGCGCTGGCCGCGTGTCGCCGCTCTGACTGGCAACCTGCGCTGTAGCAACTTGACGCTATAGCTCCGAACTCGCTCTGAAAGAAGGCTCTCGGTCCGGGGTGCTCGAGGTCGACGGAGCTTCCCTCAGTGGTCGGTCTCCGGGCCAGGCAGAGGTTCTGGAGGACGGGGCCAGCGGCGTCATCGCTCTCCAGCGTTCGAAGCGGCGCCTCGGTAAGACGGGGCGCAGCACCGGCCGTTAGGGGCGCACGGGAGCAGACGAGGGGCGAGGTCGAGCAGTCAACCGCTACGCAACCGGATGGCGCGCTCGGCGCGGCGTCGGCCGAGCTCCTGGCCGCTACGAGGTGGACCGCGGCGCGTGCTCGGGACGCATTCGCTTGCCGTTGGCCGCCAGGATCAGGCACACCGCCAAGCCAGCGAAGACGAAGACGTCTGCGACGTTTCCGATGAACCAGTCGGCATAGGCGATGAAGTCAACGACGTGGCCCCTGCCCAAACCAGGGGCTCGTGTCAGGCGATCGACCACGTTCCCGAAGGCGCCACCGAGGATCAGTCCGAGGCCGACCGCCCAGGGCAGCGACGTCGTCCTCCCGATGAGCCAAGCGGCGAACGCGGAGCCGGCAATGGCTATGACCGTGATGATCGGGGTGGCGCTGGCGCCGAGCGAGAACGCCGCGCCGGGGTTGAAGGCAAGCTGAATGGCGAGCAGGTCGCCGAGCAAGGGCTGCCGCTCTCCCATGGCGAGCGTCGCCTCTGCCCAAACCTTGCTGAGCTGATCGACCGAACCCGCGACGAGGGCCACAACGAACCCCAGCAGGGCCGCTCGACGCCGCGGTCGGTCGTCCCGTCCCGAGGCGGTGGCGTCGGCGGCAGTGGATGGCGCGCTCGCATCAGCGGTCTGCGTCACGGCGCCATCCGCGATGAGTGCCCGCGACAAGTCCGGGTCCGCGGCCTCTGACGGCATCTGGTTCGCATTCAATGGATGTACCTCCTTCGCTGTTTCGCGTCAGAGCCCGAAGGCTCCGCCGCTGACCAGGATGAAGATGCCGAGGCCGATGAGGACGATCGGGAACAGGATGTGCTCCCAGCGCTCCAGCGCCTCCGCGATGGGTCGGCGGGTGGCAACGAACTTGGCCAAGGCCACGAGCACCGCCACCAGCACTAGGAATACGACGCAGTAGGCGATCACGGCGGCCGTGCCCACGCTGAGGAAGACCGGGACGTAGACGCCGATGTTGTCTCCGCCGTTGGCGAAGGTCACCGCGGCGACGGTCCACACGGCGACCTTCTTGCCTTCGATCTTCGCGTCGTCGTCGTCGTCGTCGCCGTCCGCGCGCCAAGCCTGCCAGGCGGCCCACAACCCCAGGGCCAGCGGGATAAGGCCGAAGTACGGGATGACCTCCGGGGGCAGGAACGCCCCAGCTCCCAGGGCCACCAGCACGGCCGCACCGAGGATGCCGATGAACCCGAGGTACTGCCCGATGAGGATGCGGGCGGTGGTGCCACGCTCACCGGCCCCTCGGGCGAAGAACAGCGAGAGGATGATGATGTCGTCGATGTTGGTGGCAAGGAACAAGCCGATCGCTTGCAGGACCGAGGACAGGATCACGCGCCCGCACCCGTCTCGCAGCAACCGGGCACCGAGCAGGCCGGGTCGAGGCAGGGTGCGTCCTCGTTGACCGCGAGGGTGGTGTCGACCAGGGCGGTCAGTGCACGTGACAGGTGCGGGTCGGCGATCTCGTATCGCGTCTGCCGGCCCTCGGGTATGGCGACCGCGATGCCGCAGTCGCGCAGGCACGCGAGATGGTTCGACACGTTCGAGCGCGTCAACCCCAGAGCTTCGGCAAGCTCCGCCGGGTGGGCCGGCGCCTCGAGCAGCGTCAGCAGTATCCGCGATCGAGTTGGGTCGGACATGGCGCGCCCCAACCGATTCATCACATCCACACGAGAGGCAATAGTCATCATGCGCTGAACTATACAGCACAGGCTGAACTGCAAGCGTCACCCAGGCTGGCGCGATCGGCATCAGGATGGTGAGGGCCCTGGCCCTGAGGTTGCGTCGGCTCGGCGCTCGAGGATGTTCAGCATCTTCGGCGCACGAGCAGTGGATGAGCCTGGGCCAAGCGCGGCCCAGATCAGCGCTAGTCACAGAGGCTAGGGACTCAGTCTACGGGCCGCCGCCATCGTCGAAGAGGCCGGTTAGGGCGGCGTAGCGGCCGTCGCTGACGGCGACTGCCTGAGCCCAGGACGTCGCGGTCGAAAGGCCGGTGAGCCGCGCCACGACCGGCGCCGGGAGTTCCTGCACGAGCGAGACCACCGCGCCGGTTCGGGCAGCACGCACGCGCACACCGACCGCGTTGAGGCGGTCGGTGAGGGCGTCTGTGGAGATCGAGGTGCCGTGGTACTGGCCAGGGAACAGCCAGTCATCCTCACCCGCGTCAGAGAGAAGCCGCGGCGCTTCTCGATGGCCTCTAGCCGCGACCGCCAGCTCGCCGATCGCGCCATGCAGATCGAGCGGATCGGCACCAAGCCGGATGGCAACTCGCCCACCTTCCACGGCGATGTCGGTGACTCGCAGTCGCCGCAGCTGCACGACCCGAGTTCCGTAGAGCAGCACGAGCACGCCCGCCAGGCGAGTCCGCGGGTCGATGGCCCGATCGTGGAGCAGGCGTTCGAGCAGCTCCCATCGCTCACCTACGCTCGAGCCGGTCGGCGTGAGGTTCGACTTGCGCTGCGGCGGCACCCTGAGTCGGGGGCAGAGCTGGTTGCGCGCGGCCCAGCGCAGGAATGCGGCGGCTCGAATCCGGCGGGTCGTGCCCGTCGAGAGCCAGAGGTCGAGTCTGGCTTGGTCGAGCTGGGCGATGGACTCGGACCGGTCGGTGAGCCAGGCGAGCAGACTCAAGACCTGCCGCAACTCATCCCGCCGGCCGGCGGTCTGCCCCGGTGTGACTGGGCGGTCCTGCTCGCGCAACTGACGCAGCGGTCGCCAGCGCACGAATCGCTCGAAGGCGCGGCGATGTCCAGCGTCCGTGATGCCCGCTGCCGTCTCGGCGCACCACCGCTCGAAGCGGACGAGGTGCTCATCTCGCGGCGGAAGGAGCTCGTTCTCGACGAGGAGTGAGCGCACCGGTGCGACCTCGTCGAGACTGCCGAGGCTGTCGAGGAGCTCGTGACTCAATGTGTCCGTCCTGGAGAGGGCCAGGGCGAGCTTTGCTGTGGTGGTGTTGCGCCGGAAGGCGCGCAGGGTGCGGCGCGCATCGGCGGCGAGGCAGCGCTCCCGAAGTCGAGCCAGCGTGGGCCGGGCCGCGATGAGTTCATCGGGCAGCAGCTGATAGAGCTTGTCGTCGGCGTAGCAGCGACTGCACCACTTTCGCAGGTGGAGGCGCGCTCGAGTTCCGCATCGCTTGCAATCTCGATGCATCAGCGGGCTGTTGGTCGAGCAGCTGAGGCACAGCGGTCC
Organism: Agrococcus phoenicis; assembly: GCF_047302415.1. Taxonomy (NCBI): domain Bacteria; kingdom Bacillati; phylum Actinomycetota; class Actinomycetes; order Micrococcales; family Microbacteriaceae; genus Agrococcus; species Agrococcus phoenicis. The sequence continues at coordinate 710,260 of NZ_CP154854.1, forward strand.
GACGGTCGTGCGCGCGTTCACCCGCTTGGGCAGGGCGCAGCTGATGCACCGCTCGATGTTCTGGGGGACGCATGCCCAGCAGATCGGTGCGCCATCGGCGTCTCGAGCTCTCGGCACGGTGAGTCGGGCGCAGAGCGAGCACGGCTCGGGGCGGCGGTCGCACGGCAGGCATATCGCGTTGTCCGTGGCTGCGAACTTGCACTCGCCCCTCGATCCGCACCGGGTGCAGGTGTCCATCCGTGCGGCGGCGTAGCACGCGAGGCAGGTCGCCCTGTCGGTGCCTTGGAACCGGCACTCGGCCTCGGTGCCGCATCGGGTGCAGACGTCCGGGACCGGGACGGCCCGGCAGCGCCAGCACATGGGCCCGTGTGGCGCTCGGTAGGCGATCAGCCTCCGGTTGTCGCAGCCAACGCAGTCCGCCCACGACTCGTCGAGGCGATTGGTGCAGGCTTGGCAGAGTCGGCTCCCGTCGGGTCGACGCAGCTCCAGGCTCGCGGGTTGCCCGCAGCCGTCGCAAGCTGCCAGGTGGCCGGCGCGGTAGCACTTGCGGCAGCAGGTGAGACTGTCCAGGCGGCTCGTGAGCTTGCCGGTCCTGCCGCAGTGACCGCACGTGCGCTGGGGCAGCTGCGCTCCCTCCGCGCGCAGCGCATCGTAGAAGGCGGTGAAGAGGGAGGATGCGGGTGATGCGTCGATGAGCCACTCTGCTCCGAAGTAGTCACATTCCAGGGCCAACCGAAGCTTGCGATCGGCTTTCAGCCCCAGTTGCTCGACGGCGGCCGCAGCCACAGTCTTGTCACCGCCGGGAACGTGGGAGGCGGTGAACCTTGCGATCCGCTCCGCGGCAGTCGGCTGCAGGGCTTGCCAGCACGTCCGGCAGAAGTCGCGGCCGGCGACGGAGCGGTCCCGCTTGGCATGCTCGTGGCACCGATGGCAGCGCACCGTCACCGCCGCCCGCTCCCGGGCACACACCCCGCAGATGGCGCTTCCGCCCACCCTGTTAGGCAGCGGCCGCTCCCGTCCGCAATCGCCGCACGCGGGCGCGCGCACGGTTTGCGCGCCCGCCTGGACGAGGGCGAGGAGGATGCGGGCGAGGCCGGTCGGGGTCTTCGGCGATGCGGCCGTCAGCAGTCCCGGGTCCTCGTTGAGCGCTGCTTGCAGCCGACGGCCCTGTGGCTCCTTGGCGACTAGGCGGTCGATGACCTGGTGGATGGTGGACGGCTCGAGACTCGCCTCGACACTGGCGATGGCACCGGCTAGCTCGGCAACGACGAGCTCACGCATCCGGCGGCAGTACCCGCGCCCTCGGCGGCCTGAGGCCGCGCTCCCGTAGGACCGCCGTGCCGTTCGCGAGACGGTCGCCGCCGTCCGTGCCAGTGGCCTTGGTCGCGGAAGCGCCCAGGTCGACCTTCCGGATCAGATCGTCCGCGCCGCAGTCGAAGATGTCCATCAGCGCGACCAGCACGTGCATGTTCAGCCGTTCAGGCTTCTCGACCGCCAGCCGGTATATCTGACTGGAGGAGAGCTCGATTCCTCGCTCTCGCAGCAGCGGAACCAGTTTCGACGTCGCGAACATTCCTGCGGATGCCATCACCTCGCGCAGCCGCCATTCGTACCCCACAACCTTCATTCGCTCAATCCTTCCGGTTCTGGCCTCAGCCTCTGCAATGCGTCCTGCATCATCTTGTTCGCGAAGTCGCCGCTGACGGCTGTGTAGATCGACGTCGTCGACTGGTGCAGGTGCCCGACCTGCCGTTGCACGAACACTGCGTCCACGCCGTCCTCCACCAGGTGCGTGACGTAGCTGTGGCGCAGTGCGTGCGGCGACAACGTCCGCTCCAAACCTAGGTCGTTGCGATAGGCGGCGAACCGTTCTGAGAGTTCTCTCGGGCGCAGCCTCGTGCCCCGTTCGGAGAGCCACATCGCCCGCTCTCCGTCCGGTCTCATCAGTGGCCAGACGTTGTCCAGATAGTCGCGCACCGCTTCCACCGCCCAGTCGTGCAGCGTGACCACCGAGCGACGCTTGGGCGCGCCGCCCTTCGAGGCCTTCCCGTGCCGCACGTGCAAGATCCCGAACTCGCCGAACTGGGGTGCGTGTGCGTTGCGGTAGAAGTCCGTGACATCGAGGTTGACCGCCTCGTTCGCGCGCAGCCCCCACCCGTAGGTGACGCGGAGCAGCACCGCGTCTCGGTACGCCGGCAGAGCGCCCTTGCGCCCTCGGGCCAAGCACCGCTCGACCTCCTCGTCCGCCCGGTCGAAGAGCATCTGCAGTTCATCGCGCGTCAAGGGCCGCCGGCCCGGCCGGCCCTCGTAGTCCTGCAGGTGGCGAACGGAGTTCCAGTCGTGACAGACCTGCACCGGGTGGGTCCCGAACCGTCGCTCGCACTCGGCAACCCAGCCGTAGTGCTCAGACGTCAGGTACTCGCAGAACCCCCGCACCGCCTGCTGATAGGAGCGGATCGTCGAGCGGGCCAGCTTGCGCACCGAGACGAGGTCGAGCATCCACTCGTCGAACTGCCCAGCCGACCATTCCCACGGCAACGTGCCGGAGTGCGCTCGGAACTTAGCCACCGCCCGCGCTGTACTGCGCACGTAGTCTTCGCCGAGGTTGCGGCCACCGAGCTGCTGCGCTCGCCAGCCCGCCAGCATGCCCTCGAAGACGGCCTCTTCTTCTCGCAGGAACGAGACCCCGGAAGCCAGGTACAGCGCAGCGACTCCGTGCGGCACGCTTCCAGCAACCACTCCAGGCTCTCCCATCAGATGCCGACTGCCTGCATCTAACGCGAACACTACGTGGTTGCGCAAATCAGCCCTGGCGTCTCCCGGCGAGCCGTCTCAACCCGAACCGGATCGCGCAGCGGCATCGGCCACCGATTGCTGCCGGTAGTTTTCGGTTGCGGTTACGACACGCCGAAAGCGAACGGACTTGATCGGGCGGTTTCCAGGTGACTAAGGTGAACGCATACACACCGGCCCCTCTTCGCCTTCGGCGTAAGGGCCGGTTTTCTCGTGCCATAGAGTGCGAGCGTGCATCCCTACTCGAAGCCGCACTTGTCGTACGCAGGGCAAGTCGAGCGGCTCTCGGCCAGGGGGCTCGACTGCGGCGACAGGGCGACGGCCGAGCGGGCGCTGGAGCACCACGGATACTACCGGCTGGGCGCATATCTCTACCCGTTCCGGCGGTTGCTGCTCGACCACGAGCCTCGCGAGACTGCTCACCAGTACCGTGGCGATGACTTCGTCGCCGGCGCCACCCTGAGCGCGGCGCTGGAGCTTGCCCGGTTCGACGCGAAGCTGAGGAGCGTCGTTCTCGAGGGGCTGGGCACATTCGAGACCGTCCTGCGAGCTCGAGTCGCCTACGTGCTCGGCCAGCGCGATGTATTCGGTCACGCGAACGCCGGCGCACTCGGTCCTCGCGCCGCGGATCGGCCCCCGCAGCCGTATCAGAGCGAGTACGCGACCCAGCACGAGATGCTGCTCGGGGCGATCGAGAAGCAGTTGACGAAAGCCGCGAGTGAAGACTTCCTCCAGCACTTCCGCGCCAAGTACGCGAAGCCGGAGCCCATCTGGTTGGTCCTCGAGACCGTGGACTTCGGAACCTTGGTCCGCCTCTACCGCCTCCTGCACCGTGACGATCAGAACGCCGTCGCACGCACGTTCGGGATCACGGACGGAACCCGTCTGGTCGGGGCCTTCCAAGGCTTCAACGTGATCCGCAATCAGTGCGCACACCACACCCGCTTGTGGAATCGCCGCATCCCTCAAACGCTCGCGACGCTCGCCCCGGGCGTGCTTGCCAATGGCGCAGACAGCCTCGACCAGCGAGGCGACCGCGATCGCTTGTATGGGTACATGGCACTGCTCGCGTACATGCTGCGCGCCACAGCGCCCGACATCCAGTGGCCGGCCAGCCTCAAGACGCAGCTGCTGAAGATCACGCGGATTCCCGGCGTGGGGCTCGGAGACATGGGCTGCCCGCCTGACTTCGCCGACTTCCCAATCTGGCGCGTGGGGAACCAGAGCGTTCAGTGCCACGCGCGGGCCCGACCAGCCTGAGGGAAGCCGTCCAGTTCTTCGGCCCTCGGGCACTTGGGTGGGCGATTACACGGGTGCAGGGAAGGCCTCATCAGACGCGCCGCGCCGCGATGCGGTCCGCCGTGAAGTCCAGTTCGGGAAGGCCCGTCGCTTCCCGCTAGATGCGAAGTTTCGGCGTTAGACGGGAATCTCCCGCCCTGTCGTTCGCACTTCCCTAACTGCCGCTGGGCGCTCGACGCCACCGCCGTACGATTAGGGACGATATCTGTCGACTGGGATCGTGCATCTGACGCAATAGCGCTGGGTTGCAGCGCTGGTCGGCTCACGCGCATCCTCGGGCTACGGCGAGCTCGTGACGGCGCAGCTCGCCTCCGGGCTCGTCGATCGCGGCTTCGCGGTCGTCTCGGGCGGTGCCTACGGCATCGACGGCACCGCGCACCGGGCGACGATGGCGGCCGGCGGCATCACCGTGGCGGTGCTCGCAGGAGGGCTCGACCGCTTCTACCCCGCGGGGCACGACGAGCTGCTGCGCCGGATCGAGGCCACGGCCTGCGTCATCGCGGAGGCGCCGAGCGGCATCCCTCCCACGCGATGGCGCTTCCTCGCGCGCAACCGGCTGATCGCCGCGCTCGCGAGCGTGACGGTGGTGGTGGAGGCCGGGCAGCGGTCGGGCTCCATCAACACGGCCGGGCATGCCGCTGCGCTCGGTCGGCCCCTGGGCGCTGTGCCGGGCCCCGTGACCTCGGGCGCGAGCACCGGATGCCACCGGCTGCTGCGGGAGTACGACGCGGTGGTCGTCGAGCGGGCCGAGCACGTCGTCGAGCTGGTCGAGGGCGCGAGGATCGAGGGCGCAGGCGTCGGTGGCGGTGCGCTCGACGCCGTGCACGCCGAGGAGCTACGCGTCCTGGATGCGCTCAGCACGCGCGCGGCGCGAGGGGTGGACGAGCTCGCGGTGCGCACGGGCATGGCGCCCCGCGATGTGACAGCGGCGCTCGCGCTGCTCGAGCTCGCAGGCCGCGCCGTCGAGCGCAGCAGCGGCTGGGTGCGCGCGGCGACCGCGTCCGGTGGAGGAGCGAGGCTAGCCTGAAGGGGTGAGCTTCGGCATCCACCCCGCGCCCTCTGCGGTCATCGCGCACCTCAGCGACACCCACCTGCTCGCCGGCGGCGCCGCCCTCGCGGGCATCGTCGACACCGAGCACCACCTGCGCGCCACCGTCGAGCGCCTGCGCACGGCCGCGAGCGACGCCGATGTCATCGTCGTCTCCGGCGACGTCGCGGACCTGGGCGAGCCCGAGGCCTACGCGCTGGCCCGCGAGATCCTCGAGCCGGTCGCCGCGGAGCTCGGGGCCCCGATCGTCTGGGCGGCGGGCAACCACGACGAGCGCGCCCCGATGCGGGCAGCGCTCGGGCTCCCCGGGGGCGCGGGCGATCCGATCGACCTCGTGGTCGAGGTCGGGGCGCTGCGGGTGGTGTCGCTCGACACGAGCCTGCCGGGATGGCATCACGGCGGCTTCGACGAGGGCCAAGCCGAGTGGCTCGAGGGAGCGCTCGCCGATCCGCCCGCGCTCGGCACGGTGCTCGTGATGCACCACCCGCCGCTGCCGTACCGCAGCAGGCTCATGCGGCTGCTCGAGTTCCGGGACGAGCAGCGCCTGGCCGCCGCGCTCGGCGACGCCGACGTGCGGGCCATCCTCTCGGGGCACCTGCACGTCAACGGCTCCGGCACCTTCACCGAGATCCCGGTCGTGCTCGCCGGTGCGACCAGCTACGCCGACGACCTCGGTGGCCCGCCTCCCGCGATGCACGGGATCGATGCCACGCAGTCGTTCAACCTCATCGAGCTCTACCCCGACTCGGTCGCGCACTCCGTGGTGCCCGCGCTGCCCCACGACTCGCGCGAGACGCTGCCGGCCCACGTCGTCGAGCAGCTGCTGCTGCTCGAGCCCGCTGCGCGCATGGAGCGCTTCAGCAGGAAGCCGGACTGAGATGCGGCTGCCGGTCGCCGTCGAGGGCTACCTCTCGCACCTCGAGCGGGAGCGGGGCTCCTCCGCGAACACCGTCCGCGCCTACCGCAGCGATCTGGCGAGCCTCGTGGCGCACTGCGATGCGAGCGGCATCGACGATGCGGAGGCGCTCGACATCGAGACCCTGCGCGACTGGCTGTACGCGACCACCCAGGCAGGGGCGGGCAAGGCGACCATCGCCCGCAGGAGCGCCGCGGCACGCGGCCTCAGCCGCTGGATCGCAGCGCACGGCGGTGCGGACACCGCCAGCCGGCTGCGCACGCCGAAGCGCGACCAGCACCTGCCTCGCGTCCTCTCGCGGACGGCGATCGACGCGATGCTCGGCGAGCTGGACGAGGCGGCGAGCGACGGTGACCCGCTCGCGCTGCGCGACCGCGCCGTCATCGAGCTGCTCTACGCCTCTGCGCTGCGCGTGAGCGAGCTCGTCGGCCTCGACGTGGACGACGTCGATCTCGAGCGGCTGACGGTGCGCGTGATCGGCAAGGGCTCGAAGGAGCGGGTGGTGCCCTTCGGGCGACCGGCGCTCGACGCGCTGCTCGACTGGCTGCGCATCGGGCGCGCCGGTCTCGCGAGCGCCTCGAAGCCGCATCCGGCGCTCTTCCTGGGAGCGCGCGGCGGGCGCCTGGGGCAGCGGCGCGTGCACGAGCTGGTCTCGGCGCTGCTGGAGGCCGCGCCCGGCTCCGGCCCGCACGGCCCGCACACCCTGCGCCACACGGCGGCGACGCACCTGCTCGACGGCGGTGCCGATCTGCGCGCGGTCCAGGAGATGCTCGGCCACGCGAGCCTCGGCACGACGCAGCTCTACACGCACGTGTCGCTCGAGCGGCTCGCGGCGGCCTATCGCACCGCTCACCCGCGCGCCTGACGACCGAGCTTCGTGCCTGCCATCGGCAGCAGCACCGGCCGCTCCACCCCCAGCAGGCCGAGCGGATCCACGTAGGCGCCGTGGAGCCTGGCGCCGAGGTGGAGCCTCGGCTGGCCGGGCGCGTGGCCGGCCAGCAGCACGCCGATCTGCTCGCCTGCCACGACGACATCGCCAGCCGAGACCGTCGGCTCGACCGGCTCGAAGCTCGACACCAGGCCGCCGGCGTGCTCGATCGAGACCACCGGGCGGCCGGCGACCGGCCCTGCGAAGCGCACCGTGCCATCCTGCGGAGCGACGACCGCCGAGCCCGCTGGCGCCGAGATGTCGATGCCCCGGTGGCCGGGGCCGTAGGCGGTCTCCGGCGCATCGAAGGCCCGCACGACGTCGCGCGAGTCCACTGGCCAGACCCACGCAGCGAGCGCGACCGCCAGTGCGAGCAGCAGGCGGAGGGTGCGAGGCGGCGACGGGAGCATGGAGGGCATGATGCACCGGCGCGGCCGTCGCGCGCGCACGCACCGAGGGCACCGGGGGAGAGCGGCGGAGCATGTAGCATAGGAGGGCATCGTCTCTGCGATGACTTCGCGCGCCCACCGCGACACCACCTCCATCGGTCCTTCGGCTCGAGCCCCGTGCTCGTGCGGGAGGCGGAGGCGGGTCAGGGCGCCAGGGGCTCGGCCACCGGCCGCGCCGACAGAACCGCAACAGAAGAAGGAGGCGGCCATGGCCGTCGTCACGACTCGCCAGCTGCTCGACAGCGGCGTCCACTTCGGGCACCAGACCCGACGCTGGAACCCCAAGATGAAGCGCTTCATCTTCACCGAGCGCTCCGGCATCTACATCATCGACCTGCAGCAGTCGCTCGCGCACATCGACCGCGCGTACGACTTCGTCAAGGAGACCGTCTCGCACGGCGGCAGCGTGCTGTTCGTCGGCACCAAGAAGCAGGCGCAGGAGTCGATCGCCGAGCAGGCGACGCGCGTGGGCCAGCCCTACGTCAACCAGCGCTGGCTCGGAGGCCTCCTCACCAACTTCAACACGGTCTCGAAGCGCCTGAGCCGCATGAAGGAGCTCGAGGAGATCGACTTCGAGGACACCACGCAGGGCTACACGAAGAAGGAGTTGCTGCTCAAGAAGCGCGAGCTCCTCAAGCTGCAGAAGTCGCTCGGCGGCATCCGCAACCTGCAGCGCACCCCGTCGGCGCTCTGGATCGTGGACACCAACAAGGAGCACCTGGCGGTCGACGAGGCCAAGAAGCTCGGCATCCCGATCATCGCGATCCTCGACACCAACTGCGACCCCGACGACGTCCAGTACCCGATCCCGGGCAACGACGACGCCATCCGCTCGGTCGCGCTGCTGACGAAGATCGTCGCGGACGCCGCGGCCGAGGGCCTCATGCAGCGCCACGGCGGCGGCGACGCCGCTGCCGAGCCGATGGCCGAGTGGGAGCGCGAGCTGCTCGCGCAGCAGGACGCGGCACCGGCCGAGGCCGCCGCTGAGCCGGCTGCCGAGGAGCCCGCCGCCGAGGAGGCCCCTGCCGCTGAGGCTGCCCCCGCAGAGGAGACCCCTGGCGCTGAGGCTGAGGCCCCCGCAGCCGAGGAAACCCCCGCCGAGACCACCGAGGACGCCGCCGCGTCCGCGTCGAACTAAGGAGCCGCTGGATGGCAACCATCAGCATCGCCGACCTCAAGATGCTGCGCGAGCAGCTGGGCACCGGCATGAGCGACACCAAGGCCGCCCTCGAGGAGGCCGGTGGCGACGTCGAGAAGGCCACCGAGATCCTGCGCCTCAAGGGTGCGAAGGGCAACGCGAAGCGCGCTGACCGCTCGACGAGCGAGGGCCTCATCGCCACCGCGGAGGGCCAGGGCGCGGTCACGATGATCGCCCTCGCGTGCGAGACCGACTTCGTGGCGAAGAACGACAAGTTCATCGCGCTGTCGGAGCGCGTGGTCGCCGCGGTCGCGGCTGCCGGCGCCGCCGACCTCGAGGCCGCCCTCGCGGCGCCCGCCGAGTCGGGCACCGTCCAGTCGGTGATCGAGGAGCAGGCCGCGACGATCGGCGAGAAGCTCGAGCTGACGAAGGTCGCCCGCGTCGAGGGCTCCGAGCACGCCGTCTACCTGCACCGCACCTCGAAGGACCTGCCCCCGCAGGTCGGCGTCGTCGTCGCCTACACGGGTGACGACGCGGAGACGGCCCGCGCGGTCGCGCAGCACATCGCGATGTTCGACCCGCGCTACGTCACCCGCGACGAGGTGCCGGCCGCCGAGGTCGACAAGGAGCGCGAGCTCGTCACCGAGATCGCTCGCGGCGAGGGCAAGCCCGAGGGCGCCCTGCCGAAGATCATCGAGGGTCGCCTCACGGGCTTCTTCAAGCAGATGGTCCTGCTCGACCAGGACTACGCGCGCGACAACAAGCAGTCGGTCGCCAAGGTGCTCGAGTCGGCAGGCCTCACGGTCACCGGCTTCGCGCGCTTCAAGATCGGCGCCTGAGCGCCGCAGCACGTCACGGAGGGCCGGGGGAGACCCCGGCCCTCCGTCGTGCGCGAGAGGATCGCGGTAGGCTTCTGAGCGGTCCGCGCTCGGGCCGAGACCCCTCAGGAGGAGCCCACATGCCAGCACAGCCGCGCCGTCGAGTCCTCCTGAAGCTCTCGGGCGAGGCGTTCGGGGCTGGAAGCCTCGGAGTGAACCCCGACGTGGTGCAGGCCATCGCCCGCCAGATCGCCGAGGCGGCTGCGACGGTCGAGATCGCGATCGTCGTCGGGGGCGGCAACTTCTTCCGCGGCGCGGAGCTCAGCCAGCGCGGCATGGAGCGCGGTCGCGCCGACTACATGGGGATGCTCGGCACCGTGATGAACGCGCTCGCGCTGCAGGACTTCCTCGAGCAGGCTGGCGCCGAGACGCGCGTGCAGTCGGCGATCCAGATGACCCAGGTCGCGGAGCCCTACATCCCGCGGCGCGCGGAGCGGCACCTGGAGAAGGGTCGCGTCGTCATCTTCGGCGCCGGGGCCGGCCTGCCCTACTTCTCCACCGACACCGTCGCCGCGCAGCGCGCGCTCGAGATCGGTGCGGATCAGGTGCTGGTGGCGAAGAACGGCGTCGACGGCGTCTACACGGCCGACCCGAAGCACGACCCGGCGGCGACGCGCTACGAGGAGATCACCTACCAGGACGCCCTCGTGCGCGGGCTCAAGGTGGTGGACTCGACCGCGTTCAGCCTCTGCATGGACAACCGCATGCCGATGCGCGTGTTCGGCATGGACGGCGACGGCCAGCTGCGCAGCGCGATCCTCGGCGAGCCGGTCGGCACGCTCGTGCGCGCCTGAGGCGCGCGGGCGCAGATAGACTCGACAGCGACGGAAGGAACCACGTGATCAGCGATGTTCTGGCTTCGGCCAAGGAGAAGATGACGCAGTCCATCGAGGTCGCGAAAGACGACTTCCAGACTGTCAGCGCAGGGCGGGCGAACCCCGCGCTGTTCCAGCGGCTGAACGTCGAGTACTACGGCTCGCCGACGCCGCTCGTGCAGCTCGCGTCGTTCCAGCAGCCGGATGCGCGCACGCTCGTCATCACGCCGTTCGACAAGACCGCGCTCAAGGACATCGAGCGCGCGATCGTCGCTGCGCCGCACCTGGGCGTGTCCCCGTCGAACGACGGCAACATCGTCCGCGTCGTGATGCCGGAGCTCACCGAGGAGCGCCGCAAGGACTACGTGAAGATCGTCAAGGACAAGGCGGAGCAGGCGCGCGTCGCCGTGCGCAACGTGCGCCGCCAGGCGATGACCGACCTCGAGAAGCTCAAGGGCGAGGTGGGCGACGACGAGATCTCGCGCGCCGAGAAGGAGCTCGAGGGCAGCACCAAGCAGGCCATCGAGGGCATCGACGATGCGCTGAAGAAGAAGGAAGCCGAGCTCCTCGAGGTCTGACCGAGGGCTCTGAGGGCGACGCATGCGACGCGAGCATCGAAGCGCCGCCGAGATCGAGGCGCAGATCCAGGCGCAGATCAACGCCGCCCGAGAGCAGATCGAGGCCACCCGCGAGCGGGTGGACAAGCGCACCGGGCGCAACCTGGCGGCTGCGATCGGCATCGCGCTGGTGCTCGGCGCAGCGCTGCTGGTGAGCCTGCTGTTCGTGAAGGTGCTCTACATGGTCTTCGCGACCGTGCTGATCGGCTTCGCGCTGTTCGAGCTGGCCAGTGCGCTGCGGTTCGCCGGCCGCGACGTGCCGCGCGTGCCCCTGGTGCTGCTCGGCTGCGCGATCATCCCCGCCACGTGGTACTTCGGTGCCTCAGGCCTGTGGTGGTCGACGCTCGCCGCGGTCGGCATCGTCGCGCTGGTGCGCGTGGTCGAGCTGGCCGATCCGTCGACGCGGACAGGCGCTGCCGCGGTCTTCGCGGATGTGAGGGCCGGCGCCCTCTGCATCGCCTACGTCGCGGTGCTGGGCGCGTTCACCGTGCTGCTCACCGTGCAGGAGGACGGGCAGTGGTGGATGATCGCGATGATCGCGATGACCACCGTGATCGACACCGGCGCGCTGGCGGCGGGTGTCTGGCTCGGCAAGCACAAGCTGGCCCCGCGCATCAGCCCCGGAAAGACGTGGGAGGGCCTGCTCGGCGGCGCGGTGCTGGCGATCGCGGCGGGCATCGCGCTCTCGGTGTGGATGCTGGGGCAGGAGTGGTGGTTCGGCATCGTCCTCGCCGTGCTGCTCGTCATCAGCGCGACCGTCGGCGACCTCGCCGAGTCGATCATCAAGCGGGATCTGGGCATCAAGGACATCGGCTCGTTCCTGCCCGGGCACGGCGGCTTCCTGGACCGGCTCGACTCGATCCTGCCGAGCGCCGCCGTGATGATGGCGCTCTTCCAGATCACGCACGCGTGAACTCGCACCTGCCGCTGGCATGATGGAGTCGATGAGCACGTTCCCGAGAGCCCGACGGTCGCAGCCGGGCTACGACATCGAGCAGGTCGAGGACTTCCTCGAGGACGCTCGGCGCGCGTACGCGACCGACGCTCGAGCAGCCACGGCCATCGATTCCGCTGCGATCCGCCGCACGAGCTTCACGATGCAGAAGGGCGGCTACTCGCCCGCCCACGTCGACGCGGCGCTCGAGCGCCTCGAGGAGGCGTTCGCCCGGCGAGAGCACGAGCGAGGCATCCTCGAGCACGGCGAGGAGGAGTGGTACGCGAAGGTGCGCCAGCGAGCGCAGGATGCGCTCGCTCGCCTCACCGGGCCCGACGGCGAGCGCTTCCGCCGCGTGAGCCGCATCTCTCGCGGCTACCGCACGGCCGAGGTCGACGCCTTCGCCGCGCGCATCGCCGACTACCTGCAGGACGGGCCGGAGATGACGGTCCGCGAGGTGCGCACGGTCCAGTTCGATGCGCAGTTCGGCGGCTACGACGAGGACGAGGTCGACGCGCTGCTCGACACGGTCGTGAGCCTGATGCTGGCGGTGCGGTGACGGCAGGAGGCCTCGGCTTCGTTACCGTTCCGTGATAACCTCGCTCCTCGTGTTCACCCGCTCCGCCACCGCATCTGCGCGCACGACGCGCACGCGCGGCGTGCTGTCCGGGATCTCGCTGCTCGCGGCAGCCGGCTTCGTGCTCGTCACGCTCGCCGCGACGCCGAGCCCGCAGGTGATGGCCGACCCGATCGAGCTGCCGAGCGAGCAGCGCCCCGATCAGGCGATCGGCGAGATCACGGGCGAGCAGGCTGCGCTCGTGCGCGACGACATCGTCGTCCACACCCCGACCCCGACGCCCACTCCGACGCCGACGCCTGAGGCGGCCGCCGCGGCCGCGCCGGCATCCGGAGGGAGCGCTGCGGCCTCGATCGAGATCCCTCGCGCGGTCGCCCCGAACCCGGGCAGCGCCCAGGCGGCGGCTCGCGAGATGGTGCTCGCTCGCGGCTGGGGCGAGGATCAGTACGCATGCCTGTACAACCTGTGGCAGCGCGAGTCGAACTGGAACGTGTACGCGCAGAACCGCTCGAGCGGCGCCTACGGGATCCCGCAGTCGCTGCCCGGTTCGAAGATGGCGACCGCCGGCGCCGACTGGCAGACCAACCCGGTGACGCAGATCCGCTGGGGCCTGGGCTACATCCAGGGCCGCTACGGCACGCCGTGCGGCGCCTGGGGCCACTCGCAGTCGGTCGGCTGGTACTGATGCCGGCGCGCCGGCCGAAGCGCCGCGCGCAGCCGCACGTGCCGCTCGACGTCGAACGGCTGCTGCAGGGCGTGGCGCGCGTGGAGCAGCGGGCGTCCGGCGCATGGCACGTGCAGCCCATGGCGGCGACCAGCGCGGTCAAGGACTACGCGTGCCCTGGATGCGGCGGCACCGTCGTGCAGGGCACGGCGCACGTCGTGGTGTGGCGCGCCGATTCGATCTTCGGCGAGCGGGCGATCGAGGATCGCCGCCACTGGCACAGCGGCTGCTGGCGCGCCGGCTGACGGCACCCCTCGAGCGGTCAGTGACCGATGCCGGTCACTTCGCGTCCTGACGAGGGATGACGACCTCCTTCAGGATCAGCTGGATCGCGGCGGCCACCGGGATGGCGACGAGCGCGCCCAGGATGCCGAGCAGCGTGCCGCCGATGAGCGCGGAGAGCACCACGACCACGCCGGGCACCTTGACGGCCCGGTTCATGATCTGCGGGCTGATGAAGTACGCCTCCAGCTGCATGTACACGAGGTAGTAGATCGCGACCGGCAGCGCCGTCTGCGGCCCGTCGAGCAGGAGCACGAGCAGCGAGATCAGCACGGAGGCGGAGATCGTGCCGACGAGCGGGATGGTCGAGGCGATGAGCGCGATGAACGCGAAGACCCCCGCGAGGTCGGAGCCGACGATCGACAGGACGATGAAGGTCAGCACGCCGTTCAGCAGGCCGAGCGCGCCCTGGCCGAGCACGAAGCGGCCGACCGACTGCATGACCTGCTCGGCGATCTCGATGAACTTCGGACGCGACGATGCGGGGACGAGGCGGTACATGCCCGACTTCAGCGACGGCAGCGAGCCCGTGAAGTAGAGCATCAGCACGACGACGATGAGCACGCCGCCGAGCGCGAAGGCGACCTGGCCGACGCCGTTGATGATGGCGCTGGCCATCTCGGCCACGAAGGGCGGGAGCGTCGACCACGTCTCGAAGTCGGTGAGGGCTCCCTCGAGCTGCTCGATCGTCGCGTCGATGTCGAACTGCGGGAAGGTCTCGCCCAGCCACTCGACCGCGCCCTCGAGCGCGCCGCCCTCGATCTCCGAGATCACCGACTGGATGAGGATGGTGAACTGCGCGACGATCGTCGGGATGATGAGCCAGGTCGCGCCGACGAGGATCGCGAGGATCAGCGCGAAGACGATGAGGACCGCGGCCCAGCGAGGCACGTTGCGCTTGGCGAGGAACTGGATGACGGGTTCGATCCCCAGCGCCAGGAAGATGCCGGCGAAGGCCCAGACGAGCACCGTGCTGATCTGGCCGACGGCAGCGCCGATCGCGATGGCCAGCAGCACCCCGAGGCCGCCGACGAGCCCGAGCAGAAAGCCGTTGCGGATCTTCACACCTCGAATCCTAGGCCGCCGGAGCGCTGGCGCTCGCCAGCCGCGCAGGCGCGGGATGGCGCCGGGCAGGGCGATTCCGGTACCCTGGAGGCTTGCCTGCCGAGCCCGGTGCCCACCCGACGCGCCTCGATCCGCTCGGTGAGCGTGAAAGGACCTGCATCTCGTGCGATACATCCTCGCGGCCGTGAGCCTCGTGATCTCGCTGGTCCTGCTCGGACTCGGCATCGGCCAGCGCACCGTCTGGGCTCCTCCCGAGACCATCGTGGCGCAGCTCGAGCAGCCGACGGACGCGCAGCTCCTCTACGTCTCCGGCGAGACGATGAACCAGCACGATGGCAGGCAGACGGTGTCGATCGCGGGCAGCGGCGCCGTGACCGTCGCGGTCGGGCGAGACCACGACGTGCTCGGCTGGATCGGCGGGAGCGCGCACGCCGTGGGCGAGCTCGCCGAGGACGACCAGCTCGTGCTCGACGAGCAGGCGGGCGACAGCGAAGCGCTGCCCACGATCGCCGGCAGCGACCTGTGGATCGAGGAGCACGCCGGTGACGGAGCGGTGCGCTTCGAGATCGACCTGCCGGTCGGGTTCGCGATGCTCATCCAGGGCGAGCCGGGCGCGGCTGCTCCCGCGGACGTGCGGGTCGAGTGGCCGTTCGACGCGAAGACGCCGCTGTTCGGCCCGCTCATGACCGCGGGCTTCGTCTTCCTGGCGCTCGCGCTCGTGCTCTTCCTGCTGGCCCTCCGCAGTCATCGGCGCCGTCGCGGCCCGCAGCGCCGCACGCACCGCGAGCTCACCCGCGCCGAGCGCAGGCAGCTCGAGCGAGACGCCCGGGCGGGCCTGCCGCTGCCGGAGCGCGCCGTCGCCGCCGCGCCCGGGCGCGGCGCGATCGAGGCGCCGGATGCGGCCGCCGGGTCGGAGCCCCAGGACACCGACGGCGCATCCGCCGACGGCGGCGCCCATGACGATCGCGGCGCGAGCGATGCCGCGAGGGGTGAGGAGCGCCCCCGCGCGACGGGCGAGCCGAAGGCGGAGCGTCGGATCCACCGCACCCGCAGGCGCTTCGGGATCGTGGCGCTGCCCGTGCTCGCGTCGATCGCGCTGACCGGCTGCGGGCCGCAGTACTGGCCCAGCCCCGAGCCGAGCGAGACGGCCGCGACGCCGACGCCCTCCACCCTCGAGGAGGCGCTGCCGCAGGTCGCGCTGACCGAGAACCAGTTCGCCCGCGTGCTCGACGACACGCGCGAGGTCGTCGCTGCCGCGGACGCCGAGCTCTCGGAGGAGACCGCCGCGCGCCGCGTCGCCGGCCCCGCGCTCGACGCGCGAGCCACGAACTACGAGGTGCGCAGCCAGAACGACGAGCTTCCGGCCCTCCAGGGCATCGCCGACGGCGAGGTGCAGCTGCTGCTGCCGCAGCAGACCGAGGCGTGGCCGCGCACGGCGATGGCCGTGGTCGCGTGGCAGGACGGCGCTCAGGCGCAGTCGGCGCTCGTCTTCCAGCAGGTGGATGCGCGCAGCGACTACCGCCTCGTCTACCAGATGACCCTCGCCTCCGGCGTGCAGCTGCCGGCGGTCGCGAGCCCCACGATCGGTGCCGCGAGCCTCCCGCTCGACACGCCGCTCCTGGCGCGTCGCCCCTCGGAGATCACGTTCGCCTACGCCGACATGCTGCTCAACGGCGACGACTCCCGCTTCTCCTCCTGGTTCCAGGAGGAGGGCGATGCGCTCCGCGAGCAGTTCGGCCGCGCCTGGAAGGACGAGCAGCGCGAGCTGCCAGAGTACGAGCTGACGACCCTCGATTGGGACTGGCGGGATGACGAGCAAGCCCCGCTCATGCTGGTCGCGAACGACGGCGGCGCGCTCGTCGCCACATCGTTCAACGAGACCCAGCGCACGACGCCCAACGAGGAGGGCGTCGAGATCAGCACGGCCGACGGCGCCGGCATCCTCGCGGGTGTCGAGGCGTCGTCGACCGGCATCGAGACCACGTACCAGCTGCAGGTGCTCTTCGCGGTGCCCCCGGCTGACGCGCCCGAGGGCGCGGAGATCCAGATCGTGGGCTACGCGCAGACCCTGCTTGACGCTTCGGAGGTCCAAGGATGACGAACCCGCACATGCCCGCATCGATCGCCGGTGCCGTCGACCTGTCGGCGCTCGCGGCCAAGCACGCGCAGCCCGCTGCCCAGCAGCCGCCCTCCTCGGGCGGGGGAGCGCCGGGCGTCGTGCTCACCATCGGCGACGCCGACCTGCAGACGCTCGTCGAGCTGTCGACGCGCGTGCCGGTCATCGTCGCGATCGTCGCCGAGTGGAGCGAGCCGAGCCAGCAGCTCGTGCCGATCCTGGAGCGCCTGGTGGAGGCCCAGCGCGGCAAGCTCGTGCTCGCCAAGGTGGACGGCGAGAGCAGCCCGCAGATCGCGCAGGCCTTCCAGGCGCAGTCGGTGCCGACCGTCGCTGCCGTGATCGCCGGGCGGCCAGCACCGCTGTTCACCGGCGCGCAGTCGGAGGAGCAGGTGCAGGACGTGCTCGCGCAGGTGCTCGCGTTCGCCGCGCAGCAGGGCGTCACCGGCAGCGTGCCGGTCGCCGACGCCGCGGGCGACGAGGCCGGCGCAGCGCCTGCGCCCGAGCCGGTGCCGCCGCTGCACCAGGAGGCCTACGACGCGATCGAGGCGGGTGACTTCGACACCGCGATCGCCGCCTTCGAGAAGTCGATCGCGCAGAACCCGCGCGACGCCGAGGCGATCGCCGGCCTCGCGCAGGTGCGACTGCTCGCTCGGCTGCAGGGCCGCGGTGCCGAGGACATCCGCGCGGCGGCCGCGGCCGCGCCGACCGACATCGATGCGCAGATGCTGGTCGCCGACCTCGACCTCTCCGGAGGGCACGTCGAGGACGCGTTCCTGCGGCTGTTGGAGCTCATGGGCTCCCTCGCGGGGGACGAGAAGCAGCAGGTGCGACTGCGCCTGCTCGACCTCTTCGAGATCGTCGGCGTCGACGATCCTCGGGTCGGCGCGGCGCGCAAGCGCCTGACGACGCTGCTCTACTGACGCGGCCGATCTCGCCGGTCGGAGCGCCCACGGCGCCGCGGCGCCGGCGAGCGCGCCGCCCGCGTCGCGCACTGCGGCGAGCGGGCGGCGCAGGCTCGCTCCGCTACGGCTTGGGTCGCAGGATCAGACCGGCGAGCGGCGGCACGGTGATGGTCGCGGAGGCAGGGCGCCCGCCCCACGGCTCGTCGATCGCGTGCACGGTGCCCAGGTTGCCGACGCCCGAGCCGCCGAACTCCGTGGCGTCGGAGTTGACGACCTCCTCCCACTCGCCCGCGAAGGGCAGCCCGAGGCGGTAGCCGTCGACCGGCCTCCCCGAGAAGTTCACGATCGCCGCGACAGGGTCGCCCGCAGCGCCCCAGCGCAGGAAGGCGACCAGGTTGTCGGAGGAGTTCCCGCCGTCGATCCACTCGAAGCCGCCCGGCTCGTTGTCGCGCAGCCAGAGCGCCTCGGTGTCGCGATAGACGCGGTTCAGCTGCGACACGAGCGACATGAGCCCGCGGTGCAGCGGCTGGTCGAGGATCCACCAGTCGAGCCCGCGCGCCTCGCTCCACTCGCTCGGCTGCCCGAACTCCTGGCCCATGAAGAGCAGCTGCTTGCCGGGGTGCGCCCACATGAAGGTCAGGTACGCGCGGACGGAGGCCAGCTTCTGCCACTGGTCTCCGGGCATCTTGCCCACGAGCGAGCCCTTGCCGTGCACGACCTCGTCGTGGCTGATCGGCAGCATGAACTGCTCGGAGAACGCGTAGAGGAAGGAGAAGGTGATGTCGCCGTGGTGGTGCGAGCGATACATCGGATCGACCGCCATGTACTGCAGCGTGTCGTGCATCCACCCCATGTTCCACTTGATGCCGAAGCCGAGCCCGGAGGCGTCGGTCGGCTTGGTGACGCCGGGCCAGGAGGTCGACTCCTCCGCGATCATGACGATGCCCGGGCAGCGGCGGTAGACGGTCGCGTTGACCTCCTGCAGCAGCGCGATCGCCTCGAGGTGCTCGCGGCCGCCGTGCACGTTGGGCAGCCACTCGCCGTCCTTGCGCGAGTAGTCGAGGTAGAGCATGGAGGCCACCGCATCGACCCGGAGGCCGTCGATGTGGAACTCCTCGAGCCAGTAGACCGCGTTCGCGACCAGGAAGTTCTTGACCTCCGGGCGGCCGAAGTCGAACACGTGCGTGCCCCAGTCGGGCTGGTCGCCGCGCCGCGGGTCGGGGTGCTCGTAGAGCGCCTGCCCGTCGAATCGAGCGAGCGCCCACTCGTCCTTCGGGAAGTGCCCGGGAACCCAGTCCATCAGCACGCCGTAGCCGGCGCGGTGCAGCCGGTCGATCAGGTAGCGCAGGTCGTCGGGGTGGCCGAAGCGGCTGGTCGGGGCGAAGTAGCCGGTGACCTGGTAGCCCCACGAGCCGCCGAAGGGGTGCTCGGCCAGCGGCATGAACTCGACGTGCGTGAAGCCCGTCTCCTCCAGGTGCTCGATGAGCGCATCCGCCATCTCGCGGTAGCCGAGACCCGGGCGCCAGGAGCCGAAGTGCAGCTCGTAGACCGACATCGGGCCGTTGTGCTGGTCGCGCTCGGCGCGCGAGCGCATCCAGTCGTCGTCGCTCCACGCGAAGCGGCTGGTGCCGACCTTGGACGCGGTGGCCGGGGGCACCTCGGTGTAGCGGGCCATGGGGTCGGCGCGCGTGACCCAGCCCTCATCGGTGAGGATCTCGTACTTGTAGGCGCTGTGCTCGAGGTCGCCGGGCACGAACAGCTCCCAGACGCCGGAGGCCCCCATGGTGCGCATCGGGTGCGACCGGCCCACCCAGTCGTTGAAGTCGCCGATGACGCGCACGGCACGGGCGTTCGGCGCCCAGACGGCGAAGGAGGCGCCGAGCACGCCCTCGTGCTCTCGCACGCGCGATCCGAGCACCTGCCAGACCTGCTCGTGGCGGCCCTCGCGCCACAGGTGCAGGTCGAGCTCGCCGAGCGTCGGCATGAAGCGGTACGGGTCCTCCGACTCCCATGCGCCGCCCTCGTCATAGCTGGTGCGCAGCCGGTAGGGGCGGATGGGACCGGGGACCGTGACCTCCCACAGCCCGTGCCCCAGGTGCTCCATCGGCACCTCGTGCTCGCCGCTGGCGGACTCCAGCAGCACGCTCACGCCGGCGGCGAGGTGGCGCACGGCGCGGACGACGTGGGCGCCGCTCTGCTGCGGGGCCGTCGCCTGCGCGGCGGTGGCCCGCGGCGCTGCCGCCGCGACGCCGGCCCTCAGGGATCCGGCCGTCGGGGATCCGGCTGCCGAGGATCCGGCTGCCGAGGATCCGGCCGTCGGGGATCCGGCCGCCGGGGTGCTCGCGTGCGCGCCCAGCCAGTCGTGCGGCGCGGGGTGCGTGCCGTCGGCGAGCTGCTGGATGGTGTCGGTGTCGAGCATCATGCCCCCGATCGTCGCACGGAGATCACGTGCGCCGGCTCGACGAACGCGTCGAGCCGGACGAAGTTGTGGTCGCTCCACTGCCAGGTCTCGCCGGTGATCAGGTCGTGCGCCTCGAAGGTGTCCCCGGGGCGCAGCCCCAGCTTCGTGAGGTCGAGGTGCACGGTGGTCTGGCGGGCGGAGTGGGGGTCGACGTTCGCGACCACCAGGATCGTGTCGCTCTCACCGCTGTCGGTGAACCGCGCGTCCACGTGCTTCGAGTAGACGAGGACCGCGTCGTCGTCGGACCAGTGCACGTCGAGCGCCCACAGCTGCCGGATCGCCGGGTGCGCGGCGCGGATCTCGTTGAGCTTCGCGATGTAGGGCGCGATCGTGGTGCCGTTGCGCTCGGCCCGCTGCCAGTCCCGCGGCTTGTACTCGTACTTCTCGTTGTCGATGGCCTCCTCGGCGCCGGGCCGCGCGACATCCTCGATCAGCTCGTAGCCGGCGTACATGCCCCAGGTCGGCACCGCCGTCGCGGCGATCGCGGCGCGCACCTTGAACGCGGGCACGCCGCCGAACTGCAGGTACTCGGTGAGGATGTCGGGGGTGTTGACCCAGAACGCGGGCTTGAACCACGCGGCCTGCGTCCCCGTGACCTCGCGCAGGTACTCCTCCAGCTCCGCCTTCGTGTTGCGCCAGGCGAAGTAGGTGTAGGACTGCTGGAACCCGACCTTCCCGAGCGCCTGCATCATCGCCGGCCGGGTGAAGGCCTCGGCGAGGAACACGACGTCCGGGTGCTTCGCGTTCACCTGCCCGATGACGTGCTCCCAGAACCAGAGCGGCTTCGTGTGCGGGTTGTCGACCCTGAAGATCTCCACGCCGCAGCCCACCCACTGGTCGATCAGACGCAGCACCTCGGCGACGATGCCCGCCGGGTCGTTGTCGAAGTTGACGGGGTAGATGTCCTGGTACTTCTTCGGCGGGTTCTCCGCGAACGCGATCGAGCCGTCCGGGAGCGTCGTGAACCACTCCGGGTGCTCGGTGACCCAGGGGTGGTCGGGCGCCGCCTGGAGCGCGAGGTCCATCGCGACCTCGAGCCCCGCATCCGCCGCTGCCCGCACGAAGGCCCGGAAGTCGTCGACGGTGCCGAGGTCGGGGTGGATGGTGTCGTGGCCGCCGTCCCTGGATCCGATGGCCCAGGGGCTGCCCGGGTCGCCCGGCTGCGGCGTGAGGGTGTTGTTGGGGCCCTTGCGGTTGACCTCGCCGATCGGGTGGACCGGGGGCAGGTAGAGCACGTCGAAGCCCATCGCCTTGACGGCGGGCAGGCGCTCCGCCGCGGTCGCGAAGGTGCCGCTCTGCCAGGTGCCGTCCTCGCGCTGCACGGCGCCCTCCGAGCGCGGGAAGAGCTCGTACCAGGCGCCGACGCCCGCGCGGGTGCGCTCGACCCTGAGCTGCAGCGTCTCGGATGCCGTGACGAGGGAGCGGGGTCGGTTGCGGTCCATCGCTGCGAGGATGCCGGGGTCGTTGACCGCCGCCCAGCGCTGCAGCACGGGCTCCGCGGTGCTGGCGAGGGCCCTCGCGGCGCTCGTGAGCAGCCCCGCGTCAGGGGCGCTCGCGCCCTGCGCTGCACGCGTCAGCAGCTCCGAGCCCATCGTCGCCATCAGCTCGGCGTCGATGTCGGCGGCGATCTTGATCTCGGCGTTGTGGTGCCAGGTGGCCCACTCGTCGGCCCATGCCTCGACGTGCCAGCTCCAAGTGCCCTGCTCGTCGACGAGCGCCAGCGCGCGGTGGCGGTCGAGGCCGTCCTCGAGCGGCTCCATCGGCACGCGGCTGGTGCTGCCGGAGGGGGAGCGGAGCACGAGCGTCACGCCGATCCGGTCGTGTCCCTCGCGGAACGCCGCGGCCGAGAACGGCACGACGTCGCCCACCACCGCCTTCGCGGGGAATCGATCGCCGGGCTGCTGCGGATGTAGGTCGAGCACCGGGATCCTGCCGGAGCGGATGTCCTTGGGGAGTGCTGGTTCGTTCGCCACGGCACCAACCTACTCAGCGCCCGCTGGCAAGCCACTCAGCACCCGCTGGCAACCCGCGCAGGGCGGACTCGGCGCGCATCCGGGTGCCGAGCGCCGCCGCCGCTAGGCTCGTGCGCGTGAGAGCGATCCGCAAGTTCACCGTCCGCACCTCCCTGCCCGAGCGGCTCCGCAGCCTCGACGCCATCGCGTCGAACCTGCGCTGGTCCTGGCACGAGCCGACTCGCGAGCTGTTCCGCGAGATCTCGCTCGACGGCTGGCGCGCGACCGGGCACGACCCGGTGCAGCTGCTGGGCTGGGTCGGCACCGAGCGCCTCGAGCAGCTCGCCGCCGACGACGCCTTCGTAGCGCGCGTCGACGCGATCGCCGACGACCTCGACGACTACCTGTCCCAGGCGCGCTGGTACCAGTCGCTCGAGGACGCGCCGGAGTCGATCGCGTACTTCTCGCCGGAGTTCGGCATCACCAGCGCGCTGCCGCAGTACTCGGGCGGCCTCGGCATCCTCGCCGGCGACCACCTGAAGGCGGCGAGCGACCTCGGCGTGCCGATCATCGGGGTCGGCCTCTTCTACCAGGCCGGCTACTTCAAGCAGGCCATCTCCGGCGAGGGCTGGCAGCAGGAGACGTACCCGGTGCTCGATCCGGACGGCCTGCCGCTGACGATCCTGCGGCATCCGGATGGCACGCACGCGACGGTGGCGCTCGCGCTGCCCGGCGGCCGCACCCTGCGCGCCCGCATCTGGCAGGCGACCATCGGCCGCGTGCCGCTGCTGCTGCTCGACACCAACATCCACGAGAACGACGGCGACCTGCGCGGTGTCGCCGATCGGCTGTACGGCGGCGGCGGCGAGCACCGCCTGCAGCAGGAGCTGCTGCTGGGCATCGGCGGCGTGCGGGCCCTCGCGGTGCACGCCGAGCTGACCGGTGCGCCGACCCCCGCGGTCTACCACTCGAACGAGGGCCACGCCGGCTTCCTCGGCATCGAGCGGATCTCGCGGCTGATCGCTGAGGGCCTCGGCTTCGAGGAGGCGCTGCAGGTCGTGCGCGCCGGCACCGTCTTCACGACCCACACGCCCGTGCCCGCGGGCATCGACCGCTTCGACGTCGAGCTCGTGCGCCGACACCTCACCGGCGACCTCGTGCCCGGCGTCGACGTCGAGCGCGTCCTCGCCCTCGGTCGCGAGGAGGACCCGGCGATCTTCAACATGGCCCAGCTGGGCTTCTCGCTCGCGCAGCGCGCGAACGGCGTCTCGAAGCTCCACGGCAAGGTCTCCCGCGGCATGTTCGCGAGCCGGTGGCCGGGCTTCGACGCGGCGGAGGTGCCCATCACCTCCGTCACCAACGGCGTGCACGCGCCAACCTGGACCTCGCCGATCCTCAAGCACCTCGCCGAGCGCGAGCTCGGCACCCTCGACACCACGCGCTGCGACTGGGGCTCGGACGCGGTCTCCGACGAGACGCTCTGGTCCGTGCGCCGCGAGATGCGCGCGGCCCTCGTCGAGGAGGCGCGCGATCGCACGCGCCGCAAGCACGAGCGCAACGAGGGCGTCGCACCGTCGTGGGTCGATGGCCTGCTCGATCCCGACGTGCTCACGATCGGCTTCGCGCGACGCGTGCCGACCTACAAGCGCCTCACGCTCATGCTGCACGACCGAGACCGACTGCGCTCGCTCCTCACGCATCCCGAGCGCCCAGTGCAGCTCGTGATCGCCGGCAAGTCGCATCCCGCCGACGAGCAGGGCAAGGCGCTGATCCAGGAGCTCGTGCGCTTCTCGCAGGAGCCGGACGTGCGCGGTCGCATCGTCTTCCTCGAGAACTACGACATCGCGATGGCGAAGTCGCTCTACCCGGGCTGCGACGTCTGGCTGAACAACCCGCTGCGCCCGCTCGAGGCGTGCGGCACATCCGGCATGAAGGCGGCGCTGAACGGCTCGCTGAACCTCTCGATCCTCGACGGCTGGTGGGAGGAGTACTTCGACGGCCAGAACGGCTGGGCGATCCCCTCGGCGCACGAGCACATGGCTGCCGAGCAACGCGACGCCGTCGAGGCCAACGCGCTCTACGAGCTCATCGAGCACCAGGTCGCGCCGCGCTTCTACGATCGCGATGAGCGCGGGCTGCCGCTCGGCTGGATCGCGTCGATCCGCCACACCCTCGCGACGCTGAGCCCCGAGCTCTCCGCCGAGCGCATGCTGGCCGAGTACGTCGATCGGCTCTACGCGCCGGCGGCGAAGGCGGCGCGCGTCGCCGCCGCCGACGACGCTCGCGCCGCCCGCGACTTCGCGGCGTGGACGGCTCGGATGCGCGAGTCGTTCGCGCGCGTCGAGGTGCGCCACATCGAGGCCGACGGCGTCGACACCCCGCCCGTCGTGGGCGACGACGTGCGCGTGCGCGCCTTCGTGGAGCTGGGCGAGCTGCGACCGGAGGACGTCACCGTCGAGGTCGTCGCCGGCACCATCAGCGAGGAGGGCGAGCTGCGCCGCGCTCGCCGGTTCCCGCTGGAGCCGGTGGACGCCGACGGGGCTGCGCATCGCTTCGAGTCGGCGATCTCGCTGCCGCGGGCGGGCACCTTCGGCTACACGGTGCGGGTCGTGCCGAGGCACGAGATGCTCGCCTCCGACGCCGAGCTGGGCCTCGTCGCCTACGCCAAGGGGTAGCGGCACCGAGGCCGCAGGGCGCTGCCGCAGGACCGGCGAGCGGGCTGGCCCGCGATCGGGTCAGCCCGCTCGCCGCTCGCTCGCCGCAGGAGGCGACTGCGGGGAGCGGTAGCGCATCACCGTCGCCACGGGTGCGCCGTCGGCCGGCGCGCCGTGCACGGCGTACACGCGCATGCTCATCGCGGGCACGAGCACGCGAGCACCAGGGGCGACGCGCTCGTCGTCGTGGTGATCCGCTGCGGAGTCCCACAGCAGCTCGAGCTCGGTGGCGCCATCGGGCTCCGGCGTCGCGATGAGCGAGTCGCGCGGGGAGCCGTGGAAGATCACGAGCACGCGCGAGTACGGCTCCTCGATGGGCGTCGACTCGGCGAGCATCTGCATCGTGCGATCGAGGGAGTGATCCCAGTCCTCGATCGTCATGTGCAGACCGGCACCGTTGAACCAGTCGAGGCGGGAGGAGCCTGCGACGCGCTGCGCCGCCTGGCCGTACTCGAGCGGCCGCAGCGCCGGGTGCTGCCGCCGCAGCTCGAGCAGTCGCCGGGTCTGCGCGAGGAAGGACTCCTGCCAGTCCTTGCGATCCCACCGCATCCACGTCAGCGCCGAGTCCTGGCAGTAGGCGTTGTTGTTGCCGCGCTGCGAGCGCCCGAACTCGTCGCCCATCGTCAGCATCGGCACGCCCGCCGACACGAGCAGGGTGCCGAGCACGTTGCGCATCGACCTGCGGCGGTCGAGCTGGATCGCGAGGTCCTCGGTGCGGCCCTCGACCCCGTGGTTGAACGATCGGTTGTCGTCGGCGCCGTCGCGGTTCTGCTCGCCGTTGCCCTCGTTGTGCTTGCGGTCGTAGCGCGTGAGGTCTGCGAGCGTGAAGCCGTCGTGCGCAGAGATGAGGTTGACGCTCTCGAGCGGGCCGCGGGTCGAGGAGAAGAGCCCCTCGGAGCCCGAGACCGCGTGCGCGAGCGGCCCGACGCCGGTGGAGCCCTCGCCCCCGTGGCGGAACGAGCGCAGGTCGCTGAGCCAGAACTGCCGCACCGTGTCTCGGTACCGGTCGTTCCACTCGCTGTAGCCGGCGGGGAACCGGCCCGTCTGCCAGCCGTCGGGGCCGACGTCCCAGGGCTCGGCGATCATCGTCGCGCTCTGCAGCTGCGGATCGTCGAGCATGCGGCGCAGCAGCGGGTGCGCGGGGTCGAACGCACCGTCGGCGCCGCGGCCGAGCACGGGCGCGAGGTCGAAGCGGAAGGCGTCGATCTGCAGCTCGTGGTGCCAGTAGCGCAGCGAGTCGAGCACGAGCTCCTGCGCGGCCGGCAGCGAGTAGTCGACGGTGTTGCCGCAGCCGGTGTAGTCGATCATGTGCCCGGCCTCGTGCACGCGGTAGTACGAGGCGTTGTCGATCAGCCGCAGGCTCGAGGGCGGACCCCCCATGCCCTCCTCGGCCGTGTGGTTGTAGACGACGTCGAGCGCGACCTGCAGGCCGGCCTCGTGCAGCAGGCGAACCATGCCCTTGACCTCGCGCAGCACGCCGCCCGTGCCGTCGAACTGGGCCCGCCGCGAGGCGTAGGCGCTGTGCGGCGCGAACCAGCTGAGCGTGTTGTAGCCCCAGTAGTTCACGCGGCCCTGCTGCAGCAGGCGCTGCTCGGAGACGAACAGGTGGATCGGCAGCAGCTGCACCGTCGTGACGCCGAGCTCCTGCAGGTAGGCGATCGTCGACGGATGCGCGAGGCCGGCGTAGGTGCCGCGCAGCTCGGCCGGCATGTGGGGGCTGAGCTTCGTGAGGCCCTTCACGTGCGCCTCGTAGATCACCTGGCGATCGAGGGGGATCTCGGGGCGCTGCACCCCGCCCCAGTCGAAGTCGTCGCTGACGACCGTCGCGCGGTGCTGTCCGTGCGGCGTGCGCACGACGCCGCGCGCGTGCGGCGGGATGGCGTTGCGACTGGTGTCGAAGGCATGCGTGGGCCCCTGCGGCCCATCGACGCCGACCGCGTAGGGCGTGCCGAGCTGCAGCAGCTCGGTGTCGACGGTGAAGTCGTCGCCGACGCGGTCCATCGGCACGCGCTCCAGCAGCCAGTCCGGGTCGTCGCGGTCGAAGACGCGCAGCTCCATGCTGGTCGCGTGCCGCGACCACACCGTCAGGCGGTGCCCGATGGCGGTGCGCTCGAGCCCGCGGGTCGCGCGCACCGGCGGCGGCTCAGGCGCGGCGGCGACCGGGCGCGAGAGGTCGGTCACATGCTCCTGGGCGTTCACGCGCCCTAGGGTATGGGACCGTGCACCTGTTCGATCACGCCGCGGCGACGCCCATGCGCGCCTCGGTCCGAGCGGCGCTCGCGAGCGCCGAGCCGCTCGCGAACCCCGCCTCCACGCACCGCGAGGGCCAGCGGGCCCGCGCCGTGCTCGAGGATGCGCGCGAGCGGCTGGCGGCGACGCTCGGCGCGCATCCGACCGAGGTCGTCTTCACCTCCGGCGGCACGGAGTCGATCAACCTGGCGCTGAAGGGCTCGTGGTGGGCTGCCGCCGACGCGGCGGCAGCCGGGGTGGCCGGGCCGCTCGTGGTGCCGGTCGGCGAGCACCACGCGACCCTGGATGCCGTCGAGTGGCTCGAGCGGCAGGGCGCCCAGGTGCGCTGGGTGCCGATCGACGCGAGCGCGGTGACCGACCTCACCGCGTTCCGCGCGGCGGTCGAGGCCGCGCCCACCGCATCCGTCGCCACCCTGCTGGTGGCGAGCAACGAGCTGGGCTCGCTGCAGCCGATCGTCGAGGCAGCAGCGGCGTCGGCGGCTGCCGGCGTGCCGCTGCACCTCGACGCGGTGGGCGCCTTCGGACGCATGCCGCTGCGGTTCGACGAGACGGGAGCGGCGCTCATGAGCGTCGCGAGCCACAAGCTCGGCGGGCCGCACGGCGTCGGCGCGCTCGTCGTGCGGCGCGACGCCCGGCTGCACGCGCTCCACCACGGGGGCGGGCAGCAGCGCGGGCTCCGCTCCGGCACGCAGGACGCGCTCGGGGCATCGCTCTTCGCGCTCGCCGCTGAGGAGGCGCTCGCCGAGCTCGAGGCCGAGTCCGTGCGCCTGCGCACGCTGACCGACCGCATCCTCAGCGTCGCAGCGACGCTGCCGGGCGTGCGGCTGCTCGCTGCGACCGAGCGGCTGCCGGGCATCGCGCACCTCGTCGTCGAGGCCGCCGAGGGGGAGTCGCTGCAGTTCTTGCTCGACGATGCCGGCTTCGCCGTCTCGAACGGCTCGGCCTGCTCGGCGGGCGTGGCGCGGGAGTCGCACGTCGTGCGCGCCTGCGGGCTCGAGGGGGTGGCGCCGCTGCGCCTCTCGCTCGGGCGCACGACCACCGAGGCAGAGGTCGACGCGCTGCTCGCGGCGCTCCCCGCGGCGGTCGAGCGGGCGCGAGCGCTCGCGACCTGACGCCGCGGGACGGCTCGCCGACCTCAGGAGCGTCGACGACGCCGCAGGATCTCCACGGCCACCGCGGCGACGATCGCACCGGCCAGGTCGGTGGCGAGGTCGCTGAGCGTGTCCTCGTACCCGACGCGGATGGCGTCGGTGATGAGCGCGTGCCCCGCCCACTCGCCCAGCTCCCAGAGGAACCCGAGCAGCAGGACAGCGGTGCTGGTGTGGAGCGCACGCGCGATGGCCTCGCGAGCGCCGGCGCCGGTCGGCAGCACGCCGGCGCGCAGCATGATCTCCTGCGAGAGCAGCGCCAGCACCGCGCCGCACGCCGCGTGCGTGACGAGGTCGAGCCACGACACGACCTCGTACGCGCCGGTCGCCGCCCACCAGGCGGCCGCGAGCAGCACCGCTTGGCCGATGAGGTCGGTCGCGGTCGGCATGCGAGCGAAGCGCAGCGCCATCGCGCCGCCGAGGGCGAGGAACATCGCCGCGGCTGCGGGGCCGCCGGCGACGGCCCAGCAGAGCGGCACGGAGGCGGCGACGACGAAGCGCAGCGCGTCGCCCGGCACCCACCTGCCCTGATCGGCGAGCCATCGCCGGGCGGGGCTCGCCGTCGGCCGGCTCACGCTCGCACCTCGCGGCGGGGACGGGTGAGGTCGGGGCCTCCGACGCGCAGCACCCAGCGCCTGCCGGGCGAGCCGCCTGCGGCCCAGTTGCGGCGGAAGGTGCGCATGGCGATGCGGATCCGATCGCTGGCGGCGCGGCGGCTGCGGAAGATGCGGGCCTCCGCGCCCACCGTCAGCGACGCGTCGAAGCGCAGCCGCGCGCGGGGGCCGAGCCGCATCGTGAGGTCGAGGTCGTCGTGCACCGCCGGGTCGGCCCGCTCGACGAGCCCGGCCACGCGGAGCCACGAGGTGCGGCGGAGCGCCATGTTCGAGCCCCACAGCGGCACGTTGGCGATCGCGGCGCGCGCGGCGACGAAGGTGCCGAGCGCATAGGAGAAGCTCGCGACCGTCGTCCAGCGCGGTGGCACGTCGTGGAAGCGCCCCGGTCCCGTGAGCCCCTCCAGCAGCGGATCGGCGTCGAACGCGTCGCGGATCCGCTCGACCCAGTCCTCGGGCACGACGGAGTCCGCGTCGCATCGGGCGATGACCTCGCCGGTCGCCTCGTCGTAGCCGCGCGCGGCGGCGGCGGGGATCCCGCGGATCGGCTCCGCGACGACGCGAGCGCCCGCGGCGAGCGCGACGGCTGCCGACCCGTCGGTGGAGCCGTTGTCCACCACGATGACCTCGTGCGGCGGCACGCGCTGCGCGGCGAGGCGGTCGAGGCAGCGGACGAGCGCTCGCGCGTCGTCGAGCACGGGGATGACGACGGAGACCCGCACACCCTGGTGAGCTGCCGCATCCGTCACGAGACCAGCATCCCACGCGGCGCTGTGCCGGCGCGGCGCGCCCCACGGCTGCTCGCACCGCCTCGGTACCCTGGATGCGGCGGAGGGGGAGCGCATGAAGGTGCTGGCGGCCATGTCGGGCGGGGTCGACTCGGCGGTCGCCGCTGCGCGCGCGGTCGAGGCGGGGCACGAGGTCGTCGGCGTGCACCTCGCGCTCAGCCGCATGCCCGGCACCCTGCGCACCGGCAGCCGCGGCTGCTGCACCGTCGAGGATGCGATGGACGCGCGGCGCGTCGCCGATCGCCTCGGCATCCCCTTCTACGTCTGGGACTTCTCGGAGCGCTTCCACGCCGACGTGGTGCAGGACTTCGTCGACGAGTACGCCGCCGGGCGGACGCCCAACCCGTGCCTGCGGTGCAACGAGAGGATCAAGTTCGAGGCGCTGCTCGACCGCGCCATCGGGCTCGGGTTCGAGCGAGTCGTGACGGGCCACTACGCGCGGGTCGAGCACACCGATGCGGGGCCGGAGCTGCATCGCGCGGCGGACTGGGCGAAGGATCAGTCCTACGTGCTCGGCGTCCTCACGGCCGAGCAGCTCGCGCACTGCTGGTTCCCGCTCGCGTCGACGCCGACGAAGGCGCAGGTGCGCGCCGAGGCGGCCGAGCGCGGCTTCCTGCTGGCGCAGAAGCCGGACAGCCACGACATCTGCTTCATCCCCGACGGGGACACCCGCGGCTTCCTGGCCGAGCGGCTGGGCGCCGATCCGGGCGAGATCGTGGATCGTGACGGCGCGGTCGTGGGCAGCCACGACGGCGTGCACGGCTACACCGTCGGGCAGCGCCGCGGGCTCTCGCTCGGCGTCCCGTCGCCCGATGGCCGACCGCGGTTCGTGCTCGAGGTGAAGCCGCAGTCTCGGCAGCTCGTGGTGGGGCCGAAGGAGGCGCTCGCGGTGTCGCGCATCGCGGGCCGCCGGATCTCGCACGCGGGCGCGCCGCATCCGGGCCTGGAGGCCGGGCTCGACGTCGAGGTGCAGATCAGGGCGCACGCCGATCCCGAGCCTGCGCGTGCGCAGATGCTCGGAGGCGAGCTCGTGATCGACGCAGCAGCGCCCCTGACGGGCGTCGCGACGGGTCAGTCGGCGGTGCTCTACGTCGGCACCCGGGTGCTCGGGCAGGTCACGATCGACCGGACGGTCGCCGCCGACGCGAGGGTGCCGGCGTGACCCTCCTCGACGAGCTGCTGGCGCTCGAGCACGAAGGCTGGCGATCCCTCTGCGCGTCGACCGGCGGCGCCCAGCAGACGCCCGTGCCCCCGTCGCAGCGCTGAGCGCGCTCAGTGGTGCTCGTGGTCCTCGACGGTGAGGCCGTGCTCGCCGTGCGGCACGGCGAAGCGGCCGGCGTCGGTGCCCGCGAGTGCCGTCGTCGCGACGACGGCCACGACGGAGGCCGACAGCACGAGGGCCAGCAGGGCCGGCAGCGGTCGGGGCTCGACCACCGAGATCGCTCGGCGGGCGAGCATGGGGGCCGCGCTCAGGGCCAGGGCCGTCTCGGCGAGCATCGGCCATGCCGGCAGTGCCGTCGCGGGCTCGGGGGCGATCGCGAGCACGCCGACCCACACGACGGTGGGGGCGATGAGGGCGAGCAGCACCAGCAGCTGCGGAGCTGGACGGCCCCGCAGCGCGAGCACCCCCGCGAGCGCCTGGCCGATGCCGGCGGCGAGCAGCGGTGCGCCGAGCCAGGCGCTCGAGCCGGCGCCCACCGCGATCGCAATGAGCGCCGACCCGAGCGCCAGCACAGCGCCCGCCAGACGCAGGGCGGCCATCGTCGAGGCTCCTACGCGGTGCGCGCCGTCGCCGACGAGCGATCGAGCGCGAGGCCGGTGCCGAGCAGCACGATGGCCGAACCGAGGTGCAGGAAGTGGTCGGCGGTGTTGAGCGCCAGGATGTTGAACGCGGTGCCGACGAGGAAGAAGCCGACGATGCCGAGCAGCAGGTAGACCGCGCCGACGGTGACGTTGACGCCCTTCGCGGCGGCGGTGCCGCGCAGGCCGGCGAAGAGCAGGGCCGCGCCGATGGCGAGGTGGGCGATGTTGTGCAGGTGGTTCACCTGGAACACGCCGAGCAGCAGGCCGCCCTCGGGGCTGGCGAAGCTGCCGCCGGCGACGAACAGGCCGAGCACGCCGACGAGCAGGTAGACGGCGCCGAAGATCGTGGCGACGAGTCGGTTCGGGGACTTGGTCATGACTCCTCCATTCGCTGGTGGCCGTTGCCGGCCTGCGCGCCGCGGTGGCGCACGTGGTGTCGCTGTGGGTTCGGAGCGTCGACCGGGGCGGATTGGCGCAGGCTCCCGCGCAGCCGCCCGGATCGACGCCGCGAGCACCGGCGCTCGCCGTGCTGCCGCGGATCCGGCCACCGGATGCGGCGCTCGTGTCAGCGGGCGGTGGCACCATGGGGGCATGGCGAGCCCCGAGGCCACGAAGCCCACCGCACCAGCGTCCCCGCGCGCATCCGACGCGGGCATCGCCCCCGCCGACCTGCCGACGGCCAACGCGCGCGCGCAGGAGCTGCGCGAGCAGATCGAGGCGGCGAGCGCCGCCTACTACGACCGCGACCAGTCGCTGATGCCCGACGCGAGCTACGACGCGCTCGTGCGCGAGCTGGACGAGCTCGAGCGCGAGCACCCGGAGCTGCAGAGCCAGGACTCGCCGACGCAAGCGGTGCAGGGCGGCGCGGCCAGCGGGCTGCCGACCATCGAGCACGCCGAGCGCATGCTGAGCCTCGACAACGTGTTCTCGGTGGAGGAGCTGCGGGAGTGGTGCGCCAAGGCCGAGGCCGCGGCCGGGCGGCCCGTCGCCTGGCTCACCGAGCTGAAGATCGACGGGCTGGCCGTGGCGCTGCGCTACGAGCGCGGCGTGCTCACGAGCGCAGCGACGCGCGGCGACGGAAGGGTGGGTGAGATCGTCACGCCCAACGCGCTCCGCGTCGCGGGGATCCCGGCGCGGCTCGCCGGCGAGGGGCATCCCGAGATCGTCGAGGTGCGGGGCGAGGCCTTCATCCCGGTCGCCGCGTTCGAGCGGCTGAACGCGCTGCAGGTGGCGCTGCGCGACCGCTCGGTCGCGGACGACCGCGAGCGCCTGGGCGCCCGCTTCGACGAGGAGCGGGCCACCGATCGCGCGCTCCGCCGCTTCCCGACCTTCGCGAACCCGCGCAACGCCGCCTCCGGCGGCCTGCGGCAGCAGCTGGAGAAGAAGTCCGGGCTCGAGCGCGAGGCGGGCGAGGCGCGCATCGAGTCGCTCGCCCTGTACGTGCACGGCATCGGGGCGTGGGACGACCCGCCCGTCGCGGGGCAGAGCGAGGTGTACGAGCTGCTCGCCCAGTGGGGGCTGCCGACGAGCCCGCACACGCGCGTCGAGCGCGACGTCGACGCGGTGGTGGCGTTCGTGGAGCGCTACGGCGCCGGGCGCGGCGCGGTGGAGCACCAGATCGACGGGGTGGTCGTCAAGGTCGACGAGCTCGCACTGCACGCCGAGCTCGGCACCACCAGCCGCGCGCCGCGCTGGGCCATCGCCTACAAGTACCCGCCGGAGGAGGTGCACACGAAGCTGCTGGACATCGTGGTGTCGGTGGGGCGCACCGGGCGCGCGACGCCGTTCGCGGCGATGGAGCCGGTGCACGTCGCCGGCTCGGTGGTTCGGCAGGCGACCCTCCACAACCAGGAGGTGGTGCGGGCCAAGGGCGTGCTCATCGGCGACACCGTGGTGCTGCGGAAGGCCGGCGACGTGATCCCCGAGGTGCTGGGCGCCGTCGTCGAGCTGCGCGACGGCAGCGAGCGCGAGTTCGTGATGCCGAGCGACTGCCCCGAGTGCGGCACGGCGCTGCGCCCCATGAAGGAGGGGGACATCGACCTGCGCTGCCCGAACGCGCGATCGTGCCCTGCGCAGGTGCGCGGTCGCGTCGAGCACATCGGCTCGCGCGGCGCGCTCGACATCGAGGCGCTCGGCGAGGTGACCGCCGCTGCGCTGACGCAGCCCACGGTGCCGAAGGCGCCGCCCCTCGTGACGGAGGCTCGGCTCTTCGAGCTCACGATGGAGGAGCTCGTGCCGATCGAGGTCGTCGTGCGCGATGCCGAGACGGGCGAGCCGAAGGTCGATGACGCCGGGGCACCGGTCGTGCGCGCGCCGTTCCAGCGCGTCGAGCTCACCTATCCGCCCGGCGCGGAGGAGCTGACGCCGGCGGAGCGCCGCAAGGCGGGCATCCGCAAGGACCACCGGGTGCTGCACCCCTCGGCGCAAGCGACCACGCTGCTGTCCGAGCTCGAGGCAGCGAAGACGAAGGATCTCTGGCGACAGCTCGTCTCGCTCAACATCCGCCACGTCGGGCCGGTCGCGGCTCGCGCCCTGGCCGACTGGTTCGGCTCGCTCGACGCCATCGAGGCGGCCTCGTCGGCAGAGCTCGCGGAGGTCGAGGGCGTCGGCCCGATCATCGCCGATGCGGTGGTCGAGTGGCTCGCGGTCGACTGGCATCGCGAGATCGTGCAGTCGTGGCGCGCCGCGGGCGTGCGCTTCGCGACGCCCGGTCACGCAGGCCCTGGTGCTGCCGCGGAGCGCGGCGGCGTGCTCGCAGGCCTGACGGTCGTCGCGACCGGCACGCTCGAGGGCTACACCCGCGACGAGGCGCAGGAGGCCATCATCGGCGCTGGCGGCAAGGCGGCCTCGAGCGTGTCGAAGAAGACCGACTTCGTCGCCGCCGGCCCCGGGGCTGGCTCGAAGCTCGGCAAGGCCGAGGCCCTCGGCATCCGGATCCTCGACGCCGAGGGCTTCCGCATCCTGGTCACCGAGGGCCCGGACGCCCTCCCCACACCTGAGGAGGAGTGATGGACGCCATCGCGATCCTGACCGAGTCCCTCTCGCGCGTGCCGGAATCGGCTCGACGCGCGGTCGAGGGGCTCTCGCCCGAGCTGCTGGCGGAGCCGCCCTCCCCGGGCGCGAACACGATCGGCTGGCTCGTCTGGCACCTGGCGCGCGTGCAGGACGCGCAGGTCGCCGATGCGGCGGGCACCGAGCAGGTCTACGTCAGCGGTGCGTGGGGGGCGCGGTTCGGCCTCGAGTCGGACGCGTCGGACACCGGGTACGGGCACAACGCCGACGCGGTGCGCGCGGTGCGGCCGGAGTCGGCGCAGGCGCTGCTGGACTACCTCGACGCGGTGCACGCCGCGACGCTGGCCTACCTCCGCACGCTGTCGCCGGCGGATCTGGAGCGCGTCGTGGACGACGCCTGGGACCCACCCGTGACGCTCGGCGTGCGGCTCGTCAGCATCGTCGACGACGACGTGCAGCACGTCGGCCAGGCCGCCTACGCGCGCGGGCTGCTCGAGGCGTGATCACCCGCCTCGCGATCGAGGGCTACCGCTCGATCCGCTCGCTCGCCGTCGACCTCGCGCCGCTCACCGTCGTCACCGGCGCGAACGGCTCTGGCAAGTCCAACCTCTACCGGGCGCTGCGGCTGCTCGCCGACTGCGGCGAGGGCCGGATCATCGGCTCGCTCGCGAGCGTCGGTGGTCTCGAGGCGGTCCGCTGGGCAGGGCCGGAGCGCGGCACGCGCCCGGGCCTGCGCGCGCAGGGCACCGTGCGCGGCGGCGCGGTCGCGCTGCGCCTGGGGGTCGCGACCGACCACCTCGGCTACGCGATCGACCTCGGGCTGCCCATCGCGCAGCAGAGCGTCTTCGACCGCGACCCGGAGATCAAGCAGGAGCACGTCTTCGCCGGCGCCGACCCCCGGCCGGCGGGCATGCTCGTCGAGCGCAAGGGCGGCTTCGCCCGCGTCGCGAGCGGCAGCGGGTGGGCCGAGGTCGCGCGCGGGCTGCACCCGTGGGCCTCCGTGCTCGACGAGTTCGCCGGCCACACCGAGGCGGCGGAGCTCGCCGGCACCCGGCGCATGCTGCGCAGCTGGCGATTCCACGACGCCCTGCGCACCGATGCGACCTCGCCCGCGCGCCAGCCCCAGGTCGCCACGCGCGCATCGCGCCTCGACGACGACGGCGCCAACCTGGCGGCGGTGCTGCAGACCGCGATCGAGCAGGGCCACGAGCGCGAGCTCGATCGCGCCATCCAGGACGCCTTCCCCGGTTCGCGCCTCCAGCTGCGGCTGCCCTCGGCCGACGGGCGCATGCAGGTCGCGCTCGAGCAGCCCGGCGTCCTCCGCCCGCTGACGGCAGCAGAGCTCTCCGACGGCACGCTGCAGTACCTGCTGCTCACCGCGGCGATGCTCTCGGCCGAGAAGCCAGAGCTCATCGTGCTGAACGAGCCGGAGCGCAGCCTCCACGGCGACCTGGTGCCTGCGCTGACAGAGCGCATCCGGAGCGCCGCCCAGACGACGCAGGTGGTCGTGGTCACCCATCAGGCGCAGCTCGCGGACGCGCTCGGTGGGACGCGCATCGAGCTCGAGAAGCAGATGGGGGAGACGATCGTCTCGGGCCGCGAGGGGCTGCTCGACCAGCCCTCCTGGCACTGGCCGACGCGCTGATCGCTCGGCCACCGCCGATCCGCCGCCGGTAGCGTGCTGGCCATGACGCACGACGACGATCAGCACGCCCACGCGCAGCAGCAGCGCGCACGACGCGACCGGGTGCAGGCCGCGTTCGGCGACCTCCTCACGATCGGCGGCGATTCCCTCTCGCCGTGGAGCGATGTCTGGAGCGCCCGCGTGCACGGCGGCGCCGACGACGTCGAGGCGGTGGTGAAGCAGACCTGGCGCCACGCCGAGCCGCTTGAGGCGTGGCAGCGCACCCTCGTCGCCCGCGGCATCCGCACGGTCTCGCCGCTGCTGCCGACCGTGCTCGTCGGCGACGACGACGACGCCGAGCGCTGGGTCGCCTACCCACGCCTGGCCGGTCGCGAGTGGGACGGCGGCGTCGCAGACCTCGCCGCGGCAGGCACGCTCCTCGGGCAGATGCACACCGCCTCCGAGGGACTCGCGATCGAGGGCTTCGCGCCGTTCGAGTGGGGCAGCGCCGAGCGCTCGTCCATCGAGGAGGACATCGCGGCGCTGCGCGCGTCGGTCGACGAGCACTGGCCCGCGGCCGACCTCGAGCGGTGGGTGGGTCAGCTGGGCGCGTTCCCCGAGCTGCTGGAGCGCGTGCGCGTCGCCGACGTGCCGCTGCTGCCGGTGTCGCTCGACCACCGCGCGACGAACCTGCTGTTCGACGAGGCTGGCGCGCTGATGCTCGACCTCGAGAACGCGGCGCTCGCCCCGCGCCTCCTCGACCTGGCGGTCGCGGCCCTGCTCTTCCCGCTCGAGCACGCCGGCGCCGCTGGCAGCGCGCTCGGGAGCGAGGAGTGGGCGGCGTTCCGCGACGGGTACCTCGGCGCATGCACCCTGACGCGCCAGGAGCGGGCGCTGTGGCCGGCCGCGCTCACCTACATGAAGCTCGAGTGGGGCACCTGGCACCTGACCGAGGGCGTCGAGGTCGAGCCCGAGGGCAACCTCGGATTCCTCGAGGACCTGCTGACGCTCGACGAGCACGCGCGGTTCCCGCTCGAGAGGGCTTGACCCTCACACCGTGTGAGGCGGGAGAACGGGAGCATGCTGTCGATCGGAGCCTTCGCAGACCTCGGGCAGGTCAGCGTGCGGATGCTGCGGCACTGGGATGCCGTGGGCCTGCTGCCGCCGGCGCACGTCGATGCCTGGACGGGGTACCGCAGCTACGCCGCGGAGCAGCTCGACCGGCTGCACCGCATCGTGGCGCTGCGCGACCTCGGCTTCGGCATCGAGGCCGTGCGCACGCTGCTCGAGGAGGGCGTCGCACCCGAGCGGCTCGAGGAGCTGCTGCAGCTGCACCGGGCGACGGTGGAGCACGAGCACGCCGTCGCCACCGCTCGCCTCGTCGAGGTCGAGCGCAGGATCACCCGCATCCAGGAGGAGCAGGACATGACCGAGATCGAGATCATCACGAAGCCGCTGCAGGCGGTGCGCCTGGCGTCGCTGAGCGTCGTCATCGAGCAGCCGGAGGAGACGGCCGCCCACGTCGAGCGCATCTTCGCCGAGGCACAGGGGCGCATCGAGGCCGCCGGCGGTTCGCTCGCGACGCCCATCGCCGTCTACGACACCGACGAGCGGGGCATGCGCGTGACCGCGGGCTACGCCATCGACGCGCAGGTCGACGGGCTCGACAGCGTCGAGCTCCCCGCGGTGCCGCTGGGGGCCTGCGCGGTGCACCTGGGGCCGATGTCGGGCATCCGCGACACCTGGGAGGCGCTGCACCGGGGGCTCGAGGCGCGTGGCATGCGCTCGAGCGGCGCGGCCCGCGAGCTGTACGTGCGCGCTGCGCCCGAGCACGACCAGAGCGCGTGGGTGACTGAGCTGCAGGTGCCCGTGGTGCGAGCCTGACCGCCCGCCGCGATCGAGGCGCCGACTCGAGCGCGAGGCGCACCGGGGTGGATGCTGCGGGGGCGCGCTCCTAAGGTGGAGCGCATGCCCGACGCACTGCCAGGATCGCCGACCCCCCGGCACCCGCTCGCCGCGCAGGCAGCCAGGCTGGTGTTCGTGCACGGCTCTGGGCGCGCGGGCGCTGCAGCGTTCCCGGCGCAGGCGGCGGCCTTCCCCTCCGCGCAGTTCCCCGTGCTGGCCGGCTACGGCGGGGAGGCGCCGGCGGTGGGCGACGTCGCCGCGTCGGCGCAGGCGGTCGCGCTCGCCTCGACCGGCGCCGACGGCGTCGTCGGATTCAGCTACGGAGGCGTGGTCGCGGCGATGGCCGCATGCATGGAGCCGCCGGCCGCGCTCGTGCTGATCGAACCCGCGCTCTTCCAGCTCTCGAGCGATCGACCCGCGACCGCTCGCCTGATCGAGCGCCTGGAACCCATCTACCTCGACACCTCGCTCACCGACGCGACCTTCGAGCGCGCGCTCGTACGGGCGCTGACGGGCCAGGACATGGGTGCCGCGGCGACGGCGGAGGCGCTCCGGTCGTCGCGCAGGAGCAGGCTCCACGGCGCCCCGTGGCGTCACGCGGTCGACACCGGCTGCCTCTCCGAGACGCGCACGCTCGTGCTGACGGGCGCATGGAACGACGAGTACGAGGAGGTGGCGGAGGCCTTGGTCGAGCTCGGCGCCGAGCACGCGGTGCTGCCCGGGCACGGGCACCGCGTGCTCGACCATCCCGACTGCAGCGAGCGCATCCGCGCCTTCGTCGACGCGGCCTGAGGGCGACCCTCGACGCCTGCGCCGCTCGAGTCCTGCGCCCACGATGGCGCCGCATCGACCCCCTCCGGATCTCGCGCCTCAGAACAGCGTCGCGCCCGTGGCGGCAGCGGCGCGCAGCGGCTCGGTCGTCGACGTGAGCTGCGTCGCGCGCGGCGGGGGAGCAGCGAGCCCGGTGCCCGCTGCGACCCGCACGGGCGCGAGCCGGTGCTGCCGAAGCAGCGGGCGGATGCGCTCCCGCAGCCAGTCGCGATACTCGCGCTTGGCGTAGGCGCCGCGACCGTAGACGCGGCCGTAGAGCGGCATCAGGTGCGGATGCGCCTCCTGCAGCCAGGAGAGGTACCACTCCCTCGCGCCCGGCCGCAGGTGGAGCGCACTCGCGATGGCGCTCGTCGCGCCCGCGTCGGCGATCTGCTGCACGGCGCGCTCGAGGTGCTCGCGGGTGTCCGTGAGGCCGGGCAGCACCGGCATCGCGAAGACCGCGCAGTCGAGCCCGGCATCGCGCACGGCGCCGACGGTGGCGAGGCGTGAGCGCGTCGTGGGTGTGCCGGGCTCGACCTGCTGCTGCAGCCGGTCGTCGAAGATCGCGATCGACATCGCCACCGAGACGGGCACGTCGCGGGCGATCGCCGTCAGCAGCGGGAGGTCCCGGCGCAGCAGCGTGCCCTTGGTCAGGATCGAGATGGATGCGCCGTGCCGCGCCAGCGCCCGCAGCACGCCGGGCATGAGCCGGTAGCGGCCCTCTGCGCGCTGGTAGGGATCGGTGTTCGTGCCCAGCTGCACGGCGTCGACCGCGCGGCGTGGCCCGGCCAGCTCGCGCTCGAGCACCTCGACGAGGTTGGCCTTCACGACGATGCGCGAGTCGAAGTCGGCACCCGCGTCGAGGTCGAGGTAGGTGTGGGTGCCCCGAGCGAAGCAGTACCGGCACGCATGCTGGCACCCGCGGTAGGGGTTGATGGTCCAGCTGCCGCCCATGATCCCGTCTCCGGGCACGCGGTTGAGCGCGCTCTTGGCGGTGATCTCCAGGAAGCTGGCGCCGTCGAAGTCGGGGGTCGGCCACTGCTCGAGCACGCTCGCGCGCTCCTCGAGCCCGGGGAGCGCGTCGGTGTCGACGTGCGTCGCGGTCTGGCCGTCCCATCGCATGCCACCATTCGAACACACGTTCGATGCGGGCGCAAGCGCGTGGGCGCGCACGGCTAGGGTGCTCAGGTGCAGGCGAGCAGGAAGGGACACGCGCGGCGGCGGGTGCGCGTACTGGGCCCTGGTGGGCTGCTCTCCGGGGTGCGCGGCGCAGCGCTCTGGGGCACGGGCATGGTGGTCGCCTTCACCGCGCTGCTGACGCGCGCCGTGCGCCGGCCGGTCGC
Source organism: Agrococcus phoenicis (assembly GCF_047302415.1). Lineage (NCBI taxonomy): Bacteria > Bacillati > Actinomycetota > Actinomycetes > Micrococcales > Microbacteriaceae > Agrococcus > Agrococcus phoenicis. The sequence continues at coordinate 750,162 of NZ_CP154854.1, forward strand.
GGTGTGGCTCGACGTGCCGCTCGCGGAGGGCCTGTGGGCGCTGCTGGTCGCTGCGGCGCTGGTCGCGACCGTCGGCCTCGGTGGCGCGTCGATCTGGCACGCGCTCATGCTGCCCAGGCTCGTGCGCGTGCGCCGCGTGGATGCGGCGATCGCGGCGCTCGGCGTCGCGATGCTGCTGCTCGCCGTCGCCGCGGGTGTCGCCGCTGCCATCGATCCCGCGCTGGCGCGCGCGCTGCTGCTGCTGGCCCTGCCGCTGTGGGCGGCAGGCCTCGCCGCCGTCGCGCTCGCGATGGCGACGCTGCTGCACGCGCGGCGGCGCCGCTCCATCCGCGCGGCGAGCACCGTCCTGATCCTCGGCGCGGGGCTGCGGGGGCGCGAGGTGGGCCCGCTCCTGCGGCGTCGCGTCGAGCGCGGGGCCCAGCTCTGGCGATCCTCCCTCGCGTCGCGGCCCGGGGCGCGGATCGTGGTCTCCGGCGGGCAGGGTGCCGATGAGGTGCGCTCCGAGGCCTCCGCCATGGCCGAGCACCTCGTCGCGCACCTGGGCGTGCCGCAGGCGGTCATCGACCTCGAGGAGGCGTCGACGACGACGCGGGAGAACCTGGAGCTCTCCCGCCCGCTCATCACCGGACCCGGCCGTGCGCCGCTCGCGGTCGTGACGAGCGAGTACCACGCCTTCCGCACCGCGGGACTGCTCGAGCGGCTGGGGATCGAGGGCAGCGTCGTCGGTGCCCGGACCAGGCCCTCCTATCGCCCCGGGGCCATCGTGCGCGAGGCGTTCGCGGTCGCGGCGCAGCGCCGCTGGTGGTGCATCGCCGCCGCCGCGGGGCTCTGGGCGCTCGCGGCCTGGGTGCTCGTGACCCGACCGTAGGATTGGGAGCATCCGGGCTCACTCCCGTGGGTCCGGTGGCCTCCGGGTCGAGGAGCGCCGCGCAGCGCGCGACGCGTCGCGAGACGTCCTCGATCCCCGAGCGATCCCGGAAGCCGCACGAGCTCGACAGCACGATCGCCCGCCCCCTGATTCGAGGAGACCCCACGTGTCCGACATCACCCGCGAGCAGGTCCAGCACCTCGCTGGTCTCGCTCGCATCGCGCTCACCGACGAGGAGGTCGCGAGCCTGACGACCGAGCTGTCGCAGATCGTCGACGCCATCGCCACCGTCCGCGAGGTCGCCGGCGACGACGTCCCCGCGACGAGCCACCCGGTGCCGATGGCCAACGTGCTGCGCGCCGACGTGGTGGGCGAGACGCTCACGCACGAGCAGGCCTTCGCGGGCGCCCCGAGCCACGACGGCGAGCGCTTCCGCGTCTCCGCGATCCTCGGTGAGGAGCAGTGATGAGCGATCTCACCCGCGTCACCGGCCACGAGCTGGCCGGGCTCCTCTCCTCCGGTGCGGTGTCGAGCGTCGAGGCGACGCAAGCGCACCTCGACCGCATCGCCGCGGTCGACGGCGAGATCCACGCCTTCCTGCACGTGAACGCCGGTGCGCTCGAGCAGGCTGCCGCGATCGACGCGCGCCGCGCGTCGGGGGAGCAGCTGCACGAGCTCGCCGGCGCTCCGGTCGCGATCAAGGATGTGCTGTGCACTGTCGGCATGCCCTCCACCTCGGGCTCCAAGATGCTCGAAGGGTGGATCCCGCCCTACGACGCGACCGTCGTCGCGCGCCTGAAGCAGGCGGGCATGGTGGCGCTCGGCAAGACCAACATGGATGAGTTCGCGATGGGCTCGAGCACCGAGCACTCGGCGTACGGCCCCACGCGCAACCCCTGGGACACCGACCGCATCCCGGGCGGCTCCGGCGGCGGCTCAGCGGCAGCCGTCGCGGCCTTCGAGGCGCCGTTCGCCCTCGGCAGCGACACCGGCGGCTCGATCCGCCAGCCCGCTGCCGTCACGGGAACGGTCGGCGTCAAGCCCACCTACGGCGGCGTGAGCCGCTACGGCGCGATCGCGCTGGCCTCGAGCCTCGACCAGGTGGGCCCCGTCACGCGCACGGTGCTCGACTCGGCGCTCGTCCACGACGTCATCGGCGGGTTCGACGGCAACGACTCGACGAGCCTCGACCGCGAGTGGCCGTCGTTCGCGGCGGCTGCCCGCGAGGGCGCCGCGAGCGGCAGTCTCGCCGGTCTCACCGTCGGCGTGGTCAAGGAGCTCGATGCCGGGGGCATCGCGAGCGACGTGCAGGCGCGCTTCCGGGAGACGGTGGCGGTGCTGACGGAGGCCGGAGCCGACGTCGTCGAGGTCTCGTGCCCGTCGTTCGAGTACGCGGTCGCCGCGTACTACCTGATCCTCCCCGCCGAGGCATCGTCCAACCTGGCCCGCTTCGACTCGGTGCGCTTCGGCCTCCGGCTCGAGCAGCAGGGCCAGACCGTCGAGGACGTCATGGCGGCCAGTCGCGAGGCGGGGCTCGGCCCCGAGGTGAAGCGCCGCATCATCCTCGGCACCTACGCGCTCTCCGCCGGCTACTACGACGCCTACTACGGCTCCGCGCAGCAGGTGCGCACGCTCATCCAGCGCGACTTCGACGCGGCGTTCGAGCGGGTCGACCTGCTGATCAGTCCCGCGGCCCCGACGACCGCCTTCCGGATCGGCGAGAAGATCGACGATCCGCTGGCGATGTACGTCAACGACATCACCACCATCCCGGCGAACCTCGCCGGCATCCCGGGCATGGGGCTCCCGATGGGGCTCGGCGACGACGGCATGCCCGTCGGCCTGCAGGTGCTCGCGCCGATGTTCGAGGATGCGCGGCTCTACCGCGCCGGCGCGACCATCGAGGCGCTCCTGTCGGAGCGCTGGGGCGGCATCCTGACGACCAAGGCTCCAGCGCTCCGAGACGCCGCCTCCGGGGGCCCATCAGGGCGCGACCTCGGACATGCCGGGACCCAGACGACGGGAGCAGCACGATGAAGGCCAAGCTGATGGACTTCGACAAGGCGCTCGAGCTGTTCGAGCCCGTCCTCGGCTTCGAGGTGCACGTCGAGCTCGGCACCAGGACCAAGATGTTCTCGGCGGCGCCGAACCCGGCGCACCCCGACTTCCACGACGTGGAGCCGAACACGCTCATCGATCCGCTGAGCCTGGGGCTGCCAGGCAGCCTCCCGGTGACGAACGAGCTCGCGGTGCGCTACTCCGTCTCGCTCGGACTGGCGCTGGGCTGCGAGATCGCGGAGTCGTGCCGCTTCGCGCGCAAGAACTACTTCTATCCCGACGTGCCGAAGAACTACCAGATCTCGCAGTACGACGAGCCCATCGCCTTCGAGGGCGAGGTCGAGATCGAGCTCGCGAGCGGACGGCAGATCACCGTGCCCATCGAGCGGGCGCACATGGAGGAGGACGCGGGCAAGCTCACGCACGTCGGCGGCTCCACCGGCCGCATCCAGGGCGCCGAGTACTCGCTCGTCGACTACAACCGCGCCGGCGTCCCGCTCGTCGAGATCGTGACGAAGCCGATCTTCGGCGCCGAGCACGATGCACCAGAGGTCGCGAAGGCCTACGTCGCTGCGATCCGCGACATCGTGCTGTCGCTCGGCATCTCCGAGGCGCGGATGGAGCGCGGCAACCTGCGCTGCGACGCCAACGTGTCGCTGCGCCCGCGCGGTCAGGAGCAGCTCGGCACCCGCACGGAGACGAAGAACGTCAACTCCATGCGATCGGTCGAGCGCGCCGTGCGCTACGAGATCCAGCGGCAGGCGGCGATCCTCGCCGACGGCGGCACGATCACGCAGGAGACGCGCCACTGGCACGAGGACACCGGGGCCACCAGCCCTGGCCGCCCGAAGTCGGATGCCGACGACTACCGCTACTTCCCCGAGCCCGACCTGCTGCCGGTGGCACCCAGCCGCGAGCTCGTCGAGGAGCTGCGCGCCCAGCTGCCCGAGCAGCCCGTCGCGCGCCGCCGTCGCCTGAAGGCGGAGTGGGGCTTCACCGACCTCGAGTTCCAGGACGTCGTGAACGGCGACATGCTGCACCTCGTCGACGCGACGGTCGCCGCCGGAGCCACGCCCCAGTCGGCGCGCAAGTGGTGGACGGGGGAGATCGCGCGGGTGGCGAACGAGCGCGGCGTCGAGGCGGCGACGCTCGTCGAGCCCGCGCACGTGGCCGAGCTGCAGCGCCTGATCGACGAGGGCACGCTGACCGACCGGCTCGCGCGGCAGGCGCTCGAGGGCGTGATGGCCGGCGAGGGCAGCCCCGCGGCGGTCGCCGAGGCCCGCGGACTGCAGGTCGTGACGGACGACTCGGCGCTGGTGGCCGCCGTGGACGAGGCGCTCGCCGCGCAGCCCGACGTGCTCGCGAAGATCCGCGACGGCAAGGTGCAGGCGGCAGGGGCCGTGATCGGCGCCGTCATGAAGGCGATGCGCGGGCAGGCGGACGCGGCACGCGTGCGGGAGATTGTGCTCGAGCGCGCCGGGAGCTGAATCGGCGACTCCCAGGAATCTCCCATGAGTCTGCGTAGGCTTGGTGTCGGCCTCCGCCACCGCGGGGGCTCGGCGGGATCGCACCCTTGCACCGCTGCGTATGAGAAGGGACCACACACATGGGCATTCTCGGTTGGATCGTCCTCGGCCTCCTCGCGGGGGCCATCGCCAAGCTGATCCTCCCCGGCAAGCAGGGCGGCGGCTGGATCGTCACGCTGATCCTGGGCGTCGTCGGCGCTCTGCTCGGAGGCTTCCTCGGATCGGTGCTGTTCAACGCTCCGCTCGAGGACTTCTTCTCGATCCAGACCTGGCTCCTCGCCATCGGCGGCTCGCTCGTCGTGCTGCTGATCTGGGGTCTGATCACCAAGAACCGCGGCCGCACGAACGCCTGACGTTCGGCAGCAGCCAAGGAAGGGCCGCCCGTGAGGGCGGCCCTTCTGCGTGCCCGGCGGGCGTCGCGAAGGCACGCGATCGCCGGCTCCTCCCTGCTCAGTCGGTCGCCCGCACGCCCGTGAACGACGCGATCTCGTCGATGTGCTCGAGGTCGGTCATGTCCAGCGTCTGCAGGTAGACCCGCTCGACGCCGTCCGCCTCGAGCGCGCCCAGTCGATCCTCGACCTCGGCGCGGCTGCCGGCGATGCCGTGCTCGCGCAGCTCTGCGGGCTCGCGCCCGATCGACGCGGCGCGTCGCGCGAAGGTGGCCTCGTCGTCGCCGACGCACGCCACGAGGGCGACCGAGCGCACGACCGGCCGGGTCCGCTCCGCGCGCTCGATGGCCTCGTCGAGCGCCGAGAAGAGCGGGCGGATGCGGTCGAAGGCGGGGAAGGAGAGGTTGTGCTCGTCGGCGAACTCGGCTGCGAGCCGCGGAGTGCGCTTCGCACCGAGGCCACCGACGATCACCGGGATCCGCGCCTGCACCGGCTTCGGCAGGGCGGGGGAGTCGTCCAGCGCGTAGTGGTCGCCGGCGTAGGAGAAGCGCGCGCCCGCGGGCGTCTCCCACAGCCCCGTGACGATCGCCAGCTGCTCCTCGAGCAGGTCGAAGCGGCGCTCGGGGAAGGGGATGCCGAAGGCGCGGTGCTCGTCCTCGAACCAGCCGGTGCCGAGGCCGAGCTCGATGCGCCCGCCGGACATCGCATCGACGTTCGCCACCTGCACGGCGAGGATGCCCGGCAGCCGGTAGGTGACGGAGGAGACGAGCGTGCCCAGCCGGATCGACTGCGTGTCGCGCGCCAGGCCTGCCAGCGAGGTCCACGCATCGGTGGGCCCGTAGCCGGGATCGCCGTCGCCCATGCGCAGGTAGTGGTCGGAGCGGAAGAAGCCGTCGAAGCCGAGCTGCTCCGCGCGCAGCGCGATCGCGAGCAGCTCATCGTAGGAGGCGCCCTGCTGGGGCTCGGTGAAGATGCGGAAGTCCATGCGGCCAGCCTAAGGAGCCCACGCCCCATCGCGCCTGTGTGGTGGATCGCCGACAATCCGCGCGCGCAGCAGCCATGGAGGTGCCACGATCGGGCCATGGACTACGGCTACATGCTCGGCTACTGGAAGGCCGGCCCTCCCGCCGGTGCGCTCGAGGCGGTGCAGGAGGCCGAGCGCCTCGGCTTCGACTCCGTGTGGACGGCAGAGGCCTACGGCTCGGATGCGTTCACACCGCTGGCGTGGTGGGGCGCGGCGACGTCGACCATCAAGCTCGCCACCGGCATCGCGCAGCTCTCGGCGCGCACGCCGGCCTCCACCGCGATGACGGCGATGACGCTCGACCACCTCTCCGGCGGGCGCGTGGTGCTGGGGCTCGGCATCAGCGGCCCGCAGGTCGTCGAGGGCTGGTACGGGCAGCCGTTCCCGAAGCCGCTCGCGCGCACGCGCGAGTACGTCGCGATCCTGCGCAGCATCATGGCCCGGCGGGCGCCGGTCGAGGCGGCAGGTCCGCAGCTGCCGCTCCCGCGCACGGGCGAGGGCACCACGGGGCTCGGCAAGCCGCTGCTGTCGACGCTGCACCCGCTGCGCGAGCACATCCCCATCCACCTCGCCGCCGAGGGGCCGCGCAACACGGCGCTCGCGGCCGAGATCGCCGACGGCTGGCTGCCCTTCCTCTTCTCGCCCGCCAAGGACGCCGACGCGCGGGCGCTGCTCGCCGAGGGCTTCGCGAAGCGCGACGCGGCGCTGCCGAGCCCCGACGGGTTCGAGGTGTCGGTGCCGGTGCCGATCGTCGTCGACGACGACGTGGAGGTCGCGGCCGACCGCCTGCGCCCGATGATCGCGCTCTACGTGGGCGGCATGGGCGCGAAGGGCGCGAACTTCCACTTCGACGCCGTCGCGCGACTCGGGTTCGAGGCGGAGTGCCTCGAGATCCAGGAGCACTACCTCGCCGGTCGCAAGGCCGAGGCGATCGCCGCGGTGCCGATGCGACTCATCGACGAGATCGGGCTCGTCGGGCCGGTCGAGCGGGTGCGCGACGGGCTCGCGCGCTGGGACGAGTCGGTCGTGACGCGCATCCTGGTGCAGGGCGACGTCCACGCGCTCCGCGCGATCGCGCAGCTGCGGGGCTGACCCAGGCGCTGCGAGGCGTCCTCGGCGTTGCAGCCGGGCTGCGACGGGCCCGATCCGTACGATCGTCCGGTGCGGAACGACTGGGACAGCTGGGGCGGCGACGTGCTCTCCGCGGAGGCGAAGGCAGCCAGGGCCCCCGTGCCCCCGAAGCGCGTGCCGGCGGAGCGCGAGCTCGTCGTCGAGCGCCACGACGGCTACGTCGGCGCGGTCGTGCGCGTCGAGGCGGGCAGCGTGCACCTCGAGGATCGCCGCGGCGCGGTGCGCGCGTTCCCGCTCGGCCGGGGGTTCTTCGTCGACGGCGTGGAGGTCGAGCTCGTGCCGGCTGCCGCGAAGCAGGCAGGGCCGACGCGCACCGCCTCCGGCTCTCGCGCGGTCGAGGGGCTGCGGGCGCGCGTCGCGCTGCCGAGCCGCATCCTCGTCGAGGGCGTGCACGACGCGGAGCTCGTCGAGCAGGTGTGGGGCCACGACCTGCGCGTCGAGGGCGTCGTCGTCGAGCCGCTGCACGGCGCCGACGACCTCGCGGCGATCGTCGCCGACTTCGCTCCCACGCGGCAGCGCCGGCTCGGCATCCTGCTCGACCACCTCGTGCCGGGCTCCAAGGAGTCCCGCATCGCGGCGGCCGTCACGAGCGGTCCGCACGGTGCGCACGTGCGCATCGTCGGGCATCCGTACATCGACATCTGGCAGTCGATCAAGCCGGCGCGGCTCGGCATCGCCGGGTGGCCGGATGTGCCGATGGGCGAGGACTGGAAGCGCGGCACGTTGCGCAGGCTCGGCATGCCGCACGAGAGCCAGGAGGACGTCGGCCGGGCGTGGCAGCGGATCCGCTCGCGCGTGCGCGACTGGAACGACCTGGAGCCGGAGCTGCTGGGCCGCGTCGAGGAGCTGATCGACTTCGTGACCGCGCCGTAGGCGCGCTGTCGGTCGAGGAGCGCCGCGCGCAGCGCGACGCAGCTGTCGGTCGAGGAGCGCCGCGCGCAGCGCGACGCGTCACGAGACCAGCTACCCGACCGGCCCCACCTCGGTGAACGCGCTCAGCTTCGGGTCGCGCCCGTCGCCCGAGGACCGGCCAGTGAAGCGCCGGCCGAGCCACGGCAGCACGAACTCGCGGTAGTACTGCAGGTCGCGCCTGCCCTCCGCGGTCGTCACGCCCGTCAGGTCGCGCCAGCTCTCCGGCGCCTCGTGGCCGAGCGCGCGCAGCACGTTGCGCGCCACGTGCGCGTGTCCGGCCGCGTTGAGGTGGAGCCGGTCGACCGACCAGAAGCGGGGGCTGCGCAGCTCGGGGTCGGCCCAGTTGTCGACGTAGGGCGCGTCGAGATCGCCGACGTGCGCGCGGAAGGCGCGCGAGAGCGCGTCGCCCCGCCGCTGCATGACCGCGCCGATCGGCATCACCGCGCTCGGGTTGCCGCCCGAGAGCAGGATCGGGCGGATGCCCTCGGCCGCGATGCGGCGCGCGGCACCCGCCAGGCGCGCACCGACGTGGTCGATCGAGACGCGCGGTCGCAGGATGTCGTTGCCGCCGCCGTTGATGGAGATCGCGTCCGGTCGCAGCGCGATGGCGGCGTCGAGCTGCTCGTGCAGGATGCCCGCGAGCTTGCGGCCGCGGATCGCGAGATTGGCGTAGCGCACCGGGTGGCCCTGCGACGTCGCGAGCCCTGCGGCGACGAAGTCGGCCCATCCGCGCACCGAGCCGTCGGGCAGCTCGTCGCCGACGCCCTCCGTGAAGCTGTCGCCGACCGCGACGAACGAATGGATCTGCTGCACCGCACCAGCCTATGACCGCGCTGCCCCGCGGCCGGATCGCGGGGCAGACGAGCGGCACCGCGCATCGCTCGACTAGACTGGTGCGCGACACGGGAGTCCGGTGCGCCGGGCTGAGAGGAAGACCGCAGTCTTCGACCGTCACACCTGATCTGGATCATGCCAGCGCAGGGAGACACCTTCACCCGTGCCATCACATCCACGTGAAAGGCACAGCATGTCTGCAACCACTGCACCCACCCCATCCACCGCGCGCACCCCGCGCACCAGCCGCTGGCGGGTCGTCGACATCGTCGTCGCCGCTGTGCTCGGCGTCGCCACCGGCCTCCTGTTCGTGCTCTGGAACGGCGTCGGCGGCGCCTGGTTCGGCGCGATGGATGCGCTGACCCCGGGCTTCGGCGGGCTCGCCGTGGGCATCTGGCTCATCGGCGGCGTGCTCGGCGGGCTCATCATCCGCAAGCCCGGTGCGGCGCTCTTCGTCGAGCTGCTCGCCGCGACCGTCTCCATGCTGCTCGGCAGCCAGTGGGCGATCGAGACGGTGTACTCCGGGATCGCGCAGGGGCTCGGCGCCGAGCTGGTCTTCCTGCTCTTCGCCTACCGCCGCTTCGGGCCGATCGTCGCGATGCTCGCAGGTGTCGGCGCTGCCGTCGCAGCCTGGATCCTCGAGCTGTTCACCTCCGGCAACCTCGCGCTGAGCGGCGAGTTCCTGGCGATCTACCTCGGCTGCCTCGTCGTCTCCGGCGCCATCCTCGCGGGCCTACTGGGCTGGCTGCTGACGCGCGCGCTCGCGGCCACCGGCGTGCTCGACCGCTTCGCGTCGGGACGGTCGCGGCGCGCGTGACCGGATCGCGCATCCGCGCGCGCCACTGGGGCTGGCACCACGCCGGTCGCAGCGCGCCGGCGCTCGCCGGGCTCGACCTCGATGTCGAGCCCGGCGAGCGGGTGCTGCTGCTCGGGCCCTCCGGCGCGGGCAAGTCGACCCTGCTCGCAGCCCTCGCGGGCGTGCTCGGCGGCGACGAGGAGGGGGAAGAATCGGGCGAGCTGACCGTCGACGGCGCGCACCCGGCCAGCCGCCGCGGCCTCGCGGGACTCATGCTGCAGGATCCGCAGGCGAACACGATCATGTCGCGCGTCGGCGACGACGTCGCCTTCGGCTGCGAGAACCTCGCGGTGCCGCGCGACGAGATCTGGCAGCGGGTGCACGCGGCGCTCGACGCCGTCGGGCTCGACCTCGCGCTCGATCGCTCGACCGCGGCGCTGTCCGGCGGTCAGCGCCAGCGCCTGGCGCTCGCCGGCGTGATCGCGATGCGCCCGGGGCTGATCCTGCTGGACGAGCCGACGGCGAACCTCGATCCTGACGGGGTCGTCGAGGTGCGGGATGCGGTGGCGCGCGTCGCCGCGCAGACCGGCGCGACGCTCGTCGTCGTCGAGCACCGCGTCGAGACCTGGCTGCCCGTCGTCGACCGCGTGATCGTGCTCGCCCCGGGCGGCGGGGCAGTGGCGGACGGCTCGCCCTCGAGCGTGCTCGGCGCGCACCGGCGGCAGCTCGCCGACGACGGCGTCTGGGTCCCGGGGCTCCCGGTGGAGGTCGCGCGCGGCGAGCAGCGGCCGGGGCCGGCGCTGCTCGAGCTGGAGGGGCTGCGCTCCGGTCGGGGCGGCGTGCCCGTCCACCAGGCGGTCTCGGACGAGATCCGCGCGGGCCAGGCGCTCGTGATCACGGGACCGAACGGCGCCGGGAAGTCGACGCTCGCGCTGACGCTCGCCGGCTTGATGCCTGCGGTCGACGGGCGCGTGCGGGCGACGGAGGTGCTGCGGGATGCCGATGCGCACGCGCCGGGCGCGCTCGGCCGCGCGTCGCGGGATTGGCCCGTGCGCGAGGCGGCGCCGATCCGGTGGCGGCCGCGGCAGCTCGCGACGCGCATCGGCACGGTCTTCCAGCACCCCGAGCACCAGTTCGTGGCCGCGCGCGTGCGCGACGAGGTCGCCGCGGGCCTCCGGGCTCTGGGGCAGCCGCCTGCCGACGTCCAGCGGCGCGTCGACGGACTGCTGGCCGCGCTGCGCCTCGACGCGCTCGCCGACGCCAATCCCTTCACGCTCTCGGGCGGCGAGCAGCGGCGGCTCTCGGTCGCGACGGTGCTGGCGCCCGCCCCCCGGGTGATGGTGCTCGACGAGCCGACCTTCGGCCAGGATCGCCGCACCTGGCAGGAGCTCGTGCGGCTGATCGCCTCGCTCGTCGACGTGCAGGGCTGCGCGGTGGTGGCGGTGACGCATGACGCCGACGTCGTGCGCGTGCTCGGCGATCGCACGCTGCGGCTGGGCGCAGCATGACCCGCACCGCAGAGCGCGGCTCCGCCCTCGACCGCGTGAACCCGGTCACGCCGTTCGTCGCGGCCGTCGTCTACTCGATCCCGATGCTGCTGACCATCGACCTCGTCTCCGCGGCGGTCGCGCTCGGCGCCTGGCTGCTCGTGCTCGCCGCGCTCGGCATCGGGCCGCGAACCGTGCTGCGGCGCACGTGGCCGCTGCTCATCGCCGCGCCGCTGTCCGGGGTGAGCATGCTGCTCTACGCGGAGCCCGGCGGGCGCATCCACGCGCAGGTCTGGGTCGCGATCATCAGCGACCAGTCCATCGAGCTCGCGCTCGCGATCGTGGTGCGCGTGCTCGCCATCGGCATGCCGGTGCTCGTCGCGCTCGTCGGCGTCGACCCCACGCGGCTCGCCGACGGCCTGGCGCAGGTGGCCCGGCTGCCACACCGCTTCGTGCTCGCGGCGCTCGCGGGCGTGCGGCTGTGCAGCGTGCTGGGGGAGGACTGGCGCCAGATCTCCCTCGCCCGTCGCGCGCGTGGGCTCGGTGATGCGGGGGCCATCCGGCGCGCGCTGCAGTCGGCGTTCGCGCTGCTGGTCGTCGCGCTCCGGCGCGGCGGCACGCTCGCGACGGCCATGGAGGCGCGCGGCTTCGGCGGCCCCGAGCGCACCTGGGCGAGACCCTCGACCGTCGGCAGAGCCGATCTCGTCCTGCTCCTGCTCGTGCTCGCCGTCACCGCGCTCGCGATCGGCGCGTCGCTCGCGACCGGGTCGTTCCGGCCCGTCTGGCAGGGCACGTGGTGATCACGATCGTCGATGGTCGCTCCGGATCCGGCAAGACCCGGCTCGCAGCGCAGCTGTCGGCGGCGGGCGGCGGACGCGTCATCCACATGGACGACCTCTACGCCGGGTGGCACGGCCTGGCGACGGGCTCGCGCCTGCTCGAGCGCGGCATCCTCGGTCCTCTCGCCGCGGGTGAGCGGCCCACCTGGCGGCGGTGGGACTGGGCTGCGGGCGACTGGGGCGCTGAGGAGTCCGCGGTGCCGGGCGAGCGCCTCATCGTCGAGGGCTGCGGTTCGCTGACGATCGAGACGCGGCGGCACGCCGACCGCGCGATCTGGCTCGCGGCGCCCGAGGCGGTGCGGCGCACGCGAGCGTTCGAGCGCGACGGCGACGACTCGTGGTGGCAGCTGTGGCGCGAGCAGGAGGACGCGCACATCCTCGCGAACGCACCCGCAGCGCTCGCCGACGAGGTGCGCACGACCGGCTGAGGGGTGCTGCTCGGGCGCAGCCCGTAGGCTTGCGGACGGCATCGCACCGGTGCCGCGAGAGCTCGAGGGGGCACCGTGCCGATCCTGACCAAGGCGCTGCAGAAGACCGCAGCGGACCAGCCCTATCGCGTCGCCGAGATCGAGCGCCGCGATCCGCGCCCGAACGACGTGGTCATCGCGATCAAGGCGGCCGGCATCTGCCACAGCGACATCCACACGATCCGCGACGAGTGGGGGAGCGCGCCGTTCCCGCTCACCGTCGGTCACGAGATCGCCGGCATCGTCGAGGCCGTCGGCGACGCGGTCACGCGGCACGCGGTCGGCGACCGGGTGGGCGTGGGGTGCATGGTCGACTCGTGCGGCGAGTGCGAGCAGTGCCTGGCCGACCAGGAGCAGGACTGCCTGAACGGGCAGGTCGGCACCTACGCCTCCGTCGACCGCGACGGCACCGTGACGCAGGGCGGGTACGCCGAGACGATCGTCGTCGACGAGCGCTTCGTCCTCTCGATCCCCGAGGGCATCGAGCTCGACGTCGCCGCGCCGCTGCTCTGCGCAGGCATCACGCTCTACGCGCCGATCGACCGCTGGGGCGTGGGCGAGGGCACGCGGGTCGCGGTCATCGGCCTCGGCGGCCTCGGTCACATGGGCGTGCAGCTCGCGGCCGCCAAGGGCGCAGAGGTGACGGTGCTCTCGCGCTCGCGCGCGAAGGAGGCGCTCGCAGCCGAGCTCGGCGCGACTCGCACGATCGCCACCGGCGAGGAGGACTGGGATGCCGAGCTGCGCGGCACCTTCGACGTGATCCTGAACACGGTGAGCGCAGACCTCGACCTCGACCGCCACCTGCGGCTGCTGAAGCCGCACGGCGCCATGGTGAACGTCGGCCTGCCGCCGGAGGCGCAGTCCCTGAGGATCGGCTCGCTGATCGGCGGCGGCAAGGTGCTCGCGGGCTCGAACATCGGCGGCATCCGGCAGACGCAGGAGATGCTCGACTTCTGCGCCGCGCATGGCATCGGCGCGGTGATCGAGAGGATCGGCGTGACGGAGGTCGACGAGGCCTACGACCGCGTGGTCGCGGGCGACGTGCGGTTCCGCTTCGTCATCGACACGGCGACCTTCGCCGAGCAGGAGGCCGTGGGCGCCGCGTAGGGCGCGGCTGCGCGCCGCGGCGCCCTCAGGCCCAGCCGAGGCGGTGCAGCTTCTCGTCGTCGATGCCGTAGAAGTGGGCGATCTCGTGCACGAGCGTCGTGCGCACCTCGCCGCGCAGCTCGTCCAGCGTCCGGGCGGTCTCGACGTGCGGCAGGCGGTAGACCATGATGCGGTCGGGCAGCTCACCGAAGCCGTAGCTCCCGCGCTCCGTGATCGCGACGCCCTCGTACAGGCCGAGCAGATCCTCGTCAGGATGCTGGTCCTCGACCAGGAAGACGACGTTCTCGAGCCCCTCGACCATCTCGTCGGGCAGCTCGTCGAGCACCGAGGTCACCAGCTGCTCGAAGTCGTCGTGCCGCATCTCCACCCCTCCATCCTCCCGCACGCGGGTCGTCGGCGTCGAAGTGAGGCAAGCCTCACCCGGTGATAGCGTCGAGCGCACATGGCTACCGACCCTCGACCCCAGCGCCCGCCCCGCCCGCAGCACGTGCTGGAGGTGCTGGCGAGCGAGCGGATCGCGCCGAGCATGGTGCGCGTGCGCCTCGGCGGCCCCGGCTTCTCGACCTTCGTGCCCAACGACTGCACGGACGCCTACGTGAAGCTCATCTTCGTCGAGCCAGCGCTCGGTCTGCAGCCGCCCTACGACCTCGCGGCGCTCCGCGAGACGCTCGCCCCCGAGGATCGTCCGGTGACGCGCACGTACTCCGTCCGCGAGGTGCACGGCGACGCGATCTCGCTGGACTTCGTCGTCCACGGCGACGAGGGCCTCGCCGGCCCGTGGGCTGCGAGTGCCCGGCCCGGCGACACGATCGCGCTCCACGGGCCCGGCGGCGCCTACGCCCCGGATGAGAGCGCCGACTGGCACCTGTTCGCCGGCGACGAGTCGGCGCTGCCGGCCATCGCGCGCGCGATCGAGTCCCTGTCGGCGGATGCCCGGGGCATCGCCGTCGTCGAGGTGCGCGACGCCTCCGAGGAGGTCGCGATCGACGCGCCCGCCGGCGTCGAGCTGCGCTGGCTGCACCGCGGCGAGCCGCGAGCGGAGACGATCGGCCTGCTGGCCCAGACGGTCGCGGCCCTCGAGTGGCCCGAGGGTCGTGTCCACGCCTTCGTGCACGGCGAGCGCGAGTCGATGAAGGCGATGCGCGAGGAGCTGTTCACGCGGCGCGGCCTCCAGCGCGCGCAGGTGTCGCTCTCGGGCTACTGGGCGCAGGGCCGCACCGAGGACCGGTTCCAGGCAGAGAAGCGCGAGCCGATCGGCGTCGTGCTCCCGCCCGAGGGATGAGCGCCATGGCGGGGGAGTCGCAGGAGGGCGAGGGGGATGCCGAGGCCGGGGCAGCGATGGAGGCAGCGATCCTCGAACTGCTCGCCGCCCGCCGCGATGGGGCGACGATCTGCCCGAGCGACGCCGCTCGTCGTGTGGCAGGCGAGGATCCCGCGGTCTGGCGCCCGCTGATGGACGACGCGCGCGCCGCCGCTGCCCGACTGGTCGCGCGCGGCGAGGTCGTCGTGACCCAGCGCGGTGAGCCGACCGATCCCGCGCTCGCGCGCGGACCCATCCGCATCCGCCGCACGAGCGGCGATGGCGCGGAGCCCGACTCCGGCTGAGCGCCGCTGCGGCACCGTCGCAGCACGAGCGAAGGCCCGGAGGTGATCCTCCGGGCCTTCTCCTGGGTGAGTAACGGGACTTGAACCCGCGACATCCGCCACCACAAGGCGGCGCTCTACCAACTGAGCTATACCCACCATGTGCGCTCGAAGCGCAACCAGAACAGTATACGACATGGCGCGACCGAACGCCGCATCGGGCGTCAGTCTGGTAGCTGCGCCCCGAATCCCTCGACGACGCGCGCCGAGATCTGCTGGAGCTCCTCGCTCGCGCGACCCGGCGCATCCGTGAACACCGCCTGCCGGTAGTAGCGCAGCTCCCGGACCGACTCGAGGATGTCGGCGAGGGCCCGGTGACCGCCGGCCTTCGCCGGTGCCTGGAAGTAGGCGCGCGGGAACCAGCGGCGCGAGAGCTCCTTGATGCTCGACACGTCGATCGAGCGGTAGTGCAGGAAGCCGTCGAGCGCCGGCATGTAGCGCGCCAGGAACATGCGATCGGTGCCGATGGTGTTGCCCCCGAGCGGTGCCGAGCGCTCGAGCGGCACGAAGCGCTGCACGTACTCCAGCACCTCGAGCTCGGCCTCTGCCAGGCTCATGCCGTCGGCCAGCTCGAGGTCGAGGCCGCTCGCGGCGTGCATCTGCCGCACGAAGTCGCCCATCTGCGCGAGCGCGGCGTCCGAGGGCTTGATCACGATCTGCAGCCCCGCATCGAGCACCTCGAGCTCGAAGTCGGTGACGACGACGGCGATCTCGACCAGCTCGTCGACCGTGGGGTCGAGGCCCGTCATCTCGCAGTCGATCCAGACGATCCGATCACTCACAGCCACGGGGCGAGTCTACGCACCGGCTCGGGCGAGGGCGGCGAACAGCTGCTGGGCGTCGACGTCGGCCAAGGTGCCGATGGTGCGCTCTGCGGGCTCCGGCGCCTCGACCAGCTGCGTGGTGAGGAACCACAGCCGCGCGCCCGCGGCCGTGACCGAGCGGGCGCCCGAGCGCGAGTCCTCGAAGGCGACGCAGGCGGATGCGTCGGCACCCAGGCGCGCGATCGCGCTCGCGTAGGGCTCGGGGTCGGGCTTGTCGCGCGCCACGTCGTCGCGCGTGATGGCGAACCGCAGCGCACCGACGGGTGCAGCGTCGAGGAGCGCCTGCGCGTTCACGCGCGTCGCGTTCGTCACGAGCGCAGCGGGGATCCCGTCGGCGGCGACGCGCTCGAGGAGGGCGAGGCTGCCGGGCAGCCACGGCACGTCGTGCCGCACGCGATCGGCGACGGCCGCCGCGACGGTCGCGATGATCGTGTCGCTCGAGACCTGCGCGCCCCTGTCGCGCATCCGACCGGCCCACTCGGCCATCGGGCGCCCTGTGGTCCAGTGCGCATCGGCCGCGGTCCAGTCGATGCGGTGCTGCCGCGCGAAGTCGCGCATCTCGTCGTGCCAGATCGACTCCGAGTCGATCAGGGTGCCGTCCATGTCGAACAGGAGTGCGCCGCTCATGGCCTCAGCCTGCCACGACGCGGATCGGTGACACGCGACGACGTGGCGGCATCGTGCCTCGCAGAGTTCGGTCCGCCAGGCGACCGAGAGCGATCCCGCTGCGGCGGGCCCGAGCGTCGAACCGGTAGATTGGCCGGGCCCCCGTAGCTCAGCGGATAGAGCAGAGGCCTTCTAATCCTTTTGTCGCGGGTTCGACTCCCGCCGGGGGCGCGTTCGCGCAGGATGTCAGTGCTCCGGGCTAGCTTCCGCACATGAAGCTCTGTGCGCGGTGTCGGACCGAGCAACCGGTCGACGAGTTCAACAGGAGCTCGCGCAACAAGGACGGCAGGCACTCGTACTGTCGTGCGTGCCAGAAGGCGCACTACCGAGAGAACGCTGGCCGGCACAAGGCGAACGTGCGGCGCATCAGCAAGGCTCGCCGCAGGCAAGCGCTCGACGCAGTCATGACCGAGTTCTCCAAGGGCTGCGTCGACTGCGGCCGCAGCGACATCCGGGTGCTCGAGTTCGATCACGTGCGGGGCGTCAAGGTCGCCAGCGTCGGCAGCATGGTGCGAAGAGGGCGAGCCCTGGTCGTGATCCGAGCAGAGATCGAGAAGTGCGAGGTGCGGTGCCGGAACTGCCATGGGATCGCGACGATGACGCGACGAGGTGGTTCCTGGCACGACGACTACCTGGAGAGCCTCTCGGACCCGTCGAGCATAGGCTGGGCCGGTGCTTGAGACCCTGACGCAGACCGCCGCCGCGACCGACGAGCTCACCGGCGTCGCCGGGTGGGCGGTCGGGCTGATGGACGCGATCGGGGCACCGGGCGCGGCGGTCGCCATCGCGGCGGAGAACCTCTTCCCGCCGATCCCGAGCGAGATCATCCTGCCGCTCGCGGGCTTCGCGGCCTCGCAGGGCAGCTTCACGATCGCCGAGGCGATCATCTGGACGACGGTCGGCTCCGTCGTCGGTGCGCTCGCGCTCTACCTGCTGGGCCGGCTGCTCGGCCACGAGCGGCTCGCGGCGATCGCTCGCAAGATGCCGCTCGTGCGCGCGAGCGACATCGACAAGACGACCGCGTGGTTCGCGAAGCACGGCTGGAAGACGGTGCTCTTCGGCCGCTTCCTGCCGATCTTCCGCAGCTTGATCTCCATCCCCGCGGGCATCGAGAAGATGCCGGTCCTGCTGTTCCTGGGCCTCACGACGCTCGGCTCGGCGATCTGGAACACGATCTTCATCATGATCGGCTTCACGCTCGGGTTGAACTTCCACATCATCGAGCCCTACATGGAGTGGCTGCAGTGGCTCGTCATCGCTGCGGTGATCGCGGTGCTGGTGATCTGGGTCGTGCGACGGATGCGGCTGAACAGGGCCGAGGGCAAGCACCTGCTCCACGGGGAGTGACGGCGGAGAAGTTTTCTCGAGCGATCGGGAATGCCGGCCGACCGCGCGGGGTTGTTCAATTCCGAACGACTTCCGACGGACCCGAAAGGCCCTTCCCCATGCTGCAGAACATCCCCGGCTACCAGCCCGGCACCTACGTCATCGACGGCTCGCACTCGAACGTCACCTTCTCGGTGCGCCACATGATGGTCGCCAAGGTGCGCGGCGAGATCGAGGGCCTCGAGGGCACGATCGTGCTCGGCGAGGACCCCGAGGCCTCGACGATCACCGCGACGGTGGACCCGTCGACGATCAACACCAAGAACGCCGACCGCGACACGCACCTGCGCTCGAACGACTTCTTCGCGATCGACGAGCACCCGGAGTGGACCTTCGTGTCGACCGGTGCCCGCACCGAGGGCGACGACCTGTACATCGACGGCGACCTGACGCTCCGTGGCGTGACGCAGCGCGTCTCGATGCTCGTGGAGTTCGGCGGCATCGGCCCGGACACGTGGGGCAACACCCGCGCCGGCGCCTCCGCTCGCACGCGCATCAAGCGCAGCGACTTCGGCATCACCTGGAACGTCGCGATCGAGACCGGCGGCGTCATGCTCTCCGACGAGATCGACGTCGAGATCGAGATCTCCGCGATCCAGCAGGCCCCCGCCACCGTCTGAGCTGACGGCGGCACGAGCGGGGTCGGGGCGAGGGCCCCGGCCCCGCTCGGCGTTCGTGGCGCACGGGATCAGGGTCCGGTGAAGCACGCGAAGGCATCCTCGAGGGCCCAGAAGGTGCCGATCGGCAGCATCGTCGTGCCGCCCGGCAGCAGCCTGCGCGCCTCGAAGGCGGAGCCGCTCGCCGCATCTGCGCGGGCGATGTAGCCGAGGGCGAGGCCGGAGGCGCTGGTCACGCGCCAGAGGTCGTCGCGCACGCGACGGGTCGTCACGTGCGCCGCCGAGGGCGCGGCGCGTCGCTGGTCCGTGGTCATGATGGCCATCGCATTCCTCTCCTCGAAGAGCGGTGCTGTCGTCCTGCACCTGCGACGCTACGGCCGGCCACCCACACGCGACGGGGCCGTCGCAGCGCTCTCCGCGGTGTCCTCCCGTGACGAGGCGGAGCAGGAGCGGTTCCGGCCGCACTCCGGCCGCGGGGCGGGTTCTCCACAGGGGGCGCGGGACGCAGCGCCCGCCGTCCGCCTGGCGCGGCATCCTCCGAGGCATGAACGATGCAATCACCGTCGTCGGGCAGCTGGGAGCTGACCCGACGCTGAAGTCCATCAACGGCGACAGGGTCGCCGAGTTCCGCGTGGCCTGCACGAGCCGCCGCAAGGACGGCGACAGCTGGGTCGACGCGCACACCAACTGGTACTCCGTGGAGGCGTGGGGTGGCTTCGCCGACCACGTGGGCACCTCGCTGCAGAAGGGCGACCTCGTCATGGTGCTCGGCAGGCTCAAGATCGACCAGTGGGAGTCCGGCGACAAGCGCGGCACGAGCGTGAGGATCCGGGCCGACCACGTCGGGCACTCGCTGAAGGTCGGGCCGACGCTGCGGCAGCGCACGCAGAAGGCGCTCGAGAGCTCCGACTCCGCCTCTCTGCCCCACGAGCGCGGCGACCAGCAGCACGAGCACGGCGAGCCCGCGTGGTCGACCGCCCTCACGAGCGGCTCGGGCGCGTCGGCGGGATACGGGACCTAGGCTGGAGCCGTCCCTGTCGGTCGGTGAAGGAGGGCGCGTGCGCCGGATCGCAGCACTCGCAGTGCTCGCATCGCTCGTCCTCGTCGGCTGCTCGACCGCACCGCAGCCCGAACCCTCGGGCGACGCGGACGACCGGGCGACAGGGGCGCAGACCACGACGGCCCCCGGCGAGCCGGGGGATGCGGCACAGCCTGATCCCGAGCTCGACGCCTTCCGAGCCTCGCTCGTCGGGCACACGCCGCTCGATCCTGACTCGCTCGTCGCCGCGGTCGAGGGCGCCGGCTTCGAGCGCTCGGCGATCGAGCGCACGCGCGAGGTCGATTCGCTGGGAGCTCCGGTGACGTTCCTCGAGATCGCGGTGCACGTCGGTGGCGAGTGCCTGGTGGGCCAGGTCGGGGACGGCGAGCCCATGGCCGTGCGCGCGGCAGCGCTCGGCGGCGACCGGTGTCTCGTCGGAGACGTGATCGCCCTAGACTGAGGGCATGGCCGAGTACATTTTTTCGATGGTCCGCGCCCGCAAGACGGTGGGCGACAAGGTGATCCTCGACGACGTCACGACCGCGATCATCCCCGGCGCCAAGATCGGCGTCGTCGGGCCGAACGGCGCGGGCAAGTCGACGATCCTGAAGATCATCGCTGGGCTCGACACCCCGTCGAACGGCGACGCGAAGCTCTCGCCCGGCTACTCCGTCGGCATCCTGATGCAGGAGCCCGAGCTCGACGAGTCGAAGACGGTGCTGGAGAACGTGCAGGGCGCCTTCGGGCACCTGACCGCGAAGATCGAGCGCTTCAACGAGATCTCCGCCGAGATGGCGAACCCCGACGCCGACTTCGACGCGCTCATGGCCGAGATGGGCACGCTGCAGGAGGAGATCGACGCAGCAGATGCGTGGGACCTCGACTCTCAGCTCGAGCAGGCGATGGATGCGCTGCGCTGCCCGCCAGGCGACTGGCCCGTGACGAACCTCTCGGGCGGTGAGCGCCGCCGCGTGGCGCTGTGCAAGCTGCTGCTCGAGAAGCCCGATCTGCTGCTGCTCGACGAGCCCACCAACCACCTCGACGCCGAGAGCGTGCTCTGGCTCGAGCAGCACCTGGCGAAGTACCCCGGCGCGGTCATGGCCGTCACGCACGACCGGTACTTCCTCGACCACGTCGCGGGATGGATCTGCGAGGTCGACCGCGGCCGCCTCTACCCCTACGAGGGCAACTACTCGACGTACCTCGAGAAGAAGGCCGAGCGGCTGCAGGTCCAGGGCAAGAAGGACGCGAAGCTCGCGAAGCGCCTCTCCGAGGAGCTCGACTGGGTGCGCTCGAACTCGAAGGGACGCCAGGCGAAGTCCAAGGCGCGACTGGCGCGCTACGAGGAGATGGCAGCCGAGGCGGAGCGCACCAGGAAGCTGGACTTCGAGGAGATCCAGATCCCGCCGGGCCCGCGGCTCGGCTCGGTCGTGCTGGAGGCAAAGGGCATCGAGAAGGGCTTCGGCGACCGCACGCTCATCGACGGCCTCACCTTCACGCTGCCGCGCAACGGCATCGTCGGGGTGATCGGCCCGAACGGCGTCGGCAAGACCACGCTGTTCAAGACCATCGTCGGTCTCGAGCCGCTCGACGGCGGAGACCTGAAGATCGGCGACACGGTCAAGCTGAGCTACGTCGACCAGAGCCGCGCCAACATCGACCCGAACAAGAACCTGTGGGAGGTCGTCTCCGACGGGCTCGACTACATCCAGGTCGGCAACGTCGAGATCCCCTCCCGGGCCTACGTCAGCCAGTTCGGCTTCAAGGGCCCCGACCAGCAGAAGCGCGCCGGCATCCTCTCCGGCGGTGAGCGCAACCGCCTCAACCTGGCGCTGACGCTCAAGGAGGGCGGCAACCTGCTGCTCCTCGACGAGCCCACCAACGACCTCGACATCGAGACGCTCGGCAGCCTCGAGAACGCGCTGCTCGAGTTCCCCGGCTGCGCGGTCGTCATCACGCACGACCGGTGGTTCCTCGACCGCATCGCGACGCACATCCTCGCCTACGAGGGCACGGACGAGGATCCGGCGCAGTGGTACTGGTTCGAGGGCAACTTCGAGTCCTACGAGCAGAACAAGATCGACCGGCTCGGGCCCGACGCCGCGAAGCCGCACCGCTCCGCGTACCGCAAGCTCACGAGGGACTGATGCGCCTGCCGGTGCCCGTCCGGGTCCGCTGGTCGGATCTGGACGCGTACGGGCACGTCAACAACGCGGCGCTGCTGACCCTGCTCGAGGAGGCCCGCGTCACGGCGTTCTGGGCCGGCGGGCCGGAGGGATCGCCGACGACCGCGATCATCGACGCCGGCCCGGGTGCGACGAGCGTGACGGTGATCGCGCGCCAGGAGGCGGAGTACCTGGCGCAGATCCCGCACCACCGCGAGCCGATCGTGGTGGACATGTGGATCGGCCGCATGGGCGGCGCGTCGATGGACGTCTGCTACGAGGTGCTCTCGCCCGACCAGTCGACGGTCTACGCACGAGCGCAGACGACGGTGGTGATGCTGGATGCCTCGACGGGCACCCCGCGCCGGCTCACGGCGGGGGAGCGCGCGGCCTGGGAGCCGTTCCGCGAGGCGCCGATCGCGTTCCGGCGCGGCGGCGACCGGTAGACCCTCGCGCACGCGCACTGGCTAGGCTTGAGGAGCAATGACGCCACCCCTCAGCGAGGAGCTCCGCATGACCGACACCGTCGTCGAACCCACCGAGCAGTCCGCCAGCCCGACCCCCATCCCGCACTGGATCGCGGGGGCCCGCCGGGAGGGATCCGGCCGCACCGCGCCGGTCTACAACCCCGCGCTCGGCACGGTGGTCTCGGAGGTGGGGCTCGCGAGCGCCGATGAGGTGAGCGAGGCGATCGCCCACGCGAAGGCCGCCTTCCCCGGCTGGCGCGACCTCTCGATCGCGAAGCGGCAGTCGATCATGTTCCGCTTCCGCGAGCTGATCGTGCAGCGCAAGGACGAGCTCGCCGCCATCGTCACGCGCGAGCACGGGAAGGTGCACTCGGACGCGCTGGGCGAGATCGCCCGCGGCATCGAGGTCGCCGAGCTCGCGACCGCGTTCCCGCTGCTGACGAAGGGCGAGTACTCCGAGAACGCCTCCACCGGCGTCGACGTCTACTCGCTGCGCCAGCCGCTCGGCGTCGTGGGCATCATCAGCCCCTTCAACTTTCCCGCCATGATCCCGCTCTGGTTCGCGCCCGTCGCGCTGGCAGCCGGCAACACCGTGGTCATCAAGCCGAGCGAGAAGGACCCCTCGGCTGCCGTGTTCATCGCTGAGCTCTTCCAGGAGGCGGGGCTGCCGGATGGCGTGCTCACCGTCGTCCACGGCGACAAGGAGGCGGTCGACACGCTCCTGACGCATCCCGACGTCGAGGCGATCTCCTTCGTCGGGTCGACGCCCATCGCGGAGTACGTCTACACGACCGGCTCCCAGCACGGCAAGCGCGTGCAGGCGCTCGGCGGTGCGAAGAACCACATGCTGGTGCTGCCCGACGCCGACCTCGACGTGACCGCCGATGCCGCGGTCAACGCTGGCTTCGGCTCAGCGGGCGAGCGCTGCATGGCGATCTCGGTCGTCGTGGCGGTCGACGCGATCGCCGACGAGCTGGCCGCGAAGATCGCAGAGCGGATGGGTGGCATCCGCACCGGAGACGGTACGCGCGACAACGACATGGGTCCGCTGATCACGGGCCAGCACCGCGACAAGGTCGCCGGCTACATCCAGACCGCCGCGGACGACGGGGCCGCCGTGCTCGTCGACGGTCGCGACCCGGAGGTGGACGGCGACCCGAACGGCTTCTGGCTGAAGCCGACCCTGATCGACCGCGTGCCCACCGACTCCACCGCCTACAAGGAGGAGATCTTCGGCCCGGTGCTCTCGATCGTGCGCGTCGCCAGCTACGAGGAGGGCCTCGAGCTCATCAACGCCAACCCCTACGGCAACGGCACCGCCATCTTCACGAACGACGGCGGCGCGGCTCGCCGCTTCCAGAACGAGGTGCAGGTGGGGATGGTGGGCATCAACGTGCCGATCCCCGTGCCGGTCGGCTACCACTCCTTCGGCGGCTGGAAGCGCTCGATCTTCGGGCAGGGCAAGGCCTACGGCAAGCACGCCTTCGAGTTCTACACCCGCGAGAAGGTCGTCACGAGCCGATGGCTCGACCCGAGCCACGGCGGGCTGAACCTGGGGTTCCCGCAGAGCTAGCGCCGGCATCCGCCGCGCCCGCGCGCAGCGGGCCGTGCTCGCCGGGCCGAGGGCCGACGCTGCAGCGTCAGCCCTCGGTCCGGCGCAGCGCCATGAACAGCGACGTGCCGAAGGTGCCGGTGGCGGGGTTGATGTCGTCGTCGACGAAGCGCCCCTCGACGCTCATGCCGATGCGCTCCGCGACCCGGCGCGACGCGACGTTCTCGTCGTCGAGCTGCGCCGAGACGCGATGCGCGCCGATGGCGAGCGCGAGCTCCAGCGCAGCAGCGGCGGCCTCGGTCGCGAACCCCTTGCCCTGCGCCTCGCTCGCGACCATCCAGCCGAGCTCGACCTGGCGCGCCGCGAAGCTGGTGATGCGCACCATGATGTCGCCGACGAGCGCTCCCTCGTGCTCGATGCCGAGCTGCACGGCGTCCCCGTCCCGCAGGAAGACGGGCGCGCCGCCGGCGGTCCACGCCATCAGCTCCGCCTCGGTCTGATCGCGGCTGTAGGTCCAGCGCCGCTGTCCGGGCGCGTTCCGGTAGGCGCGCACCGCGTCGATGTCGGTCGGGGCGAGCGTGCGCAGCACGAGGCGCTCGGTGCGCAGCGGCAGTGCATCGCGCACCGCGCGCATGGCGGCGGCGGGCGCGATCGGCTGCACGCTCGCCGGGCGCTCGCTCACGAGGCGTGCTCCTGCGGCACCCGCACCATGCCCTCCTGGGCGACGGTCGCGACGTGCGTGCCGTCGGCGGCATAGATGTGGGCTCGGCCGAGCCCGCGCCCACCGCCCGACGAGCTCGTCTCCAGCTCGAGCAGCAGCCACTCGTCCACCCGCACCGGCCGGTGCCACCACAGCGCGTGGTCGAGGCTCGCGGCCTTCAGGCCAGGGGTGGTCCAGGCGGCGCCGTGCATGCGCACGATCGGCTCGAGCATCGCGTAGTCCGAGAGGTAGGCGAGCGCCGCGCGGTGCAGCGCGTCGTCGTCGGGCAGGCGATCCTTCGCGCGGATCCAGACGTGCTGGTTGCCGTTGCGAGGGCGATCGGGGTCGGGCAAGTAGATCGGACCCTCCACGTGGCGGATGTCGAAGGGGCGCGCGATGACAGCGCGTGCCTGCGGATGGCCCGCATAGGCGGCGAGCAGCTCCTCAGAGCTCGGCAGCTCGTCGGGCGAGGGCAGCCCCCGCGGCATCGGGTGCTGCGAGCTGGGGCCTTCGTCGAGATCCTGGAAGGAGGAGATCATCGACATGATCGGCACGCCCCGCTGGTAGGCCTGCACCCGCCGTGTGGAGAAGGAGCGGCCGTCGTGGATCCGCTCCACGGAGAGCGTGATCGGCTGCTCCACGTCGCCCGGTCGCACGAAGTACCCGTGCACCGAGTGGATGTCGCGGTCGGCCTCGACGGTGCGCTGCGCCGCGACGACGGCCTGCGCCATGACCTGCCCGCCGAAGACCCTCCCGTAGGGCATGGGGTGGCTCGCGCCGGTGAAGATGTCCTCGGAGGTGCGGGCACCGGTGTCGACGAGCGACAGGGTCTCCAGCAGGATGCGGATGCTCTCGGTCACGACGGTCCTCTCGACGGAGCTCGGGCCACGGGGGCCGCTCTAGTCTAGAGATCGCATGCACTCCATCCTCTCCCTCGACGAGCGCGCCCGCGCCGACCTCGTCCTGCTGCTCGACCGCGCTGCCGTCTTCGGCGACGGCACCGTGCGGCTGGCTGCCGACGGGCCCGTGGCGCTGCTCACGACCCCGATGACCGCATCCGCCGGGCTGCTCGACACCGGCCCGACGGTGCTCGTGGCGCGCGCTGCCCGCATGCGCGAGCCCGCTCGCTTCGACGGCGTCGTGGCGCTGCCGCCGCTGCGCGACGCGCTGCGCGAGGGCGCAGACATCGAGGTGCCGGATGCGGTGGCGCGGCCCGCGTGGGCGGCGGTCTCTCCGCCGCAGGGCGGCTGGGCGCACACGGGCGACGTCGAGCCGGCGCGCGTGCGCGAGCTCGCGACGCAGGCGGCATCGGATGTCGAGGCCTCACTGCCGCGCTCCCCGGGCGAGGCGGTCAGGCGCAGGGCCGAGCGCGCGGTCTGGGCCCGCGCCGTCGACCCCAGCGGGCTGACCGCTGGCCACGCTGCGGCGCTCGTCGCGATGCGGTTCCTCGGCGATGCGCCGGTGCGCGTGACCGAGGCCGGAGGGTGGGTGCGCGCCTCGGGCCGCGCGGGCGAGGTGCTCGCGCGCTAGCGGAGCGCTCGCTGCTCGCCGAGGCCCGCTCGCCTCGCATGCGACGCGCCTCGCAGCAGCGCGATGCCGCATCCGACCGCGAGGAGCACCCCTGGGAGCGCGAACAGGATCGAGCGCCATCTGCCCGTCATGACGAACACCGCTCCCGCGAGCGCGAGCAGGAGGACTCCCGCTGCGAGGCCGACGATCACGAGCCCGCGCACGGCGCGCCGTGCCGCCGCGCTCGCTGCGGGATCCTCTCGGTTCCTGCGGCGCTGCCTGATGAGCAGCACGGCGCCACCAGCAGCGACGAGGACGCCCGGAACGGCGAGCACGAACGAGCGGCCCCGACCCGACAGGGCGAAGAGCGTGCCGCTGATGAGCAGCAGCAGCACGCCGATCGCCAGGGCGGCGATCGCGAGCACGAGGGGCCACGGTGACCGCGACGGCCGCGGGCGTGCGGTGCTCCCGCCGGGCTGCGCCTCCGCGACGAGCTCTCGCGGGGCGCCGAGCCTGCCGATCACGGCTTTGAGCTCGGCGCGGTCGTCCAGGGCGTCGAGGAGGTGCTCGCGGATCTGGCCGACGAGCTGCGCCCTGCGCGCTTCCGGCAGCACCGCCGCCTCGAGCTCGAGCTGCTCGAGGTAGCGCTGCGCCTCCGTGGGCAGCGATGGGTGCTGGTGCATGGTCATCCTTCGCTCGTGTGCAGGATCGACTCGACGGCGCTCGAGAACGCCGCCCAGTCGGTGCGGAAGGCCGCGAGCTCCTGGCGGCCGATGGCGGTGAGCCGGTAGTAGCGGCGCGGGCGCTCGGTGTCGGAGATTACCCAGGCGCTCTCGACGGCGCCGGAGTCCTGCAGGCGCGTCAGGAGCGGGTAGACGGTTCCCTCGCTCGCGACGAGGCTGAGCGCACGGAGCTCGCGCACGATCTCGAGCCCGTAGCGCTCGCGCGACTCGAGCAGCGCGAGCACGATGGGCCCCAACACGCCCTTGCGCAGCTGCGACGTTGCCGAGGAGCCCGCTGGAGCATCACCCATGCGAGACAGCATACCTTGTGATGCAAAGCATGAGAAGGGTCAGGGGCGTGCGCGCTCGATCAGCTGCAGCAATCCCGGTGGCACGATCTCGAGCTCCGGGTCGTCGAAGCGATCGGGCGTCAGCCACCACACCGGGTGTCCCGCGTCGGTGCGCGTCGGCAGCGTCGCATCCGTCGGCAGCCGGGCGACGAGCACGTGCACGAGCTCGTGCAGCGAGCGGCCCGCGAATCGCAGGCGGTGCTCGAGGGTGCCGAGCGGTGCGACGCCGAGGGCCTCGACCCCGAGCTCCTCGCGCAGCTCGCGCACCACGGCATCCGGCGCCGACTCGCCCGCATCGATGCCCCCGCCGGGCGGTCGCACCAGCGTGCGCGGAGCGCCCGCCGCTGCGCTGCCGGGCTCGACCGCGCTCGTCACCAGCATCGCGCCGTCAGCGCGCAGGATCACCGCGATCGCGATCGGACGAGCGCTCATGCGCAGCCGGTGGCAGCGAACGACGCAGCGGCGCGCGCCATCAGAGCACGTCGAGGCCGGGGATCCTCGCGAGCTCCTTCGCGAGCCCCCCGCCGTTCGACGACCACACCCAGGGGTGCATCGAGCGCGTCTCGGCGTGCTTGCGGCCACCGGCCAGCACCGCCTCCTGCGGCGAGAGCTCGCGGATCGCGACCGCGTGCACGGATGCGGGATGCGCGTTCGCGAACTCGCCGTAGATCGACTCGTCGTGCTGCCCGTCGTCGCCGACGAGCAGCCACCGGATGTCGGGGAACTCGCGCGCGAGCCTGCGCAGCTCGCGGCGCTTGTGCTCGCGGCCGGAGCGGAAGAAGCGGTCGTGCGTCGGCCCCCAATCGGTCAGCAGCAGGCTGCCGGAGGGGTAGAGGTTGCGGGAGAGGAATCGACTGAGGGTGGGTGCCGCGTTCCACGCCCCGGTGGAGAGGTAGACGAAGGGGCTCTCCGGATGCTCGTTCGCGATGCGCTCGTACAGCACGGCCATGCCGGGCACCGGCTGCCGTCCGTGCTCGTCGAGCACGAACGCGTTCCAGGCGGCGAGCAGCGGCCGGGGGAGCGACGTCACCATGACGGTGTCGTCGATGTCGCTGACGACACCGAAGCGCGTGGCGGGATCGACCACGAAGACCGGAGCGACGACCGGCACGGATCCGGCGACGCTGAGCGTCACCTCCTGCCACCCCGATTCGAGGCGGAACGGCACGATCGCGTCGACGAGCCCGCCGCGGTCGGCGATCACCACGTGGCGCTCGCCGTTGGCCTCCAGCGTCACGTCGATGTGGTTGAGGGCGATCGACGTGAACGAGCGCCACCCGCGCACGTTCTCGTAGTGCACGCTCTGCTCCTTGCCGGGCTGCACGAGCAGCACGCGGGCGAGCACCCGCACCCAGCCGTCCCCGCCGTATCCGGGGTAGGCGACGATGGCGGGCAGGCGACCGGCGCGGAGCGCGTTGGCCTCCCGGTGCTCGTGCACCCAATCCTCGATGCGCGCAGCGGTGTGCTTGATGGGTTCGGGGATGCGCGAGAGCGGATCGAGCTCCTCCATGCGTGACCTCCCGAGCCGTGGACGCCCCTCGACCCTACTGGCTGCCGGCCGCCGCGAGCCGACCGCCGGGCGACGCTCGCGGGTGCCCTACGCCGGGTCGATGGGTGCGATGAGCTCGGCGCCCTGCTCGCGCACGTTGCCGACCCGAGCGCCGACGACGTGCGCGCGCAGGTTCGCCACCGCCTCCGCAGCCTCGGCCGCGACCGCCTCGAGCGCGGCCTCGCCGTCCTCCGTCGGGTCGAGCCACGCATCCCGCATCTCGGGGGAGACGACCACGGGCATCCGCTCGTGGATGGGTGCGAGCTCGCCCGCGGATGCGGTGGTGAGGATCGAGGTCGACAGCAGCCAGGCGCCGTCCGGCTGCTTCCACCAGGCATAGAGGCCCGCGAACGAGATCGGATGCTCGCCGTGGATGTAGTGCGGGGTCTTCGCATCGCCGTGCCGCTGCCACTCGAACCAGCCGTCGGCGGGCACCAGCGCGCGCCGCTCGCGCACCGCGTCGCGGAACATGGGCTTCGAGGCCGCCGTCTCGCTGCGCGCGTTGAAGGCGCGCACGCCCACCGACACGTCATCCGCCCAGGCGGGCACGAGCCCCCAGCGCGCCGCCTCCAGCCTGCGCACGGGGGGCGAGTCGTCGCGCGGCTGCGGCTCCACGACGATCGGCACCGTCGAGGTCGGCGGGATGTTCCAGCTCGGCTCTGGCAGCGCGGCGCCGATCTCATCGATCTCGAACAGCGCGACCAGCTCGGTCGCAGGGGTCGCCAGCACGTACCGTCCACACATACCCGCGATGCTCCCACCGATCGACGCCGGATGCGACAGGATGTCGCCATGAACGATCGAAGCTCCCCGGCACCGTCGGTGACCGTGAGGAACGAGCCGGTGCAGGCGCGGGCCGCCCACCGGATCGAAGCGCTGCTGGACGCGGCGGCGGCGGTGGTGGTCGAGCACGGCATCGAGCACCTCACGACGGCGCTCGTCGCCGAGCATGCCGGAGCCTCGATCGGCACCGTCTACCGCTACTTCCCCGACCGCGTCGCGGTGCTCGTGGCGCTCGCGGAGCGCAACCTCGAGCGCATGCGGCTCGCCATCGAGCGCGTGCTCATCGTCGACCACCCCTCGTGGGAGGAAGCGATGGAGGCGATCGTCGGCGCGATGGTCGAGACCTTCCGCGAGGTGCCCTCGTTCAGGATGCTGCGCACGGGCGAGGGCCTGGACCTCGGGCCTCAGCACCGCGCCGCCGTCGCGCCGCTGTTCGTCGACGACATGGTCGAGTTCCTGCGCGAGCGCTGGGGCATCGAGACCGACGAGGAGCAGCGCGAGCGGTTGGAGCTCGGCATCGGCGGCCTCGACGCGCTCGTGACCTACGCGTTCCTGCACGATCCCGATGGCGACCCGCGCTACCTCGCGATGGGCGTGGAGCTCGCGCGCGAGCAGATCGGCGACATGCTCGGCGGCGCGCGCAAAGATCCAGCCGCGGGCTGAGCGCCGCGCCGAGGCGCTATCGGTCGTCGTTCGGCAGTCGGTCCGTCACTCGCTCGTTCGAGCCCTGCTCGTCGACCGGCTCGCCGCCGCGCTCCTGCTCCGCCGCCTGGCCCGCCTCGGCATCCTCGTGCGCGCCCTCCTCCATGTGCCGGGCCTCGTACCGGCCGATCAGGCGCTTGGCGACCCACACGAGCAGGATGAACGCGGCGACGACCGCGACCATGACGTAGCCGGCGCCGTGCAGCCGGTCGGCGAGCTCGCGGTAGGTGCCGCCGGCGAGCCAGCCGGCTGAGGCGTAGGCGGCTGCCCACACGATGCACGCGGGGGTCGTCCAGGCGAGGAACCGGCGGTAGGGCATCGCCGATGCCCCGACGATCAGCGGCACCAGGGAGTGCGCGACGGGGAGGAAGCGCGAGAGGAAGATGGCGGGCCCCCCGCGGCGCGCCAGGTAGCGCTCGGTGCGGCGCCACTGCGCGGATGCCCTCGGCCACCGCCGAGCGAGCCAGACGTCGATCTTCGGGCCGAGCCAGTGCCCGATCGCGAAGCCGATCGACTCGCCCGCGAGCGCGCCCAGGACGATCGCGCCGATCAGCGCGAGCCACCAGGGCCATGCCTCGACGGCGAGCGCTGCGACGATCACGATCGTGTCCCCGGGCACGACGAGTCCCAGCAGCACGCTCGTCTCCAGCAGCATCGCGATGCCCGCGACGATCGTGCGCAGGAGCGGGTCGACGGAGGCGACGGCGTCGAGGAAGCCGCCGATGACGTCGTCGATCACCGCGCGCCCACCCTCGCCGCGCCGCGCCGCTGGCCGTCGTCGCCGCTGGTGTCGCTCGGGGACGGCGGCACGCGCAGCGCGTCGAGGCGGCGCTGCCACGGTTCCGCGAGCGCGGGCGGCGCGAGGTCGGGCCCGTCGATCCATCGCGAGACGGCGCGGATGCCGCGCAGCGCGTTCGCCAGCCACACCTCGCAGTCCGCGAGCGCCGCAGGCGTCGCGCGCTCGCGCCGCACCTCGATCCCGCGCTCGCTCGCCATCGCCAGCAGCACCGCCGCGGTCACCGACGGCAGGCTCGGCACGCCTGCGGCCGGCATGCACAGCACCTCGCCGCGCCACCACAGCAGGGCGGACCAGGTGCCTTCCGCGACCACGCCGTCGACGGTGATGATCGGTTCGACGGGGGCGCCGATGCGAGCGGCCTCCTTGGCCTGCAGGGCGGCGAGCGCCTCGAGGTCGGGGCCCTTGCGATGCGGCAGGGTGCGGGGATCGCGGCTGGCGGTCACGACGTCGATGCGCGTCGACGCGTCGGGCGCCGGCCGGATCCGCAGGAAGATCCCGTCGGGCGTGAGGTCGAGGCGCGGCGACCAGCGGCCGCGGGTCGGCACGTGCCGCATCGCGGCCTCGGCGGCGGTGAGCGCAGCGCGAGGATCGCCGCCTGCACCTGCCACCGCATCGGCGAAGCGACGCTGGTGCCGCTGGAGCGCGAGCACGCGGCCGTCGACGACGAGCCACGAGTCGGCCGCGAGCGTCGTGGTCGCCGATGCGACCCGAGACCCCGCGTCGCCCTCAGCATCGGAGCCGGCCGCGGGGGAGAAGCCGGTCGGCGTCCAGACGAGCGACGAGGTGCCGGCGACCGACGCGGGGTCGCCCGGAGCAGGGCGGCTCCGGTCCCGCGCAG
Organism: Agrococcus phoenicis; assembly: GCF_047302415.1. NCBI lineage: Bacteria > Bacillati > Actinomycetota > Actinomycetes > Micrococcales > Microbacteriaceae > Agrococcus > Agrococcus phoenicis. The sequence continues at coordinate 781,912 of NZ_CP154854.1, forward strand.
CCTCGGTCCCGCTCATAGGATCGACCCTATGCCAGCGACCTCTGCGCCGCTCCTGCCGCACCTCGGTGCCCGCTGGGCGACGTCGGTCGACGTGACGCCCGAGGCCGCCTTCGCGTCGCTCGAGGCCAGCGGCGGGGACGTCGTCTGGCTCGACTCCTCCTCGAGCGGCGCGCACGTGATCGGCGTCGGTAGCCACGCGCTCGTCATCCGGGGAGGGCGCGCGACCCTCGACGGCGAGCCCATCGGCGGCGACGCGGTGGCGGCGCTCGACCAGGCGCGCGCGCGGCTCCCCGGCGCCTGGATCGGCTGGTTCGGCTACGAGGCGGGGGTGCGGATGCTCGGGCTCGAGCCCGAGGAGGGCGACGAGGCCGCGGGGCGGTTCCCCGAGGCGGCGTGGCTGCTGCTCGATCGCTGGGTGGTGTCGGTGGAGGGCAGCGCGCAGCTGCAGTCGCGCGACGGCGAGCCGTGGGCGCTCGAGCAGGAGCCCGATCCGGTGCCGGAGCCCGCGGGCTCGGTCGATCGGCGCACGGGCCGGCGGGTCGACCCGGCCCTCCTGCACTGGCGCGACGGCGACGTCGCGTACGCCGAGAAGGTCGAGCGCTGCCGCGAGCACATCCGGGAGGGCGACTCCTACGTGCTGTGCCTGACGACCGCGATCGAGGGGCCGCCGATCGACGCGATCGCGACCCACGCGCGGCTGCGGGCGGCGAACCCCGTCCATCACGGCGGCCTGCTGCGCATCGCCGGCGTCACGGTGTCGAGCGCGAGCCCGGAGACCTTCCTGCACGTCGAGGGAGGTGTCGCGACGACGCGCCCCATCAAGGGAACCCGCCGCCGCGGCGATGCGGATGGCGTGCTCGGGGGCGCCGACGACGCGGCGCTCGCGCTCGAGCTGTTCGAGAGCGAGAAGGAGCGGGCCGAGAACGTCATGATCGTCGACCTGTGCCGCAACGACCTGCAGCGGGTGAGCGCGCCGGGCTCCGTCGAGGTGGCGAGCCTGCTCGAGGTCGAGACCTACCCCACGGTGCACCAGCTCGTGTCGACGGTGCGAGGGCGCCTCCTGCCCGGGCTCGGGCCGCTCGACGCGGTGCGCGCGCTCTTCCCCGCCGGATCGATGACCGGTGCACCCAAGCGCCGCACCGTCGAGCTGCTGGGGGCGCTCGAGGGCGCGCCCCGCGGCGTCTACAGCGGATGCTTCGGACTGGTGGCAGCAGACGTGTGCCACCTGGCGATGGTCATCAGGAGCGTCGTCGCGGACGAGCACGGCACCCACATCGGGGTCGGCGGCGGCGTGACCGCGCTGTCGGATCCGGCCTTCGAGGTGGAGGAGCTGCACGTGAAGGCAGCAGCCATGCTCGCCGCGCTCGTGCCGCGATGAGGCCCGCCGCGCCCGGCATCGCATCCGTGCGCGTCACGCGTCGGCGCGCGCCTCGGCCCTCCGCGCGACGCGCTCCAGCCGCGCGTCCCAGGCTCGGCCGATCCGGTCGAGCCGATCGGCCAGCTCGCTGAGGCTCGCGCCGATCGCGCGGTGCTCGACCGCGCGGCCGACGCGCTCCGATCCGACCAGCCCCGCCGCCTCGAGCACCGCGAGGTGCTTCGCGATCGCCTGCCGCGTGACCGGCAGCTCCTTGGCGAGCGCGCTCGCCGAGCGGGGCCGGCTGCCGAGCAGCTCCAGGATCCGCCAGCGGGTGTCGTCGGCGAGCGCCGCCAGCTGCGCGACGGGCGGGGCCGTCACGCCGGATCCGAGAGCACGTGGCTGCGCAGGCTGTCGAGCACGAACTCCCAGCCGCCCCGGTTCTGCTCCATGCGCTCGTCGCGCACCTCTGCAGGCACGCGCATCCAGCCGGACTCGACCACGGTGACGCGGGTGCCGCTGTGCTCGGTCTCGTCCAGGTCGAAGCGCACGTCGCAGGCTTCGGCACCCGGCTCGTCCTCACCGATCTCACCCCACCGGAACGCGAACGTCTCCGCCTCGCGCAGGATCTGGATCGCCACCGGCCAGCGCTGCCCCTCGTGCTCGAAGGTGCCGGTGACGCCCTCCCTCACCCCGCCGGGGAAGTCGGCGGGGTGCCCCCACCACGCCTCGATGGATGCAGGGTCGGTGAGGTGCCGCCAGACGAGCTCCTTCGGGGCCTGGATGTCGAGGGAGCGCGTGATCGTGCCAGCCACGCGGTCGACGATCGCGGGGGCCCAACGTCGAGCGACGAGCGCGACGAGCTCGTCGAGCTCCTGGGTCCACCCCTGACGGTTGTCCTCGAGCGCCGCTCGGGCGGCGGCCTCGTCACCGAGGTGCTCGAAGCCGGTCTCGACGACCGTGAGGCGGGTCAGGTCGCCGTCGCGCACGAGGGAGAAGGTCGCGAGGGTGCTGGTGTCCTCGCGCAGCGGCTCGCCCGGCGTCCCCCAGCGGAACGCCCAGGCGCGCGGGTGGTCCCAGCGCTCGATGCGGGCCGGGAAGTCGCCGTGCGCGCTCCAGCCGAAGGTGCCCGTCGCGCCCTCGTGCATGCCGTCCGGGAAGCTCACGCGCTGGCCGAACCACTGCGCGATCTCGCGCGGATCCGTCAGCGTCTCCCACACGACCTCGATCGGCGCGCGCACCTCGATCGTGCGCGTCACGCGCATGCTGGCCTCGTCTGCCGTCGCTGCTGGCTCGTGCGCCATCGTCGCCTCCTCGCGATCCCTCATGCAACCATCCGGTTGCGAGTGAAGCGTATGCTGCACCCCTGTCATGCGCAACCTGAAGGTTGCGAAACGGGGTCAGGCCGGCAGGGCCTCCGCGAGCTCGACGAGCTCGTCGAGCTCGACGGTCCAGCCCGCGGCGAGCGAGCGCAGCGCCTCGCGCCGCGTCGAGTCATCGCCCTCGAGCGGGAAGCCCGACTCGACCAGGTGCACCTGGGCGCATCCGTCGATCTCGGCGAGCGTGATCTCGACCGACGAGGCACGGCCGGAGAGGATGCCCTCGGCCCACTCGAAGGCGAAGCGCTGCTCGGGCTCGACGTCGAGGATCCTGGCGGCCAGCACGACCTCGCCCGTCCACGCGAAGCGGCCCAGCGCACCGGGGGCGACGCCCTCCGGGAAGGCGGCGATGTCGCCGAGCCACCGCGCCAGGAGATCGGGCTCGACCAGGCAGCGCCAGACGGTCGCGACCGGCGCATCCACCGAGACGATTCGCGTCACGCGCGACGCGGGCACGTCGACCGTCGCAGGCGGATTCTCGAACTCCGGCACGCACACCTCCTCGACGCTCCTGGACGATTCTGGCACGACGCGCGACGGGCTGGTCGCGCCTAGACTGGAAAGCCGGTGCAGCCGCCGAGGGCTGACCGCACCCAGGAGCATCAGTGACCGACGAGACCTACGACTTCGCCCGCATCGAGCAGCGCTGGCTGCCCGTGTGGGAAGCCCTGCGACCCTTCGCCACGGACGACGAGGCGGATGCGCGCCCGCGCAAGTACGTGCTCGACATGTTCCCCTACCCCTCGGGCGACCTCCACATGGGCCACGCCGAGTCGTACGCCTACGGCGACGTGCTCGCGCGCTACTGGCGGCAGCAGGGCTTCAACGTGCTGCACCCGATCGGATGGGACTCCTTCGGCCTGCCCGCCGAGAACGCGGCGATCCAGCGCGGCATCGATCCCAAGGTCTGGACCGAGGCGAACATCGAGCAGCACAAGCGCTCGATGCGCAAGTACGCGACAGCGTTCGACTGGGATCGCATCCTGCACACGAGCGACCCGCAGTACTACAAGTGGAACCAGTGGCTCTTCCTCGAGCTGTACAAGGCCGGCCTCGCGTACCGCAAGCCCTCCAACGTCAACTGGTGCCCGAAGGATCAGACGGTGCTCGCGAACGAGCAGGTCGTCGACGGCGCCTGCGAGCGCTGCGGGACGCCGGTCGTCAAGAAGAAGCTGACGCAGTGGTACTTCAAGATCACCGACTACGCCGACCGCCTGCTCGACGACCTCAACCAGCTCGAGGGGCGCTGGCCCGAGAAGGTGCTGCGCATGCAGCGCAACTGGATCGGGCGCTCCGAGGGCGCCGAGGTCGAGTTCGAGATCGAGGGCCACCCGAGCCGGGTGCCCGTCTTCACGACCCGCCCCGACACCCTCTACGGCGCCACGTTCATGGTCGTCGCGCCCGATTCCGACCTCGCCGCCGAGCTCGCTGCCGGCGCCGACCCGGCGGTGCGGATGCGGTTCCAGGCCTACCTGGACGACGTGGGGCGGATGACGGAGATCGACCGGCAGAGCACCGAGCGCGTGAAGACGGGCGTCGACCTCGGCCGCTCCGCGATCCACCCGCTGACGGGGGAGCGCATGCCCGTGTGGGCCGCCGACTACGTGCTGGCCGACTACGGCCACGGCGCCGTCATGGGCGTGCCGGCGCACGATCAGCGCGACCTCGACTTCGCGCGCGCGTTCGACCTCCCGGTCCGCGTGGTCGTCGACACCAACGCGCCCGTCACAGGCGTCATGCCGCAGATCCCGCTCGACGACGAGGGCAACGCCGTCTGGCCCGAGGAGCAGCCGCCCCTCGACCCGAAGACCACGGGCGAGGCGCTCACCGGCGACGGGCGGATGATCAACTCCGGCGAGCTCGACGGCATGTCGAAGGCGCACGCCATCACCCGCATGGTGCAGCTGCTGGAATCCCGTGGCGTGGGCCGCGCGGCGAAGACCTACCGCCTGCGCGACTGGCTCGTGAGCCGGCAGCGCTACTGGGGCACGCCCATCCCGATCATCCACACCGCGGACGGGCAGGAGGTGCCGGTGCCGCTCGAGCAGCTGCCCGTCACGCTGCCCGACTCCGAGGGGCTCGACCTGAAGCCCAAGGGCACGAGCCCGCTCGGCGCTGCCGAGGACTGGGTGAACGTGCCGTCGCCGATCGACGGCAGCCCCGCGAAGCGCGACGCCGACACGATGGACACCTTCGTCGACTCCTCCTGGTACTACTTGCGGTTCCTGAACCCGACCGACGACACGCAGCCGTTCGACCGCGCGCAGGTCGAGCGCTGGGCCCCCGTCGACCGCTACGTCGGCGGCGTCGAGCACGCGATCCTGCACCTGCTCTACGCGCGGTTCATCACGAAGGTGCTCTTCGACCTCGGCCACGTGCCGTTCACGGAGCCGTTCGAGTCGCTGCTCAACCAGGGCATGGTCATCCTCGACGGCTCGAAGATGTCGAAGTCGAAGGGCAACCTCGTCACGCTCTCGGAGGAGCTCGAGCAGTTCGGCGTCGACGCCGTGCGCCTGACGATGTCGTTCGCCGGCCCGCCCGAGGACGACATCGACTGGAAGGACGTCAGCCCGACCGGCTCGCAGAAGTTCCTGGCGCGCGCGTGGCGGCTCTCGATCGAGCAGCTCGCGAAGCCGGGCACCGACCCGAAGCCGGGCGATCGGCGCCTGCGCCGCGAGACGCACCGGTTCTTGGCGGATGCGCCGGGTCTCGTCGAGGGGCTGAAGTTCAACGTCGTGGTCGCTCGCCTGATGGAGCTCACCAACGCGACCCGGAAGGCGGTCGACTCCGGCCCCGGCGCTGCAGACCCCGCCGTCCGCGAGGCGGTGGAGACGATCGCGCTCGGCCTCTCGCTCTTCGCGCCCTACACGGCGGAGGACATGTGGGCGAACCTCGGCCACCAGCCGGCGGTCGCGAACGCCGGCTGGCGCAAGGCCGACCGGTCGCTGCTGCAGGAGCAGACGGTCACGGCGGTCGTGCAGGTGAACGGCAAGGTGCGCGACCGGCTCGAGGTGCCGGCTGACATCGCCGACACCGAGCTCGAGGCCGCGGCCCGTGCGCTGGCGGGCGTGCAGCGGGCTGTCGGCGACGCCGAGATCCGCACGGCGGTCGTGCGCGCGCCGAGGCTCGTGAACTTCGTCGTCTAGCGCTCACGCCGGGCACCTCGCCGTCCACAACCACGACCGGCCAGCGCACGGAGACCGCCCCATCCGCCCTACCGTGCGCGGATGGCCGGAGAGGATGCGCGCTGGCGACTGGGCGCCGGGGCCGCCGTGCTGCTGGTGCTCGGCGCGGTGGCGGGCGGGGTCGCGCAGCGGATGCTGGTCGACGCCCAGCCGGACGCGATCCTGCCGACGCCCGTCGCCACCGCTGCTGCCGACCTCGTCATCGACGTGCAGGGCGCGGTCGAGCGGCCCGGCGTCTATCGGCTGTCGCAGGGCGCCCGCGTCCTCGATGCCCTCGCCCGGGCGGGCGGCACGGGCGACGACGCGGCCGATGGCGCGCTGAACCTGGCGCGGCCGCTCGTGGACGGCGAGCAGCTCATCGTGCCGACGCTCGAGGAGCAGGCGGCGGCCACGGAGGCCGCCGCCGCGAGCGGCACCGGCAGCGCGGGGATCGGCGTCGGGGCGGGCGGTCTCGTCTCGCTCAACCGCGCCGACCAGCCCGCGCTCGAAGGGCTGCCACGGGTCGGTCCCGCGCTCGCGATGGCGATCATCGCGCACCGCGAGGAGCACGGGCCCTTCACCGACGTGGCGCAGCTCGACGACGTGCCCGGCATCGGACCAGCGCTGCTCGCCACGCTCACGCCACTGGTGACGCTGTGACTGCCGAGCGCGACTGATGCGCGACCTGCGTCTCGCGCTGCCGGTGGCGCTCGCGTGGGCGGCGCTGGCTGCGCTGAGCGCCCACGCGGCACTGCTGAGCGCGGCGGCCGCGTGCGCAGGCATCGCCGCCATCGCCTGCTTGGCGCTCGCGCACCTCGGTCGTCGGCGGCTGCCGAGCCTGGCCGCCGACGCGCTGCGCTCGCTCGCGCTCGGCCTGGGGTTCGCGTGCCCGCTGCTGCTCGCCGCCGACGGCGTCGTCGCGAGCGGCTTCGAGGCGTGCGACGAGCTGACGCTGCTGCTGCTCGGGCAGGCTGCGCCGACGGAGGTCGTGATCACCGGGTGCACCGGCGAGGGGGGCGAGCGCGGCGCGCTGCGCAGCGCGATGCTGCTGCGGGGGCCGGAGGCGCCGCTCACGATCGGCGGCAGCGCGACCGGCGCGTGCGACGCCTGGCTCGACGGCTCGCGTTGGCTGCTCACCTGCGCCGAGCTCTCGCTCAGCGAGCCGGCCGCGTGGGCGGCATGGGCCGGACCGCTGCGCGACGGGCTGCTCCAGGCCTCCGCGCAGCTACCCGGCGTCGGCGGCGAGCTGCTGCCCGGGCTCTCGATCGGCGACGAGCGGCGCGTCAGCCCGCAGCTGCGCACCGCGATGCTCGAGACCGGGCTCTCGCACCTCACCGCGGTCTCGGGGGCGAACTGCGTGATCGTCGTCGGCGCGGCCTTCCAGGGAGCGGCTGCGCTCGGCGCCCGACGGCCGGTGCGCGTCCTCGTGGCGGCCGGGGCGCTCGCCGCGTTCGTCGTGCTGGTGACGCCGGAGCCCTCGGTCGTGCGCGCCGGCGCGATGGCGTCGATCGGGCTGCTCGGCATCGCCACCGGCCGGCGCTCTGGCGCGCTGGCAGTGCTCTCGCTCGCGGTGCTCGGCGTGCTCGTGCTGCAGCCGCACCTCGCCACGAGTCCCGGCTTCGCGCTCTCCGCCCTCGCGACCTGCGGCCTGATCGTGCACGCGCGCCCGATCACCGCCGTGCTCGCCCGCGCGCTGCCCACGCCGATCGCTGCGCTGATCTCGGTGCCGCTCGCCGCGCAGCTCTGGTGCACCCCGGTGCTCGTCGGGCTCGACGCCCGCGTCAGCCTGGTCGCGGTGCTCGCGAACCTGCTGGCGGGTCCGGCGGCGCCGGTGGTCACGCTCGTGGGGCTCGTGGCATGCCTGGTCGCGCCCCTCGCTCCCGCGGTCGCGATCGGCTGCGCGTGGGTCGGATGGATCCCCGCCGCGTGGATCGCAGAGGTGGCCATGGTCGCGCAGCAGCTCCCGGCCGCGCAGATCCCGTGGCCGGGCGCCCCCTGGGGCGTGCTCGCGGCATCCGCCATGCTCGCCCTCGTCACGATCGGCCACGCTCGATCCAGCCTGGGTCGCGGCATCGCCGCCGCCCTCGTGCTCGGCGCGGTCGTCGGGCTCGGTGCCGCGTGGCCGGGCATCAGGCTCGGCTCGCTCGCCGACTGGCGGATCGCGCAGTGCGACGTGGGGCAGGGGAGCGCGACGATCGTGCGCCACGAGGGCGCGACCGTGCTCATCGACGCGGGGGAGGATCCGGCCCGCGTGCGGCGGTGCCTCGGCATGCTCGGCGTGCAGCGCGTCGACATGCTGGTGCTGACGCACTTCGACGTGGATCACGCGGGCGGCGCGCAGGCACTGGTGGGCCGCACAGGGCTGCTCGTGTACGGTCCGCTCGACGACCGCGCCGGACCGGTCGTCGACGAGCTCGCCGCTGGGGGCGCCGCCACACACGAGGCTCGGCGAGGGGACGCCTGGCAGGTGGGCGGCATGCGCATCGAAGCACTCTGGCCGGTGGGCGAGACCGAGCCCGGCAACGATGCGAGCGTCGCCGTCTCGGTCGACTGGCCGGGGGACCCGCAGGCGGATGGTGCGGTCGAGCTGGTCGTGCTCGGCGACCTGGGCGCGGGATCGCAATCGCGCCTGCTGCGGGCCGGGGTGCCGGCGGCGGCCGTGGTCGTGGTCGCGCACCACGGCTCGGCCGATCAGCTGCCGGCGCTCTACCGCCGCCTGGGTGCATCGGCCGGGCTCGTCGGCGTGGGGGAGAACGACTACGGCCACCCCACGGATGCGGCGCTGCGGCTCGTGCAGGAGGCCGGCGGCGTGCCCCTGCGCACCGATGTGCTCGGCACCATCGCGCTCGCCGTCGACGAGGCGGGGCTGCGGCTGTGGTCGGAGCGGATGGGTCTCGACGCGGATGCGGCTGACGGCGTGGGCGGCCAGCCCTAGGCTGGTGGCATGGCAGCGAGCATCCCGAAGATCAGCTGGGAGCAGGTGTCGCCGGCCCCCGTGGTCCTCGTGTTCGGCAAGGAGTCCTTCCTCGCCGATCGCGCCCTGCAGCGCCTCCGGTCGCTGCTCGTGATGGAGGATCCCGACCTCGAGGTCTCCGATCTCGACGCCGGGCAGTACACGGACGGCGCGCTCGAGCTGATCGCGAGCCCCTCGCTGTTCGACGAGCCGCGCCTGGTGCGGGTCGAGAACGGCGTGAAGGCGACGGACGCCTTCATCGCCGACGCGCTCCGCTACCTGCAGCAGCCCGTCGACGGCACGACCCTCGTCATCCGCCACGACGGCTCGACGGTGCGCGGCAAGAAGCTGCTAGACGCGATCCGGGCGATGCCCGGCGCCATCGAGGTCGTCTGCCAGCCTCTCGGCAGGGGCGACATGCTGCCCTTCGCGCGCAACGAGCTGCGGCTGCTCGAGCGCGAGGCGACGCAGGGCGCGGTCGCGGCGCTCGTCGACGCCTTCCACTCCGACGTCGCCGAGCTCGCCAACGCCATCCGGCAGGTGGCGCTCGACACCGAGGGCCCCGTCACCGAGCAGGTCGTGCGCACCTACTACGCAGGCCGGGTCGAGACGACCGCGTTCGCCGTGGTCGACGAGGTGATCGCGCGCGACACGGCGAAGGCGCTCGTCACGCTGCGGCAGGCGATCGCGACGGGTGCTGATCCGGTGCCGATCGTCGCGGCGTTCGCGATGCGCTTCCGGCAGCTGGCGAAGGTATCGGGTGCCTCAGGCGGCGGCCCGCAGGCGGCCCGGCAGCTGGGCATGCAGGATTGGCAGCTGAAGAACGCTCGCCGCGATCTGCAGCACTTCACCGACGCGACGCTCTGCGACGCGATCGAGGCGATCGCGCACGCCGACCACGCGGTCAAGGGCGCCGAGCGAGACCCGCACTACGCGGTCGAGCGCCTGGTGCGCCAGCTCGCGTCGCGCAGCGCGGCCTGATCGCCGCCGACCTCTTGCTAGCCGTCGATACCCCGCCTCCGGGCACAGCGCGGCGCGCTCCGCGCCTGCGTGGCGACCTCTGCGCCTGGGTGGCGTTTCCGCACCTGAGTGGCGCTTTCCGCGCTTGAGTGGCGCTTTCCGCGTTTGAGTGGCGCTTTCCGCGTTTGAGTGGCGCTTTCCGCGTTTGAGTGGCGCTTTCCGCGCTTGAATGGCGCTTCCTGCGCTTGAGTGGCGCCTCCCGCGCTTGAGCGGCGCTTTCCGCGCTCGAATGGCGCTTCCTGCGCTTGAGTGGCGCCTCCCGCGCTTGAGTGGCGCTTACGACGCTTGAGCGGCGCCTGCCGTCATCGAGAGGCGGTTCCCGACTTCGAGTGTCGCCATCGCGTGAAGACGGGCCATCGCGCCATCTCGGCATCGGGCGGCGGTCCGCATGCACCAGCGAGCCCGGCCATGTGACGGAGCCGCCGCTGACCTGCCGGAGGCGCCGCTCACCTGCCGCAGCCGCCACTCGCCTGCGGGAGCCGCCACTCACCTGCCGCAGCCGCCGCTCGCCTGCGGGAGCCGCCACTCACGTGCGGGAGGCGCCGCTCACGTGCGGGAGCCGCCACTCACGTGCGGGAGGCGCCACTCAGCTGCGGAAGGCGCCACTCAGCTACGGGAGGCGCCACTCACCTGCGGGAGCCGCCACTCACTTGCGGGAGCCGCCGCTCACGTGCGGAAGGCGCCGCTCACGTGCGGGAGGCGCCGCTCGGGCGCGGGCACGGTGCCGCTCGGGGCGAAGCGCAGAAGAGGGGACCCCTCGCGGGGTCCCCTCAGCGCGCGCGGCTCGGATCAGAGCGCCGCGACCTGCTTCGCGATGGCCGACTTGCGGTTCGCTGCCTGGTTCTTGTGGATGACGCCCTTGGAGACGGCCTTGTCGAGCTTGCGCGTGGCGAGCGTGACCTTCTCCTGCGCCACGGCCGCGTCGCCCGCGGCGATGGCCTTCTTCGCCTCGCGCACAGCGGTGCGGAGCTCGCTCTTGATCGCGCGGTTGCGGTCGGTCGCCTTCTGGTTCGTCAGAATGCGCTTGATCTGCGACTTGATGTTCGCCATGGTGTCCTGTTCTGGTTCGTACGAGTGATTGGCGGCGGCTTCTGCTCACCAGAGCCCGCCGCGACCCGCCCTCGCGCGCAGGACGCGCAGAAGAAGGGGAAGCCAACGAACGATGCTACCAGCGCCCGGAGGCCCCTCGCAACGCGAGCCACCGCATCCGCTGTGGAAGAATGGACCACTCCACACCGCACGCACACTGCGGCCCCGCCGAGCCTCCAGATGAGAAGGACCCGTGAGCCCCCGAGCGACCAAGGCACTCGAGCCTGCCGCGACCGACCCGGCGCAGATCCGCAACTTCTGCATCATCGCGCACATCGACCACGGCAAGTCGACGCTCGCCGACCGGATGCTGCAGCTGACGGGCGTCGTCGACGATCGCTCGATGCGCGCGCAGTACCTCGACCGCATGGACATCGAGCGCGAGCGCGGCATCACCATCAAGTCGCAGGCCGTGCGCATGCCGTGGGAGCTCGACGGCGAGACCTTCGCGCTCAACATGATCGACACCCCCGGCCACGTCGACTTCACGTACGAGGTCAGCCGCTCGCTCGCCGCGTGCGAGGGCGCGATCCTGCTCGTCGACGCCGCCCAGGGCATCGAGGCGCAGACCCTCGCCAACCTCTACCTGGCGATGGAGAACGACCTCGAGATCATCCCGGTGCTCAACAAGATCGACCTGCCGGCCGCCGATCCCGAGAAGTACGCGGCTGAGATCGCCGGCCTGATCGGTGGCGACCCCTCCGACGTCCTGCGCGTCAGCGGCAAGACGGGCGAGGGCGTGGATGCGCTGCTCGACCGGGTGGTCCGCACCGTCCCCGCGCCGGTCGGCGACGTCGACGGCCCCGCCCGCGCGATGATCTTCGACTCGGTGTACGACTCGTACCGCGGCGTGGTGACCTACGTGCGCATGATCGACGGCCGGCTGTCGCCGCGCGAGCAGGTCATGATGATGTCGACCGGCTCCAAGCACGAGGCGCTCGAGATCGGCGTCTCGAGCCCCGAGCCGAAGCCCTCCAAGGGGCTCGCGGTGGGCGAGGTCGGCTATCTGATCACCGGCGTGAAGGATGTGCGCCTCTCCAAGGTCGGGGACACCGTCACCTCCGTCCGCACGCCCGCGACCACCGCGCTGCAGGGCTACGCGGACCCGAAGCCGATGGTCTTCTCTGGGCTCTACCCGATCGACGGCAGCGACTACCCGGTGCTGCGCGAGGCGCTCGACAAGCTCAAGCTCTCGGATGCGGCGCTCGTCTACGAGCCGGAGACCTCGGTGGCGCTCGGCTTCGGGTTCCGCTGCGGGTTCCTGGGGCTGCTGCACCTCGAGATCATCAGCGAGCGCCTGCGCCGCGAGTTCGACCTCGACCTGATCGCCACCGCGCCGAGCGTGGTCTACGAGGTGCGCACCGAGGATCGCTCGCTGCACATCGTCACGAACCCGAGCGAGTTCCCCGACGGCAAGATCTCGTCGATCGTCGAGCCGATGGTGCGTGCCACGATCCTCGCGCCGAAGGACTACGTCGGCGCGATCATGGAGCTGTGCCAGTCGCGCCGAGGCACCCTGAACGGCATGGAGTACCTCTCGGAGGATCGGGTCGAGCTGCGCTACCGGCTGCCGCTGGGCGAGATCGTCTTCGACTTCTTCGACCACCTGAAGTCGCGCACCCAGGGCTACGCCTCGCTCGACTACGAGGTCGACGGCGAGGAGGAGGGCGACCTGGTGAAGGTCGACATCCTGCTGCAGGGCGAGCAGGTCGACGCCTTCAGCGCCATCGTGCACCGCGAGAAGGCGTACGCCTACGGCGTGCTGATGGCGGGCAAGCTCAAGGACCTGATCCCGCGGCAGCAGTTCGAGGTGCCGATCCAGGCGGCGATCGGCGCGCGCATCATCGCCCGCGAGACGATCCGGGCGATCCGCAAGGATGTGCTCGCCAAGTGCTACGGCGGCGACATCACCCGCAAGCGCAAGCTGCTCGAGAAGCAGAAGGAGGGCAAGAAGCGCATGAAGATGGTCGGTCGCGTGGAAGTGCCCCAGGAGGCGTTCATCGCCGCGCTCTCGAGCGGTGAGACGAAGAAGGACGCGAAGTGACCAGACCCCTGCGCGACCGCCCGACGAACTACGGCTCCGTGGGCGCCACCGCGCACTTCGACTTCCACCGCTTCCCGCCGAAGGGGTTCGAGGTCGTGCAGCTGCGCAGCCGCATCGGTCATGGCCGCCCGCGCTACGACGCGGCGGTCGCGGCGCTGCGCACCTGGAAAATCCAGCGCCTGGCCGGCATCGAGGTCGACGTCGTCGGCACCGAGGAGGGCAGCGTCTACCGCCCGGTCGGCTTCGACGGCACCGAGGCGACGCGCGCCGCGAGCATCGAGCCGCAGCAGGACTTCGGCCCCGACGGCGAGCCCTTCCTGCAGCCCGGCGACTCGATCGACCAGCGGATCCGGGTCGCGGGCCTGCAGGTGCACGCACCCATGCGCGTGATCGCGGTCGAGGAGGAGGAGAGCACGCACGGCGTGATCATCGGCTCGCTCGTGGGCCACCCGCTCGCCGGCGAGGAGCGCTTCACCGTCGAGATCGCCGAGGACGAGACAGTCTTCCTGCACTTCCGGGCGATCGTGCGGCAGGACGCCTGGTGGGCCAAGCTCGGCGCCCCCTTCGCTCGTGCGCTGCGCCGGCGCTACCACGACCGGTTCATGGATTCGCTGCGGTCCATCGACGTCCGCTGACCGTGGGACGGCTGCCCGAGGGCGACGCCGCGCCCGCCGACGGCAGGCTGCCGGCCGGCACGCCTGCCGACGCGCCCTTCGGGGCCTACATCCACGTGCCGTTCTGCTCGGTGCGCTGCGGGTACTGCGACTTCAACACCTACACGGCCGATGAGCTGCGCGGTGCGACGCGGGCCGGCTACCCGGCCGACGTCGCCGCCGAGATCGCGCTGGCCGCGGGCGTGCTGGGCGAGCTCGGCCCGCTGCGCCCGATGCAGACCGTCTTCTTCGGCGGGGGAACGCCGACGCTGCTGCCCGCGGGCGACCTGGTCGCGATGCTGGGCGCGGTGACGGATGCGTTCGGGCGCGTGCCCGGCGCGGAGGTCACGACCGAGGCCAACCCCGACTCGATCGACGCCGCGGGGCTCCGCCAGCTGCGCGATGGCGGCATCACGCGCGTCTCCTTCGGCATGCAGTCGGCGGTGCCGCACGTGCTCGCCGCGCTCGACCGCACGCACGATCCTGAGCGCGTGCCGCTCGTGGTCGAGTGGGCGCGCCAGGCGGGCCTCGAGGTGAGCCTCGACCTGATCTACGGGGCGCCGGGGGAGTCGCTCGAGGATTGGCAGCGCTCGCTGGATGCGGTCGTGGCGATGCGACCCGATCACGTCTCCGCCTACGCCCTCATCGTCGAGGACGGCACGGCGCTCGCCCGCCGCATCCGCCGCGGTGAGCTGGCCGTGCCCGACGACGACCTGCAGGCTGCGATGTACGAGGCGGCGGATGCGACGCTCGGACAGGCGGGCTACTCCTGGTACGAGGTCTCCAACTGGTCGCGCGGCGACCGGGTCGCCCGGCACAACCTCGCCTACTGGCGCGGCCACGACTGGTGGGGCTTCGGCCCGGGAGCCCACAGCCACGTCGGGGGTGTGCGCTGGTGGAACGTGAAGCATCCGGCCGCCTACCGCGACCGGCTGCTCGCCGGCGGCTCACCGGCGCTCGCGCGCGAGGTGCTCGACGGTGAGACGCGTCGCGTCGAGCGCGTGCTGCTCGAGTCGCGCATCGCGGAGGGGCTGCCGGTGGAGGTGCTCGAGGGCGAGGGCCGCCTCGCGGTGGCCGGACTCGTCGCGGAGGGCCTCGTCGACGGAAGAGCCGCCCTCGCCGGCCGGGTGATCCCGACGCTGCGAGGGCGGCTCCTGGCCGACGCGGTGGTGCGCCGGCTGCTGCCGTAGGGCTACTGCACCATCCGCCAGTTGAACGGGTATCGGTAGGAGCCGCCGGCGTTGACGCGCATCGCGCCGATGATCGAGAAGATCACCTGGAGCAGGCCGGGCACCCACCAGAGCGCCAGCAGGATGAAGCCGATGCCGACGATGCTGAGGATCGTGCCCAGCACGAGCAGGCCGACCGTGAGGATCGTCATGAGGATGCCGAAGTTGAGCGCCTCCTTGGACTCCTGACGAGCGAAGGCGCTGCGGTCCTTGTAGATCAGGAACACGATCAGCGGGCCGATCCAGCCGCCGTAGCCGCCGGTGACGATCGTGGAGAGGCCGGAGAGGTGCCCCCACATGCCGGCGTTCTTCTCGTCGATGGGCGACATCGGCACCGAGGCGGGGTACTGGGGCTGACCGGGCGCGCCGTACTGCGGCTGACCGTACTGCGGCTGGCCGTACTGCTGCTGGCCCTGCTGCGCCTGGCCGGGCTGGCCGTGCTGCGGTTGGCCCGGCTGCCCGAAGGGCTGCTGCCCGGGCTGGCCGTACTGCTGCTGGCCCGGGTGACCGGGGGTGAACGGCGGCTGCGCGCCGGCGTCCGTGGCGCCGTGCTGCGGAGATGCCTGACCGGGCTGACCGTAGGACGGGGAGCTGCCGGGCTGGCCGGAGGAGGGCGCGCTGCCGGGCTGACCGGAGGACGGGGCGCTGCCCGGCTGGTGCGCGCCGGCCTGACCGCCGCCGAACCCGCCGCCGTGCTGCTCGCCGCTCTGCTGGCCGGCATCGTGCAGGCCGGCGTCCTGCTGGGCTGCACCGAACAGGCCGGGGCCGGGCTGCTGCCACGACTGCCCGCCGTCGATGGAACCGAACGCGGGCTGGCCGGGCGCAGCGGCACCGGGCCCGGTGTCGGAGGAGGCTCCGGTGCCTGCCGCACCCGGGTCGTGCGACAGCGGGTCGATGGCCGGGGAGGAGAAGGACTGCGCGGGCTCGCCGAGACCCGGTGCCGCGGGAGCACTGGGCGCCGCGTGCTGCTCGTCGGTGATCGCGAAGCCGTCGACCGGCGGCTCGGCCGAGCGCTGCGGCTCGTCGAGGAGCGGCTGCGCAGCGTCGTCACGCTGCTCCGCGTCGGCCCACTGCTCGTCGTTCGTCCGCTGCTCCGCGGGGTCGTTGCCCTCTGCGCGGGGGGCGTTGGGATCAGACATGGCATGCCTCTCATCGATGGTCGTCGCAGCGCGCCTGGGCCGTGCTGCTGGCACCATTGTGCGCCCAACTGGCTGTGCATCGCATGATCGAGATGACGGGCGGTAGGATTGGCAGTCAGCAGTCGAGAGTGCCAGGGCGAGCGGGACACCCGCCGCCGGCCGGGGAGAGGAGCGCGCATGGTCTCGGATCGCGGCCTCGAGGTGCTGCGCGCGATCGTCCAGGACTACGTCGCGCTGCGCGAACCCGTGGGCTCGAAGTCGATCGTGGAGCGCCACGCGTTCGGCGTGTCCGCGGCCACCATCCGCAACGACATGGCGCTGCTCGAGGAGGAGGAGCTGATCGCGGCCCCGCACACCTCCTCGGGTCGCGTGCCGACCGACAAGGGCTACCGCGTCTTCGTGGATCGGCTGCAGCGCATGCAGCCGCTGACGCACGCGCAGCGCATCGCGATCTCCCGCTTCCTCGACGACTCGATCGACCGCGACGACGTGCTCGACCGCACCGCCCGGCTGCTGTCGCAGCTGACCAACCAGGTCGCGCTCGTGCAGGTGCCGATCCGACGGCACGCCGTCGTGCGCCGGGTCGAGCTCGTCGCGGTCGCCGAGCACCGGGTGCTCGCGGTGCTGATCCTCGACTCCGGGCGCGTCGAGCAGCGCGTGCTCGACGCGCAGCAGCGCATCGATCCCGACCAGGCCATGGCGCTCGGGCGCGCCTTCACGGAGACGATCGGCGAGCTCGCGCCCGCCGACGCGATCCAGCGCCTCGCCGGTGCCACCGCATCCGCCCCCGGGGTGCTGCGAGCGGCCACCGGCGCCGTCGCTCACGCGCTGACCGACATGCTGCAGGCAGGCGGGGGCGATCGCATCGTCATGGCGGGCGCCTCGCACCTCGTGCGCGAGGAGCGAGACTTCCACGGCACCGTCACGCCGGTGCTCGACGCCATCGAGGAGCAGGTGACGCTGCTGCGCCTGTTCGACGAGATGGGTGTCGAGGGCGAGATCGCGACCCGCATCGGGCGCGAGCTCACCGGACCGCTCGGCGAGACGGCCGTCGTGGCTTCGACCTACAGCACCGGGGGCTCCGAGGGCCACATCGGCGTGCTGGGCCCGACCCGGATGGACTACGCAGGGAACATGGCCGCGGTGCGCGCAGTTGCGCGCTACCTGACGCGGCTGCTGAGCGAGGATTGAGTGACGGACCACTACGAGACCCTCGGCGTCGCGCGCGACGCCGGCCAGGACGAGATCAAGAAGGCCTACCGCAGGCTGGCACGTGAGCTGCACCCGGATGTGAATCCCAGCGACGACGCCTCCGAGCGCTTCAAGGAGGTCACGCACGCCTACGACGTGCTCGGCGACCCGCAGTCGCGAGCGGAGTACGACCGCGGTCCCGCTGCGGGCGCAGGCGCCTTCGGCTTCGGCGACATCTTCGAGCAGTTCTTCGGGGGCGGCGGCCGCTCGAGCGGCCCGCGCTCGAGGCGCCAGCCGGGCCAGGACAGCCTGCTGCGCGTCGACCTGGACCTCGCCGACGTCGTCTTCGGCGTGCACCGCGAGCTGCGGGTGCAGACCGCCGTGCTCTGCGAGACGTGCCAGGGCGCGGCCACCGAGCCCGGCACGAGCCCGGAGCGCTGCCTGCAGTGCGGCGGCTCGGGTCACGTGCAGCGCCAGGTGCGCTCACTGCTGGGCAACGTCGTCACGAGCCAGCCGTGCGGCGTCTGCCAGGGGTACGGCACCGTGATCCCGCAGCCGTGCCACACCTGCGCCGGCCACGGCCGCGTGCGCGCAGAGCGCACGATCCCGGTCGACATCCCGGCCGGGGTCGACACGGGCCTGCGCATCCAGATGCCCGGCCAGGGCGAGGTGGGCGAGGGCGGCGGCCCCGCAGGCACCCTCTACCTCGAGGTCAACGTGCGCCACCACGACGTCTTCAGCCGCGACGGCGACGACCTGCTGGGCACGCTCGAGGTCTCCATGCCGGATGCGGCGCTCGGGGCGCGGGCGACCGTCGAGAGCATCGACGGGCCGGTCGAGGTCGAGGTGCGCCCGGGCACCCAGTCGGGCGACGTCATCACCGTCGGCGAGCGCGGCGTCACGCGGCTGCGCGGCGCCGGGCGAGGCGACCTCAAGCTGGGCGTGCAGGTGCTGACGCCCACGAAGACCGATCGCCGCACCGAGGAGCTGCTGCGCGAGCTGCGCGAGCGCACCAAGGCGCCCGGCCCCCAGCTCTCGCAGTTCAAGCAGGGCCTGTTCGCCAAGATGCGCGACCGCTTCCGGCTCTGATGGCGCACTGCTACTGGCACGAGGCCCTCGAGGGCTCGGCCCCGGGCGATGTCGTGACCCTGGCGGGCGAGGAGGCGCACCACGCCGCCGTGGTCTCGCGGATGCGGCGGGGCGAGCGCGTGCTCGTCAGCGACGGCAGGGGAGTGCTCGCGGAGGGCGTCATCGACCGCGCCGACCGCGATGGCGTGGACGTGGTGCTGCAGCACGTGCAGGCGGTGCCACCGCCCAGCCCGCGCATCGGGCTCGCGCAGGCGCTCGCGAAGGGCGACCGCGCCGAGCTGGCGGTCCAGGCATCGACCGAGCTCGGGATCGACGCCATCGTGCCGTGGCAGGCGAGGCGCAGCGTCGTGCAGTGGAAGGGCGATCGCGCCGAGAAGTCGCTGGAGCGCTGGCGCAAGGTGGTGCGCGAGGCCGGCAAGCAGGCCATCCGCCCGCACCTGCCCCACGTGCGCGAGGTCGTCGACGCCGCAGGCCTCGCTGCGCTCGCCGCGCAGTGGCAGCTGCTCGTGCTCGAACCCACCGCATCCCTCACCATCGCCGAGGTGGCGGTCGAGCGCGACGTGCTGCTGGTGGTCGGGCCCGAGGGCGGCATCGACGCGGCCGAGCTCGAGGCGCTCGATGCCGCCGGCGCCGTGCAGGTGCGGATGGGCGACCACGTGCTGCGCACCTCGACCGCGGGGCCCGCGGGGATCGCCGCGCTCTCGGTGCGGCTCGGCCGGTGGTGAGGCGCGTCGTGCGGCGGTCACGCTCGAGCGGCGCGAAGGTAGGCTGATCGGCATGGCTGACACGACAGTGTTCGAGAAGATCATCGCGCGCGAGATCCCCGCCGAGATCGTGCTCGAGAACGATCGCATCATCGCGTTCACCGACATCCACCCCCAAGCGCCGATGCACGTGCTGGTGGTGCCGAAGACGCCGCAGTACCGCGACGTGGTGGAGCTGAGCGCCGGCGACCCCGAGCTGCTGGCCGAGATGGTGCAGGCGGCTCGGGCGATCGCTCGGGAGCGCGGCGACGGCGACTTCCGCCTCGTGTTCAACACCGGCGAGCTCGCCGGTCAGACCGTGTTCCACGCGCACGCCCACGTGCTCGGAGGATCGCTCGGAGAGGGTTCGCTTGCCTGACGACACGCAGTCGATCGAGATCGACGGCATCGAGATGGTGCGGCTGCTGGGGCCGCAGGATCGGCTGCTCACGCGCCTCGAGCACGAGCATCCGGAGGTCTCGGTGGCGGTGCGCGGCAACCTCGTGACGCTCACGGGCCCCGAGGAGGAGGTCGCCGTGGCGACGCGCCTCGTGCAGGAGCTCGTCGATCTCGTGCGCCAGGGCGCGGACCTGACCGGCTCCGAGGTGGGTGAGGGGTCGCGGATCCTCCGCGGGGACCCCTCGCGGAGCCTCGTCGATGCCATCGGCGAGGTGATCCTGACCTCGAAGGGCAAGTCGATCCGCGCGAAGACGGAGGGGCAGCGCTCCTACGTCGAGGCGATCGAGGCGCACACCATCGTGTTCGGCATCGGCCCGGCCGGCACCGGCAAGACCTACCTCGCGATGGCGAAGGCGGTGCAGGCGCTGCACCGCAAGGAGGTCAGCCGCATCATCCTGACCCGACCGGCGGTCGAGGCGGGAGAGCGGCTGGGGTTCCTGCCCGGCACGCTCACCGACAAGATCGACCCCTACCTGCGCCCGCTCTTCGACGCACTGAACGAGATGATGGATCCCGAGCTGCTGCCGAAGCTGCTGGCGACGGGCGTGGTCGAGGTGGCGCCACTGGCCTACATGCGCGGGCGCACCCTCAACGACTCGTTCATCGTGCTCGACGAGGCGCAGAACACGAGCCCGGAGCAGATGAAGATGTTCCTCACCCGGCTCGGCTTCGGCTCGAAGATGGTCGTGACGGGCGACTCGACCCAGGTCGACCTTCCTGCCGGCACATCCGGCCTGCAGGTCGCGAGCCAGGTGCTCGGTCGCATCGACGACATCCACTTCTCCACGCTCACGAGCGCCGACGTCGTGCGCCACACGCTCGTCGGCGCCATCGTCGACGCCTACACCGAGCACGACCAGCGGCAGATGGCGCGCGAGGCGCGCAAGCCGAACCAGCAGCGCCCCGGTCGCGGACGGCGCAGCTGATGGCCATCGACCTGCTGAACGAGTCGGGCGCCGAGGTCGACGAAGCGCAGCTCCTGCGCCTGGTCGCCTTCGACCTCGAGAAGCTCTTCGTGCACCCCGACGCAGAGGTGTCGATCGCGCTCGTCGACGTCGCGTCCATGGAGCAGCTGCACGTCCAGTGGATGGACGAGCCCGGCCCCACCGACGTGCTCTCCTTCCCGATGGACGAGCTGCGGCCCGGTTCGCCGGACCGCATCGCCCCGGCCGGCCTGCTCGGCGACATCGTGCTGTGCCCGGAGGTCGCGGCCGAGCAGGCCCGCGAGGCCGGGCACGACCTCATGACCGAGCTGCGACTGCTGACCACGCACGGACTCCTGCACCTGCTCGGCTTCGATCACGCCGATGCGGCCGAGCGCGACGAGATGTTCGCGCTGCAGGACAAGCTGCTCGCCGCGTTCGCGGCGCAGCGCGGCGGCGCCGCTGAGGGTCGCTGATGTTCGAGACCGTCCTGTTCATCGTCGCGGCGCTGCTGATCGCCTTCGGCGCCTGGCTGGCGGCCTGCGATGCCGCGCTCGGCGTGGTGTCGCGCGCCGAGCTGCAGGAGGCGGCGAAGCAGGCTCGCCGCGGCCGCGCCATGCTGTCCATCGCCGACGACCTGCGCAGCCACAGCATGACCCTGCAGTTCGGCCGCATCATGTGCGAGACGATCGCGGCGGTGCTCATCACGCTCGCCGTGGACTCGCTCGTCGTCGAGTGGTGGATGACCCTGCTGGTCGCGGGCGGCGCGATGATCGTGATCTCGTTCGTGCTGGTCGGCTCGAGCCCTCGCGCCGTCGGTCGTGCCCACGCGGTCGGCCTGCTCCGCGCATCCGCCGGCTTCATCCGCTTCTGGCGCGTGCTCACCGGCCCCATCGCCTCACTGGTCGTCACGGTCGGCGACAAGGTGACGCCCGGGCGTCAGCGCGAGACGGCCTTCGGCACCGAGGCGCAGCTGCTCTCCATGGTCGACGCGGCCGCCGAGAGCTCGGTGCTGCAGGACGAGGATCGCGAGCTGATCCACTCGATCTTCGAGTTCAACGCGACCCTCGTGCGCGAGGTCATGGTGCCGCGACCCGACATGATCGTGGTCGATCGCGAGACGACGGCGAAGGACGCGCTGCGCCAGTTCCTCGACAACGGGCTCTCGCGCATGCCCGTGGTGGGGGAGTCGACCGATGAGATCGACGGGATCCTCTACCTGCGCGACGTCGTGCGCAGCAACACGTGGCGACCGGACGCGAGCGAGACCGCGGCCGATCTCGCCAGGCCCGCCATCCTCGTCCCGGAGTCGAAGAAGGCCGACGACACGCTGGCGCTCATGCAGGCCGAGCGCGTGCACGTGGCGATGGTGGTCGACGAGTACGGCGGCATCGCGGGTCTCGTGACGCTCGAGGACCTCGTGGAGGAGCTCGTGGGCGAGATCCACGACGAGCACGACCGCGGAGCGCTCGCGGCGGTGGATGCCGGCGACGGCGTGTGGCACGTCTCCGCGCGGCTCCAGATCGACGAGCTCGGCGACCTCTTCGGGCTCAGCCTCGACGACGAGGACGTCGACACGGTCGGCGGCCTGATGCAGAAGGAGCTCGGCCGCATCGCCGAGGTCGGCGACGTCGTCACCCACGAAGGGCTCAGGATCGAGGTGCGCTCGATCGACGGCCGCGGTCGGAACGCGGGCGAGATGGCGGTGCAGCGCGTCGCAGCGCCGGCGACGCTCGCCGATGCCGAGGGGGCAGCATGACGCACGACGACCAAGTCGACAGCGGTCGCGCCGCGCAGGAGGCCGCTGCGCGCGCGGAGCGCCACCGCAGCGGGTTCGTGACCTTCGTCGGGCGGCCGAACGCCGGCAAGTCGACGCTCATGAACGCGATCGTCGGCGAGAAGATCGCGATCACCTCGTCGAAGCCCCAGACCACCCGTCACGCGATCCGCGGCGTCGTGCACCGCGACGACGCGCAGCTGGTCATCGTGGACACGCCGGGCATGCACAAGCCGCGCACGCTGCTCGGGCAGCGCCTCAACTCCGTCGTGAAGACGACGCTCGGCGACGTCGACGTGATCTGCCTCTGCATCCCCGCGAACGAGCCGATCGGCACCGGCGACCGCTTCATCGACCAGCAGCTCGAGGGATTCCCGCGCGCGAGGAAGATCGCGGTCGTGACGAAGACCGACCTGGCGTCGAAGCAGGCGGTGGCGACGCAGCTCCTGGCGGTCTCCGAGCTGCGCGACTGGGATGCCATCGTGCCGCTCTCCTCCGTCGCCGGCACCCAGCTCGACGTGCTCGTCGACCAGCTGATCGCGCTGCTGCCGGTGGGGCCGCCGCTCTACGAAGCAGCGACGACCACCGAGGAGTCGATCACCGTGCGCATCGCCGAGCTGATCCGCGAGGCCTCGCTCGAAGGGGTGCGCGACGAGCTGCCGCACTCGATCATGGTGACGATCGACGACATCGTGCCGCGCGAGGGGCGCGACCTCACCGATGTCTACGCCAACCTCTGGGTCGAGCGCGACAGCCAGAAGGGGATCATCATCGGCAAGGGCGGCTCGCGGCTGCGCCAGGTGGGTGCGGATGCGCGTGCCGAGATCGAGCGCGTGCTCGGCACCCAGGTGCACCTGGACCTGCGGGTGAAGGTCGCCAAGGAGTGGCAGGGAGACCCGAAGCAGCTGGGCCGCTTCGGGTTCTGAGGTCGCGGCGCCCGCTGTCGCGGCGCTGCGCGCAGTGCCCTGGTCCGCTCGCCGAGGTCCTCGGGATCCAGCGCGTGCGCGTGCAGCGCGGGGCCTGCGCCTCCCCTCCACCCAGGGGATGATTCCGCCCGCCGCCGCCCCGCTGCCGTGATGGGTCGCACTAGCCTGGCAGGCATGTCCGAGTCCGCGACCGCCACCCTCGAGCCGGTCGACGAGCGCCCCTCGCGGCGCCCGTGGATCGATCGCGGCGCGCTGCGCGCCGACGCGATCGTCGCCGCCGTCACGCTGCTGGTGCTGGCGATCCCCACGCTGCTGCTGCTGGTCGTGCTGGTCGACGGCGGCGGGCAGTGGCCGATCTCGATCGCCGTGACCATCGCGATCGCCGGCGCCATCCTGCTGCGCCGCACGCGCCCGGTGCTGGCGCTCGCCGGCCTCACCGCGCTGGCCGCAGTGCACGTGGCGCTCCAGGCGTGGATGTTCCCGGTCTGGTTCGGCGTGCTGGTCGTGCTGTACTCGGTGGGCCGCTTCAGCCGCTGGCCGGGCAGGCTCGCCGGGTTCGGCCTCGCGTTCATCGCCTCGCTGCTCGCCGCCTACTGGCTCGCGGTCGACACGACGACGCAGGGCGTCGACACGGTGGTCGGCGCCCTCCACGTGATGGTCGTGCTCTGGATCCCGCCGATGCTGCTGTTCAGCGTCGCGATCCTCACCGGCTGGGGCGTCGCGGCGGTCGCCCGGAGCACGGCGGCGACCGAGGTCGCGCAGGTGTCGCTTCGTCGCGCCGACCAGGAGGAGGAGCGCGCGGCGCTGGCCCGCGACATGCACGACGTCGTCGCGCACTCGCTCGCCGTCGTGATCGCGCAGGCGAACGGCGCTCGCTACACCCTGGACCCCGCGGCGAAGGACGCCTCGCTCGAATCCATCGCCGGCACGGCGAAGGCAGCGCTCGGCGACGTGCGCCTCCTGCTCGCGCAGCTGCGCCACTCCGAGGCTCCCGACCCGGTCGCGTCGATGGCCGACGTCGAAGCGCTCGTGGAGCGGATGCGCGGCAGCGGGCTCGACGTGCGCCTCGCGCACGAGGGCACCGCGGCACCGCTGCCGCGCACGGCCGACATCGCCGCCTATCGCATCCTGCAGGAGGCGCTGACGAACGCGCTCCGCCACGGCGATCGCACGCAGCCCGTGCACGTGCGCCTGCGCGGCGTCGCGCTGACGGGCGGCATCGGTGGCATCGTGATCGACGTGCACAATCGAATCCAGGCCGATCCCGGCACGCCCGGCCACGGCGTGCGCGGCATGCACGAGCGAGCGCGCCTCGCGGGCGGCGACGCCTGGACGGGCATCGAGGACGGCTGGTTCCGCGTGCGGGCCTCGTTCCCCGCCGGGCTGCGGTGAGGGGCCACGCATGATCAGGGTGCTCATCGTCGACGATCAAGCGCTGTTCCGCGGCGGGATCCGGATGCTCGTGGAGTCGCAGCCGGACATGACGTGCGTGGGCGAGGCGGCCGACGGGGCGCAGGCGGTGCGGCTGGCCCAGGAGCAGCAGCCCGACGTGGTGCTCATGGACGTGCGGATGCCGGTGCTCGACGGCATCGCGGCCACGGCGCGCATCGTCGCGGCGCAGCCCCGCACTCGCATCGTGGTGCTCACGACCTTCGACCTCGACGAGGCGGCCGCTCGCGCGATCCGCGCCGGTGCGTCCGGGTTCATCCTGAAGGACGCCGAGCCCGAGCTCGTGCTCGCCTCCATCCGGACCGTGCACGCGGGCAACGAGGTGATCGCGGCGAGCGCGACGCGCGAGCTCTTCAAGGCCTTCGGCACGCAGCGCCGCTCGGCTCCGCGCGCCTTCGCGGAGCTCACCGATCGCGAGCGCCAGATCTTCGGGCTCGCCGCGAAGGGGCTCTCGAACACCGAGATCGCGCGCGCCGAGTTCGTCTCCGAGGCCACGGTGAAGACGCACATCTCCCGCATCCTGACGAAGCTCGGGCTGCGCGATCGCGTGCAGCTGGTGGTCTTCGCCTACGAGCACGGGCTGACGGGCGAGCGCGCCTGACGCCGATCGACGCATGCACGTCATCGAGTCCGGCCCCGCCGACGCACCGCCCGTGCTGCTCCTGCACGGCGGCGGGGTCGCGGGCTGGATGTGGCGGCCGATGCTCGACGCCCTCGCCGTCCCGGTGCGCGCGATCGTGCCGGACCTCCCCGGTCACGGCGCCGGCGCATCCACCGACTACCGCTCGCACGAGGCGACGGTGCTCGAGCTCGAGCGCGAGCTCGAGGATCGCGCGCCCGGCGGGGCCGTCGTGCTCGGCTTCTCGCTCGGCGCGCAGCTCGCGGTGCTGCTGGCGGCACGACGCCCAGCGCTCGTCGCCGACGCCGTCGTCGTGAGCGCGCAGGCCAAGCGCATCGCGATGCCGCGGCTGACGCTCGCGATGCTCGCCGCCGCCGCGCCGCTCGCCCGCTGGCGGCGGTTCGCGCGCGTGCAGGCGAAGGAGCTCCTCGTGCCGGATGCCCTGCTGCCCGACTACCTCGAGGGCAGTGCCCGCATCACCAAGGCCACGCTCATCGCGAGCGTGGGCGAGAACCTGCGCTTCGCGCCGCCGGCCGGATGGGCGCGAGGGCCGGAGCACGCGGGCGAGGCGCCCCGCGCGCTCGTGCTGGCCGGCTCCCGTGAGCGTGCGGTGATGCGCGACTCCGCTCGCCTGCTGCACGTCTCGCGCGCCGGCAGTGCGCTGCGCCTCCTGCCGGGCGTCGGCCACGGACTGCCGCTGCAGCAGCCGGCGCTCCTCGCGCGCATCCTCGAGCAGCGCCTCTCGACGCTCGGTGCTGGCTGAGCCCGGCACTCATCCGCTCGGATGACGCGGTTCCGACCGCAGCGTGACGATCGTGCGCGGGCGCGAGCCTTGACTGGGAGCATGCACACCAACGCCCTGCCCCCGCACGTCGCATCGGCCCGAGCGCCGATGCCGCCCGCCCTGGCGCTCCGCAGCGCCACGAAGCGCTACGGATCCGGCGGCGCCGCCGTCACCGCGCTCGACAGCATCGACCTGGAGATCGCACCCGGGACGCTGACCGCGATCATGGGTCCCTCGGGATCCGGCAAGTCGACCCTGCTGCACCTCGCGGCGGGGCTCGACGCCCCGACCGCGGGCGACGTGGTGATCGGCGGCACCTCGGTGGTGGGTCTCGACGACGACGCGCTCACGTCGCTGCGCCGCGACCGCGTCGGCGTCGTCTTCCAGTCCTTCAACCTCGTGCCGAGCCTGACGGCGCTCGAGAACGTCGAGCTGCCCTCGGTGCTCGCCGGCCGGCGGCCCGACCGCTCCCGCATCGGCGAGCTGCTGCGCGACCTCGGCGTCGACGGGCTCGAGCGGCGGCGCCCGCACGAGCTCTCGGGAGGCCAGCAGCAGCGCTTCGCGATCGCCCGCGCGCTCGCGCAGCGGCCCGCGGTGGTGCTCGCGGACGAGCCGACCGGCGCGCTCGACACCGTCACCTCGATCGAGGTGCAGGAGATCCTCGTGCGGCAGGCGGCAGCCGGGCAGGCGATCGTCGTCGTGACCCACGACCCGGCGGTCGCGGCTCGGGCCGAGCGCGTGGTGCTGCTGCGCGACGGCCGCGTCGACGGCGACCTGCCGGCGACCGACGCCGCGACCATCGCCCAGCGCATGCTCGCGGCGGCAGCACGATGAGCGCCGCATCGACCGGCACTGCGGCCCCGCGCGCGTCCGCTCCGGCCGGCGGTGCTCCCGCGGCCCGGCGCCAGCGCCCCGACGGCGCCTCGCGCACGGGCCTCGGCCTGGCGCTGGCCGTCTCGATCCTCGCGGCGGCGTTCGGCACCGCGCTCGCGACGCTGATGGAGCACGCTGCGCTCGCCCTCTACGGGGAGGCGATGATCGCCGGCAGCGGCACGGCGCGCATCATGCTCGCGATCGCCGCCCTGCTGCTCATCGGCGTCTCCGTCGTGGTGGGCGCCATCGTCGCTCGCCAGGCGTTCACCGGCGCGGTGGAGGACCTCCGCGGCGAGATCGCCCTGCGTCGCCTGCTCGGCGCCGCCTCCCGCACCGAGCGGCGCCGCGTGCTGCGCGGCTTCGTCGCCGTCGGCATCGCGGGGTCGCTGATCGGCTGGATCCTCGGCGTGTTGACGGCACGCGGAGCGGGCGAGCTGATCTCCCGGCTCGGCGAGCGCTTCGACCTGCGATCCATGTCGATGATCGAGCCCTGGGCGGCCGTGCCGGCGCTCGCCGTCGCGGCCGCGGCGGTGCTCTCCGCCTGGCTGGCCACGCGCGACGTGCTCGCGGTCTCGCCGCTGGAAGCGCTCCGTGGCGCCGGCGTCGATGTGGAGACCACCGTGCACCGCCGCCGCACCGGTGCGCGCGTCGCGCTGATCCTGGGCGCGCTGCTGCTCGCGGCCGCCGTCGCGCTGTCCCCGCTGTCGCCGCTGGCCGTGCTGGTCGGGTTCGCCGGCGGCATCGTCTCGGTCACCGGCATCATCGGTCTCGCGCCCGCGATCGCGCCACCGATGGTCGCACTGGTGTCGCGGGCCTTCGGCCGCGGCGTGCCGGCGCGGGCCGCCGCAGGCACGCTCGCGACGCACCCCGGCCGCACCTCGGCGCTCGTGCTGTCGCTCTTCGCCGGTGCGGCCGTCGTCACGATGATGGTCACCGCAGGCACGTCGCTCACCACCGCCGTCGTCTCCATCGAGCGCGACCCGGGGTTCCGGGCCGAGCTGCAGGCGATCTACGGCGGCGTGACGAGCGTCATCACGGGCATCGTCGGCTTCTCGGCAGTGCTCGCGGTGCTGGGCTTCGTCGCGGCGATGCTGCTGTCGGTGCGCCGCCGCACGCGGGAGATCGGGCTGCTGCGCATGCTCGGGCTGCGACGCGGGCAGACGCGCACGATGCTGCTGGCCGAGGCCGGCGCCATCACGGTCGTGGCCGTGGTGACGGGCTTCTGCGTGGGCGCCCTCTACGGCTGGATCGGCACGCAGTCCCTCGTCGGATCGGTCGGCGGTGTCGTCTCGACGGCCCCGTCGATCCCGTGGGCGCTGCCCGTGTCGCTCGTCGTCGGCGGCCTCGCCGTCGCGCTCGCCGCGAGCCTGCCCGCGGGCGCTCGCGCCGCCGCTGTGCCCCCGCTCGCGGCCGTCGCGACCGACTGAGCCCATGCCGGGGCGCCGGAGGGTGGGTGTAGTCTGATCGCCATGCAGAGCGTGCTGCTCCTTCGTCGCCGCGGCGAGGCCTGACACTGGGCTTCCTCGTCGCGGAGGCCGTCCTGCCCGGACCATGGAGCAAGCGACAGGAGCGATTGATGAAGAACATGCAGCAGCCGAGCGGGATGCCGGCGCACCGCTACACCCCGTACCACGAGCAGATCTCGGTCGAGCTGCCGGACCGCACGTGGCCCTCGAAGCGCATCGAGCGCGCCCCCCGCTGGTGCGCCGTCGACCTGCGCGACGGCAACCAGGCGCTCATCGACCCGATGACGCCCGATCGCAAGCTCGAGATGTTCCAGCTGCTGGTGCAGATGGGGTACAAGGAGATCGAGGTCGGCTTCCCGTCGGCCAGCCAGACCGACTTCGACTTCGTGCGCAAGCTCATCGACGAGGGCCTGATCCCGGACGACGTCACGATCCAGGTGCTGACCCAGTGCCGTGACCACCTCATCCGCCGCACCTTCGAGTCGATCGACGGCGCCACGCAGGCGATCGTGCACATCTACAACTCCACCAGCGTGCTGCAGCGCGACGTGGTCTTCCGCTCCGACCGCGAGGGCGTCAAGCAGATCGCGGTCGATGGCGCGAAGCTCTGCCTCGAGCTCGAGGGCATGCTGACGGGCACGCAGGTCTTCTACGAGTACAGCCCCGAGTCCTACACGGGCACCGAGCTCGACTACGCGGTCGAGGTGTGCAACGCGATCATCGAGACCCTCGACGCGCGCCCCGAGCGCCCGGTGATCATCAACCTGCCCGCGACGGTCGAGATGGCGACGCCCAACGTCTACGCCGACTCGATCGAGTGGATGCACCGCCACCTCGCCCGCCGAGAGTCCGTGATCCTGTCGCTCCACCCGCACAACGACCGCGGCACCGGGGTCGCTGCGGCCGAGCTCGGCTACCTGGCCGGCGCGGATCGCATCGAGGGCTGCCTGTTCGGCAACGGCGAGCGCACCGGCAACGTCGACCTGGTGGCGCTGGGCCTCAACCTGCTGACGCAGGGCATCGATCCCGAGATCGACTTCTCCGACCTCGACCACGTGCGCCGCGTCGCCGAGCACTGCAACCAGCTGAAGGTGCACGAGCGCAGCCCCTGGGCGGGCGACCTCGTCTACACCGCGTTCTCCGGGTCGCATCAGGACGCGATCAAGAAGGGCTTCGAGCGGATGGCCGAGGAGGCCGAGCGAGCCGGCAAGAGCATCGACGAGATCACCTGGGCCGTGCCCTACCTGCCGATCGACCCGAAGGACGTCGGCCGCAGCTACGAGGCGGTCATCCGCGTCAACTCGCAGTCGGGCAAGGGCGGCGTCGCCTACCTGCTCAAGTCGGACCACGGGCTCGACCTGCCCCGGCGGCTGCAGATCGAGTTCTCGAACACCGTGCAGTCGCGCACGGACAGCGAGGGCGGCGAGGTCTCGAGCGACGAGATCTGGCGCATCTTCGGCGACGAGTACCTCCCCTCGCACGGTGACGGGCGGCGCGACGAGGACGACGGTCATGCGGGGCAGTGGGGCCGGTTCGAGCTGGTCGGGTTCTCGACCACCTCGTCGGACGACGGCGAGACGCAGCTGATTGCTCGGCTGCGCGACGGCGAGTTCGTGCGCGAGGTCTCGGCGAGGGGCAACGGCCCGATCGACGCGATGCTCACGATGCTGCGAGCCGAGGGGGTCGCGGTCACGCTCACCGACTACGTCGAGCACACCATGAGCGCCGGCTCCGACGCGACTGCGGCCAGCTACATCGAGCTCGACGTCGACGGCGCGACGGTGTGGGGCGTCGGCCTCGACCCGAGCTCGACGTCCGCCTCGCTGCAGGCGATCGTCTCCGGCGTCAACCGCGGCCTGCGCATCCACGACCGTCGGGCGCTGCCCGTCGGCTGAGGGCGCCGAGCCACCGCGATGCCGACCTACCGTGACGAGGGCGTCGTCCTCCGCACCCACTCGCTGGGGGAGGCCGACCGCATCGTGACGCTCCTGACGCGCGAGCACGGCAAGGTGCGCGCCGTCGCGCGCGGGGTGCGACGCACCTCGTCGCGCTTCGGCGCGCGGCTCGAGCCGTTCATGGTCGCCGACCTGCAGCTGGCGGTCGGTCGCAGCCTCGACATCGTCACGCAGGCGGTGACGCTCGGCTCCTACGCCCCGGTCATCGTCGCCGACTACCGCGCCTACACGGCGGCGACCGCCATGGTCGAGACCGCCGATCGGCTCACCGACGACGACGGCTCCCGACAGCAGTACCTGCTGCTCGTCGGCGCGCTGCGCAGCCTCGCCCGGGCCGAGCACGACCCGTCGCTGACGCTGGACTCGTACCTGCTGCGCGCGCTCTCGATCGCCGGCTGGGCGCCCTCCTTCGGCGACTGCGCCGTCACGGGCGAGCCCGGCCCGCACCGCGCGTTCGTGCCGCAGCTCGGCGGCATGGTCGCCGATCACTCGGCGCCTCCCGGGTCGCTGCGCGTCGATGCCGCGACGCTCGAGCTGCTCGGCGCGCTCCTGACGGGCGACTGGTCGACGGCGGAGGCGAGCCCCGGCGGTGTGCGCGACCGCGCGTCCGGGGCCGTCTCCGCGTACGTGCAGTGGCACCTCGAACGGGGCCTGCGCAGCCTCGAGCACGTGGATCGGGGCGGCCGGTGACCGAGATCGAGCGGCGGCCCGTCGACTGGACGGGGGAGCACCCGCCCGAGTACGCGCGCGGCAGCGTGCCGAAGCACGTCGCGATCATCATGGACGGCAACGGCCGCTGGGCCAATCAGCGCGGGCTCACCCGCACGCAGGGCCATGCCGCGGGCGAGGCGGTGCTGCTCGACGTGGTCGCTGGCGCGCTGCAGGCCGGTGTCGAGCACCTCTCCGTCTACGCCTTCTCGACCGAGAACTGGAAGCGCAGCCCCGACGAGGTGCGGTTCCTGATGGGCTTCAACAAGGACGTGCTGCGCCGTCGCCGCGATCAGCTCGACGCGTGGGGCGTTCGCGTGCGGTGGGCGGGCAGGAGGCCCCGCCTGTGGCCGAGCGTGATCAGCGAGCTCGAGGAGGCCGAGCGCCGCACCGCTGGCAATCGCGCGATGACGCTGCAGATGTGCGTCAACTACGGCGGCACGCTGGAGATCGCGGATGCCGTGCGCTCGATCGCGGCCGATGTCGCCGCGGGCAGGCTGAAGCCGTCGAGCGTGACCGACAAGCTCGTGCGCAGCCGCATGTACAACCCGGACGTGCCGGATGTGGACCTGTTCATCCGCTCCTCGGGCGAGCAGCGCATCTCGAACTTCTTGACGTACCAGGGCGCGTACGCGGAGATGGTCTTCCTCGACCGGCTCTGGCCCGACTTCCGTCGCGCCGACCTCTGGCACGCGCTCGACATCTACACCGGCCGCGATCGCCGCTTCGGCGGCGCCGTCGATCGCCCCACCGCCTGAGCGGCTGCACGACGGCAGGGGTCGAGGCCCCCGCGCTGCCGAGCTACGGGGCCAGGCGCTCCCGCCACGGGTGGTCGTCCGCGAGCCGGTCGACGAGCCAGGCGCGCGCCGGCCCGTCGAGCACCGGCAGGGCCTCCTCGAGCCAGCCGATGTCGGCGTGCTCCGCTGCCGAGTAGGCCAGCACGACCTGCGGCTTGGCGTAGCGGATGCCGTCGGCCTCGACGAGCGCGTCGGCGAGCGGCATGGTGACCGCGGTGTCGCGACGGAAGCGCCACGTCTCGCCGTCGCTCGGATCCAGCAGCACCTCGAACTCCCACAGGCTGTAGGCGCTGCGCCGCAGCCAGATGCTCGACGTGCCGATCGGCAGCACGTCGGAGTCGTGGGGCAGCAGCGGCTTCATCGCGCCCTGGAAGGCGCTCCAGAGCTGCCACTTGCCGCCCAGCCAGCCCCGCAGCAGGCTGAGCTCGCTGCGCGGGATGACGATGTCGATGTCGCCGTGCGGGCGCCGGCCGCCGATCGCGGTGTCCATCGCCCAGCCGCCGCCGATCCACCAGGTGCCCGAGTAGCCGTCGAGCAGCTCTGCCGCGTCGGTGGGCCATCGCTCCGCCCATGCGCCGTAGAGCTCGAGCTGCTCTTCGCTCTGCATCGGACCTCCTCGCCAGGCTCGCTGGGCGCGCACGCCCCCGCACGAGCCTAGCTCAGCGCCCGATGCCGCATCGCTCCGCTGCGAGGATCCACCGGCGCACCAGGCCACACCACGGCGACCCTCCCGCCTCGATAGAATCGAAGCTCATGTGCCGCACCCCAGCCAGGGGCGCACGGCCGATCGCAAGGAGCACCCGTGGTCCAGAACCGTCTCGATGCCGTCATCAACCTCGCGAAGCGACGCGGGTTCGTGTTCCAGGCGGGCGAGATCTACGGCGGTTCCCGCTCCGCGTGGGACTACGGGCCCCTCGGCGTGGCGCTGAAGGAGAACATCAAGCGCCAGTGGTGGAACACCTTCGTGCAGGGCCGCGACGACATGGTCGGCCTGGACTCGTCGATCATCCTCCCCACCGCCGTGTGGCACGCATCCGGTCACGTCGCCACCTTCACCGACCCGCTCGTCGAGTGCCTGCAGTGCCACAAGCGCCACCGCCAGGATCACCTCGAGGAGGCGTACGAGGCGAAGAAGGGCCGCACCGCCGCGTCGATGGAGGACATCACGTGCCCCGACTGCGGCACCACCGGCCAGTGGACCGAGCCGCAGATGTTCTCGGGCCTGATGAAGACGAACCTCGGCCCGGTCGACAGCGAGGCCGGGCTGCACTACCTGCGCCCAGAGACCGCGCAGGGCATCTTCACGAACTTCCTCAACGTCGTCACCGTCTCGCGCAAGAAGCCGCCCTTCGGCATCGGCCAGGTCGGCAAGGCGTTCCGCAACGAGATCACGCCCGGCAACTTCATCTTCCGCACCCGCGAGTTCGAGCAGATGGAGATCGAGTTCTTCACGCACCCGGACGAGGCGCCCGAGTGGTTCGACGCGTGGGTCGAGGCGTGCTGGGCGTGGTTCCTCGACCTCGGCATCGACGAGGCCAACATGCGTCGCTTCGACGTGCCGGAGGACGAGCGCGCGCACTACTCGGCCGGCACGATCGACTTCGAGTACCGCTTCGGCTTCCAGGGCTCGGAGTGGGGCGAGCTCATGGGCGTCGCGAACCGCACCGACTTCGACCTCTCGTCGCACTCGACCGCATCCGGCAAGGACCTCGTCTACTTCGACCAGGCCTCCGGAGCGAAGTACACCCCGTACGTGATCGAGCCCTCGTTCGGCCTCACGCGCAGCATGATGGCGTTCCTGGTCGACGCGTACGACGAGGAGGAGGTGCCGAACGCGAAGGGCGGCACCGACACCCGCACGGTGCTCCACCTCGACCCGCGGCTCGCGCCGGTGAAGGTCGCGGTGCTGCCGCTCAGCCGCAACGAGCAGCTCTCGCCGCTGGCCCGCGACATCGCCGCGCGCCTGCGCAGGCTCTGGGCGATCGACTTCGACGACGCCGGCGCGATCGGTCGGCGCTACCGCCGCCAGGACGAGGTGGGCACGCCGTTCTGCGTCACGGTCGACTTCGACTCGCTGGAGGACGGCGCGGTGACGGTGCGCGAGCGCGACTCGATGCAGCAGGCGCGCGTCTCGGTCGAGGAGCTCGAGGCGCACCTGGCGCAGGGGCTCATCGGAGCTTGAGCGCGGTGACCAGCACGCGGCCGGCGCTGTCGATCGGGCCCATCGCCCTCGACACGCCGGTCGTGCTCGCGCCCATGGCGGGCATCACGAACACGGCCTTCCGGAGGCTGTGCCGCGAGTACGGCGCGGGGCTCTACGTCAGCGAGATGATCACGACGCGCGCCCTCGTCGAGCGCACGCCGGAGACGATGCGGCTCATCAGCCACCACCCCTCGGAGTCGCTGCGCTCCGTGCAGCTCTACGGCGTGGACCCGAAGACCGTCGAGCAGGCCGTCGCGATCCTGGTCGACGAGGATCGCGCAGAGCACATCGACCTCAACTTCGGCTGCCCGGTGCCCAAGGTGACGCGTCGCGGCGGAGGCTCCGCGCTGCCCTGGAAGCGCGACCTCTTCGCGGCGATCGTGCAGCGCGCGGTGCAGCGGGCGGGCGACATCCCCGTCACCGTCAAGATGCGCACGGGCATCGACGACGACCACCTCACCTACCTCGACGCCGGCCGCATCGCCGAGGATGCCGGGGTCGCAGCGGTGGCGCTGCACGGCCGCACCGCGGCGCAGCACTACTCCGGCACGGCCGACTGGTCGTCGATCGCGAGGCTCAAGGAGGCCGTGACCTCGATCCCCGTGCTCGGCAACGGCGACATCTGGCAGGCGGAGGATGCGCTGCGCATGGTCGAGCAGACCGGCGTCGACGGCGTCGTCGTCGGCCGTGGCTGCCTCGGTCGGCCGTGGTTGTTCGGCGACCTCGCCGCGGCCTTCGCCGGCAGCGACCGGCGCCACCGGCCGGACCTCGGGCAGGTGGCCCACGCCTTCCGTCGCCACGCCGAGCTGCTGGTCGAGTTCTTCGAGGAGGAGGACCGGGCGTGCCGCGACATCCGCAAGCACGTCGCCTGGTACTTCAAGGGGTACCCGATCGGCGGCGACGCTCGCCGCGCGCTCGCGGCGGTCGAGTCGCTCGCGCAGCTCGACGCGCTGCTCGGTGCGCTCGACCACGCCTCGCCCTACAACGCCGAGGGCGTGGAGGGCCAGCGCGGCCGTGCTGGCAGTCCGCGCAGGCCAGCGCTGCCCGACGGCTGGCTCGACAGCCCGACGCTCAGCCCTGCGCAGCGCGAGGCGCTGATCGAGGACGAGAGCGACACCCGCGGTGGTTGACGCGCGGGGGTACGGCGAGCACGACGCCGAGCGGTGGCTGCCTGAGGAGCATCGCTCCGCGCGCACCGACTTCGCCCGCGACCGCGCGCGGCTGCTGCACTCGAGCGCCTTCCGGCGGCTCGGTCAGAAGACGCAGGTGCTCTCGCCCACGATGGGCTTCGACGACTCCCGCACCCGACTGACCCACTCGCTCGAGGTCGCGCAGATCGGCCGCGAGCTCGCGGTCTCGCTCGACCTCGACCCGGATGTCGTCGACACCGCGTGCCTCGCGCACGACATCGGCCATCCGCCCTTCGGCCACAACGGCGAGAAGGGCCTGAACGAGTGGGCGCTGGCGATCGGCGGCTTCGAGGGCAACGCGCAGACGCTGCGAGTCATCACGCGCCTCGAGCCGAAGGTGATCGGCGAGCGCCCCTTCGGGCTCAACCTGACGCGCGCGAGCGTCGACGCCGCCTGCAAGTACCCGTGGCCCTCGGCGACCGACGTGCACGACGCGTCCGGCCGGATCAAGTTCGGCTTCTACGCAGCCGACCGGGACGCCTTCGAGTGGATGCGGCAGGGCGCCCCGGAGGGTCGGCCGAGCATCGAGGCGCAGGTGATGGACCTCGCCGACGACATCGCCTACTCGGTGCACGACTTCGAGGATGCGGTGGTCGGCGGCTACGTCGACGTCGCGAAGCTGCTGAGCCGGGTCGGGCACGACGAGCTGGTCTCCATGATGCTCACGTGGGTGGGGCCGGAGTTCACGCGCGACGACCTGCTCGCCGCGTTCGACCGGCTCGACGACCTCGAGACCTGGCTGCGCAGCTTCGACGGCTCGCGCGAGGCGCACGCGCGGCTCAAGAACCTCACGTCCAAGCTCATCGGCCGCTTCGCGAACGCGGCGGTCTCGCGCACCCGCGAGGCGCACGAGGGCCCGCTCGTGCGCTTCGGCGGCACGGTGGAGGTGCCGCGGGAGGTGCGGGCCGAGATCGCGGTCCTCAAGGGCACGGCGGCGAGCTTCATCCTGGCTGAGCGGCGGCAGCCGATCTACGCCAGTCAGCGGCGCGTGCTGCAGGAGCTCTGCGATGCGCTGCTGCGCATCGGGCCCTCGGCGCTCGATCGCGTGCACGCCGACGACTGGGAGGCCGCAGCTGACGATGCAGAGCGGGCCCGGGTGATCGTCGACCAGGTCGCCAGCCTCACCGACCGCGGCGCGTTCGCCTGGCACGAGCGCCACGTCGGGGACTGAGGCGAGCGTGGCGGGACGGATCCGACGGAACGACATCGACGAGCTGCGCGCCCGCATCTCGATCGTCGACGTCGTCGGCGAGCACGTCACGCTGAAGTCCGCGGGCGTCGGCAGCATGAAGGGGCTCTGCCCCTTCCACGACGAGCGCACCCCCTCGTTCCACGTGCGCCCCGCGGTCGGCCGCTACCACTGCTTCGGCTGCGGCGAGGATGGCGACGCCTTCCAGTTCGTGATGGCGATGGATCACACCTCCTTCGCCGAGACCGTCGAGCGGTTCGCCGCGCAGCTGGGCTACACGCTGCACTACGAGGACGGCAAGCCGCAGGAGGAGACGAGCGGGCGGCTGCGGCTGCTGGAGGCGAGCCGCGAGGCGGAGGCCTACTTCCAGGCGCAGCTGCTCACGCCCGCGGCGGCGCTCGGGCAGCGGTTCCTCGGCGAGCGCGGCTTCGACCTGGCGGCGGCGCAGCGATTCGGCGTGGGCTTCGCCCCGGCGTCCTTCGACGCGCTCAAGCGGCACCTGCGCGGCAAGGGGTTCAGCGAGGCCGAGCTGCTCGGCGCCGGGCTGCTGAGCGAAGGGCAGCGCGGCAGCTACGACCGGTTCCGAGGGCGCCTGATGTGGCCGATCCGCGACGTCGCCGGTGCGACCGTCGGCTTCGGCGCACGTCGGCTCTCCGACGACGACAAGGGCCCGAAGTACCTCAACTCGCCCGAGACGCCGATCTTCCGCAAGAGCCAGGTGCTCTACGGGCTCGACCTGGCCAAGCGCGAGATCGCCAAGGGGCACGAGGCGGTCGTGGTGGAGGGCTACACGGATGTGATGGCGTGCCACCTCGCGGGGGTCACCACCGCGGTGGCGACGTGCGGCACGGCGTTCGGCGTCGACCACATCAAGGTGCTGCGCCGCGTGCTCGGCGACGTGTCGACGACCGACACCCGCTCGCTCGGTCGCGTGATCTTCACCTTCGACCCCGACGAGGCCGGCCAGAAGGCCGCCGCGCGCACCTTCGCCGAGGAGCAGCGCTTCGCTGCGCAGACCTTCGTGGCCGTGCCTCCTGGCGGCCTGGATCCGTGCGACCTCCGCCTCGAGCGCGGCGACGACGCGGTGCGCAAGCTCGTGCAGCAGCGGCGCCCGCTGTTCGAGTTCATGCTGCGCCGCATCGTCGCCGAGCACGACCTGGAGACGGTCGAGGGTCGCGTCGCTGCGATGCGCCGCGCTGCACCGGTGCTGCAGTCCATCCGCGACCGAGCGCTGGCAGACGGCTACGTGCGGACCGTCGCCGGGTGGTTGGGGGTCGCGCCGGAGGAGGTGCGCCGGGCGGTCCGCCAAGCCGGGCCGCGCCCGACGCCCACGTCGCCCGGGGCCGCGCCCGAGCATCCGCCCGCCGACGTCGCGCTGGAGCAGCTCGCGCGCGACCCGGCCTCGCGCATGGAGCGCGACGCGATCGCCGCGATGCTGCAGCAGCCGCAGGTGCTCGGCAAGGACCTCGCCGCGAGGGGCGCCTCCGCCTACGTCTCCAACCCCTCGCTCGCGGTCGTGCGCGACGGAGTGCTCGCCTCGCTCGACGCGATCGATGCGCCCGACTTCTCGGAGCGCGTCGCCGAGACCGTGCCGGCCGAGATCGTGCCGCTCGTGCGCACCCTCGCGATGGCCCCGATCCCGCAGTCCACCCTCGACGGCGTGGAGGCGTACGTGCGGGGCATCGTCTCCTCACTCGTCGACCGCGACATCCTGCGCCGCAAGGCAGAGCTGCTCGGCAGTCTGCAGCGGTTGGGCGCCACCGATCCCGAAGCCTCGAAGCGCATGCAGGAGCAGCTGCTGGAGCTCGAGCGCGAGCGGCGCACGCTGCGCTCGGAGTGATCCGCTGCCGCGACGCGGCAGCGGTGCCTCAGGGCACCAGGAAGTTGATCTGCAGGTGCTCGATGATGACCTCGTCGATGTGCTCGACGCCGCCGGCGCCCGCCGGGCACGTCGCCATGATCGAGCTCGTCGTGCCGCCCGACTGGAAGTTGCGGGCGTACCAGGCCTTCGCGGGCTCGCCCTCGACCTCCTGGATGATGGAGAGCATCTCGACGGCGGCACCCTGCGAAGCCGAGGCGTCGAGGGTGAACACGTCGGGATCCCAGTCCTCGGGGGAGGAGCTCGAGAGCAGCGCGAGCGTGGCGGACGAGCTCTCGGCCTCATCGGTCGAGTCGCTGTCGGCGGCGCCCTGGTAGGCCCAGAAGGTGCAGTCCGTCGCGGTCTCGACGACGCTGATCGTCGGCCCGGCGGGGAAGTCGGAGTCGGGCTGCACCTCGAACGCGTCGTCGGTGATGATGCTCGTCTCCCAGCCGCCGACTGTGCCCGGAGGGAGCGGGGTGCCGATGGCGACGAGCTCGGGGATCTCGCCCGGCTCCGCCGACGGCGCCGCGGATGCCGACGGCGTGGGGGCGGCAGCGGTCTCGCTCGGTGCGCCGCTCGGCGTGCCGGAGGAGGTGGGGGCGGTGCTGGGCGCGCTGGTCGGCACCGCTGGCGGCGTGATGCAGCCGGTGAGGGCGAGCGAGGCGCATGCTGCGAGGAGCAGCAGCGGTGCGCCGGAGGCGCGGCGGGGCGTGGTGGGCATGCGGTGCTCCTGTGGCGGTAGGCGACCCTGTCTTGCTCGGCACGCTATCGCGGCATCCTGCGAGTGTGACCGGGGCCCAGGAGGGATGCTACGATTGACGTCGCTCCCGCAGCGATCCTCGATAGCTCAATTGGCAGAGCAGCCGGCTGTTAACCGGCAGGTTGATGGTTCGAGTCCATCTCGGGGAGCGACAGGCCCTCACCCTTCGGGGTGGGGGCCTTCTCTGTGCGCAGTGACCGGTGGTCGGGGAATACCGGCGCTCGCGTCGACCTTGCAGTCACCATGCGATCCGTCATCTACTCCGAGCCCGGCCCGTCCTCCGTCCTGCAGGTCACCGACCGAGAGCCGGCTGCACCCGGCCCGGGCGAGGTGCGCGTTCGAGTCGCCGTGTCCGGCGTCAACCCGACGGACTGGAAGGCGCGCTCGGGGACGAGACCGGTCGCCTTCGACGAGGTCGTCCCGAACCAGGACGGTGCCGGTGTCGTGGACGCTGTCGGCCCTGGCGTCGACGATCTCCGGATCGGTGATCGCGTGTGGCTCTTCCTCTCGTCGCACGAGCGTCCGACGGGGACGGCGCAGGAGCTGACGGTCGTGCCGGCGACTCGCGTGGTGCGGCTGCCGGATGGCGTGGGATTCGAGGTGGGGGCGAGCCTCGGCGTTCCTGCGATGACCGCTCATCGAGCGCTCACCGTCCACGAGCTCGGCCCGTCGCGCCTGGCGCCCGGTGCGCTCGAGGGGCGGGTGGTCCTGGTCCAGGGTGGCGCAGGAGCCGTCGGCCACGCTGCCATCCAGCTGGCGCGGTGGGCGGGCGCGACCGTGATCGCCACGGTCAGCACCGACGAGAAGGCACAGCTGGCACGCGCGGCGGGGGCGCACCACGTGCTGCGCTACCCAGCGGACGACCTCGCGGCCTCGGTGCTCGCGATCGCTCCGGGTGGCGTCGACCAGGTGGTCGAGGTCGCGCTCGGTCAGAACGCCGCGCTGGATCTCGAGGTGCTGGCGAATCACGGCTGCGTCGCGTACTACGCGAACAACAACGGCGACGCGTTCACCGTGCCGATCATGGCGAGCTTCGCGAAGAACGCGCGCTGGCAGGGGCTGCTGCTGTACACGGTCGGGCACGAGGCGCTGTCGGCTGCCGCGGACGACATCACCGCCGCGCTCGAAGCCGGTGTCCTCCCGGTCGGTGCGGAGGCCGGGCTGCCGCTGCACTGGTTCGATCTGCAGGACACCGCGGCTGCGCACGATGCCGTCGAAGGCGGGGCCACCGGGAAGGTCCTGATCCGCGTCGCCGGCGATCTGCGCTGAGCGGCGCAGCACCGCCGTCGCGGCGGCAGTCACGAGCCCTCCCCACTCCTGCTCCTGGGCAATCCTTCGACGGATCTGTGACGAATCATCCACTGGTGTCGTCTCCGAAGAGTGCGGCTGTGTGCCGACAGGAGGAGACGGATGTCGAAGCGATCGACGATGGTGCAGGCGGATGTGCGCCGGGATGGGGCGGTGCACCTGTGCCCGCGGGCGGGGAGCCTGGTGGCCGCGTGCTGCGGTCTGGGCGTGCTGGAGCTGCCGGAGAACGACCGGATCACGGAGGACGCTCTCCAGGTCACCTGCGGTCGGTGACGCGCGCGGAGCCGGTCGCCCGGGTCTCGAGCGGGTGACCGGCGCGGCGCTCAGCCCTCCAGGTCGTCGACCCCCGGCTGCCAGGTGTTGCCCGCCACGCCCCACTTGTTGCGCTTGATCGCCTTCTGCACGCCCTTGGTGCCGAAGGCGTCCAACCGATCGGCGTAGAGGATGCCGTCGAGGTGGTCGTACTCGTGCTGCAGGATGCGCGCGAGCCAGCCGGAGGCCTGCAGCTCGTAGCGCTCGCCGCGCTCGTCCTGCGCACGCAGCAGGGCGCGCTCGCTCCGCTTCAGCGCGAAGCGCTCGCCGGGGATGGAGAGGCAGCCCTCCTCCTCGTCGTCCTCCGCTGTGCCGAGCGGGGGAGACGAGATCCAGAGCTCTGGGTTGGCAGCGACGCCGCGCGTGCGCACGCCCTCCTCGTCGGTCCAGTCGTAGACGAACAGGCGAGCGCCGATGCCGATCTGCGGCGCCGCGAGGCCCACGCCGGGGGCGGCCTCCATGGTCTCGAACATGTCTCCG
The DNA here is from genome assembly GCF_047302415.1 of Agrococcus phoenicis. NCBI lineage: Bacteria > Bacillati > Actinomycetota > Actinomycetes > Micrococcales > Microbacteriaceae > Agrococcus > Agrococcus phoenicis. The sequence continues at coordinate 822,998 of NZ_CP154854.1, forward strand.
ACGAGCTGGGCGAGCGCTGCGTCGAAGTCGACGACCGGTTCGGCGATGCGATGAAGCACGGGCTCGCCGGTGATGCAGATGGGCAGAACGGTCATGTCCTCCAGGGTATCGACGCCCCCGGGCAGTACGGTCGTCGGGTGCTGTTCACCGCTCTCGACGATCTGGCGGCAGAGATCTCGCTCACGCCCATGCAGGCGCTCGGCATCCCGGTCGCGATCGTCGGTGCCGTCTTCCTCTCGGTCGGCACGCAGTTCCAGCACCGCGGGGTGGGCCACTTCGAGGGCGGCGATCAGCGCGGTGCGCACCTGGGCGGGTCAGCGCTCGCGCGCCTGCTCAAGAGCCGCTCGTGGGTGATCGGCACGCTGCTGCTCGGCCTCGCGATCGTGCTGCAGCTCGGCGCGCTCGCGCTCGCGCCGCTCATCGTGGTGCAGCCGCTCGGCGCCGTCGCCCTCGTCGTCACCGCCATCCTGAACTCGCGGCTCGCGCGCATCAGGCTCGACCACCGCACGATCCGCGCGATCGCGCTGTGCTTGGTCGGCATCGGCATCTTCGTGACGGTCGCCGCGATCTTCGCGATCGAGCGGCCGATCCGCGACCAGCAGTTGCTGACGGTGCTCTCGCTGCTCGTCGTCGCGCTCGTGGGGCTCGGCATCGTGTGGTGGATCTACCGCGCCCGCGCCAACGCCATCTTCTACATCGTCGCGGCGGGTGTGCTCTACGGCTTCGTGGTGACGCTCTCCAAGGTCGTCATCAACCGCGTCATCTCCGGCAACTTCGACTGGCTGACGATCGTCTGCGGCGTCGCGCTGCTGGTCGCCATGCTCGTCGGCAGCTACGCCGTGCAGCTGGCCCACGCATCCGGCCCGCCCGACCTGGTGATCGCCGGCCTCACCGTCGTCGACCCCCTCATCGCCGTCCTCATCGGCGTCACGGTGCTCGGTGAGGCGGCCGCGACCCCGCCCTGGGCGATCATCGTCTTCGCGGGCGCCGGTGCGCTCGCGGTGCTCGGGGTCTTCCAGCTCGCACGGCACCACCCACAGATCCGGACGCCGCTCGCGCCCGAGGAGAACGATGACTGAACGCCCCCTTCGCATCCTGATCGCCACCGACACCTTCGCGCCCGACGTCAACGGCGCCGCGAAGTTCACGACCCGGCTGGCAGCCCGCTTGACCGCTCGCGGGCACGAGGTGCACGTGGTGGCCTCGGCGCTCGGGCGCGGCAAGCAGGGCACGAGGGTCGAGGAGCACGAGGGCGAGCGGTTCTCCGTGCACCGCCTGCGCTCGCTCCTCTACCCCGGGCACGAGTGGCTGCGGTTCGCCGAGCCGTGGCGCATGTTCCAGAACGCGGCCTCGCTGCTCGACGCGCTGCGGCCCGACGTCGTGCACTTCCAGTCGCACATCATCCTGGGTCGCGCCTTCTCGACCGAGGCGAAGAAGCGCGGCATCCGGGTCGTCGGCACCAACCACCTGATGTTCGAGAACCTCATGGATCACTCCAACATCCCGAAGGTGCTGCAGGATCAGGCGGTCGACCGGCTCTGGCGCGACGCGGCGAGCGTGCTCGAGCGATGCGACGTCGTCACGACGCCGACGCGCCGCAGCGCCGACTACCTCGAGCTGAAGACGGGCCTGCGCGGCGTGCACGCGATCTCCTGCGGCCTGCCCGGCGACGAGTACAGCCCGCATCCGGAGCGGCAGCGCGGTCGCATCGTGTTCGTCGGGCGCGTCACGAGTGAGAAGCGGCTCGAGACCCTCGTGCGCGCGGTGGGGCGCCTGCCGGAGGATCTGGGGTGGCACCTCGACATCGTCGGAGGCGGCGACCAGATCGACGAGCTGGGCGCGCTCGCGCGCGAGCTGCACATCGCCGATCGCGTGACGCTCACCGGCTTCGTCTCGGATCAGGAGCTGCGCGCGCGCCTGCGGGGCGCCGAGGTCTTCGCCATGCCCTCGACCGCCGAGCTGCAGTCGATCGCGACGATGGAGGCGATGGCGACCGGCCTGCCGGTCGTCGCCGCCGACGCGATGGCGCTGCCGCACCTCGTCACCGACGGGGTGAACGGCTGGCTGTTCGCGCCCGACGACGCCGCCGACCTCGCCGAGAAGCTGGAGCGCATCCTGCGACTGAGCGACGAGGAGTACGCGAGGTACCAGCAGCACAGCCTGCAGATGGTCGCGCCGCACGACATCGAGGCGACCATCACGGCCTACGAGCGGCTCTACCGCGGCGAGGAGATCGCCGACCCCGACACCCACGTGGAGATCGCCGACTAGGCTCGGATCCCGGGCCGCAGGGCCCGCGGGGCGGTAGCTCAGCTGGTCAGAGCAGGGGACTCATAATCCCTCGGTCACGGGTTCAAGTCCCGTCCGCCCTACTGCGTGGCTCGGCGGTCGTGAGGCCGCGCGTGAGCACCACCTCCTCGTGCACGTAGCCGAGATGCTCGTAGAAGGCGATCGCGCGAGTGTTGGCCGCACCGGTCTCGAGGGTGAGTCGCGTGCATCCCTGTGCGACTGCCCAGCGCTCGGCTGCTGCCATGAGGGCTGCGCCGATGCCTCGGCCCTCGGCGGTGCGGGCGGTGACGAGCTCGCCGACAGAGCCGTCGGTCGCGCCGGACCAGTGCCGGCGAGTGCCGGCAGCGACGAAGCCGACGACAGCGCCATCGTCGACGGCGACGAGCACCGGCGCGGTGCGGGGATGGTGTGCCTCGACGGCGTCGCGCGCCCAGCCCTCGACCGCTTGGCCGACCGCCTCGGGGTCGCGCCACGGCGCGACGCCGACCGTCAGGCGCGGCGCCAACGCCAGGACGGCCTCGCGCTCATGCTCTTGGAGCGTATGGATCTCGATCATCTGATGAGGCTCGCATGCGGAGCGCCCCGGAAAAAACCCCTGATCGGTACCATCGGATGCCAAGGCAGAGGGGGTGCGCGTGACGGGTGCGCTGTGGGTGCGGTCACGCAGGAGGCGCCCATGCTGAGGCCTGCACCGACCCCGCACCTCGCGGTCGACCTCGAGCGGATGCAGGCGAACATCGCTCGCGTCGCAGAGGCTGCGATCGCACGCGGGATCGCGCTGCGGCCGCATGCGAAGACCCACAAGACGATCGAGATCGGCCGCATGCAGCTCGCGGCCGGCGCACACGGGCTTTCGGTCGCGACGGTCGGCGAGGCCGAGGTCTTCGCCGCCGCCGGCCTCGATGACCTCTTCGTGGCGTACCCGCTGTGGATCGACGCCGACAAGGCTGCACGCCTGAGCGCGCTGACCGCGCGGGGTGCGTCGGTCTCGATCGGCGTCGACTCGGTCGAGGGGGTCGCGCGTGTGGTGCACGCCGGTCTCGCCGGCCGGGTGGCCGTGCGGGTCGAGGTCGACGCGGGGCACCATCGGTCCGGATGCGCGCCCGCGGCGGCAGGAGACGTCGCGTCGGCCGCAGCGAGGGCAGGCGTCGATGTCGAGGGCGTCTTCTCGTTCCCCGGTCACGCGTATGCGCCCGGTGCACCGGAGCGTGCGGCGCGGGAGGAGGCGGCGGCGCTGCGAGTGGCTGCCGATTCGATGCGCGAGGTGGGCGTGACGCCCCTGGTGGTCTCGGGCGGATCGACTCCGAGCTTCGCGGCGGCGCTCGAGATCGCGTCGCCCGTCACCGAGCTCCGCCCCGGCGTGAGCGTCTTCGGTGACGCCCAGCAGTGGGAGCTGGGCACCGTGCCACCCGAGCAGGTCGCGCTGACCTGCCACGCGACCGTCGTGTCGCACGCCGGCGGGCGCCTCGTGCTCGACGCCGGCTCGAAGGTGCTCGGCCCCGACCGTGCCCCGTGGTCGACCGGGCACGGTCGCCTGCTCGACCACCCGGATGCGCGCATCGTGCAGCTCAGCGAACACCATGCGGTGGTGGAGCTGCCCGGCGCGGCGCGTGCGCTCCCGATCCTCGGCAGCGTCGTGCGCGTGGTGCCCAACCACGTCTGCACAGCCGTCAACCTCGTCGACGAGCTCATGGTCTACGAGCGCGGCGACGACCCGGTGCCGGCCGCGCGCTGGAGCGTCGCGGCGCGAGGGCGCAACACCTAGCCGGGCGGCCTGCGAGGGCGACTCAGGCCAGCGCAGCGCCGATCGTCTCGGCCAATCGCATGATCCCGTCGCCCGAGTCTGGCTTGCCCTCGGCATCCACGGCGAGGAGCGGCACGCGTGTCGCGCCGGCGTCGCCATAGGCAGCCGCGAGCTCGCGCACCTGTGCCTCCGTCGCATCGGCGCTGATCTCGCCGAACTGCACCACCTGGAAGGGGCGGTCGACACCTGCGGCCGCACGCGCCTCGCCGATGGTGCGCAGCGCCTCGCGCGTGCCGTCGGGGCCGCGGTCGCCGACGAGGATCACGCCGTCGCCGAGCTGGCCCGCGAGCGCGAGCGTCTTGGGCCGCTCTGCGCCCATCAGCACCGGCGGCGCCGCCTCGAGCCGCCACCGCAGCTGCACGCGGTCGAGCTGCACGTAGCGACCGTCGACGCTCACCTCGTCGCCGTCGAGGAGGGCGCGCAGCGCGGTCGCGTACTCCCGCAGCAGCGTCAGCGGTGACGCGGCGCGCACACCCGCCTGCCCCATCCAGTCGAGCACCCCGTGGCCGATGCCCGGCAGGAGTCGCCCGGGGAACATGCGCTCGATCGTCGCGATCTCCATGGCGGCGAGCCCCACGTTGCGCAGCGGCACCGGGAGCAGGCCGATGCCGACCCGCACGCCCGTCGTGGCCGCCAGGATGGCGGCGGCGGGCGCGATGCCCGACTCGGCGAAGCAGTCCTCCCAGAGCCACAGCTCGCCGACCCCCGCTGCCTCCGCCGCACGAGCCGCAGGCAGCACGCGCTCGGGGGCGAGATCGGGAGGGAGGATGAGGCTGATCACGGGGGCTGCGTCCATGCCGCCGACGCTACACGGGCGCGCCGACACGGTGCCGCGTGGGTGCTGCTCGGTAGGCTGATCGCATGACCGATGCCCCTCTGACAGCACTCGACGACGCCCAGCAGGAGACCGCCCTGACGCAGCTCGCGGCGTTTCGCCGCAAGCGCGACCAGACCGTGCGGGCGCCGCAGGGCGCGCTCGCGCTGACGACCACCGCCTGGGTCTCCGAGCCCACGGAGGTCGAGGGCGTGCCGGGCACCTGGGCGCCCGCGCCCACGGGCGACGGGCTCCAGGTGACGGCGGATGCGTCGGCCCAGATCGTGGTGGACCGCGAGACCGTCGACGGCGACGCGATCGCCTACAGCCAGGGGTCGATGACGCCGAGCTCCGTTCGCTTCGACGACCGGCGCACCGGCACGGTGATCGGGCCCGACTTCAACGGGCGCTTCGCGCTGCGCGTCTGGGATGCGGAGGCTGCGGACGAGCGCGGCTTCACCGGCATCGCGGCGTTCGATCACGACCCGGCGTGGCAGAAGCACGGCACCTTCGAGCCCGTCCAGGGCGGCCTCGCCTTCGAGTACGGCAAGTCGCAGGGCGGCTCGCTCCGCACTGCGCTCTCGCCCGGGCGCATCCGCTTCGAGCACGAGGGGGAGCAGGTCGAGCTCGTCGCGCTGCCCGACGGCGACAGCCTGCAGATCGTCTTCGCCGACGCGACCACCGGCGCGGAGACCTACGACGTGGGCAGGTTCCTGTTCGTGCGCCCGCGACCGGACGGGTCGGTGGAGCTCGACTTCAACCGCGCCATCGTGCCGCCGTGCTCGATGAGCGACCAGTACAACTGCCCGCTGCCGCCGGCCGGCAACCGGCTGCCGTTCGCGATCCGAGCGGGCGAGCAGCGCCCGACGTTCGCGGCGTAGGCTCCCGCGGCTCGGCCCCCACGGCCGCGCGCTCTCGTGCAGTCGGGTGCGTCCCGCCTCCGCCGCAGACCGCCGGCACCCGCGTGTCGCCAGAGGAGCACGGACTGCGATCGTCCCGAGCGGAGACGGGTCGGCGCTGCCTCGCCCTCGCGACTGGTTCCGCGACGGCGATGCCAGGAACGACAGCCTTGTCGTTCCTCAGGCGCATGTGGCACACTCAGGGTGTCTCGAACGCCGTTCGACCGATGGGGAAGTCGCATCGAACGAGGGAGAGACGATGACTGCTGCGAACACGCTCAGACGACGTCCCGCGATGACCACGGGGGTCGTCTGGATCCACGCGTCCCAGCGCGCGCTGCGGACCCACCTCGAGTGGGCCGTCGGCCATACCGTCGGCGATGCGCTGCGCTTCGTGTGGCAGCCGCAGCCCGCTGAGCCGGGTGCCGAGCGCACCGAGGTGCACTGGTCGGGCCCTGCCGGCACTGGATCGGCGATCGCCTCGGCGCTCGCCGGTTGGCGCGACGTGCGCTTCGAGGTGACGGAGGACGCAGTGCCCGGCTGCGACGGCATGCGCTGGATGCACACGCCGACGCTCGGCATCACGGGGCAGCGCATCGACGCGGCAGGTTCGCTCGTCGTCCCGGAGGAGCGGATCCGCGGCGCCATCGAGGCTGCCGGCCCCGATTCCCGCGCGCTCGTCGCCGCGCTCGACGACGCGATGGGCGGCGCCTGGGATCGCGAGCTCGAGGCCTACCGCCATGCCTCGGACGGCTCGCCCGTGATCGCGCTGCACCGCGTCGGCTGAGATCGCGCCGTCGGCGTTCGTCGCTCGCCGACCCACGGACAGCTGAGGGCCCCGCTGCGTACAGCGGGGCCCTCGGCCATGCGTGCGCGCAGGGAGCTGCGCGCGTGTCGATCAGACGGAGCGGATCGCCACCACGGCGTTGTGCCCGCCGAACCCGAAGGAGTTCGAGATGGCCAGCTGCGGCTGGTCACCGAGCGGAATCGGCGTGGGAGCGATCTGGAGCGGCGCATCCGGATCCTGCTCGGTCACGTTGATGGTCGGCGGCGCCGAGCGCTCCACCAAGGCGAGGGTCGTGAACACGGCCTCGAGCGCGCCCGTGCCGCCCAGCAGGTGCCCGTGCGCGGCCTTCGTGGCCGAGACCGGGATCTCGCGGACGCGCTCGCCGAAGATGCGGTGGAGCGCGCGCACCTCGGCCACGTCGCCCACGGGCGTCGAGGTGGCGTGCGCGTTGATGTGCGTCACCTCGTCGGCAGTCGCACCGGCTGCGCTGAGCGCGAGCTCGACGGCGCGGCTGGCGCCCTTGCCCTCCGGCTCGGGGGCGGTGATGTGGAACGAGTCCGCGGTGACGGCGCCGCCGGCGAGCTCTGCGTAGATCCGGGCGCCGCGCGCGAGCGCGTGCTCCTCGGTCTCCAGCACGAGCGCCGCAGCGCCCTCGCCCATCACGAAGCCGTCGCGCGTGACGTCGTAGGGGCGGGACGCCGTGGCCGGGTCGTCGTTGCGGCGCGAGAGGGCCTGCATCGAGGAGAACGAGGCGAGCGTGATCGGGTGGATCGCCGACTCGCTGCCACCGGCGATGACGACGTCGGCGAGGCCGGCCTGCAGGTGCTCGAAGGCGTTGACGAGGGCCTCGGTGCTCGAGGCGCAGGCGGATGCGACGGTGCGTGCGTAGGCGCGCGCCTCGAAGTGCATGGAGATCGCGGCGGAGGGCGCGTTCGGCATGAGCATCGGCACGGTCATCGGCATGACGCGCCGGGCGCCCTTCTCTCGCAGGGTGTCCCAGGCGTCGAGCAGGGTCCAGAGCCCGCCGATGCCGGTCGAGAAGTCGACGCCGAGGCGCTCGGGCTCGATCTCGGGCGAGCCGGCGTCGGCGAACGCCTCCTTGGCGGCGATGAGGGCGAACTGGCTCGACGGGTCGAGCCGCTTCCACACCGGCCGCTCGAGCACGGTGTCGGGCCGCACCTTCGCCTCGGCGGCGAAGGTGACGGGCAGCTCGTACTGGTGCACCCAGTCGTGCTCGAGGCTGCGAGCGCCGGATTCGCCGGCGAGCAGCGCCTCCCAGCTCTCACGCGCGGTGCCGCCGAGCGGCGACGTCGCCCCGATGCCGGTGATGACGATCTTCTTCGTCATGCCTGTCCTCCCATCAGCCGCGTGCGGCCGGTCACCCGGCCGCACGCGATCGCCGCAGCGGTGCTCAGGCCTGTGCGCCCGTGATGTACTCGACCGCGTCCTGCACGGTCTTGAGGTTCTTGACCTCGTCGTCGGGGATCTTGACGTCGAACTTCTCCTCGGCGTTCACGACGATCGTCATCATCGAGATCGAGTCGATGTCGAGGTCGTCGGTGAACGACTTCTCGAGCTGCACGTTCTCGGTCGCGATGCCGGTCTCGTCGTTCACGAGGTCGGCGAGCCCGGCGAGGACCTCGTCCTTGGTGAATGCCATTGGGTGTCTCCTTCTGATGGATTGGACGGGATGAGTCTAGGGGAGCACGACGACCTGGGCGCCGTACACGAGCCCGGCGCCGAAGCCGATCTGCAGCGCGAGGCCGCCGGAGAGCTCCGGCTGCTCCTCGAGCAGCCGGTGCATCGCCAGCGGGATCGACGCGGCGGAGGTGTTGCCGGTGGTCGCGATGTCGCGGGCGATGGCGACGCTCTCCGGCAGCTTCAGCTGCTTCGCGAACTCGTCGATGATGCGCATGTTCGCCTGGTGGGGGATGAAGGCAGCGAGGTCGCTCGGCTCGAGGCCGGCCGTCTCGAGCGCTTCGCGCGCCTTCTTCGCCATCTCCCAGACCGCCCACCGGAACACCGTCGGGCCGTCCTGCCGCAGCGTCGGCCATGCCGCACCCTCGCGCATCGAGCCGAGCGTGTTCGTCATGCGGATGGTCTCCCAGTGGGAGCCGTCCGATCCCCAGACCGAGGGGCTGATGCCTGGCTCGTCGGCAGCGCCGATCACGACAGCACCGGCCCCGTCGCCGAGCAGGAAGCTGATCGAGCGGTCGGTGGGGTCGACGACCTCTGAGAGCTTCTCCACGCCGACGACGAGCACGTGCTCCGCCATGCCGCTGCGCACGAGCGCGTCGGCCTGCGCGACGCCGTAGGCGTAGCCGGCGCACGCCGCCGAGATGTCGAAGGCGGGCGCCGGGGTCGCACCGATGCGCTCCGTCAGCAGCGCCGCCATGGAGGGCGTCTGCACGGTGTTGCTGATGGTGGAGATGATGACGGCGTCGATCTGCGAGCCCTCGAGGCCCGCGCGCTCGAGGGCCTCACGAGCCGCGGCCTCGGCCAGGTCGACGGCCTCTGAGCCGTCGGAGACGCGGGCGCGCGTGATGATGCCGGTGCGTTGCCGGATCCACTCGTCGGACGAGTCGATCGGGCCGACGAGCTCGTCGTTCGGCACCAGGCGGTCGCCGCGCGCGGCACCGACGGAGAGGATGCGGGCTCCGGCCCGAGTGGGGAGGCTCGTGATCGTGGTCATGCTGCCGCTCCGGTCTCCAGCAGCGCTGCCGCTGCCTCCAGGTCGTCGGGGGTGGTGATGCCGACCGAGGGTACGCCGCGCAGGCCGCGCTTGGCGAGCCCCGTCAGCGCGCCCGCGGGTGCGAGCTCGACGATGCCCGTCACCCCTGCGTCGGCGAACGCCGCCATGCAGCGATCCCAGCGCACGGGGCTCGAGACCTGGCCCACGATCAGCTCGAGGTACTCGGCGCCGGATGCGACGGCGGTGCCGTCGCGGTTCGTCCAGAGCGTGGTGCTCGGGTCCGTCGTCGCGGTCGCCGCAGCCTTGGCGCGGAACCGCTCGACGGCGGGCGCCATGTGGTGCGTGTGGAACGCGCCGGCCGTCTGGAGCGGGATCACGCGCGCCCGCTCGGGCGGAGCCTCGGCGAGCGCGGCGAGGGCGCCCAGCTCGCCCGCGACCACGATCTGGCCGCCGCCGTTGTAGTTCGCCGGCTGCAGGCCGAGCTCGGCGAGCCGCGCCTCGAGGACAGCCTCGTCGGCACCGATCACTGCTGCCATGCCCGTCGGCGTCGCGGCCGCCGCATCCGCCATCGCCCGTGCACGCTCGCCGACGAGCGCCATGGCGCTCTCGGCGTCGAGCACACCGGCTGCGACCGCGGCCGTGATCTCTCCGACCGAGTGGCCCGCGAAGCCGGCGGCGCGGGAGGCGCGCTCGCCGAGCGCGTCGAGGGTGAGGATGCCGGCAGCGACGATCAGCGGCTGCGCGACGAGCGTGTCGCGGATGGTGTCGGCGTCGGAGGCGGTGCCGTGCTCGACGAGATCGATGCCCGCGGCGTCGCTCAGCGAGCGCAGCCGCTCCGGCACGCCGGGCAGCTCGAGCCAGGGGGAGAGGAAGCCGGGCTTCTGCGAGCCCTGGCCTGGGGCGACGATGACGATCACTGACTCATCCTCCCATCGTGCCGCTGCCTCGGGCGGCATGCCCCCGGGCCTGTCGCTGGGCTCGGTCGCGACTCGCGTCGTGGATCGAGCCGAGGATGATCGCCGTGTGGAGGGCGAGCGCCTCGCGCGCCCCCGTGGCATCCCAGCCGATGATCTCGCTGATGCGCTTGAGGCGATAGCGCACCGTGTTCGGGTGCACGAACAGCTCCCGCGCGGTGGCCTCGAGCGACCGGCCCGTGTCGAGGTAGCAGGCCAGGGTCACGAGCAGGTCGCTCGAGTGATCGCGCAGCGGCTGGTAGATGCCGCGCACGAGCTCCGTGCGGGCGAGGGGGTCTCCCGCGAGCGCCCGCTCGGGCAGCAGGTCGTCCGCGCGCACGGGCCGCGGGGTTCGCCGCCAGGCATCCGCGACTGCGAAGCCGGCCAGAGCAGCCTTCGCGCTGCGGGCGGCCTCGACGATGCCGGGCACCGCCGGCCCCAGCACCAGGTGGCCCTCGCCGAACCCCTCCGCGAGCTCGCCGGCGATGGCGAGGAACTCGATCGGCGAGTCGGCGCTGCCGTCGTTCTCGGCCGACCTGCCGATCACGACCACGAGCCGCGTGCCCTGCACGCCGACCAGCACGTCGCATCCGGCGTGCCTCGCCTTCCGGCGGATCACGTCGACGTCGAGCGTGCGCGGAGCCAGGCCGACGAGCACGGCGCACTCGCCGCGGCCGTGCCAGCCGAGCGCGGCGGAGCGGCTCGGCAGCTCGTCGTCGTGCTCGCCCGTGAGGATCGAGTCGACCACGAGCGCCTCGAGCCGCGCATCCCAGAGGCCGCGCGACTCGGCGGCGCGGGCGTAGACGTCGGCGGCCGCGAACGCGATCTCGCGCGAGTAGCGCAGGATCGGCTCGCGCATCGCGGGGTCGGCGTCGCCGATGCGCTCCTCGAACACCGCGACGACGGTGCGGATCAGCTGCAGCGTCTGCTGCAGGCTGACGCTGCGCAGTAGCTCCCTCGGCGCCGCCGCGAAGACGTCGGCGGCGATCCAGGGCTGCGCCTCGGGATCCTCGTGCCAGGCGATGAAGGAGGTGATGCCCGAGTGCGCGACGAGGCCGACCGCGCTGCGCCGCGAGGGCGGCATCGTGCGATACCAGGGCAGGCGGTCGTCGAGCGCCCGCGTCACCTGCGTCGAGAGATCGCCGGAGATGCGCCGCAGCCACGCGAGCTGCTGCGCCTTCAGCGCCTCCTGCTCCGACAGCGTCAGCGCCTCACGCGTCGCCGCCGGCCGTGCCGGAGACACCCGCGTTCACGTCGTGCAGGCGGTACTTCTCGATCGCCTGCTGCACCATGCCCAGCGGCACCTTGCCCTGCTTCGCGAGCGCGTCGAGCGCCCGCACGACGACCGAGTGGCTGTCGATCGTGAAGAAGCGGCGCGCGGCAGCCCGAGTGTCGGCGAAGCCGAAGCCGTCGGCACCGAGGGTCGCGTAGTCGCCGGGCACCCACTCGCGGATCTGGTCGGGGACCGCCCGCATGTAGTCGCTCGTCGCGATGAAGGGGCCCTCGGCCTCCGACAGGCGCTGCGTCACGTACGGGACCTTCGAGTCGGCCTGCGGGTGCAGCCAGTTGTGCTCGTCCGCGGCGAGGCCGTCGCGGCGCAGCTCGCTCCAGGAGGTGACCGACCAGATGTCGGCCGAGACGCCCCAGTCGCTGCCCAGCAGCTCCTGCGCGTGGTGCAGCCAGGGGAGGGCGACGCCCGAGCCCAGCAGCTGCACCTTGATCGGGTGGTGATCGCTGACCGAGACGCGGTGGATGCCGCGACGGATGCCCTCGACGTCGACGCCCTCCGGCTCGGCGGGCTGCACCATCGGCTCGTTGTACACCGTGAGGTACGTGATGACGTTCTCGGGCTCGTCGCCGTACATGCGCTCGAGGCTCATCTGCACGATGTGCGAGATCTCGTAGCCGTATGCCGGGTCGTAGGCGAGCACCGCGGGGTTCGTCGAGGCGAGCAGCGGCGAGTGGCCGTCGGCGTGCTGCGTGCCCTCGCCCGCGAGCGTGGTGCGGCCGGCGGTGGCGCCGATGAGGAAGCCGCGCGAGAGCTGGTCGGCGGCCGCCCAGATGGAGTCGCCCGTGCGCTGGAACCCGAACATCGAGTAGAAGACGTAGATCGGGATGAGCGGCTCGCCGTGCGTCGAGTACGACGTGCCGGCGGCGGTGAACGCCGCCATCGCGCCCGCCTCGTTGATGCCGACGTGCACGATCTGGCCGTCGGGCGCCTCGCGGTACTTCAGCAGCAGGTCGCGGTCGACCGAGGTGTAGTTCTGGCCCTTCGGGTTGTAGATCTTCGCCGTCGGGAAGAAGGCGTCGATGCCGAAGGTGCGCGCCTCGTCGGGGATGATCGGGACGATGCGGTCGCCCCAGCCCTTGTCGCGCAGCAGATCCTTCAGCAGGCGCACGAAGGCCATGGTCGTGGCGACCTCCTGCTTGCCGGAGCCCTTCTTCGGCATGTCGTAGGTCTTCGCCTCCGGCAGCGGGATGATCGTGTGCTTCGCGCGGCGCTCCGGCGTGAAGCCGCCGAGCTCGCGGCGGCGCTCCAGCATGTACTGCACCTCGGGCGAATCGGTGCCCGGGTTCCAGTACGGCGGGTGGTACGGGTCGGCCTCGAGCTGCTTGTCGGAGATGTCGAGCTGCATGGCGTCGCGGAAGTCGCGCAGGTCGTCGAGCGTGAGCTTCTTCATCTGGTGCGTGGCGTTGCGCGCCTCGAAGCTCTTGCCGAGGCCGTAGCCCTTGATCGTCTTCGCGATGATGACGGTGGGCTGGCCCTTGTGCTCGGCTGCTGCCTTGTAGGCGGCGTAGACCTTGCGGTAGTCGTGGCCACCGCGCTTCAGCGCCCAGATCTCGTCGTCGCTGAGGTGCTTCACCATCTCGAGCGTGCGCGGGTCGCGGCCGAAGAAGTGCTCGCGGACGAACAGGCCGGACTCGGCCTTGTAGGTCTGGAAGTCGCCGTCGGGGGTGGCGTTCATGAGGTCGCGCAGCGCGCCCTCGTGGTCGTTGTCGAGCAGCGCATCCCACTCGCGGCCCCAGACCACCTTGATGACGTTCCAGCCCGCGCCGCGGAAGAAGGACTCGAGCTCCTGGATGATCTTGCCGTTGCCGCGCACCGGGCCGTCGAGGCGCTGGAGGTTGGCGTTGATGACGAAGTTGAGGTTGTCGAGGCCGTCGTTGGCCGCGAGCTGCAGTGCGCCGCGCGACTCGACCTCATCCATCTCGCCGTCGCCGAGGAACGCCCACACCTGCGAGTCCGCGACGTCCTTGATGCCGCGGTTGGCGAGGTAGCGGTTGGCCTGCGCCTGGTAGATCGCGTTGATGGGGCCGAGGCCCATCGAGACGGTCGGGAACTGCCAGAACTCCGGCATCATGCGCGGGTGCGGGTAGGAGGGGATGCCGTCGGACGCCTTCGACTTCTCCTGGCGGAAGGCGTCCATCTGCGCCTCGCTGAGGCGGCCCTCGAGGAACGCGCGGGCGTACATGCCGGGGGAGGCGTGACCCTGGTAGAAGATCTGGTCGCCGCCGTCGGGGGAGTCCTGGCCGCGGAAGAAGTGGTTGAGACCGACCTCGTACAGCGCGGCCGACGAGGCGTAGGTCGAGATGTGGCCGCCGACGCCGATGCCGGGCGCCTGCGCCCGGTGCACCATGATCGCGGCGTTCCAGCGGATCCAGCGGCGGTAGGTGCGCTCGAGCTGCTCGTCGCCGGGGAAGTCGGGCTCGTCCTCGGCGGCGATCGTGTTGAGGTAGTCCGTGGTCGGCACCATCGGCACACCCAGGTGCAGCTCCTTCGAGCGCTTGAGCAGGCTGAGCATGATCTCGCGACCGCGCTGCGGGCCATGCGCCTCGACGAGCTGGTCGAGCGACTCCTGCCACTCCGCGGTCTCGCTCGGGTCCGCGTCGTTCGTGTGGCCCGAGTAGGGGTCCTGGTCGTTCAGCACCGAAGCTCCTGACGTCGATCTGGAGGCGCGCCTGGGTGTCGGCGCCCGCACCTTCCACCCTATCGACCGCGGATGCCACGATGGGTGCACGCACGAGCCGCTGCTGAGAGGACCCGCATGGCGCTGCACATCGGCGATGGAGCACCCGACTTCACGCTCACCGACCACACGGGCGAGGAGGTCACGCTCTCCGAGCTGCGCGGCGCTCCCGTCGTGCTGGTCTTCTTCCCGCTCGCGTTCACCGGTCGGTGCACGGGCGAGCTCTGCGCGATCCGTGACGAGCTCGCCGGCTTCGAGGGCGCCGACGCCCGGGTGTTCGGGGTCTCGGTGGATGCGGCGGCATCGCTGCGCGCCTTCCACGAGCAGGAGCGGCTCGGCTTCCCGCTGCTGAGCGACTTCTGGCCGCACGGGGCGGTCGCCGAGGCCTACGACGCCTTCCTGCCGGAGCGCGGCGTCGCGACCAGAGCGACCTACGTGATCGATGCCGACGGCAGGATCGCGGCGCACTTCAGGGTCAGCCCCTCCGAGACGCGAGACATGGGCGCCTACCGCGCGGCCCTCGCCGCCCTGGGATAGGAGCGCGGGCAGGCGCTGTCGCTAGGGTTCGCCCATGACACATGCGAACGTGGGGACGCTCGGCGTCCGACCCGGTCATCGCGACGACGTCGTCGCGATCCTGACCCGCAGGAACGAGGAGCTCGGCGAGGCAGGCTGCTTGCTCTACGAGGTCGGGATCAGCGAGGATGCGCCGGATGCTGTGCTCGTCGCCGAGCTGTGGACCTCGGCGGAAGCGCACCGCGCCTCGTTGCAGCTGCCGAGCGTGCGCCGCGCGATCGAGGAGGCGATGCCGCTCCTCTCGGGCGAGATGAGCGGGAGCGGCTTCACGGTCCTGGGCTCGCCGCTGCGGGGCTGAGGCGCGAGGCGCTCGCGGTGGGCGGTGCCGGGCTCGAACCGGCGACCCCTTCGGTGTAAGCGAAGTGCGCTACCAGCTGCGCCAACCGCCCCGCACCATCCTGCCATCCGTCCGGGGCGCCCGCCGCGCATCCCTAGGATGGAGCGCATGACCAGCGTCGCCGAGGTGCAGCTGGCGGTGGAGTCGCTCTGGCCCGCCGCCACCGCAGAGGACTGGGACGCCGTCGGGCTCGTGGCCGGTGACCCGGCAGATGCCGTGCAGCGCATCCTGCTCGCCGTCGACGCCGTCGGGGCCACCGCCGAGGAGGCCGTCGAGCGCAGCGCGGATCTGCTGCTCGTGCACCACCCGCTGCTGCTGCGGGGCGCGACGAGCGTCGCCGCCACGACACCGGCCGGGCGCATCATCACCCGTCTCGTGCGCGGGCGCATCGCGCTGCTGGCGGCGCACACCAACGCGGATGCCGTCGACCGCGGCACGAGCGGCGAGCTGGCCTCGATGCTCGGCCTCGTCGACGTCTCGCCCATCGTCGTCAACCGCGTCGACCCCGCGAAGGGCCTCGGGCGCGTCGGCCAGCTGCCGGAGCCGCTGACGCTGCGCGAGCTCGTGCAGCGCCTGGCGGGAATCGTGCCCGCCGCCGCTGGCGGCCTGCGAGCCGCGGGCGACCCCGAGCGCCTCGTCGAGCGCGTGGCGATCTGCGGCGGCGCAGGCGACTCGCTCCTGCGCGAGGCCGCGGTCATCAGCGCCGACGTGTACATCACGAGCGACCTGCGGCACCACCCGGCGTCGGATGCGCGCGAGCGGCACGAGGCGGGCGAAGGCCCCGCGCTCGTCGACGTCTCGCACTGGGCGAGCGAGTCGCTCTGGCTGCGACCGGCAGCGGAGCAGCTGCGGCAGGCGCTGCCCGGCGTCGAGGTCATCGTGAGCGAGATCAGGACAGACCCATGGGACTTCGCGGTCCCGCAGGAGGAGCAGGCATGGCACTGAAGGCGACCAACCAGGATCAGCGGAGGCTGCTGACGCTGCAGGAGGTCGACACGCGCATCGTGCGGCTCACGGGCAAGCTGAAGGCGCTGCCGCAGACGAAGCGCATCGACGAGCTCGACACCGAGCTGGTGCAGCTCGACCGCGCCGTCCTCGAGCGGCTCGGCGAGCACGACGACATCGGTGCCGAGGTCGCGAGGATCGAGAACGACGTGCAGACCGTCGAGGCGCGGCTGCAGCGCAACCGCGACCGGCTGCCGACGATCACCGACGCGAGGGTCGCGACGGCGACCGAGCACGAGATCGTGACGCTCGAGAAGCGCCGCGGCGACCTCGAGGATCTCGAGCTCGAGGCGATGCAGCGCCAGGAGGATGCCGCGGCTGCGCTCGCGGCCGCGCGCGAGGCCGCGCACGCCGCGCGCTCCGAGCGGGAGCGCCTGGCGGCGGAGCGCGACGTCGATGCTGCGGGGCTGCAGCGCGAGCTCGAGCAGGCGCGCGCCGAGCGGGGCGACCGCAGCTCGACGATCCCGGCCGAGCTCCTCGCCCTCTACGACCGGCAGCGCGAGCGCTACGGCATCGGTGCGACGCTCCTGCAGCACCGCACCTCCACGGCGTCGGGCGTCGAGCTCACCTCCTCCGAGCTGCACGAGATCCGCCAGGCGGCGGAGGACGAGGTGCTGCTCGACCCGAACTCCTCGGCGATCCTGGTGCGCACGGAGGAGAGCGGCATCTAGGGCGCGCTCGGCTCGGGGCGCGACCCCGGCCACTGCCGCGACTCATCCCCGCAGCGCACGCGCGCGACGTAGCATCGACACCGAGGAGGTGCCGCATGCAGGTCGTCGAGGTCGCCGACGAGGCGGGCCTCGCCGCGTTCCTCCAGCTCGGTCGCGACACCCATCGTGGTCGGTCCGTGCCGCTCCGCGAGCGGACGGTGCGGTCCTGGTTCGACGGCACGGCACCGCATCCGCACCCGGTGACCCTGCTGCTCGCGCGCGACGGCGAGGAGCACGTCGGTCGAGCCATCGCGCACCGCGACGACCGGCTCGATGCCCGCCTCGGCACGCGTGCCCAGGTGTTCGGCGCGCTCGCCGCACCCGGCGAGCACGTGCTCGCAGCCCTGCTCGACGACATCGAGCGGCGCGCGCGTGCAGCGGGCGCGCGGGAGCTCTTCGGTCCGGCCCAGCTGCTGCCGAACCAGTCCGGCGGGGTCATCACGTCGGGCTTCGAGGAGCGTGCGTTCCCCGATGCGCCGTGGAACCCGTCGTGGCTGCCCGAGGCGCTCGAGCGCCGCGGCATGGCGCGGTGGTACGAGGGCGACACCTGGCTGGTCGACGTCGAGGACGACGACGGGCCGAGCGTGGCGGAGCTCGACGTCGCGGGCATCCGGATCGACGAGGTGACGCGGGCAGGGCTCGGGCGCGGGCTGCGCGCGCTGCTGCCGCTGCTCAACGACTCGTTCGCGCTGCTGCCGCACTTCACGCCCTTCACCGCCGCAGAGCTGCGCGCGCAGTTCGCCGACCTGTGGCTGCTGCACGAGCCGGGCCTGTTCCTCATCGCGCGCGACGAGGAGGAGCAGCCGCTCGCCTTCGTGTTCGCCGTGCTCGACGCGACGCCGCTGCTGCAGGCGTCGGGTGGCCGGCTCGGCCTCCGCGAGCGCTGGCAGCTCGTCGTGCGCCGCACGGAGCTGCGGCCGGATGCCGTGCTCGTGATCCAGGGCGCCCGGCCCGACGCGCAGGGCAAGGGGATCGTCTCGCTGCTGAGCCGTCGACTGCACGCGAACCTCGCCGACATCGGGTGCCAGCGGCTGCGCTCGACGCCGGTCGGGCGGCAGAACCCGGGCTCGGCCAGGCAGCTCTCGCGGTTCGGCGGCCGACCGCTGCACGCCACCGCGTTCTACCGGAAGCGCCTCGAGGGCTGATCGCGGTACCCTGGCGGCAGCGAATCGGTCGGCTAGGCGGTCGCGTCATCGGCCGCTGCTCCCTTCGGGAAGCAGCGGGTGGTGCCGAGGAACGTCCGGGCTCCGCAGAGCAGGGCGGTGGATAACGTCCACCCGGGGCAACCCGCGAGCAAGTGCAACAGAGAGCAGATCCACCCGTCAGTGCCTTCGGGCGTCGGCGGGCCAGGAGTGAAACGGTGGGGCAAGAGCCCACCAGCGCGGCGTGCGAGCGCCGCGGCTAGGCAAACCTCGCCCGGAGCAAGACCAGACAGCGGATCACGGGGCTGCTCGTCCCATCCGCGGGTAGGTCGCTAGAGGGCTGCAGCAATGCATCCCCGAGAGAGATGACCGTCCACGACAGAACCCGGCGTATCGGCCGGCCGGTTCGCCCCGCGCACGATCCCGAGGCCGCGAGGCCCCGGGATCGCGCGGTGCGGGAGCGGGCGTCAGGCGGCGACCGGTGCCGCCTGCTCCTGCGAGATCGGCGCTCGACGCGCCCACCGCTTGAGGGCCACGACGGTCAGGCCCGTGATGATCGCGCCGACGACGATCGCGACGACGAACATCCCGATGTTGCCGATCGCGAAGAAGACGAAGATGCCGCCGTGGGGTGCCTGGCTCGACACGCCCGCCGCCATGGAGATGGCGCCGGTCGTCGCTGCCCCGAGGATCGATGCGGCGATGACGCGCAGCGGGTCCGCGGCGGCGAAGGGGATCGCTCCCTCGGAGATGAACGAGGCGCCGAGCAGCCACGCCGCCTTGCCGTTCTCGCGCTCGGCGACCGAGAAGAGCCGGCGATCGAGGACGGTCGCGAGCGCCATGCCGAGCGGCGGCACCATGCCCGCCGCCATGACCGCGGCCATGATCATCCAGGGCGCCGGGTTCTCGGGGGTGCCCTCGGAGAGACCGGCGACCGCGAACGCGTAGGCGACCTTGTTGACCGGGCCGCCGAGGTCGAACGCCATCATCGTGCCGAGCAGCAGTCCGAGCAGGATCGCCGCCGTGCCGCTGAGGCCGCTGAGGAAGTCGGTCAGCGCGTCGGAGATCGCCGCGATGGGCCCACCCAGGAGCACGACCATGAGCCCGGAGGCGAAGATGGAGGCGAGCAGCGGGATGATCACGACGGGCATGAGGCCGCGCATCCACGACGGCACGCGCCAGCTGCCGATCCACCAGGCCGCGACCCCGGCGAGCAGACCGCCGACGATGCCGCCGAGGAACCCAGCACCCATGAGCCCTGCGACGGCCCCGGCCACGAAGCCGGGGGCGATGCCCGGCCGGTCGGCGATGCCGTAGGCGATGTAGCCGGCGAGCGCCGGGACGAGGAACCCCATCGACGCCTGGCCGATCGCGAAGGCGACGCAGCCGAGGTAGTAGAGGAGGCCCGCGTCCGGCAGGTTCCAGAGCGACGAGCCCAGCGCCACGCTCTGCGCGGTGGAGAGCGTGGTGCCCTCGACGCCGAAGGCGATCTCGAACCCTCCGAGCAGGAATCCGAGCGCGAGCAGCAGCCCGCCGCCGGCGACGAACGGGATCATGTAGCTGACGCCGGTCAGCAGGGCGCGCTTCACCGTGCCGCCGAGCGAGGCGCTCGCCTGCGGCGTCGAGGGCTCGCTGCCACCGCTGGCCGAGCCGCCGGCGAGGCGCGGCCCCGCCGGGTCGTCAGCGTGGCCGAGCGCCTGCTGGATGAGTGCGTCCGGAGCGTCGATGCCGCGCTTCACGGGCACCTGCACGAACGGCTTCCCGGCGAAGCGATCGCGCTCTCGGACGTCCACGTCGACGGCGAAGACCACCGCGTCCGCCGCAGCGATGACGGCAGGGTCGAGCCGCGTGGTGCCGCTGGATCCCTGCGTCTCGACGTCGATGCGCACGCCGGCGCGCGCTGCTGCTGCCTTGAGCGCATCCGCCGCCATGTAGGTGTGCGCGATGCCGGTCGGGCACGCGGTGACGGCGACGATGCTGCGGGAGCCCTCCTCGACCGGAGCGGCCGCCTCCTCGTCGCGGTCGGCGACGACCTCCTCGACGAGCGCGACGACATCCGCGGGGCTCGCAGCGGTGCGCAGCGCCTCGGTGAAGCGCTCGTCGATGAGCGAGCCGGCCAGCCGGGAGAGCACGGCCAGGTGCGTCTCGGCGGCGCCCTCCGGCGCCATGATCATGAAGACGAGGTCGGCGGGGCCGTCGGGCGCCCCGAAGTCGACCGGCGGGCTGAGTCGCGCGAACGCGAGGCTCGGCTCTCGCACGGCTGCCGACTTGCAGTGGGGGATGGCGATGCCGGCACCCATGCCGGTCGGCGTGAGCGCCTCGCGCTCGAGCACCGCGGCCGCGAGCCCGTCGCCGTCGACGACGCGGTCGGTGGTGGCGGCGCGCGCAGCGAGCGCACGGATGACGGCCTCCTTGTCGGCGCCGAGGTCGGCGTCCAGCAGGACGAGGTCGGGGGTGAGGATCTGGGGCATCAGTGCTCCTGGTGTCGCGCGACGGGTGCCGCGGGGTCGGGGGTCGTGGGGCGGGGCGCTTCGATCGAGCGGACGGCGACGCGGCTCGCGTCGGCATCCTCGGGCGTCGGGAATCCGGTGCCGGGCATCGCCGCCGCGGCGGAGCCGTGGGCGACGGCCTGCTGCAGCCGCCCTGAGGAGTCGTCGCCGCGAGCGTGCGCGATGAGCCAGCCGGCGAGGCTCGCGTCTCCCGCACCCACGGTCGAGCGGACGGCGGTGGGCGGCGGGGTGGCGTGCAGCACCCCGGTGGTGTCGGCGAGCATCGCTCCGCTCGCGCCGAGGGTCAGGAGCACGGTGCCGACGCCGAGCTGGACGAGCGCGCGGGCGGCGGCGGCCGCGGCAGCGGGGCCGTCGATGGCGCCGTGCGCGAGCCCGAGCAGCTCCTCGAGCTCCTCCTCGTTGGGCTTGGCGAGATCGATGCCCCCGCCAGCGACCGCGGCTGCCAGCGGTGCGCCAGACGTGTCGACGGCGATGCGGATGCCGGGGCGCGCCGCGCGGGCGGCCTCGACGACCTCCACGATCAGCTCGGGCCTCGCTCCGATGGGCAGGGAGCCGGCGATGACGAGCCACTCGGCGGCGGCCGCGTGGGCGCGCACCTCGGCGAGGACCGCGGCGATGGCGCGGGCGGCGAGCGGTGCACCGGGTTCGTTCACCTTCGTGGTGGTGCCGTCGGCCTCGGTGAGCGAGAGGTTGGTGCGCACCGGCGCGTCCCCGGGGACGAGCACGGCATCGACGCCGTCGGCGTCGAGCAGCGAGGCGAAGCGGTCGTGGGCGCCCGACACGACGATCGCGCGCGAGGGCACGCCGGCGGCGCTGAGCACGCGCGTGACGTTGACGCCCTTGCCTGCGGCCGCCTCCTCCGCGGCGGCGCCCGCCCGCTGCACCGCACCGCGCTGGAGCGGTGCGACGAGCTCGACCGTGCGGTCGATCGAAGGGTTGAGGGTGAGCGTGAGGATCATGCGACGTGCACCTCGCAGTCGGCGTCGGCGAGCGCCGCGGCGAGCGCCTCGGGCGGCTGCGCGTCCGTGAGCAGCACGTCGAGCTGCTCCAGGGCCGCGAAGCGCACGAGCGACGCCTCGCCGAGCTTCGACGAGTCGGCGAGCACCGCCACGCGGCGGCCCGCCGCGACGATCGCCGACTTCACCGCGGCCTCGTCGGGATCGGGCGTCGAGGCGCCGGCGGCGTCGAGGCCGTTGCTGCCGAGGATGACGACGTCGGGGCGCAGCGCCGAGATCGCGAGCACGGTCTGGGCGCCGACGGCGGCGCCGGTCACCGCGCGGATGCGACCGCCGAGCGCGTGGACCTCGATCGACGCATGCGCCGCGAGGAGCTGCGCGATGGCGGGGGAGTGCGTCGCGACCACGAGCCGCGGGCCTCCCGCGCCCGGCCAGGTGGAGACGAGCTCGGCGGCGACCGCTGCGGTCGTGGTGCCGGCGTCGAGCAGCACGCTGGTGGCGCCGGATGCCAGGAGCCGCTCGCAGGCGAGCCGAGCGATGCGGCGCTTGCCCTCGGCGTTGGCGTCCTGGCGGTCGGCGATGGCCGTCTCGACGAGGCTCGAGCGGTTCGCGCTGACCGCGCCGCCGTGCACGCGACGCGCGACCCCTGCGCGCTCGAGAGCGTCGAGGTCGCGCCGCACCGTCTCGGCCGTGATGCCGAGCTCGCGGGCGATGCCGGCGACGAGCACGCGCCCCTCGGCCTGGATGCGGGCGGCGATCGTGTCGCGGCGCTGCGTGGCGAGCATCGGTGACTCCATGGGAGCACCGTAGCACCATTGCGCAGAGATAGACAGGAAAACACAGCAATACGCAGATCGGTGGTCATGCGAGCATGACGGGAGCGCGACTCGGCGCGGTGCGCCTCGGTCTCAGCGCGGTGCGCCTCGGTCTCAGCGCGGTGCGCGCCGAACTGCGGACGGCGCCTTGTGCTCGCCGCCCTGCGCGGAGGACCGGTGCGGTCAGACCCCGCGCGCGAGTGCCGCCGCGCCGATGATGCCGGCGTTGTTGCGGAGCATGGCCGGGACGATCGGCGTCTGCAGCTCGAGCAGCGGGAGGAAGAGGTCGGCCGACTTCGAGACGCCTCCGCCGACGACGAACAGGTCCGGGGAGAAGATGAACTCGAGGTGGCTGTAGTAGCGCTGCAAGCGCTGCGCCCACACCTCCCAGCTGAGCTCCTCGCGCTCGCGCGCTCGGTTGGAGGCGCGCGACTCCGCGTCGTGGCCGTCGATCTCGAGGTGCCCGAGCTCGGCGTTCGGGATGAGCGTGCCGTCGTAGATGAGCGCGCCGCCGATGCCGGTGCCGAGCGTGGTCATGATGACGAGGCCCGACGCGTCCTTGGCCGCGCCGTAGTGATCCTCGGCGAAGCCCGCCGCGTCCGCGTCGTTGACGAAGTGGATGTCGCGCCCGAGCGCGCGCTCGAAGAGCTGCTCCGCCTCGAGGCCGATCCACGCCTTCGAGACGTTCGCGGCGCTCATCGTGCGACCGTGGCGCACGATGGCGGGGAACGTGACCCCGATCGGCGTGGTCTCCTCGACGTCGAGGCGGCCCACGAGCTCGACCACTGCGTCGCGGATCGCGTCCGGCTCGCCGCCCGCCGGCGTCGGCACCTTCACGCGATCGCTGAGCAGCTCGCCGCTGTGCACGTCGACGAGCGCGGCCTTGACGCCCGTCCCGCCGATGTCGACCCCGACTGCCTTGTGCTTTGACTTCGCCACGCGCTCGATCCTGCCATGGAATCGGTTGCGCCGCGGCGCAGCGCGGCGGCGGGCGCTGCCGGCCTCAGGCGGTGGGCAGCGTCAGGATCTCGGCCCCCGACTCCCGTACCACGATGGTGTGCTCGAACTGCGCGGTGATCGAGCGATCCTTCGTCACCACCGTCCACTCGTCGTCCCACATCTCCCACTCGTGCGTGCCGAGCGTGAGCATCGGCTCGATCGTGAAGACCATCCCGGGCAGGATCTCGGTGTCGAAGCGGTCGGTGTCGTAGTGCGGGATGATCAACCCGGAGTGGAACGACGTGCCGACGCCGTGCCCCGTGAAGTCGCGCACCACGCCGTAGCCGAAGCGCTTCGCGTACATCTCGATCGTGCGCCCGATGACGTTGACCCGGCGCCCGGGCATCACCGCCCGGATGGCCCGGCGCAGCGACTCCTCGGTGCGCTCGACGAGCTGCGCCACCTCCTGGTCGGCCTCGCCGACGACGAAGGTGCGGTTCGAGTCGCCGTGCACGCCGCCGATGTAGGCGGTGATGTCGATGTTGACGATGTCGCCCGCCTCGAGCACGGTGTCGTCGGGGATCCCGTGGCAGACGACCTCGTTGACGCTCGAGCAGATGGACTTCGGGAAGCCGCGGTAGCCGAGCGTGGACGGGTAGGCGCCGCGGCTCGTCACGAGCTCGTGGCCGATCGCGTCGAGCTCGTCGGTCGACACGCCGGGGCGCACCGCCGCCCCGACCGCGGCGATCGCGTCGGCCGCGATCGTGCCGGCGGCGCGGATGCGCTCGATGGTGGGCTCGTCGTAGACGTCGCCGCCTCGGTGCTTCGCCGGCGCGGGCCTGCCCACGTACTCGGGTCGGGCGATCGAGGCGTCGACGCGACGCACGGGGCCGATGCGGCCGGGGATGAGGTGGCCAGCGGCGTCCTTCGGCATGGTCCCAATCCTAGGCAGTGCCGCCCAGCGCACCCGCACCTGGGTGCCGGCCGTGCGCCCGCCGAGCACCGCGGTCAGGTGTGCTCCCTAGGGTCGAGGAATGGCTGATCAGTACACGTTCCAAGACCCGACCACCCTCTACGCCGACATCACCACGCGGGCCATCTCGCAGGACGGCCCCGGCCTCGACTCCGAGATGCGCGACAAGGCCGACCTCGGCGAGCAGACCTACCGCGGCTCCGGCAAGCTCGAGGGCCGCAAGGCGCTCATCACCGGCGGCGACTCCGGGATCGGTGCTGCGACCGCCATCGCGTTCGCGCGCGAGGGCGCCGACGTCGCGATCTCCTACCTGCCCGAGGAGGAGAGCGATGCGCAGCGCATCGTCGGCCTGATCGAGGAGGCCGGCCGCACGGCGGTCGCCATCCCCGGCGACCTCACCGACCGGGCGCACTGCGCGGAGCTCGTGCGCACCGCCGTCGAGCGGCTCGGCGGCATCGACATCCTGGTCTCGAACGGCGGGAAGCAGCAGTACGTCGAGCGGCTGGAGGACCTCACGGACGAGCAGTTCGACGAGACCTTCAAGACGAACGTCTACCCGCTCTTCTGGCTCTCGAAGGATGCGGTGCCGCACATGCCGCCCGGCTCCTCGATCATCGCGACCTCGTCGATCCAGGCGTACCAGCCGTCCGAGCACCTCGTCGACTACGCGACCACGAAGGCGGCGATGAACACCATGAGCAAGGCGCTCTCGCAGCAGCTCGCGCCTCGGGGCATCCGGGTCAACGTCGTGGCCCCCGGCCCGGTGTGGACGCCGCTGCAGACGGCCGGAGGCCAGCCCACCGATGCGCTGCCCGAGTTCGGCGAGCAGACCCCGCTCGGTCGCGCAGGGCAGCCGGCCGAGTTGGCGCCCGCGTTCGTGTTCCTCGCGTCGGCGGAGTCGAGCTACGTCGTCGGGGAGACGCTGCACGTCAACGGCGGGATGCCGACGCCGTGACGCGACGCGCCGCCGTCGGCACGCAGCTGCGCTGGGACGGCGGCGCGCCGGTGCGCGGCGCGCTCGACGAGCGCGATGCGGACGGCTACGCCGATCTGCGCACCTACGCGCCGATCGGCGATGGCCGCACGATCGCGCTCGTCGCGCGCGACGGCAGCATCGACTGGCTGCCCTTGCCCGCCATCGATTCGCCACCGGCCTTCGCGGCGCTGCTCGATGCCGAGGCGGGCGGCCGGATCGCGCTCGCGCCGGTCGAGCCGCACGAGGTGGAGCGGCGGTACCTGCCCGGCACCAACGTGCTCGAGACGACCTTCATCACGGCGACGGGCGTCGTGCGCGTGACCGACTCGCTCAACACGGGGCAGTCGGGCCGGCTGCCGTGGTGCGAGCTCGCGCGCCGCATCGAGGGCGTGGAGGGCGAGGTGCGCCTGCGGGGCGAGATCGCGCCGGGCACGCTGCTCGGCGCGGCATCGCCGTGGGCGAGCGAGACCGTGCACGGCACCGTGCTGCGGCTCGACGGGCTCTCGCTCGCACCGCGGCTCCTGCACCACGAGCACGTCGAGACCGGGCCTCGCGGCATCGTCGCGCACTTCATCGCCACGCCCGGCTCGCGGCACCTGCTGGGCCTCGTCGCCACCGACGAGGAGCCGCTCATGCTGCCGGATCCCGCGGCGATGGATGCGGGCATCGATCGCACGGTCGCGGCGTGGAGCCGCTGGTCGGAGTCGTGCGACTACCGGGGGGACTGGCCGGAGGCCGTGCACCGCAGCGCGCTGCTCCTCAAGCAGCTCATCTACGGGCCGACCGGCGGCATCACCGCGGCAGCGACGACCTCGCTGCCGGAGTCGCTCGCCGGCGGCAAGAGCTGGGACTACCGCTTCTCCTGGGTGCGCGACACGGCCTACTCGCTGTCGGTGCTCCTGCAGCTCGGCGTGACGGAGGAGGTGCACGGCGCCATGACGTGGCTGCTGCGGCTCCTGCGCGGGCAGGACGACGCGACGGCCGTGCTGCACGGGCTCGACGGCAGCGTGCCCGGGGATGCGGTGGAGCACCACGACGTGCCCGGCTGGCGCGGCGTGCAGCCGGTGGTGTCGGGCAATCGCGCCGCCTCCCAGCTGCAGCTCGGCGTCTACGGCGACGTCTTCAACATCGTCGCGCTGTACGTCGACGCTGGCAACGTGCTCGATGCGCCGACGGGCCGCCTCATGGCCGAGATCGCTGACCTCGCCGCAGACAGCTGGCGGCGCAAGGATGCCGGCATGTGGGAGCTCGAGGAGCAGCGCCACTACACCACCTCGAAGCTCGGCTGCTGGCATGCGCTCCAGCAGGCGGCCCACCTGGCCGATCTCGGCCAGATCCCCGGCGACGCTGAGCGCTGGAGGTTCGAGGCCGAGGCCATCCGCGAGTGGGTGACGGAGCACTGCTGGTCCGAGGAGGTCGGCGCCTACGTGTGGCATCCCGGCACCGATCAGCTCGACGCGTCGATCCTGCTGCACGCGATCAGCGGCTTCGACCGGGGCGAGCGGATGCGACGCACGCTCGACGCGCTCGAGCGGGAGCTGGGCAAGGGCCCGCACCTGCTGCGCTACTCCGGCGCGGCTGACGAAGAGGCGTCGTTCGTCGCATGCTCCTTCTGGCTGGTCGCCGCGCGAGCGCACTGCGGTCAGCTGGATGCCGCGCACGAGCGCATGGACCGGCTGCTCGCCGAGTCGCCGAACGACGTGGGGCTGCTGTCGGAGATGCTCGAGGCAGGGACGGGGGCCTTCCTCGGCAACCTGCCGCAGGCGCTCAGCCACCTCGCGCTGGTCAGCGCGGCGCTGACCATCGACGACGTCGATCGGGCCGCGGCCGCTCGTGCGTCGGCGGAGGACGCGCCGGATCATCCCGTGTGATGCCCGCGGCGACCGAGCGCCCGCGCTCCGTGGCCGCGGCATCGTCGTGGGCCGCGGGAAATGGGCGGCTCGCTACGGCGAGGGCCGGGTGGCTTCGCCGTCCAGCCACAGCCTCCCGATGGAGCCGGGCGGCGGCCCGGCGGGCGTCGGGTTCGCCAGGTCGATCGTGTCGAGGTTG
This sequence comes from Agrococcus phoenicis, assembly GCF_047302415.1. Classification (NCBI taxonomy): domain Bacteria; kingdom Bacillati; phylum Actinomycetota; class Actinomycetes; order Micrococcales; family Microbacteriaceae; genus Agrococcus; species Agrococcus phoenicis. The sequence goes on from NZ_CP154854.1 coordinate 850,192, forward strand.
CGGATGATCTGCGCGAGCGTCATCGCATGGCCGTGACCGAGCCCGTGCTCGGACTTGAACCATGCGCCGATCTCGCCGGCCTTCGACGACGCGGTCAGCCCGGCGGCCGCGGCGAGGCCGATGAGCGCTCGGGGCGTCGTGCCGGTCTGCTGCTCGATCGACGTGAGGTAGGACTGCGCTGACATGCTGCTCTTCCCTTCGGTGGATCCCTGCACGAGCGATCGTCGGCCACCTGCGCCGCTCACGCCGTCGCTCTCATCCTGCAGCTCCGGGCGCCGAGGCGCACCCCCTCAGGGGCGATCCTCCTCGTGCGCGTGTCCGTCACCGCCGTCGCTCGCCGTCCGCGAGACGAGCAGCTCGGCGATGCGACGGCGGTCGACAGCGGTGACCTGCAGGGTGGCCCCGTCGACGGCGACGGCATCGCCGACGCGAGCGAGGCGACCGAGGCTCTCGATGACGAAGCCGGCGACGGTGTCCGCGTTGCTCGGCGGCAGCCGGATCCCGGTGGCGTCCTCGAAGTCCTGGAAGTTGAGCCGGCCGTCGACGACACCGCCCTCGCCGGAGAGCTCGTTCGGGACGGCATCCGTGTCGTACTCGTCGAAGATCTCGCCGACGACCTCCTCGAGGAGGTCTTCGAGGGTGACGATGCCGTCGGTGCCGCCGTACTCGTCGACGACGACGGCGATGTGGTGTCCCTCCGCGCGCATCGCTCCCAGCGTCGGCAGCACGCGAGCGGTCGCGGGGAAGTAGGGGATGGGGCGCCCGATGTCGCCGAGCGCGGAGGCCGATCCCTGCTGCACGGCGTCGAACAGGTCGCGGATGTGGACGAACGCCGTGATGTCGTCGATGGTGCGGTCGACGAGGGGGTAGCGGGAGTAGGGCTGCTCGCGCACGGTCGCAGCGGCCTCCTGGACCGAGGCCGTGCCGTCGAGGGCAGCGACCTCGGGGCGCGGTCGCATGACCTCGCTGAGCTGCCTGTCGCGGAGCGAGAAGACGTCGTCGAGGATGCGTCGCTCGTCGTCGGGGAAGCTGGCGTGGCTCGACACGATGTCTCGCAGCTCCTCCTCGGTCATCTCCTCGCCCGTCTTGTGGGGGTCGCCGCCCATCAGGCGCACGACGACGTTGGTGGAGACGGAGAGGAGCCAGATGACCGGCTTCATCACGATGGCGAAGCCGTTGAGCACGGGGGCGACGGCGAACGCGAAGGTGGCGTTGCGCTGGATCGCGAGGCGCTTGGGGGCGAGCTCGCCGAGGACGAGCGAGAGGTAGGCGATGAGCAGGGTGAGGACGACGGTCGCGACCGTGCCAGCAGCCTGCTCGCCCAGCCCGACCGCGGTCAGCAGCGGCACGACGAACGGTGAGAGCGACGACGCGCCGAAGGCGGCGGAGGCGAAGCCGGCGACCGTGACGCCGATCTGCACCGCGGAGAGGAAGGTGTTGGGGTTCCGCGCCAGCGCTGCGACCTTGGCGCCGCGCCTGCCGCGTGCGGCGAGCGCGTTGATCTGGCCCTCGCGGAGGGTGACGAGCGCCATCTCCGTGGCTGCGAACACGCCGCCGATCAGGACGAAGACGACGACGAGTGCGATGTTGAGTGCGAGCTCCCCCGTCATCGACGGGTCCTGCTGGACTCGAGGGGCGCGCCCAGGGTCACCTGGGCGCTCGATCTATGGCCGTCGGGCGACGGAGCGCCTGCGTTGTTGTGCATGCACCAACGGTACAGCGCGCGCGCTGTGGGCGGCGGGGAGGCGCAGACCGCCTCGGATGCCGGTCACCTACAATCGGGCCACATGGACGCGACGGAATACTGGTACAACCTCGAGACCGGCGTGGTCGAAGAGGGCAAGGTCTCGCCCGGCTACGACCGCGCCGGGCCGTTCACGACCCGCGAGGAGGCGGCTCGGGCGCCCGAGATCATCGCCGAGCGATCGCGTGCGTGGGCCGCGGAGGACGCCGCAGAGGACGACTGAGGAGCCCCACCGCGCCTCTCGCGCCGGCGCCGCCTCAGGCTGCGGCGAGCACCTTCCGCAGCGTGCGCAGGTTGCGCGTGGTGGTCGCGTCCTTCGCGCCGGAGCCGCGTCCCGCGCGCTCCGACGCCTTCGCGAAGCCGCTGGTCAGGGTCGTGCCCGCAGGGTTCGACCAGTAGAGCACGCCATCGCCCGCGGCGATCGCCTCGTCCTCTGCAGTCTCGACGCCGGCGAGCGATGCCACGATGCCGGGCTCGAGCTCGAAGAGGACGTAGGGCGTGTGCTCGTCGTCCTCCACGTGCGGGTAGGCGGCGACCACCGCGGCCAGTGCCTCGATCGCGATGCCGAGCACCCGGATCCGCCTGCCGTACCGCGCCTGGAGCGCGCGCTCCGCGATGCGCGCGGCATTCGCCGCATCCGGCGCCGTCACGACGGCGTTCCCGCTGGCGAGGACCGTCACGACGTCGCCGAGCCCCGCGTCGCCCAGCAGCGCCCGCAGGTCGGCCGAGCGCACCGTGACGCCGCCGACGTTGACCCCGCGCAGCAGCAGCGCGACGCGCACGGCTACTCGTACTCGTGCTCGGGCGCGGGGTAGGCGCCGCTCGCGACATCCTCGCGGAAGGCGATCGCGGCGGCCTCGAGCGTCGCGCCGAGCTGTGCGTACTGCCGCACGAACTTGGGGATGCGGCCGGTCGTCATGCCCGCCCAATCGCTCCACACCAGCAGCTGGCCGTCGCAGTGCGGGCCGGCACCGACCGAGAGCGTGGGGATGCGGAGGGCCTCGGTCACGGCCTTCGCCGACTCGGAGGGCACCATCTCGAGCACCACCGCGAACGCACCGGCCTCCTGCACGGCGAGCGCGTCGCGCATCAGCTGCTCGGCGCCGGCCTCGCCGCGCCCCTGGATCACGTGCCCGCCGAGCCCGTGCTCGGACTGTGGGGTGTAGCCGACGTGCCCCATCACGGGGATGCCGGCCTCGACCACGCGGCGGATCTGCTCGGCAGTGCGCTCGCCGCCCTCCATCTTCACGGCGTGCGCGCCGGTCTCCTTCATGAAGCGGATGGCGGTGTGCAGCGCCTCGCGCGCGTTGACCTCGTAGGAGCCGAACGGCATGTCGGCGACCACCAGCGCGCGCTTGGCCGCTCGCGCCACGGCGCGCGTGAGGGGGATGAGCTCGTCGACCGTCACGGGCAGCGTCGTGTCGTAGCCGAAGACGGTGTTGCCGGCGGAGTCGCCGACGAGCAGGAAGTCGATGCCCGCGGCGTCGAAGATCTGCGCGGAGAGGTAGTCGTAGCTGGTGAGGCCGACGATCTTGACGCCATCCTGCTTCGCGCGCTCGAAGTGCCGGATCCGCACGCGCTTGGGCCCGCTGCTCGCGCCGCCGTAGGGTGCCGCAGCCTCCTGCGGCTCGCCGGCCGCGACCGGTCCGCTCTCGTTCATCGCCATGTCTCGAGCCTAACCCGGAGCGCGCGCCCACTAGCCTGATGGGAGGCAGAGAGGGGCCGGGATGGACAAGCAGCAGGACTTCGTGCTTCGCACGATCGAGGAGCGCGGCGTCAAGTTCGTGAGGCTGTGGTTCACGGATGTCCTGGGCTCGCTGAAGTCGGTGGCCATCGCCCCGGCGGAGGTCGAGGGCGCGTTCCTGGAGGGCATGGGCATCGACGGCTCGTCGATCGAGGGCCTGTCGCGGTCATCGGAGGCCGACGTCATCGCGAAGGCCGACCCCTCGACCTTCCAGGTGCTGCCGTGGCGGGGTGAGGTCGACCCGACGGCGCGCATGTTCTGCGACATCTACACGCCCGACGGCGAGCCGGCCGCCGCCGACCCGCGACGCGTGCTCAAGCGCACGCTCGCGAAGGCCGCCGACCGCGGCTTCAGCTTCTACACGCACCCGGAGTGCGAGTTCTACCTGCTGAAGTCGGCAGATGTGCTGTACCCGGAGCCCGTCGACCGCGCCGGCTACTTCGACAACGTGCCCGGCGGCACCGCCCACGACTTCCGGCGCGCGAGCGTGCGGATGCTGGAGGACATCGGCATCTCGGTGGAGTTCAGCCACCACGAGGCGGGGCCGGGCCAGAACGAGATCGACCTGCGCTACGCCGACGCCCTCTCGACCGCGGACAACATCATGACGTTCCGCACGATCGTGAAGGAGGTCGCGATCTCCGAGGGGGTCTTCGCGACCTTCATGCCGAAGCCCTTCGAGGGCCACCCCGGCAGCGGCATGCACACGCACATGTCGCTGTTCGAGGGGGAGCGGAACGCCTTCCACGACCCGAGCGGCAAGTACCAGCTCTCGAAGGTGGGTCGCCACTTCGTCGCGGGTCTGCTGCGCCACGCACCGGAGTTCACGGCCGTGACGAACCAGTTCGTCAACTCCTACAAGCGGCTCTGGGCCGGCGACGAGGCACCGAGCTTCGTCAGCTGGGGCCACAACAACCGCTCGGCGCTCGTGCGCGTGCCCCTCTCGAAGCCCAACAAGGCGCAGTCGGCCCGCGTCGAGTACCGCGGGCTCGACTCCGCGGCGAACCCCTACCTCGCCTTCTCGGTGCTGCTCGCCGCAGGGCTGAAGGGCATCGAGGAGGGCTACGAGCTGCCGGACGAGGCGATCGAGGACATCTGGCAGCTCTCCGACAAGGAGCGCAAGGCGCTCGGCTACACGCCGCTGCCGACCAGCCTGGACGCCGCGATCCGCGCCATGGAGGAGTCGGAGCTCGTGGCCGAGACCCTCGGCGAGCAGGTCTTCTCCTACTTCCTGCGCAACAAGCGCGAGGACTGGCGCCGCTACCGCGACCAGGTGACGCGCGTGGAGCTCGAGTCGAACCTCCTCTCGCTCTAGGCCATGCGCATCCCCTCGCCGCGCACGCGGCTCGCCCGGCTGGGGTATCGCGAGCCCGACCGGGCGGAGATGCTGCTGCAGGAGCTGCCGGAGGAGCTGCACGGCGCTGTCGAGGAGTGCGCCCAGACCGCTGACCCTGATGCGGCGCTGCAGATGCTCGTGCGCTTCGTCCGCGCGGAGGTCGACCTGTCGGGAGCGGTGGGCGATGACGCGGGCCGCGCGTCGTTGCTGCGCGTGCTGGGGGGCTCGCTCGGCACGGCCGAGCACCTCGAGCGTCACGCCGAGGACCTCGACGTCGTGCTGCGCCCGCAGCCGCCGCGGGATGCGTCGGAGTATCGCAGCAGCCTGCTCGATGCGGTCGCGATCGACGGCGGCGCGTCGACGCTGCCCCAGGAGCAGGCCGTCGCGGCGCTGCGGTGCCGCTACCGCCGGCACCTGGCCGAGCTGGTCGCGTGGGATCTCGCGCTCGAAGATCCGAAGGAGCGCGTGCACGAGGTCTCCGCCGCGCTCGCCGACCTCGCCTCGGCAGCCCTCGACGCCGGGCTCGCCATCGCCCGCGCCGTCGCGCGCGACCGCTTCGGGGACGAGGCCGATCTCGTGCGGCTCGCGGTCATCGGCATGGGCAAGACGGGCGCGCGAGAGCTGAACTACGTCAGCGACGTCGACGTGATTTGGGTGCACGCCGTCGCCGATGACGCTGCGCTGGACGACGCTCGCGCGACGCAGATCGCGACGCTCCTGGCGCGCGAGACCACCGCCGCGTGCGCCGCCTTCCAGAAGGCGCCTCCGCTGTGGGAGGTCGATGCGAACCTGCGGCCGGAGGGCAAGGACGGCGCGCTGACGCGCACGCTCGCCTCGCACGTGGCCTACTACGATCGCTGGGCGAAGTCGTGGGAGTTCCAGGCGCTGCTGAAGGCGCGCCCGATCGCCGGCGACGCGCAGCTCGGCGCCGACTACGACGCCGCGGTGCGCGCGAAGGTGTGGGAGTCGTCGAGCCGGGACGGCTTCGTCGAGTCCGTGCAGCGGATGCGCGAGCGCGTGACGGAGCACATCCCCGCCGACGAGGTCGATCGGCAGCTGAAGCTCGGCCCCGGGGGCCTGCGCGACATCGAGTTCACCGTGCAGCTCCTCCAGCTCGTGCACGGCGCCGACGACGAGTCGCTGGGCCAGCGCGGCACGCTCGAGGCGCTCGACGCGCTCGCCGCCCGCGGCATCGTCGGGCGCGCCGATCGCGACGAGTTCGGCGACCACTACCGGTTCCTGCGCACGCTCGAGCACCGCATCCAGTTCTGGCGCATGCGGCGCACCCACCTGATGCCCGCCGACCCCGAGGGCCTGCGGCGCCTCGCGCGCACCGCGCGGGTCGAGAGCGCCGATGCGCTTGCCGCGCAGTGGCAGGCGGCGCGGCGCGCCGTGCGGACGCTGCACGAGCGCATCTTCTACCGGCCGCTGCTCGGCGCCGTCGCCTCGCTCGACCGCGACGACGTGCACCTGACGCCCGAGGCGGCGCAGCGACGCCTGCGGGCATCCGGCTACGTCGATCCGAAAGGGGCGCTCGCGCACATCGGCGAGCTCACCGGCGGGGTCTCCCGGCGTGCGCAGATCCAGCGGCTGCTGCTGCCGGTGCTGCTCGGATGGTTCGCCGAGGGGGCCGATCCCGACATGGGGCTGCTGGCGTTCCGCAGGCTCAGCGAGGCCCTGGGCGACAGCCCGTGGTTCCTGCGCATGCTGCGCGACTCGCCGGTCGCCGCTCGACGGCTCACGAACCTGCTGTCATCGTCGCGGCTGATCGGCTCGCTCATGGAGCGCCTGCCTGAGGCCGCGTCGTGGCTCGACAGCGATGAGCAGCTGCGGCCCAGGGGCGAGGAGGTGCTGCGCGAGGAGACCGCGGCCATCCTGCGTCGGCACGAGGGCGATGCGGATGCCGTGCGACGGGCGCTGCGCGGGGTGCGGCGCCGCGAGCACCTGCGCGTCGCGATCGCCAGCGCGCTCCAGCGGGTCGACGAGGCAGGTGTCGGGGCAGCGCTCACGGCGATCGCCGCGGCGATCGTCGACGCTGCGGTCACGCTCCACACGCCGGAGGGCCTGCGGTTCGCGATCATCACGATGGGGCGCACCGGTGGCCGCGAGATCGGCTTCGGCAGCGACATCGACGTCATGCACGTCGCGCGGGGCGATGACGATCCCGTGGCAGCCGCCACCGCGCTCGTCCGCAAGGTGCAGGAGACGCTCGCGGATCCCTCGCTGCCGTTCGAGCTGGATGCCGGGCTGCGGCCCGAGGGTCGCCAGGGCCCGCTCGTGCGCACCGTCGACAGCTACCGCGCCTACTACGACCGCTGGTCGGAGCCGTGGGAGGCGCAGGCGCTGCTGCGGGCACGGCCCTTCGCGGGGGATGCGGAGCTCGCCGCCGAGCTGATGGCCATCATCGACGAGCGGCGCTACCCGGCCGTGTTCCCGTCGTCGTCGGTGCGGGAGGTGCGTCGCATCAAGGCGCGCGTGGAGACGGAGCGCCTGCCCCAGGCCGCGGACCGCAGGCGCCACCTGAAGCTCGGCGACGGGGCGCTCAGCGACGTCGAGTGGCTCGTGCAGCTGATGCAGCTGCGCCATGCGGGCAGCGAGCCGAGCCTGCGCACGCCGTCGACGCTCGAGGCGCTCAGCGCTGCGGCGAGGCTCGACCTGGTCGCGGAGCGGGACGCGCAGGTGCTGCGCGACGCGTGGCTGCTGGCCACGCGCATCCGCAACGCCCTGGCGCTCGCGCGCGCCCGCTCGATCGACCTGCTGCCGGAGGATCGCGGCGAGCTCGAAGCGGTCGCGCGGCTCGTCGGCCTGCCGTCGGGCTCGGCAGCGGCGCTCGAGGAGCAGTACCTGGCGACCACCAGGCGCGCCCGCCGGGTCTTCGACCGCGTCTTCTACGACGGCTGAAGACCGTCGCTGCGGCGGCGACCGCCGCGCGGGTCGAGGGAGCCGGCGCAGCCGCGCTGCGAGGATGCCTGCATGACCACGCACATCCTTCTCGCTGACGCGAAGGTGCCGGGCGAGAGCGCGCTGCACTTCGCACTCGCGGACGCAGCGCCGGGGAGCATCGCCACGACGGTGACGCACGCCGGCGCCATCGTGGCGATCGACCTCGACGCCGACGGCAGGGTGCTGGGCATCACGATCGACTGGTGAGCCCGGTGCCGAAGAGGAGCGGGGCCGGATCCCCCCAAGAGATCCGGCCCCGCCGTGTGTGTGCGTCAGACGCAGCTCGTGTCACACCCCGTAGTAGAGCTCGAACTCGTACGGGTGCGGGCGCAGCGCCATCGGCAGGATCTCGGTGTCGCGCTTGAACGAGATCCACGTGTCGATGAGGTCCTTGGTGAAGACGTTGCCCTCCAGCAGGAACTCGTGGTCGTTCTCCAGGGCGACGAGCGCCTCCTCGAGCGTGCCGGGCACCTGCGGGATGTTCTTCGCCTCCTCGGGCGGCAGCTCGTACAGGTCCTTGTCGACCGGCTCGTGGGGCTCGATGCGGTTCTTGATGCCGTCGAGGCCCGCCATCATCTGCGCGGCGAAGGCGAGGTACGGGTTCGAGGCGCCGTCGGGCGCGCGGAACTCGATGCGCTTCGCCTTCGGGTTCGAGCCGGTGATCGGGATGCGCACGGCAGCCGAGCGGTTGCCCGCCGAGTAGACCAGGTTGACCGGGGCCTCGAAGCCCTTCACGAGGCGCCGGTACGAGTTGATCGACGGGTTCGTGAACGCGAGCACCGCAGGCGCGTGCGCGAGCAGGCCGCCGATGTACCAGCGAGCGGTGTCGGAGAGGTTGCCGTATCCGTTCTCGTCGAAGAACAGGGGCGTGCCGTCGAGCCACAGCGACTGGTGCGTGTGCATGCCCGAGCCGTTGTCGCCGAACAGCGGCTTCGGCATGAACGTCGCCGTCTTGCCCCACTGCTCCGCGGTGTTCTTGACGATGTACTTGAAGGCGAGGATCTCATCCGCTGCCTTCACCATCGTGTTGAAGCGGTAGTTGATCTCGGCCTGGCCGCCGGTGCCGACCTCGTGGTGGCTGCGCTCGACCTGCAGGCCGATCGCCTCGAGCTTCAGGACGATGTCGTCGCGCAGGTCGGCCTGCTTGTCCACGGGCGAGACGGGGAAGTAGCCGCCCTTGTAGGGCGTCTTGTTGCCCAGGTTGCCGCCCTCCTCGACGCGACCCGAGTTCCAGGCGCCCTCCTCGGAGTCGACGGCGTAGAACGACTGGTTCGACTTCGTCTCGTAGCGCACGTCGTCGAAGACGTAGAACTCTGCCTCGGGGGCGAAGAACGCGGTGTCGGCGATGCCGGTGGAGGCGAGGTACTGCTCGGCCTTGTGCGCCACCTGGCGCGGGTCGCGGTGGTAGATCTCGCCCGTGCGCGGGTTGTAGATGTCGAAGATCATCACGAGCGTCTTCGCGTCGCGGAAGGGATCCAGGTACGCGGTCGTGACGTCGGGGATCAGCTGCATGTCCGACTCGTGGATGCTGGCGAAGCCGCGGATCGACGAGCCGTCGAAGAGCTGGCCGACGCTGAAGAACTCCTCATCCACCGTCGAGGCGGGGATGTTGAAGTGCTGCTGCACACCGGGGAGGTCGGTGAAGCGGATGTCGAGGAACTGCACCCCCTCGTCCTTGATGAAGGCGAGGACCTCGGAGGAATCCTTGAACATGCTGCTCCTTGACGTGCGTTGGGGGTGGGCGGATGCCGTGACCTCGACGCTACGCGGGAGCGGTTGCCCCGCCGTGACGCCGATGTTTCAGCGGTGTTACGTCAGCGCGGGCGGCCGGGTCGCACGCGGCGGGGGTCGATGCCCTTCGGGATCGGCAGGCTCGTCTGCCCGAGCGACGTGAGGCGGTTGGCGACGGCCATGACCTCCGCGCGCGAGAGCGTCTTCTTGAGGCGGCGCATCGACTTCGTGAGCTTGCGCAGCTCCAGCGAGGACTGCGGGCCGATCTCGAGCACGTGGATCGGCACGTTCGGCACGATCCGCTTCACCTTGCGCTGCTCCTCGCTGAGGATGCGCGCGACGCGGTCCTTCGGCCCCTCGGCGATGAGGACGACGCCCGGCTTGCCGACGGCGCGGTAGACCGCGTCCTGCGTCTTCGGGTTGACGCCCGTGGGCATCTCGCTGGTGTTCCAGTTGCCGCGCAGGCCGTTCTTCAGCACGGCGCCGACGGCGCCGGGGCGGCCCTCGATCTGCGCGAAGGCGATCTTCTCGGCGCGCCAGGTGAGGGTCATCATCATCAGCATCAGGCCGATGAGGACGCCCGAGATGATCCACAGGACGAGGAACAGCGTGTCCTGGCGGAAGACGATCGCGAGCGTCGTGATCACGGCGATCGGCCCGAGGAAGGCGAGCGCCATGAGCGGCAGCGCCTTCTTGTCGTTCTCGTGGGTCATCTTGTAGATGGACCACATCGTCTTGAGCCTGCCGGGCTCCTTCTCGCTGTCGCGTGCCATGCCATCAGGATACCGGGGCGCGGTGGCGACGCTCTCCACAGCCGACCCGCCCGTGCGCGCCCCGGCGGCGAGGCCGGTGGCATGGTCGGCCTCGTGAGTGACGAGGGAGCGCAGATCGCCGGCCATCCGCTCGTGCGAGCGCTCCGACGCGATGCCGAGCGGGAGGTCTGGGTGGCAGCGGACGGGCCGGCGGGCGACGCCGACGGCGTGGAGCTGCATCGCAGCCTCGCGGGCGCCGAGTCGGTCATCGCCAGGGAGGCCGAGGCGCTGCTGGCGGCCGGCCACCCCCACCTGGTGCCGATCCTCGACCTCGCGACGGACGGCGGCGCGGTGCTGGTGCGACCGCTGCTGCCGCTGAGCCTGGCCGACTGGCTCGTGCAGCGCCAGGCGCCCTCGCCGGGCGAGGCGGTGACCGCGCTCGCGCCGATCGCTGCCGCCTTGGGCGCGCTGCACGCGGTCGGGGCACGCGCGGGCGGTTGCACCGCCGGCGCGGTGCGACTCGACGGGGACGGCGCACCGCTGCTGCTCGGCGAGGGCGCGCAGATCGAGACGGCGCGCCCGACGCAGGCGTGGCTCGAGTCGAGCGAGGGTGTGGGTGCCGACGTCGACGGCTGGCGACGGCTGCTCACCGCGGTGCTCGACGCGTGCGGCCGCTCGGTGCCCGAGCGCGTCGACGCTGCGCTGGCCGCGCGCGACATGACAGGAGCCGGTGCGGCGCTGCTGGCTGAGTGGCCCGCGCTGCCGCTGGCGCTCCCGCCGCTGCCGACCGGGACAGCCGATGCGCCGGCGGATGCGCGGCACGCGTGGTCGAGGCAGGCGGGCTCCAGGCAGGCGCTCCGCGCGCGCGACCGCGGGCGCCCGAGCGTGGTCGACGCCCTGCTCGCGCGCGTCGCGCTCCTCGCGGAGGCGGTCGTGGAGCGCGGCGGCCGAGCCGCTCCTCGGATCGTGCAGGCGGTGGGGGCGGTGCGGCCGAGGTTCTGGGGCGTGGCGGCGGTGGGCGCAGCGGCGCTGATCGTGGCTGCGGTGGCGCTGTGGCCCCAGGGGGAAGGCGCCTCTCGCTCGACCGCCGCGGCGCCGCTCGTGCCGGCGACGAGCGGCCCCGCACCGGTGCCCGCGGCGGAGCCGACCGCGCTCGCCGACGCAGACGGGGTGGGCGCCGGAGGCTCGGCGTCAGACCGCCCGACGTCGGACGACGCTGCATCCGACGGCGGGGTCGTCGAGAGCCCGGAGCAGGCGGTCGCTGCGGTCGCCGCGCTGCTCGTCGAGCGCGAGGCGTGCATCGCTGCGGGCGATGCGGCCTGCCTCGCCGTGCTGCACGAGCCGAGCAGCCCCCAGCTCACGGCTGCGGAGCCGTGGCGCATGCCCGACGACGGCACGCTCGTGCTGGTGCAGCGCCTCGGCGATGCATGGCTGCTGCGCGTGGACTCCGAACGCGAACCGGCCTCGGTGCTCGCGATGAGCACCGAGGCCGGGTGGACGCTGCGAGACGCCTGGGTCGACTAGACCTCGAACTGCCCCGACTCGAGGCGCGCCTTGACCTGCCCCAGGTAGCGGGCCGCGTCTGCGCCGTCGATGATGCGGTGGTCGTACGAGAGCGCGAGGTACACCATCGAGCGGATGCTGATCGAGTCCTGCCCGTCGACGGTCACCACGACCGGGCGCTTCACCACGGTGCCGACACCGAGGATCGCGCGCTGCGGCTGGAACACGACGGGCGTGTCGAACAGCGCGCCGCGGGAGCCGGTGTTGGTCAGCGTGAAGGTGCCGCCCGCGAGCTCGTCGGGCTTCAGCTGGTTGTCGCGCGTGCGCTGGGCCAGGTCTGCGATCTCGGCCGTGAGCTCCTTGATGCTCTTGGCGCTCGCGTCGCGGATCACCGGGGTCAGCAGGCCACGCTCCGTGTCGACCGCCATCGCGAGGTTCTCGGTCTCGGGGTAGGTGATCGTCTCGCCGTCGTCCGTCGAGTTGATGAGCGGGTGCGCCTGCAGCGCCTGCACGGCTGCCTGCGTGAAGAACGGCAGGAAGGTGAGCTTGGTGCCGGTCTCCTCCTGGAACGCGGTCTTCCTCGCCTCGCGCAGCTGCGCGACCTTCGTCACGTCGACCTCGACGACGGTCGTGAGCTGGGCGAGCGTCTGCATCGACTCGACCGCGCGCTTCGCCACGACCTTGCGCAGGCGCGACATCGGAGCGGTCGTGCCGCGGAGCTCCGACACCTCGATCTCGGCGGGCGCCGTGGCTGCGGGAGCGGCCGACGCCTGTGCGGGCGTTGCCTCAGCAGCAGCCAGCACGTCCTCCTTGCGGATGCGGCCCCCGACGCCGGTGCCCGAGAGCGAGCCGAGGTCGACGCCCTTCTCGTGCGCGAGCTTGCGCACGATGGGCGTCACGTAGGCAGCGGCCGCGCCGCCCGACGGTGCAGCCGGGGCTGCGGGCGCGGCCGGCGCCTTGGGTGCCTCCGCCTTGGGCTCTGGGGCCTTGGGCGCCTCGGCCTTGGACGCCGGAGCCTTCGGCTGCTTGGCCTTCGCCTGCTCGGCCTTCGGCTGCTCGGCCTTGGGCGCCTCGGCCTCCGGCGCCTTCGCGGGCGCGGGCTGCTCGGTCGAGGGCGCTGCGGGCTCAGGCTGCTCGGCGGGAGCGGCGTCCTGCGCCTGCGCCGATCCCTCGTCGCTCGTGGCGGGCTCGTCGGTCGTCGACTCGTCGGCCGCCGGCGCCTCGTCCTTCGATGGGGCGGCTGCAGAGCCCGAACCGCCCACGCGAGCGATCACGGCGCCGACCTCCACCGTGTCGTCCTCCTGCACCAGGATCTCCGAGAGCGTGCCGGCGATGGGGGAGGGCACCTCGGTGTCGACCTTGTCGGTGGAGATCTCGACGATGGGCTCGTCGACGGCGATCTCGTCGCCGACGGCCTTCAGCCAGCGCGTGATGGTGCCCTCGGTGACGCTCTCGCCGAGCTCGGGGAGCGTGATGTCCTGTCCGCCCTCCGTGGAGCCCTCCGTGGGCTTCGCGTCCGCGGCGGGCTGCTGCTCCTCGGCGGGCTGCTCGTCGGCCTCGCGCGACGGCGACTCCTGCGCCTCGGCTGCCGACTCCTCGTCGGCCTCCTGCGCCGGCTCGGCGTCGGTGGTGTCGGTCGCTGTCTCGGTCGCCGTCTCGTCGGCTGCCGCAGGCGCGTCCTCGGCCGGCGCGTCGCCCGCATCGCCCACGCGTGCGATGACCGCGCCGACCTCGACCGTGTCGTCCTCGCCCACCAGCAGCTCGGTGAGCGTGCCGGCGATGGGGGAGGGCACCTCGGTGTCGACCTTGTCGGTGGAGATCTCGACGATGGGCTCGTCGACGGCGATCTCGTCGCCGACGGCCTTCAGCCAGCGCGTGATCGTGCCCTCGGTGACGCTCTCGCCGAGCTCGGGGAGCTTGATGTCAGTCATGGTTCTGTCTCCTGTGGCGTTCGATCAGATGGCGTGCAGCGGGGTGCCGGCGAGCTTCATCATCGTCTCGCCGAGGGCCTCGTGCTGGGTCGGGTGCGCGTGGAGGAGCTGCGACACATCCTCGGGGTACGCCTCCCAGTTGACGATCAGCTGCGCCTCGCCGACCAGCTCGCTGACGCGGCGGCCGATCATGTGCACGCCGACGACGGGCCCGTCCTTGAGGCGCACCGCCTTGACGGAGCCGGTCGTGCCCACGATCTCGCTCTTCGCGTTGCCGCCGAGGGAGTACTCATAGCTCTCGACCGCGTCGTCGCCGAACTGCGCCTTCGCCTTCGCCTCGGTGTAGCCGACGGAGGCGATCTCGGGGTCGGAGTAGGTGACCTTCGGGATGTTGATGTCCTCGACCATGCGCGGCTCGAGGCCGCCGATCTCCTCGGCGACGAAGATGCCGTGCTGGTAGCCGCGGTGCGCGAGCTGCAGGCCGGGCACGATGTCGCCGACGGCGTAGACACCCTTGACGCTGGTCTCGAGGCGGTCGTTCACCGTCACGAACCCGCGGTCCATCTCGATGCCGACCTCCTCGTAGCCGAGGTCCTGCGTGACGGGTCCGCGACCGACGGCGACCAGGAGCAGGTCTGCATCCACCGTCTCGCCGCTCTCGAGGGCGACGTGCACGCCCGAGTCGTCCTGCGTGACGCCCGAGAAGCGCGAGCCCAGCTTGAACTGGATGCCGCGCTTCTTGTACGCGCGCTCGAACTGCTTCGAGACGGACTCCTCCTCGTTGGCGACCAGGTGGGGGAGCCCCTCGATGATCGTGACCTCGGCGCCGAAGGCGCGCCAGACGCTCGCGAACTCGACGCCGATGACGCCGCCGCCGAGGATCGCGACGCGCTGCGGGATCCAGTCGAGGCGGAGCGCCTGCTCGCTCGTGATCACGTTGCCGGTGATCTCGAGGCCGGGGAGCGTGCGCGAGTAGGAGCCGGTGGCGAGCACGATGCTCTTGCCGGTCAGGGTCTGCTCGCCCACCTGCACCGTCGTGGGCGAGGTGAGCTTGCCCTCGCCGGCGACGACCTCGATGCCCTTGGCGCTGATGAGGCCCTGGAGCCCCTTGAACTTCTTCGAGACGATGCCCTCGCGGAACGCGGTGACGCGCTCGATGTCGATGCCCTTGAGCTCGGCGTCGACGCCCGCGTGACCGGCGGCTCGCACCTCGTCGGCGACCTCGGCCGAGTGCAGCATCGCCTTGGTGGGGACGCAGCCCTTGTGCAGGCACGTGCCGCCGAGCTTGTCCTTCTCGACGATGGCGACGGTCTTGCCGAGCTGCACGGCGCGCAACGCAACGGCGTAGCCCGCGCTGCCTCCGCCCAGGACGACGATGTCAAAGCTCTGATCGGACACGCACTTGCTCCTTATGAGTCTTCGTTGCCGCGCCGGTGGACGCAGCGGTGCACGGCAGTTCCTGCCTGTGCCAGCCTAGCCGGATCGGCTGGGCGAATCCGGGTCACTCGGCCGACCGCGACATCTTCGACAGCGTGCGCAGCAGGCCGCGGACGACGACGCCCGTGGAGCCCGAGGGCGTGAAGCCGAACGGCGACCCGAGGTTGGTCGACGGGCCTGCGATGTCGATGTGCGCCCAGGGGATGGGTGCGCCGTCGCGCTCTCCGACGAACTCGCGCAGGAACGCGGCAGCCAGCAGCATGCCGCCGGCCCGGTTGCCGACCTTCGCGTTCATCATGTCGGCCACGCTCGAGTCGAGCATGCCCCGCATCTCATCGGGGATCGGCATCGGCCACACCTGCTCGCCGACCTCGCGCGACGCGGCGAGGACTGCCTCGACGAAGGCCTCGTCGTTGCCCATCACGCCGCTCACGCGATCCCCGAGCGCGATGACCTGCGCTCCCGTGAGCGTCGCCACGTCGATGATCGCGTCGGGCTGCGCCTCGCTCGCGAGCACCAGGCCGTCCGCCATCACCAGGCGGCCCTCCGCGTCCGTGTTGGTCACCTCCACCGTGGTGCCGCCCCGGAGGGTGATGACGTCGTCAGGGCGCGTGGAGGTGGAGGAGACGAGGTTCTCGGCCAGGCAGAGGTGGGCGGTGATGCGGATGGGGAGCTGGAGCGCCGCGGCGGCGGCCGTCACGGCGTAGACGGTCGCCGCTCCCGTCATGTCGTACTTCATGTGCTGCATCGAAGCGGCAGGCTTCAGCGAGAGGCCGCCCGAGTCGAAGGTGATGCCCTTGCCGACGAGCACGACGTGGCGCGTGGCGTTCTCGGGGGCGTGCTCGACCGTCACCAGTCGCGGCGGGCGGCTGGAGCCCTGCCCCACGGCGACGATGCCGCCGAAGCCCTCGCGACGGAGGCGATCCTCATCGCGGACCACGACGCTCAGGCCCGTCTCTGCCGCCTCGGCGACGACGCGGTCCGCGAAGTCGACGGGGCTGAGCAGGTTGGGGGGCGTGTTCGAGAGGTCGCGGGTGCGCCAGACCGCCTGCGCGGCGATGCCTGCGCCCTGCACGGCGTACGCGGTGCACTCGGCGTCGCCGGCGACCACGGCGATCTCGCGCACCTGCGCCGCGTCGTCCCCCGGCGGGCGACCCGCGTACCGGTAGGCGCCGAGCGCGGCACCCTCGAGCACGGCCTGCACGTCGTCGCCGTCGCTGACGGGCAGCGAGATGGCGACCGAGGTGATCCCGCGCAGCGCGCGGATCGCCGCACCGGCAGCCTCGCGCAGTCGGTCGCGGCTGACGGTGTCGCCCAGGCCCACGAAGGCGATCCTGCGGCCGTCGACGACCGCCCGGGTGACCTGCTCGCGCTTGCCGGTGATGCCGAGCGCGGCGAGCAGCTCGGGGTCGAAGCCGCCGGCGGAGGGAGCCTCGCCGGCGAGCACGCCGTGCACGGTCAGCTCGGCGGTGGAGTCCTCGGGGCTGGCGATGATGGAGAGTGCGGGGAAGAGCATGGGTCACGAGGATACCCGCGTCGCTCGGCTCAGTAGGCTGGAGTCGTGTTCGATCCCCACGAGCTGACGCTGCCCCTCGAAGCCCTGGAGACGGTGCCGCGCGGCCTCGACCTGGTGATCGCCATCCACGGTTTCGTCGACGCGGGTGCTGCTGCGGAGTCGGCGGCCGCCGCGATCCTCGACACGCTGCCCTATCGCGCCATCGTCGAGTTCGACACCGACCTGCTGATCGACCACCGATCGCGACGGCCGCGGATCCTGTTCAACGAGGATCGCATCGACGAGTACCTGCCGCACTCGCTCACGCTGCTGCAGGTCGAGGACGACGCGGGCGCGCCGTTCCTGCTCCTGACGGGGCCGGAGCCGGACTGGATGTGGGAGCGGTTCACGGATGCCCTGCTCGAGCTGCACGAGCAGCTCGAGGTCGCCACGACCACCATCATGACCTCCATCGGCATGCCCGTGCCCCACACGCGCCCGCTCGTCTCGACCGTGTCGGGCAACCGGGCCGAGCTCATCGAGCAGTACTCGGCCTGGCGCCCCGTCTCCTCGGTCCCGGCCTCGGTGATCCACCGCATCGAGCACCGGCTGCAGGACGTCGCGCCGGTCACCACCTTCACCGTGCTCGTGCCCCACTACGTCGGCGAGTCGGGCTCGGCGGGCCCGGCGCTCGCGGCCCTCGAGGGCGTGACGAGCGCGACCTCGCTCGCGTTCCGCACCGAGGAGCTCCGCCAGGCCGATCGCGAGTTCCAGCAGCTCGTCGCGCAGCAGATGGAGACGAATGAAGAGCTCCAGCGCATCGTGCACACGCTGGAGGCGCGCTACGACGCGTTCATGGCGCAGTCGTCGGTGCGCTCGCCGCTCACCGATGAGGACGGCACGCTGCCGAGCGCCGACGAGATCGCCGAGGAGCTCGAGCGCTACCTGCAGCAGCGCGGTCGTCCGGGGGCGGATCCGCTGGCATGAACAGCGCCAGATCCTGGGTCGTCTGGGGCATCGGCGCCATCGCCTACATCGTCGCCGTCCTGCACCGCTCCTCGCTGGGCGTGGCAGGGCCGGCTGCCGCCGAGCGCTTCGAGGTGCAGGCGACCCTCCTGTCGACGCTCGGCGCCGTGCAGGTGGGCGTCTACGCGGCGATGCAGATCCCGGTGGGCGTGCTGCTGGATCGGTTCGGCCCCCGCATGCTCATCGCCTCCGGCGCCGCCGTCATGGTCACCGGCCAGGCGATGGTCGCGCTCGCCGACGACCTGCCGCTGGCCGTCGCCGGTCGAGTGCTGCTCGGCATCGGCGACGCGGCGACCTTCATCTCGGTGATCCGCCTGCAGGCGGGGTGGTTCTCGGGGCCGATCCTCGCGCAGATGTCGCAGTGGACGGCGGTGTGCGGGCAGCTGGGCCAGCTGCTCTCGACCGTGCCCTTCGTCTGGCTGCTCGCGCAGGTCGGATGGACGCTCTCGTTCGGCACGCTCGCCGCCGTGGGACTCGTGGTGCTCGTGCTCGTGCTGCTGCTCGTGTTCGACTCGCCGCCCGGCGGCACGCCGCCCACCGGCACGATCGACCTGCCGGAGGGGTGGTGGCCGCGGCTGCAGACCGCGTTCCGGCAGCCGGGCACGCGGCTGGGCTTCTGGACCCACTTCTCGCTGCTGTCCACCACCAACGTCTTCCTCCTCATGTGGGGCTACCCGATGCTCGTCAGCGGACTCGAGATCCCCGCCGCCCAGGCAGCCGGCATCATGTCGATCGTCGTCGTCACCGGGATGGTGGTCGGGCCGCTGCTGGGGATCACGACCGCGCGGTTCCCGCTCCGGCGCTCGACGCTCGTGCTGTGCATCGTCGGCGTGGTGATCGCCGCGTGGAGCGTCGTGCTGCTGTGGCCCGGGCTCCCGCCCACGTGGCTCGTCATCGCGCTGGTCGTGGTGCTCGGCATCGCGGGCCCCGGCTCGACGATCGGCTTCGACTTCGCCCGCACCTCCAACCCGCTGCGCCTGCTCGGCTCCGCGAACGGCATCGTCAACGTCGGCGGCTTCATCGCCGCCTTCGCGATCATCCCCGTCGTCGGCATCGTGCTCGACGTCGTGCACGGGGTGCGGCTGCGGGCGGGTGAGGCGGTCGGCCTCTACGACTGGGACGGGTTCCGCATCGCGTTCGCCTTCCAGCTCGTGATCCTGCTGCTCGGCTTCGCGATGGTGGTGCGGATGCGTCGCATCACCAGATCGAGGCTTCGCGAGGAGGAGGGCATCGAGGTCGCGCCGCTGTGGCAGGCCATCGCGAATCGGATGCGTCGACGCGGCGACTGAGCAGGCTGCGGCAGCGCGCTCGGTGCCGTTCCTGGAGGTCGGGGGAATGCCTATGCCACATCCAGCGCTATACTGTCAAGACCGACCCAGTCGAGACCGGCGCCAAGCGCAGGACTTGACTTGGGTCATTCGACTGCCCTCAGTCCGACTGCACCGAGTCTGGGCGCCCGAGACCCACCGGAGGCCGCATGCCAGCCAAGGACACCACCACGACAGCGAGCCGCAGCACTGCGGCCGCTGCTGCCGACGCCGCGCCTGAGGCGACGACCGCTGCAGCCGCGAAGCGGGCTCCTGCGAAGAAGGCGCCCGCCGCCTCGACCGCGGCGAAGACCCCTGCCGCGAAGGCGCCGACGAAGACGACGGCCGCCAAGACCGCTGCCGCGAAGCCGGCCGCGAAGAGCACCGCGGCGAAGACCACCGCGGCGAAGACCACCGCGGCGAAGTCGACGGCTGCGAAGACGACGGCCGCGAAGGCGACGGTCGCGAAGACGACCGCAGCCAAGGCCAAGGCGGCCGCCGCCGAGGCAGCGACCGAGGCGACCGACGAGTCGGCGCCCGCCAAGGGCGCGGCGAAGAAGGCTCCCGCCAAGCGCACGGCGACGCGTCGCAAGGCTGCCGACCCCGTCGAGGAGGCCCAGGCCGAGGAGACGCCGGAGGAGGTCGAGACCGAGGAGGACGAGGAGAAGGTCCACGTCGAGAAGCTCCCCACCGGAGCCCTGCGGCTCTCGGGCGACGACGACGAGCCGGCCCCCACGCAGATCACCGGTGCCACGGCCGACCCGGTCAAGGACTACCTGAAGCAGATCGGCAAGGTCGCCCTCCTCAACGCCGAGCAGGAGGTCGACCTCGCGATGCGCATCGAGGCCGGTCTGTTCGCCGAGGAGAAGCTGTCGATCGATGGCGACGACCTCGACTGGCAGGTCAAGCGCGACCTGACGCGCATCGCCCGCGACGGGCAGCGCGCCAAGAGCCACCTGCTGGGCGCCAACCTGCGCCTGGTGGTCTCGCTCGCCAAGCGCTACACGGGCCGCGGCATGCAGTTCCTGGACCTCATCCAGGAGGGCAACCTGGGCCTGATCCGTGCGGTCGAGAAGTTCGACTACACGAAGGGCTTCAAGTTCTCGACCTACGCCACTTGGTGGATCCGTCAGGCCATCACGCGGGCCATGGCCGACCAGGCTCGCACGATCCGCATCCCCGTGCACATGGTCGAGGTCATCAACAAGCTGGCCCGCGTGCAGCGCCAGATGCTGCAGGACCTCGGCCGCGAGCCGAGCCCGGAGGAGCTGGCGCGCGAGCTCGACATGACCCCTGAGAAGGTCATCGAGGTGCAGAAGTACGGCCGCGAGCCGATCTCGCTGCACACCCCGCTCGGCGAGGACGGCGACAGCGAGTTCGGTGACCTGATCGAGGACACCGAGGCGGTCGTCCCGGCGGACGCCGTTGGCTTCACGATGCTGCAGCGCCAGCTGGAGTCGCTGCTCGACTCGCTCTCGGAGCGCGAGGCGGGCGTGATCCGGATGCGCTTCGGGCTCGGCGACGGCATGCCGAAGACGCTCGACCAGATCGGCGACACGTTCGGCGTCACGCGCGAGCGGATCCGCCAGATCGAGTCGAAGACCATGGCGAAGCTGCGCCACCCCTCGCGGTCGCAGCAGCTGCGCGACTACCTGGAGTGAGCGCGGCGGCAGCCGCCGTCACGCTTCGTCACGAGGCCCCTCGGAACATCCGGGGGGCCTCGCGGCGTTCTAGGATGTGTTGATACCCCCGAGAAGGAGCGCTCATGCCTCGTCCCCGCACGTCCCTGTCCCGCCTGGCGCCCATCGCGGCGGTCGCCGCGGCATCCGTCGCCCTCGTGGGATGCTCCACGGGCAACGGGCCCGGCACCGAGGCCGGCACCGGGGAGCCGACGTCGGCGGGGCTGACGCTCGAGCAGGTGCAGGAGGAGGGCGTGCTCGTCGTCGGGACCGAGGGCACCTACTCGCCGTTCTCGTTCCACGAGGGCGGCGCCGGCGAGCTCACCGGCTACGACGTCGAGATCATCACCGCGGTCGCGGGGGAGCTCGGCGTCGAGGTCGAGTTCGTCGAGACGCAGTGGGATGCGATCTTCGCGGCACTCGACTCGGGACGCGTCGACGTGATCGCCAACCAGGTCTCGATCACCCCGCAGCGCCTCGAGCGCTACGCCTTCAGCGAGCCGTACACCTACTCTCCGGGCGTCCTGATCGTCGCCGAGGGCAGCGAGATCGCGTCGTTCGAGGATCTGGAGGGTCGCACGAGCGCGCAGTCGCTCACGAGCAACTGGGCGGACATCGCGACCGAGGCGGGCGCCGACGTCGAGGAGGTCGAGGGCTTCGCGCAGGCTGCGGAGCTGCTGCGCACGGGGCGCGTCGACGCGACCATCAACGACCGCCTCACCTACCTCGACTACGTGCAGTCGCAGGGCGGCGAGACCGGCCTCGCCGACGTCGCAGAGACCGAGGAGACGAGCGAGAACGCGCTCGCGTTCCGCGCGGGCAGCGAGTCGCTCGTCACCGCGGTCGACGAGGCACTGTCCGCGCTCGCAGAGGACGGCACGCTGGCCGAGATCTCCGAGCGCTACTTCGGTGAGGACGTCTCGCAGCCGTGACGTGCGCTCGTGACGAGGCTGCGGCCTCGGCTCCCGTCGCGGCCGCGTAGGCTCGCCGCGTGGACTGGCAGCTGATCCTCGACTCGATCGGGCCGATCGCCCTCGGGGCGGTGGCCGGCACCATCCCGCTCGCCGCCGCGTCGTTCGTGCTCGGCCTGCTGATCGCGATCGGGCTCGCGCTCGCCCGCATCTCGGGCGTCGCGTGGCTCTCCGGGATCGCGAGGGCCTACATCTCGGCGATCCGCGGGACGCCGCTGCTCGTGCAGCTGTTCGTCATCTTCTACGGCATGCCGCAGATCGGCATCACGCTCGACCCGTGGCCCAGCGCCATCATCGCGCTGTCGATGAACGTCGGGGGCTACGCGGCCGAGATCATCCGCGCCGCGATCCTGTCGATCCCGCGGGGGCAGTGGGAGGCGGCATCGATGATCGGGATGTCGCGCGGCCAATCGCTGTGGCGCATCGTGCTGCCGCAGGCGGCCCGGGTGTCGGTGCCGCCGCTGTCGAACACGCTCATCTCGCTCGTGAAGGACACCTCGCTCGCATCGGTCATCACGATGACCGAGCTCTTCCGGGTCGCGCAGCGCATCGCCGCCCCCAGCGGCGAGTTCCTCACCATCTACATCGTCGCCGCGGCGGTCTACTGGGTCATCTGCCTCGCGCTCGCCGCCGGCCAGGACCGCCTCGAGCAGAAGCTGGATCGCTATGCCGTCTGACCTGCTCCTCTCGGCCCGCGGGCTGCACAAGTCGTTCGGCGACAACCACGTGCTCCGCGGCGTCGACCTCGACATCGCGCCGGGCACGGTGCACGCGCTCATCGGGCCGTCCGGCTCCGGCAAGACGACGGTGCTCCGTTCGCTCAACGGCCTCGAGTCGCCCGAAGCCGGCACGCTCCGGATCGGCGAGGTCGAGCTCGACCTGTCGAAGCCGCGCACCCGCCGCGAGCGGGCCGCGCTGCACCGCGCATCCGCGATGGTCTTCCAGCAGCACCACCTGTTCCCGCACCTGACGGTGCTGGGCAACGTCACCATCGGTCCCATCCGCGTGCAGGGCCGCGACCGCGATGCGGTGAGGGCCGACGCGCTCGCGCTGCTGGAGCGCGTCGGGCTGCGGGAGAAGGCGGATGCGTTCCCCTCGTCGCTCTCCGGGGGTCAGCAGCAGCGCGTCGGCATCGTGCGCGCGCTCGCGCTGCAGCCCTCGATGCTGCTGTTCGACGAGCCGACCTCCTCGCTCGATCCCGAGCTCGTCGGCGAGGTGCTGGCGGTCATGACCGAGCTGGCGGGCGAGGGCTGGACGATGGCGGTCGTGACGCACGAGCTCGGCTTCGCTCGTGAGGTCGCGGATGAGGTGTCGTTCTTCGACGGGGGCGTCGTCGTGGAGAGGGGCACGCCCGACCAGGTGTTCGGCGCGCCCCGCGAGGAGCGCACGAAGCGCTTCCTGCAACGGCTGCAGGGCCCGTTCGGGCGCTAGCCGAGGCTGCGCGGGCCGGTCGCCGGTCGCCGGACGCCGGGCGAACGAGCGAGCGGCCCGCCCCGGATGGGGACGGGCCGCTTGGCTGTGCGATCGGCGGGTCAGCGCTCGTTCAGCTTCTCCGACTCGTCGTGCCACACCTTGGCGAGCGGCTGGAGGGCCTCGCGGTGCTTGGCAGCGTGGTGCGCGCAGAAGAGCAGCGTGCCGCTCTCCATCGTCGCGCGGACGTAGGCCTGCGCTCCGCAGCTGTCACAGCGGTCGAGGCCACCCAGCGGTGCCGTCGCCTCATCGACTTCGAGCGTCGTGGTCTGGATGTCGTTCACGGTGCCCTCCTCACTCTTGCGTTGCACCCATCGTCGCATGCTCGGGTGACAGAAGGCGGTGATTCGGCCCGCGGTTCGCCAGCGGCGCAACGCGAGGCGTGCCGCGTGGCCTGACATCCCCGGCCCGCCCTCGGCCCTAGGCTGGCAGACGCACTCGCAGCGGCTGGCCGCTGCTCGAGCGCCTTCGACGCAGGAGATGGGGGATCGGTTGGCGAACGCTGCATCCGACTACTCGGCACGGCACCTGACCGTGCTCGAGGGTCTCGAGGCGGTGCGCAAGCGCCCCGGCATGTACATCGGGTCGACCGACTCCCGCGGGCTCATGCACTGCCTGTGGGAGATCATCGACAACTCCGTCGACGAGGCCCTCGGCGGCCACGGCACCGAGATCACCGTCGTGCTGCACGCTGACGGCTCCGTCGAGGTCAAGGACCGCGCGCGCGGCCTGCCGATCGACGTCGAGCCCCGCACAGGCCTCACGGGCGTCGAGGTGATCTTCACCAAGCTGCACGCAGGCGGCAAGTTCGGCGGCGGCGCCTACAAGTCCTCCGGCGGCCTCCACGGCGTCGGCGCATCCGTCGTCAACGCCCTCTCCGCCCGGCTGGACGTCGAGGTCGATCGCGAGGGCGCGACGTGGGCGATGTCCTTCCACCGCGGCGAGCCCGGGGAGTTCCTCGATGAGGGCGAGCCCTCGCCGGACGCGACGTTCGTGCCATTCACCGACGCATCGAGGCTGCGCAAGGTCGGCAAGGTCGGGAAGGCGGTCACCGGCACGCGCGTGCGCTACTGGGCCGACCCGCAGGTGTTCACGAAGGGCGCCGAGTTCCTCGCCGACGAGCTCGCCCGCCGCGCCCGGCAGACGGCGTTCCTGGTGCCGGGGCTCGGCATCCAGATCGTCGACGAGCGCGGCGACGAGCGCGTGGTCCACGACTTCCGCTACGACGGCGGCATCAGCGAGTTCGCGGAGTACCTCGCGCCGGACCCGGCGCTGACGGCGACGTGGCGGCTGAGCGGCGAGGGCGACTTCCAGGAGACCATCCCGGTGCTCGACGAGGCGACCGGCCACATGGTCACGCGCGACGTCGAGCGCACCTGCGAGGTCGACATCGCGCTGCGCTGGGGCACCGGCTACGACACGGTCGTGCAGACCTTCGTCAACATCATCGCCACGCCGAAGGGCGGCTCGCACCTGGCGGGATTCGAGCAGTCGCTCCTCAAGCTCATCCGCGACCAGGTCGCCGCGAACGCCAGGAAGCTCAAGGCGGGCAACGACCGCATCGAGAAGGACGACGCGCTCGCAGGGCTGACCGCGGTCGTGACCGTGCGACTGCCGGAGCCGCAGTTCGAGGGCCAGACGAAGGAGGTGCTCGGCACGCCCGCCGTGCGGCAGATCGTCTCGCAGGTGGTGCAGCGCGAGCTGGGCGCGATCCTCACCTCGACCAAGCGCGACGAGAAGGCGCAGGCCGGCCAGCTGCTCGAGAAGGTCGTGAGCGAGATGAAGGCGCGCATCTCGGCGCGCTCGCTGAAGGAGACGGCGCGCCGCAAGAGCGCCCTCGAATCCTCGTCGCTGCCGGTGAAGCTCGTCGACTGCCGATCGAGCGACGTCGCGCAGACCGAGCTCTTCATCGTGGAGGGCGACAGCGCGCTCGGCACCGCGAAGCCCGCTCGCGACAGCGAGTTCCAGGCCATCCTGCCGATCCGCGGCAAGATCCTGAACGTGCAGAAGGCATCGATCGGCGACATGCTGGGCAACGCCGAGTGCGCGGCCATCATCCAGTCGATCGGCGCCGGCTCCGGTCGCTCGTTCGACCTGAGCCAGGCGCGCTACGGCAAGGTCATCATGCTCTCCGACGCCGACGTCGACGGCGCGCACATCCGCACCCTGCTGCTGACGCTCATCCATCGCTACATGCGCCCGCTCATCGACGAGGGTCGGGTCTTCGCCGCCGTGCCGCCGCTGCACCGCGTGCTCGTGAAGCACCGGGGCAAGCCCGACGAAGCCGTCTACACCTATTCCGACGCCGAGCTGCATCGCACGCTCACCCGCCTGAAGAAGGCGGGCAAGTCGTGGCACGAGCCGCCGCAGCGCTACAAGGGCCTGGGCGAGATGGACGCGGATCAGCTCGCCGAGACGACGATGGATCGCTCGCGACGCACGCTGCGCCGCGTCACGATCAGCGACGCGGAGCGGGCGAGCGAGGTGTTCGAGCTGCTGATGGGCAACGAGGTGGCTCCTCGCCGCGACCTGATCGTCTCGAGCCAGATCGATCGGGACCGCATCGACGCCTGAGTCAGCGCCGCTGGCCGGCGGAGCTCGCCCGGGCGCGACGCTCAACCGGTGAGGCGGTCACGCGACCGGACCATGCGCTCGGCAGGCGGAGTGGCCGGTTGGCGGTCGCCGTGGCGCGTCGGCGTGCTGCTCGTTCAGTGGCCGTCATGGCTTCGAGGGCCGCGGCTGCCCTCGAAGCCGCAGGTGTGCGGCGCCCAGTCACTCCGCGAGCGACGGCGCAGGCGGCGAGCCGAGCCGCGAGCCGACCGCGCCGATGGTGCCGTCGATCGCGACGCCCGAGCCTGCGCGGGGCGAGCTGCCAGGCGGCAGCTGGCGCTGCGAGCCATCGCTGCCGACCGCGAGCGGCGCGACCCCGGCCCAGGCGAGCGAGAGCCCGACCTCGCCCTTCAGCAGCCGGTGCGCCTGCACGCCTCCCGTGCCGCGCCCCTTCGCCGGGAACTCCGTCAGGTCCGAGACCTTCACGCGCGGCTCGTCGAGGCCGGCGAGCGTCTCCGCAGCCGCCGTCACCGTGACGACCTCCGCGCCCTCGTCGACGGCGCCGGCGAACCGCACCGACGCGCCCGCCTTGAGCCCGATGCCCTTCATGCCCGCGGCGCCGGGGCCCTGCGGGTTCACGGCCTCCGCCGGGAAGCGCAGCAGCTGCGCATCGCTGGTCACCAGGACGATCCAGGCGTCGTCGGGCGCGGGTGCGATGCCCACCACGCGGTCGCCGGACTTGAGCGAGATGAGGAGTTCGCGGTCGCGGTCGCGCAGCTCGGTCGGCCGCACGCGCTTGACGATGCCGCCTTCGGTGGCGACGAGCCAGGGCGTCGCCTCTCCGGCTGCCGGCGCAGCGAGGTCGATCAGGCCGATGGCCTCCTCGCCGCGCTCGAGCGTGCCGAGATCCTTGACCTTGACGCCTGCGGTGAGGCCGACCGACGCGGGCGGCACCGACGGCAGGTCGGCGGGCGTGAGGCGCAGCACGGCGCCCGAGGAGGTGACGAGGCCGAAGGTGCCGCGCGTCGTCGTCTCGATCACCGAGCGGATGGCGTCGTGGCGGCTGCGGCGCGACGGCACAGGGATCGGCTCCTCGCCGTCCACCCGCACCACGCGGCCGGTCGCCGAGAGCAGCACGCGCGTCGGCGCATCCGCGATCTCGAGGCTGGCGGCGAGCTTCGCAGCCGAGGCGCGGCCGGTCGTGGCCTGCTGGCCGTTCGCCTCGGTGAGCAGCGTGCGGCGCGGGGTGCCGAAGCGCTCGGCGACCTCGTCCAGCTCGTCGGACACCACCACGTGCAGGGCGGCCTCCGATCCCAGGATGTGCTCCAGCTCGGCGATCTGCGCCAGCAGCTCGTCTCGCTCGGCCTCCAGCTCGATGCGGCTGAACTTCGTGAGGCGGCGCAGCCGCAGCTCGAGGATGTACTCGGCCTGCGCCTCGGACAGGTCGAAGATGCCCTGCAGGCGACCGCGCGCCTGCTCGCTGTCGTCGGAGGAGCGGATGACCTGGATGACCTCGTCGATGTCGAGGATCGCGATCAGCAGGCCCTCGACGAGGTGCAGCCGGTCGCGCTTCCTCGCGAGCCTGAACTCGCTGCGTCGCCGCACGACCGACACGCGATGGTCGAGGTACACCCGCAGCAGCGCCTTGAGCCCGAGCGTCTGCGGCCGGCCGTCCACGAGCGCCACGTTGTTGATCGAGAAGCCGTCCTCGAGCGGGGTGAAGCGGTGCAGCTGCTGCAGCACGGCCTCGGGATCGAAGCCGGTCTTGATGCCGATCACGAGCCGGAGCCCATGCTTGCGGTCGGTGAAGTCCTGCACGTCCGAGAGGCCCTGCAGCTTCTTCGCGACGACGCCGTCCTTGATCTTCTCGATCAGCCGCTCGGGCCCCACCTGGTAGGGCAGCTCGGTGACGACGATCTGGGTCTTGCGGCCCTGGCGCTCGATCGAGGTGCGCGCGCGGGTGCGGAACGCGCCACGACCAGACTCGTAGGCGTCCCGGATGCCGTCGAGACCGACGATCACGCCGCCGCCGGGCAGGTCGGGGCCGGGCACGTGCCGCATGAGGTCGGCGGTGGAGGCGTCGGGGTGCGCGAGGAGGTGCTTGGCCGCCTGCACGACCTCGACGAGGTTGTGCGGTGCCATGTTCGTCGCCATGCCGACGGCGATGCCGCTCGCACCGTTGACGAGCAGGTTGGGGTAGGAGGCCGGCAGCACGTCGGGCTGCTGGTAGGAGTTGTCGTAGTTGGGCACGAAGTCGACGACGTCCTCGTCGAGGCCCTCCGTCAGCGACAGGCCGGCGGCGGCGAGCCGAGCCTCGGTGTAGCGGGCGGCCGCGGGCCCGTCGTCGAGCGAGCCGAAGTTGCCGTGCCCGTCGATGAGCGGCAGGCGCAGGCTGAAGGGCTGGGCGAGTCGCACGAGCGCGTCGTAGATCGCGGTGTCGCCGTGGGGGTGCAGCTTGCCCATCACGTCGCCGACGACGCGAGCGCTCTTGACGTGCCCCTTCTCGGGACGCAGTCCCATCTCGGACATCTGGAAGAGGATGCGCCGCTGCACGGGCTTGAGCCCATCGCGGGCGTCGGGCAGCGCGCGAGCGTAGATGACGGAGTAGGCGTACTCGAGGAACGAATCCTGCATCTCGGCAGCGACGTCGATGTCGTCGATGCGCTCAGCGGCGTCGGAGGCGGGTGTGGCAGTCATAGGCTGACGGAATGCTACCGATCAGGGCGTCAGGATCCCGGAGCCTTGCCGACGTTCTGCGGAGCTCCTCGCTCGCGATGCGCGGCGAGCGGAACGCGCTCGGCCTGCCTGCCGTCGCCGGCGCGGTGGTGCTCGTGGTCGACGGTCTCGGCGCGGCGCAACTCGGCCAGCGAGCGGGTCACGCGCGCACGCTCGCTGGCGCCGCTGGCGGCTCGCTCGACTCAGGCTTCCCCTCGACGACCGCGGTCGCCCTCGCGAGCCTCACCACCGGCCTGCTCGCGGGTGAGCACGGGCTCGTCGGCTACGACGCGATGGTGCCGGGGGAGGGCGTGCGCAACCAGCTGCGCGACTGGGGCGGCGCGATGGATCCTGCGCGGTGGCAGCGCGCCCCGACGGTGCTCGAGCAGCACCGGCCCTCCATCGTGATCGCCGAGGCGAAGCATGCCGAGAGCGGCTTCACGCACGCGGTGCTGCGCGGGGGCGAGTATCGCGGCGGCCGCCGCATGGCCGACCGCTTCGCGCTCGCCGAGCGGGCCGCCCGCGAGCGCGCCCTCGTCTACCTGTACATGCCGGAGCTCGACCGCATCGGCCATGAGCACGGCTGGCAGAGTGACCGCTGGGTGAGCGCGCTCGAGCAGCTCGATGCGCACGTGCGCGACCTGGTCGCCGCGCTGCCTCGCGACGCGGGCCTCATCGTGACGGCCGATCACGGCATGGTCGACGTCGACGCATCCGGCCATCTCATCGTGCCGACCGAGCTGCAGGCCGGCGTCGCCCATGTCGCCGGTGAGCCCCGCTGCCTGCAGCTGCACGTGACGCCCGACGCGTCGGCGGATGCGGTGGCCGGGGCGTGGCGGGCGTGGCTCGGCGATGCCGCCTGGGTCGCGACCCAGCGGGAGGTCGTGGAGGCCGGCTGGCTCGGCACCGTGCACCCGGAGGTGGCCCCGCGGATCGGCGACGTCTTCGTCGCCGCGCGGGGTCGGCGTGCGCTGTACCTCGACGAGGTCGACCCCGCGCGCGGCATGGTCGGCCAGCACGGCTCGCTCACCCCCGATGAGCTGCGGGTGCCGCTGCGTCGATTCGGCGCCTTCGCCTGAGCCCCTCGCGGACCGGACATCCAGGTGCGCGCACCAGGATGGGCAGATCACCGAGGAGAGGGAACTCCCATGCGCAGATGGCTCATCATGACGATCGCGACCGCCGTCGTCGGCTTCATCAGCCGACGCATCGCCGAGCGGCGCGGCCGCGGCGGCCACCCCCGTCGGTAGCCGAGCCGCCGCGGGCCGCGTGCGGGAGGCGGTCGGCGAGCGACCGGCTCAGCTGCAGCGCACGACCTGCCGGATCGCGCGGCCGTCGGCGAGCGTGTCGAGCGCTTCGTTGAGTCCCTCCAGCCCGATCTCGGACGTCACGAGCGACTCGACGGGCAGCCTGCCCTCGCGCCACAGCTGCTCGTAGCGGGGGATGTCGCGAGAAGGCACTGCCGAGCCCAGGTACGAGCCGATCACGGTGCGCGCCTCGGCCGTGAACGTCAGCGGCGAGAGCGACGCCCGCGCATCCGGATGCGGCAGACCGACCGTCACGGTCGTGCCGCCGGGTGCCGTGAGGGCGAACGCCGTCTCGAACGCCTTCGGGTGGCCGGCCGCCTCGACCACGACCGGAGCCCGGAGCCCCTGCTCGATCGCCTCGTCGGGGGAGAGCGCGAGGTGCGCACCCAGTTCCCGCGCCGTCTCGAGCTTCGCGGGCACGGCATCCACGCCGATCACCCTGCCGAGCCCGAGCGACGCGGCGGCGAGCAGGGCCGCCATACCCACGCCGCCGAGGCCCACGATCACGATGTCGTCACCCTCGCTCGGTCTGCCCGCGTTCACGACAGCGCCGCCGCCGGTGAGCATCGCGCAGCCCAGCACCGCCGCCACGTGCGGCGGCACGTCTGCGCCGACCGGCACGACCGACCGGCGATCGAGCACCGCGTGCGTGGCGAAGGCGGAGACGCCCAGGTGGTGATGCACCTCGGCGCTGCTGCCGACCGCGTCGACCTCGCGCAGTCGTCGCCCGCCGCCCAGCAGCTCACCCGCGGCGTTCGCGGCGCTGCCGCGCTCGCACGGCAGCCGGCCGTCGGTCGCGCACGCCGCGCAGTCGCCGCAGCGCGGCAGGAACGTCGTGACGACCCGAGTGCCGATCGGGAGGTCGTCGACACCGTCGCCGACGGCCTCGACGATGCCCGCCGCCTCGTGGCCGAGGAGCATCGGCATGGGCCGGGGCCTGGCACCGTCGACGACCGAGAGGTCGCTGTGGCAGAGCCCAGCGGCCTCGATGCGCACGAGCAGCTCGCCGGGCCCCGGTGCGTCGAGCTCGAGGTCGACCAGCTCCAGCGGCCGCGTCGTCGCGAACGGGCGCTCGGCCCCGATCGCCCGGAGCACGGCGCCGCGGATGCGCATCAGTGGCCGTCCCACCCGTCGACGGCACCGTCGGGCGTCGCCTCGCGGATGACGAGCGTGCAGTCCTTGCCGCCGAGGCCGTCGTCCAGCAGGCGCTGCAGCTGATCGCGGATCAGCGTCGCGGCGGGGACGGCGACGCCCGCAGCCTCAGCGCCGGCGACCGCCAGCTCGACGTCCTTGTGGCAGAGCATGGCGGAGAAGGACGCGTCGAAGTTCGCGTTCACGGCGGCTCCCGGGACGACGCCCGGGACCGGGTACCAGGTGCGCACGGCCCAGGAGTCGCCGGAGGAGACCCGCACCACGTCGAAGAACGACTGCGGGTCGAGGCCGAGCTGCTTAGCGAGGGTCGCGCCCTCGGACATCGCGAGGATGGAGACGCCCAGCATCATGTTGTTGACGAGCTTCGCGGCGATGCCGTGCGTCGCCTCGCCGACGGCGAGCACGTTGCCCGCCATGGGGGCGACGACAGCCTTCGCGGCGTCGACGTCGGCCGGTGCGCCGCCGAGCATGAAGGCGAGCGTGGCGGCCTCAGCCCCCTGGATCCCGCCGGAGACGGGGGAGTCGACGAACCGGAAGCCGCGCGAGCGCGATTCGGCGTGGCACCAGGCCGAGGTCTCGAGGTCGACCGTCGAGGTGTCGAGGATCATCGTGCCGGGGGCGGCGCGCGCGAAGACGCCGTCGTCGCCCGCGAGCACCGAGCGCACGTGCTCGCCCTTCGGCAGGCTCAGGATCACGACGTCCGCGCCGTCGACCGCCTCGCCCACGGAGCCGACCGGCACGACTCCTCGTTCGCCGGCAGCCTGGCGGAAGGCGTCGACGACGTCGAACCCTCGCACCTCGTGCCCCGCGCCGACGAGGTGTGTGGACATCCGGCTGCCCATGTTGCCGAGGCCGATCCAGGCGATTGACGTCATCGTCGTTCCCTTCCGAAGGTGTGCTCCCCACGCTATCCCGAGACGGCCGAGCGGGCGGCGAGGAAGCCCTCGTCGCCCGCTCGTGCGCGGCTGCGGCTCAGGCGATCAGAGCGTGCCCTTCTCCGCCAGCAGGCGCTCGCGATCCTCGTCGTCCACGTCGTGGAGCGAGATGCCCTTGGTCTCCCGCAGCGCCAGCACGGCGATGAGGGTGATGGCGCACGAGACCACGATGTAGATCGCGACCGGGATGTAGCTGTCGAACTCGCTCAGCAGCGCGGTCGCGATGATCGGGGCGAGCGAGCCCGCGACGATCGAGGTGACCTGGTAGCCCAGCGAGACGCCCGAGTACCGCATGCGGGTCGGGAAGAGCTCGGCCATGATGGCCGGCTGCCCGGCGTACATGAGCGCGTGGAACGCGAGGCCGATGATGATCCCGAGCAGGATGACGATGTCGTTGCCGGTCTCGAACATGGGGAACGCGATGAAGCCCCACGTCGCGCCGAGGAGTACCCCGGCGAGGTACATCGGCTTGCGGCCGATCCTGTCGGTCAGGCGGCCCACGATGGGCACGAAGACGAAGTGCGCGACGTGCGCGATCGCCATCAGGCCCAGGATCCGGGACACGTCGTACTCGAGGTAGGTCCGCAGGTACACGATCGAGAACGTGACGACGAGGTAGTAGAGCACGTTCTCCGCGAAGCGCAGGCCCATCGCGGTGAACACGCCACGGGGGTAGCGCTTGAGCACCTCGAGCACGCCGTAGGACTGCGCCTTCGACTCGGCCACCTCGTCGCGCACCGACTGGAAGATGGGGGCATCCTCGACCCGGGTGCGGATGTAGTAGCCGACAGCGACGATCACGACGGAGAGCCAGAACGCGATGCGCCAGCCCCACGCGAGGAAGTCGTCGTCGGAGAGGGTCCACTGGAGCACCAGCAGCACGACCGTGGCGAGCAGGTTGCCGGCAGGCACGGCGGCCTGCGGGAACGACGACCAGAAGCCGCGCTCCTTGTTGGGCGAGTGCTCCGCCACGAGCAGCACGCCGCCGCCCCACTCGCCGCCGACGGCGAAGCCCTGCGCGAAGCGCAGCAGCACGAGCAGCGCCGGAGCCCAGTAGCCGATCTGGGAGAAGGTGGGCAGGCAGCCCATCAGGAAGGTGGCGACACCGACGAGGATGATCGCGACCTGCAGCAGCTTCTTGCGGCCGAACTTGTCGCCGAAGTGGCCGAAGACGATGCCGCCGAGCGGGCGCGCGACGAAGCCGACGCCGTAGATCAGGAAGGCGTTGATGATGGCCGCGTACGGGTCGTCCGACGGCGGGAACATGATCAGGTTGAAGACGATGGTCGACGCGGTGGCGTAGAGGAAGAACTCGTACCACTCGACCACCGTGCCGGCCATGGCGGCGGTGACGACGCGGCCGAGGCCCTTGCGGTCGTTGTCTCTCGCCGCGCCGTTGACGGACTGTGTCATGCCTACCTCCTTGTAGGTGCACGGGACTGTGCCGGGAGCAACCTAACATGACGCCCGGTTCAGGTAGCGCGGCGCGCAGCACGCCCGCCGCGGGGCCGCGCGTCCACGCGAGCGAGGAGGAGGGCGCCGGGCGGGGCACCCTCCTCCTCGGCGGCGTCCTGCGGCGCTAGTCGTCGGAGCGCGAGCCGAAGACGATCTCGTCCCAGCTCGGCATCGACGCGCGGGAGCCGCGCTTGCGGCTGCCGATGGGCCCGGTGCCGTTGGCGCGCTGGGGCCGCTCTGCTTCGGCCGCCGGCTCCGCGATCGGCAGCGTCTCCTCGGGCTCGCGCGGTGTCGGACCCGACTCCGCGGTGCGCAGCGCTGCCTCCCGCTCGGTCCGGCGGCGTCGGAGGGCGTCGAGCAGCTCGGCGGTGTGGTTCGGCTGGGTGGAGGCGGCAGGGCGGTTGATCGCGGCGGCCTGCACGTTCTCCGGCTGGCTGCCCACCTCGCCCCCGCGACGCCGCAGCCAGGGGTTGTCGGCCTTCGTGGGCTCGGCGGGCCGCTCGGCGGCGGGCTCGCTCGTGCGCTCGCTCGCGCTCTGCTCGGTCGCTCGCGACGACTCGACCGCCTGCTCGAGGCCGACGCCGGGCTCGACCGGTGCAGGAGCGGAGCGCGCCGTGCCGCGCTGGATGCGGAAGGCGTCCGAGTCGAAGCGGCCCGTGTCCCGACGTGCGGCGTCGGGAGCCGCGGCGCGCTGCGAGATCGGGGGAGCACCCGCATCCTCGGCGGCGTCGAGGGTCGGCGCGGTGGCCTCCGGCGTCGACGGCCGCTGCTGGCGGTCGATGGCGCGGAGCCGGGGCACCAGGACGCTGCTCGCATCACCCGTCTGGCTCAGCGACGTCGCCTCCTTGCTGCGCGCCGTCAGCGTGGCCTTCTTCGGCTCGTATCCCCAGAGCGCCTCGTGCTGGATGCCCTCGGTGGTGAAGCGCAGGCGCACCGTCCAGGCGCCCCCGTCGCCGTCCTTCCACGCAGACCACGAGCGGTCGGATGCGCGCAGGTCGTCCAGGCGCTCGTCGATGGCCGCGCCGAAGGTCGTCTCACCCGCGAGCGGGTCGATGTCGCCGGAGGCCACCGGGATCGACAGCGCAGAGGCCAGCACGTGCTCGCGCTCGGCGACCACCGGGCCTTCGAAGCGCTCGATGTAGGCGAGCTCCTCGCCCGTGGAGGCGGCGACCTCCTCGGCGGTCATGCCGCCGCGGATCAGCGCCTGGATGTCGCGCGGCCTGGCCTTGCGCTCGCGGGCGGGGATCGCCACGGCCGGTCGGCGATGCTCGGGCAGGGATCCGACGGGCACGCGGAAGCGCTCGCCGGACTCGGACTCGAGGAGGAGCATGTCGTCCTCGACGCCGATGACGCTCAGCTGCTGCATGGTTCGTCGATCCTTCCTGGCGTGGATGTCGGGTCTCGTCAGCATCGCACGGCGGGAGGGCTGCGGGCGGGAATGCGGCGGGCGCGCCGTGCGTTCCGTCGAGGGCGCACCACCCGAAGCCGGCCCGCGTTTGGGGTACAGTTCTCGGGGTACACTTCGCTCGCAGATATCTGATTTGCTACCTCCGTTCGATTCGTGCAGAATGTGCGCCGACGACGCTCACTCCCTCCCAGCAAGGAAGCCCTGATGGCCACCGATTACGACGCCCCGCGCAAGACCGACGACGAGAACGAGTCGATCGAGGCGCTCAAGGAGCGCGTGCCGGCGAAGAGCGTCGCGACGGACGACGACGCCGACAACCCCGGCAGCTTCGACCTCTCCGCCGCAGACCTCGCGGACGTCGAGCTCGACGTCGTGGTGCTGCCTCTGCAGGAGCACGAGTTCACGTGCGTGAGCTGCTTCCTGGTGAAGGACCGCCTGCAGTTCGACCACGACACGAAGCTCGGTCCGATCTGCCAGGAGTGCGCCTCCTGAGCTAGGCGTCCCGCCCGCCCGCGCGCTGCTCACCGGCGTGCTGCGCGGCGCTGATCGCTGCCGCGAGCTGCCGCGGGCGGCGCGTGCTCACGACCCAGCTCGGCGTCGGGTCTGCGGCGTCCGTCACCGGCACCCGCACGAGCGACGTCGTCCACGGGGAGATCACGTGATGCGCGGCCGGGTCCCAGCCGGATCGCATCGCGGTCCTCGCCGCGGCGCCCTCCAGCGCATCCGCCTCGCCCAGGTCGTCGACCCCGATCCGCGCGCGTCCTGCGCGCAGCACGCCGTCGCGCAGCTCGACCACCGGCGCGCCGAACCACAGCGCGAGCATGATGGCGGCGTAGAGCACTGCGGCGACGCCGACGCCGACCTCCATGCCCACGGGCAGGAAGACGAGCAGCGAGGCCGGCACGAGCAGGAGCAGGACGAGCGGCAGCCACCACGAGGGCACGAGTCGCTCGCGGTGCGAGGGGGCGGATTCCATGCCCCCATCATCTCGCGCCGCAGGCGGCGCCGGGTGCCGGTTCGCCGCGAGCGCCTGCCTCGGCTAGCCTCGACTGCGATGGAGCAGGTCGAAGTCCTCATCACCGGAACGCCGGTGCCCGCCTACGCGCACCCGGGGGATGCCGGTGCCGACATCCATGCCGCCGAGGCGCTGACGCTCGAACCCGGTCAGCGCGCGCTCGTCGCGACGGGCATCGCCATCGCGCTGCCCGACGGGTACGCAGCCTTCGTCCACCCGCGCAGCGGCCTGGCCGCGAAGCACGGGATCACGATCGTCAACGCGCCGGGCACCGTGGATGCGGGCTACCGGGGCGAGATCAAGGTCAACCTGCTCAACACCGGCAGCTCGCCGCATCGGATCGAGGTCGGCGACCGCATCGCGCAGCTGATCGTGCAGCGCGTCGAGCGCGCTCGCTTCGTCCCGGTCGAGCGGCTCCCGGGATCAGACCGCGGCGAGCGCGGGCACGGGTCGACAGGGCTCGGCGCCGCGCCGGAGGGGATCGCACCATGACGGACACGACAGACGACCAGCAGCAGCCCGAGGATGAGGAGCTCGTCGAGAAGAGCGCGCCCGAGGATCGCTCGGAGCTCGGACCGCTGGATGAGGCAGAGGCGCCCGTGCGCCCCTACGTCGATCTGGGAGGACTGCGCATCGTGCCGCGCCCCGGGATGCAGATGCGGCTCGAGGTCGAGGAGAAGACCAAGCGGATCGTTGCCGTCACGCTCGAGCACGAGGGCTCCACCGTGCAGCTGCAGCCCTTCGCCGCACCGCGCAGCGAGGGCATCTGGGCGCCGGTGCGCGAGGTGCTGCGGTCGCAGCTCGAGCGCCAGGGCGCGACGGTCGACGAGATCGACGGCCTGCTCGGCCCGGAGCTGCGAGCGCGCCTGCAGAGCGGCCCCGACGGCATGCCGCGCGCGGTGCGGATCGTCGGCGTCGACGGGCCTCGCTGGATGCTCCAGGGGCTCATCGGCGGAGCGGCAGCCATCGACGACGAGAAGGCGGCGGGCGCGATCGAGCTGTTCCGCTCGAGCGTGGTGTGCCGCGGCGTCGAGCCGATGCCGCCGCGCGAGCTGATCCCGCTGCGCGCCCCGAAGTCGGTCTGACCGTGGCGCAGGAGCCCGACGGGCGCGACGGCACGCAGGCGGAGCCGTCGTTCTCCGAGCAGGTCGGCGAGGCGATCCGCGGCTCGAAGCTCGGGCAGCTCGATCCCGCGTCGAAGCCCTCCGCCAACGCACTCCTCGGTGCGATGGGCGGCGTGCGGGGCCTGCTCGAGTCGCTGCTGCCGGGCATCCTCTTCCTGGTGCTGTACACCGTGACGAAGGATGTCGGGCTCTCCGTGCTCGTGCCGCTGGCGGTGTCGGTCGTCTTCGTCGCCGCGCGCGTGCTGCAGAAGGGGCAGCCGGTGCTGGCCTTCGCAGGGCTCATCGGCGTCGGCATCTCGGCCGCCGTGGCGCTCATCACCGGGCAGGGGGAGGACAACTTCCTCTGGGGCTTCACGGTGAACACGATCGTGGTGGTCGTGCTGCTGCTGAGCATGATCCTGCGCAAGCCGCTGGTCGGCATCATCGCCGGCGCGCTGACCGGCACGCCCTACGCGTGGCGCACCGAGCGCGCGAAGCGCACCGTCGCCTGGCGGGCGACGATCCTGTGGCTGGCGGTGGTCGGCGCCCGGCTCGCGGTGCAGGTGCCGATGTACCTCGCGGCCAGTCAGGGCACCCCGGGCGCCGTCGAGGCGCTCGCCGCGACCAAGCTGCTGATGGGTGTGCCGCTGTACCTCGCGGCGCTCTGGGTGACCTGGCTCATGGTGCGCGCGGTGCTCGGCGATGCCGACCCCTCCGGGCCCGACACGCCAACCGAGCAGGCAGGCCCGACCGCACGATAAGATATCTTGACGTCAAGATATCTCGCCCGGATGCCGCCCTGTCGGGTCGCGCCAGGCATACACTCGAGGCGCATCCAGCGCATCCCGTGAGACCTGAAGGAGTCACGATGGCGAACCCGAACAGCTTCGACAGCAAGAGCTCGCTCTCGGTGGGTGACACCGAGTACACGCTCTATCGGATCGACAAGGTCGCGGGCCACGAGCGCCTGCCGTTCAGCCTCAAGGTGCTGCTGGAGAACCTCCTGCGCACCGAGGACGGCGCGAACGTCACCA
The DNA here is from genome assembly GCF_047302415.1 of Agrococcus phoenicis. Lineage (NCBI taxonomy): Bacteria > Bacillati > Actinomycetota > Actinomycetes > Micrococcales > Microbacteriaceae > Agrococcus > Agrococcus phoenicis. The sequence continues at coordinate 887,935 of NZ_CP154854.1, forward strand.
AGTCGCAGATCGAGGCCCTCGGCTCGTGGGACGCCTCGGCGGAGCCCAACGTCGAGATCCAGTTCACGCCGGCCCGCGTGGTGATGCAGGACTTCACCGGCGTGCCCTGCATCGTCGACCTCGCAACCATGCGCGAGGCCGTCGCCGAGCTCGGGGGAGACCCGACCAAGATCAACCCGCTCGCCCCGGCAGAGCTCGTCATCGACCACTCGGTCATCGCCGACCTCTTCGGCACGCCCGATGCGTTCGAGCGCAACGTCGAGATCGAGTACGAGCGCAACGGCGAGCGCTACCAGTTCCTGCGCTGGGGCCAGACGGCCTTCGACGACTTCAAGGTGGTCCCGCCCGGCACCGGCATCGTGCACCAGGTGAACATCGAGAACCTGGCGAAGGTCACCTACGCGCGCGAGTTCGGCGGCGAGCTCACCGCGTACCCCGACACGGTCGTCGGCACCGACTCGCACACGACGATGGTCAACGGCCTCGGCGTGCTCGGCTGGGGCGTCGGCGGCATCGAGGCCGAGGCCGCGATGCTCGGCCAGCCCGTCTCGATGCTGATCCCGCGCGTGGTCGGCTTCAAGCTCACGGGCGAGATCGCCACCGGCGTGACGGCGACGGACGTCGTGCTGACCATCACCGACATCCTGCGCAAGCACGGCGTGGTCGGCAAGTTCGTGGAGTTCTACGGCACCGGCGTCGGCGCCGTGCCGCTGGCAAACCGCGCCACGATCGGCAACATGAGCCCGGAGTTCGGCTCGACCGCGGCGATCTTCCCCATCGACGAGGTGACGCTCGACTACCTGCGCTTCACTGGCCGCTCCGAGCAGCAGGTGGCGCTCGTCGAGGCCTACTCGAAGCAGCAGGGCCTGTGGCACGACCCCGAGGTGGAGCCGGTCTTCTCGGAGTACCTCGAGCTCGACCTCAGCACGGTGGTCCCGTCGATCGCCGGCCCGAAGCGCCCGCAGGACCGCATCGAGCTCTCGAAGGCGAAGGCGCAGTTCTCGAAGGACATCGTCGACTACGCCAGCGCATCGACGTCGCAGGACATCGTGGACCTCGAGTCGAAGCACTCCTTCCCGGCCTCCGACCCCGGTGCCGTCCCCGGCGAGGAGGACCACAGCACGCGCGAGGTGCACATCAGCAGCGGCAGCCGCACCACCGGCATCCCGGCTGAGCTCTCGAACCCCGTCGAGGTCACCACCCCGGCCGGCGAGACGTACACGCTCGACAACGGTGCGGTCACGATCGCCGCGATCACCTCCTGCACCAACACGTCCAACCCCTCCGTCATGCTCGCCGCGGGCCTGCTCGCCCGCAAGGCGGTCGAGCAGGGCCTCACGGCCAAGCCGTGGGTCAAGACGACGCTCGCCCCGGGATCGAAGGTCGTCACCGACTACTACGACAAGTCCGGCCTGACGAAGGACCTGGACGCGCTGGGCTTCTACACGGTCGGCTACGGCTGCACGACGTGCATCGGCAACTCCGGCCCGATCATCGAGGAGGTCTCCGCTGCCGTCAACGAGCACGACCTCGCCGTCACCGCGGTGCTCTCGGGCAACCGCAACTTCGAGGGTCGCATCAACCCCGACGTGAAGATGAACTACCTCGCGTCGCCGCCGCTCGTCATCGCCTACTCGCTCGCCGGCACGATGGACTTCGACTTCGAGAGCCAGCCGCTCGGCAAGGGCAAGGACGGTCAGGACGTCTTCCTGGTCGACATCTGGCCGACCGCCGAAGAGGTGCAGTCGACCATCGACTCGTCGATCGACACCGCGATGTTCGACAAGCAGTACGCGGCCGTGTTCGATGGCGACGAGCGCTGGCAGAGCCTGCCGACGCCGGACGGCGACGTCTTCGAGTGGGATGCCGAGTCGACCTACGTGCGCAAGCCCCCGTACTTCGAGGGCATGACGATGGAGCTCACGCCCGTGACCGACATCCAGGGCGCCCGCGTCCTGGCGGCGCTCGGCGACTCGGTCACGACCGACCACATCTCGCCCGCCGGCGCGATCAAGGCCGACAGCCCGGCCGGTCGCTACCTCACGGAGCACGGTGTGGACCGGAAGGACTTCAACTCCTACGGCTCGCGTCGCGGCAACCACGAGATCATGATCCGCGGAACGTTCGCGAACATCCGTCTCAAGAACCAGCTCCTCGACGGCGTCGAGGGCGGCTTCACGCGCGACTTCACGACCACCGACGGCGCGCAGGCCGCGATCTACGACGCCTCGCAGCACTACCAGGAGCAGGGCACGCCGCTGGTCGTCCTGGGCGGCAAGGAGTACGGCTCGGGCTCGAGCCGCGACTGGGCCGCGAAGGGCACGAACCTGCTGGGCGTCAAGGCGGTCATCACCGAGTCGTTCGAGCGGATCCACCGCTCGAACCTCATCGGCATGGGTGTCGTGCCGCTGCAGTTCCCGGCGGGCGAGTCCTGGGCGTCGCTCGGGCTCGACGGCACGGAGCGCATCTCGATCTCGGGCCTGACCGAGCTGAACGAGGGCCGCACGCCGAAGACGGTGCGCGTCGTTGCCGAGCCGACCGAGCACAGCCCCGAGGGCAAGCAGGCGGTCGAGTTCGACGCCATCGTGCGCATCGACACCCCCGGCGAGGCCGACTACTACCGCAACGGCGGCATCCTGCAGTACGTGCTGCGCTCGCTGGTCTGATCCAGCGCTCGTCGACGGCCCCGCCCCCCTCGTGGGAGCGGGGCCGTCCTCGCGCGCGGCGGTACGATGGAGGGATCATGGCGATCCTCGATCAGATCACGGGCCCCCGGGACCTCGACCGGCTCTCACCGGCAGCGCTCACCGAGCTGGCAGCCGAGATCCGCGCGTTCCTGATCCGCGAGGTCTCCCGCACCGGAGGCCACCTCGGACCCAACCTCGGCGTGGTCGAGCTCACCATGGCGATGCACCGGGTCTTCGACTCGCCGCAGGACGCCTTCGTGTTCGACACGGGCCATCAGTCCTACGTGCACAAGCTGCTCACCGGGCGCAAGGACTTCTCGCGCCTGCGGCAGCGCGGCGGCCTCGCCGGCTACCCGCAGCGCGCCGAGAGCGAGCACGACATCGTCGAGTCGAGCCACGCCTCCTCGTCGCTGTCGTGGGCCGACGGCATCAGCCGCGCGTTCGACATCACCGGGCAGCACGACCGCTCCGTCGTGGCCGTGGTGGGGGACGGCGCGCTGACGGGAGGCATGACGTGGGAGGCGCTCAACAACATCTCCGACGACAACCGCCGCCGTCTCGTCATCGTCGTGAACGACAACGGCCGCTCCTACGCGCCCACGATCGGTGGCATGGCGCGGTTCCTCAACGGCATCCGCACCCAGCAGTCCTACCGCACGCTGCGAGGCACCTCCGAGCGCTTCTTCTCGCGGCTGGGGCACCCTGGCCGAGCGGTCTACCGCGGCGTGCGCGGGGCGACGCACGGCTTCCTCTCGCGCTTCGTCAACAACGAGGCCCTCTACTCGAACCTCGACATCAAGTACCTCGGCCCGGTCGACGGCCACGACCTGAGCGCGCTGCAGGAGGTGCTGACGCAGGCCCGCGACTACGGCTCGCCCGTCATCGTGCACGTCATCACGCAGAAGGGGCAGGGCTTCGACCCGGCGATCAACGACGAGGCCGATCAGTTCCACGCCGTCGGCCAGATCGATCCCGAGACGGGCGAGGCGATCGCCAGCGCCGGGCGCCCCTCCTGGACCTCGGTGTTCGCGGACGAGCTGGTCTCGCTCGCGCGCGCCGACGAGCGCATCGTCGGCATCACCGCCGCGATGCTGCGACCCACCGGCCTCGACCGGCTGGCGGCGCTCGACCCCTCTCGCGTGCTCGACGTGGGCATCGCCGAGCAGCATGCGGTCACGACCGCGGCCGGGCTCTCCTACGGCGGCCTGCATCCCGTGGTCGCCATCTACGCGACCTTCATCAACCGCGCGTTCGACCAGGTGCTGATGGATGTGGCGCTGCACCGCGCGGGGGTGACCTTCGTGCTCGACCGCGCCGGTGTCACCGGCCCCGACGGCCCGAGCCACCACGGCATGTGGGATCTCGCCCTGCTGCAGTTCGTGCCCGGCATCCGGCTGGCCGCGCCCCGCGACGCGGCACGCCTCGAGGAGGAGCTGCGCGAGGCCGTGGCCGTCTACGACGCCCCCACCGTCATCCGCTACCCGAAGGGCTCGGTGCCCAACCAGCTCGACGCCGTCCGCCGCACCGAGGACGGGGTCGACGTGCTCCTCGAGGCTCCGCACCGCGACGTGCTCATCGTCGCGATCGGCTCGTTCGCGCACCTCGCCATGGACGTCGCGCAGCGGGTGCAGGCGCAGGGCATCGGCGTCACCGTCGTGGACCCGCGCTGGGTCGTGCCCGTCGCGGCCTCGATCATCGAGCTCGCGAGCCAGCACCGGATCGTCATCACCCTCGAGGACGGCGTGCGGGTCGGCGGCATCGGCACGCGGGTGCGCCAGGATCTCCGTGCCGCGGGCGTCGACACGCCCGTCGACGAGCTCGGGCTGCCTGACGCGTTCATCGATCACGCCGAGCGCGGCGAGATCCTCGACGACGCAGGGCTCTCTGCGCAGGTCATCGCGCGCAACATCGTGCAGCAGGTGCTCGGGACGGGGCGCGTCCCGGTCGCACGGCCCGTTCCCGGGGAGCAGGAGCTGCGGCTCGATCCCCGGGAGGCCGACGGCGAGGCAGCGCAGCACTCCGCCAACGACTGACGCTCTCCACAGCCGGCGACCTTCGCAGCGCGCAGACCGCGGCGGATGCGGTTGCCTGCGACCCATGGACGACAAGACATCGCGCGCGCACCGCGCAGACCAGGGCACGGGCGACTCACCCGACGATGAGCTCCTCGACGAGATCGCCGCGCTCGTGCAGCACGGCATCGTGCCACGGCTGTGGATCTTCATCGTCGGGGCCGACGGCTCGCTGCGGCGCGACCTGCAGCAGATCGACGGCATCCCGGTCTCGCCGGATGCGCACGCCGTGCTGGCGCTGCGCGGCATCATCGGCTTCCTGCTCGAGGAGGACGAGGCTGTCGTCTGCGTCATCGAGCGGCCCGCGGGCGCCGAGCCGAGCCCCGACGACTGGGCGTGGCACGACGCCATCGTCGCCGCTGCCCGCGGCCTCCCCGGAGCGCTGCGCGGGGTGCTGCTCGCGCACCGCGCAGGGGTCGCGTCGATGGGATGAGCGGGGCAGCGCGCCAGGGACGGGAGGGCGAACCTCGCCGCGTACGCTGGCGGCATGACCTGGCTGCGCTCGCCCGATGCCCACGACGACAAGCGCTCCATGGGCGTGCTGGGCGTCGTGACGGGATCGGCGCGCTACCCGGGCGCCGCGGTGCTCGGCGTGGAGGCGGCGTGGCGGACGGGCATCGGCTACGTGCGGCTCTGGGCACCGCGACGCGTGCAGGATCTCGTGCTCGCGCGGCGACCGGAGACCGTGTGCCACGCGCTCGACGAGGCGCCGTCGGGCGTCGATGCCTGGCTGCTCGGCTCCGGGCAGGACCCGCGCGAGCGTGATCGGGCGCTGCGCTCCCTCCTGCTCGAGGCGCTGGGCGGGGGAGCGCCGTGCGTCGTCGATGCCGGAGCGCTCGACCTCGTCGCCGGCCACGCGGGGCCGGCCGTCCTGACCCCCCACGACGGTGAGCTCGCGCGACTGCTCGGCATCGACCGGGATGCGCTCGACGATCGCACCGCAGCTGCATCACGCGCGGCTGCGACGCTCGATGCGGTCGTGGTCGCCAAGGGAGCCCCCACCCGGGTCGCCGCGCCCGGCGGCACCGCGGCATCCGTCGACGCCCGCACCCATCGGCTTGCGACCGCGGGCACCGGTGACGTGCTGGGCGGCGTGCTCGGGGCGCTCGTCGCCGCCAATGCGGGAGCGGCCGCGGACCCGGCAGCGCTCGCGTCCATCAGCGCAGATGCCGTGCGGCTGCACGGAGAGGCGGCGGCACTCGCCGCGGCAGGCGATCGGCCCATCACTGCGCTCGACGTGGCCGAGCACCTGCCGCAAGCGATCGCCGAGCGGAGGCGCCGGCGCTGAGCCCCAGGTCCGGCGCAGCGCGCGTCACTGCTCGCTGACCCCCCGGAGGAAGCCGGTCACCACCAGCTCGCGCACGCGCGGCAGGAGATCGGCGGTCAGAACGTCGGCGTCGACCTCCAGCAGGCCGGCGATCGCGGCGATCAGCCGGCCGATCGCGAGCTCGCCGTCGCACGCACCTACGAGTCCGGCCAGCGCGGTGTCGACCGACAGCGTCCTGCCGAGCGCACCACCCTGGCGCAGCTCGATGACGGTCGGGCCCGCAGCGCCCGGCAGCTGGTGCCGCACCTCCGTCACATCCGGCGACACCACGAGGTGCGTTGCCGCGAGCGCGTCGTCGTCCAGCGCCGTCAGTGCTGCGGCATCGGCGAAGGCGGCTGCCAGGTGCGACCCGACGTGCTCGAGCTGCACGGCGTGGCCGATGCGCTCGAAGCGCTCCAGGCTCGCGACGCCGCTGCGACGGCGCAGGGCGAGCCAGCCCATGCCGATCTCCCGCACCCCGCGGGTCTCGAAGTCGTCGAGCCAGGCGTCGAGCAGCCGGTCGTGCTCCGGATCGCGCGGCAGCGTGCCCCCATCGCGCAGCCACAGCTCCGCGTAGCCGGCAGGGCTCAGCGACTCGCGCTCGATGGCCCACACATCCATGCCCGCGCCGCTCGGCGTCGCGCTCGGCTCCGCGCACCACCGGCGCACCCGCTCGAGGCCCGTGGCGTCGCCGATCGACTCCCAGTTGCCCAGCAGCCGCGCCTGCCCACCGACCTCCAGGTGGTCCACCATGCCCGCGACCACCGCACCCATGATCGCGTCGCCCGACGCTCCGCCGTCGCGGTACTCGTAGGCGGGCACGCCCTCGGCACGCGGGGTGATGACGAAGGGCGGGTTCGAGGCGATGAGGTCGAATCGCTCTCCCGCCACCGGTTCGAAGAGGGAGCCCTGGCGCAGCTCGATGCCGTCGACGTCGTTCAGCGCGATGGTCAGCTCTGCGAACCACAGCGCGCGCTCCGAGATGTCGGTGGCGACGACGCGCTCGGCGATGCGGCGCAGGTGCAGTGCGACGATGCCGCAACCGGTGCCCAGATCCAGTGCGCGCTCGTGCGGAGCATCGGGGAGGAGCCTCGCGAGCGTGCGCGCGGCCCCGCCCACGCCGAGCACGTGGTCGGGTCGCAGCGGCCAGACGCCCGCGAGCTCGTCGAGGTCGCTGACGATCCACCAGCTGCCCTCACCGCGGGCGTCGGCATAGGCGTGCGGACGGATCGTCAGCAGCGGTGCGACCGCGTCGCCGCGGCGCTCGAGGACACCGAGGGATACCGCGCCGTCGACGCCCAGCTGCGGCAGCGCCTCCTCCATCGCGGCGGCGTCGACGGCGTCGCCGAGCCAGAGCGACCGCACGAGCGTCGACAGCGCGCCGGGCCGTCGCCGTGCCGCCCGGCGAGCGGGCTGCGCGCTCATGCGGGCGAGCGCAGTCGTGGCGCCCTCGCCCAGGAGCGCTGCGACGCCCCCGCTCGTGAACCTCGCGGCTGCGAGATCACGGGCGAGGGCGTCGATGTGGGTGCGGTCGAGCATCATGCCAGTCTGCCCGACCCGGCACGCCGCGCCGTCTGCGCGATCAGGCCTTGGGGCCGGCGATCTGCGGATCGTGGAACGTGCCGCCGAACGCGCGCTGCGAGGCGCTCGAGCGGTCGAGGTAGGGCGTGATGCCGCCCATCTGGAACGGCCAGCCGGCGCCGAGGATCATGCAGAGGTCGATGTCCTCCGCCGCCTCCACCACGCCGTCGTCGAGCATCCGCTTGATCTCGTCCGCCAGGCCATCCTCGATGCGCAGGCGCAGCTCGTCGGCCGACAGCGGCACCGCGGCGCTGGGCGTGTGCTTCGCGACGATCCTGCGAGCCCGCTTGTCGATGCCCTTGACCTCGCCCTTGCCGTCCTTCTCGAGCAGGATGCCCTGCTCGGCCAGCTCGTGGAGCGCCTTCGACTCGAAGAAGCGCTCCGGGAAGGCGGCGTGGTGCGTGTCCAGCACGTGCGCGCCCACCTTGAGCCCGACGAGGTCGAGCAGCACGAACGGATCCATCGGGAAGCCGAAGGCACGCTGCGCCTCGACGACGTCCTCGAACGCGGCGCCCTGCTCGACGGCGTGCATCGCCTCGCCGAGCAGCTTGGCGAGGATGCGGTTGACGACGAAGCCGGGCGTGTCGCGAGTGATGACGGCGGTCTTCTTCAGCTCCTTGGCGACGCGCATGGCGGTCGCGAGCGTTGCATCGTCGGTCGAGGGGGTCTTCACGACCTCGATGAGCGGCATCACCGCGACGGGGTTGAAGAAGTGGAAGCCGACGAGCCGCTCCGGATGCTCGAGGGCCGACGCCATGGCCTCGATCGACAGGCCGGAGGTGTTGGTCGCCAGCACCGCCTCGGGACTCAGGTGCGGCTCGACCTCGCGGAAGACCTGCTGCTTGACGCCGAGCTCCTCGAAGACGGCCTCGATCACCCAGTCGCAGTCGGCGAAGTCGGCCTTGTCGATCGTGCCGGTGATGAGCGCGCGGAGCCGGTGCTGCTCGTCGGTCGAGATGCGACCCTTGTCGGCGAGCTTGTCGATCTCGCCGTGGATGCCGGCCACGGCTGCGTCGACGCGCCCCTGGTCGAGGTCGGTGATGACCACGGGCACCTGCAGCCGGCGCACGAACAGCAGCGCGAACTGGCTCGCCATGAGCCCGGCGCCGATGATGCCGACCTTCGAGACGGGCTTCGCGAGCGCCTTGTCCGGTGCGCCCGCAGGGCGCTTCGCGCGCTTCTGCACGAGGTCGAAGGCGTAGATCGACGCGACGAACTGATCGCCCGGGATCAGCTCGGCGAGCGCGGCGTCCTCCGCGGCGAAGCCGGCGGCACGATCGTTCTTGCGCGCGAGCTCCATGATGTCGAGCGCGCGGTAGGGCGCGACCGGCACGGTGCCCAGCTTCTTCTCGAGCGTGTCGCGAGCGATCTTCAGCGCGATCGGCCACTTGACCGTGCGCTCGAGCGTGCCGGGCGCGTGCGGGCGCTCGACCTTCTTGCCGCCGAGCACCTCGTCGGCCCATCGGAGCGACGCCTCGAGGTAGTTCGCGGGCCCGAAGATCGCATCGGCGATGCCGAGCTCGAAGGCCTCCTGCGGCTTGAGCACGCGATTCTGCTTCAGCGGGTTCTCGATCACGACCTTGAGCGCGCGCTCGATGCCGATCAGGTTCGGCAGGATCGTGGCACCGCCCCAGCCGGGCACGAGTCCGAGGAACGTCTCCGGCAGCGCGACCGCGGGTGCCGCGGTGCTGATCGTGCGGTAGTCGGCGTTCAGCGCGATCTCGAGCCCGCCGCCGAGCGCGAGCCCGTTGATGAAGACGAAGGTCGGCACCGGTGCCTGGTGCAGCAGCCCGAGCGCTCGGTGGCCGAGCTTGGGGAGCTCGGCGGCGGTGGCGCGGTCGGGGAGCGCGGTCACGTTCGAGAGGTCGGCGCCGGCAGCCAGGAAGTAGGGCTTGCCGGTGACGGCGATCGCGTCGATCTCGCCCTTCGAGGCGCGCGAGCGCTGCTGCTCGAGCACGTCGCCGTACTCGAACAGCGTCGCCGGGCCGAGCGTCGACGGGCGCGTGTGGTCCCGGCCGTTGTCCAGCGTCACGAGCGCGATCGTCCGCCCGGAGGCCAGTCGCACGTCGCGCACGAGGCTGTGCGTCACGACCTCGTCGAACTCGGCTGCTGCCAGCAGCGGGAACTCGTCGCGGAGGCTCATCGGTTGCCCTTTCCGTAGCGCTTGTGGTGGGGGTTCTCCCAGATGACGGTGCCGCCCTGGCCGAGCCCGACGCACATCGCCGTCACGCCGTAGCGCACATCCGGACGCTGCTCGAACTGGCGAGCCAGCTGCAGCATGAGTCGCACGCCCGAGGATGCGAGCGGGTGGCCGATGGCGATCGCGCCGCCCCACGGGTTGATGCGCGCGTCGTCGTCGTCGAGGCCGAAGTGGTCGGTGAAGGACAGGATCTGCACGGCGAAGGCCTCGTTGAGCTCGAAGAGCCCGATGTCCTCGATCGACAGCCCGGCCTTGCGGAGCGCCTTCTCGGTCGAGGGCACCGGTCCGATGCCCATGATGTCGGGGTCGACGCCCGCGAAGGCGAACGACACCATGCGCATCTTCGTCGAGAGGCCGAGCTCCTTGGCGGCGGAGGAGGAGGCGACGATCGACATCGTCGCGCCGTCGTTGAGGCCGGATGCGTTGCCGGCGGTCACGCGCCCGTGGTCGCGGAAGGGCGTCTTCAGGCCGGCCAGGCCCTCCATCGTCGTCGAGGGTCGAGGCGCCTCGTCGGCGGTGGCCAGGCCCCAGCCCGACTCGGACTGCGTCGCCACGGGGATGAGGTCGGCGTCGATGTGGCCGGCGGCGAGCGCCGCGGCGTACTTCTGCTGCGACCGCATCGCGTAGCGGTCGGCGCGCTCCTTGGTGAGGTGCGGGAAGCGGTCGTGGATGCGCTCGGCGGTCTTGCCCATGTTGAGGGCGTCCATCGAGACGAGCTTCTCGGCGACGAAGCGGGGGTTCGGGTCGGCGTCGAGCCCCATCGGGTGGCGGCCCATGTGCTCGACGCCGCCGGCGATCGCGACGTCGTAGGCACCGAAGGCGATGCCGCCTCCGACCGCGGTGACGGCGGTCATCGCGCCGGCGCACATGCGGTCGATCGCGTAGCCGGGCACCGACACGGGCAGGCCGGCGAGCATGCCGACCGTGCGGCCGAGCGTCAGGCCCTGGTCGCCCGTCTGCGTCGTGGCGGCGATCGCCACCTCATCGATGCGCTCGAGCGGCAGGCTCGGGTTCCGCTCCAGCAGACCCGTCAGCGCCTTGACCGCCAGGTCGTCAGCACGGGTGCTCCAGTACATGCCCTTCTCGCCCGCGCGCCCGAATGGGGTGCGGACGCCGTCCACGAACACGACGTCGTCGTTGGCCACGATGCCTCCTGATTGGGGTGGTTGCGGCACCAGTGTAGGAACGGTGCGCCGACGGCGGCCCGGCGGTTGCCGCTTCCTACGAGTCAGGCTCCGAGGGCTCCGCGGGCGCTTGGTCTGCCTCTACAAACGCGGCCGCGATCCTCTGTGCGGTCGCCGCAACCTGCCACGCGCGCGCATCGCGCTCGCGCAGCACGCGCGCCACGCCTTCCGGGGTGGGCTCGGTCGGCTCCCACGCCACCCGCCGCAGCGTGTCGGGCATCAGCACGTTCTCCGCCGGCATCGAGAGCTCGGATGCGACCTGCTGCACCACGGCGCGGGCGGCCTTCAGGCGGGCGTCCGCTGCGGGGCGACGCGCCTTCCAGAAGCGCGGGGGCGGCGGTTCGTCGGAGCGCACGCGCAGCTGGGGGAGATCCTCTGCGCTGCGGCCGCGCTCGATCGCCGACCACCACCGGTCGAGCTCGCTGCGGCTCGCGCGACCCGAGAAGTCGCGACGCGCAGCGAGCCGGCTCTTGGACTCGAGGTCCGCGGTCGCGGCAGCGAGCAGCGAGCGATCCGGCACCAGCCGGCCGGGGGCGGTGTCGGTCGAGCTCGCGAGCTCGTCGCGCGCGAGCCACAGCGCACGGGCGACCGACAGCTGGCGACGGTCGCGGATGGTGTGGATGCCGGAGAGGCGACGCCAGGGCTCCTCCGCTGGCGGCTTCGGCGAGCGCTCGAGGGCATAGGCGAACTCCTCCTCGGCGAGCTCCTCCTTGCCCTGCGCACGCAGCTCCGCCGCCAGCGCGTCCCGCGCATCCGGCAGCACCTCGACGTCCAAGGCGGCGTACTCGAGCCACGGCTCGGGGATCGGCCGGGTCGACCAGTCGCTCGCGCCGTGCTCCTTGCGCAGCCGCAGGCCGACGAGCCGCTCGGTGACGGCGGCGAGGCCGACGCGCTCGAATCCCGCGAGCCGAGCGCCGAGCTCGGTGTCGAACAGGCGGGCCGGTTCGAGGCCCACCTCGCGCAGGCACGGGAGATCCTGGCTCGCGGCGTGGATGATCCACTCCTCGCCGCCGATCGCCTCCTGCAGCACCGAGAGGTCGTCGAGCGCGGTGGGATCCACCAGCACCGTGCCTGCGCCGCGGCGATGCAGCTGCACGAGGTAGGCGCGTGCCGAGTAGCGGAAGCCGTTCGCGCGCTCCGCGTCGACCGCGACGGGGCCGGTGCCGGCGGCCAGGCGCTCAGCAGCGCGTGCGAGCGCGTCGGGATCCACGATCACGTCGAGCGGGCCCTGCGCCCGGGCGAGCGGCAGCTCCGGCTCGGATGCGGCAGGGTCGTGCGCGTCTGCGCCGCTCGCAGCGCGCGCTGCGCCCCGCACGTCAGCCACGGGTCCGCCGGTGGGCGTCGAGGCCGGTCGCCCCCGGCTGCACCGAGAGACCGGCGATGGCGCAGAGCATGTCCGTCCAGGCGGTGAGGTGCGCGCCGAAGTCGCGGCCGGTCGGCGTCCAGGAGGCGCGCAGCTCGATCTGCGCGCCATCGCCCTGCGCCGCCAGCTCGCCGAACCCGCTGGAGAGGATCTTCGTCGCCGTGCCCGACTCCGAGTGGTACTCGGCGCCGCGCTGCTCGAGCGCCTCGATCAGGTAGGTCCAGGTCACCTCGGCCAAGAACTCGTCGGCCGCGATCTCGCGATCCTGCGAGGCCTGCGTGAAGCTGACGACGCGGAACTCGCCGCCCCACGCCTCCGGCTCCTCGGGGTCGTGCATGAGGATGAAGCGGCCGGTGCCGATGTCGGAGTCGCGACCGTGCGCGGGCACGCCCACGTCTGCGGCGATGGCGAAGGAGTGCGGGGCGATGCGCCCGGGCGCCGGGATCTCGCGCACCGAGAGCTCGCTGCGCAGCTCTGCCCTGCGCAGCTGCTCGACGGCAGCGCGGAACGCCTCCGGCTCGGGGGCGGGTGCTGCACTGCTCGTGTCCACCTCGAAAGACTACGATTCGAGCGTGATGCACGGAGCGAGGCGCGCCGCCGCTGTTGGCCGGCGAGCGGCACGGACAGCGCCGACGAGATCATCGGGCGGTGGGCCGCCCCAGGGCCTCTCGGCGCTGACGCGCCCGGCGCTCATCGCCGGCGGGGTGGCCGTCGCGGGCGCAGCGGTCGCCGTCACCGGCCTCTCCGCGGTGCTCGCCTCGATGCTGGTCACGCCACCGCGATCACCCCTCGACGACATCCGGATCCTCGGCCTCGGCGACGACACCGTGCGCCTCGGGCTCACGCCCGACACCGTGCTGCCGGGCACCTACGCGCTGTGGGTGGGGCGGCGGATCGCGGTGCTCGGCGCCGTGGTCTCGCAGGATGCCGACGGCGTCACGCGCTCGATCGACGCGCCCGCCCGCGCGCTGCTCGAGGGCGCGGCGACCGCCCGCTGGTCGGGCTACGCGATCTTCGAGCCCGAGCAGGTGGCGGATGCGGTGGAGGCGGTCGAGGTCGGCACCGAGCTCGGGCCCGCGCCCGCCTGGATCATGGGCGACCAGGAGGCGACGACGTGGTGCGTGCAGGTGCACGGCCGGGGCGTGACCAGGCACGAGACGCTGCGGGCCGCGCCGATCTACCTGCAGCGCGGCATCCCGGTGCTGGCGGCGTCGTACCGCAACGACACCGAGGCCCCGCCGAGCAGGCACAACCGGTACCGGTTGGGGCTCGACGAGTGGCGGGACATCGACGACGCCATCGGCCTCGCCGTCGCGCGGGGCGCCGAGCGCATCGTGCTGCACGGGTGGTCGATGGGCGGGCAGATCGCGCTGCAGGTCGCCAGGCGCTCGCGCCACCGTCGACGCATCGCGGGCGTCGTGCTCGACTCGCCGGTCGTCGGCTGGCGCCCGACCCTGCTGCTGCAGGTCGCGCTCGTCAAGATGCCGGCCTGGCTCGTCGACACCGCGGTGGGGCTGCTCGAGTCGCCCGCGGCGGTGCTGAGCGGTGGCCGGAGCCTCGACTTCGACGAGCTCGACAACGTGCTGCACGCCGACGCGCTGTCGCAGCCGATCCTGCTGCTGCACTCCGCTGACGATGGCTACGTGCCGCCGGATGCCTCGCGGGAGCTCGCGGCGGCGCGGCCGGACCTGGTGGAGTACCACGAGTGGCGGCGGGCGCGGCACACCAAGCTCTGGAACCTCGATCGTGCGCGCTACGAGACCGAGGTGGGCGACTGGCTGGATGCGCGCGGGATCGGCGCGTTCGGGTAGGGGCCCGAGACGCGTGCCGCCCGCAGCCGCCGCTCAGTCGGCGGGGGCGGCGTGCGCGCGGATCTGGCGCTGGATGCGCCCGAGCATGCCGACCATGCCGCGCAGGCGCAGCGGCGAGACGACCCGGTCGAGGCCGAGCTCGCGAGGGAAGTCGGTCGGCACGGCGAGGGCCGCCTCCACCGATGCGCCTTCGAGGCCGTGGGCCAGGATCGAGGCGAAGCCCCGCGTGGTCGGCGCCTCCTCGGGCGCGGTCGCGTGCACGTGCACGGCGCCGCCCTCCGCGGCATCGTCGACCTCGACGAAGAGGAAGACGGGCGACTGGCACTCGGCGACGCGCTCGAGCAGGTCGGGGTGCTCGGCGTAGCGCTGCGGCAGCTGCGGCAGCTCGTCGGAGAACTCGAGCAGCAGCTGCAGGCGATCCTGCTCTGCCATCGCGTGGAAGTCGGCGACCGTCTGCTGGAGCGCGGGGGTTAGCGTCATCGGGTCGGGGCCTCTCCGGGCTCGGCGCCGACGGCGATCGGCACGCCGACGAGCGAGCCCCACTCCGTCCAGGAGCCGTCGTAGTTGCGCACGCCGGGGAGCCCGAGGAGGTGGGTGAGCACGAACCAGGTGTGGCTGGAGCGCTCTCCGATGCGGCAGTAGGCGATCACGTCGTCCGCCCCGCGGAGGCCGGCGCCGTCGAGGTAGATCGCCTCCAGCTCGGCGCGCGAGCGGAAGGTGCCGTCCTCGTTCGCGGCCCGGCCCCACGGCACGCTCGCCGCCGTCGGGATGTGCCCGGCTCGCAGCGCACCCTCCTCGGGGTAGGCGGGCGCCGTCGTGCGCTCGCCCGAGTACTCCTCCGGGCTGCGGACATCCACGAGCGGCTTGCCGAGGTGCGCGAGCACGTCGTCGCGGAAGGCGCGGAGCGTCGAGTCGTCGCGCTCGACGACCGGGTAGTCGACCGACTCGCGCACGGGGGCCTCGCGGGTGACCTCCCGGCCCTCGGCGATCCACAGGTCTCGGCCGCCGTCCATGATGCGCGTGCGGTCGTGGCCGTAGAGGGCGAAGACCCAGAGCGCGTAGGTGGCCCACCAGTTCGCCTTGTCGCCGTAGAGCACGACCGTGGTGTCGCGACCGATGCCCTTCGAGCCGAGCAGGGACGCGAAGGCCTCGGGGGAGAGGTAGTCGCGCTGCACGGGATCGTTGAGATCGGTGTGCCAGTCGATCTTCACGGCGCCGGGGATGTGCCCGACCTCGTACAGCAGGACGTCCTCGTCGGACTCCACGATCACGACGTCGGGATCGTCGAGGTGCGCGGCGACCCACTCGGTGGTGACGACGCGGTGCGGTGCGGCGTACTCGCTGATCCGGGTCTCGGTGTCGGTCACGGTTCCTCCTTCTGCTCGGCTGCACGATGGCTGCTGCGCTGCGGCGCCGAGGCTGCTGACGGGCGGCGTGCGGCGTGCCGCCTCAAGTAGGCTCATCGGGGCGAACGCCATCCTCCCATCGAATCTTCCGCGCGAGACGCTCGTGCAGCCAAGGAGCCCGCATGCCAGCACCGATCTCGCTCGTCGAGCGCAGCCCAGAGGTGAGCGCAGAGCAGATCGTGGCGAGCCTGGCGCCGCCGCCGCAGTTCGACAGCGCCACGTTCGACTCCTATCGGCCGGACCCCGCGCATCCGTCGCAGGCAGAGGCGCTGGAGCGCATGCAGGAGCTCGTCGAGGCCTGGACGGCTCCCAAGCGCGGCGGCCTCTTCAGGAAGAAGGCGCCGGAGGTGAAGCCCGGCATCTACCTGGACGGCGGCTTCGGCGTCGGCAAGACGCACCTGCTCGCATCGCTCTGGAAGGCGATGCCGGGGCCGAAGCGCTTCGGCACCTTCATCGAGTACACGGCGCTGGTGGGGGCGCTCGGCTACGCCGAGACCGTGCGGCAGCTGCAGGGCTCGCGCATCATCTGCATCGACGAGTTCGAGCTCGACGACCCGGGCGACACGATGGTGATGACCCGGCTGCTCGGCGAGCTCGTCGCCGGCGGCACCAAGCTCGCAGCGACGAGCAACACCCCGCCGAACGCCCTCGGCGAGGGTCGCTTCGCCGCCGCCGACTTCCTGCGGGAGATCCAGGCGATCGCCGACCGGTTCCAGATCATGCGCATCGACGGCGACGACTACCGCCAGCGCGACATCACCGGCAGCGCCCCGACCGTCGCCGCCGAGGAGCTCGAGCCCGCGATGGAGGCGATCGACGGCACTGTGGCGCTCGATGACTTCGAGGCGCTCGTCTCGCACCTCTCGCAGGTGCACCCGTCGCGCTACGTCGGCCTGGTGCGGGGCGTGGATGCGCTCGGCCTGCGCGGCGTGCGCACCTTGACGGACCAGAACGACGCCCTGCGGTTCGTCGCGCTCGTCGACCGGCTGTACGACGCGCAGGTGGTGATCCGGTCGAGCGGCACCACCTTGTCGGAGGTCTTCAGCGAGGAGATGCTGGGCGGCGGCTATCGCAAGAAGTACCTGCGCGCGATCTCGCGCCTCGTCGCGCTCGCGAACGAGTAGCGGGCGCGCTCACCCCTCCGCGCGGGCGCGCTCACCCCTCCGCGTCGGTGCGGCGCAGGTACTCGGCAGCGTCTTGCGCCTCCACCGCCTCCGTGTCGACCGGCGGGTAGCGCCGGCTGAGCAGCCAGATGTAGACGGCGCCGAGCACCGCGGCGATGAGCGAGCCGGTGAGCACGCCGAGCGTGCCCTCGACGATGAGCTCCTCCGCCGTGCGGTGGGCGAGCTCGTTCATGAGCAGCGACACGGTGAAGCCGATGCCGGCGAGCAGGCTGATGCCGATCAGCTCCGGCAGGCGCACGCGCTCGGCCTTCGGCACGCGCAGCGCGGTCTGGCCGATGAGTCCCGCGATCGTGACGCCGAAGAGCTTGCCGACGGGGAGCGCGATCACGATCGCCCAGAACACCGGGCTGAGCTCGCCGATGCCGACCTGGGGGATGGCGACCGAGGCGCTCGTGAAGGCGAACAGCGGCAGCACGATGCCGTTCGTCAGCGGTTCGAGCTTCTCGCGCGCCGACTCCGCGGGAGCGGGTGCGAGCACGAGCCCGAGCAGCACCCCGGCGATCGTGGCGTGGATGCCGCTCGAGGCGACGAGCCACCACGTGACGGCGGCGACCACCACGAGCGCGATGCGCAGCGGCCAGCTGCCCCGCTTGCCGCGGTAGACGCGCCCGAGCATCCAGAACGCCGCGATGCCGACCGCGGCGACGCCGAGGTGGGGCAGCGAGACCGACTCGGTGAAGAACACGGCGATGAAGAAGATGCCGATCAGGTCGTCGATGACGGCGAGCGCCAGCAGCAGCGCTCGCACGCTGGAGGGCAGGCGGCGGCCGAACAGCGCGAGCACGCCGAGCGCGAAGGCGATGTCGGTCGCGGTCGGGATCGGCCAGCCCTGCGCGCCATCGGCCCCGGCGACGTTGAAGTAGATGATGGCCGGCAGCGCGACGCCGCCGAGCGCGGCGATGGTCGGCACCGCCGCCTTCGACACGGAGTTGAGGTCGCCCTGCGTGAACTCGTACCGCAGCTCCACCGCCACGACGAAGAAGAAGATGACGAGCAGGCCGTCGGTGACCCAGTGCGCCGCCGAGAGGTCGAGGCCGAAGATCGTGAAGGGCAGGTGCGCGTGCTTGAGGTCGTCGAGCGCCGGGCCGAGCCCCGTGTTCGCGATCACGAGGCCGACGATGGCGGCGCCCAGCAGGAGCATCGCCGAGACTTGCGGGTTCCGGATCCACGACAGCTTCATGGGGCCATCCTCCCACCGGGAAGGATGCCGCTCGCGCCGCGGGCAACACGCGCGAAACACGACGGCCGCATCCGTAACCGCCTCGAAACGATCGAGGCACCGCTGGCGAAACCGGCGCGGAGGATGCTCGGCGTATCACCGCAGGTCGACACCCCCAAGGAGCACCCCCCATGCCCGAAATCGATGCAGGCAGCATGGCCTTCGGCGTCGTCGCGACAGCGCTCGTGCTGTTCATGACGCCAGGCCTCGCGTTCTTCTACGGGGGCCTCGTGCGCTCGAAGAGCGTGATCAGCATGATGATGATGTCGTTCGGGGCCATCGGCCTCGTGGGCACGCTGTGGATCCTCTACGGCTACAACATGGCGGCCGTCGAGTCACCGCTGGCCTTCTCGGGCAACCCCTTCAGCGACTTCGGCCTCGCCGCGATGGCTGCGGGCGAGAGCGCGAACACCGACTTCATCGGCGTCGCCTACGGCTCGACCTTCGCGATCATCACCGTCGCCCTGATCTCGGGCTCGATCGCCGACCGCGCCAAGTTCGGCTCCTGGATGCTCTTCGCGGGTGTGTTCGCGACCCTCGGCTACTTCCCGATCGCCGCGTGGGTCTGGGGCGGCGGCTGGGCGTACTCGCTCGGCGAGCTGCTCGGCCTGCCCGACGTCATCGACTACGCCGGCGGCACGGCCGTCCACATCAACGCCGGTGCCGCTGCGCTCGCGCTGACCTTCGTGCTCGGCAAGCGCCACGGCTTCACGAAGGGCGCGCACAAGCCGCACAACGTGCCGTTCGTGATCCTCGGCGCCAGCATCCTGTGGTTCGGCTGGTTCGGGTTCAACGTCGGCGCCGAGTGGCTGAACGGCCTCGGCAACGCCGGGCTCATCACGCTGAACACCATCGGTGCCACGGCGGCCTCGATCTGCGCCTGGCTGCTGGTCGAGAAGCTGAAGGACGGCAAGCCCACCTCGGTCGGCGCTGCCTCCGGTGCCGTGGCCGGGCTCGTCGCGATCACCCCGGCCTGCGCCAACCTCACGCCCGGCTGGGCGCTGCTGCTCGGTGCGCTCTCGGGTGCGATCTGCGCCATCGCCGTCGAGCTGAAGTTCAAGCTGGGCTACGACGACTCGCTCGACGTGGTGGGCATCCACCTCGTCGGCGGCATGCTCGGCACCGTGTACCTCGGCTTCTTCGCGACCGAGACCGGCCTGTTCCTCGGCGGCGGCGTCGGTCAGCTGATCGTGCAGGTGCTCGCCTCGGTCGGCGTCATGATCTTCGCCTTCGTGATCGCCTACGTGATCGGCTTCGCGATCCAGAAGACGATCGGCTTCCGCGTCACGGACGAGGACGAGCTCGCGGGCATCGACCAGATCGTGCACGGCGAAGAGGCGTACGAGTACGAGCTCGAGCGCTCCTGATCCTCGAGCGCCTCACGCACCACGAGGAGGGCCGGCTTCGCGCCGGCCCTCCTCGGCGTCGCACGGATGCGGCGCAGGGCATTGGCAGCACGCCCTCCGGGTGCGAGGGTGGACGCATGCGGAGCACGAGCGGTGCGGGGAGCGCGCGGTCATCGAACGGCAGGAGCCTGCTCCTCGGCGTGGCGGGCGGCATGCGATCGCTGACGCCGCTCGCGGCGGTGGTGCTCGCATCGCGCTCGGCCGGCCACGACGCCGACTGGCGGCGATGGCCCGTGCTGCGGCATCGCTCGGGACGCGCGCTCGTGGTGATCGGGGCTGCGGCCGAGCTCGTCGGAGACAAGCTGCCGGCCACGCCGTCGCGGCTGACGCCGCCGGCGCTCGTGGGGCGCGTCGCGGCAGCCGCGCTGGCGGGAGCCGCGCTGGCGACGAGCGCAGGCGAGGCCCGATCGGTGCGGCGCGGTGCCGCGATCGCGGCGGTCGGTGCGGTCATCGGGGCGTTCGGCGGCCTCTGGGCTCGCAGTGCCGTGTCCGAGGCGTCGGGCGCACCGGATCCCGCCATCGCCGTGCTCGAGGACGTCGCCGCGATCGCGATCGCCAGGTGGGCGACGGCCGGCTGAGGGCTGCCGTCGCGCGCTCTCGAGCGGCTCGCGTGCCGCTCGAGCGCTGCGCGGAGGCGTGCGCAGCGCGCTCACCCCATCGGGAGGCGCCCCGGCGACGCGCGCTGCGCAGCACGAAGGGCCGGGATCCCGTGATCCCGGCCCTCGCTGGTGGGCGATGCGGGACTCGAACCCACGACCTCTTCCGTGTGAAGGAAGCGCGCTACCAACTGCGCCAATCGCCCGTCTCGCCGCGGAGCGTCGCTCCGTGCGGACCGCACAAGTCTGCCACATCTCTCGGGCTCGTCGTGACACGACCGAGCCGTGCAGCGTCGGCGCGGGTCGATTTGGCACGGGCCCGATGCATGGGTATAGTCATTCGAGTGCTCAGCGATGAGCCCCGCGGATGTGGCGCAGTGGTAGCGCATCACCTTGCCAAGGTGAGGGTCGCGAGTTCGAATCTCGTCATCCGCTCGACAGCAATGTCATGAGAGTCAATCTCACACCACCTGGTGGGGTGGCCGAGTGGTGAGGCAGCGGCCTGCAAAGCCGTCTACGCGGGTTCGAATCCCGTCTCCACCTCGAGCACACCGCACGGGCGATTGGCGCAGCGGTAGCGCGCTTCCCTGACACGGAAGAGGTCACTGGTTCGAACCCAGTATCGCCCACCACGAAGCCCCCGGTCCTGCCGGGGGCTTGTTCGTGCCGTCAGCGGGTGCGCGCCCAGACGCCCTCGACCAGGCCGAACTCGACCCATCCGCCGCCCGCCGTCTTGCCGGGGAGCCGCACGGAGCTGAGCGCCCTGCCCGCGCGGACGAGCGCGGTGCTGACCTCGCGCCGCGCCGCCCACCGCCGCAGCTCGAGCGGATCGGGGCCGCAGGCGCGGAGCTCCGCGAGGACCTGGGCGATGTCGGCGGCGGTGTAGACGGAGTGCTGCGTGGGATGGTCCATCTCCGAAGCGTAGGGCCGCGGAGCCCGCCACGCGTGGATCGGGCGCCGACCCGTGCACAACGTGGGGTACAGGCGCTAGCCTCGCGATGTGCCGGACTCCGCATCGACGATCGCGCTCGACAGCCGCTTCGCCCGCGAGCTCCCGGAGCTGGCCGTACCCTGGCAGGGGGCGCCGGCACCGACACCGTCGCTGCTGGTGCTGAACGCGCAGCTCGCGACCGAGCTCGGGATCGACCCCGAGCGCCTCCGGAGCCCCGAGGGCATCGGACTGCTCCTGGGCACCGCGGTGCCCGAAGGTGCCTCGCCCGTCGCGCAGGTCTATGCCGGGCACCAGTTCGGGGGCTACTCGCCGATCCTCGGCGACGGGCGTGCGCTGCTGCTCGGCGAGCTCTCCGACGGCCAGGGAGGCCTGCTCGACCTGCACCTCAAGGGAGCGGGCCGGACCCCGCTCTCGCGCGGAGGCGACGGGCTCGCCGCCGTCGGCCCGATGCTGCGAGAGTACGTGATCAGCGAAGCGATGCACGCGCTCGGCATCCCGACGACGCGCTCGCTGGCCGTCCTGTCGACCGGGCGCGAGGTGCGCCGGGAGGAGCCGCTGCCGGGCGCCGTGCTGGCACGCCTCGCGCGCAGCCACCTGCGGGTCGGCAGCTTCCAGTACGCCAGGGCGACCGGCGACCTGGCGCTCCTGCGCCGACTCGCCGACCACGCGATCGACCGCCACGCGCCCGCCGCGGCGGACGCCGAGCATCCGCACCTGGCGCTGCTGGGCTCGGTCATCGGAGCGCATGCCGAGCTGGTGGCGCGCTGGATGCTCGTCGGCTTCGTGCACGGCGTCATGAACACCGACAACGCGACGATCTCCGGCGAGACCATCGACTACGGCCCGTGCGCGTTCATGGAGGGGTACGACCCGGCCACCGTGTTCAGCTCGATCGATGCGCAGGGCCGCTACGCCTACGGCAACCAGCCCGGCATCGCGCACTGGAACCTCGCGCGGTTCGCCGAGACCGTGCTGCCGCTGCTCGCCGAGGAGCAGGAGGAGGCCGTCGCCATCGCGACGGCGGCGCTCGACGGCTTCCCCGGGCGATACCGCGCCGCGTGGCTCGCGGGCATGCGCAGGAAGCTCGGCCTCTCGGACGCGATCGACGACCGCGCGGTCGCGGAGGTCGCGGATGGCTTCGTCGCGCTGCTGGCGTCGGAGCGCACCGACCTCACGTCCGCGTTCCGCGCGCTCGGCTCGGCCGCTCGTGGGCGGCCGGACGCGGTCCGGGACCTGTTCCTCCACCGGGATGCCTACGACGCCTGGGCGGCCGGGTGGCTGGCGCTGGCTCCGGACCCCGCTGCGATGGATGCTGCGAACCCCGCGTACGTACCGCGGAACCACCTCGTCGAGGAGGCGCTCGCCGCCGCGACCGAGGGGGAGCTGGATCCGTTCGCGCGCCTCGTCGAGGTCGTGACGCGGCCGTTCGACGAGCGCGAGGGGCTGGAGCGCTACGCAGCACCGAGCCCGGAGCGCGGCTTCCGCTCCTACCGCACGTTCTGCGGCACCTGAGCGCTCCCTCCGGGCGCCGGCAGCGCCCGAGCGCGCCTACGATGGTCGAGTGACCACCGGATTCGACCTCTTCACCGACCGTGCCATCGTCGCCATGCGCGTCGACGGCGAGCTGCAGGACCTCGCGCGCGAGGTGAGCGAGACGCAGACCGTCGAATCGGGGCGCGTCGAGCCGGTGACGATCGACAGCGCCGACGGCCTCGACATCCTGCGCCACTCCGCGGCGCACGTGCTCGCGCAGGCGGTGCAGCGCGTCAACCCGGAGGCGCGGCTCGGCATCGGTCCGCCGGTGCAGGACGGCTTCTACTACGACTTCGACGTCGCCGAGGCGCTCTCGAGCGACGACCTGAAGGCGCTCGAGAAGGAGATGCAGCGCATCGTCAAGGCCGGCCAGCGCTTCGTGCGCCGCGTCGTCACCGACGACGAGGCCCGCGCAGAGCTGGCCGACGAGCCCTACAAGCTCGAGCTGATCGGCCTGAAGGGCGGCGCCGACAAGGCCGCTGAGGGAGCCTCGGTCGAGGTGGGCGCCGGCGAGCTGACGATCTACGACAACGTCGACCCGAAGACGGGGGAGGTGCAGTGGAAGGACCTGTGCCGCGGCCCGCACCTGCCCTCCACTCGCCTCATCGGCAACGGCTTCGCGCTCACGCGCGTCGCCGGCGCCTACTGGCGCGGCAAGACCGACCTGCCCCAGCTGCAGCGCATCTACGGCACCGCCTGGCCCTCGAAGGACGAGCTGCGCGCCTACCAGCAGCGACTCGAGGAGGCCGCGAAGCGCGACCACCGCAAGCTCGGTCGCGAGCTCGACCTCTTCTCCTTCCCAGAGGAGATCGGCAGCGGCCTCTCGGTGTGGCATCCGCGCGGCGCCATCGCGCGCGGCGAGATGGAGCAGCACGCGCGCAAGCGCCACATCGAGCAGGGCTACAGCTACGTCTACACGCCGCACATCACGAAGCAGGACCTCTTCGTGACCTCGAACCACCTGGTGACCTACGCGGACGGCATCTGGCCGCCGATCACCATGGACGAGGAGCGCGACGCCGACGGCACCATCACGAAGCCGGGCACCGACTACTACCTGAAGCCCATGAACTGCCCGATGCACATCCTGATCTACAAGGAGCGCACCCGCAGCTACCGCGACCTGCCGCTGCGGCTGGCGGAGAACGGCACGGTCTACCGCAACGAGCTCTCCGGCGCGCTGCACGGGCTGACCCGCGTGCGCGGCTTCACGCAGGACGACGCGCACCTGTTCGTCACCCCCGAGCAGCTCGAGGAGGAGACCACGAAGGTCCTCGAGTTCGTGCTGTCGCTGCTGAGCGACTTCGGCCTGACCGACTTCCGCCTCGAGCTTTCGATGCGCGACGACGAGAAGGAGAAGTGGATCGGCGACGAGGCCATCTGGGAGACGGCCACGGATGCGCTGCGGCGCGTCGCGCGCGCCTCCGGGCTCGATGTCATCGAGGAGCCGGGCGAGGCCGCGTTCTACGGCCCGAAGATCGACCTGAAGGTCACCGACGCGATCGGCCGGTCCTGGCAGCTGTCGACCGTGCAGCTCGACTTCAACCTGCCGGAGCGCTTCGAGCTCGAGTACACGGCGCCCGACGGCTCGAAGCAGCGCCCCATCATGATCCACCGCGCGCTCTTCGGCTCGATCGAGCGCTTCTTCGCGATCCTGCTCGAGCACTACGCCGGCGCCTTCCCCGTCTGGCTGGCGCCCGTGCAGGTCGTCGCGGTGCCGGTCGCCGATGACTTCGCCCCCTACCTCGAGGAGGTCGCGGCGAAGCTGCGCGCCAAGGGCGTGCGCATCGACGTCGACCGCTCCGACGAGCGCATGCAGAAGAAGATCCGCACGCACACGCTCGCGAAGGTGCCCTTCCAGCTCATCGCCGGCGCCACCGACCGCGAGGCGGGCAGCGTCTCGTTCCGCTTCCGCGACGGCACGCAGGACAACGGCGTGCCCGTCGACGAGGCGATCGCGCGCATCCTCGAGGCCATCGAGACCAAGGCCCACGTGTGAGCGACCTCGGCCATCGTCGCGGCGACGACCCCGCGCGCGACGAGCCGGCGGAGCGGGCAGCGATCCACCGCGACTCGCTGCCCGGCTTCACGCCGGCGCCGGAGCAGGATCCGCCGCTGGTCGCCGAGCACGCCTGGGGCGCGCCGACGCAGATGTCGAGCGAGCTGGCGGGGGTGCCCGATCACTTCCAGCGGCTCTGGACCCCGTACCGGATGGTCTACATCCAGCAGGGGCAGATGCCCGACCAGGAGGCGTGCCCCTTCTGCCGAGCGCCGGAGCTGAGCGACGACCAGGGGCTGATCGTGGCGCGGGGCGAGACGTGCTTCGTGCTGCTGAACCTCTACCCCTACAACACCGGCCACATGATGGTCTGCCCCTACCGGCACGTCGGGATGTACGACCAGGCGACCACCGAGGAGGTCGCCGAGATGGCCGTGCTCACGCAGACGGCGATGCGCGTGCTCTCGCAGGTGACCCAGTGCCAGGGCTTCAACATCGGCATGAACCAGGGCCGCATCGCCGGCGCCGGCATCGCCGACCACCTGCACCAGCACATCGTGCCGCGCTGGAGCCTCGACTCGAACTTCTTCCCGATCATCGCGAAGACGAAGGCGCTGCCCGTCCTCCTGGAGGACATGCGGCGCGACATCCAAGCGGCCTGGCCGGCCTGACACGACGTCGCGCCCTCGGGCACGACCAGAAGAGAGACGCACCATGACAGCTCCCACCACCGGCTCCGCGCGCGTGAAGCGCGGCCTCGCAGAGATGCTGAAGGGCGGCGTCATCATGGACGTCGTCACCCCCGAGCAGGCCCGCATCGCCGAGGATGCCGGAGCCGTGGCCGTGATGGCCCTCGAGCGCGTGCCCGCGGACATCCGCGCGCAGGGCGGCGTCGCCCGCATGTCCGACCCGGACCTGATCGACGCGATCAAGGCGGAGGTCTCGATCCCCGTGATGGCGAAGGCGCGCATCGGCCACTTCGTCGAGGCGCAGGTGCTCGAGGCGCTCGAGGTCGACTACATCGACGAGTCCGAGGTGCTCAGCCCCGCCGACTACGTCAACCACATCGACAAGTGGCCCTTCACGGTGCCGTTCGTGTGCGGCGCCACGAACCTGGGGGAGGCGCTCCGGCGCATCACCGAGGGCGCGGCGATGATCCGCTCCAAGGGCGAGGCCGGCACCGGCGACGTGTCCGAGGCGACGAAGCACATCCGCACCATCTCCGGGGAGATCCGACGACTGCAGACGCTCGCGAAGGACGAGCTCTACGTCGCGGCGAAGGAGCTGCAGGCGCCCTACGAGCTCGTCGCAGAGGTCGCCGAGCGCGGTTCGCTGCCCGTCGTGCTCTTCACCGCCGGGGGTGTCGCGACGCCGGCCGATGCCGCGCTCATGATGCAGCTCGGAGCGGACGGCGTCTTCGTCGGCTCCGGCATCTTCAAGGCGGGCGAGCCAGAGCGACGCGCCGCCGCGATCGTGCGGGCGACCGCCGCCTTCGACGATCCGAAGGCGATCGCGGATGCCTCCAGGGGGCTGGGAGAGGCGATGGTCGGCATCAACGTCGCCGACCTGCCGGCGCCGCACCGCCTGGCCGACCGCGGCTGGTAGCCGTGGCGGGACGCGGCCGCAGCGCCGCCCGCGTCGGCGTGCTCGCGCTGCAGGGCGACGTGCGCGAGCACGCGCGCGCGCTCGAGGCGCTGGGTGCGGACGTGGTGCTGGTGCGCTCGCCGGCGCAGCTGGCCAGCGTGGACGGGCTCGTGCTGCCGGGAGGCGAGTCGAGCGTGATCGACACGCTCGCCCGTGCCTTCGGCCTGCGCGAGCCGATCGTGGAGCGGGTGGCTGCGGGGATGCCCGCGTTCGGGACGTGCGCCGGGCTGATCCTGCTCGCCGACCGGATCCTGGATGGCCTGCCGACGCAGCTGAGCTTCGGCGGCCTCGACGTCGACGTGCGGCGCAACGCCTTCGGCAGCCAGGTCGACTCCTTCGAGGCCGTGCTCGACGCGCCCGCGCTGGGGGAGGCGCCGCTGCGCGCCACCTTCATCCGCGCCCCCGTGGTCGAGCGCATCGGTGCGCAGGTCCAGGTCCTCGCCAGGGTCGATGGGCGGGTCGTGGCGGTCGAGCAGGGCGCGCTGCTCGGCACGGCGTTCCACCCCGAGGTCGACGGCGAGCTGCGATTCCACCGCCGCTTCCTCGAGCGCGTCGGTCGCGTCACCGGTGCGTGATCTGATGCTCGCGTGACCAGCGCGCTCAGTCGGATCCCGTGGCAGGCGATGTGGATCTCGCTCGCCGTCATCTGGGGCTCCTCCTTCCTGCTGATGAAGCTCGGGCTCGACGCGCTGCACCCGATGCAGATTTCGGCACTGCGCGTCGGCATCGCGGCGATCACCCTCCTCGTGCTCGTCGCGGCGACCCGCACGAGGCTGCCGAACGACCGGCGCACGTGGGGGCTGCTCAGCATCTGCTCCTTCTTCCTCACCGCCCTGCCCTTCACGTGCTTCGTGGTGGCGGAGACCCGCATCTCCTCGGCCGCGGCAGGGCTCGGCAACGCCATCTCGCCGGTCGCGACGGTGCTGTTCGCCCTGCTCCTGCTGCCGAGCGATCGGCTGACGCCGCGGAAGCTCGCCGCGGTGCTCCTCGGGCTCGCCGGGGTCGTGCTGATCGCGCAGCCCTGGAGCGCCGACGGCGGGCCAGACCTGCTCGGCTTCGGCATCGCGGTGCTGGGAGGCGTCTCCTACGGCATCGGCTGGACCGTGAACCGCCGCCTGCTCGCCGGCACCGAGGTGCCGGGCCTCGCGCATCCGACCGCCCTCATGATCACCGGCTTCCCGATGACGCTCGTCGCACTGCTGGGCACCTGCCTCGTGGAGGGCTGGTCGCCGGTCGCGGTGCACGGCGACCCGGGCGCGCTCTGGGTGTCGCTGCTGGCGGTCGTCGTGCTCGGAGCGATCGGCACCGGCGTCGCCTACATCCTGCAGTTCGAGGTCGTTCGCGCGGTCGGCCCGACGGTCGGCGCGACCGTCACCTACCTCATCCCCGTGGTGGCGGTGACGCTCGGCGTGCTGGTGCTCGGCGAGTCGCTCGGGATGTGGCAGGTGATCGGCGCGGCGGTGGTCATCGGTGCCGGCGTCCTCGTCGGGCAGCGGCCGAAGGCGAGGGCCGGCGTCGCCGCTCCTGCTTGAGACCACCTGCGCGGGCGCTCGAGCTCCCTCACCTTCCTCCGCAGCGTTGCAGTGCGTGGCGCCCACACCCGTGAACCTGGCGCCACGCGCTGCACCTCTCAGCCAACCGCGCCCGCTCGCGCCGGCCGTGCTTGGATCGTGAGCGTGCAGCCCTACTCGACCCAGCCCATCCGCGCCCTGCTGCAGATCGCAGGCGACGCCTTCGCCATCGCGGTCGTGGCCGTGTCGATCTGGCTCTCGCAGCTCGTGCGCGAGGCGATCGCCTCGCTCGGCGCGCTGGGCACACGCATCGAGGATGCGGGCACCGGCTTCTCCACGAGCCTGCGGGATGCCGGAGAGGCGCTCGCGCAGGTGCCGCTGGTCGGGGAGGGGATCGCGCAGCCGCTCCGCGACGCCTCACTGCCGGCCGACGAGCTCGCCGCCGCCGGCGTCTCGCTGCGCTCCGGTGTCGACGCGCTCGCGTCGGCGGTCGGCACGGCGCTGTGGCTGCTGCCCGTGCTGGTGGTGCTGCTGCTGTGGGTGGTGCCGCGCGTGCGCGCAGGGATGCGGGCCGGTGCCACGGGCAGGCTCGCCCGCACGCCGGAGGGGCGCGACCTGCTGGCGCTGCGCGCGCTCGCAGGGCGGCCGGCGGCACGGCTGCTCGCGGCCGTGCCCGACCCGGTCGGCGCCTTCCGGGAAGCGGATCCCGCGGGGCTCGAGGCGCTCGCCGCGATCGAGCTGCGATCGGCAGGGGTGCGGGCCTGAGGCCGCCGTCCGCGGGCGCCACCAGCGAGCGGGGCGGCGGCGCGCATAGGATGGGGCGTCCCCGTCCCACGACCAGGAAGCACCATGTCCGGACACTCCAAGTGGGCGACGACGAAGCACAAGAAGGCCGTCATCGACGCCCGCCGTGCCAAGTCGTTCGCGAAGCTCATCAAGAACATCGAGGTCGCAGCGAAGATCGGCGGCGCTGACCTCAGCGGCAACCCCACCC
This sequence comes from Agrococcus phoenicis, assembly GCF_047302415.1. NCBI lineage: Bacteria > Bacillati > Actinomycetota > Actinomycetes > Micrococcales > Microbacteriaceae > Agrococcus > Agrococcus phoenicis. Next base: position 916,583 of record NZ_CP154854.1, read on the forward strand.
TCGTGGACGCCGTGCAGAAGGCCAAGAAGACGAGCGTCCCCAACGACAACATCGATCGCGCGATCAAGCGCGGCGCTGGGCTGACGGGCGAGTCGATCGACTACGCCACCATCATGTACGAGGGCTACGCCGCGAACGGCGTCGCCCTCATGGTGGAGTGCCTCACCGACAACAGGAACCGTGCCGCGGCCGAGGTGCGCACCGCCATGACCCGCAACGGCGGCACCATGGCCGACCCGGGATCGGTCGCGTACAACTTCAACCGCAAGGGCGTCGTCTCCGTCACCAAGACTGATGGCGTCACCGAGGACGACATCCTGCTCGCCGTGCTCGACGCGGGCGCGGAGGAGGTCACCGACCAGGGCGGCGGCTTCGAGATCCTCTCCGAGGCAGGCGACCTCGTCGCCGTGCGCACGGCGCTGCAGGAGGCGGGCATCGACTACGACTCCGCCGACGTCGAGTTCGTGCCGAACCTCAAGGTCGAGGTGGATGCGGAGACGGCCCGCAAGGTGTTCCGCCTCATCGACGCGCTCGAGGACAGCGACGACGTCCAGAACGTCTACGTCAACCTCGACGTGCCTCCCGAGGTGCAGGCGCAGCTCGACGAGGACGACGAGTAGCCGCATGCCGATGCGCGTGCTCGGCGTCGATCCGGGCCTGACGCGCTGCGGCGTCGGCGTGGTCGACGTGGAGCACCGCGTCCCGACGCTCGTGCACGTCGAGGTGCTGCGGTCGGGCGCCGGCGAGGCCATCGAGCAGCGCCTGCTGCGCATCGCCCGCGGGGTCGAGGCAGCGATCGACGCGCATCAGCCGGAGCGCATCGCCCTCGAGCGCGTCTTCGCGCAGGCCAACCTCCAGAGCGTGATGGGCGTCGCGCAGATCTCGGGCATCGTGCTGCGGGCCGCGGCCGAGCGCGGGATCCCGATCGCGCTCCTGACGCCGACCGAGGTGAAGGCGGCGGTCACCGGCTACGGCGCCGCCGACAAGCGCCAGGTGGGCGAGATGGTGCGCAGGCTGCTGCGGCTCGACGCGGCGCCGAGGCCCGCGGACGCCGCGGACGCCCTGGCGATCGCCATCGCGGAGGGCTGGAAGCCGCGGATGCCGGTCGCCGGCGGCAGCGCCGTCACTCCGGCTCAGCGCGCCTGGGCGGCAGCCGAGGCGGCATCGCGAGCGACGACGCATCGGAGCGCTCCGAGCGGTCGCGCTGCGCGCCGCTGAGGCGGCCCGGCGGCGCAGGCAGGCCCTACTGCTGAGCCTTGCGCTGCCCCAGGTTCCACAGCAGTGCGGGCACCGCGACACCGATGAACTCGGCGATCGCGCCGGCCGCGAACATGGCGATCTCGAAGCCCGGCGTCTCGAACGCGTAGCCCATGAGCAGGAACCCGCCGACGATGAAGATGATCGCCAGCACGAAGCTCAGCACGGTCGTGACGTTCATGGGACTCCGTTTCGCGGTGCCAGGCGGCGAGGTCGGGAGCCCGGGCTCCAGCGGTTTCGCGCGCAGGGGTGTGCCACCCACCGTATCGCGTGGCCGACGCCTAGGCTGACGTGGTGATCTCCAGGCTCGACGGCACCGTGCTCTCCGCCCGCGGGCAACGGCTCGTAGTCGGTGTCGGCGGCATCGGCTACGCCGTCGCCGTCACGCCGCAGACGTCGCTCGCCGCGGCGACCGGCCGCGAGCTCTCGCTGCACACCCACCTCGTGGTGCGCGAGGACGAGCTCTCGCTCTACGGCTTCGAGTCCGAGGCCGAGCTCGACGCCTTCGAGCTGCTGATCGGTGTGTCGGGCGTGGGCCCAAAGTCGGCGCTCGGCGTGCTGGCGCACCTGTCGCCCGACGAGCTCGCCCGCGCGATCGACGAGCAGGACGAGCGTGCGTTCAAGGCCGTCAGCGGCATCGGGCCGAAGACCGCGAAGCTGCTGATCCTGCAGCTGAGCGGCAAGCTCGCAGCCCCGGCGGCCCAGGCGACGGCACAGGGGTCGGATGCTCGCGCCGACGTCCTCACGGCGCTCACGGGCCTCGGGTGGCCGGAGCGCACCGCCGCCGACGCCATCGAGCGCGCCGCCGTCGCCGCGCCCGACGCGGTCGGCACGACGGGGGCGCTGCTGCGCGCCGCGCTGGCGATCCTGGGGCCGGGGGCGCGGCAGTGACCGACCCGCTCGTGGATGCCGGCGCCTCCGGCGACGAGCTCGCCTTCGAGGGCGCGCTGCGACCGACGAGCCTCGCCGACTTCGTCGGCCAGCCCAAGGTCAAGGGCCAGCTGCAGGTGCTCCTGCAGGCCGCCCGCCTGCAGGATCGCGCGCCTGACCACATCCTGCTCGCGGGCCCTCCCGGGCTCGGCAAGACGACGCTCGCCACCATCATCGGCGCCGAGACCGGCAGGCCGATCCGCTACTCCTCCGGCCCCGCGATCCAGCACGCCGGCGACCTCGCAGCGGTGCTCTCGGCGCTCGTGCCGGGCGAGGTGCTCTTCATCGACGAGATCCACCGGATGTCGCGATCCGCGGAGGAGATGCTGTACCTCGCGATGGAGGACTTCCGCATCGACATCATGGTGGGCAAGGGCGCCGGCGCATCGTCGATCCCGCTCGAGCTCGCGCCCTTCACGCTCGTGGGCGCGACGACGCGCTCCGGCATGCTGCCCGCGCCGCTGCGAGACCGCTTCGGCTTCACGGCCCACCTCGAGTTCTACGAGACCGATGACCTCGAGCGCGTGCTCGTGCGCTCGGCCAGGCTGCTCGAGCTCGACATCGCACCGACGGCGCTGGCCGAGCTCGCCGGCCGCTCGCGCGGCACGCCACGCATCGCCAACCGGCTGCTGCGGCGCGTGCGCGACTGGCTGCTGGTGCACGCCGGCTCCAGCGATCTCGAAGGCGTGCGGGCGGCGCTCGAGCTCTACGACGTCGACGCCGCCGGGCTCGACCGCATCGACCGAGCCGTGCTCCACGCCATCGCCCACCGCTTCGGCGGGGGACCGGTGGGGCTGTCGACGCTCGCGGCCGCGATCGGCGAGGAGGCCGACACGATCGAGTCCGTCGTCGAGCCGTTCCTCGTGCGGGAGGGCCTCATCGGCCGCACCCCGCGAGGGCGGGTCGCCACGCCGAGCGGCATGCGCCACGCGCAGGCCGAGTCGCAGGACGCGACCCTCGACGGGGTATGATGGGCCCTTGGTCCTGGGCGCAGCTGCGCTGGACGACCCACCCCTGAGAGGCTTCTTCAGACGATGCTGTTCCTGCAGACGACGACCACCGCCCAGCAAGGCTTCGTCCTCGATCCCCTGACGATCATCATGCTGGTCGTGCTCGCGGCGATGATCTTCTTCATGTTCCGCAGCAACAAGAAGCGCAAGGCCCAGGCCGCGGAGCTCCAGGACCAGATGGTCCCCGGCGCCGAGGTCATGACGAACTTCGGCCTGTTCGGCGAGCTGCGCGAGATCGACGACGAGCGCAACGAGGCGCTCATCGAGATCGCGCCGGGCACGATCGTGCGCGTGCACCGCCAGACGCTCGCCCGCGTCGTGCAGGACGAGCCGGTGCTCGACGACGCCGTCGACGAGACCGGCGAGGCCGACGAGCCCCGCGACCGCGCCTGATCCGTGGCGAAGGCTCGTACCCGAGGCGCGCGCGCCCTCGTATGGCTGGTCGTGCTCATCGTCGGGCTGATCGGGGCGAACTTCGCCGCCGTGCAGTTCGACGAGGACGGCACGGCGGCGTGGACGCCGCAGCTCGCGCTCGACCTCGAGGGCGGCACGCAGATCGTGCTGGAGCCGCGGCTCGCTGAGGGCGCGACGATCTCCCAGGAGCAGCTCGAGCAGGCCGTCTCGATCATCCGCCAGCGCGTCGACGCCTCGGGCATCTCGGAGACCGAGATCACCACGCAGGGCGGCCGCAACATCGTGGTCGCGCTGCCGGGCGAGCCGGACGCCGAGACCCTGCAGCGCATCCAGGCGAGCGCGAAGATGGAGTTCCGCCCCGTGCTGGCCTCTGCTGCCGCGAATGCCCCCGGCACGACGCCGGAGCCGGCCGAGGTCGATCCCGCTGCCGAGGCGGCAGCCGCCGACCCCACCGAGCCGTGGGATCAGGCGTGGATCACGCCCGAGGTGCAGGCAGCGTTCGACGCCTTCCAGTGCGCAGACGTCGACCAGACCGAGATCGCCGATCCGGAGCAGCCCTACATCACGTGCTCGAGCGACGGCACGGCGCGTTTCGTCCTCGGCCCCGTGGCCGTCGACGGCTCGAACATCGCCGATGCCGGCGTGTCCGCCGCCACCAACTCCCAGGGCCAGGCGACCGGCGGCTGGGCGGTGAACCTGGAGCTGGAGGGCGATGGCCCGGCGAGCTTCGAGGCGGTCACGCGTGCGATCACCGGCCTGCCGGAACCCACGAACCAGTTCGCGGTCGTGCTCGACGCGACCGTGCTGCTGGCCATCACCTCGAACGCGATCATCACGGACGGCAACGCGCAGATCACCGGTGGCTTCACGCAGGACGGCGCGCAGAGCCTCGCCGATCAGCTGCGGTTCGGCGCACTGCCGGTGAGCTTCCAGGTGCAGTCGAACGAGACCATCTCGCCCACGCTCGGTGCCACCCAGCTGCAGGCCGGTCTCATCGCCGGCCTCATCGGATTGCTCCTCGTCGTCCTCTACTCGGTGCTGCAGTACCGCGCGCTGGGTGTCGTCGTCATCTTCTCCCTGCTCATCGCCGCGATCCTCAGCTACCTGGTCGTGACGTTCCTCTCGAGCACCGAGGGCTACCGCCTCTCGCTCGCCGGCATCGCAGGCCTCGTGATCGCGATCGGCATCACCGCGGACTCGTTCATCGTGTACTTCGAGCGCATCCGAGACGAGCTGCGCGAGGGCAAGCACCTGACCTCGGCGCTCGAGACCGGCTGGAAGCGGGCGTTCCGCACCATCCTGATCTCGGATGCGGTGAGCTTCCTCGCCGCCGTCATCCTCTTCCTGCTCTCGGTCGGCAACGTGCGAGGCTTCGCCTACACGCTCGGCATCACGACCTTCATCGACATCATCGTCGTCGCGCTGTTCACGCACCCGCTGCTGCGCATCCTGTCGCGCACGCGCTTCTTCTCCTCCGGTCACCCGCTCTCGGGCCTCGACCCGCAGGCGCTCGGCGCGGTCTACCGGGGTCGCGCGAGGTTCCGCGCCCCCACCATCGAGGGCAAGGGCGCGACGTCGGCGAAGGAGGCGCAGCGGCGCCAGACCATCGCCGAGCGGAAGTCCGCTGCCGCGACGACGGGCAAGGAGTCCTGATGGCATCGCTCACCAGCGTCGGCAACCAGCTCTACACGGGGGAGCGGTCGATCCCGATCGTGCCCAAGCGCAAGCTCTGGTTCATGGTCGTCGGCATCGTCCTGATCGTGCTGGCGCTCGGCACCCTCGTGCGCGGCGGCTTCGTCTTCGGCATCGAGTTCACCGGCGGCAGCGAGTTCCGCGTCACCGGGCTCGAGGCTGCCTCGACCGAAGGCGCGACCGAGGTGGTCGAGTCGGTCGTGCCCGACAGCGACTCGCGCGCTGCGACGCTCGGCACCGACACGCTGCGGGTGCAGACAGACGCCGTGACCGAGGAGCAGGCGGCGGAGATCCGCGCCGCGCTCGCCGAGGCGTACGGGGCAGAGACCGGCGACGTCGCGTTCTCGTTCATCGGCCCGTCCTGGGGTCAGGACGTCTCGCGCCAGGCGCTGCTCGCGCTCGTCGTCTTCCTCGCCCTGGTCTCGGTGGTGCTCGCGGTCTACTTCCGCACCTGGAAGATGTCGCTCGCCGCGCTCGCCTCGCTCGCCTTCGACCTGCTGGTCACGGCAGGGGTCTACGGCATCATCGGCTTCGAGGTGACGCCCGCAGCGGTGATCGGCTTCCTCACGATCCTCGGCTACTCGCTCTACGACACGGTCGTGGTGTTCGACAAGGTGCGCGAGAACACCGCGCCCGGCTCCAGCGGCACGATGCTCGGCCAGATCAACCTGGCCGTGAACCAGACGCTGGTGCGCTCGATCAACACCTCGATCGTGGCGACGCTGCCCATCGCGTCGATCCTCTTCATCGGCGCCTTCGCGCTCGGCGCGGGCACGCTGCGCGACATCGCGCTCGCGCTGTTCATCGGCACGATCGTCGGCACCTGGTCGTCGATCTTCGTCGCTGCGCCGGTCTATGCTCAGCTGCGGCAGAACGACGAGATCGGCGAGGAGCAGGTGAAGGCCAAGCGCGACCAGGGCGCGGTGGTCTGAGCCGGCTCGGCCCGAGGCGAGGAGCAGCATGAGCGAGGCGCAGCCCAGCGGAGGGTTCCGCACGCTCCTGCCGTTCCTCTTCTCGCGCTCGCACCGGGCGGGTGCGATCGACGAGCTCATCCGCTCGGTCAAGGCACAGCACCCGAAGGCGGACACGGGTCTGATCCAGCGCGCCTACATCATGGCCGAGGAGGCGCACCGAGGGCAGTACCGCAAGTCGGGGGAGCCGTACATCACGCACCCCGTGGCGGTCGCGCAGATCCTCGCCGACCTCGGGATCGGACCGATCACGGTCGCCGCGGCGCTGCTGCACGATACCGTGGAGGACACCACCTACACGCTCGAGCAATGCCGAGCAGACTTCGGCGACGAGATCGCCATGCTCGTCGACGGCGTCACGAAGCTCGACAAGCTGAAGTACGGCCAGAGCGCGCAGGCCGAGACGGTGCGCAAGATGGTGGTCGCGATGTCGAAGGACATCCGCGTGCTCGTCATCAAGCTCGCCGACCGCCTGCACAACGCGCGCACCTGGGGCTTCGTCTCCGGCGAGTCGGCGCAGCGCAAGGCGCGCGAGACGATCGAGATCTACGCGCCGCTCGCGCACCGCCTCGGGATCCAGACCATCAAGGTCGAGCTCGAGGACCTGTCGTTCGCGGTGCTGCAGCCCAAGGTCTACCTGGAGATCAAGAACCTGGTGGACGCGCGGGCGCCGGAGCGCGAGCGGTACCTCGACGACGTGGTCTCGGCGCTCAGCGAGGACATGAAGGCGAGCCGCATCCGCGGGCGCATCGCCGGGCGGCCGAAGCAGTACTACTCGATCTACACGAAGATGCAGGTGCGCGGGCACGACTTCGCCGACATCTACGACCTGGTCGGGGTGCGCGTGATCGTGCCGTCGGTGCGCGACTGCTACGCCGTGCTCGGGGCGATCCACGCCCGCTGGCAGCCGATGCCCGGTCGCCTGAAGGACTACATCGCGACGCCGAAGTTCAACCTCTACCAATCGCTGCACACGACCGTGATCGGCCCGCGCGGCCACCACGTGGAGATCCAGATCCGCACGGAGGAGATGCACCGGCGCGCCGAGTTCGGCGTCGCCGCGCACTGGAAGTACAAGCAGGGCGGCAGCGGCGGCGGCGGGCAGATGTCGTCGACCGACATGGCCTGGCTGCAGCACATCAACGACTGGCAGGAGGAGACGACCGATCCCGGGGAGTTCCTCGACTCCTTGCGCTTCGAGATCGGCGCGAAGGAGCTCTACGTCTTCACGCCCAAGGGCAAGGTCATCGGCTTGCCGGCCGGCGCGACGCCGATCGACTTCGCCTACGCCGTGCACACCGAGGTCGGGCACCGCACGATGGGCGGCAAGGTGAACGGCCGGCTGGTGCCGCTCGACACGAAGCTGACGACGGGCGACGTCGTCGAGGTGCTGACCTCGAAGAACCCCGACGCCGGCCCGAGCCAGGACTGGCTCTCGTTCGTCACCTCGCCGCGCGCCCGCAGCAAGATCAAGCAGTGGTTCCAGCGCGAGCGCCGCGACGAGGCCGTCGAGGTCGGCAAGGAGGCGATCGCCAAGGCGATGCGACGCCACGACCTGCCGCTGCAGAAGCTCATGGGGCGGGACGCCTTCGCGCAGGTCGCGGCACAGCTCAAGCACGAGGACGTCACGGGCCTCTACGCAGCCGTGGGCGAGGGGCACGTCTCCACCCAATCGGTGCTGGAGAAGGTCGTGGCGATCATCCGGGCCGAGGAGGCGACGGGCGACGACGCCCCGGAGCCCATGATCCCGAGCCGACCGCAGCGACCGGCGTCGAGCGCCTCCGGGGTGCTCGTTCGCGGTGCGGACGACATCCTGGTGAAGCTGTCGAAGTGCTGCACGCCCGTGCCCGGCGACGACATCGTGGGCTTCGTGACGCGGGGCCAGGGCGTCAGCGTGCACCAGCGCAGCTGCCCCAACGTGCAGGGCCTGCTGGCGGAGCCCGAGCGCATGATCGAGGTCGAGTGGGGTGCGGTGTCCAAGGGGCTGTTCCTCGTGAACATCCAGGTCGAGGCGCTCGACCGCTCAGCCCTGCTGAGCGACATCACCCGGGTGCTGAGCGAGCACCACGTCAACATCCTCTCGGCGAGCGTGCACACCGGCACCGACCGCCTCGCGATCAGCCGCTTCTCGTTCGAGATGGGGGATGTGACGCACCTCGACAACGTGCTGAACGCGGTGCGCCGCATCGACGGCGTGTACGACGTCTACCGCATCACGGCCGGCTGAGCCGGACGGCTGAGCGCGAGCAGCTCGGCGTCGATCACGTCGGGTGAGAGCGCGTGCTCGATGGCGAGCACCACCGCGCCGCGCACACCGGCATCGCCCTGCGTGGCGCTGGCGGCGATCTGCAGGTGCTCGGTCGCGAGGGGGAGCGAGCGCCGGTAGACGACCTCGCTGATGCCGGCGTGCAGCTCCTTCGCCGCGCCGGCGAGGCGCCCGCCGACGACGATGACGGAGGGGTTGACGAGGTTCACGACCATGGCGAGCACCTCGCCGATCGCGCGCCCCGCCTCCCGCAGCACCTGCGCCGCCTCCACCGAGCCGCGGGCGGCGAGCTCGACGACCTCTCCGGTGCTGGCGGCGTGCACGCCCAGCTCGCGCAGGCGCGCGGCGATCGCCGGGCCGGCCGCCACGGCCTCGAGGCACCCCTCGTTGCCGCAGCGACAGGGCGCCGTCGACCCGGGCACGCGCACGTGCCCGAGGTCGCCCGCCGTGCCGCGGGCGCCGCGCTGCAGGCGTCCGCCGGAGATGATGCCCGCGCCGATGCCGGTGGCGACCTTGATGAGCAGGAAGTCGGCGATCTCCGGCCACGCGGTGCGCTGCTCGCCGAGGGCCATGATGTTCACGTCGTTGTCGACGAGCACGGGGCAGCCGAGTCGCTCGCGCAACCACCCGGCGACGTCGAACCGATGCCAGCCGGGCATGATGGGCGGGCTGATCGGCCTGCCCGTCGCGTGCTCGACGGGGCCCGGCAGCCCGATGCCGACGGCGACGACCTCCTCGAGCGACCTGCCCTGCTGGGCCACGAGCGCGAGCACGGCCTCCGCGATCCAGCCGAGCACCGCCTCCGGCCCCTCAGCGACGTCGAGCGATGCTCGGGAGGCCGCGACGCCGACGCCGCTGAGGTCGGCGAGCTCGACGATCACGTGGGTCGCGCCCACGTCCACGCCGACCACGAGCCGTGCAGCAGGGTTCATGGCGAAGAGCGAGGCGGGCCTGCCGCCAGTGGACGCGGCATCGCCCACGGGGGCGACGTAGCCCAGGCTCATCAGCGTGTCGATGTGCAGCGCCACCGACGACCGGGCGAGCCCCGACTCCCGCGCCAGCTCGGAGCGGGTCCGCGCCCGCCCGTCGCGGAGCAGGTCGAAGATCTCGCTCGTTCGCATGCTCCTCAGTGAAGCACACGCGGCCACTTCCGACACGCCGGAAGCAACTTATGCCAATGCTCGACAAAAGTGGCGAGGGTGTGTCACAGTAGCGCCGTGGACGAAGACGTCAGGACAACCGCCGCGAGCACCCGAGCGATCGTGCTGCGCGCTGCAGGCATCGTGCAGTCCTTCCTCGGCACGACCGTGCTGCACGGGATCGACCTCGAGCTGCGCAGGGGCGAGGTGCACGGGCTTGTGGGCGAGAACGGCGCGGGCAAGTCGACGCTGATGAAGATCATCGCGGGCGTGCACCAGCCCGACAGCGGCTCGCTCGAGCTCGACGGCGAGCCCGTCAGCTTCTCGTCGCCGCTGCAGGCGCAGCGCGCCGGCATCGCGACGGTCTACCAGGAGTTCACGCTGCTCGTGGACCGCACGATCGCTGAGAACATCTGGCTCGGGCGCGAGCCGCGCCGCGGTCCGCTGGTCGACCGGGCGCGCATGCTGCGCGACACGCGCGAGCTCCTCGAGACGATCGGCGTGCCCGACCTCGACCCCTCGCTGCCCGTGCGCCAGCTCTCGGTCGCCGAGCAGCAGGTGGTCGAGATCGCGAAGGCGGTGAGCCTCGACGCGTCGGTCATCTGCATGGACGAGCCGACCGCCGCCCTCGCAGACCACGAGGTGGCGCTGCTGGCCCGCATCATCCGCAGCCTCACCGATCGCGGCATCGCGATCCTCTACGTCTCGCACCGCCTGCGCGAGATCTTCGACCTGTGCAGCACCATCACCGTGCTGAAGGACGGCGAGCACGTGGGCACGTGGCCGACCGCCGAGCTCGACGAGCGCACGCTCGTGCGCCGCATGGTGGGGCGCGAGCTCTCCGCCTTCTTCCCCGACGCGGTCCCCGGCACCGAGCCCGGTTCGCCGATGCTCGAGCTGGAGGGTGCGGGCAACGACTTCGTCGACGACGTCTCTCTCTCGGTGCGCGCCGGCGAGATCGTCGGCATCGCCGGCCTGCAGGGCGCCGGCCGCACCGAGCTGCTGCACGGCATCTTCGGGGCCGACCCCTTCACGCGCGGATCGATGCGCGTGCAGGGAACGGCGCTCCGCGCGCGCTCGCCTCGCCAGGCAGTGCGAGCCGGCCTCGCGCTCATCACCGAGGACCGCAAGAGCCAGGGACTCTCGCTCAACCTGACCGTGCTGCAGAACGCGCTCGGCGTCGTCCGCGCGGTCTTCCCCTCCCGCACCCGGGCAGCGCGCAGCGCCATGCCGGGCTCGCTCGCCGAGCTCGAGCTCGTCGCGCGCGGCCTCGACCAGGAGGTGCAGTTCCTCTCGGGCGGCAACCAGCAGAAGGTCGTGCTGGCTCGGTGGCTGGCCGTCGCCCCCGCGGTCGTGCTCCTCGACGAGCCGACCCGCGGCATCGACGTCGGCGCGAAGTACGGCGTGTACGAGGTGATGCGACGGCTCGCCGCCTCCGGCGTCGCGATCCTGATGGTCTCCAGCGAGCTGCCCGAGGTGCTCGGCATGAGCGACCGCATCCTGGTGATGCGCGACGGGCGACTCGCCGGCGAGCTGCCCAAGGCATCGAGCGAGGAAGACGTGCTGGCGCTGGCGACCGGCGCCGACGAGGAGGCCGCGGCATGACCGCCATCACGGGAACCAGGCCCGCGCGCCGCACGCGCATCTCGACGACGGCGATCGTCTACATCGTGCTCGTGGGCGTGATCGCCCTGAGCGCCGTGCTGGTCGCTGCCGCCGGCAAGTCCTTCTTCACCTCCGGCACGCTGACGAGCGTGCTGACGCTCATGTCGATCCTCGGCTTCGTGGCGATCGGGCAGACGCTCGTCATCATCTCCGGCAGCCTCGACCTCTCGGTGCCCTACGTCGTCAGCACCGCATCCATCGTCGGCGCCGGCATCATGGCCCAGGGCGCCGCGGGCATCGTGCCGGGCGTCGCAGCCGCGCTGCTCGTCTCCGCCGCGATCGGCGCCGTCAACGGGCTGATCGTGACGAAGCTGCGGGTGCACGGCTTCATCGCCACGCTCGGCGTCGGGCTCATCATCTCCGGCTGGCTCGGCACGAGCTTCCAGGGCTCCTTCGGCTCGGCGCCCGCCGAGTTCCGGCTGCTCGGCGCGACGACCATCGCAGGCGTGCCGCTGTCGACCATCATCATGCTCGTCTGCGCCGGGCTCGCCGCGCTGCTGCTGCACCGCACGGCGATCGGCCACCACATCTACGCCGTGGGCGGCAACGCGCACGTCGCTCGGCTCTCGGGCGTGCGCACCCAGGTGCCGGTCGTGGTCTCGCACATCCTGTGCTCCACGCTCGCGGGGCTCGCCGGCCTGCTGCTGCTCGCGCGCACCTCGGTCGGCAGCCCGACGATCGGCTCGCAGGGCGGCTACGACCTGATGTCGATCGCAGCGGTCGTGCTCGGCGGCACCCTGCTCGCGGGCGGATCCGGCGGGGTGCTCGGCACGATCGGCGGCGTGGCGATCTTCGCGGTGCTCGACCACACGATGGGTGCGCTCGAGGTCAACCCCTTCTTCAAGGACTTCTTGCGCGGCGCCGTCATCATCGTCGCGGTCGCGCTCTACGCCTGGCGCAGCCTGCAGCGCCGACCACCGCGGTTCCACGGGAAGGGGGCGGCATCATGACCGCGCTCGCTCAGCGCTCGCCCTGGCAGCGCTTCGTCTCGGCCCTCGCGACCCCCGGCGGTGCCGTCTTCGTGCTGCTGGTCGTGCTGCTCATCGCGGCATCGGTCGTGAACCCGCGCTTCGCCGAGCCCGACCAGCTCGTGCGCTTCCTCGCGCGCACCGCTCCGATCGCGATCGCGGCGATCGGCCAGTTCTTCGTCATCGTCTCCGGCGAGTTCGACCTCTCGATGGGAGCGGTGATCGCCGCTCAGGTGGTCATCGCCGGCAACATCATCGGGCAGGACGAGGCGATGATCCTGCCCGGCCTGGCGCTGATGCTGCTCGTGGGCATCGGCGTCGGCCTCCTGAACGGCGTGCTGACGACGATGGCGAAGGTGCCGAGCTTCATCGTCACCCTGGGCATGATGCTCGCCCTCTACGGCTTCGTGCGCTTCCTGACCGGTGGTGCCGCCACCGGCAACCCGGTCGACAGCTTCCGAGAGATCGGCCGCGGCCTGCTCGGCGACGTGCTGCCCTACTCGGTGATCATCCTCGTGGTGCTCGCCGTCGGCGCTTGGCTGCTCATGCGGGCGCCCTTCGGGCAGACGCTGCTGGCGGTCGGCGACAACCCGGTCGCGGCGCGCCTCTCCGGTACCCGCACCGCGCGGGTGAAGATCTCGGCCTTCGTGCTCTCATCGCTCGCGGCCACCGTCGCCGGCATCCTGCTCGTCGGCTACGCCGGCGTGCACCCCAGCATCGGCACCGGCTACGAGTTCCAGGCGATCACCGCCGTGGTGCTCGGCGGCGCGGTGCTGGGCGGCGGACGCGGCTGGGTCCTCTCCGCCGCCGCCGGCGCCATCGCGCTGGAGCTGCTGTTCACGGTGCTGAACCAGGTCGGCATCGACTCGACGTGGCGACCGAGCGTGCAGGGCATCATCATCATCCTCGCCGTCGCCCTCGGAGCAGTCGCCTGGCGCACGGCCCGACGGCCCAGCTCGGTCTCGCGCTCCCAAGCGGCGGCCGAACCCGATCCGACACCACCACCAACACCGACCCCAACACCAGGAGAGCAATGATGCGCAAGCACAGCAAGGGCCTCATCGTCGTGGCCCTCGGCGCCGCGATGACACTCGCGGCCTGCAGCACCGACGGGAGCGTCGACCCCTCGGCGGCACCCGAGAGCACCGAATCCGCACCCACCGAAACCGAGGCGTCGAGCGGCGAGTGGTTCGAGCAGGCGGTCTACGACGAGCAGTTCGAGCAGCGCTCGGCCACCTTCGAGGGTGACCCCGAGACGCCTTGGCTGCAGTACATCGACGGCCCGATGACGGACACCGCCGAGTGGCAGACCGATGAGGCGATGCACGCCTGCTTCGCCAACGCATCCATCTCGAACCCGTGGCGCCAGACCGGCTTCATCACCATGCAGGAGCAGTTCAAGGTCCTGCAGGAGGAGGGCGTCATCGAGACCCTCGAGGTGCGCGACGCCGGCGACGACGACAACACCCAGATCGCCGACATCGACTACTTCATCGGTGAGGGCAACTGCGACATCTACATCATCTCGCCGAACTCGACCGCTGCGCTCACGCCTGCGGTGGAGCGCGCCTGCGAGACCGGGCGCCCGGTGATCGTCTTCGACCGCGGTGTCGACACCGACTGCGCGACGACGTTCATCCACCCGATCGGCGGCTACGCGTGGGGCATCGACACCGCGGAGTTCCTCATCGACAACCTCGAGGAGGGCGACACGGTCGTCGCGCTCCGCATCCTCCCGGGCGTCGACGTGCTCGAGCACCGCTGGGCGGCCGCTGAGCGCCTGCTGACCGAGGCCGGCATCACCGTCGACGACTACTTCACCGGTGCCGACCCGACCGAGATCAAGAGCATCATCACGGATGCGCTGGCGCGCGGTGACGTGCAGGGCATCTGGATGGACGCCGGGGACGGGGCCGTCGCCGCCATCGAGGCCTTCGAGGATGCCGGCGCAGAGCTGCCGGTCATGACGGGCGAGGACGAGATGAGCTTCCTCCGCGCATGGCAGGAGCGCGACATGACCGCGCTCGCCCCGGCCTACTCGAACTTCCAGTGGCGCACGCCGCTGCTGGCAGCCGAGATGATCGCGAACGGCGAGCCGGTGCCGACCGAGTGGGTGCTGCCGCAGACGCCGCTCGACGCCGACGCTCGCGACGAGGCGATCGCAGCCAACGAGGGCATGCCCGACGGTCACTACGCGCTGTTCGGCGGAGCGGACCTGCCCACCTACCCGGGCCCGTGGCAGGACCGCTAGTCGTCGCCTGACCGCGACACCGATGACCGGCCGGTCCTCGCGCATCGCGCGGGGGCCGGCCGTCACCCCCCTCAGTCATCCCGCTCCTCGGCACGCGCATCCGCTGCTGGAGCAGACGCCGACGCGCGCCATCGCGGCCCGGCATCGCAGAACGGAGGCGCCATGCGCCCGATCGGCATCAACACCTGGGTGTGGCAGTCGCCGCTGCGCGACCAGACCGCTCCTGAGGCGGTGGCGCACGTCGCCGACCTCGGCTTCGACGTCATCGAGCTGCCGCTCGAGCGCGAGGGCGACCTCACCGCCGCTGCGGTGGGGCCCCTGCTCGAGCTGCACGGACTCGCGGCAACCGTCGTCGGCGCCATGGGGCCGGACCGCGCCCTCGTGGCCGCGGACGACGACACCGTCGCCGAGACGCAGCGATACCTGCGCTCGTGCATCGACCTCGCCGCCGATCTCGGCGCGAGCAGCGTCTGCGGACCCTTCACCGCCCAGACCGGCCGCACGTGGCGCATGGACGCCGATGAGCGCCGGCGCGTCATCGAGGAGCTGCGCGAGCACCTCGCGCCCGTCGTCGAGCACGCCGCAGCGCGCGGGATCACGGTCGGCGTCGAGCCGCTGAACCGCTACGAGACCTCCATCATCACGACCGTCGCGCAGGCCCTCGACGCGCTCGAGCCGCTGCTGGGCCCGCACCTGGGGCTCGCGCTCGACACCTACCACCTCGGCATCGAGGAGCGCTCGAGCGCCGATGCCATCCGCACCGCCGGTGCTGCCATCGCGCACGTGCAGGTCTGCGGCAACGACCGCGGGGCACCCGGGGGCGACCAGACCGACTGGGCCGGCATCCGCGAGGCGCTCGACGAGGTCGACTACCGCGGGCCGCTCGTGATCGAGAGCTTCACCGCCGAGAACGCCGCGATCGCGGTGGCAGCCTCCATCTGGCGTCCGCTCGCGACGAGCCAGGACGACCTCGCCCGAGACGGGCTGGCGTTCCTGCGCGAGCTGGAGCGCTCGTGAGCGCGTCGCAGGCCGCACAGGCCGCCCCTGCCGTCGCCTCCTCGGACGCGCTCGGCGTCGCCGTGCTCGGGACGGCCTTCATGGGCCGCGCCCACTCATCCGCGTGGCGCAACGTCGGCGCGGTCTTCCCGGACGCGCCCGCCATCGCCATGCGCGTGCTCTGCGGCTCCGACCCCGAGCGCACGCGCAGCGCTGCCCGGCGCCTCGGCTGGCAGGAGGCCGCGACCGACTGGCGAGCGGTCATCGCTCGCGACGACGTGCACATCGTCGACATCTGCACGCCGGGCCACCTCCACGCCGAGATGGCGACCGCGGCGCTCGAAGCCGGCAAGCACGTGCTGGTCGAGAAGCCCCTCGCCACCGGCCTCCCGGAGGCGGAGCGCATGGTGGCGGCCGCCGCTGCTGCGACGGGCGCCTCGATGCTGGGCTTCAACTATCGCCGCGTGCCCGCGCTGGCCCTCGCGAGGCAGCTGGTGGCCGAGGGGCGCATCGGCGAGATCCGCACCGTCCGCGCCGCCTACCTGCAGGACTGGCTGGTCGATCCCGAGGCGCCGATGACCTGGCGGCTGCGCGCGGAGACGGCGGGCAACGGCGCGCTCGGCGACCTCGGCTCGCACGTGATCGACCAGATCCAGACGATCACCGGGCAGCGCGCGGTCGGCGTGCGCGGCATGCTGCGCACCTTCCAGCGCGAGCGTCAGGGACCGGATGGGCTCGAGCCCGTCACGGTGGACGACGCGGCGTGGGCGCAGCTCGACCTCGACGGGGGAGCGGTCGCCTCGCTCGAGGTCTCGCGGGTCGCGACCGGCAGCAAGAACGGCCTCACCATCGAGGTGCACGGCACCGACGGCGCGATCGCCTTCGACCTGGAGCGCCTCAACGAGCTGGTCGTCACCGAGGGCCGCGACGCGTGGCCGTCCCGGGTGCTCGTGACCGAGCCGACGCATCCCTACCTCGACGCGTGGTGGCCGCCGGGCCACGTGCTCGGCTGGGACTCGACGTTCACGATGCAGGCGGCCGACCTGCTGCGGGCGATCGCGGCGGGCCGTGCACCCGAGCCGTCCTTCGCGGAGGGTCTCGCCGTGCAGCGCGTGCTGGATGCCGTCGAGCGCAGTCACGCGGCCGACGGTGCGAGGATGCCCCTGGAGCCCCGCCGATGACCGAGATGAGGAAGCCATGACTCGCCCGTTCACCCTGTTCACCGGCCAGTGGGCCGACCTGCCCTTCGAGGAGGTCGCGCGCCTCGCGGGCTCGTGGGGCTACGACGGCCTGGAGATCGCCTGCTCCGGCGACCACCTGGACCCCTCCCGCTGGGATGACGACGCCTACGTCGCCTCGCGCCGCGAGATCCTCGAGCGCAACGGCCTGCAGGTGTGGGCGATCTCCAACCACCTGCACGGCCAGGCGGTGTGCGACGACCCGATCGACTTCCGCCACGAGGCGATCGTGCGCCCGCGAGTCTGGGGCGACGGCGATCCTGAGGGCGTGCGCCAGCGCGCTGCGCAGGAGCTGCAGGACACCGCGCGCATGGCGCGGGCGCTCGGCGTCGACACCGTCGTCGGCTTCACCGGCTCGTCGATCTGGCAGTACGTCGCGCAGTTCCCGCCGGTGCCCGACAGCGTGATCGAGGACGGCTACCGCGACTTCGCAGCGCGCTGGAACCCGATCCTCGACGTGTTCGACGAGGTCGGCGTGCGCTTCGCCCACGAGGTGCACCCGAGCGAGATCGCCTACGACCACTGGTCGACCGAGCGCGCGCTCGACGCCGTCGGGCGCCGCCCGGCGTTCGGGCTCAACTGGGACCCGAGCCACATGGTCTGGCAGGGGATCGATCCCGTGGGCTTCATCTCGGACTTCGCGGACAGGATCTACCACGTCGACTGCAAGGACACCCGGATGCGGATGGGTGGCGGCCGCAACGGCATCCTGTCGTCGCACCTGCCGTGGGGGCATCCGCGGCGCGGCTGGGACTTCGTCTCGGCCGGGCGCGGCGATGTGGCTTGGGGCGACGCGTTCCGCACCCTCACCGCGATCGGCTACACGGGACCCATCTCGATCGAGTGGGAGGACGCGGGCATGGATCGCCTGCAGGGCGCACCGGAGGCGCTGGAGGCGCTGCGTCGCTTCGAGTTCGACCCCTCCGCCACGCGCTTCGACGCGGCGTTCTCGAGCGAGGGCGACGCGCAGCGGCCATGAACGGGCGAGGGCCCCGTCGTCCGATGACGACGGGGCCCTCGCTCACCTCCGGGCGGGCGGCGCTCAGCCTGCGGCCGCGACGACCTCGAGCCACGAGCGCTTGGTCGAGAGCTCGGCCTCGAGCTCGGCCTTGCGCTTCGCGTCCTTCGTCTCGGCGATCTCCGCCTCGAGCTTCTCGATGGCATCCTCGAGCTGTCCGGCGAGGCCCTCGGAGCGTGCCTTGCGCTCGGGGTTGTGGCTCTTCCAGTGCTGCTCGTCGAGCTCGCGCACGTGCGTCTCGATCTTCCGCATGCGGTCCTCGACCTCGCGCAGCGACTCGCGCGGCACGCGACCGATCTCGTCCCAGCGCTGCTGGATGCCGATGAGGGCGTCGCGCGCAGCCGTGCGGTCGGTGATCTCGAGGATGGGAGCCGCCTCGTCGAGGAGCGCCTGCTTGGCGACGAGGTTCGCGGAGTACTCCTCGTTGTCGACCGCGACCTGCTCGGCCTTGGCCTGGAACAGCACGTCGCCGGCTTCCTTGAACTCGGCCCACAGCGCGTCGTCGATCTTGCGCCCC
The DNA here is from genome assembly GCF_047302415.1 of Agrococcus phoenicis. NCBI lineage: Bacteria > Bacillati > Actinomycetota > Actinomycetes > Micrococcales > Microbacteriaceae > Agrococcus > Agrococcus phoenicis. Next base: position 934,915 of record NZ_CP154854.1, read on the forward strand.
GCGCGGCCCGCGGCCTTCCACTGATCCAGCAGCGCGCGGTAGGCGGGGATGCCGTCGACGCCCTTGGGCGCGAGCGCCTGCGCCTGCTCGACCAGCGCCTGCTTGCGGGCGCGGACATCCTTGTGCGAAGCATCCAGCTCGGCGAAGAACTTGCGCCGCGCCGTCTCGAGGGTGCTGCGGGCGTCGCGGAAGCGCTTCCAGAGCGAGTCGGCCTGGCTCTTCGAGAGCCGCGGGCCGTCCTTCTGGAGTCGCTGCCACTCGGCGAAGAGCACGTCGACCTGCTGCATGGTCTGCTTCCACTGCACGTCGGCCAGGTCGCCGCCGGCCAGGCGCTCGATGGACTCGACGACGCGGGTGCGCTCGGCGAGCGCGGCCTCGACCTCCGCCTTGCTGGCGGCCTGCTGCTTCGCCTCGAGCTCGCCCAGCTCACCGCGGAGCGCGTCGAGCCTGGCGAGCAGCGAGGGGATGTCGCCGACGGCGTTGGCGATCGCGACGCTCTGGTGGAGGTGGTTCGCGGTCTTCGCGACGTCCCGCGCGCTCGCGCCGCCGCGGATGCGCTGCTCGAGCAGCCGCACCTGGCCCTCGAAGTCGGCGAACTTGCGCTCGAAGTAGGCGAGCGCCTCCTCCGGCGTGGCGTCGGGGAACTGCCCGACCACGCGCCAGTCGTCGCCGTCCTTGACCGCGACGGTGCCGGCGGCATCGACGCGGCCGAGACCGCGCTCGATGACCGTCTCGCCGAAGGTCGGGCCGGACGGAGCCTCGGTGCTGTCGGCAGCCTCAGCAGGCGCGTCGGCGGTCTCGACGGGAGCCTCGGCGGGCTCGGCGGCTGCCTCGGCGGCTGCGTCAGTGGGCTCCGCGGCTGCGTGGGTGGCCTCGGCGGCTGTCGGGGCGGCCTCGGCAGGCGCATCGGTGGCATCTGCGGCGACCTCAGGCGTCTCGGCCGGAGCGTCGGCGGCCTCGGCAGGAGCGTCGGTGCTCGGGGCGGGGACGCCGGCGGTCTGCTCCGCGCGGTCGGGAGCGGTCTCCTCAGCGGCGGGCTGCGCGGCGTCGGATTCGGTGGGCTGGGTGTCAGGCATGACGGAGTCTCTCGTGCGAGGGAACGGGCAGGGAGAGCCTAGCGCGGTGGAGCTGGAGCCAGAGGCCATTGCTGGCCTCTGCGCGACCCCAGCGCCGGGCCCGTCTCGGGCCCGGTCCGGTGGAGCTGGAGCAGAGGCCATTGCTGGCCTCTGCGCGACCCCAGCGCCGGGCCCGTCTCGGGCCCGGTCCGGTGGAGCTGGAGCAGAGGCCATTGCTGGCCTCTGCGCGACCCCAGCGCCGGGCCCGTCTCGGGCCCGGTCCGGTGGAGCGGCTACTCCAGGACGAAGTCGTCGATCGTGACGTCCTCCGCGGGCGCGCCGTCCGGTGCGTCGTCGACCGTGCCCTTCGCGATGACCTGCTCCTGCAGCTGGTCGAGGCCGCTCACGATCTGCCCGATGACGGTGTAGCCGCCGGCGGCGTCGGAGGGGATCGTCGTGTCGCCGTAGACGATGAAGAACTGGTGCCCGTTCGAGTCCGCATTGCCGCCCTGTCGCGCCATGGCGATCGTGCCCTCGACGTAGACGTCGTCGGCGGGGGCGTTCTCGATCGGTCCGTACATGTAGGAGGGGTCGCCGGCGCCGGTGCCGTCGACCGATCCGCACTGCAGCACGCTGAAGCCGGGGCTGGTCGTCAGTCGGTGGCAGGTCTTGTCGTCGTAGTAGTCCTGCTGGGTGTCCTGCAGCACCGCGGAGACGGCCTGGGGCGCTGCTGCCCCGTCGAGCTCGACCTCGAGCTCGACGCCGTCGATCGTGAGCGTGCCCGTCCAGGTGCGCTCCTCGGCGAGCGAGGGGTCGGGCACCGTCGAGGCGGCGGCAGGCTCGGTGGGGGCTGCGCTGTCGGTGGGAGCGGCCGTCTCGGCTGGGGAGTCGGCGGGCGGCTGGGTGAGCGCGATGACGCCGATGCCGCCGAGCAGCACGACGCCGGCGAGCACGCCGCCGATGATGGAGTCGCGCGCCTGGCGGCGCTTCCTGCGCTCGTGCACGGACTGGCGAGCGCGGTAGTCGCGGACGCGCCGCTCCTGCTCCTGCTTGGTGACCACGGGTTCTCCTCACGGACCTGCCGCGCGCAGATCGCCGTCCGGGACGGGAGCGCGGCCGGCGTTCAGGCTACCCGCTCGAGCCCGCAGCGGCCGTCACCGGCGGGGCGCGTCAGTGGTCGCGCCTAGCATGGACGCATGGCCAGGGGGACGACAGCGCCGCTCGCGGTGCGCATGCGGCCCACGAGCCTCGACGAGGTCGTGGGGCAGCGCCACCTGCTCGGCCCTGGGTCTCCGCTGCGCCGCCTGGCAGCATCCGGCGACCGCGCGAGCGGCCAGAGCGTCATCCTCTGGGGGCCGCCGGGCACCGGCAAGACCACGCTGGCCCAGTCGATCGCCCACACCTCAGACCGCCGCTTCGTCGAGCTGAGCGCCGTCACCGCCGGAGTGAAGGACGTGCGGCAGGTGATGGAGGACTCGCTGAACCAGCGCGACCTCTTCGGCCAGTCGACCGTGCTCTTCCTCGACGAGATCCACCGCTTCACGAAGGCGCAGCAGGATGCGCTGCTCCCGGGTGTCGAGCAGGGGTGGGTGACGCTGATCGCGGCGACCACCGAGAACCCCTCCTTCAGCGTGATCAGCCCGCTGCTGTCGCGGTCGCTGCTGCTGACGCTCGAGCCGCTGGAGGACGCCGACATCGGAGCGCTGGTCGACCGGGCGATCGCCGACCCACGCGGGTTCGATGCGGGCATCGTGCTCGACGACGACGCGAAGGCGCAGCTGATCAGGCTCTCCTCGGGCGACGCCCGCCGCGCGCTCACAGCGCTCGAGGCTGCCGGCGCGCACGCACTGGAGGCGGCCGAGACCGCTGCCGCAGGCGATGCCGACGACGTCGATGAGCAGGAGGAGCGCGACGACGACCCCGGCCGCGACACGACGCCCGCGCCGGTCGCGGTGACGGCGGAGGCGCTGGCGAGCGCCGTCGACCGCGCGCTGCTGCGCTACGACCGCCAGGGCGACGAGCACTACGACGTGATCTCGGCCTTCATCAAGTCCGTGCGGGGCTCGGATCCGGATGCGTCGCTGCACTACCTGGCGCGCATGATCGAGGCCGGTGAGGACCCGCGGTTCATCGCCCGCCGGATCATCGTGCTGGCCGCGGAGGACATCGGGATGGCCGACCCGCAGGGCCTGGTGATCGCGACGGCCGCCGCGACCGCGGTGCAGATGATCGGCATGCCGGAGGGGCGGATCCCGCTCGCGGAGGCGACCGTCTACCTCGCGACCGCGCCGAAGTCGAACCGCTCCTACCGCGGGGTGGACGCGGCGATCGCCGACGTGCGCGCGGGCGACTTCGGCCGCGTGCCGATCCACCTGCGCGACGGGCACTACCCGGGCGCGAAGCGGCTCGGCCACGGGAAGGGCTACCGCTACGCCCACGACGCGCCGCACGGGGTGGCTGAGCAGCAGTACCTGCCTGATCCGCTCGTCGGCCGCCGCTACTACGAGCCGGGGCCGCACGGCTTCGAGCGCGACGTGGCGGCGCGGCTCGAGCGCATCCGCAAGATCCTGGGCGGAGACCGCTGATCTGCTAGGCTGGACGACGGCCCTGAGGGCAGCGCCATGCTGCCGGGGCCCGCAACCCTCCTTAGGTCGCGGCACTCCGCCGCGACAGCCGCTCGCGCGGCAGCGACTCAGCGAAGGAAGTCATGTCCACGAAGTCCCGTTCCCGTTCGAAGGTGCGCCTCTCGCGCGCCCTCGGCGTCGCCCTCACCCCGAAGGCGGCCCGCTACCTCGAGAAGCGTCCGTACGGCCCCGGCCAGCACGGCCGCACCAAGCGCAAGGCCGACAGCGACTACGCCGTCCGCCTGCGCGAGAAGCAGCGCCTGCGCGCCCAGTACGGGCTCCGCGAGGCGCAGCTGCGCATCGTCTTCAACGAGGCGCGCCGCCAGCCCGGCCTGACGGGTGAGAACCTCGTCGAGCTGCTCGAGATGCGCCTCGACGCGCTCGTGCTGCGCGCCGGCTTCGCCCGCACCACCTCGCAGGCGCGCCAGCTCGTCGTGCACCGCCACATCATGGTCGACGGCCAGCGCGTCGACCGCCCGTCCTTCCGCGTGAAGGCCGGCCAGGTCATCCACGTGCACGAGCGCAGCGAGGGCATGGAGCCCTTCCAGGTCGCGGCCGCCGGCGGTCACGCGCAGGTGCTGCCCCCCGTGCCGCCGTACCTCGACGTGCAGCTCGACCGCCTGCAGGCTCGCCTCGTGCGTCGCCCGCAGCGCGCAGAGGTGCCGGTCGTCGCCGACGTGCAGCTCGTCGTCGAGTACTACGCAGCCCGCTGATCCAGCGAGCGTGAAGAGGGGTCGCCAGGTGGCGGCCCCTCTTCCTCGTTAGACTGGCACCCGCCCTGCCGCCGATCCGGTGCGGGGCTCGAGACACGAGGGAGACCCCGCTGTGAAGAAGCTCCTGTTCCTGGCCGTCGGCGTCGTCATCGGCGTCTTCGCCGCACGCCGCATCGAGGAGACCGCGAAGGGCAAGGCGATCCTCGACAGCGTCGACGATCGCACCCGCGAGTTCACGGATGCCGTCAAGGACGGCTACCAGGCTCGCGACCGCGAGCTGCGAGGCGAGTGACGACACCCCACCTGGACCCGGGCGCGCTGCGCCCGGGTCCGTCAGGCCCCTGCACGGGGGCTGGAAAGACCTGAGCGAGATGCAGACCGCAGAGATCCACCGCCGATTCCTCTCCCACTTCGAGGAGCGCGACCACACGATCGTCCCCTCGGCGTCGCTCGTGAGCGAGGACCCGGCGATCATGTTCACCATCGCCGGCATGGTGCCGTTCATCCCGTACCTCTCGGGGCGGGTGCCTGCCCCCTGGTCGCGCGTCGCCGATGTGCAGAAGTGCATCCGCACCACCGACATCGAAGAGGTCGGGCGCACGCCGCGCCACGGCACCTTCTTCCAGATGGCGGGCAACTGGTCGTTCGGCGACTACTTCAAGCGCGAGGCGATCGACTACGCGTGGAAGCTGCTGACGGGCTCCGAGGCGGACGGCGGCTACGGCTTCGACCCGAAGCGGCTGTGGGCGACGGTCTACCTCACGGACGACGAGGCCGAGCGCCTGTGGCTCGAGGTCACCGACATCGACGCGGACCGGATCCAGCGCCTGGGCCTCGAGGACAACTACTGGATGACGGGACAGCCCGGTCCCGCCGGGCCAGACTCCGAGATCTTCTACGACCTCGGCCCCGAGTACGGCCCCGAGGGCGGCCCCGCGACCGGCTCCGACCGCTACGTGGAGATCTGGAACCTCGTCTTCATGCAGGACGAGATCGCCGACGTGCGCTCGAAGACCGAGTTCACGATCGTGCGCGAGCTGCCGAAGAAGAACATCGACACCGGCATGGGGCTCGAGCGCATCGCGTTCCTCAAGCAGGGCGTGCAGAACATGTACGAGATCGACCAGGTGCGCCCGGTGCTCGACCTCGCGAGCGAGCTCTCCGGCCGCCGCTACGGCGCCGAGCACGAGGACGACGTGCGGATGCGCGTGGTCGCCGACCACGTGCGCTCCTCGCTCATGCTGATGGGCGACGGCATCACGCCCGGCAACGACGGCCGCGGCTACATCCTGCGCCGCCTGATGCGGCGGTCGATCCGCGCGATGCGCCTCCTCGGTGTCCACGAGGCGACGTTCCCGACGCTCTTCCGCGCGAGCTACGACGCCATGTCGGCCGCCTACCCCGACCTCGACGCGGCGTTCCCGCGCATCGAGCGGCTCGCGATCGCCGAGGAGGAGACCTTCCTCAAGACGCTCGAGTCCGGATCGACGGTGCTCGACCTCGCGATGGGCGACGTGCGCGCGGCATCCGGCCAGGTGGTCCCCGGCAAGACCGCCTTCCTCCTGCACGACACCTACGGCTTCCCGATCGACCTGACCATGGAGATCGCCGAGGAGGCGGGCCTCGAGGTCGACCGCTCCACCTTCGAGTCGCTCATGAGCGAGCAGCGCACGCGTGCGAAGGCCGACGCGAAGTCGCGCCGCCGACAGCTCGCCGACCTCTCCGTCTACTCGGAGCTGCGCGGCAGGGGCGAGACCGCCTTCCTCGGCTACGAGGAGCTCGAGGCCGACGGCGAGGTGATCGGCATCATCGCCCACGGCGCGCAGGTGGCCTCGGCAGGCCTCGACCAGGAGGTCGAGGTGATCCTGACCGCGACCCCGCTCTACGCGGAGGCGGGCGGGCAGGACAGCGACCAGGGTCGCCTGGTCGGCCCCGGCTTCGAGGCAGAGGTGCTCGACGTGCAGCGCCCGGTGCAGGGCCTCATCAGCCACACCGTGCGAGTGACGAGCGGCGAGATCGCCGTCGGCGACGTCGCGCACGCCGTGGTCGATCCGCTCTACCGGCGCGGCGCCAACAAGGCGCACAGCGCGACGCACCTCGTGCACGCCGCGCTGCGCCAGCTGCTCGGCCCCGACGCGGTGCAGGCGGGCTCCTACAACAAGGCCGGCTACATGCGCCTCGACTTCTCGTGGTCGAGCCCGCTCTCGAGCGACATGCGGCAGGAGCTCGAGGGCATCGCCAACGGCGCGATCCGCGACGACCTGCCTGTCGAGACCCGCGTGATGGGGCTCGACGAGGCCAAGGCGCTCGGCGCCATGTCGCTGTTCGGCGAGAAGTACGGCTCGACGGTGCGCATGGTCGACATCGGCGGACCGTGGTCGCGCGAGCTCTGCGGCGGCACCCACGTCGCCGCCTCGAGCCAGATCGGCCTGCTCTCGATCACGAGCGAGTCGAGCGTCGGCTCGAGCGCCAGGCGCGTCGAGGCGGCGGTCGGCGCGGATGCGTTCGACCAGCTGGTCGCCGAGCGCACGCTCGTGAGCGAGCTCACCTCGATGCTGAGGACGCCGAAGGAGCAGCTGCCCAGCCGCATCCAGGAGATCGTCGCCTCGCTCAAGACGGCCGAGAAGCGCATCGCGGAGTTCGAGTCGAAGCAGCTCGCCGGCCGCGTGCAGCCGATCGTCGATGCCGCGCAGCGCGCGGGCGACGTACTGCTGGCGAGCACCGACCTCGGGGCGGTGGGATCGCAGGACGACCTCCGCTCGCTGGCTGCGCAGGTGCGCGAGCGACTGGGCGCCGAGCCCGCCGTCGTCGCCATCGGCGGCGCGGTCGACGGGCGCCCGGCGATCGTCGTCGCCACGAACCAGGCGGCGCGCGACGCCGGCGTGGCAGCGGGACCGCTCGCGAAGGCTGCGGCCTCGGTGCTCGGCGGCGGCGGCGGCGGCAAGCCCGACATGGCGCAGGGCGGCGGGCAGGACGCATCCGCGATGCCCGCGGCGCTGGCTGCGATCACCGACGGCGTGCGGCGCTGAGCGGGCCACGGGACGAGCGGGAGACGATGCGACGGGGCGTGAGGATCGGCGTGGACGTGGGCAGGGCCCGCGTCGGCGTCGCCCGCAGCGACCGCGACGGCCTGCTGGCGACGCCGGTGGAGACGATCCAGCGCGCGGCCGTCGACCCCGTCGCGCGGCTGCGCGAGCTCGCGACCGAGCTCGACGCCGTCGAGGCGGTGGTGGGCCTGCCGATCTCGCTCTCCGGCGGTGACACGCCCAGCACGCAGGACGCGCGCGAGATGGCGGCGGAGCTCGCCGCGACGATGCCGGTGCGGCTCGTCGACGAGCGGCTCTCCACCGTGACCGCCTCGGCCGGGATGCGCGCATCCGGCAAGTCGACGCGCCAGCAGCGCGCCACCATCGATCAGGCGGCCGCGGTCGTCATCCTGCAGCATGCGCTCGACAGCGAGCGCGCCTCCGGCCGTGCGCCGGGGGAGCTGCTGACCAGCGACGAGCGCGTCGCGGAGCGAGAAGAGGACTGACCCATGGCCGGACGTCGCGAACGCGCGCGCCAGGAGCGCAAGGTCAAGACCCGCAGGATCATCATCGCCTGGAGCATCGTGCTCGTGGTCGTCGTCGGCCTCGTGGTCGCGGTGACCTGGGGCGCCGGGCAGCTGCGGGAGCGGCTCGCCGGCGCGGAGGACTACCCGGGCCCCGGCACCGGGGAGGTCGTCGTGCGGATCGAGCCGGGCGAGAACGGCTACGACGTCGCGGCGACGCTCCTGGAGCAGGACGTCATCGCGAGCAGCGAGGCCTTCACCGACATCCTGGTCGGCGACTCGTCGATCCAGCTGCACCCCGGCGCGTACCGGGTGCAGCAGCAGATGTCGGCGCAGGGAGCGCTCGACGCGATCCTCGACCCGGCGAACAGGGCAGAGCTGCGCGTGACCGTCCCGGAGGGCTACACGCTGCCGCAGGTCTTCGAGCGGCTCGAGCGCGACCTCGGGATCCCGCAGGCAGAGTTCACGCAGCTGGCCGGCAACTTCGCGCAGTTCGACCTGCCGGAGGACGCGATCTCGCTCGAGGGCTGGCTCTTCCCCGCCACGTACACCTTCGACGAGGGCATCACCGCGGAGGGCGTCATCGAGGCGATGGTCGCGCGCATGCACCAGGCGCTCGACACGCACGGGGTCGCCGACGCCGACGCGCAGCGCGTGCTGACGTTCGCCGCCGTCGTGCAGCGGGAGGCGAGGTTCGCCGACGACTTCGGTCGCGTCGCGCGCGTCTTCCAGAACCGGCTCGACATCAACATGCCGCTGCAGTCGGACGCGACGGTGGCCTACGGCACCGGCAACCTCCACGTCGTCACGACGACGGCCGAGGAGCGCGCCGACGCCTCGAACCCGTACAACACCTATCAGCAGACCGGGCTGCCCGTCGGCCCGATCGGCGCACCGGGCGATCAGGCCATCACGGCGGTGCTCGAGCCGACCGAAGGCCCCTGGCTCTACTTCGTGACGGTCGATCCGAACACGGGCGAGACCGTCTTCTCGGAGACCTACGAGGAGCACCTCGTGGCGGTCGAGCGGTTCCAGCAGTTCCTGCGCGACAACCCGGGCTGGGGCGGCTGAGGTGTCGACGGCCGCGCAGGGCGGCGCTCGCCGCCACGCGGTCGTGGGCTCGCCCATCGAGCACTCGCTGACCCCGCTGCTGCAGGGCGCCGCGGCGCGAGCGCTCGGCCTCGACTGGGCGTGCGAGCGACGGCTCGTGGCGCGCGGCGAGCTCGCCGGCTTCCTCGACGCGCTCGACCGATCGTGGCTCGGCCTCTCCGTCACCGCGCCCCTCAAGGAGGAGGCCCGCGCCATCGCGCGCGAGGTCGATGCGCGCGCGGCGCTGACCGGCGCCGTCAACACGCTGCTGCTGGATGCGACGCGCGGGCCACGGGGCTGGAACACCGACGTCGGCGGCATCGTCCGCGCCTTCGCCGAGTCGGGGCTCGCCGCTGCCGAGACCGGCGCGATCGTCGGGGCGGGGGCGACGGCCCAGTCGGCGCTGCTCGCGCTGCACGAGCTCGGCGCGCGCCGAGTGCGCGTCGCGCTGCGCAGCGAGACGAAGGGCCGGCGCATCGCCGACCTGGGCGACCGGATCGGCGTCGAGGTGCAGCTGCAGGGCCTCGACGAGCCGCTGCCCGCTGTCGACGCCGCCGTCTCCACGCTGCCCGCGGGCGCCGACGTCGTGCCCGTGTTCGCGCATCCGCCCGCCCGCCTGCTCGACGCCGACTACGCGCGCCCGGCGGGGTCGCGGTTCGTCGACCAGCCCGCAGAGCAGCGCATCGACGGGCGGGAGATGCTGCTCGAGCAGGCCGTGCTGCAGGCGCGCATCTTCGCCCTCGGCGCGATCGACGCCGCGCTGCCGGACGAGCTGGGCGTCGTCGCCGCGATGCGCGCATCGCTCGAGCTGGCACCTCGGGCGGATGCGTCGGGCGCCGTGGTCAGGTCGGCATCGGCGGGTCTGGAAGAATCGTAGGCATGCTGCGCTGGCTGACCGCCGGGGAGTCCCACGGCCCCGAACTGATCGCGATCCTCGAAGGGCTGCCCGCGGGGGTGCCCATCACCGCCGAGCAGATCCAGGCAGACCTGCAGCGGCGGAAGCTCGGTGCCGGTCGCGGCGCGCGCATGAAGTTCGAGCAGGACGCCCTGTCGATCTCCGGTGGTGTGCGCCATGGGCTCACGCAGGGCGGCCCGGTCGCGCTGCGCGTCGGCAACACCGAGTGGCCGAAGTGGATGGAGGTCATGGGCGCTGCGCCCCTCGAGGGCGAGCTGACCGGCGCTCGCGCTGCGAAGCTCACGCGACCCCGCCCCGGCCACGCCGACCTCGTCGGCATGCAGAAGCACGGCTTCGACGAGGCGCGCCCTGTGCTGGAGCGGGCCAGCGCGCGAGAGACCGCCGCGCGCGTGGCGCTCGGCGCGGTCGCCCGCGCGTTCCTCGGCGAGCTGGGCGTGCGCCTCGTGAGCCACACGCTGTCGATCGGCCCCGTGCGCGTGCCCGAGGGCGCGGCGCTGCCGGTGCCGGAGGACGTCGATCGGCTCGACGCGGACGAGCTGCGCTGCAACGATCCTGAGACGAGCGCGGCCATGCTCGCCGAGGTCGAGGATGCGCGCCGCTCCGGCGACACGCTCGGCGGCATCGTCGAGGTGCTCGCCTACGGCCTGCCCTCCGGGCTCGGCTCCTACGTGCACTGGGATCGCCGCCTCGACGGCCGCCTCGCGCAGGCGCTCATGAGCATCCAGGCGATCAAGGGCGTCGAGGTCGGCGACGGCTTCGAGACCACGCGGCGGCGCGGCAGCGTCGCGCACGACGAGCTGCTCGCCGGCGAGGGTGGCACGCACCGAGCGACCGGCCGCGCGGGCGGCATCGAGGGCGGCATGACGACGGGAGACGCGCTGCGCGTGCGCGCGGGCATGAAGCCCATCGCGACCGTGCCCCGAGCGCTGCGCACCATCGACACCGCCACCGGCGACGTGGCGCAGGCCCACCACCAGCGCAGCGACGTGTGCGCGGTGCCCGCCGCAGGCGTGGTCGCAGAGGCGATGGTCGCGCTCGTGCTGGCGGATGCGGTGGTCGAGAAGTTCGGCGGGGACTCGGTCGCGGAGACCCGCAGGAACCTCGAGGCCTACGTCGCCGAGATCCCCTCGACCCTGCGCACCGTCGCGACCCCGTCCGCGCAGCCGTGACCGGCGCGCATCCGCGCCCCGGCGACGAGGCGAGCGCGACGCGGCCGGTGGCGCTGATCGGCCCCATGGCTGCCGGCAAGACCTCGATCGGGCGCAAGCTCGCCTCCCGCCTCGGCCGCACCTTCGCCGACACCGATCGCCTCGTGGTGCTCGAGCACGGGCCGATCCCCGAGATCTTCGCCGAGCGCGGCGAGGCGGCGTTCCGCCACTGGGAGGCGCAGGCGGTGCAGCACGCGCTCACGCCCGGCACCGTGGTCGCGCTCGGGGGCGGTGCCGTGCTCGACGCGGACACGCGCGCGCTGCTGCGCGAGCAGGCCACGGTCGTGCTCGTCACGGTCGACGAGCGGGCTGCAGAGCGCCGCATCGCCGGCGCCGGCCGGCCGCTCATCGCCGACGGCATCGCCTCGTGGCGGCGGATCGCCGCCGAGCGCGACCCGATCTACCGCGAGCTGGCCCAGATGACGGTCGACACCTCGCGCACGCCCATCAGTCGACTCGTGGACGAGCTCGAGGCCTGGCTCGTCGCGCACGACCGGTGACGCGCATCCACACGTCACGCACCGCATCAGCGCCTGCGCAGGCGGGCCCGAGCAGACCAGGAGCACGACCATGACCACCATCCGCGTCCAGACCGAGGCACCCTACGACGTGCACGTCGGCAGGGGCATCCTGGTGGAGCGCCTGCAGGAGCAGCTGGGCGACGCGCAGCGCCTGCTCGTCGTGCACCAGCCGGCGATGTCGCGCATCGCCGATCACCTGAAGGCCGAGCTCGGGATCGAGGTGCTCCTCGCCGAGGTGCCCGACGCCGAGGAGGCGAAGCGCATCGAGGTCGCGCAGTTCCTGTGGCAGATCATGGGGCAGGCCGAGTTCACGAGGACCGACGCGGTGCTGGGCCTGGGCGGCGGGGCCGTCACCGACCTGGCGGGCTTCGTCGCCGCCACCTGGCTGCGCGGCGTGCGCGTGGTGCAGGTGCCGACGAGCGTGCTCGGCATGGTCGACGCCGCCGTGGGCGGTAAGACCGGCATCAACACGGAGCAGGGCAAGAACCTCGTCGGAGCCTTCCACCACCCCGCCGCGGTGATCGCCGACCTCGAGCTGGTCGACTCGCTGCCGCGCAACGAGCTGCTCACCGGCTTCGCCGAGATCGTGAAGGCCGGGTTCATCGCCGACCCCCGGATCCTGGAGCTCCTCGAGACCGAGCTCGCCGCGACCACCGACACCTCGACGCCGCAGTTCGCCGAGGTCGTCGCGCGCGCGATCGAGGTCAAGGCTCGCGTCGTCGCGAACGACTTCCGCGAGGCGGGGGAGCGCGAGTTCCTGAACTACGGGCACACGCTCGGGCACGCGATCGAGCACACCGAGCGCTACCGCTGGCGGCACGGCGCGGCCGTGTCCATCGGGATGGTGTTCGCGGCCGAGCTCTCGCGGCTCGCCGGGCGCCTGCCGGAGGGCGTCGTCGACCGTCATCGCAGCATCCTCGACTCGCTCGAGCTGCCGATGACCTATCCCGTCGGTCGGTGGCAGACCCTGCTCGGCACCATGCGCAAGGACAAGAAGACGCGCGGGTCGATGCTGCGGTTCGTGGTGCTCGACGACGTCGCGAAGCCGCGGATCCTCGAGGGGCCGGACGAGGGGCTGCTGTTCATGGCGTACCAGTCGCTCGCCGACTGAGCGCCACTCGCAGCTCCACCCTCGTCGCTCTGGCGCGCTCCGGGCGCGCCAGTGGCGCGTCGTGCGGTCGAGTGGCGCCTCGTCCAGTCGAGTGGCGCTCTCCGAGAACTGCGCTCGTGCATCCGGAGGTGAGGCGCGCTCGTCTCCAGCCGATGCTGGAAACCGCCACCCGTTGGAGGGAACCGCCGCTGGATGCTCGCAGGCGTGTTCGGATGCGGGAAGACGCCACTGGATGCGGGGAGGCTGGAGGCGGGGAGGCTGCCACTGGAGGGGGCGCCGGCGAGCGTGCAGCGACGACCGCGCGCGGTCGGACGCCATGGGCAGGCGATCGGCACTGGTGCGCGAGGCTGTCGTGACGGAGACTGGCGCCATGGCACACGGCGACATCACGCACATCGAGATCCCGGTCAACGACCTCACGAAGGCCACGGCCTTCTACTCAGACCTCTTCGGCTGGCAGATCGCCGAGATGGAGGGCTTCGAGGGGTATCCCATGTTCCAGGCGCCGAACGGCGTCTCCGGCGGCGCGCTGACGCAGCGCGAGGAGGGCTTCACCCAGCCTCGCAGCATGGTCGAGGTCGACTCGATCGAGGACACGCTCGCCAAGGCGACCGCGCGCGGAGCCACCGTCGTGGTCGAACGGTCTGAGATCACCCCGACGAGCTGGTGGGCGGTCTTCGCAGACGTCGACGGCAATCAGGTGGGGCTCTTCGAAGGCGAGATGTAGCGCCCGTCACGCCGGTCGAGCAGCGCTCGACCGCGGGTCGATCGCGCCGCGAGACTCGGCGCATGCGGCAGACTGACCGCATGCGCATCCTCGTCCTCAACGGCCCCAACCTCGGCAGGCTCGGCACCCGCGAGCCCGAGGTCTACGGCAGCGCGACCCTCGACGCCATCGCGCCGCTGGTCGAGGCCGTCAGCACGGCAGCGCTCACGATCGAGGCGGATGTGCGCCAGACCGACGACGAGGCCGAGCTGGTCAGCTGGATCCACGAGGCCGTGGACGCGCAGGCGCCGGTGATCCTGAACCCGGCGGCCTTCACGCACTACTCCTATGCGCTGCGCGACGCCTGCGCCCAGCTGCAGGGCGTCGCACCGCTCATCGAGGTGCACATCTCCAACCCGCATGCGCGCGAGACCTTCCGACACACCTCCGTCATCTCCGCCGTTGCGACCGGAGTGATCGCGGGCTTCGGCCTGCGCGGCTATGCGCTCGCCGCGGCCGCGATCGCGGCTCGCTGAGCCAGTGCTGCCCTTCGAACAGCTGGTCGCCGAGGCGGTCGCCGCCGACGTCGACGGCTGGGGCTTCGGCTGGCTCGACGGCCGGGCGACGGAGGAGCGGCCGCCTTGGGGCTACGCACGCCTGCTCGCCGAGCGCGTCGGGGCTGCGCGAGCGCCGCTGGACCTCGACACCGGCGGGGGAGAGGTGCTCGACGAGGCGCCGACCATCCCGGTGGGAACGGTCGCGACAGAAGGGTGGCCCGCGAACCTGGCACTGGCTCGGGCTCGGCTCCGTCCGCGGGGCGTCGACGTGCGCGAGCACCGACCAGGGTCGCCGCTGCCGGTGGCGGATGCGTCCCGCGATCTGGTGACGAGCCGCCACCCGCTCGCGCCCGACTTCGCCGAGATCGCGCGCGTGCTCGAGCCTGGCGGCGCGTACTTCGCGCAGCACGTCGGGCCATGGAGCGCGGCCGAGCTGAGCGAGCGATTCCTCGGGCCGCTGCCCGGCCACCCGGTGTTGCGGGATCCGGCGACCGAGATCCTGCAGGCACAGGAGGCCGGCCTCGAGCTCGTCGCGGTGCAGAGCGTCAGGCTGCGCCAGGAGTACGCCGACATCGGCGCGATCGTGTGGATCCTGCGCAAGTGCCCCTGGTGGGTGCCCGGCTTCGACCCGACGCGCGCCGACGACGCCACCGTGCGCGCACTCGATCGGCAGTTGCGCGCATCCGGCCCCTTCGTCGCGCATGCGAGCCGTCATCTGCTGGAGCTCCGGAAGTCGGGCTAGACCGAGCCCGCTAGACTCTCCTGTCGGCGCAGGACTGCTCACAGTTCGGGGCCCCCGAAAGCTCCCACGGAACGGATTCGCCACATGGCAACCACGAACGACATCAAGAACGGCGCGGTGCTCAACCTCGACGGCCAGCTCTGGACCGTCATCGAGTTCCAGCACGTCAAGCCCGGCAAGGGCGGTGCGTTCGTCCGCACCAAGCTGCGCAACGCCCGCAGCCAGAAGACCGTCGACAAGACCTTCAACGCGGGCACCAAGGTGGAGTTCGCGACCGTCGACCGCCGCGACTACCAGTACCTCTACAACGACGGCCAGGACTTCGTGTTCATGGACAACGACACCTACGAGCAGCTCCAGATCCCGGCCGCGACCGTCGGCGACGGGGCGAAGTTCCTGCTCGAGAACGGCACCGCGACCATCTCGATGCACGAGGGCGAGGCGCTGCAGGTCGAGCTGCCGGCATCCGTGGTGCTCGAGATCACCTACACGGAGCCGGGCCTCCAGGGCGACCGCTCGAGCGCCGGCACGAAGGCGGCGACCGTCGAGACGGGTGCGGAGATCCAGGTGCCGCTGTTCGTCGAGCAGGGCACGCGCGTCAAGGTCGACACGCGGGACGGCAGCTACCTCGGCCGCGTCAACGACTGACGTGGCGGCCCCCGAGAAGGCGACCGAGACCTACCCCTCGCGCCGCAAGGCTCGCAAGCACGCCGTCGAGGTGCTGTACTCGGCGAACGCCCGCGGCGAGTCGCCGCTGACCGTGCTGCGCGACACCGCCGACAGGCTCGGTTGGGCGTCGCACGGCTGGTTCGAGTTCGCGCGAGAGCTCGTGGCCGGCGTCGCCGACGACACCGAGGCGATCGACGAGCTGATCGCGTCGTCGAGCGAGCACTGGCCGATCGACCGGATGCCGCGCACCGACCTCGCGATCCTCCGCGTCGGCACGTGGGAGCTCGAGCACGGCACGGCGCCGACGAGCGTCGTGGTCTCCGAGGCCGTGCATCTGGCGAACGAGCTCTCGACCGAGCGCTCTGGCGCGTTCATCAACGGCGTGCTCGGGCGCATCGCGGCGCAGCGCGGCTGACGCCAGCCACGTCGTCCCGGTCTTCGCCGGGCTGACGTCAGGGCGCCGGAGGCACACCGCAGCTCGGCGTCGGGACGTGTGGGTGGCTCGTGTGACACTGCGCCCATGACGAGGGATGCGGTGCAGCAGCAGGAGCCGGAGGGCGCGGTCTCGTCCGCTGCCGAACCGCAGCTGCCGCCGCACCGCGTGCCGGTGCCGTTCGCTCCCGACGTCCTCGACGGGCCGACGTGGCTGCGGGGCGGTCCGCACCCGCTCGCCGCACCTGCGCCCGCCCTCCTCTCCGCACTCGCCGAGGGTGCTTCCGTCGCTGGTGCCGCGGCGAGCTTGAGTGTTGCCGCTGCTGGAGGCGCATCCGTTCCGCCCGCTCCGGTGACCGGTCGTGATGTCGCGGAGTCGGCGATGCGCGCGGTGGTCGAGATCGATGCCGCGATCGCCAGCCTCGAGGCGATGCGGGTGCGGTTCCTGGCCGGGATCGGGCACGTGGCCGTCGGTGACGCGCTGGAGGAGCGGCTCGATCCGGGCGTGGGCGTGCGAGATGCGGCGTGCGAGCTGGCGCTGATGGGTCGGCGCAGCGACCGCACGGTGGAGGCCGACATCGGCCACGCGATGGAGCAGGTCACCGCGTGGCCGGCGACGCTGGAGGCGTGGGGCGCGGCGCGCATCCACCGCGGCCACGTCGGCGTGATCACCGAGATCGGCAGCACCATCCCAGACCCGGCGGCGCGGGCCGCGTTCGAGGCGGCGCTCATCCCGCACGCGGAGCGCACCACGCCCAGCCGGCTGCGCGCGGTCGCCCGCCGCGAGCTCGAGCAGCACCTGGAGCGCCCGCTGGCCGCCCGCCACCGGTCGGCCCGAGACCGGCGCGGCGTGTTCCAGAAGGAGCTCGACGACGGCATGTCGCGGCTGGAGCTCATCGCCCCGACCGTGCTCGTCGCCGCGACCCACGACCGGCTGACGCAGATGGCGAAGGCCACCCTCCGCGCCGCAGACGCGAGCGGCGAGGGGAAGGACCCGCGCACCTTCGACCAGCTCCGGGCAGATCTCCTGTGCGACCTGCTGCTCACCGGCGACCCCGCCGGCGTCACGCTCGACGCCATCCGGGCCGACATCACGATCGTCATGCCCGCCGAAGTCCTCGCCGGCGTCGACGAGCGCGACACCGACCGAGACGCCGCCGACGACGCCGCCTGCGACGCCGGCGACGACGCGGAGAGCCGCGCCGCAGGGACGCTCGACGGCGGCACCGCATCGACCACGGGTGGCTCCGGCTTCTCCGGTCGCCGCCGAGACGATCGCAGGCGGGCGGCCTCGGTCGCACGCCTCGCCACCGGCGCACCGGTCGACCCCGAGACCGCCCGGCGCCTCGCAGAGCGCGCCACGGCCTGGACCAGGCTGTTCACCGACCCGCGCACCGGCCACGTCACCGCCGTCGACACCTCCGCGCCCTCGAAGCGGCTCACGCAGCTCCTCCGAGCCAGGGACCAGCGCTGCAGATGGCCGGGCTGCACCCAAGCAGCCCACCGAAGCGACCTCGACCACACCATCCCCTGGGCAGCGGGCGGCACCACTGACACCGGCAACCTCGCCCACCTCTGCAGGCGCCACCACACGCTGAAGGGCGCCCGACTCTCCGGCGCCAGACGATGGAAGGTCGAGCAGCGCTCACCAGGCGTCCTCGCCTTCACCTCACCCGGCGGCCAGGCGTACGTCGACGAACCACCGCAGATCGGGCCCGTCTTCCGCGAACGAGCAGCCGATGCGTGGGGTGTCACCAGCACCGAGCGCACCGGCTCGCTGCCCTTCTGACGGGATCGGTCCTGCGGGATCGGTCACGAACGGTGGCGGTCCTGATCGGCAGCACTGTGCTGCAGCCCTGTGCGCTGCCGCGTCGCGTCACCATCGCGACTCGGCCCGCGGAGGGCTGCGCCAGGCGGTAAGGTAGAAGGGATCAGACAACCTTGAAGCCCGTCCCGTGAGGCGGAGAAGGGAGTCGCCTTGACTCAGCGAAGTTCCGCCGTGCGCACCGTGCTCGGCCCCGACGAGATCGCCAGGGCCCTGACGCGCATCGCCCACGAGATCCTCGAGGCGAACCACGGCGCCGACGACCTCGTGATCCTCGGCATCCCGACGCGCGGCGTGCACCTCGCGGGTCGGCTCGCCAGCCGCCTCAGCGAGATCACCGGCGAGGACTTCGAAGCCCGCACGGGATCGCTCGACATCACGATGCACCGCGACGACCTGCGCGATCGCCCGACACGAGCCTCGCACCCGACCCGCATCCCCGCATCCGGCATCGACGACAAGGTCGTCGTGCTCGTCGACGACGTGCTCTACTCCGGCCGCACCATCCGGGCCGCCCTCGACGCCCTGGCCGACTTCGGCCGGCCGCGCGCGGTGAGACTCGCCGTGCTCGTCGACCGAGGCCACCGCGAGCTGCCGATCCGCGCCGACTCGGTCGGCAAGAACCTGCCGAGCGCGCGCAGCGAGCACGTCTCGATCCTGCTGCGGGAGATCGACGGCGAGGACGCCGTGGTGATCGAGGGCGGTGCCGCATGAGGCACCTGCTCACCGCCGACATGCCGCGGGACGAGGCGATCGCGCTGCTCGACCTCGCCGAGGACATGCACCAGATCCAGGATCGCGACGTCAAGAAGCTGCCCGCGCTGCGCGGCCGCACCGTCGTGAACCTCTTCTTCGAGGACTCCACCCGCACCCGCTCGTCGTTCGAGATCGCCGGCAAGTGGCTCTCGGCCGACGTCATCAACGTCTCCGGCAAGGGCTCGAGCGCCTCCAAGGGGGAGTCGCTGCGCGACACTGGCCTCACGATCGCCGCCATGGGCGTCGACGGCGTGGTCGTGCGCTCCGGGGCATCCGGCGCTCCTGCGTTGCTCGCCGAGTGGATCGGCCGCCCCGTCGTCAACGCGGGCGACGGCACGCACGAGCACCCGACGCAGGCCCTGCTCGACGCGTTCGCCCTCCGCCGTCGCATCCACGGCACCGCCTCGCGCGGCAAGGGCCTCGACGGCATCGCTGTCGCGATCGTCGGCGACATCGCGCACTCCCGCGTCGCCCGCTCCAACGCGCTGCTGCTGCCTGCGCTGGGCGCCGAGGTGACGGTCGTCGGGCCGGCGTCGCTGCTGCCGCCGGCGGCTGCGGACGGCACCCGCTTGGGCGTGCGCGCTGAGACGAGCCTCGACCGGGTGCTGGACGAGCGGCCCGACGCCCTCATGCTGCTGCGCGTGCAGCTCGAGCGCCAGGCCGGCAAGGTCGCGCCGAGCGCCGCCGAGTACATCACCGGCTGGTCGCTGACCGACGAGCGCCTCGCGCGGATCCCCGACGCGCAGATCATGCACCCGGGCCCGATGAACCGGGGCCTCGAGCTCTCGAGCCGCGCCGCCGACAGCGACGCGTCGACCGTGCTCGAGCAGGTGACGGCGGGCGTCTCCGTGCGCATGGCCGTGCTCTACACGCTGCTCGCATCCGACCAGGGAGGCTCCCGATGACCACGACGCACAGCGAGCACCGCGGAGCAGGCGAGCGCAGCGGAGCCATCACCCTGCTGCGGGGCGCCTCGATCATGGGCGGAGCGGTGCGCGACCTCGCGATCCAGGGCGGCGTGCTGATCGACCCCGCGTCGCTCGACGCCGACGAGCAGCGCACCGCCGAGGTCGTCGACGCGTCCGGCCTCATCGCCCTCCCGGGCCTGGTCGACCTGCACACGCACCTGCGGCAGCCCGGCGGCGAGCAGTCCGAGACGGTCGCATCCGGCGTCCGCGCCGCGGCAGCCGGCGGCTACACGTGCGTCTTCGCGATGGCGAACACGAACCCGGTCGCCGACACGCAGGCCGTGGTCGAGCAGGTGCACCGCCTCGGCCTCGAGGCCGGGCTCGCGACCGTGCGCCCCATCGGCGCGGTCAGCGTCGGCCTCGCGGGGGAGCGGCTGGCAGACATGGGCATGCTCGCCGGCAGCGCCGCTCGCGTGACGGTGTTCAGCGACGACGGCCACTGCGTCGCCGACGCAGAGCTCATGCGCCGCGCGCTCGAGCACGCCGCCTCGTTCGGCGCCGTCGTCGCGCAGCACGCGCAGGATCCGGCGCTCACGCGAGGGTCGGTCATGCACGAGAGCCCATTGGCCGCCGAGCTCGGCCTCACCGGCTGGCCCTCGGTGGCCGAGGCCTCGATCGTCGCCCGCGACGCGATGCTCGCGGAGGCGACCGGTGCGCGGCTGCACATCTGTCACGTCTCCACGCTCGAGACCGTCGAGGTCGTGCGCGCGGCCAAGCGGCGCGGCATCGCGATCAGCGCCGAGGTCACGCCCCACCACCTGCTGCTCACCGAGGAGCTCGTGCGCAGCTACGACGCCCGCTACAAGGTCAACCCGCCGCTGCGCGCCGATCGGGACGTGCGCGCGCTGCGCGAGGCCCTCGCCGACGGCACGATCGACATCGTCGCGACCGACCACGCGCCCCACGCGCCCGAGGCGAAGCAGGCGGCGTTCGCGGATGCGGCCTTCGGCATGGTCGGGCTCGAGACGGCGCTCGGCGCGGTGCAGCAGGCCATGGTCGAGACGGGGATGCTCGACTGGGCGGGTGTCGCGCGCGTCATGTCGACCGCTCCCGCCGACATCGGCCGGGAGCCCGGCTACGACGCGCCGCTGGCTGTCGGCTCGCCGGCGCACGTCGTGCTGCACGACCCCGCGGCGAGGCGCACCATCGAGCCCGCGACGCTGCGAGGGCGCTCGGCCAACTCGCCGTTCCTCGGGGTCGAGCTGCCGGGCAGCGTGCTGCACGTCTGGCACGGCGGCCGCCGCACGGTCGCCGGCGGCGAGCTGCGGCTCGAAGGGGCGAAGCGATGAGCAAGGAGGCCTTCGCCCTGCTCTGCGCCGCCTTCGTCGCACTCGTCGCGGTGCTCGTCGCCGTCGGCATCTGGCGACGACGTCGACGCCAGCGCGACATCCTCGAGCCCGAGGCCTGGAGCGCAGACGCGTCGCCCACGCTCGTGGTCGAGGCGCTCTACGTCGCCACCACGCGCGCAGGGGACCCGTACGACCGGATCTTCGCCCACGGGCTCGGCTTCCGGGGCCGCACGGCGCTCGCGATCGACGCGGAGGGCGTGCAGCTGCTCGCCGACCGTCGCGAGGTGCGCATCGCGGCCTCGAGCATCCGCTCGGTGGAGCGCGCCACCTGGACCATCGACCGCGTGGTCGAGCCCGGCGGGATCATCGTGGTCTCCCACCGGCTCGGCGCCGATGTCGACACCTACGTGCGCGTCGTCGGCGACGACGCGCACGCGTTCGAGGCGCTCAGCGCGCTCGCGCGCCACGACAAGACCACCACCGCAGGGGAAGGGACGACCGCGTGACCGACATGACCTCCGGCGGTGCCGCGCGCACCGCATCCGCAGCCCTCGTGCTCGAGGACGGCACGATCTACCGCGGCAGCGCCTACGGCGCCACCGGCCGCGCGCTCGGCGAGGCGGTCTTCGCGACCGGCATGACCGGCTACCAGGAGACGCTCACCGACCCGAGCTACGCCGGCCAGATCGTCGTGCAGACCTCGCCGCACATCGGCAACACCGGCGTGACATCCGAGGACGACGAGTCGGCCCGCATGTGGGCAGCCGGCTACGCGGTGCGCGCAGCGAGCCGCATCACCTCGAACTGGCGCGCGGAGGAGCCCCTCGGCGCGCAGCTCGAGCGGGACGGCGTCGTCGGCATCGCCGGCATCGACACGCGCGCCGTCACCCGACGCCTGCGCGACGTGGGCGCGATGCGCGCAGGGGTGTTCTCCGGCGAGGCGCTGACGACCGACGAGGCGATGCTCGCCGAGGTTCGCGAGAGCCCCTCCATGGTCGGGCGCAGCCTCGCGGCCAGCGTCAGCACCCGCGAGCCCTACCGCCTCGAGGCGGTCGGCGAGTCGATCGGCACGCTCGCCGTCCTGGACCTCGGCGTGAAGGCCTCGACGCTGCGCTACCTGCGCGAGCAGGGCTTCGACCTCGTGGTGCTCCCGCAGGACTCGACGCTCGCGCAGGTGCTGGCGCACGACCCGGTGGCCGCGTTCTACTCGAACGGCCCGGGCGACCCCGCTGTCTCCGACGACCAGGTCGAGCTGCTGCAGGGCGTGCTGCGCGAGGGCCTGCCGTTCTTCGGCATCTGCTTCGGCAACCAGCTGCTCGGCCGCGCGCTCGGATTCAGCACCTACAAGCTGCCCTTCGGCCACCGCGGCATCAACCAGCCCGTGCTCGACGTCGCCACCGGCCGCGTCGAGATCACCAGCCAGAACCACGGCTTCGCGGTCGAGGCGACGGTCGGCGAGCAGCTCACGAGCCCCGCGGGGTTCGGTCGCGTGGAGGTGAGCCACTACTCGCTCAACGACCACGTCGTCGAGGGCCTCCGCGCGCTCGACATCCCGGCCTTCAGCGTGCAGTACCACCCCGAGTCGGCCGCTGGGCCGAACGACGCCCGACACATGTTCGAAGAGTTCCGCCAGATGGTCCTGGCGCAGAAGGGGGCGCAGGCCTGATGCCCAAGCGCGACGACATCGACTCCGTCCTCGTCATCGGCTCCGGGCCGATCGTGATCGGCCAGGCGGCCGAGTTCGACTACTCGGGCACGCAGGCCTGCCGCGTGCTGCGCGAGGAGGGCGTGCGCGTCATCCTCGTCAACTCGAACCCGGCGACGATCATGACCGACCCCGACTTCGCCGACGCGACGTACATCGAGCCCATCACCCCCGAGGTGATCGAGACGATCATCATGAAGGAGCGCCCCGACGCGATCCTGCCGACGCTCGGCGGCCAGACGGCCCTGAACGCCGCCATCGCGCTGCACGAGCAGGGGATCCTGGAGCGCCACGGCGTCGAGCTGATCGGCGCGAAGGTGGAGGCGATCCAGCGCGGCGAGGACCGCATGCTGTTCAAGCAGCTCGTGCTCGACTCCGGCGCCGACGTCGCCTCGAGCGCCATCGCGACGTCCGTCGACGACGCCCTCGCGTTCGCCGAGGAGTTCGGCTACCCGGTGGTCGTCCGCCCCTCGTTCACGATGGGCGGCCTGGGCTCCGGCTTCGCGCACGACGAGGCAGAGCTGCGCCGCTTCGTCGGCGACGGCCTCCACTCGTCGACGATCGGCGAGGTGCTCCTCGAGGAGTCGATCCTCGGGTGGAAGGAGTACGAGCTCGAGCTCATGCGCGACACGGCCGACAACACGGTCGTGATCTGCTCGATCGAGAACGTCGACGCGGTCGGCGTCCACACGGGCGACTCCATCACCGTCGCGCCGGCGCTCACGCTCACCGACAAGGAGTACCAGCGGCTGCGCGACATCGGGATCGACATCATCCGTCGCGTCGGCGTCGACACGGGCGGCTGCAACATCCAGTTCGCCGTCGACCCGGCGACGGGCCGCATCATCGTCATCGAGATGAACCCGCGCGTCTCGCGCTCCTCGGCGCTCGCGTCGAAGGCGACGGGCTTCCCGATCGCGAAGATCGCCGCGAAGCTCGCGCTCGGCTACCGCCTCGACGAGATCCCGAACGACATCACGAAGGTGACCCCCGCCTCCTTCGAGCCCGCCCTCGACTACGTCGTCGTCAAGGTGCCGCGCTTCAACTTCGAGAAGTTCCCGGCGGCGGATGCGACGCTCACCACGACCATGAAGTCGGTCGGCGAGGCGATGGCGATGGGCCGCACCTACCCGCAGGCCCTGCAGAAGGCGCTGCGCTCGCTCGAGAAGCGGGGCTCCTCCTTCCACTGGGAGGGCGAGCCCGGTGACGCCGCGGCACTGCTCGAGACCGCCAGCATCCCGACCGACGGTCGGATCGTGACGCTGCAGCAGGCGCTGCGCGCAGGCGCGACGATCGAGCAGGCGCACGAGGCGACCGGCATCGACCCGTGGTTCCTCGACCAGATGGTGCTGATCAACGAGGTCGCCGACGAGATCCGCCTCGCCGGCGGCGGCGAGGGCCCCCTCGACGCCGAGCACCTGCTGCTGGCGAAGGAGCACGGCTTCTCGGATGCGCAGATCGCGCAGCTGCGCCAGGTGACGGAGGCCGAGGTGCGCGAGGCGCGCTGGGCCGCCGGGGTGCGCCCGGTCTACAAGACGGTCGACACCTGCGCGGGGGAGTTCCCCGCTGCGACGCCCTACCACTACTCGAGCTACGACCTCGAGACCGAGGTGGTGCCCTCCGATCGCCGGAAGGTGATCATCCTGGGCTCGGGCCCGAACCGCATCGGCCAGGGCATCGAGTTCGACTACTCGTGCGTGCACGCGTCCTTCGCGCTCGCCGACGCCGGCTTCGAGACCATCATGGTCAACTGCAACCCCGAGACGGTCTCGACCGACTACGACACGAGCGACCGGCTCTACTTCGAGCCGCTGACGCTGGAGGACGTGCTGGAGATCGTGCACGCCGAGTCGGGAGCCGGCGAGCTCGTGGGCGTCATCGTGCAGCTGGGCGGGCAGACCCCGCTGGGCCTGGCGCGCGGGCTCGAGGCGGCCGGCGTGCCGATCCTCGGGACCACGCCCGACGCGATCGACGCGGCGGAGGAGCGCGGCCTGTTCCAGCGGATCCTCGACGAGGCGGGCCTCGTCGCACCGCGGAACGGCACGGCCACCACCGAGGACCAGGCGGTCGCGATCGCCGAGCGCATCGGCTACCCGGTGCTCGTGCGCCCCTCGTTCGTGCTCGGCGGTCGCGGCATGGAGATCGTCTACGACACCCCGAGCCTGCACGGCTACTTCGATCGCATCGCGGCCGCCGGCATCATCGGACCCGACCGACCGCTGCTCGTCGACCACTTCCTGGACGACGCGGTCGAGATCGACGTGGACGGCATCTACGACGGCGAGGAGCTCTTCGTCGGCGGCATCCTCGAGCACATCGAGGAGGCCGGCATCCACTCCGGCGACTCCTCGTGCACGCTGCCGCCCGTCGGGCTCGGGCGCGCGCAGCTGCTGGAGATCCGGGACGCGACGCTCCGCATCGCGGAGGGGCTCGGCGTCCGAGGCCCCATCAACGTGCAGTTCGCCTACGCGACGGGCGTGCTGCACGTGATCGAGGCGAACCCCCGAGCGAGCCGCACCGTGCCGTTCGTGGCCAAGGCGCTCGGCACGCCCATCGCGAAGGCGAACGCGCGCGTGCTCGCCGGCGCGACGATCGCCGAGCTGCGCGCCGAGGGGCTGCTGCCCGAGCGCGACGGCACGATCCTGCCGATCGACGCGCCCGTCGCCGTCAAGGAGGCCGTGCTGCCGTTCCGGCGCTTCCGCACTGCCGACGGTCGCATGGTCGACTCGCTGCTCGGCCCCGAGATGCGCTCGACGGGCGAGGTGATGGGCATCGACCGCGACTTCCCGACCGCGTTCGCGAAGAGCCAGGCGGCTGCCTACGGCGGCCTGCCGACGAGCGGCACGGTCTTCGTCTCGCTGTCGGATCGCGACAAGCGCCAGGCGGTCCTGCCGATCCATCGCCTCCAGCAGCTGGGGTTCCGCATCGTCGCGACGGAGGGCACCGCCGAGGTGCTCGCGCGCAACGGCATCCGCGTCGAGACGGTGCGCAAGCACTCGGAGGCGGCGGCAGCCGGCAACGAGGAGCCCTCGATCGTCGACCTGATCGACGCCGGCGAGATCGACATCATCATCAACACCCCCACCGGCGGCATCGCCCGTGCCGACGGCTACGAGATCCGTGCGGCGACGGTGGCGGCCGACAAGGCGCTGTTCACGACCGTCTCGCAGCTCGGCGCTGCGGTGGCGGCGGTCGAGGCGTCGCGTGAGCCGTTCGAGGTGACGAGCCTGCAGGAGTACCACGCGCGGCGGTCGGCGTGACGTTCCTGGCGCGCCTGCGCGCATCGGCCGCGGAGCACGGCTCGGCAGGCTCGGGCCTCCTCTGCGTCGGCATCGACCCGCACCGCGCGCTGCTCGAGCAGTGGGGCGCGGAAGGCGGCGCAGGCGTCGGCGCGGATGCGTCGGGCGCGGAGCGCTTCGGGCGCGCGGTGGTCGAGGCAGCCGCAGGGCGCGTCGGGGTGCTCAAGCCGCAGGTGGCGCTGTTCGAGGCCTTCGGGTCGGCGGGGCTGCTGGCGCTCGAGCGCGTGCTGACGGATGCGCGCGCAGCCGGGCTGCTCGTCATCGCGGATGCGAAGCGCGGCGACATCGGCTCGACGAACGCCGGCTACGCCGAGGCGTGGCTGACGCCCGGCGCACCGCTGGAGGTCGACGCGCTCACGGTGAGCCCCTACCTCGGGGTCGACGCGCTCGACGGCGTGCTCGAGACCGCGGAGCGGGCCGACAAGGCAGCGATCGTGCTCGCCGCGACGTCGAATCCCGAAGCGGCCGAGCTGCAGCTGGCGCGCCTGCGCGACGGCCGGACGGTCGCCGCATCGGTCGCCCAGGCGATCGGCGAGCGCAATGCTCGCACGGGTGCGGGGCACGGCCTCGTGATCGGCGCGACCGTCGACCGCAGCGCCTACGGGCTCGAGCTCGACCCATCCACGCCGATCCTCGCGCCCGGCTTCGGCGCCCAGGGCGCGCACCTGGCCGAGCGGGGCACCCTCTTCCCGGCAGACGCGCTCGTGCTCGCGAGCGTGAGCCGCAGCGTGCTGCGCGCCGGCCCCGGCGGCCTCGCGGCAGCGATCGACGCGGCGAACCGGGAGCTGCGCGAGGCCCGATGAGCGCGGTGCCGGACCCGGGCGCAGCCGGCAGGGCGGCTGTCGAGGCGCGACGCGCCCGCGCGGCCGTGAAGCGCGCGCTCGCCGCCGGGCAGCGCGGGCCCCGCGATGTGGCCGAGCGCGCCTGGCAGGAGCCGGGCAGTCCCGAGGCGCGCCTGCGCGTCACGGAGTACCTCGGGAGCCTGCGAGGCATGGGCCCGGCTCGCGTCGAGGCCCTGCTGGCGAGCCTCGGCATCGCCGCCGGGAAGCGCCTCGGGGGGCTCGGCGGTTTGCAGCGCGAGCGCGTTCGCGGTTGGCTTGACGGCGTGGATCCCTCGCGTCGCCCTCGTCTCATCGTGCTCGCCGGACCGACCGCGGTCGGCAAGGGCACGGTCGCGCAGTACGTGCGCGAGCACTTCCCGCAGATCCGGCAGTCGGTGAGCGCCACGACGCGCGCCGCGCGGCCCGGCGAGATCGACGGCGTCCACTACGCGTTCGTCTCCGACGCCGACTTCGATCGGATGGTCGAGGAGGGCGAGTTCCTCGAGTGGGCGAAGGTGCACAACCAGGCGCGATACGGCACGCCGCGCTCGAGCGTGCAGGCCGCGCTCGACGAGGGCTCGTCGGTGCTGCTGGAGATCGATCTGCAGGGGGCGCGCCAGGTGCGCGAGTCGTTCCCGGATGCGGTGCTGCTGTTCCTCGCCCCGCCGTCCTGGGACGAGCTGGTGCGCAGGCTCGTCGGCCGCGGCACCGAGACCGAGGATGAGCGCGTGCGCCGCCTCGAGACCGCGAAGGTCGAGCTCGCCAGCCAGCCGGAGTTCGACGCCACGATCGTCAACGCCGACGTCGCGGCCGCCGCGCACGCGGTCGTCGACCACATCCTCGCGGCAGAGGCCGACCTGGCCGGCGAGCGGCTCGGGCGAAGCGCGACCACCTCGGGGTAGACTGGTCTCTTGCGCCCTCTCGCGCACGCGCTTCGCGGGCTGCGACCCGCATCCGTCACCCACCGCTCCAGGAGGCACCCATGGCCAGCAAGGGCATCATCAACCCGCCGATCGACGAGCTGCTCGAGAAGGTGGACTCCAAGTACCAGCTGGTGATCTTCGCCTCGAAGCGCGCGCGCCAGATCAACGACTACTACACCGACATCCACGAGGGCTCGATGTTCGACAACGTCGGCCCGCTGGTCGACTCGACCATCGAGGACAAGCCGCTCTCCGTGTCGCTGCACGAGATCCACCAGGACAAGCTGGTCCTGACCAAGGACGAGGCAGCCTCCGCCTGATGCGCGTCGTCGTCGGGATCTCCGGCGGGATCGCGGCGTACAAGGCTGCGCTCGCCATCCGCGAGCTGGTGCAGGCAGGGCATGACGTCCACGTCGTGCCCACGGCATCCGCGCTGCGCTTCATCGGGCGCCCGACGCTCGAGGCGCTGAGCCGCAACCCCGTCACCGACGAGGTCTTCGACGACGTCGCCAGCGTGCGCCACGTGGCGCTCGGCCAGCAGGCTGACCTGATCGTCGTGCTGCCCGCGACGGCGAACACCCTCGCCAAGCTCGCGCACGGCATGGCCGACGACCTGCTCGGCACCACCATCCTCGCCTCGCGCGCCCCGCTCGTGCTCGCGCCCGCCATGCACACCGAGATGTGGGAGCAGCCCGCCGTGCAGGCGAACGTCGCGACGCTCGTCGAGCGCGGCGCCACGCTCGTCGGCCCGGTGGCCGGGCAGCTGACGGGAGCCGACTCCGGCATGGGCCGCATGGCCGAGCCGCACGAGGTCGTCAGCGCTGCCCTCGCGGTCGTCGGAGCGGCATCCGGTCGGGGCGCGCAGCGGGGCACCGCCGTCGCCGGCGATCACCGCGCAGCATCCCTCGCAGGGCGCTCCGTCGTCGTCTCCGCCGGTGGGACGCGAGAGCCCATCGATCCCGTGCGCTTCCTCGGCAACCGCTCGAGCGGTGCGATGGGCGTCGCCGTCGCTGCCGCCGCCCGCGACGCTGGTGCGCACGTCACGCTCGTCGGCGCGAACCTCGACGTGCCCGCGCCCTCGGGCGTCGCGGTCGTCTCGGTCGAGACGACCGCCCAGCTGGCCGAGGCGATGGCGGCGCACGCCGACGCCGACGTGGTCGTGATGGCCGCAGCGGTCGCCGACTACCGCGTCGAGGAGGTCTCCGAGGGCAAGCGCACGAAGGAGAGCTGGGGCGAGACGCCGACGCTGCAGCTCGCCGTGAACCCCGACATCCTCGCGGGACTCGCCCGGCGGGAGCGCAGCAACCTGGTCGTCGGCTTCGCAGCCGAGACCGAGGCCGACGACGCCGCGATGCTCGAGCGCGGCCGCGCGAAGCTGGCCCGCAAGGGCGCCGACCTGCTGGTGCTCAACCGCGTCGGCCACGCGGAGGGCTTCGGCGACGTGCCCACGCTCGTGCGCGTGCTCGACGCATCCGGCACCGTCGCCGAGAGCCGCGGCGACAAGGTGTCGGTGGCCCGAGACATCATCGACGCGATCGCGGCCCGGGTGGCCGCGCACGACCGCAGCAACCCCACCGAGGAGCACCGTTGAGCCTGCGCCTGTTCACCTCCGAGTCGGTCACCGAGGGGCACCCCGACAAGATCTCCGACCAGATCTCCGACGCCGTGCTCGACGCGATGCTCGCGCAGGACGCGGAGGCGCGCGTCGCCGTCGAGACGCTCGTCACCACCGGGCTCGTGCACGTCGCCGGCGAGGTGCGCACCTCGGGCTACGTCGACATCGCGTCGCTCGCCCGCAAGACGATCGTCGACATCGGCTACGACTCGAGCGAGGTCTCCTTCGACGGGCACTCCTGCGGCGTGACGGTCTCGATCGGCGAGCAGTCGCACGAGATCGCGACGGGCGTCGACACCGCGGTGGAGGCGCGCGGCGGGTCGGTCGATCCGCTCGACCGCGACGGGGCCGGCGACCAGGGCATCATGTTCGGCTTCGCCACCGATGAGACCGCCTCCTTCATGCCCGCCACCGCGTGGGCCGCCCACCGGCTGGCCGAGCGCCTCGCCGCTGTGCGTCGATCCGGGACCGTCGACTGGCTGCGCCCGGACGGCAAGACGCAGGTGACGATCGGCTACGACGGGTTCACCCCGGTCTCGGTCGACGCGGTGCTCGTCTCCACGCAGCACGCGCCCGGCGTCACGAACGACGAGATCCGCGCCGCCGTGGTCGAGCACGTCATCGACCCGGTGGTGGCCGATCTCGGGCTCGACGCATCCGGCATGCGCACCATCGTGAACCCCTCCGGCTCGTTCCTCACCGGCGGCCCCAAGGGCGACGCCGGCCTCACGGGCCGCAAGATCATCGTCGACACCTATGGCGGCGCCGCCCGGCACGGCGGCGGCGCCTTCAGCGGCAAGGACCCGTCGAAGGTCGACCGCTCGGCGGCCTACGCGCTGCGCTGGGTGGCGAAGAACGCCGTCGCCGCGGGCCTCGCCTCGCGCCTCGAGGTGCAGGCGGCGTACGCCATCGGGATGGCGCAGCCCGTCGGCGTCTACGTCGAGACCTTCGGCACCGGCACCGTCTCCGACGAGACGATCCAGGCGGCGATCCTCGAGGTCTTCGACCTGCGCCCCGGTGCGATCGTGCGCGACCTCGACCTGCGCAAGCCCATCTACCGGCAGACGGCCGCGTACGGCCACTTCGGCCGCGAGCTGCCCGGCTTCACCTGGGAGCGGCTCGACCGCGTCGACGCCCTGCGCGCCGCAGCGCGGCTCTGACGATCGTGGGCCCGGAGCCGGGCGCGACGCGCTACGCGCACGTGGTGGTCGACTCGCGCCTGCCGCAGCTCGACCGGCTCTTCGAGTACCGGGTGCCGCCGGGCATGACGGGCGTGCAGCCCGGCGTGCGCGTGCGCGTGCCGCTGCGCGGCGATCGGCAGGCCTCCGGCTGGGTCGTCGAGACGACGGATGCGCGGGTGTGGGAGGGCGAGGTCGCCGACGTCGAGCAGGTGGTCTCGCCCGTGCCGGTGCTGCAGCCAGAGGTCTGGCGGCTCGCGCGCGCGATCGCCGATCGTGCCGCGGGCGGCGCCGCCGACGTGCTGCGGCTCGCGATCCCCGGTCGACAGGCGCGCGTCGAGAAGCAGTGGCTCGCTGCTGAGCGCACGCCGCTGGCCCCGCTGCCGCCGGCGACCGACGGCGGGGAGCCCGCGGCGCTGCCCGGGCTCGTCGAGCAGCGCCGCCGCATCGCGCTCGAGTGCGCGGGCGGGGTCACGGCGGTCGGCGATCCGAGCGCCGACCACGACGCGCACTGGGTGGGCCGGTGGGCGGTCACGCTCGCGGGCCTCGCGCGGCAGGCGGTCGAGCGCGGCGAGCAGGCGATCATCGTGGTGCCCGACCATCGCGATCAGCGCCAGCTGCGCATCGCGCTCGAGGCGGCGGTCGGTGCCGAGCGCGTCGTCGAGCTGGACGCCCGGCAGAAGAACCCCGAGCGCTACCGCGGCTTCCTGCGCTGCATCGACGGCGATCCCATCGTGATCATCGGGCCGCGCTCGGCGGTGTACGCGCCCGCGGCCAGGCTGGGCCTGCTCGTCGTCTGGGAGGACGGCGATCCGCTGCTCTCGGAGCCGCTCGCGCCGTGGGTGCACGCCCGCGACGCTGCCCTGGTGCGGCAGGGTCAGGCGGGCTGCGCGCTCGTGCTCGCCGGCCACGCGCGGTCCAGCGATGCAGAGCGGCTCGTCGAGCTCGGCTTCCTCGAGCACGAGCGCGCCGGCGGCCATCGGGTGCGCGTGCTGCCCTCGGCGCTCACGGACGACGGTCGACGCGTGCCGGCTGCCGCATTCCACGCTGCGCGGGAGGCGCTGCGCGAGGCGCCGGTGCTGGTGCAGGTCGCCCGGCCGGGGCACGCGCCTGGCATGCGCTGCGCCGACTGCGGCGCCCGAGCGCGCTGCACCGCGTGCGCCGGCCCGCTCGGTCGCCGCGCACGCGGTGCGACACCCGCCTGTCGCCTGTGCGGCCGCCTCGCAGCCGGCTGGCGCTGCCCGGCGTGCAAGGGCCAGCAGCTGACCGACGTCGGGCGCGGCTCCACCCGCATCGCCGAGGAGCTCGGCCGTGCCTTCCCGGGCATCCCGGTCGTCGTCGCCGACGGCGAGCACGAGCGCCTCACGCTGGATGCGCGCCCGCGCCTCGTCGTCGCGACGCGCGGCGCCGAGCCGCTCGCCGACGGCGGCTACGGCGCGGTGCTCCTGCTCGACGGCGACACCCTGCTCTCTCGCGAGGGGCTGCGGGTCGGCGAGGAGGCCGTGCGGCAGTGGGCGACGGCGCGCGCGCTCGCCGCCGACGGCGCCACCGTCGTGCTCACCGGGGCGGGAGGGCCCGCGGCCGCCGCGATCACGGGCGATACGACCGTGCCCTTCGCCAAGGCAGAGCTGGCCGAGCGCAGGAGCCTGCGCTTCCCGCCCGCGGTGCGCACCGCATCCGTCGTCGGCCACCCCGATGCGGTCGCCGACGCGATCGAGGCGCTGCTCGAGGTCGAGCACCTCGACGTGCTCGGGCCCGTGCCCGTGCCACCGACCGCGCAGGGGGTGCGCGAGGGCGAGCTCGAGCGCGCGATCGCGCGCTTCGCCTTCGCCGACGGCGCCCGCGTCGCCGGCATCGCCCGCGGCCGGGTGCTCGCCGCCGCCGCCCGACCCCGCAAGCCCGGGGCCCCCGCGCGCCTCCGGATCCGCTTGGATGATCCTGAGCCGTTCGACGGGCTGTGACCCGAGGCGGCGCCCGCGCGAGCCACAGCGCGCGAGCCCCCACCGCATCCCACCCGACACCCGACACCCGACACCCGACACTCGCCACCCGACACGAAGGAACCATGCGCATCGTCTTCGCCGGCAGCCCGGCAGCAGCAGTCCCCAGCCTCGAGGCCCTCGCGCAGCGGCACGAGGTCGCCGCGGTGATCACGCGAGCCGCTTCGCCGCAGGGCCGCAGGCGCGTGCTCACCCCGACGCCCGTCGCCGAGGCGGCGCTCGCGCTCGGTCTCGAGGTGATCGAGGCGAACCGGCTCGACGACGCGGTGACCGAGCGCTTCGCGGCGCTCGCGCCGGAGCTGGCCGTCGTCGTCGCCTACGGCGGCCTGGTGCGCGAGCCGCTGCTCTCGGCGCCGCCGCACGGCTGGATCAACCTGCACTTCTCGCTGCTGCCCGACTACCGCGGCGCAGCGCCGGTGCAGCGCGCGCTCATCGACGGTCGACGCGTCACCGGCGTCAGCGTCTTCCGGCTCGTCGAGGAGCTGGATGCGGGCCCGGTGGTGCGGATGCGCGAGGCCGCGGTCGAGGAGGGCGCGACCGCGGGCACCCTGCTGGCTCGGCTGGCCGAGCTGGGCGCGCACGAGCTCGTCGGGGCCGTCGACGCCATCGAGGCCGGCACGGCGGTGTTCGAGCAGCAGCTCGGCGAGCCCACCCTCGCGCCGAAGCTGTCGCTCGCGGACGGCGCGCTCGACCTCGCGCAGGCCGCGCCGGCGGTGCTCGACCGCTGGCGCGGAGTGACGCCCGAGCCCGGCGCGCACGCGATGCTGGCGGAGGACGCCTCGGGCGAGGCCGATGCCGGCGGCGGGAGCGGCACGGGCGAGCGCGTGAAGCTGCTCGCGCTCGCGCGCTCGGGCGCTGCGCCGCTGCCCCCGGGCGTCGCTGCGCTCGCCGGGCGCGTCGCGGTGGTCGGCACGGGCAGCGCGCCGCTCGAGCTGCGCGAGGTGCAGCCGGCGGGCAAGCGGCCGATGGCCGGTGCCGACTGGCTGCGCGGGCGCGGGGGTTCCGCCCGCTTCGCGCTGTCGACGGCTACGCCGACGGCCGCAGCACCGGAGGCCCGCCCATGAGCAAGCCCGATCCCCGCCTGGTCGCTCGCGACGTGGTGCTCGACGTCGACCGCGACGACGCCTACGCCAACCTGCTGCTGCCGCAGCGCATCCGCGACGCTGGCCTCAGCCCGGCCGACGCGGGCTTCGCGACCGAGCTCGCCTACGGCACCCTGCGCTGGCAGGGGCAGCACGACGCGCTGATCGCCGATGCCGCGGGCCGGCCGATCGCCGAGATCGATCCGGAGACGCTCGCGACGCTGCGCATCGGCTCGCACCAGCTCAGCCGCATGCGCGTGCCCTCGCACGCGGCCGTGCACGAGACCGTCGCGCTGCTGCGCCACCATCGCGGCCGGGCTGGCTTCGCCAACGCGGTGCTGCGCCGGCTCTCCGAGGTGCCCGCCGAGGAGCGCCTCGCCACGATCACCGCGGGCCTGAGCGACGACGAGCGGCTCGCGCTCGAGAGCGGTCACCCCGCGTGGGTGCTGCGCGCGCTGCGACGCACCCTCGAGCGAGAGGGGGCCGCCGACGAGCTGCCC
This sequence comes from Agrococcus phoenicis, assembly GCF_047302415.1. Lineage (NCBI taxonomy): Bacteria > Bacillati > Actinomycetota > Actinomycetes > Micrococcales > Microbacteriaceae > Agrococcus > Agrococcus phoenicis. Next base: position 968,769 of record NZ_CP154854.1, read on the forward strand.
GCTCTGCTCGCCGCCGACAACGACCCGCCCGCCGTGCAGCTGGTCGCCCTGCCGGGGCTCGCCGAGCCGGATGCGCTGGGCCTGGAGCCGACCGCGAGCCCGATCGGTCGGGTCGCGCCCGCCGGGGACCCGGCGCGCGTCGCCGAGATCGCCGACGGCACGTGGCGGGTGCAGGATGCCGGCAGCCAGCTCGCCGCGCTGGCGCTCACCCGAGCGCGCCGGGCGGAGCGGGGGGAGCGCTGGCTCGACCTGTGCGCCGGGCCCGGCGGCAAGGCGGCGCTGATGGCAGCGGAGGCCGCGCTCTCCGGCGCGGTGCTCGAGGCCAACGAGGTGCTGCCGCACCGAGCCAAGCTCGTCCGCCAGGCGATGCGCGCCGTGCAGGCCGCCGCGCCTGCGCTCGAGTCGAGCGTCGTGATCGGCGACGGCCGCCGCTACGGCCGCGGTGAGACGACCGGCGCGTTCGACCGCATCCTGCTCGACGCCCCCTGCACGGGGCTCGGCGCGCTGCGGCGCCGACCGGAGGCCCGCTGGCGCAAGCAGCCCGGTGACGTGCCGGCGCTCGCGTCCCTGCAGGCCGAGCTGCTCGAGGCATCCGCCCGTGCACTGAAGCCGGGCGGCATCATCGCCTACGTCACCTGCTCGCCGCACCTGGCCGAGACCCGAGCGGTGATCGAGCGCGCTGCAGCGCTCGGCCTCGTGCCGCTCGACACCCGGGCGGTGGTGCGCGAGCTCTCGCCGGGCATCGCGCTGGGGGAGACGGGCGACGCCGTGCAGCTCTGGCCGCATCGCAACGGCACCGACGCCATGTTCATCCAGCTGCTGACGACGGCGGATGCGGGAGCAGGGCCCGCGGCCGCTGCAGCGGCGGATGCCGCGGCACCCGCAGGCGGATAGGCTGGAAGCCATGGTCAGGATCCACCCCAGCATCCTGTCGGCCGACTTCGTGAACCTCGAGCGAGACCTCGAGAGGATCGCGAGCGCTGATGGCGTGCACGTCGACGTCATGGACGCGCACTTCGTGCCGAACCTCACCTTCGGCCTGCCCATGGTGCAGCGCATCGCCGAGGTCACGAGCCTGCCGATCGACGTGCACCTGATGATCGACGACCCGGACACGTGGGCGCCGCAGTACGCGATCGACGGCGTCGACTCGGTCACGTTCCACGCCGAGGCGACGCGCGACGCCGTGGCGCTCGCTCGCGAGCTGCGGGCGCGCGGCACCCGATCGGCCATCGCCCTGAAGCCAGGAACGCTCGTCGACGACGTGCTCGAGCACCTGCGGGAGTTCGACATGGTGCTCGTCATGACGGTCGAGCCGGGCTTCGGCGGGCAGTCCTTCATGGGCGAGATGATGCCGAAGGTCGAGGCCCTGCGGAGCCGCGCGGAAGACCTGGGCATCGAGCTCGCGCTGCAGGTCGACGGCGGCATCACCGCCGACACGCTGCCGATCGCAGCCGCCTCGGGCGCCGACGTCTTCGTGGCAGGCAGCGCGGTCTACGGGCACGCGGCACCGGCCGAGCGCATCGCTGCGCTGCGGGACGCGGGCAGCGGCGCCTTCGACACCGGGCGCATCGACCTGCGCGCGATCAGCCGCGGCTCGGCCGCCGCCGATGCCCGCGGCAGCGGAGCGACGTCCAGCGGCAGCGCCCCGACGGGTAGCCTGGGAGCGTGAAGACCTTCGACGAGCTGTTCGGCGAGCTCGAGCGCACCGTCTCCGAGCGTCGCGAGGGCTCGCGCACCGTCGAGCTCGTGGACGCGGGCGTGCACGCGATCGGCAAGAAGATCGTCGAGGAGGCCGCTGAGGTCTGGATGGCGGCGGAGCACGAGACCGACGAGGACACCGCGCTCGAGATCTCGCAGCTGCTCTACCACCTGCAGGTGCTCATGGTCGCGAAGGGCCTCTCGCCGCAGGACGTCTACCGACATCTCTGACGCCCCGCCCCGCCCCCGCCGGCAACGGCCGTCAGACCTGAAGGAAGCAATGCTCAAGATCGCTGTGCCCAACAAGGGCTCGCTGGCCGAGACGGCCGCCTGGATGCTCGACGAGGCCGGCTACCGCGGCCGCCGCGACGGCAAGGAGCTCATCGTCGTCGACGCGCGCAACGAGGTGGAGTTCTTCTTCCTCCGCCCGCGCGACATCGCGACCTACGTCGGCTCCGGCGCGCTCGACGTCGGCATCACCGGGCGCGACCTGCTGCTGGACTCCGGCTCGACGGCCGTCGAGATCGAGCCGCTCGGCTTCGCCCGCTCCACCTTCCGCTTCGCCGGGCCTGCCGGCCGCTTCGGCTCCGCGGCCGACCTGCAGGGCGTGCGCATCGCCACGAGCTACACCCTGCTCGTCGAGCGGCACCTCGCGTCGATGGGCATCACGGCTGAGCTCGTGCGCCTCGACGGCGCCGTCGAGTCCGCGGTCCGTCTCGGGGTCGCGGACGCGGTGGCCGACGTCGTCGAGACCGGCGCGACGCTGCGCGCGCAGGGCCTCGAGGTCTTCGGCGACCCGATCCTGACGAGCGAGGCCGTGCTCATCTCGAACGGCGCGGACCACCCGGGGCTCGCGACGCTCAAGCGTCGCATCGACGGGGTCATGGTCGCGCGCGACTACGTGATGGTCGACTACGACATCGAGCGCTCGCGCCTCGACGCCGCGACCGCTGTCGCCCGCGGGTTCGAGTCCGCGACCGTGAGCCCGCTCCAGAAGGAGGGCTGGGTGGCGGTGCGCGTCATGGTGCGCCGCGACGACACCAACCAGATCATGGATTCCCTCGCCGACGCCGGCGCCCGCGCGATCATCGTCTCGCGCATCCACGCCGCGCGCATCTGATCCGAACGCAGACAGGAGCCACGATGCTCGCCACTCGAGTCATCCCGTGCCTCGACGTCGCGCACGGCAGGGTCGTGAAGGGCGTGAGGTTCCAGGGCCTCACCGATCAGGGCGACCCGGTCGAGCTCGCGGCCCGCTACGCCGAGCAGGGCGCTGACGAGCTCACCTTCCTCGACGTGAAGGCGACCGTCGAGGATGCCGGCACGATGCTCGACGTCGTCGAGCGCTGCGCCGAGCAGATCTTCATCCCGCTCACCGTCGGCGGCGGCGTGCGCACCCGCGACGACGTGGCGCGACTGCTCGCGCACGGCGCCGACAAGGTGGGCGTCAACTCCGCCGCGATCCGCGACCCCGAGCTCATCGATCGCATCGTGGCGGACTTCGGGTCGCAGGTGCTGGTGCTCTCGCTCGACGTGCGACGCGACCCCGCGATGCCGAGCGGGTTCGAGGTCACGACGCACGGCGGCGCGCGCGGTGCGGGGCTCGACGCCATCCGCTGGGCCGAGGAGGCCGTCTCCCGCGGGGTCGGCGAGCTGCTCGTCAACTCGATCGACGCCGACGGCACGAAGCAGGGCTTCGACCTCGAGCTGCTGCGCCTCGTGCGCGCTGCGGCATCGACGCCGGTGATCGCCTCCGGCGGCGCCGGCGAGCCCGCGCACTTCGCGCCGGCGGTCGAGGCGGGGGCCGATGCGGTGCTCGCCGCCAGCATCTTCCACACCGGGCAGTGCACGATCGGCGAGGTCAAGGGCGCGATGCGCGCAGCGGGGGTGACGGTGCGATGAGCGGAGACGGCATGCCGCAGATGAAGAAGGACGCCGACGGCCTCGTGGCCGCGGTGATCCAGGACGACACGACCGGCGAGGTGCTGATGGTCGGCTACATGGACGACGAGGCCCTGCGCCGCACGGCGAGCGAGGGCCGCGTGACGTTCTGGTCGCGCTCGCGACAGGAGTACTGGCGCAAGGGCGACACCTCCGGCAACACGCAGGTGCCCCGCTCGATCGCGATCGACTGCGACGGCGACGCGCTGCTGATCCGCGTCGTCCAGACGGGTCCGGCGTGCCACACGGGCGCCCGGTCCTGCTTCTTCACGCCGATCCCGACCGGGGTGGCGACGTGATGGCCGAGCAGTCGCGCCCGCAGCCCGCTGAGCCGGGCGGCTCGAGGGCAGCCTTCGACGCGCTCCTGCCCGACCACCGCGTCGTGCCCGTCGTGCGCGAGGTCTTCCTCGACGCCGAGACGCCCGTGGGCGTCTACCGGCGGCTCACCGGCGGGCGACCCGGCAGCTTCCTCCTCGAGTCGGCGCAGCAGGGGGTCTGGAACCGCTACTCCTTCGTCGGCGTCGACTCGTTCGGGCAGCTGACCGCCGACCGCGGGGTGGTGTCGTGGCGCTCCGAGCACGTCGGTGCCGAGCGGCTCCTCGGCAGCGATCCGCCCGCGGGCGGCCTCGCGACGGTCGAGCACGTCCTGCGCCGCTGGTCGACGCCGCGCATCCCCGGCCTGCCGCGCCTGACGAGCGGTCTGGTGGGCCACATCGGCTGGGAGGCCGTGCGCGAGATCGAGCGCTTGCCGCACGCCCCAGCCCGCGAGGTCGACGTGCCCGCGATCGCGATGCAGCTCGTCTCCACCATGGTCGTGCTCGACCACCGCACCGGCAGCGCGCACCTCGTCGCCAACGTGCTGAACGACGGGGCCGCAGCGGATGCGCTGTGGGACGACGCCCAGGCGCGGCTCGACGCGCTCGAGGAGCAGCTGACGGCGGCGGCGCCCGGCTCGATCGCCGTGCTCGACCGGGATGCGCAGCCCGAGGCGACCGCGCGCGTGAGCGCTGACGAGTTCCGCGGCATGGTGCAGGCCTCGAAGCGCCACATCGTCGACGGCGACGTCTTCCAGGTCGTGCTCTCCACGCGCTTCGACCTCCCGACCGAGGCCGACCCGCTCGAGGTCTACCGCGCGCTGCGCGTGCTGAACCCCTCGCCCTACCTCTACCTGCTGAGCCTCGAGACGGCCGACGGCGAGCCCTACGCCGTCGTCGGCTCGAGCCCCGAGGCGCTCGTGACGGTGCACGAGGGGCGCGCGACGATGCATCCGATCGCCGGCAGCCGCCCGCGCGGCGCGGACGCGAACGCGGATCGCGACCTCGCCGAGGATCTGCTCGCCGACCCCAAGGAGCGCAGCGAGCACGTCATGCTCGTCGACCTCGCGCGCAACGACCTGTCGAAGGTCTGCCGCGCAGGCACCGTCGCGGTGACGGAGCTGATGGCGATCGAGCGCTTCAGCCACATCATGCACATCGTCTCGACCGTCGAGGGCGAGATGCGCCCGGACGCCTCGGCGGTGGACGCCTTCCGCGCCACCTTCCCGGCCGGCACGCTCTCAGGGGCGCCGAAGCCGCGCGCGCTCGAGCTGATCGACGAGCTCGAGAGCGCGCAGCGCGGCGTCTACGGCGGAGTCGTGGGGTGGCTCGACCTGGCGGGGGACGCGGATCTCGCGATCGCCATCCGCACGGTCACGATGCGCGACGGGGTCGCGCACGTGCAGTCGGGTGCGGGCCTCGTCGCGGACAGCGACCCCGAGGCCGAGCTGCAGGAGGTGCGCAGCAAGGCCGCGGCGCCGCTGCGAGCGGTGGCGGTCGCATCCTCGATGCAGACGGCCCGCGCGCGGGCGGACCGGGGGACGGCCGCGCCGTGACCGGGCTCATCGCGCGAGGGCGCTCGATCGCCGCGCTCGGCCTGCTGCTGGCCGCTGCGCTCGGCCTGCTGGCCTCGACGCAGCCGTGGGGCAGCGTCGCGCTGGTGGACGGCCGGACCCTGGATGCGCCGGGGCAGCAGCTGGCGCCGGGCCTGACCATGACCGCGTTCGCGTGGGCGGCGCTCGCCCTGGTGCTGCCGCTCGCCGGCCGCGTGTGGCGCTGGATCCTCGGTGCGCTCGGCATCGTGCTCGGCGCTGCGGCGATCGCCACGACGCTCGCCGCCAAGCAGCAGGTGGGCGCGGCGCTCGACGCGCTCGTGGCCGAGGCGACGGGCCTCGCCGGCACCGGGCACGCATCCGAGGTCGTCCGGCTGACGGCGAGCGGCTGGCCGGATGCCGGCCTCGTCGCCGGCGCCCTGGCCGTGCTGCTGGGCCTGTGGGTGCTCGCCACCTCGCACCGGTGGCCCGCGCGCGCAGCCCGCACGGCGCGCTACGAGCGGGGCGGCTCCGGGCTCGCGTGGGATGTCATGGACGAGGGCGAGGATCCGACTCGGTAGACTCGGGGGAGGGCGCGCCCGTGCGCCCCGAGATCGACCCGAGGAGCATCGTGAACGCACGCAACGGCATCAGCGAGGAGCACTCCACCCAGCTGCACGTCGCCGACTACGACCCGCGATTCGTGGACCCCGGCCACGGCGACTCGCGAGCGGCGTGGATCAGCGTCATCGTCATGCTCATCGCCGTCTCCGCCGGCACGCTGTTCTTCTTCCTCGACATGCCGATCCTCGTGTGGGCCTCCGCCGCCCTGCTGCTCGTCGGCGCAATCCTCTGGCCGATCCTGGTCAAGGCCGGCTTCGGCCCGCAGGACCACTGAGCGTGCTCGACGCGCTCACGGACGGAGCGCTCGAGGACGCCGCTCGGCGACGCGAGCAGCTCCCGCTCGATCGCCTCGAAGCGCTGGCGCACGCCGCCCGGCAGCCGCTCGACGCCGTCGCCGTCCTGTCGTCCCGGAAGCCTGGCACCGCCGGCGCGCACATCATCGCGGAGGTGAAGCGAGCGAGCCCCTCGAAGGGCGCGCTCGCCGACATCCCTGAGCCCGCCGTGCTGGCCGCCCAGTACGAAGCGGGCGGGGCGAGCGTCATCAGCGTGCTGACCGAGGAGCGCAGGTTCCTCGGCAGCCTCGACGACCTGCGCGCGGTGCGCGAGCGGGTCAGCATCCCGGTGCTGCGCAAGGACTTCATCGCCGACGAGTACCAGCTGCTCGAGGCGCGGGCCTTCGGCGCCGACCTGGCGCTGCTGATCGTCGCCGCGCTGACGCCGCGGCGCCTGGTGCAGCTGCACCGCTTCGCCGCCGACCTGGGGCTCTCGGTGCTCGTGGAGGTGCACGACGAGCGCGAGATCGACGTCGCGCTCGAGGCCGACGCGCGCATCCTGGGCGTCAACACCCGCGACCTCAAGACCTTCACCATGCATCCCGAGCGCTTCGCCGAGCTGCGCACGCGCATCCCGGCGGGCACCGTCGCGGTCGCGGAGTCGGGCGTGCGCACCGTCGACGACGTGGCGCGCTACCGGCGCGACGGCGCGGATGCGGTGCTGGTCGGCGAGGCGCTCGTCACCGACGGCGACCCCGAGTCGCGCGTCGCAGAGTTCGGGAGGGCTTCATGACCACTGGCACCGCATCGCTCCGCGACCACCGCGGACCCTGGTTCGGCGACTTCGGCGGGGTCTTCATGCCCGAGCCGCTCATGGCCGCCATCGACGAGCTCGCGGCCTGCTACGAGGAGTGCAGGACGGATCCCGCGTTCCAGGCGGAGTTCCAGCGGCTCTCCCGCGACTACACGGGTCGGCCGTCGCTGCTCACCGACGCGACGCGGCTCAGCGAGCGCGCCGGCGCGCGCATCCTGCTGAAGCGCGAGGATCTCAACCACACCGGCAGCCACAAGATCAACAACGTGCTCGGCCAGGCGCTCGTGGCGCAGCGGCTGGGCAAGACCCGCCTGATCGCCGAGACCGGCGCCGGCCAGCACGGGGTCGCGACGGCGACGGCGGCGGCGCTGTTCGGCATGGAGTGCGTCGTCTACATGGGCGAGGTCGACACGGAGCGCCAGGCGCTCAACGTCGCCAGGATGCGCCTGCTCGGGGCGACGGTCGTGCCGGTGACGAGCGGCTCTCGCACGCTGAAGGACGCGATCAACGAGGGCCTGCGCGACTGGGTCGCGAACGTCGACACCACCCACTACCTGATGGGCACGGTCGCCGGCCCGCACCCGTTCCCCGAGATGGTGCGCGACTTCCACCGCGCCATCGGCGACGAGGCGCGCGAGCAGGCGATCGCGCTCACGGGCGGCCTGCCGGACGCGGTGCTCGCGTGCGTGGGCGGCGGCTCGAACGCGATGGGCATCTTCCACGCCTTCCTCGACGACGCCGACGTGCGACTGATCGGGCTCGAGGCAGCCGGCGACGGCGCCGAGACCGAGCAGCACGCCCTCTCCATCGCGCGCGGCGCGCCCGGGCTGCTGCACGGCATGCGCACCTACCTGCTGCAGGACGAGGACGGCCAGACGCTCGAGTCGCACTCGATCTCGGCGGGCCTGGACTATCCGGGCGTCGGCCCGGAGCACGCCTGGCTGCACGACCTCGGACGGGCCGAGTACCTGCCGGTGAGCGACAGCGAGGCGATGGAGGCCTTCCTCGCGCTGACGCGCGCCGAGGGGATCATCCCGGCCATCGAGTCGGCGCACGCCATCGCCGGCGCCCTGCGGCTCGCGGAGGAGCACCCCGGATCGACCCTGCTGGTGTCGCTCTCCGGCCGCGGGGATAAGGATGTCGCGACCGCCGGTCGCTGGTTCGAGGTGCTCGACGAGGGAGCGCAGCAGCAGTGATCGAGCCCCAGCACGCGCCGCATGCGCAGAGCCGCACCGAGCGCGCCATCCGCGAGGCGGGCCATCGCGCCCTGATCGGCTACCTCCCGGCCGGCTACCCCGATCTGGAGACGTGCGTCGAGGCGGTCGTCGCGCTGGCCGACGCCGGATTCACGGCGATCGAGCTGGGCGTGCCCTACAGCGATCCGGGCATGGACGGGCCGGTGATCCAGGCAGCCACGCAGGCGACCCTGGCGCGCGGCTTCCGGCTCGAGGAGCTGTTCGAGTCGATCGAGGCGATGACCGCCCGGACCGACATCCCGATCCTCGTGATGACCTACTGGAACCCCGTGCTGCGCTACGGCGTCGAGCGCTTCGCCGAGCGCTTCGCCGCTGCCGGCGGGGCGGGCCTGATCACGCCCGACCTGACGCCCGACAACGCCGGTCCGTGGCTCGCCGCGGCGGAGCGCCACGGCCTCGACCGCGTCTTCCTCGCTGCGCCGTCCTCGTCGGACGCGCGGCTCGACGCGGTCATCGAGGCATCCCGCGGCTTCGTGTACACGGTCTCCACGATGGGCACCACCGGTACCCGGCAGGACGTCGACCAGGCAGCCAGGGCGCTCGCCGACCGCATCGCCGGTCGCTCGCGGGCGCTCGGGATCGACGCGCTGCGCTGCGTCGGGGTGGGCATCTCCACCGGCGAGCACGTGCACCAGGTGCTGGACTACGCCGACGGCGCGATCGTCGGCTCTGCGCTCGTGCGCGCGCTCGGCGACGGCGGCGTGCCCGCGGTCCGCGAGCTGGCCGCATCGCTCGCCCTGGGTACACTCGACGACGGCCCAGCCGCCCCAGCCGCCCCGGCCTCGCCGGCCTCCGCACGAAAGGGCACCTCCGCGTGACCAGCCTCCTCCAGAGCATCCCCAGCCCCAGCCCCGAGTGGCAGCAGGTCCCCATCGGCCAGTGGCTCGAGGCGATCGGCGTCATGCCGCTCATCCAGGGCTCTGTCTTCGGCGCGGTGCTGTTCGGGCTCGTGCTGGGCCTCGTGATCGCGGTCGTCGTGCTCGCCGTCTGGCTCGTCAACGGCACGCTGACGCGCAAGGACGCCCTGTGGACGCTGGCGATGAGCCTGCTGTTCGGCGTCGCCGTGGGCTTCCTGTTCCGCATCGTCGGTCCGGGGTGGGGCGTCCAGACCTACGCGATCTGCATCCTGGTCGGGATCCTGATAGCCACGGTGCTCACGGGCTACCGGCTGCGCCAGCGGGGGGTCGAGGCGGGCTACGTCATCGACGTCGCGGTGTGGGCCGTGCTGCTCGGCATCGCCGCCGCGCGCGTCTTCCACGTGATCACGCACCCGGACGACTACTTCGGCGCGGGCCGCGACCCGATGACCGCCTTCTACATCTGGGAGGGCGGCATCGCGATCTTCGGCGCCCTCATCGGCGGCGCCGTCGGCATCTGGATCGGCTGCCGCCTCTCCGGCCTGCGGTTCAGCACCTTCGTCGACGCGCTCGCGCCGGGGCTCCTCATCGCCCAGGCCTTCGGCCGGCTGGGCAACTGGTTCAACCACGAGCTCTTCGGGCAGCCCACCGACCTGCCGTGGGGGCTCGAGATCGAGGCGACCAACCCGTCGTTCCCCGTCGGGCTGCCGGCCGACACGCTCTTCCACCCGACCTTCGCGTACGAGATCGTCTGGAACCTGCTCGGCGCGGCCGTGCTGCTGTGGCTCGACCGCAAGCGCGACGTGCAGTGGGGCCGCCTGATCGCGCTCTACCTCATCTGGTACGGCCTCGGCCGCTCGGTCTTCGAGACCATCCGCCTCGACCCCTCGGAGCTGCTCCTCGGCATCCGCACGAACGTCTGGATGGCCTTCATCGCGATCGCGGTCGGCGTGGTGGTGTGGCTGGTGCAGACGAGGCGGCACGCGGGGCTCGAGCCCTCGCCGTGGATGCCGGGGCGCGAGCCCGGCGCTGAGGAGGGCGTAGACTCGGAGACCTACACGGATCTCCCCGAGTCCCGCACCCAGGACGACGCAGAGGATCCCGCCGCACAACCCGCGGCCGCAACCACGTAGCACCGCGCGCTCCCCAGCGCGCTCGCGGGCCGACGGTGTCCCGCTCCGCACGCAAGCAGCACAGCAGAGGAGCATGATGCGTACCATCAGCGATCGCTCGAACGGCGCGTTCACCTCACGGGGCCTCGGCCTGCCGGCCGCCTCCGGGATGTACGACCCGAGGCACGAGCGCGATTCGTGCGGCCTGGCGATGGTCGCCACCACGCGCGGCACGGCAGGCCACGACATCGTCGCGCTCGCGCTCGACGCGCTGCGCAACCTCGAGCATCGCGGTGCGGTCGGCTCCGACGCCGGCACGGGCGACGGCGCCGGCATCCTGACCCAGATGCCGGACGCGTTCCTGCGCGCCGTGGTCGACTTCGCGCTGCCGGAGGCGGGCACCTACGCTGCGGGCCTCGCCTTCCTGCCCCTCGACACCGCCGAGCGGGAGCGCATCCAGGATCGCATCTGGGAGCTCGCCGGCCAGGAGCGCCTGCGCGTGCTCGGCTGGCGGGAGGTGCCGACGGCGCCCGAGGCGCTCGGCGCCCTCGCCAGGGCGGCCATGCCGTCCATCCACCAGCTCTTCGTCACGGGCGCCAACGGCCCGACGACCGGCATCGAGCTCGACCGCCTCACCTGGCGCCTGCGCAAGCGCATCGAGCGCGAGCTGGGGGAGTACCTCCCCTCGCTGTCGAGCCGCACCATCACCTACAAGGGCATGGTGACGACGCTCCAGCTCGAGCCGTTCTACCCCGACCTCTCCGACGAGCGCTTCCAGACGAAGCTCGCGATCGTCCACTCCCGCTACTCGACGAACACCTTCCCGTCCTGGCCGCTCGCGCAGCCGCTGCGCATGATCGCGCACAACGGCGAGATCAACACGGTCGAGGGCAACCGCAACTGGATGGCCGCGCGCGAGTCGCAGCTGGCGAGCGAGCTGCTCGGCGACCTGCGGCCGCTGAAGCCCATCGTGACGCCGGGCATGAGCGACTCCGCGTCCTTCGACGAGGTGCTCGAGCTGCTGACCCTCGCCGGTCGCTCGCTGCCGCACGCGATCGCGATGATGGTGCCGCCGGCATGGGAGAACCAGCCGGACATGCCCCAGGAGCTGCGCGACTTCGCCGAGTACCACTCGCTGCTCATGGAGCCGTGGGACGGCCCGGCGGCCATCAGCTTCACCGACGGCTCGCTCGTGGGGGCGACGCTCGACCGCAACGGCCTGCGGCCCGGTCGCTGGCTCGAGACCTCCGACGGGCTCGTGGTGCTGGCCTCCGAGACCGGGGTGCTGCCGATCGAGCCGAGCCGGGTGGTGCGGCGCGGCCGCCTCCAGCCGGGCGTGCTCTTCCTCATCGACACCGAGGCAGGGCGCATCGTGCCCGACGAGGAGGTGAAGCGCGACCTCGCCGGCATGCAGCCGTGGGGCGAGTGGCTGGAGTCGAGCCGCATCCACCTCGCCGACCTGCCCGACCGCGAGCACGTCGCGCACACCGCCGCGTCCGTCACGCGTCGCCAGCGCACCTTCGGCTACACCGAGGAGGAGGTGAAGATCCTCATCGCCCCGATGGCGAAGAGCGGTGCCGAGCCGCTCGGCGCGATGGGCTCCGACACCCCGATCGCGGTGCTCGCGGAGCGCCCGCGACTGCTGTTCGACTACTTCAAGCAGGCATTCGCTCAGGTGACGAACCCGCCGCTGGACTCGCTGCGCGAGTCGATCGTCACGAGCATGACGATGGGTCTCGGGCCCGTGCGCAACCTCCTGACCGCGACGCCCTCGCACGCGAGCCAGATCATCCTCGACTTCCCCGTGATCGACAACGACGCCCTCGCGAAGATCCGCTCGATCGACCGCACGCCCGGCTCCCGACGGACGGTCGTCGTCAAGGGCCTCTACCGCGTGGAGGACGGGCCCGACGCCATGGAGGCGCGGATCGCCGAGATGTGCCGCGAGGTCGACGAGGCGATCGTCGACGGGGCGCAGTACGTGATCCTCTCCGATCGCGACTCGACCGACCAGCTCGCGCCCATCCCGACCCTGCTCATGGTGAGCGCGGTGCACCACCACCTGATCCGCGCATCCACCCGCATGCGCGTCGGCATCGTCGTCGAGGCGGGCGACGTGCGCGAGGTGCACCACGTCGCGCTGCTCATCGGCTACGGCGCGAGCGCCATCAACCCCTACCTCGCGATGGAGACCGCCGAGCAGCTCGCGCTCTCCGGCCAGTTGGGTGCCGACGTCGAGACGGCGGTGCGCAACCTCATCAAGGCGCTCGGCAAGGGCGTGACGAAGATCATGTCGAAGATGGGCATCTCGACCGTCGGCTCCTACGGCGGCGCGCAGGCCTTCGAGGCCGTCGGGCTGTCGCAGGAGCTCGTGGACCGGTACTTCACCGGCACCCACTCGCCGCTCGGCGGCGTCGGGCTCGACGTGATCGCCGAGGAGAACCGGATGCGGCACCGCGCCGCCTACCCGGACGAGCGGGCGCCGTTCGCGCACGAGCGGCTCGGCACCGGCGGCGAGTACCAGTGGCGCCGCGACGGCGCACCCCACCTGTTCAACCCCGAGACGGTCTTCAAGCTGCAGCACGCGACCCGCACGGGCCGCTACGAGGTGTTCCAGGACTACGCGCGGCTCGTGGACGACCAGGCTGCCGAGCTGAAGACGCTCCGCGGCCTCATGCGGCTGCGCACCGACACGACCACGGCGATCCCGGTCGACGAGGTCGAGCCGATCAGCGAGATCGTCAAGCGCTTCTCCACCGGCGCGATGAGCTACGGCTCGATCTCCCAGGAGGCGCACGAGACGCTCGCGATCGCGATGAACCGGCTCGGCGCGAAGTCGAACACCGGCGAGGGCGGTGAGGATGTCGACCGGCTGCTCGACCCCGAGCGCCGCAGCGCGATCAAGCAGGTCGCCTCCGGGCGCTTCGGCGTGACGAGCATGTACCTCACGCACGCCGACGACATCCAGATCAAGATGGCGCAGGGCGCCAAGCCCGGCGAGGGCGGCCAGCTGCCGCCGGGCAAGGTCTACCCGTGGGTCGCGCGCACCCGCCACGCGACCGCCGGCGTCGGCCTCATCTCGCCCCCGCCGCACCACGACATCTACTCCATCGAGGATCTCAAGCAGCTCATCTTCGACCTGAAGCGCGCCAACGCATCCGCTCGGGTGCACGTCAAGCTCGTCTCGCAGTCGGGCATCGGCGCGGTCGCGGCGGGCGTCGCGAAGGCGAAGGCCGACGTCGTGATGGTCTCCGGCCACGACGGCGGCACCGGCGCGAGCCCGCTGAACTCGCTGAAGCACGCCGGCACCCCGTGGGAGATCGGGCTGGCCGAGACGCAGCACACGCTCATGATGAACGGCCTGCGAGAGCGCGTGAGCGTGCAGGTCGACGGGCAGCTGAAGACGGGCCGCGACGTCATCATCGGCGCCCTGCTGGGTGCTGAGGAGTTCGGCTTCGCGACCGCGCCGCTGGTGGTCTCCGGCTGCATCATGATGCGCGTCTGCCACCTCGACACCTGCCCCGTGGGGGTCGCCACGCAGAACCCGGCGCTGCGCGAGCGCTTCACCGGCAAGCCCGAGTTCGTGGTGCAGTTCTTCGAGTTCCTGGCGCAGCAGGTGCGCGAGCAGCTCGCCGAGCTGGGGCTGCGCTCGATCGACGAGGCCATCGGGCGCTCCGACCTGCTCGACGTCGACCCCGCGGTCCAGCACTGGAAGGCGCAGGGCCTCGACCTCGCCCGCGTCCTCACGCCGCCGGCGGGGGCGCAGGGCGCCCCACGCCGGATGACCGACCAGGATCACGAGCTCGAGCAGCAGCTCGACACGCGGCTCCTGCCGGAGCTCGCGCGGGCGCTCGACGCGGGGGAGCGGCTCGTGCTCGACCTCGACATCGCGAACACCGATCGCGCGCTCGGCACGATGCTCGGCAACGCCGTCACGAAGCGAGCGGGTGCCGCCGGGCTCGAGCCCGGCACGGTCGACCTGACGCTGCGCGGCTCGGCGGGTCAGTCGCTGGGGGCCTTCGTGCCGCGGGGCATCTCGCTGCGCCTCCACGGCGACGCGAACGACTACGTCGGCAAGGGCCTCTCCGGCGGCCTCATCACGGTGCGACCGCCGGCCGACGCCGCGCTCGTCGCCGAGCACAACGTGATCGCCGGCAACGTCATCGGCTACGGCGCCACGAGCGGCGAGCTCTACCTGCGGGGCGTCGTCGGCGAGCGCTTCCTGGTGCGCAACTCCGGCGCGACCGCCGTCTGCGAGGGCGTCGGCGATCACGCGCTCGAGTACATGACGGGCGGCACCGCGGTCATCCTCGGACCCACCGGCCGCAACATCGGGGCCGGCATGTCGGGCGGCAGCGCCTACATCCTGGACCTCGACCGGCGCCTGCTCAACCAGGACTCGTTCCACCAGGGCGAGCTGCGGGTAGACCCGCTCTCCGAGGAGGACGCGATCGAGCTGCGCGCGATCCTCGCGCGGCACCTCGAGCTCACGGGCTCGGCGGTCGCCGAGGCGCTGCTGGCCGAGGGGCTCGCGCGCTTCTCGAAGCTCGTGCCGCGCGACTGGGCCATGGTCCGCGACATCCGGCTCGATGCCGAGCAGCAGGGGCTCGACCCCGATTCCGACAACATCTGGCGCAAGATCCTGGAGGTGACCGGTGGCTGATCCTCGTGGATTCCTGAAGGTGACGGAGCGCGAGCTCCCGAAGAAGCGGCCGGTGCCGGTCCGCATCCTCGACTGGCGCGAGATCGGCGAACCGGGCGACAAGGCCGTGCTGAAGCGGCAGGCGGGGCGCTGCATGGACTGCGGCGTGCCGTTCTGCCACCAGGGCTGCCCGCTCGGCAACCTGATCCCCGAGTGGAACGACCTCACCTGGCGCGGCGAGGGCCGCGCGGCGAGCGACCGCCTGCACGCGACGAACAACTTCCCGGAGCTCACGGGGCGCCTGTGCCCCGCGCCCTGCGAGTCGTCCTGCGTGCTCGGCATCAACCAGCCGGCCGTGACGATCAAGTCGATCGAGCAGACCATCGCCGACGAGGCCTTCGCCAACGGCTGGACGGAGCCGCACCCGCCTGCGCGCCTGACCGGCAAGACGGTCGCGGTGGTCGGATCCGGGCCTGCGGGGCTCGCGGCGGCGCAGCAGCTGACGCGCGCCGGGCACACCGTCGCCGTCTACGAGCGCGACGATCGCATCGGCGGGCTGCTGCGCTACGGCATCCCCGACTTCAAGCTCGAGAAGCGCACGCTCGAGGCGCGGCTGGCGCAGATGCAGGCGGAGGGCACGCGCTTCCGCGCGGGCGTCCAGATCGGGCGCGACCTGAGCTGGGAGGATCTCGCCGACCGGTTCGACGCGGTGATCGTCGCGACGGGCGCTCCCGCGGCGCGCGAGCTCGAGATCCCCGGGCGCGAGCTCGCCGGCGTGCACCTGGCGATGGAGTACCTCGTGCAGCAGAACCGCGCGGTCGCGGGCACGCAGGTCGCCAACCAGATCAGCGCGAGCGGCAAGCACGTCGTGGTGCTCGGCGGCGGCGACACCGGAGCCGACTGCATCGGCACGGCGCACCGGCAGGGCGCCCTCTCGGTCACGAACCTCGCGATCGGCGTGCAGCCGCCCAGCGAGCGGCCGGAGCACCAGCCCTGGCCCGTGCACCCGAACCTCTTCGAGGTGCAGTCCAGCCACGAGGAGGGCGGCGAGCGCCACTACCTCGCCTCCACCGTCGAGTTCCTCGCGAACGCCTCCGGCGAGGTGCGGGCCCTCAAGATCGCGGAGACCGAGGTCGTCGACGGCACCCGTCGTCCGAAGCCGGGCACGGAGCGCGAGATCCCCGCAGACCTCGTGCTGCTCGCGCTCGGCTTCACCGGCGCGGATGCGTCGATCGGCGATGCGCTGCAGGTGCCCTTCGAGCGCGGCCTGCCGCAGCGACGCCCCGACTTCTCGACCGACAGGCCCGGCGTCTTCGTCGCCGGCGACGCGGGCCGAGGCGCATCGCTCATCGTCTGGGCGATCGCCGAGGGTCGCGCCGCCGCCGCCGCGGTGGACGCGTACCTGGAGGGCTCGAGCGAGCTGCCGGCGCCCGTGCAGGCGACCGATCGCCCCTTCGTGGCGTGAGGCGGCGCGCCCGCGCGAAGCCCGAGGGCGACGCGCGGGCGCGCGACTGGCAGGATGGGACCGTTCGTGCCGAACCCACCCAGGCGGCGCGATGACGAAAGCGAGTGACTTGTGAGACGAGCCAAGATCGTCGCGACGTGGGGGCCGGCCCTTGCCGGCTACGAGAGCACGAAGGCCGCGATCGCGGCCGGCGTGAACGTCGCGCGCATGAACCTGAGCCATGGAGACCGAAGCGTGCACGAGGAGGTGTACGCGAACATCCGCCGCGCCTCCGACGAGCTGCGCATCCCGGTCGGCATCCTGGTCGACCTGCAGGGCCCGAAGATCCGGCTGGGCAAGATCCCCGGCGGCCCCTTCGAGCTCCGCGAGGGCGACCGGTTCACCATCACGACCGACGACATCGAGGGCGACGGGCAGCGCGCCAGCACGACGTTCACGGGCCTGCCCGCCGACGTCAAGCCCGGCGACCCGCTGCTGATCGACGACGGCCGCATCGCGCTGCGCGCCCTGGAGGTGACAGCGACCGACGTCGTCGCGGAGGTCGTCGTCGGCGGCCCGGTGAGCTCGAACAAGGGCATCAACCTGCCGGGCGTCGCCGTCAACGTGCCGGCGCTGAGCGAGAAGGACGAGTCCGACCTGCGCTGGGCGCTGGATCTCGGCGCCGACATCATCGCGCTCTCCTTCGTGCGCGACGCGAGCGACATCGAGCGCGTGCACGAGATCATGGCGGAGGAGGGCAGGAAGCTGCCCGTCGTCGCGAAGATCGAGAAGCCCCAGGCGGTCGAGAACCTCGCCGACATCATCGACGCGTTCGACGCGATCATGGTGGCGCGCGGCGACCTCGGGGTCGAGCTGCCGCTCGAGCAGGTGCCGCTGGTGCAGAAGCGCGCGGTCGAGATGGCTCGCCGGTGGGCGAAGCCCGTGATCGTCGCCACGCAGGTGCTCGAGTCGATGATCGAGAACCCGCGGCCGACGCGCGCCGAGGCGAGCGACTGCGCGAACGCCATCCTCGACGGCGCGGATGCGGTGATGCTCTCGGGCGAGACGAGCGTCGGCAAGCACGCGATCACGACGATCGAGACGATGGCCCGCATCGTCGGCGCAGCGGAGCAGGAGGGCCTGGCCCGCATCCCTCCGCTCGGCACGAAGCCGCGCACGCAGGGCGGCGCCGTGACCCTCGCCGCGCTCGAGGTGGCGGAGTTCGTCGACGCCGCGGCGATCGTCGTCTTCACCGAGTCTGGCGACTCCGCGCGACGCATGTCGCGCCTGCGCACGCAGATCCCGACGTTCGGCTTCACCCCCGATCCTGAGATCGAGTGCCGCATGCAGATGGTCTGGGGCATGCAGACGCACCTCGTCGACCGCGTGATGCACACCGACGACATGATCGCCCAGGTCGACGACGTGCTGATCGGCAAGCGGCTGATCGAGGTCGGCCAGAAGGTCGTCGTGGTCTCGGGCATGCCTCCGGGCACCTCCGGCTCGACCAACGACATCCGCGTGCACCGCGTCGGCGACGTGCACGCGGAGGCGGCGCCCGCGTACCACGGCAAGCGTCGCATCGAGGTCCTGCACTCGGCGCCGGCGCCGTCGGAGGGCTAGGCCCCGCCGCACCGCGAGACGCCAGCGGCCCGCCCCGTCGAGGGGCGGGCCGTGCTGTCGTGCCGGTGGTGGGACTCGAACCCACACTCCTCGCGGAAGCGCAGTTTGAGTGCGCCGCGTCTGCCAGTTCCGCCACACCGGCTCGGGCTCGGCAGAGCCGCACCCGTTCCGAAGACTAGGCTAGTGCTCATGACCGACGACCTCTTCGCCGAGCCCGAGCTCGACGCTGCTGCCGCACCCATCGCCACCACCGCACGCACGGTGCTGGTCGCCGAGGACGAGTCGCTCATCCGCCTCGACATCGTCGAGACCCTGCAGGCAGCCGGGTACGACGTGATCGGCGAGGCCGGGGACGGCGAGCGCGCCGTCGAGCTCGCGACCGAGCTGAAGCCCGACCTCATCGTGATGGACGTCAAGATGCCGAAGATGGATGGCATCACGGCGGCGGAGAAGATCGGCGCGGCGAAGATCGCCCCCGTCGTGCTGCTGACGGCCTTCAGCCAGAAGGAGCTCGTCGAGCGGGCAGGAGAGGCCGGTGCGCTCGCGTACGTCGTGAAGCCCTTCACGCAGAACGACCTGCTGCCCGCGATCGAGATCGCGCTGGCCCGCTGGGAGCAGATCCGCACGCTCGAGACCGAGGTCGCGGACCTCGCCGACCGGTTCGAGACCCGCAAGCTCGTCGACCGCGCGAAGGGTCTGCTGAACCAGCGCATGGGGCTGGCAGAGCCCGAGGCCTTCCGCTGGATCCAGAAGGCGTCGATGGATCGCCGCTTGACCATGGCCGAGGTCGCGCAGGCCGTCATCGAGCAGCTCGACCCCAAGAAGAAGTAGCGCGCACCCGCTCGCGCCCCGCTCGCCCCACCCTCAGCGGTCCCACCCTCCCCACCGCTGACTGGCGCCTCCCGCGCCTGAGTGGCGCCTCCCGCCCGTGAGTGGCGCCTCCCGCGCCTGAGTGGCGCCTCCTGCGCCTGAGTGGCGCCTCCTGCGCCTGAGTGGCGCCTCCCGCGCCTGAGTGGCGCCTCCCGCCCCTGAGTGGCGCCTCCCGCGCCTGAGTGGCGCCTCCCGCCCCTGAGTGGCGCCTCCCGCCCTGGAGTGGATGCGTGGATACTCCACAGCGACACACCGCGCGGCAGCCAGGCAGACCCCGCATCGCGCACCATGCCGCGCATGGACTCTCCCCACGGCTTCACCGTCAGCGCAGGACTCGACCGCGGCTACACCGCCGCGGAGCTCCGCTCGATGGCCTTCACCTCTCCAGCGCGCGGCGTGCGCATCACCGCTGCGATCGGCGACGATGCGCGCGCGCTGTTCGAGGCGGTTCGCGTCCTGGCCGTCGACGACCAGTTCTTCTCGCACACGACGGCGGCGCGCATCCATGGCATGCCACTGCCCACTCGCTTCGAGACCGAGGCCACGATCCACCTCGCCTCACCGACCGGGCGCGCGCGGATGCAGCGGCCCGGTGTGATCGGTCACCGACTGCAGTCCGAGTCGCTCGAGATCGATGGGATGCGGGTCGAGACGCGCTCCGACGCGTTCATCCACCTCGCGACCATGCTGACGCTCGAGGAGCTGGTGGTGGTGGGTGACTGGCTGGTCTCGCCCAACCGACGGGCTCCGCTGTCGATCGAGGAGCTGGTGGATGCGCTGCGTCGCTACGACGGGGCACGCGGGCTCCACCGCGCACGGCACGCGCTGTCGCTGGTGCGGGTCGGGGCGGAGTCACCGCGCGAGACGCTGGTGCGGCTCCTCGTCGTCCGATCGCTGCCCGAGCCCACCTTGCAGCACCGGGTCTTGGACGCATCCGGCGCCTTCATCGCGCGACTGGACCTGAGCTGGCCGAGCCTGAAGCTCGGCGTCGAGTACGACGGCGAGCACCACGCTGAGCCGCGGCAGCGAGCGCTGGACGAGGCGCGTCTCGAGAAGCTGCGGGCGGCCGGATGGCGCATCATCACCGTCACCAAGGAACACCTGGCGGATGGCGGCGTGCGCCTCTTGGCCGAGATCGTCGCCGCGCACCGGCGCGCTGCCGCGTGGACCGCCGCGTGAACGTGCCCTGCGGATCCACGGGTATTGCGGATGTGTCGATGCAGCCTGGCCAGTCGTCGCTGCAGCGCGGGAGGCGCCAGTCAGGTGCGGGAGGCGCCGCTCAGGTGCGGAGGCCGCCACTCAGATGCGGGGAGCGCCAGTCAAGCGCGGAGGTCGCCACTCAGGTGCGGAGGTCGCCACTCAGGTGCGGAGGTCGCCACTCAGGTGCGGGAGGCGCCACTCAGGTGCGGGAGGCGCCACTCAAGTGGGGGACTCAGGTGGGGAGGCGCGGGTCGGCGCGGGAGGCGCTGCGGTCGCGCGGGGAGCGGGTCAGCGCGTCTTGATGAAGTTCGTGATGCGGATGGTCGAGGCTCGGCGCCCCTCGTCGTCCGTGCAGACGATCTCGTGCACCGTCATGGAGCGCCCCAGGTGCAGCGCCGTGCACTCCGCCGTCACCCATCCGCTCTCGATCGATCGCGTGTGGGTCGCGTTCAGGTCGGTGCCGACGGCGTAGCGGCCCTCGCCGGCGTGGATGTTCGCGCTCACCGAGCCGAGCGTCTCGGCGATCACGCAGTAGGCGCCGCCGTGCACGTAGCCGACCGGCTGCTTGTTGCCCTCCGCCGGCATCCGGGCGACCGAGCGCTCGGCAGACAGCTGCAGGAACTCGATGCCCATCGCCTCCGCCAGCTGGCCGCCGGGCTTGCCGTCGCGGCGCTCCAGCAGCGATCTCGTCGCGTCGTCGATGTCGGTCGGCAGGGTCATCGGGTCTCCGCTTCGTCGGTGCGGTCGGCAGCCGTGTCGGTCGTGCGGGCTAGGCTGACTGCCGTGTCGGACACGAAGCCTACCCTCATGGTCATCGACGGCCACTCGCTCGCCTTCCGTGCGTTCTTCGCCCTCCCGCTGGAGAACTTCGTGAACTCCGAGGGGCAGCACACGAACGCCATCCACGGCTTCCTGTCGATGCTCCTCAAGCTGCTCCAGGACCACAAGCCGACGCACCTCGCGGTGGCGTTCGACATCTCGCGCTTCTCGTTCCGCACCCGGGAGTACCCGGAGTACAAGGGCACGCGCGACGAGACCCCGAAGGAGTTCAAGGGGCAGGTGCCGCTGCTCGAGGAGGCGCTGCACGCCATGGGCGTGCGCACCATCTCGAAGGAGGACTACGAGGCCGACGACATCCTCGCGACGCTCTCCGTCGAGGGGCCGAAGGCAGGCATGGACGTGTACGTCGTCTCCGGCGACCGCGACACGATCCAGCTCGTCAACGAGCACGTGACGCTGCTCTACCCGGCCGTGCGCGGCGTCTCGGAGCTCAAGCACTACACGCCGGAGACCGTGCGCGAGCGCTACGGCATCGAGCCCGAGCAGTACCCCGAGATCGCCGCGCTCGTGGGCGAGACGAGCGACAACCTGGTCGGCATCGACAAGGTGGGGGAGAAGACCGCCGTCAAGTGGATCAAGGAGTACGGCACCGTCGCGAACCTGCTCGAGCACGCCGACGACATCAAGGGCGTCGTCGGCAACAACCTGCGCGAGCAGCGCGAGCGCGCAGAGCGCAACCGGCGCCTCAACAAGCTCCTCACCGACGTCGACCTGGGCGTCGCGCCCGCAGAGCTCGAGCGCGGCAAGGTCGACGAGGCGGCGCTGCGCGAGGTCTTCCAGCGCCTGCAGTTCCGCACCCTCCTCGACCGCGTCCTGAAGCAGGAGGGCAGCGGCGAGGCCTCCGCGGCGCTCGAGCCCGAGGTGCACGCGCCCGCGGTGCAGAAGCTGGTCGACGAAGAGCTCGACCTGTGGCTCGAGCGAGCGAGCGGCATGGTCGCCGTCTCGATCGCGCCGGATGGGCTCGGCGGCATCGCCGGCTTCGGCGTCGCCACCGAGGGCGCGAGCGCGTACGTGCCCTACAAGTCGGGCACGAGCGACTACGACGGCTTCGTCGCGTGGCTCGCCTCCGACGCCCCGAAGGCGCTCCACGACGTGAAGCTCGCCATCAAGGCGCTCGACCGCGCGGGGCTGCAGCTCGGCGGTGCCGTGCACGACACGCGCGTCGCCGCCTGGCTCGCGACCCCGACGGCGCCGCCCAAGACCTTCGAGCTGGACTGGCAGACCGAGGCGCTGCTCGGCGCACCGCTGCCCGCGCCCGACCCGAACCAGCTGGTGCCGGAGATCGCCCCGGAGGAGCTCGGCACCGTCGCATGGCTCACGGGCGAGCTCGCGCGCATCCAGCGACCTCGACTCGACGAGGGCACGCTCGGCGTGCTCGACGACATCGAGCTGCCGCTCATGCCGGTCCTCTGCCGCATGGAGCGCCAGGGGGTCGCGATCGACGCGGAGGTGCTGCAGCGCATCCACGAGCAGATGCGCGAGCAGGCCGCCGGCCACGCCGAGGCTGCCTACGCCGAGATCGGCCACGAGGTGAACCTCGGCAGCCCCAAGCAGCTGCAGGCGGTGCTCTTCGAAGAGCTCGACATGCCGAAGACGCGCGCGACCAAGACCGGCTACTCGACCGACGCCCAGGCGCTCGCCGACCTGCAGGAGACCAATCCGCACCCGTTCCTCGGCCTGCTGCTGCAGCATCGGGAGACGACGAAGCTCGCGCAGATCATCGAGACGCTGCAGCGCGCGGTCCAGGACGACGGCCGGATCCGCACGCGCTACGACCAGACCGGTTCCGCATCCGGCCGCCTCTCGTCGAACGACCCCAACCTGCAGAACATCCCGGTGCGCACCGAGGTCAGCCGCGAGATCCGCTCGGCGTTCGTGCACGGCGAGGGCTTCGAGACGCTGCTCACCGCCGACTACTCGCAGATCGAGATGCGCATCATGGCCCACCTGTCGGGCGACGAGGGCCTCATCGAGGCGTTCCTCTCCGGGGAGGACCTGCACCGCTTCGTCGGCAGTCGCATCTTCGGCGTCGACCCGAGCGAGGTGACGGCGCTGCAGCGCGTGAAGGTCAAGGCGATGAGCTACGGCCTCGCCTACGGCCTGAGCGCCTTCGGCCTCTCGAAGCAGCTGCGCATCTCGCAGGCAGAGGCCAAGCAGCTCATGCTCGACTACTTCCAGCGCTTCGGCGGCATCCGCGACTACCTGCGCGGCGTCGTCATGCAGGCGAAGGAGGATGGCTACACGACGACGATCTACGGCCGCCGCCGCCCGTTCCCCGACCTCTCGTCCTCGAATCGCGTGCTGCGCGAGAACGCCGAGCGCCAGGCGCTCAACTCTCCCATCCAGGGCTCCGCCGCCGACATCATCAAGCGCGCCATGCTCGCGATCGACCGCCGCATCATCGACGAGGGACTCGGCTCCCGCATGCTGCTGCAGGTGCACGACGAGCTGGTGTTCGAGGTGGCCTCCGGCGAGCGCGAGGCGCTCGAGGCGATCGTGCGGCAGGAGATGGGCGGCGCTGCCGAGCTCTCGGTGCCGCTCGAGGTGCAGGTGGGCGTCGGACCCAACTGGGATGCCGCAGCTCACTAGCCTGGCTCACTAGTCTGGTGGCATGACTGACGCACTCCAGTTCGGCCTGTTCGTCCCGCAGGGCTGGCGCCTCGACCTCGTCGACATCCCCCCTGCAGAGCAGTGGCAGCGGATGCGCGAGGTCGCGCAGGCAGCGGACGCCGGCGCCTGGCACTCGGTGTGGGTCTACGACCACTTCCACACCACGCCGCAGCCGACCCAGGAGGCCACGCACGAGGCGTGGTCGCTCATGGCAGCGCTCGCAGCCTCGACCGAGCGCGTGCGCCTCGGCCAGATGTGCACGTGCATGGGCTATCGGAACCCGGCCTCCATGGCCAAGATCGCGGCGACGGTGGACGCGATCTCCGGCGGCCGCCTCGAGTTCGGCATCGGCGCAGGTTGGTACGAGCACGAGTGGCGCGCCTACGGCTACGGGTTCCCGGGCGTCGGCGAGCGCATCTCGGCGCTCCGCGACGGCGTGCAGATCATCCAGCGCCTGTGGGCGGAGGGCGAGGCCTCGGTCGAGTCCGAGACCTTCACGGTCGACGGCGCCATCTGCCAGCCGCAGCCGCTGCAGGTCGGCCGCGACGGCAAGCCGCGCATCCCCACCTGGATCGCGGGCGGCGGAGAGAAGCGCACACTGCGCTACGCCGCGAAGTGGGCCGACGCCACGAACTTCGGCGGCAGCCCTGAGCAGTTCGCCCGCAAGCGCGACATCCTCCGCGAGCACCTGGAGCGAGAGGGCCGCGACCCCGCGGAGGTGCGCCTGAGCTCGAACCTCAACGTCGTCGTGCGCGAGACCGAGGCCGAGGCGCTGCGGGTCGTGGAGCGCGTGAACGCTCGGGCGGACACGGCGATGCCGGCAGCGCACGCGGGCACCGCCTTCTCGGTCAAGGGCGCCGTGGTCGGCACGCCGCAGCAGGTCGTCGACCACGTCGGCGCGCTGCGCGAGGCGGGGCTCGGCACGCTGATCGCCTACATGCCCGACGTCGCCTACGACCGCGCGGGCATGGAGCTGTTCGAGCGCGAGGTCATGCCGGCCCTGGGCTGAGGCGTCGGGGCTGAGGCGTCGGGGCTGCGGCATCCCGGATCGAGGAGGCGCGCTCCATCCCGCCCGCTGCCTCCTCTGCGGGTGACGGATCAGCGCAGCGCCCTCTGCTCGTGACCGGCGCCGACCGGCCATAGGGTGGTGGCATGACAGACGAGAACGTCAGCGCACCGTCGCGCCCCCAGTCCGAGATCGACCGCATCGCCGAGGACTACGTCCATCGGGCGGCCGTGCTGAACCCCGAGCTCAACGTCTGGACGGGCCTCGAGGGCGACAAGGCCGGCTACGGCGACTACTCGCCCGAAGGACGCGAGGCGATGGCCTCGCTCGCCCGCGACGTGCTCGCGAGCCTCGAGGCCGCGCAGCCCGCAGACGACATCGACTGGGTCACGAAGACCGACCTCGCGCGCGAGCTGCAGCTCGAGCTCGACATCGACGCCGCAGGCTGGGGCGACCGCGACCTCAACAACCTCGCGAGCCCCGCCAGCTCGATCCGCGACATCTTCGACCTGATGCCGACCGCCGGCGAGCAGGACTGGGACGACATCGCCCAGCGCATGCGCAACGTGCCCGGCGCCATCGACGGCTACATCGCCTCGCTCCGCGCCGGCATCGCCAGCGGGAACACGCCGGCGGCGCGCCAGATCGACAACGTGCTCGAGCAGCTCGCCGACTACGGCACCGGGCGGGGCTTCTTCCACGACTTCGCGGAGGGCGCGAAGGCGGGGGAGTCCGCGCTGCCCGAGTCGCTGCGCCGCGACCTCGCGGCCGCCGCGGTGGAGGCGACCGACGCGCACGAGCGGTTCGCCACGTTCCTGCGCGAAGAGCTCGCGGCATCCGCCAACCCCGTCGACGCCGTGGGCCGGGAGTTCTACTCGCTCATGTCGCGCAGGTTCCTGGGCGCGGAGGTCGACCTCGACGAGACGTACGCCTGGGGCATCGAGGAGCTCGACCGCATGCGCACCGAGCAGGAGGCGATCGCGAACGAGATCAAGCCCGGCGCCACGGTGCAGGAGGCGATCGAGTTCCTGGACGGCGACGAGAGCCGCAAGCTGCACGGCACCGACGCGCTCAAGGCGTGGATGCAGCGCACGAGCGACCAGGCGGTCGAGGAGCTCGGCCGCACCCACTTCGACATCGCCGAGCCGATCAAGGCGCTCGAGTGCATGATCGCGCCGACCGAGACGGGCGGGATCTACTACACCGGTCCCGCCGACGACTTCTCGCGGCCAGGCCGCATGTGGTGGTCGGTGCCGAAGGGCGTCACCGAGTTCGACACCTGGCGCGAGCTCACGACGGTGTACCACGAGGGCGTGCCGGGGCATCACCTGCAGATCGCGCAGCAGACCTACAACCGCGGCGAGCTCAACCTGTGGCGCCGGGCGTTCGCCGGCACCTCCGGCCACGCGGAGGGCTGGGCGCTGTACGCCGAGCGACTGATGGAGTCGCTCGGCTACCTCGACGACCCGGCGGACCGGCTCGGCATGCTCGACGGTCAGCGGATGCGCGCGGCGCGCGTCGTGCTCGACATCGGCGTGCACCTCGGGAAGCCGCGCCTCGACGGCACGGGGGAGTGGGACTTCGACTACGCCTTCGACTTCATGCGGCAGAACGTCAACATGAACGAGCCCTTCGTGCGCTTCGAGGTCAACCGCTACTTCGGCTGGCCGGGCCAGGCGCCCTCGTACAAGATCGGGCAGCGCATCTTCGAGCAGATCCGCGATGAGGCCGCCGAGGCCGAGGGCGACGCCTTCGACCTGAAGCGCTTCCACATGCGCGTGCTCAACATCGGCGGTGTGGGGCTCGACACCCTGCGTCAGGCAGTGCTGCGCGGAGCGTGAGCGCGCTCGAGGCCGCAGCCGGGCTGCGCGAGCCGGTCGACCACTTCGACCAGCTCGCGCAGCTCGAGCGCGCGGCCCTCGGCGCGCACGCGGGCGAGCCGATCGCGCTGTGCGACCGAGCGCACGGCGAGTCGCTCCGGCTGCGGGCGGCGCAGCCGCAGGCGGTGCGCCCGAAGGGGCTGCTCGCTCGGCTCGGTGCGCGCAGCGATGCCCGCGAGCACGAGGCCCGCATGGAGGCCTGGGACGTCGAGGTCGACGCCCTCGAGGCCGCGACCGAGGCTGCGATGGGTCGCTGGCGCGCCGCGAGCGACCCCTCCCTCATCGCTGCGGCGACCGCGGATCGCGACGCGGCCATCCGCTCGATCGTGGAGCGCGGGCTCTTCGACGCCGCGCTGGGCGAGGAGATGTGCGCAGAGCCGCTCGGGACGATGCTCGTGCGATCGGCGCTGGCCCACGACTGAGCAGCCGCGCAGCGGACCTCGCCGGCGCGTGGCGGCATGCGTGCGAGCCGTGTAGGCTTGGCAGGTCACTCGCATGGTGACGAGACCACTCCGAACCGCCGCCGCGCATCCGCATGCCCGTCGGCCCGATACCCCCTACAAGGCACCTTGAACTCTATGACCACTGCAACGACCACGGCTCCCAAGCAGGTCGCCGTGAACGACATCGGCTCGGCCGATGACTTCATGGCCGCCGTTGAGAAGACCCTGAAGTTCTTCAACGACGGCGACCTCATCGAGGGCACCGTCGTCAAGATCGACCGCGACGAGGTCCTGCTCGACGTCGGCTACAAGACCGAGGGCGTCATCCCCTCGCGCGAGCTCTCCATCAAGCACGACGTCGACCCCACGGAGGTCGTCGAGGTCGGCGACACCGTCGAGGCGCTCGTCCTCCAGAAGGAGGACAAGGAGGGTCGCCTGATCCTCTCGAAGAAGCGTGCGCAGTACGAGCGCGCCTGGGGCGACGTCGAGCGCATCAAGGACGAGGACGGCGTCGTCACCGGCACGGTCATCGAGGTCGTCAAGGGCGGTCTCATCGTCGACATCGGCCTGCGCGGCTTCCTGCCCGCATCGCTCATCGAGCTGCGCCGCGTTCGCGACCTCACGCCGTACCTCGGTCAGGAGATCGAGGCGAAGATCCTCGAGCTCGACAAGAACCGCAACAACGTCGTGCTCTCGCGTCGCGCCCTCCTCGAGGAGACGCAGTCGGCATCGCGCGGTGCCTTCCTGCAGTCGCTGCAGAAGGGCCAGGTCCGCAAGGGCGTCGTCTCGTCGATCGTCAACTTCGGCGCGTTCGTCGACCTCGGCGGCGTCGACGGCCTCGTGCACGTCTCGGAGCTCTCGTGGAAGCACATCGAGCACGCCTCCGAGGTCGTCGAGGTCGGCCAGGAGGTCACCGTCGAGATCCTCACCGTCGAGCTCGACCGCGAGCGCGTCTCGCTGTCGCTCAAGGCGACGCAGGAGGACCCGTGGCAGATCTTCGCCCGCACCCACGCCATCGGCCAGGTCGCACCGGGCAAGGTCACGAAGCTCGTCACCTTCGGTGCGTTCGTGCGCGTCGCGGATGGCATCGAGGGCCTCGTGCACATCTCGGAGCTGTCGGCGAAGCACGTCGAGACCGCTGACCAGGTCGTGTCGGTCAACGACGAGGTCTTCGTCAAGATCATCGACATCGACCTCGAGCGCCGTCGCATCTCGCTCTCGCTGAAGCAGGCCAACGAGGGCGTCGACCCGGAGGGCACCGACTTCGACCCGGCGCTCTACGGCATGCTCGCCGAGTACGACGAGCAGGGCAACTACAAGTTCCCGGAGGGCTTCGACCCCGAGACGAACGAGTGGAAGGAAGGCTTCGACAGCCAGCGCGAGGCCTGGGAGGCCGAGTACACCGCAGCGCAGACGCGCTGGGAGGCGCACAAGGCGCAGGTCGCAGCCGCTCGCGACGCAGAGCTGACCTCGAACGACGTGCCCTCGAGCGCGCAGTCGTTCGGAGGCTCGACCGAGGAGGGCGGCGCAGGCACGCTCGCCGACGACGAGGCGCTCGCCGCACTGCGCGAGAAGCTCACCGGCTCGGCCGAGTAGGCATCACCGCACGAGCGGGCCGCACCTGAGGGTGCGGCCCGCTTCGCGTTGCGCGGGCAACGGTGCGCCGACAGGTGCCAGGATCGAGCCATGCCCGCCGACGACTCGCTCTCCCGCGCCCTCGACTACGCCGACCGCTGGCTCGACTACCGCCGGTGGCGCCTGCGCATCCCCGGCGTGCAGGCCGCTGTGCGCGTCGGCGGCGCGCTGGTGCTCGACACGGCGCACGGGGTGGCGGATG
Source organism: Agrococcus phoenicis (assembly GCF_047302415.1). Taxonomy (NCBI): domain Bacteria; kingdom Bacillati; phylum Actinomycetota; class Actinomycetes; order Micrococcales; family Microbacteriaceae; genus Agrococcus; species Agrococcus phoenicis. The sequence goes on from NZ_CP154854.1 coordinate 997,587, forward strand.
CGTCCACGGGGGAGGCACTGACGCCGCACCACCGGTTCCGGGTCGCCTCGCACTCCAAGTCGCTGGCCGCGCTCGCCGCGATGCGGCTGGTCGACGAGGGCCGGCTGCGGCTCGACGACTCCGCTGCGCAGCACGTGCCGGCGCTCCGCGACACCGACGCGGGCGCGCTGCTCGTGCGCGAGCTCCTCTCGCACGGCAGCGGCGCGACCAGGGACAGCGACGACGTCTCCTTCTGGCGGTTGGAGTCGGCGTTCCCCGACGCCGACCGGCTGCTCGCGATCGCGCGCGCAGGCGTGTCGCGACTGCCAGCTTCCGCCGAGTTCAAGTACTCGAACATCGGGTTCGGGCTGCTGGGGCTCGTCATCGAGCAGATCACCGGGGAGCCGTACGACGTGGCGCTCGAGCAGCTGGTGCTCGCGCCGCTGGGGCTGCGCTCCTCCTCCGGGGACCTGCGGCCCGAGGCAGGATCGACGAGCGCTGCGGGAGCCGGCGACCCGACTGCGCGCGTCGCGGGGCCGCTCGTGACAGGGCACTCGGCGCTGCACTCGAGCGAGGAGCGCACGGCGCTCGGCAACCCGCCGACCGGGGCTCTGGCTGCCGCCACCGGGGCAGTCGCGCCGGCGCGCGAGCTCACGGATGCGCTGCGCGCGGTGACGGATGCCGACGACCGCCTGCTGGCCGCGACGACGCGACGTCGCATGCGCCAGCGGCAGTGGTCGACCTCCCGCCCAGGCATCGACGCGGGCTACGGGCTGGGGCTCATGCTGCGCACGATCGACGGGCGGGAGTGGGCAGGGCACGGCGGCGCCTGGACGGGACAGGCGACCCGCACGCTCGTGGACGCGGAGCGGGACGTCGTGATCAGCGTCTGCACGAACGCGATCGACGCGCCGGCCGAGGAGCTGGCGATCGGCGTCGCCGGCATCGTGCGGGCGGCGCTGGATGCCGGGGAGCGCGGGAGCGCAGCGATGCGGACCGCCGCCGATCTCGCACGGGCGCGCTCGTTCGAGGGCACCTACGCCAGCATCTGGGGCCGCGTCGACGTCGTGGAGCTTGGCGGCCGGCTGCTGTGCATCGCGCCGACGGCGCCCGACCCGCTGCAGCTCGTGGACGAGCTCGAGCCGCTCGACGACGACCGCGTGCGCATCACCGCGTCGACAGGGATGGGCGCCGGGCACGAGACCGCGACTGCCGAGCGCGATGCGTCGGGCCGCGTCGTCCGGTGGCGCGGCGCCATGCACATGGAGCGCGTCTCGGCACGGGTCGGCTGAGCGTCAGGGCGTCTGGAGCCGGTCGGTCGCGGGCCGCAGGTCGGCGTTCCGCCGCTTCCTGGCCGTGCGCCAGAGCGACCAGCCGAGCAGCCCCAGCAGCGCCAGCCCGAGCAGCACCAGGACGGGCGCGACGATCGCGAGCAGCGACATGGCGATCGCTCCGACGTCCTCGACGGTCGAGATCACCGGCGCGGCGGCACCGACGGTGGCGGCGTTCGCGGCGGGCCGCATCGCCGTCTTGCCCACGTGGACGGTCAGCGCGATGACCGCGCCCACGACGATCGGCACCCACTGGTTCGTGGCGAAGAACGCTGCCGGGTCGGTGACCGCGACGGTCGAGGCCGTGGAGGAGGATCCGAAGACGAGGCCGCCGGCGGTGGGGCGCACGATGGTCTGCAGCACGTCGTTCACGCTGTCCACCGCCGGGATCTTGTCGGCCACGACCTCGACCACCAGCAGCACCGCGAGGATGCCGAGCACCCATCCGTTCGAGATCCACGCCCAACCCTCCGGCAGCGCCAGGGCATCGGGGAAGAAGCGGTTCGCGAGGCCGACGACCAGCATCGGGATGTAGGCGTTCATGCCTGCCGCTGCAGCCAGGCCGGAGCCGGTCAGGAACTCGAGCATGGGCCGGGCCTCCTCCCGCGGCACGGTGCGCCGCCTGCCGCGATGGTAGCCGCCCTCGCGGGGAGCGCGGTGCGCAGCTCGCGGCGCGATACGGTCATCCCATGAGCGCGGGCGTCAGGACGGGTCGTACCGCGCGCGTGCGGACCGATCGCACCCGCGAGCGAGCCACGGCGGTGAACCAGCTGCTGCTCGCAGCCGCCTGCCTCGCGGCCTGCGGCCTCGTGGTGGTGCTGGACGAGCTGCAGGACGGCGAGACGCTCTTCTTCGGCGTGCTCTCCCTCTTCACGCTGACGATCGTGGCGCTCGTCGTGCCGTGGAACCGCATCCACCCCCGGTGGGTCGCGCTCGTGCCCATCGGCGACATCGCCGCCATCTTCCAGCTCCAGCTGGGCCAGCCGGAGGCGCAGCTGTGGCTGCTCTGGATGGTGCCGGCGACCTGGCTCGCGACCATCGGCGGCTGGCAGGGGCTCGTCGTCGGGGCCGCCGGGCCCAGCGTGCTCTTCTGGACCGTCACGACGATGCACGACGGGTTCACGAGCGCGGTGCAGATCGTGCTCGGGCCCCTCGCGATCTCGGTCGCGGCGATCGTCGCGTACGTCGCGGCGCGTCGCTCGGCAGCGCAGCGCGCCCTGCTCGACGAGCAGGCGGAGTACCTGGACCACGCGGTGGAGCGCGCTCGCCGCCAGGAGGACGCCGTGAGCGAGCTGCTCGACGCGGTCGACTTCGGCGTGGTGCGCATCGGCGCCGACGGCTCGATCTCGATCGAGAACGACGCCCACTCGCGCTTGAGCGCCGCGGGCGCAGAGGGGCAGCTCTTCGACGGCGACGGTGAGACCCCCATCGAGCCAGCGCAGTCGCCGTTGGCCCGCGCGCGCCGCGGCGAGGTCTTCGAGAACGCGCTGCACTGGCAGGGCCCGCCCGGCGAGGGCAGGCGCGCGCTGCAGTCCACCGCCCGCAGGCTCATCGACATCGACGGCACCGATGTCGGCGCGATCCTCGTGACGCGCGACGTGACGGCGGAGCGCATGGCGGTCTCGATGCGGGACGAGCTCGTCGCCTCCGTCTCGCACGAGCTGCGCACGCCGCTGACGAGCGTGCTCGGTCACCTCGACCTGGCGCTCGAGGACGCGGGGGTGGTGGGCCAGGCGAGGCGCAGCCTCGAGATCGCCGAGCGCAACGCGTCGCGCCTGCTGGTCATCATCGGCGACGTGCTCGCCGCCACGGCCGACGGGCCGGGGCGCTTCGACGTGCGTCCGGTCGAGGAGGACCTGTCGCGGATCGTGCTCGCCTCGGTCGAGTCGCTCGAGCCGAGAGCGGGCACCCGCGGGATCCGGATCGACACCACGGGCGTCGAGCGCGCCGTCGCCGCCATCGATCCCATCCGCATCCGCCAGGTCGTCGACAACCTGGTCGGCAACGCCGTCAGCTACCACACGGGCGACGGGCTCATCGAGGTGGGCGTGACGAGCGACGACGAGCACGCGTGGCTCGTGGTCCGCGACGACGGGCCCGGGATCTCGGAGGATGCCATGCCGCGCCTGTTCGAGCGCCGATTCCGAGGCGCTGCCGCGCTCTCGAGCCGGCCGCACGGCAACGGGCTCGGGCTCACGATCAGCCGGGACCTGGTGCGCGCGCACGGGGGCGAGATCACGGTGCAGAGCCAGCTGGGCTCCGGCGCCACCTTCGTCGTGCGGCTGCCGCTCGGCAGGAAGGGAAGGAGCGCATGAGCCTCGACCCGGGCACCGTCACGCTCCTGACGGCGATCGTCGTGCACGTCGCGGGCGGCGTCTTCGTGCTCGAGACGATGCTGCGCAAGGATGACAGCGCCGGCCGCGTCTGGGCGCTCGCGTTCATCGCGGCGATGATCGCGACGGAGGCCTACGTGCTCGACGCGGTGACCGACGCCGGGTGGTGGCCCGCCGCGATCGGCAACGGCGCCTGGGTGACCGCGCTCGGGCTCTTCTGGATCGGCGTGCGCGTCTTCAACGGGCGGCGCGGCAGGGGCGCCGGCACGGTCGTCACCGCCGCGGCACTGCTCACCTGCACGGCCGTGCTGGTCGAGGGCGTCACGTCGCCGGACTGGAACCCCACCTGGCTCATGTTCGCCTCGAACGCCCTGCTCGCCGCGCTCGGAGCGCTCGAGTCGCTGCGCGGCTCCATGCGCCGCTCGCGCTCTGCCATCGGCTTCGCCTGCACGCTCGCAGCGGCGAGCGCCTTCCAGCTGATCCGCCTGGTCGCCACCGTGGTGATCGGCGACGAGGTGGACGCGCAGCCGTGGACGAGCAGCACGGTCGCCGGGCTCGGCACCATCGGGCTCGTCATCGTGGCGGCGATGAGCGCGTCGGTGCTGCGCGCCGAGCAGGTGCGGCTGCGCGGTGCGGAGGACTCGTCGCTCATGGCGATCGCCCCTGACGGCGTGCTGCTGCTGCCCTCCTTCCTGCGGGTGCTCGGAGGGCGGCTGATGCGCGCCAACCGGAGGGCGGAGCTCTTCGCCGTGCTCGTGATCCGGATCGACTCGCTCGCGCGCATCGCGACGGCGTTCGGCGCCGACGAGGCGGAGCACGTGCGCCAGTCGGCTCGCGCGGCGGCCCGCCGGCTCTCTCCCACGACCGCGGCGCTCGGCAGCGACGACAGGGGCGCGCTGATGCTCGCGTTCCAGCCCTCCTCGCCCGCGGATGCGCGACAGCTGGCCGCGCGCATGCATCGCGCGATGCTCGACCAGCTGGCCACGGCCGGTGTGCCGGTGGTGCCGCCGATCGGCATGGGCGTGAGCCTCACGAGCATCACGGGCTACGACCGCGACGTGCTCCTGGATGCTGCGCGCGCGGCGGCCAAGCGCGCGATCGCGAGCGACGACGTCACGGTCGTCGTCGCGGGCGAGGACGACGACGAGGATCCGGTGGCGCCCGACGAGTCGGCGCGCAAGCGCTAGGCAGGCACCTGCAGCCCTCCTGCGGGGCGGGGCTGCCGGTCAGGAGGTCCGGCGGTAGCCGACGCCCCGGACCGTCTCGATCCAGCGCGGATCGGAGGGCGATTCGCCGAGCTTCCGCCGCAGGTTCGCGACGTGGACCTCGATCGCCCGTGCGTCGTGCTCGCTGAGGTAGTGGTCGGGCTCGCCGCGCTCGCCGCGGAGCATGCCTGCCAGCTGCATCTTGCTGACGACGCGGCGGCCGGAGGCGAGCAGCATCCGCAGGATGTCGAACTCGCTGCGGGTCAGCTCGACCTCCGCGCCGTCGAGCTCCACGACCCGCGCGCCCGACTCGAGTCGCAGACCGCGGTGCTCGAGCACGCCGTCGTCGTGCTCCAGCTCGCCCCACGGCGCCGACGACACGTGCTCGGAGGGCGCGTGCGCTGCGCTCGAGCTCCCCGTCGCGTGGCTAGCGCCCCCGCCGCTCTGCGCCGCCTCCGGAGCGCGCCCCGGCTCCGACGCGGGCGGCAGCGGGGGAGACGGGTGCGTGGATGCGAGCACGCGCGGACGACGCATCATAGCCTCGATCCGGGCGCGCAGCTCGCGCGGGCGGAACGGCTTGACGATGTAGTCGTCGGCGCCGGTCTGCAGGCCGACGAGGGTGTCGATCTCGTCGCCGCGCGCGGTGATCATGACGATGTAGGCGGTGCTGATCGCTCGCACCTGGCGCGCGGTCTCGAAGCCGTCGATGCCCGGCATGTTGACGTCGATCGTCACCACGATGGGGTCGTGCGCGCGCACGAGCTCGACGCCGGTGGCGCCGTCGGCGGCCGTGTGCACGTCGAAGCCGCCCTGCGTCAGCACCTGGGCCAACAGCTCTCGAATGTCCTCGCCGTCCTCGATGACGACTGCGACGTCCTCCGCCATGGTGCCCTCCCGCCTCTGCCGCGCGCTGCGGGCTCGCTCGTTGCGCGCAGGGTCATCCTAGCGAGGTGCTCCCCGGGCTTCCCGTGGCACACTCGGAGCATGCCCCTCGTCGCGCTCACCGGCGGCATCGCCTCCGGGAAGTCCACCATCGCCCGCAGGCTCGCCGAGCGCGGTGCGGTGGTCGTGGACGCCGACGCGCTCGTGCGAGAGCTGCAGCAGCCGGGCCAGCCCGTGCTCGCCGAGATCGCCGAGGCCTTCGGAGCTCACCTCGTGCTCGACGACGGCTCGCTCGACCGCGCGGCCCTCGGCGCCACGGTCTTCGGCGACGACGCTGCGCGGCAGCGCTTGAACGCCATCGTGCATCCCGCGGTGGCCGCCGAATCGGGGCGCCGCTTCGCCACTGCGCTCGAGCGCGATCCGCGCGCGGTCGTCGTCTACGACGTGCCGCTGCTCGTCGAGGCGCGCGGCGAAGACCCATGGGATCTCGTGGTGGTCGCGCACGCGCCGGCCGAGTCGCGCATCCGCCGCCTGATCGAGCTGCGCGGCCTCGATGAGGCGGATGCGCGTGCGCGCGTCGCATCGCAGGCGAGCGACGAGCAGCGCCTCGCCATCGCGGATGTCGTGATCGACACCTCCGGCACCGTGGAGGCGACGCTCGCGGCGGCGGATGAGCTCTGGGAGCGCTTGGCAGGCGGACGTGTGGGCGGCCGCTCGTAGGCTGGTCGCATGGAACCGACCCGTGCCGTCAGGCCCTTCGAGGTCATCAGCGACTACACCCCCTCGGGCGATCAGCCGAAGGCCATCGCCGAGCTCACCGCCGCGCTGGAGCGCGGCGAGACCGACGTGGTGCTGCTGGGCGCGACCGGCACCGGCAAGAGCGCCACGACGGCCTGGCTGGTGGAGCAGGTGCAGCGGCCGACGCTCGTGCTCGCCCACAACAAGACGCTCGCAGCGCAGCTGGCGAACGAGTTCCGCGAGCTGCTGCCGAACAACGCCGTGGAGTACTTCGTCTCGTACTACGACTACTACCAGCCAGAGGCCTACGTGCCGCAGACCGACACCTTCATCGAGAAGGACTCGTCGCTGAACGCCGAGGTCGAGCGGCTGCGGCACTCCGCGACGAACGCGCTGCTGTCCAGGCGCGACGTCGTGGTCGTCTCGACGGTCTCCTGCATCTACGGCCTGGGCACGCCGGAGGAGTACCTCGAGGCCATGGTCGCGCTGCAGGTGGGGATGCGGGTCGACCGGCAGGCGCTGCTGCGCCGGTTCGTCTCGATGCAGTACCAGCGCAACGACGTCGCGTTCACGCGAGGCACGTTCCGGGTGCGCGGCGACACGATCGAGATCATCCCGATGTACGAGGAGCACGCGATCCGCATCGAGCTGTTCGGCGACGAGATCGAGGCGATCTCGACGCTGCACCCGCTCACGGCAGAGGTGCTGGAGACGCACCAGTCGATCTCGATCTTCCCTGGCAGCCACTACGTCGCGGGCACCGAGCGCATGCACAAGGCGATGGATCGCATCCGCGACGAGCTCGACGCGCGCCTCAAGGAGCTCGAGCGCGAGAGCAGGCTGCTGGAGGCGCAGCGCCTGCGCATGCGCACCACCTTCGACCTCGAGATGATGGAGCAGATCGGCTTCTGCTCCGGCATCGAGAACTACTCGCTGCACATCGACGGCCGACAGCCGGGGGAGCCGCCGCACTGCCTGCTCGACTACTTCCCCGACGACTTCCTGGTCGTCATCGACGAGTCGCACGTGACCGTGCCGCAGATCGGCGCGATGTACGAGGGCGACGCCAGCCGCAAGCGCACGCTCGTCGAGCACGGCTTCCGGCTGCCGAGCGCGCTCGACAACCGACCGCTGAAGTTCGGCGAGTTCCTCGAGCGCACCCCGCAGAAGGTCTACCTCTCTGCGACGCCTGGCAAGTACGAGATGGGCCTGGCCGGCACGGTGGTCGAGCAGATCATCCGCCCGACGGGACTCGTCGACCCGCAGCTCGTCGTGAAGCCCACGAAGGGCCAGATCGACGACCTGCTCGAGGAGATCCGGGTGCGGGCCGAGCGCGACGAGCGCGTGCTCGTCACGACGCTGACGAAGAAGATGGCGGAGGAGCTCACCGAGTACTTCACCGAGGCCGGCGTGCGCGTGCGCTACCTGCACTCCGACGTCGACACGCTCCGCCGCGTCGAGCTGCTGACGCAGCTGCGCCAGGGCGTCTACGACGTGCTCGTCGGCATCAACCTGCTGCGCGAGGGCCTCGACCTCCCGGAGGTCTCGCTCGTGTCGATCCTCGACGCCGACAAGGAGGGCTTCCTGCGCTCGTCGACGTCCCTGATCCAGACGATCGGCCGCGCGGCCCGCAACGTGTCGGGCGAGGTGCACATGTACGCCGACCGCATCACCGACTCGATGCGCCTGGCGATCGACGAGACCGACCGGCGCCGCGCCGTGCAGGTGGCGTACAACATCGAGCACGGCATCGATCCCACGCCCCTGCGACGCCGCATCGCAGACATCACCGAGGTGCTCGCGCGCGAGCAGGCCGACACCGACGAGCTGCTCGAGGGCACGCGGCGCGGGGCGCCGACGCCGCGGCTCGCGAAGGATCGGTCGTCGATGGACGGGCCGACCCAGCTGGAGTCCATCATCGCCGACCTCACCGCGCAGATGACCGAGGCGGCGGGCGAGCTGAAGTTCGAGCTCGCGGCCCGCATCCGCGATGAGCTGCACGACCTGAAGCGAGACCTGCGCCAGATGCGCGAGGCGAGCTGAGCCGATGTCCGTCGGCGGCCCCCACGGCTCGATCCTGCTGCGCTCCCGGTCGTGCGGGAGCACGCTCGGCCCGAGCGCCGCGTGGCCGAGCTCCGCCTGCCGGGGAGCCGCAGCGTCATCACGCGGAGTCGGAGCATGACCAGCCTCGACCTGAACGCCGATCTGGGCGAGAACGTGCCCGACCGGATCGTCAGCGATGACGCCGCGATGCTCCGCATCGTCACCAGCGCCAACGTCTCGTGCGGCTTCCACGCAGGCAGCCCCGAGGGCATCGCTGCGACCGTGCGCGCGGCGGTCGAGCAGGGCGTGACCATCGGCGCTCACCCGGGCTACCGCGATCCCGAGCGCTTCGGCCGGGTGGCCCTGGAGGTCGACTCGGCGACCATCCAGGCGCACGTGGAGTACCAGCTCGGCGCGCTGGAGGCGCTCGCGCGGGCCGCCGGCGGCAGGACGACCTACGTGAAGCCGCACGGTGCGCTGTACACCAGGGTCGCCCGCGACGAGCGCACGGCGAAGGACGTCGTCGCGGCGATCACGGCCGTGGATCCGTCGCTCGTGCTGCTGGGGATCGCGGGCGGCGTGGTGCTCGACCTCGCCGAGCGCGCCGGACTCGCCACCGCCGCCGAGGCGTTCGCCGACCGCGCCTACACGCCGGAGGGACTCCTCGTCGCCCGCACCGAGCCCGGGGCGGTGCTGCACGACGCCGACCGCGTCGCCGCGCGGATGGTGCGGCTCGCGCAGGAGGGGGTCGTCGAGGCGATCGACGGCACCGACGTGGCCGTGCGCGCCGAATCGATCTGCGTGCACGGCGACAGCGCCGGTGCGATCGCGATGGCGGGCGCGACCCGCCGGGCCCTCGAGGCCGCCGGGGTGCGCGTCGCGCCGTTCGCGAGGGCGAGACCGTGACGCCCGGCGCGGCCGGCCCCCGCCCACCGCGGGTCCCCGGCACCACCAGGGTGCGCACCGCAGCCGACACCGCGCTGCTCCTGGAGGCGACCGACCTCGACCAGTCGATGCGCCTGCTGACGGCGCTGGCCCGTGCGGCGCTGCCCGGCGTCACCGAGCTCGTACCCGCGGCCCGCACCGTCCTCGTGCGCTTCGATCCGACGGCGGTCTCGGCAGCTGCGCTCGCGGCGCAGATGCTGCGCATCGAGCCCGCGGCCACGCCAGCCCAGCACGGCGACGCGGTCACGATCCCGGTCCGCTACGACGGCGAGGACCTCGCCGAGGTCGCCGCGCTGCTCGGCCTCGACGTCGATGCGCTCGTGGCTCGGCACCAGGCAGCGCGCTGGACGGTCGCGTTCACCGGCTTCGCGCCGGGATTCGGCTACCTCATCGGCGATGATCCGCTCTTCGACGTGCCCCGTCGCGCATCCCCGCGCACGCGCATCCCCGCCGGCGCCGTCGCCCTCGCCGGGCGCTTCTCGGGCGTGTACCCGCGGGAGAGCCCCGGCGGCTGGCAGCTGATCGGGCGCACCGACCTCGCCATGTGGGATCTCGACCGGCAGCCGGCGGCACTGCTGCGGCCCGGCACCAGCGTCCGCTTCGAGCGCGTCGAGCGCGAGCTGCGGGAACCCCTCGCCCCTCGCCGCGCCCGCAGCGATGCAGCGCACGCCGTCGAGGTGCTGCGACCCGGCCTGCAGCTGCTGGTGCAGGATCTCGGCAGGCCCGGCATGGCTGCGCAGGGCGTCGCCGCGTCGGGGACCGCCGACCGAGGCGCGCTCAGGGAGGTCGACCGAGCGGTCGGCAACGCTCCCGGCGAGGCTGCGCTCGAGCTCGCCGGCGGGGGAGCCGTGCTGCGGTTCCGCGGAGCGACCGTCGTCGCGCTCGCCGGCGGGCTGGCGGACGCCTGGGTGCATCCCGCATCGCAGGGCGCAGGGCCACTCGCCGTCGAGCCTGGCCGCGCGATCGCGATCGAGGATGGCGACGAGCTGCGCATCGGCGCGGTCCGTGAGGGGCGCAGGGTGCTGCTGGGCATCCGCGGCGGGATCGCGCTCGACGCCGTCCTCGGCAGCCTCGCGAGCGACACGCTCGCGCAGCTCGGGCCCGCAGCGCTCACCGCGGGCGATGTGCTGCCGCTGCGCGGTCCCTCGTGCGGGCGCTGGGCCGTCGAGCGGATCCGCGCACCGCGCACGTCACTGCCCGCCGCCGGCGAGCTCGTCGAGCTGTCGATCGTGCTCGGGCCCAGGGACGACTGGTTCACGCGCGCGGGGCTCTGCACCCTCCTCGAGCAGGAGTGGGAGGTGACGGCGCGCTCCGACCGCGTCGGCGTGCGACTGCGAGGCGCGGTACCGCTCGAGCGCTCCAGGCAGGACGAGCTGGAGAGCGAGGGCGCCGTGACGGGAGCGATCCAGGTGCCGCCGGATGGACAGCCCGTGCTCCTCCTCCCGGATCACCCGCTCACGGGCGGCTATCCCGTCATCGGCGCGGTCGTCGACCGCGATCTCGACCGCGCCGGGCAGCTCCCGCCCGGTGCGCGCATCCGGTTCCGCGTCGCCGAGCGCTCCGGCGGCGCATCCGCCCGCTGACGACCGGGCGCTGACGGCCGCCCGCACGACACCCACCGACGACACCCACCGACGACACCGACGGACCGGAGACGCCATGCAGAAGATCCTCATCGCCAACCGCGGCGAGATCGCCGTGCGCGTCGCGCGAGCATGCGCCGAGGCCGGCTACGGCTCGGTCGCGGTCTACGCCGACCAGGATGTCGACGCCATGCACGTGCGCCATGCCGACGAGGCCGTCGCGCTCGGGGGCCGCACGGCGGCGGAGACCTACCTCAGCATCGACGCGCTGCTCGACGCTGCCCGCACCGCCGGTGCCGACGCCGTGCACCCGGGCTACGGGTTCCTCTCCGAGAGCGCGGCCTTCGCGCGCGCGGTGGAGCAGGCGGGGCTCACGTGGATCGGCCCGAGCCCCGAGACCATCGAGGCCCTGGGCGACAAGGTGACGGCGCGCGCGATCGCCCGCGAGGCAGGTGCACCGCTGGTGCCCGGCACCGAGCGACCGCTCGCCGACGCCCGCGAGGCGGTCGCCTTCGCCCGCGAGCACGGCCTGCCGGTGGTCATCAAGGCGGCCTTCGGCGGTGGCGGGCGGGGGTTGAAGGTGGCGCGCACGATCGACGAGGTCGCGGATGCGCTCGACTCGGCCACGCGCGAGGGCATCGCCGCGTTCGGGCGCGGGGAGTGCTTCATCGAGCGCTACCTCGAGCACCCGCGGCACGTCGAGGCGCAGGTGCTCGGCGACGGTCGAGGCCGCGTGGTCGTGGTCGGCGACCGAGACTGCACCCTCCAGCGCCGCAGCCAGAAGCTCGTCGAGGAGGCGCCGGCGCCGAGGCTCACCGACGAGCAGCGCTCGCGCATCCATGCCGCCGCCCGCGACATCTGCGCCGCGGTGGACTACCGCGGCGCCGGCACGGTCGAGTTCCTGCTCGGTGCCGACGGCAGCCTCTGCTTCCTCGAGGTGAACGCGCGGCTGCAGGTCGAGCATCCGGTCACCGAGGCCGTCACGGGGATCGACCTCGTGCGCGAGCAGCTGCGCATCGCCGAGGGCCTCGGGCCCTCCATCGACGCGACGCCCACCCCCGTCGGGCACGCGATCGAGCTGCGGCTGAACGCCGAGGATCCCGGCAGGGGGTTCCTGCCGAGCCCGGGGCGCGTCGAGTCGCTGCGCGTGCCCGCGGGCCCCGGCATCCGCTGGGATGCAGGCGTGGAGGCCAGCGACAGGGTGGAGGCGGCGTTCGACTCGCTCGCCGCGAAGCTCATCGTGCACGCGGCCGATCGCGACGCGGCGCTGGTGCGCATGCGCAGGGCGCTGCGCGAGCTCGAGGTCACGGGCATCGCGACCGTCGCGCCGTTCGCCGAGGCGCTGCTCGCGGAGCCCGACTTCTCGACGGCGGGCTTCGCCGTGTCGACGCAGTGGATCGAGTCGACGCTCATGCCGGGGCTCCAGCTGCAGGCGCGGCCGGCCGCCCATGCGGCGACGGCGCTGCGGCGCGTGCCGATCGAGGTCGACGGGAGACGCGTCGTGCTGGGGCTGCCGGAGTGGCTGCTCGCGCCCTCCGCCGGCGCAGCACCGCCACAGGGCGGCGTGGATGCCACCGCCGCCGACGAGGAGCTGCTCGTCGCTCCCGTGCCCGGCACGCTCGTCCGCTGGCTGGTGGCGCCGGACGCGGTCGTCGCGGAGGGGCAGGAGGTCGCGGTGCTCGACGCGATGAAGCTGGAGACGCGCGTGCTCGCGCACCGAGCCGGCACGCTCGAGCAGCTCGTCGCCGAGGGCGCGAGCCTGCTCGTCGACGAGCCGATCGCCCGGGTCGCGGGGTGAGCCGATCGCGAACACCGGCTCGCGTGTGGGTGGTCGAACGTAGACTCGTGAGGTGACATCCACGACCACGTCCACCCCACAGCTGCATGTCCGCGGCGCGCGCGAGCACAACCTCAAGGACGTCGACCTGCGCATCCCGCGCGACGCCCTCGTGGTGTTCACCGGCCTGTCAGGATCCGGCAAGTCGTCGCTCGCCTTCGACACCATCTTCGCCGAGGGGCAGCGCCGCTACGTCGAGTCGCTCTCGGCCTACGCGCGGCAGTTCCTGGGCCAGGTCGATCGGCCCGACGTCGACTTCATCGAGGGTCTGAGCCCCGCCGTGTCGATCGACCAGAAGTCGACGAACCGCAACCCGCGCTCCACCGTCGGCACCATCACCGAGGTGTTCGACTACATGCGCCTGCTCTGGGCGCGCATCGGGGTGCCGCACTGCGCCGTCTGCGGCGAGCGCATCCAGCGCCAGACCGTGCAGCAGATCGCCGACGAGCTCATGGAGCTGCCGGAGCGCACCCGGTTCCAGATCCTCGCGCCGGTCGTGCAGCAGAAGAAGGGCGAGTTCGCCGACCTGATCCGCAACCTCATCGCCACCGGCTACTCGCGCGCGGTGATCGACGGCGAGCTGGTGCAGCTCGCCGAGGCCCCGGCGCTGAAGAAGCAGAACAAGCACGACATCTCGGTCGTCGTCGACCGGCTGGTCGCCGACCCGGAGGGGCTCTCGCGGCTGACCGACTCGCTCGAGACGGCGCTGCGGCTGGCCGACGGCCTCGTCACGATCGACTACGTCGACCTCGACGAGCAGGATCCCGAGCGACGCCGCACGTTCAGCGAGAAGCTCTCCTGCCCCAACCGCCACCCGGTCACCCTGACAGAGATCGAGCCGCGCACGTTTTCCTTCAACGCCCCGTTCGGGGCGTGCCCGGAGTGCACCGGCATCGGCACGCGCATGGCCGCCGACGCCGACCTCGTCATCGCCGACGAGGCGCTCTCCATCCGCGAGGGCGCGATCCTGCCGTGGACGCAGTCGGGCAAGGGCCTGTACACCTACTTCGAGCGGCTGCTCAAGGGCCTCGCGACCGAGATGGGCTTCTCCCTCGACACCCCGTGGGGCCAGCTCGACGACGACGTGCGCAACGTCGTGCTGCACGGCACCGAGGGCAACGTGATGGTGCAGTGGCGCAACCGCTTCGGGCGGCAGCTGAAGTACGCATCCGGCTACGAGGGCGTGATGCCCTACATCCAGCGCAAGCACGCCGAGGCCGACAGCGACTGGGTGCGCGCCAAGCACGGCGAGTTCCTGCGCGAGGTGCCGTGCCCCGAGTGCGGCGGCGCGCGGCTCAAGCCGGAGGTGCTGGCCGTCACGGTGCACGGCAGCTCCATCGCGACGGTGGCCGACATGAGCCTCACCGACGCGCACCGGTACATGCACGAGCTCGACCTCGACGAGCGCGAGGCGACCATCGCGGCCGCGGTGCTGCGCGAGATCCGCGCGCGCCTCGACTTCCTGATCCGCGTCGGCCTCGGCTACCTGTCGCTCGCCCGCGCGGCCGCGACCCTCTCGGGAGGCGAGGCGCAGCGCATCCGCCTCGCCACCCAGATCGGCGCCGGCCTGACGGGCGTGCTCTACGTGCTCGACGAGCCGTCGATCGGCCTGCACCAGCGCGACAACCGGCGACTGATCTCGACGCTCGAGGCGCTGCGCGACCTCGGCAACACCCTCATCGTCGTGGAGCACGACGAGGACACGATCCGCACCGCCGACTGGATCGTCGACATCGGCCCAGGCGCCGGCGAGCGCGGCGGTGAGGTGGTGCACTCGGGCAGCTACGAGGCGCTGCTCGAGAACGAGCGCTCGCTCACGGGCGCCTACCTCTCGGGGCGCGAGTCGATCCCGGTGCCCGCCACGCGGCGACCGATCGACCCGGAGCGCATGCTGCGCGTCGTCGGCGCCCGCGCGAACAACCTGCAGAACGTGGATGTGGACATCCCGCTCGGCGTGCTCGTCGCGGTCACGGGCGTGTCCGGCTCCGGCAAGTCGACGCTCGTGAACGACATCCTGCACAAGGTGCTCGCGAACGCCCTCAACGGCGCTCGGCAGGTGCCGGCGCGGCACACCCGCGTCACGGGGCTCGACCACCTTGACAAGGTCGTGCACGTCGACCAGGGACCGATCGGGCGCACGCCGCGCTCGAACCCGGCGACCTACACCGGCGTGTTCGACAAGATCCGCAACCTGTTCGCCGAGACGGCGGAGGCGAAGGCGCGCGGCTACCTCGCCGGCCGCTTCTCCTTCAACGTCAAGGGCGGCCGCTGCGAGGCGTGCCAGGGCGACGGCACGCTCAAGATCGAGATGAACTTCCTGCCCGACGTCTACGTCGAGTGCGAGGTCTGCCACGGCAAGCGCTACAACCGCGACACCCTCTCGGTGCACTACAAGGGCAAGTCGATCGCGGACGTGCTCGAGATGCCGATCGAGGAGGCCGCGGAGTTCTTCGCACCGATCTCCTCGATCCACCGCTACCTGCAGACGCTGGTCGACGTGGGGCTCGGGTACGTGCGCCTGGGGCAGTCGGCGACGACGCTCTCGGGCGGCGAGGCGCAGCGCGTGAAGCTCGCCACCGAGCTGCAGCGCCGCACCTCCGGCCGCGCCATCTACGTGCTCGACGAGCCGACCACCGGTCTGCACTTCGACGACGTGCGCAAGCTGCTCGAGGTGCTCGACGGTCTGGTCAAGAAGGGCAACACCGTGCTGACGATCGAGCACGCGCTGGACGTCATCAAGAGCGCGGACTGGATCATCGACCTCGGCCCCGAGGGCGGCTCCGGCGGCGGCACGATCGTCGCCACCGGCACCCCCGAGGAGGTCGCGGAGGTGCCCGAGAGCTACACGGGCGGCTTCCTGAAGGAGATCCTGGGCGCGGGAGTGCGATGACGGACGGCGCAGCGCCGCACGATCCGGGCGCGCGTCGCGCGTCCGAGTCCCGCACCGTGCCGTACAAGCCCGCTGCGGGCACGATCCCGACGACGCCCGGCGTCTACCGGTTCCGCGACGAGCACGAGCGCGTGCTCTACGTCGGGAAGGCCAAGAACCTGCGGCAGCGCCTGGCGAACTACTTCCAGCCGCTCGGCACGCTGCACGAGCGCACGCGCCGGATGGTGCTCACCGCTGTGCGCGTGGAGTGGACGATCGTGGCGAGCGAGTTCGAGGCGCTGCAGCTGGAGTTCACCTGGATCAAGGAGTACGAGCCGCCCTTCAACGTGCAGTTCCGGGACGACAAGTCGTACCCCTACCTCGCGGTGACGATGGGGGAGGACGTGCCGCGCGCGCTCATCACCCGCAACCGCACGATGCGCGGCGCGCGCTACTTCGGCCCGTACACGAAGGTCTGGGCGATCAGGGAGACGCTCGACCTGCTGCTGAAGGCGTTCCCGATGCGCTCGTGCAGCCAGTCGATCTACGATCGCGCAGAGCGCTCCGGCCGGCCCTGCCTGCTCGGGGACATCGGCAAGTGCTCCGCTCCCTGCGTCGGGCGCGTCACGCACGCCGAGCACCGGGCGACGGCGCGCGACCTCGTGGCGTTCATGAACGGCGGCGACCAGGACTTCGTCGACCGCGTGCGGGAGGAGATGCAGCGGGCGAGCGCACGGCTGGAGTTCGAGCGCGCGGCACGGCTGCGCGATCAGCTCGCGGCGCTGGAGATGGTGCTGGAGCGCACGAGCGTCGTGCTCTCCGACCACGTCGACGCCGATGTCTTCGGGCTCGTGCACGACGAGCTGAGCGCGGCCGTGCACCTCTTCGCCGTCCGCGGAGGTCGCATCCGGGGCACGAAGTCGTGGGTGGTGGACACCGAGATCGACCTGACGGAGAGCGAGCTGGCCACCCAGATCCTGCGCATCGCGTACGACGGCGGCGACCCGCCGGCGCGCGAGGTGCTGCTGCCCAAGCAGCCCGACGCCCCCGAGGTCGTGGAGGCCTGGCTGACGGATCGGCGCACCGACCACGGCCTCAGCGGTCGCGTCGCCGTGCGCGTGCCGCAGCGGGGCGAGAAGCGCAAGCTCGCGGACTCCGCCGCGGTGAACGCCGCGCACGCGCTGCAGGTCGCCCGCACGAAGCGCACGAGCGACTACGTCACGCGCACGCAGGCGCTCGCCGACCTGCAGGAGGCGCTCGGCATGGCCGATGCCCCGCTGCGGATCGAGTGCTTCGACGTGTCGCACCTGGGCGGCACCGGCGTCGTCGCCTCGATGGTCGTCTTCGAGGACGGGCTGCCGCGCAAGGATCAGTACCGCAAGTTCGCGATCGCGCAGACGACCGACGACACCGATTCGATCCACCAGGTCATCACCCGGCGCGCCCGCTACATCGTGGAGGGGGATCCGGAGGACACCGGGACCCGCTTCGCCTACACGCCGCAGCTGCTGCTCGTCGACGGCGGGCGGCCGCAGGTGCAGGCAGCGAAGCGCGCGCTGGACGAGGCGGGGGTGCGCGGCGTCGCCCTGGCCGGCATCGCCAAGCGCCTCGAGGAGCTCTGGCTGCCGGACGACGAGTATCCCGTCATCCTGCCGCGCACGAGCGAGGCGCTCTACCTCGTGCAGCGGCTGCGCGACGAGGCGCACCGCGTCGCGATCAGCTACCAGCGCCAGAAGCGCTCCAGCGCGATCGAGACCGAGCTGAGCGGCATCCCCGGGCTCGGCCCCGGACGCGTGCGCGCGCTGCTGAAGCACTTCGGCTCCGCCAAGCGCGTGCGCGCCGCGAGCCCCGAGCAGCTGCAGGAGGTGCCGGGCGTCGGGGCCGCGCTCGCCGTGGCCATCGCGCGCTCCCTCGGCGCGGATACGATGGGTGCTCCAGCCGAGCGACAGGGACCAGAGTGAACGCCAGAGAGATCGTCATCATCACCGGGATGTCCGGTGCTGGTCGCACGACCGTCGCGAACGCGCTGGAGGATCTCGGCTGGTTCGTGGTCGACAACCTGCCGCCGACGATGCTGCGGGCGCTCGTGCGCACCGCGGCGACGAGCGCGTCGACGGAGGCGCGGCTCGCCATCGTCGTGGACGTGCGCGGCGGCGTGCTCTTCGACGACGCCAAGCGGTTCGTCGACATGCTGCGCGCCGAGCACAGCGTGCGCGTGCTCTTCCTCGAGGCCAGCGACGCCGAGCTCGTGCGGCGCTACGAGCAGGTGCGCAGGCCGCATCCGCTGCAGGGCGACGGCACGATCCTCGACGGCATCCGCATGGAGCGCTCGCGCCTCGAACCGCTGCGCGGCATGGCCGACGACCTCCTCGACACGACCGGCCTCAACCCCCACCAGCTCACGACGCGCGTGGGGGAGCGGTTCGCCCCCGGCGGCGAGCTCGAGGTGACGCTGACCGTGATGAGCTTCGGCTTCAAGTACGGGCTGCCGGTCGACGCGGACCTGGTCGCCGACATGCGGTTCCTGCCCAACCCCTACTGGAACCCCGAGCTGCGCGGGCACAACGGCACGGAGGCCCTGGTCTCCGACTACGTGCTGCAGCAGGAGGGGGCCGAGGAGTTCGCCGAGCGCTACGTCGAGGCGCTCCGGCCCGTGCTCGCCGGCTTCGCGCGCGAGAACAAGCTGCACGCGGTGCTGGGCGTCGGGTGCACGGGCGGAAAGCATCGCTCGGTCGCGATGGCAGAGCACCTGGCGAAGCGGCTGTCGGGCACACAAGGATTGCGCGTCGCGGTGAAGCACCGAGACCTGGGGCGCGAATGACGAAGGGAGCAGGAGTGGCATTGACCGACGACGTCAAGGAGGAGCTCGCGCGGGTCCGCGTGACGCGGCCCCAGACGAAGGCGGCCGAAGTCGCGACGCTGCTGCGCTTCGCGGGTGGTCTGCACGTGATCTCGAACCGCGTCGCGGTCGAGAGCGAGCTCGACTCCGCCGCGGCGGCGCGGCGGCTCGCGAAGAGCATCCTCGAGCTCTACGGCGTGCGCGCCGAGATCGCGAAGATCTCCTCCTCCTCGAACCGCACGAGCGGGGCCTACCTGGTGCGCGTCATCGCCGAGGGCGAGACCCTCGCCCGGCAGACCGGGCTCATGGATGCGCGGCGCCGGCCCGTCCGCGGCCTGCCCAACAAGGTCACCACCGGTTCGCTCGAGGACCTCGCCGGCATCTGGCGCGGCGCGTTCCTCGCCCAGGGCTCGCTCTCGGATCCCGGCCGCTCCGCCGCGCTCGAGGTCGCCGCCCCCGGGAACGAGGCGGCCATGGCGCTCGTCGGCGCAGCAGGGCGGCTCGGCATCCCGGCGAAGTCGCGCGAGGTGCGCGGCGCCCACCGCGTGGTCATCCGCGAGGGCGAGCCGATCTCCCGCATGCTCACGACCATGGGAGCGCTCGAGACCGTGCAGGCGTGGGCTGAGCTCCGCCAGCGCCGCGAGGTGCGCGCTACGGCGAACCGACTGGTCAACTTCGACGACGCCAACCTGCGCCGCAGCGCCCAGGCGGCGGTCGCCGCGTGCGCGCGCATCGAGCGCGCGCTCGAGATCCTCGGTCCGGAGGTGCCGGAGCACCTGGCGTACGCCGGCCGGCTGCGGCTCGAGCATCGCGATGCGAGCCTCGACGAGCTGGGGCACCTCGCCTCGCCCACGATGACGAAGGACGCCGTGGCCGGCCGCATCCGCCGGCTGCTCGCGATGGCGGATCGGTCGGCGCAGGATCAGGGGATCCCGGGCACCGAGGCCGCCGTGCCCGAGGACATCGACGCGTGAGCACTGCCGCAGCAGGATCCTTCGCCCTGCCCACGGCAAGGTGCCCTCGCTAGGATCGAGACCGACGAATCGGCGCGCCCGGCGCGCACGAGAGAGGAGAGCCTCCTATGGCCGTCTACACCCTTCCTGACCTGCCGTACGACTACGCGGCGCTCGAGCCCCACATCTCTGCGAAGATCATGGAGCTCCACCACGACAAGCACCACAAGGCCTACGTCGACGGCGCGAACACCGCCCTCGAGAAGCTCGAGGCGGCGCGCGACGCCGACGACTTCGGCCCCGTGAACAAGCTGGAGAAGGACCTCGCGTTCAACCTCGGCGGGCACACCAACCACACCATCTTCTGGAACAACCTCTCCGGCGACGGCGGGGGCGAGCCCGAGGGCGAGCTGCAGGCCGCGATCGCCGAGTTCTTCGGCGACTTCGCCAAGTTCAAGGCCCACTTCACGGCGAACGCCACGGGCATCCAGGGCTCCGGCTGGTCGGTGCTCGCGTGGGACTCGATCGCCTCGCGCCTCAACGTGCTGCAGCTGTTCGACCAGCAGGGCAACGTGCCCGTCGGCACGCAGCCGATCCTCATGCTCGACATGTGGGAGCACGCGTTCTACCTGGACTACCTCAACGTCAAGGCCGACTACGTCAAGGCGTTCTGGAACATCGTGAACTGGCAGGATGCGCAGGCCCGCTTCGACGCGGCCAAGTCGCAGACCGCCGGCCTCATCGTCCGCTGATCCACCCCCTCGTCACCCTGTGACCGGGGCTCCGGGCACTGCGCCCGGGGCCCCATCCCACCCCGACAGTCAGGAAACTCCCCATGACCCTGAAGGTAGCCGTCAACGGCTTCGGCCGGATCGGCCGCAACTTCGTCCGCGCAGCGCTTGCCCAGGGCGCTGACATCGACGTCGTCGCGGTCAACGACCTCACCGACAACAAGACCCTCGCCCACCTGCTGAAGTACGACTCCGTCTCCGGCCCGCTCGACGCGCCGGTGAGCTTCGACCAGGGCACCATCTCGGTCGGCGACCACACGTTCCGCGCGCTCGAGGAGAAGGATCCGGCGAACCTGCCGTGGGCCGACCTCGACGTCGACGTCGTGATCGAGTCGACCGGCCGCTTCACCAAGGTGGAGGACGCCTCCGCGCACCTCACCGCGGGCGCCAAGAAGGTCATCCTCTCGGCACCGGCGAAGGGCCCGGCACCCACGTTCGTGATGGGCGTGAACCACGAGTCCTACGACCCGGAGAACGACCACGTCATCTCCAACGCCTCCTGCACGACGAACTGCCTGGCACCGCTCGCGCAGGTGTTCCACGAGCACTTCGGCATCGAGAGCGGTCTGATGACGACGGTGCACGCCTACACCGCCGACCAGAACCTGCAGGACGGCCCGCACAGCGACCTGCGCCGCTCGCGCGCCGCAGCGCTCTCGGTCATCCCGACCTCGACGGGCGCTGCGAAGGCGATCGGCCTCGTGATCCCGGAGCTGAACGGCAAGCTCGACGGCTTCGCGCTGCGCGTGCCGACGCCGACCGGCTCGATCACCGACCTCACGATCTCGACCCGCGACGGCCTCACCGTCGACGAGATCAACGCGGCCTACAAGGCGGCTGCCGAGTCGGGCCCGCTCCAGGGCTTCCTGCAGTACACGGAGGACGAGATCGTCTCGGCCGACATCGTCGGCAACCCGCACTCGTCGATCTTCGACGCGGGCCTGACCCGGGTGCTCGGCGACCAGGTCAAGGTGTCGTCGTGGTACGACAACGAGTGGGGCTACTCCTGCCGCCTCGTCGACCTCGCGCTGCACGTCGGCTCGAAGCTCTGACGCCCGTGGCGATCCGCACGCTCGACTCGCTCGGCGACCTCGCCGGGAGGACCGTCCTGATCCGGTGCGACTTCAACGTGCCGCTGCAGGACGGCCGCATCACCGACGAGGGCCGGATCGTCGCATCGCTGCCCACCCTTCGCGCCCTGCTCGAGCAGGGCGCGAAGGTGGTCGCGATCGCCCACCTCGGCCGACCCAAGGGCGAGCCCGAGGCGCAGTACTCGCTCGCACCGGTCGCCGCGCGGCTGGGCGAGCTGCTGGAGGCCGAGGTCGCCTTCGCGTCCGACACCGTGGGGGAGGACGCCGAGCGGGTGCGCAGCGGCCTGCAGGACGGGCAGCTCGCGCTGCTCGAGAACCTTCGCTTCAACCCGGGCGAGACCAGCAAGGATCCCGAGGAGCGCGCCGCCTTCGCCGCGCAGCTCGCTGCCGGCGCCGATGCCTTCGTCTCCGACGGCTTCGGCGTCGTCCACCGCGCGCAGGCGAGCGTGTTCGAGATCGCTGCGGCGCTGCCGAGCGCCGCGGGACTGCTCGTCGAGCGCGAGCTCGAGGTGCTCTCGCGGCTGACCGACGCCCCGGAGCGCCCCTATGCCGTCGTGCTGGGCGGCTCGAAGGTCAGCGACAAGCTGGGTGTCATCGAGCACCTGCTGCCGCGTGTCGACCGCCTGCTGATCGGCGGCGGGATGCTCTTCACCTTCTTGAAGGCGCAGGGCCACGGAGTGGCCTCGAGCCTGCTCGAGGAGGACCAGCTCGATCGCGTGCGCGGCTACCTGCAGCGCGCAGAGGAGCTGGGCGTCGAGCTGCTGCTGCCGACCGACGTGGTCGTCGCCGCAGCCTTCGCCGCGGACGCGGAGCACGAGACGGTCGCGGCCGACGCGATCGAGGACTCGCGCTTCGGCGCGCAGGGCATCGGCCTCGACATCGGCCCCGACTCCGCCGCGGCGTTCGCCGACGCCATCCGCAGCGCCACGACCGTCTTCTGGAACGGCCCGATGGGCGTGTTCGAGATGGAGGCGTTCGCTGCGGGCACCAAGGCCATCGCGCAGGCCCTCACCGAGACCGACGGCCTGGCGGTCGTCGGCGGTGGTGACTCGGCAGCCGCCGTGCGGCAGCTGGGGTTCGCCGACGACGCGTTCGGCCACATCTCGACCGGTGGCGGTGCGAGCCTCGAGTTCCTCGAGGGCGCCCGCCTCCCAGGACTGGAGGCACTCGGATGGTGACCGCACCGAACACCGACCGCACCCCGCTGATCGCGGGCAACTGGAAGCTCAACCAGGATCACCTGCAGGCGATCGCCCTCGTGCAGAAGACCGCGTGGGCGCTGCAGGACGGCAAGCACGACCACGCGGCCGTCGAGGTCGCGGTCTTCCCGCCGTTCACCGATCTGCGCAGCGTGCAGACGCTCATCTCGGCGGAGAAGTTCGAGCTGCGCTTCGGCGCCCAGGACGTCTCGCAGCACGAGTCTGGCGCCCACACGGGCGAGGTGTCGGCCGCGATGCTCGCGAAGCTCGAGTGCAGCTACGTCATCGTCGGCCACTCGGAGCGCCGTCAGGACCACCACGAGACGGATGCGATCGTCGGCAAGAAGGCGGCGGCCGCGCTCGCCCACGGCGTCACCCCGGTGATCTGCATCGGCGAGACGGCGGAGGACCTCGAGCAGCACGGCGCCTCGGCGGTGCCGGTGCAGCAGCTGCGCGACGTGCTGGCCGAGCTGCCGGAGGCGGGCGACATCGTCGTGGCGTACGAGCCGGTCTGGGCCATCGGTTCGGGCAAGGCGGCGACCGCCGAGCAGGCGCAGCAGGTGTGCCAGGCGCTGCGCCAGGCCATCGCCGAGGTGCGCGGCGACGAGGCTGCGGCCTCCACGCGCATCCTCTACGGCGGCAGCGTGAAGTCGGGCAACATCGCTGGCTTCATGCGCGAGCCCGACGTCGACGGTGCGCTCGTCGGCGGGGCGAGCCTCGACGCGGCGGAGTTCGCGGCGATCGCTCGGTACCGCCAGCACGTCGGGACCTGATCCGCGACGCAGCATCCGCTCGGTGCGTGCGCCGTCGGCAGTCCGACCCGCGGGACGCCGACGAGCCGCGCGGGAATCCCTGCGATAGGATGCTCGTTGGACTTTGCCGCGGGCTGGCGAGAGCGAGCCCACGGATCCGGCTTCGGCCGAGGAATCGAGAAGAGGGCTAGTGGAGATTCTCCAGATCATCATGCAGGTGATCCTCGGCGTCACTTCGGTGCTGCTGACGCTGTTCATCCTGCTGCACAAGGGTCGCGGAGGCGGACTGTCCGACATGTTCGGCGGCGGCGTGGGCTCGTCGATCGGCTCGTCGGGCGTCGCCGAGCGCAACCTGAACACGATCACCGTCGTGGTGAGCCTCGCGTGGGTCGCTTCGATCGTCGTGCTCGGCCTGATCACGAAGTTCGCGGGCATCTGATGGCCTCCGGAGGAAGCGCGATCCGCGGCTCCCGCGTCGGCGCGGGCCCCATGGGCGAGCAGGATCGAGGGTTCCACGCCGAGCGCGTGGCGATCTCCTACTGGGACGCGATGGGCAACGAGACGGTGCGGTACTTCGCGGCCGATCTGCCCGACGACGAGGTGCCCGACGTCATCGACTCGCCGTCGACGGGCCTGCCCGCCGGTCGCGACAAGGAGAACCCGCCGCAGGTGGCGAAGAACGAGCCCTACAAGACGCACCTCGCGTACGTGAAGGAGCGCCGCACGCCGGAGGAGGCCGTGCAGCTGCTCGATGAGGCGCTGCAGAAGCTGCGCTCCGCAGAGGGCCGCGGCTGACGCCAGCCCCTCGTCGAGCGACGCCCCGGGCCCCGGGGCGCGCAGGCTCCGCTTCAGCGGCCGTCCTCCTCCAGGAGGGCGGCCGCTTCGGCGTCCAGCAGCATCAGCGTCTCGCGGCGACCCGCGGCAGCGCCGGCCGGCGCCTCGCTCGGTGCCGCGCCGCCGCGCACGAGCGCCACGGCCTCCGCCTTGTCGGCGCCAGCCACCACCAGCCAGACGCGGTCGGATGCGTTGATCGCCCCGACGGTGAAGCTCAGTCGCGTCGGCGGCGGCTTGGGGGAGTCGGTGACGCCGATGACGGCGACACCCGACTCCTGGATCCCGGGCAGCCCGGGGAAGAGCGACGCGATGTGCGCATCCGGCCCCATGCCGAGGATCGTCAGGTCGATCTGGCCGAGGTCGTGCAGCATCGCGGTGCCCGCAGCGGCCGCAGCCTGCAGGGCCGCGGCCGCGTCGGAGGCCGAGCCGTCATCCGCCGCCAGCTCGTGCACCTGCTCCACGGGGATCGGCACGCGCTCGAGCAGCGCCTCCCTGGCCTGCACCGCGTTGCGGTCGGGGGAGTCGGCGGCGACGAAGCGCTCGTCGCTCCAGGTGATGACGACGCGCTGCCAGTCGATGGCGCGCTCGGCGAGCGCGGCGAGCAGCTCGGTGCCCACCGAGCCGCCGGTGACGGCGATCGTGGCCTTCCCCTGGGCCTCGACGAGCTCCTGGAGCAGGGCCGTGAGGCGATCGGCCGTCTGCGCGACCAGCGCGGCGCGGTCGGCGTGGACGATGACGCTCATCGGTGCTCCCTCACGATCTCCTGCAGCACCTGCCGGTACATGTCGTCGGCGTCGAGCTTGCGCAGCTCCTCCGCCAGCTGATCCTCGAGCCCTCGGGTCGAGAGCGCCACGTGGTGCTCGGGCTGCCCGGGCTGCCGCAGCATCCCGACCGAGTCGCGCAGCCGCGTCAGCGACGAGGCGCCGCTGTCGCGCTGCAGCTCGACCGAGTGCAGGCCGCTGGAGCCGGTGGGCGTGTCGCCCGCCTCGGTGGTCTCGATCGGCACCCCCAGCCGCAGCCGCAGCCACGCGGCCATGAGCTGGACGCTCGGGTTCGCGAGATCCCCCGAGACCACGCCGGCGTGCACGGGCTCGAACGGCGGCTGGTCGAGCAGCGCAGCCATGTGGGCGCGCCAGTTGGTCAGGCGCGTCCACGCCAGGTCGGTGTCGCCGGGCGCGTAGCAGCCGGCGAGCGCGTCGATCGCGGCGCGCGGATCCCGCTGCTTGCCGGAGTCCGTGATGCGCCGCTGCGAGATCTGGCCCAGCTGCGACGCCGAGGGGGTGTCGGGCATGAAGCTGGGCCACCACGCGACGACCGGCGCGTCGGGCAGCAGCAGGCCCTGCACGATGCCGAGCAGGTGCGAGCCGAGCTCGCCGTAGCACTGCAGCAGCACGACCTCGCTCGCACCCGCGTCCGCGCCGACGCGGATCTCGGCATCCAGCCGGGGCTCCTCGCCCGCGTTCACGTGGTCGGGGTTGCGGGAGACGACGATGACGCGCATCGGGTGCTCTCGCGAGGCCTGGTTGGCGGCGCGGATCGCCTCCTCCTCGCCGCCGATCTGCGTGTGGATGACGAGGGTGAGCACTCGACCGAGCGCGACGACGCCGCCCTCCTCGCGGATCTCGAGCATCCGCCGCTGCACCTCTGCGGTGTTCGTGCGTGAGAGTCGGATGATCACGGTCGCCTCCAGTGCCTGCCGTCGCGCGCCAGCAGCTCGTGCGCGCTGCGCGGTCCCCACGAGCCCGGCTCGTACTGCTCCACCGGCCCGCCCTCGGCCCCCCAGTGCGCCTCGATCGGGTCGAGGATCTTCCAGGAGAGCTCGACCTCCTCGTGCCGGGGGAAGAGCGGCGGATCCCCGAGCAGGACGTCGAGGATGAGCCGCTCGTACGCCTCGGGGCTCTCCTCGGTGAACGCGTGCCCGTAGCCGAAGTCCATCGTCACGTCGCGCACGTGCATCCCGGGGCCCGGCACCTTCGAGCCGAAGCGCATCGAGACGCCCTCGTCGGGCTGCACGCGGATCACGAGGGCGTTCTCGCCCATCGTGCGCAGGTCGGAGTCCTCGAAGAGGTACTGCGAGGCGCGCTTGAACACGATCGCGATCTCGGTGACGCGGCGGCCGAGGCGCTTGCCTGCGCGGAGGTAGAAGGGCACGCCGGACCAGCGCCGCGTGTCGACCTCGAGCTTGATGGCGGCGTAGGTCTCGGTGCCGGAGTCGGGGCGCATGCCCTCCTCCTGCAGGAAGCCCCGCACCTGGGCGCCGCCGTGCCAGCCGCCGGCGTACTGCCCTCGGGCGGCGGAGCGCTCCAGGGGGAGCGGCACGCGCGCGGCGCGCAGCACCTTCTCCTTCTCGACGCGCAGGTCGGCGGCGTCGAAGGAGACGGGCTCCTCCATCGCCGTGAGCGCGAAGAGCTGCAGCAGGTGGTTCTGGATCACGTCGCGCGCGGCGCCGATGCCGTCGTAGTAGCCGGCACGACCCCCGACGCCGATGTCCTCGGCCATCGTGATCTGCACGTGGTCGATGTGGTTGGCGTTCCAGATCGGCTCCCACAGTGCGTTCGCGAAGCGCAGCGCGAGGATGTTCTGCACCGTCTCCTTGCCGAGGTAGTGGTCGATGCGGAAGACGCTGTCGGCCGGGAACACCGACTCGACCACGTCGTTGAGCTCGCGCGCGGAGGCGAGGTCGTGGCCGAACGGCTTCTCGATCACCACGCGCCGCCAGCGATCGCCGTCGCCCTCGGCGAGGCCGGAGCGCTTCAGCTGCTGCGTCACGAGCGGGAAGGCGTTCGGCGGGATCGAGAGGTAGAACGCGTGGTTGCCCATCGTGCCGCGCGAGGTGTCGAGCTCTGCGAGCACATCGGCGAGCCGGTCGAAGGCCGCGTCGTCGTCGAAGTCGCCCTGCACGAAGCGGATGCCCTCGGCGAGCTGGCGCCACACCGACTCCCGGAACGAGGTGCGCGCATGCTGCTGCACGGCCTCGCGCACGACGTCGGCGAACTCCTCGTGGCTCCACTCGCGGCGGCCGAAGCCGACGAGGCCGAAGCCGGGGGGCAGCAGGCCGCGGTTCGCGAGGTCGTAGACGGCGGGCAGCAGCTTCTTGCGCGCGAGGTCGCCCGTGACGCCGAAGAACGTCAGCGCGTTCGGGCCCGGGATGCGCGTGAGCCGCTGGTCGGAGGGGTCGCGGAGCGGGTTGTGCCCGGCCGCGACGGCGACCGCCGGGGAAGCGGCGTGCGCGTCGTGCGCGACCGCCGCCTCCCCGGCCGTGGCCTCGGTCATCGGGCGGCTGCGGCGAGCAGCCGCTCGAGACCGTCGTCCAGGTCGTCGAGCGTGAGCGTCAGCACGGGCCGCCCGTGCTCGGCGAGCACGCTCGCGTCGCCCGCGGCCTGCGCCTGGATCAGCTGCCCGAAGGTGAACGGACGCCCGGGGATCTCGAGATCCTCGTGGGGCGTCCCGAGCAGCTGCAGGAACACGCCGCTCGGCGTGCCGCCCTTGTGGTACTGCCCGGTGGAGTGCAGGAACCGAGGGCCCCAGCCGAAGGTCACCGGGCGCCCCGTGCGGGCGGCGAAGGCCTTGCGCAGGCGCTCGAACCGGGGCTGGCCGATGCGGTCGAGGTAGGCGTGGATCGCCAGGTAGCCGTCATCGGCGAGCTGCGCCAGCAGCGCGTCGATGGAGGCGTCGACCGAGTCGAGCGCGACGGCCTCGGTGCCGCGCACCTCGATGCCGGCGTCGACGGCGACCGGTGCCGCGGGCGGCTGCAGGTCGTCGAGCAGACCGCGGGCCGCGATCTTCGCCGACTCCACGTCGGGCTGGTCGAAGGGGTTGATGCCGAGGATGCGTCCGGCCACGGCCACCGCGAACTCCCACACGAGCAGCTGCGCGCCGAGCGTGCCGGCGACCTCCACCTCGCCCTCGGCCACCTCGCGCGCCTCACGGGCGGAGCCGACCAGTCGCACCACCTGGAGGTCCTCCAGCCCGGCGTCGAGCTCCGGCGCGTCCCGCTCCAGGACGATCGGCAGCACGCCGACGCCCTCCTTGCCGGTGGACTCGGCGATGAGCTGCTCGGCCCACTCGCCGAGGCCGATGATGTGCGTGCCGTCGGTGACGATGCCGGTCTTGTCGCGCAGCGGACGGGTGCCGGCGATGGCGGCCGCGAGCTGCAGGCCCGGGTTGTCCTCGGCGTCCTCGCTGATCTCCGGCAGCGCGGCGATCGCCTCGTCGAGGAGCTCGCGCACGTCGACGCCGGCGAGGCCGCAGGGCACGATGCCGAACGCGGTGAGGGCCGAGTAGCGCCCGCCCACGTTCGGGTCGGCGTTGAAGACGCGGTAGCCGGCGCTCCGGGCGTCGGCGTCGAGCGGCGACCCCGGGTCGGTCACCACGACGATCCGCTCGGTCGGGTCGATGCCCGCCTCCCGGTACGCCGCCTCGAAGGCGCGACGCTGGCTGTCGGTCTCGAGCGTGGAGCCCGACTTCGAGGAGACGACGAGCGCCGTGCGGGCGAGGCCGTCGCGCAGCGCCCGGCGCACCTGCGCGGGCTCGGTCGAGTCGAGCACCGTCAGGTCGACGCCTGCCGTGCGGGTGATGACCTCGGGCGCGAGCGACGAGCCGCCCATGCCGGCGAGCGCGATGCGATCCACGCCGCGCTCCCGCAGCTGCTTGCGCAGCGCCTCGACGTCGTCGACGATGCCGCGCGTGCCTGCTGCCGCCTCGACCCAGCCGAGCCGCACCGAGGCCTCCGCCTCCGCAGCCTCGCCCCAGAGCGTCGCGTCGCCGGCGACGAGCCGGCCCGCGACGCCGTCGGCGACGAGCTGCGGCACGACCCGCTCGATCGCCTCCGCCGCTGCGCCCGAGGCGTTGATCGTGAAGGTCATGCTCCCGCCTCCGCGTGCTCCATGTGCTCCTGCACCGTCTGCACCAGCTCGGCCCAGGAGGCGTCGAACTTCTCGAGGCCCTCGGTCTCGAGCTGCTCGACCACGTCGCTGTAGGAGATGCCGAGCGCGTCGAGCGCGTCGAGCACGTCCTCCGCGGCCTCGAAGCCGCCGCTGATCGCGTCGCCGCGCACCTGCCCGTGGTCGGCGAGCGCCTCGAGCGTCTTCTCCGGCATCGTGTTCACCGTCTGCGGCGCGACGAGCTCGGTCACGTAGAGCGTGTCGGGCAGCGCCGGGTCCTTGACCCCCGTCGACGCCCACAGCGGGCGCTGCGCGGTGGCGCCGGCGGCCAGCAGCGTCTGCGCGCGCTCGGTGGCGAACGCCTCCTGCCAGACACGGTAGGCGAGGTGCGCGTTCGCGATGCCGGCCTTGCCCTTGAGCGCGGCGGCCTCGTCGGTGCCGATCGCCTCGAGCCGCTTGTCGATCTCGCTGTCGACGCGCGAGACGAAGAACGACGCGACCGAGTGGATCTTCGAGAGGTCGTGGCCGGCCTGCTGCGCGCGCTCGAGGCCGGTGAGGTAGGCGTTGATGACGTCGCGGTAGCGGTCGAGCGAGAAGATCAGCGTGACGTTGACGCTGATGCCCGCGCCGATCGTCGCCGCGATGGCCTCGAGCCCCTCCTTCGTGGCGGGGATCTTGATCAGCACGTTCTCTCGGCCGACGCGCTCGTGCAGCATCGCCGCGAGCTCGACGGTGCGGTCGGTGTCGCGCGCGGCACCCGGCTCGACCTCGATCGAGACGCGGCCGTCGACCCCGCCCGACTGCCGGTAGACGTCCGCGAAGATGTCGCACGCATCCGCCACGTCGGTCGTCGTGAGCGAGGTGATGACCTCGTCGACGTCGGCGCCGCCCGCTGCGAGCTCCCGCACGGATGCCTCGTAGGTCTCGCCCGCGGCGATCGCGTTCGCGAAGATCGTCGGGTTCGTGGTCACGCCGACGACGTTGCGCTCGGCGATGAGCTCGGCGAGGTTGCCGCTCGTGATGCGCTGGCGCGAGAGGTCGTCGAGCCAGATGCTGACGCCGGCGTCGCTGAGCGCCTGGGTGTTCTCGTTCATGTCCTTGCCTCCTGGCTCGCTCAGCGAGCCGATTCGATGGATGCGCGAGCGGCCTCGACCACGGCCTCGGTGGTGAAGCCGAACTCGCGGAACAGGGTCTTGTAGTCGGCGCTCGCACCGAAGTGGTCGATCGCGACCGTGCGGCCGGCGTCGCCGACGACCCGGTGCCAGCTGAGCGCCGAGCCCGCCTCGACCGAGACGCGGGCCCGCACCGATGCCGGCAGCAC
Source organism: Agrococcus phoenicis (assembly GCF_047302415.1). NCBI lineage: Bacteria > Bacillati > Actinomycetota > Actinomycetes > Micrococcales > Microbacteriaceae > Agrococcus > Agrococcus phoenicis. The sequence continues at coordinate 1,027,995 of NZ_CP154854.1, forward strand.
CGACTCGCGGTACTCGTCCGGCTGCTCGGCGAACCACTCGAGCGACGGCGCGGCGATCACGCGCGCCGCGATCCCGTCGGCGTGGAGCTGCTGGCGTGCCTCGAGGGCGAGCTGCACCTCGGAGCCGGTCGCGATCAGCAGCACGTCGGGCGTGCCCTCCTGCGCCGTGACGCCCGGCGCCTCTGCGAGCACGTAGGCGCCCTTGGCGACGTTGGACGCCGCGGCGAGGGTGTCGCCGGATGCCGCGCCGTCGCCTCGGTCGAGCACCGGCAGGTTCTGGCGGGTGAGCGCGATGCCGACCGGCTTCTCGCGCCGCTCGAGGATGGTCTTCCACGCCCACGCGGTCTCGTTGGCGTCCGTGGGCCGCACGACCTCGAAGCCGGGGATCGCGCGCAGCGTCGCGAGCTGCTCGATCGGCTGGTGCGTCGGGCCGTCCTCGCCCAGCGCCACCGAGTCGTGCGTCCAGACGTGGATGGGGTGGACGGCCATGAGCGCGGCCAGGCGCAGCGCCGGGCGCTGGTAGTCGCTGAAGATCAGGAACGTGCCGCCGTAGGGTCGGGTCGGGCCGTGCAGCACGATGCCGTTGAGGATCGCCGCCATCGCGTGCTCGCGGATGCCGAAGTGGAGCGTGCGGCCGCCGGCCGACGCATCGGGCCACGAGGTCGTGCCGTGCTCGGCCGGCGCGAAGGAGCCCTTGCCCTCGAGCGTGGTGTTGTTGGACTCCGCCAGGTCGGCGGAGCCGCCCCAGAGCTCGGGCAGCACCTCTGCGAGCGCGTTCAGCACCTTGCCGGACGCGGCGCGGGTCGAGACCTCGGTGCCGGCCTCGAAGACCGGCAGCGCGGCCTCGACGCCGTCGGGCAGCGCACCGGAGAGGAGGCGATCCAGCAGCGCCTTGCGCTCGGGGTTCGCCTCGGCCCACGCGTCGAAGCGCTGCTGCCACGCACCGCGAGCCGCCTCGCCGCGCGCTGCCGCGTTGCCGCGGGTGTACTCGATGACGGCGTCGTCGACCTGGAACGACTGCTCGGGGTCGAAGCCGAGGAGCTCCTTGAGCCCGGCGACCTCGTCGGTCCCGAGCTTCGAGCCGTGGATCTTGCCTGTGCCCTGCTTCGTCGGCGCGGGCCAGCCGATGATGGTCTTCAGGATGATGAGGGAGGGCTTGCCGGTCTCGGCCTTCGCCTGCTCGATCGCGGCGTGCAGCGCCTCGACGTCCTCGACGTAGTCGTCGGCGGTCGGGTGGTCGCCCTGGCGCCACGAGACCTCGAGCACCTGCCAGCCGTAGGCCTCGTAGCGGCCCTTGACGTCCTCCGTGAAGGCGATGTCGACGTCGTCCTCGATCGAGATCGCGTTCGCGTCGTAGATCGCGATCAGGCGGCCGAGCTGCTGGTGGCCGGCGAGCGAGCCCGCCTCGCTCGTCACGCCCTCCTGCAGGTCGCCGTCACCGGCGATCACGTACGTGTAGTGGTCGAAGGGGCTCTCGCCCTCGGGGGTGCCCGGGTCGAGCAGCTCGCGCTCGAAGCGCTGCGCGTAGGCGAAGCCGACGGCCGATGCCAGCCCCTGCCCGAGGGGGCCGGTGGTGATCTCGACGCCCTTCGTGTGCCGGTACTCGGGGTGCCCGGGCGTGAGCGAGCCCCACGTGCGCAGCGACTCGATGTCGTGCTTCTCGAGGCCCGATCCCGTCAGGTAGAGCTGCACGTACTGGGTCAACGACGAGTGGCCGACCGAGAGGATGAAGCGGTCGCGGCCGAGCCACGCGTCATCCGCGGGGTCGCGATCCATCACCTTCTGGAAGAGCAGGTGCGCGACCGGCGCGAGGCTCATCGCGGTGCCGGGGTGGCCGTTGCCGACCTTCTCCACGGCGTCTGCGGCGAGGACACGCGCGGTGTCGACAGCCTGCTGGTCGTTGGTGGTCCATTCGAATGCCAAGGAGGCTCCTTCATCGGGCAGCCCACGCCATCGGCGGGCCGCTGCGGGACAGACGTTGCGACCCCTCCAGCATAGTGAGCAGGCGCATCCCGGAGCGGGTCGGACCCCGCCGCGCGACGCCGCGCGTCAGATAGGATGGAGGCTGGCCCACGGCCCCCGACCTCGTCTGAACGGATCCCGCTGCATATGTCGAACACGGCTTCGCCCGGCGTCACCGCGCCCGAGGACGAAGGGCACCGGGGCTCGCGATCCGCCACCAAGGCGAAGGCGTACGTCGCGCTGACCAAGCCGCGAGTGATCGAGCTGCTGCTCATCACGGCGCTGCCGACGATGTTCCTCGCAGCCGGTGGCGTGCCGCCCATCGGCGCCCTGGTCGCGACGCTCATCGGCGGATTCCTCAGCGCCGGCAGCGCGAACGCGTTCAACATGATCCTCGACCGCGACATCGATCGCGTCATGCATCGCACGCAGCAGCGCCCGCTGGTGACCGGCACGCTCTCGGTGACCGAGGCGCGCGTGTTCGCCTGGTCGCTCGCGGTCGTCTCGACCGTCGTGCTGTGGGTGTTCGCGACGCCGCTCGCCGCGGTCCTGTCGGTCGCGGCCATCGCCTTCTACGTGCTGATCTACACGATGCTGCTCAAGCGTCGCACCGAGCAGAACATCGTCTGGGGCGGCATCGCCGGCTGCTTCCCGGTCGTCATCGGGTGGGCCGGTGTGACGGGCACGCTCGACTGGCCCGCCTGGATCCTGTTCACGCTCGTCTTCCTCTGGACGCCGGCGCACTACTGGCCGCTGTCGATGAAGTACCGCGACGACTACGAGGCGGCGGCGGTGCCGATGCTGGGCGTCGTGCGCGGCACGCCGATGGTCGGCATCCAGGTGATCCTGTACGCATGGGCCTCGCTCGCGTGCACGCTGCTGCTCATCCCGGTCGCGGGCATGGGGCTGCTGTACTCGGCGGTCGCGGTGATCGCGGGCGCCTGGTTCATCGGCGAGTCGCACGCGCTCTACGGGCGGGCGATCGCACGCGCCTCCGAGCTGCGCGCGATGCGCGTCTTCCACGCCTCGAACACCTACCTGACGCTCATCTTCCTCGCGGTCGGCGTCGACCCGCTGCTGCCGTTCTAGCGCCCCTGCTCGACCTGCCGCTTGAAGCCGCGGTGCGAGCCCACGAACCCCAAGCGCTCGTAGAACCGGTGCGCATCCGGCCGGCGCTCGTCCGAGGTCAGCTGCACGAGCGCGCTGCCGGTGGACACCGCTGCCGGCCCCATCGCCCACCGCAGCATCGCGGTGCCCAGCCCGGAGGAGCGGTGCTCGGCGTCGACCCGCACGGCCTCGATCTGCAGCCGCGTCGCGCCCCGGCGCGCGAGACCGGGGATGCGGGTGAGCTGCATGGTCGCCGCGAGCCGCCCGCCGGCATCCACGGCGACGACCAGCTCGTTCGACGGCTCGGCGAGCACCTCGGCGAGCGCAGCGGCGTACGCAGCGCTGGCGGACGGCTCCGCGGTCTCACCGCGAGCGACCGCGAGCGCGTCGTCCGCGAGCAGCGCCACCAGCGCAGGCAGGTCCTCCTGCGTCGCGCGGCGGAGGCGGTAGCCGGCGCTCGGAGCGCGCGGCAGCTCGAGCTCGCAGGGGAGGTCCAGGGCGGTGAGCACGCTCAGACCCGGTCGAGCATCTGCAGCAGCCGGCCCTCGCGCAGCGCCCAGGGGCTGACGTCGAGCGACTTGATGCCGAAGGCCCGCATGGCCTCGGAGAGCACGATGCCGCCGGCGATCACCTGGAAGGTGCGATCCGGCGTGATGCCGGGGAGCGCCGCGCGAGAGCTCGCATCCATCTTCGCCAGGCGCGGCAGCCAGTCGTCGAGCTGCTTGCGGCTCAGCACGGCGCGATCGGCGTCGCCCACGCCGGGCATGAGGTTGCCGGCGAGGCGCGCCAGCGAGCGGATGGTCTTCGACGAGCCGACCACGTGGTCTGGTCTGCCGAACGGCTTGATGTGCGCGACCGCGTCGTCGAGCACGCCCTTGGCGTAGAGCCGCAGCGCCCGCTGGTCGGTGAGCGACGGGGGGTCGGCGTGGAAGAAGCCGACCGTCGACCTGCCGGCGCCGAGCGGCACCGAGAGCGCCGCATCCGGCTCCTCGTCCTGCCCGATGGCGATCTCGAGCGAGCCGCCGCCGATGTCGAGCAGCAGGATCCGGCCCGCGGACCAGCCGAACCACCGGCGCACGGCGAGGAAGGTCAGACGAGCCTCGTCGGGGCCCGAGAGGATGTCGAGGCCCACCCCGGCCTCGCGCTCGATCCTGGCGATGACCTCCTCGCCGTTCGCAGCCTCCCGCAGCGCGCTCGTCGCCATGACGACGAAGTCGTCCAGGCGCTCGCCCCGCGCGATCTCGGCGCACTCGCCGATCGCCGCGAGCAGCGCGGCGACGCCCTGGTCGTCGATCGCACCCTGATCGTCGAGGTACCGCATCAGCCGCAGCGTCAGCTTGTGCGAGCGCTGCGGCACCGGCCGACCGCCCAGGCGCACGTCGACGATGAGCAGGTGCACGGTGTTCGAGCCGATGTCGAGCACGCCGAGGCGCGCGCCGTGCTGCACCGACCCGATGGCGCCGTCCTCCGGCCGCGTCGTGGCGGCCCTCGATGTGCCGGCGGCGTGGCTCATGCGCCCGATCGTGCCAGCACGCGCTCGCCGTCGACGGCTGCGCCTGCCCGGCTCGAGGGTCGCAGCGACAGCACCGTTGCCACGCCCAGCGCCGTCGTGACCACCGAGAGCACCATGTGGATGCCGACCAGCAGGATGGGCAGACCGGTGCGCGACTGCACGATGCCGACGACGATCTGCAGCAGGATCACGCCCAGCAGCGCGAGCGACCAGCGCAGGTGCGCGCGCGGGCCCCGCGCGGCCGCCGCGACGACCACGCCGAGCACGAGCGCGAGCAGCGCGTACCCGGGCCAGGCGTGCACGTGCTGCATGATCGCCGGGTCGAGCCCGTTGCGCGCGGCGCCGCCGTCGCCGGCGTGCGGACCGGAGCCCGTCGTGAGCACGCCCACGACGATCACCACCGCGAGCACGGCCGTCGTCACGTGCACGAGCATCGTCTGCCACCGCGGCGCGATCCTCGGCCCGCGCGCCCCGACCACGACCTTCCACGTGAGCACCGCGGCGAGCGCGACGAGCACGACGGAGATGAAGAAGTGGATGCCGACGGTGTCGGGACGCAGCTGCATCCACACCACGACGGCGCCGATGAGGGCCTGCAGGACCGTCAGGCCGAGGATGACCGCGGCGAGCGCGATGACGGCGCGCCTTGCGTGCTGGCGGATGGCCAGCACGAGCATGACCAGCGCGACGAGCACGACGATCCCGCCCCAGACCCGGTTGCCGAACTCGATCACCCCGTGGATGCCCTGCTCGGGGACGGGGACGAACGAGCCCGGGACGCAGTTGGGCCACTCCGAGCAGCCGAGCCCCGAACCGGTGAGCCTGACCGCGCCGCCCGTGCCGACGATGACGATCTGCGTGACGAGCGTCGTCCAGGCTGCGACCATCAGGCTTCGCGAGCGCGTGAGCACAGTGCACCTCTCCTGCCGTTCGCGATAGGATCACGGGGAGCCCATCGGCTCCGAACCCCCGTGCCGCGAGCAGCGGCGAGGCATGTGCGAAGGCCCTTCCATTATGGCCTGTTCGCGAGGGTTCGAGGGCCGCGCGGAATGCCGTGGAGCACCGCCGGGTTGTAGATGTGAAGCGTAGAGAGGGGGAGCTGATGTCCGATGTCCTGATCGACCGGCCCGAGCTCGAGAGCCTGGGGCAGTACGAGTTCGGGTGGCACGACTCCGACGAAGCCGGAGCCATCGCCAAGCGAGGACTGAGCGAGCAGGTGGTCCGCGAGATCTCTGCGCTCAAGAGCGAGTCCGACTGGATGCTCGAGCGCCGGCTCAAGGGCCTGCAGCTGTTCGAGCGCAAGCCGATGCCGACGTGGGGTGCCGACATCTCCGGCATCGACTTCGACAACATCAAGTACTTCGTGCGCTCCACGGAGCGCCAGGCCCAGACGTGGGAGGACCTCCCCGAGGACATCCGCAACACGTACGACCGCCTCGGCATCCCGGAGGCCGAGAAGAAGCGCCTCGTCTCGGGCGTCGCGGCGCAGTACGAGTCGGAGGTCGTGTTCCACTCGATCCAGGCCGACCTCGAGGCCCAGGGCGTCATCTTCATGGACACCGACACGGCGCTGAAGGAGCACCCGGAGTTCTTCGAGGAGTACTTCGGCACCGTCATCCCGGCCGGCGACAACAAGTTCGCGGCGCTCAACACCGCGGTCTGGTCGGGCGGCTCGTTCGTCTACGTGCCGAAGGGCGTGCACGTCGAGATCCCGCTGCAGGCCTACTTCCGGATCAACACCGAGAACATGGGCCAGTTCGAGCGCACGCTCATCATCGCCGACGAGGGCTCGTACGTGCACTACATCGAGGGCTGCACCGCCCCGATCTACTCCTCGGACTCGCTGCACTCGGCGGTCGTGGAGATCATCGTGAAGAAGGACGCCCGCGTCCGCTACACGACGATCCAGAACTGGTCGAACAACGTCTACAACCTGGTCACGAAGCGCGCGATCGCCGAAGAGGGCGCCACCATGGAGTGGATCGACGGCAACATCGGCTCGAAGGTGACGATGAAGTACCCGTCGATCTACCTGGTCGGCGAGCGCGCCAAGGGCGAGACGCTCTCCGTGGCCTTCGCGGGCCCCGGGCAGCACCAGGACGCCGGCGCGAAGATGATCCACATGGCGCCGTACACCACCTCGTCGATCGTCTCCAAGTCGATCGCGCGCGGCGGCGGTCGCGCGGGCTATCGCGGCGAGGTGCGCGTCGATGCGAACGCGCACCACTCGGCGAACAGCGTCGTCTGCGACGCCCTACTGGTGGACACGATCTCTCGCTCCGACACCTACCCTGCGATCGACATCCGCGTCGACGACGTCGTGCTCGGCCACGAGGCGACCGTGTCGAAGGTCAGCGAGGAGCAGCTGTTCTACCTGATGTCCCGCGGGCTCGAGGAGACCGAGGCGATGGCGATGATCGTGCGCGGCTTCATCGAGCCGATCGCTCGCGAGCTGCCCATGGAGTACGCCCTCGAGCTGAACAAGCTCATCGAGATGAGCATGGAAGGATCCGTCGGCTGATGACCGCGACTGACACCACCCCCGACCTGGTGCCCGCCCACCTGGTGACCGCGGAGGCCGCGGAGCGCTTCGTGCCGATCCAGACGCGCTCCGAGCGCCCGACCTCCTTCGATCCGGCCGACTTCGGGACCCCCACGGGCCGTGAGGTGAACTGGAAGCTCTCGGACACGAAGCGCCTCGCGCCGCTGTTCGTCGACGAGGAGACCGAGGCCGGTGACGACAGCGGCATCGCCTACGACGTCGACGCGATCGCCGAGCGCGGCCTGCTGGTGGAGTCCACCGGTCACGATGCCGCCGTGCGCGGCGAGATCTTCCGCCCGGAGGATGTCGTCAGCGCGATCGCGTGGAAGCGCTGCGCGAACGCGCTGCACATCCGCGTGCCGGAGGGCCAGGAGATCGCCGAGCCCGTCATCGCCCGGCTGCAGGGCACGGGTGCCGACCGGCACGCGAACGCGCACATCGTCGTGGAGGCGATGCCCGGCTCGGTCAGCACGATCGTGCTCCACCACTCCGGTTCCGCGCAGTACGCGCAGAACGTCGAGGTCATCGTGCGCGAGGGCGCTCGCCTGACGCTCATCTCGGTGCAGGACTGGGAGGACGACACCGTCCACGCCTCCGCGCACCAGGCGGTCGTCAGCGACGGGGCCTACCTGAAGCACATGGTCGTCTCCTTCGGCGGCGGCGTGGTGCGCGTGAACCCCTCGATGCGACTCGCCGGCCACCGCGCCGAGGGCGAGATGTTCGGCTTGTCCTTCTCGGATGCCGGCCAGCACATCGAGAGCCAGGTCTTCATGTACCACGAGGGCGTCGAGACGCGCGGCGACGTGCTGTACAAGGGCGCGCTGCAGGGCACCGGAGCTCGCTCGGTGTGGATCGGCGACGTCCTGATCGGCGGCGACGCGACGGGCACCGACAGCTACGAGAAGAACCAGAACCTCGTGCTCACCGACGGCGCGCGCGCCGACAGCATCCCGAACCTCGAGATCAAGACGGGCGACATCGCCGGTGCCGGTCACGCCTCTGCCACCGGCCGCTTCGACGACGAGCAGCTCTTCTACCTGCAGTCGCGGGGCATCGAGGAGGAGGAGGCGCGTCGGCTCGTGGTGATCGGCTTCCTGATGGAGATCGTCCAGAAGATCGGCGTGCCGGAGATCGAGGAGCGCCTCGCCGAGGCGATCGAGGAGGAGCTGCGCCGCGGCGCTGGCCTCGCGCCCGCGTCGAAGGCTGGCGCATGAGCGCACAGCGCGCGTGCGGGGTGCAGGACGTCGCGGTGAGCGCTGCCGTGAAGGTCGAGCTCGACGGCGTCGCGATCGCCATCGTGAAGGACTCCGCCGGTGCGATCCACGCGCTCGGCGACACCTGCACGCACGGCGAGATCTCCCTCTCCGAGGGCTTCGTCGAGGGCGACGCCATCGAGTGCTGGGCGCACGGCTCGCAGTTCTCGCTGCGGACCGGCGTCCCGCAGAACCTCCCGGCGTACGAGCCCGTGCCGGTCTTCCCCGTCACCATCGACGGCGACGACGTGCTCGTCGACGTCAAGAACCCACTGACCCTGAGCTAGAGCAGACCCTGTCTGCGTCGCGGCTGCGCCGCGAAGGAAGGAAGCGCGATGAGCGTCCTGGACATCAAGGACCTGCAGGTCTCGATCGAGACCGAGCAGGGCAAGAAGGACATCCTGAAGGGTGTCGACCTCACCATCAACTCCGACGAGATCCACGCGGTCATGGGCCCGAACGGCTCCGGCAAGTCGACGCTGGCCTACACGATCGCCGGGCACCCGCGCTACACCGTCGAGGGCGGATCGATCACGCTCGACGGCGAGGACGTGCTGGAGATGAGCGTGGACGAGCGCGCGCGCGCCGGCCTCTTCCTCGCCATGCAGTACCCGGTGGAGATCCCCGGCGTGACCGTGTCGAACTTCCTCCGCACCGCGAAGACCGCCGTCGCCGGCGAGGCCCCGCGCGTGCGCGAGTGGATCGGCGACGTGCGCGGCGCGATGGAGAAGCTGCGGATGGACTCCTCGTTCGGCGAGCGGAACGTCAACGAGGGCTTCTCCGGTGGCGAGAAGAAGCGCCACGAGATCCTGCAGCTCGAGCTGCTCCGCCCCCGCTTCGCCGTGCTCGACGAGACCGACTCCGGCCTCGACGTCGACGCGCTGCGGATCGTGTCGGAGGGCGTGAACCGGGTGAAGGGCGAGACCGGCCTCGGCGTGCTGCTCATCACGCACTACACGCGCATCCTGCGCTACATCGAGCCCGACCACGTGCACGTGTTCGTGGACGGCCGCGTCGCGGAGCAGGGCGGGCCCGAGCTCGCCCACCGCCTCGAGGAGGAGGGCTACGATCGGTACCTGAAGGCAGGTGTCTGATGGCTCTCATCGAGGTCGACGCAGCGAAGTTCGACACGCTCACCGAAGCGTTGAAGGACGTCGTCGACCCTGAGCTCGACGTCAACATCGTCGACCTCGGGCTGATCTACGACCTCGCGTGGGACGACGAGCAGGATGCGCTCGTCATCTCGATGACGCTCACCTCGGCAGGCTGCCCGCTCACCGACGTGATCGAGACCGAGATCGCCGAGAAGCTCGACGGCCACGTCGAGCAGTTCCGGATCAACTGGGTGTGGATGCCGCCGTGGGGCCCCGAGCGCATCACCGAGGACGGCCGCGAGATGATGAGGGCGCTCGGCTTCACGATCTGACCTCGGTCAGATCGTGCGGACGGTCCTGAGGACCGTCCGGCCGAGCGCCGTCGCGAGCGAGAGCGAGCGAGGCCGGCTTCACGATCTGACCTCGGTCAGATCGTGCGGACGGTCCTGAGGACCGTCCGGCCGAGCGCCGTCGCGAGCGAGAGCGAGCGAGGCCGGCTTCACGATCTGACCTCGGTCAGATCGTGCGGACGGTCCTGAGGACCGTCCGGCCGAGCGCCGTCGCGAGCGAGAGCGAGCGAGGCCGGCTTCACGAGGAGGAAGAGCCATGGACTCACTGGATTGGCTCACCGCCCTCTACACCGCGACCATCCCGGTCGGCGGCGGCCAGGAGCTGCTGCTGCGCGAGGTGGTCGGCAACGCCTTCGGCCTCGCGAGCGCGCTCGGCGGCATGCTGCGCCGTGCCTGGGCGTGGCCGGTCGGCATCGTCGGCAACCTGCTGCTGCTGACCGTGTTCCTGGGCACGCTGCTCGACCCGGAGCACGAGATGCCCGCGCTGCTCGGCCAGGCCGGTCGCCAGGTGATGTTCATCGCCGTCGCCATCTACGGCTGGGTGCGCTGGCGACAGGCACGCAGCTCGGACGGCCAGATCGTGCCGCGCTGGGCGACATGGCGCCAGCGCGCGGCGCTGGTCGTGGTGCTCGTGGTCGGCACCGTGGCGATCACGCCGCTGTTCCGCGCCCTGGGCTCGTACGAGCCGGTCTGGGCCGATGCCTGGACCTTCGTCGGCTCGCTGCTCGCGACCTACGGCATGGCGCGGGGCTGGACGGAGTTCTGGCTCATCTGGATCGCTGTGGACGTCGTGGGCGTGCCGCTGCTGCTGAGCGCCGGCTACTGGGCGACGGCGACGATGTACGCGTTCTACGGCGCCTTCACGCTCGTCGGGTTCATCGTCTGGTCGCGTGCGCGCAGCAAGCCCGCCGTCGAGACGCTGCTGCCGGATCCGCGAGTGGCTGCGGTCGACGACGACTGATCGCCTCGACCGCAGCCCTCGCTAGCGGTCCCGGTCGTGACGCGGCTTGCGCTGCGGGCGCTCGTCGCGGCCCCCGCGGCCGCCTTCGCGCCTGCCCGTGTCGGGCCGGATGTCGATCGGCACCCCGAGGATCCGGGTCTTCGAGAGCTTGTCGAGCTGCGAGCGATCGAGCTGGGGGAGCTCGACCAGCGTGAAGTCGAAGTTGATCTGGATCCTGCCGAAGTCGTCGCGCCCGAGCCCGCCCTCGTTCGCGAGGGCTCCGACGATCTGGCGCGGCTCGACGCCCCGGCGGCTGCCGACCGCCAGGCGGTAGGTGGTCGCGTCCGAGGGCCCGCGACGCGGCCGGCGCTCGCCGCGCTCGTCATCGCCTCGAGCGGGCCGGTCACCGCGCTCGGCGCGCTCGGGCCGCGCAGCACGAGAGGCCTGCAGCGCGCGATCCGCTTGCTCGTCCAGCAGCAGGGGAGTGTCGCCCTGGGCGACGACGGCGAGGGCAGCCGCGACATCCTCCTGCGGCGCGTCGTGGTGGTCGACGTAGTGGGCGACGATCTCGCGGAAGCGCTCGATCCGGTCCGTCTGCGCGAGCGCCGCGGTGATCGCGTCGTCGAACCGCGTGAGCCGGGTCGAGTTGACCTCGCCGGCGCTCGGCATCGGCATGACCGCGACCGTCCCGCGGGTGGCCTTCTCGATCGCGCTCAGCATGCGCCGCTCGCGCGCCGTCACGAAGCTGATGGCATCGCCCGAGCGGCCGGCCCGGCCGGTGCGGCCGATGCGGTGCACGTACGACTCGGTGTCGATCGGCAGGTCGTAGTTGATGACGTGGCTGATGCGCTCGACATCGAGTCCGCGCGCCGCGACATCGGTCGCGACCAGCACGTCGAGGTCGCCGGAGCGCAGCTGCTCGATGGTCTTCTCCCGCTGCGGCTGCGCGACGTCGCCGGAGATCGCGGCGGCGGAGTAGCCGCGGGCGCGCAGGCGCTCGGCCACGGTGTCGGTCTCGTTGCGCGTGCGGGTGAAGACGATCGCCGCCTCGAAGGGCTCGACCTCGAGCACGCGCGTGAGCGCCTCGAGCTTCTGCTGGTAGGAGACCATCAGCGCCCGCTGGGTGATGTTGGGGGAGGTCGAGGCGCCGCCGCGCACCGTCACCTCGACGGGCTCGCGCAGGTGTCGCTGCGAGATGGCGCGGATCTGGCGCGGCATGGTCGCCGAGAAGAGCGCGACCTGCTTCTCGGCGGGCGTCGCCTCGAGGATCTGGTCGACGTCCTCGGCGAAGCCCATGCGCAGCATCTCGTCGGCCTCGTCGAGCACGACGTGGGTGAGCCCGGAGAGGTCGAGCGTGCCCTTGGCGAGGTGGTCCATGATGCGGCCCGGCGTGCCGACGACGACGTGCACGCCGCGGCGCAGGGCCGACAGCTGCACGCCGTAGCCCTGGCCGCCGTAGATCGGCAGCACGTGCACGCCGCCGAGGTGCGCGGCGTAGCGCTCGAACGCCTCGCACACCTGCACCGCGAGCTCACGGGTGGGCGTCAGCACGAGCGCCTGCGGGCTGCGCTGCTGCACGTCGACCGCCGCGAGCACCGGCAGGGCGAACGCCGCGGTCTTGCCGGTGCCGGTCTGCGCGAGGCCGATGAGGTCGCGACCGGAGAGCAGCACGGGGATGGTCTCGGCCTGGATCGCCGACGGTGTCTCGTAGCCGACGTCGTCGAGCGCCTTCAGGATGCCCGGGGGGAGCCCGAGGCTCGCGAAGGCGGTGCGCTCGCCCTCGGTGGGGGCGGCGTCGGTGTGCTGCTCGTCAGTCATGCACGCAACGCTACGCGGTGCGAGCGCGGTCCGTCGACGGACGCGTCGGCAGGCGGCACGGGGGAGCGGCTGCGAGTGTCGCCCGGCTCAGCCTGCGGAGCGGTCGAGCGCTCGGACGCCCGCCCACGCGGCGGGCAGTGCGGCGGCCGCGATGGCCCACTTCACGAGCCCGCCGACGATGAACGGCAGGAAGCCGAGGCTCAGGGCGCCCGCGAGGTCGACGGGCGTACCGAGCGCCGCGAGCACCGCGGCCATGTAGGGCACGCCGAAGGCGAAGGGGATGAGGCTCGCGAGCCCGAAGAGCGCGATCGCGAGCACCGGACGGCGATCCCAGCGGCGCTCCGCGAGCCAGCCGACGACCGCCGCGGTGGCGATGAAGCCGATGATGAAGCCGAAGCTCGGCTTGCCGATGGCGGCGATCGAGCCCGTCAGGCCCGCGAACACGGGGGCACCGGCGAGGCCCAGCGCGAGGTAGCTGACCATCGCGGCGACGCCGCGGCGGAACCCGAGCGCCGCCGAGACGAGCATGACGCCGAGCGTCTGGCCGGTGATCGGCACGGGCCACATGGGGATCTCGACCTGCGCGAGCGCCGCGACGACGGTGATGCCCGTGACGACGAGCAGGAGATCCTTCGCGAGGGTCCGCTGTCCGACGAGGGCGTCGGCGAGGACAGTGCGGCGGGTGAGGGGCACGGCAGCAGCAGTCATGGCCACAGCCTATGACCGCGCGATGGAATCGAGCGGCATCTGGCCCGGATCCGCGGCCGCGCATAGCCTGGCGGCATGAGCGATCTCTCGACGAAGGCAACCGCGCTGCTGCGCATGCACGACGATCTCGCCGTGCTCCCGACGGTGTGGGATGCGTGGTCGGCGCGCGCCGTGGTCGATGCCGGCTTCGGCGCGATCAGCGTCGGCAGCCACCCCCTGGCGGAGTCGCGCGGGCAGGACGACAACGAGGGCATGACGCTGGAGGACGCGCTCGAGGGCATCGCGCGGATCACTGCGGCCGTCGACGTGCCTGTCTCGGCAGACCTCGAGTCTGGCTACGGCACGCCCGCGGCCGAGCTCATCGAGCGGCTGCTGGCAACCGGCGCCGTCGGCCTGAACATCGAGGACACCGTGCACGCCGAGGGTCGCATGCGTGAGCCGCAGGAGCACGCCGACTACATCGCAGGCATGCGTGCCGCGGCGGACGCCGCCGGCATCGACGTGGTCATCAACGCGCGCACCGACGCGTTCGCGCGCCCGCAGCTGCTGGGCGGTGCCGATCCGCTCGAGCAGGCGATCACCCGCATGGAGCTGTGCGAGCAGGCCGGGGCGCGCGCGCTCTACCCGGTGGTCCCCCCGAGCCCGGCTGCGCTCGCTGCGATCCTCGAGCGCGTGTCGCTGCCGGTGAACGTCACCGCGCATCCGATCACGGGCTCTGTCGTGGGCGATCTCACCGCCATCCGGGCGAGCGGGGCGCGCCGGGTGACCTTCGGCCCGCTGCTGCAGGCGGCACTGACGGACACCATCGGCGAGCTCGTACGACGATGGCGGTGACCCTCGGCGCGCTCCGCTGATAGGCTGGACGGCTGGCTCGCTCAACGCGCGCCGCACCCCCATCCCCGTCACGAGAGGCTCCCGCGCGCATGATCGCTGTGTCCGGCTTCGACCTCTCCGTCGGTCCTCGCACGCTGATGAGCGATGTCTCCTTCCGCATCTCCGCGGGCGACAAGATCGGACTCGTCGGGCGCAACGGCGCAGGCAAGACCACCATGACGAAGGTCCTCGCCGGCATCAGCGACGACCGCGACGGCCACACCTTCGCCGGCACCATCGATCGGAGCGGCGAGATCGGCTACCTGCCGCAGGATCCCCGCTCCGGCGACCCGAAGCAGACGGCCCGTCGGCGGATCCTCGACGCCCGCGGGCTCGGGGAGATCGTCGAGGGCATGCGCATCGCGAGCGAGCAGATGGGCGAGGGCGGCTCCGTCGCCGACGACGCCATGCGTCGCTACGGCCGCCTCGAGGATCGCTTCCTGGCGCTCGGCGGATACGCCGCCGAGGCGGAGGGCGCTGCCATCGCCTCCAACCTGCAGCTGCCCGACCGCATCCTCGATCAGCCGCTCGAGACCCTCTCCGGCGGCCAGCGCCGTCGCATCGAGCTGGCCCGCATCCTGTTCTCCGGCGCCGACACGATGCTGCTCGACGAGCCGACGAACCACCTCGACGCCGACTCGGTCGTGTGGCTGCGCGAGTTCCTGAAGGGCTACCAGGGCGGGCTGCTGGTCATCAGCCACGACGTGCAGCTCGTCGAGGAGACCGTGAACCGCGTGTTCTACCTCGACGCGAACCGCCAGGTCATCGACATCTACAACATGTCGTGGAAGCTCTACCTGCGTCAGCGAGAGGCCGACGCCGAGCGCCGCAAGCGCGAGCGCGCCAACGTCGAGAAGCAGGCGAGCCAGCTCGAGATGCAGGCGGCGAAGATGGGGGCGAAGGCCACGAAGGCCGTCGCCTCGAAGCAGATGGCGAAGCGCGCGGAGCGGATGCGCGCGGGGCTCGAGGACGAGCGCGCGGTGGATCGCGTGGCCAAGCTGCGCTTCCCGAAGCCCGCGCCGGTCGGCAAGACGCCGATCATGGCGCGCGACCTCTCGAAGTCCTACGGATCGCTCGAGATCTTCACGGCCGTCGACCTCGCGGTCGACCGCGGATCGCGCGTCGTGATCCTCGGGCTGAACGGCGCCGGCAAGACGACGCTGCTGCGGATCCTCGCCGGGGTCTCCGAGAGCGACACCGGTGAGATCGAGCGTGGCCACGGGCTGCGCGTCGGCTACTACGCGCAGGAGCACGAGACGCTCGACGTCGAGCGCAGCGTGCTGCAGAACATGCTGACCGCCTCGCCGGACATCACCTCCACCGAAGCCCGCCGGGTGCTCGGCTCGTTCCTGTTCACGGGGGACGACGCCGACAAGCCCGCGCGCGTGCTCTCCGGCGGTGAGAAGACGAGGCTCTCGCTCGCGATGCTGGTCGTCTCGAGCGCCAACCTGCTGCTGCTCGACGAGCCGACGAACAACCTCGATCCCGCGAGCCGCGAGGAGATCCTCGGGGCGCTCGGCGCCTACGAGGGCGCCGTCATCCTCGTCAGCCACGACGAGGGCGCCGTCGAGGCGCTCGACCCCGAGCGCGTGCTGATCATGCCCGATGGCACCGAGGATCTCTGGAGCCCGGAGTACCTCGACCTCATCGGGCTGGCCTAGCCTGCCCCTGGCGCGCTGCGCCGACGATCACGGTCGAGGGAGGGGCTGCCGATGGATGCGGTGACGGGCTGGGTGCAGGTCGTGTGGCAGGGCATCACCGCCATCGGCATCGTCGCCTTCGCGATCTCCGGCGCGCTGCTCGCGACGCAGAAGCGCATGGACATCGTCGGCATGGCGGGGCTCGCGGTGGTGACGGCGACCGGTGGCGGCATGACGCGCGACCTGCTGATCGGCGCCACGCCCGTCGCGGCGCTGACGCACTGGTGGATGCTCGCCGCGGCGCTCGGCGGTGCCCTGCTCGTCTTCCTCCTGCATCGCTGGATGGAGCGGCTCGACAAGCCCGTGCTCGTCTTCGACGCCATCGGGCTCGGGGTCTTCGTCGTCGAGGGCGCGAGCAAGGCGATGGAGCACGATGTCGGCCCCGTCGGCGCTGCCTTCGTCGGCATGCTCACGGGCATCGGCGGCGGCGTGCTGCGCGATGTGCTCGCGAACGAGATCCCCGCGGTCTTCCGACGAGAATCCCGGCTCTACCTGCTGCCGGCGCTCGTCGGCTCGAGCGCCACCGCGGCCGTGATCGCGCTCGGCGTCGGGCACTGGCTCGTGCTGGTCGGCATCGCGGCACTCGTGTGCGCGCTGCGCATCGCGAGCGAGCTGCTGCGCTGGCGCGTGCCTGCGGTGAGGACCGAGGCGATCAGGATCGTCCGCGACTGAGGCGGGCCGCGCAGCCGGTGCGGCTCAGCGCAGGTCGAGGATGTCGTCCTCCACGTCGGCGTCGGTGCGACGCACGCGCTGCGGGCGCTGGACGGGGGAGGCCGAGCGCAGCTCCTCGCGCATGCCCCAGCCGACCGCTGCGAAGCCTCCGAGCGCGAACACGAACCACTGCAGCGTGTACGACAGGTGCGGGCCCTCGTCGAGCACCGGCCGCGCGGCGACGGCGACATCTGCGGGTGCGCCACCGCCCTCGCTCACCAGCAGGCCGTAGGCGCCGGTGTAGGTCTCGCCGCCGACGCCCGCCTCGCGGAGCGAGTCGGCGATGGACGGGAGGTCGACGGACGCGATCTGGCCCTCGGGCGCGCCCCGTCCGGCGATCTGGCCCTCATTGGGCCGCAGTCGGGCGACGACGGTGGTGGGGCCGACGGGCGTGTCGGGATCCGTGACCGGCCGCTCGGCCCCGGAGGCCTGGAGGATCCAGCCTCGGTCGATGACGAAGACGGAGCCGTCGGCGGTGCGGAAGGGCACGACGACGTTGAAGCCCACATCGCTGCCTCGCCAGCGGCCACGCAGCAGCAGCTGCGCATCCACGAGGTACTCGCCCTCGAGCTCGACCGGCGTCCACTGCTGATCGGGGTCGAACGCGCCGGGCTCTGGCAGCACCTGCTCGAGCGGCGCCGCCTCGCGGTCGTAGTTCGCCTCGAGCCGATCGATCGCCGTCAGCGCCGTCTCGCGACGATCCCACTGCCACATGCCGAGCAGGCAGCAGACGACGGCGAACACGACGGCAAGGGCGATGGAGCCGAGCCACCGAGGCTCGCGGAGCAGGCGCAGCATCAGCCGACCCGCTCGACCGTCTCGCCGAAGGCGGTGACCGTGGTCGGGAACCCGCGGGACGCGAGCCACGCGGCGAGCGACTCGCGGTGCGCATCGCACGCTGCCCACGTCTTCACCCTGTCGACCGCGTGGATGCGCGGGTTGCGCCAGTGGATGGCGTGCGCCGCATCGGCCGCGCACCCCGCGGACGAGCACGGCGCCGTCGCCTGGCCTCCGCCGAGCATCGAGAGCAGGCTCACGGCCAGGTCCCTGGCTGGGTGGGGGCCGAGGGTCCGGGCGCAGCCGTCCCAGGCGCGCTCGCGCCCGGCGCTTCCGGCGATCGAGCGGACCCCGGCGGCAGCGCGTTGGGCGCCTCGATGCCCTCTGGCCGCTGTTGGCCGGGCACGCTGCCGATGACGACGGCGAAGTAGGGGATGAAGACCGCGAAGAACGCGGGGATCAGCTTCCACCAGTCGGGCACGATGAAGAAGATGCCGAGGCAGGCGATCCGCACGAGCATCAGCACGAAGTACAGGCGGAATCGCCGCTGACGCTCCTCGTCAGGCGACTCGGGGAGGTCGGTGAGCGAACCGGCACTCTCTCGAGAGCCGCGCTTCCGAGCTCTGTCGTTCCGGGTTCTGTGCTCTCGCATGGCTCTCACGATCCTACGCCCGGGCGCCCACGCCATCGCTGTGCCCCAGCGATGGATCGCGCCGTAGGCTTGCAGCCATGACCTCTCGCACCGTGCTCGTCACCGGCGGCAACCGCGGCATCGGCCGCGCGATCGCCCAGTCCTTCCTCGACGCCGGCCACAGGGTCGCGATCACCTCCCGCGACGGTTCCGGCCCCGAGGGCGCGCTGGCGGTCGCCGCCGATGTGACCGACAGCGCCTCCATCGACGCCGCGTTCACCGCAGTCGAGGCGGAGCTCGGCCCGGTCGAGGTCGTGGTGGCCAACGCCGGGATCACGCGCGACACGCTGCTGATGCGCATGAGCGAGCAGGACTTCTCGGAGGTGGTGGACACGAACCTCACCGGCGCCTTCCGCGTCGCGCAGCGCGCGTCCAAGGGCATGCTGCGCGCCAAGTGGGGTCGCGTCGTGCTCATCTCCAGCGTCGTCGGCCTCTACGGCGGGCCCGGCCAGGTGAACTACTCCGCGTCGAAGGCCGGCCTCGTCGGCATCGCCCGCTCCATCACGCGCGAGCTGGGAGCGCGCGGCATCACCGCGAACGTCGTCGCGCCCGGCTTCATCGAGACGGACATGACCGCCGAGCTCGACGAGGCCACGCAGGCCGAGTACCGGAAGGCGATCCCTGCCGGCCGCTACGCCTCGCCCGCGGAGGTCGCGGACGTCGTGCGCTGGATCGCGAGCGACGAGGCCGCCTACATCTCCGGCGCCGTCATCCCGGTCGACGGCGGCCTCGGCATGGGCCACTGACGGCTCCACCGGAGCGCTCGGAGACCACCGTGGAGTCGCGCCACCTCAGCGTCGTCATCCAACGCGATGCCGCGGACGTCTGGGCGTTCGCGGGCAGCGATGCGCACCTGCCCGAGTGGGCAGCGGGCCTCGCCGTCGGCGGGCTGCGGCGCGAGGGCGACGAGCTCGTCGTCGACTCGCCGATGGGGGAGGTGCGGGTGCGCTTCGCGCCGCCCAACGACCTCGGCGTGCTGGACCACGACGTGACCCTGCCCGGAGGCGCGGTCGTGCACAACCCGCTGCGCGTGCTCGCGCACCCGCAGGGCTCCGAGGTCGTCTTCACGCTGCGACGCCTCGAGGGCGTGAGCGAAGCGGACTTCGAGGCGGATGCGCGGGCAGTGGCCGCGGATCTCCAGCGGCTCAGGGCGCTGCTGGAGGACTAGCGGGGCTACCAGCGCAGCGCGGCGCCGGGCAGCAGCGGCAGGATCTCGCGGAAGTCGGGCACGTCGACGACGTGGCTCGCCCGCTCGCGCACGAGCTGCTTCGCGCAGAACGCCACCGAGATGCCGGCTGCTCCCATCATCAGCAGGTCGTTCGCGCCATCGCCGATCGCCATCACGTGCTCGCGCGGCACACCGAGGTTCAACCGCAGGGCCTCGAGCGTGTCGCGCTTCGCCGCGCCATCGATGACGGGCCCGCTCGAGCGGCCCGTCAGGCGCCCCTCCGCCACCTCCAGCCGGTTGGCGCGCGCGTGATCGATGCCGAGTGAGGCCGCCAGCGGGTCCAGCACCTCGTGGAAGCCGCCGGAGACAGCGGCGATCACCCCGCCGCGCTCGTGGACCTCGCTGATGAGCTCCGGCACGCCATCGGTGACGGTGATCTGCGCGCGGGCCTCGTCGATGACCGAGACCGGGAGCCCCTCCAGGATCAGCAGTCGCGCCGCGAGCGACGCGGCGAAGTCGAGCTCGCCGCGCATCGCGCGCTCGGTGACCTCGGCGACGTGCCGCTCAGCGTCGGGCCCGACCGCGCGCGCGAGCACCTCGATGACCTCGTCGCGGATGAGCGTCGAGTCGACGTCGGTGACGACCAGCAGCGATGCGGCCGTCACAGCGTGATCTTCGTGCCCTTCGGCACCGTGACGATGCCGGAGGCGGAGACCGAGAGGCCGCGGGCGCGATCGAGGTCGTGGTCGACGCCGACGTGCACGCCGGGGCCGAGCTCGACGTCCTTGTCGATGATGGCGCGGCGCACGACCGCGCCGGCGCCCACGTGCACGTGGTCGAACAGGATCGCGTCGGAGACGGTCGCTCCGGCGTCCACGACGCACCACGGCGCGACGACGCTGCGCACGATCGACGCGCCCTGCACGACCGAGCCGGAGCCGACGATCGCCTCGTTCACGTCGGCGGCACGACCCCACGCATCCCGGGTGAACTTCGCCGGCGGCGCGTTCACGATCTGCGTGTAGATGGGCCACTCGCGGTTGTAGAGGTTGAAGATCGGCAGTGCCGAGATGAGGTCCATGTGCGCGTCGAAGAACGACTCGATCGTGCCGACGTCGCGCCAGTAGTACTTGTCGCGCTCCGTCGCACCGGGCACGGTGTTGTTCTTCAGGTCGTACATCGCGGCCTCGCCGCGCTCGACGAACCACGGGATGATGTCGCCGCCCATGTCGTTGCCCGAGTCCTCGAGCTCGTTGTCGGCGGTCACCGCCTCGACGAGCGCGTCGGCGTCGAAGACGTAGTTGCCCATCGAGGCGAGCACCTCGCCCGGCCCGACGACGAGGTCGGATGCGTCGGCCGGCTTCTCGTGGAAGGCGCGGATGAAGCCCGGCTTCTCGTCGTCCTCCTCGATGACGCCGAACTGGTTGGCGAGCTCGAGCGGCTGTCGGATGCCCGCGACGGTCGCCCGCGCCCCGGAGGCGATGTGCGCCTCGATCATGTCGCGGAAGTCCATCCGGTAGACGTGGTCGGCGCCGACCACGGCGACGATGTCGGGCTTCTCGTCGACGAGCAGGTTGAGCGACTGGAAGATGGCGTCGGCCGAGCCCTGGAACCAGCGCTTGCCGGTGCGCTGCTGCGCCGGCACCGAGGCGACGTAGGAGTTCAGCATGTTCGACATGCGCCACACCTGCGAGACGTGACGGTCGAGCGAGTGCGACTTGTACTGCGTCAGCACCACGATCTGCCGCAGCCCCGAGTTGATGAGGTTCGAGATCGCGAAGTCGATCAGCCGGTACGAGCCGCCGAAGGGCACCGCCGGCTTGGCGCGGTCCGCGGTGAGCGGCATCAGCCGCTTCCCCTCGCCGCCAGCGAGCACGATGCCGAAGACCTTCTTGTCCATGGCCATCACCCTAGGGGGCGGGGCTGATCGTCCGCCGCAGATCCCGCGACCGTGTCGGGGCGGCTCGCGTACTGTGATGCCATGCGCGTCGATCTGGTCACCAAGGAGTACCCGCCCGCCGTCTACGGAGGCGCTGGCGTCCACGTCACCGAGCTCGTGAAGGCGCTGCGGCGCTCGATCGAGGTGCAGGTGCGGTGCTTCGGGGAGCCGCGCGACGCGGAGGACACGACCGCGTACGACGTGCCGGATGCCCTGCGGTCGGCGAACGGCGCGCTGCAGACGATCGCGGTCGACCTGCAGATCGCGGACGCGGTCGCCGGGACCGACGTCGTCCACTCGCACACCTGGTACGCCAACGAGGCCGGCAGGCTCGCGCAGGAGCTGCACGGCGTGCCCCACGTCGTCACCGCGCACTCCCTGGAGCCGCTGCGGCCCTGGAAGGCCGAGCAGCTCGCGGGGGGCTACCGCATCTCCAGCGACATCGAGCGGCGGGCGTACGAGGCTGCCGATCGCGTCATCGCCGTCTCGAACGGGATGCGCGCCGACATCCTGCGCTCCTACCCCTCCCTCGATCCCGAGCGGGTCGTCACGATCTACAACGGCATCGACCTGGAGTCCTGGGCGCCGAACCCCGACGCCGACCGCGCGCGCGAGCTGGGGCTGGATCCCGCGCACCCGTCGGTGGTCTTCGTCGGTCGCATCACGCGCCAGAAGGGCCTGCCGCACCTCCTGCGCGCCGCCCGCGCTCTGCCGGAGGACGTGCAGCTCATCCTGTGCGCCGGCGCACCGGACACGCCGGAGATCATGGCTGAGGTCAAGGCGCTCGTCGCCGAGCTGCAGGAGACCCGCGAGGGCGTGGTCTGGATCGACGAGGTGCTGCCGCGCGAGGACCTCTGCGCGCTGCTCACCCACGCGACGGCCTTCGTCTGCCCGAGCGTCTACGAGCCGCTCGGCATCGTGAACCTCGAGGCGATGGCGTGCGGCGCCCCCGTCGTCGGCAGCGGCACCGGCGGCATCCCCGAGGTCATCGACGACGGGGTCACCGGCTTCGTCGTCCCGATCGACCAGGTGCAGGACGGCACGGGCGCCCCGACCGATCCTGCGCGCTACGAGGCCGACCTCGCCGACGCGCTCACGCGCATGGTCGCCGACCCCGAGGCGGCGCGACGGATGGGCGAGGCCGGCCGCGAGCGCGCGCGCACACACTTCGACTGGGGCCGGATCGCCGAGCAGACGCACGAGCTGTACGCCACGGTCATCGCCGAGCGCGGCGCGGCACGCTGACCCCGCGCGCTCGGTAGGCTCGCACCCATGGCCAGCGTCCTCGAGCTCACCGACGTCTCCTTCATCAGGAACGGCACCCGCATCCTCGACTCGGTCTCCTGGACGGTGGACGAGGCTGACCGCTGGGTGATCCTGGGGCCGAACGGCGCCGGCAAGTCGACGATCCTGCAGCTCGCCGCGGCGAGCACGCACCCGAGCTCCGGCACGGTCGAGGTGCTGGGGGAGCGCGTCGGCACGGTCGACGTCTTCGAGCTGCGCACCCGGATCGGGCTCGCGGCGACCAACCTCGCGAGGCGCATCCCGGCCCAGGAGCGCGTCGGGGACGTGGTGCTGACCGCCGCCTACGCCGTCACGGGCCGCTGGCGCGAGCGCTACGAGTCGTTCGACCTCGAGCGGGCGGCAGAGGTGATGGACGCCTGGGACCTCTCTGCCCTGTCGACCCGCACCTTCGGCACGCTCTCCGACGGCGAGCGGAAGCGCGTGCAGATCGCGCGCGCCGTCATGACCGACCCCGAGCTGATGCTGCTCGACGAGCCCGCGGGCAGCCTCGACCTGGGTGCGCGCGAGTCGCTCCTCGAGTCGCTCGCCGACTACGCCTCGAGCGAGCTGGCACCCGCGATCGTCATGGTGACGCACCACGTCGAGGAGATCCCGCCGGGCTTCACGCACGCGATGCTGCTCGCCGACGGGCGCATCACCGCGGCCGGCCCGCTGGCCGAGGTGCTCACCGACCAGCACCTGAGCGACACCTTCGGCCTGCCGCTGCAGGTGCGCCACGAAGCGGGCCGCTGGAGCGCCCGCGCGAAGCGCTGACCTGATACAATCGTCTGTCGGCCCGCACGTTGGCCGAAGACTTCCGCGCCCGAGCGAATCCAAGGATGACGATGAAGACCGAGACCCACCCCGACTACCAGACGATCGTGTTCCGTGACCTCGCCTCGGGCGAGACCTTCCTCACGCGCTCGACGCTGAAGAGCGACAAGACGATCGAGCTCGACGGTGAGACCTACCCGGTGCTCGACGTCGAGATCTCGAGCGCCTCGCACCCGTTCTACACGGGCAAGCAGCGCATCATGGACTCGGCCGGCCGCGTCGAGAAGTTCAAGAACCGCTACAAGGGCTTCGGCGGCTGATCCCGCTGCTTCCGCGAAGGGCGCCCGGCTTCGGCTGGGCGCCCTTCGTCGTGCGATCTGCCCAGAGCTCCACCCGCGGCCCGAGACGGGCCACGGCGCTGGGGTCGCGGCAGAGACCCGAAAGGGTCTCTGCTCAGAGCTCCACCCGTGGCCCGAGACGGGCCACGGCGCTGGGGTCGCGGCAGAGACCCGAAAGGGTCTCTGCTCAGAGCTCCACCCGTGTCCCGAGACGGGCCACGGCGCTGGGGTCGCGGCAGAGACCCGAAAGGGTCTCTGCTCAGAGCTCCACCCGTGTCCCGAGACGGGCCACGGCGCTGGGGTCGCGGCAGAGACCCGAAAGGGTCTCTGCTCAGAGCTCCACCGCGCGCAGCGGCCAGCCACGACCGGCGCTGAAGTCGGGGTCGGTGCGGCGGCGGAACGCCTCGAAGTCGGCGGCCTGCTCGTCTGCCCAGGCGGCGGTCATGTCGTGGAGGGAGATCGGGTCGATGCGCAGCTCGGGGAACCTCGCCGCCATCGCCTGCGCGACGCGGCCCGCGGCGATCGCGTCGGCGCTCGCGTCGTGGGCGTCGAGCAGCTCGACGCCGTAGACCTCCGTCGCGACCTGCAGGGTGCGCTTCCCCTTGCGGAAGCGGTCGAGCCGACGGTCGAGCACCATCGGGTCGATGACCGGCCGCGCATGCAGCGGCTCGTGGCCGTGGCGTCGGCACTCCGCGTCGAGCAGCGAGATGTCGTAGGCGGCGTTGAAGGCGCAGACCGCCAGCCCCTGCGCGAGGTAGCCGGCGAGCACGTCGCGGATCTCGCAGACCGAGCCGCGGGCGTCGGCGCCCTCTGCCCTGGCTCGCTCGTTCGTGATGCCGTGGATCGCGATCGAGCCCTCGGGGATCTCGATGCCCGGGTCGATGATCCAGCTGCGCTCCTCGACGACCGCGCCCGAGGCGTCCAGCACGCCCACGTAGGCGGTGACGATGCGGGCCTCGCTCGGGTCGACGCCGGTCGTCTCCAGGTCGAACACCACCAGCCGGTCGATCCAGCGATCGGGGGCATCGGCGCTCACCGCCAGGATGGGGCGGTGGAGCGGGCGATGCGTCTGCGTCTCGGCCATGCCGCCACGCTAGCCGTGGCCGCCCACGGCCGCGGGTAGGCTCGGCGGGTGGCTGAGGATCATGGGGGCGGAGCGCGCCGGCGTCGGCGCGCGGGCGCACGCGGGCCCATCGCGTCGCCCTACCGCGCGCTGCTCGAGGCGCTGCCGCAGCGGGAGCGCGAGCTCGACGTCGACGGCGTGCGCACCGCCGTCTTCGAGTACGGTCCCGCGGACGGTCAGACCATCGTGCTCGTGCACGGGTTCCGCGGCGACCACCACGGCCTCGAACCGATCGCGGCGCACCTGCCCGGCTTCCGCGTCGTCGTGCCCGACCTCCCCGGCTTCGGAGCATCCGACGCGCTGGCGCACGCGACCATCGGCGCCTACGCGGCATGGCTGCGCGCGCTCCTGCGCTCGGTGACCGCGGACGGCGCGCAGCAGCCGACGGTGCTCGGCCACTCGTTCGGCTCGATCGTCGTCGCCCACGCAGCCGCGGGCGACGACGACGCGTCGAACCCCGGCGACGCAGCAGGGATCGTCCGCGCGCGCATCGTGCTCGTCAACCCGATCGCCACGCCAGCCCTCGCCGGAGCCAACCGCCTCGGCTCCCTCCTGGCGCTCGGCTACTACCGCGCTGCCGCCGCCCTGCCGGAGGCCGCCGGCCTCGCGGTGCTCGGCGCCCCGCCGATCGTGCGCGGCATGAGCGCCTTCATGGCGAAGACGAGGGACGCCGAGCTGCAGCGCTGGATCCACGACCAGCACGACCGCTACTTCTCCCGCTACGCCTCTCGCCGGGCGGTGCTCGAGGCATTCGAGGCCTCCATCCGCCACACCGTGGGCGAAGTGGCCCCGCGC
Organism: Agrococcus phoenicis; assembly: GCF_047302415.1. Taxonomy (NCBI): domain Bacteria; kingdom Bacillati; phylum Actinomycetota; class Actinomycetes; order Micrococcales; family Microbacteriaceae; genus Agrococcus; species Agrococcus phoenicis. The sequence goes on from NZ_CP154854.1 coordinate 1,053,455, forward strand.
ATCGCGCAGCCCGTGCAGCTCATCGCCGCCGACCGCGACGACATCACCCCGCTCGCGCACCAGCACCGCCTGCGCTCGCTGTTCCCCGACGCGCGCCTGTCGGTGCTCACGGGCGTCGGCCACCTCGTGCACTACGAGCAGCCGCGGGAGGCGGCGGCCGTCATCCGTCGCTTCGTCGCCGAGCCCGACCGCCCCTCCGGGCCGCGCGCAGGCGAGCGCTAGCCGTGCGCATCCTCTTCGACTGCCGCTACGTGCGGTTCCCGCGACACGACGGCATCTCGCGCTTCTCGGCCGCGCTCGTCGCCGGCCTCGCGCGCGACCACGACGTGACGATGCTCGTGAGCGACGAGCGGCAGCTGGGGATGCTGCCGCCCCTGCCGCACGTGCTCGGCCCCTCGCCGACCGGCCCGCTCGAGCCGCTGACGTCGTGGCGCCTGCGGCACGTGCCCGCGGACGTCGCCTACTCGCCGATGCAGACCATCGGCTCCACCGGCCGCGCCTGGCCGCTCGTGACCACCGTGCACGACCTCATCTACTACCGCCACCCGACACCGCCGCGCGACCTCCCGGCGCCGGTACGAGCGCTGTGGCGGCTCTACCACCGATCGTTCGGGCCCCAGCGGCTGCTGCTGAACGCCGTCGACGGCGTCGTCACCATCAGCGAGACCACCCGCGCGCTCATCGCGCAGCATCGCCTCACCCGGCGCCCTGTCGCGATCGTGCCCAACGCCGCCGAGGCCTTCGGCGCCCCGGTCGACCACGAGCACCCGCCGACCAAGCGGCTCGTCTACATGGGCTCGTTCATGCCCTACAAGGATGTCGAGACCCTCGTGCGCGCCGCCGCGCTGCTGCCCGAGCACGAGCTGCACCTGTGCAGCCGCGTCGACGCAGCGACCCGCGACCGGCTGACGCGGCTCGCGGGCGGCGCATCCGTCGTCTTCCACGACGGCGTCAGCGACGCGGAGTACGCAGCGCTCCTGCGCGGCGCGACCGCGCTCGTGCACGCCTCCCGCGAGGAGGGCTTCGGCATCCCGCTGCTCGAGGCCATGGCGCTGGGCGTGCCGGTCGTGGTGGCCGACACCGCGATCTTCCGCGAGGTGGGCGGTGCTGCGGCGATGCTGTTCGAGGCGGGCGATGCGGATGCGCTGGCGCGCGCCGTGCGCACCCTGGAGGGGGAGTGGGCAGCCAGGTCGCGCGCCTCGAGGCAGCAGGCCGCGCGCTTCAGCTGGCGCGACTCCGCCGAGCGCCTCGGCGCGTTCCTCGCGCAGGTCGCGGCGGCAGCGCCGCGCCGCTAGGTCGAGGGGCCGTCGAGCCCCGCCGCTCAGAAGGGCGCGATCAGCGCGTCGGCGATCGCCGTCAGCGTCTCGCTCGTGCCGCCCTCGACGCGCGCGGCCGATCGCGCGTCCCACTTCGTCGCGCCGCGGTTGACGATCACGATGGGCACGCCCTCGCGGCGCGCCACCTCGAGCAGCCGCGTGCCGGAGTTCACCACCAGCGACGACCCGGCGACGAGCACCACCTCGCCGGCGGCGATCACGTCGCGCGCGGCGGCGAACACCTTCGGCGGCACGAGCTCCCCGAAGAAGACCACATCGGGCTTCAGCATGCCCCCGCACACCGGGCACGCCGGCACCTCGAAGCGCTGCGCCGCGTCGATCTCGACGTCGCCGTCTGGCTGCAGTCGCACCTGCTCCGGCACCACGATCCAGGGGTTCCGCCGCTCGATGTCCTCGGCGATGCGCTCGCGGTCGTAGGTGCGGCCGCAGTCGAGGCAGGAGACCGTGTGCATGCGCCCGTGCACGTGCACGACCTCGCGCGAGCCGGAGCGCTCGTGCAGGTCGTCGACGTTCTGCGTCGCGATGCCGGTGATGAGCCCCGCCTGCTCGAGCCGGGCGAGCGCTCGGTGGCCGTCGTTGGGGTGCACCGAGGTGAAGCGGCGCCAGCCGAGGTGGCTCCCCGCCCAGTAGCGCCGGCGAGCATCCTCACTGGTGCGGAACGCCTCGAACACCATCGGGGTGCGTCGCGGCGCACCCTCACCGCGGTAGTCGGGGATGCCGGAGTCGGTCGAGATGCCGGCGCCCGTCAGCACCGCGATGCGGCGCCCCCTGAGCAGATCGATCGCTGTGTCGAGCACAGGTGCGAGCCTAGTGCGCCGGTAGCCTCGACACCGATGCCGGGGCGGCCGGTGGCGGGGGAGCAGCGCATGCGGATCATCAGGATCGACACCCTCGACGACCCTCGGCTCGAGGACTACGTGGGGCTCACCGACGTCGCGCTGCGGCGCCGCACCGAGCCCGAGCGCGGGCTCTACATCGCCGAGTCGCAGACCGTGCTCGAGCGCGCGCTGCGCGCCGGCCACCGCCCGCGGTCGGTGCTCGTCGCGCCGCGGTGGCTGCCGCAGGTGGAGGCGATCCTCTCCCAGACGCTCCCCGCTGACGACGCGCTCCCGGTCTTCGTCGGGGAGGAGCCGGTGCTCGAGCAGCTGACCGGCTTCCACCTCCATCGCGGCGCGCTGGCGGCGATGCAGCGGCCGGTGCTGCCGGATGCATCGGCGCTGCTCGCGCAGGCGCGTCGCGTCGTGGTGCTCGACGGACTGGTCGACCACACGAACGTCGGCGCCGCGTTCCGCTCCGTCGCCGCCATCGGCGCCGATGCCGTGCTCGTGACGACCACGTGCGCCGACCCGCTCTACCGCCGCAGCGTGCGGGTCTCCATGGGCACGGTGCTGCAGGTGCCGTGGACCCGCATCGACTCGATCGAGGCCGCAGCACCGGTGTTCCGCGAGGCGGGCTTCGAGACGGTCGCGATGGCGCTGCGCGACGACGCGGTCGACCTCGCCGACTACGCCAGGGCGCCCGCCGAGCGCGTCGCCCTGCTCTTCGGCTCCGAGGGTCCGGGCCTCGGTCGCCGCGCGCTCGCCTCCGCCGACCGGGTGGTGCGGATCCCGATGCACCACGGGGTCGACTCGCTCAACGTCGCGGCATCCGCCGCCGTCGCGATGTGGGCGCTGCGGGGCGAGGGATGACGACCGCCGTCACGGCCGCCTCGCAGCGCCGTCGCCGCACGCACCCGCTCATCGTCCTGATCCGATGGCTCGTCGTGCTGGTGCTCGTCGTGGCCGTCGTGGCCGCGACCGCCATCGCCTTCGCGCCCGCACCGCGCGTCGGGGCCACGACGCTGCCGCTGCCCGAGCCCTCTGGCGAGCCGGTCTCGGCGACCTGGCCGGAGGGGACCGCGCGCGCAGCGGGCTTCGCGGCCGTGGGCGTCGACGACTCGGCGCAGGCCTGGGGGGAGTCCGGGGCCGTGCCGATGGCGAGCCTCACGAAGCTCGTCACGGCGCTCGTCGTGCTCGAGGCGCACCCGCTGAGCGGCGACGACCGCGGTGCGGAGATCACGCTGGGCCGCGCCGACATCAACGCGCTCGGCGCAGCGGTCGCCGAGGCCGCGCCCACGGTGCCGGTCTTCGACGGCATGGTGGTCTCCCAGCGCGATCTGCTCGAGTGGTCGCTCGTGGACTCGGCCGGCAACGCCAGCTGGTCGCTCGCGCACTGGGCCTTCGGCTCCATCGAGGGCTTCGTCTCCGCGGCGGACGACTGGGCGCAGCGCAACGGCCTGGAGACCGTGGTCGTGGCCGATCCCGCAGGGCTCGAGCGCGAGAGCCGCGCGAGCGCCGCCGATGTGGTCGAGCTGGGCCTCCTCGCCGTCGCCCATCCCGTCGTGCTCGAGACGATCGGCATGGCTCGCGTCGACGTGCCCGGCGGCAGCGCTGCCACCACGAACCCGATCCTCGGGCAGGGGTTCATCGACGGCGGCAAGACCGGCACGCTGTTCGCCTCGGGCCGCAACCTGCTCGTCACGGCCGAGCGCGCCATCGAGGGCGAGCCTCGACGGATCGTCGCGGTCGTGCTGGGCGTGGAGGCGCAGGACGACCTGAGCGCCGCCACGCTCGCGCTCGTCGACAGCCTGTGGGACGACTTCGGCACGACGGAGCTGCTGCCGGCCGGCACGCGCGCGATCGAGTACCGCGCTCCCTGGGGCGCGGTCGCCCACGCATCCACCGAGGCGCCGCTGACGACCGACGCGTTCGGGCCGCACCTGCCTGCCGCCTCGCTCGAGCTGCAGGGCGACGGCACGATCGAGGTCGGCGGGGCGCGCGGCGAGGTGGCGGCCGTGCGCGTCACCGACGCCGCCGGCGACGTGACGCAGGTCCCCGTGCGCACCGAGGGGATGCTCGCCGGGCCCGACCTCGGATGGCGCTTCGCGCATCCGACCGACGTGCTCGGCTGGTACCTGGACTAGGGCGCCGAGGGCGGCGCCACAGGGGCCGGCGCCGGTCGCTTCGGAGAGATCGCGTCGCCGGAGGACTGCCGCCGGAGCCGACGCACCACCCACGGCGCGAGGTGCTCGCGGGCCCAGTGCAGATCCTCCATGCGCACCTGCTGCCGGGTGCGCGGCGGCAGCGGTTCGGGCTCCATCGGGGTCAGCTGGTGCTGCACCCCGAGCGCGTCGAGCACGAGGATCGCGATCGCGTGGTGCCCGTAGGGCGAGAAGTGCAGCCGATCGGGCGCCCACATCTGCGGCTGCTGGAGGTGCCTCGCCGACCACATGTCGGCCATGACCGCGCCGTGCTTCGCCGCCACGCCGAACAGGTTCGCGTTGTAGATGCCGACCTTGCCTCGGATCGAGCGGAGCACCGGCGTCATCGCGATGTCGGGGCCGTTGAACAGGACGACCTGCGCACCGCTCGCGCGCAGCCTCCCGACGATCGCGTCGAGCCGGGCGGCGAGGGCATCGGGGTCGCCGCCCGGTCGGATCAGGTCGTTGCCGCCCGCCGAGATCGTCACGAGGTCGGGAGCCAGCGCGATGGCGGTGTCGAGCTGCTCCGCCTCGATCTGCGCCAGCAGCCGCCCGCGGATCGCGAGGTTGGCGTACTCGAAGTCGGGGCGCGTGCGGGCGAGCTCCTCCGCCACCCGGTCGGCCCAGCCGCGCACGCCGTTGGGCAGGTCCGGCTCCTCGTCGCCGACGCCCTCCGTGAAGCTGTCGCCGAGCGCGACGTAGCGCGTGAACGGGTGCTCCATGCCCGGGTGGGCCTGCGCGATCGGCGCTCCGAGGGCGGGCTCTGCCGGGGCGGGCGCTGCGCCGGCGGGCGCTGCTGCGTGCTGAGGGTCGGGATGGTCCTGCATGCCCCCATCCTGCCCTGCGGTGGCGTGTGGGAGCCACATGGGACGATGGATCCGTGAGCAAGCAGGACGGGTCGAACCGGCTGGTCTCCGGCCCGGAGGTCGACGACTCGACCGCGACGATCCTGCACGTCGACCTCGATGCCTTCTTCGCATCCGCATCGCTGCTCGCACGGCCGGATCTCGTCGGGCGGCCGGTCGTGATCGGGCACGACTCGAGCCGTTCCGTCGTCACCGCCGCGACCTACGAGGCCCGCAAGTACGGCGTGCACTCGGCCATGCCCATGGCGCGCGCGCTGCGGCTCTGCCCGAGCGCCGTGATCCTCGAGCCCGACTTCTCGCTCTACTCGCGGCTCTCGAAGCAGGTCATGGCGATCCTCGACGACACCTCGCCGGAGGTCGAGCGGCTCGGGATCGACGAGGCCTTCGTGGGCATCGGCGGGCTCCGCCGCATCTCGGGCGGTGCGAACCGCATCGGCGCGGCGCTCCGCGCGCGCATCCGCCGCGAGACCGGGCTGGTCGCCTCGGTCGGCGCCGCGAGCACGAAGTACGTCGCGAAGCTGGCATCCTCGCGCGCGAAGCCCGACGGCCTGCTCGTGGTGCCGGCCGACGGCGTGATCGGCTTCCTGCACCCGCAGCCCGTGTCGGCGCTGTGGGGGGTGGGGCCGAAGCAGCAGGAGCGGCTCGCCCGCTACGGCCTCCACACCATCGCCGATGTCGCGCACACCTCCGAGGAGCGGCTGAGCGCGTGGTTCGGCGAGGCGACCGGCAGGCACCTCGCGGCGCTCGCCTGGGGGCGGGACCCGCGCGCGGTCGAGGAGCGCGAGCACGAGAAGTCCTTCGGGCACAACCACACGTTCTCCCGCGACATCACCGACCGCTCCGAGCAGCAGGGCGAGATCCTGCGGCTCGCGACGGGCGTCGGCCGTCGCCTGCGCGACGCGGGCGTGCAGGCTCGCACGATCACCCTCACGGTGCGCTTCCACGACTTCAGGACCATCACGCGCTCGCGCACGCTGGCAGAGGCCACCGACGTCACGCGCGTGATCGTCGAGACGGCCTGGTCGCTGCTCGAGCAGCTGGGGGAGATGCCGCCCGTGCGACTCCTGGGAGTGCGGGCCAGCGCGGTGCAGGATGCCGCCGACCACGGGCTCCTGTGGGACGACAGCGAGACGTGGGGGAGCGCCGAGCGGGCGATGGACGCGGTGCACGACCGCTTCGGGGCGGCGACCGTCATGCCCGCGAGCATGCTCCGCCGCGAGCGCAAGCGCGACGACGCCGGGCCGTCCGGCGGCGACTGACGCCCCGCCGCTCCACCGCGGCGAGGCGGCGGACAGGGATCAGGCAGGCAGGATCAGCGGCGCCCGAGCCAGCGCTCGACGGGGATCGAGCCCTGCTGGTTCGGCGTGAGGATCCAGATGATGGCGTAGGCGCCCCACCCCACCACCGGGAGGGCGAACAGCAGCAGCGTCAGCAGTCGCACGAGCCACACGTTGAGGTTCAGGTGCCGTGCGAGGGCGCCGCAGATGCCGCCGAGCAGGCGTGCGGGACCGCGGCGGAAGCCGCTCGAGCGGATGGCGTTGAAGATCGACATGCGCCAACGCTAGCCGCGAGACCTGGGCACTCACCCGGGGATCGGCCGCGCTCCGCCGGTCAGGAGCGGGAGTCTCCGAGCCGCGCGAGGCCGAGGACGAGCAGAGGCCCGGAGCTGCTGCTCCGGGCCTCTCACTGTGCGCGAGGGGGGACTTGAACCCCCACGCCCTAATACGGGCACTAGCACCTCAAGCTAGCGCGTCTGCCATTTCCGCCACCCGCGCAAGGTGTCGGACCACTTGGTGGACCAAGAGAAGACGTTACCACGACCCCGAGGCCCGCGACGACCACCAGCGGCCCACTAGCCTTGGCAGGTGACCGATGGACTCACCCGCACTGCGCGCATCGCCAGGGACCTCATCCGCTTCGACACCCAGAACTGGGGCGGCGGTCGCTCGAGCGGCGAGGCCGATGCCGCGGCGTACGTCGCCGACGTGCTGGCGTCGATGGGCGTCGAGAGCCAGACCTTCGAGTCGGCGCCCGGCCGCGCGAGCGTCGTTGCGCGCGTGGAGGGCGAGGATGCGAGCCTGCCGCTGCTCGTCGTGCACGGCCACCTCGACGTCGTGCCGGCGGACGCCTCCGAGTGGAGCGTCGACCCCTTCGCCGGGGAGATCCGCGACGGCCTGCTGTGGGGTCGCGGCGCGGTCGACATGAAGCAGATGGACGCGATGATCCTGGTCGCGCTCGAGCGGATCCTGGCCAGCGGCCGCAAGCCGCGACGGGGCCTCGTGCTCGCGTTCTTCGCCGACGAGGAGGCGGGCGGGGCCTACGGCGCCCAGTGGCTCGTCCAGCACCACCCCGAGCTCTTCGCCGGCGCCACCGAGGCCATCAGCGAGGTCGGCGGCTACTCCATCGACGTCGCCGGGCAGCGTGCGTACCTGCTGCAGACGGCCGAGAAGGCGCTGCAGTGGATCCTGCTGCGCGCTCGCGGCACCGCGGCCCACGGCTCGCAGCACATGCGCGACAACGCCGTGACGAAGCTCGCGCGCGCGGTCGCGGCTGTCGGCGCGCACGAGTTCCCGGTCGAGCTGACCGACACCACTCGGGGGCTCATCGACGGCATCGCTGCGATGCTCGACGTCGAGGCCGAGGATCCCGATGCGGTGGCGGAGCAGACGGGCACGGTCTCGCGATTCCTGCGCTCGAGCCTGCGCCACACGGCCAACCCGACGATGCTCGACGCCGGCTACAAGCACAACGTCATCCCCTCGGTCGCGGAGGCGCGCATCGACGTGCGCCCGCTGCCGGGCCGCGAGGCGGAGGCGATCGACGCGATCCGCGCGCTCGTCGGCGACGACATCGAGGTCGAGCTCGTGCACGGCGACATCGGTCTCGAGCATCCCTTCGGCGGCGAGCTGGTGGAGGCGATGACGGCCGCGATCGGCCGGCACGACCCCGGGGCTCCCGTGCTGCCCTACATGCTCTCCGGCGGCACCGACAACAAGTCGCTCGCCGCGCTGGGCATCGCGGGCTACGGGTTCGCGCCGCTGCGGCTCACGCCCGATCTCGACTTCGCGGCGATGTTCCACGGTGTCGACGAGCGCGTGCCGCTCGACGCCCTCGAGTTCGGCACCGACGTGCTCGAAGACCTGCTGCTGACCTACTGAGGATCTCTTCCACCATGGACTGGCTGATCGCGATCATCCTCGGTGCGCTCCAGGGCGCCACCGAGTTCCTGCCCGTCTCCTCGAGCGCGCACCTGCGCATCGCGGGCCTGTTCCTCCCGGGCGCCGAGGATCCGGGTGCCACCTTCACCGCCATCACGCAGATCGGCACCGAGCTGGCGGTCGTGATCTTCTTCTGGAAGGACATCACCCGCATCATCGGGAAGTGGTTCCAGCAGTTCTCCGGCAAGGTCGATCGCCGCGACCCCGACGTCAAGATGGGCTGGCTCGTGATCCTCGGCACCATCCCGATCGTCATCGCGGGCGTGCTGTTCCAGGACCTCATCCGCGACCAGCTCCGCAGCCTCTGGATCACGGCGACCGTGCTGATCGTCTTCGGCATCATCCTCGGCCTCGCCGACATGCTCGGCCGGCGCGTGCACACCCTCGAGACCACCACCTACCGGCACGGCCTGCTCATCGGCCTCGCCCAGGTGCTCTCCTTGATCCCCGGCGTCTCGCGCTCGGGCGCCACCGTGACCATGGGTCGGGTGCTCGGCTACGAGCGACCCGCCGCGGCGAAGTACGCCTTCTTCCTCGCCGTGCCCGCCGTCTTCGGCGCCGGCATCTACGAGACCGCGCAGGCGCTCAGCGAGCCCTCCGCGATCGGGCTCGGCTGGGGCCCGACGATCCTCGCCACGCTCGTGGCCTTCGCCGTCGGGCTCGCGGTCATCAAGTGGCTGATGGATTGGATCTCGCGCCGCAGCTTCCTGCCCTTCGTGGTCTACCGCATCGCGCTCGGCGCGCTCCTGCTCATCGCGCTGAGCGCCGGCTGGATCGAGGCCCTCTGATGCGCAGCTGGGAGCGCGCGAGCGTGCCCTCGCTCGCCGAGCTCGGCCTCGGCCGGGGCGAGGCGCCGAGCGTGCACGACGTGCGCACCGATGCGCGCGCGGTGCTGCCGCAGGGACCCGCCGCATCCATGTACACCTGCGGCATCACGCCCTACGACGCGACGCACATCGGCCACGCCTTCACCTACCTCGCCTTCGACACGCTGACGCGCGTGTGGCTCGACGCCGGCATCGACGTGCGCACGGCGATGAACTCGACCGACGTCGACGATCCGCTGCTCGAGCGCGCTGCGCGCGACGGCGTCGACTGGCGAGAGCTCGCCGAGCGCCAGCAGCAGCTGTTCCGCGGCGACATGGAGGCACTGCGGATCCTGCCGCCGGACTCCTGGGTGGCCGTGACGGAGCGCATCGAGCCGATCGCGGAGGCGGTCGAGCGGATGCTGCGGACGGGCGACGCCTACCGGGTCGAGACGCCAGGAGCCGAGGGCGACGACGTGCTCTTCGACACGACGCGGCAGCGCCGCTTCGCCGTCGGCGAGGGCAGCAGGACGGATGCCGCGCAGATGCTCGAGCTGACGCGCGAGTTCGGGGGAGACCCGGATCGGCCGGGGAAGCGCTCGCCGCTCGATCCGCTGCTGTGGCGCGCGGCGCGGCCGGGGGAGCCGGCCTGGGAGTCGCCGGTGGGTCGCGGTCGGCCCGGCTGGCACGTCGAGTGCACGGTGATCGCGATGGAGGAGCTCGGAGCGCCGTTCACGGTGGCCGCGGGCGGGCGCGATCTGCGGTTCCCGCACCAGGAGCTGCAGGGTCACCACGCCGTGGCGCTCGGCGCGAGCCTCTTCAGCCAGGCCCGCCTGAACGCGGGGCTCGTGGCGTTCCAGGGCGAGAAGATGTCGAAGTCGCTCGGCAACCTCGTGCTGGTGTCGCGACTGCTCGAGGAGGGCGCCCGACCTGCTGCCATCCGGCTGGCGCTGCTCGCGCACCACTGGCGCGACGACTGGGAGTGGTTCGCGCGCGACCTGGAGGACGCCGAGGCGCGGCTCGATCGCTGGATCGCGTGGTCGCGGGTGCCGGACGACGACCCCTCGCTCTCGGAGTCGATCGTGCCGTGGCTGCGGGTCACGCTGCAGGACGACCTGAACACGCCTGCGGCGCTGCAGGCCGTCGACGCCTTCGCGCTGCGCGCGCCGGCCGACGAGGGCAGCCTCGCGGCGATCGACGCCCTGCTCGGCATCGACCTGCGCGGGATCGAGCCCCGCTCGGCCTAGACCGGCGGAGCGTCGTCCCGGGGCGTGTCGTCGTCTCCGGGCGCGTCGTCGCCGTCGGGCTCGTCGTGCCGGTGCGCGTCGTGGGGCGATCCGGCATCCGGCGCGCCCGCGTCCGCGCCCGGCGCGTCGTCGACGGGCGATTCGGTGCCGGCGTCAGGCGCCGAGAGCGGGGGAGCGGCAGCGGCTCGCCCGCCCTGGCGGGGCTTGCCGTTCTGGTCGCGCAGGAAGCGCTCGAACTCGTGGGCGATCGCCTCGCCGGAGGCCTCCGGGCTCTCGACGGCGTCGCGCTGCTCCTCGAGCTTGCCGATGTAGGCGCGCATGTCGTCGTCTCGCTCGGTGATCTCGTCGATCCCGCGCTCCCACTCGCCGGCCTGCTCGGGGAGGTCGCCGAGCGGGATGGTGACGTCGAGCATCTCGGAGAGCCGGTCGAGCAGCGCGACGACGGCTTTCGGGGCGGGCGCGTTGTGCACGTAGTGCGGCACCGACGCCCACAGCGACGCGGTGTGGATGCCAGCCTCCTGCGCGAGCAGGGCGAGCACGCTCATGATCCCCGTGGGGCCCTCGTACTCGCTCTGGAGCACCCCGAGCCTCGCCTGCAGCGGCGGGCTGTCGCTCGTGGTGGTCGTGGCGATGGGCCGGGTGTGGGGCACGTCGGCGAGCATCGAGCCGACGAAGACGATCGCCTCGATCTCGCACCCGCGGGCGATCTCCATGAACTCGGCGGCGAACGCCGTCCAGTTGCGGCTGGGCTCCGCGCCGACGAGCGCGAAGACCTCGCCCTCGTTGCCGGTCGAGACGTCGAAGCCGGCATCCTCCGCCAGCGAGGTCTTCGCGGAGGGCCGCGTGGGTGCGTAGGCGATGGTGGCAGGCCACTGCAGCGCGCGGGTGCCGTCGTCGAGCGTGCGCACGACCGGGCGGTGCACGCCGAAGTCGACGAACTCATCGGGCTCGATCTCGTCGAAGGCCTCGAGCCCGCACGCCTCGATCAGCCGCTTCACGGCACTGCTGGAGGCATCCCCGGCATCGGTCCAGCCCTCGAACGCGACGACCATGGTGCGGCCCTCGATCGGTCCTCGTGCCACTCGCGGCACCTCCTCACGTCGAAGGCCCACTCTACGTCCCCCGGAGCGGTACGTCCCCCGAAGCGGCACGCCTCCCGGAGCGGTCTAGGCTTGCTCGGTGACCTCGCCTGCGCCCGCTCCCGCCGTCGACGCCGTGCTGTTCGACATGGACGGCACCCTCGTCGACACCGAGCCCCAGTGGATGGCCGCGGAGGCGCGGCTCGCCGCCGAGCACGGCATCCCGTGGGGCCGGGAGGAGGCGGAGGCGCTCGTCGGCGTCGACCTCTGGGACGGCGCGCGCAGCTTCATCGCGAAGGGCGTCCCCCTCGAGGCCGACGCGATCGTCGCGCGCCTCGTCGGCGAGGTGCTGCAGGCCCTCGGCGACGACCTGCCCGCGCGGCCCGGGGCGATCGAGCTGCTCCGCGAGCTGCTGGAGTCGGGGATCCCGGTCGCGCTCGTCACGATGTCGACCCGAGAGATCGTCGACCGCGTCGAGGCCGCCCTCGCCGACCGGCTCGGCCGATCGCCCTTCGCCGCCACCGTCGCGGGAGACGAGTGCGAGCAGGGCAAGCCGCATCCTGAGCCCTACCTGCGCGCGCTCGAGCTGCTCGGTGCCGATGCCGCGCGCTCGGTCGCGGTCGAGGATTCCCTGAACGGCGCCCGCAGCGCGCTCGCCGCCGGCCTCGTCACGATCGGCGTGCCGCACGCCGTCGACGTCTCGCAGCTCGACGGCGTCGTCCACTGGCCGACCCTCGCCGGCCGCGGCGTCGGCGACATCACCGCGACCCTCGAGGAGGCCCGGGCATGATGGGCAAGACCGGCCCGTTCCAGTGGGGCGACGTCGTCCAGATCACTGGACCGAAGCAGAAGATGCACACGATCGTGCTCACCCAGGGCAAGCAGTTCGGCACGCAGCGCGGGGCGATGCCGCACGAGGAGTTCGTCGGCCTCGACGACGGCTCGCTCATCACGGTCGGGGGCGCCGAGCACCTGGCGATCCGGCCGCTGCTGCACGACTACGTGATGTCGATGCCGCGAGGCGCGGCCATCATCTACCCGAAGGACGCCGCGCACATCGTCGGCTTCGCGGACATCCACCCGGACCTCACCGTCGTGGAGGCGGGCGTCGGCTCCGGCGCGCTCTCCCTGTGGCTGCTGCGGGCGCTCCACGGCACCGGGCGGCTGGTCTCGTTCGAGCGCCGCGAGGAGTTCCGCGACGTGGCCGAGGCGAACGTCGCCGGCTTCTTCGGCGAGCGACCCGCGAACTGGCAGACGGTCCTCGGCGACCTCGCCGAGGAGCTCGATGCGCACGTCGCCGACGGCGAGGCCGACCGCGTGCTGCTCGACATGCTCGCGCCCTGGGAGTGCGTCGACGCCAGCGCGCGCGCGCTGCGGCCCGGCGGGCTCATCCTCTGCTACGTCGCGACCGTGACGCAGCTCTCCCGGGTGGTCGAGGCGATCCGCGCCGATGGCCGCTTCACCGCGCCCAAGTCGACCGAGACGCTCGTGCGCGGCTGGCACGTCGAGGGGCTCGCCGTGCGCCCCGACCACCGCATGGTCGCGCACACCGGGTTCCTGATGACGGCGCGCCGGGTCGCCGACGGCGTCGAGCTGCCCTCGTTCCGGCGTCGCGCGGCGAAGGCGGAGTTCGCCGATGCCGACATCGAGGCCTGGACCCCCGGCGCGCTGGGCGATCGGGTGCCGAGCGCGAAGCGCGCGCGTCGCGCGCGGCGCGACGCGGTGCGGCAGGCGGATGCGATCGCGGCCGGCGGCGGGTCGACCGATGCTGGCGGCGGCGACGACGAGGGCCCGGGCGACGACGCGCCGCGGGTAGACTGACCCGGTCCCCGACCTCGAAAGGCCCTGCTGTGCGCACACGCCCCCTCTCGATCGCCGCGCTGCTCGTCGCAGCCGCCGGCCTCACCGCCTGCGGAGCGCCCGCGAGCAGCCTCGACGGCTGCGAGCCCGCGCTGCAGCCGGGCAGCGCCTCCAGCCAGGTGCAGGTGGAGCGCGGGGAGGGCGCACCGACCGTCGACTTCGACCGGCCGCTCGTGACGGAGGGGAACCAGGTCTCCCACTCCGGCGGCGAGGGCGAGCGCGTGGAGGGCAGCGAGGTCGTCGACGCCGACTACGTCGTCTACTCCGGCAAGACCGGCGCAGAGATCGCCTCGTCGTTCGAGTCCGCGGGCGCGACCGCCCCTGCTGCTGAGCCGCTGCGGCTCGCCGCCGGCGGCGAGTCCACCCTCAGCCAGGCCGTCTCGTGCGCCGCGCCCGGCTCGAGCGTCGTGCTGACGACGACCATCGAGGAGCTCTTCGGCGCCGGTGCGACCTCCGCCGAGCTCGACATCGCGCCCGCCGACACCGCGGTCGTCGTGCTCGACGTGACGGCCGTGCACCCCGGCCGCGCGGAGGGCAGCGCGCGCCCGGGCCAGCAGGGGATGCCTGCCATCGCGCTCGCGACCGACGGCACCCCCGGCGTGACGTTCCCGGGCGGTCCGGCTCCCGAGGAGCTCACCGTCATGCAGAGCATCCGGGGCACCGGCGAGGAGGTCGCCGAGGGCGACAGCGTGCTGCTGCACTACACCGGCATCGTCTGGGAGACGGAGGAGGTCTTCGACTCCTCGTGGGAGCGCGGCGCACCGTCGGCGATGACCATCGACGACGCGAACCTGATCCCCGGGTTCGTCGACGCGGTCGTCGGTCAGCCGATCGGCAGCCAGGTCGTCGTCTCCATCCCGCAGGAGCTCGGCTACAGCGACCCGATGACGCGGCCTGCGTCGATCGGCGAGGGACAGCACCTGCTGTTCGTCATCGACATCCTCGCCGCGCTCGAGCCCGCTGCCGGCTGATGACCCGGATCGAAGCCGAGGAGCGGCAGTTCTCGCTGCTCCTGGCGCTCGTGGACACGGGCGTCGGCTTCACCAAGCAGGAGCTGTTCGCGCGCGTCGCCGGCTATCAGGGCCAGCCGCACGGCGACGCCCTCGAGCGCATGTTCGAGCGCGACAAGGATGCGCTGCGCGAGCACGGCATCATCATCGACGTCGTGCAGCCGCCGGGGGACGACAGCAACCAGGAGGCCCGCTACCGCGTGCTCGACGGCGTGCTCGGGGATCCAGCCGAGCTGCAGTTCGACGCGGAGGAGCGCGACCTCCTCGACCTCGCGCTGCGCGTGTGGCACGAGGGCGGGCTCACCGAGGAGTCGCAGCGCGCGGCGCTCAAGCTGCGCGCCGACCCGGAGTTCCGCGGCGGGCTGCCGCTCGAGCGCACGCCCGGTCGCACGACGGAGCCTGCGACGGCCGCGCACCCGATGGACGACGCCGGCGAGGGCCCGCGCGCGACCACCGCCGGCGCGGTCACCACCGCCTCCGTGATCCAAGCCAGGCAGCGCCCGCGAGAAGGCGCCTTCCAAGCGCTGAAGCGAGCCGCCGACCGTCGCCGCGAGGTCGTCTTCGACTACCTGAAGCCCGGCGAGCGCACCCCTCGCACGCGCACGGTGCAGCCGTGGGCGACGGTGCTGTTCCGCGGCCGCTGGCTGCTGGTCGGCTTCGACCTCGGTGCGGAGGACGCGCGCACCTTCCTCATGCAGCGCATCACCTCGCCCGTGCGCGACCGCGCGGCGAAGCAGCCCTTCGACGTGCCCGCCGACGCTGCCGAGGCGGCGCTGGCCAAGCTGGAGGAGATCTGGGCGGGCGCGCGCGTCGGCGTGCACGCGGTGCCGGGCAGCGATGCCGACATCCGGCTGCGCCATCGGCGCGACACGGTGGAGGAGGACGGCCTGCTCATCGTCCACCACTCCGATCGGCACCTGATCGCGGACGAGCTCACGGGCTTCGGCAGCGACGTCGCCGTCGTCTGGCCCGCCGAGCAGCGAGACCTCGTGCGCCAGCGGCTCGAGCGCATCCGCGACGCGCACGCGCAGGCGGGGGCACCGGCCGATGCGGCCGACGCGCGGGCCGCCGCGCGGGGGAGCGGCGCATGAGCCTCGGTCGCGCAGAGCGTGGCATCGGCCTGCTGCTCTCGCTCATCCAGTACGTCACCGCCTCGGGCACCGTCACGGTGCAGGAGGCCGCCCGGCACTTCGGCGTGCCGGAGCAGCGGATCCGCGAGGCCGTCTCGCGCGTGTTCATGGCGGGGGTCCCCGACGGCGCCGGCGACTTCATCCGCTTCGACATCGACTTCGACGCCTTCGAGCAGCACGACACCATCTCGGTGACGATGCGGCCCGCCTTCGAGGATGAGACGGTGCGGCTCTCGCCCCGGGAGGCGAGCGCGCTCATCGCCGGCCTCTCGCTCGTCGCCGGCTACACCGACGCCTCGCCCGAGCGCGTCGCCGCGCTGCGCGAGAAGCTGCGCCGCGCAGCATCGCAGGGCGCCGAGACCGTCGCGGTCGAGACCCTCGCGGTCCCGCTCGCCGCGCAGCGCATCCGCGACGCCATCCGCGATCGCACGGTGCTGGCGCTGGACTACCGCAAGCCCGACGAGGGCTCGCAGCGACGGCGCATCGCGCCGGTGAAGCTCGACCTGCACGAGGGGCAGGTCTTCGTCGAGGCCGCCGACCTCGAGCGGCAGGGCATGCGCACCTTCCGCCTCGACCGCATCGAGGCGATCGAGGCGACGCAGGAGGCCTGGCCGGAGGCGCTGCCGGCGCACGAGCGATCGGTCACGGGCGCGGCGCAGGTCATCGCGACGCGCGCCGCGGCGGCGATGCTCGCCGACTACGCCACCTCGGACCCGGTGTCGGTCTCCGGCGATCGCGTGCGGCTGGAGATCGAGGTGTGGAGCGAGGCGAGCGTGCTGCGCGCGGTCGCGAGCTGCGGCGGCGACGCCGAGATCGTCGCGCCCGACAGCCTGCGCAGCGCGATGCACCGCTTCGCGGTCGAAGCGCTCGCGCAGGCCGCGGGCGACGAGGCCCGGTCGCCGCACGCCTGACGCTCCCGCCGATCGCGCGGCACGGTAGGATGGGTGACGACCGAGACTGGGGCGAGGGGCGGACATGACTGGATTCTTTGGCAATGCGGCATCGCATTGGTGGGTCATCCTCATCATCGTGGTCTTGGTCTTCGGCGCCGCGAAGCTGCCGGCGCTCGCGCGCAGCCTCGGCCAGTCGGTCAACATCCTGAAGCGGGAAGTCAAGGACGGTCGCTCGGAGGACCCGACGGCCGACGACGCGGCCACCAGCACCGACCGGAAGTAGCCGATGGCCCGAGACGGGCGCACGGCCGACCGGAAGCGGAGTCCCGAGGCCCGGATGCGGCTGACGGAGCACCTCCGCGAGTTCAAGCGCCGCTTCTACATCTCGGGCGCAGCCATCCTGGTCGCCGCGATCGGCGGCTTCTTCCTGGCGGCGCCGCTCCTGCAGCTGCTGAGCGCTCCGCTGCTCGAGCTGCAGGCCGCCGGGCTCGACGTCGAGCTCAACATCACGAACATCACGCAGTCGTTCGACCTGCAGCTGCGCATCGGCTTCCTGCTCGGCCTCATCATCGCCAGCCCGATCTGGATCTGGCAGCTGCTCGCCTTCATCGTGCCGGCGCTGCGCACCATCGAGCGCCGCTACGTCTTCGGGTTCATCGGCGCCGCGGTGCCGCTGTTCGTCATCGGCTGCGCCACCGGCTGGTTCGTGCTGCCCCGCATCATCCGGCTCTTCGTGGGCTTCGCGCCCGAGGGCTTCACCGCCTTCCTCGGCGCGACCGACTACTGGGACTTCTCGCTGAAGCTCGTCTTCGCCGTCGGCGTCGCCTACGTGCTGCCGGTCGTGGTCGTCTTCCTGAACCTCGCGGGGGTGATCTCCGGCAAGGCCATCCTCAAGGGATGGCGCTGGGCGGTGCTCACCGCCACGCTCTTCGGCGCGTTCGTGACGCCCGCCGGCGAGGTGCTGAGCATGTTCATCATCGCCGTGCCGATGGTGGTGCTCTACTTCGCCGCCGCAGGCGTCGCGCTGCTCGTCGACCGCCGCAGGGCGAAGCGAGCGGCGAAGGCGGATGCGAGGATGGCTGCATGAGGGCGGCCCGGTCATGACCATCGCCACCGAGGCGTTCGCGAAGGCGATGCCGTTCGGGCTCGACCCGTTCCAGCGCGAGGCGTGCGAGGCGATCGAGGAGGGCTCGAGCGTCCTCGTGGCCGCGCCGACCGGCGCCGGCAAGACCGTCGTGGCCGAGTTCGCCATCCACCTGACGATGGCCGCCCCCACCGGGCGCGTCTTCTACACCACGCCCATGAAGGCGCTCTCGAACCAGAAGCACCGCGAGCTCGCCGAGGCCTACGGCAGCGCCTCCGTGGGTCTGCTCACCGGCGACACGAGCATCAACGGCGACGCCCGCATCGTCGTGATGACGACCGAGGTGCTGCGCAACATGCTCTACGAGGGGCGCGACCTGACGCAGCTCGAGTACGTGGTGATGGATGAGGTGCACTACCTGGCAGACCGCTTCCGAGGGGCGGTGTGGGAGGAGGTCATCATCCACCTGCCTCGCCACGTGCGGATGGTGTCGCTCTCCGCCACGGTCTCGAACGCCGAGGAGTTCGGCGCCTGGCTCGACGCCGTGCGCGGTGACACGCGCGTCATCGTGTCGGAGCACCGGCCCGTGCCGCTCGACGCGCACGTGCACATCCGCGGTCGCCTCGTCGACCTCTTCGACTCCAAGCAGGGGGAGGCGACCCACCGGCCCAGCCGCGAGCTGCAGGAGCTCGCGCGCGGCACCGACCTCGCCGAATCCGCCTCCCACGGCCACCGAGACCGCGGCGGGCACAACCGGCACCGCTCGCGAGGCGGTGCGCGGGGCGGCGGGCGCGGCAGGCAGCGCGACGGGCAGCCGTGGCGAGGCGGCGGGCCGCAGCGCGTGGACAGGGTCGCGCTGATCGCGCAGCTCGACGAGCGCGAGATGCTGCCGGCGATCGACTTCATCTTCTCCAGGGCCGGATGCGACGCGGCCGTCAGGCAGGTCGTGGACGGCGGCGTGCGCCTGACGAGCCCTGAGGATCGCGCCGAGATCCGCGCGATCGTCGACGAGCGCACGCGCCTGCTCGACGACGCCGACCTCGGGGTGCTGGGCTACTTCGAGTGGATCGACGGGCTGGAGCGCGGCGTCGCCGCGCACCACGCCGGCATGCTGCCGGTGTTCAAGGAGGTCGTCGAGGAGCTCTTCCGCGCACGGCTGCTGCAGGTCGTCTTCGCGACCGAGACCCTGTCGCTGGGCATCAACATGCCCGCCCGCACGGTCGTGCTCGAGCAGCTGGAGAAGTTCAACGGCGAGGCGCGCGTGCGCATCACGCCGGGCGAGTACACGCAGCTGACGGGTCGTGCCGGTCGTCGCGGCATCGACACCGAGGGCCACGCGGTCGTGGTCTGGAGCGGCAAGCTGCAGCCCGTGGAGGTGGCCTCGCTCGCCTCGCGCCGCACCTATCCGCTGCACTCGAGCTTCTCGCCGACCTACAACATGGCGGTCAACCTGATCGACCGGCTCGGCGTCCCCGGCACCCGCGAGGTGCTCGAGACCTCGTTCGCGCAGTTCCAGGCCGATCGCTCGGTCGTGCAGCTGGCACGGAAGGTCGTCGACCAGCGAGCGAGCCTCGCCGGGTACGCCGAGTCGATGTCGTGCCACCTCGGCGACTTCTCGGAGTACGCGCGCCTCCGCCGCGAGCTGGCCGACCTGGAGCGCGACGCGCAGCGGCCTGGTCTCGGGCACGGCGAGCACGACCGCATCCAGCAGCGGCTCACATCGCTGCGCGCGGCCATGCGGCGGCACCCGTGCCACGCGTGCCCCGACCGCGAGTCGCATGCCCGCTGGGGCGAGCGCTACTGGCGACTGCACCGCGATGTCGAGAAGCTCGAGCGCCAGATCGCCAGGCGCACCGGCGCCGTCGCGGAGCGCTTCGACCGCATCACCGAGATCCTGCGCGAGCTGCGCTACGTCGAGGACGGCGCAGCGGGCGCGACGATCTCGGCCGCGGGCGACGTGCTGCGCCGCATCTACGGCGAGCGCGACCTGCTGGTCGCCGAGAGCATCCGTCACGGTCTCTGGAGCGGGCTCGATGCGGCCGGCCTGGCGGCGCTCGCATGCGCGCTCGTCTTCGAGGGCCGCCGCGACGACGGCATGCTGCCGGAGCGGATGCTGCCGAAGGGCGCGTTCATCGACGCGCTCGACGCCACGCACGCGCTCTGGGCGAAGCTCGACGACATCGAGCGGGCGCACGGCCTGCCGGGCTCGGAGCCTCCGCAGACCGGCCTCACGCTCGCGATGCACCGCTGGGCGCGCGGCTACCCGCTCGAGGGCGTGCTCCGCGACACCGAGCTCGCGGCCGGGGACTTCGTGCGCTGGACGAAGCAGACGATCGACGTGCTCGAGCAGATCGAGCACGTCGCGCCGAAGCGGCTGTCGCGCACGGCGCGAGACGCCGTCGCAGCGATCCGCCGCGGCGTCGTCGAGGCGTCGGGATCGGCGCTGTGACTCTGCGCAGCAACCCCATCAGCGGCGCCGGGATCCAGCCGCGCGCCCGCCGCACGCGCGCGCGACAGCCGCTGCCGGCACTGCACGCGTGGGGCGCGGCCATCCTCGCCGGCGCGCTGCTGCCCTTCGCCTTTCAGCCGTTCGACGGGTGGCCGCTCGTCGTGCCCGCGGTCGCGCTGGCGATGCTGGCGCTGCGGGGGCGCTCGCTCGGTGCGGCCTTCGGCCTCGGCTTCGCGACGGGGCTCGTCTTCTTCCTCATCCACATCCAGTGGATCACCGTCTACCTCGGGCCGGTGCCGCTCATCGCCCTCAGCGTCTGGATGTCGGCCTGGTGGGGCGTGGGCGGCATGGCGATCGCGCTCGGCTGGCGCTGGGGAGAGCCGCGCACCGCAGGGCCTGTCGGCGCGTTCCTGCTGCTCCCGCTCCTGCTCGGCGCGATCTGGACGCTGCGCGAGACGCTCTCGTCGACGGTGCCCTGGGGCGGCTTCGCCTGGGGTCGCCTCGCGCACTCGCAGGCGTCGAGCCCGCTCGCCGACACCACCAGCTGGGTGGGGTTCTCGGGCCTGAGCTTCCTGCTCGCCGCGACCGCGGCGCTCGTGGTGCAGCTGGTGCTGCACCACCGGACGATGCTGCGACGCAGGCTCACCATCGGCGCGCTCGCCCTCATCGCCCTCGTCGCCATCCCCGCGTTCCCCGTGCAGCAGAGCAGCAGCCTCCGCGTCGGTGCCGTGCAGGGCGACAGCGAGGCCGGCCTGCTCGCGCCGCGCGTGCCCGGCGAGATCCTGCAGCAGCACGTCGACGCCACCCGCGAGCTCTCGGGCGAGGAGCTCGACCTGCTGGTGTGGCCGGAGAACGCGGCGGAGTTCTACGCCGACGAGACGCCCTCGATCATCGCGACGCTCGACCGGGTCACCACCGGGTTCGATGCCCCGCTCGTCGTCGGCACCGTCACCCGCGACGGCGACGACACCTACAACGCGCTGCTGCAGGTCGAGCCGGGCCGGGGGCCGGTGGCGGAGTACCGCAAGCGCCACCCCGTGCCCTTCGCGGAGTACCTGCCGCAGCGCGAGGTCTTCGGGCCCATCCTCGACGCGCTCGGGTTCCTCGAGCTCATCCCGCGCGACTTCTCCGTCGATCCCTCCAGCGCCAACGCCTTCGACGTCGCGGGCACCGTCGCGGGCGTCGCGATCTGCTTCGACATCATCGACGACCACCTGGCGCGGGAGATGGTGCTCGAGCACGGCGCCGAGATCATCCTTGCCCCGACGAACAACGCCGACTTCGGCGAGGGCTCCGCGGAGAACGTGCAGCAGCTCGCGATCGCGCAGCTGCGCGCTGTCGAGGCCGGTCGCTCGCTCGTCAACATCTCGACCGTCGGCACGAGCGCGATGATCGCTCCCGACGGCACCATGCTCGACCGGCTGCCGCAGTACGCTCCTGGGACGATGCTCGAGGATCTCCCGCTGTCGACGACCGTGACCCCCGGCATCCGTCTGGGAGCATGGATCGACTGGACGCTCTGCCTCGGCGGCGCACTCGCGCTCGCCGGTCTCGGGGTCGCGGGCGCACTGGATCGAAGGAGAGCGGATGCCTGACGTGATGATCGTCGTGCCGAGCTACAACGAGGTCGAGGTGCTCGAGCGCACGGTGGGCAGGCTGCGGCAGTCCGTGCCGCACGCCGAGCTCGTGATCATCGACGACGGCAGCCCCGACGGCACCGGCGAGCTCGCCGACAGGCTCGCGAAGGCCGACGCCGGCACGCTGGTCGTCCACCGCACCTCGCGCGGCTATCGCTCCGCGGTCATCGAGGGGATGCGCTTCGCCATGTCGCGGGGCGCGACCAGGGTCGTCGTCACCGACGCCGACGGCTCCTACGACGCGGACGGCCTGCCGGAGCTGCTGGCGCTGTCGCAGTCGGGCGTCGACCTGGTGATCGGCTCGCGCTTCGTCGAGGGCAGCGACGTGCGCAACATGGGCGTCAGACGACGCTGGGCGGCGCAGATCGGCAACGCCTACGCCCGCGCGATGCTCTCCACCGGGGTCAAGGACCTCACGAGCAGCCTGCGCGTGTACCGCACGCGCATCCTCGAGCAGCTCGACCTCGACGCGATCCAGGTCGACGCGTACGCCTTCCAGATCGCCCTGGCCGTGCGGGTCGCGCAGGCGGGCGGAACCATCGCCGAGGTCCCGATCGGCTTCATCGAGCGCGCGATCGGCAGCTCGAAGATGCGCGTGCTCGAGGAGCTCGGCACGCTCGGCGCGGTCACGAAGTGGGGCCTCGCTGGCGTGCGAGCGCTCCCCAAGCCGCCGCGCTGACGCCGCGCTCAGCGAGCCGAGGGCAGCAGCGGCAGCGCGAGGTCGCAGCGATCGGTGACGAGGCCGTCGACGCCGAGGTCGAGCAGCTCCTGCATCTCCGCCGGCTCGTTCACGGTCCAGACGTGCACCTCGACGCCCGCGCGCTGGAACGCGGCGACGGATCGCTCGGTCACGATCTCGACGCCCTTGTGCCGGCGCGGCACCTGCAGCGCGACCACGGGCTCGAGGATGCGTCGGAGGGGCCCGCGCAGCCCGAGGCGCTGCGCTGCGAGCGCCCGCACGACGATCGACTGCGAGGCGCTGGTGGCCACGGCCGGCAGCAGCGCCTTGGCCTGCGCGCGGCGACGCTCGGAGAACGAGGTCAGCAGCACCCGATCTGCGGCCCGCGCCTCGACGACCGCGCGCACCGCGGGGATCACCGCGGCATCCGACTTCAGGTCGATGTTCCACTTCGCGTCGGGCAGCGCCAGCAGCGCCTCGCGCAGACCGGGCACGGTCTCGCCCTGACCGAGGTCGACGGCGCCGAGATCCTTCCACAGCGTCCGCTCGATGACGATGTCGCGCCCGGCGACCCGATCGAGGGCGGGGTCGTGGGCGAGCACGGCGACGCCGTCGGCCGTCGCGTGCACGTCGGTCTCGAGGAACGTGGCACCGGCGTCCACCGCAGCGATGAACGCCAGCATCGAGTTCTCCGGCGCGCCGAGGGCGAGGCCGCGGTGGGCCAGCACCCTCGGCGGCGCCGGGGTCAGGAACGTCGTCACGCCTGCGAGGGCCGGCCTTCGTCGGACTCGCCGGAGCGGCGGTTCGGGTCGACCGGCGGCACGTCGACCTGGTTCGGGTCGATGTCGACCTGCGGAGCGTCGGCCTTCACCTCGCGGACCGTCTCGAGGGCCTCGTCGTACGCGGCGCTCGGCGTCTCGTCGGCCAGCGACGTCGACGACGAGACGCTGTCGATGCGGCCCGCGTCCTTCGGGTCGATGCCGCTCGCCTGCAGCGTCTCGGCGATCGAGGGCACCTCGACGTCGGAGACCGAGTCCGCCTGGAAGGTCTCGTCGAGGATCGACGCCTCCGCGCGCTCGGAGGTGCGCTTGCCCTCCGGCTTCTGGAAGGGGACCTCCGCCTTGCCCTCGAAGAAGCCCTTGCCGACCTGCTGCAGCGCGTCCGTGAGCTCCGACGGGATGATCCACAGCTTGTTCGAGTCGCCCTCGGCGAGCTTCGGGAGCGTCTGCAGGTACTGGTAGGCGAGCAGCTTGTTGTCGGCGTCACCCTCGTGGATGGCGGCGAACACGCGCTCGATGGCCTCCGACTCACCCTTCGCGAGCAGCACCTGGGCCTCGGCGTCACCCTTGGCGCGCAGCACCTGCGCCTTGGCCTGACCCTCGGCGCGCAGGATCTCGGACTGCCGCAGACCCTCTGCCTCGAGGATCTGCGACTGCTTCGAGCCCTCGGCCGTCAGGATCGCGGCGCGACGGTCGCGCTCGGCGCGCATCTGCTTCTCCATCGAGTCCTGGATGGAGTGGGGCGGGTCGATCGCCTTCAGCTCGACGCGGCCGACGCGCAGACCCCACTTGCCGGTCGCCTGGTCGAGCACGTTGCGCAGCTGGCCGTTGATGGTGTCGCGGCTCGTGAGCGCCTCTTCGAGGTTCATGCCACCGACCACGTTGCGGAGCGTGGTGGTCGTCAGCTGCTCGACGGCCGACAGGTAGTCGGCGATCTCGTAGGTCGCGGCACGCGCGTCGGTGACCTGGAAGTAGACGACCGTGTCGATCGACACGACCAGGTTGTCCTCCGTGATCACGGGCTGCGGCGGGAAGGACCGCACCTGCTCGCGCATGTCGACGTGGTACGAGACCCGGTCGATGAACGGCACCAGGAAGTTGAGGCCCGGCTGCAGCACCTTGTGGAAGCGACCGAGCCGCTCGACCACGCCGGTGAAGCCCTGCTTGATGATCCTGATCGACCTGAAGAGCGTGACGAGCACGAACAGGACGACGAGGATCACCACGACCAGCAGGAACGCCCCGAGGATGAATTGTCCGTCGAACGGCATGTGATGGCTCCTTTATCGCTGTGCGGGGACGACGACGGCCGTCGCCCCCTCGATGGCGGTGACGACGATGCGCTCGCCGACGTCGGGGTCTCGCGGCTGCACCGCGGGGGAGAGGCGAGCGGTCCAGATGTCGCCGTTGGAGAGCGTCACCTCGCCGGCGCCGCGCACGAACGAGCGAGTGACCTCGCCCGACATGCCCAGCAGCGCTTCGATGCCCTGCTTGTTGACCTCGCCCGATTCGTGCAGCCGGTTGAGCAGCTTGGGTCTCACCAGCAGCAACAGCAGCAGCGCCGCGGCGGCAGCGATCAGCACCTGGGCCCACGGCGGCAGGCCGGTGATGCTCGCGGTGAGCCCCACGACCGATGCGAGCCCGATCATCAGGAACGTGAACTCGAGCGTCACCATCTCGATGATGAAGCACACGAGCGCTACGACGAGCCACGCGATCCATGCGTACTGGGCGAGATCCACGCCCCCAGCATATGGAGCGGAGGCTGGACGGCGTCGAGGCTCGCGCAGGGGATGGGTCGCGGCGTCGGGTGCGCCCCCGGGATGCTCCCGTCCGCGTCGCCGGGCACCGTGGCCGAGGGGCCGCGCACAGTAGGGTCGTGGGGAACGTAAGGAGCTACCGTGACGGAGACCACCCCGCCCGCCCTCGCACCCGGATCGCTGACCGGGCGCACCGCGCTCGTGACCGGCTCGAGCCGCGGCATCGGCGCCGCGACCGTCGACCTGCTCGCGCGCGCCGGCGCCGACGTCGTCGTCAACTACCGCGCGAAGGCCCCGCGCGCCGAGAAGGTCGTCGCCGCCGCCCAGGCGCAGGGCGTCGACGCCTTCGCCGTGCAGGCGGACCTGACGGATGCCGCGAGCCTCGCCTCCATGTTCGAGGCAGCGCGCGAGCGCTTCGGCGGGCTCGACATCCTCGTCATGAACGCCTCCGGCGGCATGGAGAGCGGCATGGGCGAGGACTACGCGATGCGGCTGAACCGCGACGCGCAGGTCGCGCTGCTGGAAGCAGCGCTCGAGGTCCTCAACGACGGGGCGCGCGTCGTCTTCGTCACGAGCCACCAGGCGCACTTCATCCGCACCACGCCCACGATGCCCGAGTACGAGGCGGTCGCGCTGTCGAAGCGCGCGGGCGAGGATGCGCTGCGCGAGCGGATCCCGGCGCTGCAGGAGCGCGGGATCGAGCTCGTCGTCGTCTCTGGCGACATGATCGAGGGCACCATCACCGCCACGCTCCTCGAGCGGGCCAACCCGGGAGCGATCGCGAGCCGCCGCGAGGATGCGGGCAAGCTGTACGACGTCGAGGAGTTCGCGCGCGAGGTCGCCCTCGCCGCCGTCGAGCCGGTGCCGGCGGAGCGCACGCGCCTGGTGGGCGACGTGTCGGGCTTCGGCGAGGCCGAGGGCACCCAGGGCTTCGGCGCGCGGACCGCGGGAGCGGGTGCCTGATGCGCGCTGAGGACATCGAGCAGCTCGTCTCGCTCTCGCGCCCCGCGGTGCACCCGAGCGGCGCCTTCGCGATCGTCGCGACCTCGCGGCCGAGCCTGCGCGCCAACCGCGCCGTCGGCCAGCTCTGGCGGGTGGACCTGCGCGACGGCGCGCGCCGTCGCCTCACGGGCGGCATCGCCGACCGCGCGCCGCAGCTGACGCCGAGCGGCGAGACCGTGCTCTTCCTGCGCGGCGACGCGGAGGACACGCCGCAGGTCTGGGCGATGCGGGTCGAGGGCGGCGAGCCCGTGCAGGTGACCTCCGAGCGCGGCGGCGTCACGGAGTTCGCCGTCTCGCCCTCCGGCGACCGCATCGCGTTCACGGCGATGGTGGTCGAGCCGGGGCGGTACGGCTCCGTCGAGGGCGTCTCCGCCACGCAGGAGTCGCCTCGCCTGATCACGCGCAACCGCAGCCTCGCGAACGGCATCGGCAGCCTCGTCGGCCGCCACGTGCACCTGTTCGCCACCGCGCTGCCCGACCTCGACGCCGAGCCGCACTACCCCCGCGCCTCGCACCCGCACGACGACGAGTCGACGAAGGACGACGTCGCTGCCACCCCGGTGGCCATCCGGCTCAGCCACGGCGAGTTCGACCACGCGGCCCCGGTGTTCTCCAGCGATGGCGAGCGGGTGCTCTGCATCACCGCCCGCCACGACACGCGCGACGACGACCTGCTGAACGCGGTCGTCGAGTTCGACGCGAGCGTCGAGCAGGGCGAGCCGCACACCGTGCTCTCGTCGCGCGCCGGGCTCAGCGTCAGCCAGGTGCTGGCCACGCCCGACGGCGGCTACGTGCTGCTGGCGAGCACGGTGGGGGAGTCGGGCCGCGACTTCGTCGCCCGCTCCACGCAGCTCTTCGTGCTCGAGCACGCGGGTGCGCACCCCGAGGAGGTCACCGACGAGTCGACGGTCGACCTGGGCGAGCCCTCGAGCCACGCGACCGTCGTCGACGACGGCGTGCTCGTGCAAGAGCGCCGGCGCGGTCGCAACCGCCTCGTGCACGTCACGGGCGGCGGCACGAAGGAGCTGATCGGCGGCGACCTGGAGGTCATCGGCCACGGCGTCGGCGAGGGCGTCACCGTCGCCACGGTGCACACGCCGACCTCCATGGGCGAGGTGGCGGTGCTCGACGACCGCGGGCTCACCGTGCTCACCGACTTCGGGGCGCCGCTGGCCGAGGCCGGCATCGCCCTGCCGACCGAGCACGAGTTCACCGCCCGCGACGGCGCGAGCGTGCACGGCTGGGTGTGGCTGCCCGAGGGCGAGGGGCCCCACCCGGTGCTGCTGAACATCCACGGCGGCCCCTTCGCGCAGTACGGCGTCGGCGTCTTCGACGAGGCGCAGGTCGCGGTCGACGCGGGCTACGCCGTCGTGCAGTGCAACCCGCGCGGCTCGGCCGGCTACGGCCGCGAGCACGGTCTCGCGATCAAGCAGCAGATGGGCACGGTCGACCTGCACGACGTGCTCGACTTCCTCGACGCGAGCCTCGACGCGCACCCGCAGCTCGATGCCGAGCGGCTGGGCATCATGGGCGGCTCCTACGGCGGCTACCTGACGGCGTGGACGATCGCCAACGACCACCGCTTCGCGGCGGCGGTCGTGGAGCGCGGGTTCCTCGACCCTGTCTCGTTCGCGGGCACCAGCGACATCGGCTGGTTCTTCTCGGGCGAGTACACGGGCGACGACCCGGATGCGGTGCGCGCGCAGTCGCCGATGGCGCACGTCGACCGGGTGCGGACGCCGACCCTCGTCGTGCACTCCGAGCAGGACTGGCGGTGCCCGCCCGAGCAGGGGCAGCGCTACTTCGCGGCGCTGAAGCGCAACGGCGTGGAGACGGCACTGCTGCTCTTCCCGGGCGAGGATCACGAGCTGACGCGCGCCGGCCAGCCGCGGCACCGCGTGGAGCGCTTCGAGCACATCCTCGCGTGGTGGGCGAAGCACCTGCCGACGCCGAAGAACCACGGCTGAGGCCCCGCAGCCTCGAGCAGCGCACGACGAGCCCGTGACCGACGACGCGCGACCAGGCGGCATCCGCCGCTCGGCGCGCGTCGTCTGCGTCGACGACGAGGGTGCCGCGCTGCTGCTCCTGCACCACTGGAGCGCACCGGGAGTGCCGCCCCGCTGGCTCACGATCGGGGGCGGCATCGAGCCCGGCGAGACCGAGCGCGAAGCTGCCCTGCGCGAGCTGCTCGAGGAGACCGGCCGCACCGCACCCGCGAGCGCGCTGGTGGGCCCGGTGCGCCGCCTGCGGCAGCCGACTCCGCCCGGCCATCGCTACGACGCGCTCGACATGACGACCTTCGTGTGGCGCACCCCGCGGTTCGAGGCGGATCCCTCCGGGCGCGAACCGGGGGAGCGCGCGTCGATCGTCGAGGAGCGCTGGTGGCGCGCCGACGAGATCGCGGCGAGCGACGAGGCGTTCGATCGCGAGGACGTCGCGGGCACGCTCGCGCTGCTCGCGGGAGCGTCGCCGCAGCCCGGCGAGCGCGTGCGGGTCCGCGCCTCGAAGTGGGACGGCTCGCGGCACTGGGAGCATGACGCCATCGCCCTCGGCAGTGATGCAGAGGGCGTCTGGCTCGGCGCGCCGGGCGGATCGACGGTCTACCGCCGTCCCGGGCTCGAGCCCTTCTCGGGCGTCGAGCCCATGCTGACGCTCGTGCCGCATCGGCCGCTCGCGATGCTCGAGGGCACATGGGCGCTCGTGCACTGGTTCCCCGGCAGCCCGGCGGAGCTGTACGTCGACGTCGCGACGCCCCCGACGCTCATCGGCCGCCGCGACGGCTGGGTGCTGGAGTACACCGACCTCGACCTCGACGTCGTGCGCGATCCGGGCGGCGAGGCGCGCATCGTGGATGAGGACGAGCTGGCGCTCCACGCCGAGCGGATGGGCTACCCGGCGTGGGTGCGGGAGCGCGCCGAGACGACGGCAGCTGCGCTGCTTGGCGCAGCGCAGCGCGGCAGCGCGCCGGGCGAGGCAGCCCGGGCTGCGTGGCTGGCGGCGCTCGCCGACCGCAGCGACCGCAGGGCCTGAGCGCGCTCAGGTCATCAGCCGTGCTCAGGTCATCAGCCGTGCTCAGGTCATCAGCCGTGCTCAGGTCATCAGGCCGCTGGCCTCGTCGACGGCCCGCACCACGGCATCCCGCCCCGCCTGGTCGAGCAGGCCGAGCTCGTGCGCGATGCTCGCGGCCTCGTCGTAGGAGGAGTGGAAGCGGATGCCCGCCGCCTCGAGCTCGGCGCGCGCTGCGCCCTCCACCGGCACGACCTCGTGGATCAGCACCGTGACGACGAACTCGGGCCCGCGCCGCAGCATCTCGGCGCCGACCTGCGCGTCGGCCTGCCCGCTGTCGCCGAGGAACATGAAGCGGCACTCGGGGAACAGGGCGCGCTCGCGCTCGAAGTTCTGCAGCTTGCGCTCCTTGATGGAGGCCTTCGTGAAGAGGTTGAAGATCGATCCGCCCAGCACCGAGTGCGGCGGCAGCCCGAGATCGGAGAGGGCGTTGCGCGTGTACTGCTCGACGAGGCCGCGCGGGCCCTCCGGGCGGGCGGTGACGAACGTCAGGTCGCCCGGGCGCGAAGGCTCTGCCGCGTGACCGTCGTCGAGGGCGGTGAGCAGCTCCACGACGCCCGGGTAGATGGTGCCGCGCGGGTAGCGGCGCTCGTGCAGCATCGCCTGCAGGGTGTCGTCGATGTCGCACAGGATGCGCAGGTCGTGCGAGGGAGCGGATGCGGCTTCGTCCGCGATGTGGGCGAGCACCGCGTCGCGGTCGGCGCCGGTCAGGTGCTCGAACACCACGTGCTCGAGGTCGTGGCTGTCGCCCGTGGCGTTCAGCAGGTACTTCATGTCGCGGAAGGGCTCCCCGGTGAGCGACAGGAGCATCGCGCGGATGCCCGCCGACACCGCGGCGCTCTGCGGCAGCCGGCGCAGGGCGTGCACGATGCGGGCTCGCATGGCCGGGCTGAGCTCGGCGGCGCGCTCGACGCAGAGCAGCTGCACGAGCGCGCGCCGCTGGTCGCCGCGCCAGAGGCCCGTGACGGCGTTGCCGCAGACCGCGCGGATCACCTGCTCGACGTCGATCTGCTCGAGCAGGTCCTCGAGCGCTCCGTGCGGCGCCGACCGCAGCCGGTGCATCGCCTCTGCTGCCTTCACGAGAACGATCCTGGCACTCGCACCCTGAGCGCACCCCGGTCGATCCGGGCATCCAGGCGCGCCACGCGGCCCGCGGCGTCTCCGTCGATCTGCACGGGCAGCAGGCCCTCGACGGCGGCGAGCGTCACCCGATGCGCTGTGCGGTGCTGCAGCACCCCCTGCGCACGGGCGATGCCGGCGCCGGCGGCAGCGATGCGGCCCCAGTGCGCCAGGCGGCGCGGGCTCACGGCGGCGATGTGCAGCAGGCCGTCGTCGAGCCGCGTCCGCGGCAGCACCGCGAAGCCGGCGGGGATGCGCGCGGCGTTGTGCACCAGCACGCTCCACGCGTCCGTCGTCTCACCCGCGCCGTCGTCGAAGCTGCCGCGCACCGCGAAGCTCGCGCTCGTGAGCCGTCGCGCCCCGATCGCGACGTAGGCTGCCCAGCCGAGCCGGCGCTTGTCGCGCAAGGAGGCCGCCTCGACGGCGAGGGCGTCGTTGCCGACCCCCGTGACGACGAGGAACGCGCGCTCGGGCTCGGGCTCGGGCTCCGATCCCGGGTCCGGCTCCGTGGCGCGCGTCAGCGCCACTCGGCCGAGGTCGATCGCCGCGTCCGCGCCCTCGACCGCGATCCGTGCGGCCTCCGCCGGGTCGCGCAGCGGCAGGCCCAGGTTGCGGGCGAAGAGGTTGGCGGTGCCGACGGGCATGACGCCGAGCGGCGTGCCGGTGTGCGCGAGCGCGCTCGCGACCTCGCGCACCGTGCCGTCGCCCCCGACCGCGATCACCGCATCCGCCCCGCCCGCCAGGGCTCGCTCGGCCTGCGGCCCGCCAGGGGCGGCCGCAGTGGTCGGCCAGACGCGCGCGTCGTCGCCCGCGATCGCGGCCTCGCGCAGCACCGCGTCCACCGCGCGGTCGAAGCCGCGCGCGGTGGGGTTGCCGATGATGACGAGGGATGGCACGTGGCGAATCTAGCGCCGCACGGGCGGTGCGCTGCGCGCAGCCCTCGCACTGGAGCGGCGCTGCCTCCCAGACCGACTGGCTCAGGGCATCGAGGGCCGCAACGAGAGGAACTCGGCGAGCCGCGCGACGGCATCGCCCACGGCGTCCGCGAGCGACGCGCGCGGCGGTGCGTCCCAGTGGATGCGGTGCACCCGCAGCGCCCCGACATCGCGCTCGGCCCTCGCGTCGACCTTCCCGACGAGCCGGTCGCCGTCGAGGATCGGCAGCGCGAACGCGCCCCACCGGCGCTTGGCCGCCGGCGTGTACTGCTCGAGCGCGTACTCGAACCCCCACAGCTGCACCATCCGCTTGCGGTCGGCGATCAGACGGTCGAGCGGCGAGAGCAGGGCGACGCGACCGGCGAACCCCTCGGCGCTCGCGCCGGGGTCGAGCCGCCACTCGCCGCGCACGCCCTCGATGCGCACCGGCTCGCCCTGCGTGCCCAGGTGCGTCGCGCGGGCGATCCCGCAGGAGCGCAGCCAACGCGCGCGCCAGGTCGCCCACGCCTCGTCGAGGCTGGGCTGGCCGCGGGCCGGGTCGCTCGGCGGGAGCACGCGCTCCGCGAGATCCCAGAGCCGCGCGGCGCCGCGCCGCTCGGCGACCGTCACCTCGCCGCGGATCTGCAGCAGCTCGAGCATCATCGCCACGTTGCGGTCGGTGTTCCAGCCGCTGGAGCGGTAGGGCACGTCGGCTGCGTCGTCGATCTCGGCCTGGGGGAGCGGCCCCTCCTGCTGCAGCTGCTCGAGCACCCGTCGACGGAACCCGCCGTTCGCCTCTAGCCACGCGTGCGCGCTCTCGTGGATCGAGCTCGGGTCGCGCCCGATCGCTCGGAGCCACGGCAGGTCGCTCGTGGCGCGCAGCCCGATCGCCCAGGCCTCCATGGGGTGGCGGTGGGGCCCGAGGTGCTCGACCAGGCTGTGCTCGAGCTCCGCCGCCGCGCGCACCTCGCCGAAGGAGAGGCTCGGGACGCGCGTGTGCGCGATGTGCTCGGCCGACGGCGCGACGATGTCGGTGGGGTTCAGCGGCAGCAGCGTCAGCCGCTCCACGACCTCCGGCAGCTCGTGCGGCTCACGGGCCGAGCCGGGCGCGTCGAGCAGCTGCGCGCGCACGGCGATGCGCCTGGCCTCCTCGACGCTGAGCGTGCGGATCTCGCTGGTCGGCATGCGCCGATGGTACGCAGGAGGCTCTGGGCCGTGCGACCGGCGGCGACATGCGGCAGGATCTCGACATGGACCCGCAGCACGCACAGGAGCGACTGCGCATCGTTCCCGCGAACCAGGCCGACCCCGCCGACCTCGATGCCCTGTTCGGCAACCGCGGCAGCGGGCATCGCTGCCGCTGCCAGCGCTATCGGCTCGCGCGCGGCGAGAGCTTCGCCGGCATGCCGATCGAGGAGCGCGCCCTGCGGCTCGTCGAGCAGACCCGAGCCGGTGATCCCGAGGCATCCGGCACGACCGGCCTCATCGCGTACCTCGATCGGACGCCTGTCGGGTGGGTCGCGGTCGCACCCCGCAGCGAGCACCAGGGCCTCGTGCGCGCGTACGCCGTGCCGTGGAAGGGCCGCGATGAGGATCCCGAGGACGCCTCCGTCTGGGCGATCACCTGCGTGTTCGTGCGGGCCGGGCACCGCAAGCGCGGGATCAGCCGTGCGCTCGCATCCGCTGCCGTCGACTTCGCGCGGTCGCGGGGCGCCCGGGCCGTCGAGGCCTATCCGATCGCGACGACCGCGGTGATCGAGGAGGAGCTGCACGTCGGCACGGTCCCGACCTTCGCGGCGGCAGGGATGGTGGAGGTCGCGCAGCCGACGAAGCGCCGCCGCGTGCTCCGCACCGGTGATGGCGACGGTGCCAGGATATGAGCATGTCTGACACCTCGAGCCCCTCGCTGCCGCGACCCGAGACCGTGCTCGTCAAGGCCGGCCGACCGCCGCACCTGCCGGGCGCGCCGCTGAACGAGCCGGTGACCTTCGCCAGCGCGTTCGTCGCGGGCGGCGAGCTGGAGTACGCCCGGTACGGCAACCCCACGTGGACCGCGCTCGAGGAGGCGCTCGGCAGCCTGGAGGGCGGCGAGTGCATCTCCTTCGCGAGCGGCATGGCCGCCGTGAGCGCCGTCATGCACCTGGTGCCGAGCGGGGGAGCGGTCGTGGTGCCGCGCCACTCCTACCAGCACACGCTCGCGCTGCTCGACGACGGTGCCCGCTCTGGCCGCTACGAGGTGCGGCGCGTGGATGTCGCGGACGCCGACGAGGTGGAGGCGGCGCTCCCGGGCGCCGCCATGCTCTGGCTCGAGTCGCCCACCAACCCGGCGCTCGAGGTCGCCGACATCGCCCGCCTCGCGGCCGCCGCGCGCGCTGCCGGGGTCACGAGCGTCGTCGACAACACCTTCGCATCACCGCTGCTGCAGCAGCCCCTCGCGCTCGGCGCAGACCTGGTCGTCCACTCCGCCACGAAGCTCATCGCCGGTCACAGCGACATCGTGCTCGGCGCGGTCGTGACCGGTGAGACAGCGCTCGCCGAGCGCCTCCGCCACCACCGCGGCCTCCACGGTGCGATCCCCGGGCCGATGGAGGCGTTCCTCACCCTGCGCGGCCTTCGCACGCTCTCCGTGCGGCTCGAGCGAGCGGCAGCGAACGCGCGAGCGCTCGCGCGCCGACTGGAGGATGCGCCGGGGGTGCTCGAGGTGCGCGACCCCGGCTTCGGGACCGTGCTGGCGATCGTGCTCGCCGATGCCGCCGCGGCTGACCGCGTGGTCGAGCGCGTGCGCGTCTGGATCCCCGCGACGAGCCTGGGCGGCGTCGAGTCGCTGCTCGAGCGCCGTCGGCGCTGGGCGACCGAGGCGCCGACGATCCCCGAGGGGCTCATCAGGCTCTCGGTCGGCATCGAGCACATCGACGACCTCGCCGAGGACCTGCTGGCCGCGCTGGGGTGATCACTGCCGGGTGATCGCTGCTGCGGGCGTTGCCACCTCGCGGCGCCTCGCGAGGCAGCGCCGGGGGAGGGGTCAGCCGGGGAACGCCGCCTGAGCGCTGCGGAGGTCGGGGAAGCGCCCCAGCGAGAGGCCTGCGCCGTCGACCGCGAGGTACTCCTCGAGGCTCTCCTCGACGAATCCGAGGAACGTCGTGCCGGTCGCGTCGTGCCTGCTGGCGACCCAGAGGCCGTTGCCCGGCGATGCCCACGTCATGCCGCGCGGTGCAGTGCTGACGTCAGACTGCGTGGTGCTCGCGGCGGGTGCATCGAAGGCGTCGTGCGTGCGGATCGGCGACAGGGTGTCGGTCATGTCCAGCTCCTCGGTTCGATGCATGTAGTTCGATGAACGAAACGTATCATCATCGAACGGTATGATCTGCACGGAGGCTGAGAACCAGCCGAGCACGATCGAACCGGGAGGAGGGCGCGATGAGCCCCGCGACGAACGACGAGCAGCGGCCCACGACGGCCTCCGGCTACTGGTACCCCGAGCACGAGGTGCCCACGAGCGTCGACGTGCTCAACCAGCTGCGCCGCTACCGCACCGCCGAATCCTCGATGCGGGCGCGCACGCGCTCGTCGATGGGCATGGGCGAGACCGATCTGCTGGCGCTGCGGCTGCTGCTGCAGGCCCACCGCACGGGCGAGCTGATGCGCCAGCGCGACCTCGGCACCGCGCTCGGGCTCGCATCGCCGTCCGTGACGGCGCTCGTCGACCGACTCGTGCGCAGCGGGCACGTGCGCCGCGATGCGCACCCGGACGACCGTCGAGCGACCGTCGTCGTGCCGACGACGGACACGGACGACGAGGTGCGCGCGACGCTCGGCGCGATGCACCAGCGCATGATCGATGTCGTCGACGGCCTGGACGACGACGAGCGGCGCACGGTGGCGAGCTTCTTCGAGCGGATGGTCGAGGCGGTCGAGCAGGTCGATGTGCACGAGCCGCCCACGGAGGCGCCGATCCGCACCGCTTGATCGCGCCGGCTCAGCCTCAGCGTCGCGATGCTGCAGCGCCGATAATGCACATTATGTCGGATCGCAGCGAGCAGTAGCCCTCTTTCGCTCGTTCGGCATCGACAGTGCCGCCCGCCGCGCACTTTGGTGGCCCTGCGAGCGACCTCACAGCCCCGTCGATCGACACCGGACGTTCACGCGCGTCGACGATGCTGGCCACGTGCGACACCTTCACCTCCTTGCACGGCTCGCCGCGGTCGCCGCTGTCGTCCTCGCGCTGGTCGCCACCGTCAGCGCAATCCCACTCCTCGGAGCGACCCCCAGCGCTTCCCTCGTCGCCGAGCTCTGGCGCGTCGTTGGGCTGGCCACGTGGACCGCCCTGTTCGCGCTCCTCACCGCACGCCCCGGTCTCGTCGCGCTCTGGATGATCGCAGCGCTCAGCAAGCTGTCCCTCGCCGCCGCTGGACTCGTGCTCGGCGATGTGCCCGGTGCCGCCGACCTCGTCGTCTGGGACGGCATCCTCGCCGTGATCCTCGCCACCGGTTCGGTGGCCTCGATCATGGCGCGGGCGCACGAGCGCCAGCAGGATGGCGACGCTCCCCCGCGAGCGTGAGTCGCGCAGCCGCGCCCAGGTTCGTGAACTCCGCGACCGGCCGTTCGCTCCGAGTCGACCGAGGTCGCCGCACGCTGTCGCCGATCCTTGCAGCGTTCGGCACGGACTCGCATGTTCACCCCTGAGGTTGAACATGACGAATGCCATCGAACGCCTGGATGACGCGCTCCCTGCGATAGCGGATCAGACGCGGCGGGCCATCATCGCCCGCCTTCACCTTGGCGAGGCGCGGGCCTCGTCACTCGACCAACGAACGGCCGCGAGCATCTGCTGACCTTCCAGCCCGAGCCGCTGCGCGACGTCGCAGAGTGTGTCCAGGCGACGACGGCATTCTGTGCGTCCGGCCTCATGGCCATGGACGCCGTCCTGGCTGTGAAGCACGACGTATCGAAGGAGCGATCATGACCAACGCCGGAGACCGCATCGTCGCCGCCGCGAGCCACGACTTCGCCGTCAGCGCCGAGAAGGTCTTCGACGCATGGCTCGACCCGGAGCTCGTGCGTCGATGGATGGGGCGGGCGCTCGCGGAGTCGGCACCGGGCACCGTGCTGCAGGACGTCCGCATCGACGCCCGCGAAGGTGGCGAGCTCTGGCTCGTCGACAGTCGCGACCCGGCGCAGACGACGCCCACCGGCACCTTTGTCGAGCTCGACCGTCCACGACGCCTCGTCTTCACCTGGTTGCCGGCGGATGGCGAGCACTCGGTCGTCTCCATCGACATCGAGCCGACGGCGACGGGGTGCACCTTGGTGCTGCGTCACGAGATGGAGGCCGAGTGGCAGGAGCACCTCGAGCGCACGCAAGAGACGTGGGCGCGCATGGTGCGGCGGCTCGCGGACGCGATCGGAACGTGATGAGCCGCGTGGTCGTGGCGATCGCGCTAGTGCGCGCAGGGCCCGCAATGGCTCGGAGGGCTCAGCCCATGGCGAGGTAGGCGTCCAACGATCGCTGCGAGGCAGCGTCGGCCGACCCGTTGGATGCTCCTGCGGCGACGTGCGCGTCCCGCCAGGCGCGGGCCGATCGCGCGAAGAACTCGCGGCCAGCGTCCGTCGCGAGCTCGCGTCGCAATGCCTCGGGTTCGCCACGGGGGTCGCCCTCGAGGTGCAGGCCGAGTGCGAGCAGGCTCTCGTCCCAGCCCATCCCTCCGGATGCCGGCCCGAACTCCTCCCAATGCGCATCCTGTGCGCCGATGTGCTGGATCGTCAGCGATGCGCCCTCTGGATGCGCTGCGATCGTCGCGACGACACGCGAGATGTCGCCGGAGTACTCCCAGGTGACCGTCAACGCCGCCATGCGGCCATGGACCGACGTCGTCGGCGGCTCGCACCGCTCGATGGTGCCCTCGGTGCCGCTGTCCGTGAGCCGGTATCGGCCGGACTGCTGCAACGACCCCTCGATGGGTTCGAACCAGCGCACGAGCCGAGCCGGATCGGTGCAGGCCTGCCACAGGTCGTCGACTGCCGTCGGGAAGGTCTGCTGCAGAGCCACGATCGCTCCCTCGGCGTCGAGATCGACGGTCCGGAGCACACGATCGATCTGGGTCCCGATGGTCATGGCCTCGCTCCTTCGGCTCGCGTCGACCGACGTCCGACGACCGGCATCCGAATGTGCTCGACGAGAGCTTCCGCGATCTGCATGCCTCTTGTCTACAAGACGGCCGCACCATGCGGAAGGACGAGCTGCGCTCGGTCTCCACGCGCAGCGTCGACGCGTCGGCTCCACTGCTCGATCAGCGGTCGACGGCGCGCAGATGCACGTCGAGCGCCCGCAGGGCTGAGACATGGCCGTCGCCGTGCTGGATCACGGACCGGGGATTCGGGAGAGCCGCAGACAGTGCGTGCGCGTGCTGCACGGGTATGACCCGATCGCGTGACCCATGGACCACG
Source organism: Agrococcus phoenicis (assembly GCF_047302415.1). Taxonomy (NCBI): domain Bacteria; kingdom Bacillati; phylum Actinomycetota; class Actinomycetes; order Micrococcales; family Microbacteriaceae; genus Agrococcus; species Agrococcus phoenicis. The sequence goes on from NZ_CP154854.1 coordinate 1,090,853, forward strand.
ACGACCGGGGCGGCGCAGTCGTCGAGCGAGAACCCCCACGGCTGCACGAACGCCATGTCGTCGTCGATGGCACCGCCTGGACCCTGTCGTTGCGCCGCAGCGGAGCGCGAGTCCGGCCCGGTCACGGCTCCGCTCGCGGCGATCGAGCTGACCGACAACCCGGTCGGTGGCGCGCCGTAGCCTCTCCAGGACCCAGCCTCCCTGAGGCGACCAGAGGTGTTGCGCGCGCTTGAGCACGAGGGGGCGAGCCGCGGTGCGACGGTCTGCTAGGTTGCAAGGCTCTGCTCCCCCGACGGAGCGATCACAGAGGCAAGGAAGCCCCATGAGTGTGACCCTCGGCACCCCGGACGTCCGGGATCTCGCCCACCTGCACGAGGTGATCTGCGGATGGCAGCGCGACGAAGGACCGCTGCAGCTGCATCCTGGTGACCTCGGCTGGTATGGACTCCGCGGCGAATCGGCAACCGCAGCCAGCATGCGGGTGTGGTCGATCGATGATGCCGTCGCTGCCATCGCACTGATCGATGGCCCGCAGCTGCTGCGGCTCGCGATCGACCCGGAACGACTCGTCGATCAACGGCTGGCCGCTCGCATCGCAGCGGACGTGGACGTTCCTGGCACCGGTGTGCTTGACCCGGGAGAAGCCGTGGTCGAAGCGCGCGGCGCAGATGCCCTCGGCGCTCAGCTCGACGCGCGTGGATGGCGCGCTGACGAGCCGTGGACTCCCCTCCACCTCGATCTCACGCAGCCGCTCGACATCGATGTCGACGGTCTGCGAATCCGAACCATCGCACCTGGTGACACCGAGGAATGGGTCCGCGTCCATAGGTCGGCCTTCCGCGGCACGCCGATGTCGGAGGAAGACATGCGCACTTTCGTCAGTGGCTGGGAGAACGTGGCGGCGGGTCCACTCTTCGGCTCGGCGCGGATCCTCAACGTCGAGGAGGGAGACGGCGAAGTCGTCGCCATCGCCGCCGTCTGGTCGGCCGGGGAAGGGCGTCCGGGACTTCTGGAGCCGATGGGGGTCCATCAAGATCACCGCGGCCACGGACATGGGACAACGGTGACCCTTGGAGCTGCAGCTGCCCTCCGCGAACTTGGGGCGTCGAGCGCGATCGTCTGCGCCGAGAGCGCGAACGTCGGCGCGATCGCAACGTACGTGGCGGCTGGATTCTCGGCGAGAGCAGAGGTCGCCGACTGGCTTCGAGAGGACTGAGCAGGCGCCCAAGCGCTTGAAGGCGAGGGCTGCTTCGACAGATCTACGGCAACGCCGCTGCAGCGCTCGGCCACTGGGCAGGGCAGTGCGGCATGCCGACGCCAGCGATCAGATCGGGCCTGACGGCCCAACTGTGCGGCGAGCTCGTCAGCTTTTGACGACCCCGCCGCTGTGGATGAGGCGGACCTTCACGCCTCCGCCCAGCGCCACCTGTGGGTTCGTCCCGGCGATCATCAGTGCGTCGTCCCACGTCGGAGCGTCGATCACAGAGACGCCGGCCACCACGGAGCGATCGTCGAGGAATGGGCCCTCGGTCACGGCGGCGGCACGGATCGAACACGCGAGATTCCGTGGAGAGAAGGCGTACGCAGCCCGCAGCGCACCGGACTCGGCGAGGGCTCGCCCGTGGGCGTCCGGGACCGCGAGGTCGGCGTCTGAGGCGTCAACAGCATGGGTGGAGTCCTGCGCGTAGATGAGGACGGCGAGCTGGGGCATGGTGCTTACTCTCGATGAGTTACGCGCGAACGACGTCGACCCTGGACTCGCCGGATCGCGATTAGCAGGCGACCTCGCGCAGATGCACGTCGAGCGCCCGCAGGGCTGAGACATGGCCGTCGCCGTGCTGGATCACGGACCGGGGATTCGGGAGAGCCGCAGACAGTGCGTGCGCGTGCTGCACGGGTATGACCCGATCGCGTGACCCATGGACCACGACGACCGGGGCGGCGCAGTCGTCGAGCGAGAACCCCCACGGCTGCACGAACGCCATGTCGTCGTCGATGGCACCGCCTGGACCCTGTCGTTGCGCCGCATCGGTGTCGGTGACCAGGGCGTGCCAGGAACCCTCGAGCGCGTCGTAGTCGGCGTCGACGAAGCTCGACGGCTCGAAGGTGTCAGGGTGGGCGGTGCGAGCGGCGAGCCCTGAGGCAGCTGCTCGCAGCGCTGACGCGTCTGCCATCCCGGCGAACCACTCGTCGTCCGCGGAGAACGGCGCGATGCAGCCGAACGTGAGGACGTGGCTCACACGGCTGGGGCGGGCTGCTGCGGTCGCGATCGCATGCGGGCCACCTCCCGAGAAGCCGACGACGACGACGTCGTCGAGGTCGAGCACGTCGAGCAGCCTGGCCACCTCGCTCGTCGCGTCGGCGACGCTCCGACCCGGGCGTCGAAGCGCGCCGCCGTACCCGGGCCTGGCGACGCTGATCACGTCGCGGCCCGCGGCCGTCGCCGCATCGACGACGGGTTCCAGCAGCCCACCGGTGTGCGGCGTGCCGCCGAGCCACAGCACGACGCGCGACAGCGCGCCAGCCGCCGCGGTCGCGTGCACGACCGAGCCGGGCAGCGCTCGCTCAAGGATGCGCATGTGCAGCATCCAAGTCGAGCAGGGCGGCCTCGTGGAGATAGGACTGCCGCTCACGATCCGATGGCGCAGCGGCGGCGGCGGTGCGCAGCGCTGCGGCAGCCTCCCCGGTGCGATCGAGCCGACGCAGCATGTCGCCGCGCACCGCCGCGAGGAGGTGGTGCCCGGCGAGCGCGAGCGCGACCGTCTCGAGCAGCTCGAGCGCCGCGGCAGGATGGCCCGCGTTCGCGACAGCGATGACGCGATTCACGGTGACGAACGGTGAGGGATCGAGCCGCTCGAGGAGCTCGTACATGCCGGCGATCCGTGCGTGGTCGATCTCACCGGGACCGCCGACCCGGAAGGGGCGGACGTACTCCGCAGCGATGGCGGCACGCACGAGGTGCCGACCCCCCGGCACGCGCGCCTGTGCGGCACGCTCGAGCGCGGCATCGAGGATCCGCAGCCCCTCATCCGCCGCCTCCTGATCCCAGAGCTCGCGGTCCTGACGCTCGAACGGCACCGTGAGCCCCTCGGCGGACGTCCGCGCGGCACGGCGGGAGTGCTGCAGCAGCAGCAGCGCGAGGACTCCGTTGAGCTCGAGCCACGCAGCGGAGTCGGACGGGAAGAGCTCGCAGCACAGCCGCGCGAGCCGGATGGCCTCCGCGGCAGCCTCGGACCGTGCCGTCGGATCGGCATAGGCGAGCGTGAACAGGCCAGACAGCACCTCGCAGACGCTCTCGCTCCTGGCGGACATCTCTGCCGGTCCGGGCACCCGGTACGCGATGCCGGCATGCTTGATCTTGGCCCGAGCCCGAACGAGCCGCTTCTGCATCGTCTCCGGCGAGACCGCGAAGAGGATCGCGAGCTCGTCGACCGGCACGTTCAGCACCGTTCGGAGCGTCAGCGCCGCGCGCGCCTCCAGGGTGAGAGCGGGATGGCATGCGGTGAAGATCAGCTGCAGCCGCTCGTCGCCGCGGGGGAAGGCGACACCCGACGCGACCTCATCGAACACCTCCGGCAGCTCGTGCTCCAGACGAGCCAGGGCTCGCCGCTCGGCGCTCTCGTGGCGCACGAGATCGATGGCACGACGACGCGCGACCGTCGTCACCCATGCCGCCGGGCTGCGCGGGACGCCATCGCGCGGCCACCGATCGAGCGCGCGCGCCAGCGCGTCCTGCACCGCGTCCTCGGCGATCGTCCAATCGTTCACCGTGCCGATCACGCTGGCCAGCACCCGTCCGTACTCGAGCGACGCGACGCGACGGACGGCATCGGACGCCGGAGCGTCGGCGGCGCCGACGCTCCGGCTCTCGGTGCCGTGCGGCATCAGAACGGCCACACCGGTCGCACCTCCACCAGCCCGAAGCGCGCCATGGGATGCCCAGCGGCGATCGCGATCGCCGCGTCGAGGTCTGCAGCCTCGACGATGTCGAAGCCGGCGATCCACTCGCGGCTCTCGGTGAACGGCCCGTCGGCCACGATGCGCTCCCCGCCGCGAACGCGCACCGTCGTCGCATCCTCGACCGGCCGCAACCGATCGCCCAGCACGTACGAGTCGGACGCCTGCAGCGCCTCGACCCACTCCCCCACGTTGTCGTGCTTCGCGTCGTAGGGCTCCCCGGTCGGGTCGTTGCAGATGAACAGCACGTAGCGCATGATTCTCCTTCGAGTTCGTTCGATCCTGACACCAGGACGACGGATCTCGCAGACCATCGAGGACACATCGCCATCATCGCGATCTACGACTCGTTCCGGTCAGCCGCGATCCTGATCCGGTTCTCGGCGTCGTCCCAGACACCCCCATCGAGCAGCTCTCTGACGATGTCGAGATGGCCGACGTGCGCTGCATTGTCGTGCAGCACATGCAAGAGCACGCCACGGACCGTGTGCTGCCGGTAGCCGCCCCACGCGCCCTCTGGCCACCACCCGGGCGCATCCTCACTCGATCGGCCACGGACCGCGGCGCATGCGTCGCTCGTCTCCCGCGTCACACGCTCGAGCAGCGCAGGGAACGGCAGGCTCGGGTCGTTGTCCCACACCCCGCGCTGGTCGAGCTCGACCGCGTTGCCGCCGATCACGTTGTGCAGCCAGAAGCGGGTCGAGGCGTGCACGTGACCGACCAACCCCGCGATCGACCAGCCCGACGGCGCGGCCGTCGCCCGCACCTGCGCCTCGCTCAGACCAGCGACCGAGCCGGCGATCCGGCCCAGGCTGGCCTCGATCCAGCCGAGCAGCTCATCCGTCACCGGGTCTCGCCGCGCCTCGTGGCTCACCATCGCGTCCTCCCCATCATCGGTTCGAGGCAGGCATCATCGCACCGCCCCCACGACCATGACGTCGCCGCTCGGCGCTCGAGGACACCCCGACACCGATGGCCCTGTCCTCCAGATGTCGGCGCGTGCGTCGAGACATTGCAAGGACGACCGACGAAGGGACCCCCACGATGCGGCACATGATCCTCATCTACTCGAGCGCCAGCAGCGAAGCAGCCATCCACGCCGATGCCCACGACGCCTTCCGTGCGGCACACGTCGACCTCATCGACGAGCTGTCGGCGTCCGAAGAGCTCCTCGACACGCATGAGCTCTCCCTCGACGGAGCGAAGATCGTGCGCACGGGCGACGGACTCTCCGTCACCGACGGGCCGCACATGGCAGCCACGGAATGGGTGGGCGGCTACTACCTGGTGGACGTCGCCGACGAGGGCCGGGCGCTCGAGATCGCGGCACGCTTCGTCGAAGCGCGCTCCGCGACCGTCGAAGTTCGACGCGTGCGGTGACGCCGCCGACTCGCGTGCGCGCCGTCGGCCCCACGGCACACGTCCTCAGCTCGACTCGAGCAGACGAATCCTCGTGGTCGTCGTCGAGCCTCGTCAGGCGGCGCCGAGGAACGAGACCACTGCTCGGACCCACGCATCGTGCGCGTCGAGGTGCGCGTCGTGCGATGCGTCGCGGAGGACGACCCGCGTGGCGTTGGCGTTGGCGGCGACGAAGGCCGACTGCTGCGACTCGCTGAACATGCCTCGCTCGCCGTAGACGACCAGCGTCGGCGCCACGACCGACCGCCACTCGTCCCACCGAGGCACGGCGACGTGGGAGATCGTCTCGACCATGACGTCGGCATCGAATCGCGGGCGGAGGCCATCCGCCGTCTCCTCCAGATCTGCTGCCCACGCCTCGGCGAGCGCACCGCCCCCGAGCGACGCCGCGGCTTCCTCGCGGGTGGCGAACGGCGCCTCCCAACCGGCGAAGAACGCGCCGAGCGCTTCGTGATCCGCCGGTGCGCCACTCCCCTGGTCGCCTTCGAGCAGCACCATCCTGCGCACGAGATCGGGGCGCGCCGCCGCCACGAGCATCGCCGTGTGCGCGCCCATCGACTGACCGACGAGGTCGACGGGGCCGCTCGCCTCGCGCTCGATCACGTCGACGATGTCAGCGACGAAGGCCTCGCGCGAGCGATCCTCCGGCCGCCGCGTGCTTCGACCGTGCCCTCGCTGATCGACGAGGATCACCGCGCGCCCGGCAAGCGCGCGGGCAGTCGGCAGCAGCTCGCTCGCGCTGCCTGCCAGCCCGTGCACGAGAAGGACGGCCGGCTCCTCGCCGGGGAGCTCCAGCATCGAGAGCACCACGTCGGCGCGAGTGATCGCTCGTCGTCTCGGTTCCACCGCACCGAGGCTACGCGCCCCGACGGCGTGCGAGGATCGCACGCATGGCCGACGACATGCGGGCGACCTGGGATCGCGAGGCGGAGACCTTCGACGAGGCTGCCGACCACGGGCTGCGCGACCCCGCCGTCCGCCGCGCCTGGGCCGAGCTCCTGCTCCCGGTGCTCGGCACCGCTGCCCGTCGCGTCGCCGACCTCGGCTGCGGCACCGGCACGCTGTCGACGCTCCTGGCCGTCGAGGGCGGGCATCAGGTGCACGGCATCGACCTCTCCCCCGAGATGATCCGACGCGCGCGCCGCAAGGCTTCCGACGTGCTCCCTCGCCCGGTCTTCACCGTCGCCGACGCCGCGCACCCGCCGCTGCCCGCGGGGTCGTTCGACGCCGTGCTGTGCCGGCACGTGCTCTGGGCGATGCCCGACCCGCTCGAGGCGCTGCGCACGTGGGTCGAGCTGCTCGCGCCGGGCGGTGTGCTGGTGCTGGTCGAGGGCCGCTGGAGCAACGACGTCGGGCTCTCCGCCGCGGAGTCCTCGAAGCTCCTGGGCCAGGTGCGCGAGACGCACGAGCTGACGATGCTGCAGGACCCGGCGCTCTGGGGCCGGCGCATCGATGACGAGCGCTACCTCCTCGTCAGCCGGCGCTGATCGCGGCGTCCGGGCGTCCCACGTCGGACGGCGTCGCCGAGTCGGCGCCCTGCCCCTCGGGCAGCCCGCGCGCTCCGGGCATGTCAGCCGTGCGCTCGTCGATGATGCGGTTCGCCCTCGCGATGACGTCGAGCTGCGCCGCGGAGTAGACCTCCAGGAGCGTGCCGATCACGGCCGAGCGCATCTGGGCGGCGCTGTGCCTCGCGTGCTGCATGGGGTCGTCGATCCATCCCCATCGCCGGCGGATGTCGGCGAGGTAGGGCGCGTAGCGGCGCGCGAGCGCCTCGCGCGTCGCGTCATCGGCGTCGGCGGCCAGCGCGTCGAGCTCCTCGTCGAGCGGCGTGCGGCCGAGCTCCTTGATCATCTCCCGCATGCGATCGACGCCCGGCTGGTGGTAGATGCGCGAGTAGACCAGCATGAGCGCCCGGTCTGCCTCGCTCATCTGGCTCGCGACCTCGCTGAAGCCCTCCGGCACGTCGAGCGCGCCACCCTGGTCGACGAGCGTCGTCACCTCGTCCCGCACGCGCTGCAGTCGCGCGATCTGCGCGTCGAGCTCGCCCCCGAGCGCGCGCAGGACCTCCGTCCCGTTCGCGGGGTCGTCGACCATGGCGCTGATGCTCGCGAGCGGGATGCCGAGCTCGACCAGCCTGCGGATGCGCAGCAGGCGCACGAGGTGGGCCGCACCGTACTGCTTGTAGCCGTTCATGCGCCGCTCGGGCTCCGGGAGCAGCCCGATGGCGTGGTAGTGCCGCACGGTCTTGACGGTGGTGCCGCCGAGCTCGGCCAGCTCCCTGGTGCTCCATGCCATGACGACGAGGTTCGCACGCGTCGCTTGACCGTGCCCTGAGGGCACGGTCTGGGATGGAGGCAGTCGACCAAGGAGGAGCCATGACGACCCCACCCCGCAGGACGCTCGCCGCGCTCGCAGCGGCTGCCCTGCTCGTGCCGATCGCCGCGTGCTCGACGACGGAGCCGGGCGAGCCTGCGCCATCGGAGGATCCGCTGGCGGCCTTCCACGAGCAGCGGCTCGCGTGGGAGGCGTGCGACGACTTCGCGACCACGAGCGTCGAGGGCGAGGTCCTCGCCCTCGCGCCGACGGCGGAGTGCGCGCGTCTCTCGGTGCCGATCGACTACGACGACCCGACCGGCGACGAGGCGTCGATCGCCGTCGTGCGCATCCCCGCGCGCGGCGAGGCGATCGCACCGCTCGTGACGAACCCCGGTGGCCCCGGGGGAACCGGCATCATGACGGCGGCACTCATGAGCCTGAGCCAGCCGGAGAGCGAGATCACCGAGCGCTTCGACATCGTCGGCTTCGACCCTCGCGGCGTCGGCGCCTCGTCACCCGCCGCCTCGTGCATGACCGATGCTGAGGCGGATGAGGGATCCGTGCGCACGTCGTCGATCGACGGCACGGCGGCATGGAGCGAGGAGACGACGCGCGAGCTGTTCGAGCGCTGCGCCGAGGGTGTCGGCGGGGCGCACGTGCTCCCGCACCTGGGCACGCGCGATGCTGCGCGCGACATGGACGTGCTGCGCGCCGCGCTCGGCGAGGAGCAGCTGACCTACCTCGGCCAGAGCTACGGCAGCCGACTGGGCGCCGTGTACGCCGAGCAGTTCCCGGAGCGCGTGCGAGCGATGGTGCTCGATGGAGCCGGTGACCCGACCGCGGGCACGGTCGAGCGGCGCATCCAGGCGTACACCGGGTTCCAGGCCGCGTTCGAGGAGTTCACCGCCTGGTGCACGCAGCAGGCCCACTGCCCGCTCGGCTCCGATCCCGCGGGCGCGCTCGACCGCTACCACCAGATCGTGCGGCCGCTGCTCGAGTCCCCTGTGCCTGCGCTCGGCACCGACCTCACCTTCGACGAGGCGATCGGCGGCGTGGTCTCGGGCCTCTACGACCAGAGCGCGTGGCCGCGCGTCAGCGAAGGGATCGCGCAGGTCGAGCAGGGCTCCGGCGATGAGCTGCTGCAGCTGGCGCGCGACTTCGCGGGCCGCGCGCCCGACGGCGAGTGGCCGAGCTTCACATCGTCGAACCTCGTGATCGACTGCATGGACGAGCAGCGCTACGACGCCGCCGAGGCGCAGCAGCTGCGCGAGTCCATCCACGCTGCCGCGCCCTTCATGGATCCGGGGATCGAGGTGCCTGGCGCTCGTGATGCGTGCGAGCACTGGCCGGCGGAGCCGACGCTCGGCATCCCGTACGCCCAGGACGTCGAAGGGCTGCCCGCGACGCTCGTGGTGTCGATCACGGGTGACCCGACGACACCGCACGCGGGGGCCATCGTCATGGCGGAGTCGCTCGGCAGCGCGCTGCTGACGATCGACGGGGTCGGGCACACGACGATCATGGGCGGCACGACCCCGTGCGCCGACGAGATCGCGGCCCGCTACCTCGTCGACCTCGAGGCCCCCGCCGAAGGCGCGACCTGCACGCTCGGGGAGTAGCACGGAGATGCCATCGACCGCTCCTGCATCCGGCGTCGACGCACCGGTCGCGCTCTGGCGACGACCAGCCCGCGTCATCCGCTCGAACCTGCGCGCCTGGCTGATCATCAACGCCGCTGCCTACGGCCTGGTGGTGATCGGACTGGTGATCGGGCTCGTCTTCCCAGAGCTCAACGCGTCGCGAGCCGCCTCCTTGGAGGACGACGGCACCGGCGCGCTCGTCCGCGACCTCGTCAGCGCGCCGCCGCTGTTCGCGCTCACGATCCTCGCGGTCAACGTGGTGCGGCTCAGCCTCCTGACGATCGTGCTGCCCTCCCTGGTCGTGCCGTTCGCGGGCCTCGCGCTGTTCGCCTACTGGGCGGTCGAGACCGGCATCACGCTCGCGCCGACGACGGGAGGGGCCGCGGTCGCCCTGATCCCGCACTCGCTCACGATCGTGATCGAGATCCAGGCCTACGTGCTGCTCCTGCTCGGCGCGCTCCTGCTCGGGAAGGGGTGGATCGCGCCTCACCGATCGGGCGCCGCGAACCGGCGGCAGGGGTACCTGAGAGGACTGCGGCAGCTCGGGCTGCTGGCCCTGCCGGCGCTCGCGCTGCTGATCGCTGGCGCGCTCTGGGAGGCGTACTCGCTGCGCTACCTCGTGCATCCGCTGGCCGAGCTGCTCCTGTAGGCGGCGGGTCACCCCTGGCGGACGCAGCGGTGCCCGCCGGGTCAGTCGACACGGTGCGCGATGCGATCGCAGAGCGTGATCCACTCCCCCTCGGGTCGGAACTCGAAGTGGTGCGTCTGCGTCCGACCGCCGGTGTTCCACCGAGCGCTGTGGATGCTGCGCCACGGCGAGCCGTCGGCGTCCGCGCCGTACGCCGTGCCATCGGCCGACCAGTCGCCGACGAACGCCTGCAACCGCTGGTGCTCGTCAGCCATGCTGTGCTCCGTTCGTGGGTGCGTAGGTGAGGACGACGTTGCGGGAATCCGCCCAGGTGCGCACGCCGAGCAGCTCGAGGTCGAGACCGCCGAGGCCTTGGAAGGCTCGGTGGTCGCCGGCGACCACGCGGGGGCCGATCATGAGGTGCAGCTGGTCGATCAGCCCGTGGTGCAGCAGGTCCGTCCAGAGCGTCAGTCCTCCGAACAGCAGCACGTCCCCTTCGTCGCCGGAGGCGCGGAGCGCGGCGATCGCGGCGTGGGCATCGGCCCGTCGCACGATCGTGGTCTGCTCCTCGAAGGCTGTGACATCGGCGCGGGTGAGGCTGTCGGAGATCACCGTGATGGGGATGCCTGCGGCATATCGTGCCGCGATGATCGCGTCGTCGGGCGAGGCGTCGGGATCCCCCACCCGAGCCGGCCAGTACTCCAGCATCTCGCGGTAGCCCTTACCGCCGAACAGCAGATGGCCGGCCGCACGCACCCGTTCGACGTTGTGGGCGCTGAACGCCTGGTCCATCGGCATCGCCGAGACGTCGCCACCCGGGCCGTCTGCGTAGCCGTCGATGCTGAGCATGGTGCTCACGACGATCCTGCTCATGGAGCTCTCCCTCGATATGCACACCGATCCGGCGCGCACTCGTAAGATAACAGACCAGACTGGTCCGGTCTATAGTGATCGGATGACGAGCTCTGGTCCGCGTGGCCGCCATCGGGAGGCAGCCGAGAACGACGTGCGCATCTTCGAGGCTGCGAAGGCGGTGTTCACGCACGACCCGGGCGCGCCGATCTCTGCTGTGGGGGCGGCAGCCGGCGTCGGCAAGTCGGCCCTCTACCGTCGCTACTCGAGCAAGCAGGCGCTGCTGCAGGCAGTCTCGGAGGACCTCACCGAGCAGTTCGTCTCACTGATCGAGCGAAGCCACCTCGATCTGGACCAGGGTGTCGCCCCTCCAGCAGTCCTGGAGGCGTTCCTCGCCGATGCCGCGGCGACCGGAACCCACACGATGATGCAGGCGATCTCCGGGCGATTCGACCCGTCGCCCCGTGATCGGCGGCGCTCTGCCGAAGGATGGGAGGCGGGTGACCGCCTCATCGCCCGCCTGCAGCACGCGGGCGCCCTGCGCACCGAGGTCGACTGGCTCGACCTGAACAAGCTGCTCGAAGCGCTCGGAGGGATCCGCGCGCCCCACGCAGACCGGGCTCGCCAGCTCAGACGTCGCTACGCGGCACTCCTCGGCGCCGGCCTCGCCCCGGCATCCGCTGCCCTCCCGGAGTCCCCCGCCGGACCCGCCGACTTCGGGCCGAGCAGCGCGCTCTGAGGGGGCACGGCCTGCGTAGTCTGGGTGCACCTCCGCCTCCCTGAACGAGAGCCACCCGTGCCCACTGCCCCGCAGCCATCGCCCGCGCCCCACTTCGGGCAGATGCGCCCCGATCACTACGACGAGTTCGCCGACGGGTACGAGCAGGCGAACGCGAGCAGCCTCTTCAACGCGTACTACGAGCGGCCGGCCATGCTCGAGCTCGCGGGCGACGTGCGCGGGCGGCGGGTGCTCGATGCCGGCTGCGGCTCCGGGCCGCTCGCGCTCGCGCTCCGGGAGCGCGGCGCAGCGGTCAGCGGGTTCGACGGCAGCGCCGCGATGATCGAGCTGGCTCGTCAGCGGCTCGGCGCGTCGACGCCGCTCGCGGTGCTCGACCTGGCGGCGCCGCTGCCCTACCCCGACGGTGCTTTCGACGACGTCATCGCCTCGCTCGTCCTCCACTACCTCGAGGACTGGACGACGCCGCTGGCCGAGTGCTTCCGCATCCTCGTGCCCGGCGGCCGCCTGCTGCTCTCCGTGAACCACCCCACCGGCGCTGCGCTCGGCGATCCAGGCGAGGACTACTTCGCCACCAGGCCCTATACCGACAGGTACGACTTCGCCGGCACCGACGCCGACCTGACGTTCTGGCACCGGCCGCTGCACGCGATGTCGGATGCCTTCGCGGCCGCCGGATTCCGGATGCTGCGCATCAGCGAGCCGCGACCCGCCGCCGACACGCCGCCGGAGCTCCTGCCCCCGCGACTCCGCACCGGTGAGCGGACCGCCTTCATCGGGTTCCTCCTGGTCGTGCTCGAGCGCCGCTGACGCCCGTCCTGCCGGTCAGCCGCCGCCGCTCAGCCGCGCTCGACGTTGCCGAGGATCCGCTGCACCGCGACCTCGATCACCACGCGCTCGGGGTTCGCGCGTGGCTGCCGATACCGCTCCGCGTAGCGCCGCACGGCCTCCGCCACTCGCTCAGGATCGTCCGAGACGGTCGCGGGCCCCTCGATCGTGCTCCACCACCGGCCCTCGACCTGCGAGATCGAGACCCGTCGACCCGGGTGCCTGCGCAGGTTGCGCGCCTTGTAGCTCGATCCCGAGGTGATGACCCGCACGAGCTGGCGCTCCGCGTCATAGGTCGCGCCGACCGGCACCTGGTGGATCGAGCCGTCCGGTCGCGGCGACGCCAGCATGCAGAGCCGGCGCTCTGCCCAGAACGCGTCGAAGCCGATCCGATCCATGTGCCCTCCCCGATCGAGCATAGGGCGGGCGACGCCGGCACAACCGCGACGAGCGATCGTTCCGGCCCGCGATGATCGGGCGATCCCCGGGCGCATCGCCCACACTCGATGAGGAAGGAGGGCACCGCGATCGCCATGCTGCACCGACTCGTCGACCACATCGACGAGCACCTCGCCGAGGAGCTCGAGATCGCCGCGCTCGCACACGAGCTCGGCACCACCGAGCACCACCTGCGCCGCATGTTCGCCGCGCTGGCCGGCATGCCGCTGTCGGAGTACATCCGTCGGCGCCGCACGACCACGGCCGCGGCCGAGGTGCTGGCGGGCGACGAGCTGCTCGGCATCGCCGTGCGCTTCGGCTACGGCTCGACCGAGGCCTTCGGGCGCGCGTTCCGCGCGGTGCACGGCATGTCGCCCGCCGACGCCCGCAGGCACGGTGGCCCCCTCCGCACGCAGCCGCAGCTGCGATTCCACCTCACCGTCGAAGGGAGCACCCCCATGCACGTCCGCATCACCGACCGGCCCGACTTTCGACTCGTCGGCCACGCCGCTCGTGTGCCGCTGATCCACGAGGGCGTCAACCCGCACATCCAAGCGCACATCGCTGCGCTGCCCGCGAGCGAGCACGAGCGCCTCAACGCGCTCAGCGACACCGAGCCGGCGGGCCTGCTGCAGGTCAGCGCCGACGTCGATCCGGACTCCGCCGAGGGCAGCGAGCTGACCTACCTGCACGGGGTCGCCGTCACCGAGCAGCGCGCGGTGCCCGAGGAACTCGACGCGATCGCGGTGCCCGCCGGCACGTGGGCGGTCTTCCGGACCGAGGGCCCCCATCCGACCGCGCTCCAGAGGGCATGGGCGGCGACAGCGACCGAGTGGTTCCCCTCGAACCCCTGGCGGCTGCGGCCCGGACCGTCGATCGTGGCGGTGCTCGAGCGCGCGGCCGACTTCAGCACCGCCACGTGCGAGCTGTGGCTGCCGGTCGAGCGCGCCTGAGCGCTCCTCGGGTGATCGGGCGGATGACCCGGGTCACCACGCGATGTCGGCCAGCGTCCTGATGGGTCTCGGCTCGCGCGGCTGCACGGTGCCGTCGCCCGTCGCGCCGGAGCCGGGGATGCCGCTGAGGTCGAGGCCCGTGCGCGCGGCGAGGTCGGCGAGGCTCACCTCGAAGGTCGCGAAGCCCTCCAGGTAGGCCGAGCGCAGGTCGTCGACCTCCTGCGCGAGCAGGAACGCCTTCGCCCGCAGCGCATCCGCCACGCGGTAGACGACGACCTTCCAGTGCTCGCGCGGCAGCTGCACGAGGTCGCGGTAGTGCGGATCGTCGTCGGCGAGCACGGGGCCGGCGAACACGCTGATGCGGCGCTCCACGAGCGACTCGAGACTGAGCACGCCCAGCTCGAGCTCGCCCCAGACGCCGCCTCGGCTCGCCTGGTTGAAGCCCGCCAGCTGCGGGGTGATGTTCGTGAAGCAGAACGAATCGGTGTTCGCCTGCCGCGCCTCCTCGAGCGTGCCCCACAGCAGGTCGGCGCGGCGCGCCAGATGGCCGCGGTCGAGGTCGTTGTCCGCGTAGACCGCCTCACCCGTCTGCTGGTCGGCGGGCAGTCGATCGTCGAGGAAGAAGCGTCGAGCGCGCGGGATGCCCGGCAGCATCCGCAACCCGTCCACGTTCCACGCGACCGAGCGCGCCAGGCGGCGATCCGGGTGCATCGTGACGCTGAAGTGCACGTAGTCGAGCACCGGCGCATCCACGCCCGCTGCGGCACGCGGAGCAGCGACCTCCTCCCCTAGGAACCCGGAGTCGTACCCGAGCGGCGCGGCGTCGCCGGCACGCACAGGCGTCGGCTGCAGCGCGCCGCCCTCGCCCCGCAGCGTCAGCGTCATGCCGAGCGGATCGCCGTCGGCAGCGGCGAAGCCGAGCTCCTCGTACACGCCCGTCGCCTCGGGGCTCGCGAACAGCCCGACGATCGCCTCGGCGGGCGCGTGCGCGCGCACCTGCGCGATCAGCCGCTCGACGATGGTGGATGCGATGCCCTGCTCCGACGCATCCGGCCGCACCATCACGTCCTGCACGTACCAGTACCGAACCCCGTCGCCGACGAGCCGCCCGACGCCGACCACGCGGTCGCCGTCGAGCGCGACGACGCCGTGCAGCGACCCGGCGAGCGAGGCCGGCAGGCTCGCCCAGTCGAAGTGGTCGTCCCATCCCACCGATTCGGCGACGGCTCGCTGCTCGGCGGCCGTCGGCGTGCGCTCCTCGAAGGTGATCATCGGCTCCCCCGTCGTCTCTCGTGCGGCGCCGGATGCACGGCGCAGCGACCGCCCCATCCTGGCCCAGTCGCGTGGACTCAGCCTGTGCACAGCGCCCGGTGCGAGCGTGACCCCATGGACACCGACACCCAGCTGCAGACCGTCACCGACATCATGCGCTCGACGCGCATCGCCTCCCTCGCCTACGTCTCGAAGGCGGGCGACCTCGTGTCGACCCCGATGGGCACGCAGGACTTCGAGGAGCCCGGCACCGTCTGGTTCATCACCGAGCGCTCGACCGACAAGGTCGACGCCATCGCCGCTGACCCTCGCGTGAACGTGCACTATGCCGGCAAGGAGGGCTGGGTGTCGCTCGCCGGCACCGCGCGCTTCGTCGACGACGAGGCGAAGCTGCGCGAGCTGTGGGATGCCTCCGCCGGCGCCTACATGTCGGGCGGGCCCGAGGACGCGGAGAACGGCCTCCTCGAGGTCACCGCCACCTCAGCGGAGTACTGGGACTCCCCCGGCACCGTCGCGGTCGCGGTGCAGTTCGTGAAGGGTCTGGTCTCCGACGCGGAGCCCGACATGGGCGACAGCGGCATCGTGCGCCTGTAGTCGACGCGGCAGCTCGCTGCGGATCGCCTCCGTCACCGCGGCACGAGGCGCACCCGCTGCGCGAGCTCGCTGCCGGGTGCGGCGAGGCGGTCGACCGTGGAGAAGATCACCTGCTGCATGGCGGCGGCGGCCGCTGATGCTCCGACGTCGGTGCGGCGGGCGAGGTTCACGGTGCGCGTGAGCTGCGGCCTCACCAATCGCGCGCTCCGCAGCGCGGGTCGATCGATGCCCACCATCGCCGGCACGACGGCGACGCCGATGCCGCGCTCGACGAACCGCAGCACCGCGTCCATCTCTGCCCCCTCGACCGCGATCGATGGGGCGAGCCCTGCGGCGGCGAACGCCGCGTCGGTGGCGATGCGCAGGTCGTAGCTGCGGTCGAACGCGACCTGCGGCAGGTCGGCGAGCTGCGCGAGCGTGACCTCCCCGAGCGGCGCCGCAGCAGCTGCCGAGACCACGACCAGCTCTTCCGACAGCAGCGGGATCAGCTCGGTCGCGGGAGCCGGCGACCGAGCGCCACGCGTCACCACGAGCGCGAGGTCGAGGGCGCCGTGGTCGAGCGCCTCCACGAGCGAGCGCGATCCGGCCTCGGTGATGTGCAGCTCGACGCCCGGATGCGCGGCGCGGTAGGCGGCGAGCACGTCGGCGACGAGCGAGACGCACAGGGTCGGGGGCGCACCGAGGCGCACGCTGCCGCGGCGCAGCCCCGCCAGCTCGTCGAGCTGCGCGCGGGCGCTCTGCGCGTCTCCCAGCATCCGCCGGGCGATCGGCAGCAGCACCTCGCCCGCCGCGGTGAGGCTCACGCCCGATGGTGCTCGGCGCAGCAGCTCGGTGCCGAGATCGGCTTCGAGCGCACCGATCTGCCGACTCAGCGAGGGCTGGGCGATGAAGAGTTCTGCCGCCGCACGGGTGAAGCTGCCGACGCGCGCGACGGCCTCGAAGGATCGGAGGTGCTCCAGCTTCATCCTCATACCCTAACCGCATCAGCCGCAGTCGAACTATGCATTGGACGCATGTGCCGGGCGCTCCTAGCGTGGAAGCATGACCGCACCGCACGCCTCCGAGCGCCTCCTCTCCACCTCCGTCCTCGTCATCGGCACCGGCGGCGCCGGGCTCCGCGCCTCGATCGAGCTCGCCCAGCGCGGTGTCCAGGTGCTGGCGGTCGGCAAGCGCCGCAAGCACGATGCGCACACGACGCTCGCGGCCGGCGGCATCAACGCCGCGCTCGCGACCATGGACCCGGAGGACACCTGGCAGCAGCACGCGGCCGACACCCTGCGCGAGTCGTACTTCCTCGCCGACCCCGCGATCGTCGAGACCGTCGCGCAGGGCGCGGCGCGGGGCATCGAGGAGCTCGAGCAGTGGGGCATGCCGTTCGCGCGCGAGGACGACGGCCGCATCTCGCAGCGCTTCTTCGGCGCCCACACCTACCGCCGCACCGCCTACGCCGGCGACTACACCGGCCTCGAGCTGCAGCGCACGCTGATGCGCCGCGCAGCCGAGCTGCAGGTGCAGATCGTCGACACGATCTACATCACGCGGCTCCTCGTCGCCGACGGCACGATCTTCGGCGCCTACGGCTTCGACATCGTGGACGGCACCCCCGTGCAGATCCACGCCGACGCCGTGATCCTCGCGGCGGGCGGCCACACCCGCATCTGGCGCCACACCTCCTCGCGCCGCGACGAGAACACCGGCGACTCCTTCCGCCTCGCCGCGCTCGCCGGCGGGCGCATCCGCGACGCCGAGCTCGTGCAGTTCCACCCCTCCGGGCTGCTCGAGCCCGACGACGCCGCGGGCACGCTGGTCTCGGAGGCCGCCCGCGGCGAGGGCGGGATCCTGACGAACGCGCTCGGCGAGCGCTTCATGGAGCGCTACGACCCGGAGCGCATGGAGCTCTCGACGCGCGACCGCGTGGCGCTCGCGGGCTACACCGAGATCGCCGAGGGCCGCGGCACCGAGAAGGGCGGCGTCTACCTCGACGTCTCCCACCTGCCGCGCGAGCGGATCCTGCAGCAGCTGCCGCGCGTCTACCGCACGCTCATCGACCTGCAGATGCTCGACATCACGACCACGAAGATGGAGATCGCACCGACCGCGCACTACTCGATGGGCGGCGTCTGGGTCGCGCCCGACGACCACGGGACCGGTGTCGACGGTCTCTACGCGATCGGCGAGGCCTCCTCCGGCCTGCACGGCGCGAACCGCCTGGGCGGCAACTCCCTGATCGAGCTGCTCGTCTACGGGCGCATCACGGGCGAGCACGCTGCCGAGTACGTCACCTCCCGCACCCGGGTGCGCCGCGACCTCGAGGCGGTCGAGGAGGCGCGACGCGAGATGCGCGGACTGCTCCGCGAGGGCGGGACCGAGTCGGCGCGGAGGCTGCAGCGCGAGATCCGCGACACCATGAGCGCGCACGCCGGTGTCGTGCGCACCGAGGAGGGCCTGCTCGCCGGCCTCGCTGCGCTCGACGCGATCGAGGAGCGCGCCCAGCACGTCACCGCCCACCCCGACATCGCCGGGTTCGACGACCTCGCGCACGCCTACGACCTGCTCGGCTCGCTGCTCGCCGCTCGCGCCACCCTCGAGTGCGCGCTCGAGCGGCGCGAGACCCGCGGCTGCCACAACCGCGCCGACTTCCCGGAGCAGGATGCCGCGCTGCGCGGCAGCTTCGTGTGGTCGCCGGGCACCGGCGTGGCGTTCGAGCCGCTCGCTCCCGCACCGGAGAGCTTCCGCGCGCTCGCCGAGGCGCAGCTCGACGACTCGGTCGACGGCAAGCTCGTCGAGTGATCCGCGCGACATCGCCGCGATGCCTCCCAGCCGCGTCGCCGGGCGCGGCGCTCCCGCCCCAGGTTCGGCTGGCAGGCTGAGGCCATGGCCACCGACCTCCGCGCGCGCCTGCTGGTGGCGCTCTCCGGCGACCCGGAGGGGACGCCGGGCTGGATCCGCGAGCTCGCTGAGGGCGACGACGCGGGGCACTTCGCCGAGGACGGCGCGGCGTGGACGGTGCACGGCAGCATGGCGACGCTGGTCGCCGGCATCCGGGCGCTGCTGCTGCAGGCGCTCCACCCGGGTGCGATGGCCGGCGTCCACGACTGGTCGTCCTACCGCGAGGATCCGCTCGGCCGCCTCGCCGGGACGGTGCGCTGGGTCGTGTGCGTGACCTACGGCTCGACGGCGCAGGCAGCGCGAGAGACCGCACGGGTGGGCCGCCTGCACGCTCGTGTGGCCGGCAGCTACCGAGACGGCGCGGGTGCCGAGCGCACCTACCGCGCCGACGACGGCGGTCTCGCGGCATGGGTGCACCTCGCGTTCACCGACGCCTTCCTCACGTGTCAGCAGACCTGGGGCGCTCGGGGGCGGAGGCAGCGGCGCCGCACCGAGCGCCAGGGCGCAGCGGGGCGGATGCGCGGGGGCGGCATCCCCGGCGGTGCGGATGCGTACGTGGCCGAGTGGGCGATCGCCGGACGGCTGATGCGGGTCGAGGATCCGCCCTCGACCGCCGCAGCGCTCCGGCAGCGGCTCTCCGGCTACCTCGAGCGCGGCGAGCTGCGCGGCGACGCGCGCGTGCACGACGTCGTCGCGTTCCTGCGGCGACCGCCGGTGGGCGTCGAGGGCGCTTCGGCGCTCGGCTATCGCCTGCTCTTCGAAGGGGCGGTCGCGACGATCCCCGCACCGTACCGGCGCCTGCTCGGCGTGCGGCGCTCGCCGCTGCCGGTCGTGACCGCGACCCGCGCGGTGCTCTGGATCGCCGGTCGAGCGCTGGCCTCCGGCGAGGGCCGCCGAGCGCAGGATTGGGCGCGCCTGCGACTGCGTCGCCTCGAGGCGGAGCGACCCTCCTGACCGCCCGCGCTCAGGTCGCGCGCACCTCGAGCCGCAGACCCGCGGCGCGCAGCCGCTCCACGAGCACGTCGCCCATCGCCACCGCCGGGGTGAGCACCCCGCCCTCCGCGCTGCACCGCGCGTCGTCGACGGCCAGCGCGAGCGCCGCCTCCCCCAGCATCACCGAGGTCGCGGCGTAGCCGGGGTCTCCCTGCGCCGCCACGATCGCTGCGTAGCGGGCGCCGCGCTCGGTGCGCGCGCTCGTCTCCACCTCGAAGGAGCCCGCTGCTCGACGCTCCTGCGAGGGGCCCTCTCCCGGCGACGGCAGCACGAGGTCGAGCCCGTGCCGGATGCCCGGCAGCGCCATCGCCGCGGTGAGCGCACGCGTGCCCGCCGCCACGGCCGCGGCTCTGAGCCGCCCTCGCAGCCCTCGGCCGGTCGCGACGACCTCTCGGTAGCGGAAGCGATCGCCGTAGGCCCCGGCGCGCAGCGCGTTCGATCGGTGCACGAGCCGCGAGTTGTACCCCGCCATCACGAAGGGCGCGGCCCACTCGCCGGTCTCCGCATCCCGGAAGGGGCGCGTGGGGTCGTCCTGGCCGGGGGCGAGCCTGGTCGGCGCGCCCTGGGCTCGGCGGGCGCCGCCGCCACGGCCGGTGCCGACGGTGAGCGCCGCGGGATCCTCGAGCACCGCGGCGAGCGCCGGCGTCGTCCGCACACGCTCGAGCTGCGCGCGCAGCGAGTCGATCGTGCCGCCGCTGATGCCGCCGGAGAGTCGTCGCACGCGCAGCGTCGTGTCGGTCAGCGCACCGGCGGCGTCGGCGGCGGCGCGCCCGTGCAGCAGGTGCACGGCCAGATCGGAGGGCACCGAGTCGAAGCCGCAGGAGACGACGATGCGCGCGCCGGTCGCGCGCGCCCGCTCGTGGCTGCGCTCGATGATCTCGCGCACGAACAGCACCTCTCCGGTCAGGTCGGCGTAGTGCGTGCCGGACTCGGCGCAGGCCTCCACCAGCCCGACGCCGTAGCGCAGGTAGGGGCCGACCGTGCTCGCGACCACGCCAGTGCGCTCCGCGAGCGCGCGCAGGCTCGCCTCGTCGCCGCTGTCCGCGACGACGAGCGGCCACGCTGCCGCAGCCGGCGGCAGCTGCGCGCGCACGCGCTCCAGGCGATCGAGCGAGCGCCCGGCGAGGCCGACGCGCAGCCCGTCCGGCGCGGCCTGCGCGACGTGGGCCGCGACCAGCCTGCCGACGAAGCCGGTCGCACCGAACAGGACGAGGTCGAGATCACGATCGCGCATCGCGCCATCGTCGCGCATCCGCCGGCGCGAGGCTCTCAGGCTTCCCGCTCTCAGGCTTCCCCCCGGGGCGGCGCGACTACGCTGACCGAGCCGGGTCCGCGCGATCGATGCGCCGCCCGCCCCGCTCGAGCCCAGGAGGCAGCCATGCCCAGCACTCGCACCACGATCGCCGCGCTCCTCGTCGCAGCAGCGCTCACCCTCACGGGCTGCGCCGCGAGCGACGGCCCCGACGAGGAGGCCGCGCCGCCCGCCTCCGAACCCGCCGCGAGCGAACCCGCGGGCGCGGCGCCGACCGATGACTCGTCAGCGGCACCCGGGGGCGACGGCAGCGCCGAGGAGGGCGCAGCGCCCGACGGGGAGATGGCGCTGATCGGCATGGTCGGCACCGCCGAGGACCCGGAGGCCTACGAGATCGAGCTCCTCGGCGCCGACGGCGAGCCCGTCGCCTCGCTGCCCGCCGGCACCTACTCCCTGACCTTCGACGACCGCTCGCAGCTGCACAACTTCCGCCTCAGCGGGCCGGGCGAGGTGGATGTCGCGACCGACGTCGCCGGCACCGACGACTCGACCATCGAGATCACGCTCGTGCCCGGCACGTACACCTTCGTCTGCGACCCGCACCCCGGCTCGATGTCCGGCCAGCTCGAGGTCACCGGCTGAGCTGCACCTCGAGCACCGCCCAGCCCCGTGCGGGCAGCGTCAGGCGACCGTCGACGAGCTGACCCTCTCCTGCGACGACCGACGACGCATCCGCCGCCGGTACCGCGACCGGTGCGTCGTCGAGGTTCAGCGCGGTCACCAACCCTGCGTCGCCAGTGGCCGTGCGCAGCACCAGCGCGCGATTGGCCACGTGCACGACGTCGGTCTGCGCCGTCGTGAGCCAGGGGTTGCGGCGGCGCAGCGCGAGCAGCTCGCGATGCACGTCGAGCGCGCGGCGCGCCGGCGCGTCGAGCTCGTCGGCGCGCGGGGGCTGGGCGGGGAACTCGGGCCGGACGGCGTCGTCGCCGCCCACGCGCTGCTCCTTCACCGCTTCCCACCCGTACTCGTCGCCGGCGTAGACGGCGGGCGTGCCCGCGACGGTGCACAGCACCGCGAGCGCGTGCGGCACGAGCTCGGCGCCGACGGCGGACGCGATGCGCGTGACGTCGTGGTTGCCGACGAAGGTCAGCGGCACGAGCCCCTGGAGCAGCGCGTTGCCGCGCTGGATGGCGTGCTCGAGCTCGAACAGGTTGCGGTCGGCGATGCCGTGCCAGATGCCCTGCCAGAGCTCGTACTGCGTGAGCGAGTCGATGGTCGACTCGCGCGCGATCTCGACGTAGTCGCCGTGGATCACCTCGCCGAGGAACCAGGCGTCGGGGTGCCGCTCGCGCACCCGCGGCAGCACCCGCGCCCAGAAGTCGCTGGGCACGGCGTAGGCGGCGTCGAGGCGCCAGCCGTCCGCTCCTCGCTCGAGCCAGTGGTCGCAGACATCCACCACCAGCTGCTCGACGGCCGGCGAGCCGTGGTCGAGCTCGACGAGCGCACCGTGGCCCTCGAACACCTGCACCTCGCCGGATGCATCGCGGCGGAAGAGCGCAGCCTCGGCCGCGCTCGGGTCGGCCTGGGCCGCGCGGAAGGCCGGGTGCTCGCGACCCACGTGGTTGAAGACGCCGTCGAGCAGCACCCGGATGCCGCGGTCGTGGGCGGCCGCGACCAGGCGGTCGAAGTCGGCATCGTCGCCCAGCCTCGGATCGATGCGGAAGTGGTCGACGGTGTCGTAGCCGTGCGTGCTGCTGGCGAAGACCGGGCCCAGCGCGATCCCGTTCAGGCCGAGCTCGATGACGTGGTCGAGCCACGCCTCCAGGTGCGGCAGGCGATGCGCGACAGCGGTCGGCGGCTCGTGGTCGCGGATGGGCGCGCCGGTGAACCCGAGGGGGTAGACGTGCCACCACATCGTGGTGTGGCTCCAGTGCTGGTCGTCGTGCTGCGGATCCGCCATGCACCCATCCTGCCCGGCTGAGGGCGACGCCCCTGCCATGCTGGTGCCATGGACGATCCGAGGCGCGATCCGGAGGCCGACGCGTCGGGCGGCGCGGAGCGCGGCGATGGCCGCACGATCGTCGTCACGGGCGGATCCGACGGGATCGGTGCCGCTGCAGCGCGTCAGCTGGTCGAGCGCGGGCATCGCGTGCTGCTCGTCGGGCGATCGCCGGAGAAGACCGCCGCGGTCGCGCGCCGACTCGACGTGGAGCACTGGAGCGCCGACTTCGCGAGGCTCGACGAGGTGGCCGCGCTCGCGGTCGCCCTGCGCGGCGCGGCCGATCGCATCGACGTGCTGGCGAACAACGCCGGCGGCGTCTTCGGGCCGCGCCGCATCACGCCCGACGGCAACGAGCTGACCTTCCAGGTCAACCACCTCGCGCCCTTCCTGCTCACCCAGCTGCTGCTCGAGCCGCTCGAGGCCGGCGCCGGCATCGTGGTCAACACCGCGAGCTCCGCAGCACGGCTGCTCGCTCGGCCCGACCTCGACGACCTCACCGCCGAGCGCGGCTACACGCCCGCTCGCGCCTACGGCACCGCGAAGCTCGCGAACATCTGGCACGCGCGCGGGCTCCTCGCCCGGCACGGCGACGCGGGCATCCGGCCCGTGGCCTTCGATCCCGGCAACGTGCGCACCGGCTTCGCCGCCCGCTCGACGAGCGTCCTGCGCCTCGTCTACCGCACGCCGCTCGCGCGCCTCATGCTGATGAGCCCCGAGCGCGGTGGTGCGAACCTCGCCTTCTTCGCCGACGGCACGCCGGGCACGACGTGGCAGCCCGGCGCCTTCTACTCGCAGACGACGCTCGCCACGCCCGAGGAGACGAATCCGCTCGTGCACGCCGACGGGCTCGTCGACCTGCTGTGGGAGCGCAGCGAGGCGCTCGTCGCACCGTGGCTGGCCTGAGCCGCTCGTGACCACCCGACTGCTGCTCCTCAGCGACACGCACCTGCCCGTCCGCGCGAAGGCGCTGCAGGAGCAGGTCTGGCGGCTCGTGGAGGAGGCCGATGTGGTGATCCACGCCGGCGACTGGGTGGATGTCGCGCTGCTCAACGAGCTGAGCGCCAGGGCTCGGCGCCTGATCGGCGTGGCCGGCAACAACGACGGCCCCGAGCTGTGGCAGCGGCTCGGGGAGCTCGCGACGGAGGAGATCGACGGCGTGCGCTTCGCGGTGATCCACGAGACCGGCGCAGCCGCCGGGCGCGAGCGCCGCTGCGATGCGCGCTTCGGTGCGGGTTCCGAGGCGCCCGCCGACGTGCTCGTCTTCGGTCACTCGCACATCCCCTGGGACACCACGACGGACGGCGGCCTGCGGCTGCTCAACCCCGGCTCCCCCACGGACCGCAGGCGCCAGCCCGTCGGCACCGTGATGACCGGGATCGTCGACCGCGGCGCGCTGCGCGACGTGGTCCTCGTGCAGACGCCCCGCTGAGCGCGGCGGGGGTCGCGGCACGCGGGCCGTGGAGCGGTGGACGGCGGCCTCGCCCAGCGAGCCGGCGCTAGGCTCGCGACGAGACCGTCGGCCAGCTTGCGAGGAGCCCGAGGACGCGATGCACGCAGTGGTGAAGCGGCATGCCGCCCCCTGGCCCGACCGCGCCGCGCGAGGGCTCGCGACCGGCGCCGTCGCCGTCTACGGGACCACCGCGCTGCTCGGCGTCGGGCTCGCCACCGGCCTCTGGCGCAACCGCCGCAACCGCTGGATCCACCACGTCGGCTACATCGCCGCGGTCTCGCTCACGGTCGGCACGGTCGTGACCAGCGCGCGCACCGACCGCGTCCGCGCCGCCTGCGCCGCCGCCGCGCTGGTGCCGCTCGCCCTGCTGCCTCGCGTCTCGACGCGGTCCCGGCGGCACCCCGCCATCGCCCTCGCCGCAGCGCCCTGGCTCGCTGCCGCCGTCATCCGCAGAACGAGATAGGAACCCGATGGAGCTCATCGACGCGATCCGCCGCCGCCGCACCACGAACGGCCCCTTCCTCCCCGACCCCGTCTCGGAGGAGCACCAGCGGCTGCTCATCGAGCTGGCGGGCAGGGCGCCCTCGCAGCTCAACAGCCAGCCGTGGCGCTTCGTGATCACCGAGGATCGGGCGAAGATCGAGCAGGTCGCCGCGATCAGCGGCGCCAGCATGACGGAGGCGATGTCGAACGGCACCTTCTTCGAGCGATACAAGCGCTACTTCCGCTTCTCGCAGCAGGAGATGGACGAGCGACGGGACGGCATGCTCTTCGACCGGCTGCCGGCGCCGCTGCGGCCCTTCACGAGCCAGGCGATGACGCCGCGCGGCCAGAAGATGATGAACGCGCTGCGCGTGCCCCAGACGCTCGGCGAGGAGAACCGCAAGCTCGTCGCGGGCGCGCCGCTGCTGCTCGCGGTGATGCTCGACCGCGAGGAGCACCGACCGGGCGAGCTCTCCTCGTTCTACTCGCTGTTCAGCATGGGCGCCGCGATGGAGAACGTGTGGCTCACGACCGTCGAGCTCGGCCTCGGCATCCAGTTCGTCTCCTTCCCGATGGAGGTGCCCGGTCAGTGGGAGCGCCTCGTCGAGCTCTTCAAGGTGCCGGACCACCTCGAGCTGATGGCGGTCTACCGCATCGGCTACGTGCCGGAGGATCGGCGTCGCCCGCGCATCGACTGGTCGAGCTCGGAGCGCAAGCGGCCCTCGCAGATCCTGTTCCGCGACACGTGCGAGACGCCGCAGCAGGGCTGGGACGACGTCCCGCCGCCGCTCGCGCACTGACCGGTGCGGTGCGCGCGGACGGGGCACTGATGGCTGAGCACCTCATGACGAGGACCGGCGGATGGTGACGAGGGGAGCCCGGATGGTGCAGGCAAGGGTGACGCGGGTCGACGCGCTCACCTCAGCTGTCGTCGGGCGGTGCTTCCGAGCCGTCCATCCGGCGCACCGAGCCGAGGCCCTCGCGGGGTCGCGGTCCCACGGCAGGTACTCGCGGGCGCACCAGCCGACGCTCTACCTCAGCTCGTCGCCCGAGGGCGTGGCCGCGGCGATGATCGCGCATCGGGGCGAGCGCACCGCCGAGCCGGTCGTCGTCGAGATCGACGTGGATGCGCGCGGGATCGTCGACCTGCGAGATCACCAGGCGCTCGCGGCAGCGGGCATCGATCCCGCCCACGCCGCAGCGCCCTGGCAGGGCGCGATCGAGGCCGGCATCGAGCCGCCCTCGTGGGCGGTGCGCGATCGACTGGTGGAGCTGGGCGCGCACGGGCTCGTCGACCCCTCGCGGCAGCGGCCGGGGCTCTGGCATCTGACGCTCTTCGCCTGGAACACTCCCGGCGCGCCCCGTGTCGAGCTGCGGGGGCGCGATGACGAGCGCTGAGGACGCTGCGGCGATCGAGCTGGCACGCGCGCTGCTGCAGACGACCGCGGCGACGCTCGCGCAGGCCGGTGCCCGCGACGAAGCCCTCGCGCGCTACGAGGAGCCGAAGCCGGTGCTCGGAGTGCTGCCGCGGCGGCCGACGATGCGCCCCCTCGGTCGCGCGTGGCGGCTGGGTGCCCTGCTGCTGACCGCGGAGGGGTCGGTCTGGGCGACGGGCCTGTCGACCCGCGTCGCCGAGCCCGGCCGCCCGCAGCACCACACCGCATCCGTCGAGATCAGGCGCGCCTACCGTGCCGCGGCGATCCAGGGCGGGTTCCCGATGGGTGAGACGGTGAACCACGGCATCGTGCCCATCGCGCTCGACGAAGCACTGATCGACGGGCCCGGGCCGCTCGTCGTGCACGGCGGCCGCGCGTGGGTGCGATGGGGGCGGGATGCTCCGGTGGAGCTGGAGCGCTACCTGGCCGATCTCGCGGAGCTGCTGCTGCACCCGCCGCAGGGCGCGTAGCCGCGCCCCGCGGCCCTGCGAGCCGGCGCACCGTGCTGCTGGCAGGATCGGTGGCATGCCTGCCGATGCCGCCCAGCCCTCGCCCTACTTCGTCGCGCTCGGCGGCGGCCGCTACCGCCCCACCGAGCAGGCGGGCGGCGCGTGGCAGCCGGGCGAGATGCACTTCGCGCCGCTCGGAGGGCTGCTGACGCACGCGATCGAGCAGCACCGTGCCGCGTCGGGCGGCGCTCCCCTGCTGCTGGCCCGCGTGGCCTTCGACATCCTCGGGTTCCTCGCGCTCGAGGAGACGGAGGTGCGGGTCGAGACCCGTCGGGCAGGGCGCACCATCGAGCTGACCGAGGCCACGGCATCCATCGCCGGCCGCGACGTCGCGGTCGCGCGAGCGTGGCACAGCGTGGCGGTCGACACGGCGGGCGTCGAGGGAGGCGCGGCGGCGCCGCTGCCTGCGCCGGAAGCGATGCAGGTGGCCGACTTCGCCGAGGGATGGGGCGGGGGCTACGTGCGATCGGTGGAGCTGCGTGAGTCGGGCGAGGGCACGCCCGGCCGCAACCGGGCATGGCAGCGCACCCACCACCCGCTCGTCTCAGGCGAGCGGGTGGTGCCGCTCGCCGGCTGGATCGGCCTCATCGACGGCGCGAACGGCATCGCCGTGCGGGAGCGACCGGACGAGTGGATGTTCCCGAACCTCGACCTGACCATCCACCTGCACCGGCAGCCCGTGGGCGGATGGGTGGGCTTCGACACCGCGGTCGTCTTCGGTCCGAGCGGGCAGGGCATCACCTGCACCGAGCTGCACGACGAGCGAGGGCACGTCGGCCGGGCTTCCCAGACCCTGACGGTGCGGCCCGCCTGACCGCCGGCCCGGCGCACGGCCCACGCTGCACGGGCACCACCGGCCGCACTGCCCTCCTGACGCGCTCGCGCCGCGGACCGGCTCGGCACGCGTCAGTCGGCGTGCTCCGGTGGCCAGACGACCGTGAAGCGCTCGAACACGATCTCGTCAGCCTCCGACCAGTGCTCGCCGCGCGCTGCGGTCGTGCGCTGCCAATAGCGGCGATGCTCGCGCTTCCACGACTCGACCGAGCCGTCGTCCTCACCCTCGGCGGCCGCGAAGGTCGGCTCCACGCTGTCGAACGCGCCGATGCGCAGATCGGTGCTGCGCATGACGATGCGGGGCGCGCCGCGGCCGTCGCACGCGATCCAGTGCGAGCCGATGCGCGGCAGCTGCTCGCCATCGGCGACGAAGTCGGCCACCAGCGACGAGGTCGCTCGCTTGCGCCCGCTCAGCACGATCTCCAGCAGCTCGTCCGACAGCCGCTCGGAGTCGCCGAACCGCTCCACCGTGTGCTCTGCAGCAGCGCGCACCGCCTCGGGATGCGCCGCCGCGTACGCCTGCCACATGGCGGATGCCGCGAGGCGGTCGGGCGCGCCGGCAGCCCCGTCGTGCGCAGCCGCAGGCCCATCCGCGGCAGCAGGACCGTCGACGCGCTCGGCAGCAGGACCGCCATCGGGCGCATCGGCGATCACGCCTGCAGGGCGAGCCTGCACGGGGTGACCCCGATCGAGGTCGCGGTCGCGGGGCAGGTCGTCGCGCTGCAGCGGGGGCGGAGCGTCACTCACGATGGCATCGTACGTCCATGGGGAGTTCTCCCCATCGACGCGGTTCCGTGACAGCGTTATGGTAGGTCCGGCCCCGGGCTGTACCCGCATACGCCTGGCGCCACCGCCGCTGGTGGCTCTTCTCCCCGTCGAGCCGCCAGCGGCCCTTCACGTCGAGCCGCCACGAACCCTCCACGTCGAGGGGCACTGCGCCCACGAGGATTCGGCTTCGCGGGTGACCCGACCGTGCCCTACTGCTGGAGCGCGTCCACGATCGCCGCCTCGACGTCGCCGAAGTCCTGCAGCTCGAGGCGCTCGCCATCGAGGAAGAAGGTCGGCGTCTGGGTGACTCCCGCCTCCACGCCCGCGTCGAAGTCGTGCGCGATGCGGTCGGCGGTCGCCTCCGCCGTCAGGGCCGCGTCGTAGGCGGCGAGGTCGAGGCCCAGCTCCTCGGCGTACGAGCGGAACGTCGCTGCGGCGTCCTCCGTTCCTGCCCACTCCGCCTGCGTCTCGAGGATCCGGTCGTGCATCGCCTCGAACTCGCCCTGCTGCGCAGCTGCCTCGGCGGCCGCGGCAGCGGGAACCGCGTTCTCGTGGCCCGAGAGCGGGAAGTAGCGCACGGCGAAGGTGACCTGGCCCTCGTAGCGCTCGCGCAGATCCTCGATCACCGGGTGGAACTGCCCGCACGTCGGGCACTCGTAGTCGAAGAACTCGACCAGCTGCGGCGCATCCGCCCCTGCGTCGTCGAGCACGTGGGTGCTCTCGTCGATCAGCTCCACATCGTCGGCCGAAGCGCCAGCGCTCTCCCACGGCCGCACCACCAGCAGCGCGACGCCGATGATGAGCAGGAATGCTCCGACGACGGCGGCGATGCTGACTGCTGCGTTCTTCGACATGCTCCCAGGCTATCGAGCCGGGGCGGCGGCCCCGACCGCGAGGGGTAGCCTCGGCATCGTGGAGCTCGAGTTCACCGCCGTCGCCATCGAGTGGCGAGGCCCTGCACCGTTCGTCTTCCTCCCGCTGCCGCCGGACGAGTCCGAGCTGATCCGGGGCGCGGCGCGGGAGCTCACCTACGGCTGGGGCGTGATCCCGGTCGCCGCGACGATCGGCGGCACCGAGTTCACGACCTCGCTCTTCCCCCGCGACGCCGGCTACCTGCTGCCGATCAAGGTCGCCGTGCAGCGCGCGGAGGGCGTGGGCGTCGGCGACGAGGTGACGGCGCGGATGCGCCTCGGGTGAGCGCGGCTGCGACCTGGTCGGCTGCGCTGCTGCGCGGCGGTCGCTGAGGGGCCGCGTCAGAGGCCACGAGTACGATCAGCGGCGCCTGCGGTGGCGAGCACCGCGGCGGAGGGAGCGGCATGGAGATCGCGGCACGCATCGGCGCCATCGCGGCAGATGCATCGAAGACCACGGAGCGCCTCGTGCACAGGCTCGCCAAGCCCGCCGCCATCGCGCTCGCCCCCGTGCTGCTGCGACAGGGGAAGCAGCTCCAGCGCGACCTGGTGTGGCTGCCGGAGCCGAAGGGCCAGCGCCACGGCACGCTCGCCCCACCCGCCGGCGCGGCCTCGGCGGCGCAGGAACCCTTGCGGCTCCTCGCCATCGGGGATTCGACGGCGACCGGCGTCGGCGCCGAGCGGCTGGAGGACGGCCTCGTCCTGCAGTCGGCGGCGCGCCTCGCCCAGCGATTCTCACGTCCGGTGCAGTGGCGCATCGTCGGCCTCGAGGGCTTGACCGCCGCACAGGTGCTCGAGCGGCACCTGCCGGAGGTCGAGGGCGAGTGGGATGCGATCCTGCTGCTGGTGGGCGCGAACGACGCGCTCCAGCTCGTCGGCCGCGGCCCCTTCGGCAGGACGATCCGCCGCCTCGTCGCGGGCCTGGGCGAGCACCTCTCCCCCGACGGCGTCATCGGCATCACGGGCACTCCGCAGATCGACACCTTCGTCTGGTTGCCGCAGCCCATCCGATCCCTCATCGGCGGCCACGCCCGCACGCTCGACGACGAGCAGCAGCGCATCGCGGCCTCCGACCCTCGGGTGCTCCACCTGCCGACCCCTGCGATCGTCGAGCCCCAGCAGCATGCGGCAGACGGCTTCCACCCCTCCGCCGCCGGCTACGAGCTCTGGTCGAGCGTCGTGGCGCCGCGCATCGCCGCAGCGCTGGAGCGCTCGGCGGCATGGCGGGAGCCGAGCCTGAGCGCGGTCCGGCGAGGCATCGTGCCGCCCTACCTGCTCGAACAGCTGGCCGCCGCCGACCTCTCGACCGCGTCGATCGTGGCCGAGCGCACGCTCGGGCTCGACCGCGGCATCCGCGATGCGCGCGAAGCGCACCCGCACCCGCACCCGCAGCCAGGGCTGCTGCCCGACGCGCCCGCACGCGTGCCCGGCGAGCAGCCCTCGCCAGACCGGCGCATCAGCGACGCCGAGGGGACGACCGCCCTGCCGGGCGCCCTCGTGCGCTCGGAGGGCGACGAGGCGACGGGCGACCCCGCCGCAGACGAGGCCTACGACGGCCTCGGCGCGTCGTGGGCGATGCTGATGGAGGCGTTCGGCCGCGACTCGCTCGATGGTGCGGGCATGCCGCTGCTCGCGACCGTGCACTACGGCCAGCAGTACGCGAACGCGTTCTGGGACGGCACCCGCATGGTGTTCGGCGACGGCGACGGCGAGATCTTCGCCGGCTTCACCCGAGCGATCGACGTCATCGGCCACGAGCTGGGGCACGGGGTGATCTCATCGACGGCCGACCTCGTGTACCGCGACCAGCCGGGCGCGCTCAACGAGTCGATCGCCGACGTGCTCGGATCGCTCGTCAAGCAGCACGCGCTCGGCCAGGGCGCCGACGACGCCGACTGGCTGATCGGCTCCGGCGTCTTCACCGACCGAGTGCAGGGCGTGGCGCTGCGCTCCATGGCAGCACCCGGCACCGCCTACGACGACCCGGCGCTCGGCACGGATCCGCAACCGGCGCACATGCGCGACTTCGTGGTGACGCGCGATGACCTCGGCGGCGTGCACATCAACTCCGGCATCCCCAACAAGGCGTTCCACCTGGCAGCGACCGCCATCGGCGGCAATGCCTGGGAGGCTCCGGGACTCATCTGGATGGACGCGCTGACGAGCGGGCTCTCGACCACGGCCGACTTCGCGACGTTCGCCGCCGCGACGGTCGAGGCGGCCGAGGCGCGCTTCGGCGCCGACGCACCCGAGACGGCTGCAGTGCGCGCCGCGTGGGCAGCGGTCGGCGTCACCGAGGGCGAGCCGACGACCGAGGGAGCGACCGAGGAAGCGGTGCGGCTCGCCCGCACGGGCGGCATGCTGGGCCGCACGCGCGCTGCCGTGCTCGAGCTCGAGGTGATCCCCGGCGACGACCGCGACCGGCTCGACACGCTCGTCGCCTCCGGTGTGCTCGAGGAGCTCGAGGAGCAGACGCTGCCCGATGCGCCGCTCTGGCGGGTGACGGTCGAGACGAGGTGCGACGTGACGGTCGCCGAGCCGCTGCTGCCCGAGGAAGTGCTGGCGCTGTTCCGCCGCCTGCTGGAGCTCGGCGACGAGCCGGCGGAGCTCGGCGACGATCCCGAGGTGCCCTGATCGACTGACGCTGCACCGGAGCCGGGCCGTGCGGGGCTAGGCGGCGCGTGACGCGCGCATCGCTGCCTCGCGGATCTCGACGATGTACGGCGCGACCACCTGCTGGCTGACGCGGCAGTCGGCGACGAAGACGCCCTCGGCGCCGGAGCCGAGCCACGCCTCCAGCTCCCAGAGGTCGTCGAGCGCGTCGACCACCGCGGCCTCGGCCCCCAGTCCCCGCCCGAGCGCGGCGAAGTCGACCTGATCGATGAGCATCGGCGCCTCGGCGACGCCCCGCACCGCGTACTGGTGCACCTCGGCGCCGTAGGCGGCGTCGTTCACGACGATCACCACGGCACGGCGAGCGGTGCGCACCACGCTGTCGAGGTCGGCGAGCCCCATCAGCGCACCGCCGTCGCCGGTGACGAGCACGAGCGTCGAGTCAGGGCGCGCTGCGGCAGCGCCGACCGCGCTCGGGAAGCCCAGTCCGATCGTCTGGAACGCGGTGCCGACCATGAGCAGGCGCGACGGATCCGCGACCGAGAGGTGCGTCGGCGCCCAGCCGATGAAGTGGCCGCCGTCCTGCACGATCACGCGGTCGGCGGGCAGGATCCGCTCCAGCGCGTGGAAGAGGCTGCGGGGGTCGAGCCGCCCGTCGGGGGCCGCGACGTCGCCGGGCTCGCGCTCGAGGTGGATGCCGGCGACGTCGCCGAAGCCGGCGGCCTCCCAGCGCGCGTCTGCTGCCGCAGCAGCGTCGGCATCGCCCTCGAGCAGCGCCAGGAGCGCCTCTGTCACGCGACGCGCATCCCCGCGCACCAGCTCGTCGACGCGCGGGCTCGTGGCAGCGTCGACCACGTCGACCTGGAGCACACGGGCCTCGGGGGCGAACGCGTCGCCGAACCGCAGCTGGAACTGGTTGAGACCCGCCCCGACGACCAGCAC
The DNA here is from genome assembly GCF_047302415.1 of Agrococcus phoenicis. Lineage (NCBI taxonomy): Bacteria > Bacillati > Actinomycetota > Actinomycetes > Micrococcales > Microbacteriaceae > Agrococcus > Agrococcus phoenicis. The sequence continues at coordinate 1,123,568 of NZ_CP154854.1, forward strand.
GACGTCAGCCTGCTCGATGGCCGCAGCTGCGCGCTCCGAGGCGAAGCCGCCGCAGATGCCGAGGTGCCGCGATCCCGACTCGAAGATGCCGCTGCCGAGCGCACTGGACGCGGTGCGCGCCCCGAGCCGCGCGGCCAGCGCGCGGAGCGCATCTGCGGCGCCCGCCAGGTGGGCCCCGCGGCCGGCGAGCAGGAGCGGGCGCCGAGCGCTGCGCAGCAGCGCGGCGACCTGCGCGAGCTGCTCGCCGTCGAGCGGGGCGAAGGCCTCCTGCACGGCGGGCAGCGCATCGATGCGCGCACCGTCGCCGTCGAGCGGGGCGTGACCGATGTCGTAGGGGATGGCGAGCACGACCGGCCGTCGCTCGACCAGCGCCATCTCGGCAGCGCGGCGGGCAGCGGCGCGCGCGTCGTCGCGCCCGACCACGATGGTGGCGGCGCCGACCGCGGTCGCGACGGCGGCCTGATCGATGTCCCACGGGCGCGGCCCGCCGGTCGGCTGGTCGCCGACGACGAGCACGAGCGGGATCCGCGCCTGCGCAGCCTCTGCGAGCGAGGTGATCGCGTTCGTGTAGCCGGGGCCGTAGGTCGTGCTCGCCACCGCCAGCTCGCCGCTCGCGCGAGCGAAGGCGTCGGCTGCGGCGACCGTGGCGGTCTCGTGGCGCACGGTGATCAGCCGCATCGCGCCGCGGCGCACCACGGCGTCGAGGAACCACGCGTTGCCGTTCCCCATGAGGGCGAAGACGTGGGTCGCGTGCTGCTCGAGCTCGGCGGCGATCGCGGCCGACACGCTGGTGGCTGCTGCAGCGCTCGGCGCCGACGGGTCGGCTGCGAGGGAGCCGACCGAGTCGGGCAGCGTCGCGGCGGAGGGGGTGGTGTCAGGCATGGGTGCGCTCCGGTGGGCAGGAGGCCCCGGCGGCGCGCTCGGCGACACGGCACGGAACCTCGTCGATGGGGTCCATGTGTGTCGCGCGCGACTGCGCGTGGTCCCATTTCTCGAGACCGGCGCGTGAGCGCCTGACCGTGCGAATATACCGAACGATCGGTCAGTCGCGGAAGGAGTCGCGCGCCTTCGTCGGCAGGCCGAGCTGCGCATCGCCCGGGTGGCTCCGCAGGTGCTCGCGCATGAGCGGGATGGCGAAGTCGACCGCCCCGCGCGCGGGCGCCACGATGATGCCTGCGTCGAGCAGGCGCGCGCGCTGGCGCCCCGCGTTGCCGGGCGTGGCGCCCATCCGCTCGCCCACCGCGGCCGTCGAGGCCGGGCCGTCGTCCTCCGCCATCGCCAGCAGGTAGTCGCGATCGCGGCTCGAGAGCCCGCGCAGCGCCGGCACGATCACGCTCTCCCCCATCGCGGCGTGGGCGACCGCCACGGCGTGCTGCACCGCATCCGTCGTGATCTCCGTGGTCGAGGGCGTGTACTCCCACGCCCTCGCGCCGATCGACTGGACGAGGTAGGGATACCCCTCGCTCGCGCGCGCGGCGCGGTCCAGCGCCTGCTCGCCGATGGTGCGCCCGCGGGTGCGGACGGGCTCGGCCAGCGCGGCGCGCGTCTCGCCCAGGGTGAGGGTGTCGAGCCGCACCTGCTGCGCGCGGCGGAAGAAGGTCAGCCCGTCCGCGTCCAGTGCGGCCGCGATCGAGGCGGGCACCCCTGCGGCGACGATGGCGATGCGGCGATCCTCGCGCATGAGGTGCTGCACGGCGATGGCGATGCGGCGCAGCTGGTCGAGCGACTCCTTCGCGACCTCGTCGAGCGAGACGAGCAGGCCTGCGCCGCGCTCCTCCGCGAGCTCCACGAGCCGGGCGAGCATGCTCTCGAGCCGAGGCTCGCGCTGGTAGCGCTCCGTGACCTCGGTGCGAAGCCCGCCCACCTGCGGCAGCGTCACGCCCGTCACCTCCCGCGTGCGCGCCTCCGGATCCTGCTGGTGCAGCATCGCCGGCAGTCTGTCGCGCTCGAGGCCCTCGATGAGCGCGGAGTGCAGCGTGCCGTGCACGACCGACCAGTCGCGCGCCAGCGCCGCATCCTCGACCGCGTTGAGCAGCACGGTCTTCCCGACGCCGCGCATGCCGGTCACCAGGGACGCCCGGTAGGGCGACCACGAGCCGAGGCCGAAGACCTCTCGCCACTCGTCCAGCAGGGCATCGCGGCCCGCGAGCATCGGCGGGGAGATCCCGAAGCCGGGCCGGAACGGGTTGTCGTGCACGAGCCCACTCTGCCACTGCGGGGCATCCGCGCCGCTCAGGCGGCGGCGAGGCGTGGAACGATGGGTGCATGACCTCGACGCCGATGCCCCGCGCACTGCGCCTGGGCTTCGCGATCTCGGGCGCCGGGCTCGCGCTCAACCTGCTGGCCGCGGTGCTGATCGGGCTCGAGGTCGGTGACGCTCAGGCGCTGGACACCGCTCGCGTCGCGCTGATGTGGGCGATGCTGCCCCCCATCGCGATCGCGCTCGTGCGGATCGGGGCGCTGCGCCACGGGGTCGGCGCCTGGCATGTGCTCGCCGTGCTGCTGTGCTGGCTCGGCGACGGCCTGGGCGCGTCGACAGGCATCACCATCGTGCTGCTCGGCGCGTTCCTGCTCGGCCACCTCGCCTACCTGGCGGCGCTGTGGCCCACCCGCCGGCGCTCGCTGGCCCTCGGCCCGGCGGCGATCGGCTACGCGATCATCGCCGTGATCGCCGGTGGCATCACCGCCGCGAACGCCGGTGCCCTCGCGGTGCCGGTGCTCCTCTACGCCCTGGTGCTGGCGGCGATGGCCGCCTTCGCCGCGATCGACACCCCGGGCCTGCTCGGCGGGCTGCTGTTCCTCGTGAGCGACCTCGTGCTGGGACTGGGTCTGTTCGTGCTCGACATCCCCGACCCGCTGCGCACGTTCGCCGTGCTCATCCCCTACCTCGGCGCGCAGATGCTGCTGGCGATCAGCCTGCAGCAGCGCCTCGGTCTGCGCGCGGGCGCGGCTGCGGCTCCGCGCCGCGCCGGCGCCGCGCTTCGAACGCCGTCCGGCCATCACCGCACCGACTAGCAAGCATCAATCATACAGGCTGGACTTCTATCCCGGCGGATGATGGGATCGGTGCATGCAGACCATCGGCATCCTCGGCGGCATGAGCTGGCACTCGACGATCGAGTACTACCGGGCCATCAACGAGCGCGTCGCGGCCGAGCGCGGCGGCCACGCCTCCGCCCGCATCCTGCTCTCGAGCCTCGACTTCGCCGAGGTGCGCGCATGCCAGCTGCGAGAGGACTGGCTCGCCGCGGGCGAGCTCCTCGCGAGTGAGGCGGCCGCGCTCGAGCGCGCCGGAGCATCCTCGATCGCCATCGCCACCAACCTGATGCACAAGGTGGCACCCGCGGTCGAGTCGCGCGTCCGGGTGCCGCTCGTGCACATCGGCGACGCGGTGGCAGCCGCAGCGGGCCGCGTCGGAGCGCGCACGCTCGGGATCGTGGGCACCCAGTGGGTGATGTCGGAGGCGTTCTACGCCGAGCGGCTGCAGGCGCACGGCATCGCCGCGGTCGTGCCGCCAGCCGCCGCGCAGACCGAGCTCGACCGCATCATCTTCGACGAGCTGACGCAGGGCGTGGTGTCGGAGGCGGCGCGCGCGGTCTACCGGCAGGCGTTCGCCGCGCTCGTGGCCGAGGGCGCGGAGGCGATCGTGCTGGCGTGCACCGAGATCATGCTCCTCGTCGACGCCAGCGACGCCGAGGTGCCGCTGCTCGACTCCTGCCAGGCGCACGCCGATGCGCTGTCGCGGATCGCGCTGGGCGATCTCGCCGCCGACGCGCTGGCTCCGCCGCCGCTCGCCGCAAACCGCTGACGGCGCAGCCCACCGCTGCGCCCCGCTCCGTCAGCGAGCGGTCTGCTCCCACCGCGTCCGCATGGCCTCGATGACCGTGCTGACCGCCGGCACGCGCTCGGCGCCATGGCGGTAGCGCAGCGACACGGTGCGGCCGGAGCGGTCGGCGAGCGGGGCGACGACGACGTCGTCGCGCGTCAGCACTCGCAGCGCCATCGATGGCAGCAGCGTCACCGAGCCGGTCGCGGCGACGAAGGACTGCGCCGCGACGAAGTCGTCGGTCTCGAACTGGATGGTGGGCGCGAAGCCGGCGTCGGTCGCGAGCGCCTCGAGGTGCGAGCGGCAGCGCGTGCACCCGCCCACCCAGTCGGCACCGGCGAGGGCCGCGATGTCGACCGCTCCCCCGGCGGCGAGCTCGTGATCCGCCGGCAGCACGATGCACGTCGCGTCGAAGCCCAGCTCGACGCGAGCGAGCTGCACGTCGTCGTGGAGCTCGTCGTACTCGAACGCCACCGCGACGTCGGCATCGCCGGCGAGCACGGCCTCGATCGCCTCCGGCGGCTCGAGCTCGATGACGCGCGCGCTCAGCCGCGGCACCGCCAGCCGAGCGGCGGCGATCGCGCGGGGCACGAAGTCTGCCAGCGCCGAGGGGAACGCGGCGATCGTGACGCTCCCGGCGCCTTCGGCGAGCGAGGCGAGCTCGGCCTCGGCCGAGGCCAGCAGGCCAGCCACGCCGTCGGCGTGGCGCAGCAGTCGCTCGCCCGCCTCGGTGAGCGTGACGCCCGTCGACGATCGCAGCAGCAGGGCCTGACCCACCTCCTCCTCGAGGAGGCGGATGTGCTGGCTCACGGCAGGCTGCGTCCAGCCGAGCGCGCGCGCCCCGCCGGAGACGGAGCCCTCGCGCGCGACGGTGCGGAAGATCAGGATGCGTCGCGGGTCGAGCTGCATGCACCAAGCATGCCGCACTCCGCCCGCGCGGCTGCGCTGACCTGCCGCGCGCGCATCCCGAGCCGCTACCGTGGGCGCATGAGCGAGCAGCAGAGCGCGATCGAGATCGTGCACGAGACCGAGGCCTCCCGCTACGAGGCGCACATCGACGGTGCGCTGGCCGGGTTCGCGGACTACGTCGATGCCGACGGCGTCCGCTCCTTCACGCACACCGAGATCGACCCGGCCTTCGGCGGCCGCGGCGTCGGGTCGCAGCTCGTCGACGACGCCCTGCGATCGACGATCGCCGAGGGGAAGCGGATCCGACCGATCTGCTCGTTCGTGGTCGCGCGCGCCAAGGCCGACGAGTTCGCGGTGCACGTGGTGCAGCGCTAGCGCGGCCGGCTAGGGGCGCGACTCGCCGAAGTCGGTCGCGGCGAGCGACGCGATCGCCGAGATCGCTGCCTCCGCCTCGCGCCCCGTCGCCTCGAAGCGCGCCGTCGTCCCCGCGTCGAGCCCGAGCGCCAGCACGCGCAGCATGCTCGTCGCGTCGACCCCGTTCACGGTGACGCGCGCGTCGAAGCCGCTCGCCGTGCGCACCAGCTCGGCCGCCGGCCGTGCGTGCAGGCCGTGCGGGTTGCGCAGCTCGACCTCGAGCGAGGAGCGATCGGCGTCGGGGCCGGCTCCCTCGTGCCGAGCGGCGTCCGAGGGATCCTGCGTCGCCTCCCCGGCGGCTCGATCGCCCGGGGAGCGATCCTCCGCCGCCGCGACGACCGCGGCGAGGTCGGCACCGGCTTCCGCGGCGACCGCGGCGGCGACGGCGCCCTCGACGATCGGTGCGTCGGCGATGCGGATGCGCTCGGTGTCGTCGGCGAGGTCGAGCGCGGTCTCGGTCGTCAGCACGGCGGAGCCGAGGTCGCACAGCACCACCACTCCATCGCCCGTCTCGGCCTCGAGCAGCCCGGCCTGCACCGCGTCGAAGCTCGTGCCGATGCCGCCGTCCTCGGTGCCGCCGGCAGCCACGAGCGTCACGCTCGGCGCCATCTGCGCCGCCAGCTCGACGACACCCGTGGCGATCTTCGCGGAGTGCGAGACGATCAGCAGGCCGACCGTCACAGCGTGTCCGCCGCGGCGCGCAGCATGAGCGCCGTCGACTCCGCACCGGGATCGCGATGCCCGACGGCGCGCTCGCCCAGGTAGGACGCGCGTCCCTTGTGCGCCACGAGCGGCTCGGTCGCGACCGCGCCCTCGGCCGCGGCAGCGGCGGCCGCCTCGAGGGCGGCGCGCACGTCGGAGCCGGCCGCCGCCGCAGCATCGACCGCCGGGGTCCACGCGTCCACCATCGTCTTGTCCTGCAGCTCGGCCTTGCCGCGGGCGACGATGCCGTCACGGGCAGCGCCGAGCACCTCGACGAGGCCGGCCGCGTCGAGCTGCTCGCGGTCGCCGGCAGCCATGGCTGCCTTCAGGAACGCGGTGCCGTAGAGGGGGCCCGCCGCCCCGCCGACCGTCGAGATGAGCGTGGTCGCCACGAGCTTCAGCACCGCGCCGGGGGTCGCATCGGCGTCGAGGGAGTCGAGCTTGCCCAGCACGGCCTGGAAGCCGCGGTCGAGGTTCTCGCCGTGATCGGCGTCCCCGATGGCGCGGTCGAGCGAGGTCAGCTCGGCCTTGCGCTCGCCCACCTGCGCGGCGATCGCCTCGATCCAGCGTCGGGTCCAGGCGCCGTCGAGGGCGCGCTCGCCTGCCACGTCAGCGGCCCCAGCGCAGCGCAGCGGTCTGCACGGGCGCGTCGTAGAGGTCGAGGAGGTCGTCGTCGAGCTTCAGCAGCGTGATGGACACGCCCTGCATCTCGAGGCTCGTGACGTAGGAGCCGACGAGCGAGCGAGCGAGCGTGATGCCGCGCTCCGCGAGCACCTCGGCCGCCCGGCGGAAGACGATGTAGAGCTCGGACTGCGGCGTGCCGCCCATGCCGTTCACGAGCAGCACCACCCGGTCGTCGGTCGCGAGCGGCAGATCCTCGAGGATCGGCTCCAGCAGGCGATCCACCAGCCGGTCCGCGGGCTCGAGCGCGATGCGCTCCCGGCCGGGCTCGCCGTGGATGCCGATGCCGATCTCGACCTCGTCGTCGGCGAGCTCGAAGCTCGGCTCGCCCGCGTGCGGCACGGTGCAGGGCGCGAGCGCGAGTCCCATGGTGCGCACCTGGCTGGTGACCCGCCTGGCGACCGCTGCCACCTGGTCGAGCGTGTCGCCGCGCTCGGCTGCGGCGCCCGCGATCTTCTCGACCAGCAGGGTGCCGGCGACGCCGCGGCGGCCGGCGGTGTAGAGGGAGTCCTTGACCGCGACGTCGTCGTCGACGACCACGGACTGCACCTCGATGCCCTCGGCGAGCGCGAGGTCTGCCGCGGTCTCGAAGTTCAGCACGTCGCCGGTGTAGTTCTTGACGATGTGCAGCACGCCGGCGCCGGCGTCGACCTGCTTCGTCGCCTCGACGATGGGGTCGGGCGTCGGCGAGGTGAACATGGGGCCGGGCACGGCGGCGTCGAGCATGCCGAAGCCCACGAAGCCGGCGTGCAGGGGCTCGTGGCCGGAGCCGCCGCCCGAGACCAGGCCGACCTTGCCGGCGACCGGCGCATCCGCCCGCACGACGACGAACGGCGGGTCGACGACCACGCGCACGAGGTCGGGATGGGCTGCCGCGAACCCCGCGACGCCTTCGTCGACGGTCTTCTTCGGGTCGTTGATGAGCTTCTTCACGGTTGGCCTCTTCCTCGCGGTGATCCGGCGCCGGTGCTCCTGCGCCATCCGTCCATCACTGGTGGTGCGACGATCCTCACGGTACGCCCCGGCGGCTCGGAATTCGACGCGATCGAGAAATGCGCGGCCGGTTCGCTCCCCCGGCCATCCGGCATGGCTAGGGTGTGCGTACCACCCGAGTGGGCGGTCCGGGCAGAGCGGCCCGGGAACGAGAAAGCAGGGACCTGTGGATGTGAATCTCGGGCTGGTATTCCTCTCTGAGCTGGTCGGCACGGCAATGCTCGTCCTCCTCGGCTGCGGCGTCGTCGCCAACGTCGTGCTGAAGGGCAACAAGGGCTATGGCGGCGGCTTCCTCATGATCAACTTCGGCTGGGGCCTCGCGGTCTTCTCCGGTGTGATCGTCGCCGGCTACTCCGGTGCGCACCTCAACCCCGCCGTGACCTTCGGCCTGATGTCGCAGGCGCTCTCGACCGGCGCCGAGTACAACTGGGCCTCGCTGCCCGTCTACCTCGGTGCGCAGATGATCGGCGCCTTCCTCGGCGCCGTGCTCTGCTGGCTGGCCTACAAGCAGCACTTCGACATCGAGGAGGACCCGGCCAACAAGCTCGGCACCTTCTCGACCGGCCCCGGCATCCGCAACAGCGGCTGGAACCTCGTGACCGAGATCATCGGCACCTTCGTGCTCGTCTTCGTGGTCATCGGCTTCGGCGCGAACGGCGACGCGAGCGGCCTCGCCGCGCTGGGCGCCCTGCCCGTGGCGCTCGTGGTCATCGCGATCGGTGCCTCGCTCGGTGGCCCGACCGGCTACGCCATCAACCCCGCTCGCGACCTCGGTCCGCGCATCGCCCACGCGATCCTGCCGATCAAGGGCAAGGGCTCGAGCGACTGGAGCTACGCCTGGGTGCCGGTCGCCGGCCCGATCATCGGCGGCATCATCGCCGGTCTCTCGGCACCGGTCCTGATCGCCGCGATGGCGACGGCCTGACGACGAGGAGGAGGGGTCCGCCCCCTCCTCCTCGCTCTCGCCCTCCAGCAGACAGCACCATCCACCATCCAATGAAGGAGTCACGGTGAACGACTACGTCATCGCCATCGACCAGGGCACGACCTCGACTCGCGCCATCCTCTTCGACCACGCCGGCAGCGTCGTCTCGACCGGCCAACTCGAGCACGAGCAGATCTTCCCGCACGCCGGCTGGGTCGAGCACGACCCGATGGAGATCTGGAACAACACGCGCGAGGTCATCGGCCAGGCGCTCTCGAAGGCGAACGTCACGCGCCACAACGTGAAGGCCATTGGCATCACGAACCAGCGCGAGACCGCGGTGGTCTGGAACAAGACCACCGGCGAGCCCGTCTACAACGCCATCGTCTGGCAGGACACCCGCACGCAGAAGATCGTCGACCGGCTCGCCGACGGCGACACCGACCGCTACAAGGCGAAGGTGGGCCTGCCGCTGGCGACCTACTTCTCCGGCACGAAGATCGTCTGGATCCTCGAAAACGTCGAGGGGGCGCGCGAGGCCGCCGAGGCGGGCGACCTCATCTTCGGCACCACGGACACCTGGGTGCTCTGGAACCTGACGGGCGGCGTCAACGGCGGCGTGCACGCGACCGACGTGACGAACGCCTCGCGCACCCTCTTCATGGATCTCGAGACGACCTCCTGGAACGACGAGATCCTCGCCGACTTCGGGGTGCCCAAGTCGATGCTCCCCGAGATCAAGGCGTCCTCGGGCGAGTTCGGTATAGCCGCCTCCGAGTCGCTGCTGCGCGAGACCCCGATCACGGGCATCCTCGGCGACCAGCAGGCCGCGACCTTCGGCCAGGCCGCGTTCGACCAGGGCGAGGCGAAGAACACCTACGGCACGGGCAACTTCCTGATCTTCAACACGGGCACCGAGATCGTGCACTCGAAGAACGGGCTGCTCACCACCGTCGGCTACAAGATCGGCGACGAGCCGACCCACTACGCGCTCGAGGGGTCGATCGCCGTGACGGGCTCGCTCATCCAGTGGCTGCGCGACAACCTCGGCATCATCAAGGACGCGCCCGAGGTCGAGACGCTCGCGAAGCAGGTGGAGGACAACGGCGGCGCCTACTTCGTGCCCGCGTTCTCCGGCCTCTTCGCGCCGTACTGGCGACCGGATGCGCGCGGTGCCCTCGTGGGCATGACGCGCTACGTCAACAAGGGGCACATCGCTCGGGCGGCGCTCGAGGCGACGGCGTTCCAGACGACCGAGGTCGTCGACGCCGTCAACGCCGACTCCGGCGTCGACCTGACGGAGCTCAAGGTCGACGGCGGCATGATCGCCAACGACACCCTCATGCAGTTCCAGGCAGACATGCTGCGCGTGCCGGTCGTGCGCCCCGTGGTGGCGGAGACGACGGCGCTGGGAGCCGCCTACGCCGCCGGCCTCGCGGTCGGGTTCTGGGGCTCGCTCGACGAGCTGCGCCAGAACTGGCAGGAGGACAGCCGCTGGGAGCCGCAGATGGATCAGGAGTCGCGGGACCGCACGTATCGCAACTGGAAGAAGGCCGTCCAGAAGACGCTCGACTGGGTCGACGACGACGTCGAGTGAGCTGCGGCGGTCGCGCTCGTGAGCGGCTGACCGCGACGGGCTGATGCGGAGGGGGTGGCTGCGGCCGCCCCCTCCGTCGTGCGACGGCGCGCGACGCTGGCCGGATGCTCGACGCGGTCAGGTCGCCCGGGCGGCCGGATCGCTCAGCCAGATGATCGCGGCGAAGATCACCACGATGAGCATGGCCACGCGCGAGGTGGAGACGGCCAGCACGATGGAGGCCCACCAGTCGTCCTCGTCCGAGAGCCTGCCCCGCGCGACGGGCTGCTTCGCCGAGATCGCCACCGCGATCGCGATCACGTCGAGCCCGACGAGCATCGAGACGAAGGCGTACCGCAGCCGCTGCTGCTCCCCCGTGCGCGATGCCCGGCCGGATGCGTGGGGCTCGGCGACGTTGGCGACCGGCAGCAGCGCCCGCATCCAGCCGTCGAGCCACCAGCCCAGCACGATGAGCCCGAAGATCAGCAGGAGCAGCACCGCGCGCGTGACCGCCTCGTCGGCACCCGTCGCGGCCTCCTCCCAGGGGTTGGCGGCCATCCGGTCCCGCAGCGCGGGCACGGCACGGGCGTACAGCGCGGCAGCCGCCGCCGCGTAGCCGAGCAGCACGATCAGGATGGTGAGCGGATGCCGCATCCTGACGAGCATCCAGGCCACCACGAGCGCGGCGCCCGCGGTGAACTCGACGGCGTTGAGCGCGCCGTAGGTGGTCGCCCCGAGCAGGCTGGTCGACTGCATCATCACGAGCACGGAGGTCGCGGCGGCGAACAGCACGAGGCAGTAGACCGCGGCGACGCGGTAGCCGCGGGAGGCGGGTGCGACGAACGCGGCCAGCAGCAGCAGCAGCACGCCGATGCTGCTCAGCGTCAGCGACGGCGACAGGGCAGGCGGGTGGTGGAGCAGCAGCGGCAGGGCGTAGCACGCGAGCAGTCCGCCGACGGCGAGCGCGACGAGCAGCAGCGACCGAGAGGCGCGATCGGCCCAGCGCAGCGGCCACGTGTGCCAGACCTCGTCGCCCGACCAGCTCGTCTGGCGCTGCGCTCGAGGGATCAGCGCGTCGGTCACGCCATCAGCCCGCGGCTCGTCGCCACGCCTCGAGCGTGCGCGCGGCGCGACCCGAGTCGATCGCCGCTGCCGCGACCACGAGCTCGTCGGCGATGCGCTCCTTCATGGGCCGGTCCTTCTGGCGCGGATCGCCGTCCAGCCGCCACGCGACGAGCGCCGCCGCCGCGTTCAGCAGCACGATGTCGCGCACCGGACCGGGCTCGCCGTCGAGCGTGCGGCGCAGCACCTTCGCGTTGTGCTCGGGCGTGCCCCCGCGCAGGTCTTCGAGCGACGCGCGGGGGATCCCGAGCTCGCGCGGGTCGATGTCGTGCTCGACGACGTCGCCGCGCGACACCTCCCACAGCTCCGAGTGCCCCGTCGTCGTCAGCTCGTCCAGCCCGTCCTCGCCGCGCACGACGAGCGCCGTCGCGCCGCGGGTCGCGAAGACGCCGACGAACTGCTCGATCACGTGCTTGTCGGCGACCCCGACCAGCGACACCTCCGGCCGCGCCGGGTTGACGAGCGGGCCGAGGTAGTTGAAGACGGTCGGCACGCCCAGCTGCTGCCGCACGGGCGCCGCGTGGCGGAACCCCGGGTGGAACCGGGTGGCCCACGCGAACGAGATGCCCGCCTCCTCGAGGATGCGGCGGACGCGCGCCGGGTCGTCGTCCGCGGGCACGAGGCCGAGCGCGTCGAGCACGTCCGAGGCTCCGGAGGACGAGGAGACCGCGCGGTTGCCGTGCTTGAGCACCGGGACCCCTGCCGCCGCGACGACGATGCTCGCGGTCGTGGAGATGTTCACGGTGTGCTGGCGATCCCCGCCGGTGCCGACGATGTCGACCACGCGCGTGTCACCCGGGAGCGGCACCGCCGCCTCGAGGATCGCGTCGCGGAAGCCCACGAGCTCCTCCGCCACGACGCCCTTCGCCCGCAGCGCGATGAGGAAGCCGGCGGTCTGCGACTCGGTCGCGCTGCCGGCCACGATCTCGGCCATCGCCCACTCCGCCTGGCGGATCGCGAGGTCCTCCCCCTCCAGCAGCGTCTCGAGCACGACTGGCCAGGTCAAGAGGCGATCCATGGGGTCAGCCTATCTTTTTGCGGCACGCTGTCCGACGGGTCGAGGCCTGCCCGCCACTGTCACTAGGATGGATGTCGTGTCCACTACTGCGCTCTCCACGTCGCCTGCATCGGCGCCGATGATCAGGCGGCCGAACACCGTTGCGGTCGGCACGATCGTCTGGCTCGGCAGCGAGGTCATGTTCTTCGCGGGCCTCTTCGCCATCTACTTCACGCTCCGCTCGATGTCCGGCGACCTGTTCGCGACCGAGGCCGAGCAGCTGAACGTGATCTTCGCGACGATCAACACCACGATCCTGCTGGCCTCCAGCTTCACGTGCCAGGCTGGCGCGAACGCTGCGGAGCACCACCAGGCGCGGCGCACGGGCGGTGCGCTCGAGTTCTCCAAGTGGGGCATGATCGAGTGGTTCTACCTGACCTACGCCATGGGCGCGATCTTCGTCGTCCTGCAGGTCTTCGAGTACCTCGAGCTGATCCACCACGGCATCACGATCTCGTCGAACTCCTACGGGTCTGCCTTCTACATCACCACCGGCTTCCACGGCCTGCACGTGACGGGCGGGCTCTTCGCCTTCCTGTTCGTCATCGGGCGCGCGTACGCGGTGAAGCGCTTCGGTCGCAAGGAGGCGACCAGCGCGCACGTCATCTCGTACTACTGGCACTTCGTCGACGTGGTCTGGATCGGCCTGTACCTCGTCATCTACTGGCTCAAGTAACGGTTGGGTGAATTACGTTGGCAACACGCAAGAAGACCGGCCGCAGGCACCCGCTGGCGAGCGCTGCGCTGCTGATCATCGGGCTCGTCGCAGCAGGCGGCGCCTCCGCAGCGGTGAGCACCGTGGCGAACGCGGAGCCCACGGGCGGCGCGGCGCACGCGCAGGCGCTCACGATGCAGGACGGCGCAGAGCTCTTCCGCGCGAACTGCGCCTCGTGCCACGGCCTGAACGCTGAGGGCACCGAGAACGGCACGAGCCTCATCGGCGTCGGCGCAGCATCCGTGAACTTCCAGGTGATGACCGGTCGCATGCCGATGGCCTTCCAGGGCCCGCAGGCGCTGCAGCGCGACCCCCAGTTCACGCAGGAGCAGTCCGACGCGATGGGCGACTGGATCGCCTCGCTCGCCCCGGGCCCGGATCGTCCCGACCAGGAGTGGCTCGACACCGCCCAGGTCGACGACGAGGGCGTCGCCAACGGCGGCGTGCTCTTCCGCATCAACTGCGCCATGTGCCACAACCTCGCGGGCGCCGGCGGCGCCCTGACCGAGGGCAAGTTCGCGCCGCACCTGCGCGACATCGATGCGGCCCACATCTACGAGGCGATGCTGACGGGCCCGCAGAACATGCCCGTCTTCAACGACAACAACATCGCTCCCGAGCAGAAGCGCGAGATCATCGCGTACCTGCACTACCTGGATGAGAACCCGTCCGTCGGCGGCTTCGACCTCGGCGCCCTCGGCCCGGTGTCCGAAGGCCTGTTCATCTGGATCTTCGGCCTCGGCGGCATCGTCGCGGTCACGGTCTGGCTGACGTCGAGGCCGAACTGATCCATGGCGCAGGACACAGAGAGGAACAGCATGTCGGCTGAAGACCAGTCGGCTCCGGGCCGCACCGGCGCTGAGGACCACGAGCTGGTCGTCGTCGACCGAGGCGCAGCCATCGAGCAGGCAGACGCGTTCGAGAACCCGGGCCTGCCCCCGCACCGCCCGCGCCAGACGGATCTGCACCCGCACAAGGAGCGCCGGGCGGAGCGCCAGGTCGTCGGCTGGTTCCTGCTGTCGATGCTCGGCTCCGTGCTCGCGATCGTCGCCTACATCGCCGTGCCGATCGAGATCGGCAACATGGCGAGCGTCCGCGCCAACAACCTCTTCCTCGGTCTGGCCATCGCCCTCGCGCTGCTCGGCATCGGCTTCGGCGCCATGCACTGGGCGCGGCAGCTGATGAGCAGCCACGAGGTCGTCGAGGAGCGCCACCCCACGCGCGGCTCCGAGCCGACCCGCGCTCGCGCCGTCGAGATCTTCAAGCTCGGCGACGAGGAGTCGGGCTTCACGCGCCGCTCGCTGATCCGCAACACGCTCATCGGCGCGGTCGCGCTCGTGCCGCTCCCGGCTGTCGTGCTCTTCCGCGACCTCGCCCCCGCGCAGGACGCGCCCCAGGCGATCGCGCACACCATGTGGCGCGAGGGCATGCGACTGGCGCTCGACCCCTCCGGCACGCCGATCAAGGCGTCGGACGTCACGATCGGCTCCGCCTTCCACGTCATCCCCGAGCCGCTCAAGGAGATCGGGCACAACGAGGGCTACCTCGACCAGAAGGCGCTCGCCGCCGTGCTGCTCGTGCGCGTGCCCGTCGAGCGGCTCGAGATCCAGCCGGGCCGCGAGGACTGGTCGTACGACGGCATCGTCGCGTACTCCAAGATCTGCACGCACGTCGGATGCCCTGTCGCCCTCTACGAGCAGCAGACGCACCACCTGCTGTGCCCGTGCCACCAGTCGACGTTCGACGTCACGCAGCACGCCAAGGTCATCTTCGGTCCGGCCAAGCGGCCGCTGCCCCAGCTGCCCATCACGGTCGACGACGAGGGCTTCCTCGTCGCTCGGCGCGACTTCACCGAACCCATCGGCGCATCGTTCTTCGAGCGCCTCCACCACGTCGACGACGAAGCACACGTGCCGCTGTCGGCCGCTGAGACGGAGACCCGCGCATGACCGCCACCGCCACGCGTCCCTCTCTGACCGCGAAGGCGTCCAACTACCTCGATGAGCGCACCAGCATCTCGTCGATGGTCGCTGCGCTCGGTCGGAAGGTCTTCCCCGACCACTGGTCGTTCATGCTCGGCGAGATCATCCTGTACTCGTTCGTCGCGATCCTGCTCTCCGGCACCTTCCTGACGTTCTTCTTCGAGCCGTCGATGACCGCCGTGCACTACGAGGGCTCCTACGTGCCGCTGAAGGGCGTCGAGATGTCGGCGGCCTACGCGTCGACGCTCAACCTCTCGTTCGACGTGCGCGGCGGCCTGCTGATGCGCCAGGTGCACCACTGGTCGGCGCTGCTCTTCGTCGCCGCCATCGGGCTGCACATGCTGCGCGTGTTCTTCACCGGCGCGTTCCGCAAGCCGCGCGAGATCAACTGGGTCGTCGGCTTCATCCTCTTCATCCTGGCGCTCGCCGAGGGCTTCACCGGCTACTCGCTGCCCGACGACCTGCTCTCGGGCAACGGCCTCGCGATCATCAACGGCATGGTCAAGGGCATCCCGGTGGTCGGCACCTGGATCTCCTACCTCCTGTTCGGCGGCATCTTCCCCGGGCACGAGATCGTGCCGAGGCTCTTCGTGCTGCACATCATGCTGCTGCCGGCGCTCGTCATCGCCTTCATCGGCATCCACATGGTGCTGCTGATCGTCAACAAGCACACCGACTTCGCCGGCCCCGGCAAGACGAACGACGTCGTCGTCGGCGCGCCGATCATGCCCCTGTTCGCTGCCAAGGCAGGTGCGTTCTTCTTCATCGTCTTCGGCGTGCTGGTGGCGATCGGCTCGACCTTCACGATCCTGCCGGTCTGGGACTTCGGGCCCTACGACCCATCCCCCGTCTCGGCAGGAACCCAACCCGACTGGTACATCGGCTTCGCCGACGGTGCGCTGCGACTGGCGCCGGGCTGGGAGTCCGAGATCTTCGGGTTGACGCTCTCCTGGAACATCCTGCTGCCGATCGCGGTGCTGGGGCTGTTCATCGTGCTCGTGATGTTCTATCCCTTCATCGAGGCGTGGATCACGGGCGACAAGCGCGAGCACCACATCGCCGAGCGCCCGCGCAACAACCCGACGCGCACGGCCATCGGCGCGGCAGGCGTCTGGTTCTACGCGATCCTCTGGGCAGCTGCCTCCTCCGACCTCATCGCGACGCACTTCTCGCTCAACGTCTTCCAGGTGACGTGGGCGCTGCAGGCGGCGCTCATCGTCGGCACGGTCATCGTGTACTGGCTCACGAAGCGCATCGCCATCGGCCTGCAGAAGAAGGATCGCGAGATCCTGCTGCACGGCTACGAGTCGGGCAACATCCGCCGGCTCCCCGGCGGGGCCTACATCGAGGTGCACGAGCAGCTCGACGAGTACCAGTCGTGGAAGCTCAAGGCCTACGAGAGCTACGAGCCGGTCATGGTGCGCCCGAACGCCAAGGGCAAGATCACGGCGGGCACGCACCTGCGCTCCGCGTTCTCGCGCTGGTTCTTCGAGGATCGGATCGCGCCGATCACGCGCACCGAGATCGAGGCTGCGAAGCACGACCACCACTGACCCGCGACGGGTCGTGGAAGAGCGGGGGTCCGGGTCATCCGGGCCCCCGCTCCGTCGTCGGGCCCGCGCTCGTGCCGACGAGTCGTTGAGATTCGAAGGAATGCTCCGAGCGCTGCCGCGTTGACCAGCAGTGGAGAGGACACCATGACCATCGAGTTCGGAGCACACACCTTCGCCGCCGTCCCCGCGGTCGACGGCGACCCCATCGACCACGCGCAGGTGCTGCGCGACGTGGTGCAGGAGGGCATCGCCGCCGACCGCGCGGGGCTCGCCTTCTTCGGCATCGGGGAGCACCACCGCGAGGACTTCGCGGCGAGCGCCCCCGAGATCGTGCTGGGCGCGCTCGCCTCCGTGACCGAGCGGATCCGCCTCGGCACCGCCGTGACCGTGCTGTCCTCGAACGACCCCGTGCGGGTCTTCGAGCAGTTCTCGACGCTCGACGGCATCTCGAGCGGTCGCGCCGAGATGATCGTGGGCCGCGGCTCGTTCGTCGAGTCGTTCCCGCTGTTCGGCCTGCGCCTGGAGGACTACGAGGAGCTCTTCGAGGAGCGCCTCGAGCTGCTCGCCGCGCTCGTGCGCGAGGAGCCCGTGACCTGGTCGGGGCGGTTGCGCTCACCGCTCACCGAGCAGCCGGTGCACCCGCGCTCGCACGCCGCGACCCAGGGAGGCAGGATGCCGGTCTGGGTCGGTGTCGGCGGCTCCCCCGAGTCGGTCATCCGCACCGCGCGCCACGGCTTCGACATGATGCTCGCGATCATCGGGGGCAGCCCCGCGCAGTTCGCCCCCTTCGCCGGGCTCTACCGCAAGGCGATGGAGCAGTTCGGCCACGTCGGGGCGGACGGCGCACCGCTCGGGCGCGTCGGCATGCACTCCCCCGGCCTCGTCGCGGAGAGCGATGCGGAGGCGAAGCGCATCCTCATGCCGCAGTGGATGGTGTTCCGGAACCGGATCGGTCGGGAGCGCGGGTGGGGCGATGCGACCGAGCGCGAGTTCGACGCGCAGGTGGCCGAGCACGGCGCGATGTTCGCCGGCAGCCCCGAGACGGTCGCGCAGAAGATCGCCTGGGCCGTCGAGACGCTCGGCGTCGAGCGCTTCGACCTGAAGTACGACTCGGGCACCAGCCACGCCGACAACCTGCGCTCGATCGAGCTGTTCGGCAGCGAGGTCATCCCGCGCGTGCGCGCGCTGCTCGGCGAGGAGGCGGTCGGCGCAGGGTCGACGGGCGCAGGGTCGACCGGCGCTGGGTCGACCGGCGCTGGGACAGCCAGCGCAGGCTAGCCGAGCACGGCCTCGGCGCGATCCAGCAGGCGCTGGGCCGCCGAGGCTCCGCGGTCGTCCGAGCGACCGGCGTTCGCCAGCGCGTGCCCCAGCAGGTGCGTCGCCGCGATGGCCCGCACCCGCTGATCGTCGAGCCAGCCGGCTTCGAGCTCATCGGCGAACGCGGCGAGCGCCTGCGCCGCGGCAGCCGACGGCGCGCGCTCGATCGACGACACGACCACGTGCCCGAACAGGGCGCCCCGATCATCGGCAGGATCGCCGAGACCCGCGGTGTCGATGTCCAGGATGCCGGTGATGACGCTCGGATCCCGCTCGTCGACGAACACCTGTCCGAGGTGCAGATCCCCGTGGATCGTCACCGGCTTGGGCACCGGCGTCGCGGCGTAGCGCTGCGCGACGAGCGCCGCGAGCCGCGCCGTCTGGCGGGCGAAGACCGGAGCGGTCTCCTCCATGCGCTCGGCGTACCACTCGACGCGGCGCGCGAGCGACTCGCGCGCGCCGATCGTCACGGGCACGCCGGCCACCTGCTGCGTGAGCTCCTCGAGGGCGCGGGCGAAGCGCGCGCGATCGATGCGCTCGAAGACGTCGATCGCCGGCACGCCGGGCAGCTCGCCCAGCAGCACGAGCCCGGCGTCCGAGAAGCCGAGCGAGCGCGGCACGCGGATGCCGGCGGCCGCGAAGCGCTCGTGCAGGTCGTGGATGGAGCTCGCGAGCGTCGGGTGCACGACCTTGGCGAACCAGCTGTCGGTCGCGGTGTCGACCCGCAGCACCGCGCGCTTGCCCGGCCGGTACGCCTCCATGCGCAGGCTCGCGCCCTCCGCCGCGATGCCGAACTTCGCCAGCACGACCCCTGCCGCCTCCGGGTACGACACGGCCGGCAGCGAGGGCAAGGAGGGGTCCTGCGGGTAGACCCAGGCGGTGAGCCTGCGGCCCGACGCGTCGGCGAGCTCGACCGTGTGCTCGTCGGTCGGTGCGCTCGGCGACGTGTTCACGTAGATCGTGACCCGCTCGATCGCGTCCTGCTGCGTGCGCACGCCGCAGGAGAAGCCGATGATGAATCCCTCGTTGACCGGCTCGACATCCTTCTGCACGAAGTCGACCAGCTCGCGGCCGCTCGCGGCGAGGAGCCGCGTGAGCACGGCGGCGGCGTTGTCGAGCATGGGCACCATCCAACACCCCAGCGCCGCATCCGTCGGCATCGCCGCGCGTATCGTGGTGTCATGCGCTGGCTGCGACGACTGATGGCCGAGCAGCAGGACTCCTGGCTGCAGGTGCTCAAGGTCGTCGTCGCGACGGCCCTCGCGTGGTTCGCCAGCCAGCTGCTGCTCGGGGTCGAGCTGCCGATCTTCGCGGCCATCGCCGCGATCCTGGTGGTGGCGCCGAGCGTCAGCCAGTCGGTCGGGAAGGGCATCGAGCGCTCCATCGGCACGCTCGGCGGTGTCGTGCTCGCCTGGCTCGCGAGCCTCGTGCTGCCGCCGGGGCCGCTGTTCGTGCTCGCCGTGACGGTGCTCGCCGTCGTCGTCGCGCGCCTGCTGCGGCTCGCGCCGATGGCGGCGAGCCAGCTGCCGATCAGCGCCATGATCCTGCTCGCGCTGGGCGCCGGCTCGGGGCCGCTGTTCGGCTTCGAGCGCATCGTCGAGACCGTCATCGGCGCGGTCGTCGCGCTGCTCATCAACCTCGTCGTGGTGCCCCCTGTGCACCACGAGCCCGCCGAGCGAGCGATGCGCGAGCTCGCCCACGCGATCGCCGACGCCTACGACCGGGTCGACCGCTCGCTCGTCGCCGGCGCGCCGAGCCCGCAGCTGCTCGAGGATGCCCGTGCGCTGCGCGGGAGGGTGCAGCGGGCGCGCGCCGCGATGGATGCGCTCGAGGAGTCGACTCTGCTGAATCCGCGAGCCCGGCGCCTGCGGGAGCGGCTCGAGCGCGACGAACGGCTGCTGCTGACGCTCACCGTGCTCGCGAACCGGGTGATCGGGATGTCGCGCTCCCTCGCCGACCGCTTGGACGCATCCGTCGCCGACGACCCGACCGTGCGCCGCATCGGCATCGAGGCGCGCCGGATCGCGCACGAGGTGCGCGCGCTCGTCGACCGCCAGGCGCTCGACGACGGGCGCACCAGCACGATGCCGCGACTGGACGGCGAGCTGCTGACGACGCCCATCGAGGTGCCGGAGCCGAACCCGCGCCACTGGGTGCTCATCGGCGCTCTGCTGGAGGATCTGCGTCAGGCGAGGGAGTCGCTCGCCGAGGGCGAGGCGGTGTAGGGCACGAGCCACTGCAGCCGCCAGAACTCCTCAGCCGTGAGCTCGAACGAGTGGGTGTCGATCGAGACGGAACGCCGCACCTGGTCGGGGTCGAGGTGCGGCCGAGCGAGGATCGTGACGGCAGGCTGCCGCAGGAGCGTCGACCGGCCGTAGTGGATCGCGATGATGTCGGGCGTCGCGGGCGTGTCGGAGACCACGTAGGCGCTCGCGAGCAGCCGGGAGCGCCCCAGCATGCGCCAGGAGAAGTGCCGCCCGGCCCAGGCGGCCTCTGCGATCACCTCGCGATCGCCCTTGTCGGGGCGGTGGTACTCGTAGACCTCGCGCAGCTGCAGGGGCGAGTTGCGCACCAGCTCGAAGCTGACCCGGGGGTTCTTGCGCGCCTCGTGCGTCCAGTACGGGAAGGTGGTCGCGCGGATCGCCCAGGTGCCGCGGAGCAGCCGAGCGAGCTCAGCGGGATCGGCGACGCGTGACATGCCCTCAGGATAGCCACCGGATACGCTCGCGTCATGGCGAACCACGACCTCGAGCGGGCGATCCAGGTGGCGACGAAGGCCTACGACGGCCGCGTCGACCGCCAGGGCGAGCCCTACGCGGCGCATGTGATCAGGGTCATGCTCGCGGTCGACTCCGACGACGAGCGTGCGGTGGCGCTCCTCCACGACGTCTTCGAGTGGGGCACGATCACGCTGCGCGAGTTCGCCAGCGCGAAGTTCCCGAAGCGCGTCGTCGATGCCGTCGATGCGCTCACGAAGCGTCGCGGCGAGTCGCTCTCGGAGTACGTGGAGCGCGTGCGCGCATCCCGCCTGGCGACGACCGTGAAGCTCGCGGACCTGCGCGACAACGCGCTCGAGTGGAGGCTCGACGCGCTGCCCGACAAGGCGACGCGCAAGCGGCTCGTGGCGATGTACCGCGAGACGGCCGGGCTGCTGGGCGTCGACCTCGACGAGCTCTGCGGTCGCCGGGTCGTCTGACCGCAGCTACCAGATGCCCCACGGGCGCCGGCGCACGCGGCGCTCGATCGGCAGCAGCACCCGCAGGAACGCGCGGTAGCGCTGCTCGTCGAGCACGAGGTCGTGGCTCGGCAGGTGGTCGACGATCGGCCCGAACAGGCGCTTGAAGATGCCGGGCCCGTGCATGCGGTGCGACTCGTCGTCGGCGAGCCACGAGGGCGGGGTCGCGTAGGTGTCGTACACCTCGCGGCCCTGCTCCTTGAACCACTGCATCGCCGTCCAGCGCATCAGGTGCGCACCGCCACGGATCGCGCGGTCGGGCACCGAGCCGCCATCCTTCGCGAGGGCGTAGCGGCCGAAGCCGATCATGAAGGCGGATGCCTGCGGGCCGTCGTGCGCGCCGTCGTAGCCGAACCAGAAGTGGCCCTGGCCGCGATCGCACAGCTCGCCCCAGAGGGTGCGGTAGTACGCGTAGGGCTTCATGGTCGCGACGCCCTTGCCGCCCGCGACCGTCTGCATCAGCTCGTACATCTGCCGGAACGTCTGCTCGCCGGGCTCGGCCTTCTCGACCCGGTACCCGTGCTTCACGGCGTTGCGGATGTGGTTGCGCAGCTTCTTGCTGAAGCCGGCGAAGATGTCGTCGACGGGCGGCGTGAGGTCGACGAGCACGGTGTGGATGTTCTGCTGCACGGTGTTCGCCGCGCGGAAGCCGGCGGCTGCGAGCGCGTCGCGGCGCTCCTGCGTGTCGAGCTCGTACGGCTCGACCTTCACGGCGAACACGCCCTTGGTGACGTCGCCGCGGGCCGCGCGCAGCGCATCCGCGATGCCCGGCAGGTCGTCGAACGCGGCGCCGGGGCCGAGCGGGAGGTACCAGAAGCGGCCCGCGAGGCTGCGGTGCTCGAGGGCGAGGACGTGCACCGCGGTCGCGGGCTCCGCGCTCCCCTGCCGCTCGAGCACGAGGAAGACGGGGTGCAGGCGCTCGGTCGACTTGAGCCGCGCATAGGCGAGGCCCTGGGTCCACTGCCCGCCGTCGGGGTTCGCCTCGACGCGCGCGTCCCAGTCGGCGAGCTCCTCCTGTCGGGCACGACGGATCGTCCACGGGGCGCGCATCGCGGCCTCCTCCTGGTTCGGTCGAGCGGTCATCGCAGGGCATCCGTCCCGGGCTTGATGCGCCACTCGATGCGGCGCACCGCGCGCTCCCAGAGCGCGTGGCGGACGCGTCGGAGGACGATGTCGAACGACGGCAGGTAGCTCACCACCGGCCCGAACTTCTTCTTGAACTGGCCGACGCCGTAGTACCAGTGCGTCTCGTCCTCCATGCTCTCCGGCTTCGGCGTGCCGCAGAGGTCGAAGGCCGCCTTGCCGTCGGCGGCGGCATCCTGCATCGCGCGCCAGAGCAGCAGCGCCGCGCCGCCGGCGATCGCGCGCGAGGGCCGGGACCCGCCGTCCTTGTAGACCGCCGTGCGGCCGGCGAGCGTCACGAAGATCGCCGCCTGCGCCTCGCCGGAGTCGTCGTCGTAGCCGAAGTAGAAGCGGCCGTTGCCGGTCTTCGCGAACTCGCCCCAGAACAGCCGGTAGTAGGCGTACTCGCGCATCGCGGCGACGCCCTTGCCGCCGTTGATCGTCTTCAGCAGCTCGTAGAAGCGCTCGAAGTCGTGCTCGGTGGCGTCGTGCGCCTCGATGCGCTCGACGCGGTAGCCCTTGTTCTCGGCGCCGCGGATCGACGACCGCAGCTTCTTCTGGAACTGCATGATGAGCTCGTCGCCGAGCGTGAGGTCGAGCACGACGGTGTGGGTCAGCAGTTGCATGTCGCGGCTGCGCACGGCGCCGGTCGCCTCCATGCGCGCGATGAGCGCCGGGCTGCGCAGCAGGTGGGGCTCGACCTTGATGGCCAGCAGGCCCCGCTGCTGCAGGCCGAAGGCCCGGATCGCCGCGACCATGCCCTCCAGGTCGTCGGTCGTCGGCCCGAGCGGGATGTACCAGTAGCGGCCGAGCCAGACGGTGCCCTCGTGCGCGAGCGCGTAGACCGTCTGCTGCCCCTCCAGGACCAGGAACCGAGGGGTCAGCCGGTCGTAGCGCTTGATCTCGCCCATGGCGCGGGCGCTCGTCATGATCCCGCCGTCCGGGTTCTGCTCGATCAGCGCATCCCACCGGGCGATCTCGTCGTCGGTCGCGAAGCGGACCGTGGTCGTCTGGCCGCTCGTCATCGCAGGGTGTCCGGGCCCTTCCTGATGCGCCACTCCACGCGCCGCACGACGCGCTCCCACAGGCGGTGCCGCAGCGGGTGCAGCACGAGGTCGAACGACGGCAGGAAGCTCGAGATCTGCCCGAAGCGCAGCTTGAACTGCGCGAGCCCGTGGAACGGGTGCGTCGGGTCGTCCGCGCGCTCGGGCGGCGGTGTGCCCGCGAGGTCGAAGGCGAGCTTCCCCTCGGCGATGCAGTCCTGCATCGCGGTCCAGAGCAGCAGCGCCGAGCCTCCGTTGATCTTGCGGTCGGGGCGCGAGCCGCCGTCCTTGTAGACGGCGGTGCGGCCGGCGGTGGTGACGAAGATGCCGGCCTGCGGCTCGTCGCCCTCGTCGTCGTAGCCGAAGTAGAAGCGGCCGGTGC
The DNA here is from genome assembly GCF_047302415.1 of Agrococcus phoenicis. Lineage (NCBI taxonomy): Bacteria > Bacillati > Actinomycetota > Actinomycetes > Micrococcales > Microbacteriaceae > Agrococcus > Agrococcus phoenicis. Next base: position 1,147,122 of record NZ_CP154854.1, read on the forward strand.
CGCGCTCGGTGAAGCTGCGCCAGAAGGCGTCGTAGTACTCGCGCTCGCGCATGCCCGCCATGCCCTTGCCGCCGGCGACGGTCAGCATCATCGCGTGCATCCGGTCGAAGGTCGCCTGGCTCGGCTCGGCCCGCTCGATGCGGTAGCCCTTCCTCGTCGCACCGCGCACCTGCCGGCGGATCATCTGCGAGAAGGAGGCGAAGAGCTCCTCCTCGCCCATCGTCAGGTCGAGCACGACGGTGTGGGTCATGACCTGCATGTCGCGGCTGCGCTCGAGGCCCAGCGAGACCAGCTCGTTGCTGCGCTCGGGCGTGCGCTCGAGGTGCGGCTCGACCTTCACGACGAGGAGTCCGCGCTCGCGGCGCCCGAACTCCCGCAGGCCGTCGATCACCGCGGCCATGTCGGTCGCCGTGGGGCCCATCGGCAGGTACCAGTAGCGCCCGAGCGACACCTTCCCCTCGAGCGCGAGCGAGTGGATGCGCTCGGTCGCGCCGTCGCCGACCGGGGCGTCGATCACGAGGAACACGGGCTCGAGCCCGTCGAACCGCTTCGTCTCGGCGAACGCGAGCGACTGCACCATGTGGCCCCCGTCCGGGTTCGCCTCGATGAGCGCATCCCACTCGGCGATCTCGTCGGAGGAGGCGCGGCGGACGGAAGCTGCAGTGGGCATGGAACCTCTCGGTCTGGCGGAGCCCCCAGCCTACGACGCGGGGTGCGGGGCGGTCGTCGGCTCGCCGCGCAGGTCGCGCACCAGCAGGGTCGCGCCCACGACGGCGACCGGCGTCGCCACCACCGCGACGCCCGGTACGAGCAGCAGCAGGTAGGCGACCATCCCGAAGCCGAGCGCGCGCCACGAGCGACCGCGCAGCAGCTCGCGGCGCTGGTCGAGCGTGAGGCCCCTGGCGTCGCCGGCGTAGCCGGTGAGCTCGCGCGCGAGCGCGCGCCCGCCGAGGATGGCGCCGAGCACGAGGCCGAGCACGGTGCCCACCACCGGCACGAGCCCGACGACGAAGACCACGAGCCCCGTGCCGATCGCCATGCCGATCAGGACGACGGCGTCGCGCAATCCCTTGCCGAGCGACGCCCAGAAGCCGCGCTCCTCGACCGGCTCGATGCCGCCGAGCCGCTGCTCGACCGCGCGCGAGATGCGCTCGTAGAACGGGTCGCCCACGGCGAGCGTGATCGCGGCGAACGTGAGCACGCACAGCACCACCACGCCGACCAGCAGACCGAGCGCCAGCGCGCCGCGCAGCAGCTCTGCCCACACCGCCGCCCATCCGTCGGCGAACGGCGTGAGCCACACCGCCCATCCGCCGACCTGGAAGCTGAGGAAGATCACCAGCGCCAGCATCAGCGCGCCCACGATGAGCGCCGGCACGGCCCCGAGGGCCATGAGGGCGGGGCTCGTCGCCCAGGTGCCGAAGCCGCGCAGGAGCAGGGCAGCGCCCGCGAGGAGCTCAGAGATCCGATGCCGCATGCGCCCATGCTGGCACGACCGCCCCGTCGCCTCGCCCCCGTCGCCTCGCCCGGGCGCCCCGGCGGCGACCCGAGGGGCGCGATGCGCCTCGATACGATCGGCGGGTGCCAGCAGCCGCCCAGCCCTCAGCGGCGCGCCCGGCGCACGCGATGGCGGTGCTGCTCGCGGCAGCGCTGTGGGGCACGACGGGCACGGTCGCGCACTTCGCCCCGCCGGGCTCCGACCCGCTCGCGATCGGGTTGGCGACCTTCGGCATCGGGGGGATCGTGCTCGCAGCGATCTCGGCGCGCCGGGTGCTGGCCGTGCTGCGCCAGCGCCGCCAGCTCGGATGGGTGCTCGCCGGCGCGGTCGGCGTCGTGCTCTACCCCGCGTGCTACTACCCCTCGATGGCGCTCGCCGGCGTCGCGGTCGGCAACGTCGTGGCGCTCGGCTCCGGGCCGATCTTCGCCGCACTGCTCGAGTGGCTCGTCGACCGGCGCAGGCCCGACCTGCGCTGGGCGCTCGCGACCGGCGTCGCGACGGCGGGCATCGTGCTGCTCGCCGTCGGCGGCGGCGACGCTGCCGGCGCAGCGGGCACGACGAGGGATGCGTCGCTCGCCCCCGTGGGCGTCGCGCTCGCGCTCGTGGCCGGATTCGGCTACGCGCTGTACGCCTACGCCGGGGCGAAGCTCATCGGCCGCGGCGCGCCGTCCTCCGGTGCGATGGGCGCGCTCTTCCTGGTCGGCGGGCTCGTCTGCCTCGCGGGCCTCGCCGTCATCGGCCTCGGGCCGCTCGCGTCGACCGCCGGCTTCGCGACCATCGGCTACCTCGGGCTCGTGCCCATGGCGCTGGCCTACCTCCTGTTCGGCTTCGGCCTGCGCACGCTCGCGTCCTCGAGCGCCACCACCATCGCGCTCCTCGAGCCGGTCGTGGCGACCGCGCTCGCGGTGGCGGTCGTGGGCGAGCGGCCCGGCCCCCTCGGCTGGCTCGGCCTCGCGGTGGTCGCGCTGGGCATCGGGCTGCTGTCTGTGCGCCCGCCGCTTGACGCGCCGAGATCGCGGAGTACCGTCGGATCCACCGGACCGACCACCACGAAGGAGGCGCCCATGCCGAACCCGCGGATCAAGGACGAAGAGCTCTACGAGAAGCTGCGCGACGAGGGCAACTCGAAGGAGAAGTCGGCGAGGATCGCGAACGCCGCAGCCCGCGACGGGCGCTCCGACGTGGGCGAGCGCGGCGGCGACGCGGAGTCCTACGAGGACCGCACCGTCGACGAGCTGCGCCAGCGCGCGAAGGAGCTCGGCCTGGAGGGCTACTCGGACCTGAAGAAGGACGAGCTGATCGACAGGCTCCGCAACCACTGAGCCCGAGGGCCGCCGACGCGGGAGGAGACCGCGGTGCCGACTGCCGCGCGCGACCGCGACGAGACGCCGGAGGAGCGCGCCGATCGCAACTTCGCCGACATCCTCCAGGAGCTCAGGGTGGTGCTCACCGGCACCCAGCTGATCTCGGGCTTCCTCCTCGCGGTCGCCTTCCAGAGCGGGTTCCGCGACCTCGACGGCGTCGAGGTCGCGCACTACCTGGTGCTGGTCGCGATCGCAGCGCTCGCCACCCTCCTCGGCATGACCCCGGTGGTCGTGCACCGCCTCCACTTCGCGCGCCGCATGAAGGCCGACATCGTGCAGGTCGGCAACCGCTTCCTGATCGCGACCCTCGTGGTCGTCTCGGCGCTCGTGGTCGGGGTGACCGCGTTCATCTTCGAGGTGGTCGTCGGCGCTGCCGCTGGCGCGTGGGCCGCGGGATCGACCGCGGTCGTGGTCGTGGCGCTGTGGCTGCTCGCCTGGAGCCTGCGCAGCGCCGGGCACCACGAGGGCTGAGCCCGGTCGCGGCGAGGGCTGAGCCCGGGGCTGCGAGGGCTGAGCCCCGTCGCGGCGAGCGCTGGACCGCGGGTTCGCGCTCCGCACCGCCCTCGTGTGTCGCCGCGTTACCTGCGCCCTGGTCGCCGGCGGCGCCCCGGTGCGACGCTGAGGCGACGGCACCGAGGGGAGGCTCCGATGACGACGCAGGATGGCGGCGAGCACGCGTGGGATGAGATCAGCGCGGTCGACCTCGAGCGGCCCTCGAGCCGCAAGTGGAGCCTGCACCCCGGCACGATCGGCGCGTGGGTGGCGGAGATGGACTTCGGCACCGCGCCGCCCGTGCGCGAGGCGCTGCGACGGGCGATCGACGACGACGTGCTCGGCTACCTGTCCCCTGCGACCGCTGCGGCGCTCAGCGAGGCGACGGCCGCGTGGCAGGCCCAGCAGTTCGGCTGGCACGTCGATCCCGAGCGGGTGCACGCGGTCTCCGACGTGATGGCCGCGCTCGGGGTCGCCGTCGAGGAGTACTCCCCGGCGGGCTCGGCGGTCATCGTGCCGACGCCGGCGTACATGCCCTTCCTCACCTACCTCGGCACGCTCGGCCGCGAGGTCGTGCAGGTCCCGGGCATCGTGATCGATGGTCGGTGGCAGCACGACCTCGACGGCATCGATCGGGCGTTCGCCGCCGGAGCGCGCACGCTCGTGCTGTGCAACCCGCACAACCCGACCGGCACCGTGCTGCCGCGCGCGGAGCTCGAGCAGATCGCCGAGATCGTCGAGCGGCACGGCGCGCGCGTCTTCGCCGACGAGATCCACGCCTCCATCCGCTTCGACGGCCGCGAGCACGTGCCCTACGCCTCCGTCTCGCCGGCCGCCGCCGACCACGCGATCACCGGCACGAGCGCGTCCAAGGCGTGGAACATCCCCGGGCTCAAGGCAGCGCAGCTCATCACCTCGAACGCGGCCGATCAGGCCGTCTACGAGCGCTTCGGCTTCGCTGTGGTGCACGGTGCCTCGACGCTCGGCGTCATCGCCTCGACCGCTGCCTACCGAGCGGGCGGGCCGTGGCTCATAGAGGCGTGCGCCTATCTGGAGCGCAACCGCGACCTCCTCGGCGCGCGGCTCGCGGAGCGCCTGCCCGGCGTGCGCTGGCGCGCACCCGAGGCGACCTACCTCGCCTGGCTCGACCTCGGCGGGCTCGGTCTCGACACCGACAGCCCGGCGACGCTGCTGCGCGAGCGCGCGGGGGTCACCCTCACCGACGGCGCTCGGTGCGGCGTCGGCTTCGAGCAGCACGTCCGCCTGGTGTTCGCCACCCCCGCGCCCGTGCTCGAGGATGCGGTCGACCGCATCGCGTCGGCGCTGTCGCCCATCGCCGCAGGAGCCGACCGATGAGCGAGCGCGCGTGGGCCTTCGAGACGCGGCAGATCCACGCCGGCGCGATCGTCGACGCGGAGGCGGGCGCGCGCGTCACGCCGATCTACCAGAGCGCGGGCTACGTCTTCGACGGCTTCGACGACGGCGCGGAGCGATTCGCCGGGCGCAGCGCCCGCCGCGCGTACTCCCGCAACGACAACCCGACGAACGTCGTCGCGGCGCAGCGCATCGCCGACCTCGAGGGCGGCATCGACGGGGTGCTGGTCGCGAGCGGGCAGGCCGCCATCGCGGCGGCGCTCGCCGCGCTCGCGCAGGCCGGCGATCACGTGCTCACGACCGACCGGCTCTACGAGGGCACCCGCGAGATGATGCGCGGCGCGCTGCGGCGCCAGGGCATCGCGTTCGAAGCCGTCGCGATCGACGCCGATGAGGAGGCCTGGATCGCCGCCGTGCGCCCGCAGACGCGAGCGATCTACGCGGAGTCGATCGCGAACCCGCTGGGCGAGGTCGCCGACCTCGCGCTGCTGGGGCGCGTGTCGCGGCGCACGGGCGTGCCGCTCGTCGTCGACAACACCGTCGCCACCCCGTTCCTCTGTCGCCCCATCGAGCACGGCGCTGCCATCGTCATCCACTCGACGTCGAAGTGGCTCAGCGGCCACGGCTCGGTCATCGGCGGCGCCGTCGTCGACGGCGGCACCTTCGACTGGTCGGCGGCGGCCGAGCGGTTCCCCCACCTGCACGCGCCCCGGCCGCACGGTGCGCCGTCGTTCGCCGAGCGCTTCGGTCGGGCCGCCTACGTCGCCTACCTGCGCTCGGTGGTGGTGCTCGAGCAGGGCCCGAGCTTCCCCGCGACGAGCGCCTTCCTGCTGCTGCACGGCATCGAGACGCTCTCGCTACGGATGGAGCGGCACGTCGCCAACGCCCACGCGGTCGCGACGGCGCTGCGCTCCCACCCCGCCGTCACGCGCCTGCACCACCCCGGTTTCGACGACGGGCAGGCGGCCGTCGTGGAGCGGCTGCTGCCCGACGGCGCGGGCTCGATCGTCTCGATCGAGCTCGCGGGCGGGGTGGAGGCGGCGCGCGCCTTCCTGGACGGGTTGCGGCTCGTGAGCCAGATGACGCACATCGGCGATGTGCGCACCCTCGCGATCCACAGCGGCAGCACCATCCACGGCAAGCTCGAGGAGGCCGAGCGGCGCGAGCTCGGCATCGCGCCGGGGCTCGTGCGCATCTCGGTGGGCCTCGAGCGCGCCGAGGACATCGTGGCCGATCTCCTGCAGGCCCTCGAGGGGATCCCGTCATGAGCCTGCGCTACTCCTTCGAGCTGTTCCCACCCCGCGACCCGGCCGCGTCGGCTCGCGTCGACGCCGCCGTGGACGCGTTCGTCGCGCTCGCGCCCGAGTTCGTCTCCGTCACCTTCGGCGCCGGCGGCTCGACCTCTCGCCACTCGCTCGCGGTCCTGCAGCGCCTGCTGGACGGCGGCGCCAACCCGATGGCGCACCTCACCTGCACGGGGCTGAGCGTGGTCGAGACGGCCACCCTCGTGCGGCAGTTCCTCGATGCCGGCGTCACCCGGTTCCTCGCCCTCCGCGGCGATCCGCCGCGCGACGGCGCACCCCTGCCGCGCACCTCGCTGCAATCGGCCTCCGAGCTGGTCCAGCTCATCCAGCGCGTGGAGTCCGAGCGGGTGCCCTACGCAGAGGTGCGGCTGCCGGGGCTGCGAGCGTCGTCGCTGTCGGCCCGGCGCGCAGCCACCGAGGTCGCGGTCGCCGCGTTCCCGAACGGCCACCCGGGCGCGGGCGTGCACCGCTCCGACATCGACGCGCTGCTCGCGAAGCAGGCCGCGGGCGCCACCATGGCGATCACGCAGCTCTTCTTCGACCCGTACGACTACGCGCGCTTCGTGGAGCTCGCCCGTGCGCGGGGGGTCACGATCCCGATCGTGCCCGGCGTCGCCATCCCCACATCGCACCGGCGGCTCGTCCGCAGCGCCGAGCTCGCCGGCGAAGGATTGCCGCGCGTGCTCGCCGAGCGGCTCGAGCGCGCGACGCCGACGGATGCGGTCCGCATCGGCGTCGACGCAGCGGTCGCGCTGATCTCGGCGCTCGCGGAGCACGACCCGCCGGGCGTCCACCTCTACACCTTCAACGACCACCGACCCGCGATCGACGTCCTCGAGGGCGTCGGCGCACTGCCCATCAGCAGCACCGCGACGACAGGAGCATCATGACCAGCACGACCGCGCAGCCCTTCCCCGGCGGCACCATCCTCGGCTACCCCCGCATCGGTCGTCGCCGACAGCTGAAGCGAGCCCTGGAGGCCCACTGGCGCGGCACGATCGACGACGCGGCCTTCCACGCGGCCGCCGCTGCCAATCGCCTCGAGGATCTCGCCAGGCTGCGCTCGCTCGGGCTGCGCGGCGACGACGGCTCGATCCCGATCGAGGCCGCGCACTACGACCACGTGCTCGACGCCACCGTGACCTTCGGCGCCGTGCCGCCCAGGCTCCGCGGGCGGCTGCCCCGGGGCCTGGCCGGCGAGTGGCTGCTCGCGCGCGGCCACGGCGACGACGCGCCGCTCGAGATGACGAAGTGGCTGGACTCGAACTACCACTACCTGGTGCCGGAGCTCGATGCCGAGTCGACGTTCGCGCTCGCCGACCACCGCATCGTCGACCGCTTCGTGGAGGCTCGAGAGGCCGGCGTCCACGGTCGCCCGGTGATCGTCGGTCCCGCGACCTACCTCGCGCTGGCGAAGGCGACGGGGATCCGCCCCATCGAGCTCGCCGATCGGCTCGTGCCCGCGTACGGCGCGCTCGGGGATGCGCTCGCGGCGGCCGGGGCGACCTGGGTGCAGCTGGATGAGCCGGCGCTGATCGCCGACCTCGACAGCGCGAGCGTCGGGGAGCTGCAGGCGGTCGCGCGCGCCGGTGCCGAAGCGCTGCGCGCGGCAGGACTCTCGGTGCTGCTGCACGTCGGCCACGGGGATGCCGCGGGCCGCGTCGAGCCGCTGGCCGACGTCGTCGACGCGCTCGCGGTCGACCTGGTGCGGGGCACGGCGCCCGACACGGGGGCGACGCCGCTCGTTGCCGGCGTCGTGCACGGGCGCAACGTCTGGCGCACCGACCTCGACGCGGCCCTCCAGCAGCTCCGGGCCCTCGCGGCCCGCGGGCCCGTCTCGGTCGCGACCAGCACGGGGCTCCTGCACGTGCCGCACGACCTGGATGCTGAGGAGTCGCTGCCGGCTCGGCTGCGATCCTGGCTGGCCTTCGCCGACCAGAAGGTCGAGGAGGTCGTGGTGCTCGCGGCTGCGCTGGCGGGCACCGTCGACGAGGAGGCCTTCACCGCTGCCCGCGACGCGGTGCGGGATCGCGCCGCCGCGCCCGGGGTGCGCGACGGCTCGGTGCGGCAGCGACTGTCCTCCCTACCTGCCGACGCGCGCGAGCGCGCGGCCTACGCGCAGCGCGCTGCGGTGCAGCGGGAGGCGCTCGCCCTCGCGCCGCTGCCGACCACGACGATCGGATCGTTCCCGCAGACGGATGCGATCCGCGTGGCGCGCGCCCGGCACGCGCGGGGCGAGCTCGGTGCGACCGAGTACCGCGACACCCTGCGGGCCGAGGTGCGCCGCGTCATCGAGCTGCAGGAGGAGCTCGGGCTCGACGTGCTGGTGCACGGCGAGCCGGAGCGCAACGACATGGTGCAGTACTTCGCCGAGCACCTCGAGGGCTTCGCGGCGACGCAGCACGGCTGGGTCCAGTCCTACGGCTCTCGCGCGACTCGGCCGTCGATCCTGTGGGGCGACGTCTCCCGAGCGGAGGCCTTCACCGTCGAGTGGATCGCCTACGCCCAGTCGCTCACCGATCGCGTCGTGAAGGGCATGCTCACCGGCCCCGTGACGATCCTCGCATGGTCGTTCGTGCGCGACGACCAGCCGCTCGGCGAGACGGCGGACCAGGTGGCGCTCGCGCTCGCGGACGAGATCGCCGACCTCGAGGCCGCGGGCATCCGCATCGTGCAGGTCGACGAGCCGGCGCTGCGCGAGCTGCTGCCGCTGCGGCGCGAGGCGCGGGCCGCCTACCTCGACTGGTCGGTCGGGGCCTTCCGGCTCGCGACGGCGGGCGCGCGGCCGGCGACGCAGATCCACACCCACCTCTGCTACTCCGAGTTCAACACCGTGGTCGACGCGATCGACGGCCTCGACGCCGACGTCACGAGCATCGAGGCGGCGCGCTCGGGCATGGAGGTGGTCGGCGCGCTGGTCGAGCACGGCTTCGGTCGGGGCATCGGGCCGGGCGTGTACGACATCCACTCGCCGCGCGTTCCGGCGGCGGAGGAGCTCGACCGACTCCTGCGCACGGCGACCGAGGGCATCCCGGACGGCCTGCTGTGGGTGAACCCCGACTGCGGGCTCAAGACGCGCGGCTACGACGAGACCGTCGCGAGCCTGCGGGGCCTGGTGCAGGCCGCGCAGCGAGCCCGGGAGGCCGTCCCAGCAGGGTGACGCCGCTGCGGTGCGAGCCTGCGCCCCGATCGATGCCCTATCGTGACGGGCGCAGATCGCGCTGTGGTTCTGCCATGAGTAGGCTGGGCGCCAGTCGAATCCGAGGAGACCCCGATGTCCGACATCACATTCCAGCTGCTGGCCATCGGCCTGTACTTCGCGGCGATGATCGCGATCGGCGTCTATGCCGCCCGCAAGACCAAGAGCCACGAGGACTACATGCTCGCCGGGCGCGAGCTGAGCCCCTTCACGGCCGCGCTCTCCGCCGGCGCCTCCGACATGTCGGGCTGGCTGCTCATGGGCCTCCCCGGCGCGATCTACGCCGCCGGTCTCATCGAGGGCTGGATCGCGATCGGCCTCACGGTGGGCGCCTACCTCAACTGGAAGCTCGTCGCGCCCCGCCTGCGGGCCTACACCGAGGTGTCGAACAACTCGATCACCATCCCGAGCTTCTTCGAGAACCGCACGCGCGACCGCTCGCGCATGCTGCGCATCGTCTCGGCGCTCATCATCCTGGTCTTCTTCACCTTCTACGTCTCCTCCGGCATGGTCGCCGGCGGTGTCTTCTTCGAGTCGTCCTACGGCTTCGACTACGTGTGGGGCATGGTGCTCGTCGCCGGCGTGACGCTGCTGTACACGCTCTTCGGCGGCTTCCTCGGCGCATCGCTGACCGACGTCGTGCAGGGCATGATCATGCTGATCGCGCTCATCGCCGTGCCCGTCATCGCCTTCTTCACCGTCGGCGGGCTGCAGGGCGTGCAGGACGGCATCGCCGATTCGGGCGTCGAGCTCACCGGGCTGTTCCCGGCCGACCTCACCGGCCTCGTGATCCTCGGCATCGTCTCCTCGCTCGCCTGGGGGCTCGGCTACGTCGGCCAGCCGCACATCATCGTGCGCTTCATGGCGCTGAAGAGCGTGGCCGCCGCGAAGCCCGCTCGTCGCATCGGCATCTCGTGGATGATCGTCTCGCTCGTCGGCGCGGTCTCCTCGGGCTTCATCGGCATCGCCTACATGCAGCAGGCAGGCACGCTCGACATCAACCCCGAGACCGTCGTGCTCGCCATGTCGCAGGCGCTCCTGCACCCCTTCGTCGCCGGCCTCGTGCTCGCGGCGGTGCTCGCGGCGATCATGTCGACGCTCTCGAGCCAGCTCATCGTCACGTCGTCCGCGCTCGTCGAGGATCTCTACCAGGTCTTCTCCAAGGGCACGCCCTCGCAGCGCGTGCTCGTGCTGCTCGGTCGCGGCTGCGTGCTGCTCGTCGCGCTCATCGCCGGCATCATCGCGCTCGACCGCTCCGGCACGATCCTCGGCCTCGTGGGCTTCGCCTGGGCGGGCTTCGGCGCCGCGTTCGGCCCGATCGTGCTGCTGAGCCTCTACTGGCGCAAGCTCACCAACTGGGGCGCGCTCGCCGGCATGATCGTCGGCGCGGCGACCGTCTTCATCTGGGATGCGATCGAGAAGGCGAACACCGTCGAGGGCCAGATCACCGCCGGCTTCGAGGTCTTCTCGCTCTACGAGATCCTGCCCGGCTTCGTCTTCAACCTGATCGTCGCCGTGGTCGTCAGCCACATCACCCTCAAGAACGGTGCCGCCGAGGATGTCGCGGGCGTCGACGAGGAGTTCACGCGCACGGGGGCGATCGTCACGCAGAGCACCACGCGCGGCGCGAGCGAGGCGGATGCTGCGGCTGCAGCCACGCCGCCGGCAGCCGCCGACCGCTCCGACGTGCCCTGATCGTCATCCGATCGACACCCGCCGTTCGCCGGCGGGCAGGAGGCGCCGCGATATCCTCGGGATCCGCGGCGCCTCCGCGCGTGCGACGACCGGGAGACGAGTGAGCGAGACCGAAGCGGGAGTCCTGGCGAGCGGGCACCTGGCACCGCCGCCGCGCACGCTGCTCGACGTGCTGCGGGCGACCGTGCTCGCGCACCCGGACGCCTCGGCGCTCGAGGATGCCGCGGGTGCCCTCTCCTACCGGGAGCTCATGGCAGCCGTCATCCGCACGGCGGCCCGGCTCTCGATCGAGGGCGTGCGCCCGGGCGACCGGATCGGGGTGCGGATGCCCTCCGGCACCCGAGAGCTCTACGTCGCGATCCTCGGGATCATGGCGGCAGGTGCCGCCTACGTGCCCGTCGACGCCGACGACCCGGAGGAGCGCGCGCAGCTCGTCTTCGCGGAGGCCGGCGTGCGCGGCGTGGTCACGGCAGGCGGCAGCTACCTGCCGACGCCCGCCGACGCTTCCGGCAGCCCGGTGCCGGCCGACCACCCCCGCGCCGCGACGGGGCTGTTCGAAGGCGCTCCCGCGCATCCCAGCACCGCGGGCATGCCGATCCCGACGCAGCCGGCACCGGAGGACGACGCCTGGGTCATCTTCACCTCGGGATCGACCGGCACGCCGAAGGGCGTGGCCGTCAGCCACCGCTCGGCGGCCGCGTTCGTCGACGCCGAGTCGCGCGTGTTCCTGCAGGACGAGCCGATCGGCGCCGGCGACCGCGTGCTGGCCGGTCTCTCGGTCGCCTTCGACGCCTCGTGCGAGGAGATGTGGCTCGCCTGGGCGCACGGCGCGTGCCTCGTGCCCGCCCCGCGATCGCTCGTGCGCAGCGGCATGGACCTCGGGCCGTGGTTGACGCTGCGCGGCATCACGATCGTCTCGACGGTGCCGACGCTCGCATCGCTCTGGCCCGCGTCGTCGCTCGAGAGCGTGCGGCTGCTGATCTTCGGCGGCGAGGCGTGCCCGCAGGAGCTCGTCGAGCGGCTCGCGACCGATGGCCGCGAGGTCTGGAACACCTATGGGCCCACCGAGGCCACCGTGGTCGCGTGCGCTGCGCGTCTCGTGCCGGGCGAGCCCGTGCGCATCGGCCTCCCGCTCGACGGTTGGGATCTCGCTGTCGTCGACGAGGCCGGCGCGCCGGTGGCAGCGGGCGAGACTGGCGAGCTGATCATCGGCGGCGTGGGACTCGCCCGCTACCTCGACCCCGCGAAGGATGCCGAGCGCTACGCCGCGCTCCCCTCGCTCGGCTGGCAGCGCGCCTACCGCTCCGGCGACCTGGTGCGCTTCGACCGCGACGGCCTCTTCTTCGCCGGCCGCGCCGACGACCAGGTGAAGGTCGGCGGGCGCCGCATCGAGCTGGGCGAGATCGAAGCGGCCCTCAGCGCGCTGCCCGGCGTGAGCGCAGCGGCCGCGGTCGTGCAGCAGACGGATGCGGGCAACCGGGTGCTGGTGGGCTACCTCGGCTGCGACGTGGAGGGCTTCGACCGCGACGCGGCCACCCGCCAACTGCGCCAGGCGCTGCCCGCCGCCATCGTGCCGGTGCTCGCGCTGCTGCCCGAGCTGCCGGTGCGCACCTCCGGCAAGGTCGACAAGCGGGCGCTGCCGTGGCCGCTCGCGCAGCCCGGCGCGCTCGACGACGACGGCGCGGCGCCGGGGCTCGCGGCGCTCGCCGCGGACTGGCAGGCAGTGCTGGGCCTGCCGGCGACCGATGCGGATGACGACTTCTTCGCCCTCGGCGGCGGCTCGCTCGCGGCAGCGCAGCTCGTGACGCGGATCCGTGAGCGCGATCCCGAGTTCACGGTCGCCGACATCTACGCGTATCCGCGGCTCGGCGCGATGGCGGCAGAGCTGGCATCCCGCACCTCGACCGCCGCTCGCGGGCTCGCCTCCACGCACGAGATCGTGCGCACGCCGCGCAACACGCAGTGGATCCAGACGCTGCTGGGCGTGCCGCTGCTCATCCTCAGCGGCATGCGCTGGCTGCTGGCTGCCCTCACCGCCTCGACCCTGCTGCAGGCGTGGAGCGGGTTCGACGCGCTGCCGAGCGCGCATCCGCTCGCGCTCATCGCGGGCCTCGCGCTGTTCGCCACGCCCTTCGGTCGCATGGCGATCGCGGTGGCGACGGCGCGCGCGCTGCTCGCCGGTCTGCAGGCCGGCGACTACCCCCGCGGCGGCAGCGTGCACCTGCGGCTCTGGCTCGCCGAGCAGGTGGCGCAGCAGGCGGGCGCGATCAGCCTCGCGGGCGCCCCCTGGGTGACGCTCTACGCGAGAGCGCTCGGCGCGCGCATCGGCGACGACGTCGACCTGCACGCGGTGCCGCCGGTGACCGGCATGCTCCGCATCGGCGACGGCGCCTCGATCGAGCCGGAGGTCGACCTGACCGGCTACTGGATCGACGGCGACCTCGTGCGCATCGGCGCGATCCGCATCGGCGCCCGCAGCGCCGTCGGCGCGCGCTCGACGCTCGCGCCCGGGACCCGCATCGGCAAGGATGCCGTGGTCGAGCCGGGTTCCGCCGTCTTCGGTCGCGTGCGCGCGGGCGAGCGCTGGTCGGGCTCCCCCGCGCGCCGCGTCGGCTCGGCGAGGTCGTGGTGGCCGCAGGAGCGCCCTGCTCGCTCGACCTCGTGGGCATGGGCCTACGGGCTCTCGGCGATCGGCCTCTCGCTCCTGCCGCTCTTGGCGCTCGTGGCGGGTGCGGCCGTGCTCGCTACCGGCATCCGCGGCGCCGACGGACTGGGAGATGCGGCGCTGCGATCGCTCGCGTGGCTCGTGCCGGCGACCCTCGTCGCCGGGATCGTGCTGGCGGGGCTCATCGTGCTCGTCGTGCGGCTGCTCGCGCTGGGCCTCACCGCCGGCATCTTCCCGGTGCACAGCGCCAGCGGCTGGCGGGTGTGGGCGACCGAGCGACTGCTCGACCTCTCGCGCACCATCCTCTTCCCGCTCTACGCCTCCCTCGCGACGCCGATGTGGCTGCGGCTGCTCGGCGCACGCGTGGGGCGCGATGCCGAGATCTCCACCGTGCTGCTCATCCCGAAGATGACCACGGTGCACACGGGCGCGTTCCTGGCCGACGACACGCTCGTCGCCTCCTACGAGCTGGGCGGCGGACGCGTGCGCATCGCGTACGCCGAGATCGGCGAGCGCGCGTTCCTCGGCAACTCCGGGATGGCGGGCGCGGGCAACCGCATCCCGAACGACGCACTGGTCGCCGTGCTCTCGGCGGCGCCGCGGAAGGCGAAGAAGGGCTCATCCTGGCTCGGCTCGCCGCCCGTGCGCCTGCGGCGCACACCGGTCGAGGTCGACGCCGCCCGCACCTACGCGCCGTCGGTGCGGCTGCGCCTCGCGCGCGCAGCCTGGGAGCTCGGCCGGATCGTGCCCGTCCTCGTCACCGTCGCGATCGGCATCGGCGTCATGGGGGCGCTCCTGTGGGTGACGGATGCGTGGGGCGGCTGGGCCGCGGTGCTCCTGAGCGGCGTCGTCATGCTCGTCGCCGGTGCGGTCGCTGCCGGAGTCAGCACGGCCGCGAAGTGGCTGCTGATCGGCCGCGTCCGCGCGGGCGACACACCGCTGTGGTCATCGTTCGTGTGGCGCAGCGAGGTGGCGGACACCTTCACCGAGATGGTCGCGGCCCCGTGGTTCGCGCAGTCGGCGGCGGGCACGCCCGCGCTCGTCTGGTGGCTGCGCAGCCTCGGCGCGCGCATCGGCCACGGCGTGTGGTGCGAGAGCTACTGGCTGCCGGAGGCCGACCTCGTGACGCTCGCCGACGCATCCGCCGTGAACCGCGGCTGCGTCGTGCAGACGCACCTCTTCCACGACCGCATCATGTCGATCGACACCGTCGAGCTCGAGCACGGCGCCACGCTCGGCCCGCACAGCGTCATCCTTCCCGCGGCGCGCATCGGCGAGCACGCGACGGTCGGCCCCGCCTCGCTCGTGATGCGCGGCGAGCTCGTGCCCGATCGCAGCCGCTGGAGCGGCAACCCGATCGGGCCGTGGCGCGAGGTCACCGTCGCCGACTACCACGCGGTGAGCACGTGAGCCCCGCGAAGGGCGCGAAGGCGGGGTCCACGGCAGCTGCACCCGCCGCGCCTCGCGGAGGCGAGCCCTATGCGGCAGGCTCCGGCGACCTCTCGTGGAGCGCGCAGCACTACGACCTCGACCTGCAGTACCGCATGGCCACGAACCGGCTCGACGCCGTCGCCCGCATCGCCGGCCGAGCGGAGCGCACGCTGACCGAGCTGACGCTCGACCTCGTGGGGCTGCGCGCCAGCAGGGTCTCCCTCGACGGCGAGCGACGCACCGCGCACGCGCAGCGCCCCGGGCGGCTGGTGGTGCGGCCCTCGGCGCCCATCGCCGCCGGCGACGCCTTCGAGCTCGAGATCGCCTACGCCGGCACCCCGACGCCTCGGCGCACGCCTTGGGGGCTGGTCGGCTGGGAGGAGCTGGAGGACGGCGTGATCGTCGCCTCGCAGCCCACCGGCGCCCCCACCTGGTACCCCTGCAACGATCGGCCGAGCGACAAGGCGACCTACCGCATCCGCGTGACGACCGAGCAGGGCTACCGGGTCGTCGCGACCGGCTCGCTCGTCGAGGAGTCGACGCGCTCGGGCCGCACCACGCGCACCTTCGACTGCCGCACGCCCACGGCGACCTACCTGACGACCGTGCAGATGGGCCGCTACATGCGCAGCGCGTCGAGCGAGGCGCAGGTGCCCGTGATCGCCTACTACCCGGCGGCCCTCGAGCAGCGCGTGCGCGCCGACCTCGAACCCCTGCCGCGCATGCTCTCGTGCTTCGTCGAGCGCTTCGGGCCCTACCCCTTCGACGACTACACGGTGGTGGTGACGGCCGACGACCTGGAGATCCCGCTCGAGTCCCTCGCCGGCGCCACCTTCGGGGCGAACCTCATCGACGGGGAGGGCGGCGAGGAGCGCCTCATCGCCCACGAGCTCGCCCACCAGTGGTTCGGCAACAGCGTCGGCGTGGCCGGTTGGCAGCACATCTGGCTCAACGAGGGCCTCGCCTGCTACGCCGAGTGGCTCTGGTCCGAGGCCGCGGGCGGGGCGACCACCGATGCGCTGGCGCGCGAGCACCACGAGCGGCTGCGGCGGCTGCCGCAGGATCTCGTGCTCGGCGACCCCGGCCCCGCGCTCATGTTCGACGACCGGGTCTACAAGCGCGGCGCGCTGCTCGTGCACGCGCTGCGGCTCACCCTCGGTGACGTGCGGTTCTTCGGGCTGCTGCACGACTGGACGGCGCTGCACCCGCACAGCACGGCGACGACCGCCGACTTCCGGGCCCTCGCGGCGAAGGTCGCGCCCGCGCCGCTCGATGCGCTGTTCGACGCCTGGCTGCAGGAGACCGCGCTGCCGCCGCTCCCGGGCGCCGCTGCGCGCACCGGCGGCCGGCGCGCGCGTCGCTCGCGCTGAGGCGGCGCTCCCGCCCGGGTCGCTCAGCCCGGGTCGCTCAGCCCGGGTCGCTCAGCCCGATTCGCTCAGCCCGATTCGCTCAGCCCGATTCGCTCAGCGTCGACGGATCACCGCCGCCGCACCTCGATCGCCAGGCTGACGACGAGGTCGGGCTCGTCGTCCGCGTCGTGCTCGTCCCTGAGGGCGACGTCGTGCACGGCGTAGCGGCGGGCGCTCCCCGGGGCGGATGCGGTGAGGCCTGCGGCGGTCTCCTCCAGCACCACCGCGGCGGGGTCGACGCGCAGCCCGCGCCCATCGGCCTTCAGCACGGCCTCGATCTGCGTCCAGCGGCGCAGCGGCTCGGCAGGGCTCGCGAGCAGCGCCCGCACGGCGTCGAGGCGCGCAGCCGGCGCGTCCCGCGGCTCGGCGTCGATGCCGACGCGCACGCCCGGGGCAGCGGCCACCACGTGGTGCGCCGAGCCTGCCGCGCCGGCGTGCGAGCGCGAGACGCCGATCCCGCGCGCAGCCGCGGGTGCCGCGACGACCGGCCGCCCGTGCGCGCCGCCGCAGTCGGGGCAGCGCTGCACGATGACGATCTCGGATGCGTCGTCGACGCCCGCGAGCGATGCGACGAGCGCGCGCAGTGCGTCGTCCGCCGCGGACCGGTCGCCGCGCACGTGCGCCACCATCGCATCCGCCACTCGCACGGGCCCAGTCTGGCACCGGGTGCCCGGCTCGCCGCCGCTCCCGATCTCGGTCCTGCCGGGCGCATCGTCGCTCGCGGGTCGCGCGCCTCCGATAGCCTTCGGGCGCAGCGCGACACGGTGGAGTGCGCGCACAGAGGAGTCCCGATGCCCGTGCGACCTGCCCTGCCGGTTCGACCCTCCGTGCCCGTGCGACCGGCGCTGCCCTCGCGCTCCGCGTCGACCCGGCGGCCGTGGCGGCGGGCCGCGCTCTGCCTCGTCAGCGCTGCCGCGCTGCTCGGCAGCCTGCTGGTGGTGCCGCTGCCCGGCGCAGCCGCGTCGGCCGAACCCGCCACCGCGAGGGGCCACGCCCTCGCCGCGGCGTCGGTGCCGCCGACCGAGATCGACGAGTGCCTGATGCGCTCGGCGATCGTTCCGGTCGCCGTGGATCCCGCCGGCGACGCGGCCGTCGCGCGCGCCGCTGCGATGCGCACGCTCCAGCACGCGCTGCTCACTGCCGGGGAGGGGCAGCTGGCCGGTGCCGAGCTCCGTCACGGCTCCGGAGGGGTGATCGTGGGGCTCGACGTCGTCGAGTCGCAGCCGGGCGCTGCCGGGAGGGTCGCTGCCGCCGTCGTCCCGACGCTCCCGGCCGCGGCGCGCGCGCTCGTGCAGGCGTCCGACGTCGCGGTCACGGGGCAGGCCGAGCAGCCGCTCCGCATCCTGTGCGACAGCCTCGATCACGTGCTCACCACGACCGGCGCAGCCGACGGTGTCGTCTCGGCCGCCGTCGACCATCGCGCGGGCGTGCTCCGCATCGGGGTCGACGCTGCGACGCTCGCGCGCCAGGCGCCCGCTGCGCGCGGCTCGATCCAGCGATTGCCGGAGGCCGCCGAGGGCGAGGCCGCAGCGCCGGCCGCCGCAGACCTCGTCTCCGCGCTCGACCTCGAGGCGCTCGCGGCGCCGATCGAGCTCATCGCCGACCGCGCCGACTCCGCGGTCAGCCGCCTCCACGACACCGACGGCTGGGGCGGCGGCAACGCCATCCGGGTCGGCGCCGGCGGCGGGCTCCTCGGCCTCGCCTGCACGACCGGGTTCGCGGTCCGCACCGCCGACGGCGCCCCCGCCGTCATGAGCGCGGGCCACTGCCCGGGCCGCAGCGGGGGCGACGGAGCGATCGTCGTCAGCGGCCACGCTCCCGCGCTCTGCGGCACCGGCAGCGGCGCGCACATCGGCGCGGTCTCGCAGAACCTCCTCGCCACCTCCGCACGCATCGACACGATGCTCATCCGCACCGCCTCGGCACGCCCGACGATGTGGCGTGGCAGCGCCTGCCAGGGCTCGGCCGAGGCGCCCGTGCACGGCACGACCCAGATCGGCCCCGGGCAGCGGGTCGACTTCTCGGGCGCGCGCCAGGGCGAGCGGACCGCGACGCGCACGTGGGAGCCCGCCGGCTGCTTCGACTTCGGCTACTGGGCGTGCTCGATCCTCCGCGCCACGTCGAGCGCGCCGGCGACGAGCGCCGGCTACGCCTGCCTCCCGGGTGACAGCGGCGGGCCGGCGTTCCGCGCGCGCCCCGAGGGCGGCGTCTTCGCGCTCGGCATCATCTCGGCCTCCGGCTACGACCTCGGCATCAACCGGTGCAGCTGGGTCGACCTGGAGACGGCGCTGCGCGCCAGCGGCGCGACGATCATGACCGACGCCTCCCTCACCATGCCCGCCCCGGCTCGCCTCGCGGGTGCCAACCGCTTCGAGACGGCGGCGATGGTGTCGCGCCAGGGGCATCCGAGGGGCGCGAGCGAGGTGTGGGTCGCCAGCGGCCAGGGCTTCGCCGACGCGCTCGGTGCGGGGGCGGCAGCCGCGCACCGCCGAGCGCCGCTGCTGCTGACCGCGAACGGATGGCTGCCCGACGCCACGAGGGCCGAGCTCGACCGCCTGCGCCCCACGGGCATCGTGCTGACCGGCAGCACCGCGTCGGTCTCCGCAGCGGTCGAGGAGCAGCTCGCCGAGATCGCGCCGGTGCGGCGCTTGGGCGGCGCGAACCGCTACGAGACCAGTGCCGCCATCGCAGCCTTCGCCTTCCCCGAGGGCGCGGCGACCGCGTACGTGGCGAGCGGCCGCCTGTTCGCCGATGCGCTGGCCTCCGCCCCGGCTGCCGCTCGCGCCGCGGCGCCCGTGCTCATCGTCAGCGGCCTCGCGGGCAGGCCGGCTGAGGCGGCGACGCTCGACGCGCTCGACGCGCTGGGGACGAGCCGGGTGATCCTCGTCGGCGGGCTCCCGAGCGTCAGCGCCGAGCAGGGCGAGGAGCTCGGCCAGGGCCGGGCGCTCACGCGGGTCCACGGCCGCGATCGCTACGAGACCGCGGCGCTGGTGAACCGGGTCTTCGGCCCCACGCCGCCGGCGCTCTACGTCGCGAGCGGCCAGGGCTTCCCCGACGCGCTCGCGACCGGTGCCGTGGCGGGCATGCGCGGCGCCCCGCTCTTCCTGACGCCGAGCACGTGCCTGTCGCCGCACGTCGTCGCCGCGCACACCAGGCTCGGGAGCCCCGAGGTCTGGCTGCTCGGCAGCCCGACCACGCTGTCGCACGACATCACCCGCAGAGAGCTCTGCTGACCCTTCGCACCGCTCCGCACCGGCCCGGTGCACACCGACAGCGCGCGCGGGCGTGATAGGACTGCAGGCGTGGATGCGCCCGACCAGCACAGCACCGAGATCTCCTACGACGAGCAGCGATACCCCGCTCGTCCCCGACGCCTGCGCCCGCGAGATCAGATCCGCGGCGGCAGCCTGCGGCGGTTCAGCAACGACCCCCGCACGGCGAACGCCTCGAACCCCTCCTACATCGAGTGGCTCGTCCGCCAGTCGATGCTCAAGGACGCCGACGTGCTCAGCCGGCAGCTCTCGGGGCAGCCGTCGATGTGGCGCAACCCCTACGCCCGGCCCGACGCGCGGCGGGCGATCGGCGTCACCGACGTCTGGTTCACGGCCTACCCCATCTCGCTGATCACGCAGCCCGGCCAGTCCTTCCTCGAGGCGCTCGGCGACGAGGCGCTCTGGTCGGCGTTCGAGCACATCGGCATCACGGGCCTCCACACCGGCCCCGTCAAGCGCGCCGGCGGCATCACCGACTGGCGCGAGACGCCCAGCGTCGACGGCCACTTCGACCGCATCAGCACCCAGATCGACCCTGCGTTCGGCGACGAGGAAGCGTTCCGACGGCTCTCCGACGTGGCGGATGCGCACGGCGGCAGCGTCATCGACGACATCGTCCCGGGGCACACGGGCAAGGGCGCCGACTTCCGCCTCGCGGAGATGGCGTTCAAGGACTACCCCGGGATCTACCACATGGTGGAGATCCCGCCGGAGGACTGGCACCTGCTGCCCGAGGTGCGCGAGGGCCGCGACGCCGAGAACCTCGACGCCGCGAGCGAGCGCGAGCTCAGCGACCGCGGCTACATCATCGGCGAGCTGCAGCGCGTCATCTTCTACACGCCGGGCGTGAAGGAGACCAACTGGAGCGCGACCGCGCCCGTGCTGGGCGTGGACGGGGTCCAGCGCCGCTGGGTCTACCTGCACTACTTCAAGCAGGGCCAGCCGTCGATCAACTGGCTCGATCCGACCTTCGCCGGCATGCGGCTCGTGATCGGCGATGCGCTGCACTCGCTCGGCGACCTCGGCACGAGCGCGCTGCGCCTCGACGCCAACGGCTTCCTCGGCGTCGAGAAGAGCGCCGAGGGGCTCCCCGCCTGGTCGGAGGGCCACCCCCTGTCGCAGGCGGCGAACCACATCATCGCCGGCATGGTGCGCAAGGTGGGCGGCTTCACCTTCCAGGAGCTCAACCTCACGATCGAGGACATCCGCGACACCAGCGCGGTCGGCGCCGACCTCTCCTACGACTTCGTCAGCCGGCCCGGCTACCACCACGCGCTCGCGACCGGTGAGACGGAGTTCCTGCGACTCACGCTCATGACCTCGCTCGAGCTGGGCGTCGAGCCGGTCGGCCTCGTGCACGGCCTGCAGAACCACGACGAGCTCACCTACGAGCTCGTGCACTGGGCGACGCGGCACCGCGACGACGTCTATCCCTTCCGCCACGAGGAGGTCACCGGCGGCGAGCTCGCCGAGGTGATCCGGGCAGAGCTGACGGAGGCGCTCACCGGCAGCGCCGACTTCAACCGGGTGTTCACGCAGAACGGCATCGCGTGCACGACGACCTCGCTCATCGCGGCGACGCAGGGCTTCGAGCGGCTCGACGACATCACGGAGGAGGCGATCCCCGCCATCCGCGACGCCCACCTGCTGCTCGCGAAGTACAACGCGTGGCAGCCCGGGGTGTTCGCGCTCTCGGGCTGGGATCTCACCGGCATGCTGACGGTGCCCGCGGATGAGGTCGACGAGCTCATCGCCTCGGGCGACACCCGCTGGATCGAGCGCGGGGCGCACGACCTGCTCGGCGCCTCCCCCGACGCCACGACGTCGTCCGCCGGCATGCCGCGCGGCCGCTCGCTCTACGGCTCGCTGCCCTCGCAGATCGAGCAGCCCGACTCGTTCGTCAACGGCCTCGCCGAGGTGCTGACGATCCGCCGCGAGCAAGGCATCGCGACCGCGACGCAGCTCGATGTGCCGCACGTCGCGCATCCGGGCATGCTCGTGCTCGTGCACCGCCTCGACGAGGGCGACGCGAGCGCCGAGGATGCGCGCATGCAGGTGACGGTGCTCAACTTCTCGCGCGAGCAGATCGAGGGCACCGTGCACTCGGAGGCCCTGCCGACGCAGTGCGAGGTGATCGACGCCGCCAAGGGCGAGAGCATCGGCATCGTCGACGACCTGCACAGCTTCAGCGTGAGCCTGCCGCCCTACGGCGGGCTGTTCCTGACGGTCGAGCCGCTCGCGCCCGGAGCCTGAGCGCCGCATGCGCGCCGAGCAGATCACCGACCCGATCGCCTACCACGGCGAGGGGCCATGCTGGTCGAGCAGCTGGGGCGGGCTCCGCTGGGTCGACATGCTCGCCGGCGACATCCTCTCCTTCGGCGAGGGCGAGCGCGTCGAGCGCCGGCACGTCGGCACGGTCGCGGCGGCGGTGCGGCCTCGGCGCGACGGCGGCGCGGTCATCGGCGTCGAGCGCGGCTTCGCGCTGGAGGAGCCGGACGGCTCGGTGCGCGCGCTGCCCGAGCTGTGGTCGTCTCCGACGATCCGCATGAACGAGGGCGGATGCGACCCGGACGGCAGGTTCTACTGCGGTTCGATGGCCTACGACCAGGAGACGGGCGCCGCCGCCCTCTACCGCCTGGATGCGCGGGGCGAGGTCGACGAGGTGCTCGCGGGCGTGACGATCTCGAACGGCCTGGAGTGGAGCCCGGACGGCTCGCTCGCCTACTACGACGACACCGAGACGGGCGCCGTGTCGGTGTTCGACTACGACGCCCATCGCGGGCTCACCGATCGACGCGTCTTCGCGACCCTGCCCGACGACGGCGCCCCGGACGGGCTGACGGTCGACGCCGAGGGATGCGTCTGGGTCGCGGTCGCGAACGGCGGCGCGGTGCTGCGCTACCGGCCCGACGGCGTGCTCGACGGCCGCATCGAGCTGCCGGTGACGAAGGTGACCGCGTGCACCTTCGGCGGCGAGCACCTCGACCGGCTCTTCATCACCACCTCGCAGGAGGACATCGACGTCGAGGCAGAGCCCGAGTCCG
The DNA here is from genome assembly GCF_047302415.1 of Agrococcus phoenicis. Taxonomy (NCBI): domain Bacteria; kingdom Bacillati; phylum Actinomycetota; class Actinomycetes; order Micrococcales; family Microbacteriaceae; genus Agrococcus; species Agrococcus phoenicis. Next base: position 1,169,869 of record NZ_CP154854.1, read on the forward strand.
GTGCGCTCTTCGTCGTCGAGCCGGGCGTGCGCGGCCGGCCCGTCCGCGCGTTCGCAGGCTGACCCGCCCAGGCACCGCGGGCCGACGGAACGCGTCGTCGCCAGTGCCTCAGCGCCGGTCGAGCAGTCCGCCGAGAGCGGCGTGCAGCAGCGGCACGGCCGAGCCGACCATGAGCACCGTGCCGAGCACGAGGTCATCGGGGCGCACGAGCGCGCCCGCCAGCAGCAGGCCGGCGAAGACCACGGCGGAGGAGAGCCGGCCGATCGTGCGCTGCAGCCGGTCGACGCGGCTCGAGAGTCGCGGCGTCGTCACCTCGAGCCGCCCCTCCTCGACGCGGGTGGCGAGCGCGTCGAGCCGCCTGGGCAGCCGCGCTGCGATCCGCGCCACGGCCACGCCCTCGTCGAGCACCGAGCGAGCGAGCCCGCCGGCCTCGTCGCGCAGCAGCCCGGCCGCGTAGGGCTCGGCCGCATCCCACACGTTGAAGCTCGCATCCAGCGCGCTGCAGACGCCCGAGGTGAGGGAGCCGGCGCGGATGATGAGCAGCAGATCCTCCGGCAGCTGGAACGGCAGCGACCGCATCACCTCGCCGAACTCGCGCGCGAACGCGCGGTACTCGCGCGGATCGACCTGCTTCAGCTCGGCGAAGCCCATGCCGCCGAATCGCGCGAAGGCCTGCGTCATGGCCCGTTCGAGCGCGACGGTGTCGGCGGTCGGCAGCAGCGCGCCGAGCTCGGTGATGGCGTCGACGAGCCCGGCGCCATCGCGCTGCGAGCCGGCGATGAGCAGTCGGCGCAGCCCGCTGCGCGTGCTCGCCGGAACCTGCCCCATCATCCCGAAGTCGATGAACGTCAGCTGCCAGCCGCCTCCAGCGGACCGATCGCGGACAGCGGTGTCGGATGCGGCGCGGCCGTGCGCTGCGCCCAGCGGGGTCACGAACAGGTTGCCCGGGTGCGGGTCGGCGTGGAAGAAGCCGTGGGTGAAGAGCTGGTCGAACATCACCGCGGCGAAGGCATGCGCGACGGCTGAGGGGTCGATGCCCGCCGCGCGCAGCGCCTCGACGTCGGTGATCTTGATGGAGGCGACGTCGGCGAGCGTCAGCACGCGGCGGGTGGTGCGCTCCCAGATGACCTCGGGCGCGCGCACGCGGTCATCGCCCTCGAAGGCCGTCGCGAAGCGCTCCGCGCTCGCCGCCTCGTGCAGGTAGTCGATCTCCTCGAGGCTGGTGCGAGCGAACTCTTCGACGAGCGCGGGCGCATCCACGCGCCGCGACACGAGCCGCACGTGGCTGAGCCAGCCGCCGACCCGGCGGAGCGCCGCCAGGTCGACGTCGACGATCGCGGCGATGCCCGGGCGCTGCACCTTCACCACCGCATCCGCCGAGCCGAGGTGCTCGGCGTCGAGCTCGACCAGGCGGGCGCGGTGCACCTGCCCGAGCGACGCGGCTGCGAGCGGCTGCTCCTCGACCCACGCGTAGGCCCGCTCGAGCGGCATGCCGAGCTCGGCCTCGGCGAGCGCTCGCACCTCGGAGAAGGGCACGGGCGGCACCTCGTCCTGCAGTCCGGCCAGCTCCTCCGTGATCTCGGGCGGCAGCACGTCGAGGCGCGACGACAAGAACTGACCGACCTTGATCATGAGACCGCCGAGATCGGCGGCGAGCACGTGGAAGCGCCGGGCCAGGCGCTGCAGCCGCGCGCTGCGGCCACGCGCGGCCAGGGCTCCCAGCCCGATGCGCGGCAGCGCCACCTCGCACCACCAGAGCAGCGCGAGCTGGGCCGCTGCGAAGCGCACGATGCGCCGGTAGCGGGCGCGCGTGCGCGGATCGTCGGGCATCGGCGCTCCTTCTGTGCGATGAGCCGGTGCCCGACGTGCCGTCGGCACCCGGCTCAGCCCTCGGCGAGGATGCTGTAGAGCCTACGGCGCGCCTCGTCGAGCACGCTGATGGCCTGCTCGACCTGCTCGGGCTTGCCGGAGCGGGCCACCTGCGCGGCAGCCTGCGCGAGCTCGAAGCCCGACTTCGCGACGTCGCGGCGGCCCTGGTGCGGCTGCTCGGGCTCGCCGGCGAGCCAGGGCGCGTGACGCTCCTTCGCCGCGTCGGCCTCGGCGCGGCCGCCCTCGGTGAGCGCGTAGGTCTTGCGGCCGTCGGCCTCGGTCGCCGTGAGCAGGCCCTCGTCGGTCAGCAGCTGCAGCGTCGGGTACACCGAGCCGGGGCTCGGCTTCCAGGCGCCGCCCGAGCGCTCCTCGATCTGCTGGATGATCTGGTACCCGTGCATGGGCTGCTCGTCGAGCAGCGCGAGCACCGCCGCGCGCACGTCGCCGCGACCCATCCTCTGCGGGCGCGGCGGGCGGGGCGGCATGAACGCCTCGCGGAACTGCTCCATCGCATCCCACATGTGATCCCCGCGGCCGGGGCCCCGACGGCGCGGGCCGCCCTGGCCGAAGCCGTCCTTGGGCCACCCGAAGCCTTGGGTGCCGGGAGCTGCGCCCTCGGGCCCCGCGCCATCGGGCCAGTGCGCACCGGATCCTGCGTCGAACGTGCCGTGCATGGTGTCTCCCTCGCTCCACGACCACGCCGGGCGGAACCGCTCGGCGATACTCAACGATATATCGCTGAGCGCTCCAGGTCGAGACCCGCGTCGACACCCGCGCAGCGCAGGCTCAGGCGTTCAGGGTCGCTCGGGCTCTCCCGCCGGGCGCTCCCCCGGCGCGCGTCTCGCGGCAGCCGCTCGACGGATCGCCCGCAGCTGGATCGCGCAGACCACGATGGTGCACGCCGACCCGACCACGGTGAACCACGCGGATGCCCCGGCCAAGGAGACATCGGGCAGCCGCGATGGTCAGCGCGCCGCCACCACGCCCGCTTAGGATCACCGCATGGACATCGTCTCGATGATCATGGGTGCCTCGATCGCATCCGTCGTGTGGATCTCGGTCGTCCCGTGGTCCAAGCTCAAGCGCCTGCGCGAGCAGGGCGAGGGCACCGAGCCAGACGGACGCTGAGCAGGTCGCGTGCTCGACGCACTGCTCTGGGGCGGCATCGCCGCGAGCTCGCTCGTGCTCGGCGCCGTGCTGGCGATCGCACGATCCTGGTCGGATCGCGCGATCGGCCTCGTGCTCGCCTTCGGCGCCGGCGCGCTGATCGCGTCGGTCTCGTTCGAGCTGGCCGAGGCCGGGTTCGAGCAGGGCGGCCCGCTGGGCGTCGGCATCGGGCTCGCCATCGGCGCGCTCGCGTACTTCACCGCGGATCGCCTGGTCGAGCGGTGGTCGGGCCGGCGCGGCGGCGGCGCCGCGGGGCTGCCGCTCGCGATCGGTGCGCTGCTCGACGGCGTGCCGGAGCAGGCGGTGCTCGGCATCGGGCTCGCGACCGGCGGCGGCGTGAGCATCGCGCTGCTCGTGTCGATCTTCGTGTCGAACCTCCCCGAGTCCATCGGGTCATCGGCCGACATGCTGCGCGCGGGTCGTTCGAGGGGCTTCGTGCTGCTGCTCTGGGCAGGGGTCGCGCTCGTGAGCGTCGTCGCCGCGCTCGCCGGCCGCGCGGTCGCCGATGCCGCCTCGGGCTTCGCCGTCGCCCTCGTGGACGGCGTCGCGGCGGGCGCCCTGCTCGTCATGCTCATCGACGCGATGATCCCCGAGGCGCGCGAGAAGGCGCGCGAGGGCGCCGGGCTCGCGACCGTGGTCGGGTTCGCCGTCGCCGCCGGGCTCTCGCTCATGGGCGAGGGCTGAGCGCAGCGCCAGGGCGCGGCCGCCTGGGCGGGCGCCGCCCGCTCGCTCAGACGGCCCGGGGCCAGTCGCTCGTCAGGTAGGCCTCGACGGCGCGGTGCCGGAAGGCGTAGCGCGAGCCCCGGTCGATGATCCCGCGCACGGTGTCGAGGCGCTGCGAGGTGGGGCCCGCGTCCGTCGCCTTCGTGTAGCCCGCATCCGCAGCGATGCGGCTGAGCCTGCGCTCGCTCGCGGGCAGTGCCGCCATCGCCTCGAGGAAGGCGCGCTCGCGCTCGGGCAGCCGGGCGAGGATCCGCTCGACGTGCGCGGCGGCCTCGCGCTGCGCACCGCGCCATCCGCTGACCACGTGCTCGCGCGTGATCACCGCCTCGCGGCTGGCGTACCAGGCGCGCTCCCCCGCGAGCTGGAACAGGAAGGGCTCCCCGCGGCAGAGGTCGACGATGGTGGCGGCGGCCGCGTCCTCCATCCGGATGCGCGTGGTGCCGCCGACCGCATCCGGCACCTGCCACCCCGGCAGCACGAACGTCTGCAGCGCCGCTGCGATGTCCTCGTCGTCGATCGCGGTGAGCACGGTGGTCTTGAAGCGGCGCGCGAAGGTCGCGCCCTTGTGCGCGCCGGCGCGATCCTCGAAGTCGGGCAGTCCCGTGAGGTAGACCGCGAGCGGCAGCGAGCGCCGCACGCTCGCGCCGCCGGGCAGCGCGACGGGCTCCTCGTGCGTGACCGCGTCGCCGAGGGCGATGAGCAGCTGCGAGAGCGCGTGCTCGTCGGCGATGTTCTGCACCTCGTCGATGTGGATGAGGGCGACGCTGTCGCGCGCGATGGCGGCGCGGCCGACCTCCACGAGCAGCTCGGTCAGGGCGGTGTGCGGCTCCGGCCCCTGCTGCGCGCGCAGCGAGAGCGACAGGCCGCTCGCCGCCACCGTCTCGACCCGGCTGAGCGCCTGCGCGATGCGCTGCTCGCGCGACGCCGGCAGTCCAGCCTGGCGGGCGAGCTGCAGGACGGCGGCGGCGACGAGCTTCAGGGGGTCGGCGCCCGAGGGGATGCGCAGCTGCGGCGTGACCCAGTCGCCGTCGCTGGCCGCCTGCTGAGCGATGCGACGCACGAGCGACGACTTCCCGAGCCCCGGCTCTCCGAGGATCGTGCGGCCGCGCTCGGGCAGGCCCGCGAGCAGCCGGGGCCGCACGACGTCGCGCCAGTCGCTCAGCTGCTCGGTCCGGCCCGCCCAGATCTCGGGCACGATGTCGGCGCCGGGGCTGAACGGGTTGTCTCGAGCATCACGCATACCGATAACTTTATCGCCGTTCGCGCTCGCCGGTAAAGTTATCGGCATGCGTCGTCGCTGGCTCGCGGGCGATCGAGGGCCCGCACCGGCGCGCTCGGCGGTGCATCCCGCGCAGCACCGGTCACATCTGCCGACGCGCGTAGATCGGCGCAGCGGCGAGCACTCCCACCACGATGCCGACGACGCCGACCAGCGCACCTCCCGCCGCGACGACGGCGACCGGCACACCCTCGAGCAGCGGTGAGGCACCGTCGAGCGCCCCGGTCGCCTGCGCCAACCATGCCACCGCGGCGACCGCGAGGGCAGGGGCATACGCGATCAGCCGACCGCGCGTGTAGCCCAGGCGGAAGAGCACCGGCAGCTGGATGCTCATCGACAGGCCGACGAAGGCGAAGGCCACGGCGAAGGCGAGGATCAGGATCTCCGCCGCCGGCATCGAGCCCCGGGTCGCCGCCACGGCGAGCGTGACGACGAGCGCGAGCGCGAAGGCGGCGAGGGTGAAGGCGAGCACCGCGAGCGCCCGCCCCACGACCACCGTCCGCCGCGAGACCGGCATGACGCCGTAGAGGGTGTCGAGCTGGCCGCGCTCATCGCCGAGGAACGGGGTGGAGACCGTCAGCGACGCGATGAAGGCTGCGGCGACGATGGCCATGCCGGGCACCGGCAGCACGATGCCGGCGACGACGATGGCGGCCAGCGGCAGCAGGGTCTGCGTGCGCGGCACCCAGGAGCGGAGGTCGAAGCGGGTGAACGCGGCGATCATGCGCGCACCGCCTGGCGGTCGGCGGCGAGGTGGACGACGATGTCGTCGATGCGCGCCGCATCGATCACCACCTCGGGCCCGAAGCTCGCCGAGTCGGCGACCTCGATCAGTGCCGACCAGTGCTCGCCGGATCGCTCGAGCCCGATGAGCGGTGCCGACGGGATCGATCCGCTGCCGCGCACCACCGCGTAGGACTCGACGACGTCCGGCAGCGGCCCCTGCCGGGCGACGCGACCGTGCGCGACGATGACGAGCGCATCCGCGAGCTCGTCGAGCTCTTCGGTGATGTGCGTGGAGAAGAGCACGGCGTGCTGCTCGTCCAGCATGAACTCGCGGATCAGCGTCGCGATCACGCGACGCGAGGCGGGATCGAGTCCGCTCGAGGGCTCGTCCAGGACGAGCAGCCGGGGCGACTGGGCGAGCGCCGAGGCGAGCGCCAGCTTCACGCCCTGCCCCCGCGAGAGCTCTCCCACCCGCTGCTGCGCACCGACGCCGAGCCGATCCAGCAGCGCGGCGAACCGATCGTCATCCCACGCGGGGTAGAACGGGGCCAAGCGCGAGCCGATCGAGCTCACCCGCCACTCGGCCGCAGCCGTCGGTCGGTCGAGCACCACGCCGACCTGCGCGAGCGCGGCGGGCGACCCCGCCGGCTGGCCGAGCACCTCGACCGTGCCGCCGTCGGCGCGCACGAGACCGAGCATGGCGCGGATCATGGTCGTCTTGCCCGCCCCGTTGGGGCCGACGAGGCCGACGACGCTGCCGGGCTCGACCGCGAAGGTCGCCCCTTCGACCGCGAAGTCGCCGCGCTGCACGCGCAGGTCGTCGATGTGCACGACCCTCTCACTCGGCATCGTTCCAGATGGCATCGAACCGGTCATGGATCTCCTCCTTCGTCATGTGGGCGTTCCGAGCGGCGGTCGCGAGGGCTCGCAGCGCCTCGTCGACGCGAGCAGCCAGCGCTGCGCGTGCCGCGGTCTGATCGACCTCGAGCACGACGAAGCCGCGACCGTGCTCGTTGCGCACGAGCCCCTCAGCCACCAGGTCGTTGTAGGCGCGCGTCACGGAGATGACGCTGATGCGCAGGTCTGCAGCCAGCTGCCGCAAGGAGGGCAGGGTGTCGCCGGGCGCCGCGAGCCCGGACAGGATCGCGGCCCGCACCTGCTCTTTGATCTGCTGGTAGATCGGGGTCGACGCGCTCGTCGACAGCACGATGCGCATGCCCATCCCCCTCTCGCAGCAACTGTATGTAAACAGCAGCACAGTAGCACGGTGCTCCCCCCTCGTCCTGCCCGTCCGCTGCGAGCGGCCAGCGCGGGCCTTGCGCTTCGCGCGGGAGCGCGTAGCCTCAGCGGTACACGGGTTCCGACTGAGTTTCGCGATGCACGCACCTCCGCGCCCAGCACCGCAGGCCGCAGCTCTCTCCAGCGGTGAGCGAGACGAGCGCACATGCCCGATCCCAGCCCGAGCGATGTGAGTCGCGAACCGCGCGACCCCCCGCCGGAGGCGGCGCTCCACTCCGACCTCGCCATCGGCGCGCTGCTCGCCGACCTGAACGTGCACGTGCGCGACCACCTGCAGCTGCAGCCGTGGCTCGATCGATCCGTCGTGGAGACGGCCCGCGTCGTGAACATGCCGGAGCTCACGTACATCCGGCTCGCGCAGCACGACGCCGACCGCATCCCGGTCGTCGTGATGCTGCTCGACGGCATCTGGGAGCGGGCGCTGTGAGGGGTCGGCGCGGCTCGCACCGCTGCGCCCCTCCTCCATCCGCTGAGCGCGAGGCACGAGCGCGATGAGCGACCGCGGGGTGGAGGCCGGCGGGGGTGACCAATCGATGCGACTCCGCGAGCTCCTGGACGAGCTCGCGACGTACCCCACGGGCGCAGGCGTCGCGGCACCGGACGCCGAGGAGGTCGCGCTCTGCGAGGAGATCCAGGCCATCGTGCAGGCGAGGCGCCGGGCGCGAGGGGCGGAGTAGGTGAGGACGGCGGCGCGTTCCCGAGCGGGAGGCGTGCTCGTCCGTCGGCCACCGCGCTCCGACGTGCACGCCGAGGAACGCTCGACCGGCATCCGCGTCCTGCATGACCAGGATCGTCACCCGCGCTGAGCGAGCGCCGGTCGAACCGCGGGACATCCACGACGGCGAGCCGTCTCCATCCGCGTCACGCGACGGCGCAGAATTGCCGAAGCTGCGCGATCGCAGTGCGATCCACCGAGACGAGCGACCCTGATGGCAGTGCTTCCCCCAGACCGTGTTCCGTCAACGCAGGGCCTTCGGGTCCGGAAGAAGCAGATGACATACCGCTCGATCGCGGACGCGGCGCTGACGCTCGCGAAGGAGCGCGGCTTCTCCAAGGTGACCCTCGACGACATCGCCGAGCGCGCCTTCATCTCGCCCCGCACCGTCACGAACTACTTCCCCTCGAAGGAAGCCGCGCTCCTCGCCGCCTTCGACACGGAATGCGAGAACCTCTTCGCCATGCTCGCCAGTCGTCCGGCCGGCGAGCATCCGCTGCGCTCGATCCAGGCAACGATGACCGCGGACGTGCGCAGCTGGGACGAGACGCGACTCGCGCTCGTGAGAGACCGAGAGACGACGCTCGCGCTGTATCCCACCGTCGCAGCGCTCCGCCTCAGGCAGCTCGAGCAGTTCGGCGGCGTGCTGCGGGCCACGTTGGCCACGCGCAAGGGCGTCGACCCGTACTCCGACCTCACCTCCCAGCTCGCAGCTGGGATCACGGTCATCATCCTGAAGGCGGCGACCGGCCGCTGGAAGAACATGCCCGACGACACCTCCAGCCTCGCCGCCCTCATCGATGAAGCCTTCGACGAGGCAGCCCGCGGCGCCCCACCCCGGCACGCGGAGCACGCTGGCGCCGCTGTCTCGAGCGCCCCAGCAGACCGCGACTCGGTCGAGCCAGGGGAACGCGCCGCTCACGGGTCTACCGTGAGCGGATGAGCGCGCCCTATGGCCGAGAAGCCGACATGAGAGCCGCTGCTCAGCGCCTCCGCAGCTTGCTCAGCGAGGTCGAGGGCGCGGCGACCAGCGGGCGCTCCGAACCCGGGTGTCAGCATCAGATCGACGTCTGCGACGAGATCGAGGCGATCGTGAACGACCGCCTCGAAGCCTGCGAACCCGACCACGATGCGGCCGACGTGCAACGAGCTCCCGCGGGTCTCCCCGTCGCGATGTAGGCGCGACGCCGCACGACCTGGACGCCGACGCATCCGCGACGCCGAGCGCGCTCGAGCGAGCATGGCTCGATCGGCCTCGCAGGTGCGGCCGGGCCGCGCCGCACCTCCCGGCACCACGAACAGAGGAGCCCCGGCCGATGGCCGGGGCTCCTCTGTTCACCACGATGTCGCGGAACATCTCTCGAAGACGTTGGTGGATCTGGGGGGACTCGAACCCCCGACCCCCTGCGTGCCATGCCGGCTGCGCTTTCACCGAATTTCCGCCTGTTCTTGGCCTGAAATCCCACGCGCTGACCCCTCCTGGTACGCCCACTTACGCGGGCCTACGACATCCACTCTTGACCGTACCCTTTACCCGTTCGTAGTGCGAGCCGCCGTGTGCCACACACCTCTACCTATCGGACTCGCGGACGTTCGCAGGCCAAACGGGCCTCGTCCTACTCGTTCTCGCGGATCCCTTGACCTTCTCGAGGACGTCAACCAGCGCCTCCGGTGCTTCGGCGTGGTCCGAGCTCGGCGTGGACGAACGCAGAACGTCGACGTACTCAACGCAGCTCCGCCGATGAAGCGTGACTCGAAGCCCTTGACAACCTGCGGAGGACCGCCGGCCAGATGCCCATCTACACTCAGGCCATGTCTGAAGCATCCGCGCGGATCGTCATCCAATTCACCCCGTCCGAGCTCCAGCTGGTCGAAGACGCCGCGCGACGAGCGGGGACGTCACCGGCCAACTACGTTCGCGAGACGGCGCTGCGTGCCGCTCAGGGCATCTCCTCTACCCAGCCTCTTCAGCTTCCCGCTGAAGAGTGGGACGAGTTCGCTGATGCGATCGCGCATCCGGGTCGGATGAACGAGGGGCTTGCTCGCCTTCTCAGCCACCCATCAGTGCTCGCGCGTGGCGAACCGACGCATCCAGTGCCCGCAGACATGTCCACTGCTGAAGCCTTAACGATGCTCGAGAACAACCTCGGCCGCGAGCTAATGGCCATCACCCTTGGGGCGACTCCCACGGCGCTCGCCAGTTGGATCAGTGGCGAACTGCAAGTCCCAGCCGCCGAGGAGCGCCGCCTCCGAGACGCTTTGCAGGTGTGGCAACTTGTCGTGTCGGTCGAATCGATCGAGACAACCAGGGCGTGGTGGATGGGAATTGAGGAGCAGCTCGGCGACCTCTCCCCCGCCGAAGCGATCGCGTCGGACCGAGCGGGTGCTGTGATGTCGATTGCAGGGGACTTCGTCGAAGGCGGGTGAGTGAGCGCGACCTCCACAGAACAACTGACGCGCTCGGTCCGAGCACGTCTGATGTACGGAGCCTACGTCGCAAGCGACAACGAGGAGACCGCGTAGCAACTCACTGGCTTCGCGGAGGGCTCGCAGCCCGGCCACGGTGCCGCCGTGCTCGCCGACACCTGCGTGGGAATCGCCAGCGCCCACGCAGGGTTGGCGCCGCCATCTAAGCCCCGCTCAGCGCCACTTCGACTCTCCCGGCTTGCCCGACGCCCGTCGGTGAGAGCGGCTCGCTATCGTCGACAGATGATCTTCGAGGACGACGTCGTGACGGCCGTAGCCGCGCAGCTGCGCGCCGACGGCTGGACCATCGAGAGCACGGCGCTCGCAACCCAGCACGGCGACGACATCGTCGCCGTGCGAGGGGACGAGCGGCTCGTCGTCGAGGCGAAGGGTCAGGGCAGCTCGAAGCCGCACACGCGCCGCTACGGCCAGCCCTTCAACCGAGGACAGGCAGCCACGCACGTCGGAGTCGCAGTACTTCGCTGCCTTCGGGTGGTCTCCGAGGGATCGTCCACCGCAGCGATCGCGCTGCCGGACGACGAGATTTATGCCCGCGAGATCGAGCGGGTGACTCCGGCGCTAGCCCAGCTCAACATCCGCGTCTTCGTCGTCGATCAGCACGGAGCAGTCAGGCAAGCATCGCAATAGCGCTCACAACCTCGGGTGCGGCTGCTGCTCCCGGCGCACCAGGGTGACTACAGCCGCACAGGCGAATGCCCACAGTGGCTGCTCTGGCTCGACTACCTCCGCTCCGGCGACACACTCCTGCTCGCGACGAGCGCTCCGGATGATGGCCTCAGCCCTCCCGCGTGACGTGACCGCGGTCGGACGCAGTTCAGGCCTGACTGCGTCGTGTCCGAGCGCTCGAGGCTTGGCTCGTGATGCGTTGATCGGTTGAGATCGCCACCGTTTCTGGCGTTCCCGCGCAGGAATCAGAACTCTAAACCGTCCCCGGTTTGATGCCGTCTCCTTTCGAGCCTGGAAGGAGGATGGTCATCATGCCGAAGCAGAGCCCGGCGGAGACGAAGCAGCGAGCGATCCGGCTCGTGCTCGACCACCTCGATGAGTACCCGAACTCGACGACCGCGTGCGAGACGGTCTCGAAGCGGCGCGGCTTCGGTGCCGAGTCGCTGCGCCGCTGGGTGCGGCAGGCGCAGGTCGACGCCGGCGACCGGCAAGGCGCCTCCACCAGCGAGTCGGAGCGGATGCGCCGCCTGGATCGAGAGAATCGCGAGCTGCGCGAGGCGAACGCGATCCTGCGGGACGCGGCGGTTTTCTTTGCCGGGGAACTCGACCCCCGACGCCGCTGATCGTCGCGTTCATCGTCGAGCGACGTGTCAAGGGCCGCGCGGTCGAGTCGATCTGCCAGGTCTTGCGTCAGCAGGGCGTGCAGGTCGCCGCGCGGACCTGCGCGAGCGGCGCGGTGCGCACTCCACGCTTGAGTGGAGAGTCATGATGGCCTCAATGGACGAGGTAGAGCGCGCACGGACCGGCATCAGCTTCCGCGGAATCCAGGCGGACGCGTATTTTGCAGTGCGCCTCCTCCGACACCTGAACGGAGCAGGATCGGTTGGCGGTGCCCTTGCTCTGGTGATGGCTCCGTGGTGGTCGACGTACCTGCATGAGAGTCGTCGTGTGCTCGGCAAGCGTCTCCCGCAACTCGTCACGCCTATGAGCAAGGAAGCTTCCGCGGTCTTCGAACATGCGCGGCATGGCGTGAAGATGTTCCTTGACTCAAAGCGGAACATCGGGGCGTACGAGGCTTACTTCGACGACATCGCGGCGGTGCATCGGGAGCGTTTCCTTTCGACCGTCAATCCTTGGCTACGGCCGCTTGCGAAGGACCTCGGTGTCACTACCTACGAGAGCCAGCCGATTCTCACAACGCATGGCGCCGCCTTTGCGACGGGACTCGAGCCCATGGCTCTTCTCGACAAGAACATGGGCACGAGGCTACGAAGTCTTTGGGAGGAAGGCGGACAGTCATTCGCGATGGCAGCGCTGGCCGTCGATGGGCCTCCGCCGCTGATCGTTCAGGGGTGGGACCTGCGGTCGGTCAAGAGTAACGACGTTGTGGCTTCCAACTACTACGGCTCGGTTTTCGCCGGATCGTCCTTCATGGCGTTTAATGCCGTCCTGCTGCATTACCTCGGCATGGTGAACACTGCGCATCTGATGTTCCCGATGCTATTCGATCTGGAGAGCGACGAGTACGCCATCTTCAAGATGCGCTACTTGGTGACTACGCACGTCGCGGGATCGCTAGCAAAGCTCGCCGAGTCCGGTCGTCACGAGTTCGCGAAAGGCAGTGCCTCGGCTCTGCGCGACGTCGTTGAAGGCTTGCCGCATCCGAGTGCTCTGAAGCGGGTGTGGCTGCGGAACTTGCTGGTCCACTACGAGCCGCACGCTAAGGCTGATGTCGGCAAGTTCGATCGCGAGCGGCTACTGGGCGGCATCATCGCCATGGCTGATGTGCCCGAGGACGTGGATGAACTTGTCGAGCAGACCAACGGCAACCTCGCGCATCTAGCCGCGAGCCTCAACGCTTGGATGGCGGCACCGTAGCATCCTTGACGGCACTCGTCGCTGGCCATGCGGCTCGTCGCGCAAACGGTCCATGCCGAGCTCATACTCAGCAGATCGCCCGTCGACGGCACCTACGTCATCCCACAGGGCAAGGCCCCCGGCTACAACACGCTAGCCCGCGCGGGCCACGGCTTGCAAGTCCGATCTCATGAGGTGACGCGGAGCGACGAGTGCAGCTTTCGTGTGCGACGTGCGAATGGCGTCTTGCCACCCTCGAGGTGGTGTAATGCCAACTTGTTCAGGTCGTATCGCTCGAGCGAGCCGCAGGCTTCAACCTCACCCTTGCCAGCGGTCGCCTTCATCGTGATGAGCTGCTCCGAATCGGCACTGACCACAAGCCCGGGGCTACGGGTGGCAAAGATGTACTGCCGCGTACCCCTGAGATCGCGCAAGCGGTCAACTAAGTACTCCTCGATCCACGGCGCATGCAGCGCATCTTCGGGCTGGTCAATCAGCACAGGGCTCTCCCCATCCGCGAGCAAGATCACGAGGATCGCGGTGCACTTCTGCCCGTGCGAGAGGTCTTCGATGCTCGCGTAGTCGTTGCCCTCGGGCTTACGGAACTTCACGTCGAGCACGTCTGGTGAATCTACGAGCTGGCCATCGAGCAGCTCCTGCCACAGGCCGCGATCAGCGACGGTCGTGATGAGCCGCGAGATGTCTGCCGCCTGGACCCCTTCGGGCAGCTTCCCGAGCTTCGTGATATCCCCGCTCCAGAGCGTGCGAGCGAAACGGTACGGATGTACGTTGTCGGCAATCAGGTCGAGGACGGTGTCTCGAACGTGCGATCCGACCCTCAGTGAGCCGAGCACCCGACGAAAACCCGTCGTGTCGCCCTTGGCTGGGATGTCGATCTTTACGAACGTCTTCGTCTTTTTGTTCAACTCGTCGACGCGCGTGCGCCGAAGTGCGCGCCGGTCATCACGCGCCTGCTTCAGCTCCGCGAGGAGCGCCTCGCGATCGGCAATGCACTGCTCCAGCGTCGGTTGAGCCATGTTCTTCAGCTCGCTGGACGCAGCTTCAGCCGTACTGAGCTTCGTCTGCACCGTCTCAAGCTCTCGGCGCAGCACCGGTAGCGTGCCGGTTCCGGTCTTCGCCAGCGCCTCATCGAGCTGCTCCTTGAAGTCGGAGAACTCAGTATCCAACTCGCCCTTCACCGCACCAACTACGTCCTTCAGTTTTGTCAGACTGTCGGTAACCTGCTCCTCCGCCTCGTCGATCACGTTCTTGAGGGCAGACTGAGCCGCGCTGATTCTTGCGTAGTGGGCGTCGTGCTCGGGTGACATCTTGGCGGTGGCCGCCTGCGGTACCGCCGGTCTGGGGAACTTGACACCATCCACAGCCGTGGCAAGAGTGGTTATGGCCGCCTGTTCGGCAGTCCACCTCCCCTGAGCCATGACCAGCTCACCGTCGAACAAGGTAGACAGTTCACGCTCGCGCTCCTTGAGGGCCGCGACCTCAGCAGCCTGCTCAGCCAGCGTCTGGACCCGATCACGTGCCGCAATCAGGTTGGTCCCGTTGGCCTTCAGTCTGGCGGTTCGGTCGGAGATCCGCCCCTCTATCTCGGTCAGGTCAAGATGCGCATCTACGAGTCCAACCCGACCGACGGGCTGTCGCGCGTACTCGAGGATCTCGCCCTGGGAGAAGGCCGCGATGCTCAGCAAACTCGATGGAGCGTGGTCCACCTGGACCCACTCACCTTCGATGATGTGCTCCACTACCGGCATTGACCCGGTCGCGCGATACGTACGGGTTATTCGATAGCTGTCAGTAGTGGTGCTGATCTCAACACTCGCCGTCGTACCTTCGCGCAACGCCGACTCCAACCGACGATCGACTTCGCTCCGGATCGGACCGAAGACCGACTTGTCGACCTGCTGGTCGAGCGCAAACCGAATGGCCTCCAGCACGAGCGACTTGCCGGCCCCGGTACCGCCGAGGAGACAGTTCAGGTCTGGACTGAGCTCGATCGATGTGCCTGCCAGGAAACCCCCCGACACCGAGATACGGTCGATGGCCGGGTGCGGGTCCGCCGTCGACGGGTCGGTAGTGAGCCGCACCCGCAGCTCGTGATCCTCTAGCGCGTAGCGAAGTCCACATAGGTCAGGGCGAGCGGCCTTGATCCAACTGCGCCGCACGCCGATTCCCGTTGCGGAGTGCCGACTGAGGGATGCGTCGTAGGCGTCAGAGCTCTGAACAAGCGCTGGGTGCCGCACATCGCCGAGTTTCGCCGCGACCTTCCCAGGAGTCTCCGAGAAGACATACTCGAACGCCGAGATGTTCGAGTCCGCCAGCAACTGGTTGACGTGCGTCTGGACTGGCTGCTTGAGGATGCCTTTCTCCTTATCGATGTGAGCAGCGATCGCCAAGCCACCCGCCGCCACGATCTCCGCCGCACAGTCGGCCATGCCCTTAGAGGCGACCACGTCAGTGCTCCCAAGTTGCCCTCGCTGGAACCCAAGCCGAATGAGGACGTCTTCGAGCGCTGATGGCGCAGTGCCCTCCTCCCAGATTGCCAAGAGATGTCCCTGCTGTGTACTCAGCTCGAAGCCTGGCAGCACAACGAGGTTCGTGCCCTTTGCAGCCTCGGCAATCTGTCCACACCAAGCGGCAGTGTTGTGGTCCGTCACAGCGATGGCATCAAGGCCCGCTGTCAGCGCCGCCCTGACGACGTCGGCAGCCGATCCGAAGTCTTCGTCGTTCGCATCGCCCGACCCCGGCGTATGCACATGGAGATCGACTGCCCAGAAACGAGCCCAGTTGCTTGTCATACCTCGTGCCACGTCCGCTCCGCGATCAGGATCTTGCTCCGGTCGCGGCTGCCCGCCCGCCCTCGTCTTGCCATTATGGCAATCTAGTCCACAAGTTGAAGCTTCTCGCTGACGGCCGCGAAGGCAGGTTGGCCACGCGGCGGAGGGTGGAGATGTGAGTGACCGATCCAGTTGTTCGTGACTGACCTGTTCGGTTCGCGAAGCGGTATGAGGGCTCACGGAGTCCTTTGTGCGCAGCCCGGATTGAGAGTCCTTTTCGCATCGGGCGCTCGGAACGGCCCGCTACGCTCGCACCATGATCAACATCTCTGGTGACGGATTCGACGGCATGTTCGACGACGTCATGCGGCAGGCGTCGGATGATGCGCACGAGGAGATGGCCCGCGGCCTCGCGGATACTGCTCGGGGCCACGGATTGAAGGATGCCGACTCGATCGAGTTGGATCTGCGGTCTAACAGTGTCGACTCCCTGATCGACGCGGAGCGCGTCAGGCGGCGCGCGAACGATCTTCTCGCTGGGGGTTGACGCACTTGGCGCGAGTCATCCCCTGACCTTGACGCGAGCGTGCCGGCACTGGCGGCCTCCTCGGCCTTCCGCGCGTCTGTACGGGCTCATCTCGAAGATGCGGCCCCCACGCACAATTCAGTTGGAACTTGGTTGCGGTCGTGCCGAGCTCTGCTCCGCTTGAAGTCCTCCGCCGGCCTCCCGTCTCCACACCAATGCCAACGCCCCGGGGTCGGCGCGCTGATCCGTCGACGATCACGGCTCACCGCGGGCGCACGAGGGTTTAGGACCGACGCGACTGCGACGCGTTCCCCTGTTGACGCGTCGTGCTCGTCGCATGGCACCGGGAACGCGCAATAGCTGCGACCGAGCAGCTAGCGCTTGCCGGAGAGCTCCGCACCATCTCGATCGGCTCCTCGTTTAACGCACACACTCGGGCACGCGCCTGGGACCTCGGTGGACAACCAGGGACGCTGTCAGCCGGTCACGCCCCGCAAGCATTCTCGGACGCGTTCGTGGACACTTCCAGGAACCACGAAGGCCACCTGCTCCGCAGGTGGCCTTCTACTGTCTCAACACAGTGCGCGCCCGGAGGGACTCGAACCCCCCAACCTTCTGATCTCGGGCGGGTCGACCTCACGGACCGAACTCCGCTGCACGCAGCCGCAACTCCGCCTCGGCAAGCCCCTCTCGACCCTGCAGGTCCCACCGTGTCGCTGTGTTCTTGGACGCATTCTTGGACAGCTGGCGCGCTGCGACTCCGAGGCGACTTCCGACGGCTCGTTGATGCTGCAATCTTCGAACGGTGCATTTGCGCAAGAGTGACAGCCTCCAGGGCGTACCCGCTGCGGCAGCGCGTGAGATCGTGCGCGTCTGTACCTGCGCCCCGAGCCGTTAGATGCAATCGCCGCAGTTATCGAGCGCGGCCTGTCAGGCTGCGCCGGATACCGCCGCTTCGCCCATCCCACGCTCGAAATCTTCAATGGGGTGAGTGTGCTGTCCCCCTCTTCGAGGTCGCGGCAACGGACCTCGCGGTGGGCGCTGGCGGCCGACTCGTCGCTGTGCTGCTTCGCACGGCGCGATCGCGATGCGCGACGTCGGCGGTCGATCGGCGGTCGCGATCGCATTCACCATCGCGGCTCTCGTGGCCCGGCCGTCATGCAGCGACCGCTCGGTGACTTCAGTGCGTGAGCTATGAGGTGGCTTCCTGCCGACTCGAAGGCGCATCGGCTCGCACGGCATCAGCCTCCGCGAGTCAACCGCGCCGCAGCATGGACGAGGTGCGCGCCTGCGTTCCAGCCGGCAACACCGTTGAGCACGCCACCCGCACGAAACTCCGTCACGAGCCCGCCGCCTTCAAACTCGACACTGGCCTCCGCGGCGTCGGGAGGGAACACGCCACACGCGGCCAGGACCGACCCGTGCACCATGAGCGAGAAGCCCTGGACTGGAGCCCACGGGCCCGGGTCGGACTCAAGGCCCAGATCGTGCAGGAGCGCCCGCGCCGCGTGCGCCCCCTGTGCCGCGGCCGCATCCCAATGGTCTGTGCGCACTCGGCCCCAGGGCAGCAGGGGCGCGGCGGCGCTGCCCGCGGCGTAGAGCCCGGGGTGGGCCTGTACCCGGAAGCGGTCGTCGACGGGAATCGCGTCTGCGAACCCAGCCCAGGCGGCCGCCGGTCGGGAGCCGAGCGCGATGACGAGCACGTCGCCCGTGACCGCCGTTCCATCGTCGAGCTCGACCACGACACCGCTTCCCTCGTTTGATCGGCGATCCCTCGTGCGTATCGCGCTGACCCCGACTCCCAGCCGCGCATCCACGCGCTCGGCGTGGAGAACCGCGAGGCGCGATGCGATGACAGCGCCGACGGCGGCTCGCAGCGGTAGCGGCGAGCGCCCGATCAAGGTGACGCGCGCTCCGGCGGCAGCGTAGTGGCTGGCGACCTCTGCACCGATGAACCCTGCGCCGAGCACGACGATCGGGGTTCCTGCGGGTTCGGGGAGCGCCCGACGCAGTCGCTCGGCGTCGTCGACGCCGTGCAGGAGATGCTGCTGCACGCCATGCTCCACCTCGATCTGCCGGTCGAGCGTGCGCGGAACGGCGCCGCATGCCAGCACGATCGCGTCACCGGCGATCGTGCGTCCGTCCTCGAGCACGACTGACCGCACCTTGGGCCTCAGTCGAATTGCACGCCCATCGATCACCTCGACGTCCGCCACCGGAGGCAGCGCGATCTGCTCGCTCGTCAGTAGTCCCGGCAGGATCCCAGTGTCGACCAGCGTGCGATTGACAGGGTGCCCGCCTTCGCCGTTCACGACGCGGATCCGACCCGGAAACCCCGCTTCGCTCAGCGCTCTCGCGCACCCGTGCCCCGCTGCCCCTGCACCGACAACGACCACGCCCTCATGCTCCTGCACCACTCGACTCCGCTCGTCTGTCATGCTTGCCCTGATACCCCACGGGGGTATACAGTGCACGGTATCAGCAACCGAGCGGAGCGCTCGGAACCGACGAGTGGAGATGACCATGGCGACGACGGAGTACCAGGTGACCGGAATGACCTGCGGGCACTGCGAGGGTGCGATCCGCACCGAGGTTGGTCAGATCGACGGCATCGCGGGCATCGACGTCAGCGCCGTGACGGGCCGTCTCACGGTGTCGACCACGGGCGCCACCCCGGTCGACGACGCAGCCGTGCTCGCAGCCGTCGAAGAGGCCGGCTACGAGGCGCGCGTCTCCTGATGCACACCGGGGTCGGTTCGGTCTCACCAGCGCTCACTACCGACAACACACTGCAGAGGACGCGATGAATACTCCAGCTCGGCTCAGCCTGTACGGCCTCGGCCTCATCGGCGCGTTCGGTGCCGCCTTCCTGCTCTCCGGCGCCATCGTTCCCGACGACGCGGTCGACGCGCGGCTCAGCGCCACCGAGGAAGATCACGGCGCGCACGTCGAGAGCACTGCATCCGAGACGGGGGCGGCCGCAATGCCCGGACTGTCCCTCGAGGCCGACGGCTACATCCTGACCCCCGTCGAGGGCCCGAGCACCGTCGACGAGGTTGGCGAGCTGAGCTTCTCGGTGCTCGATGTGAGCGGCGAGCCGGTGCTCGAGTACACCGAGGTGCACGAGAAGGAGCTGCATCTCATCGTCGTGCGAGAAGATGGCAGCGAGTTCCGCCACGTCCACCCCGAAGTCGATGCGGCCGGCACGTGGTCGATTCCGTGGAGCTGGGACGCGGCGGGCAGTTACAGGGTGTTCGCTGACTTCAGCCCCGGCGACGCTGACTCAGGCGTCACACTGACCCGGAGCGTCAGTGTTGCTGGCCAGCTCACCCCTGTCAACCTCGCTGATGATGCACGCGAGGCGCGCGCCGCCGACTTCGACGTCACGCTCTCAGGCGAGCTCGTAGCTGGCGAGAGTTCGACGCTGACCCTGGAAGTGACGAGGGACGGCGAAGCGGTGACGACGATGCAGCCCTACCTGGGTGCCTTCGGCCACCTCGTCGCCCTACGTGACGGCGACCTCGCCTACCTGCACGTGCACCCTGAGGGCGCAGAGCCTGAGCCGGGCCAGAGCTCTGGCCCCACGGTCGAGTTCGCCACTGAAGCGCCGACCGCCGGCCGCTACCTGTTGTACTTCGACTTCCAGGTCGACGGCGAGGTGCACACCGCGTCATTTGTCGTTACGGCAAGCGGCAGTGCCACCGGGGATGCTCCGCAGCAGGCGCCGGGCGAGGTCAGCCTCGATGAGGCGCCGGCCGACGAGCACGACGACTCGGACGGCCACGACGACTCCGGGGAGCACTGAGCCTGTCGGCTCAGCGCTCCATGAGAAGGGACGCACATCATGTCGACCTCCGAAGCGACGCAAGAGACCCCCGCCAGGAGCTATGAGCTCGAGATCGGCGGCATGACGTGCTCGTCGTGCGCCATGCGCATCGAGAAGAAGCTCAACAAGCTCGACGGCGTCGAGGCATCGGTGAACTACGCGACCGAGAAGGCGAAGGTCACGGCGCCGGAGCACCTCGACCCGGCGCTGCTGATCGCCGAGATCGAGAAGACCGGCTACTCAGCGGTGTTGCCGAAGCCGAAGCACGCGACGTCCGAGGATGCCGATGAGGGCAAGCCCGTGGACCACGAGCTCGTGTCGCTGCGCCAGCGGCTCATCGGCTCGATCGTGCTGTCGGTGCCCGTCATCCTCATGGCGATGATCCCTGCGCTGCAGTTCGTGTACTGGCAGTGGCTCTCGCTCGCGCTGGCCGCCCCCGTCGTGATCTGGGCGGCATGGCCGTTCCATCGCGCCGCCTGGATGAACGTGCGGCACGGCGCGGCGACCATGGACACGCTCGTCTCGGTCGGCACCGGCGCCGCGTTCCTCTGGTCGATCTACGCGCTGTTCCTCGGCACGGCGGGCGAGCCCGGGATGACGCACCCGTTCGAGCTCTCGATCGCGCCGACGGACGGCGCGGCCAACATCTACCTCGAGGTCGCCGCCGGCGTCACGATGTTCATCCTCGCGGGGCGCTACTTCGAGAAGCGGTCGAAGCGCCAGGCAGGTGCGGCGCTCCGCGCGCTGCTCGAGCTCGGCGCGAAGGACGTCGCGGTCATGCGCGACGGCGCCGAGGTGCGGATCCCCATCGAGCAGCTCGAGGTGGGCGACACCTTCGTCGTGCGACCGGGCGAGAAGATCGCGGCCGACGGCGTCATCGTGACCGGCATGTCGGCCATCGACGCCTCGATGCTGACGGGTGAGTCGGTGCCGGTCGAGGCCGGGCCCGGCGACGCCGTGACCGGTGCGACCGTCAACGCGAGCGGGCGCCTGCTCGTGCGGGCGACGCGCGTGGGCTCCGACACGCAGCTGGCGCAGATGGCCCGCCTCGTCGAGGATGCCCAGTCGGGCAAGGCCGAGGTGCAGCGCCTCGCCGACCGAGTCTCCGGCATCTTCGTGCCGATCGCGATCGCGATCGCCGTCGTCGCGCTCGGAGCATGGCTCGGCGCGGGCTTCCCCGCTGCGAGTGCCTTCACCGCGGCCGTGGCCGTGCTGATCATCGCCTGCCCCTGCGCGCTCGGCCTCGCGACTCCCACAGCCCTCCTGGTCGGCACCGGCCGCGGCGCCCAGATGGGCATCCTCATCAAAGGGCCCGAGGTCTTGGAGTCGACGCGCAGGGTGAACACCATCGTGCTCGACAAGACAGGCACCGTGACCACCGGCAGGATGACGCTGACGGAGGTCGTCACGGTCGCCGGCACTGAGCGCAGCGAGCTGCTGCGACTGGCGGGCGCCATCGAGGACGCCTCGGAGCACCCCATCGCGCAGGCGATCGCCAAGGGTGCCTCGGAGGAGCTCGAGATCGAGCTGCCAGAGGTCGAAGGCTTCCAGAACACCGAGGGCAAGGGCGTCAGCGGCGTGGTCGAGGGGCACGCGATGCTCGTCGGCCGCCAGTCGCTGCTCGACGACTGGGCAGTCGCGCCCGATGCCGAGCTCGACGAGCGCAAGCGGGCGGCGGATGCGGCGGGCAAGACCGCCGTGCTGGTCGCGTGGGACGGCGAGGTCAGGGGGCTGCTGGTGGTCACCGATGCCGTGAAGCCGACGAGCGCCGAGGCCGTGCAGCAGTTCCGCGATCTCGGTCTGACGCCGATCCTGCTCACCGGCGACAACGAGACGGTCGCGCGCCGGATCGCTTCGGAGGTCGGCATCGAGCAGGTCATCGCCGAGGTACTGCCGAGCGACAAGACCGAGGTGATCACGCGGCTCCAGGCCGGCGGCAAGGTCGTCGCGATGGTCGGCGACGGCGTGAACGACGCGGCGGCGCTGGCCCAGGCCGATCTGGGCCTCGCGATGGGCACCGGCACCGACGCGGCGATCGAGGCCTCCGACATCACCCTGGTGCGCGGCGACCTGCGAAGCGCCGCCGACGCCATCCGCCTCGCGCGCCGCACGCTCGGCACGATCAAGGGCAACCTCTTCTGGGCCTTCGCCTACAACGTCGCCGCGATCCCGCTGGCCGCCTTCGGTCTGCTCAATCCCATGCTCGCCGGTGCGGCGATGGCGTTCTCGAGCGTCTTCGTCGTCGGCAACAGCCTCCGCCTGCGCTCGTTCACGAGTCGCGCGGTGGATACCCAGCCGTCTGCCGCGACCGCGGCGTGATCGACGACGGCGCCTGTCCTGTCCTCTCCGAAAGGAACACCACGATGTGCGAAGCCCACAACCACGACGCAGCTGAGCCGGCCGACGAGAGCGGCGCTCACGACCACGGCACCCACGACCACGGCACGGCCGCCGGCGCCCACGACCACGACGTCGCGGTCGTCGACTCAGAGACCGCCGAATGCTTGGTGATGCGCGGCAACTACGTCGACAAGGCCGAGGCGGAGGCCGCCGGACTCGTCCGCGAGCACGAGGGCACCAAGTACTACCTGTGCTGCGCCGCGTGCGGACCCCTGTTCGACGCCGATCCCACAAAGTACGCCGCTGCGGCGTAGCTCCCGCACCACGAGCGAGGCGCCTCCCGTGTAGGGAGGCGCCTCGAAGCGTTCGGGCGGCGCTACTCGGCGCTGCGCCGTGGGTCAGCGAGCGCTGCGAACGGGATGACGACCCAGGCCTTGCGCAGCGTCTCGTGCACGATCCAGCGACCCTTCCACCCCTCCGGCGTGACGAAGAGCGAGCCGGCCTGCACATCGAACTCCGTGCCGTCGTCCTCGATGATGGTCGCGCTCCCGGAGACGATCTGGCACATCTCGTGGTACTCCGGGCGCGTGCTGCTGAACGAGCCCGGAGTGACCTCCCAGACTCCCGATCGGATGCCCTCCGCAGACTCCCAAACCGTGCGCGAGGATTCCGTCTGCCCCGCCTGCTCGGCGGTCGCCTTCTCGTGGTGCTCGCCGGCGTCGGTGGTGACGACGTCGGTGATGACGATGGCTTTGGTCATGAGTGCGCACTCTCCTCGCTGCTTCGGAGCGCGCACGATCGTGCGCGCTTCTCCAGTCTTGAGCCAGCATTCGGGATTGTCAACAATCATAGTTTCGACTTGCGCCTCTCCAAGACGAGGTGCCAAGTGGATTGTCTACATTTTGAGCAGGTGCCGTCGAGTAGGCACCACGAACGAGCACAGGAGCGTTATGAGCGGTCATCAAGCCCTGACGGTCGTCAACAGCCAGCCGACAGCGGTCCTCATCGCCGAGCAGCTGCGCGAGCGGATTATCGACGGCGGATTCTCGCCCGGGGATCAGATTCACGAGGCGCAGGTCGCGAGCCAGCTGCGGGTCTCCCGCGGGCCCGTGCGCGAAGCACTGCACCGCCTCGTGCAAGAGGGACTGCTACTCTCGCGGCCCAACCGGGGCGTGTTCGTGCAAGAACTCACGATGCGCGATGTCGCCGAAATCTACGAAGCGCGGGAGGTCGTCGAGTGTGCTGCCGCAGAGATCGTCACGAAGCGCAGCAGCGAGGAGCGCGCGACGGTCTCAGCAGTGCTGGAGACGATCGTCGATCGCATGCAGCGCGCCTTCGACGCAGACGACTGGATCCTCCTCGGTCGGGCTGACCTCGAGTTCCACCTAGCACTCGTGAGGTCCGCGGGAAACCGTCGACTCGAACGGGCGTACGCCACGCTCGCCACGGAAGCGCTCATCTGCCTGACGCACTTCAGGGACGCCTACACCAAGCCCGACCGCGTGCTCCCGAGCCACCGCACGATCGTCGAGCAGCTGACCGCAGGTGACATGGATGCGCTCAATCGCACGCTGCACCAGCACCTCACGCTCAGCACCTATCAGCTGCGCACCAGCGATGACGAGAGCGCGCTCCGACACAGAGGCGACGTAACGGAGGGCTGACACGCGGCTCCCCCACACACTGGTCCTAGGCCGCCGTGTACCCGCCGTCGATGGGCAGCACGGCCCCGGTGACGTACGACGACGCGGGTGAGCCGAGGAAGTAGATCGCCTCGGCGACCTCCTCGGGCCGAGCGAGCCTGCCGAGCGGGATCGTGGCGGCTCGCTCCGCCCTGTAGGCCTCAGGGTCGGGTCGGCGCTGGAACCAGGACTCGATCACCGGAGTCTCGGTGAGCCCCGGTGCAGCGATGTTCACCCGGATGCCCCGAGGCGCGAGCTCGACCGCGGCGCCCTTGCCCAGCATGATGAGCCCGCCCTTCGCTGCCGTGTACACGACCTGCTCGGCGATGCCGACGATGCCGAGCCGCGAGCTGACCAGCACGATCTGGCTGCCATCGGAGCGCATCGCAGGCACCGCGTGCTTGAGGAGGCTGAAGACGCTGAGCACGTTGGCGTCGAGCAGCTGCGCGGCCTGCTCGAGCGGCATCTCGGTCATGGGGCCCTCGGCCTGCATGCCGTGGACGGCGACGACGGTGTCGAGGGCTCCGAGCCCTTCGACAGCCTGCTCGATGAGGTGCTCGACGAAGCGCTCGTCGCCGAGGTCGCCCGCAAGGTATCGCTCGCCCTCGCGGAGCGACTCGGGGGCCTCGGCGCGCCGACCCGTGAGGAGGAGTCGGGCGCCCGCGCGCCGGTAGCGCTCGGCCACGGCCTCACCGATGCCGCTGGATGCGCCGGTGATGAGCACATGCATGGGGGCGTCGCCGCCCACCGCCTCGCGCGGCATCACGCTCGGGCCTCGCACACCATCTGGACCTCGACAGGGCTGCTGCGCGGCAGCCCTGCGACGCTGATCGCCGTGCGCGCATGCCGCCCGTGCTCGCCGAGCACCTGCACCAGCAGCTCGCTGCCTGCGTCGGCCACCCGCGACTGCTCCTCGAAGCCCGGGGCGCTCAGCACGAAGACGAGCAGCTGCACGATCCGCACCCTCTCGAGGCCGCCCGCCGCTGCGGTGGCGACCGCCAGTGCGTTGAGCGTCGCCTGCACCATCAGCTCGCGGGCAGCCTCGACGTCGACCGCGTCGCCGACCGCGCCGGTCAGCGGCAGCGCGCCGTCACGGTAGGGCAGCTGGCCAGAGACGTGGATCGACCCCGCCGCCGCACGCCGCCAGCCCGGGTACTTCGGGTCGTCCTGCACCTCGGGCAGCTTGAGGCCGAGCGCGCGCAGCGCCTCGGCGGGCTCGGTCTCGGTGTCCGTGATCGTGTGCAGTCGCATCTCGACGCCTCTCTCTCGTGATCAGTTCAGCTGGCCCTGCGCGTCGACGGGCCAGGAGCCCAGCAGCTCGCCAGCGCGGTTGCTGATCAGCAGCGACTCGAAGCTGTTCACGACAGGACACACGTGGTGCGGCACGATGGCGATCCGCTCGCCCACCGCCGGTCGGGCTCCGCCCTCCGGCAGCTGAAGGTAGCCGTGGTACTCGTTCAGCCGCTGCAGGATGCCGCCGTGCGCGGGCACCTGGCCGTAGCCGCGCTCTGGGCTGCCCTCCCGCGCCAGCGCCTTCGTGCCCGCGTCGACGATGACGTGCGGATGCCCCTGGTCGCTCACCACGGTGGCCGCGACGAAGAGCGCGATGTCGTCGGGCGCGCAGTCGCCGAGCCGCAGGTTGTCGTGATCGTTGAAGACGTACTCGCCGGGCCGCAGCTCGGTGATGACCGGGTCGGTGCTGAACGCCGCGGTGGGTGTCGATCCGGCGCTCACCGTGCGTGCCTCGATGCCCTGCTCGGCGAACGAGGCGAGCGCCTCGCGAAGCGCCACTGCCTGATCCTGCGCCGCGCTCTCGCGAGCGCCGACCGTGCCGCCGTGCCCGGGGTAGGTGTAGATGCCGAGCGGCACGAGGCCGCGATCCCTCGCGCGCGCGGCGAGCGCACCGGCCTCCGCCGGGCGGACGCCGGATCGCGCAGCGCCGCAGTCGACCTCGACGACCACGCCGAGCAATGCAGCGAGCTCGCCCATCCCGTCGGCGAGCCGGTCGACCGCGGCCGCGCTCTCGACGCCGACACTGAGGCTCGTCTCCTGCGCCAGGCGCAGCAGGCGACGCTCCTTGGTGCCGCTGGCCCAGAGCGGGTACGCCAGGAAGATGTCGTCGCAACCGGCCTCTGCGAAGATCTCGGCCTCGCTGAGTGTGCCAGCGGTCAGGCCGATGGCACCGGCCTCGAGCTGCATCCTGCCGATCTCGACGCTCTTGTGCGTCTTCACGTGCGGTCGCAGCGCTTTGCCGTGCGCATCGGCGAAGGCCTGCATGCGGCGGATGTTCTCCTCGACGACGTCGATGAGCACCACGGGCGCGGGCGTGCTCACGCGATCGCCGAGCGACCGAAGCACCGCCGTGAACGGCTCCAGCACTCCCATCGCGGTGCGCCGACTACCCGAGCAGGCTGACAATCACGTTCTTGGGCTCGCTCATCTCGAGCACGGCGCTCGCCACGCCTTCGCGACCGATGCCGGAGCGCTTCGACCCGCCGAACGGCATCGAGTCGATGCGGAAGTCGCTCGTCTCGTTGACGAGCACGCTGCCGACGTGCAGCCGATCGACCGCGTGCATCGCGGTCGCCATGGAGGCGGTGAAGATCCCCGTCTGCAGGCCGAACTCGGTGTCGTCGACCCGGTTGAGGGCATAGTCGAGATCGGTGAAGCGCACGATCGAGACCACGGGGCCGAAGACCTCGTCGCGCAGGACCTTCGCGTGCTCGGGCACCTTGAGCAGCACGGTCGGATCATAGAAGGCGCCGCGCCGGGCGCCGCCCACGGCGACCTCTGCTCCTTCGGCGACCGCCTCGTCGACCCACTGCTCGACCCGGATCGCCTCTCGCTCTGCGATGAGCGGACCGACGTCGGTGGCGCTGTCGCGCTTCGAGCCGACCACGAGCCTCGCGGTCCCTTCGACGACCGCGTCGACGAGCTCGCGGTAGCGGCTCTCGTGCACGAAGACGCGCTGCACCGACAGGCAGTTCTGCCCCGCCACGCCGAAGGCGCCGTCGACGATGCCGGCGGCCGCCGCATCCGTGTCACCGTCCTCGCAGACCACCACCGCGTTGTTCCCACCGAGCTCCATCAGGATCTTGCGCGCACCGGCGGCCCTGGCCAGCGCGTCACCGGTCACCGGCCCACCCGTGAACGAGACCGCTGCCACGCGCGGATCGCCGACCAGGGCCGTGCCCGCCTCCCGCTCGGACACCAGCACCGCGATCCGTCCCGCGGGCACCCCGGCTCGCAGGAGGATGTCGAGCAGCGCGAGCGCCGACAGCGGCGTCGCCTTGGCTGGCTTGAGCACGATCGCGTTGCCCGCGATGAGCGCAGGACCGACCTTGTGGGCGACCAGGTTCATCGGGTCGTTGAAGGGGGTGATCGCCGCGATCACACCGAGCGGCGAGCGGCGGTTCCAGCCGAATCGACCTGCGCCGCGCGGCGTGTCCGCAAGGGCGAGCGTCTCGCCTTCCAGCAGGTGCCCGGCAGCTGCCGAGAGCCGGATGGTCTCTGCTGCGCGGGCGGCCTCGCGGGTCGCCTCCGTGATGGTCTTGCTGCTCTCGGCAGAGATGATGCGTGCGAGCCGCGGGGCCTCCTCCTTGAGCAGCGCGGCAGCGCGCTCGAGCGCCTCGCGCCGCTCCCACAGCTCCCATCGATCCTCGCGCAGGCTGCGCTCGACCCCCGAGATCGCACGATCCATCGTCTCGGTACCGCCCACGTGGACGCGTGCGATGACGGCATCGTCCTCCGGGTCGGTGACCTCGAGCGAGAGCTCGCTCGTAATCCACTGCCCGTCCACGTAGCCTCCGCCCGGGAGCCCCAGGGCATCGAGGCCGCAGTCCCCGGCCTCCTGGTCGATCGTCGCGCTATCGCGCACATCCGCATCCATCGTCTGCATGCTCTCCAGCTCCTCGCTGCTCAGCTCAGCTTGTCCTGCAGGCCGTAGTACGCCCCGCCTGCTCGCAGGTGCAGCCACGGCTGCCCGAAGTAGCCGGGGATCCACGGGTTCTTCAGGTCGCGCCAGATGTTCGCCTCAGGCTTGCCGGAGACGACGTCAGCCATGACCTTGCCCATGTAGTTCGCCATCTGCACGCCGTGCCCGGAGTAGTTCAGCGAGTAGTGGATGCCCTTGTGCTCACCCGCGTGCACCATCTGATCCATCGAGATGTCGACCAGGCCGCCCCACATGTAGTCGATGCGCGCATCCCGCGTCTGGGGGAAGATGTGGTGCATCGCCTTCTCCAGGATCTCGCCGCTCTGTCGATCCTGTGAGGGATCGGAGAGGGCGAAGCGCGCTCGTCCGCCGAACAGCAGCCGATTGTCGGGCGTGATGCGGAAGTAGTAGATGAAGTTCTTGCTGTCCGAGGCCATGCGCCGGTTCGGCAGCAGCTCGTCGACGAGATCCTGCGGCAGCGGCTCGGTGACGACGATGAAGCTGCCGACCGGGATGATGCGGCGCTGCTGCCACCCGAAGGGCTTGCCGGTGTACCCGCTGGTGCCGAGCACCACGCTGCCTGCGCGCACGGTGCCGCGATTGGTGCGGAGGTCGTGGATCGTCGAGCTGCCGATGCGCTCGACGTCGACCACCTCGGCGTTCTCGTGGATGGTCGCTCCTGCATCGACCGCGAGGCCGGCGAGCGCGTGGCCGAACTTGCCCACGTGCATGCCCGCGCCGAGCGGGTCGACCAGTGCGCCGTGGTAGACGTCGGAGCCGATCTCGCTGCGGATGTTCGCGCGGTCGACGAGCTCGACCGGCTGGTCGACGAGTCGCTTGAGGGCCTCTGCGGTCTGTTGCATGCCCGCCCAGTGCGATTCCTTCCAGGCGAGGTTCATCTTGCCCGAGCGCTGGTAGTCGACGTCGAGGCCGTTGTCGTGCACGAGGCTCTCGATCAGGTCGATGGCCTTGTTGTACTCCTTGAAGTACCCCACCGCGCGCTGCTCGCCGTAGCGCTTGATCGCGTTGCGGAAGCCGATGGCGAGCCCCGTGGTCGCCATGCCGCCGTTGCGGCCCGACGCGCCCCAGTTGACGGTCTTGGCCTCGAGCAGCGCGACCGACTTGCCGGCCTGTGCTGCGTGGAAGGCGGTCGAAAGGCCGGTGAAGCCGCCGCCGACGACCGCGACATCCACCTCCTTGGGGATCGGGGTCTCGCGGTAGTCGCCGCTCGGGGTCGAGGTGTCGAGCCAGTACGAGTGCATCTTCACGGTGGTGTGCTCCGTCGTTTCTCTAGTCATGGTCGTGTCGTGCCGGGGGCGGGCGGGTCACGCGGCGCGCAGCCCGCCCGCCCTGCTGCTCAGCGCAGAGCTGTCAGCGGATCACTCCGCTGGTCGGATGCTCGGCGGAGCGATCACTCAGCCGGCCGCGTGAACTCGGTGATCAGGCGGCGCTCGAGGGGGTCGCGCACGAAGTCGACCCAGGTGCCGGCCTCGCCCTGCACGACGCGGTCGTGCACGAGCGGCACCGCTGCGCCGAACTGCAGGATGGCCTCTTCGACAGCCATCGTGGCCTGCTGCCGCTCCTCGCCGACGGGCAGCTGCTGCCCATCCGCGATCAGTTGGTCGACGTCGGCATCGCACAGCCGCGCGATGTTGAAGCCGCCCTCGCAGGTGAAGTCCTGGCCCATCCACGAGAGCGGATCGCCCGTGTCGAGGCCCGTGTTGCGCGAGATGATCACCGAGTCGAAGCCGCCCGAGAGCAGTTCGTTCTCCATGTTGATGTACTCGCGCACATCCTGCGTGACGACGAACCCTGCCGCCTCGAGCTGCTGCTCGAGGCGCACGGCGATCTCGGGCAGCTCAGCGCGATCGGTGTAGGTCGCCAGCACGATCTCGACGCCGTCGACATCGGCGGGCGCCTCTGTCGGCTCGACGTCGCCGCGCAGCTCGGCCGTCCACGGGATGGCCGGCCCGAGGAGTCCCTCGGCGAGGTCGGCGCTGCCCTCGTAGATGGTGTCGACGATGGTCTGCGGATCGATCGCGGCCACGGCAGCGGCGCGCAGCGCCGGATCGGTGAAGGGCCCGCTCTCGCTGTTGAGGGCGAGGTAGGTGATGCGCGTCTGCTGCACCTCGTTGACCATCGCCTCGTCGAGCAGCCCCGCCTGCGACACGGGCACGGTCTCGGCGAGGTCGACCTCGCCTGCGCGGATCGCGCCCGCCCGTGCTGCACCATCGGGCACGTAGGAGGCGTCGATGCCGGCGGCGATCGCCACCTCGCCCCAGTAGCCCTCGTAGCGGTCGAGGGTCGCGGTCGTCGTGCCGTTGAGCTCGATCAGCTCGAACGGCCCGGTGCCGGTGCCGACAGGCGAGATCGTGCCGTCGTCGAGGTACGCGGCCGGCGACAGGATCGACATCTGCGGGCTCGCGAGGCGGTTCGTCAGGAGCGGGTCGGGCGATTCGGTCGTGATGGTGACCTCCATGTCGCCCGTCGCCTCCGCTGAGATGGAGACGCCGTTGAGCGCACGCGGCGGCGGCGAGTAGCCGACCGCCTGGTCGAGTGTGTTCACGACGGCCTCGGCATCGAGCTCGGCGCCGTCGTGGAAGGTCACGCCCTCCCGGATCGTGAACACCCAGGTGAGGTCGTCGACCTGCTCCCACTCGGTCGCCAGGAGCGGCTCGATCTCGATGCTCTCGTTCAGCCGCACCAGGGTTTCCCCCGTGCTCCAGCGCGACAGCTTCGCCGCGTCGTCGCTGAACGGGTTCAAGCCGGATTGCGGCGGCTGCAGCATGGCGACGCGGATGCGCTGGTCGCTCGTGCCCTCGGCGGCCGGGCCGCCGTCACCTGTCGGCTCGTCACCGCCGGCGCAGCCGGCCAGCAGCAGCGCGGCAGATGCCGACAGGGCGACCGCAGCGGCGATCCTGCCCTTGAGTGTCTTCTTCATGATGGTTTCCTCTGCAACTCGGTGCGGATGCCTGCGGACTACGCGATGCCGAGGGCTCGGTTGATCTCATCGAGCGAGGTCATCCGGACGCCGCCGTAGGCGGGCAGGTCGGGGTCGTAGCCGCGATCGAGGAACACCTTGTTGGTGAAGCCGAGCTTGGCCATGGGGATGTGGTCGTAGAGCTGATGGGAGGAGATGTGGAGGAACTCCTCGGGCTCGGCGTCGAGCTGCGTGAGCATGTAGTCGAAGGCCTGCACACGGGGCTTGTAGGCGCCGGCCTGCTCAGCGGTGTAGACGGCATGGAAGGGTGCGCCGAGCCGGGGGATGAACGCGTTCAGGTGCCGGTCGTCGGCGTTCGAGAGCGCCACGAGCGGGAAGTGCTCCGCCATCCTCGCGAGCGGCTCCGGCACGTCGGGGTGCGCACCCCACTCGAGCACGTCTCGCTGGATCGCGGCGACATCCTCGTCGCGCACCTCGAGGCCGTAGCGGGCGCAGACGCGGCGGTAGGAGCGCTCGAGCACCTCGTCGTAGGGGCGGTACTCGAGGATCTCGTCGTAGCGGATGAAGCTGAAGTCGGCGAAGAACGCCTCGAGCCGGTCGCCCTGCAGGCGGTCGGCCACAGTGGGCTCGACCGTCTTGCGCATCTCGAAGTGGATGAGTGTGCCGATGACGTCGAACGAGATGTACTTCGGGCGGGGCAGTTCGATGGACATGAGCGCCTTTCGGTGAGCGGTCGGGAGGGAGGTCACGGTGCGTGCAAGGTCACGGTGCGTTGGAGGGGATGTCGGTGCGGGCCGTGGTCGTCGGGATCAGGCCGGTGCGCTGGTCGTTGATGTTGCGGAGCGGCTTCCTGCGCCGGCTCACCCGCGCCCTGCCGCCGCGCAGATCGATGCTGAGGCTCGAGAGCGAGACCGCGAAGATCGACAGCAGGATCAGCGCGCCGGCGGGCACGAGCACGACGAGCGGGGCGCGCTCGACGTAGGGCAGGCCCTCTGCGAGCACAAGGCCCCAGTCGGACTGCGGCGGCTGCGGCCCGAGGCCGAGGAAGCCCAGCGCGGCGAGCGCGAGCGCGATGCCGGGCAGGCGCAGGCACGCGTGCCTGAAGACCGGTCCGACGACGCTCGGCAGCACGTAGCGCAGCAGCATCCGCACCGGGCCGACGCCGAGCACCGGCGCGATCTTCACATGGGGCTGCGCCTTCACCTCTGCGACGAGCGCGGCGGTGTGCGCCGCGAGCGGCGCCCAGCTCACGGCGGCGACGGCGATGGCTGCACCGAAGGACGACGGCCCCAGCACAGCGGCGACGATCAGGCCGGCGAGGATGGGCGGGGCCGCGTTCGTGACCTCGATGGGGCCCGCTCCGACGTTCGGGAACAGCCCCACCAGCAGGCCGAGCACCAGGCAGACCGCCGCGACGATCGCGCCGACCCCGATGGTCGAGAGCGCGCCGTGAGAGATGCGCGCGAGCACATCGCGCCCGCTCGCATCTGCACCCAGCGGCAGCTGCCAGCTCGGTGCCTGCAAGCGTTCGTAGTCGAGTGCGAAGGGGTCGCGTGGCAGCCCGGAGACGATGAGGATGATGAGCAGGGCGAGCATCGCGGCCGGCAGCAGCAGCGCCCACTTCGAGCTCGGCGTCTTGGGCACCGCCGCGGGCAGCGAGTTGGAGCGCAGCGCGGGGCCGAGCAGCACCCGGCGCACGATCGTGGCGCCGATGCCCAGCGCGACGGCGAGGAGCATGAGCAGGATCACGCCGGCCTGGAGCATCGGCAGATCCTGCGACTGCGCCGCCGCGAGGGTCGCCCGGCCGATCCCGGGGATCGCGTAGACCTGCTCGATCACGACCGCGCCAGCGGTGATGCCGACGAGGATCAGCGACATTGGCGCCGTGACACCCGGGAGCGTGCGACGGATCACCGCGCCGATGATGCGCCACTTGGAGAACCCGGCGACCTGCCAGGTCGCGACCCAGCGCTCGCTGAAGGTGCTGGCGAGCGCATCGGAGAGCAGGCGCCCCAGGAAGCCGCCCGCGGGCAGCCCCATCGAGAGGGCGGGCAGCACGGCATACTCGATGCCTCGCCAACCGAACGGCGGGAACCAGCCGAGCCAGACCGCGAGGACGACGAGCAGCACGGAGGCGAGCAGGAACTCGGGCAGCGCGGTGAACGCTGCCGCGAGGCCGCCTCCGGTGCGGTCCGAGCGTCCGGCGAGCCCGCGGCGGAAGGTGCGGATGGTGAGCAGGGCAGCGAGGACGACGGCGACCGCGAGAGCCGCGAGCATCAGCACGAGCGAGGTGCCGAGCGCATCGAGCATGACGGGCATCACGGGCTGGCGGCTCGTCCAGGAGATGCCGAAGTCACCCTGCACGGCGTTGCCGACCCACGAGAAGAAGGCACCGAGCACGCCGCCGTCGAGCCCGATCTCCTCCCGGATCGCTTCGAGCGCCTCCGGGGTCATCTCTCCCTCGGCGTAGCGGGTGCGGAAGATGGATGCGGCGATGTCGCGCCCGGAGAGCAGCGGCAGGATGCCGAGGAGGAAGATCACCAGCAGGATCGTGGCGATGCGCGAGATCGTCGAGATCAGCACCGCGAGCGAGCCGCTCGAGATCGGCGATCTGCGCTGGGCGTGCAGGATGGGCACGGCCTGGGTCGCGGTGCTCATGCGAGCACCTCGCCGGCAGTCATCTGCATGTCCTGCGGCAGCACGTGCAGCGTGGGGATGGCGTCGAGCAGCTCTCTGGTGCGCTCGTGGCGGGGATCGGTGAGCAGGCGCCTCGTCGGGCGATCCTCGACGATCTCGCCGCCGTGCATCACCACCGTGCGCTCGCACAGGCTCGCGACCATCGAGAGGTCGTGCGACACGACCACGATCCCGGTGCCCCGCTGCTCGGAGACCTCGCGGAGCAGCGCGACGATCGACTCGCGCATCGGCAGGTCGAGACCGCTGACCGGCTCGTCGGCGAGGAGGAAGTCGGGCCGGGTGGCGATCGCTCGCGCGATCGCGAGCCGCTGCGCTTGACCGCCGGAGAGCTCGTTGGCGCGTCGCTGCATGAAGGTCGCGTCGAGGCCCACGGAGTCGAGCGCCTCGCGCACGAGCGAGTCGTGGTCGCCGGGGACACCGAGGCGCACGAGCGGCTCGCGGACGAGCTTGCCGACGGTCATGAGTGGGTCGAGGGTGCTGGCGGGATCCTGCGGCACGTACTGCACCTTGCGGCGGTACCACTTGAGCTGGCGGACGCTGGCAGGGTGCACCCCCCTGCCCTCGCAGGTCACGGCTCCCGTGTCCGTCGTCTCGAGGGCGAGCATGAGCCGCAGGAGCGTGGTCTTGCCGGAGCCGGAGACGCCGACGATGCCCACGCGCTCCCCCGCACCCACGGTGAGCGTGGTGGGATGCAGCGCGGGCTTCACCTCTCGCTTGCCGAACAGACCCTTGCGCGGCATCGCGTAGGCGCGGCTGACCTCGCCGATGTCGAAGAAGGGTGCGCGAGCCGTCGGCGCCTCCCCTGCCTCGGCTGCCCCCGCACGCAGCTCGGCGAGCTCGGCGCGGAACCGCTCGACGTGCGGTTCGACCGTCGCCGAGCGAGCGGCGCGGATCAGCTCGCGGGTGTACGGCTCCTTGGGCGCCGCGAAGATCGAGTGCACCTGGCCCTGCTCCACGACATCGCCGTCCTTCATCACGACGGAGTCGCTGCACAGCTCCGAGGCGACGGCGAAGTCGTGCGTGATGAAGAGCAGGGCCGGCGTGCGCTGCCCCGCCGTGTACTTCTTCAGCACGTCGAGCACGCGCTTCTGCGTGACGACGTCGAGTGCCGTGGTGGGCTCATCCGCCACCATCAGGCGCGTGTTGCAGGCCAGGGCCAGGGCGATGCAGACGCGCTGGCGCTGGCCGCCGGAGAGCTCGGCCGAGAAACGCTCGAGGAGCGCCGCGGGGTCGGGGAGGCCGACCGACTCGGCGAGCTCGATCGCGGCTGCAAGCGCATCCTCGCGAGAGAGGCCCCGGTGGCGACGCAGCGGCTCGATGATCTGCTCGCGGATGCGGACGAGCGGGTTGAGCGCGACCGCGGAATCCTGGAAGACCATGGCGACGCGGGCATC
Organism: Agrococcus phoenicis; assembly: GCF_047302415.1. NCBI lineage: Bacteria > Bacillati > Actinomycetota > Actinomycetes > Micrococcales > Microbacteriaceae > Agrococcus > Agrococcus phoenicis. The sequence goes on from NZ_CP154854.1 coordinate 1,204,789, forward strand.
CTCCGGCCGCTTCGAGGCCGGGACCCCGAGCACCTCGATGCCGTTGACCTTGATGCTGCCCTCGGTCACCGCGTTCGAGGGGAGCCGGCCGAGCACGGCGGCTGCCGTGAGCGACTTGCCGGAGCCCGACTCGCCGAGCAGGCAGACGCGCTGGCCGACGCCGACCGAGAAGGTCGTACCGTTGACGATGGTGCGCCCGCCGATCGAGATCCGCAGATCGGTCACTTCGAGACTGTGCATGTTCACCCCGTCGAGAGAATCGGTGCCCGCGTCGTTGCTGGCTTAGGGGCGACGTTAGACCTCAGTGAGGTGGATTGTCAACAATCCGCTTGTACGGAAATCGTTTCGTTACCGTCTCGTCACATGCGCCGGAGTTCGAGCTCGCGGATGACGGCCGCGCCGACCTCGGCCGTGGAGAGGGTGCCGCCCAGGTCTGGCGTCACCTCGCCCCGCTCGATCACGGCGGTGAAGGCCTGCTCGAGCTTGGCGGCGACGTCGCCGCTGCCCAGGTGGCGCAACATCATCGCGCCCGCCCAGATCTGGCCGATGGGGTTCGCGATGCCGCGACCGGCGATGTCGGGAGCCGAGCCGTGCACCGGCTCGAACATCGACGGGTGCCTTCCCTCCGGGTTGAGGTTGGCGCTCGGTGCGATGCCGATCGAGCCGACCGCACCGGCGACGAGATCCGAGAGGATGTCGCCGAACAGGTTGGAGGCGACGACGACGTCGAGGCTCTGCGGCGAGCGCACGGCCCGCGCGGCGAGCGCATCGATGAGCACCGACTCCAGCTCGACGCCCCCCTCGCGCTCGACGACCTCTGCGACCACCTCGTCCCAGAAGGGCATGGTGTGGATGATGCCGTTCGACTTCGTGGCCGAGATCAGGCGACCGGATCGGCCCTGCGCGACCTCGACGGCGTAGGCGGCGATGCGCTCCACCCCGTGGCGGGTGAAGATCGACTGCTGGAACGCGGCCTCGAAGGGCGTGCCCTGGTAGCTGCGGCCGCCGACGGCGGAATACTCGCCCTCGACGTTCTCGCGCACGATCACCACGTCGATCTCCGGACTGCCCGCGAGCGAGGAGCGCACACCCGTGAAGGAGCGGACCGGGCGGAGGTTGACGTACTGGTCGAACTCTCGCCGGATCGGGATGAGCATGCCCCACAGCGTCTCGACGTCGGAGACCTCGGGATGCCCGACCGCGCCGAGGAAGATCGCGTCTGTGGATGCCATGGTGCTGATCGCATCCGCCGGCATCATGCGCCCGTGCTGCCGGTGGTAGTCGCTGCCCCAGGGCTGCTCCCGCCACTCGAGGCGCACATCGCGATCGCGCACAGCCGCGTCGAGCACCTGAATCGCCACGGGCATGACCTCCAAGCCGATGCCGTCGCCGGCCAGCACCGTGATCACGTGCTCGTTCACGTCGTCCTCCTCGTCGCGGGGATCTTGCAGACTGTCAACAATCTACACCTGGCGGGCGTGGCCGCCAGGTGTCGATGCGATCTCTCCGCTCGACGGCGCGCGCCACGCGTGCGCAGCGACGCCCAGCGCCAGCGCGGCGACGACGGCCAGCACCAGTGTCGTGGGACCGAAACCGACGACCGTCGCGCCCCAACCCGCGAGCGGGAAGCTGATGAGCCACCATCCGTGAGCCAGCGAGAACTGCGCCGCGAAGACATCGGGCAGATCCACGTCGGGAACCGCCTCGCGGATGACGCGTCCCATCGGCGCGAGCACCGCGGAGTACCCGAGCCCACCGAAGAACCAGATCGCGTAGAGCCACGGCAGCGCCTGCTGACCGGGCGCGAGCGCGAGCACGGGCCAGACGAGCGCCATCACCGCCGACATGAGCGTGAGCCCGCCCAGCATGAAGGGGCGCAGACCGAGTCGCGCGATCATGGTCGGCATCAGGATCGCCGAGGTGATCGATCCGGCCCCGTAGACCGCGAGCAGGCTCGCCGCCTGCGCCTCGTCGCCGCCCAGCTCGCCGAGCACCAGCGGCAGGGTCAGCACCATGGCGATCGCTCCGACCGCGGCGAGCGCCAGGTGGAGCGTGAGCACTGCTCGCAGGCGCGGCACACGGAGCATGAGCTTCGAGCCTCGCGTGATCTCGCGGCGGATGCTCTCGGCGCCTCGCACTGGCGCCGGAGCCTTGGGCAGTGCGGCAGAGAGGATGAGCAGCGCGGATGCGAGGAAGCCCGCGCCGGTGCCGAAGAACAGGGCGTTCGACGAGGCGATCACCACCACGACGCTCGCGATCGTCGGCGAGACGAGGGCCTCGATGTCGTAGGCCAGTCGGCTGAGCGCGAGCGCGCCGGTGTACTGCCGCTCGTCGGTCACGACCGCCGGGATCGTCGCCTGGAACGTCGGGGTGAACAGCGCCGAGGCGGATTGCAGGACGATAATCAGCAGGTAGGCGGTGACGACGTCGCCGACGAACGGGAGTGCGACCGCGACGCCGACGCGCGCGAGATCGGTGAGCACCAGCAGGCGCTTCGCACCGACCCGGCGGGCGATCGCGGGGGCGAGGGGCCCGATCAGCAGGAACGTGAGCATCTTGATGCCGAGCAGCGTTCCGAGCACGCCGGCGGCGCCGGAGCCCGTGGTGTCGAAGACCAGGAAGCCGATAGCGATCGTCGACAGGCCCGTGCCCAGCAGCGCGACGACGTGCGCGGCGAAGAGGCGGCGGAAGGCGCGGTGGCGGAGAGCGCTAAACATAGTCAAGTGTTTGCATAGATACGCAAATAGTCAAGCACTGGCGTCTTCTTCACGGCCAACTGGCAGACTGCACCCGATGGACATCCAGCGCACGAGCACCGCGACGCAGGTCGCCGATCGCCTCACCGCGCTGATCCTCGCGGGCGAGCTCGGCCCGGGCGATCGACTGCGCGAGAGCGCGCTCGCCGAGTCGCTCGGCATCTCGCGCAACTCGGTGCGCGAGGGCATCCGACTGCTCGAGCGAGGGCGCCTCGTGCGCCACGAGATGCACCGCGGTGCCGTCGTCGTCACGCCCTCCATCGCAGAGCTCGACGACCTCTACCGCACTCGTCTGCACCTCGAGTCCCTCGCGGTGCGGCTCGCGCCCACCTCTGAGCGCCGGAGCGCGCTCGAGGGCGCCTTCGCAGAGCTCGAGCGCGCCGCCGCGGGCGGCCAACCGCGCGGGATCGTGGAGGCCGACATGGCCTTCCACGCCGCGCTCGTGGCCGGGCTCGAGAGCGAGCGCCTGAGCGCCTTCTTCGACTCCGTCACGACCGAGATGGGCTACTACCTCCTGATCCAGTCGCACGTCGACGACGAGCCCGGCAGGGCCGACGAGGCCGTGCTCGCGAACCACCGACGACTGCTCGACGCCGTGCTCTCGGGCGACCCCGGAAGCGCCGAGGCGGCGCTCGTCGAGCACCTGCGCATCAACCACCAGCGCATCCGCGAGATCCTCGCCAGGCACGAGGCGCCGAGCGGCTGAGTCTAGGCCCGTCGCCCGAGGTTGTAGAAGCGGATCTCCTGGTACTCCTCGAGCCCCTCGCCGCTCCCCTCGCGGCCCAGCCCCGATGCCTTCACCCCGCCGAACGGCGCTGCGACGTTCGAGACGATGCCCTGGTTGATGCCGACCATGCCGGCGTCGAGCCGATCAGCCACGTCGAAGGCGCGATCGATGCTCTCGGAGAAGACGTAGCTCGCGAGGCCGAAGGGCGTGCTGTTCGCCCGCTCGATCGCCTCGTCCTCGGCATCGAAGCGCGCGATCGCGGCGACGGGGCCGAAGATCTCGGTGCCGGCGATCTCGGCGGAGTCCGGCACCCGGTCGAGCACGGTCGCCTCGAAGAAGTGGCCGCTCCCCTCGGGAGCTGCACCGCCGGTGCGGAGGTCTGCGCCCTTCGCCACCGCGTCGTCGACCAACCGACGGAAGCCCTGCACGGCGCGATCGTCGATGACCGGCCCGAGCGTCACTCCTTCTGCGAGCCCGTTGCCCAGCACCGCCTGCCGCATCCGCTCGGAGAAGCCCTCGACGAAGGCGTCAGCGATGCCCGATTGCACGAGGATCCGGTTGGCCGCGACGCACGACTGGCCTCCGTTGCGCAGCTTCGCGACCACCGCGCCCTCCACCGCGCGCTCCAGGTCGGCGTCGTCGAAGACCAGCAGCGGCGCGTTGCCGCCGAGCTCCATCGAGCTCTTGATCACATGCTGGGCCGCCTGGCCGAGCAGCACGCTGCCGACCCCGGTCGAACCGGTGAAGGAGACCTTGCGCACGCGGCCGTCTGCCATCAGCGCCTTGCTGAAGCCTGACGCATCCGTCGTGGTCACGATCTGCACGAGCTCGGCGGGCACACCCGCCTCGACGAAGATCTCGGCGACGACCAGCGTCGTCAAGGGAGTGAGCGCCGCCGGCTTCACCACGGCGCCGCAGCCCACGGCGATCGCTGGCGCGATCTTGCGCGTCGCCATCGCCATGGGGAAGTTCCAGGGCGTGATGAGGAGCGTCGTGCCGATCGGCGCGCGGGTCGTGAGGATCGTCGAGCCCCCGGCTGGGTTCTCGCGGTAGTTGCCCGCGGGCCGCAGCGCCTCCTCGGCGTACCAGCGCACGTAGTCGGCGGCGTACTGCACCTCGCCGTAGGCCTCGGCGAGCGGCTTGCCCATCTCGCGCGTGATGATGCGGGCGATGCGATCCCGCTGCTCGATGAGCAGGCCGTAGGCGCGGTGGAGCACGTCGGATCGGTGACGCGCCGTGGTGCGCGCCCACGCGCGACCCGCGTGATCGGCGCGGCCGAGCGCGGCGAGGGAATCCTCGATCGAGTGGTCGGGCGGCGTCGCGATGACCTCGCCCGTCGCCGGGTCGCGCACCTCGAAGGTCTCGGTGGTGCCGAGCTCGAGGCGATCGAGCACCAGGCTCGCGAGCGCGGCGTCGGAGCGTTCGCGCTCCTGCCGATCGACTTCGCGTGCGACGGCGCTCGTGCGCGCCTGCAGCTGCTGGTCGGCGCCGGCGCTCATCGGGCCACCGCCAGGTCTGCGGCGACGACGTCGACGGCTGCGACGGCTGCGGCGACGATGCCGCGCAGCTCGTCGTCGGTGGTGGTGAAGGGCGGGCTGAGCTGCACGACGTTGCCCCGCAGTGGCCGCGCGATCCACCCCTCCTCGACCATCGCATCCGTCACCCGCTCCGCCGAGATCTCGGGGCGCAGCTGGATGCCGCCGAGGAACCCGCCGACCCTCGTCTCCTCGATCCGGTCGTCGCCGTCGAGCGCGTCGAGCTCGCGCTGCAGCAGCGCCTCGAGCTCGAGCACCCTCGGCAGCAGGCCCTCGCGCTCGATAATCTCGAGGTTCTTCAGCGCGAGCGCTGCCGCGGTCGCGTGCCCGGAGTAGGTGGTGCCGTGCCGGTAAATGGGCGCGCCGGAGTGGTAGAACGGCTCCCACACCTGGGGAGCGACGACGATGCCGCCGACTGCGGAGTAGCCCGACGAGATGCCCTTCGCCATCGCAATGATGTGCGGGCGCAGGCCGTAGCGCTCAGCCGCGAACCAATGCCCCGTGCGGCCGAACCCCGTGATGACCTCGTCGAGGATCAGCAGGATGTCGTGGTCATCGGCGATCTGCTGCAACCCTTCGAGGTAGCCGGGGGTGGGGGGGATGACACCGCCGGTGCCCTGGATCGGCTCGGCGATCAGCGCCGCGATGCGATTCGGCCCGATCTCGGCGACCTGCTTGCGCACCGCCTCGATGTCGTAGGTGTCGAACCGCGCGGTTCCGGGAACCAGCGACTCGGTGCCATAGCCCTCGCGATTGAAGTCGAGCCCTGCCACGCTGGTGCCGTAGGCGTGCAGCCCGTGATAGGCCAGGTCGCGGCTGAGCACCATGGTCTTCTCGGGCTGCCCCTTCAGCTGCCAGTAGCGGCGCGCGAGCTTCAGCGCCACCTCGATCGAGTCGGATCCGCCGCTGTTCAGGATGATCTTGGCGTCTGCCACGGGCGCGATCGATGCCACCTTCTCGGCGAGCTCGACCGCGCGGTCGTTCAGGTAGCGGCCGAAGACGTGGTACGTCTCGAGCGTGCGCATCTGAGTGGCGGCGGTCTCCGCCATCTCTGGCCGGCCGTGACCGATGTTGGCGTGCCAGAGGCCCGCGGTGCCGTCGAAGAGGCGCTGCCCTTCAGCTGTGAAGACGTAGTTGCCCTCGCCTCGGGTGATGACGAGCTGTCGGCCGAGCACGGAGGGCATATGGGCCTGCGCGCTCCACAGGGCCGAGCCGGTGTCGATGAAAGCGTTCACGGTGCGGGCTCCTTCGTCGCAGTCCTACGCCGCATCTGATGAGCGGCTAGTCTGATTGTAGGGCAATCTTACGATACGACCAAGCTGATGCCTGCGCTTTTTGTCAACCGTCGAACCGCAGGCCAAGCGCCTCTGCGACCCCAGCGTGCGTGATCGCTCCCGCCCGGGTATTGAGTCCGAGGCGGAGGGCCGGATCGTTCGCGATCGCGGCCTCCCAGCCGCGATCGGCGACCTCGAGCACGTACGGCAGGGTGGCATTGGTAAGCGCTCGGGTCGAGGTCTCCGGCACGGCGCCGGGCATGTTGGCGACGCAATAGAACACGGCGTCGTGAACTTTGAAAGTCGGCGCATCGTGGGTCGTCGGCCGCGAACCTTCGAAGCAGCCGCCCTGGTCGATGGCGATATCGACCAACACTGCGCCGGGTCGCATCGTTGCCACCATGGCATCGGTGACGAGCTTCGGCGCGGCCGCCCCCGGCACGAGCACAGAGCCAATGACGAGGTCGGCGCCGGCGACAGCCTCGGCAATGTCGAGCCGCGTCGACGCGCGGGTGCGGATGGAGGTTCCATAGCGTATCTGCAGCTCGCGCAGCCGCTGCAGCGAGCGATCTATGACTGTCACCGTGGCACCGAGCCCGATGGCGTTGGCTGCGGCATGCTCTCCCGCGACACCGCCGCCGATGACCACTACATCGGCGGGCGGCGCGCCGGCGACGCCTCCCATAAGCGTGCCGCGCCCGCCACTCGCTCGGAGCAGCGAGTACGCCCCCACGGCTATCGATAGCCGGCCCGCCACCTCGCTCATCGGCGACAGCATCGGCAATGAGCGATCGGGCAGTTGCACCGTCTCGTAAGCGACCGCCGTCGTGCCCGCCGCGAGCAGCGCCTCGGTCAGCGGGCGATCAGCGGCGAGGTGAAGGTAGGTCATGAGCGTCTGATCGGAACTCAGATAGTGGTACTCCGAGGCGATCGGTTCCTTGACCTTGACGATCAGTTCGGCATCCGACCAGACGCTCGCTGCATCGTCGACGAGCGTCGCCCCTGCCGCACGGTAGCGGTCGTCACCGATCCGCGAGCCTTCGCCAGCCCCGGCTTGCACAAGCACCGAGTGGCCGCGGTCGATGAGAGCGTCCACTCCGGCGGGCGTCATGCCGACCCGATACTCGTGATTCTTGACCTCAGTGGGGATACCGATCCGCATGAGAGCTCCTTTGGTCTGCGTTGGAAGTGCCGTCATCGTCGCATTCAGTTCGGTGTGCGCTCTACTAGTCCGCAGATGATTCGCAGTAGTAGCGTTGAGCCGGGATGAACTTCAGCGAATCGGGAGAAGTGTGCGGATGACAACGCAGGATGTTCAGGACAAGAGGCTCGATTCGATCGACATCGCGCTGATCGGCGCGCTCTCCAAGAACGCGCGGGTGACGAACGCGCATCTTGCTGCCGATGCTGGGATAGCTCCCTCGACTGCCCATGCCAGGCACCGAGCGCTCGAGCGCGGGGGTATCGTGCGCGGGTACCACGCCAGCGTCGATCAAGCTGCGCTTGGGCGCGGGCTTCAGGCCATCATCGGCATCACGCTGCGTCCCGGATCGCGACAGACGAGCATCGAGCGGTTCGCGGCCGAGGTCGGCGCGCTCCCGCAGGTGCTGCAGGTGTTCTTCGTGGGCGGCACCGACGACTTCCTCGTGCATGTCGCCGTAGCCGACTCGTCCGAGCTGCGCACCGTCGTCGTCGACCACCTCTCCTCTCAGCACAGCGTCGCCTCAACGCGTACGAGCGTGGTGTTCGCCTACCAGCGCAATGCGCTTGCGGCACCGTTCGACTGACCTCGTCTGCCCTAAATCAGCCCTCTACGCGTCCGTGGCGGAGCGTCTCGTCGTCGTGCGAGTGGATGTCGAGCTCATCGATCGACAGGTGATCATGCAGCGCTAGGTGCACCGCCTCCATGTCGCCCGCGCGCAACAACTCGGCGATCGCTACGTGGCTATCGATGAGATCCTGGTCAGCCTCGTTGCCCCCGAAGTGCAGCATGCAGATGAGCGCCTCGGTAGCGAGCGTCGTGTATGCACGAAGCAAGCGTGTGTTCTCGCCGCTGCGCACGAGCTGCGTATGGAACGCAAGGTCGGCGCGTCGCAAGCCGTCCTTGTCGTCGGCGGCGAGCGCTGCGGTCATTCCGGCTGCAGCCTCGACCAAGCCGTCCGCGATGCGGTTCCGCGATACCTGATCTTTGCCCGTGATGACTTCGGCGGCGGCGCACTCGATGACCTCACGAGCCTCAGCGACCTCGGCGATGTCGCGCCTGGTGACCTCCTTCACGAACACGCCTCGGTTGGGTCGACCCTCGAGCAGACCCTCCTGGACCAGCCGATGCAGCGCTTCTCTGACGGGCCCCCGAGACACCTGCAGTCGTTCGGCGAGCTGCGCCTCATTGATCTGGTCTCCCGACGCGAAGGTGCCGGAGACGATCCCCTCGCGCAGCTGGTCCGCGATGATCACCGCGGTCGGGCGGTTCTTGATCGCCGAGAGCGTCTCCACACCGTTCATGCTTTCCCTCCGCCTGGATCTCTGCCGGCTCAACAGTCGACATTTCTACGATAGCCGCCAGAAGCTCGCGCTCAACTATGGAGTGCGTGCTCGTGGTGCGCGTGCTTCTCGGGTTCGAGCTGCAGCGTGCAGTGATCAGTGTCGAAGTGCTCGCCGAGGCAGGCGTGCAATTCGTCGAGGATCTCGTGGAAGTCGCGCCGCTCGGCCCCTTCGTCGACCACAACATGCGCGGAGAGCGCGTTGACCCCGGAGGTGATGGTCCAAGCGTGGAGATCGTGCACGCCGACAACACCGGGAACTGAGAGCAGGTGGTCGCGCGTCTGATCGAGGTCCACGTCCTTCGGCGTCGCTTCGAGCAACACCCGGAGCACGTCACGCAGCAGGCTGTACGCGCGGGGCGCGATCAGCAGCGCAATGGCGAACGAAGCGAGTTGGTCGACGATGTACCACTCGGTGATGAGGATGATGACGCCGGCGATGATCACGGCGACCGAACCCAGCAGGTCCCCGAGCACCTCAAGGTAGGCGCCGCGGACGTTCAGGCTCTCCTTCTGCCCTGACTGGAGCACGAGCAGCGAGATCAGGTTGGCCACCGCGCCGATGATCGCTGCGATGAGCATGGGGCCCGCAGCGACCTCGACCTCTGTTCCTAGCCGACGGACGCCTTCGACCACGATCACGACCGCGATGACGCCCAAGATGATGCCGTTCGCCATCGCGGCAAGGACCTCGATTCGCATGAGCCCGAAGGTGCGCTTCGATGTGGCTGGCAGCGTCGCGAGCAGGCTAGCGATCAGCGCGATGGTCACGCCGAGCGCATCGGTCAGCATGTGTCCCGCATCCGCGAGCAGCGCGAGCGAATTAGAGATGAACGCTCCCGCCAGCTGCACGAAGAAGATCGAGCCGGTGATGCAGATGACGATGATCAGCTTCTTGCGGTGCTTGCCCGTCGCCGTTGCATGGCCATCGAGCCCGTGGCTGTGTCCGTGCCCGCCGCCATCGGCAGCGACAGGGCGGGCGGGGTGCGCCCCGCCAAACGTGTGGCCGGGTGCGTGGTCGTGATCATGGTCGTGGTTTTCGCCGCTCATGCGAGCCAATGTAGCAAGATTGCCGATTGTTGACAATCCGCTTTTTTGCGCTGCGCGGGTCGCGTACAGCGCCTGTTGCCCTCCACCAACAGCTGTGTCACTGTTTGCGTATGAACGCAGGTATGCAGTCCAACGACGAGCAGGTAGAACTTGCAGTCGAGGTGTTCTCGATGCTCGCGGACGTTACGCGGGTGAACATTCTCCTGGTCTTGCGCGACGGCGAGCAGTCTGTGGGAGACATCGCTGCCGCGGTGCGGAAACCGACGCCCGGCGTTTCGCAACATCTCGCGAAACTGCGGCTCGCCCGGATGGTCGTCGCTCGTCACGCGGGCACGCGGGTGTTCTACCGGCTCGCCGACGACCATGCGAGCGAGTTGGTCTCGGTCGCCATGCATCAAGCGGAGCACATGCTGGGCACCGCTCCCGAGCACATCAGGATCGCGACGCCGAACGCTTCGGATCATGCGTGAGGTGTTGAGGAACCGCGCGTTCGCGAAGCTCTTCAGTGCGCAGATCGTGGCGCTCCTGGGGACGGGACTCCTGACCATTGCCCTCGGCCTGCTCGCATTCGACCTAGCCGGTGGCGATGCTGGCGTCGTCCTTGGCGCGGCGCTCACGATCAAGATGCTCGCCTACGTCGGCGCGGGACCACTGCTCATCGCCGCGACGAGCCGCGTGCCGCGCAAAGCACTGCTGATTGGCGCCGACGTGGTCCGGGCAGCAATCGCACTCATGCTTCCCTTCGTGGGCGAGGTGTGGCAGATCTACGTGCTCATCTTCGTGCTGCAGTGCGCGTCGGCGACGTTCACGCCAGCCTTCCAGGCGGTAATCCCTGAGGTCCTCCCCGACGAGCGCCAGTACACCCGTGCCATGTCGCTGTCGAGGCTCGCTTATGACCTCGAGTCGCTCTTGAGTCCGGCGCTTGCGGCGGCGCTACTGCTCGTCATGTCGTACTCCAACCTCTTCCTCGGCACCGTGGCTGGCTTCCTGCTGTCTGCGGCGCTGGTGATCGCAACCCGGTTCCCCGCGATCGAGCTCGATGCCAGCTCGTCGTTCTCCGAGCGCCTGACGCGCGGCGCGCGCATCTTCGGTCGCAACGTAGAACTGCGCGCGTTGCTCGCGCTGAACCTCGCCGTTGCCGCACCGACAGCGATGGTGATTGTCAATACTGTGGTGCTTGTACAGCAGCAGCTCGATCGCCCACAGGCTGATGTCGCGATCCTGCTCGCTTCCTACGGGGCCGGGTCGATGGTTGTCGCCCTGTCGCTCCCGCACATCATCGAGCGCATCCCGGAGCGCTCGCTGATGCTCTCGGGCGCCGCGACAGTCGGCGCTGGGCTGGTCGGAGTCACAGCGACCCTGTTCACCGAGCCGGCATGGGGTCTGCTGTTGACGCTGTGGGCAGTGTTGGGGGCTGGCAATGCTGCAATCCTCACGACAGCGCCGCGACTCTTGCGCCGCAACGCCTCGACGCAGGAGCGGCCCGCGGCCTACGCGGCGCAGTTCGCGCTTTCGCACGCGTGCTTCCTCGTCACCTATCCCCTAGCGGGCATCCTCGGTGCGGCGCTCGGCCTCGGCTGGACATCGCTGCTGCTTGCCAGCATCGCTGCGATCGCGACGGTGGCCGCAAGCGCGCTATGGCAGAAGCCTGCGATCGTTTCAACTTAGCGGCGATGGCACTCTTCGCGGCGCGGCGCGAACGCGCTACCTGGAGACCGAGAGCGGCAGCTTCGACGACCACCAGATGCGCACCTGGGGCGGCCGAGTCGCCGACTATCGCTCGAGCGCCCTCCACCACGGCGAGGGGTTCCAGTCCTACCCCGTTCGACGTACCGCACTCGACACGGGCGCGGCGCTCCGCGCCGCACTGACGCCAGTCAGGAGGCACGACAGTAACCGCTCCTGCTCCTTCGAGCGAAGCGAGTCTCGCCAGCAGCGCCTGACCGATCGAGCGACGAGGCAGCCCGGAATCGCTCCGCCAAAGCCCAGCCGTCGTGGACCGCTCCGGGCCACGCTGTCGTGACGAACTTCGCGTTCATCTGTTTCGGGCGGCCGAAGACGTAGGAATCACCGGCACCCGTCCGCCCCCCGACTTCGCCGCCATCTCCAAGTACTTGGATGAAAGTGAGGCGAACGACCGAGCGCCTCGAGCTCGATGCTGAACCAGGCCTTGTCCGAGCGCGACAGATCAGCCTCAATGTTGTGGCTCTCGCTGTCGGCCTAGCATGAGCCCATGCTGTTCATCGCGGCCGCCGCCGCAGCCGTCATCCTCCTGCCTTCCCACGCATCCGTCATCGGCTCGACTCCGACGGAGGGCGACGTGATCGTGGAGCAACCAGGCACGTTCAGCGTCGCAATGAACGAGGAGATCCTTGCAGTCGAAGGAGCGAGCGGTACGAACGTGATGCAGCTGACGGACGCTACTGGGCTGTTCTACGGTGACGGCTGCTCCACGGTCGATGGAGACACCATCACGCTCGACGCCGAGCTCGGGACCGCGGGTGACTACACCCTGACCTATCAGCTCGTGTCGGCAGACGGCCACACGGTCGACGGCACGGTCGAGTTCGCGTTCGAGCCGGCGCCGAGTGTTGAGACTGCTGCGGGCAGCGAGGCCGCACCAGTGTGCGGCGCAAGCACGCCTGCTTCGGCCGAGCCCGTTCCCGCGGAGACCGCCGGCAGTACGCCGTCCAGCGAGCCGCAGCCGTCGGCGTCGGCTGAGGCGGGTGCCGCGGGCGAGCCGACAGAAGGCTCCAACGTGCCGCTGCTCATCGGCGGAGGAGTAGCCGCGCTGGCTGTGGCGGCCGGGCTTGCATTCGCGCTCAACCGGCGCTCGAACCGCCGGACCGGTGAGGCCGATCCGAGCTGATTCGCGTCAGCCGGTCTCGAGTCGGGTCTCGCGAGACTGCAGCCAGAGGATGGGGTCGAAGGAGACGTAGTCGCTGTTCTTCAGCTCGAGGTGTAGGTGCGGTCCGGTGGAGCGGCCCGTGCTGCCCACCTGACCGACGACGGTCGAGATGTCGACGACTTGACCGACCTCGACTCGGATCGATCCCGCCTGCAGGTGCGGGTACCAGGACTGGACGAATCGGCCACCGATGTTGTGATCGACGAAGACTGCGTAGCCGCCGCCACCGGGGTTGTTGCCCTGCCAGACTGCCGAAACGACGCCGTTCGCGATCGGGCGGACCTCCTGTCCCGGCGGCAGGGGGAGGTCGGTGCCGCCGTGGAAGCCACCGGCCCGGTACCCGAAGCTGCTCGAGATCGGCATCTGCGAGATCTGAGGGAACGGCGTCTGCACATAGTCGGTCTCGAGCATCGCCCACGCGCTGGGGAAGGCCGGGGCGCCGCCGTAGTAGGAGCCGCCTCGCTCGGAATCCGCGACAGCCTGGAACGCAGCGAGCTCGTCGGGCGACATCAGCGCGGTCTCGAGGGGGTCGTTGACCACGATCTCGTCGCGGGTGAAGAGCGTCGTCGCATCCCCGGTGACAGAATCTAGCGATTGAACGGCCGCCTCGAGCTGCGCGACCTCGAGGTCGAGCTCGCTCGGCGACTGCACCGCCTGAGCAGGCAGGGATGTCACCACGACGAGCGAGCCGATGAACAGCAAGGCTGCACCAGCGGTGACTTTCTGCACAACATCGCGAGCCCGCCGCACAGTGGTGGACGGGCGCGATGACGGTGACTTGAGCGCGGGCCGAGGCGCTATCGGGCGCGCGGGCCGGGTAGATGGCACCCGTTCGCCGGCGGTGCCGAACGAGGGTGCGTCCACGATGAAGCGCGGGAACATGTGGGTCGGTTCGGCAATCTGGACCGGGAGAGCGTGCGCCGCACGGGTGGCGGCTTCGCGCATCTCCCGTCGGCTCGTGTAGATCGGCGGGGAACCCTCAGCGACCGTGTGTCTCGCGCTAGCGCGAACCTCCCCCGTGGTCCTCGCGATCCTCGCCACGGTGCGCTCATATTCGCGCAGAGCGCTGCGCGTCTGAAACTGCGGCGCATGCGGTTGCAAGGTTGTTTCGATCGGTGCGCCAGTTGACCCTTCGAGATCTGGCGTCACGTAAAGCTTCCTCGGGTCGAATGAAGGGGTATCGAGCTTCGAGAACCCGCAAGGGCGACTGCTCTTACTCGTGTTGATGCCGCAAGCGCGATCCCGCCCAATGTAACGGAACGGTAACGGAGAGGCAAACTCCTTGCGAGAGGCATCGCGTCGCGGGCGCGGACCCGGCACGCGCCCGACTGAGTTCGGCGCAGCAGCGCCGCCTTGATCTGGCAATCGGTCCTTTGCGGCCAGCGACGTGCAGGTCAGTCGTCGATGTATAGTCATCGCATGCTGACTACTCGCGACCGCCTCGACGTAATGCACCGCCTGGGCCGCGCGATGGCGGACCCGACTCGGGCTCGCATCCTGCTGCAGCTGCTGCAGCAGCCCGGATACCCGGCCGTGCTCGCGCGCAACCTGAACCTGTCTCGCACGAACGTCTCGAACCATCTCGCATGCCTTCGCGACTGCGGGATCGTCGTTGCGGAGCCGGAGGGACGCCAGACGCGTTACGAGATAGCCGACCCGCATCTGACGCAGGCGATCGAGTCGCTACTGGCGGTGACGCTCGCGGTCAACGAGGGTGCGCCATGCATGGACTCGGCGTGCCCCGTCGCTGGCTGCTGCGAGGCGTCAGCATGACTACGGCCGCGACCGTGGACCGGCGTGCACGCCTCCGCCGGCGAGTGCGATGGATCGTCGGCTTCACGATCACCTACAACGTCATCGAGGCGATCGTCGCGATCTGGGCGGGATCCGTGGCTTCCTCTGCCGCCCTGATCGGATTCGGCCTCGACTCGGTGGTTGAGGTCATGTCGGCGGCGGCAGTCGCCTGGCAGTTCACCCGAAAGGATCCAGAGCGGTGGGAGCGAGTCACGGTGAAGGTCGTCGCGATCGCCTTCTTCGCTCTCGCTGCCTACGTCTCGATCGACGCTGTGCTCTCGCTCGTGGGCGCGGTTGAGGTCGAGCACAGCCCGATCGGTATCGGGATTGCCGCACTAAGCGTCGTCATCATGCCGGCGCTGGCCTGGTTCGAGCTGCGCACGGGCAAGGAGCTCGGTTCTGCGAGCGTGCGGGCCGACGCGAAGCAGCTGCTCGTGTGCACGTATTTGTCCGCGGCGGTGCTGCTCGGCCTGCTGGCGAACTCTCTCGTCGGCTGGTGGTGGGCTGACTCGGTCGCTGCCCTCGTCGTGGCGGGGCTCGCGGTGCGCGAGGGTATCGAGGCGTGGCGTGGCGAGCTGTGCTGCGCGCCCTCGCTCGGCGATGACGATAGCGGGGGCTGCTCGGACGCCTGTTGCGCCTCGGGCAAGCACGAGGCGACGGTAGCGTGAGACGCGTGCGCACCCGACCCGTCGTCGCAGTCTCGATCATCGTCGCGGCCGTGGCCGTCCTTGTCGGCGCGTTGCTGCTCGTCGTTCGGCCTTGGGAGGGGAACGGTCAGCCGCCGCTCTCGAGCGAAGAGCCGGGCGATACGCTCGCGACCCCGTCAGCGCTGCCACCGCTAGTACTTGACTCGACGCACATCCTGAACGACGCGGGCCCCGGCGCTCCGGTCGTAGTCGAGTTCCTCGACTTCGAGTGTGAGGTCTGCGGCGCCGTGTACCCAACGATGGAAGAGCTCCGTGAGGAGTACGACGGCGAGGTGACATTCGCTGTTCGATACTTCCCGCTACTTGGGCACTCGAACTCCGTCAATGCCGCCATCGCCGTCGAAGCGGCTGCACAACAGGGCGCATTCGAGGCGATGTACCAGCGCATGTTCGAGACGCAAGCCCAATGGGGAGAGAGGCAGGCCTCAGAAGCTGACCGGTTCCGCGGCTACGCCGAGGACGAGGGCCTCGACATGGCGGCGTACGACGCCGCTGTCTCAGATCCGGCGACGCTGAACCGCATCGACCAGGACTTCCAGGCCGGCATCGAACTCGGTGTCGACCGGACGCCCACGATCTTCATCGACGACGAGCGGCTCGAACTATCGCAGCTGAGCGACATCGAGACGGCGATTCAAGCAGCGCTGCAGCGATAGTCGGGTCGCCTCTGAATAGTGACTTACGAACCGGGGTGCCTTGGCTTGCGCGCGACCCCGCTTATGAGGTGAGGACGCCCGACCCCTTCGCGAACTCACGCAGGAGTAGATCGCTTCGTGAGACGTGTCCACTCGACTGGAGATCGGCGATCTCAACGTACGTCGTGAGCCACCGGTGGCTGCGGCGCGAGCCTGGGAGCTCGACGGACGAGCACGACCATAGCGACGAGCTCGACCTGGGTTGCGTGACGACTGTCTGGGAGGCGATCGACAGCGACGGTGGCAGTGCGAGCGCGAGTGCACCCGCAACTACGGATCCTTCAACGGCGTCTTCGCCGCACCCATGACTCTGGCGGCAGCGCTCGGACCGGCGCTCGGACCAGTTGCGGCCCTAGGCATGGGCTCTTACGCAGCTGTGGCGCTCGTTGCTGCACTCCTGGCTGTAGCCGGACCCTCGGCGCGCTTCTCATGACGGCGTCGTGGACACTCGAGCTGTTTCTTCCGGACCCAGGCGCTCTCGAACGCACATCATAACCGACGCGCTGCACGTCCAGACGTTGACAAAGCGGACGCCACCGGCACAGCCACCGAAAACGAACGCGGTCTCAACCGGTCAGTGCACCATGCCCAGTTGTGCTCGTAGGGCGCGGCGATAGAGGCCTGTCGCCGGCGCTGACTCAGGTGGGGATTGATGCTGTGGGGTGAGGAGTGAGTTTGGGTACGAGGCGGACGAGGATGACGATCGCGATGAGTTCGACGATGGTCTGCGTGACGACGGCGAGTGGTGCGATCGCGAGGCTTGTCGGCAGGGCAAGCGCCAGCGGCAGCACGACGAGCGAGTTGCGGGTTGCGAGCGAGAAGGCGACCGCTCGTGTTGCGGGGATGTCGAGGCGTGCTGCGCGGCCGGCGAAGACGCCGATCGCGACTGCCACGATGACGAACGCGATGTACAGCGGAACGACGCGGACGAGCGCGCCGAGCTGTGATCCGACGGCGGCGACCTGCGAGCTGATGACGACTGCCAGGGTCAGCATCATGAGGGGCACCATTGCGCCGGCCATGGCGGTCTCGATCGCTCGGCCAGCGCGGTGGCGTCGTGCGATCGCCTGGACAATGGCGGCTGAGGCGAGCGGGATCACGATGAGCAGCAGGAACGCTTCGGCGAATGGTGCGATGTCTATCACGTCGAGCACGTCGGCGCCGACGAAGAGGAGGAGGTAGAGCGGCAGAAGGAGGATCTGCACGAGCATCAGCAGGGGTGCTGCGGCGAGCAGGCGTGCCCGGGCGCCGCCGGCCAGGCCGGTGAAGACAATGACGTAGTCGATGCAGGGCGTGAGCAGCACGAGCAGCACGCCGAGCATCAGGCCTCGATCGTCGGCGACGAACCGAGACAGGGACCAGGCGATCGCGGGAACAATGACAAAGTTTGTCAGCAGCACGGTGACGAGGAACCGGGCGTCCTTGAACGAGCGTCCGACCTCGATGAGGGGAACGCCGAGGAAGGTTGCGAACAGCAGCAGCATCAGCACCGGCTCGATCGCGTGCTCGAGAGTCGGGGCGAGGTGGGGTGCGAGAAGGCCTGCGGCGGCGCCTGTAGCGATCGCGGCGAGGTAGAGCGGTACCTGATGCCGGTCCCATGCCTCGACGAGGCGGGCGATCATCGGCCGATCCCAGAGCGTCCGGGCTGCGCATCGCATGCGCGATCGCGCAGCAGCATGCATTCCGAGTGGCACCGGTCGCCGCTGTCGGGGCATGCGTCGACGCGGCGTGATGCTGCGACGAGCCGACCGCGCAGGCGCTGCAGCGTCGCGAGGCGCTCGTCGACCTTGCGCAGGCGCTCGGCCAGCCGGGGGCGAAGCGAATCGCGCACCTGCGTGCACGTGTCGCCCTCGACCGCGCCCAGCAGATCGGCGATCTCCGGAAGCGAGAGATCGAGCTGCTTGGCACCGACGACGAGGGCCAGTCGATCGAGCACCTGCGCGTCGTAGTCGCGGTACCCGTTGTGCTCTCGTTCAGACGCGATCAGCCCGATGCGCTCGTAGTAGCGCAGCGTGCTCGCGGGCACGCTGCTCAGCCTCGATACCTCGGAGATCCGCACCTTCGGAGGCTAGACGTTGAACTCGAGTTCAATGTCTAGCCTGTCTGCCATGACCTACGTGATCGCATCGCCTTGCGTCGACGGAAAGGATCCCCGCGGCGAATGCCGAGGTCAGGAGACCAGCGGTCCCCACGGAAACATCAAAGTATGTGGAGATGTCGGGCACGAGGCCTGCGAGCATGAATTCGGAAGTACCCATGGCGAAGACCACCAGGGCAAGAAGATAGAGAGCGAAAGGCATCGAGATAGCTCCGAAGCGAGAGTACGAACAAGAGAACGTCTCGTCACCACGGTCAGCACCCGCAGGACACCCGAATGTCGTGCTGCGTGCAGCACTGATCAGTAGAGAGCTAGGGACTCAGCGGAGGTGAGGGGCTGACGGAGTGACCGAAAGCCACTGAGTGTCCGATTCAGGGCTCGACATACGGCTCAGCGTACCCGTCTGCGTCGCCACCCCAAGAAACGTCAACCACGTCATGGCCAGCAACACCTAGTCGCGCCACTGCACGTCCTCGCCTGGCTCCTTGCGTTCGTGACCGCGCGGAAGTGGAAGGTCGAGAGCGAGTACATGTCAGTTCGCGGTCCGCCCGATGAAGTGTGGTGCCCTTCTGTTTATGCGCCCGGATGGTCGCAGTCGAAACTTCGGACCGATCCAATTGCCACCGAATCCTCGTTCCCCTACCACCGCACGCGTGCCTCCCCGAGGCCAACCCTGCTCAAATCAGTGCCGAATCCCCTGTCGGACGAGTCCCTCCGAACTCGCAAGGGTCAATCCGTCTGCTGGTGTTCACGAGCATCGATCACCAGTTCCGCAATCTCTGCCGCGATCTCAGCGATCGAGGTGTCGCTTGTCGATCGAGCGAACTTGTCGGCAAGGGACGGGCTGTGCGCTGCGACGGCGTCGTGGTCGACGTTGTGCCAGACAGGAAGGAGGTTCTGCTGTCCGCCCACCGTCAGGGTGACGATGCCATCGAGCTCGTACTGTGGCCACCCTTTCGAGAAATAGGCCTCGCTTAGGACCACGGCAGCGAACCGGCTGCTGCGGAGTCCTCGGTCGATGCGACGTCGGAGGCTGTCGCCGATTCGCAGCTCGGCCCTGTCTAACCACACCGAGACGCCTCTGTCCTGAAGCGCTTGCGCGAGAGGGAGTGCGACTGCACCCTTGTCTTCGCTGGCATGCGAAAGGAACACGTCCCAGGTGCGTCCGTCGAAAAAGTCCTCCGATTCCGGCGGAAGCGGGCGACGAACGGAGACTTGCCCCGACACCCCTGGCTTCGGTGCCGTCCGGTACTCCGGGAGATTCCCGCGAGGCGGGGACTCGACCGCGATCGTTGCGTTGATGCGGCCCTTCGCTCCGCCGAGGTCGATAGCGAGATACCAGTGCCCGTTGGAGGGGACCGTGAGTCTCGCCGGGCTCCTCTTAATGAGGCCGCCGGTGTATCGAAACCTACCGCCTCGACTTGCGGCGTAGGCGCGGTAGTTCGACGCGTCCATGAGCAGGACGTTAGCCTGCTGACGCAGGGTGACGACGACCGTCGCCCCCTTCTTCAGCTGACCGAGATCCTTCTTGAGATGCTCCATACCCTGAGGGTAGGAGCGACCACCTACGCAGCGGGGAAGTTCGCTGGGGCAACCGCGCACGGCGCCGACGAGGCGAGCGGTCATCGATCCCTTGTTCCGAGCGGGACAACAGCGTCGCGTGCTCCGGTGGCTTCGATTCGTACGTGTCGAGTTCCGGCGGCAGCCCCTGCGGCGCGTCCGCCCGGTGGAGCTCAACCTGCCTCCGCCGCCCGCGATTCTCTAGGTACTCGGGCGTCAACCTCTATCGCGACGCTTGATGAGCTTCCGCTACCCCCGTGCATCCTTCGGCTTCGCGGTGTGCATTGACGCGGACAGACCCCTTGTGCCCACAGCGGGCCACGTGGGAATAGGCACGCCGCGCCGCCTGAGGTCTGCGTAGTAGCGTCCACGGATGTCCGCCGAGACGAAGCCTGCGTTGCGCACATATCCCCGCAGGTCGGGATCCCTCATCCATTGCCCGAATTCATCCACCTGAGTCCTGAACCCAAGCCACGAGACTCCACGCTCAACGCTCGGTCGAACCGGGCCACGTGTCGCGCGCGTCACCCGCAGCAGCCTGCGGTGACGACGATTGTGCCGACGCAGGCGGCGGAGGAGCAGAAGCTCGCGGGGCGACCGTCCGAGAAAGTCGTGCCCGGCACTCACTGCGACGACGTAGATAACGCTCAAGTAGAGCCCGCCAAGGATCATTATGTAATCCGCAGGCCCCCACCCGGCGGGCTGCCCGGCCTCGTTCACTGGTGGATACAGGATGAGGCCAAGGACAGCCATGGCTACGCAGCCGACCACGAACCATTTCCAGAAGAGTGTCCAACCGACGAACGCGCGCCGGTACTCGCGGATTCTCGCGGCCTGCTGATCGATCGACGCCTGCCAGGCGTCCTTTTCCGCGTCGTCGGCGAGACCGCTCAGGATCGTGATGTCTGACTTGATCTTCCGTGCCCATCGGGTCGGCGGATCGTAAAGGCGCGTCAGCGCCAGGAGCCCGCCAGTCACGACCGTCGGCGTCACGAGCCATGCCACCGCGGGCTGTGCCCAGCTGTCTTCCCACACCCGCTCAGATTAGCGATTCGCTGGCGGGTGCCGGTGGTGGCCCGTCGTTGCCCAGATAGGGCGTCACCACGACGCGCAGCGGGTTCCTCCGTTGCACTGAACACGGCGAGTCAGGAGCGTTGAACGTACGCGCGTGCGACGGCAACGACGTCGGCACCGCGACCAGCCGCGATGATGTCCGTTGGAGAGTAGTCGTCCAGCGCGTCCTGCATCGTCATGAACCATGCCCTGACGACCTCGGGCGCCTCGATCGTGGCGACGGTTTCCCAGGTCGCCAGCGTGACGTGCAACTGCTCTAGGGACCGAGGAGACGGGTCCGCGCGACCAGCCAGCCAGTTGGCTAGGGTTCGGCGTTTCACCCCCACGGTCCGTGCGAGCAGGGGTCGGCCGAGATGCTCCGCGAGGAAGAGCGCAGCTTCAGGTCCAGACGCAGCTTCCGGTTCCCGAGTGGTCTCCATGGCGATCTTCTAGCTCGCTTCCCTAGTTGCGCGCGCTCTCGTCCTCGTCGTCAGGCGGCTCCGCGGCGTCGAGCACATCGAACATGGAGTCGATGAGGTCTGCTGTGTGCTCTCCGACCAGGCGCGGCGGCGTGATGTAGTGGCGTTCGGTGGTCGTGACCGAGGCATGGCCGAGCTGTTCCTTCGCGCGGTCCACCCCGGCTTCGTTCGCGATCATCGTCGCGAGCGTGCGCCGCAGAAGGTGTGGTGTGAAGCGGTTGTGCTCGATGCCGTTTGTCTCAAGCTGCGCGCTCCATTCGTCTCGAAAATTGTGCAGGATGCGCCGGACGTTGCCCGGCCGCAGCCAGGCGCCGTGCCGATTCGGGAAGACGGGCGCGGTGCTCGCTGAGTCGAGCACGTAGGGACGCAGCGCCGCAACTGCCAGGTCGGGCAGCACCAGCACCCGACGCTGACGCCGCGCCTTCGGGTTGGCCTGCCACTTGGGCGCGCCCTTCTCGTCGACCACTAGCGTGGCCGCCACAACAAGCGTTGGCGGCGTCGATGTTAGGTCGACGTCGCGATGCCGCAGGGCGAGCAGCTCGCCGATGCGCAGACCGACACTGAGCATCACGTCGAGCATCGCCGGGACGCGGGGGTCGGGCGCGGGCCCGGGCTTCTTCCGCTGGGCAAGCCAGTCCCGGTAAGCCCCGCGGAGGAATTGCGCTTGCGCTGGTTCGAGGGTGTACGGCTCTTTCGGGGGCACCCGCGGAGGGCGCACCGAGTGCACGGGGTTCGTGCGCATCGCGCCGACGCGCACGGCCTCGTCGAGCATCAACCTGAGGGTCTTCCGCACTCGGATAGCGGTCTGCGGCTGGTCTGCGGCAAGCGCGCGGATGATGGCGTCGACGGTCGCGACGGTGAGCTCGCTCAGCCGGGCGCCCCCGAGGGCGCGGTTGACGTGCTGCACGTCGCCCCTGTAGTTGGCGAGCGTGGCGGCTGAGACGCGGTTCGAGATTCGCAAACCTTCGAGCCACCAGATGGAGGCCTGGAGGACCGAAGTGTCCGGGTGGATGCTCACCATGCCGTACGGTCGAACGGCCTTTCGCGCACGGAGCAGCTCCTCGGCTTCCGCCGGCGTGTCTGCAATCGCGGAAGGGCTGCTGTACTCGCCCGACAGCTCGTGGAAGCGTCCACGTGCCTTGTAGCGGCCATCCTCGGTCTTGTAGCAACGGATGGCGCCGAAGGTGCCGAGCGGGATGCGGCGCCTAGCCACGGGTCTCCTCCAGCCACTGCACGAGGTCTCCGACGCGGTAGCGCACGAGGCCCTCGATGCGGCGAAAGCGCGGTCCTCGGTGCCTGGCGCGCCAGTACTGGAGGGTTTTCCGGCTGACGTGCAAGGCGGACGCGACCTCTCGCTCGTCGAGCAGCACACCCGGGGAGCACTCGTAGAGGTCGATGCGCACGGCGGTCGTTTCGGTCAAGGAGGCAGGAACGTTGATCACGTTACGTACATCTGCGGGGGCCCCGGGACCGTCGGCGAAGGCTTAGGAAGCGTTGGGAACGCTTAGGGCAGATTGGGGCACCCGACCGACGAGAGCTCGAAGAAGAGCCCGAAAAGTGGTCTCGCTCACCCGTCGGATCGAGTTGCCGACCGGAAAAACCCCCGGTCAGACGGGGGTTTCTGGTGGATCTGGGGGGACTCGAACCCCCGACCCCCTGCATGCCATGCAGGTGCGCTACCAGCTGCGCCACAGACCCAGATCGCTGCCAGCGGGTCTCCCCGGGCAACCCCACCACAGTACATGACGAGAGCGTGCTCTGTCACATCGAGGCTGTGCGCGGCACGCGCTCGGCAGGCGTATGCTCATCGCTCGTGCAGACGCGCAGGCCCCGTCACGGGCTCATCCACCTCTGGGGAAGACAGCACCCCGCTCGGCGCATCTTCGCAGGGTTCGTCGGGCTCAACCTCGTCGGGTGGGGTCTGCTGATGCTGCCGGTCGCCCGCACCGGCGACGGCGGGGCCACCTGGATCGAGGCGCTGTTCACGGCTGTCTCGGCAGCGTGCGTGACCGGGCTCACCGTCGTGGACACCGCGCTCTACTGGACGCCCTTCGGCCAGGTCGTCATCCTCGTGCTGATCCAGCTCGGCGGGCTCGGCGTCATGGTCTTCGCGAGCCTCGTCGGCATCTTCGTCGTGCGACGCCTCTCGCTCGGCTCGCGCATCGCTGCCGCGCAGGAGGCGCACACCGACGGGCCCGGCAGCGTGCGCCGCGTGGTGGTGAGCATCCTCACGATCGCGCTCGTCGTCGAGGGAGTCGTGGCGATCGTGCTGTGGCTGCGCTTCTGGCTCGGCCGCGGCGAGGATCCCCTGCACGCGCTCTGGCTCGGCGTCTTCCACGCCGTCTCCAGCTACAACAACGCCGGCTTCGCGCTCTTCAGCGACAACCTGATGGGCTTCGTCGACGACCCGCTCATCCTGCTCCCGCTCGCCGCGGCGACCATCATCGGCGGCCTCGGCTTCCCCGTCATCATCCAGGTGCTGCGCCACGCGCGCACGCCCCGCCGCTTCTCGATGCACACGTGGATCGTGCTCACCGGCACCGCGACGCTGCTGCTCGTCGGCACGCTCGCGATCGCGCTGTTCGAGTGGGAGCAGCCCGGCACGCTCGGCCCGCTGTCGGCCGACACCCGCATCCTCGAAGCCTTCTTCCACTCCGTGCAGACCCGCACTGCCGGCTTCAACGCGCTCGACATCGGGCAGTTCCAGCCCGAGACGCTGCTCGTGATGGATGTGCTGATGCTGATCGGCGGCGGCCCGGCGGGCACCGCCGGCGGCATCAAGATCACCACCTTCGGCGTGCTGGCAGCCATCGTGCTCGCCGAGGTGCGCGGCGACCAGGCCGTGACGCTCTTCGGCAAGCGGCTCTCGCGCGCCGTGCACCGCGAGGCGATCACCGTCGTGCTCCTCTCCGTCGGCCTCGTCTTCCTCGCGACGCTCACGATCACGGCGCTCAGCGGCTTCGAGCTCGACCGCGTGCTGTTCGAGTCGGTGTCCGCCTTCGCCACCGTCGGCCTCTCGACGGGCATCACGGCCTCCGTCGGCACCCCGAGCCAGCTCATCCTCGTGCTCCTCATGTTCCTCGGCAGGGTCGGCCCCATCACGGTCGCCACCGCCCTCGCCCTCCGCCCGCGCAGGCTCGCGTACGAGCTGCCCAAGGAAAGGCCCGTCATTGGCTAGGCTCCGCTCGCTCTTCGACCCGTCCGCGGTCGGCTCCCCCGCGTCCATCGCCGTCATCGGGCTCGGGCGCTTCGGCACCGCGCTCGCGCTCGAGCTCGCCCAGCACGGCACCGAGGTGCTCGGCATCGACACCGACCCGGAGGTGGTGCACGAGCTGAACGGGCGGCTCACGGCCGTCGTCGCCGGCGATGCGACGAGGCCGGAGCTGATCGAGCAGCTGGGCCTGGCCGACTTCGACCGCGTCGTCGTCGCGATCTCGAGCGACGTGACCGCCAGCATCCTCGTGACGAGCCAGCTGCTGCGCGTCGGCGTCGCGCAGGTGTGGGCGAAGGCTGGCGACGAGCGCCACGCCCTGATCCTCGAGCAGCTGGGCGTGACGCACGTCGTGCGGCCCGAGGCCGACATGGGCCGGCGCGTCGCGCACATGGTGCGGGGCGCGCTCGAGGACTTCACCGAGATCGAGCCCGGGTACGTCACCGCCCGCCTGCAGATGCCCGCGAGCCTCGAAGCGGTGCCGCTGCGCGAGCTGCGGCTGCAGCTGACGCACGGGGTCGGCATCGGCGCCGTCAAGCGCGACGGCGCCTGGGTGCTCGCGAACGCCGAGACGCGCTTCGAGCCGGGCGACACCGTGCTCGTGCACGGGCCCACGGGCAAGGTCGAGGCCTTCGCGGCGGCGATGGCGAAGCAGCGAGCCGCGCGCTGAGCACAGCGCTCAGGCGGTCGCGGCGGCCGTCTCGGCGTCGCCGGCGCGCTCCTCGCTCGGGCCCGGCACGATGAGCGCAGCGATGCCCGTCGTCACCGGGATCGCGAGCACGAGCCCGATCGAGCCGACCAGCGTGCGCACGATCTCCTCGACCACCTCCCCGGTCGTGAGCAGCACGTCGAAGGGGGCCTCCATCATCCACAGCACCAGCAGCATCGGCAGCGCGGCACCGACGTAGGCGAAGGCGATCGTGTAGACCGTCGAGGCGATGTGGTCGCGGCCGATGCGCATCGCCCGGCCGAAGAGGTCGCGGCGGCTGGCGCCCGGTGCCGCGGCGCGCAGCTCCCACACGGCCGAGGCCTGCGTGATGGTGACGTCGTTCAGCACGCCCATGCCGGCGAGCACGAGGCCGCAGACGAACACGTCCGACAGGTCGAGCCCCACCTGCTGGAAGAGGATCATCGACTCCTCGGAGCTCGTGCCGAGGATGCGGGTGCCGGCGGTCGCCGCCCACGCGATGCCGCCGGTCAGCAGCAGCCCGATGAGCGTGCCCAGCAGCGCGGTGGTCGTGCGCGTGCTGAAGCCGTGCGCGACGTAGAGCACGATGCACATCACGACGGATGCGGTGACGAGCGCGACCGGCAGCGCCGGCTGCCCCGCGAGCAGCGCCGGCAAGGTGAAGCCGCCGATCGCGACGAAGGCGCCCGCGAGCCCCGCGATGGCGGCCAGGCCGCGCCAGCGAGCCACGAGCACCACGACGGCGACGAACGCGAGCGCGAGCAGTCCCAGCGGGATCTCGCGCGCGAAGTCGATGAAGATGTAGCTGCTGCCGTAGCCCGCGGCCTCCGGCACGTCGAACACGCGCAGCCGGTCGCCCTCCCCCACCTCGGCGATCGCCTCCGGCGGCACGACCACCTGGATCCCCGTGCCGTCGTCCAGCCGCGCCTCGACGAGCGAGGTCTCGGGGTCGGGCACGCCGGATGCGGTGGCGTGCGTGGAGCTGACGCCCTCACCGAAGTAGGGCACGCGGTTGGGCAGCGCCGCGGCGCTCGGCCACAGCGCGACGATCCCGACGACCGTGACGAGCAGCAGCGGCACGAGCGCCAGCCACAGCATCAGGCGCGGGCGCACGCCGAGCACGAGCGAGTCGGCACCTCCTCCATGGGCGTGGGCGTGGCCGTGGCCGCCGCCGAGCCGGCGCCGCGCGTCGCGCTCGCGCACCGCGGGCCGCGCGATGACGCCCGAGCCGAGCTCCTCATCCGGTTCCGGCAGCCACCGCGACGCACCGCCACTGGCACGTCGGAGGTGCTGCGCCGGCTCGGGGCCAGACCGGTGTCGTCCCACTGCACCTCTCCCAGGCTCGTCAGCGCCAGGCTATCAATCGTCGGCGACGAGCCCCGGCACCTCAGCGGTCGGTCGCGGCACCCTCGCTCCTGGCCACCACGCTGCGCGCGTGGCGCAGGATCGGCTCGTCGACCATCCGCCCCTCGAAGGAGAACACGCCGGGCGTCGCCGCGGCCGCGGCGAGGATCCGCTGCGCCTGGTCGAGCTGCGCGGGCGTCGGCGCGAACGCGCGGCGGTAGGGCTCGACGTGGCTCGGGTGGATCGCAGCCTTCGCGCCGAAGCCGCTCGCGGCGGCGTCGAGCGCCTCGGCGTGCGCGCCCTCCGCGTCGGCGATGTCGGTGCGGATCGCGTCGACCGCCGTCACGCCGAAGGCGCCCGCGGCGAGCAGCACCCGGCTGCGCACGTGCATGGCGATGTCGCGATAGGCGCCCGCGTCGTCGCGGCTCGACGTGCCGCCGAGCGAGGCCACGAGATCCTCCGCCCCCCACATGACGCCCACGACCGCGTCGTGCGCCACGAGCGACTCGACGGCGAGCACCCCGCGCGCGGTCTCGACGAGCACCACGACGCGTGCGCCGGGCACCGCCGCGACGACGCGGTCGACCTGCGCCGCCGACTCCGCCTTGGCGAGCATGACGGTGCGGAACGCCGACTGCGCGACCGCGGCGAGGTCGTCGGCGAACCCGGCGGCGGATGCGTCCTGCACGCGCACGATGGTGCGCGCCGGGTCGAGGTCGGCCGTGCGCACCGCGACGCGGGCGGCCGCCTTGGTGCTCTCCCCCACGGCGTCCTCGAGATCGAGGATCACCGCATCCGACCGCTCTGCAGCCTTCTGGAAGCGGTCGGGCCTGTCGCCGGGGCAGAACAGCAGCGCCGGACCCATGCCGAGCGTCGCCAGCCCCGCGCCGGCGCTCGTGCCACGGTCCGTGCTTTCGCCGGTGCTCATGCGCGCGCCTCGCCGCCGACCGCGGCGTCGTCGCCGCTCGTCGCCGCCGCCGCGCCGGCAGCGCCGGGCGAGACCTGCATCAGCACCGTGCGCACCGCCTTCGCCACCACCTCGCCCCGCTGGTTGCGCGCCAGGTGCTCGAAGGTCGCGATGCCCTGCCCCGGGCGCGACCGCGACGCGCGCTTGCCGGTCACCCGCGTCTCGCAGTAGATCGTGTCGCCGTGCCGCACCGGGGCGGGGAAGCTCACCTCGCTGAAGCCGAGGTTCGCGACGATCGTGTTGAGCGTCAGCTGCCCGACCGAGAGCCCCACCATGGTCGCGAGCGTGTGCATCGAGTTCATGAGCGGCTCGCCGAACTCGCTCGACTCGCTCCAGGCGCGGTCGAGGTGCAGCGGCTGCGCGTTCATCGTCAGGGTCGTGAAGAGCACGTTGTCGGTCTCGGTCATCGTGCGACCGGGTCGGTGCTCGTAGACGACGCCCTCCTCGAGCTCGTCGAAGTAGCGGCCGCGCTGCGTGATGCGGCGCTCGGTCGCGTCGCTGTGCTCTTCCGTCCGGTCTGCGGTGCTGTCGCTCATGCCTGCTCCTGCTGCGGTTCGCCGGGCTCCGGCGTGACGGTCGCGAGCTCCTGCCCGCGCGTGACCTGCTCGCCGCTCGCGGCAGCCAGGTGCACGGTGCCGGCGACGGGCGCGCGCAGCACGTGCTCCATCTTCATGGCCTCGACGCTGATCACCGGCTGCCCCGCCGCGACCGCGTCGCCGTCGGCGACGTGCACGGCGACGACGGTGCCCGGCATGGGCGAGGCGAGCGTCGGCTCGGCCGCGCCGCGACCTCGGCGGATGCGCGGGGGCGCCTCCACCAGGAAGTCGCCATCGCGGGTTGGCACCCACGTGCCCTCGGCGCTCGGTCGCACCCAGGCGTCTGCGGGCGTCCGCAGCTCGTCGACGGTGCCGTCGGCGCGCTCGACGCGCGTGCGATCGCCCAGCACCTGCACGGAGGCGACGCCGTCGCCGTCGCGCAGCCGCGTGCGGCGACCGACCGCACCGCCGATGCGCCAGCCATCCGCCCGCCACGCACCGAATCGCTGCGGACCGATCTGCACCTCGCCCACCGCGACGGCGGCCAGCACCGCGCTCGGCACGCGGGCAGCGGCGATGCGCTCGCCCTCACGATCGATGAAGCCCGTGTCGAGCTCGCCGGCCCGCACGCTCGGCTCGTCGAGGAGCGCGCGGAGGAAGGCACGGTTCGTCGTCACGCCCAGGACCGACGACTCGGCGAGCGCTTCGCGCAGCCCGTCGATCGCCGCCTCGCGAGTGGGCGCGTGCACGATGAGCTTCGCGATCATCGGGTCGTAGCTGGAGCCCACCTCGGTGCCATGCTCGACGCCCGCGTCGACGCGAACCTCGACGTCGGGGGTGACGGAGCCGGCCCAGACGACGTCGATGACCTTGCCGCCCGTGGGCAGGAAGCCCGCCGCGGGATCCTCGGCGTAGATGCGCGCCTCGATCGCGTGACCCGTGAGCGTCACGGCATCCTGCGCCAGCGCGAGCGGCTCCCCTGCCGCGATGCGCAGCTGCTGGGCCACGAGGTCGACGCCCGTCACCATCTCGGTCACGGGGTGCTCGACCTGGAGGCGCGTGTTCATCTCCATGAAGAACGGCTCGTCGGGGCGATCGCCCGCGACGATGAACTCGACGGTGCCCGCGCCCACGTAGCCGACCGAGCGCGCCGTCTCCACCGCCGCAGCACCGATCGCGGCGCGCTGCGCCTCGGTCAGGAGGGCGCTCGGGGCCTCCTCGATGACCTTCTGGTGGCGGCGCTGCAGCGAGCACTCGCGCTCGCCGAGGTGGATGACGCCGCCGTGGCCGTCGGCGAGCACCTGCACCTCGACGTGGCGCGGGTTCGTGACGAAGCGCTCGATGAAGAGCGTGTCGTCGCCGAACGACGCCGCGGCCTCGCGGCGCGCGGCGGCGAGCGCGTGCGGCAGCTCCGCCGCGTCGTCGACGCGGTACATGCCCTTGCCGCCACCGCCGGCGGCCGGCTTGATGAGCACCGGGAAGCCGACGCGCTCGGCGCCCGCGATGAGCGCGTCGTCGTCGAGGCCGGGCTCGGCGATGCCCGGCACGGTCGAGACGCCGCGCGACTCGACGGCGTGGCGGGCGGAGATCTTGTCGCCCATCGTCTCGATGGCCGAGGCGGGCGGGCCGATGAAGACGATGCCGGCATCGGCGCACGCCTGCGCGAAGGCCGCGTTCTCCGACAGGAAGCCGTAGCCGGGGTGGATCGCCTCCGCGCCCGTCGATCGCGCCGCCTCGATGACCTTCTCGATCGAGAGGTAGGTCTCGCGGAGCGGCCCGGAGCCGAGCGAGACGACCTCGTCGAAGTGCCCGGGGTGGGGCGAGGGGTCGTCCTCGGCGCGCACGGCGACCGAGGCGATGCCGAGCTCGCGCAGCGTGCGCGCGATGCGGATCGCGATCTCGCCGCGGTTGGCGACCATGACCTTCGTGAACATCACGGGCTCCATCACATCCTGAAGACGCCGAAGCGCGGCTCTGGCAGCGGCACGGCGGTCACGACGTCGAGCGCCATGCCGAGCACGCGGCGGGTGTCTGCCGGGTCGATGACGCCGTCGTCCCACAGCCTGGCGGAGGCGTAATACGGGTTGCCCTGCCGCTCGTACTGCTCGCGCACCGGGCGCTCGAACGCGTCCTGCGCATCCGCCGACCACTCGTCGCCCGCGGCCTCGATCTGCTCCCGCTTCACGGTCGAGAGCACGGAGGCGGCCTGCGGCCCGCCCATGACCGAGACGCGCGCGTTGGGCCACAGCCACAGGAAGCTGGGGTCGTACGCCCGGCCGCACATCGAGTATGTGCCGGCGCCGAACGAGCCGCCGACGACGACGGTGAGCTTCGGCACGCGCGTCGTGGCGACCGCGGTGACCATCTTGGCGCCGTGCTTGGCGATGCCGCCGCGCTCGGCCTCGGAGCCCACCATGAAGCCGGTGATGTTCTGGAGGAAGACGAGGGGCACGCCGCGCTGGTCGCACAGCTCGATGAAGTGCGCGCCCTTCATCGCAGACTCGGAAAAGAGCACGCCGTTGTTGGCGATGATGCCGACGGTGTGGCCGTGCAGCTCGGCGAAGCCCGTCACGAGCGTGTCGCCGTAGCCGGCCTTGAACTCGTGGAACTCGCTGCGGTCGACGATGCGCGCGATGATCTCGTGCGCGTCGTAGGGGGTCTGCAGGTCAGGCGGGATGGCGTCGTAGAGCGTCGAGGGGTCCACGGCCGGAGCGATCGGATCATCCTGCTCGGGGATCGGCGCGTAGGCCGTCCATCCGAGGGTCGCCGGAGGGGCGGGACGGACGCCGGCGATGCCGCGATCCTCGTGCGGCAGCGACGCCACCATGTCGCGCACGATCTCGAGCGCGTGCGCGTCGTCCTCGGCGAGGTGGTCGACGACGCCGGAGACCTCGGCGTGCAGCACGCCGCCGCCGAGCGACTCGGCGTCGATCACCTCGCCGGTCGCGGCCTTCACGAGCGGCGGCCCGCCGAGGAAGATGGTGCCCTGGTCGCGCACGATCACCGTCTCGTCGCTCATCGCGGGCACGTAGGCGCCGCCGGCGGTCGACGAGCCCAGCACGGCGGCCAGCTGCGGGATGCCGAGCGCCGAGAGCTGCGCCTGGTTGAAGAAGATGCGGCCGAAGTGCTCGCGGTCGGGGAACACCTCGTCCTGCATCGGCAGGTAGGCGCCGCCCGAGTCGACGAGCGCGATGCACGGCAGCCGGTTCTCGCGCGCGATCTGCTGCGCCCGCAGGTGCTTCTTGACCGTGAGCGGGAAGTAGGTGCCGCCCTTGACGGTCGCGTCGTTGGCGATCACCATCACGAGCCTGCCGTGCACGAGCCCGATGCCGGCGACGACGCCCGCGGAGGGCGCATCGCCCGCCTCGCCCTCGGCCGGTGCGCCGTAGACGCCCCACGCGGCGAGCGGCGCGACCTCGAGGAACGGGCTGCCCGGATCCAGCAGCGCGTCGATGCGGTCGCGCGCGAGCAGCTTGCCGCGCGCGACGTGCCGCTCGCGGCTCTTGGCCGGCCCGCCGAGCGCCGCGATCCCGAGCCGCTCGCGCAGCTCGTCGACGAGCGCCACCATTGCGGCGCGGTTGGCCCGTGCCGCCTCGGAGGACGGATCGACGCTGGTCGTCAGCTGCTGCATGCCCCTACCGTGCCACGTTCATGCTGATGGCTGTCGTCGTCCGCACCGGCTCAGCGCGCGAGCGCGAGGCTCGGGCGCTCCAGCACGGCGGCGATGTCGGCGAGGAAGCCCGCCGCCTCGCGGCCGTCGAGCACGCGGTGGTCGAAGGAGACCGTCACGGTGCACACGTCGCGCAGCGCGATCTCGCCGCCGTGGTTCCACGGCAGCTTCCTGATCGCCCCGAGCGCGATGATCGCCGACTCCCCCGGGTTCAGGATGGGGATGCCGCCGTCGACGCCGAAGACGCCCACGTTCGAGATCGTGATGTTCGAGGAGCTGAGCTCCGCCATCGACAGCGTGCCCTCGCGGGCACGCGCGGCGCGGTCCTTGATCTCGGCGGTGAGCTCCACCGCATCCATCGACTCCGCCTGGTCGACGGAGGCGACGACGAGCCCGCGATCGGTCGAGACGGCGATGCCCAGGTTCACGTGCGCGAAGCGCTCGAGCTCGTTCGTGTCGGCGTGGAACGCCGCGGTGACGTCGGGCCAGCGCTTCGCAGCGAGCAGGATGGCGCGGCTGGCGAGCGCGAGGAACGAGGCCTCGCCGCTCTTGGCGAGCGCGAGCGTCTCGGTCACGTCGACCTGGTGGAATGTCGCCGCGTGCGGCACCGTGAGCGCCGACCGCGTCATGGCCGCGGCCGTGTGCTTGCGCAGGCCCGTCACCCGCTCGCGGGTCGATGCCGGTGCCGCCTGGGCCGCAGGGGCGGCGGATGCGGTGCCCGCCGCCTCGACGTCGGCGCGCGTCACGAGGCCGCCTGCGCCGCTCGGGCGCACCGCCTGCAGGTCGATGCCCCGCTCCTTCGCGAGCTTGCGCACCGGCGGCATCGCCCGGTTGGGGCCGCGCCGCTCGGCGCGCTCGAAGGGCTCGACCTCCCACGTGCGGCGCGCGCGCGTGGGCTTGCCGCCGTGCACGGTGATGTGGCCGACGAGCACCGAGACCTTCTCGGGCTTCGCGTCGGCAGCCGCGTCGGCGCTCGGGCTCGCCGCCTCCGCCTGCGCAGCGATGTTCGTCTCGGGCGCCGAGGCGGGCGCGCTCACGACGTCGGGCTCTGCACCGACGGGGCCGCGCGCATCCGTGACCGGCTCGCTCACGGCCCCCGACGCATCCGCCGACGATGCCGTGCTCGCGCCGCCGCCGCCGTCGCCCAGGTCGAAGTCGATCAGCGGCGCGCCGACGTCGACCGTCTCGCCCTCGCCGGCGTGCAGCTTGGCGATGCGGCCCTCGTAGGGGCTCGGCAGCTCGACCACGGCCTTCGCCGTCTCGATGTCGGCCAGCGGCTGGTTCAGCTCGACCACATCGCCCTCGGCGACGCGCCAGGCGACGATCTCGCTGTCCTCGAGCCCTTCGCCGAGGTCGGGCAGCAGGAAGGTCTTCATCGGGCGCCTCCCACGGCGTCGGTGGCGGATGCGATGCTCGAGTAGTCGAGGTCGGTGCGCGAGTTCCGGCGCCCGAGCGTGCGATCGACCGCGTCCAGCAGGCGGTCGATGCTCGGCAGGTAGTCGTGCTCGACGGCCGACGGCGGGTAGGGCGTGTCGTAGCCGGTGACGCGCTCCGGAGCGGCCTCCAGGTGCTGGAACGCGCGCTCCGCGACGGAGGCGACGAGCTCGCTCGAGACGGACGACTCGGCGGGCGCCTCGTGCGTGACGATCAGGCGCCCGGTGCGGCGCACGGACTCGACGACGGTGTCGACGTCGAGCGGCGAGATGGAGCGCAGGTCGATGACCTCGATCTCGATGCCCTCGTCGGCGGCGGCGATCGCGGCGCGCAGCGCGGTGTCGACGGTCGGGCCGTAGGCGGCGATCGTCACGTCACGACCGCTCGCCACGACGTTGGCCGTCTCCAGGTCGCGCACGATCGAGCGGTCGACCTCGCCCTTCGTGTAGTACTTGCCCTTCGGCTCGAAGAACAGCACCGGGTCGTCGCTCCGGATGGCGGCGCGGAGCGTCGAGTAGGCCTCCTGCGGCGTCGATGCCGTCACGACGCGGAGTCCGGCCGTGTGCGCGAAGTAGGACTCGGGAGACTCGGAGTGGTGCTCCACCGAGCCGATCGCGCCGCCGAAGGGCACGCGGATCGTCAGCGGCATCGGCACGCGGCCGCCCGAGCGGTAGCGCAGCTTCGCCACCTGGGCGACGATCTGGTCGAAGGCGGGGTAGATGAAGCCGTCGAACTGGATCTCGGCGACCACGCGGAAGCCGCGATAGCTCATGCCGATGGCCGTGCCGATGATGGCCGACTCCGCGAGCGGCGCGTCGATCACGCGCTGCGGTCCGAAGCGATCCTGCAGGCCGTCGGTGACGCGGAAGACGCCGCCCAGCTTGCCGATGTCCTCCCCCATCAGCAGCACGCGGTCGTCGGCGTCGAGCGAGTCGGCGAGCGCGCCGTTGACGGCCCTGGCCAGCGTCAGCGTCTCGGTCGCGGTGCCCTGCGCCGCCTGCTCGGTGATGGTCGCGCTCATGCCTGCCCCTCGATGCTGCTCGTGAACGCGCGGTGCTCGAGGCGCTGGCGCTCGAGGCGCTTCGACGGCTGCGCGTAGACGTTGTCGAAGATCTCCTCCGCGCGCGGCGGCACGGCGTGCTCTGCCGCAGCGCGGAACTCCTTGGCCAGCTCGTCGGCGCGGATCTTCGCCTCCGCGCGCACGGCCTCCATGTTGGCGCCCATGCGCTCCAGGGCGCGCTCGACCCGGTCGATCGGATCCTTCGCCACCCACGCCTCGAGCTCCGCGTCGTCGCGGTAGCGCTTCGGGTCGTCCGTCGTGGTGTGCGGGCCGCGCCGGTAGGTGACGGCCTCGATGAAGGTGGGGCCTCCGCCGCTGCGAGCGCGCTCGATGGCGATGCGCGCGGCGGCGTGCATCGCGAGCACGTCGTTGCCGTCGACGCGCAGGGAGGGGATGCCGAAGCCGGTCGGGCGCAGCGCCAGCGGCACGCCCGACTGCAGTGCGACGGGCTCCGAGATCGCGTACTGGTTGTTCTGGCAGAGGAAGACGACGGGCGCCTGGAAGGTCGAGGCCCACACCAGCGCCTCGTTCACGTCGCCCTCGCTCGTGGCGCCGTCGCCGAAGGCCGTGAGCGCGACCTCGTCCGCGCCATCCATCTTCGCCGCCATGGCGTAGCCGACGCCGTGGAGCGACTGGGCGCCGATGATGATCTGCGAGGGAGCCATGCGGATCTCCTGGGGATCCCAGCCGCTGTGCGCGTAGGCCTTCCAGATGCGCGCGAACTCGGCCATGTCGGCGCCGCGCAGCAGCGCGAAGCCGTGCTCGCGGTAGGAGCCGAAGACCCAGTCCCGATCGCCGAGCGCGCGGGCGGGGCCCACCTGCGCGGCCTCCTGTCCCAGCAGGGGCGGCCACAGGACCAGCTGGCCCTGGCGGGTGAGGGCGAAGGCCTCGGTGTCGAGGCGGCGCACGCGCACCATGTCGACGTAGAGGTTCGTGAGCGCCGACTCGTCGATGTCGGTCAGGTGCGGATCCAGCAGCTCGTTCGGCAGCCGGGTGCCGTCGAGGTCGAGCACGGTCAGCGGGTGGTCCAGTCCGACGGCGAGCGCGGGGTCGGGGGCGGGAACAGTGATCGACACGATCGAACCTCCTTGTTCGAAGCACCTCGTGGGCACCTGTCGGATCGACGTGGCTGGTCGCCGCGCGATCGTCGTCTCACGCTAGTGCGGGAATGCACCTCGCGCAATCAGCGACACGCATGCTGCGCGATGCGCGCATCCGGTGCCCGCTCGCGGTGCGCTAGATTGCGCAGCATGCGCATCGTCGATGACACAGACCGCAAGATCCTGCTCGAGCTGACGCGGCAGCCCCGGATCACGAACGCCGCGATCGCCGAGCGCCTGGGCCTCGCCCGCAACACGGTGCAGAGCAGGGTCGCCGCACTCGAGGCGTCGGATGCGCTGCAGGGCTTCGACCGCAGGTTCCACGCGGCAGCGCTCGGCTACCCGCTGACCGTGTTCATGGCGACGCACGTCGACCAGCCCCGCATCGACTCGGTGGTCGAGCAGCTGCGCGAGATCCCCGAGGTGGTGCAGGCCTTCGGGCTCTCGGGCCAGGCCGACGTGCTCGTGCGGGTGGTGTGCCGCGATGCCGAGGATCTCTACCGCGTGAACAAGCTCGTGCTCGCCTGCGACGGCGTCGAGCGCACCGAGACGTGGCTGTCGATGGGCGAGCTCATCCCCTTCCGGCTCGCGCCGGTGCTCGAGCGCGACCTCGGGCGCCGCTGACGCCGAATTGCGCGCGGCTCAGCGCCCCGGCAGTGCGGCGCGCAGCGCGTCGACACGACCCCGCAGCGCGGCGGCGTCGGCCGTGCGCCCGAGCGCGTCGAGCGACTCGACGTTCAGCGCCGCCGCCCGGAGCGCGGCGCGCGCCGCACCGGCGATGAGGTCGGCGCCCGAGCGCACATCGCTCATCAGCTCGCTCCTGACGTGCGGCTCAGCGTCAGCGGCCAGCTCCAGCGCATGGCGCAGCGCTTCCGCGAGCTCCAGCGGGCCCTCGATCGCCGACCGCGTCGTGTCGGCCACCGCTGCCTCTCTCGCGCGCCGCTCCTCCTCCCCCTTCGAGGGCATGCCGCGGGCCTCCAGGAGTGCCGAGAACGCCGCGACATCGCGATCGGCCGCAGCCGTGGTCGTCTCGAGCAGCGCTGCACCGCGCGCACTCAGGCGCTCCGGCGCGTCACCGGTGACCGCGAGCCCCATCAGCACCAGGCCGATGCCGAACGAGCCGGAGACCGCGGCGATCGAGCCGTTGCCCGGTGTGGGCTCGCCCGATGCGGTGCGCCGCAGCAGCTCATCCACCCGCAGCGACCACAGGCTCTCCGACGCTCCCTCGCTCATGCCTCGAGCCTAGGGCGCCGCCGTGCCTGGGACGCCCCGGTACCGCGCTCCTCGGAATGCCGCCCGCGCATCCGCGTTGCACCAGGGGAACCCCAGGAGGAACCGTGCACCCGATCGACCTGCTGCCCGACGCGACCGACATGGGTCCGGTGATGCTGCGCACGGCCTCGCTGGCGCAGCTCGAGCGCTGGTACCGCCTGGGCGCCGGCCTCGAGGTCGTAGCCGAGCGGCCGGGCGCGATCGAGCTCGGCGTCGGCGGCCGCACGATCCTCGTGCTCGAGGAGGCGCCGGAGCTGCGCGGGCCCGACCCGGCCGCCGCTGGCCTGTTCCACACGGCGATCCTCTACCCGACGCACGCAGCCCTCGCAGCGGCGGTCGTCCGCATGTCGCAGCAGCCGGGCATCCGCTTCGCCGGCACCGGCGACCACCACGTGTCGGAGGCGTTCTACTTCGCCGACCCCGACGGCAACGGCGTCGAGCTGTACGTCGACCGGCCGCGCGACCAGTGGCTCTGGCAGGGCGGCAGCGTGCACATGACCACCGAGTTCATCGATCCGAACCGGTTCGTGCAGGAGCACCTCGACCGCGACGCCTTCGGCACGGCGAGCACCGCGCCCCTCGGCGCGAAGGTCGGCCACGTGCACCTGCAGGTCGGCGACGTCGCGACGGCGCGCGCCTTCTACGTCCATGCCCTCGGGTTCGCCGAGACCGCAGCCCTCGGCGACTCAGCGCTGTTCGTCAGCGCTGGCGGCTACCACCACCACATGGCGATGAACGTCTGGAACTCCCGCGGCGCCGGGCGGCGGGCAGACACGCTCGGCCTCGGCCGCGTCGAGATCGCGGTACCGCAGGAGGGCCAGGGGGCGGATGCGCTGGGCGCGGCGCGCGAGCGCCTCACGGCGCGCGGCGTCGCGGTCGCCGACGACGGCCGCAGCCTGCGCTTCGAGGATCCGTGGGCGAACGTCATCACGCTCACGCCCGCGACCGCCTCCTAGCCGGGGCGGACCGCGCCTCCGTCGCCTCGCAGCGGCATCAGCGCGATCGCTCGAGCTGCGGCTAGCGCTGCGACGAGGGCGCGTCGGCGTCGCTCGCCGGCTGCGCTGGCAGCTGCAGGTCGATGACGGCGGCGTCGCGCCACAGCCGCTCGAGCTGGTAGTAGGTGCGCTCCTCCTCGTGGAAGACGTGCACCACGATGTCGGAGAAGTCGAGCAGCACCCAGCGGCCGTCGGCTCGGCCCTCGCGCCGCACGGGCTTCGCGCCCTCCGGCAGCAGCGCGTCCTCGATCTCGCGCGCGATCGCGCTGACCTGCCGCTCGTTGCGGCCCGTCACGATCAGGAACACGTCGGTCAGCGGCAGCTGCCCAGACACGTCGAGGCACACCTGATCGGTGCCGAGCACCTTGTCGGCCGCCCGTGCTGCAGCGCGCGCGAGCGCGATCGCCTTGTCATCCGCGCTCATCGCGCACCTTTCGAGATCAGAACCAGCCCTGCGAGAATCCCAGAGCCACGAAGCCCGCGATCGCCAGGGCGACGCCGCCGGCGCCGACACCGACGGCGACAGGCAGCACGTTGGCGCGCTGCTTGTTCGGCGCGATCTGCACGCGAGCATTCGCATAGGAGGAGACGGCCTTCGAGGCGCGGACGGGCGCCGTCTCCGGGCTCGTCACCTCGCCCTCGGCGACGTCGGCGTCGACGTCGTTGCCGTCGATGGCCGCGCGGCCGCGGCCCGACGACGCGAAGCCCTCCGGCACGTCGATCGAGCCGGTGACGAGCAGCCCGTCGGCGCCCTCGAGCGCGAACTCGGGGCTCTCGCTGCCTGCGGGCAGCACGAGCGCGTTGGCCGTGATGGACGATGTGGAGGTGCCGCCGCTGCCGGCGACGCCCTGCTCGCGCAGGTCGGCGATGTGGTGCTCGGAGGTGTCGGAGACCACGTTGACGATCACCGGCAGGCGCTGCGACTGGCCGCGGCTGGGCCCCGTGACGATGAGCTCGTCGGGCGCCTCCTGCGCCTTGCGGCGATCCTCGAGCTCTGCGGGCGTGACCTCGGCGACGCGGCGCGAGGAGACGCGCGGCTGCTCGACGACGACCTCGTCGATCTCGACGTCGTCGACCTCGGCGTCGTCGACCGTGTCGAGGCCCTGCACGTCGTCGAACTGCGCGCTCGAGCGGCGGGCGGAGGACGGGGCGGGCACGGATGCATCTGCGGGCGCAGGTGCGCTCGGCCGGCCGGGCTCCGCGAGCTCCGCCTCGATCGCGTCCGCCGCCTCGGGCGACGCGGCGTCGACCTTCTCGACCTCGACCTGCTCGATCGCCACCGTCTCGGCCGGCTCGGGCGACGCGGCCGCGGCGTCGTCCGCCTGCGCTGCGAGGTCGGCCTGCGCGGTCGTCGCCGACGGGTCGGACTGCGCCGGCTGCTCGGCCTGCGCGGCCTTGCCCTTCTTGCGGCCGAAGAATCGGCCGAGGGGCTTGGAGGCGGGGGTCGCGACCGCGGGGGCGGCCGCGGCCGACCGATCGGTCGTCGGCTGCTCGACATCGGCCTGGTCGATCGCGACCGGCTCGGCCTCGGGCTGGAGGGCGTCGTCGCCCTGCGCGAGCTCGGCCTCGAGCAGGTCGAGGTCGGCCGGAGCGGACGGCGCGCTGGGCGTCGAGTGGCGCCCGAGGCGAGCGGGCTGATCCTCCCGCTGCTCGGCGGACTCCGTCGACGCCGTGCTCGCCGGAGCGGTGCTCGCCGGTTCCGGGCTCACCGCTTCGGTGCTCGGCGCGTCGCCCGCGGGCACGTCCGTCGGCACCGCGGGCATGCCGCCGGTCGCCGCGAGCTCTGCCGCGCGTTCGCGCGCGCGAAGCTCGCGCCGCGTCAGCGGCCGCTCTTCGTTCGCGTCAGTCATGCAGTCAGTCTCCGGTACAAGTCGTGCTTGGTGATGTATTGAACCACTCCGTCGGGCACGAGATACCAGACGGGATAGCCGGCGCGGACGCGCGCACGGCAATCGGTCGAGGATATCGCAAGCGCGGGGATCTCCAGGAGCGAGACGCGCTCTTTCGGGTAATCCGCGATGTCGAGCTGGTGCCCCGGGCGGGTGACGGCGACGAAGTGCGCGAGCTGCCAGAGCTCCTCCACGTCCTTCCACTCCACGATCGACGCGAACGCATCCGCACCCGTGATGAAGAAGAGGTCGGCATCGGGGTGCTGCGCCCGCAGGTCGCGGAGCGTGTCGATCGTGTACGTGGGACCGTCGCGATCGACGTCGACGCGGCTGACCTTGAAGCGCGGGTTCGAGGCCGTCGCGACCACCGTCATCAGGTAGCGGTCCTCGCTCGGCGTGACGTCGCGCTTCTGGTACGGCTCGCCGGTCGGCACGAAGACGACCTCATCGAGCTCGAAGTGCTGCGCGACCTCGCTCGCCGCCACGAGGTGCCCGTGATGGATCGGGTCGAACGTGCCGCCCATGATGCCGAGGCGGCGACGGCGCCCGGGCGCGCCGACGATGGTCAGCCGTTGCCGTGCACGTCGTGGCGCACGGAGCGGTGCGCCACGTCGCGGAACGACCGCACGACGATCGCAGAGATGAGGAAGACCGCGGCGGCGATGCCACCGGCGATGTAGGGCGCGAGCTCGACTTCGGCCGACTCGGCAGCGGCGGTAGCGAGGTGAAGCAGGTTCATGGGGCCTCCGATCGCACCAAGCCTAGCGCGGCCACGGCGGGCGCCGTGGCGGCACGGCCGTCAGGGCCGCACCTGGCCCGTGCCGCGCACGAGCCACTTCGTGCTCGTGAGCTCCGGCAGCCCCATCGGCCCGCGCGCATGCGCCTTCTGCGTCGAGATGCCCACCTCTGCGCCGAACCCGAACTCGCCGCCGTCGGTGAAGCGCGTGGATGCGTTGTGCATGACGACCGCGGAGTCGACCTCGGCCAGGAACCGGGCCGCCGAGGCCTCGTCGGCCGTGATGATCGTGTCGGTGTGGTGGGTGCCGTGCCGATTGATGTGCTCGATCGCCGCGTCGAGGCCGTCGACGACCCCGATCGCGAGATCCATCGAGAGGTGCTCGGTCGCCCAGCCGGCCTCGCCGAGCGGCGCGGCGTCGGCGACGCCCGGCAGCGGGCCCTCGGCATGGATCGTGACGCCGGCCTCGCGCAGCGCAGCTGCGAGCACCGGCACCGCGGTCTCGGCGATGTCCCGGTGCACGAGCAGCGTCTCCAGCGAGTTGCAGACGCTCGTGCGCTGCACCTTGGCGTTCAGCACGATGTCGACCGCCATGGGCAGCTCGGCCTCGCGATCGACGAAGGCGTGCACGACACCGGCGCCCGTCTCGATGACCGGCACCGTCGACTCCGTCACGACCCGCTCGATGAGCGCAGCGCTGCCGCGCGGCACGAGCAGGTCGACGAGGCCTCGGGCGCGCATGAGGCGCCCGGCACCCTCGCGGCCGTGCGCGTCGATCGTCTGCACCGACTCGCGCGGCAGCCCCGCGCCCTCCAGCGCAGCCTGCATGGTGGCGACCAGGACGGCGTTGGTCCGCTCGGCAGCAGAGCCGCCGCGGAGCACGACAGCGTTGCCGGAGCCGAGCGCGATGCACGCCAGGTCGACCGTGACGTTCGGCCGCGCCTCGTAGATGACGCCGATGACGCCGAAGGGCACGCGCACCTGCGTGAGCCCGATGCCGTTGGGCAGCGTGCGCTCGCGCAGCACCTCCCCCACCGGGTCGGGCAGCGCCGCGAGCGCCCGCGCGGCATCGGCGAGGCCCTGGATGCGCGCGGCGTCGAGCGTCAGCCGATCGAGCATCCCCTCGGCGAGCCCGTCGCTGCGGCCGCGCCGGAGGTCGTCGGCGTTGGCGGCCAGGATCGCGTCGCTCGCGACCTCGATCGCGTCTGCGATGGCGCGGATGGCCGCATGCCGCTGCTCGGCGGACGCGACACCGAGAGCGCGCGACGCGAGCTGCCCGCCCTGCAGCAGCGCTTCGAAGTCATCACCGGTGCCGTTCTCTGCCATGACCCGATCCTAGGCTCCCGCCGATGGTGGTCAGGCCGGCCCGAGCAGCCGCTTGCCGAGCACGACCACCTGCTGGTCGTCGTAGCCGAGCGCCCGGTAGAACTCCACGGCTGCGGTGTTCTCAGCGCGAACCATCAGCTGCAGCTTCACGCCTGATGCGGCGACGACCCACTCCTCTGCCGCGCGCATGAGCGCTCGGCCCAGGCCACCGCGCTGCTGCGACGGGTCGACGGCGAGGTAGTAGACCCATCCTCGATGACCGTCATGGCCGACCATGGCGGTCGCGACCAGCTCGTCGCCATCGCGGATGCCCAGCACGGCGGAGCCGGCCGACGCGACCGCGCGGGCGAAGTCCTCGTGCGGGGGGTTCCATGGCCGGGTGAGGCCGGTCGCGTGCCAGAGGGCGATGGCCGCGTCGGCATCCGCCGAGCCGAGCTGCTCGACCTGCGGCATCGCGCGCGCATCGGTGCCCGCCACGCTCAGCCGTCGCTGCCGTCGTCGTCTGCGGGCAGAGGGTTCGGCTCGAACTCGGTGCCGAGCCGCTCCCCCGCGATCAGGCGCTCGAGCAGGGGCGTCGCCGTCACCGTGACGCGCACCCCGGCGTCCGCGGCGAGCCGCGCGGCATCCACCTTCGTCATCGCGCCGCCGGAGCCG
Organism: Agrococcus phoenicis; assembly: GCF_047302415.1. Classification (NCBI taxonomy): domain Bacteria; kingdom Bacillati; phylum Actinomycetota; class Actinomycetes; order Micrococcales; family Microbacteriaceae; genus Agrococcus; species Agrococcus phoenicis. The sequence goes on from NZ_CP154854.1 coordinate 1,246,850, forward strand.
ATGTGCGAGCCGCTCGCGCCGAGCCGCACACCCTCGAGCGGATCGCCGTAGGGCACGCGCTCGATCGGCTCCGAGCCCGGCTCATCGGGCGGTGCCGTGCGCAGCGCCGCGATGTCGGAGAGCAGGATCAGGCGGTCGGCGCGCATGAGCTTCGCCACCAGCGCCGCGAGGCGGTCGTTGTCGCCGAAGCGGATCTCGTGCGTCGCCACCGTGTCGTTCTCGTTGATGATCGGGAGCATCCGCAGCTCGAGCAGCCGCCCGAGCGCGTTCCTCGCGTTGATCCGGTGCGAGTCCATGTCCATGTCGGATGCGGTGAGCAAGATCTGCGCGGCCGTCACCTCGTGGCGCGAGAGGCTGCGCTGGTAGCGGTTCATCAGCACGTTCTGGCCCACCGCGGCCGCCGCTTGCTGCATGGGCAGGTCGGCGGGTCGGTCGTCGAGGCCGAGGAACGGCATCCCGGTCGCGATGGCGCCGGAGGAGACCAGGATCACCCGGCTCGTGCGATGCAGGCTCGCGAGCCCGTCCACGAGCGACTCGATCTGCGCGCGCCGCTCCCCCGAGATCGAGGAGGAGCCGACCTTGACGACGATCAGCTCGCCGGCGCCACGGTCGAGCACGGTCACGAGCGGTCGTCCCCGTGCTGCACCTCGAAGCCCTCGTCGTCGTTCCACATGCCGGCGTCGCGCTCCTGCACCAGGCCGTCGCGGGCCGCCTGCTTGGCGTCCATGAGTGCGTGGTACTGCTCGCGGCGCTCCTGGGTGGTGCGGCGGTCGTTGCGGTCGAGGCGCGGATCGGTGCCGCGATTGCCGACGAGCTCGGCAGCCGAGGCGATGGTCGGCTCCCAGTCGAAGACGATCCCCTCGCCCGGACCGATCACGACCGTGGCCCCGGCGACGGCGCCTGCCTTCAGCAGCGCCTCCTCCGTGCCGAGCTTCGCGAGCCGGTCGGCGAGGTAGCCGACGGCCTCGTCGTTGCGGAAGTCGGTCTGCTGCACCCAGCGCTCGGGCTTCGCGCCCAGGATCCGGTACAGCGGCCCGGCGTGGGTGCCCTCCACCTTGACCGTGAAGCCAGCGTCGTCGACGGCCCGCGGGCGCAGCACGATGCGCTCGGGCTCGGGCTCGACGGCCTTGGCGCGGCGGTCGGCCTCCACGATGTCGGCGAGGGCGAACGACAGCTCGCGCAGGCCCCGGTGCGCGACCGTGGAGATCTCGAAGACGCGGAAGCCCAGGGCCTCGATGTCCTCGCGCACGAAGGCGGCGAGCTCTGCCGCCTCCGGCACGTCGATCTTGTTGAGGGCGACGATCTGCTGGCGCTCGAGCAGGGGCGGCTGGCCCTCGGGCACCGGGTAGGCGGCGAGCTCGCGCAGGATGACCTGGAGGTCGCTCACGGGGTCGCGACCCGACTCGAGCGTCGCGCAGTCGATGACGTGGAGCAGCGCCGAGCACCGCTCGACGTGGCGCAGGAACTCGAGGCCGAGGCCCTTGCCCTCGCTCGCGCCCTCGATGAGGCCGGGCACGTCGGCGATCGTGTAGCGGGTCTGCCCCGACTCCACGACGCCCAGGTTCGGGTGGAGCGTCGTGAAGGGGTAGTCGGCGATCTTCGGCCGCGCCGCCGACATCGCGGCGACGAGGCTGGACTTGCCGGCGCTCGGGAAGCCGACGAGCGCGACATCCGCCACCGTCTTCAGCTCCAGCGTGACGTCGCCCTCGGTGCCGGGGGTGCCGAGCAGCGCGAAGCCGGGCGCCTTACGCTTCGTGTTGGCGAGCGCCGCGTTGCCGAGGCCGCCCTGGCCGCCCTGCGCCACCACCACGCGCATGCCGGGGTGCGTGAGGTCAGCGACCTGCTCGCCGGAGGCATCCCGCACCACCGTGCCGATCGGCACCGGCAGCTCGAGGTCTCCGCCCGTGGTGCCCGACTTGTTGTCGCCTTGACCGGGCTGGCCGTTCTCGCTCGAGCGGTGCGGCGAGCGGTGGTAGCCCAGCAGCGTCGTGATCTGCGGGTCGGCCACCAGCACGATGTCGCCGCCGTCGCCGCCGTTGCCGCCGTCGGGGCCCCCGAGCGGCTTGAACTTCTCGCGGTGCACGGAGACACAGCCGTGGCCGCCGTTGCCGGCACGCAGGTGCAGCGTCACCTGATCGACGAATGTCGCCATGGGAGGTCTCCTTCAGATACGAGAACGGGGCGAGCCGAAGCCCGCCCCGTCCATCGGAATGCTCGTGGTGCTCGTGCGCTGACTACTCGGCAGCCGCGACGATGTTGACGACCTTGCGGCCGCCCTTCTTGCCGAACTCGACCGCGCCGGCCTCGAGGGCGAACAGCGTGTCGTCGCCACCGCGGCCGACACCGGCACCGGGGTGGAAGTGGGTGCCGCGCTGGCGGACGAGGATCTCGCCGGCCTTCACGACCTGGCCGCCGAAGCGCTTGACGCCGAGGTACTGCGCGTTCGAGTCACGACCGTTGCGGGTGGACGATGCGCCCTTCTTGTGTGCCATCTCTCGGTCCCCTTTACTTGATGCCGGTGATCTTGAGGCGCGTGAGCTCCGAGCGGTGACCCATGCGGCGCTTGTAGCCGGTCTTGTTGCGGTAGTGCTGGATGCGGATCTTCGGGCCGCGCAGGTCGGTCACGACCTCCGCCGTCACCTTGACCTTGGCGAGCGCAGCAACGTCCGACGTCACCTTGTCGCCGTCGACGAGCAGCACGGGGGCCAGCTCGACGTTGCCGTTGTCGTCACCGGCGATGCGATCGACGACGAGAATGGTCCCGACCTCGACCTTCTCCTGCCGGCCGCCGGCGCGCACGATTGCGTACACCACGTTGGATCCTCACTGTTGGAACGACTCCCGACTTGGCCGGGACGAAGCTTGTGGCGCGCGCACAGATGCGACTTGCGCCAGCGCACAACGATACAGGCAATCGGAGCTTCGGGCAACATCGCGGCACCGCGCGTCGCGCACCGCCGGGACGCGCTCGAGCCTCGTCGCGCACAGCCGACGAGCAGTAGGTTTGCCGCATGGCGATCCTCGTCGACGACCCGCTGTGGCCCGCGCACGAGCGCATGTGGGCGCACCTCGTCAGCGACACGAGCCTCGAGGAGCTCCACGACTTCGCCGAGCGAGCGGGGCTGCCGGCGTGCGGCTTCGACCACGACCACTACGACGTGCCCGCCGAGCGCATCGATGCGCTCGTGGCGATGGGCGCCGAGCACGTGAGCCCGAAGGAGCTGGTGCGCCGCCTCATCGCGAGCGGCCTGCGCGTGAAGGAGCGCGACCGGTCGCACTGAGGTGCTGGCCGGCCGCGCTCCCTGCGCGCGAGGTGCGTCAGTCCGTCTGATCGGGCTTCGCGGTGATGACGCCCGAGGATGCGCGGCGCGATCGGCGAGCGGCCTTGCCGGTGCCGGGCGCCGGCGCCGCGAGCGCGTCGAGCGCACCACCGAGCAGGCCGTCGAGGTCGTTCTCCGTCACCTTCGGCGCGGGCTGCTCCTGCTTGGGCTCGAGCGGGATGTCCAGGATGGAGACGACCGGCTCCGCAGCGACCGCCTGCACGGCCTCGCGCGAGGGCTGGACGACGCCCGAGGGCTGCTCGCCGCGGCGCTGCTCGCCGACCTGCTGCTCGCCGCCGCTCTGCCGCTCGCCGCCCGCGGGCTCGCGCTCATCGCGATCGCGACCGCCGCGCTCCTTGCGGCCTCGGCCACGGCCTCGGCCACGGCCCTGACGCTCGCCCTGCTCCTGCTGGCCCTGCTCTGCCTGGCCCTGTGCTGCCTGGGCCTGCGCGTGCTCAGACTGCTCCGCGTCGTCACCCTGCCGCTCGCTGGCCGGCTGGCGATCCGCCGCTTCCGGAGCCGCCTGCTGGCCCTCTGCCGCGTGCTCCGCATCCGCCGCCTTGCCCCTCGCGGCGAGCGCGACCTGCGAGAGGCCCTTGCGCATGTCGTCGGTGATCGCGTGCGTGCCGCCGTTGCCGCCCTGCTGCTGCTGCTGGTGCTGGGGCTGCTGCGACGGCTCGCCCTGCTTGCCGCCCCTGCCGCGACCGCGACGGTTCGACGAGCCGGCAGGACCGGGGTCGCTGCTCTGGCGCTGCGAGCGGGAGACGGGCTCGTGGTGCACGATGATGCCGCGCCCGGCGCACGCCTCGCAGGGCTCCGAGTACGACTCCAGCAGGCCGAGGCCCAGCTTCTTGCGCGTCATCTGCACGAGGCCCAGGCTCGTCACCTCTGCCACCTGGTGCTTCGTGCGGTCGCGCGAGAGGCACTCGATCAGGCGGCGCTGCACGAGGTCGCGGTTCGACTCGAGCACCATGTCGATGAAGTCGATGACGATGATGCCGCCGATGTCGCGCAGGCGCAGCTGCCGCACGATCTCCTCGGCCGCCTCGAGGTTGTTCTTCGTGACGGTCTCCTCGAGGTTGCCGCCGGCGCCGACGAAGCGGCCGGTGTTCACGTCGACGACCGTCATGGCCTCGGTGCGGTCGATCACGAGCGAGCCGCCGGAGGGCAACCAGACCTTGCGGTCGAGCGCCTTGTCGATCTGCTCCGCGATGCGGAAGTGGTCGAAGGGGTCGTCGGTGCCCTCGTAGGCCGAGACGCGGTCGAGCAGGTCCGGCGCGATGGCCTCGAGGTACTCGCGGATCGTGGTGAGGGCCTCAGAGCCCTGGATGACGAGCTTGTGGAAGTCCTCGTTGAAGACGTCGCGCACGATCTTGACGAGCAGGTCGGGCTCGGCGTGCAGGCGCTGCGGGGCGCTGCCCGACTGCTTCTGCTGCTGGATCCGCTCCCACTGGCGCGTCAGGCGCTCGACGTCGTTCGTCAGCTGCTCCTCGGTCGCGCCCTCAGCGGCCGTGCGCACGATCACGCCGACGCCCTCAGGCAGCACCTGCTTGAGGATCTTCTTGAGGCGCGCGCGCTCCGTGTCGGGCAGCTTGCGCGAGATGCCGTTCATCGAGCCGCCGGGCACCGACACGAGGTAGCGGCCGGGCAGCGAGATCTGGCTGGTCAGCCGGGCGCCCTTGTGGCCGACCGGATCCTTCGTCACCTGCACGAGCACGGTGTCGCCGGGCTTGAGCGCGAGCTCGATCTTGCGCGGCTGGCCCTCGAGCTCAGCGGCGTCCCAGTCCACCTCGCCCGAGTACAGCACGGCGTTGCGCCCGCGGCCGATGTCGACGAAGGCGGCCTCCATGCTCGGCAGCACGTTCTGCACGCGACCGAGGTAGACGTTGCCGATCAGGCTCGACTCGGAGGACTTCGCGACGTAGTGCTCGACGAGCACGCCGTCCTCCAGCACCGCGAGCTGCACGCGGTCGTGCTTCGAGCGCACGATCATCTGGCGCTCGACGGCCTCGCGGCGGGCGAGGAACTCGGTCTCGGTCACCACCGTGCGGCGGCGGCCGGCGTCGCGGCCCTCGCGGCGGCGCTGGCGCTTCGCCTCGAGCCGCGTGGAGCCCTTGACCTTCTGCGGCTCGGTGATGAGCGGCTTCTCGTCCTCGGGCTCGCGGCGGCGCGTGCGGCGGTTGCGGCGCGACGAGCGGCGGCCGCTGCTGCGGTCGTCGTACTCGTCGTCGTCCTCGTCGTCCTCGTCGTCGTCGGAGGCATCGACCGCGGGCAGCGTCGGCAGCTTCTCGAGATCGGGGGCGTGGAAGACCAGGCCGAACGGGCCCTTGGGCACCACCGGCAGCACCTTCGCGGCCTCGAGCGGATCGGTCGAGGCGGAGGCGGCCTCGCCGGGCGCTGCCGCCGCCGGGTCGACCAGGCCGGGCTCGTGGCCGGGCTCCTGCTCGCCGCTGGGGTGCGCTGCGTCGGCCTGCTCGGCGGTCGACTGCTCCGCGGCAGGCTGCGCACCAGGCGGCTGCGCGGCAGGCGGCTGCGCTGCGGCGGGCTGCGAAGCCGTCGGCTGCTGGTCGGCCGGATCCTGAGCGGCGGCCTGCTCGGCACCGTGCTCGGTGGCGGCGGGCGCTGCCGCGTCGACCGACGCATCCGCTGCCTGCTGCGAGCTCGCACGCCGCGAAGCCACGCGCTTGCGCTTGGGCTTCTCGGCAGCAGCCTCGGTGTTCGCCGCTTCGGTGCCGGTCGACTCGGTACCGGTCGATCCGGTGCCTGCCGCTTCGGTGCTTGCCGCCTCGGTGCCGGTCGCCGCGCCGCCGGCGGCCTCCGCCGTCGTGTGCTCTGCCTGCTGCTCGCCGCCCGCTGCGGGGCCGGTCGTCGTGTTCTCCACCATCGCTGGCGTGCTCCTGTCGCGACCGGCGCTGCCGGTCGACATCTGTCGCTGCCCGGGGCGCACCCCGGCGCGAATCCTCTTCACTCGCCCCCTCGCGGGGGCGGCCCAGGCCAGTCGGACCGCCTGGAGAAACTTGTGCGTGCGCCCGTCGGGCGCGCTGCGGGGAAGTCTACCCCACAGACCCCGCGGCGCTCGGGAACCGCAGGCGCCTGTGCAGGGGCCGCTACGGGAGCACGACACGCACGGCGAGCGCGACGAAGGCGGCCGCCGCGATCAGCGTCGCGACGATCGCGAGCCACCCGTGCGGCTGCACGCGGCGGCCGATGCGCGAGCCGAGCAGCACCAGCACCGTGAGGTAGGCGGCCGATGCGACCTCGAGGATCAGCATGAGCACCACCAGATCCGCGAGCGGCGTGGGCGAGCCCGGGTCGATGAACTGCACGAAGAACGAGGCGAAGAACAGGATCGCCTTCGGGTTCAGCAGGCTCGTGACGAGCGCGGTGCGGAAGGGCGCGAGCCTCGGCCGGGCGATGATCGGGTTCGGCGTCGTGGGCGGGTGGGTCGGGTTCTCGGTGGGCTCGGGCTCGGCCGTGCGCAGGCGCTTCGCGCGGATGCGCGCGAGCGCCGACCGCACGAGCCCGAGCGCCAGCCAGCACAGGTAGGCGGCGCCCGCCCAGGTGAGGATGCGGAACACCAACGGGTTGGCCGAGAGGGCCTGCGCGGAGAGCACGGCGAGCACCATCAGGATGGCGTCGCCGAGGAAGACCCCGAGCGTCGCGCGGAAGCCGGCGCGACGACCGGCGCGCAGCGAGGTCGTCACGACGAAGAGGCTGTTGGCGCCCGGCAGCAGCACGATGACGAGCACGCCGGCTGTGAATGCGGCAAGAGTCGCGCCGTCGAGGCTCATCGGGCCCCCTCCGCAATGGTTGGATGAGGAGCAGGAGGCCTCATGACCGACACTCGTCCCGCCCGCATCGCGGCGCCCGCCTGGCTCGGCGTGCTGCTGATCGTCACCGGGCTCGTGGGGCTGCTCGGGGCGTTCTCGCTCTCGGTGGAGCGCGTCGAGCTGCTGCTCAACCCCGACGAGGCGCTCGGCTGCGACCTGAACCCGTTCCTCAGCTGCTCGGGCGCGATGGAGTCGGAGCAGGGCAGGCTCCTCGGCTTCCCCAACCCGTTCATCGGGCTCATGGCGTTCCCCGCTCCGATCCTCATGGGCGTGCTCGCGCTGGCGCGGGTGCCGCTGCCGCGCTGGGTGTGGACGGTCTTCTCCATCGGCGTGCTCGTCGGCCTCGTGTTCGTGCTGTGGCTCGCGCAGCAGTCGATCTTCGTGCTGGGCTTCGTGTGCCCCTGGTGCTTCCTCGTGTGGCTGGGGATGTACGCCATGGCCTTCCCCCTGTGGGTCTGGGGCTTCGGCTCCGGCGCGCTGCCGGCGCCTGCCGGCCTCCGCCGCTCGCTCGCGAAGGTGCAGTCGTGGGGGTGGGTGCTCTCGCTCGCGCTCGCCGTGATCATGGTCGTGACGATCATGGTCGTGCTCCCGGGCATCCCCCGCTACCTGCTCGCGGGCTTCTAGCGGACGACTGCGGGCCGGCCCTCAGGCCAGCCCGCGAGTCCTTGCGCGTCTCGGCTCAGGAGAACCAGAGGCCGAGCTCGCGCGCCGCCGACTCCTCGGAGTCGGAGCCGTGCACGAGGTTCTGCTGCACCTTGAGGCCCCAGTCGCGACCCAGGTCGCCGCGGATGGTGCCGGGTGCGGCGGTCGTCGGATCGGTCGTTCCGGCGAGCGAGCGGAAGCCCTCGATGACGCGATCGCCCTCGAGGCGGATCGCGACCGAGGGGCCCGAGAGCATGAACTCGACGAGCGGCTCGAAGAAGGGCTTGCCCTGGTGCTCGGCGTAGTGCTCCTCGAGCAGCGCCTGATCCGGCTGCACCAGGCGCAGGTCGGCGATGACGTAGCCCTTCGCCTCGATGCGGGCGAGGATGGCGCCCGTCAGCTGTCGCTGGACGCCGTCGGGCTTGATGAGGACGAGGGTGCTCTGCATGCTCACCAGCGTACCGAGCACGTCGACCCGCCCCCGACCGCGGCCGAGCGCGCCGTCTCGCGCGACCGCCCGGAACTTCTCCGCCGGAGCGGGGTGCCGGCTGGATAGTCCAGCTGGCGCCGCTCAGGCCCGGAAGAGTTCCGGGCGACGGCGCGCGGCACCGGCCCAGAGGGCGGACGCGCGGGTCACGTGCCGGGGGCGCCGCGCGGGTCGAGGCCTGCCGCGCGGCGGCGGCGCTCGATGCCGCGCGCCTTCACGAAGCAGAAGATCCAGAGGATGATGAAGACGAGCGCGACGAGGGCCCACACGACCTCGACGAGCACCAGCAGGGCGAGCGCGATCTGCGCCACGAGGCTCACGATCCAGCCCCAGGGGCGCCCGAGCACGCGCATGCTCAGGATGAGCAGCAGCGCGACGGCGCCGAAGGCCACGGGCTGCGGCCAGTCGCGCGAGACGCCCCAGGCTGCCAGCGCGCCGAAGGCGAGCGCGCAGACCTCGAGGGTGTGCACGATGCGCAGCAGCGCCTCCATCGCGCCGCGCTGCGGGCGGGGTCTGCGGGCCGGGGTGGGTGCCGCGCTCTCGTCGCTCATCGGTCGTCCTCCTCGTGCGCGCCGGCAGCGTCGTCCGCATCGATGCCGGCGGTGCCGAAGCCCTCGGCCTCCAGCTCCGGCGCGTCCAGCTGCACCGTCGCCGCCTGGCGGCGCGCATCCGGCCGCAGCAACCAGCCGGCTTCGCGGGCATGGCCGATCACGTCGCCGAGCAGCGTCACGGAGCCGGTCACGACCACGGCGCCCTGACGGTCGGCGGCGGCGTCGCGCGCGGTCTCCAGGGCCGTCGCGAGGTCGGTCTCGACCACGACGCGCTCGGCGCCCAGCACCGCGACCGCCTGCGCTGCCAGCTCGTCCGCGTCGAGCGCGCGCTCAGAGGTCGACTGGGTCACGAACACCTCGTCGATCACCGGCTCGAGCTCGGTGAGCACGCCGGCGGCGTCCTTGCCGGCGAGCACGCCGAGCACGAGCGTGACGCGCTCGAGCCCGAAGTACTCCCCGAGCGCCGCGCGCAGCGAGGCCGCACCGTGCGGGTTGTGGGCGGCGTCGGCGATCACCAGCGGCTCGGCGCCGATGGTGTCGAGCCTGCCGGGCGAGGTCGCCGCGGCGAAGCCGTCGGCCAGCACCTCCGCGGTCATCGGCTGCGTGCCGCCGCCGAGGAACGCCTCGACCGCGACGAGCGCGAGCGCGGCGTTGCGGCCCTGGTGCGCGCCCATCAGCGGCACCAGCTGGTCCAGGTACTCGGCCGCGAGGCCCCGCACGGCGATCAGCTGGCCGCCGACGGCGACCGACTGCGCCTCGAGCGAGAAGTCGCGCCCGTCGAGCAGCAGCCGCGCGCCGACCTCCGCGGCCCGCGCCTCGAGCACGGCGAGCGCCTCGGGCTGCTGCGCCGCCGAGACGACGATCGCGTCCGCCTTGATGATGCCGGCCTTCTCGCGCGCGATCGCCTCGACCGTCGAGCCGAGCCGGTTCGTGTGGTCGAGGGCGATGGGCGTGATGACCGCGACATCGCCGTCGGCGACGTTCGTGGAGTCCCAGGTGCCGCCCATGCCGACCTCGAGCACCGCGACGTCGACCGGCGCATCCGCCATCACCGCGAAGGCGAGCACCGTGAACGCCTCGAAGAACGTCAGCCGACGCTCCCCCCGCTCCGCCAGCTCGGCGTCGACCATCTGGAGGAACGGCTCGACATCCTCGTAGCCGCGCGCGAAGGCCTCGTCGGAGACCGGTTCGCCGTCGATCGTGATGCGCTCGTTGACGCGCTCGAGGTGCGGGCTCGTCAGCACGCCCGTGCGCAGGCCGTGCGCGCGCAGCAGCGCGTCGGCGATGCGCGCGGTCGAGCCCTTGCCGTTCGTGCCGGTGATGTGGATGACGCGGAACGAGCGCTGCGGGTCGCCGAGCAGCTCGACGGCGCGCCGGGTCGCCTCGATGCGCGGCTCGACCGCTTGCTCCCCCGCCCGCTCGAGCAGCGCCAGGTAGGCCGCCTGGGCCGCGTCGGCGTGCTCGAGCGAGGCGAGGATGCGGTCGTCGATGTCGGGCGCCTCGCCCGCGAGCTCGTCGCTCATGCTCCTGCCTCCTGGTCGCTGCCCGCCCGCTCGATCCCGATGGCGAGGGGCGAGCCGTCGCCGACGCGGTGCGCGGTGCGCCCGTCGGCGAGCTCGCCCATGCTGTCGTCGATGCGCTCGAGCGTCAGCTCGAGCGCCAGCGTCTCGCCGGTGACGAGCGCGGCGTTCGCCTCGAGCGCCGCGACGCCGTGCCCGTCCGAGCCGAGAGTGAGGCGGATGCGGTCGCTCACGTCCAGCCCGGCGTCCTTGCGCGCCGACTGCACGGCGCGCACGACATCGCGCGCCAGCCCCTCGGCCTCGAGCTCCGGCGTCGTCGCGGTGTCGAGCACGACGAAGCCGCCGCCCGGCAGGAACCCGACCGCAGCGCTCTCGTCAGCGACCTCGAGGGCGAGCTCGAACTCCCCCTCGACCAGCGCGATGCCGCCAGCGGTCACCGCGTCGCCCTCGCCGTCCGCTCCGGGGGCCACGGACCAGTCGCCGGCGCGCGCAGCCTGGATCGCCCGCTGGACGTCCTTGCCGAGCCGCGGCCCCGCGGCGCGCGCGTTGACCTGCAGGCGGCGAGAGATGCCGTAGCGCTCCAGCGCACCCTCCCCCGCCTCCTCCAGCACGACGTCGCGCACGTTCAGCTCGTCGCGCAGCACACCGCTGAAGGCCGAGACGTCGACCGCCCCGACGACCGTGAGGCTCGGCAGCGGCAGCCGCACCCGCTTGCGGGCCTGCTTGCGCAGGGCGTTGCCGACGCTCGCGATCGCGCGCACGGCATCCATCTGCGCGACCAGCTCGGGGTCGGCGGGCAGCGCGTCGGCGCCGCCGTCGGCGACCGCCGGCCAGTCGGTCAGGTGCACCGAGCGGCCGCCGGTCAGGCCCTTCCAGACCTCCTCCGCCACCAGTGGCGACAGCGGGGCGGCGATGCGCGTGAGCGTCTCGAGCGCGGTGAAGAGCGTGTCGAACGCCTCGGCTCCCGAGCCGTCCGACCGCACGCCCGCCCAGAAGCGATCGCGCGAGCGCCGCACGTACCAGTTGGTCAGCACGTCGAGGAACTCGCGCACCGCCCAGGTCGCGCCGGTGGCGTCGAGCCGCTCGAGCGCATCCGTCACCGCTTCGACCGTCTCGCGCAGCTTGGCGAGGATGTAGCGGTCGAGCACATCGGCGGATGCGGTGGAGCGCTTGGCGAGGTAGGGCGCGCCGTCGGCGGCGCGGTTGGCGTAGGTCGCGAAGAAGTACCACGTCGACCACAGCGGCAGGTGGAACTGCCGCAGCGCCTCGCGGATGCCCTCCTCCGAGACGACGAAGTTGCCGCCCCTGAGGATCGATCCCTGCATCAGGTTCCAGCGCACCGCATCCGAGCCGTAGGCGTCGAAGGACTCGTTCACGTCGGGGTAGTTGCGGCGCGACTTCGAGGCCTTGAAGCCGTCGTCGCCGAGGATGATGCCGTGGCTGATGACGTTCTCGAACGCCGGGCGGCCGAAGAGCGCGACCGACAGCACGTGCATGACGTAGAACCAGCCGCGCGTCTGGCCGATGTACTCGACGATGTAGTCGGCGGGGCTGTGCTCCTCGAACCACCCCTCGTTCTCGAAGGGGTAGTGGAACTGGGCGAAGGGCATCGAGCCGGAGTCGAACCAGACGTCGAGCACGTCGGGGATGCGGCGCATCGTCGACCGCCCCGTCGGGTCGTCGGGGTTCGGGCGCGTGAGCTCGTCGATCGCCGGGCGGTGCAGGTCGGTGGGGCGCACCCCGAAGTCGCGCTCCAGCTCGTCGAGCGAGCCGTAGACGTCGATGCGCGGGTGGTTCGGGTCGTCGCTCTTCCACACCGGGATCGGGCTGCCCCAGTAGCGGTTGCGGCTGATCGACCAGTCGCGCGCGCCCTCCAGCCACTTGCCGAACTGCCCGTGCTTGACGTTCTCCGGCACCCAGTGGATCTGCTCGTTCGCGGCCAGCAGGTCGGCCTTGATGTCGGTCACCTTGACGAACCAGCTCGAGACCGCCTTGTAGATCAGCGGGTTGCGGCAGCGCCAGCAGTGCGGGTAGGAGTGCACGTAGCTCGCCTGGCGCAGCACTCGGCCGGCGTCCTTCAGCAGCTTCGAGAGCTGCTTGTTGGCGTCGAAGACCTGCTGGCCCGCCACCGGTGCGACGACGTCGAGGAACCGCCCGCCGTCGTCGACCGAGAGGATCGTCGGGATGCCGGCGGCGTTCGTGACGCGCTGGTCGTCCTCGCCGTAGGCCGGCGCCTGGTGCACGATGCCGGTGCCCTCGCCGGTGGCGACGTAGTCGTCGACCAGGATCTGGAAGGCGTGCTCGGTGCCCCACACGGCCGCGTCGGCGAAGAAGTCGAAGATGGGCTCGTAGGTGACGCCTGCGAGCTCGCTGCCGGCCAGCGTGCGCTCGACGGCGGCGACGGCCTCCTCGGCGGAGGCGTAGCCGAGATCCTTCGCGTGCGACGCGACGGTGTCGGCGGCGAGCAGGAACGAGCCCTGCGAGCCGTCGGTCGAGGGCGCAGTGGTGCCGCTCGGCCCCGCGGGCACGACCGCGTAGGCGATCTCCGGGCCGACCGCGAGCGCGAGGTTCGTCGGCAGGGTCCACGGCGTCGTCGTCCATGCCAGCGCCTTGACGCCCGACAGGTGCAGCGCATCCGCCCGCGCTCCCGTGAGCGGGAAGGTCACGGTGAGCGTGGTGTCCTGGCGATCCTGGTAGACGTCGTCGTCCATGCGCAGCTCGTGGTTCGACAGCGGCGTCTCATCGCGCCAGCAGTAGGGCAGCACGCGGTAGCCCTCGTAGGCGAGGCCCTTGTCGTGCAGCGCCTTGAACGCCCAGATGACGCTCTCCATGTAGCTGAGGTCGAGCGTCTTGTAGCCGCCGTCGAAGTCGACCCAGCGCGCCTGACGGGTGACGTAGTCCTGCCACTCGTCCACGTACTGCAGCACCGACTCCCGCGCCTTCTCGTTGAAGACGTCGACGCCCATCTCCTCGATCTCGGCCTTCTCGGTGATGCCGAGCTGCTTCATCGCCTCGAGCTCCGCAGGCAGGCCGTGGGTGTCCCAGCCGAACACGCGCGGCACCTGCTTGCCCCGCATGGTCTGGAACCGCGGGAAGACGTCCTTGGCGTAGCCGGTGAGCAGGTGGCCGTAGTGCGGCAGGCCGTTCGCGAAGGGCGGCCCGTCGTAGAACACCCACTCGGGGCAGCCCTCGCGCTGCTCGACCGAGGCGCGGAAGGTGTCGTCGCCCTTCCAGAAGGCGAGGATGCCCGTCTCGATGGCGGGCAGGTCGGGGCTCGCCACGACGGGGCGGTCGGCGTTCCGCGGGTAGCGCTGGGTCTCGGTCACGCTGGGTCTCCTGCATCCTCGTGGTCCTCGGATGCGGGGACGCTCTCGCGCGGTACCACCCCGCTTGCGCTCCCCGGGTGGCCCCGGCGATCGCCGCTTCGTGCAACGGCTGTGACGGGCCTGCCCCGTTCGGATCTACTGAGCGGCCTCGCACCTCTCGGTGCTCGACCGCCGTTCTGCCGACCGCTCCCCGGTGATGGCCGGATCGGTGCGTGTAGGTCGATCCTACCGCGCCGATCCGGCCGTCGTCACGCGCGGGTCAGCGCGCTGCGGGGCGGAGGGTGATGCTGCCGGCGCTCACGTCGACGTCGATCGTCGATGCTGCGCTCGGGTCGTCCACGACCCGCACGTCGGCGGTCCCCGCGGACGCCTGCTCCGTCACCGCGTAGGCGCCGTCGGGGATGTCGAGGTCGATGCTGCCGGCGCTGGCGCTCGCGGTGATGGAGGACGGCTGCTCGCCCGTCAGCGAGCCGAGGATCCGACCCGCGCTCACCCCCAGCTCGACGGCGCCGTCGGTCGAGAGGTCGAGCCGGGCCTCCCCCGCCGAGACCTCGACGGCCACCGAGGCTGCGGTGCCGCCGAGGTCGACGTCGCCCGCGCTCAGGTCGACGGTGGTCTCCCCCCACGCTCCGGTGGCGGCGAAGCTGCCGGCGGCGACATCGACGTCGAGGTCGAGCGCGCTGCGCTCGAGCGCAGCGGGCAGCGTGAGGGTGGCGAGCTGCTCGCCGCTGTTGCCGCCGAAGGAGAAGCCGAACCCGAACCAGCGCCAGCGGCGGTCGGTGCCGACGACGAGCGTCGACCCCTCGCGCTCGAGGCGCCACTCCTGCGCGGGCCCGCCGTCGGTGGAGACGGCGAGCTGCGCCTGCTCGACATCGGCGAAGCGCACCTCGAACGCGGCCGCGGTGCTGTCGATGCGCAGCTGCTCGAGCCCGGCGGCATCCGCGACGTAGTCGTTCGAGGTCGACGCGTGCGCCGCGACGCCGCGCACGACGCCGCCGCCGAGGGCGAGCACGCCCGCGATGGTGCCGAGCACGATCACGAGGACGCTGATCCAGCGGCCGGGGCGGGACGACGGACCGCTGGAGCGCGGGCCGGGAGCGGGTGCGGGCTGATCGGTGAAGGTGGTCATCGGATGCCTCCGGTCGCGTCGGGCGCGCTGGTCGGGTCGGGAGTGGTGGGTGCCTCGAGGTGGGCGATCACCGCGAGCACGCGGCGGTTGCCGTCCTCGGGGTCGAGCTCGAGCTTCTGGAACACGGCAGAGATGTGCTTCTCGACGCTGCCGGCGGAGATGTAGAGGCGGTCGGCGATCGCCTGGTTGGACGAGCCCTCGGCCATGAGCGCGAGCACCTGCCGCTCGCGCGGCGTGAGCCGCTCCATGCGGGCGTCGCGACGACGCCTCGCGAGCAGCTGGCTGACGACCTCGGGGTCGAGCACCGTGCCGCCGGCGGCGACCTGCTCGATCGCCGCCAGGAAGTCGCGCACGTCGGCGACGCGATCCTTGAGCAGGTAGCCGAAGCCGGCGGGCCCGCTGGCGATGAGGTCGGCCGCGTAGCGCTCCTCGACGTACTGCGAGAGCACGAGGACTCGGGGGCGGTCGCCGCCGGTGCCGAGCCGCGCGGAGCGGGATCGGATGGCGATGGCGGCGAGGATGCCCTCGTTGGTGCGGGTCGGCGGCATGCGCACGTCGAGGATCGCGAGCTCGGGGTCGTGCGCGGCGATGGCGGCCTCGAGCGCGGTCGCGTCGGGCAGCTGCGCGACGACGTCGTGGCCGGCGTCGGTGAGCAGCCGGGCGATGCCCTCGCGGAGGAGGACGCTGTCCTCGCAGATCAGGATGCGCACGGGACGTCCACTTCGATCGCGGTCGGGCCTCCGGCGGGGCTGGAGACGCTGAGCGTGCCGCCGACGCCGGAGACGCGGTGCGCGAGGCCGTCGATGCCGCCGCCGGACTGGCGCTCGGCACCGCCGATGCCGTCGTCCTCGATGCGCGCCCAGAGCGATGCGGGGCCGCCGGCGGGCCTGCGGGTGCGGATCGCCACGCGGATGCGGCTCGCGCGAGCGTGCTTCTGCGCGTTGGTGATCGCCTCGGCGATGGCGAAGTAGACGGCGGTCTCGGCGTCGCGGCTGCAGCGCCCCTCGATGCGGGCGTCGACCTCGACCGGCACGACGCTGCGCCCCGCGAGCGCGGAGACCGCTGCGTCGAGCCCCCGGTCGTCCAGCACGGCGACGTGGATGCCGCGCGCGACCTGCCGCAGCTCGGTCACCGCCGACTTCGAGGAGGCGTGGGCCTCGTCGATCAGCCGCAGGGCCGCGGCGGGATCCTGCTCGATCTTGTCGCGGGCCATGCCCAGCTGCATCGCGATCGAGACGAGCCTCGGCTGGACGCCGTCGTGGTGGTCGCGCTCGATGCGGGTGCGGTCGAAGTCCGCGGCGCGCACGGCGCCGTGGCGGCGCTCGCGCTCGTCGCGCGCCTCCTGCTCGAGGCGAGCCCGGTCGTCGGGCACGAGCAGGCCCGTGGTGACGCTGCGGTGGGCGAGCGCCATGGCGATGGTCCCCGCCACGCCCGCCGCGAGCGCCAGCAGGCCGATGAGCGGCGCCCACGCGACGGGCACGGAGAGGGAGGTGAGCGGGATCGTGATCCGCTCCGCCTCCCCCAGCCCGGCCAGCGCGAGCGGGATCCCGATGCCGACCATCGACAGCAGCGGCAGGGTCACGGCGCCGAAGACGCTCGCGAGCAGGAAGCTGAGGATGGCGCGCCAGTGCTGGCCATCGGTGAGGATGCGCAGCAGGCGATGCGGGAGGCGCAGCCAGTCGGTGCGGTGTGACGTGCGCAGCACCCCGCGCGGCACGTCGACGCCGTAGAGGCCGGCGATGCGCTCGCGCTCCACCCAGGCGAGCCCGGCGAGCGACAGCAGGGCGAGCGCGAGCGGCAGGAGGCCGATCAGCACGATGAGCGTCGCGGCGCCGGTCGCGGCGAGCGTGGCGATGACGGAGAGGATTGGGATGCCGACGGCACCGAGGAGCGCGAGGTGCGCGACGGTGGCGAGCATGGGGCGGATGCGGTGCATGCCTCAACGCTAGGACGCGAGGTGCGCCCGCACCCGGCGGATGCCCGGAACGCTCGCGGGGGTTATCCCCCGCTCTCCCGACCTCGGCTGCGCGGCACCCGACGGTACCCTGGGAGCATGCCCTCCCCGCGATCGTCCGCCCGCAGCATCCGCACGGCGGGCGCCGCCCTCGTGCTGGCGCTCGGGCTCGCGGTCAGCGGTTGCGGCCTCATGCCCTCGCCCTCACTGCCGCCCGCACCGAGCGCCACGGCTCCGACCGAGGCGCCGGCGCCGACCGCATCCGGCGAGGCGCCGCAGCCCGGCAGCGACGCGCAGGCCGAGCAGTGCGCGCAGCTGCTGAGCGACGTGCAGCGCATCGCGCTCGACGTCGCGCTGCTCGGCGAGCGCTTCGGCAGCGGCGACCTGCTCGGCGGCGCCGCGCTGCTGGGCAGCATCTCGTCGCGCGTCGGCGAGCTGCAGGGCCGCGTCACCGATCCCGCGCTCATCGAGCGCATCGAGGCCATCCAGGCCGGCTGGGCGGCGCTCGTCGCCGATGCCGAGGCCTCGCTGCAGGCGGGCGACACGAGCGGCATCGATCGCGCGATCACCGCCATGGGTGCCCTCGGCGAGCAGGTCACCGCCCTCCAGCAGTTCTGCGCGGGCACGGCATGAGCGCTCCCCTGCTCGCGCTCCTCGACGGTTCGATCGTCGACGTGACGCACCCGATCGTGCGGGCCGACGACCTGGGCGTGGTGCGCGGCGACGGCGTCTTCGACGCCACGCTCGTGCGTGCAGGCAGCGATGGCGCGCCCCGCGTCGAGGATCGGGAGTCGCACCTCGACCGGCTGGAGCGCAGCGCAGCCATCCTGCAGCTGCCCGCCCCGGATCGCGCCGGCTATGGCCGCGCGATCGACGCCCTCGTCGCCGCGTGGGACTTCGACGCGCACCCGGAGGCCGTGATCCGGCTCGTGCTCACCCGCGGGCCCGAGGGCGGTGGCGAGCCGACGGCCTTCGCGCTCATGGCGGCGCTCAGCGCATCCGTCGTGCGTGAGCGCGAGCAGGGTGTCAGCGTCACGCTGCTGGGTCGCGGGCACGACGGCGACGAGGTCGCAGCGATGCCGTGGCTGCTGCCGGGGGCCAAGAGCCTGTCGTACTCGATCAACATGGCGGCGAAGCGTCACGCAGCGCAGCAGGGCTTCGACGACGTCGTGTTCGTCTCGCCCGCAGGGCTGCTGCTCGAGGGGCCGACCTCGACGCTGGTGATCGACCGGGGCGGCAGCCTGCTGACGCCCCAGCAGGAGGGGATCCTCGCCTCGATCACCCTCGAGCACCTCATGGAGGAGGCGCCGGCCGCGGGCCTCTCGGTCGCCTTCGCCGCGCTGGGGCCCGACGACCTGCTCACGAGCGACGGCGCGTGGCTGCTCTCCTCCGGCCGGCTGCTCGCGCGCATCACGAGCGTCGACGGGCAGCAGCTGCCCGTCTCGCCGCTCGATGCGACCCTGCGGAGGCTGCTCGGCGTCTGAGCCGAGGCGGCGTCAGCGCGAGCGGGATGCGCGCCTCGCCGCCGCGAGCGGTTCGGTCGCGGCGCGCACCGCGCTGGCCGCGCTCGGGCGCCTGGGCGTCTGCGTCCACGCCACGAGCGCAGCGCACGCGGCCGCGACGATCGCGATCGGCTCGACCGACGCATCCGCCGACTCGGGCAGCGCGTCGCGCTCGAGCGCGAGCGCGAGGGCCGCGCGGTCGACGACCGGCTGCAGCCTCGCCGGAGCCCCGTCGCGCAGCGCGGCGACGGCGCCCATCGCGCGCGCATCGCGCAGGGCGGCCGGCGGCGTGGTGCCCCAGGGCTCGACCGCGAGCGCGAGCGCGTCGACGAGCCTGCCGAGCGCAGGACGCTCCCGGTCGCCGTCGTCGACGTCGGCGGCGCTCGCGCCGATCGCGGCGCCCGCCCGCTCGATCGCGGCGTCGAGGCTCGCCCACAAGGCGTCGGCCTTCGAGTCGCAGTACGCGAACACCGTGCCGCGGGAGACGCCCGCTCGGCGCGCGATGTCGTCGATGCTCACCGCGTCGTAGCCGCGCTCCAGGAACAGCTCGAGCGCCGCCTCGTGGATGGTCGCGGCGCTCGACGCTCGCGGCCGACCGGGCCGTCGTGAGGTCGCCATGGAATCCCCTCCCGCGAGCTATTGTTGCACTCGGTACTGATTCCCGTGCCACCACAGCGCCACACGCGGCACGCGCCGCGACCGGCACATCCGTCATCGCCAACCACGTGATCGGCACGCACGTGCGAGGCACCAGAGGAGCGACCGTGACCACTCACCCTGCGCCCGCCCCGGCCGGGCCACGGGCATCCGCGCCACCGCGCACGCACACCGCGACCCGGCGGGTCGCCGCGGCCGCGACCGTCGGCACGGCGCTCGAGTCCTACGACTTCTACGCCTACTCCTACTTCGCGGCCTTCTTCGCCGGGCCCTTCTTCTTCTCGGCGCTCGGCCCGGCCGGCGCGCTGCTCGCGTCGTTCGCCACGATCGGCATCGCCTTCGTCGTGCGACCGATCGGCGCGGTGCTCTTCGGGCACCTGGGCGACCGCATCGGCCGCCGCTCCACCCTGCTGATCACCATCGCGCTCATGGGCGTCGCCACGGGGCTCGTCGGGCTGCTGCCGACCGGCGAGGGCTGGGCGCTGTTCGGCGGCATCGCGCTCGTCATCCTGCGCATCGTGCAGGGCCTCTCGCTCGGCGGCGAGTGGGGCGGGGCGGTGCTGCTCGCGACCGAGCACGCCGATGCCCGCCGTCGGCCGTTCTTCGCCTCGCTGCCGCAGCTGGGCTCCCCCATCGGCTCGGTGGCAGCCGGCGGCCTCATGCTGATCATGTTCTTCGGCCTCGGTCCCGAGGCGATGGCGGCGTGGGGCTGGCGCATCCCGTTCCTGCTCGCGATCCCGCTGATCGCGGTGTCGCTCTACCTGCGCTGGTCGATCGACGAGACGCCCGTCTTCAAGGAGCTCCAGGCCAGCGGCGCCCGAGAGCGGAACCCGGTCTGGGCCGCGATCCGCACGCAGCCGGCCGCCTTCGGCGTCGCCATCTTGGTGGCGCTGCTCGGCATCGGCTCGTACTCGCTCATGAACACGTACACGATGGGCTACGGCGTCGCGTCGCTCGGCTTCGACGAGATGCAGCTGCTCGCGGCCGCCACGATCGGCGGACTCCTGCAGTTCGTCACCGTGCCCGGCTTCGGCTGGCTGGCGACCCGCATCGGCTCCGCCCGCGTCGTCGCCCTCGGTGCGCTCGGCACCCTGCTGATCGCCTTCCCGATCTACCTGCTGCTCAGCGACGCGACCTTCGGCGTGCTGGTCACGCTGATGATCGTGGGCGGCATCCTGCCGACCGCCTCATGGGCCGCGCTCGGCGGCACGATGCAAGAGCTCTTCCAGGGCCGCCACGCCTACTCGGCGCTGTCGGTCGCCTATGCGCTCGCTGCCGTGCTCTCGGGCTTCATCCCGTACCTCACCGGTGCGCTCGGCACCGCCACCGGCGGCGCCTGGTGGCACCCGGGCATCGTGCTCGCCGCGCTGTCGGCGCTCACGCTCATCGGTGCCGTCATGGCGATGCGGATGCGCCGGCTCGGCGACGAGGGCATCGACGCCGCGCAGGCGGTCACCCGGGAGCCGGTGCCAGAGCCCGCCTGACGACCGCCCCGCAGCCCGGGCCCGCAGCCCGGGCGCCGCAGCTCGGGCGCCGCAGCCGCACGCTCCCACCCGCCGACGCCCACCACCGGCGCGCACAACGCAAGCCCGCGGACGCCGAACAGCGGCGCTGCGATCATGACCGCCCGACGTGCCGCAGAGGTCGCCGCGCGAGCGTGCGTCGTGCGGCAGGGCCGGCGAGCGCCGCGGGCACCGCGAGCACCGCGGGCACCGGGGGCACCGCGGGCACCGGGGGCACCGCGAGAGGATGGAGCATGGCCACGTCGACGATCGCGCGCACCGCGAGCGCCGAGGTGGAGATCGCGCGCTCCCGGTTCTCGGCGACCGCGCACCAGATCGCCGGCCTGGACGACGTGGCCGAGCTCGTGCGCGCGGCGCGGCGCGCGCATCCGGGCGCCCGGCACGTCTGCAGCGCAGCCGTCGCGGGCCCGCTCGGCGAGTCGAGCCGCTCGAGCGACGACGGCGAGCCGGCCGGCACCGCGGGCTCGCCGATGCTCGCCGCCATCGCCGGTCGCGACCTGACGGACGTGGCGGTGCTCGTCGTGCGCTGGTTCGGCGGCGTGAAGCTCGGCACCGGAGGGCTCGTGCGCGCCTACGGCGGCATCGCGGCGGATGCGCTGGACGCAGCGGGCAGGCTCGACCGGCTGGAGGCGAGCGAGCTGCGCGGCCTCCTGCCCCTCGCCGATGCGCAGCGCGTCGAGCACGCGCTGCGCATCGCGGGACACGAGCCGAGGCTCGACTACACCGCGAGCGGCGCCCGGCTGCGGTGCACGGTCGTCGACGAGGCGCTCGGCGACGCCACGGCGCTGCTCGCGCAGCTGGGCGTCGAGCACGAGGCGCTCGGCGGGCGCCTGATCGAGCGTCCCGCGCGCTGAGCGCCGGGCTCCGGGCTCCGCGCGACGGATCGGTCAGCGCCCCGCCTCGCGCACGTCGACGCCGTGCTCGGCGAAGGCCTGGAAGTCGCGCATGTGCTGCTGCGCCTGCGCGATGAAGGATCTGCGCATGCAGGGGGCGAGCAACCGCATCGCGCCGGTGAAGCGGTACTCGTTCTCGCTCTCCCACCGCGTCCGTCCGGGGTCGACCTCGATCAGCCGCTCGCGCGCGGCGCTCCACATGCCTGGCGCGGCGATCTCTCGCTCGAAGCGCACGTCGACGTGCGACGGCACTCCGCGCAGCTCGGTCGGCTCGCGGCGCGTGATCGTCTCGACGGCCTCCATCCGCTGCTTCCCAGACCCCATCACCACCCTCGAGGCGGTGCCGACGTGCCCGTCCTCGCCGTGCAGCGGCTCGTGCAGGACCAGGCCGCGCAGCCACTGGGGGCGGTGCTCGGGTCGCGTGAGCAGCTCGAGCACCCGTTCGCGCGACAGCGCGAGATCGAGCGAGACGGTGAACCGCATGCGGAGCGCTCTCGGGCCTCGGTGGGTCGCCGGCGTCAGTGCCGGTCGGCGTCGATCTGCGCTGCGTGGAAGCGCACGAGATCCTCGATCAGCGCGGTCGGCAAGGGCTGCTCCGCCGTGAAGCGGATGCCGTGCTCGGTGGTCTCGTAGGGCTCCAGGCGCTCCGCGAGCTCCTCGATCGCCCACGATGACGGGTAGAGGGTCATGTGCCGCTTCGACGCGGTGAAGTGGACCAGGGCGCGGCCCCGGTAGCGGAGCGTCGGCATGCGGTAGCTGATCGTCTCCTCGACGCTCGGCACCAGCTCGGTCACGAGCTTCCGGATGCGCTGCAGCTCGGCGCGGAAGGCGGGGTCGACGCCCGCGAGGTACTCGTCGATGCTCGTCGCCGTCTCCGCCATGGCTGCGCCTCCCGCTCGTCGTGCGCTGTCGCCGCCACGATAGCGGCGTCGTCGCGATGCCGCTCAGGCGAGCGAGCGGGCGACGGCGACCGCCTGCTCGGCGTAGCCGCCGCCGAACAGCATCGTGTGCACGAGCAGCGGCTGCAGCTGCTGCATCGGGATGCGCTCGCGCCAGCCGTCGGCGAGCGGCGAGCGCTCGTCGTAGGCGGCGAGCACGCGCTCGAGGCGCGGCAGGCCGAAGAGCGCGAGCATCGCGAGGTCGGTCTCGGCGTGCCCGCCCTGCGCGTGCGGATCGATGAGCACGGCTCCCGTGTCGACGTCGCTCCACAGCACGTTGCCGCTCCAGAGGTCGCCGTGGATGCGCGCGGCGCCGCCGCCGACGAGCTGCGGCTGCGGCGCGTCGAAGTCGCCGCGAGCCATGCGCTCGACAGCGCGCAGCACGGTGCGCGCGTCATCGGCGTCGAGCCGACCGGTCGCCGCGCAGCGCTCGAGG
Organism: Agrococcus phoenicis; assembly: GCF_047302415.1. Lineage (NCBI taxonomy): Bacteria > Bacillati > Actinomycetota > Actinomycetes > Micrococcales > Microbacteriaceae > Agrococcus > Agrococcus phoenicis. The sequence continues at coordinate 1,269,558 of NZ_CP154854.1, forward strand.
ATGGGGCGCACGGCGGTCGCGGCCCACGCCTGGCCCCAGCCGGCTCCGGCGTCGTCGCCGACGGGCGTCGGTGCCAGCGGTGTGCGCGACGACCCCACCTCGAACGGTGCGGTCGCTCCCGGCGGCGGGCAGCAGTGCCAGGCGGCTCCGCTCGCGTGCAGCAGCGCGAGGCTGCGGCCGAGCGCCTCCGCCCGCGCATCCGTCGCCGCCGCGGGCTCGACTCGCGCGACGCGCAGGGTCTCGCCCTCCAGCCTGGCCCGCGCGATCCGCGTGCCGCCCGCGGCCTCCGCCTCGGAGAGCCACGCGAGGCCCGCCGCCTCCATCGCGAGCGCCGCGGGCCCGCCGCGTCCTGTCTTCTCGACATCCATGCGCCGAGCCTACGAGCGCAGCCGCGCCGCGCCGATACCGTGGCTGCATGGCCCGCACCCGCAAGCCCACGCCCCTCTGGCTGCCGATCGTCGCCGCCGTCTGCTTCGCCCTCGCGGCCGCACTGCAGACGGACACCCTCTCGCGCGTCCTCCTGGGGGTCGCCGCCGTCCTGCTCGGCGTCACCGCCGTGCTGCAGTGGCGCATGCAGCGCCGCGACCGCTGACGGCCCGCCCGCCGCCGCCCCACCGAGTAGGCTTCCTCCAGCACAACCAGGCATCACGCCGGAACCACCGGCGCAGACACGATGCCGCGCACAGCGAAAGCGAGACGCCATGAGCGCCATGCCCGAACGCCCCGCCCTCGAAGGACTCGAGCAGAAGTGGGGCCAGCGATGGGAGGAGGCCGGCACCTACCGCTTCGCCGGCACCGACGCCCACGGCACCCCCCTCGACCGCGAGGCCGTCTACTCGATCGACACGCCCCCGCCGACCGCCTCCGGGTCGCTGCACGTGGGCCACGTGTTCTCCTACACGCACACCGACCTCATCGCGCGATACCAGCGGATGCGCGGCAAGCGCGTCTTCTACCCCATGGGGTGGGATGACAACGGCCTCCCGACGGAGCGCCGCGTGCAGAACTACTACGGCGTGCGCGTCGATCCGACGCTTCCCTACGTGGAGGGCTTCACGCCCCCGCAGGAGGGCGGCGACGCCAAGGGCTCGAAGGCCGCCGACCAGCTGCCCGTCTCGCGCCGCAACTTCATCGAGCTGTGCGAGCGCCTCACCGAGGAGGACGAGGAGAAGTTCGAGCACCTCTGGCGCACCCTCGGGCTCTCGGTCGACTGGCAGCAGTCCTACCGCACGATCTCCGACGACGCCCGTCGCACCTCGCAGCTCGCCTTCCTGCGCAACCTCGAGCGCGGCGAGGCCTACCAGGCGGATGCGCCGACGCTGTGGGACGTGACGTTCCGCACGGCCGTGGCCCAGGCCGAGCTCGAGGATCGCGAGCAGCCGGGCGCCTACCACACGCTGCTGTTCGAGAGCGAGGACGGCGAGCTCCGGATCGACACCACGCGCCCCGAGCTGCTCGCCTCCTGCGTGGCCGTGGTCGCGCATCCGGACGACGCGCGCTACCAGCACCTCTTCGGCACCACCGTGACCACACCGGTGTTCGGCGTCGAGGTGCCGTTCGTCGCGCACGAGCTCGCCCAGATCGACAAGGGCACGGGCGTGGCGATGATCTGCACGTTCGGCGACGTGACCGACGTGATCTGGTGGCGTGAGCTGCAGCTGCCGAGTCGCTCGGTCATCGGCTTCGACGGCCGCTTCGTGGCCGAGGCGCCCGACGCGCTCGAGAGCGACGCAGCGCGGGCCGCCTACGCGGAGCTGGCGGGCAAGACGGTCTTCAGCGCGAAGAAGACGATGGTCGAGCTGCTGCAGGCCGCCGGCCGCATGGTCGGCGAGCCGCGCACGATCACGCACCCGGTGAAGTTCTTCGAGAAGGGCGACAAGCCGCTCGAGATCGTCTCGACGCTGCAGTGGTACATCAAGAACGGCGGCCGCGACGAGGGGCTGCAGGAGCGGCTCGTGTCGCTCGGGCGCGAGATCGCCTGGCACCCCGAGCACATGCGCACCCGCTACGAGAACTGGGTGCACGGGCTGAACGGCGACTGGCTCATCTCGCGGCAGCGCTTCTTCGGCGTGCCGATCCCCGTCTGGTACCGCCTGGACGCCGAGGGCGAGCGCGTGCCCGGCGGCGTGCTGCTGCCGAAGCCCGAGCAGCTGCCGCTCGACCCGACGAGCGACGTTCCGGAGGGCTTCGACGAGGCCCAGCGCGGGCAGCCCGGCGGCTTCGTCGGCGAGGTGGACGTGATGGACACCTGGGCGACCTCGTCGCTCACGCCGCAGCTCGCGGGCGGATGGGCCGACGACTCGGCGCTCTGGCAGCAGATCACGCCCTTCGACCTGCGCCCGCAGGGCCAGGACATCATCCGCACCTGGCTGTTCTCCACGCTGCTGCGCTCGATGTTCGAGGACGGCCGCGCACCCTGGAAGCACGCCGCGCTCTCGGGCTGGATCCTCGACCCCGACCGCAAGAAGATGTCGAAGTCGAAGGGCAACGTCGTCACGCCGCTCGGCATGCTCGAGGATCACGGCTCCGACGGCGTGCGCTACTGGGCCGCATCGTCGCGGCTCGGCGTCGACGCGACCCTCGACCCGCAGAACCCGAAGATGGTGAAGATCGGCCGCCGGCTGGCGATGAAGGTGCTGAACGCCGCCAAGTTCGTGCTCTCCATGGAGGGCGCACCGGGCGAGGTGACCGAGCGCCTCGACCGGGAGATGCTCGGCGAGCTCGCCCAGGTGGTGCGCACGGCGACCCGCGCGTTCGACGCCTACGACCACGCGAAGGCGCTGGAGGTCACCGAGACCTTCTTCTGGACCTTCTGCGACGACTACCTCGAGCTCGTCAAGGAGCGCGCGTACACGGGTGACGAGCCTGGCCGCGGTTCCGCGATCGGCGCGCTGCGGCTGGCGATCGACGTGCAGCTGCGCCTGCTGGCGCCGTTCCTCCCGTTCGCCACCGAGGAGGTCTGGTCCTGGTCGCACGAGGGGTCGATCCACGTCGCCGCGTGGCCCACGCCCGACGAGCTCGGCAACGGCAGCGACGCGATGGGTGCCGGCGCGCTCGCGACCGGTGCGATCAGCATCGGCTCGACGGGCATGCTCGCCTCGGTCGGCCAGGCGCTGATCGGCATCCGCCGTGCGAAGACGGATGCGAAGGCCAGCCAGAAGACGCCGGTCGCCTCCGCGGTCATCGCGGTGCCGTCGGCGCTGCGCGAGCACCTCGAGGCGGCGGCGGGCGACCTGCGTGCCGTCGGGCGCATCAGCGAGCTGTCGCTGGTCGATGCCGACGAGCTCGCGGTGCGCGAGATCGTGCTCGAGGAGTCCTGATGCAGATCGGCACCCGCTGGGCGGTCGGCGGCGAGCCGCCGACCGCGGTGCCGGTCGAGATGCGGGCGGCGATCGACGACGAGGAGCGCACCCTCGTCGAGCTGGGCGCCGACACGTCGGCCTGGCGGTGGACGCTGACGTTCCTCGAGGGCCTGCCGGTCGTGGAGCTGGACGACGGGACGACCATCCGCCTGGACGGCACCGACGTGCTGGTCACCCGCGCGGACTGAGCCCGGCTGCGGTCAGCCGCGAGCGAGGATCCAGCCGTGCAGCATCGCCATCCAGCCGTCCTCGTCGCGCGACCAGTCTCCCCACGCGTCGGCGATCTCCTGGCGCTCTCGCGCATCCGCCAGCCCGTGCCGCTCGGTGCCGTCGGCGAAGGCCGAGCGCAGCGCCCGCTGCACCCACTGGCCGCCCCAGTACGCGCGCCCCTCCGGCGACTCGAAGCACCACGTCTCGGCGCCGGTCTCGATCGAGGCGCAGCCGGCCTCGCGCGCCCAGCGCTTGAGCTTCGCGCCCGCGTCGCCATCGCCGCCGTTCGCGCCCTGGAGCTGCCCCATGAGGGCTCGCCAGCGCGCCAGCGGCGCGGTCAGCGGCTCGATCGTGGTCGCCGAGTAGACGACCTCGCGCGCCGCCACGAGCTCCCCCACCGCGCGCCACGCTCGCAGCGCCGCGACCGGCTCGCCGAGGTGCTGCAGCACCTGGTGCGCGTGCACCACGTCCCACCGCTCCCCGGGCGACGGGTCGTAGGCGTCACCGACCCTGAGATGGACGTTCTCGACTCCCGCCGCGGCTGCCGCCGCGCGCGCCGTCTCGATCACCTCGGCGCTCGCATCGATGCCCACCACGATTCCATCGCTCCCGACCAGGCGCGCCAGGTCGATCGTGATGGAGCCCGGCCCGCAGCCGACGTCGAGCACGCGCATGCCGGGCCGCAGGTGCGGCACGAGGTAGGCGGCGGAGTTCGCGGCCGTGCGCGCGGCGTGGGCGCCGACGACCGAGGGGTGGTGGCCGTGGGAGTACTCGGCGGCGGTCATGGGGCGAGTCTACGAGCGGGCTCGCAGCGGCTGGCCGCCTAGGCTGGTCGACATGACCAATCCCTTCTTCGCGCCGAGCGCGCTCCCGTACCAGCTGCCCCCGTTCGCAGAGATCCGCGACGAGCACTTCGAGGAGGCGCTCGAGGCCGGGTTCGCCGAGCAGGCGCAGGAGGTGCGCGCGATCGTCGTCGCTCGCTCGGCACCGACGTTCGAGAACACCATCGAGCCGCTCGAGCGCTCCGGCGGCATCCTCTCGCGCGTCGCGCACGTCTTCTTCAGCATGACCTCGACCGACTCCTCCCCCTTCCTCGAGCAGCTCGAGGAGCGCTACGCGCCGCGCTTCGCCGCCCACGCCGACTCCATCACGCTCGACCCGATGCTGTACGCGCGCATCCGCACCCTGCACGAGCAGCCGCAGGAGCACTGGACCGAGGAGCAGCGCTACCTCGTCGAGCGCCGCTTCACCGAGATGACGGTCGCCGGCGCGGGGCTCGACGACGCAGCGCGCGAGCGCCTCAAGCAGCTCAACCAGCAGATCGCGACCCTCACGACGCGCTTCGACAAGCACCTGCAGGCGGACACGAACGACTTGGCGGTCGTGATCGACGACGTCGCGCAGCTCGACGGCCTCGCCGACGGCGAGATCCAGGCCGCTGCCGCTGCCGCCGCCGACCGCGGGCTCGAGGGCACGTGGCTCATCACGCTGCCGCTGTTCTCCGGCCACCCGTGGCTCGCCTCGCTCACCGACCGAGACGTGCGCCGCCGCGTGATGGAGGCATCCCTGGCCCGCGGCACCCGTGGCAACGAGCACGACAACCGCGCGACGGTGCTGGAGCTCACCGCTGCCCGCGCAGAGCGCGCGCAGCTGCTCGGCTTCGCCACCCACGCGCACGCCGTCACCGCCGACGAGACGGCCGGATCGCCCGACCGCGTCATGGCGATGCTCACGCGACTCGCCGCACCGGCTGCTGCCAACGCGAAGGCCGAGGCAGCGGCGCTCCAGGCCCAGATCGAGGCCGCCGGGCACGACCACGAGCTCGCGGCGTGGGATTGGGACTTCTGGACCGAGAAGGAGCGCACGGCGCGCTTCGACGTCGACACCGCCGCGCTGCGCCCCTACTTCGAGGCCGAGCGGGTGCTGTGGGACGGCGTCTTCTACGCCGCCACCCAGGTCTACGGCATCACCTTCGAGGAGCGCACCGACCTGGTCGGGTACCACCCCGACGTGCGCGTGTTCGAGGTGCGCGACGAGGACGGCAGCGAGGTCGGGCTCTACCTGCTCGACCTCTACACCCGCGACTCCAAGCGCGGCGGCGCCTGGATGAACCCGCTGATCCAGCAGAACGCCCTGCTCGGCCACCCGACCGTCGTCATGAACAACCTCAACGTGCCGAAGCCCCCGGCCGGCACGCCGACGCTCCTGACCTTCGACGAGACGAACACGCTCTTCCACGAGTTCGGCCACGCCCTGCACGGCCTGTTCGCGCAGGTCACCTACCCCTCGCTCGGCGGTACCAACGTGTTCCGCGACTTCGTCGAGTTCCCCAGCCAGGTGAACGAGATGTGGATGCTGTGGCCCGGCATCGTCGACAACTACGCCAAGCACATCGAGACCGGGGAGCCGCTGCCGGCCGACGTGATCGAGCGCCTGCAGGCGTCGGAGTCGTTCAACCAGGGTCACGACACGAGCGAGTACCTCGCGGCTGCGCTGCTCGACCAGGCATGGCACGCCCGCACCGCCGGCGATGACGTGACGGATGTCGCGGCCTTCGAGCGCGATGCGCTGGCCGAGGTCGGGCTGCTGAGCGAGACGGTGCCGACGCGCTACTCGACCGGCTACTTCCAGCACGTGTTCTCCGGCGGCTACTCGGCCGGCTACTACTCCTACATCTGGTCGGAGGTCATGGACGCCGACACGGTCGAGTGGTTCAAGCAGCAGCCGTCGATCCGCGAGGCGGGGCAGCGCTTCCGCGAGCGGCTGCTGGGCGTCGGCGGCTCCAAGGACCCGCTCGAGGCCTTCCGCGACTTCCTGGGCCGCGACGCCGACATCGCGCCGCTGCTCGAGCGCCGCGGTCTCGAGACCCCCTAGTCACAGCCTCCACCAGCGCGCAGACAGCCTCCACCACCACCCGTTCTGCAGGTGATTCGGGCACCGCGAGGGAGATGCTCCCTCGCGGCACCCGAATCACCTGCGAAACGGCTGGAGCGGGCGCCCTCAGCGGGCGCGGCCGGCCTGCAGCACGAGCCAGATGAAGTACGGGATGCCGACGAGCGCCGTCATGATGCCGGCCGGCAGCTGCGCCGGCGCGATGAGCGAGCGGCCGAGCGTGTCGGCGAGCAGGGTGAGCGTGCCGCCCAGCAGCGCCGCGAGCGGCAGCAGCACGCGGTGCCGGGCACCCACGAGCGCTCGAGCGGCGTGCGGCGCCACGAGCCCGACGAACGCGACGACGCCGATCGCGGCGACCGCGGTGGAGGCGAGGGCGACGGCGAGGGCGAGCGCGACGACCTGCACCGCGGTGAGCCGCACGCCCAGCAGTCGCGGCGTCGACTCGTCGAGCTGCGCGAGGTCGAGGTCGCGATGCAGCCACACCAGGCCGAGCCCCGAGACCACGAGCACCACGGCGACGGGCACGGCATCCTCGAAGCCGCGGCCGTAGGTCGAGCCCGCGAGCCAGACGATCGCCTTCCCCTGGTTGAAGGGGTCGGTCGTGACGATCAGCAGGCTCGTCAGGGCGGCGGTCGCGGCCGACATAGCCAGACCCGTCAGCACGAGCCGCAGCGAGCCGAGCCGGCGCCAGCCGACCAGCAGCAGCACCACGATGCCCGCGAGGCCGCCGCCGGCCAGCGCGCTGCCGGCCACGACCCAGCCGGTCGCGACCGGTACGAGCGTGATGACGCCGACGGCGCCGAGCCCGGCACCGCCCGCGACCCCCAGCAGGTAGGGCTCGGCGAGCGCGTTGCGCGCGACCGCCTGCACGAGCGCACCGGAGAGCGCGAGCGCGACGCCCGCGAGCACCGCGGCGACGACCCTGGGCGCCCTCGCGTCGAGCGTCAGCCGCACGGCGTCACCCGCGCGCCCCGACAGCCAGTTGCCGACGTCGCCCAGCAGCAGCATCCGGTCGCCCAGCAGCACGGCGGCCACCATGAGCGTCGCGAGCACCACCGCGGCGAGGACGATCGGGAGCCATGCGCGCGCGGCGATGGTGCGGGCGCCGAGCACCGTCATCGACTCGGTCTCGGCGGCGCCGGCCATGGTGCGGGCGAGCACGATGATGCAGACAGCGCCGATCAGGCTCGTGACGACGCCGGTGGGCACGTCCAGCGCCGCCCGACCGGGCAGCACGGCGCGCAGCAGCACGTCGGCGCCGACCACGAGCACGGCGCCGGCGAGCGCCGAGAGCGGGATCGCGACCACGTGGCGGGCTGCGCCGCGGATGCGCCGCACGAGCATGCGGGTGACGATCGGTGCCGCGAGGCCCACGAAGCCGATCGGGCCGGCGATCGCGACGGCGGTCGCGGCGAGCGCGACGGCGGCGAGGAGCGTCCCGAAGCGCAGGCGCCCGACGCTCACGCCCATCGTCGTCGCCGCCTCCTCTCCGAGCGAGAGCACGTCGAGCCGGCGCGCGAGCAGCAGCAGCACGGCGATGCCGACGAGCACGAGCGGCGCGAGCTGGGCGACCGTCGTCATGCCGTTCTGCGAGAGCTGGCCGACGCCCCAGGCGTAGAGGCCGCTGGTCGCCTGCTCGTCGAGGATGATCGTGACCGTCGTGACCGACTGCAACGCGAGCGCCAGCGCGGTGCCGACGAGCACCATCTGCGTCGTGGAGCCCCGACCGCGGCCGATCGCGACGACGGCGAGCGCCGCGAGGAGTCCGCCGGCGAAGGCGAGCCCTGCGCCGCCGATCCCGGGCAGGCTGACGCCGAGGACCGCGGCGACCGCGATCGCCGCGCCCGCTCCGCCGTTGACGGCCAGCGTGTCGGGCGAGGCGAGCGGGTTGCCGGTCAGGGTCTGCATGGCGTAGCCGGCGGCACCGAGCGCGAGCCCGACGACGATCGCCGCGGCGACGCGCGGCAGGCGGCTCTCCACGATGACGGCGCTGCCGCCGGCGTCGCCGCCGAGCCAGGCGAGCAGCTCGGGCAGCCCGAGCGCCGTGGTGCCCTGCGTCGTGTGCCACGCGGCGAGCACGACGAGGGCGACGAGGAGGGCCGCGCCGAGCGCGAGCCCTCCCAGCCGCACCTGCGTCACGGGGTGGGTGCGAGGGTGGTGACGATCGCGTCGAGGTAGGCCGTCAGCGAGTCGACGCCGCCGAAGAGCCAGATGCCGTCGGGCAGGCGGTGCACGTTGCCGGCCTGCACCGTCGGCAGCCCGGTCCAGATCGTGTTGTCGGCGAGCACCGTCTCGAAGACGTCCACGTCGCCGCCGGTCGTGTAGAGGATGTGGGTGTCGTCGCCGAGCGCCGTGAGGCCCTCGACGTCGGTGCTGCCGAGGCCGTACTGCGGGTCGCCCTCGCCCGGCCAGCCGTTCACGAAGCCGACTGACTCGAACGCGGCGGGCAGCAGCGCACCCTCGGCGTAGGGGCGGATCGACACCTGCCCGCCGGTCTCCCAGCCGTCCATGTGCGCGAGCTCGATGCCCGCCAGGCCGCGCTCCTCGACCATCGCGCTGACCTCGGCGACGTGCGCCTCGTAGGCCTCGATGGCCTCGTCGGCTGCCGCCTCGTTGCCGACCGCCTCGCCGACCAGGCGCAGGTCGGCGACCATGGTCTCGATGGGCGAGGCCGCGTCGGCGCCCTGCACGACGACGACCGGGGCGATCGCCTCGAGGTCGGCGTAGGCGCCTGCGTCGCGCCCGGAGGTCGCGACGATCAGGTCGGGAGCGAGGCCGGCGATGGCATCGATCGACGGCTCGGTGCGCGTGCCGACATCGGTCGGCTCGCCCTCGAGCGGCGCGCCGAGGCCCGCCCAGGCGCTGTAGCCTTCGACGTCGGCGACGCCGACGGGTGCGACGCCGACGGTCTGCAGGTGCTCGACGACGTTCCACTCGAGCGCGACCACGTCCTCCACCCCAGCCGGGATCTCGACCTGCTCGCCGCGCGCGTCCGTCACGGTGACGGTGTCGGAGGGGGCACCGGATGCGGCGCCGGGCTCGGCGCTCTCGGCCGGGGCCTCGGTGGTGCCGCAGGCGGCGAGCGCCAGCGCGGTCAGCAGTGCGGCACCGGCGAGGAGGGGGCGCGTCGCGCGGGTGCGCGCCGTGGCGCGGAGGGAGTCGGTCATGGTCAGCCTTCCTCGGCCCGGGCGCTGGTGCCTGCGGGCCTGATGGGGTGGTGGTTCACGCGGCGCGTGAGACGGGGAGCCTGCGGCGCAGTCGCGTCGGCCGGATGCGCAGGCCGTCGGCGACGGCTTCGACCTCGACCGGGACCTCGTAGGCGGCGCTGAGCCGCTCGGCGGTCAGCACCTCCGCCGGCGTGCCGGTCGCGACGATGCGTCCGCGCACGAGCAGCACGACCTCGTCGGCGATCTCTGCGGCCTGCTCGAGGTCGTGCAGCACGATGCCCACGGCCACGCCCTCGTCGGCGAGGTCGCGCACGATCTCGAGGATCTCGCGCTGGTAGCGCAGGTCGAGGTAGGTGGTGGGCTCGTCGAGCAGCACGATCCCGGTCTGCTGCGCGAGGCAGGTGGCGAGCCAGACGCGCTGGCGCTGGCCGCCGGAGAGCTGCGAGACGGCATGGTCGGCGAGGTCGACGATGCCGGTGGCGGCCATCGCGCGATCGACGACGGCGATGCCGTCGACGTCGGCGGCGCGGAACCGGCCGCGGTGCGCGAAGCGGCCGTAGGCCACGACCTCGCGCACGCTCACGCCGGAGGGCTCGGGGTGCGCTTGCGCGAGCATCGCGATGCGACGAGCGAGGTCGCGCTCCCCCAGCGCGGAGGCGTCGGCGCCGTCGGCGAACACCACGGTGCCGCCCGTGGGGCGGTGCAGTGCCGTCAGCCCGCGCAGCAGGGTCGACTTGCCGCTGCCGTTGGGGCCGACGAGCGCGGTGACCGTGCCCGCGCGCAGGGCGATGTCGGCGCCGTGCACGATCGGCGTGCGGCCGTAGGCGAGCGAGACGTCGGTCGCGCGCAGCGCCTGAAAGCCGGAGTTCACGAAGGTAAGGCTACCCTTACCTTCGCCTCCTCGCAATTCGGAGCAGACGATCGCCGACGCAGGCGTGGCGACCTACGCCGAGAGCTCCTCGATGTCGTCGGCGGTGAGCACGACGGGCATCTCCTGCCCCGTGACCGACTCCTTCGTGACGATCACGCGCTCGACGCCCTCGCGGGAGGGCACCTCGAACATCACCGGCGCCAGCACCGTCTCGAGGATCGAGCGCAGCCCGCGCGCGCCGGTCTTGCGCTCGACCGCGAGGTCGGCGATCGCCTGCAGCGCCTCGGGCTCGAAGTCGAGCTTGACGCCGTCGATCTCGAAGATGCGCTGGTACTGCTTGACGAGCGCGTTCTTGGGCTCCGACAGGATCTCGACGAGGGCGGACTGGTCGAGCGGGGAGACCGTCGCGATGACCGGGAGGCGGCCGATGAACTCGGGGATCAGTCCGAACTTGTGCAGATCCTCCGGCAGCACGTCTTGGAAGACGTCGAGGTCGGGCTTCAGCGAGGCCACCGGGGCTCCGAAGCCGATGCCCCGCTTGCCGGAGCGGTTGGCGATGATGTCCTCGAGCCCGGCGAACGCGCCCGCCACGATGAACAGGACGTTCGACGTGTCGATCTGGATGAACTCGGAGTTCGGGTGCTTGCGACCGCCCTGCGGCGGCACCGACGCGACCGTGCCCTCGATGATCTTCAGCAGCGCCTGCTGCACGCCCTCTCCCGAGACGTCGCGCGTGATCGACGGGTTCTCGGCCTTGCGGGCGACCTTGTCGATCTCGTCGATGAAGATGATGCCGGTCTCGGCGCGCTTCACGTCGAAGTCGGCGGCCTGGATCAGCTTCAGCAGGATGTTCTCGACGTCTTCGCCGACGTAGCCGGCCTCGGTGAGCGCGGTGGCATCGGCGACCGCGAACGGCACGTTGAGCTGCCTCGCGAGCGTGGAGGCGAGGTAGGACTTGCCGCAGCCGGTCGGGCCGACCATCAGGATGTTCGACTTCTGGATCTCGACCGCGTCGCCGAGGCTGTCCGCCGACTCCAGCTGCTGCGAGGCGGCGACCCGCTTGTAGTGGTTGTAGACCGCCACGGCGAGCGAGCGCTTCGCGCTCTCCTGGCCGACGACGTACTCCTCCAAGAACTCGAAGATCTCGCGAGGCTTCGGCAGCGTGAAGCCCTCGCGGGGCGTCGCGCCATCGGCCTCGGCCATGCGCTCCTCGATGATCTCGTTGCACAGCTCGACGCACTCGTCGCAGATGTACACCGCGGGACCCGCGATCAGCTGCTGCACCTGCTTCTGGCTCTTGCCGCAGAAGGAGCACTTGAGCAGATCGCCGCTCTCTCCCAGTCGCGCCATCTCGCATCTCCCGATCGTCGTCGAACGCAGGCTGCGCCCGTCGTCACGAGCCTAGCCCCGCCCGGTGACACCGCCACCGCCCACGCCGGTGCGCCCCGCATCCCCCTCGCTACGCTGGGAGCATGCTCCCCACCCTCGCCGTGCTCTCGGCCGTCGTGCTCCTGCCCGCCCACGCCTCCCTCATCGGGTCGACGCCGGGCGACGGCGACACCCTCACCGAGCAGCCGGGCACCATCAGCGTCGTCATGAACGAGGAGATCCTGTCGGTCGACGGCGCCGACGGCGCCAACGCGCTGCAGATCACCGACGCCGACGGCCGCTTCTACGGCGACGGATGCGTCGCGGTCGACGGAGACACCGCGTCGACGCAGGCACAGCTGGGCGAGGCCGGCGACTACACGCTCACCTTCCAGGTGGTCTCCGCCGATGGCCACCCGGTCTCCGACACGATCGCCTTCGCCTTCGAGCCGGCAGCCGGCGAGGAGGGCGAGCCCGGCGCCGAGGCCGCACCGGTGTGCGGCGAGGCCGCGCCCGCTGCCTCGGAGCCCGCGGCGAGCGAGCCAGCCGCGTCGGAGCCCGGAGCCGCGGAGACCGACGCTCCCTCCGACCAGGATCCTGCGCCGGCCACCGCCTCCTCCGACCAGGGCGCCGGCGTCGAGGGCGATGGTGCCGAGGAGGAGGCCTCGCCGTTCCCGTTCCTGACGGTCGGCATCCTCGCGGTGCTCGCGGTGCTCGCGCTCATCGCCTACCGCGCCAACCGGCTCCGCAAGGACGCGGGGCGCGACCGCTCGGAGGGCACCGACGGCGCCTGATCCCCGCACGACGAAGGGCCGGCCTCCCCGTTGCGGGGAGGCCGGCCCTTCGTCGTGCGGCTCAGCTGCTGAGCTGCGCCTGGGCTGCGATCTTGCGGCTGGTCAGCACCTGGTCGATCAGGCCGTACTGGAACGCCTCCTCCGCGGAGAGGAAGGTGTCGCGCTCGATGTCCTTGGACACCTTCTCGACGTCGTGGTTCGAGTGCTTCGAGAGCGTCTCCTCAAGCCATCCGCGCATCCGCAGCACCTCTCGGGCCTGGATCTCGATGTCGGATGCCTGGCCGCGGCCGGCGTCGGACGTCGCGGGCTGGTGGATGAGGATGCGCGCGTTCGGCAGCGCGAGGCGCTTGCCGGGCTCGCCAGCGGCCAGCAGCACCGCAGCGGCAGAGGCGGCCTGGCCGAGGCACACGGTCTGCACCGCGGGCCGGATGTACTGCATCGTGTCGTAGATCGCCGTCATGGCCGTGAACGAGCCGCCGGGCGAGTTGATGTACATCACGATGTCGCGATCCGGGTCCTGCGACTCGAGCACGAGCAGCTGCGCCATGATGTCGTCGGCCGAGGCGTCGTCGACCTGCACGCCGAGGAAGATGATGCGGTCCTCGAAGAGCTTCGCGTACGGGTCCTGGCGCTTGAAGCCGTAGGCCGTGCGCTCCTCGAAGCTCGGCAGGATGTAGCGCGAGCCGGGCATCTGCAGGGCGTTGCCGCCTGCCTGGAACGTGGGGGTCTCCATCAGTTGCTGCCCTCCTGGCCGCTGTCGTCCTGCTCGGTGCCGCCGCCGCCGACGACATCTGCCGCCGATGCGCGCAGGTGGTCGACGAAGCCGTACTCGAGCGCCTCCTCCGCAGAGAACCAGCGGTCGCGGTCGCCGTCGGCGTTGACCTGCTCGACCGACTTGCCCGTGCGTGCCGCGGTGATCTCGGCGAGGCGCCGCTTCATGTCGAGGATCAGCTGCGCCTGCGTCTGGATGTCGCTCGACGTGCCGCCGAACCCGCCGTGCGGCTGGTGCAGCAGCACGCGGGCGTTCGGCGTGATGTAGCGCTTGCCGGCAGTGCCGGCGGTCAGCAGCAGCTGGCCCATCGAGGCGGCCATGCCGATGCCGACGGTGACGATGTCGTTCTGCACGAACTGCATCGTGTCGTAGATCGCCATGCCGGCCGTGATCGAGCCGCCGGGCGAGTTGATGTAGAGGAAGATGTCCTTCGTCGGGTCCTCAGCGGCGAGCAGCAGGATCTTCGCGCAGATCTCGTTCGCGTTGTCGTCGCGCACCTCCTCGCCGAGCCAGATGATGCGGTCGCGCAGCAGGCGGTCGAAGACCGACTGTGCGAAGACGGGTTCAGCCACAGGTGACTCCTTCTCTCGATTGCTTCAACCCTAGGCGAGCGAGTGGGCCGGATCGGGCCGTGTTCGCCGCAGGCGGAGGGTAGCGAGAAGGGCCGGGCTCGCGCCCGGCCCTTCGCTGGTGGATCAGTCCTCGGCGTGCTGCGCCGCGAGCTTCGCCTCGGTGTCGCGGATCGCGGCGTCGACGTCGTCCTCGTTGACCTCGTCCGACTCCGCCGGGGGGAGGAAGTCGCTCAGGTCGACCGTCTCGCCCTTGTCGTCCACGACGGTCACGCGGCCGAGCAGCGTCGAGAGCGTCTTGCCGCGGAGGATGTCGCCGAGCAGCACCGGCAGCTGGCCGTTCTGCTCGAGCGCCTGCACGAGCTCCTGCGGGCCCATGCCGTACTGCGCGGCCTGCTGCACGATGATCTGCGTCAGCTCCTGCTGCGTCACCTGGAGGTTCTCCTCCTCGGCGAAGCGGTCGAAGAGCATCTGCTGCTTGAGCAGCTTGCGGGTCTCCTGACGCACCTCCTCGCCGTGCTCGGTGTCCTCCGAGCGGTTCTCGGCGGCGAGGTGGCGCTCCACCTCGTCCTCGACGACGGCGCTGGGGACCTCGACCTCGACGGCCTCGATCAGCTCGTCCTGCAGCCGCTGGCGCGCCTGCTCGGCCTGGCCGAGTCGGCCGGAGCGACCGGCCTGCTCGGCCAGGTCTGCCTTGAGCTCGTCGATCGTGTCGAACTGGCTCGCCATCTGGGCGAAGTCATCGTCGGCCTCGGGGAGCTCGCGCTCCTTGACGGCCTGCACCGTCACGCTCACCTCGGCGTCCTTGCCGGCGTGATCGCCGCCGACGAGGGTCGACGTGAACGTGGTCTCCTCGCCCGCGGTGAGCGACTCGACGGCCTCGTCGACGCCGTCGATGAGCTCGCCGGAGCCCACCTCGTAGGAGATGCCGCTGGCCGAGTCGACGGTCTCGCCGTCGATGGTCGCGATCAGGTCGAGCTGCACGAAGTCGCCCTTGGCAGCAGGGCGGTCGACGGTCACGAGGGTGCCGAAGCGGGTGCGCAGCTCGTCGAGCTCCTTCTGCACGGCGTCGTCGCCGATCTCGATGGCGTCGACGGTGATCGTCCGTCCCTCCACCTCGGGGAGGTCGAACTCGGGGCGCACGTCGACCTCGATCTCCAGCACCAGCTGGCCCGAGAAGTCCTTGACCTCGGGCAGCGACGCGATGTCGGCCTGCGGGCGGCCCATCGGGCGCACGCCCGCCTCGGCGACGCCCTGGCGGTAGAAGTCGTCGATCGAGTCGGAGACGGCCTGGTTCAGGATCTCGCCGCGGCCGATGCGCTGGTCGATGATCGCCGAGGGCACCTTCCCCTTGCGGAAGCCGGGCACGCTGATCTGCTCGGCGACGGTCTTGTACGCCTGGTCGATCGCGGGGCGCAGCTCCTCAGGCTCGACCGCGATGGTGAGCTTGGCGCGCGTGTTCTCGATCTTCTCGACCGTGGTCTTCACGAGGTGGTCTCCTGAGGGGTTCGTGGGATGTGCCGGCCGTGCCGGCCTGCGACGCTGTGGCGCGCCAGATCCGCCGCGAGAGGGCGGACCACCGCCCGAGTCTACCGGCCGCGCGGCTGCGCGCCGCAATCGGGCGTTCGCAATCCGACCGCGCCTCGGCGCCGAACCACCGGCATGACCGCCCTCCAGCTCGCCACGCCGATGCCGCATCCGCGCATCCTGCGCGCTGTGCCGCGCGAGCCTGCGATACTCAGGATCGTGTCACCCGACCTCGAGCAGTGCCTCGTCCGCGCCGCGGGCGGCGACGAGCGGGCCTTCGCGCAGCTCTACGACGCGTCGGCGCCGCGCGTGTTCGGCCTCGTGCTGCGGATCCTCGTGGATCGGGCGCAGGCGGAGGAGGTCGCGCAGGAGGTCTACCTCGAGGCGTGGCGACGCGCCGAGCGCTTCGACCCGACGCGCGGCGCGGCCATCAGCTGGCTGCTGCAGATCGCGCACGCACGAGCGGTCGACCGCGTGCGCTCCTCGCAGTCGCAGCGCGACCGCGACGCGCGGATCGGTCTGCGCGACACCGCGATACCGGTCGACGACGTCGCCGAGCGCGTCGAGACCTCGCTCGAGTCGGCGCGCGCCAAGCGCGCGCTCGCCGAGCTGAGCGAGGCGCAGCGCGAGGCGATCGAGCTCGCCTACTT
The DNA here is from genome assembly GCF_047302415.1 of Agrococcus phoenicis. Taxonomy (NCBI): domain Bacteria; kingdom Bacillati; phylum Actinomycetota; class Actinomycetes; order Micrococcales; family Microbacteriaceae; genus Agrococcus; species Agrococcus phoenicis. The sequence continues at coordinate 1,285,740 of NZ_CP154854.1, forward strand.
CGGGGGCCTCACGCAGACCGAGATCGCCGAGCGCATCGGCGCCCCGCTCGGCACCGTCAAGACCCGGATGCGCGACGGCATGCGTCGTCTGCGCGAGCTGCTGGGGGTGACGGCATGAGCGACGACGCGCATGGCGGAGGCCGCGACACGGGCAGGGGCGAGCAGGGCTTCGACGGGAAGGACAGCGGGATGAGCGGGGGTGACGAGATGCAGGACGACCAGCGGGCCATCGACGAGCTCGCAGCCGCGTATGCGCTCGACGCGCTCTCGCCCGCGGATCGCGCGCGCTTCGAGGCGCAGGCCTCGCCGGCTGCGCGCCGCGAGGCGGAGGAGCTCGCGGACACCGCTGCGCTGCTCGCCGCCGACGAGGTCGCTCCTCCGCCGAGCCTGCGCGCGAGCATCCTGGATGCCATCGGCGCCGAGCCGCAGGAGCGGGCACCCCGACACGCCGACACCTCGGCGCCCGCGACAGGCGCCGCAGGTGCAGCGCCCGTGCTGCGAGCGGTGCCGCGCGACGAAGCGGCGCCGGCACGACCGGCCCTCGAGGAGGCCTCCGAGCCCGGCTCCCGCCGGCCCGGGCCCGCAGAGCGACGCGCGCAGGCGCGCTGGCGGCCCATGCGGCTGCTCGCGGGCGTCGCGGCGGGCGCCGTGCTGCTCGCCGGCGGGGTCGCGATCGGCTCCCAGCTGAACCGCGACTCGCAGGTCCAGGCGCTCGGCGCCGTCATCGCGGCCGACGACGCGCAGCGCACCCAGGTCGACCTCGAAGGAGGCGCGACCGCCACCGCGATCTGGTCGACCGAGCTGGGCCAGTCCGTGCTGCTCTTCGACGACCTCGAGCCCGCGCCGAGCGGACGGGCCTACCAGGCCTGGTACATCGATGAGGCCGGTCCGCACAGCGCCGGCACCTTCGACGCCGAGGGCAGCAGCACCGCGGTGCTGCTCGAGGGCGAGCTGGATGCGGGGGTCGTCGTGGGCGTCACGGTCGAGCCGGAGGGTGGCTCCGAGGCGCCGACCACCGAGCCGTTCCTCGTCGTCCAGACCTGACGCATCCGCCCGGTCGTCGCGCGCGCAGCGCTGCGACCTGGCAGGATCGAGCGGTGTCAGATCCCGCACGACCCGAGCCTGGCGGCGCCAGCAGTGGCTCGACGCGGCTCGGCACGACGGCGATCGCCGTCGCCTCGGTCGCGCTCGTCGTCACCTGGAGCTCGGGCTTCGTCGGCGCAGAGCTGGCCGACCGGGCCGGCGGCGAGCCCGTCACGGTGCTCGCCTGGCGCTTCACGGTGCTCGCCGGCATCCTGGCGCTGGCGATGCTCGTCGTGCGACGCCAGTGGCCGCGCTGGCGCAGCTGGATGCGGCAGGGCGCGATCGCGCTGCTGAGCCAGTTCGGCTACCTGCTGATGGTGTTCGAGGGCGTGCGCTTCGGCGTCGACGGCGGCACCGTCTCGCTCATCGCCGCGCTGCAGCCGATGCTCGTCGCGACGCTCGCCGGGCGCTTCCTCGGCGAGCGGGCGGACCGCTGGATGTGGCTCGGCATGCTCGTCGGCCTCGGGGGCGTCGCGCTCGTGGTCTCGGGGCAGCTCGGCGCGACCGGCGCGCCCGCCTGGGCGTACCTGCTGCCGCTCCTCGGCGTCGCCTGCCTCGGCAGCGGCACCGTGCTGCAGCGGCGCTGGCACATGCACGACGACCTGCTGCAGACGCTGCTGATGCACGCCGTGGTCGCCGCGGGAGCCTTCATGCTCGTGGCGCTCGCCCGCGGGCACGCGGCTCCCCCGGCGACGCCGGAGATCTGGGTCGCGATCCTGTGGCTGGTGGCCTTCGCGAGCCTCGGCGGCTACCTGCTCTACGTCACCGTCACGCGCTCGCACGGCGCGACCTTCGTGTCGACGATGCTCTACCTGACGCCGCCGACCACGATGCTCTGGGTCTGGCTCTTCTTCGGCGTCCCGGTGTCGGTCCTCAGCGTCGTCGGCATGGCGGTGGCCGCCGCCGGCGTCGCCATCGTGCTGCTCGCACAGCGTCGGCACGGGCCACCGCGATAGCGTCGCTCCTCATGCAGCAGCCGATGAGCGACCGCCCGATCGGCGACCGCTCCGTCGGTGATCGCTCCGTCGGTGACCGCTCCGTCGGCGACCGCTCCGGTGATCGCCCGATCATCGACCGGCTGCGCGCCGCCGTGGCTCCCACGAGGCCCGAGCACGGCGCCGCCGGCGAGGGCCGGGAGGATGCGAGGGTCGGCGCGGTCGACCTCACGCGCTGGCGCACGCCGATCGGTCGGGCGCTCGCTGCGCTGGCCGGTCGCGTCGGTGCAGCGCTCGGGCCGTACGCCGCGCTCCTGGTGATCCTCGCGATCGGCCTGGCCGTCACGGCCGCGCTCGGCGCGCTCGCTGCCGAGGTCTACGACGCGGTGACCGATGCCGATGGCGTCGCGGGCATCGACCGCCCGGTGCTCGATGCGATCCTGACCATCCGGGATCCCCAGGCCGCGGCGCTGATCACCGGGTTCACCGATCTCGCCGGCACGGTCGGCATGCCGCTGATCGCGGTCTCAGCGCTCCTGATCCTCGGCATCCGCCGTCGGTCGTGGACGCCGGTGGTGCTGATCGTCGCCGCCGGTGCCGGCTCGCTGCTGATGACGATCGCCGGCAAGGTCGTCGTCGGGCGCGATCGGCCGCCGGTCGCCGACGCGGTGCCGCCGTTCGAGGTGTCGGCGTCGTTCCCGAGCGGGCACACGCTGAACGCCGTCGCGATCCTCGGGATGATCGCCTACCTGCTGGTGCTGCGCCGTCGCACGGCCTGGTCGCGCACCGCCATCATCACCGCGACGGTCGTCTGCACGCTGCTGGTGGCGGCGAGCCGCGTCTACCTCGGACACCACTGGGTGACGGATGTGGTGGCCGGCTGGCTCCTCGGGGCAGCCTGGGTGGCACTCATCATCACCGCGCATCGCCTCTACCTGACCGTGCGGCTGCGGCACGGTCGGTCGCAGCCGACGCACTGATCGCGCACCCGAGCTCCAGCAGCACCTCGGCACGGGAGCCGGCGAGGCCGCCTCGCGCGCGCCGGCCGTAGGCAAGCCGTGAGAGTTCTCCGCGGCGCGTGAGGGTTCCGTGAGGACGATCGCCCGGCCATCCTGCGCGGGTATTTGATCGCTCTCGGCGTCTCGACCGGATGCCCGCCGCCCGCACCGGGCTGCGCCGATCACCACCGTCTGGATGCACCACCATGCTCGACGCCTTCGTCCTGGCGAGCGTGCTCGCCCTGTTCGCCCTCCTCGGGCTGCTCGTGAAGGGGGTCGAGCGGCTGTGATCGTCTTCGAGGTCCTCGCGGCGACCCTCGCGATCGGCGCCATCGGCCTGCTCGTCAGCGCCCTGCTGCACCCGGAGCGGTTCTGATGCCCGATCTCGGCCAGCAGTGGGCCGCATCCATCGCATCCCTCGTCACGGTGCTCGTCGCCCTGGCGATCCTGCACCGGCCGCTCGGCGACGGCATGGCGTGGGTCTACACGACGACGAAGGACTGGCGCATCGAGCGCGGCGTCTACAGGATCATCGGCGTCGACCCCTCCTCTGCCCAGACCTGGACCGCGTACGCCCGGTCGGTGCTCTCCTTCTCCCTCGTCGGCGTGCTGGTCGTCTACCTGCTGCAGCGGGCGCAGGAGCTGCTGCCGCACTCGCTCGGGCTGCCGGCCGTCCCTGAGCTGCTGTCGTTCAACACCGCGGTTTCCTTCACCACGAACACCAACTGGCAGTCGTACTCCCCCGAGGCCACCCTCGGCTACACCGTGCAGCTCGCCGGCCTCGTGACGCAGAACTTCGTCTCCGCCGCCGTCGGCATGGCCGTGGCGGTCGCGCTCGTCCGAGGCTTCGCGTCGCGCCGCACCGGCACGATCGGCAACTTCTGGGTCGACCTGACCCGCGGGACGCTGCGCATCCTCATGCCGCTGTCGCTGCTGGGCGCACTCGTCCTCCTGGCCGGCGGCGTGATCCAGAACTTCGACGGCTTCCAGGAGACCTCCACGCTCACCGGGCTCACGCAGGTCCTCCCCGGCGGGCCGGTCGCATCGCAGGAGTCCATCCGTCTGCTCGGCACCAACGGCGGCGGCTTCTTCAACGCGAACTCGGCGCACCCGTTCGAGAACCCGACCGGCTGGACGAGCATGCTGCAGGTCATCATGCTGCTGCTCATCCCCTCGGCGATGCCGCGCATGCTCGGGACCATGCTGGGCGACCGCCGTCAGGGCTACGCCATCGTCGCGGCCATGACGACGCTGTACCTCGCGGCATGGACGGCTGCGACGGCCTTCGAGCTCGCGGGCGCTGGCACGGCGACACAGCTCGCGGGTGCAGCGATGGAGGGCAAGGAGACCCGCTTCGGGATCCCCGGCTCCGTGCTCTTCGCGGTGTCGACCACCGGCACCTCGACGGGTGCCGTGAACTCCATGCACGACTCCTACACCTCGCTGGGCGGCATGGTGCCGCTCGTGAACATGATGCTGGGCGAGGTCTCCCCGGGCGGCGTGGGCGCTGGCCTCTACGGCATCCTCGTGATGGCGATCATCGCTGTGTTCGTCGCTGGCCTGCTCGTCGGACGCACGCCTGAGTACCTGGGGAAGAAGGTGACGGCGCGGGAGATCAAGCTCGCCGCGCTGCTCATCCTCACGACCCCTGTGCTGCTGCTCGGCGGCGTCGCGCTCTCGCTCGGCCTGCCCGGCGTGCAGGACGAGGTGACCTCCACCTCGATCTGGAACCCGGGCACGCACGGCGTGACGGAGCTGCTCTACGCCTTCGCGTCGGCGTCGAACAACAACGGCTCCGCGTTCGCCGGCCTCACCGCCAACACCGACTGGCTCAACGCGGCGCTCGGCGTGGCGATGCTGCTCGGCCGCTTCGTCCCGATCATCCTCGTGCTCGCGCTGGCTGGCTCGTTCGCCCGGCAGGACACCGTGCCGGTGACCGCCGGCACCCTTCCCACGCACCGCCCGCAGTTCGTCGGACTGCTCGTCGGCGTCATCATCCTCGTGACCGCGCTCACCTACTTCCCGGTGCTCGCCCTCGGTCCGCTCGCAGAAGGGCTCTCGCTCTGATGTCCACCACCACCGCTCCCACCCCGAAGGCGCCGAGCGCCGCAGCACCCCTGGGGAGCCCTCGCTCGGGCCTCAGCTGGACGCAGGTGCGCCAAGCGCTCCCCGGCGCCGTCCGCAGGCTCGATCCGCGCCACCTCTGGCACAACCCCGTCATGCTCATCGTGTGGGTCGGTGCCGTGCTCACGACGCTGCTGTCCGTGGCCGAGCCGCTCCTGGGCGGCCCAGAGACCTCGGCCGGTTCCGAGATCCCGGCGATCTTCACGATCCTGATCGCCCTCTGGCTCTGGCTCACCGTCCTCTTCGCCAACTTCGCGGAGGCGATCGCGGAGGGACGCGGGAAGGCCCAGGCCGACAGCCTCCGCGCCACGCGCACCAGCACCACGGCCACCAGGGTCGCGGCGTACGACGCGGCGGTCGACGCGAGCGCCGCGTCGACCGAGTGCTCGACGATCGCATCCAGCGACCTCCGCCTCGGCGACCACGTCGTCGTGACCGCCGGGGAGATCATCCCGGGCGACGGCGACGTCGTGTGGGGTGTCGCCTCCGTCGATGAGTCCGCGATCACCGGCGAGTCGGCCCCCGTGATCCGCGAGTCCGGCGGCGACCGCAGCGCCGTCACCGGCGGCACGCGCGTGCTGTCGGATCGCATCGTGGTGCGGATCACCGCGAAGCCGGGAGAGACCTTCGTCGACCGCATGATCTCGCTGGTCGAGGGCGCCGCTCGGCAGAAGACCCCGAACGAGATCGCGCTCGACATCCTGCTCGCCTCGCTCTCGATCGTGTTCGTCGTCGTGACGCTCACCATCAACCCCGTCGCCGCGTACGTCGCGAGCCCGGTCTCCATCGCGGTCCTCGTCGCGCTGCTGGTCTGCCTCATCCCGACGACCATCGGCGCGCTGCTCAGCGCGATCGGCATCGCCGGCATGGATCGGCTCGTGCAGCGGGGCGTCCTCGCGATGTCGGGCCGCGCCGTCGAAGCGGCCGGGGACGTCACGACGCTGCTGCTCGACAAGACCGGCACCATCACCTACGGCAACCGTCGCGCGACCGACGTCGCGCCCCTCGCGGGCGTCGGTCGCGCCGAGCTCCTCGAGCTCGCCGCGATGTCATCGCTCGCGGATCCCACTCCCGAGGGACGATCGATCGTCGACCTGGCGCGTGCCGAGGGGCTGACCGTCACCGAGCAGCACGGGAGCGACGTCGTGCCCTTCACGGCCGAGACCCGCATGTCGGGGCTCGATCGGCCCGACGGCAGCCGCATCCGCAAGGGCGCCGGCTCCGCGGTGCAGGCGTGGCTCGCATCGGAGGGCGCCCCGCTCGATGCGGGTAGCGTGCGCGAGCTCGAGGCGGCGACCGACGCGATCTCCCAGTCGGGCGGTACGCCGCTCGTGGTCGCCGTCGCCGCGAAGGACGATCGAGCGCGCGCGCTGGGCGTCGTCCATCTGAAGGACGTCGTCAAGGACGGCCTCGGCGAGCGGTTCGCCGAGCTGCGGGCGATGGGCATCCGCACGGTGATGATCACGGGCGACAACCCGCTGACAGCCGCCGCGATCGCGAAGGAAGCGGGCGTCGACGACTTCCTCGCAGAGGCGACCCCAGAGGACAAGCTCGCGCTGATCCGGGCGGAGCAGGAGGGCGGCAACCTGGTGGCGATGACGGGCGACGGCACCAACGATGCCCCGGCACTCGCGCAGGCGGATGTGGGAGTGGCGATGCAGTCGGGCACCTCGGCGGCGAAGGAGGCCGGCAACATGGTCGACCTCGACTCCGACCCGACGAAGCTCATCGACATCGTCCGCATCGGCAAGCAGCTGCTCATCACCCGCGGTGCGCTGACGACCTTCTCGATCGCCAACGACGTCGCCAAGTACTTCGCGATCATCCCGGCGATGTTCATGGGGGCCTTCCCGGGGCTTGCAGCGCTCAACCTCATGGGACTGCACTCCCCTGCCTCAGCGGTGCTCTCCGCCGTCATCTTCAACGCGATCGTCATCGTGCTGCTGATCCCGCTCGCCCTGCGAGGAGTGCGCTACCGGCCGGTCTCCGCACCGAAGCTGCTCGGGCGCAACCTCCTCGTCTACGGCCTCGGCGGACTCGTCGCCCCGTTCATCGGCATCTGGCTCATCGACCTCGTCGTGCGCCTCGTGCCCGGATTCTGAATCGAGACATCATGGCTACCACCAGGACCACCGTGCGCACCCTCTGGGTGTCGATCCGGGCCATCGCGCTCTGCACGATCGTCACCGGCGTGCTCTACACGCTCGTCGTCACCGGGATCGGGCAGCTCCTGCTCCCTTCGCAGGCCGACGGATCGCTCGTCCGCGACGCGCAGGGCCGAGTCGTCGGCTCGTCCCTCATCGGACAGCCGTTCGCCGACGCCGCTGGCTCGCCGCTGGCCGCCTACTTCCAGCCTCGTCCTTCCGCCGCCGGCGACGGCTACGACGGCCAGTCGTCCGGCGGGTCCAACCACGGCTCCGAGCATCCCGACCTCATCGCTGCCGTCACGGAGCGACGCGAGCAGGTCGCCGCGCTCAACGACGTGCGGGTCGAGGAGGTGCCCGCGGACGCGGTGACCGCATCGGCGTCGGGGCTCGATCCGCACATCTCCCCCGAGTACGCTTCGATCCAGGTGCAGCGCGTCGCGTCGGCTCGAGGCATGACCACGGACGAGGTGCGGGCGCTCGTCGAGGATCACACCGCGCAGCCGATCGGCGGCTACGTCGGCGCCCCGGTGGTGCACGTGCTCGAGCTGAACCTGGCGCTCGACGAGATGAGGGGCTGACATGCGACGGGGGCGGTTGCGCGTGCTGCTCGGCGCCGCCCCCGGCGTCGGCAAGACCTACGCCATGCTGGAGGAGGCCAGGAGGCTGGCGCTCGAGGGCTCCGACGTCGTGGTCGCGCTCGTCGAGACCCATGGGCGCGCCGCGACGGCGTCGATGCTGGAGGGCCTGGAGGTCGTGCCGCGCACGCGCGTGGCGCACCGCGGGATGGCGCTCGAGGAGATGGACGTCGATGCCGTGCTCCGCAGAGCGCCCGACGTCGCGCTCGTCGACGAGCTCGCCCACTCGAACGCGCCCGGCAGTCGCAACGGCAAGCGGTGGCAGGACGTGCACGAGCTGCTCGCCGCCGGCATCGACGTGATCTCGACCGTCAACATCCAGCACATCGACTCGCTGCACGACGTCGTCCAGCGCATCACCGGCATCGCGCAGCGGGAGACGATCCCCGATCACGTGCTGCGCGAGGCCGACGGCGTCGAGGTCGTCGACCTCTCACCCCAAGCGCTGCGCGACCGTCTCGCCGGTGGCCGCGTCTACCCCGCCGAGCGCATCGACGCGGCGCTCTCCAACTACTTCCGCCTCGGCAACCTCATCGCGCTGCGCGAGCTCGCGCTGCTGTGGCTCGCCGACGAGGTGGACCAAGCCCTGCAGCGGTACCGCGCCGAGCAGGGCATCGATGCGACGTGGGAGGCCCGCGAACGAGTCGTCGTGACGCTCACCGGCGGCCGCGAAGGCGAGACGCTGCTGCGACGCGGGGCGCGGATCGCGGCCCGCGCCTCCGGGGGCGACCTCCTCGCAGTGCACGTGATCAGCCAGGACGGGCTGCGACGCGGCGACCCCGACGCGCTCGCACGGCAGCGCGAGCTCGTCGAAGCGCTCGGCGGCACCTACCACCAGGTGGTCGGCGACGACGTCCCCGAGGCGCTGGTCGGGTTCGCGCGAGCCGTCAACGCCACGCAGCTCGTCATCGGGGCTTCCCGTCGCGGTCGTCTGCAGTCGGCGCTGACGGGACCGGGCATCGGCCACGACGTCATCCGGGACTCCGGGGACATCGACGTGCACGTGGTGACCCACGCAGCGGCCGCCTCCAGGCGCGGCCTCCCCCGCCTCGGTGGAGCGCTCTCCCTGCGACGCCGCCTCGCGGGCCTCGCTGTCGCGCTCGTCGCGGGGCCGCTGCTCGCGTGGGGGCTCTGGACGATCCGCAGCCCTGCATCCATCACCACCCACGTCCTCGCGTTCCAGCTGCTCGTCGTGGTCGTCGCGCTCGTCGGCGGGCTCTGGCCCGCCGTGTTCGCGGCCGTGATGAGCGGCATCACGCTCGACTTCCTCTTCGTCGCGCCCTACTTCACGGTCGTGATCGCGGATCCGACGCACGCTGCGGCGATCGTGCTCTACGTCATCATCGCCGTCCTCGTCAGCATCGTGGTGGACCGCGCGGCTCGCGAGGCACGGCATGCCCGCCGCGCCGCCGCCGAGTCCGCGCTGCTCGCGACCGTCGCCGGCAGCGTGCTGCGCGGCACCGGCGCGGTGCGAGCGCTCGTCGACCGGGTCCACGAGGCCTTCTCCCTCGACGGCGTCGCGCTCGTCGACCGCGGCGCCGTCACAGCCAGTGCCGGCTCGCTCGAAGGGCCGTCGACGAGCCTCGTCGTGGGCGAGGGCGCATCCCTCCTGCTCCACGGACGCGACCTGGACGCCGGGGAGCGTCGACTGCTCGGGGTCATCGTCGCGCAGCTCCAGGCAGCGCTCGAGCGGGACGACCTCGCGGAGACCGCGAGCGAGGTGGCCCCTCTGGCCGCGACCGACAAGGTGCGCAGCGCACTGCTCGCGGCGCTGAGCCACGACCTGCGACGACCGCTGGCCTCGGCCATCGCGGCCGTCGGCGGCATGCGAGCCACCGGTGCCCAGCTGTCGGACAGCGACCGGGAGGAGCTGCTCGGCACGGCCGAGGAGTCGTTGCACGCGCTCACCTCGCTCCTCACCGACCTGCTCGACGTCTCGCGCGTGCAGGCCGGGGTGCTCGCGGTCGCGAAGTCGCCCGTCGACCCCGCGGACGTCGTGCTCCTCGCGCTCGGCGAGCTCGGCCTGACGCCGGACGATGTCGAGCTCGACCTGGATCCGCGGACCACGCCAGCGCTCGCTGACCCCGTCCTGCTGCAGCGCGTCGTCGTCAACCTGGTGGCGAACGCGCAGCGGCACGCCCCGGACGGGTCGAGGGTCAGGATCGCATCGAGCGCGTTCGCCGGTCACGTCGAGCTGCGCATCGTCGACCACGGGCCGGGCATCCCCGTCGAGCGACGGGAGGACGTCTTCGTGCCGTTCCAGCGACTGGGCGACACCGACAACACCGCCGGGCTCGGCCTGGGGCTCGCGCTCTCCCGCGGGTTCGTGGAGGGCATGGGCGGGACCCTGGTCGCGGAGGACACGCCAGGCGGGGGGCTCACGATGGTGGTCGCGCTCGAGGCGGTCGCCCAGGAGCGCCGCGCTCCCGACGGCGGCGCGGAAGGAGCCGTGACGGAGGTGCCGCGCTCATGAAGGTCCTGATCGCCGATGACGACCCGCAGCTGCTGCGCGCGCTGCGCATCACCCTCGTGGCGAAGGGCTACGAGGTGTGCACCGCGAGCAACGGGCAGGAAGCCGTCGCCGCGGCCATCGACGAGCAGCCCGACGTGATCATGCTCGATCTCGGCATGCCGCAGCTCGACGGCGTCGAGGTCATCGAAGCCATCCGCGGCTGGTCGGAGACCCCGATCCTCGTCGTCTCGGGCCGCACCGGCGCGGCCGACAAGGTCGGCGCGCTCGACGCGGGCGCCGATGACTACGTCACGAAGCCGTTCCAGATCGACGAGCTGCTCGCGAGGATCCGGGCGCTGGGACGGCGCATCCCCGCGACCGCGTCCATGGTGGGGGTGGAGTTCGCGACGACGAGCGTGAACTTCGCGACTCGCGTGGTGCGCCGCGCCGGCGACGAGATCCGCCTGACGCCCACCGAGTGGAAGCTGCTCGAGCTGCTCGTGCAGGGCGAAGGGCGGGTCATCACGCGATCCGAGCTCACGCAGCAGATCTGGGGAGCCCGATACCTGCCGGACTCGAGCGCGCTGCGCTTCCACATCGCGCAGCTCCGGAGCAAGCTCGAGCCCCATCCGCACGAGCCGGTGCACTTCATCACCTCGTCGGGCGGCTATCGATTCGAGAAGGGCGGCGGGTGAGGGCGGCGTGACGCCCGGCCAGCGGCCGGTCTGGTCGGGGCGACAGGATTCGAACCTGCGACCTCCCGCCATGCAATCGCACGATCTGGTCCCGGCGCAACGACCTGCCGACGCCCCTACTCCCCTGTGCTTTCGCGGGTTCTCGCTCCACTCTGCTGACAGGTCGAGGATCTCTGAGCTGACGCGAAGCGACGCGCGCAGAGCTGTCACGAGCGAATCGCCAACTGACCGTACCCAGAGGTCGGCGCCAGTCGAATCTGAGCCCGAGACTCGGAACTCCCTCGCCCGCGATGCCTCGCCGTCGGCGAGCTGAACGTGCCGCCAGTCTGGCGTCGTCGAGAGTAGGTGCGCCGACCCGACGGTCGCGACGAGCCACCAGCCCGGCTCGTCGCCGTTGAGGTGAAGCGAGAGCACCTGGCTATCGCAGCAGCCCTCCTCACACGAGCATCTCTTGCCATGGGACTCCCCGCGGTGGCACGACATCAGCACGCCACCGTCCCAGACGCTGCTCGACGGCAGCGGCCTGCCGCCGTCGATGGACCGCCTGGCCCGGTCGCTCGCCGACCTGCAGAGCATCGTCGAGGAGATACCGCCAAGGGCGCGACCGTACGGTTCCTGAATGCGTCGCTGTCGTTCTCCCCCGGCGACAGCGACCCCAGTGCCGAAAGCCACCATCGCGCGCGATCTCGGCTGCTCCCGCGCCACGCTCTGCAGCGAGCTGGCACGCATGCAGCCGTCGGCGGAGCTGCCCGCATGAGTGGCGGCGAAGTGGCGTTCAGCAGCTTCGAGGCAGGTGGCGGCCGCCAAGATGGCACGCGAGACGCCGCTGGGCGGAGCGCGATGGCCGTCAACCTCGGGCAAGCAACGCGTGAGAAGACGTTCGCCGCTGTCATCTCGCTCCAAGCCGCCACTGTCGCACCACACCGAGCGTCACCCCGACCCGGGTGTATGGTTGGCTATACCTTGAACCGAGGGAGCAGCACATGTCCAGGCCCGCCTACATCCTTGCCCTCATCTCACTCTTCGGCGCGTTTGGCGCCTACACCTTCTGGTGGCCAGAAGAATTTCTCGGAGGAGGTCTAGCGAACGTCCTGCCGCTGGCGCTCTTGCTGGGTGGTGCCGCGACGCTGACGCTCATCTATAAGCGCACGAGGGCCAGCCGCACGAGATCGAGGCAGCCTGGCTCGGTCGAGCGAAGGGCATCAGAACAGGCAAGTGAGTTCACTTTCGAGGTGTGCCTCGTCCTGATCGCTGGTCTCACGGTGTGCCTCACGTATGCGTGGGGCGGGGTGGGATTTGCTGTGGGTGCGGCGACGCTGGTTGCGGCGATCGCCGCTTACTGGGCCGCCTATCTCATCGCGCTTCGGCGGATGACCACGGTTGCGTAACAGGATTCGCGAGCTACGGCGAGAACTAGGCCTCTCACAGAACGAGCTCGCACAACGATGCGGTGTCTCTCGACTCACCGTGTTGAGCATTGAACTCGATCGCTCAGAACCTTCGCTTCCCCTGGCGTTCGCCCTCGCTCGAGAACTCAGCACTCCGATTGAGTCGCTGTTTCAGCCAGAGGACGATCTGTAGCGAGCGCGGCGCGCCGCGCTGACTACAGATCAGGCGCAGTGCCCTGCGCGCCCAGACAGATACATGCGGTACACCCTGGGGCACATCCCACTCGTCGTGATGGTGTTCGAGGCGATGAGCAGCAGCGTAAAGATCACTCCGCAGCTGATGGCACCAACTGCGGGGACAGCGCACAGGGCAGCGTTGACGGCTGCGGCTCCTCCACTCACGATCATGCCCTGGTCCCACCGATTGAGGTCCACGTACGCGCCGTAGAAGTTGTGGCGCCCGAATGAGAGGTTCGTCTGAACAATTCCCTTCCGGGCAGCAGGGGAGGCCTGAATGGGAACCGAAATAGGCAGCTCGAAGAGACCTACCTCAGTTGGCACTTCGAAAACGTAGTCGACGGATGTCGCCGTCACTTCGGTCGAACGCACGAGGTCGCTAGCGACCAGTTCCTCAATGAGCTGCTCCACGTCGGCACCGCTGAGGCCGGACGTAGCGGACAGACCGGACGAGGGTGGTGCGGTTGGAACCGCGGCCTCGGCGGGGGCCGGGGTGAACTGCATCAGCATCGCGACTGTCGTCACAATAGCCCCGATGGAAAGGGCGAGGGGGCGTATTGCTGTCGGGTTGTTTTCATGGCCAGAGCAGAGATCGGACGAGCGCGGCGCGGCAGGAGTTCTACACGCGCGTGCGATCACTGCGGTTTTCGCAGCGTGTTCGGTGCTCCTGCGCAGAGCGTGAGATGCGCGCGTGAGGCGATCGGTTGCTGCGGTCGAACACGACCGCAGCTCGCCCGACAGTCGCCAATCCGTTGGCGGCACATCTGCGCTCTTCACAGAGCCCCTCCTGCGGCCCCACTGACGTCGCGCCGCTGCGACCAGTCCGTCATACGACCAGTCCGTCATGCGGCGCGGTCGACCACCTGCGGCAGCTGCTCGAGCAGCACCTCGGCCGCCTACCGCCCGCCCAGCGCTGACCTCGGCCGCGCGCTTCGGGTCGATGAAGTCGCCGCGCAGACTCTCGAGCGGCTGTTGCATGTCGCGGTCGGGCAGGCGCCGTATGAGGCCGAGCCGCTGCAAGAGCCCGAGCGCGCGGCCGACGGGCAGCTGCAGCGCGATCTCGGCCTCCTGGTCGTCGCGTCCAACGTCGACGAGCTATGTGCGCACAAGACGCCTATCGGGGCCGGTCTGGTCGGGGCGACAGGATTCGAACCTGCGACCTCCCGCCCCCAAAGCGGGCGCTCTAGCCAAGCTGAGCTACGCCCCGTAGGGATCGCTCCCGTACAGCAGGCCAGCCTACCGCCGCCGGCCGCCCCGGCTGTCACGACGCAGCCGACGAGGCCGACCCCTCCCGCCGAGCGCGACACGGTGCACCAGGTCGTGCTCGGCGGAAGGGGTCGGAGGTCGACCGGGCTCAGGCGGGCGGCGGCGCCCCGCAGCGCCCCCGTCCGCTCGCCGATCACCCGAAGGTGAACGAGTAGGCCTCGACGCCGGCCGGCAGCGTGACCTCGATGGTGCCGGCCTGCAGGTCGTCGGCCAGCAGCAGGCGGTACGACCGCGGCGTGCCCGAGACGTCGAGCTCGACGCGCTCCCCGTCGACATCGGCGACCACCGTGCCGGAGCCTGCCAGCACCATCCGCACCTCTTGCCCTCGATACTCGAGGCGGATGCGCGCGGCGTCGCCGCGCGGCGTCGCGAACTGCGTCTCGAGCTGCCAGTCGCCGTCGAGGGCGAAGGTGTCCTGCGCCAGCTCCGCGGGGAAGGCGAACGACTCGGTCTGCGCCGAGTAGCGCTCCTCGCCGCCGAAGTTCTGCACCTTCGTCGTGCCGAGGTAGGACTCGGGCGTGATGTCGGCGTTGTCGGGCGTCTCGTCGCCCGTCTCGGTGGCCGCGGGCAGCTCGACGCCGGGGTCGGCCTCCTCGAGCAGCGCGCGCAGCATCTGCTCGCCCTCGGCGTACTGCCCCTCGCCGAAGTGCACGTTGCGCACGGTGCCCTCGGCGTCGATCAGGTAGCGCGCGGGCCAGTAGGCGTTGCGGTAGTTCGTCCAGGTCGAGAGCGAGTTGTCGATCGCCACCGGGTACTCGATGCCGAGCGCCTCGGCGCCGTCGATCACGTTCTGGCGCTCCTTCTCGAAGGCGTACTCCGGGCTGTGCACGCCGATGACGTTCAGGCCCGCATCCGCGTAGGCGTCGTACCAGGCGTTCATGTGCGGGGTGGAGCGCTGGCAGTTGATGCAGGAGTAGGCCCAGAAGTCGATGAGCACGACCTCGCCGCGCAGCGACGCGAGGTCGATGGGCGCATCGCCCGGGGTGTTGAACCAGGAGTCGATGCCGCGGATGCTCGGCGCCGTGCCGCACTCCTGCAGCTCGGTCGCACCGGGGTCGCAGAGGTCGAGGTCGGCGTTCTCCTCGTTCTCGAGGCCGCCGATCGAGATCGCCTCTCGCACCTCGTCGTTGTCGGCGATCGCACCCTGGATGGCGGAGGTGTAGTCAGGCACGAGGCGCTGCAGGCGAGCGGGGAGGTCGAGGACGAGGCCGAGCGCCAGCAGGATCATGAGCGCACCGGAGACGATGCGGATGATGCCCTGGCGCTTGCGGAAGGCCGCGATGCGCTCGGCGAGGCGACGGCCCGCGAGCGCGAAGAACAGCAGCGGCAGCGCGGCACCGATCGCGAACGACACCGTGAGGACGATGGTGTCGCTGCCGATCTGGCCCGTCGAGCCGGCGACGGTGATCGCCGCGAGCACGGGCCCGGCGCAGGGCACGTAGACGGCGCCGAGCGCGAGCCCGAGCGGGAAGCCCTGCAGCTTGCTCGACCGCTCGCCGGCGCGCTGCAGGAACGGCAGCCGCTCGAACGGCTTCTCGAGCAGGTGCTGGAAGGCCGGCACGATGAGGCCGATGCCGATGAGGCTCAGCACGATGATGCCCGCCCAGCGCAGCACGTCCTGCGGCAGCCCGAGCAGGCTCAGCACGAGGCTGCCTGCGAGGGTCATGAGGGTGAAGCTGACGACGATGCCCGAGATCACGAGGTAGGGACGCCAGCGCGAGATGGTGCGCACCGGCTGCTGCCGCACCGCGGTGGCGACGCTGCCCTGCCCGCCGCCGTCTCCCCCTGCGGCGGCAGCCGCATCCGCCCCCTCGCCGGTGCTGCGCTCGTCGCGCGCGGACTGCATGCCGCCCGAGAAGAGGATGACCGGCAGCACCGGGATGATGCATGGCGAGATGCCGGTGATGAATCCACCGAGCAATCCGATGAGGGCGAGCATGGTGCCTCCTTGGCAGCTGCGCCGTGCCCGCGATCGTGGCCTCGACGTGCTCAGGGTTCGGCACGAGCGGCCATGCGGATGGGTCGTGGCTGCACCCGATCCGGTTCCAATCCGCGCCCGCCCGGGCTCCGAAGCCCCTGCATCACCGACTCGCACGGGTCGGGACATCACCGAGGAAGACGACCGGAAGGAGAGCAGCGATGCTCACCAAGAAGAACCCCAAGATGGCTGGCCTCGTGCTCGTCGGCGCCGCCACGCTCGTGCTCGCCGGCTGCTCCATGGGCGGCACCACGGATGCCGAGACCGAGGGCACCACGGCTCCGTCGGCAGAGGAGCCGATGACCGAGGAGCCCATGGAGACCGAGTCGACCGACATGGACCCGGCGTACGCGAACCTCGTCGGCGCAGCGTGCGCGATGTACGACGAGGAGGTGCCGGACGGCGCCGGCTCGATCGTCGGCATGTCGCAGGACCCGGTCGCGGTCGCCGCCTCCAACAACCCGATGCTCACGCAGCTCGTCGCGGCCGTCTCCGGCCAGCTGAACCCCGAGGTCGACCTGGTCGACGTGCTGAACGGCGACGAGTTCACCGTCTTCGCACCGGTGGACGAGGCCTTCGAGGCGCTGCCGGCCGAGACCGTCGAGATGCTCCAGACGCCTGAGGGCGCCGAGACGCTCAGCAGCATCCTGACCTACCACGTGGTGCCCGGCCAGGTCGCGCCCGACGCGATCGAGGGCACGCACACCACCGTGCAGGGCGAGGACGTCGAGGTCACCGGCTCCGGCGACGAGCTGATGGTCGGCGAGGCCACCGTGCTCTGCGGCGGCGTCCAGACCGCGAACGCGACGGTCTACCTGATCGACTCGGTGCTGATGCCGCCGTCGATGGGCTGATCCAGCCTCGATCCACACCCGAAGGGGCCGGTCTCACCACGAGGCCGGCCCCTTCGCTGTGCTCACGATTTGCCGAAGATTCTGTTTCCTATAGGATCTTCCGCAGCGGCACCGCAGCCGAGCAATTTCACGAAGGAGTGAAGACGTGAGCACAGAGACGACGCCCGTGCGCGAGAGCGCCACACGGCGCACGATCAAGAACCTCAGGTGGTGGATCCTCGGCTGGGCCCTCATCGCGGGCATCGTCAACTACATGGATCGCAGCGCGATCTCGGTCGCCGCGCCCTACCTGATCGACGAGCTCGGCCTCACCCGCACCGACATCGGCCTGCTCGGCACCGTCTTCAGCTGGACCTACGCCTTCGCGCAGCTGCCCGCCGGATGGCTGGTCGACAAGCTCGGCGCCCGCCGCATGTACTTCCTCGCCATCGCCGGCTGGTCGATCGCGACCGGCCTCATGGCCATCGGCTCGACGCTGTGGCACTTCGTCACCTTCCGGTTCCTGCTCGGCGTCACCGAGGCGCCGAACGGCCCGGCGAGCGCCCGCCTCACCGCCGACTGGTTCCCCCGCCACGAGCGCGGGCAGGCGACCGCCATCTGGGACTCCGGCTCGAAGTGGGGCCCGGCGATCGCTCCCCCGATCCTCACCGGCATCATGATCACCTTCGGCTGGCAGGCCATCTTCGTCTTCCTTGCCGCCCTGGGCCTCGTGCTCGCCGTGGCGTTCTACATCTTCTACCGCCGGCCCGAGCTGCACCCCTCGATCTCGCAGGAGGAGCTCGACCTCATCAGGTCGCAGGAGCAGGCGCAGGACACCGGCACGGCGCAGGTCTCGTGGCTGTCGCTGTTCAAGCACCGCCAGATCTGGGGCATGATGGCCGGCTTCTTCTGCGTCATCTGGATCTGGAACATCTTCATCGTCTTCCTGCCGCTCTACCTGCAGGAGGAGCGCGGCGCCTCCATCGCCGGCTCCGGCTGGCTCGCGGCCATCCCCTACCTCGGCGCCGCCATCCTCGGCATCACCGGCGGCTGGGTGATGACGAAGTACACGAAGCGCTCCGGCCTCGACGCGCTCACCGCGAAGCGCCACGTCATGTCGGTCGCCGCGATCGTCGCCGGCGTGCTGATCTGCCTGATCCCGCTCGTGGGCGAGCTGTGGCTCGCGATGATCGTCATGACGGTCGCGCTCGGCTTCGTCGCCACCATGCAGGCGGCCGCCTGGGCCATGCCCGGCGATGTCGTGCACTCGAAGCAGGTCGCCTCCGTCGGAGCGATCCAGAACTTCGGCGGCTACTTCGGCGGTGCCTTCGCGCCGCTGCTGACGGGCATCATCGCCGACGCGACCGGCTCCTACGCCCCCTCGTTCATCATCGGCGGCATCATCGCGGCGCTCGCGGCCGTGGCCTACACGGTGCTGGTGCGCAAGCCGCTCAACCAGCAGGCACTCGCGTGAGCTACCTCCTCGGCATCACCGACGACGCGATCGAGGCGGACGGCTCGAGCGTGCACGGCGACCTGCGGCTCGACGAGCTCGCGGCGGCGGGCATCGAGTGGCGCATCATCGCGGCCCACCCCGAGGACGACGACGACCTCGCCGAGCTCGACGCGGTCTACGCGCTCGGGCACCGCCGGTTCGATGCCGAGGTGCTGCGCTCAGCGCCGCGGCTGCGGCACGTCGCGCGCTTCGGCGCCGGCTACGACACCATCGACCTGGACGCCTGCACAGCGGCGGGCGTCGTGGTGACCAACACGCCGGCGGCAGTGCGGCGGCCGCTCGCGCTCGCCGGGCTGACGCTCGTGCTGGCGACGACGCACAACCTCGTGCAGAAGCACCGGCTCACGGTCGAGAGCCGGTGGGACGAGCGCGAGGCGTGGCGTGGCACGGCGACGGAGGCCGCGACCCTCGGGATCGTCGGCTTCGGCAGCGTCGGGGCCGAGCTCGCGGAGCTCGCGCAGGGCGTGGGCCTCACCGTGATCGGCACCAATCGCTCCGGTAGGAGCGAGGCGGCGAGCCGGCTCGGCGTCGAGCTCGTCGCCCTGGATGGACTGCTGCGGGCGGCGGACGTCGTGGTCCTGTGCGCGGCGCTCACGCCCGAGACGCGCGGCCTGATCGGTGCGCGCGAGCTCGCCCTCATGGGCTCCGACGCGGTGCTCGTCAACATCGGCCGCGGCGGTCTCGTCGACCAGCCGGCACTCGTCGACGCGCTGCGCGACGGCACGATCCGCGCGGCGGGGCTGGATGTCTTCGACCCCGAGCCCCCGGAGCCCGATGACCCGCTGCTGTCGCTGCCGAACGTCACGCTCGCGCCGCACTCGCTGTGCTGGACGGATGCGTTCACCGCCGCGGTCACGCGCGCGGCCAACGACGACATCATCGCCGTCTCGCGCGGGCAGGCGCCGCGCAACGCGCTGAACCCGGCGGCTGTCGAGGCGCTGCGCTGACCCGCTCGCACGCTGCGCGCGCGACGCCCGCCCCGCTCGATGCTCGAGCGGCGCGGGCGTCGTCGCGACCGAGCCGCTCGATGTACTGCGCCGGGACGTTGGTGACAGTTCGGGTCTTGTGAGCGGGGAGGACCTCCGGGCTGAGTGGAGCTGTTCAGGTCCCCGCAGCCCGAGTGTCACCAAGGTGACGACCCGGTACAGCTAGAGCGTGCGCTCGCGGATCATGCGGGAGAGCTCGAGCCCCGAGTCCTTGACCGTGCGCTCCTGCGTGTCGTAGTCGACCCGCACGATGCCGAAGCGCTTGTGGTAGCCCCACGCCCACTCGTAGTTGTCGAGCAGGGACCAGTACATGTATCCCTTGACGGGCACGCCTGCCTCGATGGCGTCGAGCACCGCGCCGACGTGGCCGCGCAGGAACGCGACCCGCTCCGGGTCGTGCACTCGCGCGCCGCCCGTCGATGCATGCGCGGCATCCGTCGCAGCCGTCGCGTCCGCCTGCTCGTGCACGACCTCGTCGTCGAAGGACGCGCCGTTCTCCGTCACCCACAGCTCGATGCCGGCGGCGCCGGTGTACTCCTCGTGCAGGTGCCGCAGCAGTGCGGTGAGCCCGGAGGGGTTGACCTCCCAGCCCATGTTCGTGGTCGGCAGCTCGCGCGGGTGCGCGTGCACGCCCTCGGCAGCCGGGTAGGGGCTGGCGATCGCCCGGTCGGTCGGCGCGTCGTTCACGAGCGGCACCACCGGCGCCTCGTAGGAGACGACGTCGTCGTGGTAGTAGTTCACGCCGAGCACGTCGATGGGCGCGGCGATGATGTCGAGGTCGCCCGGCTGCACCACCTCGTCGAGCCCCAGGTGGCCGACGTCGGCGAGCAGCGACTCGGGGTACTCCCCGCGCATGATCGGGTGCACGAAGAAGCGGTTGTACTGGTCGTTGAGGCGCCGGGCGGCCTCGCGGTCCGAGGCGCTGCTCGCGTCGAGCGGCTCGGCCGGCTGGAAGTTGAGGGTGATGCCGACGCGCTCGGCGCCCGCCTCGCGCAGCGCGCCCACCGCCATGCCGTGCGCGAGCAGGAGGTGGTGCGCGGCCTGCAGGCCGTCGGCGATGCTCTGCCGCCCGGGCGCGTGCGCACCGGCCGTGTAGGAGAGGAACGACGAGCACCAGGGCTCGTTCATGGTCGTCCAGTTGGTGACGCGATCGCCCAGCCGATCGTGCACGGCGAGCGCGTAGTCGACGAAGCGGTGGGCGGTGTCGCGGTGCGGCCAGCCCCCGGCATCCTCCAGCGCCTGCGGCAGATCCCAGTGGTAGAGGGTGAGCCAGGGCATGATGTCGGCCTCGAGCAGCTCGTCGACGAGTCGCGAGTAGAAGTCGAGGCCCTGCGCGTTCGGCGCACCGCCATCGGGGCAGACGCGCGCCCAGCTGGTCGAGAAGCGGTAGACCTGCAGGCGGAGCTCGCGCATGAGCGCGACGTCCTGCGGCATCCGGTGGTAGTGATCGCATGCGACGTCGCCGTTGTGCGCGTCGATGACGGCACCCGGCACGCGGGCGAACGTGTCCCAGATGCTGGGGCGACGGCCGTCCTCGGCCGCTGCGCCCTCGATCTGGTAGGCGGCGGTCGCGCCGCCGAGGATGAGGTCTGAGGGGATGCTTCGCTGCACGCCACGAGCGTATCCCGACACCGGCACCGGTGCGGATGCGGTAGATTCGTGCAGTCCCGATCGCGGGGCGCGCGGGCGTAGCTCAATGGTAGAGCCTCAGTCTTCCAAACTGATTACGCGGGTTCGATTCCCGTCGCCCGCTCCAGCAGCCTCCGCCACGGCTCGCCGACAGCACAGTCCGATAGCGTGCCCGTGTGCAGTCCAGGCTCGTCTCCCGCCCGCGCGGCCGCGGCTCCAGCGCGCTCGGCGCTGCGCTGGTGGCCACGGTGGCGCTCTCGCTCGCCGCGTGCGTGGCGATGCCCGCCTCGACGCCCGGCGACCCTGCGATCCCGTCCTCGCCGACGCCCGTCTTCACCGACCTCGCTCCCCCGCCGACCACGAACGGCCCCACCGAGCCCCCGGTGCCGACGACCGCCCCCGGCGAGTTCTCCTTCGGCGACGCTGCGACCATCCACACCTCGCACGGCTCGACCTGGGAGATCACGGCGCTGGAATCGACGGACCCGGCGGATGACCAGGCCTCGCTCGGCTGCCAGGGCACGGGCGGGTCGGCGATCCCGCGCGCCGGCGAGCGCTTCGTGATGCTCGACCTCGTGATCACGAACGTCGGGGTCATCACCACGCACCCGATGCACGACATGACCTTCGGCTATCAGCCCGACGGCGGGCCGATCTCGGATCAGAACTCCGCGGCGATCGCTGCGGCGCCCTTCGACCTCGGCTGCATCTGGGAGTTCGCTCCCGGTGACACGCAGACGGCCCAGGTGATCGTCGCGGTGCGCGAGGATGCGGCGACCACCGGCTCGTGGGTGATCAGCCCGGAGCAGAGCACGCAGGATGCGTCGACGCTGTACCGCTGGCGGTGAGCCCTCGCTCCTGAGCTACAGCTGGCAGCCCGGGCACCAGTAGAGCTTGCGCGCCTGCATCGTCTCGAGCGCGACAGCGGTGCCGCAGCGTCGGCAGGGCAGCCCCTCGCGCTTGTAGACCCAGTGGCGGTCGGCGCGGTTCGCGAGCGCCGCTGTGCGCTTGGCTCCCCGCAGCCCGTCGATCGTCAGCATCTGCCCGGTCTCGACGCCGATGCGCAGCAGCTTCACCCAGTCGCGCCAGAGCGCGCGCAGCTCCTCCGCCGTCACCTGGCTGCCCGGTCGGTGCGGATCGATGCGGGCGCGGAACAGCAGCTCGGCGCGATAGACGTTGCCGATGCCCGCGACGACCGACTGATCCATCAGCAGCTGCCCGATGGCCTGGTTCGATCGCGACGCGCGGGCGACGAAGCGCGCCTGGGCCTTCGCCCTCGACTCGGTGGGGGCCTCGGGGTCGGGGCCGAGCCGCTGCGCGAGCGCCTGCACCTGCGCGGGCTCCAGCACCTCGCACACCGTCGGGCCGCGCAGGTCTGCCACTGCCGTCTCGGTCAGGAGCCGCACGCGCACCTGCCCCACCGGCTCCGGCGGGAAGTCGACCGGCTCGGCGAGGCTCTCGTGCTCGCCGGCGCGCAGGCGCGCGAGCCGAGGTGCGCCGATCGACGCGATCGACTCCTCGTTCTCGCCCCGCGTGCCCGCGCCATCGGCGACCCCGCGCATGCCCGTCTGCCCCATGCGCGCCGCACCGACCGCGGCGCGCGACGCGAGGATCGTCGGGTCGACCGAGATGGCGCCCGCGAAGTCCCACGCGCCGTAGATGCCCAGGTGCACGTGCAGCGTCGGCCCCGCCGCATCACCCGCGTCGCCGGCGAAGCCGAGCAGCAGGTGCTTCCCGATCGCCTGCGACGCCACGATCTCGCGACCGTCGAGCTCGGCCGCGCCGACCTCGAACCGACCCTGCGGGCTCGAGACCGCGGCGGTGCGGCCCACGAAGTTGGCGTCGAACTGCCGCGCGATGCGGTGGACGGAGTGGCCCTCGGGCATCGTGGCGGGCCTGCGTCAGACGATCTCGTGACCGGCGATGGCGCCCGTCGTCTCGTACTCCCCCAGCTGCGCGATGCGGCGAGCGTGCCGCTCCGCACCGGAGAACGGGGTCGCGACGAAGGCGTCGATGATC
This sequence comes from Agrococcus phoenicis, assembly GCF_047302415.1. Classification (NCBI taxonomy): domain Bacteria; kingdom Bacillati; phylum Actinomycetota; class Actinomycetes; order Micrococcales; family Microbacteriaceae; genus Agrococcus; species Agrococcus phoenicis. The sequence goes on from NZ_CP154854.1 coordinate 1,308,661, forward strand.
GCGAGCATCTCGTGCTCCTCGTGCTGTCGGGCACCGACCGCGACGACGTTCGCGTCGTTGTGCTCGCGCGCGAGCTGCGCCGTGACGAGGCTCCAGGCCAGCGCCGCGCGCACGCCCTCGACCTTGTTCGCCGCCATCTGCTCGCCGTTGCCCGAGCCGCCGAAGACGACGCCGAGCGCCTCGACGCCTGCGCGCTGATCGGCGACCACGGCGCGCGCGGCGTTGATGCAGAAGGAGGGGTAGTCGTCCTCCGCGTCGTAGGCGCTCGGCCCGTGGTCCACCGGCTCGTGCCCCTGCTGCCGCAGGTGCTCGACGAGCCGCTGCGACATCTCGAAGCCCGCGTGGTCGGTGGCGACGTGGATGCGCATCAGGCGGTGCCGTCGGCGCGCTGCGCAGCGTCGGCCGCCGGGGCGACGTCGAACTGCGGATCGCGCGTGCGCGAGCGCTTGAGCTCGAAGAAGCCGTCGATCGACGCGGCCGCGACGATGCCGTCGAACAGCCGCAGCGCATCCGCCCCCGTGGGCGCCGGGCTGACGACCGGCCCGAAGAAGGCGACGTCGTCGACCGCGATCACGGGCGTGCCGACGTCGTCGCCGACGAGGTCGATCGCGACCTGGTGCGAGGCGCGCAGGCTCGCGTCGTGCTCGTCGGTCTCCTGCAGGAGGGATGCGTCGACGCCGGCCTCGGCGAGCGCCTCGGCGATGAGCGCGTCGTCGTCCTTGCGGCCCTGGTGGTGGATGCGCTCGCCGAGCGCGTCGTAGAGCGGCTTGACGACCGCGTCACCGCCGGCGGCGCGCGCGGCCGTGACGAGCCGGGTGAGGCGCATCGAGCGCGGCATGCGCTTCGCGTACGCCTGGGGCAGGTCGCGGCCCTCGTTCAGCACGGCGAGGCTCATCACCTGCCAGTCCACCTCGAAGCCCCGCGCCTCGGCGACCTCGCCGAGCCAGCGGGAGGTCATCCATGCCCACGGGCATGTCGGGTCGAACCACATCCGCACGCGCTGCGGAGCCTGCTGCTGAGCCTCATCCGTCATGGGTCGATCGTATCGACCAGCGGGGTCGCCGCGAGAGCACCGCCCCGGGCGACCGGACTACGCTGGACGCACCAGCACACCACTGCCGAAGGAGTCCAGCGTGCCCGGAGAGAACCTCACTCGCGTCGAAGCACAGGAGCGCGCGGCGCTCGTGCAGGTCGAGAGCTACGACATCGCCCTCGACCTCACCACCGGCGACGAGGTGTTCCGCTCGACCACGACGGTCAGGTTCACCGCCACCGAGGGCGCCTCGACGTTCATCGACCACATCTCCCGCACCGTGCACTCCGTGACGTTGAACGGCGTCGACCTCGACGCGTCCGCCGTGGACGACGGGGTGCGCATCCAGCTCGACGGCCTCGCGGCCGAGAACGAGCTGACCGTCGTCTCCGACGCCATGTACGTGAACACCGGCGAGGGCCTGCACCGCTTCGTCGACCCGGTCGACGGCGAGGTCTACCTCTACTCGCAGTTCGAGGTGCCCGACTCGCGCCGCGTCTTCGCGGTCTTCGAGCAGCCCGACCTCAAGGCCACCTTCGCCTTCACCGTCACCGCGCCCGCTGCCTGGCAGGTCGTCTCGAACCAGCCGACCCCCGAGCCCCGCATCGACGGCGACACCGGCGTCTGGGCGTTCGAGCCGACACCGCGCATCTCGAGCTACATCACGGCACTCGTCGCCGGGCCCTACACGGTCACGCGCTCCGAGCTCACCTCGAGCGACGGCCGCACCATCCCGCTCGGCATCTTCTGCCGCGCCTCGCTCGCCGAGCACATGGACGCCGAGTACATCTTCGAGACGACCCGCAAGGGCTTCACCTTCTTCGAGGCGCAGTTCGGCGTCGCCTACCCCTTCGCGAAGTACGACCAGCTCTTCGTGCCGGAGTTCAACGCCGGCGCGATGGAGAACGCCGGATGCGTGACGTTCACCGAGTCGTACGTGTTCCGAGCGCAGGTGACCGACGCGATCCGCGAACGCCGCGTCGTGACGGTGCTGCACGAGCTGGCCCACATGTGGTTCGGCGACCTCGTCACCATGAAGTGGTGGAACGACCTGTGGCTCAACGAGTCCTTCGCCGAGTGGGCATCGACGCTCGCGACGGCCGAGGCGACCGAGTGGACGGGCGCGTGGACCACCTTCCAGGCGATGGAGAAGACCTGGGCGTACCGCCAGGATCAGCTGCCCTCGACGCACCCGATCGTCGCCGAGATCCGCGACCTCGACGACGTGCAGGTGAACTTCGACGGCATCACCTACGCCAAGGGCGGCTCGGTGCTGAAGCAGCTGGTCGCCTGGGTGGGCCTGCCGGCCTTCATGCAGGGCGTCGGCGCCTACTTCCGCAAGCACGCCTGGGGCAACACCGAGCTGCAGGACCTGCTGACGGAGCTGGAGGCCGCGAGCGGCCGCGAGCTCGGGCAGTGGAGCGAGCTGTGGCTCGAGACCGCGGGCGTCAACACCCTGCGCCCCGCCATCGAGACGACGCCGGACGGCATCATCACCGCCTTCGCGATCGAGCAGACGGCCCCCGCCGACCACCCGACGCTGCGCCCGCACCGCCTCGCGATCGGCTTCTACGACGAGAAGGGCGGCATGCTGCGCCGCACCGAGCGCGTCGAGATCGACGTCGCCGGCGCCCGCACCGAGGTGCCGCAGCTGGTCGGCCACGTGCGCCCGGCGCTCGTGCTGATCAACGACGACGACCTCGCGTACGCGAAGATCCGCTTGGACGAGCGCTCCATGGCCACGGCCCTCTCGGGCCTGCGCACCATCGAGGACCCGCTGGCGCGCGCGCTCGTGTGGGGTGCCGCGTGGGATGCGACGCGCGACGCCGAGACGCCGGCGAGCGACTACATCGACCTGGTGCTCGACAACATCGACGCCGAGACCGAGTCCACCACCATCCGACTCGCCCTCGCGCAGCTCGCGCAGGCCGCGCGCACCTACGTGCACCCCTCGCGCCGCGCGGCGACGATCGAGAAGGTGGGCGACCGCCTCTGGAAGCTCGCGCGCAAGGCCGAGGACGGCTCGGACGCGCAGTTCCAGTTCGTCGGCGCCTTCGCTGCGCTCGCCTCGAGCGCGAAGCACGGCGAGATCCTCCGCGGGCTGCTCGACGGCACGCGCGCGCTCGACGGCCTCGAGGTCGACAGCGACCTGCGCTGGCAGCTGCTCGACGGCCTCGTGCTCACCGGCGCCGCCGGCGAGGCAGAGATCGCCGCGGAGCTCGCGGGCGACGACACCGCGACCGGCCGCCAGTTCGCCGCTCGTGCCCGTGCCACCATCCCGACGCCGGAGGCGAAGGAGGCCGCGTTCGCGTCGGTCGCCGACCAGCCGGGCGCGTCGAACATGATCGTCCGCTACACCGGTCTCGGCCTGCAGCACGTGAACGACCCCGCCGTCCTCGCCGACGTGGTCGCGCGCTACCACGGCGCGATCCAGCAGATCTGGGATTCGCGCACCTACCAGGTGGCCGACGCGCTGCTCGTGGGCCTGTACCCGGCCGTGATCGCGAGCGAGGAGCTCGCCGACGCGACGCGCAGCTGGCTCGCCGCCAACGAGCCGGTGCCGGCGCTGCGCCGCATCATCGTCGAGCACCTCGCGGGCGTCGAGCGGGCGCTCGCAGCGCAGCGGCGAGACGCCTGATCGGAGGCGCGCGTGGCTGAGACGGGCTCCGCCGTGGTCGGCGCTGCTGCGACGGGCGGCGAGGGCGAGGGCGTCGACTGGGCGGCAGTGGCCGCCTGGTGGGAGGCCTGGGGCACGCCCATCGGCGTGCTGCTCGTGGTCGTCGGCGCCTTCATCGCCTACGCGATCCTGAAGACCGTGGTCCGCCGCGTCGTCGACGGCGTCGTCACGGGCGTCAAGCGCAAGGCGGACGCGGCCGACACCGAGGCGCTCGTCAACTCACCGCTCGCGCAGGTGCGCGTCGTGCAGCGCACCCGCGCGATCGGCAGCGTGCTCAACACCCTCGCCGGATGGCTGATCGGCGCGTTCGCGCTCATCCTGATCCTCAGCATCCTGGGCGTCGAGCCTGCGTCGCTCGTCGCGATGGCCGGCTTCCTGGGCGCGGCGGCGGGCATCGGCGCCCAGGGCGTCATCAAGGACTTCCTGAACGGCCTCTTCATGGTCTTCGAGGATCAGCTCGGGATCGGCGACACCGTCGACCTCGGCGAGGCCTCCGGCGTCGTCGAATCGGTGGGGATCCGCATCACGCAGGTGCGCGACGTGAACGGCACGCTCTGGTACGTGCGCAACGGCGAGATCGTCCGCGTCGGCAACGAGTCGCAGGGCTGGGCCCGCGTCGTGATCGACCAGGCCGTGCCCTACGAATCCGACATCGACGCCGTGACGGATCGGCTGCTGCAGGTCGCGACCGACATGAGCGAGGACGTCGAGTGGCTCGGCCGCATCATCGACAAGCCGGAGGTGTGGGGCATCGAGTCGGTCTCGGCCGAGGCCGTCGTCATCCGCCTCGTGGTCAAGACGCGCGCGAGCGCGAAGTACGCGGCGGGGCGCGAGCTGCGCCGGCGCGTCAAGGAGGGTCTCGACGACCTCGGCGTCACGCTCCCCTCGCTGCAGAAGATCGTCGTCAAGGGGATGGACGAGAGCGGCGCACCATGACGGGATCGCGCGAGCAGACCCTCTTCGACGCCGTCGGCGGGGAGCCCTTCTTCCGCCGCCTGGTGCACGAGTTCTACGAGCGGGTGTGGGCCGATGCCGTGCTGCGCGCGATGTACCCGCAGGAGGATCGCGCCGGCGCCGAGGATCGCTTCAGCCTCTTCCTGATGCAGTACTGGGGCGGCCCGGGCACCTACAGCGCGCAGCGCGGCCACCCGCGGCTGCGCATGCGGCACTCGCCGTTCCCGATCGACCACGACGCGCGCAACCGCTGGATCGCCTGCATGACGGCGGCGCTCGACGAGCTGGATCCCGCGCCGCTGCACCGAGCAGAGCTCGAGGACTACTTCGACCGCGCGGCCACCGCGATGGTCAACCGCAACCCGCTCTTCCGCTGAGCGAGCGCCGCACCGAGGAGGCACCATGGCCCACCAGACCGACGCGATCGTCATCGGCAGCGGACTCTCGGGCCTCGTCGCCGCGTGCACGGCGCTCGATCGCGGCCGCACCGTGACGATCGTCGAGCAGGAAGGCCCGCAGTCGATCGGCGGGCAGGCCTTCTGGTCCTTCGGCGGGCTCTTCCTCGTCGACACCCCCGAGCAGCGCCGGCTGGGCATCGACGACTCGCTCGAGCTCGCCTGGCACGACTGGGAGCGCGCAGCCGGCTTCGACCGCGACGACGCCGACGGTCAGGACCGCTGGTCGCGCCGCTGGGCCGACGCGTACCTCGACTTCGCCCACCGGGACCTGCGGCCGTGGCTGCGGGAGCTCGGCATCCCGCTCTTCCCGATCGTCGGGCACGCCGAGCGCGGCGCGCGCACCGAGGGCGGCCACGGCAACACCGTGCCTCGCTTCCACATCGCCTGGGGCACCGGCCCGGGCATCGTCGCGCCGTTCACGCGGCGACTGCGGGACGCGGTGCGCGAGGGCCGTGCGCGCCTCGCCTTCCGCCACCGCGTGACGGAGCTGCTGGTCGAGGAGGGCCGCGTCGTGGGCGTCGCCGGCGATCGGCTCGCCGACGACGTCACCGTGCGGGGCGAGCCCTCCAGCCGCGAGGTCGTCGGCGACTTCGCGCTGCGCGCAGAGAGCGTCGTCGTCGCCACCGGCGGCATCGGCGGCGCACTGGATCGCGTGCGAGCGCTGTGGCCGGCCTCGCTCGGCTCCCCGCCGGCCGAGGCCGTGCGAGGGGTGCCTGTGCACGTCGACGGCTCCGGGCTGGCGCTCGCGGGCGAGGCCGGGGCTCGACTCGTGAACGGCGACCGGATGTGGCACTACACCGAGGGCGTCAAGAACTGGGATCCGGTCTGGCCCGACCACGGCATCCGCATCCTGCCCGGTCCCTCGAGCCTCTGGCTCGACCACCGGGGGCACCGCCTGCCCTCCCCCAACTACCCGGGCTTCGACACCCTGACGACGCTCGCGCACCTCCGCTCCGTCGGCGCGGAGCACTCGTGGTTCGTGCTGACGCAGTCGATCGCCGAGAAGGAGCTCACCCTCTCGGGCTCGGAGCAGAACCCCGACCTCACCGGCCGCAGCCTGCGACGCCTCGCGCAGCGCATCCTGCCCGGCGCCCCCGCGCCCGTGCAGGCGTTCCTCGACCACGGCGAGGACTTCATCGTCGCCGGATCGCTCACCGAGCTGCTCGACGGCATGGAGCGCCTCGGCGCGGGCGCCGACGGCACCACCGCCATCGATCGCGCGGCGGTCGTCGCGGCCATCGAGGAGCGCGACGCCGCCGTGGCCGACCCTGCCTCGACCGACCCGCAGGCGGTCGAGATCCGACGCGCCCGCCGGTACCTCGGCGACCGGCTCGTTCGCACCGCATCGCCCCACCGGATCCTCGACGAGCGCCACTGGCCGCTCATCGCCGTGCGCTTGCGCACCCTCACACGCAAGACCCTCGGCGGCATCCAGACCGACCTCGACTCGCGGGCGCTCAGCGCCGACGGCGAGCCGGTGCCCGGACTCTTCGCGGTCGGCGAGGCGGCCGGCTTCGGCGGGGGCGGCGTGCACGGCCACCGCGCGCTCGAGGGCACGTTCCTCGGCGGATGCCTCCACACGGGGCTGCGCGCCGGCCGCGTCATCTGACGCACGACGAAGCGCCCCGCCCCACGAGGGGGCGGGGCGCTTCGCGCGGCCGCCGCGAGCGGCTCCGTCTCAGCGGCTGAAGTTGCCGCGGTAGTGCTCGTAGACCCAGCCGACCATCGTGATCGCCAGCAGGCCGCCACCGATCGGGAACAGGAAGGTGGGGCCGGCGAACCCGAAGAAGAGCAGCGCGAGCGCTGCGGCCAGGCCGATCGGCCACCAGCTCCACGGCGCGAAGTGCCCCATCTCGGGGTCGTCGTCGTCGAGCTCGCCATCGGCGCGGTCGGCCGCGAACTCGCCTCGCTGCCCGCGGTAGACGAGCACGAGGTAGAAGCCGATCAGGGTCGCCAGCACGCCCGTGAGGGCCATGCCGAGCGTGCCCGTCCACTCGACGCTGTCGTAGGAGATCAGGCTCCACACCGTGTACGCCGCGGCGCACAGGTAGAAGAACACCGAGATGATCCCCAGCAGGATGATGTTCGCCCGCATGTCAGCGCACCTCGTCGTTCGAGAGATCCTTGACCGGTCGCTCCGGTGCATCCTTCAGCGGGCCGACGCCCACCTGCATGCCGGCGTTCGGGTGGTGCAGGTCGAACGCGGGCGACTCCGAGCGGATGCGCGGGATCGAGTTGAAGTTGTGGCGGGGCGGCGGGCAGCTGGTCGCCCACTCGAGCGAGCGGCCGGTGCCCCACGGGTCGTCCACCTCGACCTTGGGCGCGGTGCGCGCGGTGATCCAGACGTTCCAGAGGAACGGGATCATCGACGCCGCCAGGATCATCGCGCCGACGGTGGAGAGCTGGTTCATCCAGGTGAACCCGTCCTCCTCGAGGTACGTGTAGTAGCGGCGCGGCATGCCGACGACGCCCAGCCAGTGCTGCACGAGGAAGGTGACGTGGAAGCCGATGAACAGCATCCAGAAGTGCACGTGGCCCAGCCGGTCGTTGAGCATCTTGCCGGTCCACTTCGGCCACCAGAAGTAGAAGCCCGAGAACATGGCGAACACGACCGTGCCGAAGACGACGTAGTGGAAGTGCGCGACGACGAAGTAGGTGTCGGAGACGTGGAAGTCGAGCGGCGGCGAGGCGAGGATGATGCCGGTGAGGCCGCCGAAGGTGAACGTCACGAGGAAGCCGAATGCCCACAGCATGGGCGACTCCCACGTGATCGACCCGCGCCACATCGTGCCGATCCAGTTGAAGATCTTCACGCCGGTCGGCACCGCGATCAGCATCGTCATGAGCGCGAACCACGGCAGCAGCACGGTACCCGTCACGTACATGTGGTGCGCCCACACCGTGACCGAGAGCGCGGCGATCGCGATCGTCGCGCCGACGAGCGTGTTGTAGCCGAAGATCGGCTTGCGGCTGAAGACCGGGATGACCTCGGAGATGATGCCGAAGAACGGCAGCGCGATGATGTAGACCTCAGGGTGCCCGAAGAACCAGAACAGGTGCTGCCAGAGCACGACGCCGCCGTTGGCCGGGTCGTAGACGTGGCCGCCCAGGATGCGGTCGATCGCGAGGCCGAAGAAGGCTGCGGCGAGCACCGGGAACGCGATGATCACGAGGATCGACGTGATGAGGATGTTCCAGCTGAAGATCGACATCCGGAACATCGTCATGCCGGGGGCGCGCATCGTCATGATCGTGGTGATGAAGTTGACGCCACCCATGATCGTGCCGAAGCCCGACATCGCGAGGCCCAGCACCCAGAGGTCGCCGCCCATGCCGGGCGAGAACGCCGTCGTGCTCAGCGGCACGTAGCCCGTCCAGCCGAAGGAGGCTGCGCCCTGGGGCGTCAGGAACCCGGCGACGGCCATCATCGACCCGAACGAGAAGAGCCAGAAGGCCAGCGCGTTCAGGCGGGGGAAGGCGACGTCCGGGGCGCCGATGTGCAGCGGCATGAGGACGTTGGCGAAGCCCGCGAACAGCGGCGTCGCGAACATCAGCAGCATGATCGTGCCGTGCATGGTGAAGAGCTGGTTGTACTGCTCCTCGGTCGGCACGACCGCGAGGCCCGGCGCGAACAGCTGCGCGCGGATCAGCAGCGCCATCACGCCGCCGATCAGGAAGAACAGGAACGACGTGATCAGGTACATGTACCCGATCGTCTTGTGGTCCGTGGAGGTGATCCAGCTGACGAGCACGTTGCCCTTGCGCTGAGCGCTGGGGCTCACCGGCGTCTGGGTCGTGTCGCGCGTCGCGGTGGCGGTCATCGGTCGCTCTCGCCTTCGTACGTGGTGTCCTGTTCCTCGTCCGCCTCGGGGTCGACGTCGCCGTCGCCCGTGAAGGGGTTGAGCGACTCGTCGATCGCGCCGACGTTGCCGGCGGCCTCGAGGCTCTCGAGGTACGCGTCGTACTCCTCGGGGCTGACGAGCTCGACGTCGAAGAGCATCTGCGAGTGGTACTCGCCGCAGAGCTCGGCGCACTTGCCGGTCAGCGTGCCCTCCTGCGAGCCGGTCTCGAAGTACATGTGGTTGGTGAGACCGGGGAGCATGTCCTTCTTGTAGAGGTACTCCACGATCCAGAAGGAGTGCGCGACGTCGCGGGCCTCGAGGGTGATCTCGATCGAGGAGTCCGTCGGGAGGTACAGCGTGGGCAGCGACTCGGCGTCGATCTGGTTGGTCTCGGGGTCGGTCTGCGCCTGCAGCCCCTGGAAGTAGACCGGGTCCTGACCCTCGCGCTCGTAGACGAAGTCCCAGGCCCAGCGCTTTCCGTAGACGGTCAGCGAGTAGTCGGGATCCTCGATCGGCTCCTCGATGGCTGCCTGGTCACGCGCGGTGAAGGCGAAGAAGCCGGCGATGAGGATGACGGGCACGATCGTGAAGAAGATCTCGAACGGCATGTGGTAGCGCAGCTGCACCGGCAGGCCGCTCTGGCCACGACGGCGGCGGTAGGCGATGCCCGCCCAGATCATCAGGCCCCAGGTGATGAGGCCGACGCCCAGCAGGACGATCCACGAGGTCGTCCACAGACCCATGATGCGGTCGACGTGGTTCGTGAGGCCGGACTCCGACGGCATGTACCCCTGCAGCTGTGCCTGGGTGCAACCGGCGAGCGCCAGCGCCACCACCACGGCGAGCGGGGCCGCGATCCAACGAGATCGACGAGTGCGCAATGTCTTCCTCCGACTCTTGTGAACGTCTGCTTCGATCCTAGTACCCACAGACGCCGCTCAGGCTCCTGCGACGCTCCCCACAAGGGCCGGTGGAAAGCGACACGCCGCCGATCCGAGGATCGGCGGCGTGTCGCGGAAGGACGCGGTATCGCGACCTAGTGGAACGAGTCGCCGCAGGCGCAGGACCCGCCGGCGTTCGGGTTGTCCATCGTGAAGCCCTGCTTCTGGATCGTGTCCTCGAAGTCGATGGTCGACCCGTCGAGGTAGGGCACGCTCATGCGGTCGACGATGACCTCGACGCCGTCGAAGTCGCGGATCGAGTCGCCGTCGAGCCGACGCTCGTCGAAGTAGAGCTGGTAGATCAGCCCCGAGCAGCCGCCCGGCTGCACCGCGACCCGCAGGCGCAGGTCGTCGCGCCCCTCCTGGTCCAGCAGGCGGCGCACCTTGTCGGCGGCCGTGTCGGTGAGGTTGACGCCGTGCGTCATGACATCCGTCATCTCAGCTCCTCTCGAAAGCCACGGGACCGTGATCCCGTCACCCTCGATGCTACTCGCGACCCTCCGAGACGCGCGAGAGCAGCAGCGCCTCGGCGGCGATCGACTTGCGCAGCACGCCGAGGTGCTGCGACTCGTTCGGGCTGTGCGCCATCGTCGCCGGATCCTCGACGCCCGTCACGAGGATCTGCGCCTCGGGGAACTGGCGCACCAGGTCGGCGATGAACGGGATGGAACCGCCGATGCCCGCCTCGACCGGCTGCGCGCCCCACGCATCCGCCATTGCCTGCGTGACCGCGGTCGCGCCCCAGCCGGTCGAGTCGACCAGGAACGGGTCGCCGAGGTCGACGCTGTCGTAGGCGACGTGCGCGCCGAAGGGCACGTGCGCCGCGATGTGCCGCTGCAGCGCCTCGAAGGCGTCGGCCGCCGTCTGGCCGGGCGCGATGCGCGCCGAGAGGCGGAACCGCACGCTGGGCAGGATCGTGTTGGACGCGTCGGCCACCGCGGGTGCGTCGATGCCGGTGATGGTGATGGCCGGCTTCGCCCACAGCCGCGAGAGCACGGGGCCGGAGCCGACGAGCCCGACGCCCTCCAGGAGGCCCGCCTCGGCGCGCACGTGCGCCTCGGTCTGCTCGGGCACGTCGAGGTCGGCCTCCGTGAGGCCCTCGACCGCCACCGAGCCGTCGTCGGCCCAGAGGCTGGCGGCGAGCGTGGCGAAGGCCATCATGGCGTCGGGCACCGCGCCGCCGAACATGCCGGAGTGGCTCGCGTGCTCGAGCGTCGTGATCGTCACGTTGCACGCCGCGTTGCCGCGCAGCGCCACCGTGAGCGAGGGGATCTCGGTCGACCAGTTGTCGCTGTCGGCCACCACGATGAGGTCTGCGCGCAGCACGTCGGCGTGCAGCTCCAGGAACCGCTGGAACGAGCGGGAGCCGTGCTCCTCCTCGCCCTCGATGAACAGCGCGAGGCCCACCTCGGGGTCGACGGCCTCGGCGAGCGCGCGGATCGCGGCGATGTGGGTGATGACGCCGGCCTTGTCGTCGGATGCGCCGCGACCGTAGAGGCGGCCGTCGATCTCGGTGGGCTCGAAGGGCTTCGTGCGCCACAGCGCCTCGTCGCCCCACGGCTGCACGTCGTGGTGGGCGTAGAGCAGCACCGTCGGCCTGCCGCCCCTGGCGGCGCGCACCGCGAGCACGGCGGGCTGGCCGAGCTGCTCGGTGTCGCCGATCGGCGCGCGCTCGATGGAGACGCGCTCGAACACGCCGGTGCCCTCGGCGAGCGCGGCGACCGCCTCAGCGCTCGCCTGCACCTGCGCCGGGTCGTAGGCGTCCCACGCGACCGAGGGGATGCGCACGAGCGCCTTCAGGTCGTCGACCGCGCGATCGAAGCCGGCATCGACGGCGGCGAGGACGGCGCGGTCGCGGTCGGAGAGGGCGTCGCGCGAGGGCGCGCTGGGGTCAGCGTCGTGTGCAGTCATGCGCTCGATCCTAGGCGGCCCCCTGCGCGTCGCGGCGGTACCATGGAGCGATCCCCCGCGACCGACTCGAGAAGGACCTCCCCGTGGCGCTGTTCAGCCGTTCTGCCGACGACAAGGCTCCGACCGAGCCCCTGCAGGAAGGCCGGAGGACGCCGAAGCAGTCGGAGCAGGTCGCCCGCAACCGCCGCCCGCTGGTGCCGGAGGACCGCAAGGAGGCCCGGCGCCAGGTGCAGGAGAAGATGCGCGCCGAGCGCCAGAAGGCCCGCGTCGGGTTCGAGCGCGGCGACGAGAAGTACCTGCCGCCGCGCGACAAGGGGCCCGTGCGTCGCTACGTGCGCGACTTCGTCGACGCGCGCCTCTCGATCGGCACGGCGGCCATGCCCGTCATGGTCGTGGTGCTGATCCTGACCTTCATCAACGACCCGCAGTGGCGCCTGATCGCCAACCTCGTGCTGTGGGCGTTCGTCGCCGTCGTCATCCTCGACTCGGTGCTGATGGCGTGGCAGGTGCGCCGCGCGGTGCGCGCGAAGTTCGGCGACAAGGATGCCAAGGGCCACGGCTGGTACGCCACGATGCGCTCGGTGCAGCTGCCGTTCATGCGCATGCCGAAGCCGCAGACGAAGCTCTTCCGCTACCCGGAGTAGGCGTCGCCCGCAGCCGCTGCGCAGGTCGGCGGTGAGCGCGACGGCGGCTCAGCCGCTGCGGAGGCCCCGGTTGATCTCGCGCGCCCAGCCCGGGCCGCGGTACACGAAGGCCGTGTAGCCCTGGACGAGCGCTGCGCCCGCGGCGAGCCGCTCGCGCACGTCGTCGGCCGTCTCGACACCCCCGGCGGAGACGACGTCGATCTGCTCGGGCAGCGCCGCGCGCAGCCGCCGCAGCACCTCGAGCGAGCGGCGGGCGACCGGCGGGCCGGACAGGCCGCCAGCACCGGCCCGCGCCACGGCATCAGCGCTCGAGCGCAGCCCCGCCCGACGGATCGTGGTGTTGGTGGCGATGACCCCGGCGAGCTCGAGGCGCGCGGCGAGCGCGGCGATGCCCTCGACCTGCTCGTCGTCGAGGTCGGGAGCGATCTTCACGAGCACGGGCGTCGCGCCGGCGGCTGCGCGGATGGCCGCGAGCAGCGGCTCGAGCACCTCGGTCTCCTGCAGGCCGCGGAGCCCTGGCGTGTTGGGCGACGAGACGTTCACCGCAAGGTAGTCGGCGACGGGCGCCACCAGTCGCGTCGACCGCAGGTAGTCCCGCTCGACCGCGACGGCGTCGTCGGCGTCGACGACGCGGCTCTTGCCGATGTTGACGCCGATCACGGGCCGCGAGCGAGCCGCGCGGGCTGCGGCGATGCGCTCGACGGCGGCGGCCGCTCCCCCGTTGTTGAAGCCCATGCGGTTGATGAGCGCGCGGTCCTCCGTGAGTCGGAACAGCCGCGGCTGCGGGTTGCCGGGCTGCGGCTGCGCGGTCAGGGTGCCGACCTCGACGTGCCCGAAGCCGAGCGCGCCGAGACCGGCGATCATGGTCGCGTCCTTGTCGAACCCCGCGGCGACGCCGAACGGCGTGGGGAACGCGCGGCCGAGCGCTCGGGTGCGCAGCGCCGGGTCGGTGCGCACACCGGGGCGCGCGACGCCGATCGCCCTGATGGCCGTGGCGCCGAGGTGGTGCGCGCGCTCGGGATCGACGCGGGCGAAGCCGTGCCGGAACAGCAGGTCGTAGGCGCTCACTCGGTGGCACCCTCCGGGCGCGCAGCGCGCAGCGCGCCGATCGCCGCCTCGAAGTCGTCGAGCGAGTCGAAGTTGTTGTAGACGCTGGCGAAGCGCAGGTAGGCGACCTCGTCGAGCTCGCGCAGCGGCGGCAGCACGGCGAGGCCGATCTCGTTCGCGTCGATCTGGCTCGCGCCCGTCGCCCGGATGGTCTCCTCGACCGACTGCGCGACGCCCGCGAGGTCGGCGTCGGTGACGGGGCGGCCGCGCACGGCCTTGCGCACGCCCTCGATGACCTTCTCGCGACGGAAGGGCTCGAGCACGCCGGAGCGCTTCACCACCGACAGGCTCGCGGTCTCCGTGGTGGTGAAGCGACGGCCGCACTCGGTGCACTGGCGGCGTCGGCGGATGGACGTGCCGTCGTCGCTCGTGCGCGAGTCGACCACGCGCGAGTCGGGGTTGCGGCAGAAGGGGCAGTGCATCAGCGCGCCCCGGTGGGCTCGGCGCTGCGGTCGAAGCGCGCCTCGACCGCCTCGCCGTGAGCGGGGAGCCCTTCCGCGGCGGCGAGCGCGCTCACCTCCGCACGCACCTCGGCGAGGGCGGCGCGGTCGTAGCGCACGACCTGCTGGGCTCGCAGGAAGGTCGCGGCGCCGAGCCCCGGCACGCGGCGCGCCTGGCCGCCGGTCGGGAGCACGTGGTTGGAGCCGGCGGCGTAGTCGCCGAGGCTCACCGGGGTGTCCGGGCCGAGGAAGATGGCGCCGGCGTGCCGCACGAGCGCGAGCACCGAGTCATCGTCGCGCGTCATGATCTCGAGGTGCTCGGGCGCATAGGCGTCGCTGACGCGCGCGGCGGCCTCGAGGTCGGCCACCAGCACGATCGCCGACTGCTCCCCGGTCAGCGCGGCACGCACGCGCTCGGCGGCCGAAGCGGCGCCGGCGCGACGGGTCAGGGCTGCCTCGACGCGGTCGGCGAGGTCGGCCGAGTCGGTGACGAGCACGGCGCAGGCGAGCTCGTCGTGCTCGGCTTGGCTGACGAGATCGGCCGCGACGAGCTCGGCATCGGCAGCGGCGTCGGCGATCACGAGGATCTCGGTCGGGCCGGCCTCGGCGTCGACGCGGACGGTGCCCGCGACGACGCGCTTGGCGGCGGCGACGAACACGTTGCCCGGCCCCGTGACCACGTCGACCGGGGCGAGCCCGATCGCTGGGATGCCGTGCGCCAGGGCGCCGATGGCGCCGGCACCGCCCATCGCGTAGACCTCGTCGATGCCGAGGAGCGCGCACGCGGCGAGGATGGTGGGGTGGGGCAGGCCGCCGTGCTCCGCCTGCGCCGGGCTCGCGACCGCGATGGAGCGCACACCGGCCGCCTGCGCCGCGACCACGTTCATCACGACGCTCGACGGGTACACCGCCTTGCCTCCTGGCACGTAGAGCCCGACGCGGTCGACCGGCTGCCAGCGCAGCTCGATCTCGGCGCCCGCGCCGAGGTGGGCGATCATCGGCGGCGGCACCTGCGCCTTCGAGCCGACGCGCACGCGCTCTATCGCCGTCTCGAGCGCCGATCGCACGTCGGCGTCGAGCGCGTCCAGCGCATCCGCCATCGCCGATGCGGGCACCGCGATGGCCGAGGGACGCACGCCGTCGAACCGCTCGGCCTGCTCGACGAGCGCGTCGGCGCCGCGCTCGCGCACGGCGTCGATGAGCTCGGTCGCGGCCGTCAGGGATGCCGAGACGTCGATCGCGGGGCGCGGCAGCAGAGCGCGGAGCTCCTCGTCGCCGGGCAAGGTCGTCAGATCGATTCGTCGGAGCACGGTCTCCATCGTAGATCGCTCGGGGCGCTGCCGATGGCGAGTGGTCGCCGCCACGGGGGCGACGACGTCGGACGAGCCCTCGCCGCAGCTGCCTGCGACGGAGCGCCCGCGAGTCAGGCGATCGACGCGGGGCCGAGCAGGCTCTTGATCTCGCCGAAGAGGTCGGAGGAGACGCGCACCCGCTGCGGCAGGGAGAACACCCGCTCGAGGTCTGGCCGCTGCAGCGCGATCCGCACGTCGGTGGGCCCGGCGTGGCGCTCGAGCAGACCGCGCAGCTCGCGCATGGCCGTCATGGAGGCGCGCCGCTCCGGGATCCGCAGTTCGAGCGGCCTCGTCTCGTCGATCGGCTGCACGTCGGGCGTGTCGATCGCGTTCGCGTGCACCGACACCGAGTCGTCGCGTGTGCGCACGCGACCGCGCACCACCACCACCTGATCGGCCTGCAGCGCCGCGCGATACTCCGTGTAGGTCTTGCCGAGCACCATGATCTCGAGCTCGCCGCTGAAGTCCTCGACGGCGATGATGCCGTAGGGGTTGCCCGAGTTGCGCGCCACGCGGTGCTGCACGCTCGTGATGAGCCCGGCGAGCGAGACGTGCTCGCCGTCCTCGACCTCCTGCAGCTCCTGGATCTGGTGCGTCGCGTGCTTCGCGAGCTCGAGCTCGAGGCCGGAGAGCGGATGGTCGGAGACGTAGAGCCCGAGCATCTCGCGCTCGAACGCCAGCTTGTCCTGCTTGCCCCACTCCGGCCGATCCGGCACGCGATCGGCGACCGCGTCCAGGTCGTCGAACATGTCGCCGAAGAGGTCGACCTGCCCGTTCGCCTCGTTGCGCTTGATGGAGACGGCCGCGTCCACCGCATCCTCGTGGATCTCGAGCATCGCCCGTCGGGTCACGCCCATCGTGTCGAAGCCGCCCGACTTGATGAGCGACTCGACGGTGCGCTTGTTGGCGACGCCGAGCGGCACCTTCTTCAGGAAGTCGTGGAACGACGCGAACGCGCCCTCGCGCTTGCGGGCCGCCACGATGCCGTCCACGACGCCCTCGCCGACGTTGCGCACGGCACCGAGGCCGAAGCGGATGTCGTCGCCGACTGCCGTGAAGTAGAGGGTGGACTCGTTGACGTCCGGCGGCTGCACCGTGATGCCCATCCGTCGGCACTCGGACAGGTAGATCGCCATCTTGTCCTTGGAGTCGCCGACGCTCGTCAGCAGCGCCGCCATGTACTCGGCCGGGTAGTGCGCCTTGAGGAACGCGGTCCAGTAGGAGATGACGCCGTAGGCGGCGGAGTGCGCCTTGTTGAAGGCGTAGTCGGAGAAGGGCAGCAGGATGTCCCACAGGGCCTTCACGGCCGCGGCGGAGTAGCCGCGCTCCAGCATGCCGCCGGAGAACGCCTCGAACTGCTTGTCGAGCTCCTCCTTCTTCTTCTTGCCCATCGCGCGCCGGAGGATGTCGGCCTGGCCGAGCGTGTAGCCGGCGACCTTCTGCGCGACCGCCATCACCTGCTCCTGGTAGATGATGAGGCCGTAGGACTCCGAGAGGATCTCGGCCAGCGGCTCCTCGAGCTCGGGGTGGATGGGCGTGATCGGCTGCGCGCCGTTCTTGCGCAGCGCGTAGTTCGTGTGCGAGTCGGCGCCCATCGGGCCCGGCCGGTAGAGCGCGATCACCGCCGAGATGTCGCCGAAGCTGTCGGGCTTCATGAGCCGCAGCAGCGAGCGCAGCGGCCCGCCGTCGAGCTGGAACACGCCCAGGGTGTCACCGCGCTGCAGCAGCTCGTAGGCACCGCGGTCGTCGAGCGGCAGCGTCTCGAGGTCGATCTCCTCGCCGCGGTTCGCGCGGATGTTGTCGAGCGCATCCGAGACGATCGTGAGGTTGCGCAGCCCCAGGAAGTCCATCTTGATCAGGCCGAGCGACTCGCACGCGGGGTAGTCGAACTGCGTGATGATCGCGCCGTCCTGCTCGCGCTTCATGATCGGGATGATGTCGATCAGCGGGTCGGAGGACATGATGACGCCCGCCGCGTGCACGCCCCACTGGCGCTTGAGGTTCTCGAGGCCGAGCGCGGTCTCGTAGACGGTCTTCGCGTCGGGATCGGATTCGATGAGCGCGCGGAAGTCGCCGGCCTCCTTGTAGCGCTCGTGCGAGGGATCCGTGATGCCGGTGAGCGGGATGTCCTTCGCCATGATCGCCGGCGGCATCGCCTTCGTCAGCCTGTCGCCCATGCCGAAGGGGAAGCCCAGCACGCGGCTCGCATCCTTGAGCGCCTGCTTCTGCTTGATCGTGCCGTAGGTCACGATCTGCGCGACGCGCTCGGTGCCGTACTTCTCGGTGACGTAGCGGATGACCTCGCCGCGGCGACGATCGTCGAAGTCGATGTCGAAGTCGGGCATCGAGACGCGATCGGGGTTGAGGAACCGCTCGAAGATGAGGCCGTGCTCGAGCGGGTCGAGGTCGGTGATGCGCATCGCGTAGGCGGCCATCGAGCCGGCGCCGGAGCCGCGCCCCGGTCCGACGCGGATGCCGTTGTCCTTCGCCCAGTTGATGAAGTCGGCGACCACGAGGAAGTAGCCGGGGAAGCCCATGCCCGAGATGACGCCGATCTCGTACTCGGCCTGCGCCCGCACCGCGTCGGGGATGCCGCTCGGGTAGCGGCGCTCGAGCCCCGCGTGCACCTCGTGGCGGAACCAGGAGTGCTCGTCGTGCCCCTCCGGCACCGGGTAGCGCGGCATGTAGTTGGCGCTCGTGTCGAACTCGACGTCGCACCGCTCGGCGATGAGCAGCGTGTTGTCGCACGCCTCCGGCAGGTCGCGGAAGAGGTGCCGCATCTCTGCGGCGGACTTCACGTAGTAGCCCCCGCCGTCGAGCCGGAACCGGTTCGGGTCGTCCATCGTCGAACCGGACTGCACGCACAGCAGCGCGTCGTGGCTCTTGGCATCCTCGGCGCGCGTGTAGTGCAGGTCGTTGGTCGCCAGCAGCGGCAGCCCCAGCCGCGAGCCGATCTCGAGCAGACCGTCGCGCACGCGTCGCTCGATCTCGAGGCCGTGGTCCATGAGCTCGAGGAAGTAGTTGTCGGCGCCGAAGAGGTCGCGGTAGGAGGCGGCGGCCTCGAGCGCCTGGTCGAACTGCCCGAGTCGGAGCCTCGTCTGCACCTCGCCGGAGGGGCAGCCGGTCGTGGCGATCAGCCCGCCGGAGTACTGCTCGAGCAGCTCGCGATCCATGCGCGGCTTGAAGTAGTAGCCCTCCATGGAGGCGTACGACGACAGCCGGAAGAGGTTGTGGAGCCCCTCGTTGTTCTCGGCCAGCAGCGTCATGTGCGTGTACGCGCCGCCGCCGGAGACGTCGTCGCCGGAGGGCGCGCCCTGGTCGCCCCACTTGACGCGGGTGCGCTCCGAGCGGTGGGTGCCGGGCGTGATGTAGGCCTCGGTGCCGATGATGGGCTTCAGCCCCTGCGCCTTCGCCGCCCTCCAGAACTCGAAGGCGCCGAAGACGTTGCCGTGGTCGGTCATCGCGACGGCGGGCATGCCCTCGTCGTGCACCGCCTGCATCAGGTCCTTGATGCGTGCTGCGCCGTCCAGCATCGAGTACTCGGTGTGGACGTGGAGGTGCGCGAAGGAGTCTGCCATGGCCCATCGATCCTACGTCGCGGCGCCCACGCGACGTGCCGCGCTAGTCCTCGCGCAGCAGCTCGAGCGCGTGCTCGAGCGGCGCCGGGTAGGAGGAGCTGTAGAGCACCTGCTCCCCCGTCGCCGGATGCCGGAAGCCGAGGCGCATCGCGTGCAGCCACTGCCGCTCGAGCCCGAGCCGCGCCGAGGTCGTCGGGTCGGCGCCGTACATCGTGTCGCCGAGGCACGGGTGCTTCCTGGCCGCCATGTGGACGCGGATCTGGTGCGTGCGACCCGTCTCGAGCGTCACCTCCAGCAGGCTGCCGCCCCGATAGGCCTCGAGCGTCTCGTAGTGCGTGATCGCGTGCTTGCCGCTCGAGACGACCGCGAACCGCCACTCGTGGCTGGGGTGCCGCCCGATCGGCGCGTCGATCGTGCCCGAGAGCGGGTCGGGGTGCCCCTGCACCGCCGCGTGGTAGATCTTCGTGACCTCGCGGTCGTGGAAGGCGGCCTTCAGGTGCGCGTAGGCGCGCTCGCTCTTGGCGACCACCATGAGGCCGCTGGTGCCCGCGTCGAGCCGGTGCACGACACCCTGCCGCTCCGCGGCGCCGGAGGTCGCGATGTCGAAGCCCGCAGCGGCGAGGGCGCCGACGACCGTCGGGCCCTGCCAGCCGACCGAGGGGTGCGCCGCGACGCCCGCGGGCTTGTCGACGACGACGATGTCGGCGTCGTCGTGGACGATGCCGAGGTCGGGCACGGGCGTCGGGACGAGCCTCGGCTCCTCGCGCGGCTGCCACGACAGGTCGAGCCAGGCGTCGCCGCGCAGCCGGTCCGACTTGCCGAGCACCGTGCCGTCCTGCACGGCCCCACCCGCGTCGAGCATCGCCACGACTGCGGTGCGGGAGAGCCCCAGCAGCTTCGCGAGCCCGGCGTCGGCGCGGGTGCCCTCGAGCCCCGGAGGCACCTGGAGGAACCGGGTCTCCATCAGGAGCCGGCTCCCGGGCGATCCTCGGGGCCGAGCGGCTGCGTCGCGTCGGGATCCTCGTCTGCCGCCGGCCGCGTGTGCGCCGGATCGTCGGTGTGCCGCAGGCCGTCGAGACCGATGTTGAGCAGCACGAGCAGCACGACGCCGATCATCGAGCCGACGATGAAGATGTCGGCGATGTTGAAGATCGCGGGGAAGCCCCACACCTGGATGAAGTCGATCACGTGCCCGACGAAGAACCCTGGCTCTCTCGTCAGGCGATCGGTGAGGTTGCCGAGGGTGCCGCCGAGGACCCCGCCGAAGGCGACGGCCCACAGGATCGAGCGGATGCGTCGCACCTGCGTCGCGATGAAGATCACC
Source organism: Agrococcus phoenicis (assembly GCF_047302415.1). Lineage (NCBI taxonomy): Bacteria > Bacillati > Actinomycetota > Actinomycetes > Micrococcales > Microbacteriaceae > Agrococcus > Agrococcus phoenicis. The sequence goes on from NZ_CP154854.1 coordinate 1,328,922, forward strand.
ACGGCCGCGGCCAGGATCGTGAAGATCCACGTCGATCCGGCGGCGAAGGAGAAGGCGGCGCCGGGGTTGCGCACGAAGTGCCACTGCAGCACCTCGCCGAGCACCTCGCGCTGCTCGCCCTCGGCCATGGTGGCGACGACCCACTCCTTGGTGAGGAAGTCGGCCACCCACGCGAGCGCAGCGGTGCCCAGCACGATCCCCAGCATCAGCCAGGTCGGGCGTGGGGCGCCGCTGCGCCTGCGCGAGCCGTGCGCGGTCGCGCCGTGGTCCGTCACCGAGCGGCTCAGCTGCCGCTCTGCCCGCCGAAGGCGAGCGAGGACGAGCGGTCGAGGTCGCGCAGCTGGCTCTCGATGTAGCCGCGCAGCTTCAGGCGGTAGTCGCGCTCGAAGCTCTTGAGCTCATCGATCTTGGCCTCGAGCCCGGCCTTCTGCTCGTCGAGCTTGGCCTTCGCGTCGTCGAACTCGCCCTGCAGCGCCACCTTGCGCTGCTCCGCGGCGTCCTCGATCTGCTGGGCCTTGGCCTCGGCGGCGGCGATCAGCTCGTCGCGCTTCTGCTCGCCCTCGGCGACGTGCTCGTCGTGCACGCGCTGCGCCAGCTTGATGAGGCTGTCGGACTGCGCCACCGACGGCGATGCGGGCTCCGCGGCCGCGGGCGCCTCGGTCTCGGACGGGGTGTGCGCCTCGGCCGGCTGCGCGTCGGCCTCCGCAGCGGCAGCGGCAGCGGCCTCGTCGCGGTCGGCGAGCTCCTTCGCGAGGCGCTCGTTCTCGGCGCGGAGCTGCTCGAGCTCCGCGGTGTCGACCTGCGGGGCGGGCGCTGCCTGCACGACGGGCGCCTGCTCGGCGGGAGCGGCGACCTCGGTCGCAGCGGCGCTGGCGCCGCCCGACTTCAGCTGCTCGTTCTCGGCGCGGAGCGTCTCGTTCTCCTCGTTCAGACGACGGAGCTCCGTGACCACCTCGTCGAGGAAGTCGTCGACCTCGTCCTGGTCGTAGCCGTCCCGGAAGCGCGTCGTCTCGAAGCGCTTGTGGACGACGTCGTCAGGAGTCAGAGCCATGGCGTGCCTTTCTTGGTCAGTCGCCTGCCGGTGGGCAGGCGGCACAGGTTCACTGTACCCGGCGCGGTTCGCGCTCCGGAGATCGTAGCGTCGAGCGGGCGAGCGCGCCTCTCAGCGCGCTCGGGTCAGGCGTAGCGGAACTGGCCGACGAGCGTCATGAGCAGCAGCAGGCCGAGCAGCAGCACGAGCATCGCGATGTCGAGCATCGCGCCGCCGATGCGGATCGGCTTCACGAAGCGCCGCACGAACCGCAGCGGCGGATCGGTGAGCCGCAGCAGCCAGATCGAGACGAAGAGCCAGAAGCCCTTGGGTCGCCAATCACGCCGCACCTGCCGCACGAAGTCGAGGATGATCCGCGCCCAGAGGACGTAGAACGAGACGAGCAGGGCGGTGTGGACGGCCCAGGCGAGGATCGGGACGATCGACACCGGGTCAGTGGGCGAAGACGGCTGCGTCCGCGTCCTCGTCGACGCCACGCCCGCCCGAGACCGCGATGTGCTCGGGCGTCAGCAGGTAGACCTTGGTCGTGACGCGCTCGATGCGCCCCTCGAGGCCCTGCGTGAGGCCTGCGGAGAAGTCGATCAGGCGACGAGCGTCGCCGTCCGTCATCTGCGACAGGTTGATGATGACGGGGGTGCCGTCGCGGAAGGCCTCGGCGATGGCCTTGGCATCCTTGTACTGGCGCGGGTGCACCGTGAGGATCTCGCTCATGTCGCTCACCTTCTGTGCGGCGCGGAGCTTGGTGACGGGAGCGCGGCGCGGCTCCTCGACGCGCTCGCGCGGCTGCTGCTGCGGAGCACGGTCGTGCTCTTCGGTCCGCTCGACGGGGCGGACCTCCTGGGTCAGCTCATCCTCCTCGGCGAAGCCGAAGTAGATCGCCGCCTTCTTCAGTGCGTTGCTCATGGATCCTCCTCGTGGCGTGCGTTCACGCTATCCGCCGCTGGGGCGGTTTCCCGTGATTGCCGTGCCGATTCTCAGGTGTGTCGCGCCGTGCTGGAGCGCCTCGCGCCAGTCGCCGCTCATGCCGGCTGAGATCCAGTCGGCGGATGGGTCGATGCGGCGCACGCGCTCGGCGTGCGCCGCGAGTCGTTGGAAGGCCCGAGCCGGCTCCTCGTCGAGCGGCGCGACCGCCATGACGCCGCGAAGCCGTAGCGCATCCGAGGCGGCGATGCGCTCCGCGAGCGGCTCGAGGCCGTCGGGCGCGGCGCCTCCGCGGGCGGGATCGTCGGTCAGGTTGAGCTGCACCAGGGCGTCGCGCACCGGTCGCTGCTCCCCCGGTTCGCCGCCCTCGAGCGCCTCGACCAGCTCGACCGAGTCGACGGAGTGCAGCACGTCGGCGTAGCGGGCGACCTGCCGCGCCTTCTTGCGCTGCAGCTGCCCGAGGAAGTGCCAGGTGAGGCCGAGCTCGCCGAGCGCCACGGCCTTGTCGCGCGCCTCGGGGTGCCGGTTCTCGCCGAAGTGGCGATGCCCGGCGTCGGCGAGCTCGCGCACGAGCTCGACGGGATGGAACTTGGTGACGACCACGACCGTGACCTCGCGCGCCTGGCGCGCCGCCTCGAGGTCCTCGAGGAAGGCGGCCAGGCGCGCGGGGGCGTCAGTCATGCTCGCGGTCAGCGGATGCGGTGTCGTCAGCGCAGGAAGTCGGGGAGGAACTCGTCCTCCTCCTCGTCGACCTGCGTCAGCGGCTGCACGGGGCCGGTGAGGTGGTCGGCGACGGGCACGGCAGGCACGGCGCGGCGCTCCGCCGGCTCCTCCGTGCGACGCACGTCGGCGCGGCGCTCGTCGCGGCGCTCCTCCTCGCGCGGCGCGGAGGGCGAGCTCGACGAGCGCAGTCCCATCTCGTCGCGCGCAGCCGTCCGCAGCACCGAGTCGTCGTCCTTCACGGTCGGGCCCGCGCCGTCGAAGCCGGCGGCGATCACGGTGACGCGCACCTCGTCGCCGAGCGTGTCGTCGATGACCGTGCCGAAGATGATGTTCGCCTCGGGGTGCACGGCCTCCTGCACGAGCTTGGCCGCGTCGTAGGTCTCGTGGATGCCGAGGTTGCTGCCGGCCTGGATCGAGAGCAGCACGCCGTGCGCACCGTCGATCTTGGCCTCGAGCAGCGGGCTCGCGACCGCGAGCTCTGCCGCCTTGATGGCGCGATCGGCGCCGCGGGAGGAGCCGATGCCCATCAGGGCGCTGCCCGCGCCCTGCATGACCGACTTCACGTCGGCGAAGTCGACGTTGATGAGGCCAGGGGTGGTGATGAGGTCGGTGATGCCCTGCACGCCGGCGAGCAGCACCTGGTCGGCCGTCTCGAAGGCCTCGACCATCGAGATGCCCATGTCGGAGATCTCGAGCAGGCGGTCGTTCGGCACGACGATGAGCGTGTCGACCTCGTTCTTGAGCGCCTCGACGCCCGCCTCGGCCTGCGCCTGGCGGCGGCGGCCCTCGAACGAGAACGGCTTCGTCACGACGCCGACCGTCAGCGCACCGAGGCTCTTCGCGATGCGCGCCACGACCGGGGCGCCGCCCGTGCCGGTGCCGCCGCCCTCTCCCGCGGTGACGAAGACCATGTCGGCGCCGGCGAGCGCCTCCTCGATCTCCTCCGCGTGGTCCTCCGCGGCACGGCGACCCACCTCGGGGTCCGCGCCTGCGCCGAGCCCCTTCGTGAGCTCGCGGCCCACGTCGAGCTTCACGTCGGCGTCGCTGAGCAGCAGCGCCTGCGCGTCGGTGTTGATCGCGATGAACTCGACGCCCCGGAGACCGAGGTCGATCATGCGGTTGACGGCGTTCACACCGCCGCCGCCCACGCCGACCACCTTGATGACGGCGAGGTAGTTGTTGTTGGAAGTCACGTTCCGGCCCCTCGATCGAACTCTCAACCTCTAGTTGAAGTTTAGAGAATTCCTCATTTCATGCTGACGACTCCGACGGTACGGGCGGGCGGAGCACGGCGGCGTGACCGACAGGGCGTGTCGCGACCGGATCCACGAAGAAAAAGTTTCGTCACGTTCCTGCGGCGCGGTGCGGCGGCCGCATCGCGCGCGGGAACCGGTCAGGAGCCGCGGACCACCGGGTGCTCAGGTGCTCGCACGTCGAGCACGCGAGCGGTCTCGGGATCCTGCGTGGACATCAGCGCGGCGAGCACGTCGGCCTTCAGCGGGCTCTGGTCGGCACCGCCCCACTGCACCTGCTGCCCCGTGTCGAGCGTCAGCCTGATGTCGGACGCGGTGGGCGCCTCGATCGTCTCGGTCGCGGCGAGCACCTCGCTGGGCACCGAGACGAGCAGCGTCGCCACCGCCTCGAACTCCTCGGTGCCGGTCTCGACCCCCGTGAGGCGCGGCAGCGCATCCGTCGTCTCGTCGACCGAGCCGAGCACGACCCCGGCCGCATCGATGACGGACGCCCCGGCCCCGGACTCGACGACCGCGACCGGGCGGCGCTCGACCAGGTGGACGATGACGCTGGAGGGCGGCACCACGTCGACGCGGAAGGACTCGATCTGCGGGATCGCCTGGAGCCGCTCGGCGATCCCTGCCTCGGTCACCGTCGCGATCGGCTGGCCCACCTGATCGGCCAGCGCCTCCTGCACGGCAGCCGGGTCGATGCGGTCGGCGCCCTCCACCTGCACCTCGCGCACCGACATGAGCGGCGACCAGACGAGGCCGACGAGCACGAGCAGCGCCAGCACGAGACCGCCCGCGGCGAGCAGCGCGGTGCGCAGCTGCCGACGGCGCTCAGCCGTGAACCTGCGGACCTCGGCGCGCTCCCGACGCACGCGCTCCCGCTTCGCGATGCGCGCCTCGCGCCGCGTGTCTGCGAGCTCTGCGCGGTCGAGCCGGCGCTGCTCGCGCTGCGAGCGGCGCCAGGCCCGATCCACGCGCTGGGCGTGCGACTCGCCCTCGGCGAGCGGCTCGGCCGCGGGGTCGACGAGCGCTGCGTCGGCGAGCCCTTCGTGGACGAGCGCTGCATCGTGCGCCGCGCCCTCGGAGCCGCGCCGCGGGGCAGCCGCGGCGTCGCTCCCCGGGTCGGTGCCGCTCGCCGGTTCCTCGTCGTCGATCCCTGCGTAGGCGCTCAGCGCCCAGCGGCGCGGCTCCGGCCGCGCGGACGTCGGCACGCCGGCGGCCCGCTCCGCCTCCTCCTCGAGCGCCCGCTCGCGCCGACGTCGTAGCGCGTCGAGCGTGACGACCTCGCGCACGTCTGCCGCGAGCGCGCGCGCCCGGTCATCGCCGCGATCCGCCCCCTCGGCCCGGCCGTCGCCGTCGCGGTCGGCCGGGCGGTCGAACCCCTCGGGCCGCCTCACGCCTCGGCGCCGTCCTCGAGCGCCGAGAGCACCTGCGGGATGATGCGATACACGTCGCCGCAGGAGAGCGTCACGATGATGTCGCCCGGCTGCGCGAGCTCGGCGGCGCGCTCGGCGGCCCGCTGCCAATCGGGCAGGAAGTCGACGTCGGCGGGGTCGGCGAAGCGGTCGGCGACCAGCGCGCCCGTGACACCGGGGATCGGATCCTCTCGGGCGCCGTAGACGTCGAGCACCACCGTGTGGTCGGCGACCCGCTCGTAGACCGAGGCGAACTCGGCGGCCATGTCGCGCGTGCGCGTGTAGAGGTGCGGCTGGTGGATGGCGATGATGCGCCCGTCGCCGATCACGGTGCGCGCCGCGGTGAGGGCGGCGTCGACCTCCGCCGGGTGGTGCGCGTAGTCGTCGAAGACGCGCACGCCCCGGCGCTCGCCGTGCAGCTCGAAGCGGCGACCCGTGCCGCGGAAGGCGCCGAGCGCGCCGGCGATGTCGGCGGGGGCGAAGCCCAGCGCCACGAGCGTCGCCAGGGCACCGGCGGCGTTGACGGCGTTGTGCCGCCCGGGCACGCCGACCTCGAGCTCGAGGCGCTGGCCGGCGATCTCGAGCGCGCACGAGGCCGTCGCTCCCGTCCGGATCTCCAGGATCCGGACGTCGGCGCCCTCGGACTCCCCGAAGGTGACGACGCGCTCGTGGTGGATGAGGCCCCGCACGCGCTGCGCGCCCTCGTCGTCGGCGGAGATGACCACGGCCTCGCTGGCCCGGTTCGCGAACGCGGCGAAGGCCTCGTCGAAGGCCTCGGGGGTGCCGTAGTGGTCGAGGTGATCCGTGTCGACGTTCGTGATGAGCGCGACGGCCACGTCGTAGAGCAGGAACGAGCCGTCGGACTCGTCGGCCTCCAGCACGAACAGGTCGGAGCTGCCCTGCGAGCTCGACGCGTCGAGCCCGGCGATGACGCCGCCGTTCACGAAGCCGGCGTCGACGCCGAGGCCGTGCATCCCGACGACGAGCATGCCGGTGGTCGTCGTCTTGCCGTGCGCGCCCCCGACGGCGACCACGCGCTTGCCGCGCGCGAGCACGTGCAGGGCCTGCGAGCGATGCAGCACGGGGATGCCGTGCTCGCGCGCCGCGAGCAGCTCCGGGTTGTCCGGCCACAGGGCGCTCGTGACCACCACCGCGTCGACGCGACCCTCGCCCTCGACCGGCACGCTCGCCCCGTCGTGGCCGATCGTGACGGTCGCCCCGCGCTCGACCAGGCGGTCCACGGTGGCCGAGCCGGAGCGGTCGGAGCCCGAGACGATGAGCCCGGCGTCGAGCATCATGTGGGCGATGCCCGACATGCCCGAGCCTCCGATGCCGATGAAGTGCACGCGCTCGATCCGCTCGGGGATCGGCTGGTTGAAGTCCGGTTCGATCACGACTGCCTCCTCGTGGCCGCGGCCCGCTCGATGAGATCGCACATGCGGTCGCTGCCGTCGCTCGCTCCCGCACCCGCGCTCGCAGAGGCCATCTCGGCGAGCCGATCGGCGCTCCGCAGCAGCGGTACGAGCCGCGTGCGCACCCATTGTGCCGTGAACTCGGCGTCCGCGACGAGCAGTGCGCCACCGGCGGCGACCTGATCGGCGGCGTTCGCCCCCTGCTCGCCGTTGCCGTAGGGCAGCGGCACGTAGACCGCGGGCAGGCCGACGGCCATGAGCTCGGAGACCGTGAGGCTCCCGGCGCGGCACACGACCAGATCGGCTGCCGCCAGTGCCAGGTGCATGCGATCGAGGTACTCGATCGCCACGTAGTGCGGCACGCCAGCGGGCTCGAAGTCGGTCTGCCTGCCGCCGGAGAGGTGGAGGATCTGCCAGCCCGCGTCGACGACGTCGCCGGCGGTCTCGACGATCGTGCGGTTGATCGAGCGGGCACCCTGCGAGCCGCCCGTGACGAGCAGCGTCGGGCGGTCGGGCGCGAGGCCGAGCTCGGCCAGCGCCTCCGCGCGGAGCTCCGTGCGGTCGAGGCCGGTGATCTCGGGGCGCAGCGGCATGCCCACCAGCTCGCCCTCGAGCGTGGTCGAGCGGTAGGAGAGGCCGACCAGGTCGGTCCAGCGGGCGCCGAGCCGGTTCGCCAAGCCAGGCTTCGCGTTCGCCTCGTGGATCACGATCGGCACGCCCTCGAGGTGCGCCGCGCGGTACGCGGGTGCCGATGCGTAGCCGCCGAAGCCGACCACCACGTCGGGCCTGCGGTCGCGGATCAGGGTGCGCACCTCGCGCACGACACGGCGCCAGCGCCCCGGGAACCGCAGCGCCGCCGCGTCGGGCCGTCGCGGGAAGGGCAGCTTCGCGATCGTGACGAGCTCGAGGCCGGCCCGAGGCACCAGCTCGCGCTCGAGCCCCTCAGCCGTGCCCAGCACGGTGATCTCGACCCCTGGGTGGCGCTCCCGCAGCCGCTGCGCGGTCGCGAGCAGGGGGTTGACGTGGCCGGCGGTGCCACCGCCGGCGAGGAGCACGCGCATCGCTCAGCCCCTCGCCGCTGCGAGCCGGGGCTCCTCGCCGCGGGCCCTGGGGTTGTCGACCCGCTCGAGGGAGAGGACGACGCCGATGACGAGCAGCGCGGCGATGAGCTGCGAGCCGCCGGAGGAGATGAAGGGCAGCGGCACCCCGAGCACGGGCAGCAGGCCGAGCACCACGCCGATGTTCACGATCGCCTGCCCCGCGAGCCAGACGACGGCAGCGCCCGTGACGACCCGCGTCATCTGCTGCTTCGCCTGCCGGACGATCCGCAGCATCGTCCACGCGAGCAGCGCGAAGAGGGCGAGCACCACGATGGCGCCGAGCAACCCCAGCTCCTCGCCGATGATCGCGAAGATGTAGTCGTTGTCGGCCTCCGGCAGCCACGACCACTTCGCGCGCGAGTTGCCGAGGCCGACGCCGAACAGCCCGCCCGCCGACAGCGCCCACGTGCCGTGCAGCTGCTGCCAGCATCCGTCGTAGTAGTCGGCGTCGGTGCAGCCCTGCAGGAACGACGTGATGCGGGTCACGCGCGAGGGGCTCGCCAGCACGACCGGCACCGCGAGCACAGCCAGCCCCAGCACCGGCAGCAGCAGGTGCCACCAGCGAACCCCTGCGAACCAGAGGGCGCCGAAGGAGAGCATCACCATGATGACGACGGTGCCGAGGTCGCTGCCCAGCAGCACGAGGCCGATCGAGAGCGCCGCGACGGGGCCGGCCGGGATCCACGCCTGCCAGAAGCTGCCGATGTGCCGCTGCTTGCGCGTCATGATCATCGCGAGCCACACGCACAGCGCGACCTTCACGAACTCGGAGGGCTGCATCGAGAAGCCGCCGAAGCCGATCCAGTTGCGGTTGCCGCCGGCGCCGAAGCCGAGCGGGGTGAACACGAGCACCTGCAGGACGATGCCGAGCATGATGCCCATCCACGCCAAGCGCTGCCAGATCGTCGCCGGCATCCGAGCGGCGATCAGCATCAGCACGACGCCGATGGCGGCGAAGGCCGCCTGCTTGACGAAGGCGGTGAAGAAGGAGTCGCTCGCGACGTAGCTCTCCACCGACGAGGAGGAGAGCACCATCACGAGGCCAAAGATCGTCAGGAACATCGTGGTGCCCAGCAGCAGCGCGGCGTTCAGCGTCGGCGCGCCGAAGATCGAGCGCACGCGGATGAGCGCGCGCCTGCCGACCCGCTCCCCGCGGCTCGCGCGCTCGTCAGTCGCGGTCGCGGCTCGGGGTGCCGTCGTCGTCGCCATGGGCGCCCCTCCCCTGCTCTTCGCGTGCGAGCACCGCCTCGGCGAACCGATCGCCGCGCTCCGCGTAGTCCTTGAACTGGTCCATCGATGCTGCCGCCGGCGCCAGCAGGACCGTCACGCCCGGCGCGGCGTGCGCTGCGGCCGCCTCGACGGCGACGCGCATCACGGAGCCAGTGTCTGCCGTGTCGACCTCCACGAGCGGGATGCCGGGCGCGTGTCGCGCGAACGCCTCGCGCACGGGCGCCCGATCCACGCCGATCGCGACCGCCGCGACGATGCGCTTCGCGTGGCGCTCGACGAGCGGCGCGAGGTCTGCGCCCTTGAAGAGGCCGCCGACGATCCACACGACGCGGTCGAAGGCGCTCAGGCTGCCCTCTGCCGCGTGCGGGTTCGTCGCCTTCGAGTCGTCGACGAAGCGCACGCCGCCCTGCTCGGCCACGAGCTCGGTGCGGTGGCGGTCGAGGCGGAAGGAGCGGATCGCGTCGCGCACGTGCACCGGTTCGGCGCCGAGCGCGCGCGCGAGTGCCGCGGCGGCGAGCACGTTGCGCGCCATGTGCGGCGAGCGCAGACCGGCCGGCTCCAGGTCGGCCAGGCTCGCGAGCTCCAGCGCCTGCGCGCGCCGCTCGTCGAGGAAGGCGCGGTCGACCAGCACGTCCTCGACCATGCCGAGGTCGCTCGGTCCGGGGATGCCGAGGCCGAAGCCGATCGCCCGGCAGCCCTCCACGACCTCGGCCTCCTCCACCATGCGCATCGTCGCAGGGTCCTCGACGTTGTAGACCGCCGCGACGCGTGCGTTGCCGTACGCCTTCGCCTTCGCCGCGCGGTAGGCGTCCGCCGATCCGTGCCAGTCGAGGTGGTCGTCGTCGACGTTCAGCACGGCGGCGGAGTGGGGCCAGAGCGCGCCCGCGCCCGTCGCCGGCAGCGCGTGCAGCTGGAAGCTCGAGAGCTCGACGACGAGCGCGTCGAAGCCGCCCGGGTCGCGCACCGCGTCGAGCACCGGCGTGCCGATGTTGCCGACGGGAGCGACGCGCAGGCCCGTCTCGCGCAGCATGTGCGCGGTGAGCTGGCTGGTCGTGGTCTTGCCGTTCGTCCCCGTGATGAGGATCCACTCGGCCGCCCGCACCTTGTCGCGCACGCGCCAGGCCAGCTCGATGTCGCCCCAGACGGCGATGCCGCGCTCGGCGGCAGCGACCAGCCACGGGTGGTCGGGCCGGAGCCCGGGCGAGGCGACGACGACCTCTGCCTCGGCGATCGCGGCCGGCAGCTCGTCGGCGCCGGCCTCGACGATGGGCACTCCGAGCACGCCGAGGATCGTGCGGCGCTCCTCGTCGACGCGCTCGGCGACGACGGTGACGGATGCGCGGAGCTCGGCGAGCGTGTCGGCGACGGAGAAGCCGGTGACGCCGAGGCCGAGGACGGCGACCTCGAGACCGGCCCAGTCGCTGTGCCAGGAGGTGAGCGCGTCGAGGTCGCGCATCATCCCTGCAGCGCCCACTCGAAGTAGAACAGCCCGATGCCGGCCGCGACGAAGAGCCCGCCCAGGATCCAGAAGCGCACCACGATCGTGACCTCGGCCCAGCCCTTCAGCTCGAAGTGGTGGTGCAGCGGGGTCATGAGGAAGATGCGCTTCCCGCCCGTCATCTTGAAGTAGGCGCGCTGCACGATGACGGAGCCCGTGACGATGATCGGCAGGCCGGCGATGAGCAGCAGCAGCAGGTGCGTATCGGTCATGATCGCGAAGCCGGCGAGCGCGCCCCCGAGCGAGAGCGAGCCGACGTCGCCCATGAAGATCTGCGCGGGCGTGGTGTTCCACCAGAGGAAGCCGACGAGCGCACCGACGAGGGTCGCTGCGACCGTCGCGACGTCGAGCGGCTGCGCGACGTCGTAGCAGCCGGCGCCGGGATCGGCCGAGAAGCACGACTGGTTGAACTGCCAGAAGGCGATGAAGGCGAAGCCCGTCGCCGAGAGGATGACGGAGCCCGTCGCGAGCCCGTCGAGGCCGTCGGTGACGTTCACGGCGTTCGACGCCGACACGTTCATGAGCAGGATCCAGAGCACGAAGACGATGCCGCCCATCGCGCCCCACGCGGTCAGGTCGAGCCAGGGGATGTCGCGCACGCCGGAGATCACCGCGTCGACGACCGGCTGGCCGCCGGTGCCGACCGGCACCGTGATCGCGAGCACGCCGAACAGCACGGAGACGACGACCTGACCGGCGACCTTCGCCCAGCCGCCGAGGCCGAGCGAGCGCTGGTTGGAGATCTTGAGGAAGTCGTCGATGAAGCCGACGGCGCCCATGCCCACCATGAGCAGCAGGATGAGCAGCGCGGGCATCGTGGGCGGGTCCTGGCCGAGCAGCTTGCCGCCGAAGTAGCCCAGGACCGTCGCCACGATGAAGACGATGCCGCCCATGGTCGGCGTGCCGCGCTTGACGTGGTGCGACTGCGGGCCGTCGTCGCGGATGAACTGCCCCCAGCCGATGCGGGAGAAGAGGCGCGCGAACAGCGGCGTGCCGATCAGGGAGACGAGCAGGCCGATGCCCGCCGATGCCAGCAGCACGAGCATCAGAGGCCCCCGATCCGCTCTGCGAGGGCTTGGAGGCCCGACACGTTGGACGACTTGAACAGCACGACGTCGCCCTCGGCGAGCTCGCTGCGCAGCAGCGCCTCCGCCTCCTCGGCGGTCGCCACCCAGGTGGTGTGCTGACCGAACGACGACTCGAGCTCTGCCGCGTCGTGGATCGCCCGGGCGCCGGGGCCGACGACGACCAGCCGGTCGATGCGCACCCGCACGGCGAGGCGTCCGAGCCGGTCGTGCTCCTCGACCGCGTGCGGGCCGAGCTCTGCCATCTCGCCCAGGACGGCGATCGAGCGCCGCGAGGCCTGGCGCGTCATGTGGGCGAGCGAGCGCAGCGCGGCCGCGGTCGAGTCGGGGCTGGCGTTGTACGCGTCGTTGATGACCGTGATGCCGCCGCCCGGCTCGAGGATCTCCATGCGCCCGCGCTCGGCGCGCTCCATGGTGGCGAGCGCGTCGATGGCGGGCGCGAGCGGCACGCCGAGCGCGTCTGCGACGGCGAGCGCGGCGAGCGCGTTCATGACGTGGTGCTCGCCGAGGATGCGCATGCGCAGCGGCAGCGCCTCCTCGCCGCGATGGATGACGGCGACGGTGCCCTCGAGGGTCGAGTCGATGCCGTCGGCCCAGAGCGTGGAGGGGTCGTCGAGGGGCCCCGGCTCCGTGCCGAACCAGCGCACGCTCGCGCCGGTCGCCGCGGCCATGCCGCGCACCCGCTCGTCGTCCCGGTTGAGCACCGCGATCCCGTCGGCGGCCAGGTCGCTGACCATCTCCGTCTTGGCGCGCGTGGTGGTCTCGATGCCGCCGAACTCGCCCGCGTGGGCCAGCCCCACCTTCAGCACGACGCCGATGTCGGGATGCGACATGGCCGTGAGGCGCGCGATGTCGCCCTCGACGCTCGCCCCCATCTCGAGCACGAGGTAGCGCGTCGACGCGTCGATGCGCAGCATCGTCATGGGGGCGCCGACCTCGTTGTTGAAGGACTTCACGGGCGTGACGGTGGGACCGTGCTGCTCGAGGATCGCCTGCAGCATGTTCTTGGTCGTGGTCTTGCCGTTCGAGCCGGTCACCCCGATGACGGTCAGCGCGCCTGCCTCGCGCACGCGACGGATCACCTCCGCGGCCAGCGCGCCGAGCGCGACGACGCCCCGGTCGACCACGACGTGCGGGATGGGCTGCTCGAGCGGGCGCTCAGCGACGACGAGCGCGGCACCGCTCGCCACCGCCGCGTCGATGAACCGATGGCCGTCGGTCTCCTCGCCGGGCATGGCGAAGAACACGCCTCCTGGCGCCACGAGCCGCGAGTCGGTCTCCACGGCGCCCGTCACGAGCACGTCGTCGCCGCGCAGCTCACCGCCCACGGCCTGCGCGATCTCGCTCGCGCGCAGCCGCAGCATCAGGCACCGCCCGTCTGCGGTGCCCGGCCCGTCGCGCGCATCACCGCGCGTCGCTCTCGCGGCGCTTGTCCGCGTCCGTCGCCCAGCCTGCTTCGCGGAGGGCGTGCCTGGCCTCGTCGCGCGCGACGAAGGGCTCGCGCACCCCCGCGACGTCGCGGTAGTCGGCATCGCCGGGCCCGGCCCACAGCACGGTGTCGCCCGGCCCCGCCTGCTCGATCGCGAGGCGGATCGCGGCCTCCTCGGGCGAGGCCTCCAGCACCGGCTTGTCGCCGGCAGCGGCGCGCGCACCGGCGAGCACCTGGGCGCGGATGCTCGCAGCATCCTCGGAGCGCGGGTTGAAGTCGGTGACGACCACGACATCGGCGAGCTCGGCCGCGATGCGACCCATGTCGGCGCGCTTGGTCGCGTCACGGTCGCCGTCCGCGCCGAAGACCATGATGAGCCGGCCCCGGGTGACGCGGCGCAGCGCGACGAGGGTCTGCTCGAAGGCGTCGGGGCTGTGGCCGTAGTCGACGAAGACCGCCGGTCCCTCGTCGCCCGAGACGCGCTCGATGCGGCCGGGCAGCGTCGGCCGCATGCCGCGATCGATCGCCTCCGCGACGCCCTCGATCTCGAAGCCGTCCTCCACGAGCATGAGGATGGCGATGGCCGCGTCGACCGCCATGTGCCGACCGATGAAGGGGATCTGCACCTCGATCGCGCCGCCGTCGATGCCCGTCAGCGTGAACGACGTGGACACGGGCGTCTCCTCCCAGATGTCGACGTGCCAGTCGGCCTGCCGGTCGGGGTCGCTCGTGACGGTGGTGACGGGGATGCGGCTGCGCTCGGCGACGCGCGAGCCCCAGTCGGTGTCGACGCACACCACGCCGCGCACCGCGCGGTCCGGTGTGAACAGCTCGAGCTTGACGTCGAAGTACGCCTCCATCGTGCCGTAGTCGTCGAGGTGGTCGTGGCTGAGGTTCGTGAAGGCCACGACGTCGAAGAGCACACCGTCGACGCGGTGGCGCTCGATGGCCTGCGCGCTCACCTCGAGCACGGCCGCGCGCACGCCGGCCTCCTGCATGCGGGCGAGCAGCGCGTGCAGCTCGCTCGCCTCGGGGGTGGTGAGCTTCGAGGTGACGACGAGGTCGCCGACGTGGCGCTCCGCCGTCGTCGAGAGGCCGGTGACGAAGCCGAGGTCGGCCAGCAGCCCCTCCAGCATGAACGCGGTGGAGGTCTTGCCGTTCGTGCCGGTGATGCCGAAGAGCTTCGGAGGGTGCTCGCCCGTGCGGTACACCCACGCGGCGATCTCTCCCAGCGCCGCGCGCGGGTCCTCGATCACGAGCGCCGGCACGGCGGTGCCGAGCAGCGCAGCGCCGGCCGCATCGGTGACGACGGCGACCGCGCCCCGCTCGACGGCGGCCGCGGCGAACTCCGCCCCGTGGCGGCGCGCGCCCGGCAGCGCCGCGAACAGGTCGCCGGGCTGCACGTCCGAGGAGTCGTTGGTGATGCCGGAGACCTCGACGCCATCGAGGTCGATGTCGAGGTCGAGGTCGAACTCGTCGACGAGGCCGGCGAGCGGTCGCGGTGCAGGGTGCTCCGGTCGCAGGATCCTCGGGGTCACGCCCGCCACGGACATCGTCTCCTCAGGGTGTCTGTCGGCCCGTCCGGGCCTGTGAAGTGTGTGTATGGGAGTGCGGGGCCGCCGCCGCTCGGCGCCGTCGGCGGCACCCGCCGACCGCCTCCGGCCTAGGGCTGCTCCGCCTGCCACTCCAGCGGGATGTCGGACGCCGGCGTCGTGCTGGGAGGGATGTCGTACTGGCGGATCAGGAGGTTCACCATATCGTGGAAGGCCGGGATGGCCCCACCGCTGGTGCGGTTGGTCTGCGGGCTGTCGAACAGCGTGACGACCACGAACTCGGGGTCGTCGACGGGGAACACGCCCGCGACCGAGATCATCATGCGGCTCGGGTCGTAGCCAGAGCCGTTCTCGAAGGCCATCTGCGCCGTGCCGGTCTTCGCGGCGATGCGGTAGCCCTCGATCGGGAACGTGTCGTAGCCGTAGTCGGTCACGACGTGCTCGAGCACCTCCAGCGTCTCCTGCGCGGTCTCAGCCGTCACGGCGCGCTCGCCCGCGGGCATCTCGGGCTCCACCACCTCGCCATCGGGCGTGGTGCAGCTCTCGATGAGGCGCACCGGCAGGTGCACGCCGTCGTTCGCGAGCGCCTGGTAGCCGGAGGCGAGCTGGATGGGCGTCGCCGAGAGGCCCTGGCCGAACAGCGAGGTCAGCTGCGTCTGCGGGTCGATCGTCCTCGGGTCGTGCAGCACGCCGCGCTGCTCGCCCGCGAAGCCGACGGCGGTGGGCTCGCCGAAGCCGAAGCGCTCGAAGGCGTCGTAGAGCTCGACCCGGTCGAGGTCCTCCGCGAGCCGCGACATGCCGGAGTTCGAGGAGTTCACGAGCACGCCGGCCGCCGTCCACTGCTCGACGCCGTGCGAGTGGGCATCCCGCACCCGCGCGCCCGCCGCCTCGTACACCCACGGCACGCTCAGCTCGTCGTCGGTCTCGATCAGGTCGAGCTCGAGCATCGTGGCGAAGGCGAAGGTCTTCCAGATCGACCCGGGCTCGTAGGCGGCGGTGAAGGCGCGCGAGCCGCGATCCTGCGATCGGGATGCGGTGGGCTCGTTGGGATCGACGGTGGGCGACTCGGCGACGGCCGCGACGGTGCCGTCGGTGCGCATCACGACCGTGGTGCCGCTGCGCGCCTGCAGCTGCGCGGTGTACTGCGCGGTCAGCTGCTGCACCTGGTACTGCAGGTCGGCGTCGATCGTGAGCTGCACGGTGCCGCCGTCGACCGCCGGGTCGGTGACCACCGAGCCGGGGATCGGCGTGCCGTCCGCCGAGCGGTCGAAGGTGCGCACGCCGGATCGCGCCGCGAGGCAAGCGTCGTGGCTGCGCTCGACGCCCGCGAGGGGCTCGCTCTGACCGGTGAAGCCCACGAGGTTGCCCGCGACCGCCCCGGCTGGGTAGACGCGCTGCGGGTGCAGGCGCAGGTAGACCCAGGAGATGCCGAGCTGCCGCACTGCCTCGTACTGCCGGGCGTCGAGCCCGCTCGAGAGCAGCAGGTAGTCGGAGTCCGGGTTGCGCTCGAGCTCTGCGTGGATGCGCGCCTGCAGGTCGTGCGGGTCGTCGCCGGTGATGGCCGCGAGCTGCATGAGCGCGTCCGCGACGCGCAGCCCGACGACCTCGCCGGCGTCGTTCGGCCGGGGGTCGAGCACGTACTGCGGCGAGACCGTGAGATCCCATCGATCGACGCTCTCGGCGAGCACGGCGCCGGTCGCGTCGACGATCGGCCCTCGGGCACCGAAGAGCGTCTGCGAGACGCCCCGCCGCCCGTCGGCCTCGGCGTTCAGCGCCTCCGCGCGCACGACCTGGATGTCGGCCAGCCGCACGACGAACGTCGCCAGCAGCGCGAAGGTCAGGATCGCCACGACCGTGGTGCGCACCTTCGTGTGCGCCCGCTTGGGCTTGATCGCCACCGTCACCTCCGCCTCTCGGACCCGCGCGAGCGAGCCTCACCTGCGTCGACCGCAGCGGTGCGGGCCCCGACGGGTCCGGTCGCTGCGACCACCTCGCACGCTACCGACGGCGTCGGCGTCCCCCGCGCCGCCACGCCCTCACTCCCCCGCAGTCGCGGGCAGCAGGGTGCCGGGCGTGGGCTGCTCGGCCTCCGGCGCCGCCGCGGGCGGAGCGGCGTCGGCCTCGGTCGTCGCCGCGGGAGCGGCGGCGCCCTCGCCCGGCGGCAGCAGCATGCCGGGGTGCGGGCGGATGGCCGCCTCCGCCACCTCGTGCACGACAGCCGCGGCCTGCGGCTGCGACTCGAGCAGCGCGTTCGGGACGTACATCCCGTGCTGGTCGAGCGCGGGCACCTGCATGTGCAGCGCATCCGGACCCCCCGCGGTGGCGGTGCCCGAGAGCGTCAGGAACTGCGAGGGCTGCCCGGCCAGCATGCCGAGCTCGTCGGCGGCGACCGCCACGTGCTGCGGCGATCCGAGCACCGCGACGTCCTCGGCGAGCGCCTGCTCGCTGCGCGCGAGCGAGCTCGACTCGCCCTGCAGCGCCGACAGCCGGTAGGCGCCCTCGCTGATGACGACCGTCAGGCCGAGCTGGGCGACGACGATGCCGGCGAGGCCCGCGAGCGCGAGCGCGCCGTGCACGAGGCGGGGCGCACGGCGCACGCTCGGCGTCGGCAGTGCCCGCAGGTGGCGGTCGAGCCCCGTCTCCTGCTGCGGCCCAGCGGTCTCCTGAGGCTCCGGCTGCGAGTGGATGCGTGCGATGGCAACGGCGCTCATGGCTGCTCCCCCTTGGTCGAGTGGGTCTGCGAACGGGTGGTGTCGGTGGGGCGGATCCGCTCGGCCGCGCGCAGGCGCACGGGCGCCGACCGCGGGTTGCGAGCGCGCTCGGCCTCGTCCGCGAGCTCCGCGCCCCGGACGAGCAGTCGCAGGTGCGGGGCGTGCTCCGGCAGCTCGACCGGCAGGTCGCGGGGTGAGGTGGAGCTCGCCGCGGCCTGCAGCGCACGCTTCACGATGCGATCCTCGAGCGACTGGTACGCGAGCACCACGAGGCGCCCGCCGAGCGCGAGCGCCTCGATCGCGGCGGGCATGGTGCGCTCCAGGATCGCGAGCTCCTGGTTGACCTCGATGCGCAGCGCCTGGAAGACGCGCTTCGCCGGGTGGCCCTGGTTCATGAGCGCGCGCGGCGTCGCCGCCTGCAGGATCTCGACCAGCTGCGCCGAGGTCTCGATCGGCGATGCGGCGCGCGCCGCCACGATGGCGCGGGCGTAGCGGTCGGCGAGCTTCTCGTCGCCGTAGACGCGGAACAGCCGGGAGAGCTCGCGATCGCTGCGCTCGGCGATGATCGTCGCGGCGGTCACGTCGCCCGCCTGGCCCATGCGCATGTCGAGCGGGGCGTCCTTGGCGTAGGCGAAGCCGCGGTCTGCGGCATCCAGCTGCAGGCTGGAGACGCCCAGGTCGAGCAGGATGCCGTCGGCCTGCTGCGCCCCGGCGGCCTCGACTGCCAGGTCGATGCGGTCGTAGGTGGTCTGGACCGGCAGGAAGCGGTCGCCGAATCGCGCCAGGCGCTCGCCCGCGAGGCGGATGGCGTCAGGATCGCGATCGATGCCGGCGACCACGAGGGTCGGGTGCGCAGCGAGCATCGCCTCGGTGTGGCCGCCCATGCCGAGCGTGCCGTCGACCACGACGGGCGCACGGCCGGCGGCCGCGGCCGCCTCGATGGCCGGCGCGAGCAGCTCGAGCGTGCGCTCGAGCATGACGGGGGTGTGCAGTTCGGATGCGTCCATGTCGTCTCCCTGCTCCGTCCCGGCCCCTGATCCCCATCCGCGCGACGCGACACCGGGGAAGGTGTGTCGCGGCGCCCAGCTGAGGGTCACGAGCCGGGTCAGAAGATGCCGGGGATCACCTCCTCCGTCGTGCTCGCGAAGTCGGCCTCCTTGGCCGCGTAGTACTCGTTCCACGCCGAGGTGTCCCAGATCTCGGCGCGGGTGCCGGCGCCGATGACGGTGAGCTCGCGGCCGAGGCCCGCGTAGTCGCGGAGGTTGGCCGGGATGGTCACGCGGTGCTGGCTGTCGGGCTGCTCGCTCGAGGCGCCGGAGAGGAACAGGCGCAGGAAGTCGCGCGCGCCGGCTGAGGTGAGCGGCGCCTGGCGGATCTGCTCGTGCACGCGCTCGAACTCCCGCACCGAGAAGACGTAGATGCACCGCTCCTGGCCGCGGGTGAGGACGAGGCCGCCCTCGAGCTCCTGGCGGAAGCGGGCGGGCAGGATCACGCGGCCCTTGTCGTCGAGCTTGGGGGTGTGCGTGCCGAGGAACACGTCGCCCCCTCTCGTCCGGCCTGCGAGATCCACCGGCGTCTGCCGATTCCCTCCACAGTACTCCACAACGCGCCACTATTCCCGAGAATGTGCGATCAGCAGCGGCGTGTTCCCAGGATTCACATGGGATGTCGCGGTGGAGGACTTCAGCGCTGCCGCGAGCGCACAGAGAGCCGCCGGCGGTCGCCGGCGCCGTGGAGCCGCTCACCGCTGCCGCACCGGCCGCTCGGGCGGGCCCGTGGAGGGAGGTGGAGGGACAGCGCAGGCAGCAGCGAGCGCGGAGCGCGGCGCCGCCGAGCGGGCGGCTCGACGCATCGCCCCCCGACCACGAAGAAGGACCGACCCTCGCGGGTCGGTCCTTCGTGTGGAGCGGAGTGGAGCGCCGCCTAGCGCTGCTGGTTGCGGTCGTCCCACTCCTGCGAGAGGCGATCCATCAGGCTCGGCCCCTGCTTCGTCGCGGTCGGCCCCTTCGTGGCGCCGCGCGCGGCGGCAGCCTCGTCGCCCGTGGCGGGCCGCGATGCCGACAGCGCCCAGAGCGCGCCGAGCACGGCCACGGCGAACCCGGCGACGCCGATGATCGCGAGCTTCATGCTCACGCCCACGACGATGAGCACCAAGCCGACGACGACACCGAGGAGCCCGACGGCCACCTTCGTGTAGTCGACGGTGCGCGGACCGGCTGACGTGCTGACGATGTCAGCCTCGTGCTTGTAGAGATTGCGCTCCATCTCGTCGAGCAGTCGCTGCTCGTGCTCGGAGAGGCCCATCTCGCACCCCCTTCACGTTCGACCGGTGCCGACGACAGTCTATGCACTCCGGCTGTCAATAGCATGTGTCTTGTGTCAGCACAGCAGCGCTTCGCCCAGGCCGTCGAGGCCTCGATCCACGACTACCTGGATGCGCGCGAGCAGGCGCTCGTCGACATCTCCCCCGACGCCGCGCCGCTGCTGCGGCTCGTGCGGGAGATGGTCTCCGGCGGCAAGCGCGTGCGCAGCGCCTTCGTGCTGTGGGGCTGGCACGCCGTCACGGCCGCGCGGCCGGACGCGGCCCGCACGGCGGGCACCGAGCAGGACCAGGGCTGGGCCGACGCCGTCGGTGTCGCGACGGCGATGGAGCTCTTCCACGCGGCGGCGCTCGTCCACGACGACATCATCGACCAGTCCGACACCCGCAGGGGCAGGCCGGCGATGCACCGCTCGCTCGAGGCGATGCACCGCGAGGGCCAGTGGGTCGGCGACGCCGCCCCCTGGGGCGAGCACGCCGCGGTGCTCGTCGGCGACCTGCTGCTCAACTGGGCCGACGACCGGATGCTCGGCGCCACCCGCGCCACCGCGAACGGCGACGCGGTGCACGACGCCTATCGGCGGATGCGCGAGGAGGTCACCTTCGGGCAGTACCTCGACGTGCTCGAGGAGGCGGCATGGATCCGGCAGGAGCCGGGTGCGCTGCTCGAACGCGCGCACACCGTCGCGATCTACAAGTCGGCCAAGTACTCGGTGGAGGCGCCGCTGACGCTCGGCGCACTGCTCGGCGGCGCGGACGAGGGCCAGCTCGAGGCGCTCGCCGGCTACGGGCTGCCGGTCGGCGTCGCGTTCCAGATGCGCGACGACCTGCTGGGCGTCTTCGGCGATCCCGAGGTCACCGGCAAGCCCGCCGGCGACGACCTGCGGGAGGGCAAGCGCACCGTGCTGATCGAGATCGCGCGGCAGCGCCTCTCCTCCGGGGTGCGCACGATGCTCGACGAGCTGCTGGGCGACCGCGACCTCGACGAGCGGCAGATCGCGATCCTGCAGGACGCGATCCAGCGCTCGCAGGCACCGGAGCGGCTGGAGACCATGATCGACCGCGCCGTCGGCGAGGCGCTCGAGGCGCTGCACGAGGGTCGGCTGTCGCGCTCGGCCGTGCTCGAGCTCGAGCGGCTCGCCGACACGCTCGCGCGCCGCGACCGCTAGCCGCGCCGCGTCCTCAGCCCTGCGTCTGGGCCACTCGCCGCACCTCGGCCTTGCGGTTCTGCTTGAGCGCCTCGAGCGGCGTCGTGCCGAGGGCGTCGTCGACATCGATCAGCCAGTCGATCGCCTCGTCCTCCGTGAGCCCGAGGTCGAGCAGCACGAGCAGCGTGCCGCGCACCTCCGACATCGGCTCGCCGTCGCGCAGCACAGCGGCGGGCACCTGCACGGGGCCGTTGCGCCGGGTCGCCGGCAGGCGGTGCTCCTCGATGAGGCGGTGGATGCGCCCCACGGGCTCGCCGAGGAGCTCCACGAGGTCGGGGACGGTGAGCCAGGCGTGCTCCGGGTTCGCGGTGTCGTGCATCACGCATCCATCATGCCGTGCTCGCGGGCAGCGTGTCGCGCGGCGGACGGCGTGGAGCACGGCCTTCTCGCCCCCCAGCGCCTAGTCTCGCTGCGTGACTGCCGACTCCCGCGACCCCGTCATCGGGCGCACGATCGATCGTCGGTACGAGGTCGGCGACCGGATCGCTCGCGGCGGCATGGCGAGCGTCTACGAGGGCGTCGACCTGCGGCTCGACCGGAAGGTCGCCGTCAAGGTCATGCACCCGCACCTGGGCGACGACCCCGACTTCCGCGAGCGCTTCATCCAGGAGGCGAAGGCCGCGGCGCGGCTCGCGCACCCCAACGTCGTGAACACCTACGACCAGGGCGAGGAGGGCGATCTCGCCTGGCTCGTCATGGAGCTCGTGCCGTCGATCACCCTGCGCGACCTGCTCGCCGAGCGCGGCCGCATCACCCCCGAGCAATCGCTCGACGTGCTCGAGGCCGTGCTGGCGGGACTCGCCGCGGCGCACCGCGCCGGCATCGTGCACCGCGACCTGAAGCCCGAGAACATCCTGCTCGCGCACGACGGGCGCATCAAGATCGGCGACTTCGGGCTCGCGCGCGCGGCGACCGCGAACACCGCGACCGGGAAGGCGCTGCTCGGCACGATCGCCTACCTCTCCCCCGAGCTCGTCACGCGCGGCATCGCCGACGCCCGCAGCGACATCTACGCCGTCGGCATCATGCTCTTCGAGATGCTGACGGGCACGCAGCCCTTCACGGGCGACGAGCCGATGCAGATCGCCTTCCAGCACGCCAACGACGCGGTGCCACTGCCCTCGAGCGCGGCGCACGGGATCCCCGAGGCTCTCGACGGGCTCGTGCACTGGGCGACGCAGCGCGACGCGAACCTGCGCCCCGCCGACGCCGGCGAGATGCTCGCGGAGCTGCACGCGATCCGCGAGCGCGGCATCGACACCCCGACGACGGTGCTGCCGTTCCTCACCGAGGACGACCGCTCGACGACCGTCATCGAGCGCCCCAAGCGGCAGCGCCGGCCGATCGCCGCCGAGCCGGAGGTCGTGCAGGATGCCGGCGACGGCGTCGCCACCACCGCGCTCGCACGACGCGTGACGGTGCGGCGACGGCGCGGCATCCTGTGGCTCGCGCTCGTGCTCATCGGCGCGCTCGCGGCAGCAGGCGTCGGCTGGTGGTTCAACCTCGGGCCCGGCGGCGACACGACGGTGCCGGAGGTCGCCGGCGAGAGCCGGGACGCGGCGGTCGCCCTGCTGGCGGACGCGGGCATCGAGGTCGCCGAGACCGTCGAGCAGCCCGACTACGACGTGCCGCGCGGCACGGCGCTGCACACCTCGCCCCCGGTGGGGACGGTGCTCGGCAGGGGCGAGAGCGTGCAGCTCGTGCTCTCCTCAGGGCGCCGGCAGCTGCCGCTCCCCGAGGTCGCCGGCCTGCCCCAGGAGCAGGCGCGCGACGCCATCGAGGCGGCCGAGTTCCGCGTCGCCGAGCGTGGGGACTCGCTCTTCGACGACAGCGAGGCGGGCACGGTGCTGGCAGGCTTCGCCCCCGACGGCACCCCCATCGTCGAGCTCGAGGCGCTCGAGGAGCGCTCCGAGATCGCCCTGCGCGTCTCGCTCGGACCCGTCCCCGCTGCGGCTGGCCAGCCCGCCGACGAGGCGCGCGCCGCCCTCGAGGCCGCTCGCCTCATCGCCGACTTCTCCGCCGAGGAGCACTCGGCGGAGGTGCCCGTCGGGCACCTCATCAGCGTCACCGTCCCCGAGGGCGCCGTGCGGCAGGGCGCCACCATCACCGGCGTCGTCTCGCTCGGGCCCGAGCTGGTCGAGGTGCCGGATGTCGTCGGCCGCCCCGTCGAGGAGGCGCTGCAGCTCCTCCGCGACGCTCGACTGGTGCCCGACCTGCAGACCGGCATCCCCGAGCAGCTCTGGGGCGTGCCTGGGATGGACATCGTCTCGCAGGAGACCGAGCCCGGCACGATGGTCGAGGTCGACTCGACCGTCGTGCTCACCGCGACCTTCTAGACCCCGCCCGCACGCGGCCCGGCTGTGCGCTGAGCGCACGAGCCGGCTCGGCGGTGCGCGCGACGCCGCCGCGGCGCCCTTACGCGCGGGAGGCGGAGCGCAGCTCCTCGGCGACGAGGAACGCCAGCTCGAGCGACTGCATGTGGTTGAGGCGGGGGTCGCAGAGCGACTCGTAGCGGCTCTCGAGCGCGAGCTCGTCGATCGCCTCCGAGCCGCCGAGGCACTCGGTCACGTCGTCGCCCGTGAGCTCGACGTGGATGCCGCCCGGGAAGGTGCCCACCTGCTTGTGCGACTCGAAGAAGCCG
Source organism: Agrococcus phoenicis (assembly GCF_047302415.1). Lineage (NCBI taxonomy): Bacteria > Bacillati > Actinomycetota > Actinomycetes > Micrococcales > Microbacteriaceae > Agrococcus > Agrococcus phoenicis. The sequence continues at coordinate 1,352,463 of NZ_CP154854.1, forward strand.
CGCACCTCGTCCACCACGTCGTCGAAGCGGCGCGACTTGTAGCCGTTCTTCGTCGTGATGCCGTTGCCGTGCATCGGGTCGGTCACCCACAGCGGCGTCGACTCGAGCGACTTCGATGCCTCGAGCAGGCCCGGGAGCACGTCGCGGATGCGACCGGCGCCCATCCGGGTGATGAAGGTCAGGCGGCCCGGCTCGCGCTCGGGGTCGAGCTTGTCGACGAGCGCCTCCATGTCTGCGGGCGTCGTCGTCGGTCCGAGCTTCACGCCGATGGGGTTGCGCACCCGCGAGAAGAAGTCGACGTGCGCACCATCGAGCTCGCGCGTGCGCTCCCCGATCCACTGGAAGTGGCTCGAGGTGTTGTACGCCAGCCCGGTGCGCGAGTCGATGCGCGTCATCGGGCGCTCGTAGTCCATCAGCAGGCCCTCGTGGCCGGTGAAGAACTCCACGCCCTTGAGCTCGTCGAAGTTCGCGCCGGCGGCCTCCATGAAGCGCACGGCGCGGTCGATCTCGCCTGCGAGCGCCTCGTAGCGCGCGAAGGAGGGGTTCTGCGCGAAGCCCTTGTTCCAGGAGTGCACCTGCCGCAGGTCGGCGAAGCCTCCCTGCGTGAACGCGCGCACGAGGTTGAGGGTCGAGACGGCCATGTGGTAGCCGCGCAGGATGCGCTCCGGGTCCGCGGCCCGCGACTCGGGCGTGAACTCGTAGCCGTTGACGATGTCCCCGCGGTAGGCCGGCAGCGTCAGGTCGCCGCGCGTCTCGGTGTCGCTCGAGCGCGGCTTCGCGAACTGCCCGGCCATCCGCCCCATCTTGATGACGGGCATCGCGGCGCCGTAGGTGAGCACGACCGCCATCTGCAGGATGGTCTTCACCCGGTTGCGGATGTTGTCGGCCGTCGCGCCGGCGAAGGTCTCGGCGCAGTCGCCTCCCTGCAGCAGGAAGGCCTCGCCGCGCGCGGCGGCAGCGAGGCGGTCGCGCAGCTGGTCGACCTCACCGGCGAACACCAGCGGCGGGGCGCTGCGCAGCTCGCGGCGCACGCGGTCGATCGCAGCCTCGTCGAGCCACGCCGGCTGCTGCCTGATGGCCAGCGAGCGATAGGCGTCGAGGCCCCGCTCGATCGAGACGGGGTCGGCGGAGCCGCTCCCGGTGACCTCGGGGTTGGCGATCGTGTCAGTCATGCATGCCTCAATGCTCAGCGGCGCGAGTGCGCCGCGGATCAGTCTACTGAGATGGGATGCGTCAGCGGCGCGAGGCGAGCGCCTTGCGCTCCGCCTCGACGCGCGCCTTCACGCTCGAGGCGTAGACGTCGACGTACTCCTGGTCGGAGAGCCGGTTGAGGCTCACCATGATCTCGTCCGTGATGGAGCGGAGCACGAAGCGGTCGCCCTCGAGGTTGTAGTAGCGGGAGAAGTCGATCGGCTCGCCGAAGATCATGCCGATGCGGCCCACCCGCGGCAGGCGGCGGCCGATGGGCATGATCTTCTCGGTGTCGACCATCACGCACGGGACCACCGGCACGCGGGCGTCGAGCACCATGCGGGCGACGCCGGTGCGGCCGCGGTAGAGCTTGCCGTCGGGGCTGCGGGTGCCCTCGGGGTAGATGCCGATGAGCTGCCCCTCCTGCAGCTTCTGGAGCGCGGCGTCCAGGCTCTGCGAGCTGCGCTCGCCGCCGGAGCGATCGATCGGCAGCTGGCCGATGGCGAGGAAGAACCAGCGGATCAGCTTGCCCTTGACGCCCTTGCCGTCGAAGTAGTCGGACTTCGCCAGGAAGTAGACGCGGCGATCGAGCGCGAGCGGCATGAGGAAGGAGTCGATGACCGAGAGGTGGTTGCCGGCGATGATCGCGCCGCCCTGCTCCGGCAGGTTGTCGAGCCCGACGACCCAGGGTCGGAACACGCGCGTCATGTACGGGCCGACGACCCAATGCCGCAGCAGCCAGTAGATCATCGCCACCTCCTCGGTGCATCGAGCCTAGGGCAGTCGGTGGCTCTCGACAGACATGCGCGCCGTGAGGGATCCTCGGCAGCCTCGACCGTAGACTGACGCACAACGCACGAACGCCGAAGGAGTCCCAGTGCCTCAGTTCACCGCCCCAGAGGGTGTCATCCCTCCTGTCGTCGCCCCCGACCCGGACGCGAACATCACGGACCTCCTGGAGGACACCGTCGCCGCGCACCCCGAGCTGGCACTGTTCTCCGTCCCCGACGGCGAGGGCTGGCGAGACATCTCCGCGAGCGAGTTCCGACGCCGCGTCATCGAGCTGGCCAAGGGCTTCGTCGCCGCCGGCGTGCAGCCGGGCGACGCCGTCGGCTTCATGTGCAAGGTGCGGTACGAGTTCTCGCTGGTCGACTTCGCGCTCTTCTACGCCGGCGCGCACATGGTGCCCGTGTACGAGACCTCCGCACCGTCGCAGATCCAGTGGATCCTCTCGGACAGCGGGGCATCGCGCGTGATCCTCGAGGACGCCGACCTGGTGTCGCGCTTCGACGAGGCGCACGGCGACCTCCCCGCCATCGCCGACGTGTGGCGCATCGACCGCGGCGACCTCGAGCGGCTGGTCGAGCAGGGCAAGGAGGTCTCGGACGACGAGATCCACGGCCGCCGCAGCGCAGCGGTCGGCAGCGACCTCGCCACCCTCATCTACACCTCCGGCTCCACCGGCCGGCCCAAGGGCACCATCCTCACCCACTCGAACTTCGTCGAGCTCTGCCGCAACGCGAAGGTCGAGATGGCGGAGGTCGTGGCCCCGGGGTCGTCGACGCTGCTGTTCGTGACCCAGGCCCACGTGTTCGCGCGCTTCATCTCGATCCTCGCGGTGGCGGCGGGCGTGCGCGTCGGGCACCAGGCCGACACCACGAAGCTGCTGCCGGCGATGTCGTCGTTCAAGCCCACGTTCTTCCTCGCCGTGCCGCGCGTGTTCGAGAAGGTCTACAACGCGAGCGAGCAGAAGGCCGAGGCCGGCGGGAAGGGCAACATCTTCCGGGCAGCGGCCAAGGCCGCGGTGGAGCACTCGAAGGCGCTCGACGCCGGCAAGGTGCCGCTGGGCCTCAAGCTGCGCTTCGCGGCGCTCGACGCGCTGGTGCTGAAGAAGCTGCGCGTGGCCCTCGGCGGCAACGTCAAGTACGCCGTCTCCGGCTCCGCGCCGCTCGGCTCCTTCCTCGCGCACTTCTACCGCTCGCTCGGGATCCGCATCCTGGAGGGCTACGGCCTCACCGAGACGACGGCGCCGCTCACGGTCAACGTGCCCTCGAAGTTCAAGATCGGCACCGTCGGGCCCGCGCTGCCGGGCAACGGCGTCAAGATCGCCGAGGACGGCGAGATCCTCGGCAAGGGCTTCGCCGTCTTCCAGGGCTACTGGAACAACGAGGAGGCCACGCGCGAGTCGTTCACCGAGGACGGCTGGTTCCACACGGGCGACATCGGTCAGCTCGACGCCGACGGCTACCTCACCATCACCGGCCGCAAGAAGGAGATCATCGTCACCGCCGCCGGCAAGAACGTCGCGCCGAACGTGCTCGAGGATCCCATCCGCTCGAACACCATCATCGGCCAGCCGGTCATCGTCGGCGACCAGCGCAAGTTCATCGCCGCGCTCATCACCCTCGACGCCGAGATGCTCGCCACGTGGCTGAAGAACAACGGCCACGACGCCTCGATGTCGCTCGAGCAGGCCGCGGCCTACCCGCCGGTCATCGACGAGGTGCGCTCGGCGATCCAGCGGGCGAACAAGCAGGTCTCGCGCGCCGAGTCGGTGCGCAAGTTCACGATCATCCCCGTCGAGTTCATCGAGGCCAACGGCCACCTGACGCCGAAGATGTCGATCAAGCGCCACAACATCCTCAAGGACTTCGAGGCGCAGATCGAGGACATCTACGCGTCCAACTCGACGGCGCACGACGTCGGGGAGTGACGACCGCCTGACGCGCAGACGAGGGATGCCCCGGGCCGCGGCCCGGGGCATCCCTCGTCTGCGCCGCGCTCAGTACCAGGCGGCCTTGCGCACCTCGGCCATCGCGACCGAGCGCATGTCCTTCTCGAGCGCCTGCAGGTAGAGCCTGCCGTCGAGGTGCGCCACCTCGTGCTGCAGCATCTGCGCCATCAGCCCCTCACCCTCGACCACCAGCTCGTCGCCGGCGAGGTCGACGCCGATCACGCGGCAGAAGGGGTGCCGCGGGGTCGGGAAGCCGAGCTCCGGCACCGAGAGGCAGCCCTCGTCGACGAGCTCTGGCTCGCCGCGCACCTCGTCGATGCGGGGGTTCAGCACGTAGCCGAGCCGGCCGTCGACCAGGAACGAGAAGGCAGCCTTCGCGACGCCGATCTGGTTTGCTGCGACGCCGGCTCGTCCGGGCACCTGCACGGTGTCGAGCAGATCCTGCACGAGCGCCGCGGTGGCAGGTGCCGTCGGGTCGACGGGGGTCGCGCGCTCGCGCAGCACCGGGTCGCCGAACACCCGGATCTCGCGGACGCTCACGCCGGCTTCACCACCGCGATGAGGTCACCGGCCTCCACGGGCGTCGTACCGGTGAGCGCGAGGCGCTCGACGGTGCCTGCGACCGGGGTCGTGATCGCCGCCTCCATCTTCATCGCCTCGATCGTGGCGACCGCGTCGCCGGCGGCGAGCACGTCGCCCACGGCGGCCTTGACGGTGACCGCCCCGGCGAACGGGGCCGCGACCTGGCCCGGCACCGACGCATCCGCCTTCTCGACCTGCGGCTTGTCGACGGTCACGGAGCGGTCGCGCACGTAGACGGGGCGCAGCTGGCCGTTCAACACCGTCATCACGGTGACGATGCCGTCGTCGTCGGGCTGGCCGACCGCCTCGAGCTCCACGTTGAGGGTGACGCCGCGGCCGATGCCGACCTGGTGCTCCTCCCCCGCCTGCATGCCGTAGAGGTAGTCGATCGTGTCGACGACCGAGAGGTCGCCGTAGAGCCGACGGCTCTCGTCGAAGGCCTTCGTCGGGCCGGCGAAGAGCAGCTCGTTGAGCGCGTGCTGGCGGTCGGCGCCCCGCTCCTGGAGCCGCGCAGCCTGGGCAGGCTCGAGCGGCGTGACCGAGATGTCGACGTCGCGGCCCTCGAGCACCTTCGAGCGGAAGGGCTCCGGCCAGCCGCCCGGCAGGTCGCCGAGCTCGCCGGCCATGAAGCCGATCACCGAGTCCGGGATGTCGTACTTGCGGGGGTCCCGCTCGAAGTCGTCGGGGTCGACGCCCTGCGCCACGAGCTGCAGCGCGAGGTCGCCGACGACCTTCGACGAGGGGGTCACCTTCGTCGGGCGGCCGAGGATGCGCGAGGCGGCCGCGTACCAGTCCTCGATCTTCTCGAAGTCGTCGGCGAGGCCGAGCGCGATCGCCTGCTGGCGCAGGTTGGAGAGCTGGCCCCCGGGGATCTCGTGGTGGTAGACGCGGCCGGTGGGGCCCGGCAGGCCCGACTCGAACGGCTTGTAGAGGCGGCGCACGGCCTCCCAGTAGGGCTCGAGGTCGCTGACGGCGGAGAGCGAGAGGCCCGTGTCGCGCTCGGTGTGCGCGACGGCGGCGACCAGCGCGGAGAGCGAGGGCTGGCTCGTGGTGCCCGCCATCGCCGCGCTCGCGACGTCGACCGCGTCGACACCCGCCGCGGAGGCGGCGAGCAGCGTGGCGAGCTGCCCCCCGGCGGTGTCGTGCGTGTGCAGGTGCACGGGCAGGTCGAAGCGCTCGCGCAGCGCCGCCACGAGCTTCGTCGCAGCGCCCGCGCGCAGCAGCCCCGCCATGTCCTTGATCGCCAGCACGTGCGCGCCCGCGTCGACGATGCGCTCCGCGAGCCCGAGGTAGTAGTCGAGCGTGTAGAGATCCTCGGCCGGATCGAGCATGTCGCCCGAGTAGCACAGCGCCACCTCGGCCACCGTCGAGCCCGTCTCGAGCACCGCGTCGATCGCCGGGCGCATCTGGTCGACGTCGTTGAGCGCGTCGAAGATGCGGAAGATGTCGATGCCGGTGGCCGCGGCCTCGTCGACGAAGGCGTTCGTCACCTCGGTCGGGTAGGGCGTGTAGCCGACGGTGTTGCGGCCTCGCAGCAGCATCTGGAGCGGGATGTTCGGCATCTCCTCGCGGATGCGCGACAGGCGCTCCCACGGGTCCTCACCGAGGAACCGCAGCGCCACGTCGTAGGTCGCGCCTCCCCACGCCTCCATGGAGAGCAGCTGCGGCGTCATGCGCGCGACGTGCGGGGCGACCGCGACGAGGTCGGCCGTGCGCACGCGGGTGGCGAGGAGCGACTGGTGCGCGTCGCGGAAGGTGGTCTCGGTGACCGCGAGCGAGGTGCGCTGGCGGAGCGCATCCGCCCACCCCTGCGGGCCGAGCTCCTGCAGCCGCTGGCGCTCGCCGTCGGGCGCGGGCGCCTCGAGGTCGATCGCCGGCAGCTTGATCGCCGGGTTGATGACGCCGTCGGCCGAGCCGTGGGGCTTGTTGACCGTGACGTCGGCCAGCCAGGACAGCACCTTCGAGGCGCGATCCTTCGGCGGGTTGATGCGGGTGAGCTCGGGGTGCTCGTCGATGAAGTGCGTCGAGACGTCGCCGGCTCGGAACTCCTCGTTGTCGAGCAGGTTGAGCAGGAACGGGATGTTCGAGGCGACGCCGCGGATGCGGAACTCGCTCACGGCGCGGTGGGCGCGGCGGATCGCGGTGTCGAGGTCGCGGCCGCGGCACGTGACCTTCGCGAGCATGGAGTCGAAGTGCGGGCTGACCTCGGTGCCGGGGTTGATCGTGCCGCCGTCGAGGCGCACGCCCGCGCCGCCGGGCGAGCGGTAGGCGGTGATGCGGCCGGTGTCCGGTCGGAAGCCGTCGGCGGGGTTCTCGGTGGTGACGCGGCACTGGAGCGCAGCCCCGTGCATCGAGATCTGATCCTGCAGCAGGCCGAGGTCGGCGAGGCTCTCCCCCGCCGCGATGCGGATCTGGCTGCCCACCAGGTCGACGTCGGTGATCTCCTCGGTGACGGTGTGCTCGACCTGGATGCGCGGGTTCATCTCGATGAACACGTGCTCGCCGGCGCGCTCGCCGGCCGTGTCGAGGAGGAACTCGACCGTGCCGGCGTTGACGTAGCCGATCGACCGCGCGAAGGCCACGGCGTCGCGGTACAGCGCCTGGCGCTGCTCGTCGCTCAGGTTGGGCGCCGGGGCGAGCTCGACCACCTTCTGGTGGCGGCGCTGCACCGAGCAGTCGCGCTCGAACAGGTGCACGGTCTCGCCGCTCGCGTCGGCGAGGATCTGCACCTCGATGTGGCGAGGGCGCACGACCGCCTGCTCGATGAACATCGTGGCATCGCCGAAGGCGCTGTCGGCCTCTCGCATGGCGGCCTGGAGCGCATCCTTGAGATCCTCGCGTCGCTCCACCAGCCGCATCCCGCGGCCGCCGCCGCCGGCGACGGCCTTGCAGAAGACGGGGAAGCCGATCTCGTCCGCCCCCGCGAGCAGCGCGTCGACGTCGGTCGTGGCCGGCGTCGACCGCAGCACGGGCACGCCCGCGGCGATGGCGTGCTCCTTGGCGGTGACCTTGTTGCCCGCCATCGCGAGCACCGAGGGCCCGGGGCCCACGAAGGTGATGCCGGCAGCGGCCGCCGCCGTGGAGAGCTCGGGGTTCTCGCTCAGGAAGCCGTAGCCGGGGTAGATCGCATCCGCACCCGCGTCCTGCGCGACCCGGATGATCTCGCTCACGCTCAGGTACGCGCGCACCGGGCGGCCGGGCTCGCCGATCTGGTACGCCTCGTCGGCCTTCTGGCAGTGGAGCGAGTTGCGGTCTTCGTGGGCGTAGACCGCGACCGTCTTGATGCCGAGCTCGTTCGCTGCTCGGAAGGCACGGATCGCGATCTCGCCGCGGTTGGCGACGAGCAGCTTCTTGAACATGCAGGAGACCTCCGAGGTGTGGCGGCGCTTCCGATCCAATCTAGTGCCGCTAGGCTTGGCCGCCGTGCACGTACTCTCGATCAGCTCGCTCAAGGGCGGTGTCGGCAAGACCACGGTGACGCTCGGTCTCGCCTCCGCCGCATTCGCGAAAGGCCTCCGCACACTGGTGGTGGACCTCGACCCGCAGTCCGATGCCTCGACCGGCATGGACATCGAGATCGAGGGCAGGCTCAACATCGCCGATGTGCTGGCGAACCCCAAGGACAAGGTCGTGCAGCAGGCGATCTCGCCCTCCGGGTGGACGCAGGGGCACGGCGGCACCATCGACGTGCTGATCGGCTCGCCCTCCGCGATCAACTTCGACGGCCCGCACCCGACGATCAAGGACATCTGGAAGCTCGAGACCGCGCTGACGACGGTCGAGAACGACTACGACCTGGTGCTGGTCGACTGCGCCCCCTCGCTGAACGCGCTCACGCGCACGGCCTGGGCCGCCTCCGACCGCGTGCTCGTGGTGACGGAGCCCGGGCTCTTCTCGGTCGCCGCCGCAGACCGCGCGCTGCGCGCCATCGAGGAGATCCGCCGCGGCCTGAGCCCGCGCCTCCAGCCGCTCGGCATCGTCGTGAACCGCGCTCGGCCGCAGTCGCTCGAGCACCAGTACCGCATCCAGGAGCTCAAGGACATGTTCGGTCCGCTCGTGCTCGACACCGTGCTGCCGGAGCGCACGTCGATGCAGCAGGCGCAGGGCGCTGCCCGGCCGCTGCACGTGTGGCCCGGGGAGGGCGCGCAGGAGATGGCGCTGCAGTTCGACGAGCTGCTCCAGATCGTGCAGACCTCTGCCGGTCGCGCGGGCGACGAGGCCGCCTCCGGTCGCAAGGTGCCGGCGCCGACCGCTGCCGTCGACGCGACGGCCGCCGCCGAGCTGGAAGAAGCAGCCGCTGCCGCGTCGGCCCCCGACGCGACCGACGAGTCGCCGCAGCGCTAGCGCCGGCCGGCGCCGCCCCCGGGTCCGCCCTACGCTTCGCCGCCCCGCCCGCGAGTGACGCCTCCCGCGCCTGAGTGGCGCCTTCCGCGCCTGAGTGGCGCCTTCCGCGCCTGAATGGCGCCTCCCGCCCGTGAGTGGCGCCTCCCGCGCCTGAGTGGCGCCTCCGGTGCGTCATTGGCGCCTCCGGTGCGTCATTGGCGGCTCCCGCGCGTCAGTGGCGCCTCCCGCGTGTCAGTGGCGACTGCAGCACGCGGGTGGCGTGCAGCAAACTTGAGTGGCGACTTCCGCGCACGAGTAGCGCCATCAGTCTGCGAGGCGCCTTCCGAAGATGTCCTGGCGAGTGCCGAATGCGAGGAGTGTCTCCATGCGATGACCGCTCAGGCGCGGGAGGCGCCAGTCACACGCAGCAAGCGCCACTCACATGCGGAGGCCCCACTCAGGCGCAGGAGGCGCCAGTCAAGCACGGGAAGCGCCACTCAAGCACGGGAAGCGCCACTCAAGCACGGGAAGCGCCACTCAAGCACGGGAAGCGCCACTCAAGCACGGGAAGCGCCACTCAGGCACGGGAAGCGCCACTCAGGCGCGGGAAGCGCCACTCAGGCACGGGAAGCGCCACTCAGGCACGGGAAGCGCCACTCAGGCACGGGAAGCGCCACTCAGGCACGGGAGGCGCCATTCAGGGGCGGGAGGCGCCAGTCAGGGGCGGGAGGCGCCAGTGAGGGGACGGAGGTGCGGCTCAGGCGGCGGGCTCAGGCGGTGCGGCTCTTGCGCGCGCGGCGCGCGGCGAGCTCGTCCACCGGCTGCTGCTCCACCGGCGTGACCTCGAGCTCGATGAGCTGGGTCTCCACCTCGCGCAGCACCTTGCCGACCGCGATGCCGAACACGCCCTGGCCGCGGCCGAGGAGGTCGATGACCTCGTCGCTCGACGTGCACAGGTAGACGCTCGCGCCATCGGAGATGAGGGTGGTCTGCGTCAGGTCGCGCACACCCGCGTCGTGGAGCTGCTGGATGGCCACGCGGATCTGCTGCAGCGAGATGCCGGTGTCGAGCAGCCGCTTGACCAGCTTCAGCACGAGGATGTCGCGGAAGGAGTAGAGGCGCTGGCTGCCGGAGCCGTGCGCAGGCCGCACCGTCGGCACGACGAGCCCCGTCCGGGCCCAGTAGTCGAGCTGGCGGTAGGTGATGCCTGCTGCGTCCGCGGCGATGGCGCCCTTGTAGCCGACCGAGTCGTCCTGCTGCGGCAGGCCGTCCGTGAACAGCAGACCGAGGTCGCGACCGCCGGTGTCGCCCTGGTCTCCGCTGCCGTCGCGCATGGCCGTCCCTTCCGCTGTGCTGGGCTCAACCTTCAAGTCGCGGTTGAGTGATGGCCCACCGTATCCACCCGCGGCCCCGACTGCGGGGATCTCGCGCGCGGTGCGGCGTGTCGGGTGCGAGCCTACCCCCTGCCCCTGACGAGGCCCAGGCACCACTCGGCAGGTCGTCGCCCGATCAGGCGCCGAGCGCGTCGCGCATCATCTGTTCGCGCACCGACTGGATGTGGCTCGCCAAGTCGCGCGCAGCCTCGGCGGCCTTCGCCTGGCTGCCCGTCTCGCGGCGACCTCGCATGGGCTTGAGCGCTGATTCGATCAGGGCGGCCTCGCGCTGCGCCGACTGCCGCATGCCGCGCAGGTGACGGGGCTCGATGCCGAAGCGCTGCAGCTCGACGAGCGCCTTGAGCGACTGCACCGCCGCCTCTCCGAAGGGCTCGGCACCCGGCACGAGCTGCGCGGAGACGGCCTCGGCGAGCAGCTGCTTGGAGGCGCCGGCCTCGCTCTGCAGCTCGGCGCGCGAGAGGCGGCGCTCGGCGCCCAGGATGGAGGGCGCCTCGACGCGGACGTTCGCACCCGGGATCTGCGGGGTGCGGCCGGCGTCGATGTCCTCCAGGTGACCGAGGATCACCTTGAGGGGCAGGTAGTGGTCGCGCTGCAGGGTCAGGATGTAGCGCAGGCGCTCGAGGTCGGCTCCGTCGAACTTGCGGTAGCCGCTCGCGGTGCGCTGCGGCGAGATGAGCCCCTGATCCTCGAGGAACCGCAGCTTCGACGGCGACAGGTCGGGGAACTCAGGGCCGAGCTTCGCGAGCACCTGCCCGATCGAGAGCAGGCCGGCGGGCTTGCGCGCAGCCTGCGCGCTCACGCGCGGGGCTCGAGGTCGAGCCGCGAGCGGTAGAAGGTCAGGCGGAACTTGCCCACCTGCACCTCGGCGCCGTCACGCAGCACGACCGAGTCGACCCGCTCGCCGTTGTGATAGGTGCCGTTCAGCGAGCCGAGGTCGCGCAGCTCGAAGGCCGTGCCGTCGCGCATGAACTCCGCGTGGCGACGCGAGACCGTCACGTCGTCGAGGAAGATGTCGGCGTCGGGGTGGCGGCCGGCGACGGTCGAGTCCTGGTCCAGCAGGAAGCGCGCACCCACGTTCGGGCCGCGGCGCACGACGAGGATCGCGGAGCCCGACGGCAGCGATGCGACCGCGTCGCGATCCTCTGCCGTGGTGCCCTCGATCATGGCGGCGAGCTGAGCGCGGTAGTCGTCACCCCACGACTGCGTGCTCTCGCCGTCGTTGCCCGGCTTGCCGGCGTCGTGCTCAGTCATGCGCTTCCTCCACGCGGACGGGGCCGGCGGGAGCCGGCGGACGATCAGCATAGCGATGCCGCCTGTGCTCGCGCCTCGGCCCGAGCGGCTGGCGTTCGCCGCCTGAGACGTCCACCCTAGCGAATGCCCGGGCCTCGCGGGCGACGCGCGCCTCGCCCGTCGATCAGGCGAGACCGGCGAACCGACGCAGCAGCGCGGCGACCGCAGCGGCGGCGATCACCGCGACGATGAACGGCGCTCGCACCGCGAAGAGCCCGGCCGCCACGAGCACCGCTGGGATCCGCGCATCCACCACCACGCCGTCGTCGCCGCCCAGGGTCTGCACGGCGACCAAGCCGGCCAGCAGCGAGACCGTCAGCAGCTCCAGCGTGCGCCGCGGGCGAGGGCGCTCGAAGAGGCGCTGCGGCACGGCATAGCCGACGAGCTTGATCGCGAGCACCGCGATCGCGGCGAGCAGGATCAGGTGCCACAGCGTCATGCGGGCTCTCCCGACGACCGAGGCGCGAACCAGTCGGTGAGCCCGACGACCACGCCGACGGTGGCGGCCACGATCACCGGCATGCCGGACGGCAGCGCCGGCAGCAGCGCGGCCGCGAGCGCCGCGCTCGCCGCAGCGACGGCGATCGCCTGCCGGGCGCGCAACCTCGGCCAGAGCAGCCCGACGAAGGCAGCGGCAGCGGCGGCATCGAGCCCCCACTGCTTCGGATCCCCGAGCAGGTCGCCCAGCAGGGCACCGGCGAGGGTCGCGAGGTTCCACCCCGCGTAGATGCCCACGCCCGTCACCCAGAAGCCGACCCGTCGCGCCGCCGGCTCCTCCTGGGCGAGCGCGACCGCGGTCGACTCGTCGATCGTCAGGTGCGCGGTGAGCGGCACCATCGCAGGACGCGGCTGCAGGACGCTGCGCATGCTCATGCCGTAGAGGGCGTTGCGCAGCCCGAGCATCGCGGCGCTCGCCACGCCGGCGACGCCGCCTCCCGCGGCGATCACGCCGATGAACGCGAACTGCGAACCGCCCGAGAACATCAGCAGGCTCAGCGCCATCGTCTGCCACAGGTCGAGGCCGCTCGCGATCGACAGCGCACCGAACGAGAGTCCGTAGGCACTCGTGGCGAGCGCGACCGAAGCCCCCTCGCGCCAGGCGCGGGCCACCGCCTCCGACCGCGTCGCGTCTGCCTGCACCGCCACAGCCTAGGACGCCCGCGCATGCCGCGACCGCCCGCGTCGTGCGGCGAGCGGCCGCACGAGCGGCGGCTAGCCTGTGGGCATGCACCTCATCGTCGGCGAGGATGGCCTCGCCCGCCCGGCGTGGGCGGCCTCCGACCCGCTGCTGCGCGACTACTACGACCACGAGTGGGGCGTGCCGGTGCGCGACGAGACGGGCCTGTTCGAGCGCCTCTCGCTCGAGGCCTTCCAATCGGGCCTGTCCTGGGTGACGATCCTGCGCAAGCGGCCCGCGTTCCGCGCGGCCTTCGCAGGGTTCGAGCCCGACGCCGTGGCGCGCTTCGACGAGGGCGACGCCGCACGCCTGATGGCCGACGCCGGCATCGTGCGCAACCGTCGCAAGGTCGACGCCACGATCCAGAACGCCCGCGCCACCGTCGCGCTGCGCGACGAGGGCGGGCTGCCGGCGCTCATCTGGTCGTTCCAGCCGGAGACCACGCCGGTGCCCGCCTCGCAGGCCGAGGTGCCGACGCAGAGCCCTGCGTCGCTCGCCCTGTCGAAGGAGCTCAAGCGGCGCGGATTCGCGCACGTCGGCCCGACGACCATGTTCGCCCTCATGGAGGCGGTGGGCATCGTGGACACGCACCTCGTCGGCTCGCATCGACGCGGCTCGAGCGGCGTGTGGTCCGCGGACGGCACGAGGGCACCCGCCCCTGCCGTCGCAGCACCCTCGACCGAGCGGGGCATCGCGTGAGGCAGATCCTCATCGTGCAGTCGCGACCGGAGGACGACGTCGCCGACGCCGAGCTCGAGGGCATGGTGCGCTTCGGCAGGCTCGACGACACGCGGATCCGCCGCGTGCGGCTCGACCGCGAGCAGCCGGCCCTCGACCTGCGCGACGTCGACGCCGTGCTGGTCGGCGGCGGGCCGGCGAACTTCAGCGACGGGCACGGTCGGCAGCCTGAGCACGCCAAGACGACGGCGTGGCTCACGGACCTCGCGCGCGAGGTGATCCGCGACGACGTGCCCTACCTCGGCGCCTGCCTCGGACTCGGCGCGCTCGTGCACGCGCTCGGCAGCCGGATGGTGCGGGGCATCGCCGAGTCGGTCGCGCCCGTCGAGCTGAGCCTCGTCGGCGACGACTGGCTCACCGACGGCCTCCCCCGGGCGTTCACGGCGTTCGGCGGCCACAAGGAGGGCATCGCCGAGGCGCCGGAGGGCGCCACGACGCTCGCGGTCTCCGCCGCCTGCGTGCACATGGTGCGCGTCGGCCAGCACGTCGTCGGCACGCAGTTCCACCCCGAGCTGGACAGCGCCGGGCTCGAGCAGCGGATCCGCGCCTATCGCGACCACGGCTACTTCTCCCCGGAGGAGGTCGACGACCTCGTCGCCGCCGGCCGCGCCGCCGACGTCACCCACCCGCAGACGATCCTCGCCCGCTTCACCGATCGCTACGGGCTCGTGCGGTGACCGCGCTGCGGGTGGTCGTCGCGCTCGACTCCCTGAAGGGCAGCCTGAGCGCCGCCGAGGCGTGCGTCGCTGTCGCGCGCGGCGTCGGCTCCGTCGCGCCCGAGGCCGAGGTCGTGCAGGTGCCGATGGCCGACGGCGGTGAGGGCTCGCTCGAGGCCGTGCTCGCCCGCGGCGGCATCGAGGCGGTGACCGAGACCGTCGACGCGATCGGGCGCCCGGCCAGCGCGCACTGGGCGCTCGACGGCGGCCACGCGGTCATCGAGCTCGCGCAGGCCGCTGGGCTGCCCCAGGTCGAGGACGCCCCGCTGCAGGCCCTCGCCGCCTCGACCGCCGGGCTCGGCCGCGTGGTGCTCGACGCGCTCGAGCGGGGCGCGACCGAGGTCACGCTGCTGCTCGGGGGATCCGCCACCAGCGACGGCGGCGCCGGGGTGCTGACAACGCTCGGCGTGCACCTCGCGGATGCGGCAGGCGCGCCCCTCGGCCCGGGCGGCGGCGGGCTCGCGGCCATCGCGCACCTCGACGCGACGGGCATCGATCCCCGAGCGCTCGCCGCGCGCTGGCGGTTCGTCACCGACGTCGACGCCCCCCTCACCGGCCCGCGCGGCGCCGCCGCCGTCTTCGGGCCGCAGAAGGGCGCCGACGCGGCAGCCGTCGCGACGCTCGATGCGGCGCTCGAGCGCTTCGCGCGCGTGGGCGCCGCGGCGCTCGGCGTCGACGCGGCATCCATCATCGAGGTGCCGGGAGCCGGCGCTGCCGGCGGCGTTGCCAGCGTGCTGCGCGCACTGACCGGCGGAGAGATCGTCGCCGGGGGCGACTGGTTCGCCGAGCTGGTCGGGCTCGACGCCGCGGTCGCGGGGGCCGACCTCGTGATCTCGGGCGAGGGCCGCTTCGACGCGCAGTCCGCGGGCGGCAAGGTCGTGTCGGTCGTGCACGCGGCCGCGCAGCGGCACGGGGTGCCGCTGGTCGTCATCGCCGGCTCCGTCGACGCCGATGCGGCGCGAGCGATGGCGGTGCCGGCGTTCTCGCTCGCGCCCGGACCGGCGGCGCTCGCCGAGCTGCAGCGCGACGCGGCCGAGCTGCTCGCGGCGACCGCAGCATCCGTCACCCGCCTGCTCGCGCGGCCTCGCTAGGCGGCGGGCGGCGCGGGCCGGAGGCGCAGTGCCGGGCAGACCCGCGCGGCGGCCCCGCCTCGCTGCTCAGGCGGCGGCGTCGGCGAGTCCGCCGGCCGCCTCGATCAGCTCGAGCGCGCGCACGCGCTCCGCGGTCGTGCCGTGCACCGCCATGATCAGCTCGTCGGCGTCGGCCTCGACCTGGAAGCGGCGCAGCGTCGCGACGGCCTCCTCGCCGGTGCCGAGCGCTGTGTGCTGCGTCATCTTCATGATGCCGGCGGCCTGCGGGCTGTGCGCGAGGGCGTCGAGCTCGTCGTCGCCCACCGTCTGCGCGATCGGGCTGTCGCGCAGCAGCAGGCCGCGCACGCGCGCGCGCACCATCGCCCGTTGGATCGCCATCGCCTCGTCGCGGCGCTCGGCGACGACGGCGTTGATGCCGGCGATGAGGTAGGGCGCGTCGAGCTGCTCGCTCGGCTCGAAGCGCTCGCGGTACACCGCGATCGCCTGGTGCAGCGCGTCGGGGGCGAAGTGCGAGGCGAAGGCGTAGGGCAGGCCGAGCGCGGCCGCGAGCTGCGCGCCGAACAGCGAGGAGCCGAGGATCGTCAGCGGCACCCTCGTGCCGTGCCCGGGCACCGCGCGGATGCCGGGCACGACCGATTCGCCGGCCAGGTAGCCGCGCAGCTCCACCACATCCTGCGGGAACTGCTCCGACGCGCGGATGTCGCGGCGCAGCGCCGCCCACGTGCGCTGGTCGGTGCCCGGTGCGCGCCCGAGCCCCAGGTCGATGCGGTCGGGGTGGAGCTCGGCGAGCGTGCCGAACTGCTCGGCGATGACGAGCGGCGAGTGGTTCGGCAGCATCACGCCGCCTGCCCCGAGGCGGATGGTCTCGGTGTGCGCGGCGACGTGGGCGATGAGCACGCTGGTGGCGCTGGAGGCGATGGTCGCCATGTTGTGGTGCTCCGCGTACCAGACGCGGGCGAAGCCCCCGCGCTCTGCGGCCCGCGCCAGCTCGACCGAGCCTGCCAGGCTCTGGCCGGCGGTCTCACCGGGGTTGATGGGAGCAAGATCCAGCACAGACAGACGCACCCGCCCAGCCTAGGCCGGACGGGTGCGCGCCCTGCAGCGGATCCGCTGCGGGCGGAACGCTCAGAGCGCCTCGAGCACGACGGCCGAGCCCTGGCCGCCGCCGCCGCAGATGCCGCTCGCGCCCAGCGAGCCGCTGCCGAGCTGCTGCAGGCGGCGGGCGAGGTGCCCGACGATGCGCAGGCCCGATGCGCCGATCGGGTGGCCGAGGGCGATCGCGCCGCCGTTGGCGTTCACGATCTCGGGGTCGACGCCGAGCTGGCGGGTCGAGGCCACGCCCACCGCGGCGAACGCCTCGTTGATCTCGACCGCCTGCAGCTCGCTCGCCGATCGGCCCGCGCGCCCGAGGGCCTGCTCGATGGCGTCGGCGGGCTGGGAGTGCAGCGAGACGTCCGCGCCCGCGACGAAGCCGGTGGACACGATGCGCGCGAGCCCCGTGAGGCCGTGCTCGGCGGCGTAGCGGTCGGAAACGAGCACGAGGGCCGCCGCACCGTCGGTGATCTGGGACGCGTTGCCGGCGGTCACCGTGCCGTCCTTCGTGAAGGCGGGGCGGAGCCCGGCGAGCGACTCGA
This sequence comes from Agrococcus phoenicis, assembly GCF_047302415.1. Taxonomy (NCBI): domain Bacteria; kingdom Bacillati; phylum Actinomycetota; class Actinomycetes; order Micrococcales; family Microbacteriaceae; genus Agrococcus; species Agrococcus phoenicis. Next base: position 1,369,333 of record NZ_CP154854.1, read on the forward strand.
CGGTGGTGTCGGCGCGCACGCCGTCGTCGGCCGACACGGTCGCGGTCGAGCGGCCGGCCTTCGCCTCGATGGGCACGATCTCGTCGTCGAGCGCGCCGTCCGCCTGCGCGCGCGCCAGTCGCGCGTGCGAGGCCGCTGCCAGCGCATCCTGCTGCTCGCGCGTGATGTCGTAGGCCGCGTTGTAGCCGTCCGTCGACTCGCCCATCGCGACGCGGTCGAACGCGTCTGTGAGGCCGTCGAACTGCATCGTGTCGATGAGCCCGACGCTGCCGAACTTGCTGCCTGCGCGCATGGGTGCGGCGTGAGGCGCGAGCGACATCGACTCCTGGCCGACGGCCACGACCACGTCGGCCTCACCGAGCTGGATCATGCGGTGGCCGGTGACGACGGCCTCCGTGCCGGAGAGGCACACGGCGTTCACGCCGAGGGCCGGCACCGTCATGGGGATGCCCGCGCCGACGGCGGTCTGGCGGGGCGGGTTCTGCCCGACGGTCGCCTGCAGCACCTGTCCGACCACGACGGCGTCGACCGCTGCCGCGTCGACCCCGGCCTTCTCGAGCGCGTGCTTCGCCGCGTGCGCGCCGAGCTCGGTGGAGGGGGTCTGCGCCAGCTGGCCCAGGAACTTGGCGAACGGCGTGCGTGCGTAGCCGGCGATGATCGTCTCGGGCATGGGGCTGCTCCTTCGCAGGTCGTGGATGCCCCAAGCCTACGGCTGTCGGCCGACGCACACCGGCGCGGTGTACAACGGAGGCCCGACGACAGGAGGCACTCATGAGCGACCACGAGCACCACGAGCACCACCACGAGGAGCAGCACGGCGACTCGTTCGACAAGGAGGAGACCACGGAGGTCTCCTCGCACACGCACACGAGCCACGACCCCGAGACCGAGCAGGACACGGCCTCGGGCGGCCCGGCCGACCCGCCCAGCGACGACGCGTAGGCCGACGGGCTGAGCCCTCGCTCCGAGGAGCGCGGGCTCAGCCCGTCCCTGCGGGGCTACGCCGTCTGCGAGGGTTCCGCGGCGATGCTCACCATCCACGTCACGCCCCAGCGGTCGACCAGCATCCCGAAGGTCTCGCCCCACGGCGCGACCGCGAGCGGCTCGAGGATCCGGGCGCCCTCGGAGAGCGCATCCCAGGTGCGCGTGAGGGATTCGCCGTCGTCGCCGGAGACCGACACCTGCTGACCGCGCTGCGGCGCCTCGACGCCCGTGGGGGTGTCGCTGCCCATCAGGGTGCCGCCCTCGGCGGTCGTGAGCTGCGCGTGCAGCACGAGCTCCGCATCTTGCGGCTCGTGCGGCATCCCGCCCTCGCCGAAGGTCGTCAGCACCAGGTCGCCGCCGAAGACGCCGTGGTAGAAGTTCATCGCCTCCCGCGCCTCGCGCTCGAAGGCCAGGTAGGGGTTCATCGTGGTCGCCATGCGGCTGCTCCTCTCCGCGGCCGGGCGACCGCGGGGCCAGCATCGCGCAACGACGCCCGGAGCGCCAGCGGCACCGTCGCCGCAGACCGGACGCCGCAGGCCGCACGCCGACCCATCACCCGGAGGGGCCGGGGCGATGGCCGAGCGCCCTACTCGGCCGTGGTGCGCGCGAACCGCCATGCCTCGGAGATCGCGGCGTCGATGCCGCGCGGCGCGACCGCATCGCCGATGACGGCGACGGGGATGCCGAGGCTCGCCTCGAGCGCCGCGACGTCGTCACCGGCTCGCCCATCGAGGCCGACCTGCTCGCGAGGCGTGAGCGCGACGATGGCGGTGGGCTGCTCCAGCGGCTGCACCGCTCCGGTCAGCGCGTCGACCGCGACGAGAGCACCGCCGTCGACTCGCACGCGCGCGCCGGTCACGCGCTCGAAGCGCCCCGCCGCGAGGGTGCGCAGCACCAGCTGCCGGTCGTAGCCCGTGCCCACGTGCGGCAGCAGCTGCTCGAAGGGCGTCACGACACGCACGGAGGCACCGCTCGCGACGAGGCTCAGGAGCACACCGGAGGCGTAGGCGGTGCCGTCGTCGTCGGCCACCAGGACGCGGTCGCCGAGCGCTGCCGGATCGTCGAGCGCCGTCCACGCGTCGACGGTCGCCGGCCGCTCCCCCAGGAACGCGCCGTCGACCGCGAGGGAGGTGGTCGCCGGCGCGACCGCACCCGTCGCGAGCACCACCCCGGCAGCAGCAGTGGCGCGGATGGTCGCCGCGTCGGCGAGCGCACCCAGTCGGATGTCGACGCCCGCGGCTCTGGCGTCGCGCTCGAGGTCGGCCACGAGCAGCGACACGGAGGACCGGCCCGGCACGCGCGCGGCGCGCAGCAGCTGCCCGCCGAGCCGCTCCTCGCGCTCGAGCAGGGTCACCGCATGGCCGAGGCGCGCGAGGTCGAGCGCTGCGCGCAGGCCCGCCGGGCCGCCGCCGACGACGGTCCAGCGGCGCGGCGAGGCCGCGGTGCGGGGCGACGCCTCGAGCTCGCGGCCGGCCTCCGGGTTGACCGTGCAGGTGACCGCCAGCCCCTGGCTGCCGCGCCCGAGGCATCCCTGGTTCAGTCGGATGCAGTGCCGGATGCCGTCGGTCGCGCCCGTCAGGAGCTTGGCCGCGAGATCGGGATCGGCGAGCTGCCCTCGCGTGAGAGCGACCATGTCGGCGATGCCGCTGGCGATCACCTCCTCGGCCTGCTCGACGCTGCGTGCCGCACCGACGCCGAACACCGGGATGTCAGGGTTCGCGCGCTTCAGCGCCGCCACCTCGTCGCGCAGCCAGGCCTCGGGCATCGCCGACGAGGGGAAGACCCAGTGCACGTCGTCGTAGCCGCCGGCAGCGGTGTCCAGGAAGTCGATGCGCGCCTCCTCGCGCAGCGCCGCGACGATCTCGCGGCAGGCTGCCGGGTCGAGCCCCGCCGCGTTGTGCTCGTCGAGGACGATGCGGATGCCGACGGTGAAGTCGTCGCCGACGCGAGCCCGCACCGCGCGCAGCACCTCGCGCGGGAAGCGCGTGCGGCCCTCGAGGTCGCCGCCGTAGGCATCCGCCCGCCGGTTGGAGAGCGGGCTGAGGAACTGGTGCAGCAGGTAGCCGTGCGCCAGGTGGATCTCGACGCCGTCGAAGCCGCCCAGGCGCGAGCGCTCGGCGGCGTCGGCCCACGCCTCGACGAAGCGCGCGATCTCCGCGTGGCTCGCAGCGCGCGTCGCGACCGAGGTCGAGGGCGAGAGCACGCGGCTGGGCGCGAAGACCGGCCGCGGCCCGTCCGGCCCCTCCGGCGATGCCTGCGCCCCGTGGTGGTTGAGCTGCACGAGCACCCGCGCGCCCGCCTCGTGGATCGCATCGGTCATCCGCCGGTTCGCGTCGACGGCCTCGGGCCGCCACGCATCCTCGAAGCCGCGCGTCGAGGCGGTGGGGTGCACCAGGTGGTTGCCGGCGACGAAGAGCCCGCAGCCGCCCCGGGCACGACGCTCGAAGTAGGCCGTCTCGCGGTCGGACTCCACGCGATCGGAGTACTGCTTCGAGTGCGCGGCCTGCATGATGCGGTTGGGCGCCTCGAAGCTGCCGATGCGCAGCGGGCGGGAGAGGATGCTCACGGCTCGATCCTGGCATCACGCGACCGCTTCGGCGCGGCGTCCCCCACGTCGTCTAGCATGAACCTGCACATCACGCACGATTGTGAGGTCCCGCCCGTGGACGAGCAGGCATCGATCGAGCCCTCGAGCTCGGCCGACGCCGAGGCGCGCCGTCGCATCACAGTGCTGGCCGAGCTGCGCCGCCGCCGCAATCGCCGCCGCTGGACCGTCGGGCTCGCCGCAGCCGCCGCGACCGCGCTCATCGTCTCGGGTTCGGTCGTGGCATGGAGCTCGCAGGCGCGAGCGGGCGACCTCGCCGGGCAGATCGAGGCATGGCACGTCGAGCACGAGCTCGCCGGCTGCGAGCTCACCGAGCGGATCGTCAGCGCCGTCGGACTCGAGCGCCGCGCGCAGGACGTGCTGGAGGCCGCGGAGCACGTGGTCGCGGCCGACTGGGTGCTGCCGGCGGCGGAGCGCGCATCCTTGGGACAGCACCGGGACGCCATCCTGGCGACGATCGCCGAGGGCGGCTTCGTGAGCGACGACGATCGGGAGCTCGCAGACGCCTGGTCGGCGCGCGCGGATGCTTCCGGCGACCCCGAGTCCTTCGACGTGACCGCCGCGTGCGTCGACGCCGCCGCCGAGCAGCGCGAGCCGATCGCCGGCGTCACGGCGGAGCGCGCCGATGCGCTCGCCCGTGAGCTGCGGGCCCTCGGTGACCCGCGCGACTTCGACGATGCGCGCATCGATCGCCTCGAGGCGGCGCTCCAGCAGCTGCAGGCCGCCGCGATCTCGACCGCCGAGCTGCGCACGGACGTCGCGACGCTGCAGCTCGACCTCGCGCTCGCGCCGGCGGAGGCGCTCGCGAGCCTGCAGGACTCCGATGCCCACCTGAGCGCGCTGCTGGCCGTGCTCGCGGGCGACCACACCGCATCCGATGCGCTCGACCTCGTGGAGGGACTCAGCCTGCACGTCGCCGCGGCGTGGATGGCCGAGGCGTTCCAGCTCGAGGCGCAGGGCGAGGTCGACGCAGCCGCGGCGCGCGCCGCAGCATCGCAGGCGACGCGCGATGCGATCGCGGAGGCCACGCCGCGCCCGATCACCGACCCCGGCACCGGCCGACCGACGCCGACCGTGCCACCGCGCGAGGAGTCACCGGCTCCGCCGCCGGAGACACCCGCCCCGACGACGCCGCCCACGACGCCGACGACGCCTCCGCCGCCGCCGACGACCCAGCCGCCGGTCGAGCCCTCGCCGAGCGATCCGCCGCCCACCTCGCCCGAGCCCGAGCCCGAGCCCGAGCCCGAGCCCACGACGCCGGTCGAACCCGGTGCGGGCGACGCGCCGCCGCAGGAGCCGCTGCCCGAGACGTGAGCGGGTCGCGGCGGCCGGTGCGGCGCGCGGTCCGGGCAGTCGTCCGCTGCGGCCGCGGCTGCGGGCCACGCCATCAGTGCCGGTATGCGGCATGATCGTCGGCATGACGACGAGCAATGACGCTCGCCTCCGACTCGACTCGCTCGCGGTGCATGCTGGCCGCGAGGACCTCCAGTCCCTGGGCGTGCACGCGACACCCATCGACCTCTCCTCGACCTCCCCGCTGCCGGGGGTGGATGCCGGCGGCGATGCCTACGAGCGCATGGCCACGGGCGGCGACATCGGCGACGGATCGGCGGTCTACCAGCGGCTGTGGAACCCGACGGTCGCCCGCTTCGAACAGGCCCTCGCAGCGCTCGAGGGCGCCGAAGCCGCGGTCGCCTTCGCCTCGGGGATGGCGACGGTCACCGCAGCGCTGACCGCCGCGAAGCAGCGGCGAGGTCCCCACGTCGTCGCGCTCCGACCGCTCTACGGCGGCACCGACCACCTGCTCGCGACCGGGCTCCTCGGCACCGAGACGACCTTCGTGGATGCCGTGGAGCACGTCGAGCGCGCGGTGCGGCCCGACACCGGCCTCGTGATCGCCGAGACGCCCGCCAATCCCACCCTGGAGCTCGTGGACCTCACCGCGCTCGTCGCGGCCGCCGGCGATGCCCCCGTGCTCGTCGACAACACCTTCGCCACCCCCGTGCTGCAGCGGCCCCTCGCGCACGGCGCGGCGCTCTCGCTGCACTCGGCGACGAAGTACATCGGGGGGCACGGCGACGTGCTCGGCGGCGTCGTCGCGTGCTCGGCGGAGTGGGCGCGGGCGCTCCGACCGGTGCGGGCGATCACCGGCGCCATCGCGCATCCCCTCAGCGCCTACCTCATGCATCGCGGGCTCCAGACCCTGCCGCTGCGCGTGCGCGCCCAGCAGGCGGGCGCGCTGCAGGTGGCGCTGGCGCTGCAGGAGCTGCCGGGCGTGCGCGAGGTGCGCTTCCCGGGGCTCGACGGATGCGACCCCGCGGGCCTCGTCGGAGCGGGGCGCCAGATGACGGGCCCCGGCTCGATGATCTCGATCGACGTCGGCACCGCCGCCCGAGCCGCCTCGCTCACCGAGGGCGTGCGGCTGTTCACCCACGCCGTCTCGCTCGGCAGCGTCGACTCGCTGATCCAGCACCCCGCGTCACTCACCCATCGCCCCGTGGCACCGGAGGCGAAGCCGCACGCCGGCATCGTGCGGCTCTCGATCGGCATCGAGGATCCGGCCGACCTGATCGCCGACCTCGAGCAGGCGCTCGCGCTGCGGTGAGGCCGATCGGCAGCGCCCCCGCCGAGCGCGCGCCGCGGGGCGCTGCCGGGCGCCGCATCGGTGGGCGGCGCCGATCCGGCACGGCGGCGCGCACCGACGGTGCTCGCCGGCAGGGCTGGCTCGCGACGCTCGCGCACAGGTGCGCCTCGTAGCCTGGTCGCATCCCGCGAGCGCCACCGCGCGGTCGCGTCCCTTCGGACACGAGACGAGGTGCCTGCCGTGCCACGTGGAGGCCACACCACCGCCCTGCTCGCGACGATCGCCGGGAGCGCGCTGCTGCTGACGGCATGCGGCGACCCCGGCCCGGCGGCGTCCCAATCGCCGCCGGCGTCGACGAGCCCGGCGACCACCGATGCGCCGGCCGAGCCCGGCGCATCCGACCCCGCAGCGGCCGCGCTCGGCTCGCTCGACGCGCCGGCCGAGCTCGCGACCGGGCTGCAGGCGCCGTGGTCGATCGCGTTCCTCGACGAGCGGACCGCGCTCGTCAGCGAGCGCGACACCATGGTGATCCGGAGGCTCGTGCTCGACGAGTCCGGGGCTCCGAGCGGCGAGGCCGAGCAGATCGCGGAGCTCTCGGGCGGCTCGGCCCGCGGCGAGGGCGGCCTGCTCGGGCTCGCGATCGGCGACGGCCACCTCTACTGGTACCTCTCCACGGCCGACGACAACCGCGTCATGCGCGCGACCATCACCGACGACGACGGCATCCTGATCGGGCAGCCCGAGGAGGTCCTCACCGGCATCCCGGTCGCCGGCAACCACAACGGTGGCCGCCTCGCCTTCGGCCCCGACGGCATGCTCTACGTGACCACGGGCGACGCGGGAGCACCGGGCGCGGCACAGGATCCGGAGGACCTCGCGGGCAAGATCCTGCGGCTCGAGCCCGACGGCACGCTCCCGGCGGACAACCCCGTGCCCGGCTCCCCCGTCTTCACCCTCGGGCACCGGAACCCGCAGGGCATCGCGTGGGCCGAGGACGGCACGATGTACGCGACCGAGTTCGGGCAGGACACCTGGGACGAGCTGAACCGCATCGAGGCCGGCGCGAACTACGGCTGGCCCGCGGTCGAGGGCATCGCCGAGGTGCCGCGCTTCACCGACCCGGTGCAGCAGTGGTCGCCTGGCGAGGCGAGCCCGAGCGGCATGGCCGCGGCAGGCGGCAGCCTCTGGATCGCGAACCTGCGCGGGGAATCCGTGCGCGAGGTCTCGCTCGACGACCCCGCGGGCTCCACCGTGCACTGGGAGGGCAGGTTCGGGCGGATGCGCGACGTGGTCGCGGCGCCGGAAGGCTCGCTCTGGGCGCTCACCAACGCCACGGACGGCCGCGGTCAGCCGAGCGACGGCGACGATCGCATCCTGCGCTTCGTGCCGTAGGCCTCCGGAGGCTCCAACCGGAGGCTCCCTCCGTAGACTCCGAGGGTGACGTTCACCCGCACGATGCTCGAGGTCGCGGCGGCCGATCCCGACCGGCTCGCGCTCGCAGGCGACGACGTGCGCCTCACCTACGCCGAGCTGGTGGCGGAGGCCGCGCGCATCCGTGCGGGCATCGAAGCGCTGCTGGGCGCGCGGGGGCCCGGCGACGACGGCAGCGCCACTGGCGCCAGCAGCGCCACCGACGGCATCCCCGTCATCGCCGTCTCGCTCTCGCGCGCGATCGACGTCGGGCGCCTGGTGGCGGGCATCGCCTCGTTCCGCGCGATCGTGGCGGTGCTCGATCCGCTCTGGCCGCGCTCGCACCGCCTCGAGACGGTGCGCCGCGTCGAGCCGGCGCTCGTCATCACCGACGAGCCGGAGCTCGAGGCGGCGCTCGCCGACCTGGAGCACTGGCACGGCAGCGCGGTCTCGCTCGAGCGCCTCGAGGCCGCCGCTGCCGCTGCGCACGCCTCCCTGGGCCCTGAGATCCGCCCGCGCGACGAGCCCTTCCTGCTGCTGTTCACCTCCGGCACGACCGACCTGCCGAAGGGCTTCCTGCGCACCCGCGGCAGCTGGGATGTCAACGTCGCCGTCAGTCGCCGCGCGCTCTTCGCCGCGGAGGGCGTCCAGACCATCGCGCCGGGCCCCGTCTCCTACAGCCTCACGCTCTACGCGCTCGTCGAGGTGCTCGCGACAGGCGGCTCGCTGTTCCTGCAGTCGCGCTTCGACGCGCGGGACGCGGTGCGCACCATCGCGCGCCACGGCATCGAGCGCTTCGTGGGGGTGCCGTCGATGCTGCTCGCGCTCGCCGCGGCGGCGCGGCGGGAGGGCGAGGCGTCGTTGTCCTCGCTGCGCTGGGTCGTGACGGGCGGCGCCAACCAGTCGCAGCGGATCCGCGACGCCTTCACCGCAGCCGCGCCGCACGCGCGACTGCGCAGCTACTACGGGGCGAGCGAGATCGGGTTCATCGGCTTCAGCGACGCGGGCGACGGCACGCGCCTGACGCCCTTCGACGGGGTCGAGGCGATCGTGCGCGACGACGACGGCGCGCCGGTGCCCAAGGGCGAGATCGGCACCCTCCACATCCGCGTCGCCTCCGCGGTCGAGGGCTACCTGGCGGCGACGAGCGACGACCGCATCACGGGCGCTGATGGGTGGTCGAGCGTGGGCGACCTCGCGGCGATCGTCGACGGCACCATCGCGCTCGCGGGGCGGGCCGGCGACATCGCGGTCAGCGGCGGGCACAAGGTGTCGCTGCCGCAGGTCGAGCGGGCGCTCGCGACGGTGCCCGGCTGCGAGCAGTGCTGCGCCGTCGCGCTGCCGGACGCGGCGCTCGGCTCGATCGTGGCGGTGGTCGTCGAGGGCCCGGGGAGCGATGGCGACGAGCGCGACGCCGAGGCGCCAGCCGGCGAGGCGCGAGCCGGCGAGCGCGAGGCGGAGCACCCCGCCACCACGGGCGTGCCGGCGAAGGGCGTGATGCGCGACGCGCTGCGGAGGCTGCTGCCCGAGCAGTTCGTGCCGCGCCGCTACTACCGCGTCGACGAGTTGCCGCGCACGGCCGGCGGCAAGATCCGCCGCACTGCGGTTGCCGAGCTCGTCGCCGCGGGATCGGCGGAGCGGCTGTGAGCGACGGCGGGCGCGGCGAGCGCGTCGTCGTCACGGGGCTCGGCGCCGTCACCCCCAATGGGCTGAGCCTCGCGGACACCTGGGCGGCCGTCGTCGCAGGCCGCAGCGGCGTCCGCGCGCTCGAGGGCGTCGACGTCGCCGACCTCGCGGTCAAGGTGGGCGGCGAGGTGCGCGGCTTCGATCCGCTCGCGCACGTCTCGCGCTCCGACGCCCGTCGGCTCGACCGGCACGCGCTCTTCGCGATCGCGGCTGCCGCCGAAGCGCTGGCGGGCTTCTCCCCCGCCGATCCCTCGCGCTTCTCGATCACCGCGGCGACCGGCTCCGGCGCGGTCGCGCTCACCCACGACGCGGTGCGCGCGCTCGACGAGCACGGCCCGCGCCGCGTGCCTCCCGGCGTCGTGATCTACGGCGGGCCCGACGGCGCCGCGGCCTACCTCAGCCAGCGCTACGGCGCGCGCGGGGCGAGCGCGGGCGTCTCCGCCACGTGCGCGTCCGGCGCCGTGGGCCTCGGCGACGCCCTGCGCACCATCCGGCACGGGTATGCGGATGCGGTGCTGGTCGTCGGCGCGGACGACTGCCTCAACCGCGTCAACCTCGGCGTGAACGCGACGCTCGGGTCGCTCGCGCCGGGGTACGCCGACGAGCCGTGGCGCGCATCCCGCCCCTTCGACCGCGGCAGGTCGGGCTTCGTGATGTCGGCCGGCGCCGCTGCCGTGCTGGTCGAGTCGGAGGCGCACGCGCGTCGCCGCGGGGCGATGGTGCTGGGTGAGCTGGCCGGCTACGGCGCGAGCTCGGATGCGTTCCACGCGACGGCGCCGGAGCCGGACGGCCGCGGCGCGGCAGCGGCGATGCGCGCGGCGCTCGACGATGCGCGACGCTCCGCTGCCGACATCGACCACGTGAACGCCCACGGCACCGGCACGCCGCTGAACGACGCGATGGAGGCCCGGGCGCTCGCCGCGGTGCTCGGCCCCTCGCTGGCCGGCGTGCCCGTCACCTCGACGAAGTCGACCACCGGCCACCTGCTGGGCGGCGCCGGCACGCTCGAGGCCGCGCTGTCGCTGCTCGCCATGCGCGACGGGGTGATCCCGCCGACGATCAACCTCGACGACCCCGAGTTCCCGCAGCTCGACGTGGTCGCCCACGAGGCGCGGCCCACGGCGCTGCGGACGGTGCTCTCGACCTCGTTCGGCTTCGGCGGCCACAACGCGGCGCTCGTGCTGCGCGCCGTCTAGCGCCGGGCCGCGCTGCGCAGAGCCGAGCCAGGCCGAGCCTCACCTCGCCGCCCGTCCCGAATCGAGGTGCGATTCGCGGAATGCCGCGAACAGAGGTGCCGTTGGCAGGTTCCGGGCAGCGGCACCTCTGTTCGCGCCGCGCTCCGGCAGCCGGCGACGCGCGGCAGCCGTCGGCGCGCAGCCGCGCGGCTAGAACGCGGCGGGCACGCCGAGCTCCTCGAGCACCTCGCGCACGTGGTCGCTCGTGAGCGCGCGCACGAGCGCTGCGATCTCGGGCGAGTCGGCGTTGTCGGGGCGTGCGACGAGCGACACCTCGAACGCGGGATCCTGCTCGATCGCCAGCCCGTCGTCCTGCGGCGTCAGCCCCAGCTGCCGGGCGAACGACGGCAGGTTGAACACCGCATCCATCTCGTCGTACGCCGTGTTGAGCTGCAGCAGGTCGATCTGCGTGATCTGCAGGTCGCGCGGGTTGGCGATGATGTCGCTCGGGCGCGCGGCGAAGCGCTCCGCTGCCGGATCGAGCTCGATCAGGCCCTCGTCGGCCAGCATCTGCAGCGCGCGGCCCGCGTTCGAGACGTCGTTCGGGATCGCCAGGCGCCCGCCCTCCGGCAGCTCCTGCAGGTCGTCGAGCGTCTTCGAGTAGAACGCCACGACGGTCGCGTAGACCGGCTGCACGACTTCGAGCTCGGCACCGTTGGCGGCGTTGAACTCCTCCATGAACCCCTCGAACTGCACGAGGTTCGCGTCGATCTCGCTGTGCTGCAGCAGCACGTTCGGCTGCACGTAGTCGTTGACGGGCACGAGCTCGACCTCGTAGCCCTCCTCGATGACCGCCGCGGCGGCCTCGACCGCGTCGGTCATCGGCGTGACGGTCGCCGCGACGCGGATCGTGACGGTGTCGGATGCGTCGGCCGGCTCGGATGCGCCGCCGCCGGCGGGCGCGGAGCACGCGCCCAGCGCGAGGGCGAGGGCGGCGGCTGCGGCTGCGGCGAGTGCGGAACGGGATCGGATGCTCATGATGCCTCTCGGAGTGGGCGGCGGGTGCGAAGGGTGGCGGGGCTGGAGGCGCGGCGCTTGTCGAGCCGCGCGGAGACCTGCTCGCCGAGGGTCTGCAGCAGCATCACGCAGACGATGACGATGGCGATCGTCGAGTACATGAGGGGGTAGTCGTACTCCTGGTACCCGAAGCGCAGCGCGAAGTCGCCGAGCCCTCCTCCGCCGACGATGCCCAGCACCGTCGAGTAGGAGATGAGGCTGATCGCGGCGCTGGTCAGCGCGTACACGAGGCCCGACCGGCCCTCGACGAGGAGGAAGTGCCAGACCGTCTGGAGCACATCCGCCCCCATGGAGCGCGCGGCCGCCAGCACGCCGGAGGGCACCTCGAGCAGGATCTGCTCGACGAGCCGGGCGTAGATGGCGACGCCCACGAAGCAGAGCGGGAAGGTGGCGGCCCCGGTGCCGAAGGTGGTGCCGTAGAGCAGGCGGGTGAGCGGGATGAGGAAGACGACGAAGAGCAGGAACGGGAACGACCGCACGACGGTGACGTAGAGGTTCGCCACCGCCCAGAGCACGCGGTGCTCCTTGGGGCCGCCCGGCCGCGTGAGGAAGATGAGGACGCCGAGCGGCAGCCCGAGCAGCACGGCGGCGGCGAGCGAGAAGGCGAGCATGAAGCCGGTCTCCGCCATGGCGATGCCGATCTGGTCGGCGTTCGCGGCGAGCGAGTCGAGGAAGCCGCTCACGCGCCGAGCACCCGCTCGACGTGCGCGGCGTAGGAGTCGCGGCGCTCGCGCGCGGCCGAGCGCGCGACCGGGAAGACGCTGCGCAGCACCCCCCGCTCGAGCACGGCAGCACGATCGGCGATCGCGGCGACCGAGTCGAGCTCGTGCGTGACGAGCACGACCGTCGCGCCGAAGTCGCGTCGGGTCGCGGCGAGCAGCTCGAGCACGTCCTCCGTGGCTCGGGTGTCGAGCGAGCTGGTGGGCTCGTCGGCGAGCAGCAGGCCGGGCCGCGTCACGAGGGCGCGGGCGATGGCGACGCGCTGCTGCTGGCCGCCGGAGAGCTGCGCCGGGTAGTGGCCGGCGCGATCGGCGAGGCCGACGTAGTCGAGCAGCTCGGCGACGAGCGCCGGATCCTGCGCGCGCTGCAGGGTCAGCGGCAGTGCCACGTTCTGCTGCGCGGTGCGGTTCGCCAGCAGGTTGAAGCCCTGGAACACCATGCCGATGCGCCGGCGAAGCCGTCGGATCTCGCGGCCTCGGAGCGTCGCCGGGTCGGTGCCGTCGATCGTGACGCGGCCCTCGGTCGGATGCGCGGCGGCGTCGAGCAGGTGCAGGAGCGTCGACTTGCCGGCTCCCGACTCGCCGACGACGCCGAGGATCTCGCCGCGCGCCACCTCGAGCGAGACCCCTTCCAGCGCGGCACGACCGCCGTAGCGGACGGTGACGCCCTCGAGCGAGGCGATGGGATCAGAGGGGTGCACTGCTGCCGCTTTCCGAGGGAGGACTGATTGTTGTGCTCGGTACAACAATAGCGCGGCGCGCGATCTTCCCCCGCCGCGCTGGCTCGGCCGTCGTTCAGCGAGGCCGTCGCTCAGCGCGGCCGTCGCTCAGCGAGGCCGTCGTTCAGCGCGACCGTCGCTCAGCGCGGTCGCGCGGCGAGGTGCTCGGCCAGGAGCCCCAGCGCCTCGACCCCCGCGAGGTCGCCGGGCAGCAGCGGCACCTCGACGATGGGGGTGCCGTCGATCGCGGCCTCGAGCACGCCGAGCTGCTGCTCCTCCAGCGCGCGGCGCTCGGCGAGCAGGGGGCCTGCATCCGCCGGTGACCGACGGTTGATGACGACCGCGCCCGGATCGATCCCGAGCGCGGCGAGCTGCCGCACGACGTCGATCGACTCGGCGATCGGCAGGCGCTCGGCGATGCCGACCACGACGAAGGAGGTCTGGGCCGCGTCGCCGACGATGCCGCGCATGAGGGCGAACCGGTCGCGACGGGCGATCAGCGTGCGCCGCAGCTCGGCATCGGCGCTCGAGGCGGGATCCTTCGTGCCGACGACGCTGCGCGCTGCGGCGGCGAAGCGCTCGGATCGGTCGCGGCTCGCGAGCAGCGTCTCGGCCCAGCCCCCGAGCTGCTCCGGCAGCGCCAGCAGGCGCAGCGTGTGGCCGGAGGGCGCGGTGTCGAACACGACCAGGTCGTGGCTGTCGCGGCTCTGCTCGATCACCTGGGCGACCCGCTCCAGCACCGCCGACTCGTGACTGCCGGGCGCGCTGCGGGCCTGCTCGAGGTGCTGCCTGGCCGAGGCGTGCAGGCGCTCGGGCAGCAGCCGCAGCATCGTCTGGCCGACCGCGGCGAAGTGCCGGTCGATCGTGGCGCCCGGGTCGATCTCGATCGCGTCGACGCAGCCCGCGCCGACGTCGAGGACGCGCGTCGGCGCATCCCCGAGCGCACGATCCCAGACGTGCCCGAGGTTGTGCGCCGGGTCGGTCGAGACGAGCAGCACCCTGCCGCCCTCGCGTGCGCGTGCGACCGCGAGCGCAGCGGCGATCGACGTCTTCCCGACACCGCCCTTGCCTCCGACGAAGAGCACGCGGCGCTCGCGCGCGAGCGTCAGCAGCACGCGACGTGATCCAGCGGCGAGCTCGGGATGCCGACGCGACGGTGCCAGGCGTGGAAGTCCTCCCACACCGCGGGCAGCAGCTCTGCGGAGTAGTAGGCCGCCGGGTCCGGCACCCCGAGCGCCTCGCCCAGCACGACGATCATGAACAGGTCGTCCTCGCTGCGGCGCTCGCGCAGGAGCATCTGCCGGTACGGGCCGGCGTAGTACTCCTGCAGCCCTTCGCGGAACGCCGCCCAGCGTCCGGACCAGCTGGTCCGGCGCTGGGCGGCGCTGCCTGCGGGTGTCACCCGATCAGACCTGCTCGCGCGTCGCGACCAGCTCGGAGTCCTCGTGCTCCGACTCCGGCGGCTCCGCGTAGGCGCGGCGCATCGCCAGCACCGCCTCGACCGCGACCCAGACGCTCGAGATGATGATGATCACGTCGAGCGCGAAGAGCAGCCAATCCTCGTTGCCGGCGCTCGTGAAGCCCACCAGTTGCTCGAGCGCCGCCCAGAACGACAGCACGAACACGAGCACGAGCGGGATGAGCGCAGGCAGCGGATTGCGCCGCTTCCGGATCAGCATGACCGCGATGATCGACAGGGTGAGCGAGGCCATCAGCTGGTTCGTCGTGCCGAACAGCGGCCAGATGCGCAGGCCGCCCTCACCGCCGAGACCCTGCGAGAACGTCAGCCCCAGGCCGACGACGACCACCACGATGGTCGCGGGGATCTTGGTGATGCGGACCTTGAACGCGTCGCCGATCTCCTGGACGACGAAGCGGAGCAGGCGCATGCCGGTGTCCATCGTCGTCGCCGCGAACAGCACGGCCATCGTCGCGAGCACCGTGGCGCTGAGCGACGCGGGCAGGCCCAGACCGCTCTCCATGAGCTGGCCGCCGCCCTGCACGAACGCGTTCACGCCGCCGGCGCCGAAGGAGCTGTAGATCTCCTCCCACTCGCCGACCGTCTGGATGCCGCCGATCACCGCGAGGATCGTGCCGAGCGACAGCATGCCCTCGCCCACCGCGCCGAAGTAGCCGACGAACCGCGCGTCCGTCTCCTTGTCGATCTGCTTCGAGGTGGTGCCGGAGGAGACCATGCCGTGGAAGCCGGAGATGGCGCCGCACGCGATCGTGACGAAGAGCAGCGGCACGAGGCTCGGCGTGCCGTCCGGCAGGTTGCCGTTGATCATCGGGGCGACGATGTCGGGCTTGTCGGCCATGAAGAGCGTGCCGATGATGACCGCGCCGAACAGCAGGATCAGGCCGACGAAGAGCTGCACGCCGTTGATGTAGTCGCGCGGCTGCAGCAGCACCCACACCGGCAGCAGCGATGCGATCGCGCCGTAGATGAACAGGGCGAGGATCCACACGGTCGCCGGGCTCATGCCGAGGAACGACTCGGGCAGCACGACCGGCATGCTGTCGCCCAGCAGGATCAGGGCGTAGAGCGCCACGACGCCGACGATCGTGACGGGGATGAGCGGCCACCGCATCCGGTAGACGGCCACCCCGACGAGCAGGGCGACGATGATCGCGCCCCACGTCGGGATCACCGCGGTCGGCGTGGCGATGAGGAGGTTCTTGATCACGACCGCGAAGGCCGCGATCACCATCAGCAGCAGCAGGAAGATGACGATGAGGAACAGGTTGGCGCCGCGCTTGCCGATGTAGCGCTCCGAGAGCGCGCCGATGGACTTGCCCTTGTTGCGCAGCGACGCCCAGAGCGCACCGAAGTCGTGCATCCCCGCGAAGAACACCGTGCCGATCGTCACCCACAGGAACGCGGGCAGCCAGCCCCAGATGACGGCGATGGCCGGGCCCACGATCGGCGCGGCACCCGCGACGGAGGTGAAGTGGTGGCCCCACAGGATGAACTTGTTGGTCGGCATGTAGTCGACGCCGTCGCGCAGCTCGTGCGCCGGCGTCCTGAACGAGCCGCTGAGCTTGAAGACCCGTCTGGCGAGGTACCTCGAGTAGACGAAGTACCCGACCGCGAACATGGTCAGACCGATGATCAGGAGCACCAGGGAACCCATCGAGTTCTCCCCCTTCGCCGCGAGCGTCATTGCTGGTGGTGGACGTCGCCCGCAGGCGTCGCCTCTGCATCACCCTAACGCAGCCTGTGAGGCTCCCCAGGGTCCGACCGGCCGACGCCGGTCGGACCCTGCTGGTTGCACGACCTACGGTCGCAGCAGCACCTTGCCCACGCGCCCCGGCGTCAGGCTCGCCCGCACCGCCGCCTGCACGTCGTCGAACGCGTGGATGCTCGAGACCGGCAGGGTGAGGTCGCCTGCGGCCAGGCGCTCGGCCAGCTCGGCGAAGAGTCGCTGGCGCACCTCCGGCTGCATGCCCCGGCTCACGGTGCTGCCCCAGAAGCCGCGCACGGTGGCCTGCTTGAAGATGAGGTCGCCGACCGGCACCTCGAGGGTCGCGTCGCCCATGGCGCCGAACGCGATCAGCGTGCCGCCCTCGCCGAGCACCGACAGCAGCTCTGCCGCAGCGGGACCGCCGACCGAGTCGACGGCCGCGACGACGCGCCCTCCGCCGGTGATCTCCTCGACGCGGTCGCGCCAGCCCGCCTCCGACGTCGTCACCGCCTCGCCGATGCCGGCCGCCCGCAGCTCGTCGATCGCCTCGGCGCGGCGCACGAGTCCCACGACGCGGATGCCGCGGGCACGGGCGAGCTGGGCGACCATGCGGCCCACGGCGCCGTTCGCCGCGTTCTGCACGAGCCACTGGCCGGGCTCGAGCGCCAGATCCTCGAGGAGGCTGACGGCACTGAAGGGCATGGCGACCAGCTGCGCGGCCGCCTCGTCGGGCAGCTCGGCAGGGGCCGGCATGAGGCCCGCGGCCTTCGCGACGAACTGCTCGGCCCAGACGCCGAAGACGCCGCCGGCGATCACGCGATCGCCGACCGCGAGCGCGTCGACGCCCTCGCCGAGCGCCTCGACGACGCCGACCGCCTCGGTGCCGCTGGGCGCCGGCAGCTCGGGCACGAAGCCGTACGTGCCGCGCACCGTCCAGAGGTCGTGGTTGTGGATGGTGGCGAGCGTGGTGCGCACGCGCACCTCGCCGGGCCCGGGCTCGGGGGTGGGGCGGTCGACGACGCGCAGGACGTCCTCGGGCTCGCCGAACTGCTCATGGATGACGGCACGCATGGGTGCTCCTCTCGGGTGGGTGACGGATGCGGTGGTTCCGGATGCGCTGATCCGGGACGGTGGTGGGTGCTTCAGAGCGCGCGAGGCGCCCGTCGACCGGGAGCTGCAGGTGCTTCAGGCGCCGCGCGATCGGTCGCGCCGCCATCGGCGCAGCGCATCCCACGCCCCGGTCGACCACAGCGCCATGGCGACGAGCAGCGGCTGGAAGAACAGGCGGCCGAAGCGCGCGCCGTCGCTGTCGAGCCCGAACCCGTCGCGGCCCTCGAGCCACTGCGCGATGTTGCCGGGGAAGACCGCGACGAAGAACGCCGCGACGATCAGCCCCACCCAGACCCGGTGACGGCGCACGACCAGCAGCGCGGCGCCGAGCGCGACCTCGACGACGCCGGAGGCGAGCACCACGAGGTCGGGGTCGAGCGGCAGGAAGCTCGGCACCTGGGCCTGGAACTCCTGACGCGCGAAGGTGAGGTGGCCGACGCCCGCGAGCAGGAGGGCGACCCCGAGCAGCACTCGCGCGATGGTGCGCGGGAGCGATCGGCGCGGCTCGCCCTCGTGCTCGGGGTCAGTCATCGGAGACGGCGATCGTGACGTCGATGTTGCCGCGCGTGGCGTTGGAGTAGGGGCAGACGGCGTGCGCGGCGTCGGCGAGCTCGCGAGCGCGATCCTCGGGGACGCCGGGTAGCACGACCTCGAGGTGCACGGCGAGCATGAAGCCGCCCGAGCCGTCGGGCCCGATCTGCACGCGGCCGCCGACGCTCGAGTCCTGCAGCGCGACCTTCTGCGCGCGCGCCACCGACTGCAGCGCGGAGTGGAAGCACGCCGCGTAGCCGGCGGCGAACAGCAGCTCGGGGTTGGCGCCGTCGCCCGAGCCGCCCATCTCGGCGGGCACCGCCATCTGGAGGTCGAGCTGCCCGTCGATCGTCGTCACGCGGCCGTCGCGGCCGGCGCCGGTCGACAGGGCCTCAGCGGTGTAGAGCACGTCCATGGTGGTTCCTCTCGTCAGCGGCGGCGCGGGTGCGTCGCACGGGTGCAGCGTTGCGGTGTGTCGTTGCGGTGTGTCGCTCCGGTCGCGCCCTGCCGCGAGCAGCGGCGGAGCGCCTCGGTGGGGCGGTGGTCAGGGCGCGGCCAGCACCGACGACGGATCGTCGGCCACGGCGTGCATCGATGCCGAGATGCCGTGGAGCGTCTGGAGCAGGTGCTCGCCGTCGACGCCGTCGGCGAGGCCCAGCCCGCGTGCGACCGCGGCCGGCACGCCCTCCATCTCGGCGCGGAGCGCGGCGCCGCGGTCGGTGGTGCGCACGGTGACGACGCGCGCGTCGCTGCCGCCGCGCTCGCGCAGGACGATGCCGCTCTGCTCCATGCGGGCGAGCAGCGGCGAGAGCGTGCCGCTGTCGAGCTGCATCCGCTCCCCCAGCGCCTTCACGCTCTGCGGCCCCTCGACCCAGAGGGTCACGAGCACGAGGTACTGCGGGTAGGTCAGGCCCCAGGGCTCGAGCAGGCTGCGATAGGCCTGCGTCGTCGCGCGCGCCGCGGCGTAGAGCGCGAAGCAGACCATCTGGTCGGTCACGCGCTGCTCGTTCGCCTGCGGCTGCATGCTTCGATGATCGCACACAATCGAATTGTGCACAACTGTTCTCGTGGCCCGGCGGGTCAGCGCTCCGCCGCGCGCCTCGACCGCATCTGCGCGAGCGGGCGCGCGAGCCTCGGGTTGCCCTCGAGCACCGCCTCGTGCCGCTGCAGGAAGTCCCAGTAGCCATCCGTGAACGCCGACTCCTTCGCCGCCTGCTGCGACGGCCACCACCGGCCCATGCGCTGCAGGTAGGCGCCGCCGGAGACGTAGGGCTTCGTGCCGACCAGGCCGCCGTCGGCGAACTGGCTCATGCCGAAGACGTTGGGCACCATCACCCACTCGTACGCATCGACGAAGAGCGAGAGGAACCAGCGGTGCACGGAGGCCGGCGCGTAGCCCTCGAGCAGGAACCAGTTGCCGAGCACCATGAGCCGCTCGATGTGGTGCGCGTAGCCGTGCCGGAGCACGCGCTCGAGCACCGTGCGCACCGGCACCGGCAGATCCTCGGGCACGCCCTCCCCCGTGTACCACCAGGGCTCGAGCTCGCGCGTGAGGCCCAGCGCGTTCGCGCCGTCGAGCTCCGGATGCGCGCGGTACATGCCGCGCATGTACTCGCGCCAACCGATCACCTGGCGCAGGAACCCCTCGAGCGACGGCAGCGGCACGTCCTCGCTCGCGCCGAGCACCGCATCCACCACGTCCTGCGGGGCGAGGAGCCCCGTGTTGAGGGCGGGGGTGAGCACGGAGTGGAACAGGAAGGGCTCGTCGGCCGCCATCGCATCCTCGTAGCGGCCGAAGTCGCGCAGCCGCTCGTCGACGAACGCGGCGAGCCACGCGCGCGCGTCGGCGTGCGTGACGGGCAGCCAGAACTCGCGCGCGTCGCCAGGATGATCGGGGAAGCGCTCGCGCACCTCGTCGATGACCTCGAGCGTGATGGCATCGGGCTCGAGCACGGGCAGCGGCGGGATGGGGATGCCGGCCTTCGGCAGCGGCTCGCGGTTGTCGGCGTCGTAGTTCCAGCGGCCGCCTGCCGGGTGCGCGCCCTCCATGAGGATGCCGGTGCGCTGCCGCTGCCAGCGGTAGAAGTCCTCCATGCGAGCGCGTGGATGCTCGCGGAACCACGCGTCGAGCTCGGGCTCCGGCGTGAGGAACGCGCGGTCGGCGTAGCGCTTGGAGCGGATCCCGGCGGCAGCGGCGATGCGGTCGATCCGGCGGTCGACGCCGCGGTCTGCCGCGCGCATCCAGGCGAGCCCGTCGATGCCGTGCTGCTCGATCAGGTGCGCGACGCCGCCCGCGAAGCCGTGGCCATCGGTGTGCCGCAGATGGCGCACGACGCGGCCCTGCTCGCGCTGCCGCTCGGCGAAGTGCCGCATCGCCGAGAGCACGAGCACGATCTTGTGCTGGTGGTAGGGCAGGCGGTCGAACAGCGCCGCCGACTCGACCAGCAGCAGCTCGTCGATGGCACCGTCGTCGAAGGCGGGATGCCGCTCGAGCAGCTGCGTGCCGAGGATGAGCGCCGCCTTCACGCGCGCCTCCGCGATCGTGCAGCGGCAGCACGGCAGCGACGGGAGCAGTAGCGCACGGCCTCCCACTGGTCACGGCTCGCCCAGCGCTTGCGATCTGCGAAGGGCCTGCCGCAGTGCGCGCACGGCTTCTGCTCCGGAGCTGGGCGTGCCATGGCCTCAGTGTGGCGGATGAGGCTGTGCCCGACCGCTGCACGGCCGGCCGGGCGGTCAGACCGGTCGCAGGCCCTCGGGCGTCTCGATCAGCAGCTCGAGCTCGTCGGGGCTCGGCCACCCTGTCAGCTCGTGCACGCCGCGGTCGGCCTCCAGCCATGCCGCGTGCTCCTCCTCGCTCCAGTCGCGCCCCTCCGCGATCGAGAGCATCGCGAGCCGCCCCTCCTGCACGCCGATCGAGACGTCGAACGAGCGGCCGTCCAGCGGGCGGTAGCGGCCGATGACCGGGAAGCTCGCGTCGCCCGGCACGGCCAGCGGCGCGGCCGCGGGCACCGCGAAGCCGATGCCCGGCCAGAACCCGCCAGCCTCCGGCCCCTCCCAGAGCGTGGCTCGCGCCTCGGCGAGCTGCGCGCGCAGCTCGCCGGCGCCGAAGCCGTCGCTCGCGCCGAGCAGGCGCTCGGCCAGCGCTCGCACCTCGGCCGGAACCTCGACGAGCGTCTCGGTCGCCTCGTCGTCGACCACCTCGTCCCGCGTCGCCGCCGCCTGGGCCATGGCGCGGCGAGCGAGCCACCAGCTGCCGAGCGCGGCAGCGCCCGCGCCGGCGGCGAGCAGCGCGCGAGGTCGGCCCACGCCGGCGCGGCGCAGCCCGTCGTGCACCCGCGCGTCGATCGCCTCCCCCGCCTCGGCCATCCCGAGGGCCGCGCCCGCAGCCCCCACCGTGAGCCCGGCGCGCGTCGCGAGCGGCACCTGCGAGCCGTCGTCCTGCAGCGACACCCACGTCGTCCACGCCGTGACGCCGGCCGCGGCCGCGCGGTAGGCGAGCCGGCTGCCCACGCCGAGCGCTCGCGGCTCGATGAGGGTGAGACCGGCGATCGCGGCGGTGGAGACGGCGCCGTGCGCGACGCTCGAGGGGTCGTTGGCGCGCGCGAGCGCAGCGCGGAGCGAGAGGGGCATGGCTGCGAGCCTAGCCAGCGCCGCCGAGCGCGGGATGGGAGGTGAGGCGCCTGCGTCAGACGTTCGGCAGGTCGGCGACGGCGACCACGCCCGCGTCCTCCCCGCGGATCTCGAGCCGCACGACATCCTCGCGCAGCACCGCGGCGTTGACGCGGCAGTGGATGCGCACCTCCGAGCCGAGCATCGCGCCGGCAGAGAACTCCGTGCCGTCCGTGCCGATCAGCACGACGTCGTAGGTGGCGCCGACGTCGAGCCCCTCGGCATCGAGGATCGCCTCGGTGCCCCACGTGTGCGCCACGATCTCCGCCTCGACCACGCCGTCCTGCAGGTCGTCGCGGACCTCCACCGCCTCGATCGCGCCGAGCGTGCCGGGCGGACCCGAGGGCGTCGGAGCGAGCAGCGGCGGCAGCACCGCGCCGACCCCGATACCGACGGCGAGGCAGGCGGCAGCCAGGAGCGGCACCCACGCACGGCCGCGCCTGCCTCGCTTCGCGCTGCGCGGGGCGCGCACCCCGAGCTGCGCCGAGGCGGGGACCGCGGCGGGTGCACCGGCCGCCTCGGGCGCACCGGCCGCGGCGGGAGCATCGGGTTCGAGGGATGCGCGAGGCGCTTCGGTCGCTGCAACGCCCTCCGGCTCGCTGCCGGTCGCGCGCAGCACGCGATCGCGGAGCGTCGCGGTCGGCTCCGGCTCCTCCCAGTCGGGCGTCGACCGGGTGACCGCCTGCAGCATCGATCGCAGGCCCTCGACCTCGGCATCGATCGTGGGATCGCCGGCGCGGAGGGCGTCGAGCTCGGCGCGCTCCGCCTCGCTCAGCGCGTCGGAGACCGCGGCGGCGATGAGCTCGGAGCGCCGGTCGTCAGCTGTGGGCATGGGCTTCTTCCGATCCTTCGAGGTGGCCGCGCAGCGCCCGCAGGGCGTGGAACGCGCGCGTCCTGAGCGTGGCGACGGGGGTGCCCGTCGCGTCCGCGAGCTCCTGGTAGGAGTGGCCGCGCAGGTGCACGGCGACGATGACCTCGCGATGCGGCGCGCTGAGGATCGCGAGCGCCTCGGCGATCCGCAGCCGCTCGAGCGGGTCGACCGGGCTCGCCGGTCGCTCGTCGAGCAGCGCCTCGTCGCCGAAGCTGGGCGTGCGCGCCCTCGACCGCAGCGCATCCGCGATCACGTTGCGGGCGATCGCGAACAGCCAGGTGCGCTCGGACGCGCGGGCAGGGTCGTAGCGCTCCTGCGCCCGCCAGGCGCGCAGGAAGGTCTCCTGCACGCAGTCCTCGGCGAGCGGATGATCGCGCAGCGCGTTCACCGCGAATCCGAGCAGCGCCGCGCCGTGGTCGTCGAACGCGCGCCCGGCGTCGAAGGCGACGGGCTCGTCGAGCGGATGCTCCATCAGGCTTCCTCCGGGCTGCGGCGCATGTGCGGTCACGATGGCACGCTCCCCTCAGGCTAGGCGATCGACGTCGCTGGAGAGGCGGGTCATCAGGGAGTACGTCTGCGCGATCGCCGACGTTCACGCTCGGCAGATATCAGGCCATCGACGGCAACTCGCGTGCCGCGATGAACGCCCGGCACTCCACCGGCGTATCTCCTCACAGGGGATGCACCCGGCATCCGCGCGTCGAGAGGTCAACACCATGCTGCAGAAGACATCCACCCGCAACCTGACGCTCGGCGCTGCCGCTGCCGTCGGGCTCATCGCCATCGCCACACCCGCGCACGCGGCCTCCCAGGTCGAGGAGCCGGCCGAGTTCACGAGCGCCTTCACGGTGATGGCGACGCCCGACCAGGTCATCAACGCCGACGGCGAAGTGGCCCCCGGCCAGGAGGGCGCGACCGGCACGTTCATGTTCCGCATCAACTCCGAGCTGGACGTCATCTGCTACGACATCACGCTCGAAGGCGTCTCGGGCGACTACGAGAGCCCGGCCAACACCGCGACGCACATCCACGAGGCCGCCAAGGGCGAGCCTGGGCCGCCCCGCATCGCCTTCCCCAACCCCGAGCCGATCGGCGAGGGCCCGCGCACCAGCTCCGGCTGCATGGAGGGCCCGTTCACGACCGGCGTCGAGGCCGACAACGGCATGGACACCGGCGAGGGCTTCACGCTCGCGCAGATCGAGGCCGACCCGGCCGCGTTCACGGGTGACTCGCACACCGTCGACTTCGCCGCCGGTGTCGTGCGCGGACAGCTCACCGAGGTGCCGCTCGGCGGCGTCGACACGGGTGCCGGTGGCACGGCCACCGGCTTCGACGCGACCGGCATGTCCGTCGCGGGCGCCGGCATCCTCGCCCTGCTCGCAGGCGTCGGCGTCGTCGCGCACCGCCGCCAGCGCGCCGAGGCCTGATCGGCTCGGCCCGATCCGCTCGGACTGATGCCCACAGCCTCGCAGGCGCCGCAGCGCTCGACCCTCATCGGTCGGGCGCTGCGGCCTGCGTGCGCCGCGACGCTCCTCGTGCTGGTCGCGGTCACCGGATGCGCGGCGCCGACAGCGGACACCGAGCCCGCCGCGACCCCCTCGACTTCGGCCGAGGCGACGCAGCAGCCCGCAGCACCCGCGCCCGCGCCGTCGGCTGCGCGGCTGCCCGAGGACGACGCGGCGACGCCCCTCCCGCCCACCGACGTGACCATCGCATCCATCGGTCTCGCAGCACCGCTCATCGACCTCGGCATCACCGACGAGGGCGACATGGAGGTGCCGGTGTACTACGACGAGGTCGGCTGGTTCACCGGCGGCGGGCGACCGGGCGGCCACGGACCGACGGTGATCGCCGCGCACGTCGACTCGACCACGGGGCCGGGCGTCTTCCACCGGCTGCACGAGCTGGGCGAGGGCGATGCCGTCGAGGTGACGGATGCGGCGGGCACGGTGTTCCGCTACGTCGTCACCGACGTCGCCGACTACGTGAAGGCCGACTTCCCGACCGGCGACGTCTTCGGCGCGACCGCAGCGGACGAGCTGCGGCTCATCACCTGCGGCGGCGTCTTCGATCCCGCGAGCGCCACCTACGACGAGAACCGCGTCGTGTACGCGGAGCGGGTCGGCAGCGACTGACGCGGCTAGCGTGGCAGCGTGCGTTCCTTTCCGATCGACCCCCGCGACGCCTCCGGCCTGCACGACGCGCCCGAGTACCGCGTCCACTTCTGGTCGGACGACGGCTCCTCCGACGAGTGGCAGCTGGTGGAGTGCGAAGTCGACACCGCGATCTCGTGGGCATATGAGCATGCTGGCGGCCGAAGGTATTCGCTCTTCGCTGTCGTTCCCTCGTCGCTCGACCAGGGCGTCGACCTCGTGCGGCTGCTCGGCTGGGACGGCGACGTTCCCGATGCCCGCAACTCCTACCCGGCGTGGTCGTCGGAGGTGCGAGGGCCTCGGACTTCCTGAACCCGAGTCGCGCGATCGCGCCATCCAGCGCCACTCAACGACGGACGGACGCCCGAGAGCCGCACCGCTGCCGCGCGTAGGGTGGAGCGATGAGCGAGCAGACGATCCGGGTCTACGGTGCCGACTGGTGCCGCGACTGCCGGCGGACGAAGCAGCAGCTCGACGGCCTGCCCGTCGAGTACGAGTACATCGACGTCGAGCACGACGATGCGGCGGCCGCCGAGGCGCAGCGCATCGCGGGCCGCATGAACATCCCCGTCGTCGTCTACCCCGATGGCGCCCACCAGGTGGAGCCGTCGAACGCAGAGGTCGAGGCCAAGCTGCGCGAGCTCGCGCTCATCTGAGCCGCGGTCATGCCCACTGCACTGGTCACGGGAGCCTCGCGCGGGATCGGCCGCGCCATCGCCCGCGCGCTCGCCGAGCGCGGCGACCGCGTCGCGGTGCACTACGGCGCCGACCGAGCCGCGGCGGAGGAGACGCTCCGCTCGATGGTGGGCACGGGCCACATCCTCGTCGCCGGGGATCTCAGCGAGCCGCAGGTGGCCGCCGAGATCGTCCAGACCGCTGACGACGCGCTGGGCGGCGTGGACATCCTGGTCAACAACGCGGCCGTCGCCCCGAACGACGCCAATCGCCATGTCGTCGACGAGGTCGACTTCGACGAGTGGCAGGCGGCCTGGCGGCAGATCGTGGACGTCGACCTCCTCGGCGCCGCGCACATGACGTACCTCGTGGCCCGTCGCCTGATCGACCGCGAGGCGCCGGGGTTCATCGTCAACGTCGGATCCCGCGGCGCGTTCCGCGGCGAGCCGGAGTTCCCCGCCTACGGCGCCGCGAAGGCCGGGCTCCACGCCTTCGGCCAGTCGATGGCGGTGGCGCTCGCACCGCACGGCATCGTCGTGACGTCGATCGCGCCGGGCTTCATCAGCACCGAGCGCCAGACCGCCAAGCTCGAGGGCGCCGATGGTGCGGGCCTCCGCGGGCAGAGCCCGTTCGGGCGCGTCGGCACGCCGGAGGAGGTCGCCGAGGCCGTCCTGTTCCTCAGCTCGCCCGCGGCCGCCTGGTCGTCCGGCGGCGTCCTCGACTTCAACGGCGCCTCCTACCTGCGCACCTGAGCCACTCCCGACACGTCACTGCCGAACCGGGCGGTCGAGAATCTCCGCGCTCTCCGGCCGCGATCTCCCATACTGGGAGCAGCCACAGCATCCGGCCCCTGGAGCACCCATGACCGACTCCCCCGCCCGCTACGACGTCGTCGTCATCGGCGCTGGCCCCGCAGGCACTGCGGCGGCGCTCCGTGCCGCCGAGCTCGGCGCGTCGGTCGCCGTCGTGGAGGCGGCGCGCACGGGCGGCACGTGCGTCAACACCGGCTGCGTGCCCACCCGCGTGCTCGCGAAGGCGGCGCGGCTCGTGCGCGAGGCGCGGGCCGCCGGCGACTACGGCATCGAGACCGGCGAAGTGCGGGTCGACTGGCGCCGCGTGGTGGATCGCGTGCACTCGCGCGTCGACGAGATACGCGCCGTGAAGCGCGAGGCCGAGCGCTTCGCCGCCGCCGGAGTCGAGCTGATCCAGGAGGGCCGCGCCCGCTTCGTGGATCAGCAGACGCTGCAGCTCGACAGCGGCAGGCGGATCGTTGGCGATTCGATCCTGGTGTGCGTCGGCGGGCATGCGCGGCGGCTGCCGATCCCCGGCGCCGAGCTCGCGATCGTGCCTGATGAGGTGCTGGGCCTGGCCGCGCTCCCGGATCGCGTCGCCGTCATCGGCGGCGGCAACACCGGCGCGCAGCTCGTCACGGTGCTGGACGCGTTCGGCGCATCCGTCACCCTGCTCGACGTCGCACCGCGCATCCTCATGCCGTCCGATGCCGACGTCGCCGCCCACGTGACCGCGTCGTTCCGCGGCCACGGCGTGGATGTGCGCACGGGCATCGCGGGCGTCTCCCGGCTCGAGCGCTCGGCATCCGGCGCGATCGACCTGGTGTGGACGGAGCGCGAGGACGGCGCCGACGAGGGCGCCGAGCCCATCGAGCGCAGCGTCGAGGTCGACGCGGTCATCATGGCCACCGGCTGGCCGGCCGATGTGCACGACCTCGGGCTCGAGCACGCGGGCCTCGAGATCCAGCGCGGCGCGATCCCCGCCGACCGCTATCTGCGCACCGCGGTGCCGCACATCTTCGCCGTCGGCGACGCGAACGGCCGAGACATGCTCGTGCAGGCAGCGCAGTTCGAGGGCGAGGCCGCCGCGGAGAACTCGGTGCTCGGTGCGAGCGTGCGCGCCCCGCACACGCTACTGCCGGCTGGCGGCTTCACCGACCCGGACTACGCGGGCGTCGGCTTCACCGAGGATGAGGCCCGTGAGCGCGACCCGCAGTGCGTGGTCGTGACGGCGCCGTACGAGCAGCTCGACCGCGCCGTCATCGACGACCGGGGCTCGGGGTTCCTCAAGCTCGTCGTCGACCGCCGCCACACGACCGTGCTCGGGGCGCACGCGGCAGGCGAGAACGCGGTCGAGGTCATCCAGGCCGTCACGACGGCGATGGCCGCGGGCGTGCACGTGCAGACGCTCGCCGAGGTGCGCTTCGCGTACCCGACGTACTCGGCCGTCATCGGCACGGCGGCGCGGCTCGCGATGGCGGAGGCAAGCTCGCCCGCGATGCTCACCTGAGGGCCGGCCACCGACCCGCCCCGACGCAGACCTCGAGCGAGGGGCAAGAAGAAGAGCCTCCCGCAATGCTGCGAAAGGCTCTTCTTCTTCGACCACCACCGGCCTCAGCGAGTCCAGTGGTTCTCGCAATCCAATGCTGGCCGGGCTGCCAGGATTTGAACCTGCGACCACTTGACCCCCAGGTGCCATCAGTAGTCCTCCAAGGCCGCACAGCCAAGGGTTCTGCCTTAACAGAGAGAGCTTCACACGTCACGCTTTTCATGGTTTTCAGGCCGTTGGTCACCTAATTGGTCCACTCCACCGCGGGGGCCAAAGCGCGTCCCGGCGCTCCCCGGGGCGGTCGATGGCTCTGCCGCCCGCTTCACCATGGCAGTCGATTAAACTCCTCGTCCTCGTCTTCAGCGAAAAGCTCATCAAACGTGGATGCAGATGACACCGGAAGAGAAACGACCTGTTTGCCAACCTGCTCGTTCAGATTGTCCACTGCGAACTTGGTCTTGTACAGAGCGTGTCCACTCAAGTTCCGCGCACCTCGGAGCAGCCAATCCCACGAGTGCACCGCGATTCTGGCGGCCTCCTCAGACCGTGCCCGAGACGCCTGCCGCTCGGCTGCAGGATCGTCGCGGCCGATAAGCACAAGTCCCGGAGCGCGCGTAGTAAGCCCGTGATAGCCCTGCTCCATCTGCGCATAGCTGACATTGCGAGTGAGCCACTCCCGCCAGTCCTCAACCTGCTCTATTGCGTGTCGCGTCTGTTGTGCGAGCTTGCCCTTGTCCGTCAGAATCTTGTGCCGCGCGCCTTCGATCTCGATCGTCACCCATTGAGGCCCGACACTATTGATACCTAGGACGAGGAAGTCGGGCACATACTCGGAGCCAAGTCGCGGCTTCGGAATCACGAAGGTCTTCCAGCCTCCGACGACGGTTGATGCCAGCAGTTCGGGATACTGGGTCAGCACCTTCTGCAGCGGCTCTTCGCGTTTCTCCCCTGATTCGAGCAACTCTTCGAGCGCTCGAATCGCCTCCGGTGCCGGTACGTGACTCTTGAGTTCGTACTTCGCCAGAGGAGCGAAACTATCTAGGTTCGCGGAGGCTGAGACGGTCGCGTTCAGCACAGACTCACCGACGCTCTTCACCGCAGCCGCATACCCCGGAGATCCGACGCGCTCGACCGTTTTGAGATTGTTCGGCCATGCGCTCCGAACTGGCTTTAGCTTCATGAAGATACGGCCACTGTCCTGGATGGAGGAAATGACCCTGCGTTCACCGGCCTTCCAACCATCACTCGAAACGACATCGCCGACTTGGGGTCGCAGGGCACGCAAGCCACGAATCGTCTTCAGGATGTAGCGCGACTCAAACCATGCCGTCACCTCCTCGTGCGTACCCGTAATGAGGGACTCGGTACGCGTGACGCCTAATTCGTCCTCGATGTCCCCGAGTACTTCGGGGACATTGTCAACCGCTCGGAACCCGATTCTCAGCTCGGCGCTCAGATAGTGACGTATCACCACCGCCGCGACTGGCGCCGGTAACGAACCGAGAAGCGGCACTCAGAGGCTCTTCGCCACGACCAACTGCTCGGCTGAGGGCCCGGCTACTAGCGTATTGAGGCGGTCGGCAACCAACTGCCACCGAGGAAACGTTGTCAAGGACCCGGCCTGTCCGTCGCTGTTCAACATATCGCGCGTCCTCATTCCGCTCTCGTTGTTCCGATGATCAATCCGAAGTCGTGACGCCGGCCGACCATGCTGCGCGAGGACGTGCTATCCGGACGTTCGTGGTCGACAACTTACGTCTCAGGCCCGCAACTACACCTCTTCTTCGGCTTCAATAAACAAGGGAGCATCGAACGCTGGCCGTGCATGATGGTTCGCGAGTAGCGCCAAGAGTCCCCGAGCGGCGTTATCTGCGATTCGCGCGTATCGCTCTAAGCCAAACTCGATCGTGTCTTTGGCCGGTTCAATCTTGGCTGTCAGACCGAGTTTGTGCTTGGGCTTCGTACTCAACAGCGCGGCTACCAGATGCCTGGTGACTGCTCGACCCTCCGCCTCTTTTCCCTCGACGACCGAGGTGCCCTGCTCCAAGGTCTCATATTCCTTGAGCAGTTCTGCGCACTCGGACTTCATTCGCTCGAATCGACGGAGCCACGAGCTGGGGAGAGACTTCGAGGCTGATGCGTCTGTCTTGATGATCGACTTCCCGGAGCCGCTGGTGATGCAGGCATCCAGCGCCAGTGTCGGCACATGAATCTGTCGAGCGAACTGGATTCGCCACAGTTCCTTTTCGCTAGGAATAAGAATTCCTACGTCTGCCTGGTTGTCTTTGAGGTCTCTATACGTGTCCGTGCCTGGGACTTTGACCGCTCGACGAATCTCGGTCAGAACCAGGGAGTTGACTTCGTTGCCGCGTTTGCCGTCTGCCCGGACGCTGAGGTCACAGGCCTGCGCGAGAAGAATGTAGTACCTGTCGGCACCTCGTGACCTTCCGTTCTCAAGCAAGTCGTGTACGCGGAATATGTCACCTATCTCCAGTGGAAGTGCCAGGCCGGAGAGAGTGGTTGCGTCATCAAACCGTTCATCCCACTCGATCTTGGAAATCTCGGACGGCTTCTCGGCCGCTTCGAAATACAGTTCAATACCCGCCGCGTTGCGTAGCTGTTCTAGGGCACCTTCAATAAAGGCGCCATCTCTCAACTCTTTGGCTAGATGCTTGCGAGACACAGCAGCCGGCATTCGCATAGCTAGGTCGGTTTCGAAAACCCCTTCCGACCTGGCTGCTTCGAACGATGCGAGCAAGGCGTACCTGGTCACGTCACGCATGAAGTTGATACCTTGAGCGCCCGCAATCTCGAGACTCCGTATCGCGTGCGCTCTGAACTCTTCAAGTTCTCTCGAGAACAGCAGGACCCTCAGGGCTTCGGGAAACGAGTCCGTCTGGAGGCGCCGTTTCGCCACGACAATGACCGGCCGGGGCGGCGTGACGCCCGCGCTGATCTCGCGTGCGATCTCGTCTTCGCGCCCTTCGTCGGAAGCCGTGTGGGTGAGCAAACCTACGTAAACGTGGTCGCGATCGTCTCGCCCTAGGACTCCCCGCACCAGGTCGTCTCCGGCGGTCGCGGACTGTCCCTCATTCTCGAAACTGCGATCGAACAGGAGGAGAGTCGGCCTCACATCGACGAGGAGCTGCTGTCCAGTGGCTCGCCATTCCACGAGCCCCATTCTGACTAGTTCAATGTCATCGCCGAGCAGATCAGGCAGCGCAAGCAGGGCAGCGTTGTTGCTGACGACCGCCTCCGGTTGCCCTTCAAGAGGTCCTTCGCCTGCCGCGCGCGACGCAGCGAAACTCAGTTCGACTCGGTTGTCGTCGCCGAGTTCTTCCCAGCGCTCTTCTACTAGCGTGATGGCCTCGTCCAAGTCGAGAGCATCGGCGGACCCGTCCTTCTCGTCCGGGAGAATGAACCGTGCGACTAGGACTGTGTCTAGGGTGCCTGCACGTAGCGCACCGATGACCGACTCCTTGCTTTGAATCTGACCTTGGGCATGGTCGTCATCCACGTTGATCACCCGGGTAATACCAAGAGCGTCCAACAGCTGTCGAGTCAGTCTCTTCGTCTGCGCAACATCCTCAGGCCCGTCGGACTGTTCGCTCAGTTCTTCGTCTGTCATGTCAGTTCTCAGGCATCTCTTGTCGACGATAGGGCTCGTGCGAAGCTCAATCGAAGGCGGCTGCGCCTTCCCTGTGCGTTTCGATCCGGCGCCAAGGCGATTGATGCGTCCATCGAGTCGAGGAGTTGTCGAACGACGAACAGGCCCAGTCCGCGTCCCTGTTGCGCGGGTTTCATGGTGATAAATGGCTCGAATGCAAGCTCCTCGATCGACTCATCGAACCCCATGCCGTTGTCCTCGACAGTGATGTGGGGCTCATCAACAGTCACCGTGATGACGCCCTCGTCGATCGTTTTCGTTGCTAGACCCTGGAGAAGCCAGTACTCGCTGTTTAGAACCAAGTTATCGAGGACCTGCGTGAGCTTTCCCGAGTTGGCACGAATGGAGAAGTCGTTGACGACGTTGGTTTCCATCCGCAATCGGTTCGCACCCCACCGTTCGAGGTAGTACCTGCGAAGAGTCTCGATCTCATCCGAGATTGCTATGTCATCCCGGCGCTCGCGCATGTATCGCAGCGATGGCGTGAGACGCGAGACTTGTTTACTCAGCGCTCCGGAGGACGATCTCACGTGCTCAACAAATGTCCACACACGCTGATCCTTGTGGTTGATGCTATTGAGATATGTCGTGATCTGCGCGCTTCGAGCTCGAAGCCCGTCACTGACGTGCTGCACCTCGTGCGCGAGCGTTTCCGCGCTGAGGCCGAGGGCTACTGATTCCCATGCATCACTAATCTGCTCCTGCGCCAGATCGAGCTGTTGGGCGAGGAGTTCAACGCCTTGCTTCAGCGACTCTTGCTCGTTCAGGAGGCTGTCAAGGTTACGGATGAGGTTTTCGGCCTCAGAAGCAGCGAGACGAACCCGGGAGATCGTTTGATGCAAGGCTTTCGTCAGTGCCGGGTCCTGGAAGACCATGGACTCGCTCACTTCCTTCTGTCGTTCGAGTTCCTCGGTCGCCTTCTGAATCTGCTGAATCGAAGAACTGGCGTTCGCCGTTTGACGTGCGAGACGGCTGGTTTCGTCGATCTGACTGGTTGCATTGCGGATGAGGTCCTCGGGCGTCGCGCGCGGCTCGATGTTCGCCGCTTGCCCGAGTCGTTCTGCGCGGTACTCGTTGTAGCTTCTCCGCAGATACTCCTGGACCCGTCCTGTGTAGTCTGCCCAGGCAGTCAAGAGTCTGTAGAAGTTCCGGTACGCAGGAGTGTCCCTGAATGCTTCCCTGTTAGTTGTCTCTTCGAGAGCAGCATTTTCCTTCGCGCTGATGCTGACGTAGCCCGTGACGTTGCCGGGGCGGAGGCTGTAGTAGGAGGCACCGGATGTCCACTTGGCGCCGAGGCCCAGCCAGTCGTCATCGACCCGAACGCCGAAACCGTCGCGGTAGACCTTGATCCCGACGAGTGCCTTGACGAACTCGCGGTAGTCGGATGCCTTGTCAAAGACGCTGGTGGTGTCCCTGGTCAGTGGGATTCCGCTCACCTCGCCGTGGAATGCGCCGGGATTCACCGGAACGTCACCGACCATCTCCACCTTGCTCAGTTCCTCTAGCCTCTGGCTGAAGGTACTCGTGAGGAAGTGCTTGTCGTCGCCTAGCTGGACGCCGAGAGCCTTTCCGTTCTTTGCCTTCTCGTTCAGCAGCCACTCGGTGAAAGCGTAGCCGTTGTCGAAACCGATCAACTCGTCAAAGGTGGCGATGTCGGCCCGACCTTGCGGTGGACGGAGAACCTCCGCGGTGAATCGGCCTTCTATGCACAATTCTCTGCCGTCAAAATTGAAGCTGTAGGAGATCGGCGCGGCAGCCAGGATGCTCTGTGCAGTCTCGCGGAGGTTGATCGATTTATCGTCGATTGCGAGAGTCATCCGGAATCCGGCGACTCCCTCATACGGCGAGATCATCGCTGCCAGCTCGCGTTGGAGGTCGTTGGTTTCGTTCTGTTTCCAGAATTCTGGGTCGCGCAGGCCGCGGATCTCCAGCGTCGTCCCCGGCTTCAACGATCCGGGCGGCAGCCGGTGTACCTCAATCGGAACGGCGTTGAGGCTATCGGCAGCGGCGAATCTGCTCCAGATCATCGACACCTTCAACGGCGGGGATTCTTCTGCTAGGTCCCGCGTGCGAGTGGTGAGTGTGAGCACGTCCCCAAGCCGTTGGGCGCCGAGACGACCTAGCCCTTTGTCTCCGAGAGGAGTCCGCTTCTTGGCCGTAGTCTCGCCGCGCGCCTTCATGTCCTGCTTGTGGCTAAGCGACACGGTCAGCCACCCGCGACGAATTGCTTCAAGGTCCATGCCGGTGCCGTCATCCTCAATCGTGATCGAGCCACGAAGTGTCGCGCGGGGCGTCTCGTCCGATTGCTCGCGAGAGTCTTCCGAGATGACTTCACCGGTTACCGCGTCGGTAAGGACGTTCGTATCGATGACGACTCGGACTCTGGTTCCGTCGGCATCGTATGAGTTCTTGACCAACTCGCTGAGAGCTTGCATGTCGTCGGTGATCAGGTCGGCACCCAGTTTGAAGACGACGGAAGGGTGAACCTCCAGCCGCAGCGTGTCGGCAATCGTTTCGTCTACGGAGTCAGCCATGGTCACTCTTCCGCCATGTGCGTGTGACCAGAATCCACTCGCGCGCCATGGTCGCACCTTCGCTGTTCTTCGCGGCCATGCGCTTGCGCGATCCAGGCAGCGTGCGCTCGATGATGGTGACTATCTCGTGATTCTCAGCTTCCAGAAGCTCCCGTGTGATGTCCACGAGTGGGAAGGTTTGTTTGCCTACACGTCGCTCTCCAAGAGTGAAGAAGCAAAAGGCACCGTCCTTGAGTCGTGCGCTGACGGCGCTGAGCGCATCACGGTAGTCACGAGTAAACGACAAGACCTTGCGTCGCAGGGGCGGGGCACTGTCGATCTCCAGGATGAATTGCTTTAAGGACTTCGAGACGCTTGCCAGCTCATCCCGGGCATCATCAGCGTGCTTGAGTGAACCACCCAAACTAAGTGAGTCGATCCGAGAGGTTGAGTTCAGAAGAGCTGGGTCAAAACCGCCGGGGATATCGCGTGTATCGATCCACCGAAGCGGAAGATAACTGTGCTGTCCGTACGGGACTGTTGTCTTGTTGTCTCCGTATGGAGGCGAGGTCATGAGCACGTCCGCCTTCCGGGGTGCTACCCAGCGATCGGTAACTGAACCGGGCAGCAGCGTCGCCGTCGGAAGATGATCGTCGCCAACGGCCGACATTTTCGTCCAGTGCAGCTTCAGACGCACGGCGTTGCGCCCTGCGACCGCGCGGAACACCTTGATCGCGTCGGTCTCACGTCGGTCGATCTCATCTTGGGTGTAGGTGTGAAGCTTGAAGGTTGAGATGCGCGAGTTTGAGACTAAGCGGATGGTTTCGGCGAAGCAGATCCACATGAAGCGCCGGGTGACTAGATTGCTGCGGTGCTTTATTGCTTCCCGAAGGCTGGCGAGCCCAGCTTTGATTTCTGGTTTGAACCACTTGTCGACGCCTGGAAAATCGGGAGCCTGAGCGTCGCTATACGTCGTTAATGCCTCGCTGATCGTCCGGCGTATTGCGAGCTGTGCGGCGCCCAAAGTCGGCGGCGTGGCCTTGACCTGGCAGAGCAAGATAGCAAGTGGGTTGATGTCGCTTCCGTGGAAGTCGAGCCCTCGATACAAGCTCTCCAGCATGACTGTCCCTGACCCCGAAAAGGGGTCGTACACGAGCGAAGTATCTGGTTCGATCGCCAGCAGGTCGTCTAGCAGTGCGCCTTGAAGCTCTGGGACCATCATCGCCGGATACTGGAAGAGCGCGTGGTTGCCTGACCGGCTCCGTAGCGCGTTGAATGACCAGAACTCCGGGTCGTCCTGGATCCGTTGCGCAAGCAGGTCTCGCAGTAGGTCGGACGGACTGGCCGTCTGTTCCACGCGGGGCTGGATCGGGAGGCTCAAGCGGAAGTCCTCACGCGTGCAAACCTGATGATGTCGACCGTAT
Source organism: Agrococcus phoenicis (assembly GCF_047302415.1). Lineage (NCBI taxonomy): Bacteria > Bacillati > Actinomycetota > Actinomycetes > Micrococcales > Microbacteriaceae > Agrococcus > Agrococcus phoenicis. The sequence continues at coordinate 1,404,430 of NZ_CP154854.1, forward strand.
CCAGTGCCATCGAGGCAATCGACCCCCCGTCGGGCTGACGGCGCCCAAGCATCGACTCCGTCCGGTGCAGCCGCAGAGCCTGCACGAATCGGTGTTCAATGCTGGAGCCTGTGTAGAGACCTCGCTGGGGCCCAACATATTGCCGCCACCGGGACGGATGGCGAGCGCTTTCATCCATCATCAAGACGTGTTGGTGACCGTGTTCGATCGCTCGCGCCACCGTCCATGTGATCTGCTCACGTTTCCAGGTGTTCGCAATCCCACGTAGGCGTGAGTCACCCCATCCAAACAAGAGGTAGTCCGACTTTCGGATTGCATCTTCGATCCCAGGCCGGGCTGCCTGCCATGCATCAGGAGTGGTCGCCAGCTCGGCAAGATCACGAGAGTTGCGGGTTTGTAGTCCGACAAGGTTCACGATCGACACTCGGCAGAAGCCCAGAGCTTCTGCGGCCACACGGAGATTCCCGTGACTGACAGAGTGGGTTCCTAAGAACGATGGGTTGAGCAGAACGGCGCACAGAGCGGGACCATCAGCGTTTCCGAGCGAGCGAGCCATCGGGGCGGTCTCAATCTGCACAGTCACTGCTCCTCACGCGCCTTAGTGTCCTTGTCTCCTCTGACATAGGCGAGGACGTCGCTCTTCAGGAATCGCCAAGCGCGCCCTACCTTTTCCCCGGGGAGCGCTCCGTTGCGCGCAAGGGACAGAAGAGTCTTGCTACTGACGCGGAGCAAAGCTGCGGCTTCTTCCGCTGTCAAGACTTCGTGCTCTTCTGCCATCTTCCTGTAATCTCCTTTGGCGGGTGGTAAGTTCACGCTACCAGGGCGGTGGCTTGGGATGGGCGAAGCACGCTGAGATGAGGTCGAATTGACCCGCGAGATGCAGTCTCCGTACTCGCGGTCGGTCCAGCGTCAGATACGACACCGACCCATCCGACGTGACAAGCTGCTCGACCTCAGACGGCCGGCTGTGGTTTTCGCGTCGCTTCACGATCTGAACTTTGAGGAGCTGGAAGACCGACATCGGCCCGATCCAGGCCATCTTCAGCGCGTTCCAGATGCACAGAAGCACCAAGAGGTGCAGCCACCCGGGACCGCCGTTCTCTGCGAGCTGCGCGCAGATGCTCGCGGCGTACAGGTACGGGATCGCCAGCACCATCGCTGGGACTCCCCATCGCAGGCCGCGCCTGGTGCGGATTGCGTCGAGCAGGATGTTGAGGGGCACGTAGCGGCGCAGGAAGTACCGGGGGCGGACGCTGAGGGCCCAGACGAGTCGGAACCTGGACAGTCCTCTCCAGGGGTTCGGCGACAAGAACTTGAAAGGACCGCCCGTTGCTGGGGAAGTCATACTGTCGCGACCAGCGACAGCGCCAATATAGAGGCCGCCTCGATATCTACGATACGACTTCGCGGCGACACCGGGAAGGGCCGGCGATCACAACGAACGGCCCAGTGGCTCGCGTCCACCTTGCCGCCCCGGCGCCTCTTCCAGGCCGGCTGTGACGCTACGTGCCACGTCGAGCGCCGCCTTCGCACGGGCGGCATCAATCTTCTGCGCGGTCGCCACCGGGGTGGGGCCGAGAGGAGTGTCGTCGGTGATGCCATATCGGTCGCGGTAGGCGGCCAGATGCGGGCATTCCTGAGCCAGGCTCGTCGCTTCGCCTGCGGGCGAGGTGGCGATCCGAGAGCTTTTGTCCATGCGCCTCCCTCGCTGAAGGCGCGGTCGAGCACGGCATCGGCTCGCTTTTCGATCAGGTCGCGTCGTTCGTCGAGCGCTTGGCGCATGTCGTCGGCCATGGGACCGCTCGCAGCGGAGATAAGTCCTGCGATTAGCCGCGGTGCCTCGCGTCCGCGGCCGGAGCGTGCCGGGCGTGCGGTTGCCATCGCCACCCGGTGGTGGAGGACCGAGGCGATGTCGTTGGCGTCACCGAAACCGCGCGCGGCCACGAGACGCGGGAGCAATGGGTCGAGGTCGTGATGGTTTGCCTCGACCCGGCGTAGCTCGGAAGTCAGAGCCCCGAACGCATCGGAGTCGACAGCGGCGCTTGCCTGTTCTTCGCTGAGACCGGAGTCGTGGATGAGAGTGGCCCAGCGGTCGCGTTGAGCGGCCGCTGCGATGGTCTCGTACTCCGCGGCAAGCTGGCGACTGAGCCCCACTGTTCGTGTTCGTTGGTGATGGTCTCGCTCGCGGACAGCTCGGCACCGACGTGTCGCAGGACGCCGTAAAGCACCGAACGTGCTGTGGCGTCCGGGTTGTCGCCCGGGTGCGGGGCGGCTTGGCCGTCGTCGGCTCGGTCGAGGACCACATAGGCGTGGTTGGAGCGCTTACCGCGGGTCATCGAGACGTAGAAGTTCTCCCTCGTCGTGGTCGGCTCCACCAGGACGTGGGCGGTATCGGTGGTGATGCCCTGTGCGCGATGGGCCGTGACTGCGTAGCCGAGGTCGACGTGCTCGGCCACGGAGGCAGCCGGGAGCACGATCGCTCCGCCGAAGCGGCGTCCAGTCCGGCGGATGGTGACCGAGCCGTCGTCGCGGACGTCCTTAACGGCCCAGGTGTCGCCGTTGCGGACCCAGTCCTTGCCGGTTGCGCAGTCTGCGGTCGTTGCGGCGGGTGACGATCGTGTCCCCCGCGCCGGCCATCGTCCCGTCAGCGAGTTCGACTTTTTGGGCCTGGCGTCAAGGTGCCGTCGAGAATGAGGTCTGCGCGGGCGCGGGTATTGAGCGCGGTCGCTTGGTCGCGGGTTTCCGCGACCAATACCGATGCCAGTCCCATATCTATGTCGGCTCGCCATGCCGAGTAAGCGGCATCGGTCATCAGGTCGGCCTCACCGCTTAGGATTCGGTAGTGGTTGAGGTAGGTGCCGATCACTGCCGTGCGTCCGTGACGTAACGCGAGTGATGTGGGCTTCTCCCACGCGTTCGTGAAGCGGTGAACGTCAACCAGTTCCGGTGCATCGTCCCGGTCGACCACCAGGAGATTGAATGCGCCGCCTGCGTCTACGGACTGGAGCTGGGCGAAATCGCCGACTAGCAACACCTTCGCTCCTGCCCGCTCAGCCAGGTGCGTGATCCGATCTAAGGACAGGGTGCCAGCCAGCGACGCCTCGTCGATGATGACGAGCTGACCTGCGTCAAACGAGGTCCCGTGCACGAGGTGGTTCTGCCACCATTTCGCCATGTTGTCGGTCTGGATGCCGAGATCGTCCGCCAGCACTTGCGCGGCCACCGCGGACGGTGCGAGCCCGACGACGGACTCTCTGCCGTGTTCGGCTTCCCAAGCGCGGCTCAGGGCATGCACGGCCGTCGTCTTGCCCGCGCCGGCAGGGCCGACCAGCACATCAAGCATCCGGCCAGAGACGGCAATCTTCATGAGCGCATCGGCCTGGTCCTCACTCAGCATCCGGCCCTCGGCGTCGGGGCGAGAGGTGATCTTCTCGACCGAACGCACCGAGACCGCGGGTGCCGTCAGCGCGCGTGAGCGGTCGAGTAGCCGGTCTTCGGCGGCCAGCAACAGCTCGGAGGAGAACATGGTCGAGTGCTTGGGCCGGAACACGCTGGTTCCATCGCCGCGCCGGAATGCCGCCGGGCTGGGGGCAAGGTCCGGTGGGGTCAGCCGCAGCGATGCATGTTCGGCAGCGTCAGCACTCATTCCGACGATCGCCTCTCGCTCTTGCATGGACGCGACGCGCCAGTGCATCGTCTGCGGCGAGGCCTCAGCCATCAGGTTCCATCGCCGCCAGGTCGACCGCTTCTCGCCGACGATCTCGACTACAGCGGTACCGAGTGCTTCGATGCTCTTCAGCGGCACGTCGTCGGCGCGCAGCAGGAGGGGCTGTTGTTGTTTGTAAGGTTGCGTGCCCAGGTAGGGGCGTCTTGACCGAGAACGGCGGTGGCGCGCGATTCCATTCGGTAGTGAGGTCAGCCAGCGACCGGATCTCCTTGTCGGGCCGTGTGGAGAGGGTTGCTTGGGCGCGCAGCTTCAGGATCGTCGCCGGGGTGGCCGCCTGCCGTGTTTGCTCAAGTAGTCGGCGATGAGGCGGTCGGTCTCGGTATCAATGTGCCGGGCGCGAGTCGAGAACTCGGACACTAACTCTTCCGGTACGCCGCTGATCGCCCACGGGGTTGCGGTCACGACCCCTGTCACGGGCTTCCCACTCGACGCCGAATGTGCGGGTCATTTGGTCGGCGAACACGGCCTCGTGCAATTCGGATAGCGCGACGACGGCGGCGTGCATCGGCCGTCCATCTAGGCTCCGACACTTCCCGTCGAGAGCGGTTTGGACTTTGTTGGGGATGACGACGTGGGTGTGCAGGTGGGGGTCACCGGCACGGGAGTCGAAGTGTTCGAGGGCCGTCGCGACCAGTCCTGTGACATCGACCTGCGCAACGGCTCCGTCGCTGGCGGTTGCGCCGGTGCGAGTGGCTGCAACCTCGCGTTCCATGAATGCAACTACCTCCGCAACTGCCGCGTGGTGCGCCTGCCCTACCAACGCCTGCGTCCCTGCATCCGCGACCGCCCACAACGCGGATGCAGACTTCGGAGTCCAGAAGGTGAAGTCGAACCCGGCCACCGCCCGTCGCGTCTCGCGCTCGGTCTCCTCGGCCTGGATTTGCACGACCGCGTCTCCCATTGCACCGGGAGACATAGTTGAGTCGAGGTCTGCAGTCCGCGCGTCGATCCGCCCTGACACGGACTTATAGGCCGGGAACGCTAACCCAAGGGGATCTGCAGTGATCGGGTCACGGCCCATCCCCATAAGGAGCTGGAGCTGCGCCTCGGACACCCGATCACCCACCGCGAGCTGGCCGCCCCCGAGGGCCGCGACGCCCGACCCAAGCCATCGGCCCGGCGGGGTTCCCGCCTCGGCATAGTAGCGAGTCAAGGGCGTAGAAAACGATCTGTCGCCGTCTGCGACGGCGACCGTGCGCAACAGGTACTTGTAGCCATCACCTGCGGACATCACTCGCATCGAGACCGTCACATGCAGCAGGTGCGCCTCCCCGCGCTTGGCGCTGCCGGTCGCCTCAGGCGGGTAACCTTTTGCAGGCGAACTCCCCGATTTGGTCCTCGATGAGGAACTCGTCGCCAACCATGTCCGCGTACATGGCCGCGATGCCTTCCGGTTCGCCCGCGGCTCGGAAGCGGATGCGGTCAGAGTCCGTATGGATCAGATAGGCGCTGCACTCGCACGAAGTCATGAATGCGTAGAACCGTCCCTGGTGCGCTTCTTGCAATAGTGCCGCGGGGTAGTAGATGTCGTGCTTGCGGCACAGCGCCGGGACCTTGATTGCACCGTTCTCGAACGCGCTCTGCGGGAGGTGAGCTGCGTGAGACCAGGGTTCCAGTCGTACCTCCCCGCCCGTTGCGCGCAACGTCCCCCCATCCGCGAGAGCGAGCAGAGACTTCTCCGTGCACGTCTGCCCCGCTGGCCACATCACCGACATTTCCGACGGCCACAACGGTGGCATCCCCAGCTCCGTATTCGTGTCCGCCTGAAGACCTGGAGTAGTGAACCGCACGCCGTGCAGGAGGAGCGCTCCAAGGACGATCGTCATCGCGTAGCCCTGAGGCAGCGGCGGCTCGGGAAAGTCTGGGATGCGAACCGTCAGCGGAGTAACGCGTACAGCCGAGAATCCCTTGACTCCCTCGAATCGGCCGACCCAGAACTGGCTGAAATCCAGCGGTTGCGCCAGCTCGCGGCGCTCGTAGAGTGCCCTATACTCCGACGGGGCGAGCCCGTAGCCGTTCTCCCGCTGCTCCTTGCTGGACAGGAGCATCGCTGTCAGCGCGGTCTTCTGCACCCACGTGGCGATCGCCGCCTGGTCTTCCGGCGCGATCGTCCCGGGCTCGTCGAGGATCAACGGGGTCAGCACTCGCTGCGCGACCGTTTCGAGGTTGCTCATCCACCCGTTGTTACACGAGCCGCAGAAGCTCTTCACTGTCTGCCGAAATGGGGGCTGCTCCCCCATGTTGCGCGGCAGAGCATTCAACGGGCCCGCGTGATGACGCATCGGAGCGAGCTCCAAGCCAGTTCTGCTCACCCACTGACCGAAAACGTGCTCGCGGGTCAGAGGCTCCACCGAACCACAGAAAGCACAAGATTCAGCCATGCACCCATTATCCAGCACGGGTGTCGCTCCTCGACCCGCAAAAGGCGTGGTAGCTCCGACGGCGGATGTGCAGGAAGCCGAGTGGTCTCTATTCGCGAGCTCGACAAGACCTGTCGCTCGGCCCGTCCCAGAAGGGGCCGGAGCATCGACCTGCCCGGGTTATGGTCCACCTCATAGGCACCTATTGGAGCAGCCCACGGGCGACGAGCCCGAACTGAATCGGTCCTCCTAGTCAGCGGAGGGCTGGAGCAGATCGATCAGATGGACGAGCCACTGACCACATCCAGAAACGACTAAGCCCTGGTGAAAGTTGCCTCTCACCAGGGCTTGCGGTCGGGCTGACAGGATTTGAACCTGCGACCCCTTGACCCCCAGTCAAGTGCGCTACCAAGCTGCGCCACAGCCCGTCGATCTTGCGATCGAGGTGCCCGAAGGCAACCAAGAAAGACTAGCGCATCTGTGGGGTGGCGCGTTCCCTTCGACACGCTCGGCGCCTGGGGCGCGGAGCGGCTCAGGGGGCGAGGGGGCTCGGCGCCTGGGGCGCGGGTCTCGTGACGCGTGCCCGGCTTCGCCGGGCGCGCTCCTCGACCAACGGGGCGGGCGCGCTCCTCGACCGACGGGCGGCGGGCGACCGTCAGCAGCGGCGGCGGATGAAGTCGGCGAGGTCGACAGACTGGGCCAGGCGCGAGGGCTCGTGCACGTACATCATGTGGCCCGCCTCGTAGTAGCGGTGCTCCAGGTTGTCGCGCAGCGCATCCGGGATCTGCAGGTGCGCGACCGAGTCCTCGGCAGCCGAGAAGGGCGTGGCGCCGTCGAACCAGCCATAGGCGAAGTGCACCGCCAGGTGCGGGTTCTGCCGCATCGCGCGCGAGAGCTTGTCGATCACGTAGACCGGGGCGTTCTCGAACTCCTTGTAGCTCCAGTGCTCGATCACGTCCTTGCCGAAGACGTGGAACGGGCCGCTGTCGCGCACGTCGAGCTCGTGGTGGAGGTAGTGCTGGTACGCCGCCGCGTACGGGCCGAGGATGGCGTCCATCGACGGGTCGGCATCCATGTGCTCGGCGATGCCGCTCGCCGCCGGCCCCGTGAACCGCGAGTCGAGACGACCGACGCTCTGCCCGCGGTCGCGCAGCAGCTCGCCGAAGTAGCGCCAGTGCTCGATGCGGAGGTTCGCGCGGTCGACGTAGGTCTCTGACAGGCCGGTGAGGCGCGCGACGGTGGCCACCGCCTCCGCCCGCTCGTCCGCCGTCAGGCGGGCGCCGCGCCCCAGCACGTATGGGTAGTCGCGCGCGGCGTAGTCGCGGGCCTCGTCGACGACCTCCTCGAGCGAGCGCCCCTCGTGGAAGCCGTGCTGCCAGGCGGTCGCGGCGTAGAACGGCAGGTACAGCGCGTGGGCGCGGTCGCCGCCGCGCGAGAAGTTGGCGGTCGAGAAGTCGAGCACGCTGGAGATCATCAGCAGGCCGTTGAGGTACATGCCCAGCTCCTCCTGCAGGTGCTGGGCGAGGCCGGCGGCGCGCGTCGTGCCGTACGACTCCCCCGCCAGGAACTTCGGGCTCAGCCAGCGGCCCTCGGCCGTGACCCACTGGCGGATGATCTCGGCCACCGACTCGATGTCGGCGGTGAAGCCGTGGAAGTCCTTCGCCTTCTGCCCCTCGACGGGCCGCGAGCGCCCGGTGGAGACCGGGTCGATGAAGACGAGGTCGCTCACCGCCAGCAGCGACTCCGGGTTGTCGGCGACGGCGTAGGGCGGCGGCGCGAGCTCGCCCGCATCGCCCATCACGACGCGCTTCGGCCCGAGCACGCCCATGTGCAGCCAGACGCTCGCCGAACCCGGCCCGCCGTTGAAGGCGAAGGTCACGGGGCGCGTCGTCGGGTCGGCGCCGTCGAGCGTGTAGGCGGTGATCGCGACCTGCGCGCGGGGCTTGCGGCCGCGGAAGACGTCGTCCTCGACGCGCTCCTCCCACAGCACCACGCGGCCCGCACGGGCGGTGTAGGCGAGCTCGCCCTCGGGTGTCGTGAGCGTGTGCTGCGTGATCACGAGCTCGTCGGTGACCGACGGCTCAGCGCTCTCGGAAGCCTTGCGCTCGACTGCGGACTCGGTCTTGGCGGCGTCATCACTCACCCGTCGAGCCTATCGAGCGCCCCTCGTGGCGCCGCGCCGTCAGACCCGCTCGATGATCATCGCGGACGCCATGCCGCCGCCGACGCACAGCGACACCAGCGCGCGCTGCTGATCCCGCCGCTCGAGCTCGTCGAGCGCGGTGCCCAGCAGCATGGCTCCCGTCGCGCCCAACGGATGCCCGAGCGCGATCGCCCCTCCAGAGACGTTGGTGCGCTCGGGGTCGACCCCGGTCTCGCGCAGCCAGTGCAGCACGACGGATGCGAAGGCCTCGTTGATCTCGTACAGGTCGATGTCGTCGTGGCCGAGGCCTGCGCGCGCGAGCACCTTCTCCGTCGCGGCGACCGGCCCGGTCAGCATCAGGGTCGGGTCGGAGCCGACGGAGGTCGCTGCCACGATGCGGGCGCGCGGTGCGAGCCCGAGCGACGAGGCCGCCTCGCCGCTGCCGACCACCACGAGGCCGGCGCCGTCGACGATGCCGGAGGAGTTGCCCGCGGTGTGCACGTGCTCGACGCGGTCGATCTCGGGGTGGCGCTCGCGCACGAGCGCGTCGAAGCCGGCCTCCCCGAACGCCGCGAACGCCGGTGCCAGCCCGGCCAGCGCATCCGCGGTGGTGCCCGGCCGCAGGTGCTCGTCGTGCTCGAGCAGCACGACGCCACCCTCACCCGTCACCGGCACGATCGAGCGGGCGAAGCCGCCGCGCTGCCACGCTGCGGCCGCGCGCTGCTGCGACTGCACGGCGTAGGCATCGACGTCGTCGCGGGTGAAGCCGTCGAGCGAGGCGATCGCGTCGGCGCTCACGCCCTGCGGGATGAGGCTCCACGGCAGCAGCGTCGACGGATCGATCGCGTAGGGCCCGCCGTCGGAGCCGAGCGGCACGCGCGACATCGACTCGACGCCGCCGGCGACGATCAGCTCGTCGAAGCCGGCCGACACGCGGCCCGCGGCGGTCGTGACCGCCTCGAGCCCGGAGGCGCAGTAGCGGTTCACCTGCATGCCGGGCACGGTGTCCGGCAGCCCGGCTGCGTGCACCGCGGCGCGCGCGAGCACACCGCCCTGCTCCCCGACCGCAGACACGGTGCCGAGCACGACGTCGTCGATGCGGTCGGCCTCGATGCCGCGACCAGCGAGCGCCCCGAGGAGGCCGCCCGCGAGCTGCACCGGGTGCACCTCGGCGAGCGCGCCGCGGCGACGCCCGCGCGGGGTGCGCAGCGCGTCCAGGATGAAGGCGTCAGCCACGGTGGTCCCCCTCGCTCGGCTCCTCGTGCAGCAGTCGCCCGCCACCCACGACGGCTGCGCGCGGCGGGGTGCTGACGAGCGCGTCCATCGCGTGCTCGGCGTCGAGCAGCACGACGTCGGCGCGCGCTCCGGCGACCAGGTCGTGCACCTCGCGGCCTACGAAGCGCGCGGCATCGCGCGTGGCGAGCTCGACGACGCGCTGCAGGTCCTCGTCGCGCACGATCGACGACGCCCGCGCGTACTGCCGGGCGATCGCGAGCGTGTCGCCGTCGCCGTAGGGGCTCCAGAGATCCCGGATCCCGTCGGTCCCGAAGGCGAACGCCACCCGGGCAGCGTCGAGCTCGGCGAGCGGCAGCTGCGGCAGGCGCAGCGGCGCGACCGTTGTGAACGTGATGCCCAGCTCGCCCATGGCCTGCAGCAGGTCGGTGCGGCGCGACGCCTCGAGCTGCGCGATGGCGAAGCCGTGGGCGATGTTCACGCGGCCGGCGAGCCCGAGCCGAGCCGTGCGCTCGAGGATGAGCTCGAGCTGGAACGCGCCGAGCTCGGCGGCGTCGTGCAGGTGGATGTCGACGCCGACGCCGTGGCGCTCGGCGAGCGCGAAGATGCCGTCGAGCTGCCCGACGGGGTCGCGGTCGATGGAGGCGGGGTCGAGCCCGCCGACGTGGTCGGCACCCGCTGCCGCTGCCGCCGCGAGCAGCTCGAGCACGCCGGGTCGGCGCAGCACGCCGTCCTGCGGGAACGCGACGATCGTCGCCTCGACGGCGCCGTCGTAGGCCGCCACGGCCTCGCGCACGGCCTCGATGCCGCGCAGCTCGACGCCCAGGTCGACGTCCACGTGCGTGCGGAGCGCCGTGGTGCCGTGCCGCACGTGCGCGTCCAGCACCGCGGCGGTGCGCTCGACGCTCGGGATCCCCAACTCGTCGCGACGAGCCCGCTCGTGCTGGATGCGGCCGTCGGTGCCGCCCTCGCCGCCGTAGGGCTGCCACGGCAGGCCGAGCCACGACTTGTCGACGTGCGCGTGCGCGTTCACGATCGTGGGCAGCGACAACAGCCCTCGGCCGTCCAGCACCTCGCCCTCACCGGCTCGTCCCTGGAGCGCGCCGGGCTCGTGCGGCAGGACCGCCTCGATGCGGTCGCCCGCGAAGACGAGGTCGACCGCCGACCCGCCCCAAGGGCGCACGCGCTCGATGCCGGCGAGCCGGCGCATCACCGCGACTCCTTGACGGCGCGCTCGACGCGCGCGGTGAAGCGCGTCACCCGCTCGAGCAGGGCAGCGGAGCGCGAGGCGATGCGGTCCGAGGTCAGCAGCACCGGAGGCCCCGTGCGGATGATGTGGGAGCAGTCGAGCGCCTCGCAGATGTAGGTGCCGATCGTGCTGCCGGTGTCGCCGTCGAGATCGGCGAGGCGCGCGCTGAACATGCGCACCTGCGTCGCCGGCTGCGTCGAGTGGCAGAGCGAGCACATGGCGGCGATGCCCGGTCGCAGCCCGCCCGGGGCCCCGCGCACGACGAGGCCGACCAGCTCGTCGTCCCTCCAGTGCACCAGGTAGCCGAGGCGCCGGAAGCGCGGGTCGCGCCAGCCGAGGAACTCCCGCTCCGCCCAGATCGTCTCGTGCAGGCCGGGCATCGGCAGCTGCTCGAGCTCGCTCCGCGTCGCGTTGACGAAGCAGCCCCGCAGCTCGGTCTCGGTCACCTCACGCATGCGATCGACGCTATCGGATGCGCCTGCGCACCGGAGCGGAGCGAGGGGGTTTGCCGCCGTCGGGCCTCCACCCAGGAGAGTCCCGACGGCGGCAAGTCTGTGTCAGGCCGGCAGCAGCTGGCGCGCCTTCGCCAGCTGGTCGGCCATGTGCTCGATCACGCGCACGACCTGCGACGAGTAGCCGTACTCGTTGTCGTACCAGACGTAGAGCACGACATGGCGGCCGGAGGCGATGGTCGCGAGTCCGTCGACGATGCCGGCGCGGTTGTTGCCCACGAAGTCGGTCGAGACGACCTCGGGCGAGTCGGTGAAGTCGATCTGCGCGCGCAGGGCGCCCGTGAGGGAGGTGCGGCGCAGCAGGTCGTTGACGGCGTCGCGATCGACCGCCTGCTCCAGGTGCAGGTTCAGGATCGCCATCGAGACATCCGGCGTGGGCACGCGGATCGCGTTGCCCGTCAGCTTGCCCTCGAGCTCCGGCAGCGCCTTCGCGACGGCCTTCGCAGCCCCCGTCTCGGTGAGCACCATGTTGAGCGCCGCCGAGCGGCCGCGGCGCGCGCCCTTGTGGAAGTTGTCGATCAGGTTCTGATCGTTCGTGTAGGAGTGCACCGTCTCGACGTGGCCGTGCTCGATGCCGTAGGCCTCGTTGATGACCTGCAGCACCGGCGTGATGGCGTTCGTCGTGCAGGAGGCCGCGGTGACGATCCGGTCGTCGTCGGCGATCGCGTCGTGGTTGACGCCGAAGACGATGTTCTTCAGCGGGCTCTTGCCGGGCGCCGTCAGCACGACGCGCTCGATGCCGGGGCACTCGAGGTGCTGCGCGAGGCCGGCCTCGTCGCGCCAGCGGCCCGTGTTGTCGACGACGATCGCGCGCTCGATGCCGTGCTGCGCGTAGTCGACGGTGGTCGGGTCGTCGGAGTAGATGACCTGGATGAGCGTGCCGTTCGCGAGGATCGTGCTCGCCTCGCGGTCGACGTCGATGGTGCCGAGGAACGCGCCGTGCACGGAGTCGCGCCGCAGCAGGCTCGCGCGCTTCTCCAGGTCGTCCTCGCCGCCCTTGCGCACCACGATGGCGCGCAGCCGCAGCCCGAGGCCGCTGCCGGCGTGGCCGATGAGGATCCGCGCCAGCAGGCGCCCGATGCGGCCGAAGCCGTAGAGCACGACGTCGGTGGGCTCGTCCTGCGACCACGAGGGCAGGGCGGCCAGGTGCTCGCGCACGTAGGCGTCGAAGCCGTCGGCGGGCGCGTCGAGGAGCAGCCGACCCAGGTCGAGGGAGACGCCGCGCAGGCCCTCCTCGTCGGCGATCCGCAGCACCGCCATGGTCTCGTCGACGCTCAGCACGCGCTCGCCGATCCGGCGGGCCCACTTGTGCGCCTTCAGGATGTCGATCGGCGACTGGTTGACGAGCTTCTTGCCGTGCACGTGCGTGACGACGTCGCGCTCCCGGTAGAGGCGGCCGATGATCGGCACGGCCTGCTCGGCCAGGGCGACGCGGTCGAGCCACGCCTGGTGGGCGCTGTCGACGGGAAGCGGTGATGCGGTGGGCACGTCTTCACGATAGGCAAGCGGACGCGGGCCACACGCCGGGGAGCGCGCGTCAGGTTGGCTTCAACGTGCCTGAGGCGAAAGTTCTCGCGAACTTTCCCTCACCGGGCATCAGGAGACGTACGACTTGCCGAGCTTCCAGTAGCCGGTGAAGGTGATGCGCTGCTTCTCCATGCCGCGGTCGCGCACCAGGTGGCGGCGGGTGCCCGTGGCGAGCAGCTGCTCGCCGGCCGAGTAGGCGTAGCCGAGGTCGTCGGAGAGGTGCAGGCCGCGGAGCTCCTCGAGCGCCGCGTCGCCGGCGCGAGCCTGGCCGCGCTCGACCCAGCGCACGTCGACCTCCATGGGGCGCTCGAACTGCTGGATGTCGTCGCGGTGCCCGACCTCGATGACGGCGGTGCCGCGCACGCCCTCGTCGAGCGATTCGCAGATGCCGGCGATCGCGGGCAGCGCGGACTCGTCGCCGACCATGAGCACGTCGCCCGGCAGGCCGTTGTCGTTGTAGAGCAGGCCCTCGTCGAGCAGCACGGCCCGCTCGCCGCGCACGGCGCGCATGGCCCACGCGGCGCCGGGGCCCGGGTCCTCGTGGCAGACGAAGTCGATGTCGAGCTCGCCGCTCTCGAGGCGGAAGCCGCGCACGGTGTAGTTGCGGATCCACGGCCGGTTCGACGCGCGCATCGCGAGGTACTGCGGGAACCACGTGGAGGGGCTCTGCGGCACGTGCAGCGACTCCTGGCCCTCGCGCCGCATGAAGAAGCGGAACCACTGGTCGTAGCCCTGGGGCGTCATCGCCGAGACCTCGTCGCCGCCGAGCGTCACCCGGCGGATGTGCGGCGAGACCTGCTGGTTCTCGAGCACCTCGAGCTCGATGAACTTCGGTGCGACCGCTGCGACGCGCTCGGGTCCGGCCATGAGGGAGCCTCCGTGGATGTGGATCGGCCTCGAAGTGAGGCAAGCCTAACCAATGTAGCAAAGCACCCCGGGCCGCCGCATCCGCGTACGATCGTGAGCAGCATGCAGCTCACTCCCGCGCGCAGGTTCCTCGCGCTCTTCACCCTCGCACTCGGCGGCTTCGGGATCGGCACCACCGAGTTCGCCACCATGGGCATCCTCCCGCTGGCGGCCACCGAGCTGGTCCCCGGCTTCGAGGCCGACCCCGCCGGCGGCATCGCGCAGGCCGGCTGGCTGATCTCCGCCTACGCCCTCGGCGTCGTCGTCGGCGCGCCGCTCGTCTCCGTGTGGGCGGCGCGCATGTCGCAGCGCACCCTCGTGCTCGCGCTCGCGGCGGCCTTCGCGGTCTCCAACCTCGCGAGCGCGCTCATGCCGAGCTTCGAGCTCACCGTCGCCGCCCGATTCGTCTCCGGCCTCCCCCACGGCGCCTACTTCGGGGTGGCCGCCCTGCTCGCCGCCCGCATCATGGGCCCCGGCCGCCAGGGCGCCGGGGTCGCGCTCGCGCTCTCCGGGCTGACGATCGCGAACATCATCGGCGTGCCGCTGGGCACCTGGCTCGGGCAGGTGTCCGGCTGGCGCTGGACCTACGTCGCGGTGGCGGTGATCTTCGCCGTCACGCTCGTGCTCGCCTGGTTCGCGCTGCCGCACGTGCCCGGGGATCCCTCGCGCCGCGCCGGTCGCGAGCTGCGCGCCTTCCGCAACCCGCGACTGTGGCTGATGATCGCGGTCGGCTGCATCGGCTTCGGCGGCTTCTTCGCCGTCTACTCCTACGCGGCAGAGATCGTCACGCGCGTGGCAGAGCTGCCGCAGTCGGCGATCGCCTGGCTGCTCGCCACGATCGGCGTCGGCATGACCGTCGGCAACGTGATCGGCGGCTGGGCGGCCGACCGCAGCATCCGCCGCACCATCATCATCGCGTTCCCGCTGCTCATCCTCTCGCTCGCGCTCTTCGCGCTGCTCGGCTGGCAACCGGTGGCGATGTTCGTGCTCGCCTTCATGATCGGAGGCACGGGCTCGGTGCTGAACCCGACCATCCAGGCGCGCATCATGCGCATCGCCGGCGAGGCCGAGCTGCTCGGCGCCGCCACGAACCACGCCGCCTTCAACGTCGGCAACGCGCTCGGCGCAGCGCTCGGCGGTGCGGTCATCGCTGCCGGGTTCGGCTACCTGGCGCCGGCGTGGATCGGGGTCGCGCTCGCCGGCGCCGGCTTCCTGCTCGCGCTGTGGAGCCTCGCGATCGATCGCAGCACGCCCGACACGGCGCAGCACCCGATCGTGGTGACGGTGCTCGGCCCCACCACGGCAGGCTTCGAGGTGATCGACCGTGCGCGCGACTGACCGGCTGACGGGCGTGCTGGCCGCGACCGACTCGGCGCCGAGCGGCGCTCCCGCGGAGGCCCCGAGCTCGACGCCCGGCGAGGCGCCGCTCGGCGGCGAGTGGTCGACGATGCTGTGGGACGACCCCGTGACCCTGCAGCCCTACGTCGTGCACGTGCTGATGCGCCGCTTCGGCTACAGCCGCGCGCGCGCCGACGAGCTCATGCGGCTCGCCGAGCGCGACGGGCGCACCGCCGTCGCGCAGGGCTCGCGCGAGGAGCAGGAGATGCACGTCGCCGGCCTCCACGCCGACGGCCTCGTCGCCACGCTCGAGCGGCTCTCGGCATGAGGTCGTGGCGCCGCGACGGAGCGGGCGCGCGCTGCTCGATGCTGCCCGACGAGGCCGACATGCTCGCGAACCTCGGCCGCCAGGTGCTCCAGCTGCACCGGGCCGTCATCGACGAGCGCGCGCTGCTGGAGGATCACGTCATGGAGCGCCTCTACCCGAGCGCCTACGGCAGCGCCGCCGAGGCCGCCGAGTTCCGCAGGCTCGCGTCTCCCGACATCGCCGCGGAGCGCATCCAGACCCTGACCCGGATGGTGGTCGACCTCGAGACGGCGCTGCCGGACGAGGGCGACGAGCGCGACGACGCCGAGCTGCAGATCGCGGTCGATGCCGAGGGGGCGGATGCGTGGCTGCGGTCGCTCGGCGAGGTGCGGCTGGTGCTCTTCGTGCGCACCGGGCAGGATCGCGCGCAGCTCGACCCCGACGTCACCGAGGAGGACATCGCGCAGCTGCGCGACGTCGTCGAGTGGCTGGGGTTCGCCCAGGCGACGCTGCTCGAGGCGCTCGAGTAGCCGCGCCCGGGGCGCGGTCGCAGCGACCGCCGCGCGGTGGAAGAATCGCAGCATGAGGTTCCTGTCGATCCAGTCGCACGTCGCCTACGGGCACGTCGGCAACTCCGCCGCCGTCTTCCCGCTGCAGCGCATCGGCCACGAGGTGTGGCCCGTGCTCACCGTCAACTTCTCGAACCACACCGGCTACGGCGCGTGGGGCGGGCCGGCGATCGCGGCCGACGACGTGCGCGCGGTCGTCGCCGGCGTCGAGGATCGCGGCGTGCTGCCCACGGTCGACGGCGTGCTCTCCGGGTACCTCGGCGGCGAGGAGATCGTCGACGTGGTCGTGGATGCGGTGGCCCGCGTCAAGGCGGCGAACCCCGCAGCCTCGTTCACCTGCGACCCGGTGATGGGCAACGCGACCTCCGGCTGCTTCGTCGCCCCGACGATCCCGCCGCTGATCCGCGAGCGGGTGGTGCCGCACGCCGACATCATCACGCCCAACCAGTTCGAGCTGGGCTTCATGACGCACACCGAGCCCGACACGCTGGCCTCCACGCTCGAGTCGGCCGACCGAGCCCGCGACCTCGGCCCGCGCACCGTGCTCGTCACGAGCGTGCTCCGCCCCGACCGCGAGAGCATGCCCGACGGCTCCGGCACGATCGAGATGCTCGCCGTCGACGACGAGGGCGCCTGGATCGTGCAGACGCCGCACCTGCCGTTCAAGGCGAACGGCTCCGGCGACGTGACGAGCGCGCTCTTCACCGCGCACTACCGCGAGACGGGCTCGGCCGCGACGGCGCTGGAGCGCACGGCCTCGAGCGTCTTCGACCTGCTGCAGGTGACGATCGAGTCGGGCGAGCGCGAGCTGCGCATCGTGCAGGCGCAGGATGCGTTCGCGAACCCTCGCATGCAGTTCAGCGCGCGCCAGGTGCGCTGAGGTCGCTCGCCGGGCGTGACGTGCGCGCCCGCGGCGCGCGCTCCTCGACCTCCGAAGGCTACGTGCGACGCGTGCGCTTCTCGCGCACACGCATGTTCACGACGATCGGGCTGCCCTCGAAGCCGTAGTCCTCGCGCAGGCGCCGCGTGATGAAGCGGCGGTACTGCGGGTCGAGGAACCCGGTCGTGAACAGCACGAAGGTCGGCGGGCGCGTCGAGGCCTGCGTCGCGAAGAGGATGCGCGGCTGCTTGCCGCCGCGCAGCGGGTGCGGGTGGGCGGCGACGATGTCCGCGATGAACGCGTTGAGCTTGCCGGTCGGGATGCGGGTGTCCCACGAGTCGAGCGCGGTCTCGAGCGCCGGCACGAGCTTCTCGAGGTGGCGGCCCGTGCGCGCCGAGATGTTGACGCGCGGCGCCCAGTCCACGTGCGCAAGATCCTGCTCGATCTCGCGCTCGAGGTAGCGGCGGCGCTCGTCGTCCAGCTGATCCCACTTGTTGAACGCCAGCACGAGCGCGCGGCCCGACTCGAGCACGAGGTCGATGATCCGCACATCCTGCTCGCTGAGCGGCGCGGTCACGTCGAGGAGCACGACGGCGACCTCGGCCTTCTCGAGCGCGGCCTGCGTGCGCAGGGTGGCGTAGAAGTCGGCGCCCTGCTGCAGGTGCACGCGGCGGCGGATGCCCGCGGTGTCGACGAAGCGCCAGACGCGCCCGCCGAGCTCGATCTGCTCGTCGATGGGGTCGCGCGTGGTGCCGGCCATCTCGTTGACGACGACCCGCTCCTCCCCCGCCGCCTTGTTGAGCAGGCTCGACTTGCCGACGTTCGGGCGACCCAGCAGCGCGACGCGCCGCGGCCCGCCGTACTCCTCCTTCGCGACCGCGGAGACATCCGGCAGCGCGGCCATCGCGAGGTCGAGCACGTCGGCGACGCCGCGGCCGTGCAGCGCCGAGACGGGGTTCGGCTCCCCGAGCCCGAGGCTCCAGAGCGACGAGGCCTCCATGTCGCGGCGCTGGTCGTCGGACTTGTTCGCCACCAGGATCACGGGGCGGTTCGACTGGCGCAGCATGCGCACCACGTGCTCGTCGGTCGAGGTCGGGCCGACGTTGACGTCGACGACGAACAGCACGGCGTCCGCGAGCTCGACGGCGATCTCTGCCTGCAGCGCGACAGAGCGGTCGATGCCGCGGGCATCGGGCTCCCATCCGCCGGTGTCGACGAGCGTGAAGCGGCGCCCGTTCCACTCGGCCTTGTAGGAGACGCGGTCGCGGGTGACGCCCGGCGTGTCCTCGACGACGGCCTCGCGGCGGCCGAGGATGCGGTTCACGAGCGCCGACTTGCCGACGTTGGGGCGCCCGACGATGGCGAGCACCGGCAGCGCGGGCATGATGCGCAGCGCATCGGGGTCGAGCTCCTCGAGGTCGAGGAGCGCCGCGTCCTCCTCGTCGAGCTCGTAGTCGGCGAGGCCGGCGCGCAGCGCGTTGACGCGCGCCTCATCGGTCTCGAAGTCGTCGGTCTCGACGTCATCGGTCTCGACGTCGTCGCGCTCGAGCGCGCCGCCCTGGGTGGCCCCGGTGTCGGGCGCGTCGGTGTCGGGCGCGTCGGCGTCATGCGCTTGGGCCTCGGGCGAGGTCGCCCCCGCCTCGGCGCCGGCGTCCTGCGGGTGGTCGTGCTGGTCAGTCATGGTGCTCCTCGGTCGCGAGGCGGACGATCGCGTCGACCGTCTCGTCGAAGGTCAGGTCGGTGGAGTCGACCACGGTCACGCCCTCTGCAGCGTGCAGGAAGTCGACCACCTGGGAATCGGAGGCGTCGCGTGCCGCGAGGCGCGCACCCACCTGGTGCTGGTCGCCGCCGACGTCGCCGAAGCGGCGCCGGATGCGCACGGCCTCGTCGGCGGTCAGCAGCACGCGCACGTCGGCATCGGGCGCGACGACGGTCGTGATGTCGCGGCCCTCGGCGACGATGCCGGGCCGGGCACTCGCGATGATGTCGCGGAAGCGGAGGTTGACGGCCTCGCGCGCGGCGATGGTGCGCGCGACGCCGGAGACGGCGCCCGAGATGCGCTCCGCGCGGATCGCCTCCGTCACATCGTGCCCCCCGATGGCGACGCGCTGCCCGGCGGCGTCCACCGTCAGCTCCAGCGTCGCCAGCGCCTCGAGGCTGCCGATCACCGTCTGCTGGTCGTCGGTGTCGCCGCCGCGCTCCAGGATCAGCCACGCGAGCGCGCGGTAGGCGGCGCCGGTGTCGAGGAACTGGAAGCCCAGCTCGCGCGCGACCGCGCGCGCGACCGAGGACTTGCCGCTGCCGGCGGGCCCGTCGATCGCGATCACCGTGCCGCTGCGGTCGGTGCGCACCGCATCCGCGCTCATGCCACCACCTGCCAGCCCAGCTGCTCGAGCGCCTCGTGCAGGTGCACGACGGTCTCGGGCAGCACGGTGATCTCGGCGACGCCGAACTGCGCGCCCTCCGCGTGCTCGAGCCGCAGGTCCTCGAGGTTGACGCCCGCGTCGCCGATGTCGGCGAGCAGCCTCGCGAGGTGACCCGGTCGATCGTCGACCCGCACCTGAACGCGCGTGAAGCGCGTGTGCGTGCCGTGCTTGCCGGGCAGCCGTGCGACGCCCTCGTTGCCGGCGCGCAGCGCATCCGCCATCGCCTTGCGGCTGCCGGATGCGTCGGGCGCGTCGAGCGCGTCGACGAGCGCCTGCAGGTCGACCTGCAGCGCGCGCAGCTGCTCGACGACGGCCGGCGCGTTGGCGCCGAGGATCTGGATCCAGAGGGCGGGGTCGCTCGCCGCCACGCGCGTCACGTCGCGCACGCCGCCACCTGCGAGGCGGAGCGCCTCGTCGGGAGCGTCGGCGAGGCGGGCGGCCATGAGCGAGGAGACGAGCTGCGGCACGTGGCTGACGATCGCGACGGCCCGGTCGTGCTCGTCTGGTGTCGACTCGATCGGCACCGCGCCGAGGTCGAGGATCAGGTCGTCGACGAGGCTGCCCCGCTGGTACGAGATCGCGTCGTGCCCGGCGATCACCCACGGGCGGCCGACGAAGAGGTCGCCGCTGCCGGCCAGTGCCCCGGAGCGCTCGCGGCCGGCCATCGGGTGCGAGCCGAGGTAGCGGCTGACGTCGGCGCCCAGCTCGCGCAGCTGCGCGAGCGGCACGGCCTTGACGGAGGCGACGTCGGTGACCACCGCCTCCGGAAACGCTGCGAGCTCGGCCGCGACGACCTGCGCCGTGACGTCCGGCGGCACGGCCACGACGATGAGCTCCGGTGCGTCACCGGGCTCGGCCAGGCGGCCGGCCCCGTAGTCTGCGGCGAGGCGCATCGCGGTCGGCGAGGCGTCGACGAGCTGCACCTCCACACCGCGCGCGGCGAGGCCGAGGCCGATGGAGGTGCCGAGCAGGCCCGTGCCGACGATGCGCACGGGGCCGCGCAGTCGGTGGGTCACAGGGGCTCCTTCAGCTCTTGGCACCCCTCGAGAGCGTGAGGATGGCACCGCGCTCCATCGTAGTGAGTTCGCGCACGGCCCCCGACCGGAGCGTGCCGAGGTGCAGCGGCCCGAAGGAGCGCCGCACGAGGTCGACGACCGGATGCCCGACGTGGTCGAGCATGCGGCGCACGATGCGGTTGCGTCCCGAGTGCAGCGTCAGCTCGACCATCGAGAAGCCCTTCGAGGGCGTGCCGATGACGCGCGCGTCGTCCGCCCTGATCGAGCCGTCCTCCAGCTCGAAGCCGTCGAGCAGGCGACGGATCGCGCGCTGGTCGACGGCACCGCGCACCTTCGCGACGTAGGTCTTCTCGACACCGAACGAGGGATGCGCGAGCACGTGCGCGAGGTCGCCGTCGTTGGTCAGGATCAGGAGGCCCGAGGTGTCGGCGTCGAGGCGCCCGACGTTGTAGACCCGCTCCTCGATGTCGGCGACGAACTCGCGGAGATCCGGCCGCCCGCGCTCGTCGGCCATGGTCGAGACGACACCGGTGGGCTTGTTGAGCATCAGGTAGCGCTTCGTGGTGTCGAGCTGCACGGCCGTGCCGTCGACGGTCACCTGCGCGTCGGGTCGGATGCGGCTGCCGAGCTCGGTGACGACGCGACCGTCGACGGTGATGCGGCCCGCGACGATCATGTCCTCGACGACGCGGCGGCTGGCGACGCCGGCGGCGGCGAGCACCTTCTGCAGGCGCTCACCCTCGGTGCTGGGATCGGTCATGCGAACACGTCCTCCTCGCCGTCCGGCAGCAGGGGGCTGATCGGCGGCAGCTCGTCGAGCGAGTTGAGCCCCAGCTGGGTCAGCAGCAGCTCGGTCGTCTCGTAGTTGATGGCGCCGGTCTCGGCGTCGGCGAAGGCCTCGCGGATCAGGCCGCGGCCCAGCAGCGTCCGCACGACGGAGTCGACGTTGACGGCGCGGATCGCGGCGACGGCACCGCGCGTGATGGGCTGCTTGTAGGCGATGACGGCGAGCGTCTCGAGCGCCGCCTGCGAGAGCTTCGTGGGGGTCTGGGTGAGCACGAAGTCGGCGGCGTCGACGTCGTAGGCGGCGCGCACGTAGATGCGCCACCCGCCGCCGACCTCGCGCAGCTCGAAGCCGCGCTCCGGCCCCTCGCCGCGGCCGTCGTAGTCGTCGCGGAGCGCCTCGATGGCCGCCTTCACGGCGCGCACGGGCGCGCGCAGCGCGGTCGCCAGGTGCACGGCGCCCTGCGGCTCGTCGGCGACCATGAGGATGGCCTCGATGCGGCGCTCGAGCGGCAGGTGGGAGCGATCGGCGACCTGCTCCCCCGCGGCGCCGGGCTGCGCCTCGGCCCCCGCCGCATCCGTGCCGTCGGCGGGCGCCGCATCCGTCTCATGCATGGTCATAGTCTGCCCCCAGGCTCACGAGGTCCTCGTCGCGGAAGTCGTGGCCCGTCCAGCTGATCGAGAGCTCGCCGAGCGGCTCGAGCTGCTCGAAGGTGATGGCCGCGTGCCGATAGAGCTCCAGCACCGCGAGGAAGCGCGCGACGATGACGCCGCGGGTCGCTTCCCCAGCGATCAGCTCTCGGAAGGTGGTCGTGCCGGCGTGCCGCAGGCGCGAGACGATGTGCGCCGCCTGCTCGCGGATCGACACGAGCGGCGCGTGGAGGTGCGTGAGGCCGACGGTCGGCAGCTCCTTGGGCGTGAGCGCCAGCAGCGCGAGCGCCGCGAAGTCGTCGGCGGAGAGCGTCCACCGCAGCTCCGGCGTGCGCTGCCGGAAGCGATCCTCGAGCCGCACCGACCGCGGGTGCCTGCTCGACTCCTCGCCGATGCGCTCGGCGGCCCACAGCGCTGCCTGCTTGAACGCGCGGTACTGCAGCAGGCGCGCGAAGAGCAGGTCGCGAGCCTCGAGCAGCGCGACGTCCTCGCTGTCGACGACGTCGCCGGCGGGCAGCAGCGAGGCGATCTTCAGGTCGAGGAGCGTGGCCGCGACGACGATGAACTCGCTCGCCTGCTCGAGCTCCTCGTGGGTGTCGAGCGTGCGCACGTACGCGATGAACTCGTCGGTCACGCGGCTGAGCGCGATCTCGGTGACATCGAGCGAGCGGTTGCCGATCAGCGTCAGCAGCAGGTCGAACGGCCCGTCGAAGTTGTCGAGGGCGAGGCGGAAGCCGCCGTCGGCCTGCTCGTCGTCAGGCGATCGCGCCACGGGCGATCAGCTCGCGGGCGAGCTGGCGGTAGATCTCGGCTGCCGCGTGCTCGGGGGCGAACTGCGTCACCGGCACGCCGGCGACGGATGCGTCGGGGAACTTCACCGTGCGCCGCACGACCGTGTCGAGCACGGTGTCGCCGAAGGTCTCGACGACGCGATCCATGACCTCGCGGGCGTGCAGGGTGCGCGAGTCGAACATCGTCACGAGGATGCCGTCGAGCTCGAGCGCGGGGTTCAGGCGATCCTGCACCTTCTCGATCGTCTCCTTGAGCAGCGCGACGCCGCGGAGCGCGAAGTACTCGCTCTCGAGCGGGATGAGCACGCCGTGCGCGGCGGTCAGCGCGTTCACCGTCAGGAGGCCGAGCGAGGGCTGGCAGTCGATGAGGATCAGGTCGTAGTCGTCGGCGACGCGGCGCAGCACGCGGGCCAGGATCTGCTCGCGGGCGACCTCGTTGACGAGGTGCACCTCGGCCGCCGAGAGGTCGATGTTCGCGGCGATGACGTCGAGCCCCTCGACGGTGGTCTGCTGGATCGCCTCGCGCGGATCGATGCGCGGGTTGAGCAGCAGGTCGTAGATCGTCGTGGCGTCGTGGTTGTCGACGCCCAGGCCGGCGCTCAGCGCGCCCTGCGGGTCGAAGTCGATCGCGAGCACCCGGCGGCCGTAGTCGGCGACGGCCGCGCCCAGGTTGATGGAGGTGGTCGTCTTGCCGACGCCGCCCTTCTGGTTGCACATCGTGATGATGCGCGCGGGGCCGTGCGAGGTGAGGGGCGCGGGCATCGGGAACTCCCGCACCGGGCGCCCGGTCGGCCCGAGGACGGGCGCCTCCATGCCGGCCAGGGTCTCGTTGCTCGTGCTCACGCTCCCGAGTCTAGGAACCCCCGCGGGCTTCGGCCGGTAGGCCCGTGCGGCGTGTATCTCAACCTCTGGTTGAGGCTCAAGTGTCGCCCGCTGGTCACCAGCGGAGGAGGATCTGAGCACGCCGTCACCGACAGAGGAGGATCTGCGCCATCCCGCTCGCATCGCCTCTGCTCGTGACGCCCGGCGCCGACGCTGGCCCGCGGCGGGCAAGCCTCTCGCGCGCTGAGGCGCCGCGTCCGGGTCAGAGCGTGGTGTGCGTCGGGCGCCCGGCGAGCAGCGTGAGCGCGACAGGCATCGCGCGCAGCGCCGCCCCGTCGGCGCCGATCGGGTCGGCGTCGAGGGCGACGAGGTCGGCGGGCTCGCCCACCGCCACGCGCGAGCGCACGGATGCGCGCAGCGCGTCGGCGACGTCGATCGCCTCGGCGGGGTGCCAGGGCTCGCGGCCGTCCTTCGCGCGCTCGACAGCAGCCGCCATGCTCACCCACGGATCGAGCGGAGCGACGGGCGCGTCGGAGCCGAGCGCGAGGGTGGCGCCCGCCTCGAGCAACGACCGCACCAGGAAGGCGCCGTCGGTGCGACCGTGCCAGTGGCGGTCGGCGAGGTCTCGGTCGTCCATCGCGTGCTCGGGCTGCACGCTCGCATCGACGCCGAGCGCGCCGAGCCGGGCGACGTCGGCGGCGCGCAGCAGCTGCGCGTGCTCGATCCGGCCGGCGCTCCCCCGGATGCCGAGGCGCTCGAAGACGTCGAGCACGTGCGCGTTCGCGTGATCGCCGATCGCGTGCACGGTCGGCGCGATGCCGGCGTCGAGCCCCCGCAGCACGAGCGCCTCGAGCTCCGCCGGCGGCACCGCGAGCAGCCCGTGCGCCTCGGCGCCCTGCATGCCCGGGTACGGGTCGAAGCAGTAGGCGGTGCGCGTGCCGAGCGATCCGTCGGTGATGATCTTCAGCCGCCCCACCGAGAGCAGCGCATCGAGCGCGTCACCCGTGCGCATGCCGAGCTCGATGGCGCGCTCGAGGTGCTGCGGGTAGATGCCGAGCTCCACCCGCTGCGAGCGCCAGCCACGGCCGAGCCGGCGCATCCAGGTGTCTGCGTTCCACGCCATCTCGAGGTCGACGATCCCCACGACGCCCCTCGCCGCGGCGTCGCGGCCCGCGTCCACGACCCAGGCGTCGAGCACCTCCGGCGGCAGGTCGTTGATCTGCCCCTCGATCTCGAACGCCGGCTCCTCGCGCAGCACACCCGTGGGGTGATCGCCGAGGCCGAAGCGCTCGAGTGCCCGGGAGTTGAGCCACACGGCGTGCAGGTCAGCGCTGACGACCACCGCGGGCGCGCCCGGCACGGCCTCGTCGAGCAGGTCGCGCGAGGGCAGGTCGCTCCAGAGCCCGTCGCGGAAGCCGGTGCCCACCAGCGGCAGCACCCGGCCGTGCTCATCGAGGGGCAGCGCGCCGGCGCTCGCGAGCGCGGCCGCCATCATCCCCGCCGCCTCCCGGGCCGACGTCGCGTGGAACGTGCTCGGGCGCTTGGCGTGCAGGGCCCACTGGCTCATGTGCACGTGGTTGTCCCACAGGCCCGGCAGCAGCACGCGACCATCGAGGTGCACCTGCTCGACGTCGGCCGTGCGCGCGTCGATCTGGCCGATCTCCGCGATGGCGCCATCGCGCACGAGCACGTCGACGCGCGCTCCGTCGACGCTCGCGTCGCGCAGCAGCAGCGACGCGCTCACCTGCCGTGCTCCCGGCGCATCTCCTCAGCGAGCGCGGGCTGCGGCCACGAGCTGCCGCCTGCGAGCTCCTCGATCACGCCGTCGACGGTCGCCGCCGACTTGTCCTGGCTCAGCTTCGCGCGCATCTCGAAGCGGTCGACCCGCATCCGGAACCCCACCGTGCCGCCGACGATCCGGCGGCCGTACTCCTCGTTGTGCTCGAGCAGGTTGGGATGCGGCGCGTGATCCTCGAAGTGGTGCACGAGGCCCCGCAGCACCTCCCAGTTCTCCTCGTCGCTCAGGATCTCCGGCGTCCCGTACAGGTGCGCGGTGACGTGGTTCCAGGTGGGCACCGCCGGCCCCTCGGCGTACCATCCGGGCGAGACGTAGCCGTGCGGGCCCTGGATGATGACCAGCACCTCCGACTGCCCGAGCTCCAGGTCTCGGTCGTCCGGCCGTCCGACGTGGCTGACGATGCTGATGCCCTCCGCGTCCTCCTCGAGCACGACCGGGTAGTGCGAGGCGACGAGCCCCTTCGCGGTGCTCGCGACGATGGTCGCCCACGCGTTGCTGCGGATGAGGTCCTTGACGGCATCCGGATCGGTCACGATGGAGTGGGGCGTGCGTCGCATGCGGCCAGCATCGCACGACGCGACATGCCGCGGCGCGCACCTCGGCTTGCGGCGGCGATCGCCTTGCGGGCGGATCGCGCGCGCGCGTCACCGCAGCGCGGTCAGGACCAGGGGAAGGCGCCCGAGTAGGCGTTGAGGGCGGGCTGGCCGCCCAGGTGCGCGTAGAGCACGGTGGAGTCGGCAGCGATCTCGCCGGAGCGCACGAGGTCGATGAGACCCGCCATCGACTTGCCCTCGTAGACCGGGTCGATGATCATCGCCTCGGTGCGGCCGCTCGTCAGGATCGCGTCGATCGTCGACTCGACGGGGATCCCGTAGAGGTCGCCCGCCCACCCCTCGAGCACGGTGATCTCGTCATCGCGAAGCTCGCGCCCGAGGCCGATGAGCTCGGCGGTGTGGCGGGCGATGCGTGCGACCTGGTCGCGGGTCTTCTCGATCGTGGCCGAGGCGTCGATGCCGAGCACGCGTCGCGGTCGGCCCCCTGCGTCCTCGAGCGCCGCGAAGCCGGCGATCATGCCCGCGTGCGTCGAGCCGGTGACGGTGCAGACGACGATCGTGTCGAAGAAGACGCCGAGCTCGCGCTCCTGCTCAGCCACCTCGTACGCCCAGTTGGCGAAGCCGAGCCCGCCGAGCCGGTGCTCGCTCGCGCCGGCGGGGATCCCGTAGGGCGTGCCGCCGGCAGCCTCGACCTCCGCGAGCGCCTCCTCCCAGGAGGAGCGGATGCCGATGTCGAAGCCGGAGTCGTCGAGGCGGCTGTCGGCGCCCATGATGCGCGACAGCAGCAGGTTGCCGACCTTGTCGTTCACCGGGTCCTCCCAGTCGACCCAGCGCTCCTGCACCAGCCGGCACGCGAGGCCGAGCTTCGCCGCGACGGCGGCGACCTGGCGCGTGTGGTTCGACTGGTAGCCGCCGATCGACACGAGCGTGTCGGCGCCGGAGGCGAGCACGTCGGGCACGATGTACTCGAGCTTGCGCGTCTTGTTGCCGCCGAAGGCGAGGCCGGAGCTGACGTCCTCCCGCTTCGCCCAGATCGACGCGCCGCCCAGGTGCTTCGTGAGGTTGTCGAGCGGATGCACGGGGCTCGGCCCGAAGGTCAGCGGATAGCGGTCGAAGTCAGCGATGCCCATGACCAGACCCTAGCGAGCGCGAGCGCCGTCGGCGGGCGGCGGGCGGCAGGCGGCGGAGCCGGTGGCCTCGACGCCGATCCTGTCGCCGACGCGCGACCGATCACCGCGCGCGCGGGTGGGCCGTCGTGTACATGTCGCGCAGGGTGTCTGCGGTGACGTGGGTGTAGATCTGCGTGGTCGCGACCGAGGCGTGCCCGAGCAGCTCCTGCACCACGCGCACGTCGGCGCCGCCCTCGAGCAGGTGCGTCGCGAACGAGTGCCGGAACGTGTGGGGCGACACGTGCGCGACCTCGGCCTCCTCGGCCACGCGCTGGATGATCTCCCACGCGGCCTGGCGGCTGAGCCGCCCTCCGCGCGCGCCCAGCAGCAGTGCGGGCGTGCCGCGCCCCTTCGCGGCGAAGGCCGCCCTCCCCCGCACGAGCCACGCATCCACCGCCGCCCGCGCATAGGAGCCGACCGGCACCAGGCGCTGCTTCGCCCCCTTGCCGGTCACGCGCACGAGGTCGTCGGCGAGGTCGTCGACGTCGAGCGCGATGAGCTCCGAGATGCGGGCGCCCGTGGCATAGAGCAGCTCGAGCAGCGCGCGATCGCGGAGGCCTGCCGGGTCGGAGCCGTCGCCGCCCGCCGCCTCGAGCAGCCGCTGCATCTGCGACACCGAGATCGCCTTCGGCAGCCGCTGCGGCAGCTTCGGCGGCCGCTGGTCCTTCGCGACATCCTCGACCGCCACCCGCTCGTCGACGAGCCAGCGGTGCAGCGCCTTCACCGCCGAGAGGTGCCGGGCGACCGACGAGGCCGCGAGCCCGCGATCGGCGAGCGTCGCGCGGAAGGCCGCGACGTCCCCGGCGGCGATGGCCGATGCGTCGCTCACCTGCCGCTGCTCGAGCACCGCGAGGTAGCCGCGCAGATCCCGGCGGTACGCGGCGATCGTGTGTGCCGACAGGCCGCGCTCGATCGCGAGCTGCCGCAGCAGCCGCTCGACCGCCTGCTGCGGCGTCACGGGCGCTCCCGGGGCGCGGCGGGCATCCTCATGCCGCGGTCTTCCCGGCCGACGCGCAGGTCACGGGCGGCCGGTCACGGGCGAGCGGATGCGTGCCAGTCGAAGGGCACATCGGCGGGCTGGGGCTCGAGGCCGCGCGCACGCAGCTGCGTGAGCGCGAGCATCGCCGCGAGCAGCGTGGCGTTGTGCAGCCGCATGGTGGCCGCCGCCTCGAGGATCTCCGCGAGCGGCACCCACCGGCGCTCCATCTCGGCCTCCTCGTGCTCGCGGGCGAAGGCGTCGGCCGCATCGCGCACGTCGGTCGCGAGGTACACGCGGATGATCTCGGTCGAGCCGCCTCCGGTGGTCGAGACGTCGACGAGCGCGTGCCAGGTGCCGGCCTCCAGGTCGGTCTCCTCCGCGAGCTCGCGCTGCGCGCCCACGAGCGGGTCCTCGCCCTCGACGTCGAGGAGGCCGGCGGGCAGCTCCCACAGGGTGCCGCCGGCCGGGTGGCGGTACTGGTGCACGAGGCAGACCTCGTCCGCGTCGTTGAGCGCCACGACCGCGACGGCGCCGGGGTGCACGACCACCTCGCGCCGGATGCGGTTGCCGCCGAGCTCGAACTCGTGCGCCTCGACGTCGAAGATGCGGCCCTCGAGCAGCCGCTCGCGCGCGACCAGGGGCCTCGCGCCGAGGGTGTCCTCGATCATCGCCGGGCTACTCGCCCGACTCGTCGGTCTCGTCGAACAGGCGCGACGCGCCCTGGCGATCGAGCGCCGCCTCGACGAGGCCCCGGAAGAGCGGGTGCGCGCGGTTCGGGCGGCTGCGCAGCTCGGGATGCGCCTGCGTCGCGATGTAGAACGGGTGGTCCGGCATCTCGACGTACTCGACGAGCGCGCCGTCGGGCGAGGTGCCGGAGAAGGCCATGCCCGCCTCGGCGATCTGCTCGCGGTAGGCGTTGTTGACCTCGTAGCGGTGGCGGTGGCGCTCGTGCGAGACGTTCGCCCCGTAGAGCCGGGCGGCCAGCGAGCCCTCGGCGAGCGTCGCCTCGTAGAGGCCGAGGCGCATCGTGCCGCCCAGGTCGCCGCCCTGCAGGTGCTGCTTCTGCTCGGCCATCGTGGCGATGACGGGCGCCGGCGTGGCCTCGTCGAACTCGGTCGAGGATGCGCCCTCGATGCCGGCGAGGTTGCGGGCGGCCTCGATGACCATGCACTGCAGCCCCAGGCAGATGCCGAGCGTGGGGATCTCGTTCTCGCGCGTGAACTTCAGCGCGCCGAGCTTGCCCTCGATGCCGCGGATCCCGAAGCCGCCGGGTACGACGATGCCGTCGAGCTCCCCCAGCTGCGCCGCCGCGCCCTCCGGTGTCTCGCAGTCGTCCGAGCGCACCCAGCGCACCGTGACCTTCGTCTGGTTCGCGAAGCCGCCGGCCTTGACCGCCTCCGTCACCGACAGGTAGGCATCCGGCAGGTCGATGTACTTGCCGACCAGCCCGATCGTGACCTCGTGCTTGGGGGTGTGCACGGCGTCGAGCACCGGCTGCCAGCGCGACCAGTCGACCTCCCCCGCTTCGAGGCCCAGCTGGCCGATGATGTAGGAGTCGAGGCCCTGCTCGGTGAGCATCGTGGGGATGTCGTAGATCGAGGGCTTGTCGATCGCGTTGACGACCGCCTCCTCCTCCACGTCGCACATCAGGGCGATCTTCTTGCGGTTGGAGTCGGAGACCGGCCGATCGCTGCGCAGCACGAGTGCGTCGGGCTGGATGCCGATCGAGCGGAGCGTCGCGACCGAGTGCTGCGTCGGCTTCGTCTTCTGCTCGCCGGATGCGCCGAGGAACGGCACGAGCGAGACGTGCACGAAGAAGACGTTCTGGCGGCCGAGCTCGTGGCGGATCTGCCTGGCCGACTCGATGAAGGGCTGCGACTCGATGTCGCCGACCGTGCCGCCGATCTCGGTGATGATCACGTCGGGCTGCGGGTCCTGCTCGGACTGCAGGCGCATGCGGCGCTTGATCTCGTCCGAGATGTGCGGGATCACCTGCACGGTGTCCCCGAGGTACTCGCCGCGGCGCTCGCGCTCGATGACACGCGAGTAGATCTGACCGGTCGTGACGTTCGCCGCCTGCGACAGGTCGACGTCCAGGAACCGCTCGTAGTGCCCGATGTCGAGGTCGGTCTCGGCGCCATCGTCCGTGACGAACACCTCGCCGTGCTGGAACGGGTTCATCGTGCCGGGATCGACGTTGAGGTAGGGGTCGAGCTTCTGCATCACGACGTGCAGGCCGCGCGCGGTCAGCAGGTTGCCGAGCGACGCGGCGGTCAGGCCCTTGCCGAGCGAGGAGACGACACCGCCCGTCACGAAGATCTGCTTCGTCACCTTGGCTCGAGCGGACGCGGCTCGAGCGGAGGCTGCCGCCTCCGGGGTCACCGTGGGCTGCTGGTCGGCGTCTGGCGCAACGAGGTTCACGGGCTTCGAGCCTAACCCACCGGCCGCGCATCTTCGAGCAACTCGCGGGCGTGGGCGAGTGCGGTCTCGGATGCGGTGCCCGAGAGCATGCGCGCGAGCTCGGCCAGGCGGTCGTCCCCGTCGACCCGACTCACCTGCGATGCGGTGATGCGGCCGTCGGTGCCCTTCTCGACGCGCACGTGCTGCTCGGCGAATGCCGCCACCTGCGCCAGGTGCGTGACGACGATCACCTGGCAGTGCTCGGCGAGCCGAGCCAGGCGACGGCCGATCTCGATCGCCGCGGCACCCCCGACCCCGGCGTCGACCTCGTCGAAGACCATGGTCGGCACGCTGCCGTCCGCGAGCGGGCCCGCGGCGAGCGCCACCTCGATGGCGAGCATCACGCGGCTCAGCTCACCGCCGGAGGCGCCCTTCTGCACCGGGCGCGGCTCGGCACCGGGATGCGGCGCGAGCAGCATGGTCACGCGGTCGCGGCCGGTGGCGCCGAGCGCCTCCGCGTGCGCGACCTCGACGACCAGGCGCGCGTTGGGCATCGCGAGCGCGCGCAGCTCGGCGCCGACGGCCTCCTCGAGCTCGCGCGCCGCGGTCTGCCGCAGCGCGCTCAGCCGATCGGCGAGCGCCGTCGCGGCGTCGAGGTGGCGCTGCTCCTCGGCGGCGAGGCGGGCGAGCTCGTCGTCGTCGCCCTCGAGCTCCGCCAGCCGCAGCGCGCCCTCCGGGGCCTCCTCGAGCGCGGCGTCGAGCGCGCGCCCGAGCCGGCGCTCCAGCGCCGTCAGGTCGGCGCGCCGCTGCTGCACCTCGTCGAGGCTGCGCTCGGGTCGCTCGAGGTCGTCGAGCGCCTTCACGATGGATGCTGACGCCTCCTGCAGCAGCGCATCCGCCTGCACGAGCATCTCGAGCGCTTCCGTCAGCGACGCGTCGTCGACGGATGCGCGCTCCACGAGCCGCCGCGCCGTGCCCGCGAGCGCCACCGCGTCGGGGCCGTCGTCGTCGTTCGACAGCGCCGCGTGGGCCTCGACGAGCTCGGCGCGCAGCGACTCCGCGTGCTCGAGCCGGTTCGCGATCGCGGCGAGCTCGTCCTGCTCCCCGGGCTGCGGGTCGAGCGCTTCGAGCGCCTCCAGCTCGGCGCGGATCGATGCGGCCTCCGCCGCCCGCGCGTCGTGCTGCGCACGGATCGTGGCCGCCGCGTCGCGCGCCTGGCTCCACGCCGCGAACTCGTGGCGATAGTCCGCGAGCACCCCGTCGAGCGCCGCCCCGGCTGCGCGGTCGAGCGCGGTCGCCTGCGCGTCCGCGGAGCGCAGGCGCTGCTGGTCGGCCTGGCCGTGCACGGCGACCAGCCGATCGGCGAGCTCGCGCAGCACCCCCGCCGGCACCGCGGCGCCGCCGGCCTGCGCGCGCGACCGAGCGGCACCGTCCGCCCCTCGGGAGAGGCCGCGCCCGAGGATCAGCTCGCCGTCGTCGATGCTGCCGCCGGCGTCCTCCACCAGCTCCACCGCATCGGCGTCGTCGACGAGCCAGACGCCCTGCACGGCGGCGCGATCCTCGCCCGCCCTGATCGCGCCGGCGTCGGCGCGCTCACCGCGCAGCAGCGCGAGGGCCTGCACGACCATCGTCTTGCCGGCACCGGTCTCGCCGGTGATCGCCGTGAAGCCCGCGCCGAAGGGCACGCGCGCCTCGTCGATCACGCCGAGCGAGCGGATCGTGAGCTCGTCGAGTCGCGTCACGAGCGCTTCCGCCGGAAGCCTTCGACAGGCAGGTGGAACTTGGCGACCAAGCGGTCGGCGAACGGGGCTGCCGACAGGCGCGCCAAGCGCAGCGGACGCGCATCGCGCGTCGCGTCGACGCGCGCGCCCTGCGGCAGGTCGACCGCTCGCCTCGAGTCGCACCAGAGCACCGCGGCGCTCGTCGAGTCGTCGGCGATCGTGACCGACATCGTCGAGGTCGGCGCGACGACCAGCGGCCGCGTGAAGAGCGCGTGCGCGCCGAGCGGCACGAGCAGCAGGGCCTCCGCGGTCGGCCAGACGATAGGCCCGCCCGCCGAGAACGAGTAGGCGGTCGACCCGGTGGGGGTCGCGAGGATCACCGCGTCGGTCCCGAAGGATGAGATGGGCCGTCCGTCGATCTCGACGAGGGTGGAGATCATGCGCCCGGAGCCGGCCTTCTCGATCGCCGCCTCGTTGACGGCCCAGGTCTCGTGCACGAGCGCGTCGTCGACGAACACCTGCACGCGCAGCACCAGCCTGTGCTCGACCTCGTAGTCGCGACGCAGCGCGCGCTCGACCACCTCTGCGGTCTCGGCGACCTCGGCCTCCGCGAGGAACCCGACGTGCCCCATGTTGATGCCGAGCAGCGGTGCGTCGATGGCGCGCTGCAGCTCGGCCGCGCGCAGGATCGTGCCGTCGCCGCCGAGGGTCATGATCAGCTCGACGTCGGGGGCGTCGGCGGCGCCGTACGGCTCGACCGCGTCGAGGCCCTCGTGCGCGTCCAGCAGCACCGCGCGATCGGCGGCCAGCACGACGGGCGTCACCTGCGACGCGAGCAGCCGCCGGGCGATGGTCGCCGCCGTCGCGACCGCCTCGGATCGCCCGGGGTGGAACGCCAGCAGGAACCTGCGATCGCTCACCGCGCCTCCTTCGACAGCCTGACGGACTCCTCCAGCCATTCTGTCGGATTCGAGCCGCCGCCGGCCCGCAGGTGCGCGAGGTACTCGAGGTTGCCCCTGCCGCCGATGATCGGGCTCCCGATGAGCCCGGCGGTGCCGAGCCCCGCATCCCACGCCGCCCAGAGCACCTGCTCGATCGCCTGGGCGCGCAGCGTCGGATCCGTCACGATGCCCTCGCGCACGCCGGTGCGGCCTACCTCGAACTGCGGCTTGATGAGCACCACCCAGTCGGCGTCGGGCGCGGCCACGCCGACCAGCGGCTCGAAGACGAGCGCGAGCGAGATGAACGAGAGATCTGCGGTCACGATCGAGGGAGCCGGATCCAGCGAGCCCGGCGCGAGCTCGCGCACGTTCTGCCCCTCGACCAGGGTGACCGGATGCGCGTCGACGTCGAGCGCGAACTGGCCGTGCCCGACGTCCATCGCCGTCACGTGCGCGGCGCCGCGCGCCAGCAGCACCTGCGTGAAGCCGCCCGTCGACGCGCCCGCGTCGAGCGCGCTGCGACCGGTCGGGTTGATCCCGAAGGCATCGAGCGCGGCCAGCAGCTTGTGCGCGGCGCGCGAGACCCACCGGTCCGCGCCCTCGACGGCGACGACCGCAGCTGCACCGACCTTCGCGCTCGACCTCGTCGCGCCGCGCCCGTCGACCGTCACGAGGCCGGCGGCGATGTGCTGCTGCGCCTGCGTGCGGCTGCGCGCGAGGCCGCGCTCGACGAGCGCCTGGTCGAGGCGCAGCGGGTCGCTCGCGGGCTCGCCGAGCGCGTCAGCCACGGACCGCGCCGAGCTCGGCCTGGAGCCTGTCGTGGATGCGCGCGAGCTGCTCGGCGCGCGCCTCGAGCGGCTGCTGCTCGAGCAGGTCGAGCTCGTCCAGCAGCCCGTCGGTCGCCTCGAGCCCGTCTGCTGCAGTCATGTCAGCGAGGCTAGCGAATCGATGGCGGCGAGCTCGTCGGCGCGCGACAGCCTGTGCGGAATCGCGCGGTCGAGCCCGCGCGTGCGCTCGCTCTCGAGCGTGGCACGCAGCGTCTCCCGCAGCGGTCGGAGCGTGCCGCCCGAGGCGCGGTAGTGCGCGTTCGACCGCTGGCCGTGCGATGCGAGCGCGGCCGGCAGCGTCAGCGGCAGCGCTCGGGGCCCGACCCAGTGCCCGATGTCGAGGGTGGCGAGCTGCACGTCGCTCGCCGCGACGAGCTCGCCGCTGTGCCCTGCCACCTCGCGCGCGAGCGCGATCAGCTCATGCAGCCGGTGCTGCTCGCCGACGGCGTTCACGACGTCGCTGCGGCGCGGCGCCTGCTCGACCAGGAACGTCGTGAGGTCGCGCACGTCGATCGTCTGCGTGGGCTGGTCGCGGGCGGGCACGAGGACCGGCTCGTCACCGGCGAGCGCGAGGCGCGCGACCCAGTGCCCGAAGCGGCCGGTGTCGTCGTCGGGGCCGCCGATGAGCCCCGGGCGCACGACGGCGAGCCGCTCCCCGAGCCGCTCCCGGGCGACGCGCTCGATCCACGCCTTCGCCCCGCCGTACTCCTCGCCGGAGGCATCCTCCGGCACCAGCGCGTCGTGCTCGTCCGCGCCGACGGGCGCACCCTCGAGCCGCTGGGCGGAGACCGAGGAGACGAACGTCCAGTGACCGGCACGATCGGCGAGCGCGTCGAGCGCTCCCTGCGCGTGCTGCGGCAGGCGCGTCACGTCGACGATCTCATCCCAGTCGCCCGCGAGCGCCGCGTAGGCATCCGCCGCATCCCGATCGCCCACCGCGTGCCGCGCGCCCGCGGGCGGGGCTCCCTCGAGGCCGCGCGCCAGGCACGTCACCTCCGCTCCGCGATCCAGGTGCGCCTGCGCGATGCGCCGGCCGAGCCATCGGGTGCCGCCCAGCACGAGCACCCGCTGCGGAGCCTGCGTCGTCGCCATGTGCCCACTCCACCACGGCTGCGCGGCCGGCACGTGGCCGTTCGCCGCGGGCGCACGCCGAGGCAGCGGCGGGACCCGCGGCGCAGAGCGCAACCTCGCGGCGCAGAGCGCAACTCCGCGGCGCAGGGCGCAACTCCGCAGCGCAGAGCGGGCAGCGAAGCCGCCGCGCTCCGGGAGAGGCCGCCCATCGCGCCCGATAGCGTCGAGCCGTGCAGTCCGACCTCGCCGCGCCGCCGCCGGCCGGCACGCCCGTGCCCACGGCCATCGCGCGCCTCGCGGACCACCATCCGGTCGAGCTCGTGTGGCAGAACGAGGTCGGCGGCGTCACCGCGCGCATCGACCGACCCTCGGGCGCCGTCTTCGCGAAGTGGAACCCGGGAGGCACGACCGAATCGCTCGCCGACGAGGCCGAGCGGATGCGCTGGCTGGCCGACCTGGTCGCGTCACGCGCCGAGGCGGGTGCGGCGCCGCTGCTCGTGCCCACCGTGCTGGAGCTGCGCGCCGAGGCCGGCGGCGAGCTGCTGGTGACCGCAGCGCTCCCCGGCGACTCCGCGGCCTCCGTGCACGGCCGCCGCGACCCCGAGCGCGCGGCAGCGGCGATCGGCACCGGGCTCCGCCTGCTGCACGACCTGCCGGTGGCCGAGTGCCCGTTCCCCGCTCCCGACTGGACCGCCTCCGTCGCTCCCACCACCACCGCGATCACGACCATCAGCACAAGGGCATCCGGCACCGCGACGCCCGGCACCGCGATGCCCGGCAACCCGGCATCCGGCACCGCGACATCCGGTGCTGGCGCCGCGAGCGCTGCACGCGCGTCCGTCATCTGCCACGGGGATCCGTGCGCCCCGAACACCCTCGTGCGCGACGGCGCGTTCGTCGGCATCGTCGACCTCGGGCGGCTCGGCGTCGGCGATCCCTGGTCGGACCTCGCGATCGCCTCGTGGTCGCTCGAGTGGAACGGCCTCGCCGATGGCGAGCCCGCGTTCTGGTCGGCCTACGGCGTCGAGCCGGATGCGGAGCGCATCCGCGGCTGGCGATCGCGCTGGGGCGCCCCTGTGTGACCTGCGGGGCGCGTGTGGTGACGCGCCGGGCGGCAGCGCCTACAGCGCGAGCAGCTCGTCGGCGATGCGGAGCCCCAGCACGGGCCGATCCGCCGTCCACACCGCTGCGCACGCGGCGCGGATGGTGTCGACCTGCCGCTGCCCCGCGCGGACGAGCGTGATGTCGATGCCGCTGCGCCGCACGGCCGCCGTGCCGACCTCGAAGTAGGTGTCGCCCGTCGACGTCTCGAGCGTCTCCCGCAGCGGCGCGATCGGCTCGGTGAGCCCGCGCAGATCCTCGATCACGTGATCGGGGCGCATCGACTCGTCCGCACCGATGAGGTGCGCACCGCGATCGATGCCCGTCAGCACGACGATCGAGCGGATGCCTGCGCGGCGAGCACCCAGGATGTCCGTGTCCAGGCGGTCGCCGACCATCGCCGGCGCCTGCGCGGCGAAGCGCTCGGTCGCGACGTCGTACATGTGCCGCTCGGGCTTGCCCGCGAACTCGGCCAGCCTGCCAACTGCCGTGTGCACGGCGGAGACGAGCGTGCCGTTGCCGGGTGCGATGCCGCCGGCGACCGGGATCGTCCAGTCGCCGTTGGTCGCGACCCACGGGATGCCGGTGTGCAGCGCGAACGAAGCCTCGGCGAGCTGGGTCCATCCCACCGAGGGGTGGAATCCCTGCACGACGGCCTTCGGCTGCTCGGCCGCGGTGCGCACGACGCGCCAGCCACGCGCCTCGACCTCGACCACGATGCCCGCTCCGCCGACGACGAGCACGGGGTCGCCGGGCTGGAGGTGCGCGGCGAGCAGGCGCATGGCGGCCTGCGGGCTCGTCACCACGTCGTTTGGCTGCACGTCGAGCCCGAAGGAGGACAGGTGCTCGGCGACCTCCGCATCGGTGCGCGAGGCGTTGTTCGTCAGGTAGATCGACCGCACGCCAGCGCCGCGGATGCTGTCCACGGCGTGCGGGATGGCGTCCGGCCCCTTGTAGACGACGCCGTCGAGATCGAGGTAGAGGCAGTCCACCCCGTCGATCGGCGTCGGCTCGGGGGTCGCGACTGCCTTGCGGAACAGCGCCATCAGCGGCCGTCCTCGGTGCCAGAGGTGCTCGGCCGCGCCTCCCCCGTCGTGTCCTCGGCGCCGTCGTGCTCGGCCTCGGAGCCCGAACCGTCCGCGATCAGGTCGTCGCCGAACAGCGCGTCCCCGAAGAGCGCGTCATCGTGCGCGTCGTCCGCCGGAGCGGGGGCGTCGACAGCGGCAGGCTCCGCTGCCGCGGCGTCGCCGACCTCGACCACGGGATCGACCTCGGGCTCGATCGCCGACGCGGTGACCTGCGCGGTCTCCGGGGCGGGCTCCGGCGCGTCGGCGACCTCCGGCACATCCGCTGCGTCGACGAGTGCCTCGTCGTGCAGAGGCTCCACGGGCTCGGCCGCAGCATCAGGCACGTCCGCGCTCTGCAGGACCGCAGGGGCATCGGCCTCGGCGGCGGCATCGGCGGCATCGCCGGCATCGGTGCGCTGGAGGTCGGGCACTGCGGCAGCTTCCGCTCCCGCCTCGTCCGCATCCGCAGCCGTGCCGTCGGCAGCAGGCGTGCCCGCACTCGGCACGTCGTCGACCGCGATCATCGCCTGCGGCTCGTCCTCCGAGCCGGCCTCGCGCGTCGCCTCGACGGCATCCGCGTCCGCATCCGCATCGCTCAGCGCGACGCCCTCATCCTCCGGGGCGTCCTCGGTCTCGAGGCGCTCGGTGACGATGCCGACGGATTCGAGCTCGCCCGGCGCCATCGCGGCCTCCAGCGCATCGATCGCTCGGTCGGCGAGCGCGAACCACTCTGCCGCTTCCTCGTCGCGACCCAGCTCCTCGAGGACGCCCGCGAAGCTGGCGAAGAGCGCCGGGCTGTACTCGAACGCCTTGTCCTTGCGGAGCTCCGGGATCCGCAGCTCCTCGAGCGCGGCATCCTTCTGCCCCAGATCGAGCCGTGCGCCCGACTTCACGATCGCCAGCTCGACGCGCACGGCGGTGTCCAACGTGGATGCGTCGACGGACCGAGCGAGCTCGAGCGCCTTCTCCGGGCGTCCGAGGCCGCGCTCGCAGTCCGCCATCAGGGGGAGCTGGTCGTCGCGGCCGGTGATCCGGCGATAGGTGCGCAGCTCGCGCAGCGCGAGCGAGAAGTCGCCCAGCTGATACGCGGTGATGGCGAGCGTCTCGCGCACGACGCCAATGCGGCCCGCGCGTCGGGCTGCCGTGAGCGCGTGCTGGTGCGCCAGCGCGGGGTCGTCGTCGATGAGCTGGCCCGCGCGCGCCATGTGCTTCGCGACGTACTCGGCGTTGTCCTTGGTGAGCGTCTTCAGCTGCGCGCGCGCCCCGATGTCGAGGTCGTCTGCCTGGATGTCCTCCGGCAGCTCCGGTGCGATGAAGTCGTCGTCGCGCACCTGCTTGAAGCTCTCGCCGGAGCCATCGCCGCGGCGCTCGAAGTCGCGGCCAGGGCGTGCAGCATCACGCTGCGGTCCCTGGTTGCGCGCGCGCTGGTCGTCGCGACGCCCCTGATCGCCGCGGCCGAAGCCCTGACCGTCACGGGTGGGTCGACCGTCACGGTCGCCGAAGCGGCGGTCACCCGCGCGCTGCGGGCGCTGGTCGCGGTCGCCGAAGCGCCGGTCACCATCGCGCTGCGGGCGGCCCGTGCCACCGCGCTGCGGTCCGCGGTCGCCGAACGACCGGTCGCCATCGCGCTGCGGGCGCTGCTCGCGGTCACCGAAGCGCCGGTCACCATCGCGCTGCGGGCGGCCCGTGCCACCGCGCTGCGGTCCGCGGTCGCCGAACGACCGGTCGCCATCGCGCTGCGGGCGCTGCTCGCGGTCACCGAAGCGCCGGTCACCATCGCGCTGCGGGCGGCCCGTGCCACCGCGCTGCGGTCCGCGGTCGCCGAACGACCGGTCGCCATCGCGCTGCGGGCGCTGCTCGCGGTCACCGAAGCGCCGGTCACCATCGCGCTGCGGACGGCCCGTGCCACCGCGCTGCGGTCCGCGGTCGCCGAACGACCGGTCGCCATCGCGTCGCGGGCGCTGGTCGCGGTCGCCGAAGCGGCGTTCGCCATCGCGCTGCGGGCGCTGCTCGCGGTCGCCGAAGCGCCGGTCGCCGTCGCGCTGCGGACGGCCCGTGCCACCGCGCTGCGGTCCGCGGTCGCCGAAGCGACGGTCACCATCGCGCTGCGGGCGCTGGTCGCGGTCACCGACGCGACGCTCGCCATCGCGAGGCGGACGACGGTCGCCGTCACGCGGAGGACGACGGTCGGAGTCACGAGTCGGTCGTCGGTCGCCGTCGCGCGAAGGCTGCCGGTCGCCGTATGGGCGATCCCCGCGCTGGGGGCGCTGGTCCCGGTCGCCGAAGCGGCGCTCACCGTCCCGCTGCGGGCGACGACCGCCGTCCGCCGCAGGTCGCCGGTCACCGTCAGGGCGGTAGCCACGGTCACCGGGGCGCAGCTTCCGCTCCCCGGCACCGCCGCCTCGACCGTCGCTGTCGCGCTGCGGTCGGGCGTCGCGATCGCCGAAGCGACGATCGCCGTCTCGCGGCGGGCGACGGTCACCGTCGCGAGGGGGCTTCCGATCGCTGAAGCGGCGCTCGCCATCGCGCGCCAGCCCGCGACCGTCGTCGCGGCGGGGTCGCCCGGAGCCATCACCGTCGCGGCGACGGTCGCCTCCGCGGTCGGAGCGGAAATCTGCCTGGTCGTTCATGGCCCCATGCTCCCATCACGTAGCACAAACGGAAAAAGGGGCCCCAGACGAATCTGGGGCCCCTTTCCAAAAGAAGTCCGGCGGTGTCCTACTCTCCCACAGGGTCCCCCCTGCAGTACCATCGGCGCTGAGAGCCTTAGCTTCCGGGTTCGGAATGTGACCGGGCGTTTCCCTCTCGCTATGGCCGCCGAAACACTGTTGATGTTTCAGTCTGCACAGCTCTCCACTCTCGTGGAGGGCTGCAGTCCTCGACCGTACATCGAGAACCACAAAGTGGACGCGAGCAGCAAGCTCATATATATGTTATCAAGTCATCGGCTTATTAGTACCGGTCAGCTTCATGGGTCGTTAGTCCCCACTTCCACATCCGGCCTATCAACCCAGTAGTCTGGCTGGGAGCCTCTCGCCCGAAGGCACGGAAGTCTCATCTTGAGGCCGGCTTCCCGCTTAGATGCTTTCAGCGGTTATCCATCCCGAACGTAGCTAATCAGCGGTGCTCCTGGCGGAACAACTGACACACCAGAGGTTCGTCCAACCCGGTCCTCTCGTACTAGGGTCAGATCCTCTCAAACTTCCAACGCGCGCAGCGGATAGGGACCGAACTGTCTCACGACGTTCTAAACCCAGCTCGCGTGCCGCTTTAATGGGCGAACAGCCCAACCCTTGGGACCTACTCCAGCCCCAGGATGCGACGAGCCGACATCGAGGTGCCAAACCATGCCGTCGATATGGACTCTTGGGCAAGATCAGCCTGTTATCCCCGAGGTACCTTTTATCCGTTGAGCGACAGCGCTTCCACAAGCCACTGCCGGATCACTAGTCCCGACTTTCGTCCCTGCTCCAGTTGTCACTGTCACAGTCAAGCTCCCTTGTGCACTTACACTCGACACCTGATTGCCAACCAGGTTGAGGGAACCTTTGGGCGCCTCCGTTACTTTTTGGGAGGCAACCGCCCCAGTTAAACTACCCACCAGGCACTGTCCCTGAACCGGATTACGGTTCGAAGTTAGATATCCAGAGTGACCAGAGTGGTATTTCAACAATGACTCCACCCGAACTAGCGTCCGAGCTTCACAGTCTCCCACCTATCCTACACAAGCCACACCGAACACCAATACCAAGCTGTAGTAAAGGTCACGGGGTCTTTCCGTCCTGCTGCGCGTAACGAGCATCTTTACTCGTAGTGCAATTTCGCCGAGTTCGCGGTTGAGACAGCTGGGAAGTCGTTACGCCATTCGTGCAGGTCGGAACTTACCCGACAAGGAATTTCGCTACCTTAGGATGGTTATAGTTACCACCGCCGTTTACTGGGGCTTAAATTCTGAGCTTCGCTTGCGCTAACCCTTCCTCTTAACCTTCCAGCACCGGGCAGGCGTCAGTCCGTATACATCGACTTGCGTCTTCGCACGGACCTGTGTTTTTAGTAAACAGTCGCTTCCCACTGGTCTCTGCGGCCTTCAAACGCTTCCGGCAGCAAGTGCCGTCACGCCTCAGGCCCCCCTTCTCCCGAAGTTACGGGGGCATTTTGCCGAGTTCCTTAACCACGATTCT
Source organism: Agrococcus phoenicis (assembly GCF_047302415.1). Lineage (NCBI taxonomy): Bacteria > Bacillati > Actinomycetota > Actinomycetes > Micrococcales > Microbacteriaceae > Agrococcus > Agrococcus phoenicis. The sequence continues at coordinate 1,445,479 of NZ_CP154854.1, forward strand.
CTCGATCTCCTTAGTATTCTCTACCTGACCACCTGAGTTGGTTTGGGGTACGGGTGACTTGAACCTCGCGTCGATGCTTTTCTTGGCAGCATAGGATCACAGACTTCCCTCTAGGGTTCGGCAAAGCTCTCAGGCTATGTGTGGGACGGATTTGCCTATCCCACGCCCTACGGCTTACCCGGACTCAACCATCGGCCCGGTTCTGCTACCTTCCTGCGTCACACCTGTTAATACGCTAGCCGCCCCAGCATAGGGTCGAGTGCTAGGCCAAGGACGTCACCCCGAAGGGATCGGTCCAAGGATTCGGACTCTTAGCATCACTGGTTTGGCTTGGGCGGTTCTTCGCCAGCTCAGGAGTATCAACCTGATGTCCATCGACTACGCCTGTCGGCCTCGCCTTAGGTCCCGGCTTACCCAGGGAAGATTAGCTTGACCCTGGAACCCTTGGTCATTCGGAGGACTGGTTTCTCGCCAGTCTTTCGCTACTCATGCCTGCATTCTCACTCGTGTGGCGTCCACGGCTGGATTCCTCCGCCGCTTCACTCGCCACACGACGCTCTCCTACCAATCCGTACGCCTGGACAGCCGAAGCTGCCGAGCTGTTGTACGAATTCCACGACTTCGGTGGCGTGCTTGAGCCCCGTTACATTGTCGGCGCAAAATCACTTGACCAGTGAGCTATTACGCACTCTTTCAAGGGTGGCTGCTTCTAAGCCAACCTCCTGGTTGTCTCAGCAACTTCACATCCTTTTCCACTTAGCACGCGCTTAGGGACCTTAGTCGGTGGTCTGGGTTGTTTCCCTCTCGACGATGAAGCTTATCCCCCACCGTCTCACTGCTGCGCTCTCACTTACCGGCATTCGGAGTTTGGCTGACGTCAGTAACCTTTTGGGGCCCATCGGCCATCCAGTAGCTCTACCTCCGGCAAGAAACACGCAACGCTGCACCTAAATGCATTTCGGAGAGAACCAGCTATCACGAAGTTTGATTGGCCTTTCACCCCTATCCACAGCTCATCCCCTCAGTTTTCAACCTAAGTGGGTTCGGTCCTCCACGAGGTCTTACCCTCGCTTCAACCTGGCCATGGATAGATCACTTCGCTTCGGGTCTAGGACATGCGACTGAATCGCCCTATTCAGACTCGCTTTCGCTACGGCTACCCCACACGGGTTAACCTCGCCACATATCGCTAACTCGCAGGCTCATTCTTCAAAAGGCACGCTGTCACAGCTACCAGGGCTGCTCCAACGGTTTGTAAGCAAACGGTTTCAGGTACTATTTCACTCCCCTCCCGGGGTACTTTTCACCTTTCCCTCACGGTACTTGTCCGCTATCGGTCATCTGGGAGTATTTAGGCTTACCAGGTGGTCCTGGCAGATTCACACGGGATTTCTCGGGCCCCGTGCTACTTGGGATGAACCTCGCGCCATCGCGCGGTTTCGGCTACGGGATTGTCACCCTCTGTGATGGACCTTTCCAAGTCCTTCGCCTACCGCGGTCTGTCACGCTTGCTGATCGGCAGATCAGCGGAGATGTCCCACAACCCCGACCGTGCAACGCCTGCCGGCTATCACACACGATCGGTTTAGCCTCTTCCGCGTTCGCTCGCCACTACTGACGGAATCACTGTTGTTTTCTCTTCCTGTGGGTACTGAGATGTTTCACTTCCCCACGTTCCCTCTACCCGCCCTATATATTCAGGCGGGAGTCACTGGGTCAGCACGCTGCCCAGCGGGGTTTCCCCATTCGGAGATCCTCGGATCACAGCTCGTTTATCAGCTCCCCGAGGCTTATCGCAGATTACTACGTCCTTCATCGGCTCCAGATGCCAAGGCATCCACCGTTTGCTCTTAGAAACTTGACCACATACATGAGTATTTTGGTTAGGACACCACCGTCGAAACGATGGCGACCAATGATCTATAAAGATCATCAAGACTCGAGCCGAAGCCCGAATCTAAGATGCTCGCGTCCACTGTGTAGTTCTCAACTTACGGTCGGTACCGACGACGAACACGCCTACGCGCATCCACCGGCCGGTCCGAGGGCCCAACAACGCCAAAAGGCGCCGTCCGGTCCCTCAGGACCCAACAGCGTGCATGCACCCGAGCTCCCACGCCCTCCCCTTCCAGACTGCCGAAGCAGCCGTACTCAGGAGGACCCGATCACTCGAGCACCAATGTCAATGTTCCACCCATGAGCTGACCACCGGTCGACGTGTGCGACCGAAGTGGCTCTGCGCCGGCAGAACCGGCGAGATGCTCCTTAGAAAGGAGGTGATCCAGCCGCACCTTCCGGTACGGCTACCTTGTTACGACTTAGTCCTAATCACCGATCCCACCTTCGACGGCTCCCTCCAAAAGGTTAGGCCACCGGCTTCGGGTGTTACCGACTTTCATGACTTGACGGGCGGTGTGTACAAGGCCCGGGAACGTATTCACCGTAGCGTTGCTGATCTACGATTACTAGCGACTCCGACTTCATGAGGTCGAGTTGCAGACCTCAATCCGAACTGAGACCGGCTTTTTGGGATTCGCTCCACCTTACGGTATCGCAGCCCATTGTACCGGCCATTGTAGCATGCGTGAAGCCCAAGACATAAGGGGCATGATGATTTGACCTCATCCCCACCTTCCTCCGAGTTGACCCCGGCAGTATCCCATGAGTTCCCACCATAACGTGCTGGCAACATAGGACGAGGGTTGCGCTCGTTGCGGGACTTAACCCAACATCTCACGACACGAGCTGACGACAACCATGCACCACCTGTATACGAGTGTCCAAAGAGTTCACTGTCTCCAGTGCGTTCTCGCATATGTCAAGCCTTGGTAAGGTTCTTCGCGTTGCATCGAATTAATCCGCATGCTCCGCCGCTTGTGCGGGCCCCCGTCAATTCCTTTGAGTTTTAGCCTTGCGGCCGTACTCCCCAGGCGGGGAACTTAATGCGTTAGCTACGACACGGAGACCGTGGAATGGTCCCCACATCTAGTTCCCAACGTTTACGGCATGGACTACCAGGGTATCTAAGCCTGTTTGCTCCCCATGCTTTCGCTCCTCAGCGTCAGTTACGGCCCAGAGATCTGCCTTCGCCATCGGTGTTCCTCCTGATATCTGCGCATTCCACCGCTACACCAGGAATTCCAATCTCCCCTACCGCACTCTAGTCTGCCCGTACCCACTGCAAGCCCGAGGTTGAGCCTCGGGATTTCACAGCAGACGTGACAAACCGCCTACGAGCTCTTTACGCCCAATAATTCCGGACAACGCTTGCACCCTACGTATTACCGCGGCTGCTGGCACGTAGTTAGCCGGTGCTTTTTCTGCAGGTACCGTCACTCTCGCTTCTTCCCTGCTAAAAGAGGTTTACAACCCGAAGGCCGTCGTCCCTCACGCGGCGTTGCTGCATCAGGCTTGCGCCCATTGTGCAATATTCCCCACTGCTGCCTCCCGTAGGAGTCTGGGCCGTGTCTCAGTCCCAGTGTGGCCGGTCACCCTCTCAGGCCGGCTACCCGTCGTCGTCTTGGTGAGCCATTACCTCACCAACTAACTGATAGGCCGTGAGCTGATCCTTGACCGAAGTTCTTTCCACCCCCAGGAGATGCCTCCGAAGGTCGTATCCGGTATTAGACGCCGTTTCCAGCGCTTATTCCAGAGTCAAGGGCACATTGCTCACGTGTTACTCACCCGTTCGCCACTAATCCAGAGAAGCAAGCTCCTCCTTCATCGTTCGACTTGCATGTGTTAAGCACGCCGCCAGCGTTCGTCCTGAGCCAGGATCAAACTCTCCGTAAAGAAAAATGCATACCACCCGGGAAAAACCGAGCGGCAGCGAGTTCGAAACTGACAAAAAAGACTGTCTACTGACAATCTGTCTCATCCAAAGGAATCGTTCTGCCCGAAGGCAGGACGAGTAAATAATTTGGCATATGACATTGTGCACGCTGTTGAGTTCTCAAGGATCGGACGCTCCCGTGCTTCACCCCATCAGGGATCAGCGCCGAGGCAACTTCTCAATCATAACCACTTCCCAGACCATGTCAATTCGACACGCCGTGCGGAATCTGGCGCCGGCCATGCGCTCGATCTTCCCCCGCGGCGACCGGTATCGGTCGCGCAGCCAGGGACGACGGAGCAGCCGTCGTCAGCGCTGGTCAGCTGCTCTCGCTACCGACCTGCGCTCCGCACGTTCATCGTTGAAGTGGAGTTGTCACCGTACTCGCGTTCCGGCTCAGCACGCAAGTGCGTGGTGCCGATCGGCGAGGAGGTGGTCCCTCTTGATCCGCTGGCCTCTCGGCTCTGCGTCTTTGGGGTGACAGGTAGAAACATTACACGGACGCGGGCGCCGCTCCGCAAAGCGCGTGCATCCCGGGCGTGTCGCCGCGGGATCTCGCGGAAGACGCGAACGGGGGCCCGCAGGCCCCCGTCTCATCCGCGCGGTCAGATCGTGCCGCCGCCGACGCCGGCATCGATCCCCGCCAGGGTCTTCTTGCCTCGACGCAGCACGGCGTACCTGCCGTGCAGCAGCCTCCCCTCGAGGGTCGCCGCCGCATCGTCGACGCGCTCGTTGTTGACGTTGATGCCGCCTTGCGCGAAGGCGCGACGCCCCTCCGACAAGGTCGAGACAAGGCCGGTCTCCTGCAGCAGCTGCAGCACCGGGGCATCCGGGGTCGCCGTCGCCTGCTTGTCGAGCGAGCGCACCGCGGCCGCGAGCGTCGGCTCGTCGAGCGCCGCAAGATCCCCGGATCCGAAGAGGGCGCTCGACGCATCGATGGCGCGCTGCGTCTCCTCCGCTCCGTGGATGAAGGACGTCACCTGCACCGCGAGCTCCTTCTGCGCCTCGCGGCGGAAGGGCGCGTCGATCGTCGCCTGCGCGAGCTCCTCGATGCGGGCCGAGGGCAGGAACGTGAAGGTCTTCAGCAGCTGGACGACGATCGCGTCATCCTGGTTCAACCAGAACTGGTACATCGCGTAGGGCGTCGTGAGGTTCGCGTCGAGCCAGACGGCGTTGCCCTCGCTCTTGCCGAACTTCGTCCCGTCGGCATCCGTGATGAGCGGGGTGCCGATGGCATGCGCGTGCACCCCCTCGGCCTTGCGCAGCAGCTCGGTGCCCGAGACGAGGTTGCCCCACTGGTCGCTGCCGCCCGTCTGCAGGACGCAGCCGTAGCGCAGGTACAGCTCCCGGAAGTCGAGCCCCTGGAGCACCTGGTAGCTGAACTCGGCGTACGAGATGCCCTCGTCCGACTCCATGCGCGACGCCACCGCGTCCTTCCGCAGCATGGTGCCGACCCTGAAGTGCTTGCCGACCTCGCGCAAGAAGTCGACCGTCGACATGGGCGCCGTCCAGTCGAGGTTGTTGACGAGCCGCACCGCGTTCTCCCCCTCGTCCGAGAGGAAGCGCAGCACCTGGGCCTGCAGATAGGTCACCCACTCGGCGACGGTCTCGCGCTCGTTCAGCTGCCGCTCGCTCGTCGGCTTCGGGTCGCCGATCAGGCCGGTCGAGCCGCCCACGAGCGCGAGCGGCTTGTGGCCGGCGAGCTGCAGCCGGCGCATGACGATGAGCTGCACCAGGTTGCCCAGGTGCAGGCTCGGCGCCGTCGGGTCGAAGCCGCAGTAGTAGGTGATCGGCTCGCCGCCGAGCAGCTCCTCGAGCGCCTCGGCATCGGTCGAGACGTGCACGCTGCCGCGATACTGCAGCTCGTCCCAGACGTTGTCGAATGCCGGGTCGAGCTGGATGGGTGCGGGTGCGATCACGCGGTCGAATCTACCCGAGTCGGTCGAGCCGCTCGTCGAGCGCGCGCCGCTGCTCCGCGACCGCGGTGCCCGCCGTGCCGCCGATCCCCGACCGCGAAGCGATCGCGCCGTCGACCGTCAGGACCTCGCGCACCTCCGGCGTCAGGTGCTCCGAGATCGAGCGGTAGTCCTCGTCGCTCGCCTCGTCGAGCTCGACGCCGCGCTGCTCGCACAGCCGCACCAGCGCGCCCGAGATCTCGTGCGCATCCCGGAACGGCACGCGCCGACGCACCAGCCACTCGGCCACATCCGTCGCGAGCGCGTAGCCGGCGGCGGCCCCGGCGCGCATCCGCCCCTCGTCGAAGTCGAGGGTGGCCACCATGCCGGCGAAGGCGGGCAGCAGCACCTGCAGCTGGTCGACCGCGTCGAAGACCGGCTCCTTGTCCTCCTGCAGGTCCCGGTTGTACGCCAGCGGCAGCGCCTTCAGCGTCGCGAGCAGGCCGGCGTGATCGCCGATCAGTCGGCCGGCCTTGCCGCGCGCGAGCTCGGCGATGTCGGGATTCTTCTTCTGCGGCATGATCGACGAGCCGGTCGAGAAGGCATCGTGCAGCCTGACGAAGCCGACGTCGCGGGTCGACCAGAAGATGACCTCCTCCGCGAGGCGCGAGAGGTCGATCGCCGTCATCGTCAGCACGAAGGTGAGCTCCGCCACCACGTCGCGCGCCGCCGTCGCGTCGATGGAGTTCGGGCTCGGCGCGGCCAGGCCGAGCTCTCGCGCGACCAGCGCGGGGTCGAGGCCCAGCGTCGAGCCCGCGAGGGCACCCGCACCGTAGGGCGACTCCCCCGCCCGCACCCGCCAGTCGGCGAGACGCTCGAGGTCGCGCAGCAGCGGCCACGCGTGCGCCAGCAGGTGGTGCGAGAGCAGCACCGGCTGCGCGTGCTGCAGGTGGGTGCGGCCCGGCATCGGCGCGTCCGGGTGCGCATCGGCCTGCATGCGGAGCGCCTCGATCACCGCGCGGATGCCGCGGGCGACCTCCTCGGTCTCCTCGAGCATCCAGACCCGCACGAGCGTCGCGATCTGGTCGTTGCGCGAGCGTCCCGCGCGCAGCCGACCGCCGAGGTCCGGCCCGGCGATCTCGATCAGGCCCCGCTCGAGCGCACCGTGCACGTCTTCGTCGGAGTCCGCCGCGACGAACGCCCCGCTGCGCACCCGCTCGCTCAGCTCGTCGAGCGCACCGCGCATGGCTGCGAGCTGCTCGTCGTCGAGCAGCCCCGCAGCGTGCAGCGCCGCGGCATGCGCCTTCGAGCCGCGGATGTCGAGCTGCGCGAGCCGCCAGTCGAACTGCGTCGACTTCGACAGCCGCGCCATCTCGGGGCTGGGGCCCGACGCGAAGCGCCCGCCCCAGAGGGAGCCCTCGTTGGTGCCGTGGGCGTCGCCGCCCTGCGCCGCGGCGCTCACGCGTCGGCCCGCTCGAGCAGCCAGGCGAGCAGCGCCTTCTGCGCGTGGAGGCGGTTCTCCGCCTCGTCCCAGATGATCGACTGCGGGCCGTCGATCACGTCGGCGGTCACCTCGAAGCCGCGGTCGGCGGGCAGGCAGTGCATGAACACCGCATCCGCCTTCGCCTGCGCCATCAGCGCCTGGTCGACCCGGAAGTCGCCGAAGGTCGCGACGCGCTCGGCCTTCTCCTCCTCCTTGCCCATCGAGACCCACGTGTCGGTGACGACGACGTCGGTGCCGGAGACGGCCTCGGATGCGCTGCGCACCACGGCGGCGCTGCCGCCGGTCTGCTCGGCGATGCGCACCGCCGACGCGACGACATCGGGCTCGGGCTCGTGAGCCTCTGGCGAGGCGACGCGCACGTGCATGCCGGCGGTCGCGCAGGCGAGCAGGTAGGACTGGCCCATGTTCGAGCGGCCGTCGCCCACGAAGGCGACGGTGAGGCCCGCGAGCTCGCCCTTGTGCTCCTGCATCGTCAGCAGGTCGGCGAGCAGCTGGCACGGGTGGAAGTCGTCGGAGAGCGCGTTGACGACGGGCACGGTGGTGCCCTCCGCCATCTCCTCGAGCCCCGCCTGCGCATAGGTGCGCCACACGATCGCGGCGACCTGGCGCTCGAGCACGCGCGCGGTGTCGGCCGCGGTCTCCTTGCCGCCGAGCTGGCTCGAGGCGGTCGAGATGATGAGCGGCGAGCCGCCGAGGTCGGAGATGCCGACGTGGAACGAGACGCGCGTGCGGGTCGAGGACTTGTCGAAGATGACGGCGACCGACTGCGGCCCCTCGAGCGGGCGCTCAGCCCAGCGGTCGGCCTTCATGCGCACCGCTCGCTCGAGCACCTCGCGCTGCTCGGCGGGGCTCAGGTCGTCGTCGCGGAGGAAGTGGCGCGTCATGCGTGCTCCTTGTCGGAGGGGTGGTCGGAGGTGGTGGTCGCCGGTGCGTCGGCGGGTGCCGGCACGACCTCGGTGCCGGAGCCCGCGGATGTGAAGAGCTCGGTGAGGATCGAGTGCGGCGAGCGGCCGTCGATGATCGCGGCCTTCGGCACGCCGGCGCGCACCGCGGTCAGGCACGCCTGCATCTTGGGGATCATGCCCGACTCGAGGCTCGGCAGCAGCGCCTCGAGCTCGACGTCGGTGAGCTCGCTCACGAGGCTCGAGCGGTCGGGCCAGTCGCGGTAGAGGCCCTCGACGTCGGTGAGGATGACGAGCTTCGCGGCACCGAGCGCTGCCGCGAGCGCCGCGGCGGCCGCATCCGCGTTCACGTTGAGCGACTCGCCCGGCGCGTCGCCGTCGGGCGCGATCGATGACACGACGGGGATGAGCCCGGCATCCAGCAGCCGCAGGACGGGTGCGGGATCGACAGCGACGACGTCGCCCACCTGGCCGAGGTCGTGCAGCTCGCCGTCGACGAGCGCGCCGCGCCGGCGGCCGGTGAAGAGCCCGGCGTCCTCGCCGGAGAGGGTCGCCGCGAGCGGGCCGTGCCGGTTGATGAGCGAGACGAGCGTGCGCGCCACCTGGCCGGTGAGCACCATCCGCACCACATCCATCGCCTCGGGGCTCGTGACGCGGTAGCCGCCGCGGAACTCGCTCTCGATGCCGTGGATGCGCAGGGCTTCGTTGATCTGCGGCCCGCCGCCGTGCACGACGACCGGCGAGATGCCGACGTGGCGGAGATACACCATGTCCTCGGCGAAGGCGCGCTGCAGCTCCTCGCTGATCATCGCGTTGCCGCCGTACTTCACGACCATCGTCGCGCCGCGGTAGCGCTCGAGCCACGGCAGCGACTCGATGAGCGTCTCGGCCTTCCGGGCGAGCATCGCCGCCCGCTCTCCCGCCTCAGCTGGCATACGCGGAGTTCTCGTGCACGTAGTCGTGGGTGAGGTCGTTGGTGCGGATGCTCGCGGTCGCGTCGCCCGCGAAGAGCTCGATCACGATGTGGGTCGCGCGCGGCTGCAGGTCGACCTCCTCGCGCGGCCGATCGGGCTCGCCCGCGTGGCAGACGCGCACGCCGTTGAAGGAGACGTCGACCGCGTAGGGATCGAAGGCGGCGTCGGTCGTGCCGATCGCGGCGAGCACGCGGCCCCAGTTCGGGTCGTTGCCGAAGATCGCGGCCTTGAAGAGGTTGGAGCGCGCGACGGAGCGCGCGACGACGACCGCGTCGTCCTCGCTCGCGGCCGTGCGCACCTCGATGGTGATGTCGTGGCTCGCGCCCTCGGCGTCGAGCTGCAGCTGCTCGGCCAGGTCGTCGCAGACGGCGGTGACGGCGGCGGTCAGCGCCGCCTCGTCAGGGGCGATGCCGGATGCGCCGCTCGCGAGCAGGAGCACGGTGTCGTTCGTCGACATGCAGCCGTCGGAGTCGAGCCGGTCGAAGGTGACGCGGGTCGCGGCCCGCAGCGCGCGGTCGAGCATCGCCGGCTCGGCGACCGCGTCGGTCGTGAGCACCACGAGCATCGTCGCGAGTCCGGGTGCGAGCATGCCAGCCCCCTTCGCCATGCCGCCGACCGTCCAGCTGCCGTCGGCGCCGGTGGCGACGGCCTGCTTGGAGCGGCTGTCGGTCGTCATGATGGCGGCCGCCGCATCCTCCCCGCCCGAGCTCGCCAGCGCATCCGCCGCCAGGTCGACGCCGCGCAGCACGCCTTGCCGGAAGGTCTCGTCGCCGATGCCGATGAGGCCGGTCGAGCAGACCTGCACGTCGATCGCGCCGATCGGCGAGCCCTCGGCGCTCAGCCGCTCGGCGACCCGCTCGGCGGTCTGGTGCGTGGTCTGGAAGCCGAAGGAGCCGGTGAAGCAGTTGGCGCCGCCGGAGTTCAGGATCACGGCGCGCGCGCTGCCGCCCTGGAGGGCCTGCTGGCTCCACAGCACGGGGTTGGCCTTCGCGCGGTTGGCGGTGAAGACACCTGCTGCCGCCGAGAGCGGGCCGTCGTTGACGACCAGGGCGACGTCGAGCCCGCCGCTCGCCTTCAGACCCGCGGTCACGCCGGCTGCCCGGAAGCCCGCCGAGGCCGTGACGCTCACGGTGCGACCCCGTCGATCGAGAGCCCGAGTCCCTCGTCGAAGCCGAGCGCGATGTTCGCCGACTGGATCGCGGCGCCCGCGGTGCCCTTGCCCAGGTTGTCGATCGCTGCGATGACGACGACGCGCCCCGCGGCCTCGTCGAGCCCGATGCCCAGGTGCACGGCGTTGGAGCCGACCACATCGGCGGTGCGCGGGTACTCGCCGGCTGGGGTGATGTGGATGAAGGCCTCGTCGCCGTAGGCGCTCAGCCACGCCGAGCGCACGAGCTCAGCCGAGGCGTCGCCGACGAGCGGCGCCGTCACGGTCGCGAGGATGCCGCGCGACATCGGCACGAGCACCGGCGTGAAGGAGTGGCCGATGCGCTCCGCACCGGCCGCGCGCAGGTTCTGCGCGATCTCGGGAAGGTGGCGATGCGTGCCGCCCACGCCGTAGGGGGTCGCCGAGCCGGTGAGCTCCGCGGCCAGCAGGCTCGTCTTCGCGGCGCGTCCGGCGCCCGACGAGCCCACGGCGAGCACCGAGGTGATGGCGGTGGCGTCGATGAGGCCGGCGGCGATGCCGGGTGCGAGCGCGAGCGTGACGGCCGTGGCGTTGCAGCCCGGCACGGCGATGCGCCGAGCGGCCCGCAGCTCGCGACGCTGGCGGCCGCCGTCGGCGAGGATCAGCTCCGGCATGCCGTAGGGCCAGGTGCCGGAGTGCTCGCTGCCGTAGAATGCCTGCCAGTCATCGGCGCTCTCCAGCCGGTGGTCGGCTCCCGCGTCCACCACGAGCGTCGACTCCGGCAGCTGCGCGGCGAGCGCGCCGGAGTGCCCGTGCGGCAGCGCGAGGAAGACCACGTCGTGCCCCGCGAGCACCTCTGGCGCGGTCTCCTGGAAGGTCAGGGAAGCGAGGGAGCGCAGGTGCGAGTGCACGGAGACGAGGGGCTGACCGGCGTTCGAGTGCGCGGTGACCGTGCGCACCTCGAGCTCCGGGTGCTGCGCGAGCAGCCGCAGCAGCTCGCCACCTGCGTATCCGCTCGCGCCTGCGACGGCGACGGAGAGGCTCATGCCTCCAGGCTACTGGGCCTGCGATGCACCGCTCGCCGGTGCGGTGGCCGCTGACCCGTCGCCGCGCGACGCGGGATCGGCCACGAAGCGCACCTCGACGGTCGCGCCCACCTCGATCTCGCCGGCCTCGAGCGAGACCGTCGGCGCTGCATCCGCCTCCGCCGACAGCATCGCCATGCGCGGCGCGCCCTTCGCCATGGGCAGCGGCGGCGAGATCGTGCCGGGCTCCTGGATGGCGTCGACGACCGGGGTGGCGAGCCCTGCGGCGCTCGCGTAGTCGGCGGCGCGCTCGACCGCGTCGGCGATCGCGCGCGTGCGGGCCAGGCGCGATCGCTCGCGCTCGGTGGCGTCGGTGAGCGACCACTCGATGCCGCCGACCTCGTGCGCCTCGTGCATGCCGACGGCACCGATCCAGGCGCCGAGCGCTTCGAAGTCGGTGAAGCGCACGGTGACCGCGGCGGCCGCGGTGAAGACCGAGCGGCGAGGCTCGCCTTCACCGACCCATTCCTCGTGATGCGATATCCAGGCGCGGTCGGCATGCCAGGACGCCGCGGCACCCGCCTGCACGTGGCCGCGCGCGTCGGCGACGAGCCGCTCGTGCGCGTCCGCGACCGTGCGCATCGCCGCCTCGGGCGAGGCAGCGCTCGCCCGAGCGCGGACGGTCACCGTCGCCAGCTCTGCGCTCGCGCGCTCGATCGCTGTGCCCCGCACCGTGATGTCGACCATGGGGCGGATGCTACTCCCGCAGCCTGGCGCCGAACCGCTCCGTCGCGAGCGCGAGGCCCGCGAGCTTCGCCTCGGACGCCTCCGCGGCCGTGAGCGTGCGGTCGGCGGCGCGGAAGCGCAGCGCGAAGGTGAGCGACTTCTCGTCCGCCTCGAGCCCCCGCCCCCGGTAGTCGTCGACGAGCGCGATGTGCTCGAGCAGCGTGCCAGCGCCCTCGCGCACCGCGCGGCGCACGTCGCCGGCGGGCACATCGATCGGCACCACGAGCGAGAGATCCTGCGTCGCCGCCGGCACCGGAGCGATCACCTGCGTGTCGAGCCCGACGCGAGCGAGCCGCACCAGCGCGCTCAGGTCGAGCTCCGCCACTGCGACCACGCGCGGCAGGTCAGCGTCGGCCGCGACCTGCGGCAAGAGCTCGCCGGCCACGCCGACGACCTCATCGCCCACCAGCAGCTCGGCGCCGCGGCCCGGGTGCAACCACTCGCGCTGCGCCTGGCGCACCTCGAGCTCGAGCCCGAGCGTCCGAGCGACGAGCATCGCTGCCTCGATCGCGTCCGCGACGCCATAGCGCTCGGCCGCGCGGCCCGGCTGCTTCCGCACGCGCTCGCCGAGCAGCAGCACGGCGGCGCGGTCGGGCTGCGCCGGCAGCCGGTCGAGCTCGGCCAGCACAGCGTCGTCGGGGCGGGCGCTCGCGTCGGGCAGCTGCTCGGAGCCCTGCCCCTCGACCGCGTGGAAGACGCGCCCGAGCTCGAACAGGGCCAGATCCGTGAGGCCGCGGCCGAGGTTGCGGTGCGCGGTGTCGAGCATCGCGGGCACGAGGGCGGTGCGCAGCCAGGGGCGCTCGCCGTCGAGCGGGTTCTCGAGGCGCACGGGCTCGTCCCCCGTCATGCGCGCCTGGCGCTCGGTCACGAAGGGCGCGACCAGCACCTCGGTGAGGCCGGCCGCCGCGAGGCCGTTGGCGACGCTGCGCCGCAGCCGCTGGGCGCGGGTGAGGCCACGGCCGGGCGGGGCGACGGGCAGCACCGAGGGGATCCGGTCGAAGCCGACGATGCGCGCGACCTCCTCCACGAGGCTCTCGCGATCCACCAGGTCGGGGCGCCACGTCGGCGGCGTCACGAGCCAGGTCGCCGCCGCTCCCTTCGCTGCGCCCTCGCGCTCCTCGACCGAGGCGCCGATCGCCAGCAGGGCGCTGCGAGCCTCGTCGACGGTGTAGTCGGCGCCCGTGAGCTCGCTCCAGTAGCCCACCGGGATCGAGATCGGCTGCATCTCGGGCACCCCGCCGACCTCGGCGCCGAGCTCGGTGTCGATGGTGCCGCCGGCGAGCTCGACGAGCAGCTGCGCGACGCGCGCTGCCGCAGCATCGGCGACGGCAGGGTCGACGCCGCGCTCGTAGCGCTTCGAGGCCTCGGAGATCAGGCGGTGGCGACGCGATGCCCGGCCGATCGAGACCGCGTCGAAGGTCGCCGACTCGAGCGCCACGTCGGTCGTCGACGCATCCATCTCGGTCTCGGCACCGCCCATGACGCCGGCGATGCCGATGGGCCCGCGGTCGTCGGTGATGAGCAGATCCTCGTGGCTGAGCGCGCGATCCACGTCGTCGAGCGTCGTGATGCGCTCCCCCGGCCGAGCGCGGCGCACCGAGATGCCGCCGCGCAGCTTGCCGAGGTCGTAGGCGTGCGTCGGCTGGCCGAGCTCCAGCATCACGTAGTTCGTGATGTCGACGCCGATCGAGACGGAGCGCATGCCCGCCAGGCGCAGCCGCGAGACCATCCACGCCGGCGTCTGTCGCGACTGGTCGATCCCGCGCACGACGCGCACGATGAAGCGCGAGCAGCCCACGTTGCCGCGGATCGGCGCGTCGTCGTCGATCGAGAGGGCGAAGCCGGATGGGGTGCCGACGTCGACGGCGCGGCGCGCGGTCTCGGCGGGGTCGGTGAACGGCGCGCCGATCGATGACGCCAGCTCGCGGGCGATGCCGCGGATCGAGAGGGCGTAGCCGCGGTCGGGCGTGACGTTGATCTCGACCGCCTGGTCGTCCAGACCCAGCAGCGCCAGCGCATCCGCTCCCACCTCGCCGGGGATGCCCAGCTCGTCGAGGCGCATGATGCCGTCGTGGTCGTCGCCGATCCCGAGCTCGCGCACCGAGGCGATCATGCCGTCGGAGACGTGGCCGTAGGTCTTGCGGGCCGCGATCTCGAAGTCGCCGAGCGCGGAGCCGGGCAGCGTGACGACGACGCGGTCGCCCTCGACGAAGTTCAGGGCACCGCAGACGATGCCACGCACGCCGCCGTTGGCCTCGCCCACGTCGACCTGGCACCAGCGGATGACCTTGCCGTTCTTCTGCGGCTCCTCGACGAGCTCGAGCACGCGGCCGACGACGATCGGGCCGCGCAGGTCGCCGCCGTGCACCGCCTCCTCCTCGAAGCCGACGCGCACGAGCTGCTCGTGCAGCCACTCGGCGGGCTGCTCAGCGGGCAGCTCGACGTGCTCCGCGAGCCATGACAGCGGGATCCGCATCAGATCACCATCCCGAACTGCTCGGTGAAGCGCACATCGCCCTCGATCATGTCGCGCATGTCGTCGAGCTGGTAGCGGAACTGCAGCGTGCGCTCGATGCCCATGCCGAACGCGAAGCCCGAGTAGACCTCGGGGTCGATGCCCGCGGCGCGCAGCACGTTGGGGTTCACCATGCCGCAGCCGCCCCACTCCACCCAGCGCGGGCCGCCGCGCATGCCCGGGTGCCAGACATCCATCTCGGCGCTCGGCTCGGTGAACGGGAAGTAGTTGGGGCGCAGGCGGATCTTCGCCTCCTCGCCGAACATGACGCGGGCGAGGTGCTCGAGCGTGCCGCGCAGGTTGGCCATGGTGAGGCCCTCGTCGACGGCGAGCCCCTCGATCTGCGTGAAGACGGGCAGGTGGGTCGCGTCGATGTCGTCGGTGCGGTAGACGCGGCCGGGCGCGACGATATAGATGGGCAGCTCGCGCGTGAGCATCGAGCGCATCTGCACGGGGCTCGTCTGCGTGCGCAGCACCATGTGCCGATCGGCGGGCGCGACGTAGAACGTGTCGGACTCGCCGCGAGCGGGGTGGTCGGGGTCGACGTTGAGCGAGTCGAAGTTGTACCACTCGTGCTCGAGCTCCGGCCCCTCTGCGACCTCCCAGCCCATGCCGACGAAGACGTCGCTCATCTCGTCGATGAGCATCGTGAGCGGATGCCGCCCACCGACGGCGCGGATGCGCGGCAGCGCGGTCACGTCGATGCGCTCGGCCTCGAGCTGCGCTTGCTCCTCGGCGGCGGCGAGCTGCGCCTGCCGCTCGGCGATCGCGGCGCCGACGCGGCCTCGGCCGGCGCCGATGACCTGGCCGGCGGCCTTCCGCTCCTCGGGAGCGACGTCGCGCAGGCTGCCGTTGAGCGCGGCGAGCTCGCTCCCCTGGCCGTTGTGCGCGGCCCTCGCGGCCTGCAGCTCGGCGGTGGACTGGGCGGCGTCGATCGCGGCGAGCGCCGCGGTCACGGCGGCGTCGACGCGCGCGCCGAGGCCGGCAGGATCATCGGGGTGGGGCACCCGACGATCCTACCGGCGGCGGCGGATCAGTCGACGCCGCCGCCCGAGCCCGCGCCCGGCAGCCGCGTGATGTCTGCGCTGGGATCCTGCCGCTGCTGACGGATCGCCCGAGTGGAGACGGGGATGCTGGTGGTCGGGGTGCCGTCCGGGCGCTTGCCCTTCGTGCGCGGCCTCGAAGCCCATGCGGCGACGCGGTGCGCGAGCCAGGTGAGCGAGAGGTTGATGGCGAGGTAGATGCCGAGCAGCACGAACGTCGTGGAGAGCGCGTACTGGCCAGCGCCGTAGAACTCGGCGAGGTCGCGACCGATGGTGATGAGCTCCGGCGCCGAGACGATGTAGCCGAGCGCGGTGTCCTTCAGCAGCACGACGAGCTGCGCGATGATCACCGGCAGCATGATGCGGATGCCCTGCGGCAGCTCGATGAGCGCGAGGGTGCGCAGCGGGCTCAAGCCGATCGCCAGGCCGCTCTCGCGCTGGCCCTTCGGCAGCGCGGCCACGCCGGTGCGGATCGCCTCGCCGATGATCGCGCCGTTGTACACGGCGAGCGCGGCGATGACCGACTCGATGGGGCCGAACCGCATCGCGAGCAGCACGAACAGGATCATCAGCAGCACGGGCATGCCGCGGAAGAACTCGAGCACGATGGTGACGGGGATCCGCACCCAACGGCTGCGGGCGCTGCGACCGATGGCGAACAGGAGTCCGATGACGATCGCGAGCACCGAAGCGATCGCGGCGGTCATGAGCGTGTTGCGCAGGCCCAGCAGGAGGCCGCGGCGCTCGGTCCAGTAGTCGGGCTCGAAGAAGATGTCCCAGCGGTCGGCGTAGAAGGCCCCGCCGAGCCAGAGCTGGTAGACGACCCAACCGATGACGCCCGCGAAGACGAGGGCGAAGACGACCGAGAGGATGCGGGAGAGGCGACGGGCGCGGGGGCCCGGCTCGTCGTAGAGGACGCTGGCGCTCATCGCACGACCTTCCACTTCTTCTCGAGGTAGTCGGCCAGCTGACCGAGCGGCACGGTGATCAGGAGGTAGCTCAGGGCGACGCCCAGGAAGATCTCGATGATCTGGCTGCCGTTGCTCGAGGAGAGCCGCTGGGCGACGGAGGTCAGCACGAAGATGAAGAAGCCCATCGCCACCGACGTGTTCTTCGTCAGGGCGATGACGACGTTGATGAGCGGCGGCACCACCGAGCGGATGGCCTGCGGCAGGATCACCTCCGACATCGTCTGCCCGAAGCGCAGCCCGATCGACCGCGCCGCCTCAGCCTGTCCGAAGGCGACGGAGTTGATGCCCGAGCGGATCGCCTCGGCGAAGAACGCCGTGGTGTAGAAGCTCAGCGCGATGACCGCGGAGAGGAAGAAGTCGAGCGTCACCCCGAGCCTGGGCAGGACGAAGAAGACGAAGAAGAACACCAGCGTCAGCGGCGTGTTGCGCGCGAGCTCGGTGAAGACCGCCGCGGCCACCCGCAGGGCAGCGACCGGCGAGACTCGCATGCCCGCGAGCACAGCACCCAGCGGCAACCCGATGAGCGTCGTGATCGCGGTGAGCATGAGCGTGTTGCGCATGCCGTCCCACCAGAGCGGGCCGTTCGAGAGCAGGGCTTCCATGCTCCTCCGTCGGTCGTGACGAGGCGGGGTCCAAGCTCTGGACCCCGCCCGGTCGTTGTCGGTTCAGCCGCGAGGCTGAGGGTCAGTAGCGGTCGACCGCCGGGCCCTCGGGCGTCGGCAGGACGACGCCAGCCGTCTGCTCCCACAGCGAGGCGTAGCGGCCGTCCTCGTACGAGGCCTCGAGCACATCGTTGATGAACGTGCGGAACTCGTCGTCGCCCTTCTGGAGGCCGATGCCGTACGGCTCGTCGGTGAAGGTGTCGCCGTCTGCCACGAGCTCGAACTCGCCTTCGTTCTGGTCGACGAAGCCGGCCAGGATGACGTTGTCGGTGGTGAGCGCGACGACCTGGCCGTTGCGCAGCGGGTCGAGGCAGTTCGAGTAGACGTCCGTGGCCTGCAGGTTGGCGCCGTACTCCTCGACGATGCGCTCCGCGGGCGTGGAGCCCTCGACCGAGCACACCGGCTGGCCCTCGACGTCCTCCGGGCCCATGATGCCCTCGGGGTTGCCCTGCTGCACCATCAGCGCCTGACCGGCGAGGTAGTACGGGCCCGCGAAGTCGATGACCTGCTTGCGGTCGTCGTTGATCGTGTAAGTGGCCACCACGATGTCGACCTGACCCTGCTCGATGAAGGGCTCGCGGTTGGCCGAGACCGTCTCGGTCCACTCGATGTTCTCGAAGGGGATGCCGAGCTCTGCAGCGATGAGCGAACCGATCGCGACATCGAAGCCCACCGGGTTGCCGTCAGGGCCGACGAGACCGAACAGCGGCTGGTCGAACTTCGTGCCGATCGTGATGCTGCCCGCCTGGGCCAGCTCTGCCATCGTCGAGCCCTCTTCGAACTCGGGCGACTCGACGACCTCGAGGCCGTAGGGGTGCTCGCTGGAGGCGCCGGTCTCGGCGGGCTCCTCGGCCTCGCCGGTCGACGTCGTGCCGGCGGGGCCGCCGCAAGCCGTGAGGGCGAGGATCGAGAGCGCTGCCGCTCCGATGATGACCTTGCTGCGCATGGTGCTCCTTCTGTGGGGTGTGGTGGGGATCAGTGGCTGAGGATCTTCGACAGGAAGTCCTTGGCGCGGTCGGTCTGCGGATCCTGGAAGAAGGACTCGGGCGTCGTGTCCTCCATCACCTTGCCGTCCGCCATGAAGAGCAGCCGGTCGGCCGCCTTGCGCGCGAAGCCCATCTCATGCGTGACGGTGATCATCGTCATGCCGCCGTGCGCGAGCTCGACCATCACGTCGAGCACCTCGGTGATCATCTCGGGGTCGAGCGCGCTCGTCGGCTCGTCGAAGAGCATGAGCTTCGGCTCCATGGCGAGCGAGCGAGCGATCGCGACGCGCTGCTGCTGCCCGCCGGAGAGCTGCGCAGGCATCTTGTGCGCCTGGTTCGCGATGCCCACGCGCTCGAGCAGGCTCATCGCGTGCTCCTCGGCCTCCTTGCGCTTCTTGCCGCGCACCTTGATCGGACCGAGCGTGACGTTCTCGAGGATCGACTTGTGGGCGAACAGGTTGAACGACTGGAAGACCATCCCGACGTCTGCGCGCAGCTGCGCGAGCCCGCGCCCCTCGGCCGGCAGGGGCGTGCCATCGATGCGGATCTCGCCGTCGTCGATCGTCTCGAGCCGGTTGATCGCCCGGCAGAAGGTGGACTTGCCAGAACCGGAAGGACCGATGACGACGACGACCTGTCCCTTGGGGATCGTGACGTTGATGTCGTTCAGGACGTGGAGTTCGCCGTAGTGCTTGTTGACGTGGTCGAGCTCGACGAGGGGCTGCATGCGCTCATCAAAGCACAGCCTATGGATAGCCGGAGCGTCGATCCCACAGATCGAAATCAAACGGTTACATCTGGCGCTGGGCGAAGGCGCTCTGGTAGAGGCAGACGGAGGCCGCGGTCGCGAGGTTGAGCGACTCGGCGTGCCCGAAGACGGGCAGTCGCACGGCGCGATCGGCGAGCCGCAGCGTGGCGTCGTCGAGGCCGCGCGCCTCGTTGCCGAAGAGCCACGCGGTGGGCCGGGCGAGCACGCCGTCGGCCTGGAGCGCCAGCAGGTCGTCGCCGCTGACGTCGGCTGCGAGCACGGTGAGGCCGGCCGCTGCTGCTGCGTCGATCGCATCCGAGGTCGAGGCGCCGACCGAGATGTCGACGTGGAAGAGCGAGCCGGTCGTCGAGCGCACGACCTTGGGGCTGTAGGGGTCGACCGAGTTCGCCGTGACGACGACGGCGGATGCGCCGGCCGCGTCTGCAGCGCGCAGGATGGTGCCGAGGTTGCCCGGGTCGCGCACCTCGTGCAGGAGCACGAGCAGGGGGTGCTCGGCGCCCGCGGCGCGCGCGACCGCATCCTCCAGCCGCACGGGGGCCTGCTTCGCGACCGCCACGACGCCCTGCGGGTGCACGGTGTCGGCGATCGCCGAGAGCGCGCGCTCCGAGACGGCGGTGACGGGGGCGTGCTGCGCCGCTGCCACCAGCAGCTCGCCGTGGCGCTCGCGCGCTGCGTCGGTCGCGAAGACGTCGACGAGCTGCGCCGGCTGCCAGCGCACGATCTCCTCGAGCGCCGACGGGCCCTCCAACAGGAACAGCCCGGTCTGTGACCGGGCTGCTCGCTGCTGGAGTCTCGCAGCCTCTCGCACGCGGGGCGCGCGGGGGCTGTCGATCATGTCAGGCTGCGCTCTTGGGCGCCGACGTGTCGGTCGGGAGCGCTGCCTTCGCCGCCTCGACGAGCGCGGTGAACGTCGCGGGCTCGTGGATCGCGAGCTCGGCGAGCATGCGGCGGTCGACCTCGATGCCTGCGATGCCGAGGCCCTGGATGAGGCGGTTGTAGGTCAGGCCGTTCTGGCGTGCAGCGGCGTTGATGCGCTGGATCCAGAGGCGGCGGAACTCGCCCTTCTTCGCCTTGCGGTCGCGGAAGGCGTAGACGTGCGAGTGGAGCAGCTGCTCCTTGGCCTTGCGGTACAGGCGCGAGCGCTGACCGCGGTAGCCCGAGGCCTGCTCGAGGATGACGCGACGCTTCTTGTGCGCGTTGACTGCTCTCTTGACACGTGCCATGAGTGGTTCTCTCTATCTCTTCTTCGTCGCGCGCGTCAGCGGGCGAGCAGCTTCTTGATGACCTTGGCGTCGGCCGGGGCCAGGACCTTGTCCTTGTTGAGGCGGCGCGTCTGGACCGACGACTTCACCTCGAGGTTGTGGCGCATGCCAGCCTGCTGCTTGCGGATCTTGCCGCTGCCGGTGACCTTGAAGCGCTTCTTCGCACCGGAGTGCGTCTTCTGCTTGGGCATTCTTCTCTCCTACTCGGATGCTGGCTCGCCGGCGGGCTTGGCCGCCGGCTTGGCCTTGGGCGTCGCGGGCTTGGCGGCCGCCGAGGGCGTTGCGGGCTTGGCCGCAGGCTTCGGGGCGGCGCCGGGCTTCGCGGCGGGCTTGGGTGCTGCAGAGGCAGCGGGCTTGGCGTCCGCCGCCGGCTTCGCGGCGGGCGTTGCGGGCGGGCTCGAGGCACCGGCCGGGCGCGCTGCCGCTGCCGGGCCGCCCGGACGCGGGGCGCCGGGCGGACGCGGGGCGCCAGCCGGGGTGGGCTGGACGGTGCGCGCGGTCTGCTTCGGGCGCGAGTCGGCGCTCGAGGTCGGGCGCGACTCGCTCCGCGGCTCGGAGCGCGGCTCCGAGCGGGGCTCCGAGCGCGCGTCGGTGCGGGGGCGCGACGAGGACGACGAGGTCGACGGGCGCGAGGACGGCGACGGGCGGCTCGAGCGCGTGGGCTCCGGCTCGCTGCGCACCCGGCTCTGCGCGGGCACAGCGGGGCGGGCGGGGCGCTCGGCCTCGATCGCGGCCTGGTGCGCCGCCTGCTTCTCGGCCTCGAGGCGGCGCTTCTCCTGCTCCGCCTTCTTGGTCGCGATGCGCACGGCGTTCTGCTCAGCCTTGGCATCCGACTTCGAGCGCATCGGCCCGACGATCATCACCATGTTGCGGCCGTCGATGGTGGGGTTCGACTCGACCGAGCCGTACTCCTGGATGTCCTCCGCGAAGCGCTGCAGGAGCCGCACGCCGAGCTCCGGGCGCGACTGCTCGCGGCCGCGGAAGAGGATCATCGCCTTGACCTTGTCGCCGGCCTCCAGGAATCCCTGTGCACGCTTGCGCTTCGTCTCGTAGTCGTGCTCGTCGATCTTCAGGCGGAACCGGACCTCCTTGAGGATCGTGTTCGCCTGGTTGCGACGGGCTTCCTTGGCCTTCTGCGCCTGCTCGTACTTGAACTTGCCGTAGTCCATGATCTTGACCACGGGCGGGCGCGAGTTCGGCGCGACCTCGACGAGGTCGAGCTCGGCCTCGCGGGCAAGACGAAGTGCATCCTCGACCCGGACGACGCCGACCTGCTCACCGGCAGGTCCGACCAGTCGGACTTCGGGAACGCGGATGCGCTCATTGGTGCGGGGATCGCTGATCGCGGGCTCCTTCTCGATGATTCTGTGTGCTGGTGCACGGCGAGAAGAGGAGCCAGGACGCGATCGCTGCCGCGTGGCTCAGCACCTGTGGCGACGAACGCCCGGTGCCGCTGACCCGGTAGCCTGGAAGCGGCTGCGGGTGGGATTGCTCCTCTTTCACCTCCGGGCGAGAGCCCGAAACCTGCACAACCTTACCAGAGACGATCCTTCAGGAGAAGACCGCGATGACCGACGCCAGCCAGCACACCCACGGGGACGACGCGCTCGGGCAGGCACGGGACATCGCGGAGGTGCCGGCCGTCGAGCTCATCAACACCGTGGCCATCCACCTGCTGAGCGCAGCGGCGGTCAAGGTGGGCCTCGCCGACGACCCCGAGCAGCAGCTCGACCTCGATGAGGCCCGCAAGCTCATCAACGCCCTCGCCGGGCTCGTCACCGCGGCCGCCCCGGAGATCGGCAGCATGCACGCCGCGCCGCTGCGCGACGGCCTCCGTTCGGTGCAGCTCGCGTTCCGGGAAGCCTCCACGATCCCCGACCTGCCCGGCAAGGGGCCCGGGGAGAAGCTCACCGGCTCGGTCGTCTGACCGCCGGCCGCGCGGGCGCTGCGCGCCGGCCTCAGGCACCGTGGCGCTGCGCGCTGGCCTCAGGCGCTGGGACGCTGCGCGTTGACCCACTCCGATCGAGAGAGCGCCAGCGCCGCCGGCGCGACGAGCGGCAGCTCCACCGCTCCCCCGTCCCAGCGATGGATGCGCAGCGCGACGCTCTCGATGCGCGCCCGCACCACGGCATCGTCGCCGAGCCGCGCAGCCGCCTGCTGCAGCTGCGCAGCGGCATCCTCGGCCTCGGCCGTCGCATCGACGAGCGCGTGCACCTCGAGATCGGCGCCGGCGAGGCGACTGCGCGGGTCTCCGGTGGCGAGCACGATCGCCTGCACCGCGGGAGCGCCGAACACCGCGTCGGCGACCCTGCCCTGCACCTCGGGATCCCCGACGCCCCACGCCCACGCGGCATCCGCCAGCAGTGCCTCGAGCATGGTGCGCGAGAGCACGAACTCGCTCTCGGTGCCGGGGTCGACCACGATGCGCGCGGGGCCGTCGATCGCGGCGGCGGCGGCGCGCTGCACGCTCGTCGGGACAGGTCGGGCGCGGGGGTTCCACGCCTGCATCGCCTGCACGTGCGAGAACATCGGCAGGATCGCGGCGCCGTCAGGGCCCTGCACGGTGACGATCGAGAGCTCCTGCGTCTTGTCGATCGTGCGACCGCGCTCGTCGATGCCCGTCTCGCCGGCCTTCGCCAGCAGCGGCACGAGCAGCCGCTCGCCGCGAAGCGCGTCGACGACCCCTGCCCGACCGGCCGAGCCCTCGACGAGCGCGGCGACCGCCGCGAGGTACCGACCCGGGGCGGAGCCGTCGTCGCCCGCGTAGGCCGTGTCGTGGTGGTCGAACGAGCGGCCCTCCCACGGGCGCCCCGCCGAATCCGATCGCTGCACGTGGCGCCTACTGGCCGGCGACGTCCAGCGCCGCGACCAGGGTGAACGCACCCGCGTAGAGCGCCTTGCCGACGATCGCGCCCTCGACGCCGTGCGGCACGAGCTCGCGCAGCGCCGCGATGTCGTCGAGGCTCGACACGCCGCCGGAGGCCACCACCGGCTTGTCGGTGCGGTCCGCGACCTGTCGCAGCAGCTCGAGGTTCGGCCCCTGCAGCGTGCCGTCCTTCGTGACGTCGGTGACGACGTAGCGGCTGCAGCCGGCTGCGTCGAGGCGGTCGAGCACCTGCCAGAGGTCGCCGCCCTCCTGCGTCCAGCCGCGCGCCGCGAGCGTCGTGCCGCGCACGTCGAGGCCGACCGCGATCTGCTCGCCGTACTCGGCGATGACGGAGGCTGTCCACTCCGGGTTCTCGAGGGCGGCGGTGCCGAGGTTGATGCGCTTGACGCCGGTGGCGAGCGCGGCGCTCAGCGAGGCCTCATCGCGGATGCCGCCGGAGAGCTCGACCTGCACCTGACCCCTGACGGCCTTGATGACCTTCTTGATGATGCCGCGGTTGTCGCCGCGGCCGAACGCTGCGTCCAGGTCGACGAGGTGGATCCACTCGGCCCCCTGGCGCACCCAGTCCTCGGCGGCGTCGATCGGCGAGCCGAAGGAGGTCTCCGTGCCGGCCTCGCCCTGCGTGAGCCGCACCGCCTTGCCGCCGGCGACGTCGATGGCGGGCAGCAGCTGCAGCTTGGGCGACTGGTTGAAATCGGTCATGGTGAAGTGCCTTCTCGGGGTGCGGGGCGGAGCGCTCGCGCGACGGCGGCCGGTGCGATGCTACTCCGGAGGATCAGAGGCTGCGAACCCAGTTCGTCAGCAGCCGGATGCCGGCCTCCGCCGACTTCTCGGGGTGGAACTGCGTGGCGGTCAGGGGGCCGTTCTCCACGGCGGCGATGAAGCGCTCGCCGTGGGTCGCCCAGGTCACGTGCGGCTGGCGGATGCGCGGATGCGGATCGATGCTCCACTCGGTGGCCGCGTACGAGTGGACGAAGTAGAAGCGCTCGTCGCGGATGCCGTCGAAGAGCACGGACCCCGCGGGGGCCTCGACCTGCGCCCAGCCCATGTGCGGCAGCACGTCCGCCTGCAGGCGGCGCACCGTGCCGGGCCACTCGTCGAGAGCGTCCGTGTGCACACCGCCCTCCTCTCCCGCGGAGAAGAGCACCTGCATGCCCACGCAGATCCCGAGCACCGGTCGGCCTCCGGCGAGTCGGCGGCCGATGAGCTCCCCGCCCCGGATCGCCTGGATGCCTGCCATGCACGCGGCGATCGAGCCGACGCCCGGGACCACGAGGCCGTCGGCCTCCATCACCGTCGCGCGATCGGCGGTCAGCGAGACGTCCGCGCCGGCGGCCTCGAGCGCCTTGGCGGCGGAGTGGACGTTGCCGAGGCCGTAGTCGAGCAGCGCGACGGTGGGACGCGTCACAGCGCACCCTTGGTCGAGGGCACACCCGTCACGCGGGGGTCGGGCTCCACGGCGACCCGCAGGGCGCGGGCGAAGGCCTTGAACTCCGCCTCTGCGATGTGGTGCGGGTCGCGACCCGCCAGCACCTCGACGTGCGCGGTGATGCGACCGTTGAGCGTGATCGCCTCGAACGCGTGACGCACGAGCGAACCCGTGAAGTGACCGCCGATGCGGTGCAGCTCGAAGCCAGCCGGCTCACCGGAGTGCACGAGGAAGGGTCGGCCGGAGAGGTCCACGACCGCGCGAGCGAGCGCCTCGTCGAGCGGCACCGTGGCGTCGCCGTACCGGCGCACGCCGGCCTTGTCGCCGAGGGCCTGGTGCAGCGCGAGGCCGAGCGCGATCGCCGTGTCCTCGACGGTGTGGTGCGCATCGATGTCGGCGTCCCCGGTCGCGGCGACCTCCAGGTCGATGAGGGAGTGCTTCGAGAAGGCGGTCAGCATGTGGTCGAAGAACGGCACGGTCGTCGAGACCGACGAGCGGCCGGTGCCGTCGAGGTCGAGCGAGAGGCGGATGCTCGACTCACTGGTCGCGCGCTCGATCGTTGCGGTGCGGGGCATGGCTCGATCCTATTCCGCGGTCAGCGATGCGAGCGCGGCGAGCACGGCGCCCGTCTCCCCCGGCGTGCCCGCCGTGATCCGCAGCGTGCCGGGCAGGCCCACGTCGCGCACGAGGATCCCGCGCTCGAGCAGCGCCGAGAACATCGCCTGCGGGTCGGCGATGCCGCCCACCAGGACGAAGTTGGCGTCAGAGGGGTGCGGTCGCAGGCCGAGCGCGGCGAGCTCGTCGACCAGGCGATCGCGCTGCTCGCGCAGCTGGTCGACGCGCGCGAGCATCTCGTCGCTGTGCCGCAGCGCTGCGAGCGCCGCCGCCTGCGTGATCGCCGAGAGGTGGTAGGGCAGCCGCACCAGGCGCAGCGCGTCGATCACCGCGGGCGCTGCCGCGAGGTAGCCGACCCGGATCCCCGCGAAGGCGAATGCCTTGCTCATCGTGCGCGAGACCAGCAGGCGCGGGAACCGGTCGAGCAGGGCGAGCGCGGTCTGCGTGCGGTCGTGGGCGAACTCCGCGTAGGCCTCGTCGACGAGCACGATGCCGCGAGCCGCTTCCAGCGCGGCTTCGACGACGTCGAGACCGATCGCCGTCCCGGTCGGGTTGTTGGGCGAGCAGAGGAACACCACGTCGGGGTCGTGCTCGGCGATCGCGGCGCGCACCGCCTCCGGCGTGAGCGTGAAGTCCTCGGCGCGCGGCACCGGCACCCAGCGCATGCCGACGCCCTGCGCGAGGAGGGGATACATCGAGTAGGTCGGGGTGAACGACAGCAGCGAGCGGCCCGGGCCGCCGAAGGCCTGCAAGACGTGCTGCAGCACCTCGTTGGAACCGTTGCCGGCCCAGATCTGCTCCGGCTGCAGGTCGTGGCCGAGGTAGGCGGCGAAGGATGCCCGCAGCCCGTCGAACTCGCGATCCGGGTAGCGGTTGGCGTTCGGCAGCACTCGTGCGATCTCCTGCACGATGTCGACGGCGACGGCCTCGGGGACGCGGTAGGCGTTCTCGTTGACGTTCAGCAGCACCGGCACCTCGAGCTGCGGGGCGCCGTAGGGCGTCAGCCCGCGGAGGTCATCGCGGATGGGGAGGTCGTCGAGGCCGGTCACCCGACCAGCCTAGGACGATGTGTGATGCCTCGCGCGACGCGACGTGCGCCGCACGGGGCGGGACGTTCAGCGCGAGTAGTGCGCGGGGATGGCGAGCAGCTCGCCGGGCTGGATGGATCCGCCGATGCCGTTGAGCAGCTCGATCTCGGCGATCACATCGCGAGGGTCTGCCTCGGGCGCGACCGACCGGGCGATCTGCCACAGCGACTGGCCGGGCATGACGGAGATCTGCTCGAGCTCGACACCCTCCGTCGAGGAGGATGCGACAGCGCCGGAGATGGCGTCGCCGACGAGCCCGACGCCGGCGAGCGCGCCGGCTGCGAGCACGGGGGCGGCGACCAGCAGGGCGAGCGCGCGGCGGCCGCGAGCGGTCATGCGGATGCGCGTGCCAGGCGTTGCGCTGGTCACTGCGGCGGTGGCGATGGCAGTCATCGATGCTCCTTCGGTCTGGACCCGCAGGCGGTGCTCGGCCGGGAGCACCGCCTGCGAATCTCTGTTTCGAACCTATCTTCGATCCGCCGGATGCGTCAAGGGATATCGCGGAGTTTCTCCACGACACGCTCGAACATCCGTTTGATCCGAGCGCTCCGTCGGATACGCTTTCGAACCAGGAGCAGTCAATCCCAGACCACCCACACGCCCGTCCGCGGGCGCTCGGGCCCAGGGATCGGCAGGAGCGGAGCGGTATGACGAGGCAGCTGACCGAGAAGCAGCAGGCGATCCTGCAGGTCATCCAGAAGGCCGTGCGGCAGCGCGGGTACCCGCCGAGCTACCGAGAGATCGGCGACGCCGTCGGCCTCTCCTCGCTCTCGAGCGTCACGCACCAGCTGGGGCAGCTCGAGCTGGCAGGCATGATCCGGCGGGATCCGGCGCGGCCCCGCGCGATCGAGGTGCTCGTCCCCGACGAGCTCGACCCCTCCGTCGGGAGCATGGACCAGGCGACCTTCGTGCCGATGGTCGGCCGCATCGCGGCCGGCATCCCCATCACGGCCGAGGAGCAGGTGGAGGACGTCATGCCGCTGCCGAAGCAGCTCGTGGGCGGCGGCGACCTCTTCATGCTGAAGGTGGTCGGCGAATCGATGATCGATGCCGCCATCTGCGACGGCGACTGGGTGGTGGTGCGCCAGCAGCGCGACGCGGTCAACGGCGACATCGTCGCGGCCATGCTGGACGGCGAAGCGACCGTCAAGGTGTTCAAGCAGCGCGACGGCCACACCTGGCTGCTGCCGCGCAACTCGGCCTTCGAGCCGATCCTGGGCGACGAGTCCGAGGTGCTCGGCAAGGTCGTGGCGGTGCTGCGCTCCGTCTGAGCGTCGTACGACGAAGGCGCGGGCCCCACGGGGTCCGCGCCTTCGTCATCGCTGCAGCCTGCTGCTACACGCGGAAGGCCGCCAGCTGGCTCACCGCCGCCTCGGAGACCTTGGCGTCGACGCGGGTACCGGCCTCCTCGTAGCGCTCATCGAGCACCTCGAAGCGGTCGTGCAGCATCGCGATCACGTCGCCGCGATCGAAGGGCACCAGCAGCGAGACCGCGACCTCGGGGCGCGGCAGCACCTCGGCGATGCGCGCCAGGATCGCGTCGACGCCCTCGCCGGTGCGCGCGGAGGCGAAGATCGCATCCGGCTGCAGCCCGCGCAGCACCAGGCGGTCGTCGTCGCTGATCAGGTCGGCCTTGTTGAACACGACGATCTCCGGGATCGAGCGCGCACCGGTCTCCCCCAGCACGTCGCGCACCGTGGCGATCTGCGATGCGGGGTCTGGGTGGCTGCCGTCGACGACGTGCACGACGACCTCCGACTCCGCGACCTCCTCGAGGGTGGAGCGGAACGCCTCGACCAGCTGGTGCGGCAGGTTGCGCACGAAGCCGACCGTGTCGGCGATCGTGAACTCGCGACCGTCCGGCGTCTGCGCGCGCCGCACGGTCGCGTCCAGCGTCGCGAACAGCGCGTTCTCCACCAGCACCCCGGCCCCCGTGATGCGGTTCAGCAGCGACGACTTGCCGGCGTTCGTGTAGCCGGCGATCGCGACCCCCGGCACCTCGAAGCGGTCGCGGTTCGCGCGCTTCGCCTGCCGCGCGGGGGCGAAGCCCTTGATCTGCTTGCGCAGCCTCGCCATGCGGGTGTGGATGCGGCGGCGATCCAGCTCGATCTTCGTCTCACCCGGTCCGCGCGATCCCATGCCGGCGCCCTGACCGCCGACCTGGCCACCGGCCTGGCGCGACATCGACTCGCCCCAGCCGCGCAAGCGCGGCAGCAGGTACTCGAGCTGCGCCAGCTCGACCTGGGCCTTGCCCTCGCGGCTCTTCGCATGCTGGCTGAAGATGTCGAGGATCACCGCGGTGCGGTCGATCACCTTCACCTTCACGCGGTCCTCGAGCGCGCGTCGCTGGCTCGGGGAGAGCTCGCTGTCGGCGATCACCGTGTCGGCACCCAGCTCCTTCACCATCGTCGCCAGCTCGTCGGCCTTGCCCCGGCCGACGTAGGTGGCGGGATCGGGGTTCGGCCGGCGCTGCAGCACGCCGTCGAGCACCTGCGCCCCAGCGGTCTCGGCGAGCGCCGCGAGCTCGTGCAGCGAGTTCTCCGCATCCGTCGCAGATCCCGAGTACACACCGACGAGCACGACGTTCTCGAGCCGCAGCTGCCGGTACTCGACCTCGGTGACGTCCTCGAGCTCGGTGCGCAACCCGTCGACGCGGCGCAGGGCCGCGCGATCTGCGCGCTCCAGCTGCTCGCCGTCGGTGTCGCTGAAGGCATCGTCGCCCTGCAGCGCCTGCGCTCGCGCCCGCACCTCGCCGTCCGTCGGCTGCGCCCAGCGGAGGATCCGCTCCGTCGCGCGGCCGTGCTCCTGTCCGGCGTCGGCGCCGGTGCCCGCGTCCTGCGGTTCTGCCATCGTTGTTCCTTCGCTACTGTCGAGTCCGTGCCGGACCACTACTTCTCTCCCGATCCCGTCGCGCCCAAGTCGGTCCGGACGATCCGGGTGCCGATCGACGGCCGTGAGCGAGAGATGGTCACGGCGACCGGTGTGTTCTCCGGCGACCGACTCGATGTCGGCACCGAGGTGCTGCTGGATGCGGTTCCCGCGCCTCCCGAGCGCGGGGATCTGCTCGATCTCGGCTGCGGCTGGGGACCGATCGCCGCGACCCTCGCGACGCGCTCCCCCGAGGCGAGCGTGTGGGCGGTCGACGTCAACGCCCGTGCGCTCTCGCTCGTGGAGCGGAATGCCGAGCTGCTCAGTCTATCGAACATCACGCCGGCGACACCAGAGCTCGTGCCTGCATCGGTACGCTTCTCGACGATCTGGTCGAATCCGCCGATCCGCATCGGGAAGCAGCAGCTGCACGAGCTGCTCGAGACGTGGATCCCCCGGCTCGCTCCGGGCGCGACCGCCTGGCTCGTGGTGCAGAAGCACCTGGGCGCCGACTCGCTGCTGCGCTGGCTGACCGAGCGCTTCGCCGACTTCGACGTCGAGCGCGCCGACTCCAAGCGCACGTACCGCATCATCGCCGTCACAGCACCGGACTGATCCTCTCGGGCTCGTCCGTCGCAGGCCGAGCGGCGGCGCCGGCGCCGGGCTGCGCCGCAGTGGCGCGGAAGACGATCTGCGCGGGCCCCGTCAGCCAGGCGTGGCCGCGCTCGTCGACCTCGACCTCGAGCCTGCCGCCCGGCACGTCGACGATCCAGCGATCCGCCGCATCCCCCGACCAGTGCCTCGTCGCGACGGCGGCTGCGACGGCACCCGTGCCGCAGGAGAGCGTCTCACCCGAGCCGCGCTCGTGCACGCGCATGCGGATCGCCCCGATGCCGTCGGCGATCGCGCCGGGGACGACGAACTCGACGTTCGCGCCGGATGCCGCGACCGGGTCGAGCGCGGGGGCCGCGTGCAGCTGGAGCGCCTCGAGCTCCTCCTCGCTCGCGAGGGCGACGACGACGTGGGGGTTGCCTGTCGACACATCGAGCCCCGGGCGGGCGACGTCGAGCCCGTGCGCCGCGACCAGGCGGTCACCGCCCAGCTCGAAGCGGCCCAGGTCGACCGACAGGAGGTCACCGCGCCGCACCACGCGCTTGGTCCCGGCGCGCGTGGCGACGTCGATGGCACTGCCGTCCTCCAGCTCCGCCAGCTGCTCCTCGAGCAGGAACCGCACGAAGACGCGCACGCCGTTGCCGCACATCTCGCTGAGCGAGCCGTCGGCGTTCCAGTAGTCCATCGCCCAGGTGCCGGCCGGGGCGTCGTCGAGCGCCTGGTCGCCGGTCGCGCCGGCCCGCACCGCGCGGATGACGCCGTCGCCCCCGACGCCGAACCGGCGGTCGGCGAGCTGGCGCACGCGCTCCGCGGTCAACGGCGTCGAGCCGTCGGGGTCGGCGATCAGCACGAAGTCGTTGCCCGTGCCGTGCCCCTTGGCGAAAGCTCCCGTGCGCAGCGCTGTCATGGCTCCAGGCTATCGAGCACGGCGCGCGCGAGGCTGGTGGCATCGGTGGGCGGCGCCGCGGGGTAGCGCTGGAACCAGGAGACCTGTCGGCGCGCGTAGCGTCGCGTCAGCGCCTGCGTCTGCTCGATCGCCTCCGCGGCGGTCAGCGCGCCGTCGAGCTGCTGGAGCGCCTGGCGGTAGCCGATCGCCTGCTGCGCGGTCGTGCCCCGCTCGATGCCGCGCTCCCGCAGCGCGCGCGCCTCGTCGACGATGCCGAGCTCCCACATCCGCCGGACGCGCTCGTCGAGCCGGGCCACGAGCACCGCGCGATCGACCCGCACGTGCTGGATCAGCGTCGGTCGCAGCATCGACTCCTCCGGCGGCAGGCCGACGCGGAAGGGCTCTCCCGTCAGCGTCACGGCCTCGAGCGCGCGCACGAGCCTGCGACCGTTGTGGGGGCCGATCGCCTCCGCGGCGGCGGCGTCGACCAGCAGCAGCCGCGCGTGCAGCGCCCCGGCGCCCTCCCGCTCGAGCTGCGCCTCGAGCTGCGCGCGCAGCGCCTCGTCGGTGGCGGGGAAGGCGAAGTCGTAGAGGGCGCTCGAGGCGTAGAGCCCGCTGCCGCCCACCAGGATCGGCACGGCGCCGCGGGCCTCGATGTCGGCCAGCGCGGCGAGCGCGGCCTCGCGATAGGCGGCGACCGCGGCATCCTGCCAGGGCTCGAGCACGTCGAGCAGGTGATGCGGGTGCCCGCGGCGCTCGGCGACGGTGGCCTTCGCGGTGCCGATGTCCATGCCGCGATAGAGCTGCATGGCATCGCAGTTGACGATCTCTGCCCGAGCGCCCAGGCGCACCAGCTCGTCGGCGACGTCGAGCGACAGCCCCGTCTTGCCGGTGCCGGTCGCGCCGACGACGGCGATCAGCGTCACGCGCCGGTGGCAGCGGACGGCAGCCGCAGCGTCGGCAGGCCCAGCGACACGGGGCCCGCAGGCTGCGCTGCGGCACCGGACGGGCTCGGCACGCCGCAGCTCTCGGCCTGCGCCCGATCGAACGCGTCGCCGGCGCGCGTGCGTCGCAGCGCCAGAGGGGCGCCGTCGGCGATCAGGTGGAACGTGGCGGCCGCTGTGACCTCGACCGTGACGACGTCGCCCGGCCGCGGCTGCTGCTCGCCGGGCATGAAGTGCACCAGCCGGTTGTCCTCCGCGCGCCCGCTCAGGCGGTGCGTCTCGGCGTCCTTGCGGCCTTCGCCGACCGACACGAGCACGTCGACCGCGCGGCCGACCTGGCGCTGGTTCTCCTCGAGCGAGATGCGATCCTGCAGCGCGACCAGTCGCTCGAAGCGCTCCTTCACGATCGCCTTGGGCACCTGGTCAGGCATGGTCGCCGCAGGCGTCCCCGGTCGGATCGAGTACTGGAAGGTGAACGCAGAGGCGAAGCGGGAGGCCTCGACGACCCGCATCGTCTCGGCGAAGTCCTCCTCGGTCTCGCCGGGGAAGCCGACGATGATGTCGGTCGTGATCGCGGCGTGCGGGATGCGCTCGCGCACGCGATCCAGGATCCCGAGGAACCGCGTCGAGCGGTAGGAGCGGCGCATGGCGCGCAGGATGCGATCGGAGCCGGACTGCAGCGGCATGTGGAGCTGCGGCATGACCGCGGGGGTCTCGGCCATCGCATCGATGACGTCGTCGGTGAAGGCGGCCGGATGCGGGCTCGTGAAGCGGATGCGCTCGAGGCCCTCCACCTCACCCGCGGCGCGCAGCAGCTTGCCGAACGCCAGGCGATCGCCGAACTCGACGCCGTAGGAGTTGACGTTCTGCCCGAGCAGCGTCACCTCGACCGCCCCGTCGTCGACGAGCGCCTGCACCTCCGCGAGGATCTCTCCCGGGCGCCGATCGCGCTCCTTGCCGCGCAGCGAGGGCACGATGCAGAAGGTGCAGGTGTTGTTGCAGCCGACCGAGATGGAGACCCAGCCGGCGTAGGTGGACTCGCGCTTCGTCGGCAGGGTGGAGGGGAACACCTCGAGCGATTCGAGGATCTCGACCTCGGCCTCGCCGTTGTGTCGGCTGCGATCGAGCAGTGTCGGCAGCGAGCCGATGTTGTGGGTGCCGAAGACCACGTCGACCCACGGCGCCCGCTCGATGATCGTCGACCGGTCCTTCTGCGCGAGGCAGCCGCCGACCGCGATCTGGAACCCCTGCCGCTCGCGCTTCGTCTTCGCGAGGTGTCCGAGGTGCCCGTAGAGCTTCTGGTCGGCGTTCTCGCGGACCGCGCACGTGTTGATGACGATGACATCGGGCGTGCCGTCCGTCGCCTCGCGGTAGCCCGCATCCTCCAGCGAGCCACGCAGCCGCTCGGAGTCGTGCACGTTCATCTGGCAGCCGAAGGTCTTCACCTCGTAGGTGCGCGGCGGCGCGGTCAGCGACATGCTCCCCAGGATACCGGCGCACGACGACGCCGCCCCGAGCCGTGGCTCGAGGCGGCGTCGAAGTGGAAGGAGGTCAGCCCTGCTCGAGCGTGAGGTCGTAGCCCTCGTCGCCGTTGCCGTCGACGCCGCTCAGGTTCATGGTTCCCAGCTCGGCCGTGCCGGTGTACTCGAGGCTCTGGATGTCCTGGATCCCGCTGATGAAGATCGTGATCTGGTCGCCATCGACGACCCACGTGTCCGACGGCTCATCCCAGTTCTGCTCGTTCCAGTCGTTGAGCAGGACGGTGCCGTCCGCCTCGAGCACGAGGTCCATCGTGTTGCCCGCCGAGTCGGTGCCCGACCACGCCGTGTCCGTCAGGTCGACCGAGGCGCCGTCATCGGGCGCCTGCGTCTCGGTGCCCTCCTCGGTCTCGGTCCCCGAGTCCTCGGTGCTGGTGTCAGGTGTGGTGCCGCCGATGGGCGGCGCCTGGAAGCAGCCCGTGAGGGCGAGCAGGGAGACGGCCGCGACGGCCGGAAGCGCGAGGATCCTGGTCTTCTTCATGGCCTCAACATAGCCCAGGATGCACGGCCTGCACCTGAGCGCGCGGACGCCTCGATCCCGTGCACCGATCGACGACCGCCGGCTCAGCGGAAGCGCGGGCCTGTCGGGCGGCTCCGCTCGATGGCGATGCGCACCGCCGAACCGCCGAAGCCGCGGCGCTGCAGGAATCCTGCCAATCGGCGCTCCGCGGTGGCGTCGTCGAGGCTGCCCATGCGCCTGCGCCGCTCGCTCGCAGCGTCGACCGCGCGCTGCAGCTCGGCATCCTCATCGCTCGGCTCGAGCGCAGCCGCGTCGAGACCGCGCTTGCGCAGCTCGGCCGCGACGCCGCGCTCACCGAGACGCTTGCGCTCTCGGAGGCGCTCGGCGTAGTCCTGCGCCAGCTGGGCATCGTCGACCAGCCCCTCGGAGGAGAGCCGGTCGAGCACGGCGTCGCGCACCTCCGGTCCCACCTCGCGCCGCTCGAGCGTGCGATCGAGCTCCTGTCGACTGGCCGCGCGGCGCCCGAGCGCCCGCAGCGCGATCGAGCGCGCCGCTTCCTCGTCGATCGCCTCCGCAGGCTCGTCGACCGCCTCCGAGCGCTCGTCGGCATCGTCGTCCGACGGCGGCCACCCCGCGTGACGGGCGAAGGTGCGGGCCTCCACCGGATCGTCCTCCTTCGAGGCGATCCAGGTGGAGAGCTCGGTCACGGCTGCCAACCGCCGGTCGCGGTCGCGCCGCTCGAGGTCGCTCACGCGCCCTGGCGCTCCTGCCTGCGCGCATCGAGCGACTCGACGGCTGCCTGCTGCTCGGCCGCGATCGCCTTGCCTGCCGCGCCGACGCCGAGCTTGCCCAGGATCTGGCGCTCGATCTGCAGCGCCAGGTCTGCGTTGTCGATCAGGAACTGACGGGCCTTCTCCTTGCCCTGACCCAGCTGGTCGCCGTCGTAGGTGTACCAGGCGCCCGACTTGCGGACGATGCCGTGCTCGACCCCGAAGTCGATCAAGCTGCCCTCGCGCGAGATCCCGACGCCGTAGAGGATGTCGAACTCCGCCTGCTTGAAGGGCGGGGCCATCTTGTTCTTGACGACCTTGACGCGGGTGCGGTTGCCGACGGCGTCGGTGCCGTCCTTCAGCGTCTCGATGCGACGGATGTCGAGCCGCACCGACGCGTAGAACTTCAGCGCCTTGCCGCCCGCGGTCGTCTCGGGGCTGCCGAAGAAGACACCGATCTTCTCGCGCAGCTGGTTGATGAAGATCATCGTCGTCTGCGTCTGGTTCAGGCCACCGGTCAGCTTGCGCAGCGCCTGGGACATGAGGCGCGCCTGCAAGCCGACGTGGCTGTCGCCCATCTCGCCCTCGATCTCGGCGCGAGGCACGAGCGCGGCGACGGAGTCGATCACGATGAGGTCGATCGAGCCCGAGCGCACGAGCATGTCAGCGATCTCGAGCGCCTGCTCACCCGTGTCGGGCTGCGAGACGAGCAGCGCGTCGATGTCGACGCCGAGCTTCTTCGCGTACTCGGGGTCGAGCGCGTGCTCTGCATCGATGAACGCCGCGATGCCGCCGTTGCGCTGCGCGTTCGCGATCGCGTGGAGCGTCAGCGTGGTCTTGCCGGAGGACTCGGGGCCGTAGATCTCGATGATGCGACCGCGGGGCAGGCCGCCCACGCCGAGCGCGACGTCGAGTGCGATGGAGCCTGTGGGGATGACCTCGACCGGCGCGCGGTCCTCGCTCCCGAGGCGCATCACCGACCCCTTGCCGAACTGGCGGTCGATCTGTGCGAGCGCCGCCTCGAGCGACTTCTCGCGGTCTGCGGGTGTGGGCATTGCTGGCCTTCCGTTCGCCGTGCATGGCTGGTGTTGTGCGCTCACGGTACGTCGGGCCACTGACATGGGTGCGACCCGTTGGCCCGCCTGTGGATGGCGGGCCTCTCGTACCTCTGCAGCCTACGCGTCGATCGAACGCATCTTCGAACGATCGGCGGCGTGTCGCGCATGCGGCGACCGCACCGACCCGGCCGAGATCAGCGCTGCGGCTCCTGGAGGCCGCGGCCATGGCGCCGCTGCGTCGGGACGTCCTTCGCGTCGCACAGCGCCCGCCACACGTCCCGGGCGGAGACTCCGGCGGCCAGCGCCTCGGCGCCCGTCCGGCCACCGAGGCTGCTGAGCGTCAGATCGGTCATCAGCACGGAGCCGAGAGCGCCGAACTCGTCGGCGACCGCGGTCTGCAGCTCGCTCGCCCGCACCGCTCAGTGCACCGGGTCGAACTCCGCCACCATGTCGGCGGGCAGCGTGTCCGGCACGGTCGTGGACAGCGAGTCGAGCTCGCCGAAGGTGAGCCCCTCAAGCACGGCGAGACGGTCCCCCACCTCTCGCAGCACGCTCGAGAGCGGCACGTCCAGCGCCTCGGCGACCGATGCGAGGATCTCGCTGGAGGCCTCCTTCTGGCCTCGCTCGACCTCGCTCAGGTAGCCGAGCGCCACCGACGCGCGCGACGCGACCTGACGCAGCGTCCTGCCCTGGCGCAGCCGCGTGTCGCGCAGCACATCGCCGATCTCCTGTCGAACCAGCACCATGGTCTCCCCCTTCACCGTGGTCGGATGCATCAGCCTACTGGCAGCTCTCCTGCGATCTGCCGTGATGCCCACGAAGTTGACAACACCCATGTCACATCACGCATTCCGCAGCGCGCCCAGGTCAGGTTGTGGATTCGCTGTGCATGGGGAGGTCGGTGCGGTCGAGCGCTGAGGACAGCGCTCGTAGCGCTGCGAGCAGCGCCGCAGCGCGCACCGCCTCCCGGTCGCCGGTGGCGTGGTGCGAGGAGGAGAGCGCAACGCGTCCATCCGTCGTCTCGATCTCCAGGCCGATGTGGAACTCGCCCGGCGGGCGGCCGTCCTGGGAGCCGGGCCCGGCCGCGCCGGTCGTGGCGATGCCGATCGTGCACTCCGAGCGATCGACGGCCGCGAGCTGGCGCACCCCGCGCGCCATGGCGATCGCGACGTGGGGGTCGACGGCGCCCCGCTCGGCGAGCAGCTGCGCCGGGACGCGCAGCACCTCCTGCTTCATCGGGGTCGCGTAGGCGACGACACCGAGGCGGAGCACCCCGGAGGCGCCGGGGATGCGCACCAGCGTCGCGGCGACGAGGCCACCGGTCAGCGACTCCGCGACCGCGATCGTGACCCCTCGCGCGGCCGCGCGCGGGACGATGGAGGCGGCGAGCTGCGAGATCTCGCGCACCGTGGCGAACGAGCCCCGCGCCTCGCTGCTGCCACGCGCACCGTCGCCGCCCTGCGTGCCGCCGCTGCGGTCGGCGTCCGTGCTCGTCGTGCGCGTCGCGCGCCCTGCCGCTTCGGTCATCGTCGCCCTCTCACCGCGTGGATCACGAACTCGACGCCCGAGTAGATCGTGAGCGCCACCGCGATCGTCATCGTGATCGTGCAGATCCAGACGCCCGGCTCACCGATCCAGGCCTGCACCGGCACCAGCGCGAGCGGCAGCGCGATCGCCTGGGCCATCGTCTTCGCCTTGCCAGCCCAGTCTGCCGCGATCACGACCTGGTTGGCCACCACCAGGCGGTATGCGGTGATGCCCCACTCGCGCAGCAGCACCACGGCCGTGATCCACCAGTCGAGCTCGCCGAGCACCGACAGCACCACGAACGCGCTGCCCGTGATGGCCTTGTCGGCGATGGGGTCGATGAGCTTGCCGAAGTCGGTGACGAGGCCTCGACCGCGAGCGATCTGCCCGTCGACGAAGTCGGTCGCGATCAGCACGGCGAACAGCACCGCACCGAGCGTGCGGGCGAGACCGGGCTCCGGGTTCATGAGCGCGACGACGATGAAGACCGGCGTCAGCAGGATGCGCGCGACCGAGATCAGGTTCGGCACGCTCGCCACGCTGGCGGGCTCGTCACCGCGTCGCCACACGCGCCCGCGCCACGGGCTCAGGATCCCCATGCGGAACGGCTCCTCAGTCCCGGCCGGTCAACGACCAGGCGTCCTCGCCGTCGTCGCCCTCGGCCTCGACCACCTCGAGGCCAGCGGCGTTGGCGTCGTCGAACGGATCGGCGTAGGGGTCGTCGGCCTGGCTCCACGAGCCGTCCCCGAGGGGCGCGTCGACGGGATCGTCGTCCGCGGCGGCGACCGCCGGCGCGGCCGAGGCTGCTGCCGCCTGCGTCGGTGCGCGCGCAGGCGCGGGCGCAGGGCCGCCGGCGGGCCCTTCGCCGCGCAGCGAGGCGAGCACGGCAGCGAGGCCGTCCGGCGGCACGAGCACGTCGCGGGCCTTCGAACCCTCGGAGGGGCCGACGATCTCGCGCGACTCCATCAGGTCCATGAGGCGACCGGCCTTGGCGAAGCCGACGCGCAGCTTGCGCTGCAGCATCGAGGTCGAGCCGAACTGCGTCGAGACGACGAGCTCGGCCGCCGCGCAGAGATCCTCGAGGTCGTCCCCGATGTCTGCGTCGATCTCGCGCTTCTCCGCGACCTCGGCGACGTCGTCGCGATACTCGGGCCGAGCCTGCCCCGTGACGTGCTGCACGACGCGCTGGATCTCCGCCTCCTCGACCCAGGCGCCCTGCACGCGCATCGCCTTGTTCGCACCCATCGGCAGGAACAGTCCGTCGCCCTGGCCGATCAGCTTGTCCGCACCGGGCTGGTCCAGGATGACGCGCGAGTCCGTGACGCTCGAGACCGCGAAGGCGAAGCGGCTCGGCACGTTGGCCTTGATGAGCCCGGTGACGACGTCGACCGAGGGGCGCTGGGTCGCGAGCACGAGGTGGATGCCGGCGGCGCGCGCGAGCTGGGTGATGCGCACGATCGAATCCTCCACGTCGCGCGGCGCCACCATCATCAGGTCGGCGAGCTCGTCGACCACGACGAGCAGGTAGGGGTAGGCCTTGAGCGTGCGCTGGCTGCCTGCGGGCAGCACGATCTCGCCCGCGCGCACCGCGGCGTTGAAGTCGTCGATGTGCTTGTAGCCGAACGACGCGAGGTCGTCGTAGCGCATGTCCATCTCCTTCACGACCCACTGCAGCGCCTCCGCTGCCTTCTTCGGGTTCGTGATGATGGGGGTGATGAGGTGCGGCACGCCCTGGTAGGCGGTCAGCTCGACGCGCTTGGGGTCGACGAGCACCATGCGCACCTCTGCGGGCGTCGCGCGCATGAGCAGGCTCGTGATCATCGAGTTCACGAAGGACGACTTGCCGGAGCCGGTCGAGCCGGCGACGAGCAGGTGGGGCATCTTCGCGAGGTTCGCGACCACGAAGCCGCCCTCGACGTCCTTGCCGATGCCGATCGTCATCGGGTGCTTCGAGTCGGCGGCCGCGCGCGAGCGCAGCACGTCGCCGAGCTTGACCGTCTCGCGGTCGGGGTTCGGGATCTCGATGCCGATCGCGCTCTTGCCGGGGATGGGCGAGAGGATGCGCACCTCGTTCGAGGCGACGGCGTACGACAGGTTCTTCGAGAGCGCGGTGACCCGCTCGACCTTGACGCCCGGGGCGACCTCGACCTCGTAGCGGGTGACGGTCGGGCCTCGGGAGAAGCCCGTGACCTTGGCGTCGACGTTGAAGGACGAGAGCACCTGCGTGATCGCCGCCACGATGTCGTCGTTGGCCTGCGAGCGCGCCTTGGGCGGGTCGCCCTGGCCGAGCGACGCGATCGACGGCAGTCGGTAGGGCCGCTCGCGCTGAGGCGCCGCTGCTGCTGCGGTTGCGCCCTCGCCGGAGGTCGGTGCGTCCAGCGCGGTGTCGCCGCCGTCGGCCGCCACGATCTCGCCCGTGTGCTTGCGCATCGCCTCCTCCGCGTGCTCGAGGGAGGCCAGGACGGAGGTCGCGTAGTCGTCGTGGTCGACGCCGACTGCATCGCCTGGCCGCGGCTCGACGGGGTTCGCCGGCACGGCAGCGACCCGCGTGGTCGGCAGCTCGCGATCGACGACCACGGGGCTGTCGTAGGGGAGCTCGTGCGCGTCGCCGAGATCGAGCGCCTCGACGCCCTCGTAGGGCGGGTCGACCTCGCGGCCGGTCGCGTTGCGCCGCCAGAACGGCAGGGCGTCGGCGCCCTCCACGGGCTCCTCCTCGGCTGCCTCCGCGGCCTCCGCCCTCGCGAGCTCCTTGGCCTCGCGGCGCGCGCGGCGGGACTCCTCGCGCTCCTCCTCGGTGCCGGTGTCGACCCCGAAGAGGTAGCCGTAGAGCTCGACGAGGCGCTGCGGGATGCGGTTGGGCGCTGTGCGCGTGACGACGAGCACCGAGAGCGCGGCGATGATGCCGCAGACGATGCCTGCGCCGATCGGCTGCAGCAGCGCTGCGAGCGGCGCGGAGGCGACCCAGCCGAGGATGCCGCCCGCGTCGGCCAGTGCGGGCATGCCGAGCGACGCATCCGGCATGCCCGCGATCACGTGGCACAGACCGGCGACCGAGACGAGCAGCAGCACGAGGCCGACGCCGACGCGACCGTTGTCGCTCACGGACGCGGGGTGGCGGAACATCCAGAGCGCGAGCAGCACGAACACCACCGGGAGCGCGACCGCCACCTGGCCGAAGAGTCCGCCGAAGGTGTAGGCGGAGATCGCCTCGGCGACCGCGTTGGCGGGCATGATCCACTCGACGACGGCGCCGAGGATCGCCAGCAGGGTCAGGAAGAAGGGGACGCCGTCGCGGCGCTCGTCCTTGGCCAGCTCCTCGCGGCCGAACACGCGGGCGGCGCCGCCCGTGGCGTGCGCGAGGCCCATCCAGGCGCGCTGGCCGAGACCGGGGCCGTCGTCCTCGAAGACGGGCTGCGCCTTCGTCGCGCGCGCCTGCCGCTGCACCTTGGTGGTGGCAGCGGTCTGCTTGCCCTTCGCCGGGCTCTTGGGCGCGATCGGGCGCGTCGGCTTCGTGCTGGACATGCGCATCACTGTAGGTCGAGCCGGCCACACGGGCGCGCAGGCGCTCCGCGATGCCGCGGAACGCGCCGCCGCGCCTGGCGCCCATCCCGGCGGATGAGCGCCAGCGTCGGCACTACGCCTCGATGACCACCGGCACGATCATGGGGCGACGGCGGATGCGCGTGCCCACCCAGCGTCCGACGACGCGGCGCACGACCTGCTGGTACTGGTGCTGGTCCCGCACGCCCTGCTCACCGGCCTCGGCGAGCGCCTTCACGATCTTGGGGCGGATGTCGTCGAAGATCGAGTCGTCCTCGGCGAAGCCGCGGGCGTGGATCTCGGGCCCGACGATCACCTTGCCGGTCTGCGACTCGAGGGCGATGAAGATCGAGATGAAGCCCTCCTCGGCGAGGATGCGACGATCCTTGAGGTCGGCCTCGTCGATGCGACCGACCGAGGAGCCGTCGACGTAGACGAAGCCGATCTCGTGCTGTCCGGCGACCGTGATGCGGTGATCCTTGAGATCCCAGACGGTGCCGTTCTCGCCGACGTGCGCGCGCTCGCGCGGCACGCCCGTGTCGATCGCGAGCTGCGCCGCGGCGTGCAGGTGGCGGTACTCGCCGTGCACGGGGATGACGTTCGCCGGGCCGAGGATGTTGTAGCAGTAGAGCAGCTCGCCCGCGGAGGCGTGCCCGGAGACGTGCACCTTCGCGGAGCCCTTGTGCACGACCTTCGCACCCAGCTGCATGAGGCCGTTGATGATGCGGAAGACCGCGTTCTCGTTGCCCGGGATGAGGCTCGAGGCGAGGATGATCGTGTCGTCCTCCCCCACCTCGATCCGGTGCTCGCCGTTGACGATGCGGCTGAGCACCGCCATCGGCTCGCCCTGCGATCCGGTCGACATGAACACGACCTGCTCGCGCGGCATGTTCTCGGCCTCCTTCTGCGAGACCACGACCTTGTCGGGCACCTTCAGGTAGCCGAGATCAGCGGCGATGCCCATGTTGCGCACCATCGAGCGACCGACGAAGGCCACCTTGCGGCCGTTCTCGGCGGCGGCGTCGAGCACCTGCTGCACGCGGTGCACGTGGCTCGAGAACGACGCGACCACGACGAGGCCGGAGGTCTTGGCGATCACCTGCGACAGGACCGGGCCGATCTCGCGCTCGGGAGCCGTGAACCCCGGCACGTCGGCGTTCGTCGAGTCGACCAGGAACGCATCCACGCCCTCTTCGCCCAGGCGCGCGAAGGCGCGCAGGTCGGTGATGCGGTCGTCGAGCGGCAGCTGATCCATCTTGAAGTCGCCCGTGTGCAGCACGAGGCCCGCAGAGGTGCGGATCGCGACCGCCAGGGCGTCGGGGATCGAGTGGTTGACCGCGATGTACTCGGTCTCGAACGGCCCGAGCTGCTCCTTCTGCCCCTCCTTGACGGTGAGCGTGTAGGGCTTGATGCGGTGCTCCTTG
The DNA here is from genome assembly GCF_047302415.1 of Agrococcus phoenicis. Classification (NCBI taxonomy): domain Bacteria; kingdom Bacillati; phylum Actinomycetota; class Actinomycetes; order Micrococcales; family Microbacteriaceae; genus Agrococcus; species Agrococcus phoenicis. Next base: position 1,487,377 of record NZ_CP154854.1, read on the forward strand.
AGCTTCGCCTCGATGAGCGCGAGCGTGAGCTGCGAGCCGAGCAGCGGGATGTCGGCCTTCAGGCGCAAGAGGTACGGCACTGCGCCGATGTGATCCTCGTGCCCGTGCGTCAGCACGAGGCCGACGACGTCGTCGAGGCGATCGCGGATCGGCCCGAAGTCGGGCAGGATCAGGTCGACGCCCGGCTGGTGCTCCTCGGGGAAGAGCACGCCGCAGTCGACGATGAGCAGCTTGCCGTCCTGCTCGTAGACCGTCATGTTGCGGCCGACCTCGCCGAGGCCGCCGAGCGGGAAGATGCGGAGCGTGCCTGCCGCGAGCGGGGCAGGCTGGGTGATGGCCGTCATGGCCCTCCTTCGATATGGGGCTCGCAGTGGTGCGAGCGGATGTGGTGGTTGCGCACGACTCGCGCGCATGGATGTCTGTGTCGAGCTACTGCCTGGTGGTGCCGTGCACCCTGGGCAGCGCACCGCCTGCGGCCGCGTTGCGGTCGGGGCGGAAGCGGGTGAGGTCGAGACCGTCGACGCCGGAGACGAGCGCGAGCTCGTCCTCGATGAGCGCCGCCTCTGCATCCTCCGGCCCGACGAGCGGCAGGCGCACGCGCGGGCTGCCGATGCGGCCGAGGCCGTGGAGGATGTACTTCGCGGCGACGGTGCCGGGTACATGGGTCATGGTAGCGCGGACGAGCGGCTCGAGCGCCTTGTGCTGCGCCTGCGCGGTGGCGAGGTCGCCTGCGTTCACGGCGTCGACCATGGTGCGGTAGGGCCTCGGCGCCACGTTCGCGGTCACGCCGATCAGGCCGGAGGCGCCGATCGCGAGGTGCGGCAGCACGTTGGCGTCATCGCCGGAGAAGTAGAGCAGATCGGTCTGGTTGAGCACCCGGCTGACCTCGGCGAAGTCGCCCTTCGCGTCCTTCACCGCCAGGATGTTCGGGTGCTTCGCGGCCCGCAGGATCGTCTCGAAGCGGATCGGGATGCCGGAGCGCCCGGGGATGTCGTAGAGGATGACCGGCAGATCGGTCGCGTCGGCGATCATGCGGAAGTGCGTCAGCACGCCCGCCTGCGTCGGCTTGTTGTAGTACGGCGTGACGATCATGACGCCGTCGGCACCGGCCTGCTCGGCCTGGCGGTAGAGGTCCATCGCGTGCGCGGTCTCGTTGGAGCCGCCGCCCTGGATCACCTTGGCGCGGTCGCCGGCGACGGCCTTGGCGACCTCCACCAGCCGGATCTTCTCGGGGTCGGTGAGGGTCGACGTCTCGCCGGTGGTGCCGGAGACCACGATGCCGTCGGCGCCGCCCGTGACGACATCGTCGATGAGCCGCTCGACATCGGCCCACTCCACCTCGCCATCGGCGCTGAAGGGGGTCACGAGCGCGACGAGGACCTGGCCGAAGGGGTTGTGTGTCACGCCCCCAGGCTATCGCGCCGCCCGGTGCCCGGCAGGTAGCGTCGACGGATGATCCGACTCGAGGAGCCCTCCCCCGCGCTGCACGCTCCCTGGCTGGCGGCCATGCGCGAGTTCGACGGCGCCGTGCTGCACGGCTTCTCGACCTTCGGCTTCGAGGTCGAGGAGCTGGCGACGGCTGCGGGGTTCTCTCGCTGGCTCGAGCGGGAGCGGCGGCAGCAGACCGAGGGCATCGACGGCTTCGTGCCGGCCACGGCGTGGTGGATCGTGGACGACGAGGCGCCGACCACGGTGCTCGGCTCCATCCACCTGCGGCACGAGCTGAACGACTGGCTGCTCGCCGAGGGCGGCCACATCGGCTACGGCGTGCGCCCCTCCGCGCGCGGCCGCGGGGTCGCGAGCGCCGCCCTGCGGCTCGTGCTCGAGCGCGCCGCGGCGATGGGGATCGAGCGGGTGCTGGTCACCTGCGAGGCGGACAACCCGGCGTCGCGCGCGACGATCGTCGGTGCCGGCGGCGTGCTGGAGGATGCGCGCTGGAGCGACGAGCACGGCACCTACGAGCGCTACTGGATCGCGCTGGGCTGAGGCGGCCGATCGGCCGGTGCTCGCCCGTGATGCGATCGTTATGGGTTCGGCGCTGTGAACCTCAGCCTCAAGGTTAGGCTCAGCCTCACCCCGGTCACCGCGGCGGCGCCGCCACGTTCGATGAGGATCCCCATGCGCCCCTTCCTCGCCCTCGCGACCGCGCTCGCGCTCGTCGCCACCGGCCTCGCGACGGCCGCCGCGCCCGCCCGCGCACTGGCGGTCGACCGCATCGCCGGCAGCGACCGCTTCGAGACCAGCGTCGAGGTCTCCCGGAACCTCGGCGACATCACGGGCGGCGTCGTCTTCCTCGCCAACGGCCTCACGTTCCCCGATGCGCTCTCAGCCGCGCCGGTCGTCGCCGCCGAGGGCGGGGACCTGCTGCTCACCCTCCCTGACCGGCTTCCCTTTTCGGTCGCGGAGCGCATCTGGGAGCTCGCGCCCGCAGAGATCGTCGTCGTGGGGTCGACCGCGTCCGTCTCGGACGCGGTCCTCGATCAGGCGGCGGAAGCCGCGAGCGCTGGCAGTGGCACGGACCTCCAGCAGACGCGCATCGGTGGGGTCAACCGAGTCGAGACCTCGCTGCTGCTGCTGGATCGGCTGCGCGAGAGCGGGCCGGTCACGGCTGCGTGGATCGTGTCGGGTGCGAACTTCCCCGATGCCCTCGTGGCAGCCTCGGTCGCGGGTCGCTACGGCGAGGCCGTCATCCTCGACCACCACGCACCCGGGAGCGCCGGCTCGCGCGCGTGGCTCGAGCTCGTGGGACCGCACGTGCGCGGGCTCGGGCTGCAGATCGCCGGCGGCGAGCCGTCGGTCAGCGAGGCCGACCGCGTGGGGCTCGAGCGAGCCGGAGCCACGTCCACGCACCGATACGCCGGCCGCGACCGGTACGAGACGGCGCGACTGATCAACGAGTCGATCCCGGGCGCGCCCGCCTCGCCCCACATCCTCCTCGCGACCGGGCAGAACTTCCCGGATGCGCTGGCGGGAGCGGTGCTCTCCGCCACCGCTGGCGTGCCGATGTACCTGACCCCGCAGTCCTGCCACGCGGCGATCCGAGCGATGCTGGTCGCCGAGACCGGCAGGCTCGGCACGCAGACGGTGGTCGGGCTGGGCAGCGAGGCGACGCTCAGCGATCGCACGCTCGCGCTCTCGCCCTGCACGGCACCGCTGCCGCAGCAGATCGGGCAGATCTACGGCACCTTCCCCATGCAGCGACACACCGGCACCGGCCCGCGCACCATCGACCTGGGGCGCAGCATCGCCTACGCGCAGGTGGTCGCGCGGATCCGCTCCTCCGGCTTCCTCGCGCTGCACTCCCTCGACGCCTCGCGCGCGCACCTCGACACCTTCGCGGACGGGTCCTCCTCCTACGTCGGCACCACCCTGATCCAGCCCCACGGCACGGCGACTCGCTACATCCGCGTCGATGCGACGGGCGCGTGGGCGCTGGAGGTGCGCGACCTCACCAGCGCGCCCGTGCTCGGCAGCGCGGCGAGCGGCGGTCACGACGCCGTCTTCCTCTACGGGGGCAGCGGCGGCGCCGTCGACTTCACGACCGCCTCCTCCCCGCTGCGGCCATTCGTCACCGAGCACTGGGGAGCCCGGCAGCTCGACGAGGTGTCCACCGCCGGCAGCCTGCGGCCGGGGTCGGGACGGCTGCACGCCGGGCCCTCGGTCGTGCAGGTCCGAGCGAACGACTGGACGCTGCGGATCCGCTGACCGACCGACGCGAGGGCGTGCTGCTCAGTCGCGCAGCGCGCGCTCGAGCGAGCGGTAGGCATAGCGCAAGCCCGAGGCGCTGGTGTGCCAGCCGGTCGTCGGATCGCGCGCGATCTCGGCCCAGGGCGCGTCCGGCGGGCTTGCGTCGTGCGCGCCGGGGCCGGGGGCCCCGGGGTCGGGGGCGCCGGCGCGCGAGTGGGTCCCGGGGTCGGGGGCGACGGTGTCGCCGGGCGCGTCGAGGTCGATGTCGGTGATCTCGAGGCGGTCGGCGACCGGCAGGGCGTCGCGGTAGACGCGGCCGCCGCCGATGACCCACACCTCGCCCTCGGGGCCGGCGATGGCGCGCGCCGCCGACAGCGCCTCCTCCAAGCTCGCGACGGTGCGTGCGCCAGCGGCGAGGTAGTCGGGGTTCGAGGAGATGACGATGTTGTCGCGGCCGGGCAGCGGCCGGAACCGCTCGGGGAACGACTCCCAGGTGCGGCGCCCCATCACGACCGGATGGCCCATGGTGATCGCCTTGAAGCGCGCCATGTCCTCCGGCAGGCTCCACGGCATGTCGCCGGCCTCGCCGATCACCCCGCCGCGCGCCTGCGCCCAGATCATGCCCAGCATCCGCTCGCCCCTCGTCGACCGGTCGCTCAGACCGCCACCGGCGCCTTGATGCCGGGGTGGTGCTCGTAGCCGACGACCTCGAAGTCGTCGAGGTCGTAGTCGAGGATGCTGTCGGGGCGGCGGCGGATGCGGAGCGTCGGCAGCGCGAAGGGCTCGCGCGCGAGCTGGCGCTCGACCTGCTCGACGTGGTTGTCGTAGACGTGGCAGTCGCCGCCCGTCCAGATGAGGTCGCCGACCTCGAGGCCCGTCTGCTGCGCGATCATGTGCGTCAGCAGCGCATAGCTGGCGATGTTGAACGGCACGCCGAGGAACATGTCCGCCGAGCGCTGGTAGAGCTGGCAGCTGAGCCGCCCGTCCGTCACGTCGAACTGGAAGAACGCGTGGCACGGGGCCAGCGCCATGTCGGGGATGTCGGCGGGGTTCCAGGCCGACACGATGTGGCGGCGCGAGTCGGGGTTCGTGCGGATCGACTCGACGACCTGCGCGATCTGGTCGATGGAGCCGCCGTGCGGGTCGGGCCACGAGCGCCACTGCACGCCGTAGACGGGGCCGAGCTCGCCGTCGGCGTCGGCCCACTCGTCCCAGATGGTCACGCCCTGCTCCTGCAGCCAGCGCACGTTGGACTCGCCGCGCAGGAACCACAGCAGCTCGAGCGCGATCGACTTGAAGTGCACGCGCTTCGTGGTGATGAGCGGGAAGCCCTGCGACAGGTCGTAGCGCAGCTGCCTGCCGAACACCGAGCGCGTGCCGGTGCCGGTGCGATCGCCCTTGTGCTCGCCGTGCTCGAAGACGTCTGCGAGCAGCGACTCGTAGGGGTGGTCGGTCATGGTGCCTCCTGTGCTTCGGTGCTGCTGCCTGCGGCTCGCCGGAGCGCGAGCGCCTTGCGCGCCGCCATCCGCGCCCGCTTGCGGTCGCGCGCGGCGTCGTAGGCCATCGACAGCCGCAGCCACGACTGCCACGACTCGGGATGCGCCTCCACATCGGCCTTCGCGATCGGGAAGGCGCCCTCGGCGGCCTCGCGGTCGGCGCGGCCGGAGGGCATGGCGGGCAGCGGCAGCGGCATGCCGCCCTGCGCGTCGAGCTCGCGCACCGCGCGATGCAGCTGCGCGCCGAAGACGAGCTCGCGGCCGAGCGCCCACGCCCCGACGACGAAGAAGACCAGCAGCGCGATGCCCGTGACGATGCCGATCAGCTCGCCCGACGCGATCAGGCGCACGGCGCGGTCGCCGGCGAGCACGAGGTAGAGGGCCAGGGCGCCGGCCATCACGAGCGCGAGCGCCATGCCCATGCCTGCGGGCGCGGCGCGCCGGGCGGCCACCGGCTCGCTCACGCGAGCCCCAGCAGATCGTCGATGCCGACGGTCACGCCCGGCTGCGGCTCGGCGCGGAGCGCGAGCAGGATGCCTGCGCTGTAGGAGTCGTTCGAGCTGGTGTCGTGGCGGATCGTGAGGGTCTCGCCGATGCCGCCGAAGACGACCTCCTGGCGCGCGACGACGCCGGGCAGGCGGATCGCGTGCACCGGCACGCCGGCGATGATCGCACCGCGGCCGGGCTCGTCGGGCGTGGCTGGCAGGAACCCGCGCACCGCACCCACCGCCTCCGCGGTCCGCGTCGCGGTGCCGCTCGGCGCATCGCGCTTGCGGTCGTGGTGCGCCTCGACGATCTCGACCGCCTCGAAGTGGCGGGCGGCGATGGTCGCCAGGTGCGTCTCGAGCACACTGCCGAGCGAGAAGTTGGGCACGATGCGGATGCGCTCGACGCCCCGCTCCCGCAGGACCGCGATGCGCTCGTCGCTCCAGCCGCTCGTGGCGATCACCATCGGCACGGATGCCTCGGTCGCGGCCGCGACGAGCTTGGCGCTCGCGCCCAGCACCGTCGCGTCGAACACCACGTCGAGTCCCGTGAGGTCCACGCCCTCGCGCACGTCGAGCTCGACCGGCTCGAGGTCGTCGGCCTCTCGCGCGATCCGCAGGGCGAGCGAGCCGAGCCGGCCCGTGGCGCCGGCGATGCCGACGCGCCTGGTTGGTGCCATGGATCCAGCCTACGGCGTCCGGCGGCGCGCTCGGATGGCCGGCGCGAGCCGCCGTCGGCGCGCGCCGCGCCGTCGTCCTAGAGTGAGCGGGTGCCCATCACGATCGCTCCCGAGGATCCCGCGACCGAGGTCGCGCAGTCGCTCCTGCAGGCCTACTTCTCCGATCGCGCCATCACCTTCATCGGCGGCACCTACACGCCCCGCCCGGCCGATCCGGCGACGCTTCGGGCGCCCGATGGCGCCTTCCTGGTCGCTCGCGACGGCGACGCGCCGGTCGGATGCGGTGCGCTGCGGCGCCTCGAGCCGCACCGCTTCGAGGTGAAGCACCTCTTCGTCGCCCCGGCGGGCCGCGGGAAGGGCACGGGCGCTGCCCTGCTCAGCGCGCTCGAGGCGCGCGCGGCCGAGCTCGGCGCCACGGAGGTCGTGCTCGACACGAACAGCGCCCTCAAGGCGGCCAACGCCCTCTACACGAGCCGCGGCTACGCGGCCATCGCCCCCTACAACGAGAACCCGAACGCGACGCGCTGGTTCGCGAAGCCGCTCGCCTGAGGCGCGGCCTCAGTAGGGCTGCGGGATCGGCATGCCCGTGCGGTCCTCTGGCGGCAGGTGCCCGAGGTCGTTGTGCACGACCAGCTGCGCCGGCTTGCCGGAGCGGCGGCGGATGATCGTGAGGCCGCAGTTGGCCTGGTTGAGGCTCATCCACTGCCAGTCGGGCGACTGCATGACCTCGCGGACGAACCAGCCGATCACGAAGTTGTGCGTGACGAGCAGCTCGTTGACGTCGCCGCGCGACGGCCGCAGCCACTGATCGCCCGCATCCTGCATCTGCGCCGCGCCGGCCTCGGCCTCCTCGGGGCGCACGCTGTCGAGGAAGCGGTGGAACCCCACCGGCGTGTGCTCGTCCTTGCCGGAGGGGATGCAGTCGAGCAGCAGCGCCGACTTCTCGAACTCGACGGCCGTCAGGCGCTCCTGCATGATCGCCGCGGTCTCGGTGGCGCGCATGAGCGGCGAGGTCCAGGCGCGGTCGAAGTCGACGCCCGAGAGGCGCTGCGCGATCGCCTGCGCCTGGCGCTTGCCGCGCCCCGAGAGCTTGCCATCGTCGACACCGTGCTCGGCGTCGAGCTGCTCGCCGTGCCTGACGAGGTAGAGCAGGTGGGCCATCGTTCCTCCGCGTGAGCGCGACGATGCGCCCGGTCTCGGTGCTGCGGGCGCGCGAACGGGCCCTTCTCTAGCGAGCGGCTGGGGCCGCCGCCTCCACCGTATCCCGCCGCGCTGACACGACGAGCGCGTCCAAGCCCTCCGGCACCTGGCCGACGGCAGCGATCGAGCGAGGCCCGCCCGCGAGCTCCACGGCCAGCGCTCGGACATCCGCCTCGCTGACTCGCTCGATGCGCTCCAGCGTCGCATCGATGTCGAGGAACTCGCCGAGCGTCAGCTCCGCCCGCCCGAGCCGCGACATGCGCGTGTCGCTCTCCTCGAGCGCGAGCGCCGAACCGCCGGCGAGCTGACCCTTCGCGCGGCGCAGCTCGTCATCGGCGACGCCCTCCGCGAGCCGCTCGAGCTCGGTGAGCATGAGCCCCGCCACCTCGAGCGTCTTGTGCGGCTGGCACGCGGCCGCCATCCCCATGAGCCCCGCGTCGGCATAGCCGGAGGCGAAGGAGTAGACCGAGTACGCGAGGCCCCGCCGCTCGCGGATCTCCTGGAAGAGGCGCGACGACATGCCGGAGCCGAGCACGGCGTTCAGCACGGCCATGGTGCTGCGCCGAGGATCGCCAGCGGTCAGCCCGGGCGTGCCCAGCATCAGGCTCACCTGCTCGAGCGGCCGCCGCACGACGGTCAGCCCGCCGTCGGTGTACGGCTGCAGCGCGCCGGATCGGCGCTCCTTCGGGCTGCCCTCGCTGAGCGCCCAGCCGTAGCGGCTGAGCGCCTCCTGCAGCTGCTCGACGACCGTGTCGTGGTCGACGGCACCGGCGACCGTGACGACCAGCTCGCTGGGGTCGTAGTGCTCGCGGTAGTGCTCGGCGACGCGGTCGCGCGACACGGCGCGGATGGAGGCGCCCGTCCCGCCGATCGGGCGACCGAGCGGCGCCTCCAGGCCGTGCACGAGCTCGCTCAAGCGCTCCCCGGCGACGTCGCCCGGGTCGTCGTCCGCCATCGCGAGCTCTTCCAGGATCACCTCGCGCTCGTGCTCGAACTCGGCGGCGTCCAGCAGCGACGAGGTGACCATGTCGGCCAGCACGTCGACGGCCATGCCGAGGTCCCGGTCGCGCACCTTCGCGTAGTAGCAGGTGTGCTCCTTCGCGGTGAGCGCGTTGTGCTCGCCGCCGACCTCGTCGAAGGCGACGGCGATGTCGAAGGCCGTGCGCGTCCTGGTCCCCTTGAACAGCAGGTGCTCGAGGAAGTGCGTGGCCCCGCGCGCGTCGTCTCGCTCGTCGCGCGAGCCGACCGGCACCCAGAAGCCCACCGAGGCGCTCGCCGCGCCGGGCACGCGCTCGGTGAGCACGCGCACGCCGCTCGGCAGCACGGAGCGCCGCACGACCGCGCCGCCGGCGGCGTTGATGACGATCTCAGGGGTCTCGAGCGGCAGGGCGACAGCGGGCATCCGACGATCCTAACGCCGATGGAGGGCGCGCTCGCCGACGACGACCACGCGCTGTGCACGGGCGCGGACGACGGATGCCCCCACCCGGCTGGGTGAGGGCATCCGTCGCGGTGCGGGTCTGGCTACTCCGCGGAGTCGGCCGAGTCGGCCGAGACCGACGACTCCGCGTCGCCGGCTGCAGCGGTCGGAGCGACCGGCTGGCTGTCGTCGACGACCTCGAGCGAGAGCTTGCCGCGGTCGTCGATCTTCGTGATCTCGACCTGGACCTTCTGGCCGACCGAGACGACGTCCTCGACGGCCTCGATGCGCTTGCCGCCGTTCAGCGTGCGCATGGCGGTCACGTGCAGCAGGCCGTCGCGGCCGGGCATCAGCGAGACGAACGCGCCGAAGGACGCGATCTTCACGACGGTGCCGAGGAAGCGCTCGCCGATCTCGGGGTTCGAGGGGTTCGCGATGGCGTTGACCGCGGCGCGCGCAGCCTCGGCCGACGGCCCGTCGACGGCGCCGATGTAGACGACACCCGAGTCCTCGATGGAGATCTGGGCGCCCGTGTCGTCCTGGATCTGGTTGATCGTCTTGCCCTTCGGGCCGATCAGCTCGCCGATCTTGTCGACCGGGATCTGCACGCTGATGACGCGCGGCGCGGTGGGCGCCATCTCGTCGGGTGCATCGATGGCGGCGTTGAGGACCTCGAGGATCTTCGTGCGCGCCTCCTTGGCCTGACCGAGCGCTCCGTGGAGCACCGAGGCCGGCAGGCCCGAGAGCTTCGTGTCGAGCTGGATCGCCGTGATGAACTCCGGCGTGCCCGCGACCTTGAAGTCCATGTCGCCGAGCGCGTCCTCAGCGCCCAGGATGTCGGTGAGCGCCGCGTAGCGGGTCTCACCGTCGACCGTGTCGCTGACGAGGCCCATCGCGATGCCGGCGACGGGAGCCTTGAGGGGCACACCGGCGTTCAGCAGCGCGAGCGTCGATGCGCAGACCGAGCCCATCGACGTCGAGCCGTTCGAGCCCAGCGCCTCCGAGACCTGGCGGATCGCGTAGGGGAACTCCTCGCGGCTCGGCAGCACGGGCATGAGCGCGCGCTCAGCCAGGGCGCCGTGACCGATCTCGCGGCGCTTCGGGCTGCCGACGCGGCCCGTCTCGCCCGTCGAGTACGGCGGGAAGTTGTAGTTGTGCATGTAGCGCTTCGTCGTGACAGGGCTCAGCGAGTCGATCTGCTGCTCGAGCTTGAGCATGTTGAGCGTGGTGATGCCCATGATCTGCGTCTCGCCGCGCTGGAAGATCGCGGAGCCGTGCACGCGCGGCACGACCGCGACCTCGGCGTCGAGCGGGCGGATGTCGGCGAGGCCGCGTCCGTCCATGCGGATCTGGTCGGTGAGGATGCGGCCGCGGACGACCTCCTTCGTCACCGCCTTGTAGGCGCCGGAGACCTGCGTCGCGACGACCGCGGGCAGCTCGCCGCGCTCGATCCGCTCGTTGATCTCCTGCTTGACCTGCTCCTTGAGCTGGTCGTCGGCGTCGTTGCGCTCGATCTTGCCGGCGATCCGGTAGACCTCGCTCAGGCGGTCCTTGGCGATGCCGCGGACGGCCTCGAGCGCCTCGTCCGAGTAGGGCGGGAACAGCGGGTAGTCCTGCGTCTCCTTCGCGGCGGTCTTCGCGACCTCTGCCTGCGCGGCGACGAGCTGCTTGATGAAGGGCTTCGAGGCCTCGAGGCCCTGCGAGACGACCTCCTCGGTCGGCTTCACGGCACCGCCCTCGATGAGCTGCCAGGCGTTGTCGGTGGCCTCGGCCTCGACCATCATGATCGCGACGTCCTCGACGCCTGCGGCGTCGGTGACCACGCGGCCGGCGACGACCATGTTGAACACGGCGCGCTCGAGCTGCGAGTGCTTGGGGAAGGCGACCCACTGGCCGTCGATGAGCGCGACGCGCACGCCGCCGATGGGGCCGTCGAACGGCAGGCCGCTCAGCTGGGTCGACATCGAGGCCGCGTTGATCGCGAGCACGTCGTACAGCTCGTCGGGCTCGATCGCGAGCACGGTGACGACGACCTGCACCTCGTTGCGGATGCCCTCGACGAAGGACGGGCGCAGCGGCCGGTCGATGAGGCGGCACGTCAGGATCGCGTCGGTCGAGGGGCGGCCCTCGCGACGGAAGAACGAGCCCGGGATGCGGCCAGCGGCGTACATCCGCTCCTCGACGTCGACCGTCAGCGGGAAGAAGTCGAAGTGGTCCTTGGGGTGCTTGCCGACGCTCGTGGCGCTCAGCAGCATCGTCTCGTCGTCGATGTACGCGACAGCGGCGCCCTGCGCCTGCTGCGCGAGCCGGCCGGTCTCGAACCGGACGGTGCGGGTGCCGAACTTGCCGTTGTCGATGATGGCTTCGGCGAATGTGATCTCTGGACCCTCCAAGGGTCCCTCCTCTCGTAGGCGCGCAGGCGCGCTGTCGAACGTCGCGGCACCCGCGGTGAGGAGGTGGTCATCAGTGGAGGAGGTCGAAGCCTGCTGCTTCGGCATCCTCCACCAACGACCAGCCTCGGTCTCGTGAGCGGATGCGCTGCGGTCGCGAGCAGATGCTGCGACCGCTCTGCATGGTAGCAGTCGGGCACCGACGCGGCTCGGGGCCGCGACGACCGCGCGCCGGCGCGCCGGCGCGCCGTAGGATCGCGCGCATGGCCAGCATCCCGCCCCTCGACCTGCGACCGCTGCGCGAACCGCTCACCGCCGAGCACCGGAGCGCAGCCCGTCGCTGGAGGCGCGCCACGAGGCGACCCGCCGACGTCAGGGCGATCGGGGCCGCCGTCGCGGGGTGGGTGATGCTGCTGCCGGGCCTCGTGATCGTGCTGGCCGCCCTCGCCCGGCCCGAGGAGCTGGCGATGCTCATCGTCGGCTCGGTCATGACCGCCATCGGGCTCGCCCTGCTCGTCGGGCGGTCGGTGGGGCGGCGCTCGAAGCGCCGGCGGGAGGTGCGCCTGCTCGCCTTCGCCGAGGCGAACGGCTTCGCCTACGCCGCCGCGGCGCTGCTGCCCGGTGGCCGGTTGGAGGACGCGCTGCGCGCCCACGACGGCGCCGACTGGGGCGTGCTCGCCGTCCCGCAGCCAGACCGCACCGAGCGCCGCCACGGCTGCATCGAGGTGCCCTACGCCTCGCCGGGCGACCCCGCGGAGGACCCCACCCTGCTGGTGCTGCGCGACCACATCGCCGAGGTCGGGATCCCGTGCCGCCTGGTGCTGCGCGACGGTCGCCTCAGCCTGATCGCGCACGACGGATGGTCGCAGGAGGATCCCGCCGTGCAGCGGTTCGTGCACGACGTGCGCTCGATCCTCGCGACGATGGCGCGCCAGAGCGCCGCGAGCGTCGAGCGGCCCACGGCGATCGACTCGACCGATGCCGGCAGGCAGCGGGCGCGGGCGCAGCTGCGCGTCGGTGCCGGCGCGGTGGTCGGCGCCGTCCTGATCGCGGTCGGCACGTCGCTGCTGGGACGGCTGCTGGCCTGAGCCGGAGCCTGGCAGCGCCACCCCTGCGCGACGGATCCGGCGCGCGGCCCGTGGCACGACGAAGGGCCGCCCCGTGCGGGGCGGCCCTCGAGAGTCATCAGGCTATCGGCGGAGGCCGAGGCGCTCGATCAGCGAGCGGTAGCGCTCGATGTCGACGTCCGACAGGTAGCCGAGCAGGCGGCGACGCTGACCGACGAGCAGCAGCAGACCACGACGCGAGTGGTGGTCGTGCTTGTGCTCCTTCAGGTGCTCCGTGAGGTCCTTGATGCGACGCGACATCAGCGCGATCTGCACCTCGGGGCTCCCGGTGTCGCCCTCGTGCGTGGCGTACTCCTCGATGATGGCCTTCTTGATCTCTGCGTTCAGGCTCATGTGATGGGGCCCCTCTCTGCTCACAGCGCGGTGCCCGTGCCGGATGCACGAGCGCTCTTTCTCCGCGGCCGGTTCACGGCAACCTGTCAAGAATACCAGGTCTGCGCGAGCAGTGGAGCGCGCACCGGTGCCCGGCCTGCATCGCTCAGCGACGCGGCGGCCAGGCCCTCTCGAGCTCGAGGTCGCCGAAGCGCTGCACGCGCGCTCCCGTCGGCGCGGCGACCGCGATCCCCTGCTGCATCTGCACCGGCTGGCCCATCGCCGCGCTCGCCATCGAGCGGCGCAGGTCCACGAGCTCTGACAGCAGCGAGACCTCGTCGGCGACGTGCTTCGCCTTGTCGCGACCGACGAGCGCGCGCTGGCGGTGGTTCGCGAGCCGGGTCGCGGTCTGGATGTACTGCTGCATGGGCTTCCGCAGTCCTCGCCGCTTCGCCCACTGCAGCAGCAGCGCACGACCATCGCCGGAGGAGAGCCGCTCGACCTCCTCCCGGCTGAACCAGCCGGCGCGACCGTAGTCGTGCAGGCGAGCGCGCGTGATCCTGATCTCCTGGCGCAGCAGCAGCCACACGAGCGCCGCCGCGATGATGCACAGCGGCACCTGCACGAGCAGGTAGTACACGAAGAAGCCGAGGGTGCCGCCCGGCACCCACCAGCTGGCGGAGTTCCAGAGCGCGTGCAGCAGCGCCGACACCAGGTGGCCGACGGGGAAGGCCAGCAGCAGCCACCAGCGGCTGCGGAGTCGCGCCGCGAAGCCGAGCGCGAGACCGATGCCGACCGCGGTGAAGATCGCGTGCGTCAGCGGGCTCATGATGCCGCGCAGGAAGAAGATGAAGGAGCCGTCGCCGCTCTCGCTCAGCGAGGTGCCGAAGTACAGGATGTTCTCCGTGAAGGCGAAGCCCGCGGCGGACAGCGCCGCGAACACGATCCCGTCGACCGGCCCGTCGAAGGTCTTCCTGAAGAACAGGAACATGATGACCACCGGGATCGCCTTCCACAGCTCCTCGGTGAAGGGGGCCTGGATGACGGTGGCGTAGAACTCGTACTGCTCCTGCGACTGCAGGAGCGGCACGACGAGCGGCTCGAGCACGCCCTGGTTGAGCAGCAGCGTCAGGAGCACGGCCGCGATGCCGCCCCACAGCGCCGCGAACCACAGCGCGATGCGCGGCTCGGGCTCCCACCGGTCGATCGCCGCCACCGCCCAGATGACGAAGGCGAGCGGGAACAGCGCCATCAGGCCGGAGCTCGCGACCAGCGCCGAATCGCCGATCGCGCCGTCGAGGATGAAGATGACGGCGAACGACGCCAGCGCCAGCACGACGATGCCGATCACGCCGGCGATGACGCCGACGTTCGGGCCTTGCTTCCGGGCCAGCGGAGACAGCGGGACGGGGGCGCTCACCCGCAGATCGTATCGAGGAGCGCCCCGCGCCGCGTCACCGCTCGTCGTCGATGACGATGACCGGCATGGCCTGCGTCACCGGCTGGAGCCCCGACAGCCGCGCGGGCTCGAGCAGCTTCTCGACCCGCTCGCGCTCCATCAGCCCGTTGTCGACCACGAGGTCGGCGATCGACTTGTGGCTCGTGAGCGCCTCGTGCGCGAGCTTCGCCGAGTCTGCGTAGCCCAGGTAGGGCGTCAGCGCCGTGACGACCCCGACCGACGACCCCACCATGAGGCCGAGCCGCTCGCGGTTGGCCTCGATGCCGTCGACGCAGTTGACGCGCAGCGTCAGGCACGCCTGCGTCATCCAGTGCAGGCTCTGCAGGATCTGGTGCGTGATGACCGGCTCGAAGGCGTTCAGCTGCAGCTGCCCGGCCTCCGACGCGGCCGTGACCGTGGCGTCCGACCCGATGACGGCGAAGGCCACCTGGTTGACGACCTCCGGGATGACGGGGTTGACCTTGCCGGGCATGATCGACGAGCCCGCCTGCTTCGCCGGCAGCGAGATCTCGCCGAAGCCGGCCTGCGGGCCGGAGGACAGCAGGCGCAGGTCGTTGCAGATCTTCGACAGCTTGACGGCGCAGCGCTTGAGCGCCCCGGAGACGGTCATGAAGACACCCGTGTCGCTCGTGGCCTCGATCAGGTCGCTCGCGGTGACGATCGGCAGGCCGGTGAGGTCGGCGAGGTGGCGGCTGGCGGCCTCCGCGTAGCGCGGATCGGCGGTGATGCCCGTGCCGATCGCGGTGGCGCCGAGGTTGACCTCCGCGAGCCACTTGATGGTCTCCTCGAGGCGGTCGTAGTCCTCCCGCAGCGTCACCGCGAAGCCGCGGAACTCCTGACCGAGCGTCATCGGCACCGCGTCCTGCAACTGCGTGCGGCCGACCTTCAGCACGTCGCGGAACTCGACCGCCTTCGCGTCGAACGCATCCGTCAGCCTCGCCAGCTCGTCGAGCAGGCGCCGCAGCGTGAACGCCATCGCCACCTTGATCGACGTGGGGTAGGTGTCGTTCGTGGACTGCGAGCGGTTGACGTCGTCGATGGGGCTGAAGCGCTCGTAGTCGCCCTTCTCGTGCCCCAGCTCGACGAGGCACGCGTTGGCGATCACCTCGTTGGTGTTCATGTTGGTCGAGGTGCCGGCGCCGCCCTGGATGACGCCCACCTTGAACTGGTCGTGCAGCTCGCCGGCGCGGATGCGCTCGCACACGCGCTCGATCAGGTCGGCCTTCTCGGGCTCCAGCGAGCCGATCTCCTTGTTGGCGCGGGCGCAGGCCTGCTTGACGACCGCGAGCGCGTTGACGAGGTCGGAGTACACCGAGATCGATCGGCCCGTGATCGGGAAGTTGTTGAGCGCCCGCTCGGTGTGGATGCCCCAGTAGGCGTCGGCCGGCACCGGCAGCTCGCCGAGCGAGTCGCGCTCGAGCCTCGTGGGGCCGGCGTAGCTGCGCTCGCCCTGCGGTGCGGGGTCGAGCTTGTATGCAGGGGTGTCGGTCATAGCGGGCTCCGTTGCCTTCCGTGTGCCTCGTGGGCGGCGTGCGATGCGTGCGGGCTGGTGGCCCGCGCCATGAGCCTAGCCCGACGCGCATCACCTCGCCGGGCGCGCCTCCGACCGCAGCTGCTCGCGCAGCTCCTGCCCCAGCGCGGCGATGCCGAGCTCGACCTCCGCGAAGGTGGTCGACAGCGGCGAGAGGCCGATCCGGATGCCGTCGGGAGCGCGGAAGTCGGGGATCACGCCGCGCTGCCACAGCCGGGCGTTGACGGCGGCGAACGCCGGATGCGCGATCGTCAGGTGGCTGCCGCGGTGCGGCCCGGCGGGCGGGCTGGCGAGCACCGCCGGCGCGGCGGCTCCGGCGCGGTCGCCGAGCCCGCGCTCCCCCAGCACGTGCTCGCGCAGCGCGGCCTCGGCGAAGTCGGTGAGCGCGACCGACTTCGCGCGGATGGCCGGCATGCCGACCCGCTCGATCAGCTCGACCATCGCCTCGAGCGCGACCGTCGCGAGCACGGGCGGGGTGCCGCTGACGAAGCGGCGCACGTCAGGTGCTGCGCGATAGCTGCGCTCCATGCCGAAGACGTCGGCGGCGCCCATCCACCCCTGGATCGGCTGCGCGAGCTCGGCCTGCAGGCGCTCGGCGACGTAGCCGAACGCGGGCGAGCCTGGCCCGCCGTTCAAGTACTTGTAGGAGCAGCCGACGGCGAGGTCGACGCCGCTCGCGTCGAGCTCCGTCGGGATCACGCCGGCCGAGTGGCAGAGATCCCACAGCACGAGCGCCCCCGCCTCGTGCGCCGCCGCCGTGATCCCGGCCATGTCGGCGAGGAAGCCAGAGCGGTAGGCGACGTGGCTCAGCAGCACGAGCGCCGTCCGCTCGCCCACCGCCTCCTGCACCTGCTCGAGCGTGACGCCAGCGGCCGGATCGGTCTCGATCCAGCGGATCGTCATGCCGCGCTCGGCGGCGACGCCCTCGACGATGAAGCGATCGGTCGGGAAGTTGTCGTCGTCGATGACGATCTCGCGGCGACGCTCGTCCGCGCGCAGCCACGGCGCGTCGACCGCCGCGCGCACGAGCTTGTACAGCAGCACCGTCGTCGAGTCGCCGACGAAGCACTGGCCGGACGCCGCCCCCACGAGCGCGCCGATGCGGTCGCCGAGGTCGTAGGGCCGGCGCATCCACTGCTCGTCCCACGATCGGATCAGGCGCGCACCCCAGTCGTCGCCGACGAAGCCGGCGAAGCGCTCCGGCAGGTCGGCCAGCGGGCGGCCGAGCGAGTTGCCGTCCAGGTAGGAGACGACGTCGCCGCCGCGCACGAAGGCGCTCGTGTGCGCGGCGAGCGGGTCGGCGGCGTCGAGCTCGGCGGCCAAGGCGTCGGTGGCGTCGGCGGGCGTGTCGCGTGCGGCGGTGTCGGTCATGCGTCCTCCAGGTCGAACCAGGTGCGCGGCAGCGGTCGCGGCCGATCGCGGGGCGGGCCGATGAGCGCGGCCACGAGCGACGCGTCGTCGCGGACGTCGCTGCTGCAGCTCGTGAGCGTCGGCCCCGGCGGCAGCAGGGACTCGGCGAGCAGCGCGTCGACGAGCGCCGTGCCCTCGATGCCCGCCTGTCGCAGCGCGGCGATCTCGCTCGGGTCGAGGTCGAGGCGGCGGAGGCCGTTGCCGAGGTCGGTGCCGTAGGCGACCGCTCCCCCTGCGTCGGCGAAGCGCGCGAGGTTGTCGCTCGCGCGCTCGAGCGCTGCGCGGTCGCCGTCGCGGTCGTGCATCGCGAGCGTCGAGATCCAGGTCTGGCTCGCCGCTGCGCGGGCGATCGTCTCGTCGTCCAAGCGCTCGGTCCAGGGGGCGTGCGCCAGCACGTCGACGCCGGCGTCCAGCGCGCGCAGCGCCTGGCCCTGGCCCTGCACGTGCGCGACCAGCAGCAGCCCCAGGGCATGGGTCGCGTCGGCGATCGCGGCGAGCAGCGCGTCGTCCGGCACCGGCCCGGCATCGGCGTTGAGCGTCACCTTGACGACGGAGGCGCCGGCATGCGCGCGCTCGCGCACCGAGCGCGCCGCCTCGCCCGAGTCTGGGAGCTCGACGACGGATCCGGGCGGCGCCCAGGCGCGATCGGACGGGTACCCGCCGAGGGCCGCGTGGAAGGGGCCGGCGACGCGCACGTCGAGCCCGCGGTGCGCGGCGGTGGCGGCGTCGATCAGCCCCGGCAGCGCCTGCGGCGCCCAGCCGAGGTCGAGCACGCGACCGAGCGTCGTCGGGCCCGCCGCGGCGACGTCGGCGAGGCCCAGGTGCACGTGCGCGTCGGTGATCGGCGGCACCAGCGTGGCGCGGATGCGGGCGCGGTCGCGAGCGCGGCCCGCGGCCTCGCCGTCCGGGACCAGCCGCATGCCGGTGTCGCCCAGCTCGACCAGCGCATCCGTCACCCAGCGACCGGCGATGCGCGCCCGGTCGACCCGGGCGATGATCGGCGGCCTCACTCCTCGATCCGGGTGCGGACCGCGTAGAGCTCGGGGAAGAACGTGAGCTCGAGCGCGCGCCGCAGGAAGTCGACGCCGCTCGAGCCGCCCGTGCCGTGCTTCATGCCGATCGTGCGCGTGACCGTGCGCAGGTGCCGGAACCGCCAGAACTGGAAGTTGTCCTCCAGGTCGACGAGCTCCTCGCAGGCCTCGTAGGCGCGCCAGTCCTCGGCGCCGTCGGCTCGCCCGGCGTCCTGGTAGATCGCCTGGAAGACCGGCACGAGCTCCTCGCTGTAGACGTGGGCCTTCGTGACGTCGCGCTCGAGCAGCGCCGTCGGCACGGCGTGGCCGCGGCGCGCGAGGTGGCGCAGGAACTCGTCGTACAGGCTCGGGCGGTGCAGCTCTGCCTCGAGCGCCGCGTGATCGGCCGGGCTCGACTCGAACACCTGCAGCATGCGCGCGTGCTTGTTGCCGAGCGCGAACTCGACCATGCGGTACTGCGCGCTCTGAAACCCCGATGCGCTCGCGAGGAAGCCGCGGAACTGGGCGTACTCGGTGGGCGTGAGCGTCGCGAGCACCGACCACTGCTGCGTCAGGACCTCCTGGATGTGCTTCACGCGCGCGATGCGCTTGAGCGCGGCTCCGAGGTCGTCGGCGGCGAGCAGGCGACGGGCGTCGTCGAGCTCGTGGATGACGAGCTTCAGCCACAGCTCGGTCGTCTGGTGCTGGATGATGAACAGCAGCTCGTCGTGGTGCTCCGGCTCGCTGCGCGGCTGCTGCGCCGCGAGCAGCGTGTCGAGCGCCAGGTAGCTGCCGTAGGTCATCCGGTCGCTGAGATCGGTGACGACGCCCGCCTCGATCTCGCGGGTGTTCTCCTCCACGGCCACGTCGGCCTCCTCGCTGCTCGTGCACCAACGGTAACGCGCTCCGGCGATAGCCTGCGCGGGTGCTCATCACCGACGATGCCCTCGACGACCTGATCGCCGCGATCCGCGTGCCGACCGAGACCGAGGCGCAGATCCCGGCGTTCCAGGCGCTCCTGCGCGAGCGCTTCCCGCGGCTCTTCGCCGAGCTCGAGGTGGAGGCGATCGGCTCGACGCTGCTGGCTCGCTGGCGAGGCCTCGGCGACGGTGCGCCGACGCTGCTCATGGCGCACCAGGATGTGGTGCCCGCGCCTGAGGCCCGCGAAGGGGACGTGCCCGCCGGCGCCGCGTGGACGCACCCGCCGTACTCCGGCCACCGCGACGCCACGCACGTCTGGGGTCGCGGCACGCTCGACGACAAGGGCTCGCTGATCGGCATCTGCGTGGCGATCGAGGCGCTGCTGGGGCACGGGTTCCGCCCGCAGCGCGACGTGTGGCTCGTCTTCGGCCACGACGAGGAGACCATGGGCACCGGCGCCGCCGACGCGATCGCCGAGCTCGACCGGCGCGGTGTGCGCCCGGCGTGGGCGCTCGACGAGGGCGGCGCGATCATCGAGCCGCCCATCGCGGGCGTCTCGCGCGACGTCGCGGTCGTGGGCGTGGCGGAGAAGGGGTTCGCCAACGTGCGGATGCGCGTGGCGCAGGTCGGCGGGCACGCGTCGACCCCTCCGGCCCTGCCCGCCACATCGAGGCTGGCGCGCGCGATCCGGCGGCTCGACGTCGCGCGCTGGCCCCGCACGCTGCCCGAGCCGGCGCTGCGGATGCTGGAGCTGCTGGGCGCCGAGGCCGAGGGCGCGCGGGGCGCGGTGCTGCGCAACGTGCGGCGGGCGCGACCGCTCGTCGAGCGGATCCTCGCGCGCGGCGACGAGACCCGCGCGATGCTGTCGACCACCTCGGTGGTGACGCAGCTCTCGGGCGCCGCCGCCGCCAACGCGCTCGCCGAGGAGGCGGTCGCCGTCGTCAACGCGCGCATCGCGCTCGGCTCGAGCGTCGAGGAGACGCTCGAGCGCATCCGCCGAGCCGTCGCCGACGACGCCGTCGAGCTGGCCGTCCTGCACGGCCACGGGCCGAGCCCCGAGAGCCCGGCGAGCGGGGCCGGCTGGGACGCCGTCGCGGCGGCGATCGCTCGAGCGCGGCCCGATGTGCTGACCGTGCCCTACGTGATGCTCGGCGGCACCGACGGCAGGCACGCGCACCGCATCACCGATCGCGTCTACCGCTTCGCGCCGTTCGAGATGACGCGAGAGGAGCGGCTGACGCTGCACGCGCGCGACGAGCGCATCCGCATCGACACGTGGCTGGCCGGGTGCCGGTGGTACGCGGACCTGCTCGAGACCAGCTGCTGACACGGCGCGTCGCCGGCTCCTCGCTCGAATGGCGCCTCCCGCACCTGACCGGCGCCTCCCGCACCTGAGTGGCGCCTCCCGCACCTGAGTGGCGCCTCCCGCACCTCACTGGCGCCTCCCGCACCTGACCGGCGCCTCCCGCACCTCACTGGCGCCTCCCGCACCTGAGTGGCGCCTCCCGCACCTCACTGGCGCCTCCCGCACCTGAGTGGCGCCTCCCGCACCTCACTGGCGCCTCCCGCACCCCTATGGCGCATCCCGCGATCGAGCGGCGACTTCCTGTCCTGGGTGCCACCTCCCCCGCCACTCAGAGACCGCAGGCGCCACTCACGCACGGAAGGCGCCACTCAGGCGCGGAAGGCGCCCCTCAAGCACCGGGGGCGCCACTCAAGCGCGGGAGGCGCCACTCGAGCACCGGGGGCGCCACTCGGGGGCGGGAGGCGCCACTCGAGCGGGAGGCGGGCGGCGGGAGGCGGGAGGCGGGCGGCGGGCGGCGGCGCGGGGTCAGTCGTGCAGGTGCGGCTCGTGGGTGGCGTGGCCCGGGGGCTCGAGCTGGAAGGTCGCGTGCTCGAGCGGGAGCGGGAAGTGCTCCGCCGCGCACTCCTGCAGCGCATCCAGGATGCGCGGCGCGTGACCGTCGGTGAAGCACGCCTCCTCGACCACCACGTGGGCGGTCAGCTGGTGGATGCCGGTGCCGAGCGTCGAGGCGTGCAGGTCGTGCACCGACACCACGTGCTCGAGCTCGAGCAGGTGCGCGCGCACCTCGTCGAGGTCGAGCTCCTCCGGCGCCGACTCCAGCAGGATGCGCCCCGCGTCCCGCAGCAGCACGACCGACCTCGGCACGATCAGCGCTGCCACGAGCGCGCTCGCGATGAGATCCGCCTGCTGGAAGTCCCACACCCAGATCGCGATCGCCGCCGCGATGACCGCGACCGAGCCGATCGCGTCGTTCAGCACCTCCAGGAACGCCGCCCGCAGGTTGAGGCTCGACCCGCGCCGGCCGGCGAGCACCGCGAGCGAGACGAGGTTGCCCGCGAGCCCGACGACGCCGAAGACCAGCAGCAGCGGGCCGGGCACCTCGGTCGGCTCGCCGATGCGGCGGACGCCCTCGATCACCACCACCAGCGCCACGATGAGCAGCGCCGCGGCCTGGGCTGCCGCGGCGAGCACCTCGACCCGCACAAGGCCCCAGGTGCGCCGCCCCTTCGGCGGACGCCGCAGGAGCCGCTGCGCCGCGAGCGCCACGCCGAGCCCCGCGACATCCGTGAGCATGTGGACGGTGTCGACGAGGAGCGCGAGCGAGCCGGTGAGGATCGACCCGATCACCTGCGCGACCAGCAGCGTCGACGTGATGCCGAACGCGACGGCGATGCGCATCGCGCCTGAGCCGTCCGCGTCGTGCCCGTGCGCGTGCGCGTGACCGCCTGCCATCGCTCGCCCCCGCCGTGGGCCTAGCGCGCCACTAGAGGCGCGACTTCGTGTGCCAGACGGTCTTCGTCTCCGTCAGCGCGAGGATGCGCAGCGGCGTCTCCGGCGCGATGCCGGGCTCGGGGCGGATGACGCGCTTCAGCGTCTCGGCAGCGAGCTGCTCGAGCTCCACCCAGTCGAGGTCGCCGGCACCCGTGAGGTCGAGGGCGTTGACGTCGGCATGGCCCGCGAGCCACGGCGCGAGCTCTGCCGGGTCGCCCGTCAGCACGTTCACGACGCCGCCCGGAAGGTCGCTGGTGGCGAGCACTTCTCCCAGCGAGATCGCCGACAGGGGCGCGGACGCGGCGGGCACCACGACGACCGCGTTGCCCGTCACCAGCGCTGGCGCAATCACGGACGTGAGCCCGAGGAGCGCGCTCGACTGCGGCGCGACGATGGCGACGACGCCCGTCGGCTCGGGCACGGAGAGGTTGAAGTAGGGGCCGGCGACCGGGTTGGCGCTGCCGCCGATCTGGGCGATCTTGTCGGTCCAGCCCGCGTGCCAGACCCACAGGTCGATCGCGTCCTCGACCTGCTTGAGCGCCCGGGCGGCCGTGAGGCCCTCGGTCTGCTGCAGCTCGTCGACGAACTGCGCCTTGCGGCCCTCGAGCACCTCCGCGACGCGGTAGAGCACCTGGCCGCGGTTGTAGGCCGTGGCGCCCGCCCAGCCGGGCTGCGCCTTGCGCGCCGCGCGCACGGCCTCGCGCGCATCCTTGCGCGACGCCATCGCCACGTTCGCCACGAACCGGCCCCGCGCATCCGTCACCTCGGTCACGCGCCCGGACTCGCTGCGTGGGAAGGCGCCGCCGATGAAGAGCTTGTAGGTCTTGGGCACGCCGAGCCGATCGCTCGTGCGCGTCGAGGCCTTCGCGCCGGTCTTCGTGGTCGCCATCACTCGCCTGCCTTCAGGTATGCCTGCATGCCCTGGCGGCCGCCCTCGCGGCCGTAGCCCGACTCCTTGTAGCCGCCGAAGGGGCTCGCGGGGTCGAACTTGTTGAACGTGTTCGTCCAGACCACACCGGCGCGCAGCTTGTCGGCCACCGCCAGCACGCGGCTGCCCTTGTCGCTCCAGATGCCCGCCGAGAGGCCGTAGGGCGAGTTGTTGGCCTTCGCGATCGCCTCGTCGGGCGTGCGGAAGGTCAGCACCGAGAGCACCGGTCCGAAGATCTCCTCGCGAGCCAGGCTCGAGGAGGCCTCCACGCCCGTCACGACGGTCGGCACGAACCAGTAGCCCTCCGACGGCAGCTCGCACGGCGCGCTCCACGCCTCTCCGCCCTCGGCGATGCCCGCATCCACGAGGCGCGTGATGCGCGCGAGCTGCTCGGCGGAGTTGATCGCGCCGACGTCGGTGTTCTTGTCGAGCGGGTCGCCGAGGCGGAGCGTCGCCATGCGCTCCTTGAGCCGCTCCATGACCTCGTCGTGCACGCTCTCCTGCACCAGCAGTCGGCTGCCGGCGCAGCAGACCTGCCCCTGATTGAAGAAGATCCCGTCCACGATGCCCTCGATCGCCTGGTCGAGGGGCGCGTCGTCGAAGACGATGTTGGCGCCCTTGCCGCCCAGCTCGAGGGTGAGCCTCTTCTGCGTGCCGGCGAGCGCCTTGGCGATCTCGCGGCCGACGGCGGTCGAGCCCGTGAAGGCCACCTTGTCGACATCCGGGTGGCGCACGAGCGCCGCGCCCGTCTCTCCCGCGCCGGTGATGAGGTTGACGACGCCCGCCGGCAGGCCGGCCTGCTCGCAGATCTCGGCGAAGAGCATCGCCGTGAGCGGCGTGGTCTCCGCAGGCTTCAGCACGACGGTGTTGCCGGCGGCGAGGGCGGGCGCGACCTTCCAGGCGAGCATCAGCAGCGGGAAGTTCCAGGGGATGACCTGCGCGGCGACGCCGAGCGCTCGCGGGCGCGCACCCAGGCCGACCCAGTCGAGCTTGTCGGCCCAGCCGGCGCAGTGGAAGAACCACTGGGCCACGAGCGGCACGTCGGCGTCGCGGGTCTCGCGGATCGGCTTGCCGTTGTCGAGCGACTCGGCCACGGCGAGCTCGCGGGCGCGCTCCTGCAGGATGCGCGCGATGCGGAAGAGGTACTTGCCGCGGTCGCGGCCCGACATCGGGCCCCAGGTGTCGCGGAACGCGGTGCGCGCTGCCCGCACCGCCGCATCCACGTCGCCGTCGTCGGCGCTGCCGAACATCGCGATGCGCCGCTCGGTCGCGGGCGAGATCGAGGCGAAGGGCGTGCCGCCGCCGGGCACCCACTCACCGCCGATGTACAGGCCGTACTGCTCGCGCAGGTCGAGGATGGCGGTCGACTCGGGAGCCGGCGCGTAGTCGAGGAAGGTCATGGGGGCCTCAGTCGATCGTGACGTAGTCGGGGCCGGAGTAGCGGCCGGTGGTGAGCTTCTGGCGCTGCAGCAGCACGTCGTTCAGCAGGCTCGAGGCACCGAATCGGAACAGGTGCGGGTCGAGCCAGGCCTCGCCGCAGGTCTCCGCGACCGCGATCAGGTACTTGATCGCGTCCTTCGAGGTCGAGATGCCGCCGGCGGGCTTGACGCCGATGCGCTCGCCCGTGAGCCGCTCCCAGTCGCGCACGACCTGCAGCATGAGCGTCGTCACCGGCAGCGTCGCCGCCGGCTGCACCTTGCCGGTCGAGGTCTTGATGAAGTCGCCTCCGGCGAGGATCGACAGCCACGAGGCGCGGCGCACGTTGTCGTACGTCACGAGCTCGCCGGTCTCGAGGATCACCTTGAGGTGCGCGAAGGTGCCGTCGTCGCGACGGCACGCCTCCTTGGTCTGCACGATCTCGTCGAAGACCTTGCCGTAGTTGCCCTCGAGGAAGGCGCCCCGGTCGATGACCATGTCGATCTCGTCGGCACCAGCGGCGACGGCGTCTCGGGTGTCCTGCAGCTTGACCGCGATGCTCGCGCGACCCGCGGGGAACGCGGTCGCGACGGCGGCGACGTTGATGCCGTCGTCCTTGCCGGCGCTCCAAGCGCTGCCGAGGGCCTCGACGGCGCCCGCGACCATGTCGCCGTAGACGCACACGGCGGCCGGCCGGGGGGTCGAGGGGTCGGAGGCGTCGGGCACGAGCGCCTTCGCCACCAACGAGCGCACCTTGCCCCTGGTGTCGGCGCCCTGCAGCGTCGTGAGGTCGATCATGCGGATCACCGCGTCGAGCGCAGCGGCCTTCGAGGTGGTCTTGATCGAGCGCGTGCCGAACTTCGCGGCACGTGCCTCGAGGCCCACCGCGTCGACGGCAGGCAGGCCCTCCAGGTGCCGGCGGAGGGCGACCTCGGAGAGGTCACCGCCGAGCAGCTGGACGGCGCGCTGCGCGGGGGCGAGCGCCTGGCTGGATGGGGACACGCTGCTCCTTCAGGACGCCGCGGCGAGCTCGTGGCCGCGCGGCGGGGCGGATGGGTGACGGCAGTCTACCGAGTGGCGGTCAGGCGCGATCCGGCAGCAGCGGCGCGACGCTCGACCTCGTGGCGTCGACGTCGCGATGCATCTGCGCGATGAGGGCGCCGAGCCCCTCGAAGCGGTGCATGGGTCGCACGAAGTCGACCAGCTCGAGCTCGATCGGGCGGTCGTAGAGGTCGAGGTCGACGTCGAGCAGGTAGGCCTCGACCGTCTTCGCCTGCACGCCGTCGAAGGTGGGATTGTCGCCGATCGAGACCGCCGCGGCGAAGGTGCCAGCGTCGACGTGCGCGATGGCGGCGTAGACGCCGTCGGCGGGGATGAAGCCGTCGACCGGCGCGCCGAGGTTGGCGGTCGGGAAGCCGAGGGCGCGTCCGCGCTGGAAGCCGCGCACCACCTCCCCGCGCAGCTGGTGGCGACGGCCGAGCATCTCGTTGGCCTCGGCGATGCGGCCCAGGTCGAGCGCCTCGCGGATCCAGGTGGACGAGACGCGACGACCGTCGGTGAAGCAGATGTCGTCGATCGACTCGACCCGCACGCCGCGCGGCTCGGCGAGCTCGCGCAGCAGCGCGGGCGTGCCGGCGCCGCGGAAGCCGAAGCGGAAGTCGTCGCCGACGAGCAGCACCCGCGCGCCGAGCCCGTCCAGCAGCGCGCGCTCGGCGAACTCCTCGGGCGGCTGCGCGGCGGTCGCCTCCGTGAACGGGATCACGATGACCCGATCGGCGCCCGCCGCCTCGAGCAACCGGATCTTCGTCGCGAGCGAGACGAGCGGATGCGGTGCCACGTCGGGGCGCACGACCTCCAGCGGGTTGCGGTCGAAGGTGACGACCGTCGTCACGAGGCGCGGGTCGCCCTCGCTGGTCGGCTCGGCGAGCTCGCGGAGCTGCTCGATGATGCGCTGGTGGCCGACGTGCACGCCGTCGAACTTGCCGATCGTGACGGCGCTCGGCACCGCCTCGAGCTCGGCGATCCAGGCCATCGGGTCGCCGCCGGCCCCGGTCGCGCTCACGCCGCGACCCGCTCGCGGCTCGCGTGGAGCCACCACAGCCCCAGGAACGGCAGCACCGCGGGGATGAACACGTAGCCCATGCCGAAGTAGCTCCACACCGAGTCGTGGCCGAAGAGGCTCGGTGCCACGATCGACAGGGTGCCGACGACGAGCACGCCGACCAGCTCGAAGCAGACCGCCGCGAGCGCCACCGCCCGCGCGGCACGGCTGCGCTGCATCGCGAGCGCGACGGTCGCGACGAGGTAGACGACGGCCGCGGCAGCGCTCAGGGCGTAGGCCAGCGGCGCCTCGTCGAAGCGCTGCACGATCTGCACGAACGAGCGCCCGGTCGCCGCGATGGCCAGCACCGCGTACACCGCGATGAGGACGCGTCCGATGCCTGCATGCCTGCGCTCGCTCACTCGATCGATCCTACGGCGCGCCGCCCGCCCTCGGAGCCAAGCGGCGAGCGCCCGCGCGGTGCTGCGCTGCGTCGCAGCGGCTCACGCCATCTGCACGAACCAGATCTGATGCATCCGGTATGCCATCACCGAGCAGGCCAGGATCGCGATGCCGACGATGAGCGTCTGCCACTCGCCCCGCTTGTCGATGAGCGCCCACATCACCGCGGCGGGCGGGATCAGGAGCGCGGAGATCAAGTAGACCCAGTACTCCAGCAGGTCACCGGTCGGACCCGCGCCGAGGAAGGGTGCGATGAAGGACGCCACCGCCTGCACCACGAGCGTGAGCATCGTGAAGGCGGCGGCGCCGAGCACCCAGTCGTTGAACGGCCTGCGGGTGAGGCCGACGACCGCCACCACCGCGCCGACGATCCCCAGCGAGATCGCTTGCGCCAGCATGAGCCAGCTGATCATGCACCCTCCTCAAGCCGTGGGGAAGTTGGTGACCGGCAGCAGCCGGTTGCCGGAGACGCGGGCGATGCCGATCAGCCGCTGACCGTGCACGGCGGCGAGGATGCCCTGCTCGCCGTCGACCGATGCGGTCCTCCGACCGTTCGCGAGGTCGGCTGCGCGCTCGTCGTCCAGGTGCGCGACGGGCAGGATGCGCCCGGCCGCCTCGGCGGGAGGCAGGAGCAGGCCCTCGGCGCCCGATTCGGGCAGCGCGTCCGCGAGCGGGGCGCCGTCCACCCCGAAGGGCCCGATGCGGGTGCGCCGCAGTGCCCGCAGGTGACCGCCGACGCCGAGCGCCTCCCCCAGGTCGCGCGCGAGGGCGCGGATGTAGGTGCCGCTCGAGCAGTCGACGATCACGTCGACCTCTGCCAGCTCCCCCGGCCGGAACGCGAGCGCGTCGAAGCGCGCGACGGTGACGGGACGAGGCTGGAGCTCCACCTGCTCCCCCGCTCGCACCCGCGCGTAGGCCCGCTGTCCGTCGACCTTGATGGCGCTCACCGAGGAGGGCACCTGCTCGATGTCGCCCGTCAGCGACGCCATCGGCACCGCCAGCTCGTCGCCCGACAGGTGCGACGCATCCGCCCTGCTGGTCTCTTCGCCCTCGGCGTCGTCGGTCGTGGTCGCGGCGCCGAGCGCGATGGTCGCCGTGTAGGTCTTGTCGAGCCCGACCATGTGGGTGAGCAGCCGCGTCGAGGGGCCGATGCCGAGGATCAGCAGGCCGGTCGCCATCGGGTCGAGCGTGCCCGCGTGCCCGACCTTGCGGGTGCCGAGCGCCCGGCGAGCACGGCTGACGGCGGTGTGGCTGGTGATGCCGCGCGGCTTGTCGACGAGCAGGATGCCGTCGGGGTTCGTGGGGGCTGCAGGCACCCGTCGACCTTAGCCGCTCGTCGCCGGGCGCTCCTCGGCGGGGCCGCCGCCGGGATCCTCCTCGAAGTCCTCGATGTCGGGCCACGACGCGATGTCGACGCCGTGGTTCTCGGGCGACGCGAGGGTCCACCACCGGCCGGCCTCGTGGCGCACGACGCGGCCTCCGGCGGCGACCGCGGCCGCGACACGCGCTTCGGCGTGGTCGGCGGGCACCGAGATGTCGATGTGCGTGCGGCCGCGACCGGGCTTGGGCGGGTCGAGCTCGTGCAGCCAGACGTGCGGGTTGCGCCGCTGCGGGTCGATCGCGTCCTCCTCGCCGAGCGGCTCGTAGCCCATGACCGCCGCCCAGAACGGGCGCACGTCGGCGCCGCGGTCCTGGGCGACCGCGATGCCGGTCACCATGAGCGTCGACGGATCGGGCCTGCAGCCGAGCCGCCGCGCTGCCTCGGAGATGCCCTGGGCGAGCCGAGCGTCCTGTAGGGTCAGGCCGCCATCGCGCCGGGTCGCGGTGCGGATCGTCACCCCGAGCGGGCGCAGGTCGACGTCGGGCGCGTGCCCCACCGCCGTGGCGACAGCACCGATGGCGGATACCAGCTCGACCGCGTGCGCGAAGGACTCGCAGGCGAAGTGCGCGTGCGCGCCCCAGAAGAGCACGCGCCAATCCTCGACGCCGGGCATCTCGTGGAACCGCTTGGCCGTGAGTCGGGGTGCGTCGTCCATCGTCGACCTCTCCCTCGCGCGCCGTCGCACGAGTCTGGCGGCAGCATAGGTCAGCCCACTGACACCCGCTCCGCTCGTCGCGTATAGCCTGCTCAGCATGGCGATCGACGACGGCCGACACCACCCGCGGCAGCGCATCGCCGTGATCGGGGCGGGCGCGATCGGCGGCACGATCGCGGCACGACTGGACGCGGCGGGGCACGACGTGACCGTCACCGCACGGGGCGACAACCTCGCTGCGATCCGCGATCGAGGGCTGCGCATCAAGGGCGGGTTCGGCGCGCACACCGCTGCCGTGACGGCGCTCGAGGCGCTCGCGGAACCGCCCGACGTGGCGATCCTCGCAGTGAAGGCGACCGGTGCTGTCGCGGCGCTCGAGGCCAACCGCAACGCGCTCGAGGGCATCCCCCTGCTCGTCGTGCAGAACGGGCTCGGCGGCGAGCGCGCCGCTGCGCGCCTGCTCGGTCACGAGCGCGTCGCGGGGGGCCTCTCGCTGATGGCCGCCAACTCGCTCGAGCCAGGCATCGTGACGGTGACGGCGACAGGAGACACGATCGTCGGCGGCGCTGAGGGAGCCCGCTTCGCGGCGCTGCTCCGTGACGCGCTGCCCACCAGCGAGACGCCCTCGATCGAGGGAGCTCAGTGGACCAAGCTGCTGATCAACATGGTCAACGCGATCCCCGCGATCATCGGGCACTCGGTGCAGGACGTGATCGGCGACCCCGGGCTGCGGCGCGTGCTGCTGGCGTCGATGCGCGAGACCGCCCGCACGGGGCTCGCCGCCGGCGTGCGGTTCCAGCCGCTGCAGGGGCTCACGCCACTGCTCGTGCGCGTGGTGGCCTTCGCGCCGCGACGCATCGCGCAGCAGGTGCCCCTGCGCATCCGGGAACGGCTCGGCGACGTGCCCAACATGGGATCCACGCAGCAGTCCATCCGGCGCGGGCAGCCGACGGAGGTCGACGCGATCAACGGAGCCGTCGTCGCAGAGGCCGCGCGGCTCGGACGCCCGGCGCCGATCAACGCAGCGCTCGTCGAGCTCGTGCACGAGGTGGAGCGCAGCGGCGCGTTCCTGGCCCCGTCGGTGGTGCGGAAGCTGGCGTAGGCGCACGCTGGCCGCGCTGCGCGTCCATGGGTGTGCTCGCGGCTCCAGCGGAGCGCCCGCGCATCCCGCGCACCGCGACGATGGGGCGGCGCAGGCGCATGCAGTGGCGAGCGCCGCACTCGGAGGCCGGCGAGCGCATCCGGTGCGCGTATGGTGGATCCGCCCCACCGCCGGGGGTGTGCGGCTCCCAGACGCCCACCACGCCCTGGGTGCTCGACGTCACCGCACGATGGCGGGAGCCGCCACTCAGGCACGGGAGGCGCCACTCAGGCACGGGAGCCGCCACTCAAGGGCGGGAGGCGCCACTCAGGCACGGGGGGCGTGGCTGGGGCGGGGCGAGGGGCGCGGTCAGCAGGAGTCGGCGAACGCCTGGAAGGGCTTCCGCCAGTCGCTGGTGTCGACCACGAAGGTCGCGTTCGCGCGAGGGGTGTGCGCGCGCTCGTAGAGGTCATGCGCCTCGCGGTAGCGCGCGTGCGAGGGGTGCTGCACGTCCGGGTGCGCGCCATCCCGCGCGCGCATCCGCTCACCTCGGGTGCGGTCGTCGGCCTCGAGGAAGACGACCGCATGCCACTTGCCCGCCAGCGCCGGGCGCTGCAGGAACACGCCGTCGACGATCAGCACCGCATCCGGGCCGGTCGTCTGCCACTCCATCTCGACCGAGGCGTCGCGGTGCAGGTCGAAGGCGCGCGTCATGAAGCCCGTCGAACCGCCCATGCGGAAGGGCTGCAGCAGCACCCGATCGAGCAGCTCGATGTCGAAGGCATCCTCGTAGTACCCCTTGGGCGAGTGCCTGCCCTGGCGGTAGCGGAAGGCCTGCGGCCGGTGGAAGTCGTCGGTGCTCGCCCGAAACGCCTCGACCCCTGCGCGGGCGAACGCGACCTGCAGCGCATCCGCGAAGTGCGTCTTGCCCGCGGCGTCTCGACCGTCGACCGCGATCAGGCGGCGACCGCGCGGCGTCCTGCGCAGCATCAGCTCCGTCAGGCGGGTGTAGAGCTCCTTCTGCTCCGGCGTCCAGGACGCGGCCCGCATGAGGAGAGCGCTGTCGACCATGCCGTCAGCCTACGGCGCGCGGCGGTGCGACGCGTCGACCGGTGACGCCTCTCGCCGTGCCGCGCACTGCAGGGGGATGCGTCGACGGGCCACGCCTCAGACCACGGGAGTCGGGGCCGCCACCTGGCGCTTGCCGTAGGCGAGGCGGCGCAGCAGCGCCTCGGCCGGCCCGCGCTTGCCCTGCAGGTCGAGGACGACGGCGACGATGGCGGTGACGAGCCAGACCCCGACAGCGAGGCCTGCGGCGCCCAGCGGCGAGATCGTCTCGCCGAGGCCGAGGCCCCAGGCGGCGAGGATGGGCGCGAACAGCACCGACTGCAGCAGGTAGCTGGAGAGCGAGCGCTTGCCGACCGCGGTGATGGTGCGCGTGACGATGCCGTGGCGCTGCGTCGCGCGCTGCTGGCCGTCGACCTGCTGACCCTCGACCTGCTGACCCTCGAGACGCCCGTCGTGCGCGTGCTGGACATCGCCCCGCGCGCTGCGGCGGCTGATCGCCGCGGCGATGAGCCCGAACAGCGCGGCGTAGCCGATGCCGCCCGCGACGCCCGCCAGGGAGGAGATGCCCATCGTGCCCCACGCGATCGACGGTGCGAACAGCGCGCCCGCGAACTGCAGCGCAGCGAGCGCGCCGCCGGTCCAGCCGATAAGGATGCCGCCGACGGCGATGCGCGCGAGCGTCGCGCGGTGCTCCTCGGGCCGATCGAGCAGCCCGCGCCGGGCGGCCAGGATGCCGAGCACCGCGGCGAGCGGCACCGTGAGCGCGATCACCTGGCCGGGCGTCGCGAGCAGCCATGCCCCGAAGCTCGCGAGCATGAAGAGCAGGTAGTTCGACTCCCCCGCCGGCGACACCGTGAAGCCCCCGAGATCGGGGAGGGAGTCGGCGATGCCGCTGCTGCTGAGGACGGCTGCGCCCACGAGCATGAGGGCGCCGGAGAGCAGCAGCAGGCTCGCGAGCACCCAGGCGACGATCTTCAGCGCGCGGTCGGAGCGCCGAAGCAGCAGCCACGCGACGATGAGCCCCGTGAGCCCGTAGGCGCCGACGATGTCGCCGAACCAGAGCAGCAGCGCGTGCACGGCGCCGAAGGCGAGCATCCAGAGGTGGCGGAGCTGCAGGAGCCTGCGGGCCGTGCGCCACGGCGTGCCGGCGGCGGACTGCCGGCTGTAGAGCTGCCAGATGCCGTAGCCGAACAGGAAGGCGAACAGCGGGTAGGCGCGGCCGTCGATCGCGACGAGCGAGAAGAGCTGGTACCCGAGGTCGGCGCCCTCATGCCCCACGCCGTGCGCGTTGGTCAGCCCGTGCTCGGCGCCGAAGAGCCACCACGGCACGTTCGCGAGCGCGATGAGCAGCAGCATGAGGCCGCGCGCGAGATCCGGCGCGAGGCTGCGCCCGCGCGCGGCGGTGGCAGCGGCGGCGCGGTCGACCTCGAGGTGCGGATGCGGCGCGGGCGCCGGGTGCGCCGGCCACGGCTGCTGCGCCTGCTGCCACGGCTGCTCCGGCACCGCAGGAGGATCGGGCTGCACCTGCCCGAGCGGGGGTGGCACCGGCTGGGCCGGCTGGCCCGGCTGGGCGGGCTGGGCGGGCTGGGGCCAGTGCTGCGCATCGGTCACCCGACGACGGTATCCGTCGGACGGATACCCTGGCTGGATGCTCGGTGGACAGTCGCTGGTCGCGCTCGCCGCCTGGTACGGCGCGAGCGCCCGCGACCTCCCCTGGCGTCGCCCCGACTTCGACGCGTGGGGCACGCTCGTGAGCGAGATCATGCTGCAGCAGACGCAGGCCGCGCGCGTCGCCGTCGAGATCGACCGCTGGCTCGACCGCTGGCCGACGCCCGCAGCGCTCGCGGACGCTCCGACCCACGAGGTGCTGCGCCAGTGGGGAACGCTCGGCTACCCCCGCCGAGCCCTGCGGCTGCAGGACACCGCGCGCGCGATCGTGGAGCGGCACGGCGGCGAGGTGCCGAGGGACGTGGAGGCGCTGCTCGCGCTGCCGGGCATCGGCGACTACACGGCGCGGGCCGTCGCGGTCTTCCACTTCGGCGACCGCCATCCGGTGGTGGACACGAACGTTCGCCGAGTCGTCGCCCGCGCCGTGCACGGGCAGGGCGAGGCGGGCCCGGCGAAGCGACAGGACCTGGCCGACGTCGACGCCCTGCTGCCCGCGGCGCCGGCTGACGCATCCGTGGTCTCGATCGCGCTGATGGAGCTCGGTGCGCTCGTCTGCACGGCGCGCGCGCCGAGGTGCGAGGCGTGCCCGATCGCCGATGCGTGCGCGTGGCGGGCGGCAGGCTACCCGCCGTTCGAGGGCAGGCGAGCACCCCGGCAGTCGACCTTCGCCGGCAGCGACCGGCAGGCGCGCGGCACGCTGCTGCGGGCGCTGCGCGGCGTCGACGTGCCGCTCGACGAGGCCGAGCTCGCGCCGCTCTGGCCGGACGCCGAGCAGCGCGAGCGCGCCATCGCCTCGCTGGCCGCCGACGGCCTGATCGTGCGCGACGCCGGCGCCATCCGGCTCCCCGACTGACGGCTCGAGCGCGATCGCTCGTCGCACGCGACGGCCCGCATCGCCAGGGCCGCTGGCCGGTTGCGAGGGAGCGGGGGTTAGGTTGTGGGCATGCCTGCGCGACACCAGCGACTGACCGACACGACCGACGAGCTGGCCGCGGCGCTCGCGGCGATCCGAGCCGATCTGGGGCTCGACGAGGCCTTCCCGCCGGAGGCGATCGCCGAGGCCGAGGCGTTCGCGGCCGCCCCGGCGCTGCCCGACGCCGACCAGACCGGCGTCGAGTTCGTGACGATCGACCCCGACGGCTCGACCGACCTCGACCAGGCGCTCCACATCGAGCGCGAGGGCGAGGGCTTCGTCGTGCGCTACGCCATCGCCGACGTGCCCGCCTTCGTCGAGCCGGGCGGCGCGATCGACACCGAGGCGCGGCGGCGAGGGCAGACGATGTATGCCCCCGACGGCCGCGTGCCGCTGCACCCGCCTGTCGTCAGCGAGGGCGCTGCGAGCCTGCTCGAGGGGCAGGAGCGCGGAGCATATGTCTGGACGATGCGACTGGATGCACGCGGCGACGTCGTCGACACCGCGCTCGAGCGCGCGCGGGTGCGGTCGCGGGAGCAGCTGACCTACGTCGAGGCACAGGAGCGCATCGACGGCGGCGACGCGATGCTGGGCCTGCTCAGAGCGGTCGGCGAGCTGCGCATCGCGCTCGAGGAGGCGCGCGAGGGCGCGAGCCTCGACATGCCAGAGGAGGAGATCGCGCACGAGGGCGAGCGCTACGTCATCGAGCGCCGCGTGCTGCTGCCCGTGGAGCGCTGGAACGCGCAGATCTCGCTCATGACGGGCATGGAGGCGGCGACCATGATGCTGCGGGCGAAGCGCGGGATCCTGCGCACGATGCCGCAGCCGCCGGCGGGCGACGTCGCCGACTTCCGCCGC
Source organism: Agrococcus phoenicis (assembly GCF_047302415.1). Taxonomy (NCBI): domain Bacteria; kingdom Bacillati; phylum Actinomycetota; class Actinomycetes; order Micrococcales; family Microbacteriaceae; genus Agrococcus; species Agrococcus phoenicis. Next base: position 1,521,773 of record NZ_CP154854.1, read on the forward strand.
GAGGTGGAGGCGATCGGCGAGGTGTGGGCGGAGGGCGAGCACTACGGGGCGTTCCTCCGGCGCCTCGACCGGGCGCAGCCGACGACGCTCGCGATCCTGCAGGCCGCCCGGCGGCTCTTCCGCGGCGCCTCCTACGAGGTGCTGGGCGACGGCTCCGACGCCTCGCAGCTCGAGCAGGCGGCGATCGGCGCACCGTATGCGCACACGACGGCGCCGCTGCGCCGACTGGTCGACCGGTACGTGCTCGCGCACTGCGAGGCGATCGCCAACGGGCGGCAGATCCCGCAGTGGGCGAGCGATGGCCTCGAGGGGCTGCCGGAGATCATGCGGAGCTCCGGCCAGGTCGCCGGCACGCTGGAGCGCGAGTCGATCGATGTCGTGGAGATCGCGGTGCTGCGCGATCGGGTCGGCGACGCGTTCGACGCCGTCGTGGTCGATGCCCGGAAGGACGGCGCGACGATCCAGCTGATCGACCCGCCGACCGAGGCATCGTGCGCGACGGACGCGCAGCCGGGCGAGCGCATCACCGTCCGGCTGGTGGAGGCGGATCTCGCGTCGCGGCGTCTCCGCTTCGCGCAGTCCTGACCGGCCCGTGCCCGCCGCAGGCGGCTCAGCACTTCGCCCCTCGCCGGCAGAGCGCTCAGCCGGTGGCGCAGAGCGCGGCGTCGTCGCTGGGGAGGCCGAGCACCCAGCGTGAGCGCATGCACGAGCGCATCGTCGACTCGCCAGAGCGGCTCAGGCCAGGCGTGCGCCTCTGAGATCAGGAGATCCCGGCCGGAGCGGAGCGTCGTCCTGCGACAGCTGGATCGTGCCGTCGTCGTGCGCGGCGCAGCCGCCGAGCGCCATCGAGAGCACGATGACGCCGGCGGCCGCCGCGCGCATCAGTCCTGCTGGTCCTCGTCGAGGTCGCGCGGCTTGCGGTACGGATCGGCGTCACCGGCGTACTGCGCGCGCTCGTGCGCACGCTGCGTCTCGAGGTCACGCACGCGCGCCTCGTCGAGCAGGTGCTCGATCGTCGACGCGTTCTCCGGCAGCGCGTCCAGGATGAACTCGATCGACGGCGTCAGCCGCAGCGACAGGCCCTTGCCGATCTCGCGGCGCACGACGCCCGTGGCGCTGGTGAGCGCCTTCGCCGTGTCCTCGCGCTCCTCGTCGGAGCCGTAGACCGTGTAGAACACCGACGCGTGCTGCAGGTCGCCCGTCACCCGCACATCCGTGATCGTCACGAAGCCGAGTCGCGGATCCTTGACCTCGCGCTCGAGCGCGTTGACCGTGATCTCGCGGATGCGGTCGGCGATCTTCCTCGCCCTGGGGTTCTCGCCCATGCGTTCCTCCTTCGTCTCAAGACGGGCATGGGGCGACCGCAGCCGCCCCATGCCCGTGTGCGCGATCAGACGCGCGGCTTCTCCACCATCTCGATGGTCTCGATCTCGTCACCGATCTGCAGATCGTTGAACTTGCCGAGCCCGATGCCGCACTCGTAGTCGGTGCGGACCTCGGTCACGTCGTCCTTGAAGCGTCGCAGCGACTCGATGGCGAGGCCATCGGCCAGCACGATGCCGTCGCGGATGATGCGCGCCTTGGCATTGCGGGTGATCGTGCCGGAGCGCACGATCGAGCCGGCGATGTTGCCGAACTTCGAGGAGCGGAACACCTCGCGGATCTCGGCGACGCCCGACTGGACCTCTTCGTACTCCGGCTTGAGCATGCCCTTCAGCGAGTTCTCGATGTCGTCGATCGCACCGTAGATCACGTTGTAGAACCGCACGTCGACGCCCTCGCGCGCAGCGCGCTCGCGGGCCTTCGGGTCGGGCCGCACGTTGAAGCCGATGATCACGGCGTCGTCGACCGTCGCGAGGTTCACGTCGGACTCGGTGACCGCGCCGACACCGCGGTGGATGATCCGCAGGTCCACGCTGTCGTCGATCTCGATCTTCAGCAGCGACTCCTCGAGCGCCTCGACGGCACCCGAGACGTCACCCTTGATGATGAGGTTGAGCGTCTCGACCTTGCCCTGCTCGAGCGCGGTCTTCCAGTCCTCCAGCGAGAGGCGCTTGCGAGCCTTCGCCAGCTGCGCGTTGCGCTCCACGGCCTCGCGCTTCTCAGCGATCTGGCGAGCGGTGCGATCCTCATCGGTCGAGATGAAGGTGTCACCGGCGCGCGGGACGCTCGAGAGGCCCTGCACCTGGACGGGCATCGACGGGCCGGCCTCCTCGACCAGCTCGCCGCGGTCGTCGACCATCGCACGCACGCGGCCGTAGGCCGTGCCCGCGACGATCGCGTCGCCGACGCGCAGCGTCCCCGACTGGATGAGCACGGTCGCCACCGAGCCGCGGCCCTTGTCGAGCTTCGCCTCGATCGCGACGCCGCGCGCCTCCTTGTTGGGGTTGGCGCGCAGGTCGAGACCCGCGTCAGCCGTGAGGAGCACGGCCTCCAGCAGGTCCTCGATACCGGTGCGAGCCAGCGCCGAGACGTCGACGAACATCGTGTCGCCGCCGTACTCCTCGGTGACGAGGCCGTACTCGGTCAGCTGCTGACGCACCTTCGCCGGGTTGGCGTCGGCCTTGTCGACCTTGTTCACCGCGACCACGATCGGCACGCCTGCGGCCTGCGCGTGGTTCAGCGCCTCCACCGTCTGCGGCATGATGCCGTCGTCGGCGGCGACCACCAGGATCGCGATGTCGGTCACCTGCGCACCACGTGCACGCATGGCGGTGAACGCCTCGTGACCCGGGGTGTCGATGAAGGTGATCGCGCGGTCGTAGCCCTCGTGCTCCTGCCACACCTGGTAGGCGCCGATGTGCTGCGTGATGCCGCCGGCCTCGCCGTCGATGACGTTGGCGCCGCGGATCGCGTCGAGCAGTCGCGTCTTTCCGTGGTCGACGTGACCCATGACCGTGACGACCGGCGAGCGGAACTCGAGGTCCTCGTCGGTCTCGTCCTCGAGCTCCTGCGCGAGGTCGAGCCCGAAGCCCTCGAGGAGCTCCTTGTCCTCGTCCTCCGGGCTGACGATCTGGATGCGGTAGCCGAGCTCTGCACCCAGCAGCTCGAAGGTCGCCTCGTCGAGCGACTCCGTCGCCGTCGCCATCTCACCGAGGTGGAACAGCACGGTCACGAGATCGCCCGGGCTCGCGTCGATCTTCTCCGCGAAGTCGGCGATGGATGCGCCGCGGCGCATGCGCACGACGGTCGTGCCGTCGCCGCGACGGACCTTGACGCCGCCGATCGACGGCGCCTCGCGCATCTCGAACTCGAGCCGCTTCGTGCGCTTCGACTTGCGGGACTTGCCCTTGGCGCCGCCCTTGCCGAACGCTCCGGCAGTGCCGCCGCGACCGCGACCGCCGCCGCGACCCGCGAAGGCGGGACCGCCGCGACCGGGAGCGCCACGGCTGGGCGCGCCCTGACCGGGACGCTGGAAGCCACCGGCACCGCCGGCGCCGGGACGACCTGCGCCGCCGCCGCGGGGAGCACCCGGGCGGGGCGCGCCGGGGCGCGGAGCACCCGGACGCGGTGCGCCGGGGCGAGGAGCAGCCGGACGCGGAGCGCCGCCCTGCTTGCTGGTGAACGGGTTGTTGCCGCCGCGCGGCCGGCCCATCCCCTGGCTGGAGGCGAAGGGGTTGTTGCCTGGCCGGGGCGCGCCGGGGCGCGCCATCGGGCGCGGGATGGCGTTGCCGGGCGTCGCGGATGCGTCGCCGGGCTTCGAGCCCTCGGCATGCGCGGGCGCAGCCGGGGCGTCCGCGGCCGGAGCCTGCTCCGCCGCGGGTGCGGCGTCAGCCAGCGACCGCTCGGCTGCGGGTGCGGCCGGGGCCTGCGATGCGGGTGCGGCTGCGGGTGCTGCCGGCGTGGCCGGAGCCGCTGCCGCCGGAGCCTGGTCGCCGGGGGTCGGCGCCGCTGCGGCGTCGGCCTTCGGTGCGGCCGCGGGCTTGCGCGGCGCGGCGGTCTTGCCTGCGGGCTTCGCGGGGGCCGCTGCGGCCTCCTGCGTGCCGGCGGCGCCGCCCTCTGCCGCGAGGGCAGCCTTGAGCTTGCGAGCGACCGGGGGCGCGACCGCCGAGGCCGGTCCCTTGACGAACTCGCCCATCTCCTTGAGCTTGGCCAGAGCGACCTTGCTCTCGACGCCGACTTCGGCGGCGATCTCGTGAACGCGTGGGTTTGCCACTTCTCTCCTGTCCTGGTCCGCCCAGGACAGGGCGGACTAATTGCTGACGGGTCTCATTTCGAGCTGCTCATCAGTTGTCCATGTGCCGTTCATTCCTTCGGTCGGGGCTCGGGTCGAGCCCGTCCTGTGCCCATCGTGCGATGGGCGTCGTATCCAGGCGGTGCTGGCGCAGCGCTCGCGGAATGGCGCGGAGCGCACGTTCCGCGCACTGCTGCGTCGGATGCACCCACGCGCCTCGGCCCGGAAGTCGTCGATCGAGATCGACCACCGCCTCGCCGTCGCGGGCCACGATCCGCACGAGATGTGCGGGTTCGGTGCGCGCGCGGCAGCCAAGACACGTTCGGATGGTCTCCACGATACCAGGCGACACGCCCGGGATGCTCAGTCCTCCATGACCGAGTCGGGCTGGATGTCGATCTTGGCCCCGGTGAGCTTCGCCGCCAGCCGCGCGTTCTGACCCTCGCGGCCGATCGCGAGCGACAGCTGGAAGTCGGGGACGAGCGCCCTGACCGCCTTCGTCTTCTCGTCGAGCATGAAGGCGTCCGACACCCGCGCCGGGCTCAGGGCGCTCGAGACGAAGGCCGGCAGGTCCTCCGAGAAGTCGACGATGTCGATCTTCTCCTCCCCCAGCTCTGCCTGGACCGCGCGCACGCGCGCACCCAGCTCGCCGATGCACGCGCCTTTCGCGTTGATGCCCGGCTGCGTCGCGCGCACGGCGATCTTCGAGCGGTGACCCGCCTCGCGGGCGATGGCGACGATCTCGACGGCACCGGAGGCGATCTCCGGCACCTCGAGCGCGAACAGGCGGCGCACGAGCGACGGGTGGGTGCGGCTGACGGTCACCTGCGGTCCGCGCTGGCCTCGCTCGACCTTCGTGATGTACACGCGGAGGCGCTTGCCGTGCGTGTAGGCCTCGCCCGGCACTTGCTCCTCCGGCGGCATCATCGCCTCCATGTCGTCGCCGAGCTTGACCTGCACCATGCGCGGGTTCGTCCCCTGCTGCACGACGCCGGCGATGATGTCGCCCTCGCGATCCTTGTAGGCGCCGAGGACCGTCTCGTCGCTCTTCTCGCGCAGCGCCTGGAAGATGACCTGCTTCGCGGCGGAGGCGGCGATGCGGCCGAAGTCGTCGGTCGTCGCGACCGATTCGCCGATGCGGTTGCCGTCCTCGTCGAGCTCGGGCTCGTAGAGCGTGACCTCGCCGGTGCGGCGGTCGACCTCCACCCGCGGCTGCGGCGCGGCGGCATCGGCCTTCTCCCCGGAGCGCAGGTGCGCCTGCAGGATCGCCTGCTCGATGATGCGGATGAGGTCGTCCTGGGAGATCTCCCGCTCGCGCTCGACGGTCTTCAGCACGCTCAGCTCGATCTTCACCTGTGGGCTCCTCTTGTTCCTGCGTTCCGTGCGGCGACGAATGCCGACCGATCAGTCTACCGCGTCTCGCACGCAGCCGGCGAGGCCGCCCCTCTCCCCACCACGACCGCACAGGTCACGCTGAGCACGTCCATAGGCCTAGTGTGTACGTCCATGGACGCTCTCAACGATCTGATCCTCGCCGCCGGTGACTTCTGGTGGACCTGGGTCGTGCTGCCGGTGCTCGCTCTCCTCGGCCTCTACTTCACGATCCGCTCCGGCGTCGTGCAGCTGCGGCTGCTGCCGGCGATGTTCCGCGTGCTGGGCGACAAGACGCCCAAGGCTCGCGACGGCAGCGCGCAGTCGGTCTCCTCCTTCCAGGCCTTCACCATCTCGGCCGCGAGCCGCGTGGGCGTCGGCAACATCGCCGGCGTCGCGACGGCGATCGCGGTCGGCGGCCCCGGTGCCATCTTCTGGATGTGGACCATGGCCTTCGTCGGCGGCGCCTCCGCGTTCATCGAGTCCACGCTCGCCCAGGTCTACAAGCACCGCTACGCGGACGGGTTCCGCGGCGGCCCGGCGTACTACATCCAGCGTGGCCTCGGGCAGCGCTGGATGGGCATCCTCTTCGCCGTCCTGCTGATCGTGTGCTTCCCCTTCGCCTTCTCGTCGCTGCAGGCGAACACGATCGTCGACAGCATCACCTCGACCGTCGGCTCCGACTCCCCGCTGCTGCCGTGGGGCATCGGCATCGGCATCGCGATCCTCACCGCGCTCGTGGTCTTCGGCGGCGTGCGGCGCATCGCGAAGGTCACGCAGGCGCTGGTGCCGGCCATGGCGCTGCTCTACCTGCTGCTCGGGCTGCTCGTCGTCGGGATGAACATCACCGAGGTCCCGCGGGTGTTCGGCGAGATCTTCGCCGGCGCGTTCGGCTTCCAGCAGGTGGCGGGCGGCGCGATCGGCATCATCATCATGCAGGGCGTCAAGCGCGGCATGTTCTCGAACGAGGCCGGCCTCGGCTCGGCGCCGAACGCGAGCGCCTCCGCCGCCGTCACCCACCCCGCCAAGCAGGGGCTCGTGCAGACGCTGGGCGTCTACTTCGACACCTTCCTGGTCTGCTCGATCACCGCGTTCATCATCCTGTCGACAACCCCCGACCTCAGCGACGCCCCCCGCGGCATCGCGCTGACGCTCGAGGCGCTCACGGGTCAGCTCGGAGCCTGGGCGGGCATCGCGCTCGCGGTGATCGTCTTCCTGCTCGCGTTCTCGTCGATCATCGGCAACTACTACTACGGGGAGTCGAACATCGAGTTCATCACCGAGCACCCGATCGCGCTGACGATCTACCGCGTGCTCGCGGTCGCAGCGGTGCTCGGCGGTGCCGTGGTCGCCACCGCGACCATCTGGAACACGGCCGACCTGCTCATGGGCCTGATGGCGATCGTCAACCTCGTCGCCATCGGCCTGCTCTCGAAGGTCGCCTTCAAGGTGCTGAAGAACTACGACGAGCAGCGGCGCGCGGGCAAGGATCCGGTCTTCACCCGCGACATGCTGCCCGAGGTCCGCGGCATCGAGGTGTGGGAGGACGCCGAGTCGGTGACGGGCCAGTGGGAGGTCGTCGACCCCGCGCAGGACACGCGCGCGCGCTGACCGCGCACGACGAATGGCGCCGCTCAGCAGGAGCGGCGCCATTCGTCGTGCTCAGCGGCCGAGCGCCGCCTCGAGCTGCGCGATCTCGACCTTGGCGCGCTCGCCGGTCGCGCGATCCCACACCTCCACCGAGCCCTCGACGGCGTCGCGGCCGACGACCACGATCTGCGGCACGCCGATCAGCTCCGCATCGCCGAACTTGACGCCGGGCGAGACCTTGGGGCGGTCGTCGAAGACCACGTCGAGCCCTCGTGCCTCGAGCTCGGCGACCACGCGCTCCGCCACGGCGAAGATCGCCTCGTCGCGGCCCGTGGCGACGACGTGCACGTCGAACGGCGCCACCTCGCGCGGCCAGACGAGGCCCTTGTCGTCGTGCGCGATCTCGGCGATCGCCGCCAGGTTGCGGGTGACGCCGATGCCGTACGAGCCCATGGTGACGGTGACGAGCTTGCCGTGCTCGTCGAGCACCTTGAGCCCGAGCGCCTCGGCGTACTTGCGGCCCAGCTGGAAGACGTGACCGACCTCCATGCCGCGCTCGAGCACGACGGGGCCGGAGCCGTCGGGCGCGAGGTCGCCGGGGCGCACATCGGCCGCCTCGACCCATCCGTCACCGACGAAGTCGCGGCCCGCGACCAGGCCGAAGACGTGCTTGCCGGCCTCGTTCGCGCCGGTGATCCACGCGGTGCCGTCGGCGACGCGCTTGTCGAGCAGGTAGCGGATGCCGGTGCTCGACTCCTCGCCGAGCACGGGCCCGGCGGCCGACCAGGGGCCGATGTAGCCCTTGACGAGCCCGGGGTTCGCCGCGAAGTCCTCCTCGTCGGCGGCGGTGACCTCCGCCGGCTGGAAGGCGACCTCGACGCGCTTCTCGTCGACCTCGCGGTCGCCCGGGATGCCGACGACGACGAGCTCGCGGCTGCCGTCGAGGTGCGTCAGCCGCAGGACCACGTTCTTCAGGGTGTCGGCGGCCGTCCACTCGACGCCGTCCTCGCGCGGGAAGCGCACGTTGGCGTCGGCCACGAGGGTCTCGATCGTGGGGGTGCGCGGGGTCTCCCGCACCACCGCATCCGCCTGACCCTCGATCGGCAGCGGGTCGGGCGCGACCGTCTCGAAGGCCTCGACGTTGGCCGCGTAACCGCCGGCGGAGCGCACGATGGTGTCCTCGCCGACGGGTGTCGGGTGCAGGAACTCCTCCGACTTCGAGCCGCCCATCGCGCCGGCGTCGGCCGCGACGATCACGTACTCGAGGCCCAGCCGCTGGAAGATCCGCTCGTAGGCGTCGCGCTGGCGCTGGTAGGAGGCGGCGAGGCCCTCGTCGGAGACGTCGAAGGAGTAGGCGTCCTTCATCGTGAACTCGCGGGCGCGCAGCAGGCCGGCGCGCGGCCGTGCCTCGTCCCGGTACTTGTCCTGGATCTGGAAGATCGTGAGCGGCAGCGACTTGTAGCTCGAGACGAGATCCTGCACGAGGAGCGTGAAGACCTCCTCGTGCGTGGGCGCGAGCAGGTGGTCGGCGCCCTTGCGATCCTGCAGGCGGAAGATGCCGTCGCCGTACTCCGTCCAGCGGCCCGAGCGCTCGTACGGCTCGCGCGGCAGCAGTCCGGGGAAGAGCACCTCCTGCGCGCCGGCCGCCTCCATCTCCTCTCGCACGATGCGCTCGATGTTGCGGCGCACCCGCAGGCCCAGCGGCAGCCACGAGTACAGACCGGCCCCGGCGCGGCGGATGTAGCCGGCGCGCAGCAGCAGGCGGTGGCTCGCGACCTCGGCCTCGGCCGGGTCCTCGCGGAGCGTGGTGAAGAAGAGCTGGGAGAGGCGGATCACGCTTGCGAGTCTAGGCGCAGGCGTCAGCGCGGCAGGCCGCTCGGCGCCGGCCGCCGTCGGTCACCACGGCTGGTCGACGCTCGGCCCGCCGCTGCCGCCCTGGTCGCCGTCCTCGTCGTACTGATCCTGCTGCTGCTGCTGCTCCTGGGCTTCCTGGTTCTGCTCCTCGAGCTGCTCCTCGGGCGTCTGGGGCTCGCCCTCGCCGTCGCCCTCGCCCTCGCCCTCGCCGTCGCCCTCGCCCTCGCCGGACTCGTCCTCGATCTTCTCCTCGATCCGAGGCACCGCCGCGTCGAGCTGCTCGGCGGTATCCGCCTCCCCCGCCAGCGGCTCGTCGAAGCAGCCCTCCGGCTGCGCCTCGATGAGGGCGAGCGCCTCGGAGTAGAAGGCGTTGGCGTCGCTCGTGCTCTCCGCCTCTCGCGCGGCGTCGCCCTGCTTCTCGATCGCGGTGACGAGCGAGGCGACGATCACGCAGTGCTCGTGCAGCTGCGGAGCGGTCTCGGGCTCCCCGTGCAGCTCGAGCGCCTCCTCGAGCTTCGCGCGACCCTCCTCGAGGGTGCCGGCCATCGTCAGGTGCACGCCGACGGCGAAGGGCGCCTTCCAGGTCTCGACCCAGTTCCAGCCCTCGAGCCCTCGTGCCGCATCCGCGCCCTGCGCGTAGGCGCGAGCCTCGAAGCGATCGATGGCGGTCTGCGAGAGCACGCTGATGCTGATGAGCTTCCCGCCCACCACGAGCGCCGCGATCGCGACCGGGATGAGGCCGAGCATCAACCACCACCGCAGCGTCCGACGCCGGTCGTCGGTGAGGGGGCGGCGCTGGCGGCGCGCTCGTGCTGCCGTGCGACTCATCGCTCGCCTTGCTTCGGCAGGATCCCGCGCGTCGTGCGCAGCGATCGGGCGAGGCTGAAGGCCTCCCAGGCGATCAGCAGCGCGACCGGGATGCCGAGGATCCACGCGACCTCCAGCCGCGCCTCCTCCGTCCGGTCGAGATCGGCGGCGCTGTCGAGCGCCGCCATCGGTCCGAGGGCGTCGGCGATCGGCAGCCCGGGCGCCCGCTGCAGGTACGTGATGCCCAGCTCGTCGGCGATGCCGCGGAGGCGGTCCTCGTCGATGCGGCTGACCGCGTCTCCGCCGGCGGGATCCTGCACGTACTGCTCCTGCTGCGCGGGATCGAAGCTCGAGACGCGCATGCGACCGCCCTGCTCGGTGCCGTAGCCGAGCACGAGGCCGCGGTCGATGAGCGCGCCGGCGTCGGCGAACGACGCCGGCGCCTCCTCGGCGGTGTGCTCGCCGTCGCCGAGGTAGAAGACGATCGCGGGCGATGCGGCATCCTCGGCCTCGCTGCGCTCGAGCTCCGTGCGCAGCAGCTCGTGCGCCACCGCGACCGAGGTGCCGCGCGACTGCTGGGCGATCTCCGGCTTCAGCGCGCGCACCATCTCGATGACCGCCGAGCCGTCGTCGGTGAGCGGCACCCGCAGGCTCGCCTGCGAGTCGAAGGAGATCACCGAGATGTCGGCGCCCGCGAAGGAGCGCGCGATCTCGACCACGTCCTCCTGCATGCCGCTCAGGCGAGGCTCGCCACCCCAATCCTCCGCGGCGACCGACTGCGAGGTGTCGACCATCACGAACACGCGAGCCTGGACGGATGCGGTCGGCACCTCGCCCCCGGGGAGCGCCGGGCGGAAGGCCATCGCCACCGCGAGCAGCACCAGCAGCGTGCGCCTCGACCACGCCAGCCTGCGCCCGCGCACCGTCGCGAGCTGCCAGGCGCAGAGCGCGAGCGCCAGCGCGCCGACGACGATCACCAGGATCGGCAGCGTGGGGTGGAACGTGAGCATCACAGGCGGACCCTCCACGCGACGCCGCACAGCGCCGCCACGACGACGAGCACGACGAGCGGCAGGGCACCGGGCCGATCGACCAGCTGGATCTGCGGCGGCGTCTCGATGTAGCCGGCCTCGATCGCGTTCACTCGCTCGACGATCTGCGGCACCGTCTGCGCGAAGTCGAGCGGGAAGTAGGCGCCGCCCGTGCCCTCGGAGACCTCGCGCAGCTCCTGCGACTCCATGTCGCCGCCCCAGTCGAAGGGGTTGATGGCGTAGACGCGCACCTCGTTGTCGACGGCGAGCTGCCCGGCCTGCGGCAGGGAGAAGATCTGCTGCCCGTTCACGACGTTGTCGGTCGCCAGGATGATGGAGCGCGGGCGCTCGCTCGCCTCCAGGTCGGCGAAGTCGAGCACGCAGGAGGCGAGGCCGTCGCCCACCAGGGAGGCGCCGAGGCCGCTCGCGGTGCCCGCCAGGTAGTTGAACTGCTCGTCGGGGCCGAGGGTGCCCTCGAGCGCCCGCTGGTAGCGCCCGAGCTGCGCGGCGATGTAGTCGTAGTCGCTCGTGAGGGGGAACGACATGACGCTCGACGCGTCGAAGATGCGCATGCCGATGCGCTCGCCGTCGAGCTCGGCGGCGATCTGCTGGTAGACGCCGAGGATCTCGGCATCGACGTCCACCATCGAGCCGGAGACGTCGAGGCACAGCACGATGTCGCGCTTGTAGTCGTCCTCCTGGTTCGCGTGCACGCCGGAGGGCCGAGACGCCACGGTGCCCGCGACGCCCGCGCCGACCAGGGAGAGCAGCAGCGCTCCGCCGATCCAGAGCCGGTAGCGCAGCAGCGCCCCGCGGAACGCCGCGAGCCCCGTCATCCGGTCGACGTGCGCGACGGGGAGGCCCCGATCGCGCCGTCGGCGAGGGAGCCACAGGCCGAGCGCGGCGAGCACGAGGGCGACCACGATGACCGCGCCGAGCAGCCACGGCCACAGGAGCGTCACATCCACGTCGACACCACCTGACGGGCTGCGGCGATCGCGGCGTCGGGATCGTGCTTCGCGGCGCGGCGGAAGGACGAGGGGTAGTACTGCGAGACCGCGCCCTCGACCGCGGGCAGGTCGGCGGCGCCGAGGTCGCGCAGCGTCATGACCTCGGCGACCACGCCGGTCGACTCGTGCGCGAAGAACCGCAACACGAGGCTCAGCCGCTGCGAGAGCCGGCGCGGGTCGAGCTCCCCCGCCCGGTGCTCCGCCGCGACCTCGTCGATCATCGCCAGGTACTTCTCCTTGACGCTGCGCACGTCGATCGGCACCGGCGGCGGCGGTGGCGGGGTGAGGACCCCGCGCGGGCGCGTCCACGCCCACGCGACGGCGTAGGCGGCGGCCACGAGCGCGATCGCGGATGCCCCGAGGACCCACCACGGCCAGTAGCCGAAGGGGCCGTAGGTGTCGGGAGCGGGCAGCATCGCGAGCGCGGCGACGAGCGCCGGCCGCGCACCCGCGAGCTCAGCGCCGAGCACGGCGATGCCTCTGCAGCAGCGAGAAGATCGAGCTGATCGCGGTCTCCGAGGAGGAGATGCGGGCGGATGCGATGCCGAGCGATCGCAGGCCCGTCTCCAGGCGCTCGCGGCGCTCGGCGATCGCGCCGTCGAAGGCGCGCTGCAGCCCGCGGTCGCGACGCAGGAAGGCGGGCAGCCCGACACCGGTGTCGACGCCCACGAGCTCGTCGAGCGCGCGCCCCCTGTCCATCAGGTCGGCGTCGCCGATGGAGAGCCACAGCACCTCGTGCCGGGTGTGCAAGCGGCCGAGGTGCACGTCGAGGTCGTGGGTGTAGGCGACGTCGTCGGCGACGACGACGATCAGCGACCGCCGACGCATCCGCCGCACCGCGTGCTCGAGCACGGCCTCGAGGTCGGAGCGCGGGCCGTCGACCCTGATGGCCTCGTCGATGCGCCGCAGCATCAGCTCCAGGTGCGACTCGGAGCCGCCCTCCGGCATGTCCTGCCGGCGATCGGCGTCGCCCATCAGCAGCGCCACGCGGTCGCCGTGCCGCGTCGCGAGGTAGCCGATGATGCCGCTCACGAGGATCGCCAGATCGCGCTTCGGCTCCCCCGACTCCGCCGTCGCCGCCATGTTGCGCCCGGAGTCGACGACGATCAGCACGTTGTGCTGGCGAGCGGCGATGTAGCGCTTGATGAGCGGCACGTGGCTGCGGGCCGTTGCCTTCCAGTCGATGTCCTTGACCTCGTCGCCCGGCTGGTACTCGCGCAGGTCGTCGAAGTCGTGGCTCCGCCCGTGGTGGATGGAGGCGTACTCGCCGTCGAGCAGCTCGAGGGTGCGACGGTGCGCGTGGATCGACATCGTCGTCCTCACCTTCCGCAGCCGTCGCTCCATCGTGCGACCTACGGGGTCCTGACGGCGCCGAAGATGGCGTCGATGATCTGCTCGCTCTGCACCCCGTCGGCCTCGGCCTCGTAGCCGAGGATGATGCGGTGGCGCAGGATCGCGTGCCGCAGATCCTTGACGTCCTCCGGGATCACCCAGTCGCGCCCCTGCACGAGCGCGAGGGCCCGCGATGCCTGCGAGAACGACAGCGAGCCGCGCGGGCTCGCACCGTACTCGATGTATCCGGCGAGCTGCGCACCGATGTAGTCCTCGGCGTGCCTCGTGACGTACATGAGCTGCACGACGTAGTTGGTGATCGCCTGGTCGACGTAGACGCGCTTCACGAGACCCTGCAGGAACCGCACGTCGTCGAGCGAGGCGACCGGCTCGCTGTGGCCGGCCTCGAAGACGCCCGCCTCGGCGCGCCGCACGATCTCGGCCTCCTCGGTCGGCGAGGGGTAGGTGAGGATCTCCTTCAGCAGGAAGCGGTCCAGCTGCGCCTCGGGCAGCGTGTACGTGCCCTCCTGCTCGATCGGGTTCTGCGTCGCGAGCACCAGGAACGGCGAGGGCAGCGGGTGGGTCTCGCCGCCGATGGACGTCTGGCGCTCCTGCATCGCCTCGAGCATCGCCGACTGCGTCTTGGCGCTGGATCGGTTGATCTCGTCCAGCAGCACGAAGTTGGCGTGCACCGGCCCCAGCTGGGTGCGGAACTCCGCCGTGTGCTGGTCGTAGATCTGCGTGCCGACGATGTCGCTCGGCAGCAGGTCGGGGGTGCACTGGATGCGGTGGAACGACGCGGTGACGGCGCGCGCCAGCGTCGCGGCCGCGGTGGTCTTCGCGAGCCCCGGCACCGATTCCATCAGCACGTGCCCGCCCGTGAGCAGCGCGACGAGCAGTGACCGCAGCAGCTGGTGCTGGCCGACGACGGTCGACTGGAAGGCCTGCTCGATCGAGCGGATGATCGCCTTCGCGCGCTCCAGCTCCTCGGGAGTGATGGGATCCCGTCCGGGGACTGCAGTGGTCACGCGTGGCTCCTTGCGCTCGGTCGCCGCAGTCGCGGTCGCTGGTCTCTCTGGCGGGGCTCGGTCAGGTGGGATCTCGCCCCGGTCACGGTATCTGCTCCCGCGAGGCGCTCGCTGGAGGAGCACTGAGCGAGACGGGCGCGCGGGTCGCGAGCACGGCGGCGACGACCAGCACCGCGATCACCGGCAGCATCGCCGCGTTCAGCCCCGCGTAGCCGACCAGCCCCAGCACGGGTCCCGCGACCGCGCCGGCTCCGGCTCCGGCGAGCCCCATCGCGAGGTCGCTGCGCCCCTGGAGGGCCGGCCGGAGGTCGGCGGCGACCGCGCCGGCGACGAGCGTCGAGCCTGCCACCGTGGCGGCGCTCCAGCCCAGGCCCAGCAGCGCGAGCGGGATGGGAGCCAGGTGCGAGTCGAGCGAGAGCCCCGTCAGCACCGCGGCCGTGAGCATCGCGGCACCGCCGATCGCGACCGTGCGCGCGCCGACGCGATCCGTGAGCCAGCCGAAGACCGGCGAGAGCGCGTACATGCCCGCGGTGTGCGCGCTCATCGTCAGCCCGATCATCGTGAGGCCGTGCCCGTGGTGGCCCAGGTGCACCGGCGTCAGCGCCATCACGCCGACCATCACCGCCTGGCCGCAGGCGATGGTGACCACTGCTGCGAGCGCCCTCGGGTGCCGCAGCAGTCGCAGGCGAGGGACCGCGCGATCGGTGGGCTCGACGAGCCCGCGAGCGGTGAGCAGCGGATCGGGCCGCAGCCCGAGCCACAGCAGCAGCGCCGCGAGCGCGAGCGCGACGGCGGAGATCAGGTAGGCGCCGACGAGGTGCGGGAGCCCGAGCGCCGTGCCGAGCGCGTCGCCCGCCGGGATCAGGTTGGGGCCGACGATGACGCCGATCGTCGTCATCCACACCACGAGCGAGAGGTCGCGGCCACGGCGCTCCGGCGCGGAGAGATCGGTGGCGGCGAAGCGCGACTGCAGGTTGATCGCCGTGGAGGCGCCGAGCATCAGGAAGCCCGGCAGCACGATCCACGCGCTGCCGATCGAGCCGCCGAGCGCGAGGGTGAGCGCGCCGACGAGCGCGATGAGGGCACCGGAGGTGAGCGAGATCCGACGACCGCGCCGAGCGGCAAGCCGCGCGAGCGGCACCGCGAGCAGCGCACCGCCGAGGGTGAGCATCGTGGCGGCGAGGCCGGCGAGCGCGGGATCCCCCGTGACCTGCTCGACCAGCAGGGAGCCGACGCCCAGCGCCACGCCGTTCGAGAGGCCGCCGAGCGCCTGCCCGGCCGAGAGGACGGTGAGGGTGCGGCGCTGCACCGCCCGCACATCCACGTGCGTCAGGCCGTCACGACCTCCGCCTCACCGGCGGGGAGGCCCTCCTCGTCGGCGATGCGGCGGGCCTCTTCGATGAGCGTCGCGACGATCTCGGCCTCCGGCACGGTCTTGACGACCTCGCCCTTGATGAAGATCTGCCCCTTGCCGTTGCCGGAGGCGACCCCCAGGTCGGCTTCGCGCGCCTCGCCCGGACCGTTGACGACGCATCCCATGACGGCGACCCGCAACGGCACCTGCACGTCCTTCAAGCCCTCGGTGACCGCGTCCGCCAGCGTGTAGACGTCGACCTGCGCGCGCCCGCAGGACGGGCAGGAGACGATCTCGAGCTTGCGCTCGCGCAGGTTGAGCGACTGCAGGATCTGCATGCCGACCTTGACCTCCTCGGCGGGCGGCGCCGAGAGGGAGACGCGGATCGTGTCGCCGATGCCCTCGGCGAGCAGGATGCCGAAGGCTGTCGTCGACTTGATGGTGCCCTGGAAGGCCGGGCCCGCCTCGGTGACGCCGAGGTGCAGCGGCCAGTCGCCGCGCTCGGCGAGCATGCGGTAGGTCTTGACCATCACGACCGGGTCGTTGTGCTTGACCGAGATCTTGAAGTCGTGGAAGTCGTGCTCCTCGAACAGGCTCGCCTCCCACACCGCGGACTCGACGAGCGCCTCGGGCGTCGCCTTGCCGTGCTTCTGCAGCAGGCGCGGGTCGAGGCTGCCGGCGTTGACGCCGATGCGCAGGCTCACCCCTGCCGCCTGCGCGGCCTTGGCGATCGCGCCGACCTGGTCGTCGAACTTGCGGATGTTGCCGGGGTTGACGCGCACTGCGGCGCATCCCGCGTCGATCGCCTGGAAGACGTACTTCGGCTGGAAGTGGATGTCGGCGATCACCGGGATCTGGCTCTTCTTCGCGATGATGTGCAGCACATCCGCGTCGTCCTGGCTCGGCACCGCGACGCGCACGATGTCGCAACCCGTGGCGGTGAGCTCGGCGATCTGCTGCAGGGTCGCGTTGATGTCGGTGGTCTTCGTCGTGGTCATCGACTGCACCGAGACGGGTGCGTCGCCGCCGACGAGCACCTTGCCGACCTTGATCTGCCGGCTCTTGCGACGGGGCGCGAGCGTGAGCGGCTCGGGCTTGCCGAGGTTGATGGCTGCCATGCCAGCAAGCCTACGCGGCGCTGCTATGGACTGCCGCCGGATCGCCGACCGCGAACCGGTCGCGCGCACGTGCGACCGGATGATCCGGTCGGATGGCGCTCTGACCGGTTGGCGGACCGCGGCGCGCGTGCCACGAGGGGCGCCGCGGCGACGCGCCGGGCTGGCAGGATCGACGGGTGATCACCGCAGCGGCAGACGGCTCCTCCCTCGGCAACCCCGGACCGACGGGCTGGGGCTGGTACATCGACGACGAGCGCTGGGCGGCCGGCGGGCAGCGGCAGGGCACGAACAACATCGGCGAGCTGCAGGCCGTCGTCGACCTGCTGCAGCAGACGGAGGGCGTCGACGAGCTGCTGATCCTGTGCGACAGCCAGTACGTCATCAAGGCCATCACGCAGTGGATGCCCGGATGGAAGCGCAAGGGCTGGAAGAAGGCCGACGGCAAGCCGGTGATGAACCGCGAGCTGATGCAGCAGCTCGACGAGCTCATGAGCGCCCGCACGGCCTCCGGCCGCGTCGTGCGCTTCGAGTGGGTGAAGGGCCACGCCGGCCATCCGCTGAACGAGGCCGCCGACCGGCTGGCGAACGGCGCCGCGGCCGCGTACCAGCAGGGCAAGATCCCGGATGCGGGACCGGGGTTCGGCGGGGCGACGCGCGCGAGTGGATCGGCAACCGAGGCGGCCGCTGCCTCGCCTGTCCATCCGCCGGAGGAGGAGCGTTCGGCCGCAGTCCGAACGCGTCACGAGACCCCTGCCCCCGACCTCTTCGACGGGTTCGACTTCCTCGACGACGCGCCGGTCGAGGCCGAGGTCGTCCGCCTCGAGCGATCGCTGCTCACCGACGCGGTGCGGGCAGACCCCGCCTCGGTCGCCGCGCTGCTGCACCCCGAGTGGGAGGAGATCGGCGCCTCCGGCCGCCGCTGGTCTCGTGACGAGCTGCTCGCCGAGGTCGCGCCGCTGCCGCAGCCGGTCGAGCTCGAGGTGCTCTCGACGCGCGAGCTCTCCCCCGACGCGCTGCTGCTCGTCTGGCGCTCGGTCGGCGCGGAGCCGGCGCTGCGCTCCTCGCTGTGGGTGCGGGTCGGCGGTCACTGGCGCCAGCGCTTCCACCAGGGCACGCGCGAGCGGTAGCGCGAGCGCGCACGGAGGGAGGCGCCACTCAGGTGCGGGAGGCGCCACTCACGTGCGGGAGGCGCCACTCACGTGCGGGGGGCGCCGGTCAGGACGGGGGCGGGTCAGCCGCCGAAGACGCTGATGGGCTTGACGATGTCGGCGTAGATCAGCAGGGCGCTCATGACGCCGAGTACGGCGGTGACGGCCAGCGTGACCGGCACCCACTTCGCGGTGTCGAGCGGCTTCGCCGCCCGGCCGCGCAGGCGGGCCCAGCCGCGCCGCACCGCGTCGACCAGCGCCCCGAGGATGTGGCCGCCGTCGAGCGGCATCAGCGGGATCAGGTTGAAGACGAACAGCGCCACGTTGAGGCTCGCCAGCAGCTGCACCATGGCGCTGATGCGCTCGAGGATCGGGATCTGGTCGAGCGACGCGATCTCGCCCGCCATGCGACCGACGCCGACGACCGACATCGGGCCGTTCGGGTCGCGCTCCTCCGTGCCGAAGGCGGCCTGCGCGACGTCGACGAGCCGCTGCGGCAGGCTGAGGATCATCTGGCCGACCCGCACGACGTTGTCGCCGACGGTGGGCAGCACCGCGGTGGCAGGCTGCTGCTCGACGACGTACTGCGGGCCGACGCCCACGAACCCGATCGTCTCGGTGACGCGCTCACCGCCGGACTCGACGATGCGGCCCAGGTCGTCGACGACGTAGCGCTCGCTGGCGAGGGGCGTGATCTGCAGCTCCAGCTGCGCACCGCCGCGCTCCACGACGACCGGCACCCGCTCCCCCGCGAGGTCGCGCACCGCGGCCTGGATGTCGGCCCATCGCTCGGTGGGCTGGCCCGCGATCGAGACGATCGCGTCGCCCGGCTCGATGCCCGCCTCTGCCGCGGGCGCCAGCGGGTCGCCGCTCTCGCAGTCCGTGCGGTCGGCGGATGCCGCGATCACGCACTCCGACACGCTCGCGATCGTCGTCGAGGGCACCGCGATGCCGAAGCCGCACAGCACGACGGCGTACAGCGCGACGGCGATCACGAGGTTCATGAACGGCCCGCCGGCCATGATGATCACGCGCTTCCACGTGGCGAGCCGCCAGAACGCGCGATGCTCCTCGCCCTCGTGGATGGTGTCGGCGCTCGAGTCGCGGGCGTCCTGCACGAGCGTGTCCAGGAAGCCGGTGGACGCGTCCCGCGACTCGCCGCCTGGCTTCAGCGGCGGGAACATGCCCGACATCGAGATGTAGCCGCCGAGCGGGATCCACTTGACGCCGTACTCGGTCTCGCCGCGGCGGAACGAGAAGATCGTCGGCCCGAAGCCGATCATCCACTGCCCGACGCGCACGCCGAAGAGCTTCGCGGGCCACAGGTGCCCGAGCTCGTGCAGGCCGATCGAGACGGCGAGGCCGATGACGACGACGAGCACGCCCGCGGTGAAGAGGAGGACGGCATCCATCAGCGGCAACAGTAGTGCCATAGGCGATGTGCCTACGCTGGCCGACATGTCGACCACCCGTGAGCGCGTGCCGCGCACCGACTCGAACGGTCGCGCCATCGTGCTCGCCGCGCTCGGCGTGCTGCTGGTCGTCGTGCTCGCGTGGGTGGTCACGCGGCCGGCGGCCGACCCGGTCGCGCAGACGGCGCACGTCGAGGGCGAGCTGCCCCGCGAGGCGGCCGGCTGGGATCGCGGGCAGCTCGCGAACGCGGCGATCGTCATGCAGGCGGGGCGCGACCTGGGGCTCGACGAGCGCGACGTGCGCATCGGCGTGATGACCGCGATGGGCGAGTCGAGCCTGCGCGTCATCGATCACGGCGACGACGCAGGGCCAGACTCGCGTGGCCTGTTCCAGCAGCGCACGGGGTGGGGCGCCTATGAGGTCCGCATGGATGCGTACGGCTCGGCCGTGCTCTTCTTCCGGGCGCTCGAGCGGCTCGAGGGCCGCGAGGCGCTCACCCCGACGCGCGTCGCGCACGGGGTGCAGATCAACCGCGATCCGGAGCACTACGCGCGCTGGTGGGAGGACGCCGGGGCCGTGGTCGCCGCGATCGATGCGGCCGACGTCGTGGTCGTGGTAGAGCCGCGCGCCGGGGCGTGACGCGGCAGCACCGCGCGGTCAGGGCCGTGCGGCCCTGCGTCAGCGGTCGACGCCCGCGACCTCGTCGGCGATGCGACGCGCCCAGCGCTCGGCGTCGAGCACGCGCTCGAGCGTCAGCCGGCCCGGCTCGTGCTGCTCGAGCACCCGCTCGATCGTGGGGATGATGTCGAGGTAGCCGATGTCGCCCCGGTGGAAGGCGTGCACGGCCTGCTCGTTCGCCGCGTTGAAGACCGCCGGGTACGTGGATCCCAGCTGCCCGACGCGCTTCGCGAGCGCCACCGCGGGGAACGCGCGGTCGTCGAGCGGTTCGAAGGTCCAGGACGACGCCGTGCTCCAGTCGAGCGGCGCGCCGACGCCCGCAACGCGGTGCGGCCAGTCGAGCCCGAGGGACAGCGGCAGGCGCATGTCGGGCGGTGATGCCTGCACGATCGTCGAGCCGTCGACGAACTCGACCATCGAGTGCACGATGGACTGCGGATGCACCGTCACCTCGATGCGATCGAGCGGCACGTCGAACAGCAGGTGCGCCTCGATCACCTCGAGGCCCTTGTTGACCATCGTCGACGAGTTCGTCGTCACCATCAGGCCCATGTCCCACGTGGGGTGCGCGAGCGCATCCGCCGGTGCCACGTCGGCCATCCGCTCGCGGCTCCAGCCTCGGAAGGGCCCGCCGGATGCGGTGAGCACGAGCCGCCGCACCTCGCCGTGGTCGCCCGAGCGCAGGCACTGGGCGATGGCCGAGTGCTCCGAGTCGACCGGCACGATCTGGCCGGGTGCCGCGCGGCGCATCACGAGGTCGCCGCCGGCGATCAGCGACTCCTTGTTGGCCAGCGCGAGCGTGCGGCCCGCGTCGAGGGCGGCGAGCGTCGGAGCGAGCCCGACGGAGCCGGTGATGCCGTTGACGACGACGTCCGCGTCCACCGACTCGATCATCGTGACCGCCGCGGCGGCGCCGAGCGCGACCTCGCCGCCGAACTCGGCCTGCTGGGCCTCGATCCCGGCGCGATCGCTGCCGGCGATGAGGCCGACGACCTCGAAGCGGTCGCGGTTGTCGCGGATCACGTCGAGCGTCTGCACCCCCACGGAGCCCGTCGAGCCGAGCACGATGACGCGCCGGCGATCGCCCCCGCTCATGCGTGCGCCCCGCCGGAGGCGACGACCTGGCCGTCGACGACGACGGTCGGCTCGTGCAGCACCGGGAACGCGACGCTCGCGGCGATGAAGCAGTCTCGGCTGGCCTGCGCGTGCGCGTCCATCGCGTCCGCCGCCTGCGACGCATCCGTGATCGTGACCACCGGCTGCAGCACCGCGCGCGTGAACCGCCCGCCGGTGCCGGCGGTCTCCATCGTCGCGGTCGCCGCGTCGCGGTAGGCGGTGACGACGATGCCGCGGCTGGCCGCCTGGTGCAGGTAGCTGAGCATGTGGCACTGCGCGAGCGCGGTGAGCAGCAGCTGCTCGGGGTTGTGGCGGGCCCGATCGCCCCGGAACGTCTTGTCGGCGGAGCCGAGGATGTCGGGCAGGCCGTCGATGCGCACGACGTGATCGCGCGTGTAGGAGCGGTAGGTGGCGGTGCCCTGATCGCCCGCCCCGGTCCACTCGACCTCGACGGCGTAGGAGTGCTGCATCGGCATGCCACCACCGTATGCGCTGCGCATCGCCTCCGGCGTAGGATTCGTGCATGACCGACATCGCAGCCCCCGCCGTCTCCCGCTCCGTCGTCACCGAGATCCCCGGTCCGAACTCCAGGGCGCTCATCGAGCGGAAGGCGCAGGCGGTCCCGCAGGCGATCCCGCACCAGCTGCCGGTCTTCATCGCCTCCGCGCACGACGCGATCATCACCGACGTCGACGGCAACCGGTTCATCGACCTCGGATGCGGCATCGGCGTCACGACCATCGGCCACACGAACGACGCGGTGGTCGAGGCCGTGCGCGAGCAGGCGGGCAAGCTCACCCACTCGCTCTTCGGCACGACGCCCTACGAGCCGTACGTGCGCGTCGCCGAGTACCTCGCAGCGCACACCCCGGGCGACCACCACAAGAAGTCCTTCTTCGTGAACTCCGGCTCCGAGGCCGTCGAGAACGGCGTGAAGATCGCGCGCAAGTTCACCGGCCGCCGCGCGGTCGCCGTCGTCGAGCACGGCTACCACGGCCGCACGAACCTCACGATGACGATGAACTACAAGCCGGCGCCCTACGCGACCGGCATGGGCCCGCTCGCCTCCGACATCTTCCACGCGCCGGGCTCCTACCCACTGCACGACGGCCTGAGCGGCGCGGATGCCGCCGAGCGCACCCAGTACTACCTCGAGAAGCACGTCGGCGTCAGCGACCTCTCCTGCCTCGTCATCGAGCCCATCCAGGGCGAGGGCGGCTTCATCGTGCCGGCCGACGGCTACCTGCCGGCGATGCAGGAGTGGTGCACGGCCAACGGCGTCGTCATGATCGCCGACGAGGTGCAGTCGGGCATCTGCCGCACCGGCAAGACCTTCGCCTCCGAGCACTTCGGCTGGGTGCCCGACATGGTGCTCTCGGCGAAGGGCATCGCCGGCGGCATGCCGCTCGCCGGCGTCACCGGTCGCGCCGAGATCATGGACTCCGTCCACGTGGGCGGCATCGGCGGCACCTTCGGCGGCAACCCCGTCTCGTGCGCCGCGG
This sequence comes from Agrococcus phoenicis, assembly GCF_047302415.1. Lineage (NCBI taxonomy): Bacteria > Bacillati > Actinomycetota > Actinomycetes > Micrococcales > Microbacteriaceae > Agrococcus > Agrococcus phoenicis. The sequence goes on from NZ_CP154854.1 coordinate 1,544,299, forward strand.
CGGTCGCCGTCTTCGAGCAGATCGAGTCGAGGGACCTGAACGCGGAGGGGCAGCGCATCGAGCGGGTGCTGCGGCCGCTGCTCGACGGGCTGGCCGAGCGCCACCCGCAGATCATCGAGGTGCGGGGCAAGGGCGCGATGCTCGCGGTCGAGCTCATCGACCCTGAGACGGGTGCTCCGATCGCCACCGGTCCCATCTCGGAGGCCGCCGGCCGCGACGGCGTGCTCGTGCTGACCGCGGGCACCGACTACAACGTGCTGCGCTTCCTGCCGAGCCTCGCCATCACCGACGAGCAGCTGCGCGAAGCGGTCGAGGTCATCGACCGCGCCATCGAGTCGGTGCTGAGCGCCGCCTGATGCTCGTCGGGGTGCCGCGCGAGATCAAGCCGGCTGAGCAGCGGGTCGCGCTCACCGCGGCCGGCGCGACCGAGCTGGTGGCGCGCGGTCACGAGGTCGTGGTCGAGCGCGGTGCAGGCGTCGGCAGCGGCATCGCGGATGCCGCGTACGCCGCTGCGGGAGCGCGGATCGTGGAGACCGCGGCCGAGGCGTGGGCAGCGCAGCTCGTGCTCAAGGTCAAGGAGCCGATCGCCCACGAGCTCGACCTCCTGCGAGAGGATCTGACGCTCTTCGCCTACCTGCACCTCGCTGCGGCGCCTGCGCTCTCGCAGGCGCTGATCGAGCGCGGCACCACCGCGATCGCCTACGAGACGGTGCGCGCGCCCGACGGCTCGCTGCCGATGCTCGCCCCCATGAGCGAGGTCGCCGGCCGGCTCTCGGTGATCCAGGGCGCGGGCCTCCTGATGGCGCCGGCGGGCGGCGGCGGCCTGCTGCTGGGCGGTGTGCCGGGCACGCGCGCCGGGCACACGGTCGTGCTCGGCGGCGGCGTCGCGGGCACGGCGGCGGTCGAGATGGCCGTGGGGCTCGGCTCGCGAGTGACGGTGCTGGACGTCTCGCTGCCCCGGCTGCGCCAGTTCGACACCATCTACGGCGGTCGGGTGCAGACGCTGCACTCGAACCGCGTCACCGTCGAGGAGTCGGTGCAGGACGCCGACCTCGTGATCGGCTCGGTGCTGATCCCGGGTGCGAAGGCGCCGAAGCTCGTCACGAGCGCGATGGTCGCGGGCATGCGGCCCGGCTCGGTGCTCGTCGACATCGCCATCGACCAGGGCGGGTGCTTCGCCGACTCGCGGCCGACGACCCACGACGACCCGGCGTTCGCGGTGCACGACACCCTGTTCGCGTGCGTCGCGAACCTGCCCGGTGCCGTGCCGCGCACCTCGACGCAGGCGCTCACGAACGCCACGCTGCACGCGACGACGCGCATCGCCGATCACGGGTGGCGCGCGGCGCTGGCCGCGGACGCGGGGCTCGCCGAGGGGCTGAACACGACCGGTGGGCAGGTGGCGAACGCCGCCGTCGCCTCCGCGCTCGACGCTCAGGCAGCACCGCTCGCCTCGCTGCTGGCGTAACGCAGCCGCGCGAATCGCCCGTCTCGGAGCACCCAGGCGGGCGCCTCGCGCATGGGCGGCGGATGCGGCGCGTGGCGGATCAGCTGCCGAAGGCCCCGCGCGTCGACGCCCAGCAGGAGCACCGGACGCTCGGCGCGGAGCCGATCGAGCGCGCCCCAGGCGGCCTCCCACTCGGCGACGCTGCCCACGACGAGCGCCGCGCGCTCATCGGTGCCCGGCTTCGCGGGCGCGCTGCCTCCGGCCAGGCGGTCGAGCGCTGGGGGCAGCGCTGCGCCGACCCCCAGCACGACGGCAGCCGGGCCCCGCGGCAGCGGCACTCCCAGCGGTTCTCGCCGCGGCGCCCGCGAGGGCGGCAGCGCGAGCTGGATGCGCTGGTCCTGCAGCCACCCCGCTCCGGGCGGGAGCCCGCCGTCGTGCAGCCTGCCGTCGCCGCCGGCCACCACGTGCTCCTGGCGGCTGGCGATGCGCAGCAGGATGCGCAGCTCGGCGAGCGGAGCCACCTGCCCCATCGCCGTCGAGACGCGCCGCGCGGTGCACGCCACCGGCGCGCCCTCGCGCATCCGCCTCGCGATGCCGTGCGCGACCGCAGCCTGCTGCTCGTCGTCGAGGCGCGCGAGCTGCAGGTCGAGGTCGTCGATCACGAGCGGGCCCGGGCTCTGCAGCGCATCCCACAGCGCGTCCTCGCGGTCGATGACCGGCGTCTCGAGCTGGAGGGCGATGAGCTCGGCCAGGCTCGTGCGGCCGCTCACCGCACCGCCGACCGCGAGGAGCGGCCCGTCGCGGGCTGGTCGCCAGACGACCGGCGCGATCCGCTGCTGCGCCGGCAGGTCGAGCAGACCGAGCCGCACGCGCGCGCCGCGCGCACCCCCGTCGGGCGCTGCGTCGACGTGCGCCGCGCGCGCCGCACCTGGCTCGACCTCGGCCGGGGATCGCGGCTCGACCTCTGGCCGGGCTTCGAGGCCGACCGCGGTGAGCGGCAGCGAGTCGGGCAGCGGCTCGCGCCATGGCCGCGGGGCCCGCGGCTGCGCCGCCGCGCCCGCGACCAGGCGAGCGAGGTGCTCGGGGCTCGCGATCGCTGCCTGCACCATGCGCGTCGCTCCCCCGCTCACGCGCACGACGCAGCGGCCGCGAGCCTCGAGCGGGATCGACGCCGGCGCGGTGCTGCCCGTCACCGCGACCGCGTCGTGCTCGTCGGTGACGCGGAGCGAGATGCGGATGCCGCAGTTGGCGAGCAGCGAGTCGCGCACCGCCTCGGCAGGCCGTTGCGTGCAGAGCACCAGGTGCACGCCGAGCGAGCGCCCCCGGGCCGCGAGGTCGACGAACAGCCGGTGCAGATCCGGCAGCTCGTGCAGCATGGCCGCGAACTCGTCGACCACGATCACGAGCCGCGCGACGCCGCGGGCCTCCTCGATCGATCGCGCGCCCTGCGCCGCGAGCAGCTGCTCGCGCCGGCGCAGCTCGGCCCGCAGGCTCTCGATCGCCCGCAGCGCGCCTGCCTGATCGAGGTCGGTCATGACGCCGACGCAGTGCGCCAGCTCCAGCAGCGGCGCGAACGAGGCGCCGCCCTTGAAGTCGACGAGCAGGAAGGAGACCTCCGCGGTCGACCTGCCCGCGGCGATCGCGGCGACCCAGGCGATCAGCAGCTCGCTCTTGCCGGAGCCCGTCGTGCCGCCGACCACGGCGTGCGGTCCGTCCCGCACCAGGTCGAGCTCGACCGGCGCGTCATCGGCGAGGAACACCGCGGCGAGGCCGCCGGCCCCGATCGGGAGCGCCTCGAGGTCGATGCGCGGCGGCAGCCCGCCCGCGCGCCGGATGCCTGCGTGCGCGGCGGCTGCTGCGAGCGTGGCGATGGCGGCCTCTGCCTCGCGCTCGGTCAGGGCGGCGGGCATGCAGGAGCGCTCGCCCACCCGCGCGACATCGAGCGCCGCCCGCACGACGATCCGGCACTCGCGCGGCAGCGCTGCGGCATCGTCGGCCACGGCGACCGTCACCTCCACGTCGTCGCCCACGAGGCGCACGGCGTCGCCGGGCTCGCGATGCAGCGTGTGCGGCAGTGCCTCGAGCCACGCCCAGGCGCCGGTGTCGGGCGCGATCGCCTCGGCGGCGTCGGGTGCCACCGCATCCGCGACCTGCACGACCACCGCCCGTGCGATGGCGAGCGCCACGGGCCTCGGGCCCACGATGCCGATGCCCTCACGCGCGTCGACCACGATCGGCCCCTCGAGCACCGCGGCCGCGGAGCGCAGGCGAGCGACGGCCTCGATCGCGCCCAGGCGCTGCACGGCGGGATCGCTGGCAGGCAGCGCCCCCTCGATCGTGAGCCCGGAGGCGAGCGGGCCGGTGCCCAGCACCACGTGCACGGGCGCGTCGGCCGCGGCGCGCCACCGGTGGGGGTCGTGCGGCGGCTTCGCGGCGATCGCCCGAGCACCCGGATGCGCGGCCGCGAGCGCCGCCCGGCGCTCGTCGAGCGCGGCATCGACGCGGTCGCCCACCTCGGCGAGCTCGATGCGCCAGCGCTCGGCGTCGCGCTCGCGTCGTCGGCGGCGCGTGCGCCGGCTGTCGCCCATGCTCGCGAGGGCGATGACGGGGCCCAGCAGCGCGAAGACCAGCACTGTGGGTGTCTGCAGCAGCAGCCACAGCGCAGCGGCGCCGAGCACCGGCGCGAGGCTCGCCAGCAGTGGGAACGAAAGTGGCTCCGGCTCGGTCGGCGGCCGGGGCAGGTCGATGCGGGTCTGCATGCGCGCAGGATGCGTCGGGCGGAGGCCGCCCCGCACCGGCGCAGAGCGGCGCTGTGGAGAACGGCGGATCAGGCGGTGTGGGCCCGGCGGCAGCTCGGATCGGTGCCGCTGCACGGTGCTGCTGCAGGCCGGTCCCGCTGCAGACCGGTGCCGCTGCTCGGCTCGCCCGCTCAGCGGCGCGTGAGCGAGGCCGGGTTGAGCCGGGCGAGCAGCGGGCGCAGCCAGCCCTCGCCCTCGTCGCGCTCCGCGAGCACGGCACGGCTGATCCGCCAGGCGCCGCTCACCTCCGGCTCGGTCGGCGGCGCTGCGGCGAACACCGCCCGGTCGACGCGGTGCGCGAGCTCGCGCATGCGCGCGCTGTCGCCCGCTTGCTCCAGCCGCGTGCCGGCCACGAGCGGGGCCTCGCCGCGGTCGCGCAGGCCGTCGATCACCTCGGCCCATGCCCCCTCGGCCCGATCGCGCAGCCCCGCTGCCCGCCGGCGACGCCGACGTCGCACGAGCTTCGCCACGAGCAGCCCGACGGGGATCGCCGCGATGAGGGCGATCAGCCCGAGCACCGCCGCGATGGCGGCGACGGTCTGGAGCAGCCGCGAGAGGCCGTCGTCGGTGTCGGCGGGCGCGCTCGGCGCGGCCGGATCCGCGCCCTCGCGCTGACCTCCGGGCGCCGGTGCCGGAGCCTGCTGGAGCGGCGGCTCCTCGACGACGGTCGGCGAGCCGTCCTCCTGCTCGGGGATCGGGCGCATCTCGGGCATCACGTCGACTCCCACCCAGCCCGACCGCGTGCGCACCTCGAGCCACGCGTCCGCATCGGCGCCGACGACGCTCGTGGGCTCGCCCTGCGCGATGTCCTCGGGGGTGAAGCCGACCACCACCCGCGCGTCGAAGCCGAGCTGGCGGGCGAGCAGCATCGCCGCCGTCGCGTACTGCTCGGCGTCGCCGACCATGGGCTCCTCGAACAGCGCCTCGAGCCGCTCGAGCGAGTGACCGGGGCGCGAGGGCACCTCGTCCTCCAGCACCCCGTGGCTGACGTAGCCGTCGGCGCGCAGACCCTCGAGCGCGGCCGCCAGCCGCGGGCCCGGGCTCGTCTCGCCGCCCGTCCAGGCCGCGAGCGCCTCGAGCATGCTCTCGGGCAGCGAGACGGTGCCCTGCCGCGGCTCGGCCGGCTCGAGCTCGGCGATCCCCTCCGGCGGCACGACCGGATCGACCTCGCGAGCGAGCATCTGGTAGCCGTCGCCCTGCGCGATGCCGCCCTCGACGACGAGCGCGCGCAGCTCGTCGCTGCGGTGCAGGCTCGACGCGAGCCGCTCGGCGCGATCGCCGACGAAGCGCACCGCGGAGGGCTCGCCCACGATCGGCAGCCAGGAGGTGGCGAGCTCGCCGATGGTGACGCCCACGACGCGCCCCGCGCCCTCCTCGGCGGCGGCGACGCGCTCGAACGGCGTCCGACCGACGCCGAGCACCTCGTCGTCGTAGCTGTCGAGGGCGGCGAGGCGGATGCGATCCCCCGGCTCGAGGCCCGTGGCCGTGAGCTGGGTGGCCTCGCGGGCGTCGGCCGCCCAGAAGCCGCGGTAGGCCGACAGCGGCGAGGCGCCGGCGAGCTCGATCGAGCTCGGGCTCTCGCCCCGCAGCACCGCGCGCTCCGGCAGCTCGACGAGCGCACCCGCGATGGACGCCCCGCCGAGGGCGACGGCGGCGACGAGGGCGCCGGCGCCGACGCGTCGGGCGAGCGAGGAGAGTGCGCGCGGGGCGCGGCTGCGTCGGCGCGCCTGTCGCACCACGGCGACGTAGCCGGCGATCGGCACCAGTGCGGCGAGGCCCGTCAGCCACGGCTCCGGCAGCTCGCGCGGCCCCCACAGGATCGACCACACCCCGATGGCGGCGGGCACGAGGGCCGCGACCTCGGCGCGCGGCGAGCGCAGCGCGATCGAGACGCCGATCACCGTGCCGACGAGCACCAGCACGATCGGCGCCATGAGCAGCGCGTCGCCCGTGCCCACGGGCAGCCCGATGGTCAGGAGGCGCCGCCACGCGAGCACGATCGCAGCCATCGCGTCGGCGAAGGCCGGCAGCCACTCGCCGCGCGGGATGCGCTGGGGACTCGCGAGCGGCACGGAGAGCAGCGCGAGGGCGGCCGCGCCGGTGCAGAGCACCGGCAGGGCGCTCCAACGGCGCACGGCGGCCAGGCTCGCGAGCGCTGCCCCCACGAGCAGGGCGACCGCGACGGCGACGACGAGCTGCATGGTGCCGAAGACCCACCACAACGGCACGCAGGCGGTCAGGATGGCGAGCAGCAGCACGCCGACGGCGGGAGCGCGCTGGATCATCGCTGCCTCGACTGCCCGATGCCGCGCGACAGATCCTCGATCGCGCCGACGGTGACGACATCCGCGTCCCCGAGGCGCGAGCGCGACGGGAGCGCCCCCACCGCGGCGCGCACGACGACCGACACCACACCGGCAGGCATGCCGTTCGCGGCGGTGCGGAGCGTGCGCGGCGGCACCGTGGAGCCGGTGATCAGCCACGCGAGGCTGCCGGGCGCGGCACCGCGCGACGCGCGAGCCGCTGCGGAGATGCCGTGCTCGCGGCGCGGCTCGAGCACCGCGAGCGCGTCGAGCAGCCGCTCGCGGGTGGCCGCGTCGATCGTCTGCGCCTCCCCGCGCTCGGTGCCCGGGCTCTCGACGATGCGGAGGCGACGCCGGTCGGTCATCGCTGCCAGCCCCAGGGTTCCGACGAGCGACAGCGCGAGCTCGAAGTCATCGCCGTCGTACTCGTCGGCGCGCGTGGAGAGCACGATCAAGGTGTCGGCGCGGCGGGAGGGCTCGAACTGGCGCACGAGGAGGCTGCCGTGCTTGGCGCTCGAGCGCCAGTGCACGAGCCGGCGATCGTCGCCGGGCGAGTACTCGCGCAGGCTGTGGAACGAGACGTCGTCCGCCGTGCGCTCCGCCGCCGCCTCGCCGTCCAGGTCGCGGACGATGCCGCCGGCTCCGCCTGGCAGGCGCACGACGCGCGGATGGACGACGAGGGTCCGCGTCTCCGTCAGCCGGTGTCGGCGCTCGAGGGCCCCGAAGGGGTCGGTGCGCATGATCGTGGCCGGCCCGACCGTGCGGAGCCCGCGGCGCGAGGTGTCGAGCGGCACGGAGCGCACGAGGCGGCCGCCCACCTCGATCGGAGCGATCTCGAGCACTGCTTCGACACCGCCCACGTCGAGGTCGACCTGGCTCGGGGTCGCGGCGCGCGTCGGCCGCGAGACCTCGATGAGCGCGAGGGCATCGGCCCCCACCGGCACGCGCTCGGCGCTGAGCCCGATGCGGGCGCGCGCCCAGCGCTCGCCGACGATCCACGGGACGGCCGCGAGCAGCACCACCGCCGCGGCGACCGCGGCGACGAGCCCCTCGGCCCAACCGAGCGCACGGGCGAGCACGATGCCGACCACCACGGCCGCCAGCAGCGTCCACCCCCAGGGGGTGATCGCGCTGAGCGCTGCTCGCAGGGTCTGCACGGGATGCTCGGTGTCAGCGGCTCGACGGCTCGAGCACCAGCAGGGTCGCCACGGCGATCAGCGCCGGGGCGGCGCGACCGTCAGCATCAGCTGCTGCACGATGCTCTCGGGGCGCACGTCGTCGAACTCCGCCTCGGGCTGCAGCACCAGCCGGTGCGCGAGCGCCGGCACCGCGAGGGCCTTCACGTCGTCGGGCGTCACGTAGTCGCGGCCGTGGATGGCCGCCCATGCGCGCGCCGTGCGCACGAGCGCGAGCGCGCCGCGCACCGAGACGCCCAGGCGCACCTCGTCGGCCTCCCGCGTCGCCTCGACCAGGCGAGCGACGTAGTCGACGATCGATGCCTCGACGTGCACCGTGCGGATCGCCGCTGCCATCGCCTGGATGGCGGCGGCGTCGGTGACCGCCTCGATCTCCTCGGGCAGCACCGCCGCGCCCGAGTCGGTCAGGATCCGGAGGGTGGAGGCGTGGTCGGGGTAGCCGATGGAGGCCTTGAGGGCGAATCGGTCGAGCTGCGCCTCGGGCAGCTGGTAGGTGCCGGCGTGCTCGATGGGGTTCTGGGTGCCGATCACCATGAACGGCTGCGGCACCGGGTGCGCGATGCCGTCGACCGTGACGCGGCCCTCCTGCATCACCTCGAGCAGGGCCGACTGCGTCTTGGGGCTCGCGCGGTTGATCTCGTCGGCGAGCACGATGTTCGCGAAGACCGGGCCCTGGCGGTACTCGAACTCGCCGCGGCCCTGGCTCCAGACGCTCATGCCGGTGATGTCGCCGGGCAGCAGGTCGGGGGTGAACTGGATGCGGCTCGCCGATCCGTCGATGGTGGCGGCCAGCGCGCGGGCGAGCGAGGTCTTGCCGGTGCCGGGGTTGTCCTCGATCAGCAGGTGGCCGTGGCTCAGCATCGCCGTGAGGGAGAGCTGCACCGCGAGGGGCTTGCCGACCAGCACGCGCTCGACCCGGTCGACGACGTGCTCGGCCAGCTCTTGGATGCTCGCGACATCGACGCTCACGGCGGGTTCCTCCCTGCTCACAGCCCGCACCCCGAGACGGTCGGGACGGGATCCCGGTGCGGTCCGGACTCCCGATAGGTTACGACCCCCGTCGCCCGGACCTGGGTCGCCCCCGCCGGGACGGGCTCGGAGGCCGGCTGCTCCGCCGTCCAGATGCCGCCGACGCGGTAGGAGGCGACGACCTCGCTGTCGACCGCGCCGGCCGCGTTCGTCGGGCTGGTCGCGCCGAGGGGCACGAGCGGCACGCACGACTCGACCGCGGCGCGCAGGCGCAGCGGCATCGCGGTCGCGACCGCGGTGGGGTCGGAGCAGTTGGGGGTCGAGCCTGCGCCTGCGGGCGCGCAGACGCGGAGCTCGACGGATGCGTCGCGGCCGTAGACGAAGGAGGTGGTGGTCGGCGTCAGGAAGTCGCCCTCGGCGACGCGCGCCCAGACGGGCTGCGTCGCCTGCGGCGCTTGGCGCACCCGCGCCTCGAACCACTGGCCGGCCGGCAGCGCGGGCACATCGGTGAGCTGCAGGTCGAGCGCATCGTCGCGCACCTGCGCGACGCCGGCGCTCACTCGCGCATCGCCCGCGGCGATCGGCGAGGGCTTGCCGAAGATCGGCTCCGAGGTGGAGACGGAGCAGTGCCAGCCGTTGTCGGCGATGACCGCGACGACCACGCGCGAGCCCTCCTGCACCGGGAGCGAGCCGGTGCGCGCGGTGGTGCCGGCCGGCGTGCCCGTGCCGGTGCTCGCGCAGCGGAAGCCGGCGATGTCGGCGACCGGCACGATCCGCATCGTGTAGCCGACGGCCGCGGCGCCCCCTGCGTCGACGGCCGACCAGCTCGCGGTGACGCTGCTGGCGGTGCGACCGGTGAGGAGCACCGGCGTCGTCGAGGGCTCGCCGACCGCGGTGAAGGGCACCGGAGCGGCGGGCCATCGCCAGCCCTCGTCGGGCACGCCGGCGCCGTTCACCGCGGCGACGGCGATGCCGTAGGCGCGGCCGGGCGTGAGGTCGCGCAGCACCGCGGCGCGCTCGCCGGCGCCGACCCTGAGGATGCGGTCGCCGCCGTCGCCCGAGATGCGCACGAGGTAGCCCTCCACCGGAGTGCCGCCCTGCGGCTGCGGCACCGACTGCCAGGCGACGCGCACCGAGCCGGGCTCCGTCGCGGGCGTCGCGACGACCCCGCGCACCGCGGCCGGGCGGCGGTCGGCGTGCACCGGCTCCGAGGGGGCCGACTGCTCGCTGTCGCCCAGCGCGTTCGTCGCGATGGCGCGCAGCCGCAGCTCGACGCCCGCCGGCAGCCCCTCGATGCGGCAGCGCGGCTCGCTGCCGCACGGGTAGACCACGCCGTCGCCCACCAGCCGGTAGCCGGTGATGGGGCTGCCGTTCGCCGCCGGTGGATCGATCGCCATGGTGATCACGCCGTCGACGTGCTCGCCGAAGGCCTGCACGGGCGGAGCGGGGGGCTCCGGCACATCCTGCACGGTGACCGAGATCGGGCTCCAGACGCCGCGCGCAGGATCCCCGGTGGCGTCGAGCACGAGCACCCGGACGAAGGTCGTGCCGATGACCGCGTCGGCGGTGACGGAGACGGTGACGGCGTCGCCGACCTGCTCCGCCCGCACGCCTCGCGCGTCGGCGCCCTCCTCGCTGACCGCCGCGATGCGCAGCGGCGCAGGGAAGGGGTTGGATGCCGCGTCGTTCTCGAGCGGCAGCACGGTGGCGCTCTGCCCGCGCTGCACGGTCACCGCATCCGGCAGCGGCGCGACCAGCGGCCTCGTGGAGGTGATCGTCGCGAGCCGCACGATGCCCGCCACCCCCTGGCCGGCCGCGTCGCGCACCCCGATCCGGAGGTCGGCGCTCGTGCCCGCGAGCGTCTCGGGCAGTGCCGCCACGCGCAGCGTCGAGCCCTGCAGCGAGGCGCGGAACCCCGGCGGGACGCCGCCGACGATGCTCCAGGCCGCATCGTCGAGGCGCGCCGGGTCCGGGCTCCTCGTGATGCGGGTCAGGTCGATCTCGCGCTCGGCCCCCGACTCGAGCTGCACGAAGGTGCCGAGCACGCTGAGGGGCACGTCGCTGCCCGCGACCACGTCGATCGGCAGCACGATGGTGCCCACCCGCCCCTCCTCATCCGTCGGGCTGTCGCCGTCGGTGACCTCGAAGGTGATGGAGGCGGGGCCGTAGTAGCCGGCCTGCGGCACGAAGCGCAGCGTGCGCTCGTCGATGACGGGGCTCGTGCCGTCCGTCGGGAAGGCGACGACGCCGCTCGCGTCGGTGATGAGCGCGCCCTCGCCGTCGACCGTGACGACGACGTCGTCGACCGGGATCTCGAGCGCCTCACCCGACTGCACGACGAGCGGTGCGACGCCCGGGCGCAGCTGGGGCAGCGCGTCGGCACGCCCCGGCACCGCGATCACCGCGGTCGCCGCCGCCGACGGGTCGTCGGTGCGGACGACGGCGTAGGGCACGAAGCGCGTGCGCTCCGCGACCGCGATCTCGATCGCGCCGTCCTCCCGCAGCTCGACGCCGTCGATCGCGAGCGGGAGTGCCGCTTCGAGCGCGTCTGCGCGGCCGTCGCGGACGGAGGCCTGTGCGAGCGGATCGATCACGACGGTGCCCCCGTCGGCGATGGATTGGATCGCCACCTGCACGTCGGCGAGGTCGGGCTGCGGCGGCGGGGCCTCCTCGTCGACGTCGATGCGCAGCCAGCTGGTCGCCTGGGTGCCGGCGGAGTTCTCGACCGTCACGAGCACGCCGATGTCGGCGGTGGCGGCTCCTGCGCTCACGTGCACCGCACCGTCGCGCACCTCGGCGCTCGCGCCCTCGGTGACCGCCTCCACGCCGACGATCTCGAGCGGCAGCCCGGCGGGGTCGCTGTCGTTGTCGAGCACCGGGACGACGAGCGTCGAGTCCGGCCGCATCCTGGCCTCGTCCGCGCCGAGCACGGGCGGCAGCGCCGGTCCCTGCTCGACGACCGTGATGCGCACGACGCCCTCTGCCACCGCGCCCGGCTCGTCGACGATGCGATACCGGAACTCGTCGCTGCCGGGCGACACCTCGCCGGCCTGGTAGCGCAGCGTCGAGCCCTGCTGCGTGACGAACCCGAGCGCAGGGGCGGTCGATGGACCGAGCAGCTGGACGGGGTCGCCGTTGGGGTCGGCGTGCGAGAGCGGCAGGGCGAGGTCCACGCTCGCGCCCGCGACCACGCGCGCCTCCACCGTCGGCGCGACAGGTGCCGCGTTGGTGCGCTCGGCGGCGTCGACCACGCGCAGCGCGACCTCGGCGCTCGCGGTCTGGCCGTCGGGCCCGCGCACGCTGTAGGCGGCGGTGAACGTGCCGGGCTCGCTGCCGGCGACGTAGCGCATCCGGTCGCCGTCGACGAAGAGCAGGCCATCCTCCGGCGCCGCGACGAGCTGCTGCTCGAGCGCGATCGGCAGCCCATCGGGCTGCTCGTCGTTCGCGAGCACCGGGATCTCGACCAGGCCTCCCGGTCGCACGGTCACCACGTCGTCGCGCGCGATCGGGGGTTGCACGGTCGCCCCGCCCGCCTGCGACACCTGCAGCGTGCCGATCGAGGTCGTGATGCCGTTCGTGACGGTGTAGTCGACCCTGGCCTCCCCGTCGAGGTCGTCGGCGAGCGCGAGCCGCAGCCGCTCGCCGTCGAGCACCTCCGCCCGCACGGCGTCGGTGTCGGCGGATGCGGTCGTCAGGGCGACCACCCCGCCCGCGGGGTCGAAGGCGAGGTCGTCGACGTCGAGCTCGACCGTGCTGATGGAGGGGACGGATGCGCGCAGCGGCTGCGTGACGGGTGCCGACGAGGCGTCGGCCCCCTCCAGCACCTGCACCACGACGCGGCCGTCCATCGTGGAGGTGCCGTCGGTGACGACGTAGGTGAAGCGCATGGTGCCCGGCTCGGCGGGCGTGACGCGGATGGTGCCGTCCGAGAAGTCGGGCTCGACCGGCAGGTCGTCGCGCACGACGTTGTGCAGGGTGAGCGCGCCGGCACCGCCGCGGGCGGCGAGCAGCGGCTCCAGCACGAGCTCCTGCCCGACCCGGGTGACTGCCGTGACCGGCTGCGCGGCGATCGGCACGGCCCCGGCGTGCACGGTGAGCGCGATGGGCTCGGTCGTCTCCTCGGTGCCGTCGGTGACGGTCACGAGCACCTCTCGCTGCGCACCGGCGAGGCCGTCCCGGAACTCGAGCCGGCCGTCGGAGCGCACCGAGACGCGGTCGGGAGCCTCTGCCTCTGCGCGCACCACCGCGAGCGCGTCGCCGTCGGGGTCGACCCAGCCGTCGAGCGCGTCGAGCACGATCTCGCCCCCGGCCTCGAGCGTCGCCTGCAGCGGGCGCACGAGCTCCGGCGCCTCGTTGCCGGCACGCGTGGCGACGAGCGCCGTCGCGGTGTCGGTGTCGACGCCGTCGGAGATCTCGTACTGCACGACGGCGTCGCCCTCGGCGGGCGCCTCGAAGCGGATGCCGCGACCGTCCGGGGTGATCGAGACGGCGGCGTCCTGTCGATCGACGCTCACCTCGGTGATGACGATGGGGTCGCCGTTGGCGTCGCTGTCGTTGAGGAGCACCGGCAGCACGCTCACCTCGCCGGGCCGAGCGCCGAGCTCGTCGTCGACCGCGACCGGAGGCTGCGGGTCGGCCTCGACCGTCTCCTCGACCGTCTCGCCGTCAGCCGGGGCCTCGGGCTCCGGCACCTCCTCGTCGAGGCGCCAGCCGCTGATGCGGCTGCCGTCCCGGTCGATCGCCCAGGCCTCGCCGCTGCCGGTCGCCACCGCGGCGGTCGCGCTCCCCCGCTGCACGATGCGCAGATCGGCGTCGCTCGCGACCCCGTCCAGAGCCAGGACCACGGGCTCCTCGCCGTCGCACGCGCGCCATGCCGAACCGTCGCTCCACGCGGCGAAGGCGCATCGCTCGTCGACGACCGGCCGGGCAGCCGCGCCGAGCGGACCGGAGACGAGCACCGTGGAACGCTCGACCCCCACCTGCTGGCGCACGACCGAGTCCTCGGTGGCGTAGAGCACAGAGGTCTCCGCGTCGCCCGGCTGCTGCAGGCGGACACCGGTGGCGTCGACGCTCGTCTGCCACGTGCGGGTCGAGAGCACGCCGGAGCCGGCGTCGTAGAGCACCCAGGTGTCGCCCAGCGCCGTCAGCTGCAGCTCCGGCGCGGTCGGAGACACGGGCGCGCGCTCGCTGGCGACGGTCTCGCCGGCCTGGTCGACGCGGAGCACCCTGCCGAGGCCCGGCGATGCCGCCAGCAGGTCGTGCTCGCCGAGCACGGCGACGCCGCCTCGACCGAGCGCCACCACCGGCTCGCCGAGCGCCGTGCCCTCGGCGAGCGCCCCGGTGGTCGTGCGCCAGACGTCGCCGGTGGCGGGCGAGGTGACGACGATCCGATCTCCGCGCACCCCGACGACGGCCTCCGCGACGATCGGCACCGCCGGACCGGCCTGCGAGGTGCCGTCGCGCACGACACGCGCGGTGGATGCGTCGCGGTCGATCACCACCGTGCCGCTCGCGGCCTGGTGCACCTCGTCGGCCCCGCCGACGCGCACGACCTGCTCGATCGTGCTGTTGGCCGTGTTCGCGAGGCCGATCGCTCCGGCGTCGGAGTTCGCGATCCACACGCTCGACCCGTCCAGCCGCGGCTCCAGCGCGGCGTAGCCGGGCGTCAGCACCGCGCCGAGGACCACGCCGGCGGCGAGGAGCCCGCCGAGGACCGCTCCCGCGATGCGGCGCTTCACGGCAGCGGCTCCGCGCAGGCCTCGGTCGGCGCGCCCGTCGAGCCGTCGCGGTTGACCGCGACCGTGATGCACAGCGGTTCCCCGGCCTCGCCCGTGAGCGTGAACTCCCTGCCGCCCTGGATCAGCGCATCGCCCTGGGGCGTGCGCACGTGATAGGTGTCGGTGTCGACGAGGCCGGGGTCGGGCCAGGTGAACACCACCCGGCCGGGCTCCGGAGCCGCATCGATCGCTGCGACCACGGGGATCTGCTGCGAGACGCTGGAGAGGGCGACCGCCGCGACCGCGACGATGCCCAGCACCACGACGCTCGCGACGCCGATGCCGAGGCCGATCGCGAAGCGCTTGGGCTTCTGCGGCTGGCGCCGGCCGGTCGACTGCGAGATGTCGACGCGGCTGCCCGTGATGCCCGCTGGCCGACGCGAGCGACGGCGGCGCAGGCGCAGCGCATCCGCTGCCTCCTCCTCCTCGGCGTCGGCGATCGGCTCGGCCGCCCACGCGTCGACCTCGACCTCGATCGTCGTCTCGGCGAAGCCGAGCTCGCGCTGCACGCGCTGGAGCTCGAGCAGCATCGCCTCGACGCTCGGGTACCTGTCGGCGGGCTTCGCGGACAGCGCCGTGTCGAGCACGGCGCGCAGCGGTGCGGGGATCGCGCGCGAGGGCTGCAGCTCGTGCGCCATGATGCGGGCGCTGAGCGCGTCGTGGTCGTTGGCCCTGCCCGGCTGCTCCGCAGGGCTGCGACCGGCGATGAGCGAGAAGATCGTGGCGCCGAGCGACCAGACCTCGGTCGCCACCGAACCGCCCGTCTCCCCCCGCAGCACCTCCGGCGCCGCCCACGGGATCGAGACCCCCGCCGCCTCGGTGGTGTCGTGCTGCAGGCCGGCGATGCCGAAGTCGCTCAGCACCGGATGCCCGAAGGAGGTCGTGAGGATGTTCGCCGGCTTGATGTCGCGGTGGAGGACGCCCGCGCGATGCGCGGTCTCGACCGCGGCACCGATGCGGATCCCGATGCGGATGGCCGCCTCGGGCGCGAGCTGCTCGGTGCGGAACCGCTCGCCGAGCTCGGGGCTGGCGAGCTCCATCACGAGGTACGGCCGGCCGTCGCTCGCGACGCTCGCTCCGTAGACGGTGAGGATGCCGGGGTGGGAGGAGAGGCGCCCCATCAGGTTCACCTCGGTGCGGAACGATCGCCGCACGTCCTCGTCGACGAGCTCGGCGAGCAGCACCTTCACCGCGACGGGGCGGCGAGGCAGCGCCTGCTCGTAGAGGAAGACATCGGCGTAGCCGCCGGTGCCCAGCACGTGGAGGTGCGAGTAGCCGGGCAGGACCGGCGGAGCGGAGGGGAGCCGCCTCGCCATCAGGGCCGCCTGGTCTCCTCGTCGCGCAGCGTCGTCCGCGGCACCGTGCGGTCGACGTCGTCGACCGTCGGTGCCTTCGTGACGTCGACGACGATGACGGTCACGTTGTCGCGCCCGCCGTTGTCGAGCGCAGCGGCGACGAGCGCGCTGGCGGCGTCCGCGGGATCGTCGTGCTCCCACAGCAGCCGCTCGATGTCGATGTCGTGCACTTCCTTCGTCAGCCCGTCGGAGCACACCAGGAGTCGGAGCTGGGGCATGATCGGCAGCAGGAAGTAGTCGGGCACCGGATCGATGCCCGCGCCGACGCCGCGGGTGACGACGTTCGACTCGGGGTGCGTCTCCGCCTCCTCCTCGGTGAGCAGGCCCGCGTCGATCAGCTCCTGGACGACGGAGTGGTCGACCGTGATGCGGGTCAGGCGCTCGCCGAGCATGGCGTACGTGCGCGAGTCGCCGACGTTGAAGACGGCGAAGTGCGGCGCGTCGTCGTGCATCGCGAACGCGCAGCCGGTGACGGTGGTGCCCGCGGCGCCCTCTCCGTCGCCGAGCTTCTCGATCGCGTCCGTCGCGCGGCGCAGCGCGTCGACCACGTCGATCGGCTCGACCGCTTCGATGCCGGCGAGCCCGCCGAGCTCCTCCGCCACGGCCTTGCTCGCCAGGTCGCCGTGGGAGTGCCCGCCCATCCCGTCGGCGACCGCGAAGATCGGCGGCTGCGTGACGAGGGAGTCCTCGTTGTGCTGCCGGCGGAAGCCGGTGTCGGTCGCACCGGCCCATCGCACCGCGAACCGACGCCCCTCCGGGCCCTGTGTCGCGTGCTCGCCGGTCGCCGCTCCGATATGGGTCACGCCTTCCAGTCTCCCATGCCGGAGCGGTCGGAAGCACATCGCAGGGCCGACGGCGCGGTCACAGCCTCCCCCGCAGGATGCGGTGCCAGTAGACCTGCGGCAGCCCGTAACGATCCAGCAGGTGCCACAGGGGGCTCGAGCGGATCTCGTCGGGGACCGGCAGCGTCCGGCGCACGCGCAGCGCGCGATCGTACTCGCCGAAGGAGAGGCTGCGCCGCGAGGTGGCGATCGGCGCGACCGTGTAGCCGTCGTAGCGCTCGAGCGGCAGGCCCGCGCGCGAGCGACGGATGTTCTCGACGACGATCCGCACCTGCACGCGCAGCGCGCCGCCCGTGCGCGCGTCGCCGAGGTCGGCGCCGTCGCCGATCGCCCAGACGCGCGCATGCTCGGGGTGCCGCAGCGTCTCGACGTCGACGGCGGCGAAGCCGCCGCTCCCGGGAGCGTCGAGCCCCGAGTCGGCGATCACGGCGGCGGGGGCGTACGGCGGGTGCAGGTGGATGAGGTCGGCGCGCTCGCGCACGCTGCCCTCGGGCCCCTCGAGCGCCAGGACGTCGCCCTCGACGCCGACCACCCGAGTCCCGAGCCGCACCTCGACGCCGAGGGCGCGCAGCTGGCGGTGCAGCTCGCGCTCGATCGCGCCGACGCGGTGGAGTCGCGCTCCCTCGTGCACGAGCACGACGTGCGTGCGCTCCAGCACGCCGGTCGAGCGCCACAGGTCGCACGCGATGAAGAGGGGCTTGAACGCCGTCTCGAGACCGGACGCGGGCTGCTCGTGCACGTGGAAGACCGCGCGCCCGCCGGCGAACGCCGCGATGCGCTCGCGCGTGCGCTCGAGCTCCTCGATCGCGAAGGTGGAGACGGCCGTGCCCGCGGCGATCGCGTGCGCTGCACCGGGCAGCCGCGCCCAGTCGACTTGCATGCCGGGGGCGAGCAGGATGTCGGCTGCGCGCAGTCGCGTGCCGTCGGCGCAGCGGACGATGCGCTGCACGGGGTCGATCTCGACGGCGGCGGTGCGGTGCCAGGCGACGCCGGCGGGCACGAGCGGAGCCTGCGGACGGGAGAGCTCGCGCGGCGA
The DNA here is from genome assembly GCF_047302415.1 of Agrococcus phoenicis. Taxonomy (NCBI): domain Bacteria; kingdom Bacillati; phylum Actinomycetota; class Actinomycetes; order Micrococcales; family Microbacteriaceae; genus Agrococcus; species Agrococcus phoenicis. The sequence continues at coordinate 1,562,022 of NZ_CP154854.1, forward strand.
CGCGATGCCCGTGCCGACGTAGTGCTGCAGGGGCTTGTAGACGTGCTGCTCCACCGGGTCGACCAGCGCGATGTCTCGGCATCCGCGTCGCTGCAGGTGGGCCGCGGCGGAGATGCCCCCGTTGCCGCCGCCGATGATCAGGACGTCGTGCCGATGCTCGCTCGCCATGGGTCGACGCTACTGCCCGCCGAGCGGAGGCACCTGGGCGTCGCGCTCGCCGAGCACCCAGTCGGGAGCGCGCTTCGCGTCCACGATGTCTCGGAGCAGCGGCGCCATCGTGAGCGCGGGGTCGATGGCCATCGCGAGCTCGGCGCAGCGGCCCGCGCTCCGACCGCGCCCGAGGAAGAAGTGGAGGAACCCCACGATCACGAGCAGCGGCGCCCTCGCCTCGAGCGGCGCCGCCGCGGTGATCGCGCTCCAGCGGCGCAGGCGATCCTGCAGGCGCAGGGGGTCTGGCGCGGGACCGATGCCGAGGAAGCGGCCTGCGGCAGCGTGGGCCGCGAGCGAGTCTGGATCGCCGCTCGCCGCCTGCGTGGCGGCAGCCACCTCGACGCCGTCGACGGCGACCTCGATCGCGAGATCGCGCACCGACGGCCTCGCGACCAGCGCGATCGCGAGGGCCGCTGCTCGCGCGGGCGCGTCGCCCGCGGCGCCGGGCGGCAGAGCGAGCTGCGGGGCGAGCGCGGTGGCGAGCTCGAGCGCAGCGAGCGCGTCGGCGCCGGCCGCGGCGACGTCCCGAGGCTCGAGCAGCGCGAGCCAGCGCGAGACGGCCTGCGCACCTTCGCCGGCGTCGCCCTCCGGAACGGCGGGAGCGCCGGTCGGCGCGGCGAGGCCCGGCGCCGGGTCCTCGAGCAGGTCGAGCTCCGCCAGCGGGCCGCGCACGGCGCCGGGATGGGCGTAGTCGCCCCAGGCATCCGGGCCGAGGGCGAGCAGCTCGAGCGTGCCGACGCCGAGGCGACCGAGGTGCGCGACCAGCCGCTGCAGGGTCGCGCGCATCGGCAGCGGCCCCGTGCCGAGGCTCGTCTCGAGGCACGCCACGAGCGCGACGGCGTCGGCAGCGGGCGCTCCGGCGCGGATGGTGGCGGCGACCCCCGCCGCGCTCTCCTGCTGCGGCAGGTCGAGCACCATCGGCATGCCCGAGCGGCCCCCGGCGAAGGGCAGCGCGACGAGCGATGGCGCGCCGGGATCGCCGACGAGCCTCGGCAGCAGGCGGAGCAGGGCTTGGGGTGTGCGGATGCGGACGGTCTCCATGGGCGGAGGGTGCGGCATCGGGCCGAGTCGCCGGGATCGCTCTCCACAGGGCGCACGACGGGGCGCGCGACTGCGCACGCGCGCGGGCTCGCGCAGCACCACCGCGAGCCCCGCGTCCGGCGCTTGCGCGATACCCCCTAGGGGTATAGGTTCTCCGCATGAGCGAGCCCCAGCAGCACACCCGGACGGATGCGGCGATGACGACCGCCGAGCACTCGGGACGACGCGCGCGAGCCGTCGACGGCGACCACGCGCATCACGGCGGCCACGACGATCACGGCGGCCACGGCGACCACGGCGCGACCTTCCGGCGCCTCTTCTGGTGGATGCTGGCGCTCGCGGTGCCGACGGTGCTGCTGAGCGGCATGTTCGCCTCCATCGTCGGCTACGCGCTGCCGCCCTGGCCCTGGCTGCACGGGGTCTCCCCCGTGCTCGGCACGCTGCTGTTCGCCATCGGCGGGCGGCCGTTCCTGCGCGGGGCCGTCAGCGAGCTGCGGGCGCGCGCGCCCGGCATGATGCTGCTCATCGCGCTCGCGATCAGCGTGGCCTTCGGCGCATCCTGGGCCTCGACGCTCGGCCTCGCCGACCATCGGCTCGACTTCTGGTGGGAGCTCGCGCTGCTGGTCGTGATCATGCTGCTCGGCCACTGGATCGAGATGCGCTCGCTCGCGCAGAGCTCGTCGGCCCTCGACTCGCTCGCCGCGCTGCTGCCCGACGAGGCGGAGCGCGTGCTCGACGGCGGCGGCACCGAGACGGTCGCTCCCGAGCGCCTGCGCCTCGACGACGTCGCGCTCGTGCGGCCGGGCGCCCGTGCGCCCGCCGACGGCGTCATCGTCGATGGCTCGGCGAGCTTCGACGAGTCGATGATCACGGGTGAGTCGCGGCCCGTGGCTCGCGGCGTGGGCGACCGCGTCGTCGCCGGCACGATCGCGACCGACTCGAGCGTGCGGGTGCGCATCGACGCCGTCGGCGACGAGACGGCGCTCGCGGGCATCCGCCGCCTGGTCGCCGATGCGCAGGCCTCGACGTCCCGCGCGCAGCGCCTCGCCGATCGGGCCGCGGGTTGGCTGTTCTGGTTCGCGCTCGGCGCCGCGGGCATCACCGCGATCGCCTGGGCAGCGCTCGGCTCGCCGGACGACGCCGTCGTGCGCGCCGTGACGGTGCTCGTGATCGCCTGCCCGCACGCGCTCGGCCTCGCCATCCCGCTCGTCGTGTCGATCGCGACCGAGCGGGCCGCGCGGTCGGGGGTGCTCATCGCCGATCGCATGGCGCTCGAGACGATGCGCCGCGTCGACGTGGTGCTGTTCGACAAGACCGGCACGCTCACCGCCGGCGAGCCCGAGGTCGTCGAGGTGCGCTCGGTCGCGGGTGCCTCTCCGGCGGGCGGCGAGCCCGGCCTGCTCGCCGTCGCCGCCGCTGCCGAGGCCGAGAGCGAGCACCCGCTCGCCCGGGCGATCGTGCGCGCGGCGGAGCGCGACGGCATCGCCGTGCCCCGCGCATCCGACGTCGCCTCCTCCCCCGCGGTCGGCGTCACGGCCACCGTCGAGGGGCGGCGCGTGCGCGTCGGCGGGCCGCGCATGCTCGAGGAGGAGGGCGCTGCCGAGCTGCCGGCCGTCGAGCCGTGGCGGGCCGAGGGCGCCATCATCCTGCACGTGGTCGTCGACGGCGAGGTGGCGGGCGCGCTGCGGCTGGCGGACGCGATCCGCCCCGAGTCGGAGCAGGCGGTGGATGCGCTGCACGCGCTCGGCATCGACGTCGCGATGATCACGGGCGACGCCGAGGCGGTCGCCGCCTCGGTCGCGCGCGAGCTCGGCATCGACCGGGTCGCGGCGAGCGTGCGCCCCGAGCACAAGGAGCGCGAGGTGGCGCGCCTGCAGGAGGAGGGGCGCGTCGTGGCCTTCGTCGGCGACGGGGTGAACGATGCGCCGGCCCTCGCGCGCGCCGATGTGGGGCTCGCGATCGGCGCCGGCACCGAGGTCGCGATCGCCTCGGCCGACGTGATCCTCGCGAGCTCGGATCCGCGCAGCGTCGTGTCGGTGGTGCGCCTCTCGCGCGCCAGCACGCGCACGATGGTGCAGAACCTCTGGTGGGCCGCGGGCTACAACCTGCTCTCGGTGCCGCTCGCCGCCGGGATCCTCGCGCCGCTCGGCTTCGTGCTGCCGATGTCGGTCGGGGCGCTGCTGATGTCGGCGTCGACCGTGGTGGTGGCGCTGAACGCGCAGCTGCTGCGGCGCCTCGACCTCCACCCGGCACGCAGCACGGCGACGCGATCGGCGGATACCGTTGCGGCATGATGCGCACGCGACCGGAGCTCACAGGATCCTTCGGGGCGGTCGCCTCGACGCACTGGCTCGCCTCCTCGAGCGGCATGGCCGTGCTCGAGCGCGGCGGCAACGCGGCTGATGCGGCCGCAGCCGCTGGCTTCGTGCTCCACGTCGTCGAGCCGCACCTCAACGGCCCCGGCGGAGACCTCCCCCTCATCCTGCGCACGCCGGGCGCCGAGCCGGTCGTGCTGTGCGGCCAAGGCGTGACACCGGCGGCCGCGACGATCGAGCGGATGCGCAGCGAGGGCATCGAGCACATCCCCGGCACCGGCCTGCTCGCCGCCGTGGTGCCGGGAGCGGTGCCCGCGTGGCTGGCGCTGCTGCGCGACCACGGCACCTGGGCGCCCGCCGAGGTGCTGGCGTTCGCGATCGAGCTCGCCGAGCGCGGCCATCGGGTGCTGCCGCGCGTCGCCCGCACCATCGCCGGCAGGGCCGGCTACTTCCGCGAGCACTGGCCCGCCTCCGCCGCCCTCTGGGCATACCCTGCGCCGGACGACTGGGCGGTGATCCAGAACCCGGCGCTCGGCGCCACCTATCGCCGGCTCGCCGATGCCGGCAGCGGCCGACCGCGCGAGGCAGCCTGCGACGCGGCGATCGCCGCATGGAGCGAGGGCTTCGTCGCCGAGGCCGTCGACCGCCACAGCCGCACCCCGGTGATGGACTCGTCCGGCGACGCCCACGCCGGCCTGCTCTCCGGCGACGACCTGGCGAGCTGGCGACCGAGCTGGGAGCCCACGACCTCCATGCCCTGGCGCGGCACGACCGTGCACAAGGCCGGCGCGTGGACCCAGGGTCCCGCGCTGCTGGCCGCCCTCGGCCTGCTCGATCCCCTGCTGCCGACGCGGCCGCCGTCGCCCGCTGCCTTCGACGCCGACGCGGTGCACCTCGCTGCCGAGGCGACGAAGCTCGCCTTCGCGGACCGCGACGCGTGGTTCGGCGACGGCGCCGACCTCTCGCAGCTGCTCTCCCCCGACTACCTGGCGTCGCGCCGCGCCCTGATCGGCGACACCGCATCGCTCGAGCTCCGCCCCGGCGCGCTGCAGGGCGAGCCCCGCATGCCAGCGCTGCGCACGGCCGGCACGGTCGAGCGCGCGGCCGGCGCCGGCGAGCCGACGCGCGGCGACACGTGCCACATCGACGTCGTCGACCGCGACGGCATGGTCGTCTCCGCCACCCCCTCCGGCGGCTGGCTGCAGTCGAGCCCCACGATCGCCGAGCTCGGCTTCTGCCTCGGCACGCGGGCCCAGATGCTGTGGCTGGAGCCGGGGCTGCCGACGAGCCTCGGCCCGCGCATCCGCCCCCGCACCACCCTGTCGCCGACGATGCTCGTCGACGACGACGGAGCGGTCGCGGCGCTCGGCACCCCCGGCGGGGACCAGCAGGATCAGTGGCAGCTCTCGATGCTGCTCGGCATGCGGGTGCTCGGGCTCTCGCCGCAGGCTGCGATCGACGCGCCCGCCTGGCACATCACGCACCTCGTCTCGTCGTTCGAGCCGCGCGTCTGGGAGCCGGGAGGGCTGCACGTCGAGTCGCGCCTCGGCGAGGCGACGATCGCCGAGCTCCGCCGTCGCGGTCACCTGGTGACGGATGCGGGTCCCTGGTCGCTCGGGCGCCTCTCGTTCGCGTCGCACGAGCCCGACGGGACGATCAGGGCCGCCTCGAACGCCCGCGGCGAGCAGGGCTACGCCGCACTGCGCTGACCGGGCGCCCGCACACGCCAGCCGCTAGCCTCGACGAGGCGGGTCGACGCAGCGGGCGACGACCATGCAGCGGCAGCGCGAGGCGAGCACGAGGTGGCGGGGATGCAGACGAAGGCACGACGACGAGCAGGGCTCCCGGCGGGCGCGGCAGCACGGCTGACCGCCCTCGCAGCGGCCGCGGCGCTGGCCATCACCGGCTGCGTGCCCCAAGCGCAGCCGCAGCCGTCGCCCACCGCGACGCCGACGCCGACGATCGTGGCCCCCGCGCCGACGGCGACCCCCACCCCCACCCCGACGGGCCCGGCGGACCCGCTGCCAGAGGGGGCGGTCACCGCGCTGCTGCTCGGCACCGACTCCCGCACGCCCGGGAGCATGACCGGACAGGCCGACGCCATCATGCTCGCCCAGATCTCTGCCGATCGCGAGACGCTCGCGCTGGTGTCGATCACCCGCGACTCGTGGGTGCCCCTCGCCGGCGGCTTCGGCTCCGGCAAGATCAACTCGGCCTTCGCCCGCGGCGGCACCTCGGTGATGGTCGAGACGGTGTCGTCGATGTTCGGCGGGCTCGAGATCGACTACGTCGTGCAGGCCGACTTCGAGGGCTTCATCGCCCTGACTCGAGCGCTCGACGGCTTCGACGTGGAGAACCAGCACCCGACGCAGGTCACCGTCAACAGCACGGGCCGCGTCGTCGACTTCACCGCCGATCCGGTGCACCTCTCCGGCACCGACGGCCTCATCTACGTGCGCCAGCGCAAGGGCCTGCCGCTCGGCGACCTGGATCGCACCGAGCGGCAGCGGGCCGCGGTCATCGGCATGCTCGAGCGCATCGACGAGATCGCGACCGAGGATCCCGTGCAGCTGCTGACCGTCTTCCAGCACTTCGCCGAGCGGCTGAAGATCACCGGAGACCTCTCGATCGACGACATGGTCGCGCTCGCCTCGCTGAGTCAGCAGCTCGAGCGGGACGACGTGGTCAGCCTGATGGCGCCCATCACCGGCTTCGGCGACCAGGGCGGGCAGTCGGTCAACGTCGTCGACCAGGCGCAGACCGCCGACCTCGGCGAAGCGCTGCGCGCCGGCGACATCCAGCCCTACGTCGACCGGCACGGCACCGACTACTGACCGAGCCGGCTGCGCACGCGCGCCTGCGCGGCCCGAGGGCGCGCGCGCCCCGGCAGCCACGGGCCGGGGCGGCGCGCCCTACGCGAACAGGTGCGCGATCTCCTCGACGGTGGCGGCATCGAGCGAGGCCCCGCCGGCTGCGGCGTTCTGCGCGACCTGCTCCGGCCGGGTCGCTCCGGCGATCACGCTCGTCACGGCCGGCTGCGCCAGCAGCCACTGGAAGGTGGTCTCGAGCATCGAGCGGCCCGCGCCGCGCGCGATGCGCTCGTACTCGTCGATGCGGCTCCAGTCGACGCCGTCGAGCAGCTGCGGCTTCAGCGCCGTGAGCCGCGCATCCGCCGGCCCCGTGCCGCGCGAGTACTTGCCCGAGAGCAGGCCGTTCGCGAGCGGGAAGTAGGGCAGGAACCCGATGCCGGCTTCGAGCACCGCCGGCAGCACCTCCTTCTCGACGTCGCGAGCGACGAGCGAGTACTCGTCCTGCGCCGTCACGAAGCCGTTCGGCGTCTCGACCGCCGCGGCCTCGGCGATCTGCTCCGGGCTGAGGTTCGAGTGGCCGTAGGCGATGATCTTGCCCTCGTCGACGAGCTCGTCGAGGGCCCGGACGGTCTCCTCGATCGGCGTCTCGGGATCGGGGGTGTGCAGCTGGTAGAGCTCGATCCGGTCGGTCTGCAGGCGGCGCAGCGATGCCTCGACCGCGTTGCGGATGTACGGCCTGGCGCCCTTCGGACCCCAGGCCTCGGTGCCCTCGATCGCGAGCTGCTGGTGCCCCCACTTGGTGGCGAGCACCACCTTGTCGCGCGCGGCGCTGCCCGCCTTGGCGAACGAGGCGCCCATCAGGGTCTCAGAGGTCGTCGCGGGGTTGCCGTAGATGTCTGCGGTGTCGAACAGGCTGATGCCGTGATCGATCGCCGCGTGGATCACCGCGTCGGTGCCCGCTTGATCCTCGGTGCGGGTGCCCTTGCGGCCGAAGTTGTTGCATCCGAGGCCGATGGGCGAGACCTCGATGCCGCTGTTCCCGAGTGTGCGCGTCATGCTGCCAGCCTAGGCGCGCGCCGGTGGGCGGTGCCTGACACGGCGGGCGACGCGGGCACGGCGAACTCCGTCCGCGCCGAGCGCATCGTCTGCTATCGCGCGGAGACCAAGCGGGGATCCCGCACCACGAGCCGCACGCCGGTCTCGGTGCGGGTGAGGGGCACGCCGGCCGACGCCGACCACGCCACCAGCGCATCCGTCGACTCGACCTCGACCCCCGACTGCGCGAGCGAGCGCACCAGCGCGCCCTTGCCCGCCTTGTTCCAGTGGTTGAGCGCCTTGCCCTCGGGCGAGACGACCTCGATCGGCACCGCCCCGGCGACCGGCGCGAGCTGCGCGTACGCCTTGGAGCGCAGGTCGAGCGCGAAGCCCTCGATCACGCGCCCGGCATCGCCCCAGAGCTCGCGCATGCGCACGCCCGGCAGCGTCGTGTGCTCGGAGACCTTGTAGGCGGGGATCGCATCGGATGCGCGCACGAAGCCCAGCAGCGCCGACTGGATCACGACGTGGCGCTCGACCCACGCGCGGGCGTCGAGGTCGAGCGACGCGGCATCGAGCGCGTCGTAGAGCACGCCCGTGTAGCGGTCGATCGCGGGCATCGTCGGCGAGCTGCGGACGGCGGCGTTGTCGGCGGCGGCCCTGGCCTTCGCGGGCGTGGACTCGTCCTGACCGGCGGCGACCAGGCGGTCGAGCGCGTCGAGCGCCCGGGAACGGGCGACGGCCAGCCCGGGGAATCCCCACAGGGACTCACCCGGCCTGGCCGTCATGAGGCTCGCGCCGCTCCCGCCTGCCGCCTTCGTCTCGCTGGGCGGCAGCAGGACGATCACGCGAGCTTGGCGTTCCGAGCGACGATCTCCACGCGGTCGTGGTCGACCGAGAGGAAGCCGTCTGCCGCATCGACCGTGTGCACCGTGCCGGAGGCGTCCGTGACGCGCACCTGCCCCTCGTCGGCGAGCACGGCGAGCACCGGCTCGTGACCCGAGAGGATGCCGATCTCGCCTTCGGTGGTCTTGGCGATCACCTGCGAGGCCTCACCCGTCCACACCTCCTCGAGCGCGGACACGATGCTGACGGTCAGTGCCATCAGCCGTTGTCCTTCTGGATCTGCGCCCACTTCTCCTCGACGTCCGAGATGGCGCCGACGTTGAAGAAGGCCTGCTCGGCGACGTGGTCGAACTCGCCCTTGGCGATCGCGTCGAACGACTCGATCGTCTCCTTGAGCGGCACGGTCGAGCCCTCGACACCGGTGAACTTCTTCGCCATGTAGGTGTTCTGCGAGAGGAACTGCTGGATGCGGCGCGCGCGGTTCACGACGATCTTGTCCTCCTCGGACAGCTCGTCGACACCGAGGATGGCGATGATCTCCTGCAGCTCCTTGTTCTTCTGGAGGATCTGCTTGACGGTCGTCGCGACGCGGTAGTGGTCCTCGCCCAGGTAGCGGGGGTCGAGGATGCGGCTGGTCGAGGTGAGCGGGTCGACGGCCGGGTAGAGGCCCTTCGACGCGATCTCTCGCGACAGCTCGGTCGTCGCGTCGAGGTGCGCGAACGTCGTCGCCGGGGCCGGGTCGGTGTAGTCGTCCGCAGGCACGTAGATGGCCTGGAGCGACGTGATCGAGTGGCCGCGGGTCGAGGTGATGCGCTCCTGCAGGATGCCCATCTCGTCGGCGAGGTTCGGCTGGTAGCCGACGGCGCTGGGCATGCGGCCCAGCAGCGTCGAGACCTCGGAGCCGGCCTGCGTGAAGCGGAAGATGTTGTCGATGAAGAGCAGCACGTCCTGCTTCTGGACGTCGCGGAAGTACTCCGCCATCGTCAGCGCGCTCAGCGCGACGCGGAGGCGCGTGCCCGGCGGCTCGTCCATCTGGCCGAAGACGAGGGCCGTCTTGTCGAAGACGCCCGCCTCCTCCATCTCGTGGATCAGGTCGTTGCCCTCGCGCGTGCGCTCGCCGACTCCGGCGAACACCGAGACACCGCCGTGGTCCTGCGCGACGCGCTGGATCATCTCCTGGATGAGGACGGTCTTGCCGACACCGGCACCGCCGAAGAGGCCGATCTTGCCGCCCTGCACGTAGGGGGTCAGCAGGTCGATGACCTTGATGCCGGTCTCGAACAGCTGCGTCTTCGACTCGAGCTGGTCGAACGACGGCGCCTTGCGGTGGATCCCCCAGCGCTCGCTCACCTCGAGCGTCTCGCCCTCGGGGAGGTTGAGGGCCTCGCCGATGACGTTGAAGACCTTGCCCTTGGTGATGTCGCCGACGGGCACCATGATCGGCTCGCCCGTGTCGCGCACCTCCTGGCCGCGGACCAGGCCGTCGGTCGGCTTCAGCGCGATGGCGCGCACCAGGTCGTCGCCGAGGTGCTGCGCGACCTCGAGCGTGATCTCCTGCGTCTCGGTGCCGTCGCCGAAGTCGACGGTCGTCTTGAGCGCGTTGTAGACCGAGGGGATCGCGTCGTGCGGGAACTCGATGTCGACGACGGGACCGGTGACGCGAGCGATGCGGCCGACCCCGGCCTGCTTCTGCGGGGCCTCGTGGGTGTCAGTGATGGTCATGGTGGTTGCCTTTCGTGGCTACTTCGCCGAGGCGAGGGCGTCCGCGCCGCCCACGATCTCGGAGATCTGCGTCGTGATCTCGGCCTGGCGCGCGTTGTTGCGCAGGCGGGTGTAGTCGGTGATGAGCTTGTCGGCGTTGTCGGAGGCCGACTTCATCGCCTTCTGCGTGGCAGCCTGCTTCGCGGCGGCCGACTGCAGGAGCGCGTTGAAGATGCGGCTCTCGACGTACACCGGCAGCAGCGCGTCGAGCACGCGAGCGGGCTCCGGCTCGAACTCGTAGAGCGGCAGGTGCTCGGCGCTGGTGTCGCCGGCATCGGCCTCCACGACCTCGAGCGGCAGCAGCCGCACGGTCGTCGGATCCTGCGTCATCATGCTGACGAAGCGGTTGTAGACGACGTGGATCTCGTCCACCTGCTCCGAGACGTAGGCCTCGAGCACGCGCTCGGCGATCTCCTGCGCGAGCTCGGGGCTCGGCACGTCCGACTGCCCCGTCCACTCCTGGACGTAGGGGCGCTGCCGGAACTTGAAGTAGCCGACGGCCTTGTTGCCGACCAGGTAGTGGTCGACCTCCTTGCCCTCCGCCTCGAGCTTGGCCCGCAGCTCCCCCGCCTCGCGGATGATCTGCGAGTTGAACGCGCCGGCCAGGCCGCGGTCGCTCGTGACGACGACGATCGCCGCCCGCTTCAGCTCAGCGCGCTCCACGGTCAGCGGGTGCGCCTCGTTCGAGAACGTCGCGACCGCGCTCACCGCGCGCGTCAACGCCCGGGCGTACGGGTTCGACGCCTTCACGCGCACGAGCGCCTTCTGGATGCGCGATGCAGCGATGAGCTCCATCGCCTTCGTGATCTTCTTGGTCGACTGCGCAGACTTGATCTTCTGCGTGTAGACCCGGAGCTGGGCTCCCATTCCGCCTCCTCAGCGAGCTCGCGTCAGCGACGGCCCTTGACGATCTGCTCCTGGTTGACGTCCTCAACCATCGGGTTGTTCGACTCGGTGCCCGGGTCCGTGATGCTGGGCGTCGCGTTGCCCTGCCAGTTGCGGGTGAACTCGTCGACCTCGGACTCCAGCTGCGCCTTCACGTCGTCGTCGAGCTTGTTGCTCTCGCGGATCGCGGTGAGGACCGTGCTGTTGTTGCGCAGGTGCTCGAGCAGCTCGGACTCGAACTGCAGCACCTGGCCGACCTCGATCGAGTCGAGCTTGCCGTTCGTGCCGGCCCAGATCGAGACGACCTGCTCCTCCACCGGGTACGGCGAGTACTGCGGCTGCTTCAGCAGCTCGGTCAGGCGCGCGCCGCGCTCGAGCTGACGGCGCGAGGTGGCGTCGAGGTCGGATGCGAACATCGCGAACGCCTGCAGCGAGCGGTACTGCGCCAGCTCGAGCTTGAGCGTGCCGGAGACCGACTTGATCGACTTGACCTGTGCGTCACCGCCGACTCGCGAGACCGAGATGCCGACGTCGACCGCGGGACGCTGGTTGGCGTTGAAGAGGTCGGACTGGAGGAAGATCTGGCCGTCGGTGATCGAGATCACGTTGGTCGGGATGTAGGCCGAGACGTCGTTGGCCTTCGTCTCGATGATCGGGAGGCCCGTCATCGAGCCGGCGCCCAGCTCGTCGGAGAGCTTCGCGCAGCGCTCCAGCAGGCGGGAGTGCAGGTAGAAGACGTCACCCGGGTAGGCCTCGCGGCCCGGCGGGCGGCGCAGCAGCAGCGACACGGCGCGGTAGGCCTCCGCCTGCTTCGACAGGTCGTCGAAGATGATCAGGACGTGCTTGCCCTCGTACATCCACTGCTGGCCGATGGCCGAGCCGGAGTAGGGGGCCAGGTACTTGAAGCCTGCAGGGTCGGAGGCGGGCGAGGCGACGATGGTCGTGTAGGCCATGGCGCCGGCGTCCTCGAGCGCGCCCTTCACCGAGGCGATGGTCGAGCCCTTCTGGCCGATCGCGACGTAGATGCAGCGCACCTGCTTGGTGACGTCGCCCGAGTCCCAGTTGGCCTTCTGGTTGATGATCGTGTCGATCGCCAGGGCCGTCTTGCCGGTCTGGCGGTCGCCGATGATCAGCTGGCGCTGGCCGCGGCCGACCGGGATCATGGCGTCGATCGCCTTGATGCCCGTCTGGAGCGGCTCGTGCACCGACTTGCGCTGCATGACGCCGGGCGCCTGGAGCTCGAGGGCGCGACGGCCGCTCGTGGCGACGTCGCCGAGGCCGTCGATCGGGTTGCCGAGCGGGTCGACGACGCGGCCGAGGTAGCCCTCGCCGACGGGGACCGAGAGGACCTCGCCCGTGCGGGTCACCTCCATGCCCGCCTCGATGCCGGCGAACTCACCGAGCACGACGACGCCGATCTCGGCCTCGTCGAGGTTCTGCGCGAGGCCGAGGGTGCCGTCCGCGAAGCGGACGAGCTCGTTGGCCATGACGCCGGGCAGGCCCTCGACGTGCGCGATGCCGTCGGCTGCGTCGATGACGTGGCCAACCTCGGCAGTCGTGGAGGACTGCGCCTCGTAGGACGAGACGAAGTCGGCGAGGGCGCCCTTGATCTCGTCGGGGCTGATGGTGAGCTCTGACATGTGTCTTCCTCTTCGGATGCTTCGACCTAGCCGAGCTTCAGGCGCAGGTCGGTGAACTTGGAACGGACGGTGCCGTCGATGATGTCGTCGCCGACCGAGACGCGGAGCCCTCCGAGGACTGCCGGGTCGACGATCTGCTGCAGCTGGAGCGAGCGGCCGTACTGGCGCTCGAGCCCGGCGCGGAGCCGGTCGAGCTGCGCAGCGGGGATCGCCCTCGCGGTGGTGACGGTGGCGAGCGCGTTGCCCGCTGCCGCAGCGACCTCTGCGGCGGCGCCGCGGAGCAGCTGCCCGATGCGACGGCCGCGCGGGGCGCGCACGAGGTGGTCGAGGATCGCGAGCGTGGCCTCGTGCGAGCGCCCGCCGAGCAGGCGCTCGACGAGCCGCGCTTTGTCGTCGGCCGTGCCGCGCAGCCCGCCAAGGGCCAGCTCGAGCTCGGGGTCGGAGCCCACGATCCGCTGGAACGAGGCGATCTCGCCGGCGACGTCGGCACCGCCCGCTGCGCGGACGGCCACGCGGATGCCCGCGCTGTCGATCGCGGCGAGGATGTCGTCGGCGCTCGACCAGCGCTGGCGAGCCAGGTGCGCGACCACGGCCTGCGCCGGGGAGCCCAGCTGCCCGAGCACGCGGACGGCGAGCGCCGCGCGCGAGTCGGGCGTCGCCGTGCCATCCGTCAGCGAGGAGAGCACCTGCGAGCTGCGCTCGAGCGCGCGCGTCGCCCGGAAGAGCTCCCGCGCGTCCTCGAGCCCCGCGAAGGGCTGCGCCCTGAGCGCCTCGTCGATGCCGGCCCGTGCCTGGCTGGTCGCACTGCCCACTAGCGGTTCGCTCCCTCGCGCTCGAGGTCGGCGAGGAAGCGGTCGACGATGGCCGAGGAGCGCGAGTCGTCCATCGACTCGCCGACGACCTTCTCGCTGAGGTCGAGGGCGAGCGTGCCGACCTCGGACTTCAGCGACGAGAACGCCGCCTGGCGCTCCTGCTCGATGCGCTGCTGCGCCTGCGCGGTGATGCGCTCCGCGTCCTCGACGGCGCGAGCCTTGAGGTCGGCCTCGATCTTGGAGGCGTCGGCGCGAGCCTTCTCCTTGATCTGGGCCGCCTCGGCGCGTGCCTCCGCGAGCTGCGTGTTGTAGGACTCCAGCGCGGCAGCGGCCTCGGCCTGTGCCTCCTCGGCCTTCTTGATGCCGCCCTCGATCGCGGCAGAGCGCTCGTCGAGCAGCTTCTGCATGCGAGGCAGGACGACCTTCCAGAAGATCAGCAGGAGGACGACGAAGACGACCAGCGACCAGAGGATGTCGTAGAAGGCGGGGAGGAGGGGGTTCGGGAGCTCCGCCTCGTCCGCCATCTGCAGGGGAAGAGTCAGCATGCGAACGTCAGTTCGTCATGAAGAAGTACGTGGCGATGCCGATGAAGGCCAGCGCCTCGGTGAACGCGATGCCGATGAACATCAGGACCGTCAGGCGGCCCTGCAGCTCGGGCTGGCGCGCGACACCCTCGATCGTCTTGCCGACGACGATGCCGACACCGATGGCCGGGCCGATCGCGGCGAGGCCGTAGCCGACGGTGCCGATGTTGCCGTTGATCTCGGCGAGAATGGTCGTGGCGTTGTCCACGGTGTTTCCTTCCGTTGAGTTCCGGGAGTCCGGGGGTTGGTCAGTGCTCTTCAGCCAGCGCGAGCTGGATGTAGACGGTCGTGAGGATGGCGAAGACGTAGGCCTGCAGCACGGAGACGAGCAGCTCGAAGACCGTGAAGGCGAAGCCGAAGGCCAGGGTGCCGACGCTCAGCAGCGGGAACAGGCCCCCGGCGCTGAAGAGGAAGAAGTGCGTCGCGGCGAAGAACAGCACGAGCATCAGGTGGCCGACGAGCAGGTTCATCATCAGTCGCAGCGTCAGCGTGACCGGGCGCAGGATGAAGGTCGAGAGGACCTCGATCGGCGTGACGATGACGTAGAGGGCCTTCGGCACGCCGGGCGGGAACAGCGCGTTCTTGAAGAAGGCGCCCGGGTGCTTCTTGATGCCCGCGTAGATGAACGCGATGTAGGCGACCAGCGCGAGCACGAGGGGCACGCCGATCACGGAGGTGCCCGCGATGTTCAGCCCCGGGATGATGCCCGTGAGGTTCATCGCCAGCACCATGAAGAAGATGGTCGTGATGAGCGGCAGGAAGCGCTTGCCGTCCTTCTCGCCCAGCAGGTCGATGGCGATGCTGTCGCGCACGAAGCCCAGGCCCATCTCGATGAGGCTCTGGCCGCGGGTCGGGATCAGGCGCAGCTTGCGCGTGCCGAGCACGAACACGAGGATCAGCACCGCCGCCGCGATGAAGCGCACCAGGATGATGCGGTTGATGCCGAAGATCGGTGACTCGCCGTCGAACCACGGGATGGTCGGCTCCGCGAAGAGGAAGACCGGCGGGAAGAAGTCGGCCAGGCTCGGCGGATGGAACGGCTCAGGCTCGGTTCCTGCGGCGGCCAGCAGCGTCATCAAGGCGTTCAGCGTCTCTTCCTCAACCTCATGGCGCCTGGCGCCGGTTCGACGTCGGTGCGCCCCCTCGCGCGGACACGCTCGAAGATGAGCGATGCAGTGGGGGGAGCACTCATGACTCTAGCAGAGCGACGCCCGCCGCTCGGCCAGATCCGGCCCACGATCTCAGGCGCGAGCGCCGGAGGCGGGCCGCCCCTGGGTCTCGTCGTCGGCGTCGCTGTCGATGGTCGGCTGACGGCTCGTGGCGATCACGACGCAGTCGATCACGAGCGAGCCGATGACGGCCACGAGCAGCGAGCCGAAGGCGACCCCGCGGTGCAGCCAGTCCTGCTCGCCGAGCACGAAGACCAGCACGATGAACAGCGCGAACTTCAGCAGCCATCCGCCGAGCACCACGCCGAAGAAGGCGCCGGAGACCATCTCGCCCTTCGAGAGCTTCAGGGCGAGCACGATGCTGCCGGCCGTGAGCATGCAGAAGACGATCGCGAGCGCCGTGCCGACGAGCGCGGAGGCGACGCCGGCTCCCTCGGCCAGGAACCATCCGACCACGCCGCCGAGGACGGCGACGGCCGCAGCCAGGATGCCGCCCCACAGCAGGATGCGCTGCATGATCTGGGTCGTGGTCACCGGGGATCCCCCTGAGGCTCGGCCTGGGTGCCGACGCGCGCGTCGACATCGGTCGCTGCCATCTTCCCATGCCCCGCGCGCCGCTCGCGCACCACCCGCAGGAACGTGCGCCAGACGCGCCGGCTGACGGGGGCCGCCGTGAGGATGCCGCACAGCACGAACCCCGCGAGCATGATGCCCACCGCGACCCACCACGGCATCGGCAGCAGGAAGAGCAGGCAGCCGACGGAGACGACCGTCGTCCATGCGTAGAAGATGAGCACGGCGCCGAGGTGGGAGTGGCCCATGTCGAGCAGCCGGTGGTGCAGGTGCTTGCGGTCGGCGGCGAACGGGCTGTTGCCGTTGATGACGCGTCGCACGACGGCGAGCACGAAGTCGGTCATCGGCAGCAGCAGGATCGCCAGCGGCAGCAGCACCGGGATGAAGGCAGGCAGGATCTGGCTGCGGCCGCCCATCGTGCCGATGTCGATCTGCCCCGTCACCGCGATGGCGCTCGCCGCCGTCAGGAGCCCGAGCATCAGGGCTCCCCCGTCGCCCATGAACATGCGGGCAGGGTGCCAGTTGACCGGCAGGAAGCCCAGGCAGACACCGACGATGATCGCGGTGATGAGGCTCGCGAGAGAGAAGTAGGCGTTCTGCTGGCTGAAGTTCTGGCTGATGATCCAGATGTACCCGAAGAACGCCGTCGACCCGATGATCGTGGTCCCCGCGACGAGGCCGTCGAGGCCGTCGATGAAGTTCACGGCGTTCATGACGAGCACGATGATGAGCACCGTCAGCACGATCGCCATCGTCGACGACGGCACCGTGAGCCCGCCGATCGGCAGGCTGACGATCTGCACGCCGAAGAAGGCGACCCCCGTGGCGACGAGGATCTGGGCACCCAGCTTCAGCATCCAGTCGAGGTCGAACAGGTCGTCGAGCACGCCGATGATGCAGATCGCGATCGCGCCGCCCAGCAGGGCCACGATGCGCGTCGGCTCGGCGAAGACGCCCGCGAGGTCGGGGATCAGCGAGGCGATGCCGAAGGTCACCAGCAGGCCGATGCACATCGCGACGCCGCCGAGGCGGGGCGTGGGGCGCGAGTGCACGTCGCGCTCGCGCACCGGCGGGTGGATGCCGTGCTTGAGCGCGAAGCGCAGCACCAGCCGGCAGGCGACGAAGGTGACGACCGCTGCCGTGAGCGTGATCAGCAGGAAGATCACGGCATCACCCCTCCGCGAGCAGCTCGCCCAGGACGGCGGCGATGGTCGCTCGCGGCAGCACGCCCTGGCGCACGATGCGGACGGTGCCCTCGCTCGAGCAGTCCAGGATCGTCGAGCCGTTGTTCGGGGCGGGCTCCCCCGCCGACTCGTGGCGCTGACCGGTGCCGTCCGTGCCTCCGACCGCGCCCGCGTCGAGCACGACCGCGACGCTGTCGCCCAGCATCTCCGCGGCGGCGGCCGCCTCGGTCGCCGCCGGCATGCCGTGCTTGTTGGCGCTCGAGACGGCGAGCGGGCCTGTCTCGCGCAGCAGCTCGATCGCGATCGGGTGATCGGGCACCCGCACGGCCACGGTGCCGCCGGTGTCGCCGAGATCCCAGGTGAGCGAGGGCTGCGCGCGCAGGATGACCGTGAGCGGCCCCGGCCAGTGGGCGTCGAGCAGCGGTTCGATCTCGGGCGGGACGCGCTCGGCCAGCGCCGTCGCCATGTGCCGGTCGGCCACGAGCACGGGGGGCGGGAAGCCTCGATCGCGGCCCTTGGCCGCGAGCAGTCCGGCGACCGCCGCGTGCGAGAAGGCGTCGGCCGCGATCCCGTAGACGGTGTCGGTGGGGATCACGATGCACTGGCCGGCGGCGATCGCCGTGCGAGCCGCCCGCACCCCCGCGAGGAGGGAGGCGGGATCGGCGCAGTCGTGGATCGCGGGCACTCGCCCATGGTAGTCGTGCGGCTCACTACCTGGTGGCGGCGGTGACCCGGTCGCGCCCCGCGAGGTCCCGTCGCGTGCGGCCGTTCGAGAACCCCGCGTCCTCGAGCATCTGCACGATCCGAGGGCCCTGCTCCTCCGCGTGCTCGAACGCCACGAGGCCCCTGGGCCGCACCAGGTCGGCCGCGAGCGAGACGAGGTCGCGGACGAGGTCGAGCCCGTCGGCGCCGGAGTAGAGGGCCCCCTGCGGGTCGAACCGCCGCACCTCGTGATCGGCGGGGACGGAGGCGTGGGGCACGTAGGGCGGGTTGGAGACGAGCGCGGCGAGCGCCCCCGGTGTGACGCCGACGGAGGCGAGCGCAGCCGCGTCGCGCGCGTCGGCGTGCAGCAGCACCGTCTCGGGCGCGAGCGCCGCGAGGTTGCGACGAGCCCAGACGTAGGCGGCCGGGCTCGTCTCCACGGCGACGACGCGAGCCGCGCTCTCGCGCGCGATCGAGACGGCCACCGCGCCGCTGCCGGTGCCGACGTCCAGCACGAGCGGCGCGCGGTCGGACTGCTGCCGGAGGTGGTCGAGCGCCACGTCGACGAGCAGCTCGGTCTCGGGCCGCGGGGTGAAGACCCCCGGGCCCACCGCCAGCTCGACGTGGCGGAACGGCGCCAGGCCGGTGATGTGCTGCAGCGGCTCGCGCGCCGCGCGGCGCGCGAGGGCCGAGCGGAGCCGTGCGAGCGCCTCCGCGTCGATGACGCGGCCGAGGGTCATGTCGACGCGGAGCTCGCCGAGGCTGCGGCCCATCGCCCAGGCGGCGAGCAGCTCGGCGTCGGGCCCCTCGATGCCGACCGCCGCAAGGTGCGAGCGGGCCTCGCCGATGATCTCTGCCACAGCCGGATGCGCCACGAGCACCACGGTAGCGGCGCCGCGCTCGCCTGCGCCGCTTCGCGCCGCGGGAGCCGAGGGTGTCGAAGGGCCGCGGGGCGCGATCGGCGGGGCCGCTCGCCCCTCAGCGAACGGAGAGGCGAGACCCGTAGGATAGAAGCCAGGCTTCCACCCGATGAAAGGACACGGCATGGCGCGCATCTTCGACGACATCACCGCCACGATCGGCGGCACTCCCCTCGTGCGGCTGCAGCGGCTCGACGACACCGACGCGACCGTGCTGCTCAAGCTCGAGTCGTTCAACCCCGCCGCGTCCGTCAAGGATCGCATCGGCAAGGCGATCATCGACGCGGCCGAGGCCTCCGGAGAGCTCCAGCCCGGCGGCACCATCGTCGAGGGCACGAGCGGCAACACCGGCATCGCGCTCGCCCTCGTCGGCGCTGCCCGCGGGTACACCGTGATCCTGTCGATGCCCGAGACGATGTCGGTCGAGCGCCGCGCGATCCTCAAGGCCTACGGCGCGCAGCTCGTGCTCACCCCCGGCGCCGACGGCATGCGCGGCGCCGTCGAGCGCGCGCAGCAGATCGTCGACGAGACGCCGGGCGCGATCCTGGCGCGCCAGTTCGCCAACGAGGCGAACGTGCGCGTCCACCGCGAGACGACCGCGGAGGAGATCTGGGCGGACACCGACGGCGAGGTCGACGTCTTCATCGCCGGCATCGGCACCGGCGGCACCATCACCGGCGCCGGCGGCCGCCTGAAGGAGCTGAACCCCGACATCCACCTCGTCGCCGTCGAGCCCGCGGACTCGCCGCTGCTGACCAAGGGGCAGGCGGGACCGCACAAGATCCAGGGCCTCGGCGCCAACTTCGTGCCAGAGATCCTCGACACCGAGGTCTACGACGAGGTCGTCGACGTCGAGCTCGACGACGCCGTGCGCCTCGGCCGCCGACTGGCGGCCGAGGAGGGCATCTTCGCCGGCATCTCGTCGGGCGCGATCCTCTGGGCGGCGCTCGAGGTCGCCAAGCGCCCCGAATCGGCGGGCAAGACGATCGTGGCGATCGTCTGCGACACGGGCGAGCGCTACCTGTCGATGCCGATCTACGCCGACCTGGTCTGACGCTGCATGGGCCTGCTCAACATCCGAGAGGACATCGAGAGCGCGAAGCGGCACGACCCCGCCGCCCGCGGGGCGCTGACGATCGCGCTCACCTACTCGACCCTCCACGCCGTGTGGGCCCATCGCGTCAACCACCGCCTCTGGCACGCCGGTGCGCGCTCCCTCGCGCGCGCCGGCAGCCAGCTCGCGCGGTTCTTCACGGGGGTCGAGATCCACCCCGGCGCGCGCCTCGGCCGCCGCTTCTTCATCGACCACGGCATGGGCGTCGTGATCGGCGAGACCGCCGAGACGGGCGACGACGTCATGCTCTACCACGGCGTCACGCTCGGCGGCACGGCGAACGCCGCGATCAAGCGGCACCCGACCCTCGGCGACCGCGTGCTCGTGGGCGCGGGCGCGAAGATCCTCGGCCCCGTCGCGCTGGGCGACGACGTCAAGGTCGGGGCAAACGCCGTGGTGCTGCAGGACGCGCCCTCCGGCACGACCCTCGTCGGCATCCCCGCGCGGCCCGTCGCCCGCACCGCCGACGCGGAGCTGCCGCACATCGAGTACTCGATCTGACCTGCCGCTGCCGCGCGGGCCGGATCAGCGCTCGAGCGGTGCCTCGGCGCGCGGCCCGTGCTCGTCGTGCCCGCTCGTGAGCTTGAGGCCCACGACCGCGACGATGATCCCCGCGACGCAGAGCACGACGGGCCAGCTGAGCGCCTGCGAGCCGGTCAGCATCGACCACGCGACCGTCAGCGCAGCACCGATGCCCGCCCAGACGGCGTAGGCGGTGCCGATCGGGATGCTGCGCGCGGCGAGCGCGAGCCCCACCATGCTGAGGGCGAGCGCGACGGCGAAGACGACCGTCGGCAGCGGCAGCGTGAACCCCGCCGATGCCGAGAGCGCCGTCGCCCAGACCGCCTCGAGCACGGCGGAGACCAGCAGGAGGGGCCAGGCGAGGCGCACGATGCCCGCGCGCGGAGCCGACGGCTCGACGGTCTCGCCGCTCTCGTGCACGGCGCCGCTCATGCGAACACCTTCAGGCCGACGACGGAGGCGATGAGCAGCGCGATCAGGCCGACGCGCACCCAGGTGGCGCGCTCGGCCTTCGTCACGATCGCCCAGAGCGCCGTGACGCCCGCGCCGATGCCCACCCAGACGGCGTACGCCGTGCCGGTCGGGATCTCCTGCATCGCGATGGCGAGCCCCACCATCGAGAGCACGAGCGCGATCGCGAAGACGACGGTCGGCCGCCACTTCGTGAAGCCCTTCGAGCGACCGAGCGCCGTCGCCCAGACGGCCTCGAGGAGGCCGGAGGCGACCAGGATCAGCCACGACATGACGAGTCCTTCCGGCCGTCTTGTCGCGATGCGGGTACGGCTCCCTCGTCCGCGGATCCTGCGTCGGATCCAGCACCCATCCTAGCCGAGTCGGCGGCTCCTCGCCGAGGTCGGAGCGGCATCGGTCAGCGCACCGCGGCGCCGGCGCGCTGGGCGCTGAGCGCGAGGCCGACACCCAGCACGACGGCGCTGAACACCACGAGCACCAGCGCTTCGGTCTGCGCGTCGGGTGTCGCTGCGAACGCGAGCGCCCCGCCGGCCGCGATCGCCCCGATGGCTCCCGTGAGCCACGCGATGGGCGTCGCGGCGCGGTGCGCGCGGCGCCAGCGCTCCTCGGAGGCGAGCGCGGCCCGAGAGCGGAGGCCGAGGAAGCGGTGCCGATGCAGCCGCCCGACGCCGGCGAGGTGCGTGACCGCGATCAGCGACGCCGCTCCCGCGAGCAGCGCGAGCGCTGCGACGATCAGCCAGGCCTGCATGCCCTCATCCTGGCACGGCAGCACGGCCGCACCGCCGAGCGGCCGCGCCCCGAGCGGCCGCGGGCCGGGACGCCGACCCTCACCGCCGATCCCGACCCGGTGCACCAGGTCGGGCTCTCCGCGAGGGGTCGGGATCCGGAGCGCCGGCGGTCGGGACGGTGGCGGGCTCCGCGCCGGTGTCGACCGTGCGGTGCGCCTCGTGCTCCCCCGGCCACTCGAACGCCGCGACGTACGCCGCGAGCACCTCCTCGTCGAGCCGCACCGCATCGGGCCCGGGGGTGCGAGCGCGCACCCGCTCCAGCAGCACGTCGAGCGGCGCCCGCACGACGACCAGCTCGACCGGCACGCCCATGGCGCCGCAGCGCATCCGCCACCGGTCGCGCATCGCGCGCGTGGAGAGGGACGCGTCGAGCACGACCGAGCGGTCTCGGGCGATCGCCTCGGCGAGCCGCTCGTGCAGCTCGGCGTCGATCTGCTGCATCAGCTCGACCGATGGCAGCCCGTCGCGCACTCCCCGCGCCCAGGACTCGCGGTCGTAGGAGAGCACGAGAGCGCCCGCCGCCTCCAGCTCGCGCGCGAGCGTCGACTTGCCGGCTCCCGCGGGACCGCACAGCAGCGTGACCTGGGCCATGGCGCGAGCCTACGCCCGGGCGCGCCCGTCAGGCGGAGGCGTTCGCTCGGCGCCGCGGCCGACCGAGCACGAACCAGCCGAGCGCGCCGACGACCGGCGCGACGAGCACGATGAGCACCCACAGCAGCACGTGCGTACCCGAGAGCTCGCGAGCGCGAAGGATCTGCCACAGCGCGGCGGCCGCCAGCGCGACCACGACGATGACGACCAGCGACCAGACGACGTCGTAGGTCGCCGGGAGCAGCGGGTTCGCGGCCTGCGCCAGGGCGATCATGCTGCGAGCCTAGCGGGCGGTGCGACCGCGGGCGAAGGGCGAGCGCGCGAGCCCGACGGCCGCGACGGCGAAGCCCGCGCAGACGATCGCGAGCGCAGGGCCGACGCCGATCGCGTCGCCGAGCAGGCCGCCCAGCGGCGCTGCGACGACGATCATCGCCCGGTTGACGGTGCGCATCGTCGCGTTCATGCGCGCCTGCATCCTGTCGGGCGTCGCCCGCTGGCGCAGCGCCATCTCGCTCGGGTTCGACAGGCCCATGACGATGCCGGCCGCGACGAGCCCGGCGAGCACGAGCGCGAGACCGACCGCCGCGGGCAGCTGCAGCACGCCGGGGAGGGCGACGAGCGACCACGCGAACGGCAGCACCGAGCGCTCGAGCAGGACGGTGCGCGCGAGGCCGAGTCGGCCGGCGACGGCGCCGGCGAGCGCCGTGCCAGCGAGGGTCGCCGCCCCCAGCGCACCGATCGCGAGGCCGAGGCCCGCCGGGCCGGTCCCGAGCTCGAGCAGCACGAGCGGCACGAGCAGCGTCATCGCGGCGCCGTTGCAGAGGAACCACGCGTGGGTCCAGCGGGCCTGCGGCCCCAGGCGCGGATGCCGGTGCACGAAGCGCAGGCCGTCGCCGATCGCGGACCACAGCCCCTGGGGCCGGCGGGCGGCGCGCGCATCCCTCGGCAGCGTGCAGAGCACGATCGCCGAGACCAGGTGCGCGAGCGCGGCCAGCAGCAGCGAGATCGGCGCTCCGAGCCACGCGATCACCGCGCCGGAGGCCGCAGGCCCCGCCGACTGGGCGACGTTCGAGCCGGCGTCGAGCCGCTGATGCGCCGGCAGCAGCCGCTCGCGATCGACGAGCCGCGGCACGAACGCCTGCGAGGCGGCGTCGTTCAGGAGGCTCGCGGTGCCGAGCAGCACGACCGCGAGCAGCAGCACCCAGAGCGCGCCGCCGCCGACCAGCCACACCGCCGCGAGCCCGCCGAGCACGAGCGCGCGGGCGAGGTCGCTCACGATCATCACCGTGCGGCGGCGCATCCCCTCGACGAGCGCGCCGACGACGAGGCCGAGCACCACGTAGGGCAGGAAGCGCGCCGAGGACAGCCAGCCGACCTCGGTCGCTCCCCCGCCGAGGTCGAGCAGCACCATGGTCTGCAGGGCGATGACGGCGAGGCCGATCCCGGTCTCGGTCGCGAGCTCGACGCTCCAGAAGCGCCAGAACGCGGCCCCCATCGGGCTCGCGTCCCCCTGCGCACGCCCGCGACGCCGCCGCCCGGGCATGCGCGGCATCAGCGGATCAGGCCTCGTCGCCCGCGAGCGCGGCCAGGCGCGCCTCTTCGTCGGCGGCGATGCACGAGTCGATCACGGCCTGCAGCGCGCCGTCCATCACGGTGTCGAGGTTGTAGGCCTTGAACCCGGTGCGGTGGTCGGCGATGCGGTTCTCGGGGAAGTTGTAGGTGCGGATGCGCTCGGAGCGATCCATGCCGCGGATCTGCGACCGCCGCGCGTCCGAGGCGGCAGCGTCGAGCTCCTCCTGCTGCCGCGCCAGCAGGCGCGCGCGCAGCACGCGCATGCCCGCCTCGCGGTTCTGCAGCTGGCTCTTCTCGTTCTGCATCGACACCGTGATGCCGGTCGGCAGGTGCGTGATGCGCACCGCCGAGTCGGTCGTGTTCACGCTCTGCCCTCCCGGGCCCGAGGAGCGGTAGACGTCGATCTTCAGGTCGTTCTGGTCGATCTGGATCTCGTCGGGCGCATCGACCTCCGGGAACACCAGCACACCGGTGGTCGAGGTGTGGATGCGGCCCTGCGACTCGGTCGCCGGCACGCGCTGCACGCGGTGCACGCCGCCCTCGTACTTCAGCGACGCCCAGACGCCCTGCGCGGGGTCGTTCGACGAGCCCTTGATGGCGATCTGCACGTCCTTGAAGCCACCCATGTCGCTCGCCGTCGACTCGAGCATCTCGACCTTCCAGCCTCGGCTCGCGGCGTAGTGGGAGTACATGCGCACGAGGTCGGCCGCGAACAGCGCTGACTCCTCGCCGCCCTCGCCGCCCTTGACCTCCATGATCACGTCGCGCCCGTCATCCGGGTCGCGCGGGATCAGCAGGCGCCGCAGCCTCTCCTCGGTCTCGTGCGCGGCCTGCTCCAGCGCCGGCACCTCCTCGGCGAAGGCGTCGTCCTCGCGGGCGAGCTCGCGCGCCGCCTCGAGGTCGTCGAGCGCCCCGCGCCAGCGCTCGTGCGCAGCCTTCACCTGGCTGAGCTCGGCGTAGCGCCGGTTCACCCGGCGCGCACGACCGGCATCGGCGTGCAGCGCCGGGTCGGCGAGCTGCTGCTCGAGGTCGGCGTGCTCGGCGATGAGCCCCGCGACCGACTCGAACACGTCAGTCCTTGTCGTGCTGGCCGGGCATCGACTTCGAGACCTTCATCAGGAACTCGACGTTCGACTGCGTCTCCTTGAGCTGCTTGAGCACGAGCTCCAGCGCCTGCTGGGTCTCGAGCCCGGCGAGCGCCCGGCGCAGCTTCCACATGACCTTCGTCTCCTCGACGCCCATCAGCATCTCCTCGCGGCGCGTGCCGGATGCGTTGACGTCGACAGCGGGGAAGATGCGCTTGTCGGCCATGTGGCGCGACAGGCGGAGCTCCATGTTGCCCGTGCCCTTGAACTCCTCGAAGATCACCTCGTCCATCTTCGAACCGGTCTCGACGAGCGCCGTGGCGAGGATGGTGAGCGAGCCGCCGTGCTCGATGTTGCGCGCCGCGCCGAAGAACTTCTTCGGCGGGTAGAGCGCGCTCGAGTCGACGCCGCCGGAGAGGATGCGGCCCGAGGGCGGCGCCGACAGGTTGTAGGCGCGGCCCAGGCGCGTGATGCCGTCGAGCAGCACGACCACGTCGTGGCCGAGCTCGACCAGGCGCTTCGCGCGCTCGATCGCCAGCTCTGCGACGATCGTGTGATCCTCCGCGGGCCGGTCGAAGGTCGACGCGATGACCTCGCCCTTGACGGTGCGCTGGAAGTCGGTGACCTCCTCGGGGCGCTCGTCGACGAGCACGATCATCAGGTGCACCTCGGGGTTGTTCTCGGCGATGGCGTTCGCGATGGCCTGCATCACGAGCGTCTTGCCAGCCTTCGGCGGCGAGACGATCAGGCCGCGCTGGCCCTTGCCGATCGGCGACACGAGGTCGATGACGCGCGTCGAGAGCTTGTTCGGCGTCGTCTCGAGCCGCAGGCGCTCCTGCGGGTAGAGCGGCGTGAGCTTCGAGAACTCGACGCGGTTGAGCGACTCCTCGGTGGTCTGGCCGTTGATCGAGTCGACGCGCACGAGCGCGTTGTACTTCTGGCGGCCCGACTGCTGCTCGCCCTCGCGCGGCTGCTTGATGGCGCCGACGACGGCGTCGCCCTTGCGCAGGCCGTGCTTCTTGACCTGGGCGAGCGAGACGTAGACGTCGTTCGACCCCGGCAGGTAGCCGGAGGTGCGCACGAAGGCGTAGTTGTCGAGCACGTCGAGGATGCCGGCGACGGGCAGCAGCACGTCGTCCTCGTGGATCTCGGGCTCGGCGTCCTGCCCGCGGGTGCGGGTGCGCTCGCGGCCGCGGGTGCGGCGCGACGCGGCATCCTGCTCGGCCTGCTGCTGGGCGCCGCTCTGGCCGCGGCCGCGGCCGCGCGAGCGGCGCGAGCCGCCCTCGTCGTCGCCGTCGTCGTCCTGCTGCTGGCCGCGCTGCTGGTTGCCGCGCTGCTGCCCGGCGTCCTGCTGGTCGCCGTTCTGGCCGCCCTTGCCGCGGCTGCGGCGACGGCGCGAGCCGCCCTGCTGCTCGTCGTCGTCCTGCTCCTGGCCGCGCTGCTGCTGACGGCCGCGACGGTCGTCGCCCGGCTGCTCGGCGTCATCGCGGTCGTCGGATGCGCGGCCACGGCCGCGGCGGGAGCCGGAGGCGCCGTCGTCGTCACCGCGCGCGTCGCGAGCGGGCGCGCTGTCGCGGCTGCCCTGCTCGTCCTGCGGCTCCTCGGCGTCGCCGCCGCCTGCCTGCGCCCGGTCTCCGGCAGCCTGGTCGGCCGCGCCCTGCTGGCCCTTGCCCCGGGCCTTGCCTCGGCCCGCAGGCTGCGCGTCGTCCGCCGCGGGCTCGGAGGCCTGCTCGCCGCTGGTCTCGGCGGGCGACTCGTCGGCGGCCTTGCGCGAGCGGCTCGCGCGGCGCTTCGCCGGCTTCTCGGCCGGTGCCTCCGCAGCGGCGGAGCCGTCGGCGTCGGTGCCGGAGTCTGCGGGCTCGGCGTCGGAGGGCTCGGCCGCCGCTGCCTCGTCGGCGCGCTTCTCGGCCGCGGTGCGGCGCGTGCTCGCGCGGCGCTTCGTGGCGGGCTTCTCCGCGGCGGCCTCGCTGGCAGGGGCGTCGCCCGCGGCGGCTGCCGAGGGCGACTCCGGGGCGGCTGCGTCAGCGGCCTGCTCGGCCACCGACGACGTCGTCGCGCGGCGCGAGCGCCGCTTGGGCGCTGCCGGTGCCTCGGCTGCAGCAGCCTGCCCTGCCGCCGACGCGCCGGCGGTGGCCGCGGGCTGCTCGGAGGCGGTGGTGGTGTCGGCTGCCTCGGCTGCCGGAACGCTGTCGATCGTCTCGCTGGTCATGGCGCGAGTGCTCCTTACGGGTTGGCCCGCGCGCGATGCCGCGGGCATGGGACCTTGTCTCCCGCTGCGCCCACGGCCAGGGCAGCTGTCACAGCTGCCCGGCGGTCGAGCGCATCAGAGATGCAGAGAGTTGGAGTCTGGAACACCCCAGCCGGGCTACGCCGCGGCACTGGTGGGGATGGCCTCCACTGTACCACCGCGGATGTCGACGGCCAGCAGGCGCGCAGTCCACGCATCCGGCGCGTCCTCGACGATCCGCGCGGCATCCAGCCGGGCGGCGGGGTCGGCCGCCAGCACCAGCACCGAGGGCCCGGCACCGGAGACGACGGCTGCGTGGCCGGCGGCGCGCAGCGCACCGACGAGCGCGCTCGTCTGCGGCATCGCGCTCGCCCGGTACGACTGGTGCAGGCGATCCTCGGTGGCGTCGAGCAGCAGCTCCGGGCTCTGCGTCAGCGCAGCCACGAGCAGCGCGGATCGCGAGACGTTGAAGACCGCGTCGGCGTGCGGCACGGCCTCGGGCTGGAGGCTGCGCGCGAGCTTCGTCGACATCGTGGCCTCCGGCACGGCGACCAGCAGCGAGACGCCGCGGTGCACGGCGAGCTGCTTCTGGCGCGGTCCGGTCTCGTCGACCCAGGCGATGGTGAGGCCGCCGAAGATGGCGGGAGCCACGTTGTCGGGGTGCCCCTCGAGCTCGGTCGCGAAGCGCAGCACGTCGTCGTCGCCGACGGGCACGATGCCCTCGAGCAGGCCCTTCGCGGCCAGCACGCCCGACACGATCGCCGCGCCGGAGGAGCCCATGCCGCGCCCGTGCGGGATGCTGTTGCGCGCCTCGAGCAGGAGCCCGGGCGCCTCCACGCCGACGCGGTCGAAGACGTGCAGGATCGATCGCGCGACGAGGTTCGTCTCGTCGGTCGGCACGCTGAGCTCGTCGCCCGCCTCGCCGACGCCGGAGACCGTCACGCGCACGCCCTCCGCGACCGCCTCGACCTCGAGCTCGTCGTGCACGTTCAGCGCCAGCCCGAGCGTGTCGAAGCCGGGGCCGAGGTTCGCGCTCGTCGCCGGCACGCGCACCCGCACCCGCCGGCCGAGCGGCACCGTCACCGCGCCCGTCATGCCAGGCCCAGCAGCTGCGCGACCTGCGTGGTGTCGGCGTCCGCGGACTCGGGCGCCGCGTCGGAGCCGTCCTCGAGCTTCAGGCCCCACTGCGCATCCTTGAGGCCGTGCCCGGTCACGGTCAGCGCGACGGTGGAGCCGGCGGGGATCTCACCGGCGGCGTGGCGCTCGAGCAGGCCCGCGACCGAGATCGCCGAGGCCGGCTCGACGAAGACGCCGGTCGACGACGCGAGCAGCCGCTGCGCCCGCAGGATCGCCGCGTCGTCGATCGCCCCGATGAAGCCGCCGGACTCGTCGCGCGCGTCGATCGCCTGCTGCCAGGAGGCGGGGTTGCCGATCCGGATCGCGGTCGCGACGGTGTCGGGCTGCCGAACGACCTCGCCGTGCACGATCGGCGCAGCACCGGCGGCCTGGAAGCCCAGCATCCGGGGCCGCTTGGTCGCGACGCCGGAGGTCTCGGCGAGCGAGTAGCCGCGCCAGTAGCTCGTGATGTTGCCCGCGTTGCCCACCGGGATGCAGTGGATGTCGGGGGCGTCGCCCAGCACGTCGACGATCTCGAGCGCCGCGGTCTGCTGCCCCTCGATGCGGTCGTCGTTCACCGAGTTCACCAGGTGCACCGGGTAGCGCTCGGCGAGCTCCTTCGAGATCTCCAGGCAGTCGTCGAAGTTGCCGCGCACCTGCACGATGCGCGCGCCGTGCACGACGGACTGCGCGAGCTTGCCCATCGAGATCTTGCCCTCCGGCACGAGCACGATCGCCTGGATCCCCGCCGCGGCCGCGTAGGCGGCGGCGGAGGCGGAGGTGTTGCCGGTCGACGCGCACGCCACGGCCTTCGCTCCGCGCTCGACGGCGCGCGAGAGCGCCACCGTCATGCCGCGATCCTTGAACGACCCCGTGGGGTTCAGCCCCTCGAACTTCACGAGCACGCGCGCGTCGGTCATCTGCGACAGCGCCCTCGACTCGATGAGCGGGGTGCCGCCCTCGCCGAGCGTGACGACCGTCGACGCATCCGTCACGTCGAGCACGTCGGCCCACTCGCGCAGCACGCCGCGCCACTGATTCCGGTTCGCCATGGTTCTCTCCTAGTCGATGAGACGGATCACGCTGTCGATCCGCTCCACGTCGGTGTGCGCCTCGAGCGCCTCGAGCACATCCGCGATGCGCGCCTCGCTCGCGGCGTGGGTGCCGAGCACGAGGGCTGCGCTGCCGTCGGTCGGATCCTGCCGCACGGACTCGACCGAGACGCCCTGCTCGGAGAAGAGCCCGGCGACCGCGGCGAGCACGCCCGGCCGGTCGTCGACCGTGAGCGCCACCTCGTGCCGGGCGACCACGTCGCCGAACGGCGCGAGGCCGAGCTTCGCGTGCGTCGAGCCGGGCATGCCGGGGCCGCCGGCTACGTGGCGGCGGGCGATCGAGACGAGGTCGCCGAGCACGGCGGACGCGGTCTCGGGGCCGCCGGCGCCCGCGCCGTAGAACATCAGGTCGCCCGCGGACTCGGCGGTCACGAAGATCGCGTTCATGGCCTCGTGCACGGCGGCCAGCGGATGCGTCGCGGGCAGCGACACGGGATGCACGCGCGCCGAGACGCGGTCGCGGGCGCCGCCGACGTCGCCGGGCGCTCCCGGCAGCCGCTCGCAGATCGCCACGAGCTTCAGCACCCGGCCGGTGCGCTCGGCCTGCTGCACCATCGCATCGGTCACGCCCGTGATGCCCTCGCGGTGCACCTCCGAGGCGGGCACCTCGGTGTGGAAGGCGAGGGAGGCGAGGATCGTCGCCTTGCTGGCGGCGTCGAAGCCCTCGATGTCGGCGGTCGGGTCGGCCTCGGCATAGCCCAGCTCGGTCGCGACGGCCAGGGCCTCCTCGAGCGACGAGCCCTCGGTGTGCATGCGGTCGAGGATGAAGTTGGTCGTGCCGTTGACGATGCCCATGACGCGCGTCACCCGGTCCCCAGCGAGCGACTGCTCGAGCGGTCGGATGATGGGGATCGCGCCGCCGACGGCCGCCTCGTAGGCGACCTGCGCGCCGACCGTCTCGGCCGCTTGGAAGAGGGCCGGGCCGTGCGCCGCGACGAGCGCCTTGTTGGCCGTCACGACGTCGGCGCCGGCCGCGATGGCGTCGAGCAGCAGGCTGCGGGCGGGCTCGATGCCGCCGAGCAGCTCGACGACGATGTCGGCACCGGCGACGAGCGTGTCGAGGTCCGTGGTGAGCAGCTCGCGCGGCAGCGGCACGTCGCGCTGCGCGTCGACGTCGCGCACGCCGATGCCGACCAGCTCGAGGGGCGCGCCGACGCGCGCGGCCAGCTCGTCGTGCTGCTCGAGCAGCAGCCGCGCGACCTGGGAGCCGACGCTGCCGGCGCCGAGCAGCGCGATGCGGAGGGATCGGTAGGCGTTCATGCGGATGCGGCTCCGTTGCTGGGGTCGGGGACGGCGGCGGGATCCGGGTGGAGGCCCGCGTCGCGCGCGAGCACGTCGTCGATCGACTCGCGGCGCACGAGCGTGCGCACGAGCGCGCCGCCGCCGGGCTCGGCCGACACCGAGAGCACCGGCGGACGGGGGGCCGCGTTGTAGTTGGAGGCGAGCGAGTG
This sequence comes from Agrococcus phoenicis, assembly GCF_047302415.1. NCBI lineage: Bacteria > Bacillati > Actinomycetota > Actinomycetes > Micrococcales > Microbacteriaceae > Agrococcus > Agrococcus phoenicis. The sequence continues at coordinate 1,592,558 of NZ_CP154854.1, forward strand.
GCAGTAGGCGCCGGTGGCGGCGACGGCGAGCAGATCGCCGGGCGCGACGTCGCCGGGCAGCCACTCGGCGTCGACGACGATGTCGCCCGACTCGCAGTGGCGGCCCGCGACCCGCACGAGCGCGGGAGCGGCATCCGACGACCGCGAGGCGATGCGCGCGGAGTACTGCGCGCCGTACAGCGCGGGCCTGGCGTTGTCGGCCATGCCGCCGTCGACGGAGACGTAGGTGCGGGTCCCCTCGCCGAGCCGCACGGGCTTGACCGTGCCGACCGTGTAGACGGTGATGCCGGCGGGCCCGACGATCCAGCGGCCCGGCTCGATCGCGATCCGCGGCACCGCGATGCCGAGCTCGTTCGCTGCCTGCCGCACCGCTGCCGCGAGCCTCGAGGCGATTGCCTCGATCGGCTCGAGGCTGTCGGCCGCGGTGTAGGCGATGCCGAAGCCGCCGCCGAGGTTCAGCTCGGCGAGCGGCTCGTCGCCGTCGGCGAGCTCGGCGTGCAGCGCGAGCATGCGCCGGGCCGAGGCGGCGAAGCCCTCGTGGTCGAAGATCTGCGAGCCGATGTGCGTGTGGAGGCCGACGAGCTCGAGGCTCGGCAGCGCGCGGATGCGCCGCACGACGGCGGGCGCATCGGCGACGGGGATGCCGAACTTCTGATCCTCGTGGCTCGTGGCGAGGAACTCGTGCGTCGAGGCGTGCACGCCCACGGAGATGCGCAGCCGCACGCGCTGCACGCGCCCAGCGGCCTCGGCGGCCGCTGCGATCCGCTCCACCTCGATCGGCGAGTCGATGACGAAGGTGCCGACCCCCGCGGCCACGCCCGCCTCGATCTCCCCGACGGACTTGTTGTTGCCGTGGAACCCGATGGCGCTCGGCTCGACGCCCGCGCGGAGCGCGACGGCGAGCTCGCCGCCGGTGCACACGTCGATGCGCAGTCCCTCCGCGCGCATCCACCGCGCCACGTCGGCGGTCAGCAGCGCCTTGCCGGCGTAGTAGACGTCGACGGCGGCTGCGCCCTCGGGCGCGGCGAACGCGGTCTCGAAGGCGATGCGGATCCGCCTGGCGCGGTCGCGGGCGACGGTCTCGTCGACGAGCAGGAAGGGCGTGCCGTGCTCTGCCGCGATGTCGACCACCGAGGCGCCCTGCACGTGCAGCACGCCGCCGTCGCGCGCAGCACCCGCCGGCCAGACGCCCTCGGCGAGCGCGTTGGCGTCGGCCCGGTCGGGCAGCTCGGGCAGCTCCAGGGCGAGCGGATGCGGCACGGGGGCTCCGTCCGTACGAGGGGTGGTGGCCTGTCTGGCAGGCGGCGTCTGCGCTTGTGGCGCTGACACCATCTTAGGCAACCGTCGGATACCGTGCCGTGCGTGCCGACACCTGACGCGACGTGGTTCGAGCGCGATCCGGTGGAGCTCGCGCCGCTGCTGCTCGGGGGCGTGCTGCGTCGAGCGGATGCTGCGGGGGCCGTGGCCGTGCGCGTCACCGAGGTCGAGGCCTACCGCGGCAGCGACGACCCGGGGGCGCACACCTTCCGCGGGCGGACCGCCCGCAACGCGACCATGTTCGGGCCCGGCGGGCACGTCTACTGCTACTTCACGTACGGCATGCACCACGCGGTGAACATCGTCGCCGGGCCGGCCGGCAGCGGGTGGGGCGTGCTCGTGCGGGCGGGCGAGGTGGTCGAGGGGCTCGCACTGGCGCTCGAGCGGCGCGCGGCCCGGCGCCGCTCCCCCCTCGTCGGCGAGCCCGCCCGCGGGCCGGGCAACGTGGCGCAGGCCCTCGGGGCGACGCTCGCGGACGACGGGGCGCGCCTGGGTCCGGCGGCCGAGGCCGCCAGAAGCGAGCGGGCGGAGGACGAGGCGGCGCGCTGGTCGTTCGTGCCCGCCGCGGCGCCGCTGCCCTTCCGCACGGGGCCGCGCGTGGGCGTCAGCGGTCCCGGCGGGGACGCCTCCGACTTCCCGTGGCGCTTCTGGGTGCCGGGCGAGCCGAGCGTCTCGACCTACCGCGCCGCGGTGCCCCGCACGCGCGCGCGCTGAGCGGAGTCGCGAGACGAGGGCGCCGCCGCGGAGGCAGCGAGTGCGCCATGGATCCGGTGCGCTTCGCCCATCCGTCCTCCCCTGAGGACGCCTGCGGCCGCGAGCAGGGCGCTGGCGAGGCGTGCAGGGGCCGGCGCTACATGCGCTCCGGCGCCGAGACGCCGACGGTGGACAGCGCGGTGCGCAGCACCTGCCCGGTCGCGTCGTTCAGCCACAGCCGCGTGCGATGCACCGTCGTGATGGGCTCGTCGCCGACCGGCGTCACGCGGCACGCGTCGTACCAGCGGTGGTAGAGGCCCGCGAGCTCTTCGGCGAAGCGCGCCACGCGGTGCGGCTCGCGCAGCTCGGCCGCCTGCGCGAGCACGCGCGGGAAGTCGGCGAGCGCGCCCAGCAGCGCCGACTCGCTCGGGTGCTCGAGCAGCGAGGGGTCGAACTCGCTGCGGTCGACGCCCGCCGCCGCCGCGTTGCGGCCCACCGCCGACATGCGCGCGTGCGCGTACTGCACGTAGTAGACGGGGTTGTCGTTCGTGCGCTGCGTCAGCAGCTCGAGGTCGATGTCGAGAGGCGTGTCGGCGCTCGAGCGCACGAGCGCGTAGCGGGCGGCGTCGACGCCGACGGCATCCACCAGGTCCTCCATCGTGACGATCGTGCCGGCGCGCTTCGACATGCGCACGGGCGCGCCGTCGCGCATCAGGTTGACCATCTGGCCGATCATCAGCTCGAGGTGCTCGTGGGGGGTGTCGCCGAAGGCCGCGCACATCGCCATCATGCGGCCGACGTAGCCGTGGTGGTCGGCGCCGAGCATGATGATGTTCTGCTCGAAGCCGCGCTCGCGCTTGTTCTGGTAGTAGCCGAGGTCGCCGGAGAAGTAGGCGGGCTGGCCGTTCGAGCGCACGACGACGCGATCCTTGTCGTCGCCGAACGAGGTGGTGCGCAGCCAGAGCGCTCCCTCCTGCTCGAAGATGTGGCCGCGCTCGCGCAGCGTCTCGATCGCCCGCTCGACGGAGCCGTCGGACTGCACCTGGTGCTCGTGGAAGTAGACGTCGAAGTCGACCCCGAACTCGTGCAGGTCGCGCTTGATCTCCTCGAACATCAGCTGCACGCCGTTGGCGCGGAACGCCTCCTGCAGCTCGGCATCGCCCAGGTCGAGGAGGTCGCCGTCGTAGGCGTCGTCGACCTTGCGCGCGATCTCCGCGATGTAGGCGCCGCCGTAGCCGTCCTCGGGCGTGGGCTCGCCGCGGAACGCCGCGACGAGGCTGCGGGCGAAGCGGTCGATCTGGCCGCCGTGGTCGTTGAAGTAGTACTCGCGGGTGACGAGGCCGCCCTGGCGCTCGAGCACGCGCCCCAGGCTGTCGCCGACCGCCGCCCAGCGGGTACCGCCCATGTGGATGGGCCCGGTCGGGTTGGCGGAGACGAACTCGAGGTTGATGCGCACGCCCTGCAGCGCGTCGCCCTGCCCGTACGCCTCGCCCGCCTCGACGATCGTACGCGCGAGCTCGCCCGCGGCGCCGGCCGCGAGGCGCAGGTTGATGAAGCCGGGGCCAGCCACGTCGGCGCCGGCGATCCCCTCGACCGCGGCGAGCTCCGCCGCGATCTCCTCGGCGAGCTCGCGGGGGTTCGCGCCGGCCTTCTTGGCGAACCGCATCGCGGCGTTCGTCGCCCAGTCGCCGTGGTCGCGGTTGCGCGGGCGCTCGAGCACGATGTCGCGCTCGCGCACCTCGATCTCGGCGGCGCGTCGCCCCACCGCGGAGCGGACGGCGGCGAGCACGGCGGCAGAGATCTCGAAGGGCTGCATCCTTCGATGCTAGTGCGCGCGGCTGCCTCGGCCCGCCGTCCTTGCGCCGTACGCTGGCAGCATGCCGAGCCCTCGTCACCGCATCCGTCGCCTCCTCCCCGTCGCGATCGTCGCGGCCGCCGCGGCCGTCGCGCTGACCGGCTGCGAGCCCGGCGCACTGGCCCCGACGGACTCGCCCACGCCGTCCTCGAGCGCGCAGCCGACGCCCTCCGCGGGCGGCTCGGCCGAGCCGACGCCGACGCCGACGCCGAGCGAGCCCGCCGGCTCGGAGCCGGCGGAGCCCACGACCCCGCCGGTCGCGGGTGAGATCGCGTGCTCCGAGGTGTTCACGGCCGACGACCTCTACGCCTTCAACCCGAACTTCGCGCCGACCGGCGAGCGGGGCGAGCTGCCCGGGACGACCGCCGACATCGCGGATGCCGGCGGCACGGTCTGCGCCTACCAGCACGTCACGGGGCCCGACCGGCTCGTGATCGCCGTGCTGCCGCAGGCGCAGGGGGCGACGGGGCCGACGTTCGAGGCGGTCGGCGAGGTGGGTGTCGCGACGACGCTCGACGGCGACGCGCTGCTGAGCGTCGCCTCGGAGTACTTCGTGACGGAGCAGGATGCCGCGACGGTGCTGGAGCAGGTCGCGGCGAACCTCTCCTGACCCGGTCGCGACAGCCACGCGCGCCGGGCAGCAGTTCGCGGAGCGCCCGCGCTGGGTCCGCTCGGCGCGCGGCTCAGAGGATGCGGTAGCGCTGGCGCGGGTCGTCGATCGTCCCCTGGGGGAGGGCGTCGTCGGTCGCCTCGACCGCGAGGCTCGTCAGCCGCACCGGGTTGCCCGTCGTCGTCGCCCACGCCGTCTCCAGCGCGTCGGCGCCCGTGGCGATGCGGATGAGGCTGCCGCGAGGGGCGAGGCCGGTGGCGTCGACGACCCACCAGTCGTCGTCGAGGTGCACCTCGGCGACGGCGTGGAAGTCGGGAGGCGTGAGCCCTGGGGCGTAGACGCCGGCGTAGCGCGCCGGGATGCCTGCCGCGCGGGCGAGCGCGATCATGACGTGCGCGTAGTCGCGGCACATGCCGCCGGCCTTCTCCATCGAGGACACGGCGGTGTCGTCGATCGCCGACATCGCCGGGGAGTAGGTGAAGCCGCGCGCGATCCAGTTGCGCATCGCGTCGACGGCCTCGAACCCGCTCGCACGCCCGAACCGCTCGTCGACGAAGCCGCGCAGCGCGCTGGCCTCGACGTAGCGGGAGTCCTCGAGGTAGCGCGCGGGGTCGCCGTCGCCGATCGGTCGCCGCAGGCTCTGGAGGCTCGACGCGACGTCCACCTCGAGCTGGCCCGCCGGGGCCGTGAACAGCAGCTGCCGAGTGTCGTGGGCGCCGGCGGCGATGCGCCACTCGACGGGAGCGCCGTCGACGGCGACGCTGATCCTGTCCTGCGACCCGTACGCCTCGGCAGGGAGTGCGAGCAGCACGAACTCGGTGTCGCCGACGAGCGACATCGAGAAGGCAGCACGCGCGGTTCGCATCAAGGTCGATCCTCCCACAGCGATGCCCGCCAGACCCTGCCATCGGCATGCGGTGAGCGCAGGCTTGCCGAAACGGATCGCACCTCGTCGCGAACACTGTTACGATACAGACTCGCCCCGCCCGCCGACGCTCGCCGGCCCTGACCCAGGAGCCTGATGTCTGAGACTGAGCCGCTTGCCGATGAGCCGCAGCTCGGCCTCCGCGAGCGCAAGAAGCTGCTGACGCACCGCACCATCGCCGATGCTGCGTACTCGCTCGCGCTGGAGCTCGGCCTCGACGCCGTCACGATCGACCAGATCGCCGACCGGGCCTTCGTCTCGCCGCGCACGGTCTCGAACTACTTCGTCTCGAAGGAGGCCGCCGTCGTCGCGGCGCACGACATCGGCCCGAACGAGCTCGTCGCAGGCCTCGCCGACCGCCCGTCGGAGGAGCTGCCGCTGCAGTCGCTGAGCGTCGTGCTGCGGGACGCGATCCGCGCGTGGTCCCCTGAGCGGCTGCAGATGCTGCGGGAGAAGGAAGCGCTGATCCGGCGCTACCCGGTGCTGCTGCCGCATCGGATGGCGCAGTACGACGAGCTGGAGGACGCGATCCGCGCGGCCATCGCCGAGCGCGCCGGCGAGGATCCCGCGACCGCCGCCTACCCGCGACTGCTCGCCGGCGCCGCGGTGGCCGCCGTCAAGACCGCGATCCGCGTCTGGGACACGACGGAGGGCGCAGCCGGCACGATCCCCGACCTGATCGACGCGGCGTTCGTCGAGCTCGCCCAGGGCCTCACGCACGAGCCGTGAGCCGCGCGTCCTGAGCACCCGCTCGGGCGGTGCTAGATTGGTCGACGCTGCCCACGGCAGCCCGGCCCCCATAGCTCAGGGGATAGAGCGTCTGCCTCCGGAGCAGAAGGCCGCAGGTTCGAATCCTGCTGGGGGCACCACGCACGTCGATCGCTGCGCGTCAGCAGCTCGATGCTCCCGACCGCCGCGGAACGCGGCCTCAGGAACCGCCCAGGCGCGCATCCTGCCACACCACCTCGTTTGCGTCGATGCAAGAGTTGCGGATCCTGCGAGTTCGACCGCAATGCTGAGCAAACCCTCAAAACAGCGTAAGATTATGAGCATGGGACGACCTCGACTCCACGACGAGCATCTGCGCCAGCGACTGCTCGAGGCCGCGACCGACCTGATGGCTGTGGACGGGCCCGACTTCTCCCTGCGACCGCTCGTGGCCTCGGTCGGCACCTCCACCTCTGCCGTCTACTCGCTGTTCGGCTCGCGGGGCGAGCTCCTGGAGGCGATCACCGTCCGCGCCGCACGCTCGTTCGTGGAGGCGCAGGCGGCTGCGCAGGTCGCCGATCCGGTGCAGCACATCGTCTCCCTGGTGCACGCGATGCGCTCCTGGGCGAGCGAGCACTCCGCGATGTTCCAGGTCGTCTTCGGCCGCACCAACGACTCCCCCGCGATCGCCGAGGCGCGCGCGAGCACCACCGAGCCGCTGCTCGCGGCGGTCACCGAGTCGATCGAGGCAGGCATCCTGCACGGCGACCCCGACACGACCACGCGCACGATCTTCGCCGGCGTGCACGGCTTCATCGCGCTCGAGCTCATCGGCCACTTCCCCGCCGAAGAGGCCGAGCCGCTGTTCGGTGCGATGCTCGCCGCCATCTGGCGCAGCTGGGCCACGCCCGAGCACGTCAGCGCCATCGCTGCCTGACGCTTGTCGGTCATACCCCTTGGGGGTATGATGGCGGCATCATGACCATCGAGACCGCACCCTCCAGCCCGTCGACGCACGGCTACGCCGCCGACAAGGCAGCCCTGCTCAAGCGGCTCAGCCGCGCCGAGGGCCAGGTGCGCGGCATCGCGCGCATGGTGGGCGAGGACGCGTACTGCATCGACGTGCTCACGCAGGTCTCGGCCGCCACGAAGGCGCTCGAGACGGTCGCGCTCCAGCTGCTCGAGGATCACCTCGCCCACTGCGTCGCCGAGGCGGCCGAGCAGGGCGGCCCCGTCGCGCAGGAGAAGCTCGCAGAGGCGAGCGCCGCGATCGCGCGGCTCGTCCGCTCCTGAGCGAGCACCACTCACCGACCAGACCAGAAGGGCATCCCATGCTGCAGAACATCGAGATCACCAGCCGCGACGGCGGACCGCAGGCCGACGAGCAGGCCGGGGGCTGCTGCGGCGGGGGCTGCTGCTCCACCGACTCGGTCGCCAGCGCGACGGAGGCGAGCACCACCCAGCGCTTCGAGGTCGAGGGCATGACGTGCGGCCACTGCGTCTCCTCGGTCACCGAGGAGCTCTCCGGTCTCGCCGGGGTGGAGGCCGTCGACGTGCAGCTCGTCGCCGGCGGGCGCTCGAGCGTCACCGTCGCATCCGACGCGCCGCTGCGCCTCGACGACGTGCGCGCCGCGGTCACCGAGGCCGGGTACACGCTCGTCGAGCGCTGACCTCCGCCGCCTGCGCAGAGCGCCGATCCCCCCACGGATCGGCGCTCTGCGCGTCTGGGCCTCCGCCTGGGTTGCGGGTGATACCCCCCAGGGGTATCGTTGGGGTCATGACGGATCCCACCTCGATCGACCTCGAGATCGGCGGCATGACCTGCGCCTCCTGCGCCAACCGCATCGAGCGCAGGCTGCAGAGGCTCCCGGGCGTGACCGCCACCGTCAACTACGCGACCGAGGTCGCGCACGTCTCGCTCCCCCAGGGCACGACGGTCGCGGACGCGATCCGCACGGTCGAGCAGACCGGCTACACGGCCGCGGTGCCGGAGCCCGAGGTCGAGCCCACGACCAGCGGGCCGAAGCTCGTGACGCGGCTCGTCGCATCCGCCGTCATGGGCGCACCGGTGCTGCTGGTCTCGATGGCACCCGCGCTGCAGTTCGCCGGCTGGCAGTGGGTGGCGCTCGCGCTGACCCTGCCGATCGCGACCTGGGGCGCATGGCCGTTCCACCGCGCTGCAGCCGTCAACCTGCGCCACGGCGCCGCGACCATGGACACCCTGGTCTCGCTCGGCGTCATCGCCGCCGTCGGCTGGTCGCTCTGGGCGCTCGTCGTGGGCGATGCCGGCCGCATCGGCATGCGCATGGAGATGCAGTGGTTCGGCAGCCACGGCGACGAGCTCTACCTCGAGGTCGCCGCGATCGTGACGGCGTTCCTGCTCGCCGGCCGCGTGATCGAGCATCGCGCCAAGCGCTCCAGCCAGCAGGCGCTGCGCTCGCTCGCCAGGCTCGGCGCCAAGGAGGCGAGCGTGATCCGCGACGGCGTCGAGTCGCGCATCCCCGCCGCCGAGCTGCGCGTGGGCGACAGGTTCCGGGTCGTGCCGGGCGAGAAGGTCGCCGCCGACGGCGTCGTCGTCGAGGGGGCCTCGGCGATCGACGCATCGCTGCTGACCGGTGAGTCGCTCCCCGTCGAGGTGCGCGCCGGCAGCGAGGTCGTCGGCGCCACCATCAACGGCCACGGCGTGCTGCTGGTCGAGGCCACCCGCGTGGGCGCCGACACCGAGCTCAGCCGCATCGCCTCCCTGCTCGAGCGCGCGCAGGAGGGCAAGGCCGATGTGCAGCGCCTCGCCGACCGCGTCTCGCAGTTCTTCGTGCCGACCGTGCTCGTGCTCGCACTCCTCGCGCTCGTCGGCTGGCTCGTCCTCACCGGCGACGCGACCGCCGCGTTCACCGCCGCCGTCGCGACGCTCATCATCGCCTGCCCGTGCGCCCTCGGGCTCGCGACGCCCACGGCACTGCTCGCCGGCACGACCCGCGGTGCCGAGCTGGGCATCCTCATCCGCGACGCGCGCGTGCTCGAGTCGAGCCGCGGCATCACCGCGATGCTCGTCGACAAGACCGGCACCGTCACCGAGGGGCGGATGCGCGTGGAGGAGGTCGTCGCGGCAGCGGGCCAGGAGGCCGGCGAGGCCCTGCGGATCGCGGCAGCCGTCGAGCGCGCGAGCGAGCACCCGATCGCGCGCGCGATCGTCGACGCAGCGGATGCGGCCGAGGCGCACGCAGCAGGCGCGTCAGCAGGCGCGTCGGCAGGGCGCCCGATGCTCCGCGCGACCGACGTGCAGGCGGCACCGGGTGCCGGCGTCGTGGGACTCGTCGACGGCCTCCCGGTGCAGGTCGGCAAGCCCGCGTGGCTCGCCTCCGACTGGTCCGTCTCGACGCCGGCCCCGCTCGCGGAGGCCTTCGAGGCGGCGGAGGCGAAGGGCGCCACGGCGCTCGCCGTCGCCTGGGACGGGGAGCTCCGCGCGATCATCGCGGTGCGCGACACCGTGAAGGCGACGAGCCGGGCTGCCGTGCAGCGGCTCGCAGCCCTCGGGATCGACGTGGTCATGCTCACCGGCGACCACGAGCGCGCCGCCCGCGCCGTCGCCGACGAGGTGGGCATCGAACGCGTCATCGCCGGCGTGAGCCCCGCCGAGAAGGTCGAGGCGGTGCGCGAGGAGCAGGCCGGCGGCGACGGCTCGCGCGCACGCCGCGTGGCGATGGCCGGCGACGGCGTGAACGACGCGGCGGCGCTCGCGGTGGCTGACCTCGGGCTCGCGATGGGCACGGGCACCGACGCCGCGCAGCAGGCGGCCGACATCACCCTCGTGCACGGCGACCTCGCCGGCGCGGCAGACGCCATCGCGCTGTCTCGGCGCACGCTCCGCACGATCCGCGGCAACCTCTTCTGGGCGTTCGGCTACAACGCGGCAGCGATCCCGCTGGCGATGGCAGGGCTCCTGAACCCGCTGATCGCCGGGGCCGCCATGGCCCTCTCGAGCGTGTTCGTGGTGCTGCACTCGCTGACGCTGCGGCGGTTCTCGCCCCGCGCGTAGGCGCACGCGGCACCGGGCGCGCTGCGCGGATCGGGGCACGGCCCTCGGCGCGCATCAGCGCACGGCGCACGGCGCACGGCGCACGGCGCACGGCGCACGGCGCACGGCGCACGGCGCACGGTGCACGGCGCGGATCAGAGCACGGCGGGCGCGACGGCCCTCGGCGCCCGCCGCCGAGTCAGAGCCGGTCGACGAAGGCCTGCGCTCGAGCCCGCACGCGATCGCGGATGCGCCGCACCTCCTCGGTGCCGAGTCCGGCCGGGTCGTCGAAGTCCCAGGCCTCGACGCGCTGACCGGCGCGCAGCGCGAAGGGATGCTCGATCAGCATCGTCACGATGACATCGGCGGCGTTCGCGACGTCGTCGGTGATCGGCTTCGGGAAGCTGTCGTCGAGCGGCACGCCATCCTCGTCCATCACGTCGGCGACGGTGCGCAGCACCTCGTCGGCGGGGTTGATCGCCGCCGAGAGCGCCTCGAGCCGCCCGGCGCCGAGGTCGTTGAGGTAGGCGGCAGCCATCTGCGAGATGCCGTCGTTGCGGATCGACTCGACCAGCACCCGCAGCGGAGCGCTCTCGCCCGTGGCGACCCCCTGCGCGCGCTCGAGGGCCCGCAGCCGATCGCCGGCGAAGCGGAGGGCGAGCGCCGGCAGCTGGGCGCGCACGCGTGCCCCGCGCGCGAGCGCCTCGTGCGACTCGAAGACGATGCGCTCCACCAGGGCGGGCGGCAGCGCCGGGTGCTGCTGGGCGAGATGCGCGGCGCCGCGGCGGAGCGCCTCCTCCGGCGAGCGCAGTCCGTCAGTGGCTCCGCCGTGCGCAGCCCGGTCGCCCGTGCTCCGGGACGCGGCCATCGAGGCCTCCGGGCGCGGACCATCGGTGTGCGGACCATCGGCATCGTGGGGCATGGCAGCTCCTCTGGCGGCGTGACGAGATCAGGCTATGGCCGCCCCCGCCCCGTGCCAAGGCGCGGCGCGAGCGGGCGACGCCGTCGCATCCGCTCGCCCTGCGCGGTGCCGGAGGAGCCCTGACCGATCAGAGCGCCGGCGCGTGGCGCTCGAGGAACTCGTAGAGCTCGGCGTCGTCGACGCCCGGGAAGGTGCCGCTGGGCAGAGGCGCGAGCGTGTGCTGGTGCATGCGGGCGGAGGCCCACGACTTCTGGCGCCAGCGCCCTGCCAGCGCGTCATCGGGTCGGGCGCAGCACCGGTCGTCGGGGCAGGTCGAGCTCTGCCGGAACGCGGTCTGCGAGCCGCGGAAGAACTTCGCCGCGTCGAAGGGCACGCCGAACGAGATCGAGAACTCCCCGTCAGCGCCGGAGCCGATCTGCGTCGAGCACCAGAAGGTGCCGCCCGGGGTGTCGGTGTACTGGTAGAACTCCGTCGTGCGCGAGGTGCGCTCGAACGCGCTGCGGGCGGCGAACTTGCGGCAGACCAGCTGCCCCTCGGCGTGGCCGGAGGCGTCGACCGGCACGGGGAGGCCGTCGTTCTCGTAGACCCGCGACAGCGCGCCGTCCTCCTGCACGCGCAGGAAGTGCACGCGCAGGTCGAGGTCGCGGGTCGCGAGGTTCGTGAAGCGCATCGCCGCGGTCTCGTGCGTGACCCCGAAGGCGTCGCGGAAGTCCTCGACCGCGAGGTTGCGCTCCTTCTTGGCTCGCGTGAGGTACTCGACGGCCTTCGTGCGCGGCATCAGCGTGGCCGCGGCGAAGTAGTTGATCTCGAGGCGCTGCTGCAGGAACTCGCGGTAGTCGCGCGGCTCGCGATGGCCGAGCAGGCGGTGCGCGATCGCCTGGAGCGCCATGGAGCGCAGCCCGTGGCCGCCGGGGATCGACGCCGGCGGCAGGTAGATGCGTCCCGTCTCGAGGTCGGTGACCGAGCGCGTCGAGTGCGGCAGGTCGGTGACGTAGACCAGCTCGAAGCCGAGCCGAGCCGCGATCTCGCTCACGGTGCGGTGGGTGAGGCTGCCGCCCTCGTAGCCCACTGCCCGCAGCTGCTCCTCGGCCAGCTCGTCGAGCTCTGGGAGCGCGTTGTCGCGGGCACGCATGGCGTGGCGCAGGTCGGTGGCATCGCGCCGCGCCTGCTCGGGGGTGGCGATCGCCTCGCGGGCGCGCCGGTCGAGCTCGCGGTGGAGGCCGACGAGCGCCCGCAGCACCTCGTCGCCCATCGAGCGCGTGGGCCGCACCGCCGGCAGGCCGAGGCGGCGGTAGCTCGCGCCCTCCTGGAGGCGAGCGAGGTCGAGCTCGAGGCGCGAGCGTTCGCTCGGAGGCTCGGGGTCGAGCAGCTGCGAGGTCGTCACCCCCAGCACGTCGGCGATCGCCTGCAGGTGGCTGAGCTTCGGCTCGCGGTGACCGTTCTCGATGAGCGAGAGCTGACTGCCAGCGAGCCCGATGCGCTCCCCGAGGGCGTCGAGGGTGAGCTCGGCGGATGCGCGGAAGTGACGGATGCGGTGTCCCAGGACTGCGGCGTCGACCATGACACCAGCATACGAAACTTCTCGCGAATCTTCGCAGCATTCCCGACGAACAGCGTCACGGTTCGCTCAGGATGGGCCTCGACGCTGCAACTTTCGTCGACGTGAAGGATGCGTCGATCCTTCTCCTCACCAAGCGCCCCTGCGTGCCCGGCGCGGAGAAGACTCGGGGCATGACGATCCTCCCCCCAGCACCGACGCGCTCCACCGCCAAGCCCGTCAAGCCGCATCTGGTGAGCGCTCCCGAGGGCGCCGACCCCGGCGTGGTCTCCTGGGTGGCGTCGATCGCCGAGCTCACGGAGCCGGCGCGCATCGAGTGGGCCGACGGCACGCCGGAGGAGTTCCAGCGGCTGATCGACGTCATGCTCGACGCCGGCACGATCGTGCCGGTGCCGAAGCGTCCCGGCAGCTACCTCGCGCGCTCCCACCCCGACGACGTCGCTCGGATGGAGAGCCGCACCTTCATCTGCGCCGAGGATGCGGATGACGCCGGCCCCACGAACAACTGGCGCGACCCGGCGTCGATGCGGCAGGTGCTCGGCGGCCTGTTCGACGGCGCCATGCGCGGCCGCACGATGTACGTCATCCCCTTCTCCATGGGGCCCGTCGGCGGCCCCATCTCGAAGCTCGGCATCGAGATCACCGACTCCCCCTACGTCGTGGCGTCGATGCACGCGATGACGCGCGTCGGCACCGCCGCGCTCGAGGCGATGCACGGCACGCGCGACTGGGTGCCCGCCGTGCACTCGATCGGCGCCCCGCTCGCAGAGGGCGATCAGGATGTGCCCTGGCCGTGCAACACCACCCGTTACATCTCCCACTTCCCCGAGACGCGGGAGATCTGGTCCTTCGGCTCCGCCTACGGCGGCAACGCGCTGCTGGCCAAGAAGTGCTTCGCGCTGCGGATCGCCTCGGTGCAGGCCCGCGACGAGGGCTGGCTCGCCGAGCACATGCTGCTGCTGCGCATGCGCCACGAGGATGGCCGCGTCCTGCACCTCGCCGGCGCCTTCCCCTCGGCGTGCGGCAAGACGAACCTGGCGATGCTGCAGCCGACGATCCCCGGCTGGAGCGTCGAGACCATCGGCGACGACATCGTGTGGATGCGCCCGGGCCCCGACGGGCGGCTGTGGGCGATCAACCCCGAGAACGGCTTCTTCGGCGTCGCGCCCGGCACGAGCGAGCAGACGAACGCCACCGCCATGGCGATGATGACCCACGACACGATCTTCACGAACGTGGCGCTCACCGCCGACGGCGACGTCTGGTGGGAGGGCATGACGAAGGAGGCGCCCGCAGGGCTCGTCGATTGGCAGGGGCGCCCACACGACCCCGCCAACGGACCGGCAGCGCATCCGAACGCCCGCTTCACCGTGCGCGCCGAGCAGGCCCCGTCGATCGCTCCCGACTGGGATGCGCCCGAGGGCGTGCCGCTCGACGCGATCATCTTCGGCGGTCGCCGGCCCACGCAGGTGCCGCTCGTGATGCAGGCGCGCGACTGGGAGCACGGCGTCTACATCGGCTCGACCGTCTCGAGCCAGCAGACCGCCGCGGCGGAGGGCACCGTCGGCGACATCCGTCGCGACCCCTTCGCGATGCTGCCCTTCTGCGGCTACAACATGGGCGACTACTTCTCGCACTGGATCGACATGGGGCACCGGCTCGGTCGGCACGCACCGAAGATCTTCTCCGTCAACTGGTTCCGCCGCGACGACGACGGCGGATTCCTGTGGCCGGGCTTCGGCGAGAACGCGCGGGTGCTCGAGTGGATCGCGGGGCGCGTCTCGGGCGAGGCCACGGGCATCGACACCGCCATCGGCGTGATGCCGGCGGAGGGCGCGCTGAACCTCGACGGCCTCGACCTCGACCCGGCCGTGGTCGACGAGCTGTTCGCCGTCGAGCCGAAGGCCTGGCTGGGGGAGCTCGTCGACGTCGAGGCCTTCTTCGGGCAGTTCGGCCACTCGCTGCCGACGGGCCTCGTGCGCCAGCTGAACCACGTGCGGTGGCGCCTCGAGCACGCGCAGCAGTCGCAGCCCGCGCTCGTCTGACGCCCCTCCCCTCCCCCCTCTCCCCTCCCTCCCTCCCTCCCTCCCTCCCTCCCTCCCTCCCCCTCTCCCCCCGGCCACCGCAGAGTTGCAGTGAGCGGCGCCAAGGCCCAGCGATCCGGCGCCACTCACTGCAACGCTCAGAGCGCAACGCTCAGAGCGCGACGCTCAGCGTGCGCGGTCGCGCCGGGCGAGCGCAGCGCGGATGCGCTGCACGAAGTGAGCGCCACGTCGCGCCATGTGGTCGCGCGTGACGCGAACGGTGATCCAGCCAGCGGCCTCGAAGCGGGCGTAGCGCTCGATGTCGACGTGCCACTGCTTCGCGTCGCGATGGCCGTCGCCCTCGTACTCGATCGCGATGCGCAGCTCGGGGTAGCCGAGGTCTGGGCTCGAGGCGACGCCGTCGATCACGACAGCGGGATGCACGACGGGCTCGGGGAGCCCCGCCTCCACGATCAGCAGTCGCGTGATCGTCTCGAAGCGCGAGTCCACGCCCACCCGCGCATCCGCGGCCGCCGCCCGCAGCGCGGCGACGCCCGCGAGGCCTCTGCACGCGGCGCTGAAGGCGACGATGCGCTCGGGCGTCGTGAACGGACGGCTCCGCTCGCGCGGCAGCCGAAGCCCCGGATACCAGCGCGAAGGGGTGAGCAGGGCGTCGACGACCTGCACCATCGCCTCGTGAGCGTGCTCGCGGGCGAGCACCAGCGCGGCGGAGAGCGGCTCCAGCACGCGCAGCCCGTCGACCTCGACGACCGACAGCCGCTCGCCGTCGTAGGCGATGTGCCGCGTGCCGGCGGTCATCCCACGGGTCGCGCCCTTGGGCCGAGCGATCACCAGCGGCTCGTCCTGCGCCCAGGCGCTCGCGATCGGCAAGCCCCAGAAGCGCGCCGCCGTCAGGCCGCCGAACGAGTGCTCGAGCGGCATGAGCGGCGCGTACGCCCGCATCAGGGCGTGCAGGTCGCCGACCGGAGGGGCGCGCACACCCCGGAAGGGTGCTGCCAGGTCGCTGCCGCGCAGCCTGCCGCGGCCCACCCCTGCTCGCAGCGCGTCGCGCACGAGGAAGGGCCGTCGATCGAACGGCGGCGGCAGCTGAGACCCCATGCGCGCAGGATGCCCGCCCGACGCTCATCCGCGCCCCTCACGGCCCCCCATGTGTGGAGAGCGCGCAGGCAAGCGCAAGAGTTGCAGCGATCGGCTCGCGGATGCGCGAAGCACGGGCCACGCACTGCAACTCTGCGGCGATCGAGGGGGTGAGAGGGGGAGAGAGGGGGGCGGGAGGCGCGCTGATCGGGGAGGATGTGGGGATGCTGCTGGCTGCGACCCCAACCTTCGGCTGCGGTCGTTCGTCGTGGTGAGGAGAGGGAGCTGCGCGTGAGCGCCGAGTGGGAGCTGGTCGTCGCCGAGCTCGTCTCCGAGCGCGGCGAAGCACTGGTGCGCTACGCGATGCTGCTCACCGGGGACGAACAGGAGGCCCGCGACATGGTGCAGGACGCACTGGCAGCGACGTTCGGCCGGCTGCGCAACGGCTTCGAGGTCACGCAGGCAGAGGCCTACGTGCGCAAGGCGATCGCCAACCGATTCCTCGATCGCGCCCGGCGCGGTCAGCGGTGGCGCCGCATCGCGCCGCTCGTGGGCGAGCGCGAGCGCGTCGACTCGGGCTCGACGCTGACGGGCGAGCGGCTCGACATGGCGGCGCGGCTGCAGCGCCTCTCGCCGCGCGAGCGCGCCTGCATCGTGCTGCGCTACGACGAGGACCGCACCGTCGAGCAGATCGCGGGCGAGCTCGGCATCTCATCCGGCGCCGTCAAGCGGTACCTCTCGGACGCGCTCGGCAAGCTGCGGGTCATGCTCGCGCGGGAGCAGGAGCGCGAGGCGCGCACGCTGGGCGAGCAGCAGCCCGCGGCACCGCGGTCGAAGGAGGCCGGCGCATGAGCGACGACGAGCTGCGGCGACGCCTGCGCGACGTGCCCGCGCCGACCGCCAGGCTCGACGCGGACGCCGCGATCGCAGCCGCGAAGCGTCGGCGACGACCGAAGACCGTCGCGCTCTCGTCGGCGGCCACGATCGCGGGGGCGCTGATCGTGGCGCCGCTCGCGGTGACCGGGCTGCAGGGCCTCGGCGCCGGCGGCATCGCCTCCACCTCGAGCGACTCCGGCGGGCAGCCGGAGTCGGGGGCGGAGGAAGGGGTGGAGGAGTCGAGCGAGGGATCCGGTGCCGCATCCCAGGCGCCCGGGCCCGCTGCGCCCGGCACCGAGTCGGGGACGCCGGGGGCTCCCGCCGACGCGGGCGAGGGCGACACCGGTGCCTCCGAGAGCGACGGCACGGGTTCGCCCGGCTCGGGTCCGTGCGCCGCGCTGACCGCAGGCGATGCGGGGCTCGCGCTGCGGTTCCTCGACGACCCCGCCGATGGCGCGGCCGAGCTCGAGGTCGTCGATCGCTCGGGCGCGCCGGTGAGCGTGCGCGTGCTGGCGACGGGCAGCGCGACGATCGCGCCGGGCGGCCGCACCATCGATGCGGGGATCCGGCAGGGCCCGACCGGCAGCATCCAGCTGCCCGCGGGCGGCGCGCAGGTCGTCGCGGTCGAGCTCGGGCCGCGCAGCGCATGCCCGCTGAGCGCATCCGTCGCCCCCGGGCCCGAACCGGGCGCAGATGACGCGGAGGCCCTCGTCGCACCGCTCCTCACCGTCGAGATCGCGCGCGGCGGCAGCGGCGCCGCCGAGCGCGTGACGCTCCTCGGCGAGCCCTTCGACGTTCGCTGACAGCGGCACCACGGGCCCTCGATTCCAAGGTTGCCGGCAATCTGCCGTGGCTAGACTCGCGCCAAGCCGACACCCGAGACGTCGGCGGCTGGGAGCGCACATGCAGGTCCGGATCGTCCGCCCGTTGGCAGTCGTGGCACTGGGTGCCGCCGGGTTGCTGGGGCTCTCGGCCAGCGCTCTCGTGCCCGGAGGCCTCGCGACCGAGGCGCCCGTGGACCTCGGCGGCGACACCTTCGTCGACACGACCGGGCAGTTCTCGGGCGACGTGGCCGATGTCGCCGCCGCGCTCGAGCAGCACAACGCGGAGTCGGAGGCCGACCTGTTCGCCGTGGTCGTGGACAGCTTCGACGGTGTCGACCGCGGCCAGTGGGCCGTGGAGAGCGCCGAGGCGTCAGGCCTGCCGCAGGATGCGCTGCTCGTGGCGATCGCGTGGGACGACGGGCAGTGGGGCCGCGCGGTCGCGAACGCCTACCCGCTCTCCGAGGCCGAGGTCGACCAGGTCGCCCAGCAGGCGCTCGTGCCGGCGCTCAACAACGGTGACGTGGCAGGCGGTGTGACGGCGATGGCTGGCGCGATCGACGAGGCGCTGGCGAGCGGCGGCACCGGCGGGGGCGGCGGCACCGAGGTGAACGTCGACGGATCGGCCGTCTGGCCGGTCGTGGCGCTCGTGGGCGGCGCGGCCGTCGTCGGCGGCGGCGGCTTCCTGGCCTACCGCGGGGCGAAGCGCTCGAAACAGAAGAAGGAGCAGCGAGAGCTCACGAAGCAGCAGCAGCTGGGGCTCGAGGAGCTCAAGCAGCGCGCCGACATCGCGCTCGTGCAGCTCGACGACACCGTGCAGCAGAGCGAGCAGGAGCTCGCCTTCGCGGGCGCGCAGTTCGGCGAGGACGCCGTGCGGCCCTACCGCGAGGCGCTCGACAAGGCGAAGGGCGGGCTGCAGGAGGCCTTCGGGCTGCAGCAGCAGCTCGACGACGCGTTCCCCGACACCGATCAGGAGGTGCACGACTGGTCGAGCCGCATCCTGCAGATCGCGCAGGGCGCCGGCGAGGAGCTCGCGAGCCACGCCGAGTCGTTCGGCCAGCTGCGCGACCTCGAGCGCACCGCGCCGCAGGTGCTCGAGCAGCTCGCGCAGTCGCGCCAGGCCTTCGATGGGCGCATCGCGAACGCCAAGCAGATCCTCGACCGTCTCGACGACGTGCACTCAGGCGCCTCGATCGACCCGGTCCGGGAGAACATCGCGGGAGCCGAGCGGCAGCTGCCCAACATCGACCAGTCGATCGCCGCGGGCCGAGCAGCCGTCGCCGCCTCCAACGGCTCCGAGGCGGCGCTCGCCGTGCACGCGGCAGAGGCGGCGCTCGCGCAGGCCTCCGGCCTGATCGCGGCGGTCGAGCGCGCCGAGGGCGACCTCGGCACCTCCGCGCGCCAGCTCACCGAGCTCGTCCAGGACTCGCTCGGCGACATCGCTGCCGCGAAGACGCTCAAGAGCACGCCGACGACGGATCTGGCGCCGCTCATCCGCCACGTCGAGGAGCAGGTCGCGATCGCGCAGCAGCGCCCCACCGACACGCTCACCGTGCTCGCGAACCTGCAGCGCGCGAACCAGCGCCTCGACGAGGCCACCGGCCAGGTGCGGCAGGGCGGCGCCGAGGCGCAGCGCCACCGCGCGAACCTCGAGCGGTGGATCGCCTCCGCTCGGGCCAACATCGACCGCGCCGAGGACTACATCGCCACCCGGCGCATCGCCGTCGGATCGCACGCGCGGCAGCTGCTCGCCACCGCCCAGCAGGAGCTGGCGCAGGCGCTGCGGATCCAGCAGCAGGACCCTGCGCAGGCCTCGCAGCTCGCGCAGTCGGCCTCGCAGCACGCCGAGCAGGCGATGCAGGATGCCTCCGGTGACATCGAAGGCTGGGGCGGCATGTCGCCGAACCCCTACTACGGTCGGCGCGGTCGCGGCGGGAGCAACTGGGGCGGCGGTGGCGGCGGGCGCGGGCAGGACATGCTCACGGGTGGCCTGCTCGGCTACATCCTCGGCGACATCATGAACGACGCCGGCCGCGGCGGCTCCGGCGGCGCCTACTCCGACCCGTTCGCGGGCGGCTCGGGCGGCGGCGGGGGCGGCGGTCTCGGCGACCTGTTCTCCGGCGGCGGTGGCTCCTTCGGCGGCGGAGGCGGCGGCTTCTTCGGAGGCGGCGGCTTCAGCGGCGGAGGGGGCGGCTTCGGCGGCGGAGGCGGGAGCTTCGGCGACTGAGCCGCGGCGACCGCAGCCGGGCGCTCCACCCCACGAGCCCGACCCATCCACCTGTCCCCATCCACCCGTCCTCATCCACACATCAGGCACATCGACGGACCAGGCCGCCACGGCGGCACCCGCAGGAAGGAACACCATGTCCAAGCAGTCCATCCTCGGCCGCATCGCGCAGCTCGCGAAGGCCAACATCAACGCGCTCCTCGACCAGGCCGAGGACCCGCAGAAGATGCTCGACCAGATGGTGCGCGACTACACGAACTCGATCGCAGAGGCCGAGGCCGCCATCGCGCAGACGATCGGCAACCTGCGCCTGCAGGAGCAGGACTACCAGGAGGACGTGCGCGCCGCCGACGACTGGGGCCGCAAGGCACTGGCCGCATCGCAGCGCGCCGAGGAGCTGCGCGCCTCGGGCTCGCCCGACGCCGCGAAGTTCGACAACCTCGCGAAGGTCGCCATCGGCAAGCAGATGCAGTCGGAGTCGGAGGCACGTGCCGCCGAGCCGTCGATCCAGTCGCAGAACGAGGTCGTCAACAAGCTGAAGACCGGCCTCGACACGATGAAGGGCAAGCTCGAGGAGCTCAAGTCGAAGCGCTCGGAGCTCATCGCGCGCTCGAAGGTCGCGCAGGCGCAGACGCAGGTGCACGATGCCGTGAAGTCGATCGACATCCTCGACCCGACGAGCGAGATCGGTCGCTTCGAGGAGAAGATCCGCCGCGAGGAGGCCCGGGTCATGGGCCAGCAGGAGCTCGCCGCGTCATCGCTCGACGCGCAGTTCGAGGCGCTGGAGGACGTCGGCCGCGAGACCGAGATCGAGGCTCGCCTCGCCGCCCTCAAGCACGGCGGTGCGCAGGGGCAGCTGGGCGCGAGCGCGACGGGGTCGCAGCAGGGTGCTTCGCAGGGCTCCGGCGACGCCGTCGACGCGGAGGTCGTCGACCGCTGATCGCGGTGATCGAACGATCGCGCTGATCGTCGGGAGGGGGCTGGCCTGCGGGCCGGCCCCCTCTGGCGTGCGGGCTGTTCTCGTGACGCGTGCGGCCTGGGCCGCGCGCGCCGGCCGGCGGACTGGTCAGGCTCGGGCGCGGATCGCGGTGCGGTAGAGCTGCTCGAGCTCGAGCGCGACATCCTGCCAGTCGCGCCGGCAGGCCACGCGCCTGCCCGCCAGCCCCAGCTCGACCTGCAGATCGTCGTCGTCGAGGATCGAGCCGACGGCGAGCGCCCAGTCCATCGGATCCCGGCCGTCGATCAGGATGCCGGTCTCGCCGTCCACGACCGACTCGAGCAGCCCGCCCACACGCGCGGCCACCACGGGGGTGCCGGATGCGGCGGCCTCGAGCGGCACGAGGCCGAACGACTCGGTGCGGCTGGGCACCACCACCACGTCGGCGGCGTCGAGCAGCTGCGCGAGCGGTTCGCGTGCGAGGCTGCCGATGTGGCGCACGCGGCGCTCCACGCCCAGCTCGCGCGCGAGGTCGTGGAGCGCCTCCAGGTAGCGCTCGTCGCCCGGCGTCGCATCACCGGCGAGCACCAGCACAGCGCCGGGCAGGTGCTGGAGCATCCGCACCGCGAGATCCTGGCCCTTCAGCGGCTGCACGCGGCCGACGCAGACGACCAGTCCGTCCTCCGGCCGCACGCCCAGCCGCGCGCGGAGATCCGTGCGCGAGGCGATCGTGCCGGGCTGGAAGAGCATGGTGTCCACGGCCGGCGGCACGAGCCAGATCCTCTCGGCGGCGGCACCGACGCGGTCGCAGAGCACGTCGACCTCTGCCCGCGACACCGCCGCGATCGCGTCGACCTCGTTCGCGAGGTAGCGCTCGGTGAGCAGGCGCCGCTCGGGCTCCGGCCGGTCGCCGTCGCCGAGGCGCCGGTTCTTCTCCTCCGCCAGCGTGTGGAAGGTCTGCACGATCGGCATGCCGAGCGCCAGCGAGACGGGCAGCGCGGCGAGCCCCGACAGCCAGTAGTGCGCGTGGATCACGTCGTAGGGCTCCGGCGCCGCGAGGGCGAACCGCTCGAACCGCTCGCCGAACGCGTCGGCGAGGTTGGCCAGCTCGTGCTTGCGCACGATGCCTCCGCCGGTGTCGAGGCAGTGGAGCGTGACCCCCGGCGCGAGCGACTCGATGTGCTCGGCTCCCGCCGATCGGGTGAAGAGATCGACCCGGTTGCCCCGCGCGGCCAGCGCCATCGCGCTCGCCAGCACGAGCACGTTCAAGCCGCCTGCGTCTCCCTTGCCCGGTCGGTCCGCGGGCGAGGTGTGCATCGAGACGACGGCGATCCGCAGCGGCGGCTCGGGAGGCGCCGCATGGGGGATGCCGGAGGGCTCGTGGCGCATGGTCCCAGGATATCCGCGCGCTATCGTCGGCGGCATGGCAGCATCCCGATCCGCGCAGGCAGCAGCGCCCGGCGCAGGCCCGCGCACGCGCCCCCTCGCTCGCGCAGGCGCCGCCGTCGGAGCGCTCGGGCGCACGGTCGGCGGCCCCGCCTTCCGCGCGATCACCGCGCCACCGGTCGCGCGCGCGGGAGCCAGGTTCGCGACGCAGGCCGCACGGCTGTGGGGGCGAGCCCTCGGCGGGCGTGAGCGACGCGTCGGGCAGCTGCACGTGATCACCGGGCTGCCGCAGTGGGCGTTCGGCCGCGGCGGCACGACCGTCGGCGCGACCTTCCTGACCCGCGCATCCGACTCGCCCGCGGTGCTCGAGCACGAGGACGTGCACCGCCAGCAGTGGGAGCGCTACGGCCTCTGGTTCATCCCGATGTACTACGCAGCCGGCATCGACGCGAAGCGCAACCGCTTCGAGATCGAGGCGGGGCTGGAGCAGGGGGGCTACCTGCCCAAGCGCGGCCCCGACGCGCAGCGCGACGCCTGATCCCCGCCGCTCGACCGGTCGACCGGTTGCCCGCGCCCCACCAGGTACGACCCGACCGATCAGCCGGTCGGGAATCGGGCGAGGGCCCGCGCCGTCCACGGGATGCGGCGCTCGAGCTGGCGGCCGATGGCGAGCAGGGTGCCCTCCTCCCCCGGCCGCCCGATCAGCTGCGCGCCCATCGGCAGCCCCTCGACGGTCTCGTGCACGGGCAGCGTGATCGCGGGCAGCCCGGTGAGGTTGACGAACGAGGTGTGCGGCGTGTGCAGCACCTGCGCGTCGAAGTCGGCCTCGCCGTCGTCGATCGGGTACCAGCCCAGCGGCCGCGGCGTGAGCGCGGTCGTCGGCGTCAGCACCGCATCCCACGGCCCGAACGCCGCGAGCACGCGCCGCTCGTACTCCGTCGCCCACAGCTGCGCCCGCGCCAGGCCGCCTGCGGTGAGGGCGTCGCTCGTCTCCACGATCCAGCGAGCGAGCGGCTCGAGCCGATCCCGCTCCCCCACCGGGATGGGGATCGTCGCCGCGCCGCCCCGCCACAGGTCGGTGAAGGCGGCCGCGTACCCGCCGACGCCCGGAACGCCCAGGTCGCCCGAGGCATCCGGCAGCGCCACCTCGCCCAGCTCGTGCCCGAGGGCCGCGAGCGCTCGCACGGTCACGTCGACGGCGGCCGTCGCCTCCGGAGAGATGCGGATGTCGTGCGTCGCGTCCCAGGGCGTGCCGCCGGTCAGCACGGCGATGCGGAAGCGGCCCTCGCCACGGATCGCCGGCGCGAGCAGCGACCCGTCGTCGCGCTCGGGCGAGCGGAGCACCAGCGGATGCCGGACGACGCCGTTCCGGCGCCCGATGAGGGCGTCGGTGAGGAGCGCCACATCGATGACCGAGCGCGCGATCGCCCCCGCCGTCACGAGGCCGCCCACCGCGCCGACGCCGCCCTGCGCGGGGATGCGGCCGCGGGTGGGCTTCAGGCCCACGAGCCCGCAGGTCGCGGCGGGGATGCGGATGGAGCCGCCGCCGTCGGAGCCGGGGGCGAAGGGCAGCAGCCCCTGGCCGACCGCGGCCGCGGCGCCGCCGGAGGAGCCGCCCGCGTGCAGGCCGGGGTGGCCGGGCAGCGTCGTGGCCCCGTGCAGCGCGGAGCGCGTGTAGCCCGCGAATCCGAGCTCGGGGGCAGCGGTGCGGCCGAGCACGACACCGCCGCCGTCGTCGAGCACCTGCGCCACCGGGTGCGTGGCGTCGGCGACGGCGCCCTCGAGCCAGCGACTGCCCATCGACGCCGGCTGCCCGGCGCGCGGCGTCAGATCCTTGTCGGCGAAGGGCAGCCCGTGGACGATGCCCGTGCGGTCGCTCGACTCGTCTGCGGCGCGGGCGCGCTCGAGGGCGAGCTCGCCGTCGACGTGCACGAAGGCCGAAGCCGCGTCGAGCCGCTCGATGCGGTCGAGCTGGTGCTGGGCGACCTCGACGGCGCTCAGCTCGCGCGCGTGCAGCAACCGCCAGAGCTCGAGCGCGCCCAGCTCGTGGATCGCCGTCGGCTGCGCGAAGGCGTCGCTCATCCCAGGAACCGCCCGGCGCGGCGCTGCAGCCGCTTGCGCTCGGTGCGCTCGCGCATCTCGTCGCGGCTGACGTAGTTCGTGAGCTCGCGGAACGGGTCGCGCCCCACGTAGCGCGGCGGCTCGGCGACGATGGCGGCGACCGCCTTCGCGAGCTCCCAGTACTCCCCGATGCGCGTGCCCTGCCGCGGGTTCAGGTGGCGCAGGCGCGCGTCGAAGCGCACCTCCCCCTTCACCTCGACCTGGATCACGAAGCCGCGCGTCTGCCCGCTGACCGACACCATCCAGAAGCCGGGACCGAGGTCGGTCACCGTCGCCCCGATGTCGCCCGCGAGCGCCGCTGCCTGCACATCGGCACGCTCACGATCAGCGCGCCACTGGTCGAACTCGGTCATGGCGCCATCGTGCCATCGGACACTGACACGCCCGCGGCGGGCACGTGCCAGTCGATCGGATGCGCGCCCTGCGCGACGAGCGCGTCGTTGGCGCGGGAGAACGGCCGGGAGCCGAAGAAGCCGCGGCGAGCGCTCAGCGGCGAGGGGTGCGGCGAGGCGATGACGGATGCGCCTTCGAGCAGGGGCGTCAGCGACTGCGCCTGCGCGCCCCAGAGGATCGCGACGAGCGGTGCGGGAGAGCCGTCGGGACCGCGCCGGGCGACGAGGGCCCTGATCGCCGCCTCGGTCACCTGCTCCCAGCCCCAGCCGCGGTGCGAGGCGGGCTGCCCCGCCTCGACCGTGAGCACGCGGTTGAGCAGCAGCACGCCCTGCTCGCTCCAGGCGCTCAGGTCGCCGTGCTCGGCCGGAGCGATGCCGAGGTCGTCGTGCAGCTCTCGATAGATGTTCTGCAGCGAGCACGGCAGCGGCCGCACGTGCTGCTCGACCGCGAACGACAGGCCGATCGGATGCCCGGGCGTCGGGTACGGGTCCTGGCCGACGATCAGCACCCTGACGTCCTCGAGCGGCTGCGCGAAGGCGCGCAGCACGCGCTCGCCCGCCGGCAGGTAGTGCCGGCCAGCGGCGGTCTCGGCGCGCAGCCGCTCGCCCAGGTCGTGCACGACGTGCTCGACCGGCGCCAGCGCATCCGCCCATCCCGCCTCGATGAGCTGGGCGAGCGGGCGTGCCGTCATGCGGCGAGCACCCCGACGCTGACGCGCTCGCCGTCGCGGTCGGCCGTCCAGACGCTGCCCTCGCCCGCGACCACGAGCCCGCCGGCCGCGACGATGAGCGAGGTGTTCTCGTCGATCGCGACGACGCGGTCGGCGAGCCCCGCGTGCACGATCGCGACCGCGCGCGAGAGCGTGCCGTACTGCGCCGCGTGCACGTCGACGACGAGGTCGACGAGGCCGAGGCCCGCGTCGAGCGTGACGTCGTCGAGCTGCTCGGAGCACGCCTCGGGGCAGACGGGCACGCCTCCGATGCGCCAGCCGCCGAGCAGCGCCACGTCGCCGGCGATCATCGCCCCCGCCGAGAAGCCGGCGTAGGGCACACCGGTGGACACCAGCCCGCGGATCGTGTCCGCCGCCGGCATGACCGCTGCGTGGTAGCCGGGCGTGAGCCCGCCGCCGATGAAGATGCCGTCGGCGCTGCCGAGGTCGGTGGGCAGCAGGGTGCGCTCGGCGGTGAGCTGCACGACCCGCACCTCTCCCGCGCCGAGCCTCGTCATGTCGTCGACGTAGTCGGCGTGCCAGGAGGCGCCCTCAGCCTCGTCGGCCGCCCACAGGACGACGGCGATCACGGGCGGGCCGCCGGCTCGCTCTCGCGCCTCGTCGATGAAGCGGCCCGTCCATGTCGACTCGTCGTCGGCCCAGCCGCCGCCCAGCAGGTGGATGCTCATGGATCGAGTCTGCCATCCTTCGACGCGGGAGCTGCTCGGTCAGGAGCCGTGCGCCGAGAGGACCTCGTCGAGGATCTCGAGCCCGCGGCGCGCATCCTCGTCGCTCATCACGAGCGGCGGCACGACGTGCAGGCGGTTGTCGGCCGCGAAGGGCAGGTAGCCGCGCTCGAGCAGCGCGCCCTTCAGCGAGGCGATGACGGATGCGTCGACCGGCGCCCGCGTCGCGCGGTCGGCGACGAGGTCGAGCGCCCAGAAGCACCCGCGGCCGCGCACCTCACCGATCATGGGGTGGCGCTCGGCGAGCTCGCGCAGGCCCGGGCCGAGGATGTCGGCCCCCAGGTGGGCGGCGTGCTCGACGATGCCCTCCTCCGTCATCGCGTCGATCGAGGCGACGATCGACGCGGCGGCGAGCGGATGGCCCGAGTACGTGAGCCCGCCCGGGATCGGCCGCTCCTGGAAGGTCGCGAGGATCTCGGGGCTGATGATCACGCCGCCCACGGGCACGTAGCCGGAGTTCACGCCCTTCGCGAAGGTCACGAGGTCGGGCCGCACGCCGTCGTGCTGGTGCGCGAACCACTCGCCGGTGCGGCCGAAGCCTGCCATCACCTCATCGACGATGAGCACGATGCCGTGCTCGTCGGCCAGCTCGCGCAGGCCCTGCAGGTAGCCGGCCGGCGGCACCAGGATGCCGGCGGTGCCGGGCACGGCCTCGACGAGGATCGCCGCGAACGTCGAAGGACCCTCCGACTCGATCACGCGACGGGCGTGCTGCAGCGCCCGCTCGCACTCCTGCTCCTCGGTCTCGGCCCAGAACTCCGAGCGGTAGGCGAAGGGGCCGAAGCAGTGCACGTGCCCCAGCGCGTACTCGTTGTCGACGCGCCGGGTGTCGCCCGTCGCGTTGATCGCCGCGCCGGTGTTGCCGTGGTACGAGCGGTAGTGCGAGAGCACCTTCGTGCGGCCCGTGTGCACGCGCGCCATGCGGATGGCGTTCTCCACCGCATCCGCGCCGCCGTTCGTGAAGAAGACGGCAGCCATGCCCTCGATCTTCGAGAGGATGCGCTCTGCGGCCTCGCCGCGGCGCAGGTTGGTCGTGGCGGGCGCGATGGTGGCGAGCTCGGCCGCCTGCCGCTGGATGGCGGCGACGACCTTGGGGTGCGAGTGGCCGATGTTGGCGTTGACGAGCTGGCTGGAGAAGTCGAGGTACTCCCGGCCCTCGTGATCCCAGAGGCGCACGCCCTCGCCGCGCGCGATCGTGAAGGGGTTGGTGCTGCCGTGCTTCGACCAGGAGTGCAGGATGTGCCGGTCGAGCTCGCGGGCGCGCTCGCCGTCCTCTGCGCGCAGGTCGCTGGTGCCCTGGGCGTCGTGGTGGAACAGGGTCGTCATGGGTCGCTCCTCGCTCGAGTCAGGCAGCCCGCGCCTCGGCGCAGCGGGCCCCTCGTCCGTAGGCTATCGGGCGGATGCGCGGTGAGATCAGATATCTCGCAAATCCGGCGCCAGCGCCGGTCAGGACCGCGCCTTCGCGCTCGCGCGCAGGGCCGGGATGATGCGCTCGCCGTACTGCCGCAGCGTCTCCTCCTTGTCGTCGTGCATGACGTAGGCGGCGAACTGGTCGACCCCGAGGTCGCGCAGCTGCGTGAGCCGCTCGATGTGGTCGTCGGCGGTGCCGAGCACGCAGAAGCGGTCGACGATCGCATCCGGCACGAAGTCGACGTGGTCGTTGTCGGCCCTGCCGTGCGAGTTGTAGTCGTACCCCTGGCGCTGCTCGATGTAGGAGGCGAGGTCTGCGGGGATCGCGCCGCTGCCGCTCGCGGCGCCGCTGTGGCCGTAGCGCGCGACGATGTCGGCGACGTGGTTGCCGACCATGCCCCCGAACCATCGCGACTGGTCGCGCTGGTGCGCGAGGTCGTCCCCGACATAGGCGGGGCCGGCGACGCAGATCTTCACCGACATCGGGTCGCGACCGGCGTCGTCGGCGGCGGTGCGCACGTGCTCGATCATCCACTTGGTGATCTCGGGGTCGGCGAGCTGCAGGATGTACCCTTCGCCGACCTCGCCGGCCAGCGCCAGCGCGCGCGGCCCGTAGGCGGCGACCCACACCGGCACCTCCGAGCCCTCCGACCACGGCAGGCGCAGCGTCGCGTCGCCCACCGCGACCGCGCGGCTGGAGCCGAGCTCGCGGATCACGTGCACGGCCTCGCGCAGCTGCTGGAGGGTCGTGGGCTCGCCCCCGCCGACGCGCACCGCCGAGTCGCCGCGGCCGATGCCGCAGATCGTCCGGTTGCCGTACATCTCGTTGAGCGTCGCGAAGGTCGAGGCCGTGACGCTCCAGTCGCGCGTCGCGGGGTTCGTCACGAAGGTGCCGACGGTGACGCGCCGGGTCGCCGCCAGCACGGCCGACAGGATCACGTAGGGCTCCTGCCACAGCACGTGCGAGTCGAAGGTCCAGACGTGGCTGAAGCCGTGCGCCTCGGCGAGCTGCGAGAGCTGCACGACCCGTGCCGACGGCGGGTTGGTCTGGAAGACGGCGCCGATGTCCATGGTGCTCCTCGCCCTACAGCAGGTACTGGCTCAGGCCGCGCTTGACGAACCTGCCGTCGCCGGCGCTGCCGAGGTATCGGTCGCCGTCCACCACGATGCGGCCGCGGCTCATGACGGTGTCGACGTGGCCGTCGATCTCGTACCCCTCCCATGCGGCGTGGTCCATCTGCATGTGGTGGGTCTTCTCGAGCCCGATCGAGGTGTGGCCGCTCGGGTCGTAGACCACGATGTCGGCGTCGGCGCCGGGCTGGATCACGCCCTTCTGGCCGTAGAGGCCGAACATGCGCGCCGGCGTGGTCGCGGTGATCTCCACCCAGCGCTCGAGGGTGATGTGGCCGTCGACGACGCCCTGGTAGAGCAGGTTCATCCGGTGCTCGATCGAGCCGATGCCGTTCGGGATCTTCGAGAAGTCGCCGAGCCCGAGCTCCTTCTGATCCTTCATGCAGAAGGGGCAGTGGTCGGTCGAGACCATCTGGAGGTCGTTCGTGCGGAGCGCGCTCCACAGCTCGTCCTGGTGGTGCTCGTGCTTCGAGCGCAGCGGCGTCGAGCACACCCACTTCGACCCCTCGAAGCTGCCCCACTCGTCGCTCGAGGCGCCCAGCTGATCCTCGAGCGAGAGGTAGAGGTACTGCGGGCACGTCTCGCCGAAGACGTTCTGACCCGCATCGCGAGCGGCGGCGAGCTGCGCGACGGCCTGCTTGGCGCTCACGTGCACGACGTAGAGCGGCGCGCCGGTGAGGTTGGCGAGCATGATCGCGCGGTGCGTCGCCTCCTCCTCCATCTGCCAGGCGCGGGCGATGCCGTGGTAGTACGGATCGGTCTTGCCCTCGGCGAGCAGCTGCTGCACCAGCACGTCGATCGCGGGCCCGTTCTCGGCGTGCATCATCGTCATCAGGCCCGTGTCGGCGCCGACCTGCATCGCCCGCAGGATCTGCGCATCGTCGGAGTAGAAGACGCCGGGGTAGGCCATGAAGAGCTTGTAGCTGGTGACGCCCTCCGCCTCGAGGCCGCGGAGCGCGGCGAGCGATGCGTCGTCGACGTCGCCGACGATCTGGTGGAAGCCGTAGTCGATGGCGCAGTTCCCCGCGGCCTTCTCGTGCCACGCCGCGAGGGAGTCCTGCACTCGCTGACCGACCGTCTGCACGGCGAAGTCGATGATCGTGGTCGTGCCGCCCCACGCCGCGGCGCGCGTGCCGGTCTCGAAGGTGTCGCTGGCCTGCGTACCGCCGAAGGGCATCTCCATGTGGGTGTGCGCGTCGATGCCGCCGGGGATCACGTACTTGCCCGTGGCATCCACCACCGTGTCGACGGATGCGGCGAGGTCGACCCCGAGGAGCTCGCTGCCGGGCTGCAGGACGGCCCGGATGGTCTCGCCGTCGACGAGCACGTCGGCGAGCGAGCGGCCGGTGGCGGTCACGACGGTGCCGCCGCGGATGAGGGTGGTGCCCATGCTCGCCCCCTACGGCTTCGCGATCCGGGTGTAGGAGTCGGGCCGGCGATCCCGGTAGAACTGCCAGTCGTCGCGCATCTCGCGCACGAGATCCATCTCGAGGTCGCGCACCATGAGCTCCTCTCCGGTGGCGGAGCCGCGCTCGCCGACGAACTCGCCGCGAGGGTCGATCACCTGGCTGGTGCCGTAGAAGTCGACCGCCAGGTCGCCGTACTCGTTGTCCTCGCGGCCGACCCGGTTGGGCTGCAGCACGAAGTACCCGTTCGCGACGGCCGCAGCGGGGCCCTCCACCTCCCACAGGCGGTTCGAGAGCCCGGGCTTCGTGGCGTTGGGGTTGAAGACCATGTGCGCCCCGTTCAGGCCCAGCTCTCGCCAGCCCTCCGGGAAGTGCCGGTCGTAGCAGATGTAGAGGCCGACCGTGCCGACGGCGGTGTCGAAGACGGGGTAGCCGAGGTTGCCTGGGCGGAAGTAGAACTTCTCCCAGAACCGGTCGAGGTGGGGCAGGTGGTGCTTGCGGTAGGTGCCGAGGATCGAGCCGTCGGCATCGACGACGACGGCCGAGTTGTAGTAGACGCCGGTCTGCTCCTCCTCGTAGATCGGCAGGATCGTGACCATGCCGAGCTCCTTGGCGAGGGCCGCGAAGCGCTGCACGATCGGGCCGTCGGCGGGCTCCGCGTAGTCGTAGTACCGCTTGTCCTGCGTGATGCCGAAGTAGGGCCCGTAGAAGAGCTCCTGGAAGCAGATGACCTGCGCGCCCTGCGCGGCGGCCTCGCGCTGGAACGCCTCGTGGCGATCGAGCATCGACGCCTTGTCGCCCGTCCAGGTGGTCTGCGTGATCGCTGCGCGCACCGTCGTCATCGTGTCCTCCGCTTCGTCGTCAGGAGTCGGCAGTCGCCGAAGGGCCAGTCAACCTCACCGGGGCGCGAATGGGTAGGGGCGCTGGCGCTGACGCCACCAGCGCCCGGCGACTCCCGTAGACTCGATGGCGCGCCGGGCATCACCACCGCGCGCGAACCGCATCACACCGTTCGCGTCAGCATGCCCAGGAGACATCCGTGCCCCACCCGATGCCCGCCCCTCGCCGCCTCGCGGCCCTCGCCGTGACGCTCGGTGCGCTCGCGCTCGCCGGATGCGCGCCGTCGGGCGTGCAGCCGGTCGGCGAGCCGAGCGGGCAGCCGAGCGCAGGCGCCGCTGTCGTCCCTGTCGGGATCGACGACTGCGGCATCGAGGTGCCGCCGCTCGCCGAGCCCGCCGAGCGCATCGTCGCCATCAAGTCGACTGCGGCAGAGCTCGTCGTGGCGCTCGGCCTGGGCGATGCGCTCGTCTCGACCGCCTTCCTCGACGGGCCGCTCGAGGGCGCAGACGCCCCCACCATCGAGGGCATGCCCTCGCGCGAGGCCGTGCTCGACCTCGATCCGGATGCCGTGGTGGCGGGCTGGGAGTCGGCGTTCGCGCCGGAGGCGGTCGGCGACCGCGCGCAGCTGCACGCGCTCGGCGTGCAGACGTGGGTCTCCCCCGCCGCGTGCTGGTCGACGGACGTACCGCCGCTGACGTGGGACGCCCTGCTGACCGAGCTGCGCGACGCGGGCGCGGCGCTCGGCGTGCCCGAGGCCGGCGCAGCGCTCGCCGACGAGCAGCGCGCTGCGCTCGAGGCCATCGAGCCGGTCTCCGACGAGGGAGCGGGTGCAGCACCGACTGCCCTCTGGTACTCCTCCGGCGAGGATGCGCCGTACGTCGGCGCGGGCTCCGGGGCACCGCAGCTGGTGCTCGACGCGGCGGGGCTGACGAACGTGGCCGCCGAGGTCGACGAGACCTGGACGACCATGTCGTGGGAGGCGCTCGCCTCGAGCGACCCCGACGTGATCGTGCTCGTCGACGCTCCCTGGCACACGGCGGCGTCGAAGATCGATCGGCTGCGCGCCAACCCCGCGACCGCCCAGCTCGAGGCCGTGCAGGCCGAGCGCTTCGTCACCATCCCCTTCCCGATGGCGGAGGCCGGCGTCGGCTCGGTCGAGGCCGTGCAGCTGGTGACGGACGCGGTGCGACCGATGGCGCTCGGATGACGCGCGCGGAGCGCACACGCCCGGAGCGCACCGGCGAGCGCGACGGCGCACCCTTCGCGCACGCCGCCGAGGCAGCGAGCGGGCGAAGCGCTGCCTCGAGCCCCGAGGGAGCGCGCGTCGCCCCCTCGGTGGCGCAGCAGCAGCGAGCGATCCCGCAGCGTCCGCGTCGCGGGCGCCGCTGGGCGCTGCCGCTGCTCGGCGTCGGACTGCTCGCCCTCGCGCTCGCGGCGGTGTGCTTCGGCGTCGCGGGCATCGCGCCGGGCGATGCGCTCGCCGCCCTCGCGGCCCGCGCGGGCATCGGCGCGACCCCGCTCGATGCCATCGACGACGCGATCGTCGCCGACCTGCGCCTGCCCCGCGTGCTCGCCGCCTGCGCGGTGGGCGCGGGCCTCGCGATCGTCGGTGTCGTCATGCAGGCGCTGGTGCGCAACCCGCTCGCCGACCCCTACCTGCTGGGCGTCTCCTCCGGCGCGTCGGTCGGCGCCGTGCTCGTGCTGATCGCCGGGCTCGGCGCGCTGCTGCCGGTCGCGGCCTTCGCCGGGGCGCTGCTCGCGCTGCTCGCGACCCTCGGCCTCGCGGGCGCGGCCGGCGGGGCGACACCCACCCGCACCGTGCTCGCGGGCGTGGTCGTCGCATCCGCCGCCAGCGCCGTCGTCTCGCTCGTCATCTTCTGGAGCGCCGCCGGCGACGCGTTCCGCGAGATCCTCGCCTGGCTGCTGGGCTCGCTCGCGTCGATCACCTGGACGAGCGCGGCGATCGCCCTCGCCGGGGTCGCCCTCGCGCTGCCGCTGCTCGCGAGCGGGCGAGTGCTCGACGCGCTCGCGCTCGGCGACAGCGCGGCCGGCGCGCTCGGCGTCGACGCCCGCCGCACGCGGTGGCTGCTGCTCGTCGCCTGCGCCCTCGTGACCGGCGTGCTGGTGTCGGTCTCCGGCGCGATCGGCTTCATCGGCCTCGTCGTGCCGCACGCGGTGCGCCTCGTGGTCGGCGGGGCGCACGCCCTGCTGCTGCCGGCCGCAGGCGTCGCAGGGGCCATCGTGCTGCTCGTCGCCGACACCGCGGCGCGCGCGGCCTTCGACCCGCGGGAGCTGCCGGTCGGCATCGTCACGGCGCTGCTGGGCGCGCCCGTGTTCGCCGCGCTCATGCTGACGGGCAGGGTGCGCACGTGAGCAGCTGGCGACGGGGCGGCGAGGCGGCGCACGCCGGCGAGGCGGCGCGCTCGAGCAGCCGCAGCGGGCACGGCCCTTCGCCGCACGCGCTGCAGGTGCGCGACCTCAGCATCGCGGTGCGCGGCCGCGCGCTGGTCCAGCGCGCGAGCTGGCGCGCCGAACCCGGCGGCATCACCGCCCTCGTCGGCCCGAACGGCGCCGGCAAGTCCACGATGCTGCGAGCGATCGCCGGCGTCGTGCCCGAGCGGGCGACCCGCTCCGGCAGCGTGCACCTGGGCGGCGAGCGGCTCGACACCATGCCGGCCCGCGCCCGTGCCCGCCGCGTCGCGCTCGTCGAGCAGCTCGCCGACGCCGCCCCGCAGCTCACCGCTCGTGAGGCGGTGCGCCTGGGCCGCACGCCGCACCACCGCATGCTCGGGTTCTCGATCGGCGACGAGCACGTGGTGGAGGCCGCGCTGACCGACGCCGGCGCCGCGCCGCTCGCGGAGCGGCGCCTCGGCGAGCTCTCCGGCGGCGAGCTGCAGCGCGTCCACATCGCACGCGCCCTCGCGCAGCAGTCGGGCGCGGTCACCGGCAGCGCGCTGCTGCTCGACGAGCCCACGAACCACCTCGACGTCGCCTGGCAGCTCGAGCTGCTCGACCTCATCCGCCGCCTCGCCGCCGACCGCCCGGTGGTGCTGACCGTGCACGACCTCGCGCTCGCCGCCACGCACGCCGACCGCATCGTGCTGGTCGACGGCGGCCGGGTGGTCGCCGAGGGCACGGCGGATGCGGTGCTCACCGCCGAGCGCATCCGCGCGGTGTACGGCGTGGAGGCGTCGATCGACGCCGACGAGGGCGGCGTCGCCATCCGCTACCGAAGGGTGCACCCATGAGGATCACCGTGCTCGCCGGCGGCGTGGGCGGGGCGCGCTTCGCGCTCGGCCTCCGCGAGGCTGCGCAGGAGCGCTTCGGCGACGAGGCCGAGATCACGATCGTCGCGAACGTCGGCGATGACCTGTGGCTCGCGGGCGTGAAGGTCTGCCCCGACCTCGACTCGCTCATGTACGCGCTCGCCGGCGTGAACGACGCGGAGCGCGGCTGGGGCCGCGAGGGCGAGAGCGAGCGCGTCGCCGCAGAGCTCGCCGCCTTCGGCGTCGGCTGGCCGTGGTTCACGCTCGGCGATCTCGACCTCGGCACGCACCTGGCCCGCACGGCGCTGCTGCGCGAGGGTGCGACGCTCACCGAGGCGACCGCGCGGCTCACCGCCCGCTGGCCGCTCGGTGTCACGCTGCTGCCGGTCACCGACGACGAGGTGCCCACCCACGTCGAGACCCAGGAGGGCGTGCTGCACTTCGAGGAGTGGTGGGTGCGCACGCGCGCGACCGTGCGCGCGCGGCGCTTCGTGCAGCAGGGGCTCGAGCGCGCCAGCATCTCGCCGGCCGCGAGCGCCGCGATCGCGAGCGCGGACGCGGTGCTCGTGGCCCCCTCGAACCCGGTCGTCTCGATCGGGACGATCCTCGGCATCCCGGGCGTGCGCGAGGCGCTCGCCGCTGCGACGGCGCCGATCGTCGGCGTCTCGCCCATCATCGGCGGGCGCGCGCTGCGCGGGATGGCGGCCGCGTGCCTCGAGACCATCGGGGTCGAGGCGGATGCGGCTGCGGTCGCCGCGCACTACGGGGCGCGGTCGCAGGGCGGGCTCCTCGACGCGTGGCTCGTCGCCGAGGAGGACGCCGGGTCGCTGCCGGCGCTGCGCGAGCTCGGCCTGCGCGCTGCGGCGCGTCCGCTGCTGCTCACGCCCGGCGGGCCGGCAGCGCAGGTCGCGCGCGATGCGCTCGCGCTCGTCGAGGCGCAGACCGGTGGCTAGGCCGCGATCGCCGCCTCCTGCAGCACCGCCTGCGTGTGCGCACCGACCCCGAGGTCGATCGCGATGTGCAGGTCGGCGAGCTCGTCGACGTCGGTGCGCAGCCCCGACTCCGGGTCGACGGGCAGCTCGACGTGGCCGGCGAGCCGGTGCAGTCGGGCGGAGCCCGGGCCGAAGCGCGGTCGCAGCGCATCCGCCCGCGTCGCGGTGAGCAGGGTGGTGCCGGTGGCGATCGCGTCGGGCACGTAGGCGCGGTGCTCGCGGCCGGCGAGCTCGAGCGCGGCATCGAGCGCCGCGGGCGTCAGCGCCGGCAGATCGCCGAGCATGACGGCGCCCGGCCGGTCGCCGGGCAGCACGGCGACGCCCGCCCTGATCGCGGCGGCGAGCCCGGTGCCGGGGTCGGCGACGACCTCGACGCCGGTCAGCCCGCAGCACACGGACGCATCGCTCGTGACGACGACGACCCGGTCGACGGATGCGGCGGCGCCCGCAGCGACGATCGCGTCGCGCGCGAACGCCACGGCGAGCGCGGCCCGCGCGTCACCCGCATCGAGGCGCGACTTGCCGATCGACCCCTTCACGGGGATCACGATCGACCACAGCATGCCCTCCACACTACGTCTGCCGGGATGCCGCATCCGACCGGCGATGCTCAGGAAGGCCTCAGAGACCGCCACGGGCGCTCGGCCCGGTGCCTGACGACCTCACGCGTCGCGGCCGCGCTCCGCCTCGACCCCCAGCAGGCTCGGCGGCAGCAGCACCGCGAGCGCACGCCGCCGTCGAGGGGCGGCAGCGACCAGGGCCCTGCGCGCCGCGCGCACGTCGGCGTCGACGGCGCCGGGCTCCCTCGGCCCCGCGTCGAACACGGCGCGCTCGGCCGCCATCCGCACACGGCCGGCCGCTCCGGACGCGTCGGAGCTCCGCGCGGCGATCGCCTCCTGCACCTCGCCCGGCGTCGCCGAGGCCGGCAGCCGCGCGCCCAGGTCGGCGAGCGTCGCGCGCAGCTCGAGCCAGGCGCCCGGCGCCCCGCGCCGCAGCCGCGTCACCCGCTGCACCGCCCGAGCGATCGCGGGCAGGGCCAGCAGCAGCAGCGCGCCCAGCACCAGCAGGATCGCGCGCAGCACGGCAGGGTCGATGACCGGACCGCGCTCGCCGGGCGCGGCGCCGCCCGTCGGCGTCGGCGCGGTGGGCGGCGTCGACGCCTCCGCTGCGTCGCTCGGCGTGGGCGAGGGCGTCGGCCCCGCGCTCTCCGGCGGCACGCTCGGCGTCGGCTCGGGCGTGGGGCTGCGGGTCGGCAGCGCGCCCTCGGGGCTCGCCGAGCCGGTGCCGGCCCCGGGAGTCGTCTCGACCCGCACCCAGCCGGCGCCGTCGATCCACGCCTCCGCCCAGGCGTGCATCTCGTTGGTGGACACGGCCCATCCGCCGCTGATCTCGCTGCCCGGCAGGAACCCGACCACCACGCGCGCCGGCACTCCCGCGCCGCGGAGCAGGCCGGCCGTCGCGCTCGCGTAGTGCACGCAGTATCCGCTGCGCGTCTCGAGGAACCCGGCGAGCGCATCCCACCCCTCACCGCCCGTGCCGCCGAAGCCGGGCAGGTCGAGCTGCTCGGAGTAGTCCCAGAGGCCTGCGGTCATGAAGTCGTGCACGGCGAGCACGCGCGCCGCAGCGCTCATGCCGGGCGAGACGAGCGCTGCGCCCTGCCGCGCGATCGCCTCAGCGGCCTCGGGCATCGCGAGGTACTCGTCGTGGCCGGAGGCGCCGCTCGCCGCCGGGAGCGCGTCGAGCGGTGTCGAGCGCGACCCCGAGGCGGTGTACTCGAGGCCGGCGGTGTCGACGTCGTCGCCGATGCGGAGCGCGTCGTTCGCGACATCCCAGCTGCTGCCCTTGGGTCGCGGCACCGCCACGACCCGCTCGGGGGTCGGCAGGCTCTCGGCGCGCACGTCGGACATCCGCACCGTCATCTGCATCGGCTGGCCGCTGTCGGCGCCCTCGACCAGCACCGCGGGGCTGCCCGGCTCGGCGGGCGCGGCCTCGAAGCCGGCCTCACCGGCGAGCGGCAGCGTCATGAGCCGCGTGACGAGCGGCGCGCCGTCGGTCGTCGAGTAGGTGAAGACGGGTCGGTCGGCCGGGCGGCGCAGCTGATCGCCCAGATCGATGCCGGCGTCCAGCATCGGGGTCGCCGGGCTGAAGAGCTCGTCGAGCGTCGGCAGCTCGAGCGCGCTCTCGCGGGGCGCCGGCGCCACGACCGGCAGAGTGGCCGAGAGCACCGCCGCCACCCCCACGAGCGCGAGCGGCGCGCGCCAGCCGCTCCCGCGCGCTGCGCGCTCATCGACCGTCGGCGCCGCGAGCACCAGCGCGCTCACGATCACGCCGGGCAGCGCGTGCCACCAGGGCACGTCGATGCGGAATGCCAGCGGCAGCACGAGCGGGGTCGCCGCGAGCACGACCGCGATCGCCGGCACGCGCAGCGCATGACCGACGACGTCGACGAGCAGCGCGAGCGCGATCGCGGCCGCCACGACGACGGCGAGCACGGGGCCGATCGCCGCGACCGGGGTCGAGACCGCCCAGGCGATGTCGACCAGGCCCTGATCCAGCACGCGCAACGCCTGCGGCACCGACTCGCGCGTCGGCACCACCGCGAGCATCGCCTCCTCGGGCGCCGCGAGGGCCGTCACCCAACCGACCCCGACGATCGCCGCGGCCACCGTGCCGATCAGCGGCGGGGCCGCCGAGCGCACGAGCGCCGCGGTGAGCGCGAGCGAGCCGACCGCGAGCACAGCGGGCCAGAGCCACGCCTGGCCGAGCACGGAGATCGCCGACCACAGCCAGGCGACGGGCAGCAGGGCGAGCGCGACGGTCTCGACGACCCCCGCGCGGACGCGTCGCGGCATCCGCTCGGGATCCCGCTGGTCGTCGCCGGCTCGAGCGGCCGTGCGCTCCTGCGCATGCACCCGGGGCTCGCGCGTGCTCGCACCGCTCACGCGAGCTCCCGCACGGTACCGACGCGGTCGATCCAGCGGCGGATGCGCACGCGCGCGCCCGGCGGGATGCGCGGCGGCGAGGCATCGCGCGCCGACACGAGCCAGAGCGTGGTGCCCGGCGGCAGCGTCCAGGTCTCCGGGGCATGCTCCGCCAGCGCGATCAGGTGCGCAGCCGAGCGGCCGCTCGATGGCGCCCGCGGTCCGTCGTCGCGCCCTGGGCGCCCTGGTCCCTCCCCCGCGTCCGTGGAGCCGGATCCGCCGCGCGGGTGCGCCTCGAGCGCAGCGAACGCGGCGAGCGTCGCCGGCAGGTCGCGCCAGTCGGCGGTCGGCATGCTCGGCGCACCCGTCTCGCGCACCACCACGCGCCGCTGACCGGCTGCGAGCGCGCGCACCAGCGAGCACGCCGCCCGCGCGAGCCGATCCTGCGCGTCGCGGTCGGCTCCGGCCGCGCTGGCCGTGTCGATCACGATGACGTCGTCGTCGGTCGCCGGGTTCGCCTCCTGGCGCACCATCAGGTGACCGCGCTTCGCGCTCTGGCGCCAGTGCACGCGGCGCTGCGGATCGCCGTGCCGCCACTCGCGCACCATCGCGTCGACGCTGTCGGCGGTGCGCGACTGCGACAGCCGCCCCTCCTCGCGGATGGAGCGCAGCGAGGTCGTCGGCAGCGCCAGCACCGCTGGGCCCACGACGAGGCTCGCGCGCGCGTCGACGGTGCGCAGCGAGCGCATCACTCGGAACGGGTCGAGCGCCACGACCGCCACGGGAGCGAGCCGCCAGCGACCGCGCGGATGCGCGCCGAGGTCGACCAGGGCGCGCCCGTCGTCGTCGAGCTCGCCCTCGAGCAGCAGGTAGCGCTCCGGCCCGGGCGCCCACGTCGACCAGGCCGCACCCGCGTGCCGGCGGTCGCCCACGATGCGCAGGGACGCCTCCTGCCCCTCCTGCAGCACGCCCGGCACGCCGAGCCGCACCGCGCCGACGGCGCCGAGCACCCACCAGAGCCCGATGAGCAGCACCCCGAGGCACAGCGCGGCCGGCACCAGCAGCACCACCTGCCGCTCCCAGTACGCACCGACGAGCAGCAGCAGGCCCACGAGCAGCAGCACGGCGCCCCGCGCGGTCGGCCGCACCCTCGCCGAGGTGCCCGCGCGCAGCGAGGGCGCGGACGGCCCGCGCGCGCCCGCACCGCTCGGCGCGACCTCGCCGGGAGCCGTGCGGGAGCCTCGGGCCATCAGCGCATGACGGGGGCGGCCGTCGAGGCGAGCGCCTGCGCGACCACCGCTCGCGCCTCGTCGTGGCGCGCCTGCGGGTCGTGCATCACGAGGTGGTGCGGCAGCACGTGCGGCGCGAGGGCCTTGACGTCGTCGGGAGAGAGCCAGTCGCGGCCGAGCAGGTGGGCGTGCGCCTTGGCCGCGCGCACGAGCTGCAGCGTCGCGCGCGGGCTCGCGCCCAACCGCACGTCGGGGTGACCGCGCGTCGCCCGCGCCAGCCGCACCGCGTAGCGCTCGACGAGCTCGTGCGCGCGCACGGCGCGCGCCTGGTCGATCTCCGCCTGGAACTGCGCCTGGCTCGTCACGGCCCGCACGGCGTCGAGCGGCTGCGCCGTCTCGCGCGCGGTGACCATCGCGTGCTCGGCCGCCTCATCCGGGTAGCCGAGCTCGAGCCGCGCCATGAAGCGGTCGCGCTGCGCCTCCGGCAGCGCGTAGGTGCCCTCCATGTCGATCGGGTTCTGCGTCGCGACGACCAGGAACGGCGTCGGCAGCACGTGCGTGACCCCGTCGACCGTCACCTGCCCCTCGGCCATGCACTCCAGCAGCGCCGCCTGCGTCTTGGGGCTCGCGCGGTTGATCTCGTCGGCGATGACGATGTTGGCGAAGACGGGGCCGGGCTGGAACCGCAGCTCGCCGGACTTCTGGTCGAGCACCGACATGCCCGTGATGTCGCTCGGGAGCAGGTCGGGGGTGCACTGGATGCGGCGCACGCTGCCGCCGACGGCCGCGGCGAACGCCCGGGCCAGCTGGGTCTTGCCGACGCCCGGCACATCCTCGAGCAGCACGTGCCCCTCCGCGAGCAGCACGGTCAGCACCGTGCGGATCTCGGCGCGCTTGCCGGAGATCACGCTCGCCACCGCGGCCTCGATGCGCTCGCCGGCGGTCTGCTGCTCGGCGTGCTGGTGGCCCTGGCCGGCGTCGCCCAACCTCGCGTCGCTCATGCCTGCACCCTCGCCTCGTCCGTCGTCGCTGCGGCTGCTGCCTCGGCGTCGCGCCTGCCCGCCTCGTAGCCCGCGCGATGCGCCTCGTCGGCACCGAGGCGGAACATGTCGTCCTCCGCGGCGCGCACGAGCCTCGTCGCGCCCGGCTCGTCGAGCCCCGC
Source organism: Agrococcus phoenicis (assembly GCF_047302415.1). Lineage (NCBI taxonomy): Bacteria > Bacillati > Actinomycetota > Actinomycetes > Micrococcales > Microbacteriaceae > Agrococcus > Agrococcus phoenicis. The sequence goes on from NZ_CP154854.1 coordinate 1,632,856, forward strand.
GACGTGGCGGCCCATCCCCCGCACGAGCACGACGGGCACGCCGTCGGCCTTGCCCGCGACCAGGTCGGCCGCGCCGGCGATCTCGTCGGCGATCGCGGGTGCCGTGACGACGAGCGGCCGGCCGCCCGCGTCGAGCTGGCCGCTGAGCGGCTCGAGCACGCGGATGCCTGCGGCGCCGATCGCGACGTCGGTCTGGCCGACGCGCCACGCGCGCCCGAGCGTGTCGCTGACGATGACGCCGATGGTGGCGCCGAAGCGCTCCCGCAGCGCCGCGGCGATCGCGCGCGCCGAGGCGTCCGAGTCGATCGGGAGCAGCAGGATGGTGCCCTCGTCGGTGTTCGAGGCGTCGATGCCCGCCGCCGCCAGCACGAGGCCGGTGCGGTGCTCGACGATGCGGGTCACACCTCCCGGGTGCGGGCGCGAGGCGACCAGCCGCACCGATTCGTCGTCGATCGCCTGCTCGCGCTCCTCGGCGGGGCGGATGCGCCCCTCGGCCTTGGAGACCACCTTGCTGGTGACGACGACGACGTCGCCGTCCCGCGGCTCGAGGGGCGCGAGCGCCTCGGCGACCAGCGCCGGCAGGTCGTCTCCCGGGCGGATCTCACCCATCCCGCGCACCGCCAGCAGCTCGAGGTCTGCGCCGCCCCGCGCGGTCATCGCTGCTGGAGGAAGGTGGCGACCGCTCGCGGCACGTAGGGGCTGATGTCGCCGCCCAGCTCGGAGACCTGCCGCACGAGGCTCGACGAGACGTGCGCGTTCTCGGGGTTCGGCAGCATGAAGATGGTCTCGACGCCCGCGAGGTTGCGGTTCACGATCGACATCGGCGTCTCGTAGGCGAGGTCGGTCGACGAGCGGATGCCCTTGACGAGCACCTCGGCGCCCACCTGCTGGCAGTAGTCGACCAGCAGGCCCATCGACCAGTTCGCGATGCGGATCTGACCGTCGATGCGGGCCTCGGCGATCGCGCGCTCGATGAGCTGCTCCCGCTCGGGCACCGGCAGGAAGGCCGCCTTGTCGGGGTTGTGGGTGACCACGACGTGCACCTCGTCGAAGAGCTTCGCGGCGCGCGCCACGACATCCAGGTGACCCAGGGTCACGGGGTCGAACGAACCGGGCACGACAGCGATGCGGGGCATGCCCTCCAGCCTAGGTCACGTCGCTCTGGGCGACGCGAGCGTCGGCGGCAGGCCGAGCGGAGGCGGCGCGCCTCAGGCGGTGACGAGCGCGGCCCGCGCGTCGGGATCGAGGCGCGCGTGCACCGCCAGGCGCAGCGTGGTGTGGTGCTCGAGCTTCGGGTCGTCGGCCAGCACCTCGTGCGCGGCGGCCCGGGCCGCCTCGATGATGCCGCCGTCGCGGGCGACCCGCAGCGCTCGGAGCCCGCTGCGGCCGCCCGACTGCACGTGCCCGAGCACGTCGCCCTCCCCGCGCTGCTCGAGGTCGACCTCGGCGAGCTCGAAGCCGTCGAGCGTGCCGGCCACCGCCTCCAGCCGCACCATCGCGTCGCTGAGCGGGTCGGCGGAGGTCACGAGCATGCACAGGCCCGCGTGCTCGCCGCGACCGACGCGGCCGCGCAGCTGGTGCAGCTGCGAGACGCCGAAGCGGTCGGCCGAGAGCACGACCATCATCGTCGCGTTCGGCACGTCGACGCCCACCTCGATGACGGTCGTCGCCACGACCACATCGATCTCCCCGGCGCGGAAGGCCTGCATCACGGCGTCCTTCGCGTCGGTCGACATGGTGCCCGTGAGCGGTTCGATGCGGCGCCCCGCGAGCGCCGGGCTCGCCTGCAGCTGCCGCAGGGTCGTCACGACGTCGTCGACCGGGGCCGCGGGCGCGGCGCTCGCGGGCGCATCCGCGCCGCTGCCGCCCGGCCCGCTGCCTGCGCCGGCGCGAGCCCTCGTGCCGCCCTCGGAGCCGCCGCCCGCCTCGCCTGCCGCGCCCCCGTCGTGCGCGCTGACGCCCTCGAGGGTGCCCGGCGAGATCGCAGGGCAGACGACGAAGGCCTGCCGACCGCGCTCGAGCTCCTCGCGCATGCGGCCCCAGATGCGGTGGAAGACGACCGGATCCTCCTTGTCGACCACGAAGGTCTGGATGGGGCTGCGACCGGCGGGCAGCGAGCGGATGGTCGAGACGTCGAGGTCGCCGAAGGCCGTCATCGCGATCGTGCGCGGGATGGGGGTGGCGGTGAGGACGAGCGTGTGGGGGTGGGTGCCCTTGGCGCGCAGGGCCTCGCGCTGCGCGACGCCGAAGCGGTGCTGCTCGTCGATCACGACGAGCCCGAGCTCGGCGAACGAGGTCTTCTCGCTCAGCAGCGCATGCGTGCCGACCACGATGCGCGCCTGGCCGGCGGCGATGCGCAGCATGGCCCGCTTGCGCTCGGCCGCGGGCATCTGGCCGGTGAGCAGGGTCGGCTGCAGCTCGGCGGCGAGGTCTGGCCCGAGCGCACGCGCGATCGAGCGCAGGTGCTGCACGGCCAGCACCTCTGTGGGCGCGAGCAGCGCCGACTGGCCGCCCGACTCGGCGACGGCGAGCATCGCGCGGGTCGCGACGACCGTCTTGCCCGAGCCCACCTCGCCCTGCACGAGCCGATGCATCGCCGTGCCGCTGGCGAGGTCTGCGGCGATGGCTTCGCCTGCGGCGACCTGGTCGTCGGTGAGCCGCCAGGGCAGCGCGGCGTCGAAGCGCTCGAGCAGCGCGCCCGCATGCCGCGGAGCGGTCGGCAGGGTGTCGAGCCACGAGCGGGTCGCGAGCAGGTAGGTCTGCAGCAGGAACGCCTCCTGCCACGCGAGGCTGTGGCGCGCGCGGTAGGCGTCCTGCTCGACGCTCGGCGCGTGCACCATCCGCAGCGCCTCCACGAGCGGCAGCAGCCGATGGGCCGTGCGCACGGACGGCGGGACTGGATCGGGCTGGTCGCCGATCGCGTCGAGCGCCTGCTCGATGAGCCCCTGCAGCTTCGTCGTGGTGACGGATGCGGTGGCGGGGTAGATCGGCACCGGCTGGTTCGCCCACTCCTCGGCGTCGATGCCCTCCGCCTCGTCGAAGAGCTCGACGTCGGGGTGCGCGAGCTGCCAGCGATCCTTGTAGATGCCGACGGTGCCGGAGAAGAGCGCGGTGACGCCCTGGTGCAGCTGCTCCTTCCGGAAGGGCTGGTTGAAGAACGCGAGGTCGATGCTGCCCTCGCCGTCCGTGATGGTGATGGTCGTGAGCGAGCGGCGACGGCCCTTCTGATCGCGCGCGAGGTCGCGCGACTCGACCGAGCGCACGCGAGCGACGAGGGTGACGTGCTCGCCGGGAACGAGGCTCGCGAAGTCGGTGAGCTCGCCGCGCTTCGCGTAGCGCCGAGGCAGGTGCCAGACGAGGTCGCCGAGCGTCGTCATCCCGAAGGCTCGCTCGAGCTTGCCCGCCGTCGCCTTGCCGACGACCCGCTCGAGCGGTCGCCCGAACCCGTCGGGCAGGGCGCTGCCGCCCGCTTCCTCACTCGCCACCCCGCCAGCGTATGCGCGGGCGCCCACGGGCGCCGCGCATGCGCCCGCGGCTGTGCGCGGATGCGCGCCGCGCGTGGGCGGGATGCGCCAGGATGTGGGCATGACGCGGATCATCGGAGGACTCGCCGGCGGTGCGCGCCTGCACGTGCCGCTGCGGGGCACGCGGCCCACCTCGGAGCGCGTGCGCGAGGCGATCTTCAGCGCGCTCGACGCGCGCAGCCTGTGCGACGGCGCGCTCGTGCTCGACCTCTTCGCCGGCTCCGGCGCGCTCGGGCTCGAGGCCGCCAGCCGGGGCGCGGAGTCGGTGGTGCTCGTCGAGCGCGACAAGGCCGCTGCGAAGGTCGCGCAGCGCAACGCCGAGGCGGTCGCGAAGGCGGGCGCCGCGCGCGCGCTCGTCGAGCAGACGGCAGTGCGCACGTACCTGCAGCGATCGGGTCGCACCTTCGACCTCGTCTTCGTCGACCCGCCCTACGACCTCCCCGACGTCGACCTCACGGCCGTGCTCGCCGATCTGGCGCCGCTGCTGCGGCATCCCGCGACGGTCGTCGTCGAGCGGTCGCGCAAGGCGGCGCCGCTCGAGCCGCCCGGCGACCTCGAGGTCGAGCGCACCCGCGACTACGGCGACACGAGGCTGCACTACCTCGCCACCGCCGGCACTGCCGCCGACGCGCAGCACGCTGCGACGGAGCCGGAGCCGGAGCCGGAGCCGTGAGCCCAGTGCCGGCCGGCGCAGGGCCGAGCAGCGGCGCGCCCTCCAGCGCGGGGCCGACCAGCGCAGCGGTCACCGCGCCGCTCGAGATCGCCCGCGCCGACTTCGAGGATCCCGCGCTCGGCTCCTTCCTCCAGGCGCACCTCGACGACCTCGCGCCCACCGCCCCCGCGTGCAGCCAGCACGCGCTCGACCTCGCCGGGCTGCAGCGCGACGGTGTGCGGCTGTGGGTCGCGCGGCTGCACGACGGCGCGCTCGTCGGCACCGTCGCCCTCGCCGGCGTCGAGCCGGGCCTCGACGAGCTGAAGAGCATGCGCACCGATCCTGCGCGGCGCGGCGCCGGCATCGCGACGGCGCTCCTGCGGCACGCGCTCGACGACGCCCGGTCGCGAGGGCTCGACCGCGTCTCGCTCGAGACGGGCGCGCAGCCCTTCTTCGCGCCCGCGAGGGCCCTCTACGCCAAGCACGGGTTCGTCGAGTGCGCGCCCTTCGGCCGCTATCGGCCCGATCCGAACAGCACGTTCATGACGCTCGCCATCGAGGCCTCGAGCGCGACGCCGCCCCCGCGCGCCTGCATCAGCTCGCCCGGCCAGGATCAGCTCGCCCGGTAGGGATCCCAGCCGCGCGGCTCGAGCACCGCGCCGTCGAGCGTCACCGAGCCCTGGCCGTCGGCGGCCGGCTCGACGACCCCCAGGCGGTGCACCGGGTGCCCGGCGAGCTCGGCAGGGGGCTCGACGCTGGCGGGCAGCGTGAGCAGCAGCGCGTGATCCTCACCGCCGTGCAGCGCAGCCGAGAGCGCAGCGCCCGGCGATGCGGCGGCGACGGCCGCCGACTCGAGCGCGATGCGCACACCGGATGCGCGGGCGATGCGAGCGGCGTCGAGCGCGAGACCGTCGGAGACGTCCAGCATCGCCGTCGCGCCCAGATCTGCCAGGGCGACGCCGGCGCCGACGGGTGTGCGCGGCGCGAGCTGCGCGGCGACGGCAGCGCCGGCCGCGCCCTCGCGGAGCGCTCGCGCGAGCGCGGGCGCAGCGCCCGCGTCGTCGCCCACCGCGAAGAGTGCGCGCAGCCCCGTCGCAGCCAGGCCGAGCCGACCGACGCACCACACCGCGTCCGCCGCCCGAGCGCCCGAGCGCAGCACGGGCCCGCGGCCGCCGAGGTCGCCGAACGCCGTGACGGCGATCGTGGCGTGCGGCGCCGTGCCGAGGTCGCCGCCGACGACGCCGCAGCCGGGCGCGAGCGCCGCGATCGCGTCGGCGAGCCCGCGCGCGAACGCCTCGAGCGCCGACACCCGCGTGGTCGGTGCGACCGCGAGCGCCACGACGAGCGAGGTCGGCGCGGCGCCCATCGCCGCGACGTCGATCAGGTTCGTCGCGACGGCCTTCCACCCGAGGTCGTGCCAGCTCGACCACGCGAGGCGGAAGTCGGCGCCCTCCAGCATCGTGTCGGTCGTGACGACGAAGCGGCCGTCCGGCGCGCGCACGACGGCGGCGTCGTCGCCCGGGCCCACCGCGGTGGCATCGCCGGTCGGCAGCAGCGGCAGGAAGCGGCGGAGTGCTTCGAGCTCGCCGGCCTCCTGCAGCGTGGGGTCGTCCATGCCAGCAACGCTAGCCGCCGAGGGCGCGGAGGCGGGCCCCGGGGCCGGGGTCGCCCGCTGGGAGCCGCTCCCCTGCCGCTGGTCGACCTCCGTGCCTCGGTAGGCTCGTCTGGTGCCCCGCCTCCGCATCCTCGCCGCGTCCGTCGCGCTCCTCGCGCTGGCCGGCTGCGCGAGCACGGTGTCGCTCCCGGTAGCCGATGACGCCACGGATCCGGGCTGCGCCGGCGTGATCGTGTCGCTGCCGCCGGTCATCGGGGATGAGAGCCTGCCCGATCCCCTCGAGCGCCGCACGACGAGCTCGCAGGGCACCGCCGCGTGGGGCGACCCGAGCGCGATGACGCTGCGCTGCGGCATGCCGGAGCCCGCCCCGTCGACGCAGCGCTGCACCGGCATCCAGGTCGGGATCGACCGCGAGGTGCACTGGCTCGAGGTGGCCCAGGAGGGTGCCGTCTGGACCTTCGTCAGCTACGGCCGCTCGCCGGCGACCGAGGTCGTCGTCGACACGAACGTCGTCAGCGCGATCACCGCGCTCGAGGCGGTCTCGAGCGCCGTCGACCGCACCGAGCTCGTCGGCGCCTGCTCGTAGCCCGGCCTGATCGCGCGCAGCAGCGCCCCGTGGCCCGACCGCACCGAGTCACTCGACCGGCGCGTGCTCGCCCGCAGCGTCGGCGGCGATGACCTCCGGGAGGAAGACGCGACCGTCGTCGTGGCCGGGGTCGAGCACGATCGCGTGCCCCGAGGGGATGCCCGCGGCGAGCTCTGCACCCGTGAGCCTCAGGTGCGTGCGCGCGCGGGTGGCGAAGCCGCCGATGCGGTCGGTCGCGGTGAACGCGACGACCAGCTGCATCTCGCGGTGCGGCAGGACCAGGAACTTGCCGGAGCCCGGGTCGCGGGGGTCCTCCACCACGGCCGGCACGACGAGCTCCGCCTCGCGCACGAGGGACCACGCGCCGGCGTGATCGGTGGCGTCGATGGCGTGCAGGGCGTCGAGCGTCGGGTTTGCCATGGCTCAATGGTGGCAGACCGCGAGCGCCGACGACCGGCCGCGGGCGGTGCCGGATGCCCGGGCGCGGTCTGCGGTGTGGGTGCGCTCTGGAACACTGGTCGGCATGGCGCTCGACTTCACCGCGATCGATTTCGAGACCGCCAACGGCAACGCCGCCTCCGCCTGCTCGGTCGGCCTCGTGAAGGTGCGCGACGGCGCGATCGTCGACCGCTGGTCGACGCTCATCCAGCCTCCAGCGCCCTACGACGAGTTCTGGGAGTGGAACATCCGCATCCACGGCATCCAGCCGCACCAGGTCTTCGACGCTCCCCGCTGGGCAGAGGCGCAGGAGCGGATCCTCGCCTTCGGCGGTGGCGACGTCTTCGTCGCGCACAACGCCGGCTTCGACAAGGGCGTCATGCGCGCGGCGGCCAAGGCCTCGCACCTGCCGGTGCCCGACATGCGCTGGACGGATTCGCTCCGCATCGCGCGCAAGACCTACGCCCTCGAGTCCTACCGCCTGCCGGTCGCGGCGCTCGCGGCGGGCTTCGACGACTTCCAGCACCACGACGCCGCCGGCGACGCCGAGGCCTGCGCGGCGATCGTGATCGGTGCCGCCAGGCGGCACGAGGCAGCGGATCTCGAGGCGCTCGTCGCGTGCTGCGTGTCGGCCATCCACGAGATCGGCGAGCGGCACGAGCAGATGGCGGAGCTCGAGGCGAAGCGGCGGGCTGCGCAGCGCGAGCGGCCCTGGTGGCAGTGAGAGGGTTGTAGTGATCCTCGGCTTTTTGTCCCCCATGCCATAACGAACCCGTTACGATCCGGGCGCGGTCCGCGCGACACATCCGCGTCGTTCCGCGGATCCTGCTGCACGCCGCGTCGCGAGGCAAGAATCTGCGCTTCTGGCCCTCGCTAGCCTGGAATCCACGCGGTCGACTGCCCCGGCCGACCGCGCCCACAAGGACGCGATCGCCGACCATCCTGTCGGCGAGCGTATGGTGCCGCTTCGCGAACGAGGGGACTCGTGCGAGAACGGCAGACGAACACCGCCCGCGCGGCTGCACCCGTCCACGACTGAGCCCCCTTGGGGGCGACAGGAGCGAACGTGAGCGGATCCCGCGCGACCGACGACCCGACCGTCGTCGACGACATCGCCGTGCGCGTCGAGCACCTCACCAAGGTGTTCGGCCGACGCGGCCGAGAGGCAGCCGACCGGCTGGCGCAGGGCGCCACTCGCGACGAGGTCGCCAAGCTCGGCACCGCGGCGGTGATCGACGCCTCGTTCGAGGTGCGACGCGGCGAGATCTTCGTGGTCATGGGGCTCTCGGGCTCCGGCAAGTCGACGCTGATCCGCATGCTCAACGGGCTGCTGGAGGCGACGGCTGGCTCGGTCGAGATCGACGGCGAGCGCGTCACCGGCATCGAGCCGAAGCGGCTGCGCGCCGTGCGCCGCTCGCAGGTGTCGATGGTCTTCCAGCACTTCGCGCTGCTCCCCCACCGCACGGTGCTCGAGAACGTGGCCTACGGGCTCGAGATCCAGGGCGTCGACCGCGCCGAGCGCCTGCGCCTGGCTCACGACGTCGTCGAGCGCGTCGGGCTCTCGGGCTGGGAGCAGCGGCTGCCGAGCGAGCTCTCCGGCGGCATGCAGCAGCGCGTCGGCATCGCGCGCGCGCTGTGCGCCGACACCCCCGTGCTGCTCATGGACGAGGCGTTCAGCGCCCTCGACCCGCTGATCCGCCGCGAGATGCAGGAGCAGCTCGTCGAGCTGCAGGCCGAGCTCGGCAAGACGATCGTCTTCATCACCCACGACCTGAACGAGGCGATGTTCCTCGGAGACCGCATCGCGGTCATGCGGGACGGCCGCATCGTGCAGATCGGCACGCCCGAGGACATCCTCACCGACCCGGCGAACGACTACGTCGCCCAGTTCGTGCAGGACGTCGACCGCACCCGCGTGCTCACCGCGTCCAGCGTCATGGAGCCGCCCGCCGCAGCCGTGCCCATCACCGTCGGCCCGCGCGGCGCGCTCAAGGTGATGCGCGACCTGCAGACCTCGACGCTGCTCGTGCTTGGTCCCGGCCGCACGGTGCTCGGCGCGGTGACCGATCGCGACGTGCTGCGCGCCGTGCAGCGCGGCACGCGCGACCTCACAGGCCTCATCGATGCCGAGGTGCCGCGCGTCGGCCCCGACGCCAGCCTCGCCGACCTGCCCGAGCTCGCGGTCACGAGCGGCCTACCCATCGCGGTCGTCGGCGACGACGACCGGCTGCAGGGCGTGATCCCCCGCGTGCTGCTGCTGGCGGCACTCGGCAACGTCACGACCACCACGAGCGAGCTCAACATCGTCGACCTGCCGCCGGCGGTCGACTCCTCCCTCGTCACGCAGACCCTCGACGCCACGGAGGTGCGCGATGCTGGATGATCTTCGACTTCCCCTCGGCGACGGGGTCGAGACCGCCGTCGACTGGGTCACCGACAACCTGAAGGTCGTCTTCGACGTCATCAAGTCGATCGTCTCGGCGCTCTACGACGGGGTCGAGTGGGTGCTGCTCGAGCCGCCGTCGCTGGTCATCATCGTCGTGCTCGCGCTCCTGGCCTTCGCCGTGCGCGGCTGGAAGATGGGTGTTGGCACGGCCGTCGGCCTGTTCGTGATCGTGCTGGTCAACCAGTGGGACAACGCGATGGCGACGCTCGCGCTGACCCTGGTCGCTGCCCTCCTGGCGCTGGCCATCGCGATCCCGCTCGGCATCATCGCCGCGCGCAACGACACCGTCTCGACGCTCGTGCGCCCGGTGCTCGACTTCCTGCAGACGATGCCGGCCTTCGTCTACCTGATCCCCGCGATCGTGCTGTTCAACATCGGCGTCGTGCCGGGCATCATCGCGACCATCGCCTTCGCCATGGCGCCGGGTGTGCGCCTGACCGAGCTCGGCATCCGCGGGGTGAACAAGGAGATCGTCGAGGCGGGCACCGCCTTCGGCGCCTCACCCGGCCGCATCCTGCGGCAGATCCAGCTGCCGCTCGCGCTGCCGACGATCATGACGGGCGTCAACCAGATCATCATGCTGTCGCTCTCGATGGTCGTGATCGCCGCGATGGTCGGCGCGGGCGGCCTCGGCCAGCCCATCGTGCAGGCGCTGCAGCGCATCGACATCGGCCTCGGATCCGAGGCCGGGCTCTCGGTCGTGATCCTCGCGATCGTGCTCGACCGCATGACGAACGCGCTCGGCAGCCTGCAGGATCACAGCCCGATCGCGAAGTACCGGGCGCTCGGCTGGGGTGCCCGGCAGATCAAGGGCGCCGGGATGCCCTCGGTGTCGACCGCGGCCAACCCGCCTGCAACCCCACAGACCGAAGCGACCGTCTCCAGCGGCCGCTGACGAACCGATGACACGAAACGAGAGAGGACACAGCATGCACAAGCGATTCATCCGCGGCACGGCCATCGCGGCCGTCGGCGCACTGGCCCTGGCCGGCTGCTCGGCAGCCGGCGACGACGAGGCCCCCGAGGGCACCGAGGGCGCCGCCACCAGCGACCAGACCGATCTGACGATCGGCGTCTTCAACGGCTGGCCCGAGGGCGAGGCCGTCTCCTACCTGTGGCAGGCCATCCTCGAGGAGGAGGGCTACGACGTCGAGCTCGAGTACGCCGACGCCGGGCCCGTCTGGGCTGCGGTCGCGAGCGGCGACTACGACGTCAACCTCGACGCGTGGCTGCCGATGACGCACGAGCAGTACCTCGAGGAGTACGGCGACGACGTCATGGACCTCGGCGCCTGGAACGACGAGGCCGTGCTGACGATGGCGGTGAACGAGGATGCGCCGATCACCTCGATCGAGGAGCTCGCCGACAACGCCGACGCGTTCGGCAACCGCATCGTGGGCATCGAGCCCGGCGCCGGCCTCACAGCCGCGACGCAGGACTCGGTCATCCCGACCTACGGCCTCGAGGGCATGGAGTTCCAGACCTCGTCGACGCCGGCGATGCTGGCCGAGCTCAGCGGCGCCATCGACGCCGGCGAGAACGTCGTCGTCACGCTGTGGCGTCCCCACTGGGCCTACGACGAGTTCGCGATCCGCGACCTCGAGGACCCGGAGGGCACGCTCGGCGAGGCTGAGGGCATCCACTCGATCGCCCGCACCGGCTTCGACGCCGACTTCCCGCAGCTCACCGAGTGGCTGTCGGCCTTCACGATGGACTCGGAGCTGCTCTTCTCGCTCGAGAACGCGATGTTCAACAGCGACGCTGAGGCGAGCGACTACCCCGAGATCGTCGAGACCTGGATCTCGGAGAACCAGGAGTACGTCGACGGGCTGACTGCCACCTCGTAGCCCCTCGCGCTCGACGCAGGGCCCCGCATCCGGTCTTCCGGTGCGGGGCCCTGCTGCGTCGCGATGGTGCGGCGGATGCGCGGCGCGCGGCGCGCGCTCGAGCTCGGGTGGGGCGCACACCCCGCTCCTCCACGGCGCTCGAGCCATGTAAGTGGCCCCGCCGAGAGTGCTCGCGACGAAGGAGCGCAGGTGACCGGCATCGAGCAGGCAGCGGCAGCGGCCGATGCCGCTCGCGCGCTGCTCGCCGAGGCCGGCGCGTCCGCTCGACGATCGGATCCGCGAGCAGAAGGGCCACGACGTGCTCGTCGGGCTGGTGCACGCGCAGGCGGCCTCGGGCGACGCTCCGGTCGCCGCTGGCGAGCCGCCGGTGCTGGTGCTCACCGGCACCATCCAGGCGTCCGACGACGACCTGCGCGACCGGCCCTCGACCGACCGCACACTGACGATCGAGCACACCGGCGACGCGCTGCCGATCGAGAGCATCGGCCGCTTCGCCTGCAACGGTGCGATCCAGCGAGCGGTGGTGGATGCTGACGGCCACGTGCTCGTGCTCGATCGCACCGAGCGACTGTTCAGCCGCGCGCAGCGGCGGGCGCTGGCTGTTCGCGATCGAGGCTGCCGCGTGCGGGGCTGCGGTGTCCCCGCCGCCTGGTGCGAGGCGCACCACGTCATCTGGTGGGAGCACGGCGGCCCCACCGACGTGGACAACGGGACCAAATCTCGATCAGTCCCCTTCGGTCTCAACTGGTGGCTCGGCCTCTGCGTCGGCCTCTGCCTTGGTCTCGGTCTCGCCGCGCGGCTCATCACTCTCGCCGGCCACACCGGCCCTCTGTTCCGCCTCGATCGCGGCCCGCAGTGGTTCGAGGATTGGCCACGTCGCCAGTTCCATTACGGAGATCTTGTTCGCAGCACTGAGCGATTCATAAATCACCCTCGCTTCGGCAATCTCGTCCTGCAGGCAATGCTTGGCGAGGACGATCTCGTCCTCCGCCGCGGTTACGTCCCAGTCTTCGAGGTCAGGACGGATCGCCTCCACCCCGTAGAGCGCTTTTCGAGCTGCGAGCGAATTGGCTCTGAGGCGTTCTCTCGTAAAATTGGTGGCGACGAGCGAGTCTAGTTGCTCCGCCAGATGCTCGACGGCGCCGTACCGTCCGGAAGTCAGCAGGTCGAAGCTCGCCTCCACTATTCCGCGATCCTGATCAATCCCATGACTCGAACTTTTGTCTTGCTTCGCACCCGAGCATATTGCCGACACGGCCGCTTGAGAGAGCACCACCGCCGCACGCGCCATACGGTTCAACGCGTCTTCGAGGTATTCGGCGGTCACGGGCAACTCATCGCCAACTCTGGCGTTGCCCGCGCGCTTTCCGAGTTCGCTTAGATATTGAGAAGATGCAACGCCTCCTGCGTGAACATGAACATTCCGACGCATGATGACCTCTGCCAGAAGGTCCGTCACCCAGACCATGTCCGTTCGAGTGACGCGCGTCAGGAATTTCATCCACGAGTCCATGCCCTTGTACATGAGCCCATCGACATAGGCATTGGCAGCGGCAACGGAGAACGCTTCCAAGGAAGGGTGCTCAGTCACGTCCGAGAACGTGTACATCTTCTCGGAGTCCTCGAGCGGAGACGGATCGAGTCGGATGCTCGTCAGCATGAGCCTTGACACTAGGACTTCGAACTGCGCCACGGCCGACAATAGAAGGGACTCCAACATCAGAGCACTTCTAGATTTCTCCGCCTGGATTTTGATTAATAGTTGAATCGCGCGAAACGAGGCATACTCAGGCAGACCCGCTGCTTCGAGGGCGTACTCAATATCATTCGATGCTTCCATCGCGTCCCCGCCGAAAGCACGATCAGCCTCCGCTTCTGCCCGGCCGTCGGATATACCAGTTTCTGTCAGGGGGCGCGTCTTCGACGCTCCATCGTTCGCGTTCTCGGATCCGACAGAAGAGCCATCGACAACGGGAGTCGCTTCTTCTGCAGGCTCCGTCTCCCGGTTGCTGATGCGCTTCGCATCAGTGATCTCCACGAGTCGACTGACTGACGTGTAGATCTGCATCGCGTCTTCCAGGCTGATGCCCGGCTTCCCTAACCATTCCGCAAGCCGCTTCGCCCGCGCCTCCGGGAAGTCCAGCCGCGCCGCTTCTAGTGAGGACATTCTTGCGAGGTCGAGCGCAGCTGCCTGGGACAACAGGAAGACGTTCCTAGCCTGACGGACACGACGGGCACCGAACTCGTACCTGGACTCTGGCATGGGAAGAGTGTCGCACGCGCGGAGCACGGCTTGACTCGAATCTGCAACATAACTCGGAAGCCGTTAGCGCGGTGAGTGGCACGCGGTCGGCTCCGTAGGGCGGACCGCTCGCTCCTCAGCACTCCTGCACGTGCCGCCAGCCCGAGGCTGCGCCCAGCGTTCCACTCACAAAGCCTGCGTCGCCTGCTCGCGCCAGTTGCAGTCCCTGCTGCTCGCCCAGCTGCGTACCGGCTCCTTCGCCCAGCTTCGTGCCGGCTACGCCGCCTCTGCGGCTGCGACGTGCTGCAGCAGCAGCTCTCGGAACCGCGCTGGGTCCTCGAGGTGCGGCGAGTGCCCCGCGCCCTCGAACACGACCTCCTGGTAGGAACCGCCGTTCGACGCATACGCATCGAGCACTGCACGCGTCTGCGCCAGCATCGGCTGCGGCGGCGCGATCGCCTCACCCGGCCAGCCCGGCACGACGCCGTGCTTGCCGAGCGTGTGGAGGTCGAAGAACGACTCGTCGCCGACGATCGCGTCGTGCGCGCCGCGCACCCACAGGATCGGGGGCTTGGAGGCGGCGTCCACGATGCCCGCGAGATCGAGATGCTTGCCCGACATGGCGTTCAGGACCCCGAAGTCGCCGGCCGCGAAGCCCGGCCACGACGCCGACTCGACGCCGTCGCCCGGGTAGTTCCCGACGCCGGTCCTCGTCGTCAGCATCGACTCGACCCAGAGGTCCTCGTGCCCGTCCTGGAACCCGGGCGCCACGTAGCTCGAGCGGTAGACGCTGCGCGGGCTCGACTGCTCGTCGGCCGAGGCGTCGCCGGCCGCCAGTCGCGCCACGAAGTCGGCGTTCGCTCCGCCGCCGCCGGTGCCCGCGGCATCCGTCGTGCACAGCGAGCCGTCGAGCCGCGTGCCGAAGCCCTGTGGCGGCACCGGCGCCTGCAGCGTCAGCGAGCGCACCAGCTCTGGCCGGTCGAGCAGCAGCTGCAGCACGATGCCGCCACCCATCGACCAGCCGACCACGTGCGCACCGCTGACGCCGAGCGCGTCGAGCACCGAGGCGACGTCGTCGGAGAAGTCGCGCAGGCCGCGCGTCGCATCGACCGGCAGCGTCTCGCTGTCGCCGAAGCCGCGCAGGTCGATCGCGATCGACGGTCGCGGCAGGGCGAGCATGAGCGGCTGGAAGAACAGCGACGACGAGACGTTGCCGTGGATCAGCACGATCGGCGCCGCGGCGTCCTCCGCGGCCCCGGCGCCAGAATCGGCTTCGGCACCAGTACCGGCACAGCGCAGCACGGATGCGCGCAGCCGATCGGTCTGCACCGTCTCCTGCGCGATGCCCTCGAGCAGCGTCGTCACGCGAGGATCTCGGGCTCGGTCTGCTCCCGCAGCTCCTCGAGGGTCACGCCGGGCGCGAGCTCGACGAGCCGCAGGCCCTCGTCGGTCACGTCGAGCACGGCGAGGTCGGTGATGATGCGGTCGACGACGCCCTTGCCGGTCAGCGGCAGCGAGCACGCGTCGACGATCTTCGGCGACCCGTCCTTCGCGACGTGCTCCATCAGCACGATCACCCTGGCCGCGCCGTGCACGAGGTCCATCGCGCCGCCCGGACCCTTGACCATCTTGCCGGGGATCATCCAGTTGGCGATGTCACCGCTTGCTGAGACCTGCATCGCGCCGAGGATCGCCGCGTCGATCTTGCCGCCGCGGATCATCGCGAACGACGTGGCCGAGTCGAAGAACGAGGTGCCCGGCAGCGTCGTCACGGTCTCCTTGCCGGCGTTGATGAGATCGGGGTCGACGTCGGCCTCGGTCGGGTAGGGGCCGACGCCGAGGATGCCGTTCTCGCTCTGCAGCACGACGGTGACGTCGTCGGGCACGTGGTTCGGCACGAGCGTCGGCAGGCCGATCCCGAGGTTGACGTACATGCCGTCCTCGAGCTCCTGCGCCGCTCGCGCAGCCATCTCGTTGCGGGTCAGTGCCATCTCAGTCGTCCTCTCGCACGGTGCGTCGCTCGATGCGCTTCTCGATGTCGGAGCCGACCTCGACGATCCGGTGCACGAACACGCCCGGCAGGTGCACCGCATCCGGATCGATCGCGCCGGGCTCGACGAGCTCCTCCACCTGCGCGATGCAGATGCGGCCCGCCATCGCAGCCGGCGGGGAGAACTGCCGCGCCGCCTTGTTGAACACGAGGTTGCCGTGGCGGTCGCCGCGCAGCGCGTGCACGAGCGAGAAGTCGGTCGTGATCGCCTCCTCGAGCACGAACTCCTTCGGCTCCCCGTCGACGTCGAAGGTCGCGGTCGGCTTCGGGGCGGAAGCCTTGGCGATCGAGCCGTCGGGGTTGTAGCGCTGCGGCAGCCCGCCCTCCTGCACCTGCGTGCCGACGCCCGTTCGGGTGTAGAAGGCGCCGATGCCCGATCCGCCCGCGCGCAGCTTCTCTGCCAGTGTGCCCTGCGGCGTCAGCTCGAGCTCGAGCTCGCCCGTGAGGTAGCGGCGCTCGAACTCCTTGTTCTCGCCCACGTAGGAGGAGGTCATCTTGTCGATCTGCCCGCTGCGCAGCAGCAGGCCGAGGCCCCAGTCGTCGACGCCGCAGTTGTTCGAGACGACCCGCAGGCCGCGCACCCCGCGCGCCTCGAGCGCGCGGATCAGCGCCATCGGGTTGCCGGAGAGGCCGAAGCCTCCCACGGCGAGCGTCGCGCCATCCGGGATGTCTGCGACCGCTTCGTCCGCGGACGCGTAGGTCTTGTCGATCATCAGCGTGCCTCCTTCTGCCGTGCTCCGTCAGCTGGTGCAGGGGCGAGGCGCGCGACGGCGGCGGCCACGGCATCCACCCCCTGACCCATGAGGATCGTGTAGTGGTTCGTGTGCTCCACGTCGGTGACGGGAAGCTGCGGCAGGCGCGACCTCCATGTCGCCAGCCACTGATCATCGTAGAGTCCCGGCGCCTCGTCGAAGAGTCCGCGCGGGCTGCGCAGCAGCTCGATGGGAACGGTGAGCGACAGCAGCGCCTCGGCGTAGCCGTCTCGGCCGTCGAGCTCGACGAGGTTCGCCACCACGGCGTCGGCGATCGCCGCGGGTCGCAGCGCGCCGTCGACCTCGACGAGGTCGTAGTCGACGTACTCCTCGATCGCCGGGCTCCAGTAGGGGCCGAAGGCCGGATGCGCGCGCCAGAAGTCGCGGTACGCCTCGCGCGAGGAGAAGGTCTTGGCGAGCCGCTCGATCGCCGGCCCCAGCACGTCCTCCGCGCGCAGCCCCTCGCCGCCGTCCGCTGGGCGCAGCGGCAGCCCGCCGTCCACGAGCAGGAGCGCGTCGACCAGCGAGGGGTGCCGCTGCGCGAGCCGCACGGCCACGAACGCGCCCATCGAGTGCCCGACGACGCGCGCTCGCTCGAAGCCGGCTGCCCGCACGGCGGCGGCGACGTCGTCGGCGTGCTGCTCGAGGCCGTAGGGGCCGGGCAGCGCGCGCGAGCCCCCGCGGCCCCGCAGGTCGACGGCGAGCACCGGCGCCGAGACCCGCGCCGCCAGCGGCGCGAAGGATCGGTGGTTCGCGGTGATGCCGTGGATCGCCACGACCGGCACGCCGGGCGCATCCGCGTCGAAGACGGTCGCGGTCAGCTCGCCGCCGTCGACGGGCACGCGCAGCGGCGCCTCGGTCGGCGACGGGGCTTCGGCGCGGCGCACGACGTCGCGCTCGATGCCCGGCCTCACCGCGCGCTCCATCCGCCATCCATCACGTACGAGCTGCCCGTCACCATGGCGGCGTTCGGCCCCGCGAGCCAGGTCGCGAGCGAGGCGACCTCCTCGGGCTCCACGAGGCGCTTGATCGCTGCTTCGGTCAGCATGACCTTCTCGAGCACCTCCGACTCGGGGATCCCGTGCGTGGTGGCCTGGTCGGCGATCTGCGCCTCGACGAGCGCCGTCCTCACGTAGCCCGGGTTGATGCAGTTCGAGGTGATGCCGTGCGGGGCGCCCTCGAGGGCCGTCACCTTCGACAAGCCCTCGAGGCCGTGCTTCGCGGCCACGTACGCGGACTTGAAGGCGGATGCGCGGAGGCCGTGCACGCTCGAGAGGTTCAGCACGCGGCCGAAGCCGCGCTCGCGCATGCCGGGCAGCGCCGCCCTGATCAGCAGGAACGGCGCCTCGAGCATGAGCGCGTGGATGCGTCGCCACATCTCGGGCTCGAGCTCGTCGATCGGCGCGACCCGCTGGATCCCGGCGTTGTTGACGAGGATGTCGGCGCGCAGTTCGAGCGACTCGAGCGCGGCGGTGTCGAGCAGGTCGACCTCCCACGCCTCGCCGCCGAGCTCGGCCGCGAGCGCCGCCGCGGCTGCGCCGTCGCGATCGGCGACGACCACCTCGGCGCCCTCCGCAGCGAACGAGCGGGCGATGGCCGCGCCGATCCCGGCGGCGCCCCCGGTGATGACGGCCCTGCGTCCAGCGAGCGTGCTCATGGTTCCTCCTCGATCGATGGTGCTGCGGTGCCGAGCGCGCGCCGCACGAAGGCGACCATCTCGTCGAACACCCGGTCTGGCACGGGGGTCGCTCCGGTGCCGTACGCGCCGGTCTCGCCCGTCGGCCACAGCACGTAGCGCATCCCGATCATCTCGCCCACGCCCATGAGCGCCCAGGCGGCGACCTCGGGGTCGATGTCGGCGATCTCGCCGTTCGCGCGGGCTCGCTCGAGCCCCTCGCGGTAGCCCTCGACGATGCGCTCGTAGTGCGCCCGCATGGCGCCCGGCGAGACGAACTCCGCCTCGCGCACGACGCGGTAGAGCGCCGGATGCTCGGCGGTGAAGGCGAAGAACTCCCGGAACCCCTCGGCCTCGGCCTCGGCGCGCGTGCTGCCGCGCGCCGCGCCGTCGCTCATCGCCTTGCGCACGCGCCGGTTGAGATCCTCGACGAGCTGCTCGAAGAGGTCCAGCTTCGACGAGAAGTACAGGTAGAAGGTGCCCTGCGCGACGCTCGCCCGCTCGGTGATGCGCGAGATCGACGCCGTCTGGTAGCCCTGCTCGGCGAACACCTGCTCGGCGGCGGCCAGCAGCTTGGCCTTGGTCTGCTCGCCGCGCTTCGTCCTCGGCTCGTTCACGACGCATCCGCCGTCTCTGCCGCGTAGGCGGCGGTCAGTGCGCGGCGCAGGGGCTTGCCGCTGGAGGTGCGCGGGATCGCGTCGACGCGCAGGAACCGCTTGGGGTGCTTGAAGTCGGCGATCCGGCCGTCGAGGTGCGCGCGCAGCGCCAGGTCGTCGACGGGCTCCGCCAGCACGAGCCAGGCGACGACCGCCTCACCCCACTGCTCGCTCGGCACGCCGGCGACCGCGGCATCGGCGATCGCCGGGTGCTCGAGCAGCGCCAGCTCGACCTCGATCGGCGCGATCGACTCGCCGCCCGAGCGCACGATGTCCTTCACGCGGTCGACGATGCGGATGCGCCCTGCGCCGTCGCGCGCGACGAGGTCGCCGGTGCGCAGCCACTGCCCGTGGAACGCCGCCGCGGTGGCCTCGGGGTCGCGGAAGTAGCCGGGGAAGACGGCAGGGCCCCGCACGAGCAGCTCGCCCTGCCCCGGCCCCTGCACGACGCGCCCGTCGACGAGCAGCGCCAGGTCGACGTGCGGGTAGGCGCGGCCGACGGTGCCCGCGTCGGAGGCGTCGCGGCAGATGGTCACGTTGGGCGCGGCCTCGGTGAGGCCGTAGCCCTGCTGCACGTGCACGCCGCGCTCCGCGAGCAGCTGGGCGGTGCGCGGGTCGAGCATGCCGCCGCCGACGATGGCGGTGCGGATGCTCGTCAGGTCGCGCACGGCGAAGTCGGGGTGCTGCGTGAGCGCGCGGAGCACCGTCGGCACGCCCATGGTCGCCGTCACTCGGTGGCGCTCGATGAGCGCGAGCGCCCGGCCGGCGTCGAAGGTGCGCTCGAGCACGACGCAGGCGCCCACCCACCAGGCGAGCAGCGGCTGGATGTTCCAGCCCGCCACGTGGTGCTGCGGCAGCACCTGCAGCACGACGTCGTCGGGCGTCAGCGGCGTCGCGCGCGAGAGCGCGAGGTTGGCCCAGGCGCAGCTCGCGTGCGTGAGCACCACGGCCTTCGGCGCGCTCGTGGTGCCGGAGGTGAAGAGCATCAGCAGGCCGTCGTCATCGGCGGGGCTGCCGTCACCGTGCCCGGCGGCGTGCGCCTCCTCGCGGGCGCGCGAGGGCCGTGCCGAGGCTCCCGGCACCGCGTGCTCGGCACCGGCTGCCCCGAGCGTCGTGGTCGGGATCTGGCGCTCCCCCAGGCGCGCGAGCGCGGCCTCGGCGAGCGGGACGTGGTCCTCCTCGACCAGCAGCAGGCCGGGGTCGGCGATCGCGAGCTGCGCCGCGAGCTCGCCGGCGGTGAGCCGCCACGAGAGCGGGACGAGCATGGCGCCGGCCTTCGCGCAGGCGAACAGCAGCACGACCTGGTCCGCGGTGGAGCCCGTGACGGTCGCGATGCGCGCGCCGCGGCCGTGGCCGGCCTCGCCGAGCGCGTGCGCGAGCGCCGTCGCCCGCGCCTCGAGCTCGCCGTATGAGACGATGACGCCGCGATCGAGGATCGCCGGGCGCGCCGGGTCGACGGCGGCGCGGTCGGTCGTCCACCGGCCCAGGGTGAGCGGGCCCGGTGACTGCGGGCCCGCTGGCTGCGGGCCCGCTGGCTGCGGGCCCGGTGACTGCGCGTCGGGTGCCATCCGCCTAGGCTTCCAGATCCTGCAGCGCAGCGGGCTGCTCGGCGTCGCGCGTGCCGCGCGGCCTCGTGATCCGGTGCGCGAGGCCCGCGATGCCCCCCGGCGCGAACA
Source organism: Agrococcus phoenicis (assembly GCF_047302415.1). Taxonomy (NCBI): domain Bacteria; kingdom Bacillati; phylum Actinomycetota; class Actinomycetes; order Micrococcales; family Microbacteriaceae; genus Agrococcus; species Agrococcus phoenicis. The sequence goes on from NZ_CP154854.1 coordinate 1,653,015, forward strand.
TCACGACGAGCACGAAGAGCATGCCGAGGATGAACAGCGGCTCCGAGAGCGGGATGCGCAGCACGGCCGGCAGCTCCTGGATCCACGCCGCAGAGGCGAGTGCCGAGAGCCGCTGGTCGAGCAGCGTGTAGACGATGCCGCCGACGATCGCGCCCCAGCGGTAGCCGACGCCGCCGAGCACGACGATCACGAGGAGGGTGAGCGTGAAGTCGCTCGTCGAGATGCGCGGGGTCGCTGCGGACTGCAGCAGCATGAAGCCGATCCCGGCGACCGCCGCGAGCACCGCGGCCGTCGCGAAGAGGAACAGCCGCACGGCGTAGGGCCGCAGGCCGAGCACGGTCACGCGCAGCTCGTTCTCGCGCGAAGCCGCCACGACGTGCCCGAGCCGCGAGCGCTCGACCCACACGCACGCGAGGTAGACGAGCACGAGGATCCCGAGCGCGAGCCAGTAGAGGTTGCGCGTGTTGACGACGCCGACCAGGGCCTCGGGCACCACGGAGACGTCGAGCCGCACGCCCTCCTCGCCGCCCGTCAGCCCGCCGACGTTGCGGCGGATCAGCACGTTCACCGCCTGCGCGACGGCGAGCGTGACCATCGCGAACGAGATGCCCGTCACCCGCAGCGCGAGCGCCCCGACGAGGTTGCCGAGGACGAGCGCCAGCACGAGCGTGAGCCCGATGGCGATGAGGAACACCGCGGTGTCGGGCATGCCGGTCGGGGCGAGCAGTCGCAGGATGATGCCGAGCCCGTAGGCGCCGGCCGCGAAGAACATCGCGTGGCCGAACGACAGCAGGCCCGCGACGCCGAAGATCAGGTGGTAGCTGAGCGCGAGCGCCGCGATGAGCATCGCGTAGGCGAGCACCGTCAGCGTGCCGGGCGTGTAGGTCGGGCCGGGCAGCACGCCCGGGATGCTGATGTCCAGCAGCGGCAGGACGGCGGCGATGAGGATGATCGCCGCGCCGATGGCGAGCCGGCCGATGGTCGAGGTCAGGAAGGTGCGCATCATCGGCTCCTAGTGCTTGACCTTGCCCATGAGGCCGGTCGGTCGGATGAGCAGCACCGCGGCGAGCGCGAGCACGATCGCGAGATCGCCCGTGCCGCCGAGGTAGAAGTTCGCGAACTGCTGGATGACGGCGACGAGCACGGAGGCGATGGCCGCGCCCGTGAGGGAGCCGAGGCCGCCGATGACGGTGACGATGAACGCGTAGATGAGCAGCGACGTGCCCTGGTGCGCACCGACCTGGCCGTAGTAGACCGACGCGAGCACGCCTCCCAGGCCCGCTGCGGCGCCGCCGATCGCGAAGACGATCGTGAAGGCGCGGCGCACGTCGATGCCGAGCGCCGTCACCATCGTGCGGTTCTCGACGCCGGCGCGGATCACGAGGCCGTAGCTCGTGCGCTGCAGGAACAGCACGATGAGCAGCAGCACCACGACGGCGCTGCCGATGAGCAGCCAGCGGTCGTTCGGGATGTTGGCGCCGAGCACGCTCGTCGTCTCCCCCAGCCATGCCGGCAGGCGGATCTGGATCGGGTCGGTGCCCCAGATGCCCTCGAAGAGCGCGACGCTGGCGAGCCCGAGGCCGACCGTGACCAGCACCTGCTCGATGTGCCGGTTGTAGAGCGGCCGGATGAAGACGAGCTCGGTGATCGCGGCGATGAGCGCGCCGGCCACGAGCCCGACGAGCATGCCGACGAGCAGGCCGCCCCACGAGCCGTCGCCGATGCGGCGCCCGACCTCCCAGCCGAGGAACCCGGCGAGGGTCAGGAACGAGCCGTGCGCGAAGTTCAGCACGCCCATGAGGCCGTAGATGAGCGAGAGGCCGCTCGCGACCAGGAAGTAGAGCGCGCCGAGGCCGACGCCGGTGATGAGCAGGAGCAGGACGGTGCTCATGCAGCCTCCTCGTCGGTGGAGACGCCGAGGTGCCGGTGCACCAGGTCGGAGTCGAGGAACTCGGCGGCGGGGCCGGTGTGCACCACGCGACCGCCGGAGAGCACGATCACGGTGTGCGCGAGCGCCCGCACCACCTGCAGGTTCTGCTCGACGAGCAGCATCGGGGTGCGCGTCGCCGCGGTCTCGAGCGCCGTCGTGACGGTGCCGACGATGCGGGGCGCGAGGCCCTTCGTGGGCTCGTCGACGAGCAGCAGCCGGTTCTCGTTCATGAGCGCGCGCGACAGCGAGACCATCTGCTGCTGGCCGCCCGAGAGCGTCCCCGCCTGCTGCTTGGCGCGGTCGATCAGCTCGGGGAACAGCTCGGCGATGATCGCCCTGTTCGGCGCACCGCCGCGCTCTGCGAGGCGCAGGTTCTCCTCGACGCTCAGCTGCCCGAAGACCTCTCGGTCCTCCGGCACGTACGCGATGCCGCGCTGCACGACCCGGTGCGTCATGAGCGCGTCGATGCGCTCGCCGGCGAACGTGACCTCGCCCGTGCGCTCGTACAGGCCGAGCAGCGCCTTGATGGTCGATGACTTGCCGACGCCGTTGCGGCCGAGCAGCGCCGTCACGCCGTGCTCGGCGACCTCGAAGGAGGCATCCTCGACGACCTGCTGCCCGGCGACCCGGGCGCTGAGGCCGCGCACGCTCAGGATGGCGCTCACGCGGCTGTCCCGAGGTAGGCCTGCTGCACGGCGGGGTCGGCCATGACGGCCTTGGGCGTGTCGATGGCGAGCAGCTCGCCGTGGTGCATGACCGCGACGCGGTCGACCAGCCCCAGCAGCACCTCCATGTGGTGCTCGACCATCAGCACGGTGCGACCCGACGCGTGCAGGCGGCGGATGACCTCGACGAGGCCGGCGACGTCACCGGAGCCGACACCGGCCATGGGCTCGTCGAGCAGCACCACCTGCGGCTCCGTGGCGATGAGCATCGCGATCTCGAGCTTGCGCTTGTCGCCGTGCGAGAGCACGCCGGCGGCGGTGTCCCGGTGGTGCGCGAGGCCGACCTCGTCGAGGCAGCGCCCCGCGACGCCCGCTGCCTCGTCGCCCGCGCGCGGGAACCGCCAGGGGCTCGTCGCGCCTCCGAGCCTCGCCTGCGCAGCGAGCCGCACGTTCGCGCCCGCCGTCAGGCCGGGGAAGACGCTCGAGGTCTGGAAGGTGCGGCCGAGGCCGACCCGCGCTCGCTGGTGCACCTTGTGGCCCGTGACGTCGCTCCCGGCGAGCAGCACCCTGCCGCTCGTGGGCAGCATCACGCCGGAGACGATGTTGAACAGCGTCGTCTTGCCTGCGCCGTTGGGGCCGATGACCCCCACCATCTCGCCGGTCGCGACCTCGAGGGAGACGTCCTGCAGGATGCGGGCGCCTCCGATCTGCAGGCCGACGGCATCCAGGACGAGCGCGGGTCGATCCGTCATCGCGCGGCGCCCTACTCGGCGGCGACGGCCGGGGCGACGGCCTCGGCGTCTGCCGTGTCGATGAGCTCCGGCACCCACGTGCCGTCCTCGTCGACCAGCCGCACCTGGAACATGGGCTGGATCAGCGCGTGGTCCTCGGCGCGGATGGTGAGGGTGCCCTTGACCGACTCGAACTCCCAGCCCTCGAGCGCGCCGATCATCGCGGCGACGTCGCCGCGGCCCTCGGTGATGGCGTGCACGAGCATCTGCGCGCCGACGAAGCCGTCCGGGGTGAAGAGGTCGGCCTCGTGACCCTGCTCCTCGAGGTAGGCGTCCATCGCCTGCGCGGCCTCGGTGTCGGTCGCGCCCGGGAAGTAGTGGTTCAGGAACTGGATGTCGCCCGAGCCGGGACCGTAGGCCTGGTAGGAGGCGCGGTCGGCGAGGCCGGTGACGACGGTCGTGTCCGCCAGCACCTGCTGCTGCGCGAGCGCCTCCCACATCGCACCCGTGGTGGCGCCCGCCCAGGCGACGAACACCAGGTCGGGGCTCGCGGCAGAGATCTGCTGCGCGAAGGGCGTGAACTCCGTCGCGTCCTCGGCGACCAGGATCGGCGTGACGGTGGCGCCCTGCTCGCCGAGCACCGCCTCGACCGAGGCGACGTTGCCCTGGCCGAAGGCGTTGTCCTGCGCGAAGACCACGATGTTCGAGCCTTCGACGCTCTCGAGGAAGGTCGCGGCGGTCGCGACGTCCTGCAGCGTCTGGCGGCCGGAGCGGAAGGTCTGGTCGTTGATGCCGGTGATCGTGTCCGCGGCGGCCGGGCCCGAGAGGAACAGCACGTCGTTCTGCGCGGCCTGCTCGGCGACGGCGAGCGCGACGCCAGAGGCGGCCGAGCCGCCGATGATCTGGTAGCCCTGGCCGATGACGTCCTTCGCCTGGGTCACCGCGGTGTCGGGGTTGCCCTGGTCGTCGATCCACTCGATGCTCAGCTCGACACCCTCGATCTCGCCCGTACCCTCGGTGGCGTAGTCGAGGCCGGCCTCGAAGCCCTGCCGGTAGCTCTCGCCGTAGGCCGCGAGCGGGCCGGTGATCGAGGTGATCATGCCGACGTCGACGGTCACGCTCTCGCCGTTGCCGTCGGCAGCGGTACCTCCACCGTCGTCGGAGCCCGGAGCGGTCGTGGGCGCGCACGCCGTGAGCGCGAGCGCGGCGATGGCGATGCCCACCCCGGCGAACTTCGTTGTCCTGCGCATGAGATGCCTTTCGAGCGGTGCGAGCCTCACCCGGCACTGCTCGGCGAGCGAGTCAGCACGGCGTCGTGCGGCTTCACGTGGTCACGAACCTGACAGGTGGTTCAGGTCTCAGGTTCCAGGATGCGTCGTCAGCGCCGCCGTGTCAAACCGCGCGCACGACCGTGACCGGATCGTGACCGCGAGCACCGCCGCCGCGTGGAGCGCTCGGGCCGCCGGGCGCTGCTGCGCCGCGACGGCCCAGGCTCCGCGCGCTGCGGCGCTCAGCCCCAGCGTGCCGCGAGCCGCTCGTAGCTCGCGTCGACGCCGACATCCATGCCGCTCGCGTAGGCGCCGTCGCGGATCTCGCGGGAGGCGTAGACCGAGACGGTGCGCATCGTGGTGACCCCGTCGACCTCGGCGAAGGTGACGGTGTTGGTGCTGGCCGGCAGCTCGAGGCCGCCCATGGCCGAGCCGCCCATGGTCTCGGTCGTCACGATGCGGTGCGGCGCCTCGGCCTCCAGCACGTCGCCGGCGATGATGAGCTCGCCTGCGGCATCCACCCAGACCCAGCGGAACGAGCCGCCGGCGCGCATGTCCATCTCGCAGGTCGTGAACTCGGTGTCCTCGCCCGGGCCGAGCAGCCACGTGCGCACGATCTCGGGGTCGGTGTAGGCCCGCCAGACCTCGGCGGCAGGAGCCTGGAACTCGCGCTCGTAGGCGATGGAGGTGTCGTCGGGCAGGCTGAATCGGGTCTTCATGATGGGTGCTCCTCGGTGTCGGGTGCGGCGGTCGCGCCGCGGTCGGTGATCGTGGTGGTGCCCGTCAGGAGGTGCGCGTCGAGGCGGTCGAGTCGGGCGTCGACCTCGGTCTCGAACCGCGAGACGAAGACCGCGGCGCGGATCAGCGGCGCGAGCTCGATCAGGCGGTGGATGCGCTGCGCGTCGCGCTCGGCCCGCACGAGGCCCGCGTCACCGAGCACCTTCAGGTGCTTCGAGACGGCGGGCTGCGAGAGGCCGGCGAGCGCCGTGAGCTCGGTGACGGTCGCAGGACCGGAGCGCAGCCGCAGCAGGATGCGGCGGCGCGTGCGATCCGAGAGCGCGGCGAAGATGCGATCGAGGTCGCCGTCGTCGAGCTCGGGGGTGTTCGCGTCGGCAGCGGCCGACGTGCCCCGAACCGATGCGTCGTGGTCCACGAATCGCTCCTTCCATCGCCAAGCAGTTCTATAACCTACTGGCAATGTACGCGGGAGGCGGCGCGACGTCAACCGTCGATCCGCGGGAGCCGATGCGCTGCGTCAGCCCGGGAGCGCCGGCTCGCGCGGGCCTGCTGCTCGCTCGGCGGCGGCGCCGACCGCTCGCTCGAGCGGTCCCCTCGCGCGCGTCGCAGCGAGGACCGCGCCGATCGCGAGCGCGACCCCGACCTGCAGCGCCCATGCGCCCCATCCGCCCACCAGCCCCGGCGCCGCCTGCTGCAGGGTGCTGCCCAGCAGCGTGAGCAGCACAACGTGCACGACGTAGATCGTCAGCGGCGCGCCGCCCGCCGCTCGGAGCGGCTCGAGCATCCGCAGCGCGCGCGGCGGCAGCGCAGTCGCGAGCAGGCCGAGCGCAGCGATCACCACCAGCGCCATGCCGGCAGTGCGCGCGATGTCGGCCGGAGTGCCGGTGTGGGGAGCAGCGATCAGTTGCAGCAGCGGATCGGTGCCGGGCGCGGCCCCGTAGCCGTTCTCGAGCAGCACGCTGCGGTGCGCGGCGAGGTCGCCGCCGAGCTGTGCGGCGACGAGCCGCAGCCCCAGCTCGCTCGAGGCGACGCCGACGACGATCAGGAGCGCGCCGATGCCGCCGAGCGCCGAGAGCGCGCGCCGCTCGCGGCCAGCGGCTCGGGCGGCTAGCAGCGCCCGGGCGGCCAGCATGCCGATCGCGACGTAGGCGAGCCAGGTCACCACGGGGTAGACCCCCGACAGCGTCACGTCGAGCAGCGTCCCGAGCGGATCGCGGACGAGCGAGGCGATGCTGTGCGTGCCCTCCACCCCCGGCAGGTGCAGCCGCGCGAGCGCGGCGACCCAGCCGCCCGCCGCGGCGAGCACCGCGGCGAGCGCGGCGAGCGCCCAGCTGGGCAGCAGCAGGAGCCCGGCCGCCAGCACGATCGCGACCCCGAAGGGCACGAGCACGACGTAGACCGCCGCGGCGAAGGGGATCACGAGCAGCCCGAGCAGCGCGACGACCGCGCCGCGGGCGAGCGTCGCGCGCGCGGCTGCCGCCCGCTCCCCCGCCGCGAGCCGAGCGCGCGCCGCGAGCACGACGCTGACGCCGCCGAGCACCGCGAAGAGCGTCGACGGCGGCCCGTCGACGAGCGCGGTGACGGCCGCGGGCTGCTGCTCCCAGGCGCCGAGGGTGTGCGCGGCCATCATGCCCGCGACGGCGACGAGCCGCGCGAGGTCGATGCCGATCAGGCGCGCGCCGCTCACCCCGTCATGCTCTCGCAGGCGCGGCGCGGATGCTGCCTAGTGCTCGAGCCACTTCTCGGCGCGGTGCTCGGCGATGACGCGGCGGGCGGTGCCGGTCTTCGATCGCAGCACGAGCGACTCGGTGCGGATCAGCGGCCCCTTGCGGCGCACGCCGTCGAGCAGCATGCCGTCCGTCACGCCCGTGGCGACGAAGTAGGTGTTGTCGCTCGAGACGAGGTCGTCGAGCCCCAGCACGCGCTGCAGGTCGTGGCCGGCGGCCACCACGTTCCGGTGCTCGTCGTCGCTCTGCGGCGCGAGACGGCCCTCCATGAAGCCGCCGAGCGCCTTGATGGCGCACGCGGTGATGACGCCCTCGGGCGTGCCGCCGGCACCGGCGCACAGGTCGATGCGGCTCTCCCAGCGCGCGGCGTTGATGCCGCCGGCGACATCGCCGTCGCGCATCAGGCGCGTGCCGGCACCGGCCGAGCGGATCTCCTCGATGAGCGCCGCGTGGCGCGGCCGATCCAGCACCGCGACGACGATGTCGCCGACGTCCTTGCCCTTGGCCCGCGCGAGCTCGCGGATGTTGTCGCCCATCGACTGCTCGAGCGAGACCACGCCGCGAGCCTCGGCGCCGCCGACCAGCTTGTCCATGTAGAACGCGTCGACCGGGTCGTACATCGAGCCGCGGTCGGCGACGGCGATGACGCTCAGCGCGTTCGGGCGCCCGGTGGCGGTGAGCGAGGTGCCGTCGATCGGGTCGACCGCGATGTCCGCGGAAGGACCGCGGCCGTTGCCGACGTGCTCGCCGTTGAAGAGCATCGGCGCCTCGTCCTTCTCGCCCTCGCCGATGACGATCACGCCGTCGAAGGCGACCGTGGCGAGGAACGTGCGCATCGCGTCGACCGCTGCGCCGTCGGCGGCGTTCTTGTCGCCCCTGCCGATGTAGGGCACCGCGCGGATCGCCGCTGCCTCCGTCGCTCGCACGAGCTCCATCGCGAGGTTGCGGTCGGGGTTGTCGAAGACGGGAGCCTTCGGCGAGTCGCTCTGCGGCACGGGTGTCCTCCATCGGGTCACTGCCAGCGGCCGTCGGGCACGGCTGCGGGCTGGGTCTGCCTCGAGCCTAGTGAGCGGATGCGCGCGGCGACCGCGGGGCACCGGCGAAAGTCCCGCGGTTCCTTCGCCGCGGCCTCATACGGATCGGTTCAGCTGTGCTCGGCGATGACCTCGGCGATCGCCGAGAGGATCAGCGCCGAGGAGGTCGCGCCCGGATCGGGGAACCCGAGGTCAGGGGTGGAGGCGTCGAAGCGATCGGGGAACGCCGCGGTCTCCACCGCGGCCTCCTCAGCGACGCCGGCCGCATGGGCGGCCGCGTCGAGCCCCGGCTCACCGCGCTCGAGGTGCACGTGCGCATCACCGAGCGCCGGCGCCAGGGTGTCGACGATCGACTTGTCGCCGATGTGGGCGTCCGTCGAGGACTCGAGCGCCCGCAGCGCGGCGTCGACGACGGCGAGGGGGCCCGCGTCGACGACGCTTGCGGCCGCGGTGCCCATCGCGCCCCAGAGCGAGTTGGCGCTGCCCTCCTGGCCGGCCCAAGCCTCAGCGGCAGCGGCGAGCGCCCGGCCCGGCGCGGCCCCTGCGGCTGCGGCGCTGGCAGCGGTCGCTCCGGCCAGCATGTTCCTGCCGTGGTTGCCGTCGTCGGCGACGGCGTCGAGCTCGTCCAGCTCCTCGCGCGCCTCCTCCAGTGCGGCGACGATCCGCTCGAGCGCTGCGCGCACGAGCGTGTCGAGTGCCTGTTCGTCCTGCGGATGCATCGGTGCCTCCCTCGGCGCCCGGCGGCCCCGGCGCTCGCCAGCAGCCTAGACCGCCCACCCTGGCCCCACGTGGGTGCTGTCGTCGGGGCCGGGGCTCCTGCGCGCGGAGCAGGCCGGATCGGGTGTCGCGGTCCCGATCCGGCCTGTGGTGCACCCGAGGGTGCACGTCTGCGCCCGCGGCGCCGGCCCCGGCTAGTGGCCGGGCGCTGCCGCGTCGACGTCGGCGTCTGCCTCCAGCAGCGCATCCGCCTTCGAGCTGAAGAACTTCGTGCAGAAGAGCATCACGGCCGCGAGGAACGCGAAGACGCCGAGCGAGACGACGCCCCATGCTCCCGAATCGGTCGGCACGGCCTCGTTGATGCCCGTGCGCATCAGCGGTGCGACGAAGCCGCCGAGGTTGCCGAGCGAATTGATGAGGCCGATGCCCGCCGCCGCCGCCGTGCCCGTCAGGAACGCCGTGGGGTAGGACCACGTGATCGGGCCGACCGAGAGGAAGCTCGCCACCGCGATGGTGATGCACAGGATGCCGAGGATCGGCTGCCCGTTCGCCCCCGCCCACGCCGAGGCGAGGATCGCGACGCCCGTGACGACGTAGAACGTCGTGCCCCAGCTGCGGCGCCGGACGATGGTGTTGGCCGCCTTGCCGAAGAAGTAGCAGGCGAAGAGGCCCACGAGCCACGGGATGGCCGCGACGAGGCCGACCTGCCAGCCGACGTCCTGCCCGATGAGGCCGGCGACCTGCTGCGGCAGGTAGAAGGTCGTGCCGTAGACCGCGATCTGGAGGCAGAAGTAGATGATGGTGAAGTACCACACCTTCCAGTTGCCCATCGCGCGCCAGATGCCGGTGGGGCCGTCCGACTCGCGGACGGTGTCCTCCTTCGCCATGACGTCGATGAGGGCCCGCTTCTCCTTCTGGTCGAGCCACTTCGCGTCCTGCGGGCCGTTGATGAGCAGGAAGATGGCGGCGATGCCTGCCGCGACGGCCATCATGCCCTCGACGAAGAACATGACCTGCCAGCCCAGCCACGGCGTGAACTGCTCGCCGAAGCTGATCAGACCGCCGGAGAGCGGTGCGCCGAGCATCTGCGAGAAGGGCTGCGCGAGGTAGAAGATCGCGAACATCTGCACGCGGTGCTTGTTCGGGAACCACTCCGAGAGGAAGAGGATGACGCCCGGGAAGAGACCGGCCTCGGTGACGCCCAGCAGGAACCGCAGCACGATGAAGGACGTGTCGTCCTGCACGAACGCGAAGCAGGCGGCGACGATGCCCCAGCTGATGGCGATGCGCGCGAGCCAGAAGCGGGCGCCGAACCGCTTCAGCAGCAGGTTGGAGGGGATCTCGAAGATCGCGTAGCCGATGAAGAAGATGCCGGCGCCGAGCGCGAAGGCGCCGGCGGAGATGCCGCGGTCGATCTGGAGCGCTTCCTCGGCGAAGCCCACGTTGGTGCGGTCGAGGAACGCGACGAAGTACAGGATCACGAGCATCGGCATCAGATGCTTCGCGGCCTTCTTGATGGCGGAGTCGAGAGCGGGATCGCTCTTCGACGCGGGGGTCACTGTCGTGTCGGACACGAGACTCTCCTTCGAGTGCAGTGGAGGGGTGCGCTCGGCGTCAGCCGAGCAGCGAGGGGAGGATGAGCCACAGCCCGACCCCGACCAGGACGATGCCCAGTGCGAGGAAGAGGATGCGGGACTTGGACCACGAGCCCTGGCCGCTCATGGGTCAGTGCATGTAGAGGCCGCCGTCGACGTTCAGGGTCTGCCCCGTCACGAAGCCTGCGTCCTCGGAGATCAGGTAGCCGATGGCGGCCGCGATGTCGCGCGGCGTGCCGATGCGCGGCAGCACGCCGTCGGCGGCCATCGCGGTCTTGCGCTCCTCGGTGAGCGTGCCGCCCATGATGTCGGTGTCGATCGGGCCGGGCGAGACGACGTTGACCGTCACGCCGTGCTGCCCGAGCTCGCGCGCGACCGAGCGCGAGAAGCCGATGACGCCGGCCTTGGCAGCGGAGTACACCGTCTTCGAGAAGGTGCCGCCGCCGCGCTGCGCGGAGACGGAGGAGAGGTTCACCACGCGGCCGACGCCGTGTTCGACCATCGACTCGACGGCGCGTCGGGTCGCGTAGTGCACGCCGTTCATGTTGATGCTCATGACCCGGTCCCACTCCTCGGCCGTGACCTCGAGGTAGGGCACGGGGCTCGAGACGCCTGCGAGGTTGACCAGGGCGACGACCTGCGGCAGCACTGCCTCGAGCTCGTCGAAGGCGGCGCGCACCTGCGCCTCGTCGGCGACGTTCGCGCCGGCGCCTGCCGCCTGCACGCCGTGCTGCTCGGCGATCTCGGCGGCGACGCCCTTGGCGGCGTCGGCATCGAGGTCGATGATGCCGATGCTCCAGCCGTGCTCGGCGAGGTAGTGGGCGGATGCGCGGCCGATGCCGCGCGGGGAGGCGGCGCCGGTGAGGACGACGGTGCGGGCTTCGGGGAAGGCGGTGGCCATGGGGGTCTCCGAGTCTGTGGTGCGGGTCAGTGGATGGGGGCCGGGCCGAGCTCGTCCATGAGCTGCTTGATGGCGACGTAGGCCTTGTTGCGGTAGGCGACGAGCGCTGCCGTGCGCTCGGCGGGCACGTCGAGGTAGCCTGCGCCCGACTTGGTGCCGAACTTGCCGGCGTCGACGAGCTCCTTGAGCGAGTCGGGCGTGGCGAAGCGCTCGGGCCAGCGGGTCTGGAGCGAGGCGTAGCAGAACGAGTAGACGTCGAGCCCCGCCATGTCGGCGATCGCGAAGGGGCCGAAGACCGGCAGCCGGAAGCCGAAGGTCGTGCGCACGATCGTGTCGATGTCGTCGGGCGTCGCGACGCCCTCCTCGACCAGCTGCGTCGCCTCGTGGAAGAGCGCGTACTGCAGGCGGTTGAGCACGAAGCCGGTGGCGTCGCCGACGCGCGCGGTCTCCTTGCCGGTGGCGGCGACGAGCGCCTCGACGGGCGCGAAGACCGCGTCGTCCGTGCCCTCGTGGCCGATGAGCTCGACGCCGGGGATGAAGGGGGCCGGGTTCGAGAAGTGCACGCCGAGGAACCGCTCGGGATGCTCGACGGCCTCGGCGAGCGTGCCGATCAGGATGGTCGAGGTGTTGGAGCCGATGATCGCGTCGGGGCGAGCGGCCGCCGAGATGCGCGCGAGCGTCGCGTGCTTGATCTCGAGCTTCTCGGGCACGGCCTCCTCGATGAAGTCGGCGTCGGCGACGGCCGACTCGATCGACTCGGCGGCCGTGATGCGCGCCTCGATGCGCGCGACGGCGTCCTCGGGGAAGAGCCCGTCCGCGACGAACGCCGCGGCCTCGTCGAGCAGGCGACGGCGGTTGCTCTCGGCGATCTCCGCGCTGATGTCGGCGATCTGCACGTCGTAGCCGGCGAGCGCGAGCACCTGGGCGATGCCGCCGCCCATGTAGCCGGAGCCGACGACGGCGATGGTCGTGATGGTGGTCATGATCAGCCCTTCGGGAGGAGCGAGCGCAGGTAGCGCTGGTTGGTGGAGCAGTTGCCGAGGCTGTCCCCGCCGTAGTGCTCCATGAGGAAGATGCCGTCGAAGCCGAGCTCGAGCGCGTCGCGCACGACCTGGCGGTAGTTGATGAGGCCGCCCTCCATCGTGCTCGGCACGCTCGTCGCCCACGACCCGTCCGCGGCTTCGTCGCGCGTGTAGTTCTTGACGTGCCAGTAGTTCGCGTAGGGCAGCGTCTTCGCGTGCATCTCGCGCCAGTCCTCGATCGGGCGGTGCAGGCGGATGAGGTTGGCGATGTCGGGGTTGAGGCCCACGTTGTCGAGGCCGATCTCCTCGACGAGGCGCACGGCGGAGTCGGCGGTGCCGAGGTAGGTGTCCTCGTACATCTCGAGGGACATCCGCAGGCCCACGTCCGCCGCGTGCTTCCCGAGCTCGCGCAGGCGCGTGACGGCCGCGCTCCACACCTCGGGGTCGTCCGGGTCCTTCGGCCCCTGGGCCGTCCAGAACCAGAGCGCCCGGCGCTGGGCCTCGGTGAAGGGCTGGTGCAGGCCGGTGGAGAAGACCTCCATGCCCCACTCGGCTGCGGCGTCGATCGTGCGGTGGGCGTACGCGAGGTTGCGCTCCTCGTGGCCCGGCATGATGACGCTCTGGCGCTGCAGGTGCACCGAGGGGATCCGCACGCCGTGCCGCTCGAGGATGGAGAAGAGCTCGTCCTTGCGGCTCGGCTCGAGGTCTGCCGGGCGGATGTGGCTGTCGGGCAGCTCGGCGAGGCTGAAGCCGACGTCGGCGACCTGGGCGAAGGCGTCGTCCCAGACCTGCGGATCCGCGTCGTGCAGGGCCACCCCGTCCGTCGAGACGGCGGGGATGCCGTGCAGGCACGTGGCGATCGGCCAGGTCTCTGCGGTGAATGCGGGCTGCGCTGCCATGTCGTCTGCTCCGTTGCAATCGTCGGGCTCTGCGCCCTGATCGAAGATCCTATAGGAAATGTAGCCGTCGGATCGCCTGCGCGCAAGCAGGTGCACGCAGGCGGGCGACCGCGTCGCGAGCGGCGGGCGACGCGCCGCACCGCCGGCACGGGCGCGCTCAGCCGGGCGCGGACTCCTCGCCCACCGACCGGGCGCGCACGCCGTCGATGTGCGCGCGCATCGCGGCGATCGCGGTGTCGGCGTCGCCGGCCTCGAAGGCCTCCAGCACGGCCCCGTGCTCCGCATGCGCCTCGCTGACGTCGTTCGCGCCGCGGATCACGGCCTGCCGCAGCCGGTGGGTCATCGCTCCGAGGTCGTCGTGCATCGCGACGAGGTAGCGATTGCCGGTGCCCTCGAAGATGGCGCGGTGGAAGGCGGCGTCGGCCGCGAAGTACTCCTGCGTCACCCGCAGGCTCGGTTCGCCGCGCAGCGTCTCGATCACGCGGTCCGCGCGCTCCTGGTGCAGCTGGTGGGCCTGGCGCAGGCGCGGCAGCAGGGCCGCCGCGCGCGGCAGGGCCAGCCGGGTCGCCTCGAGCTCGAGCATGAGCCGGGCGCCGAAGAGCTCATCGAGCTGCTGCGCATCCAGCGGCGGCGCGACGCGGTAGCCCTTGAGCGCCTCGCGCGTGACGAGCCCGGTGCGCTCGAGCTGCACCATGGCCTCGCGCACGGGCGTGGGCGAGACGTCGAGCTGCTTGGCGAGCATGTCGATCGACAGCCGCGATCCGGGCTCCACGCGCCCCTCGAGCAGCAGCTCCAGGATGCGGTCGTACACGCGGTCGCGCAGGCCGCGCCGCTCGATCTCGCTCACGCGCATCGACACTGCGTCGTCGGCATCCCCGCCCTGCGCTCCTCCAGCCGATGCCGTGACGCTCATCGCGGCGCCTCGAGCCCCAGCGCCTCGTCGAGGATCGCCGCGAAGGCCTCGGGGTCATGCGCGAAGCGGCCGAGGAACATGCCGTCGACCGAGTCGGCGATGCGCGGCAGGAGCCCGGGGCCCGCGCTGCCGCCGTAGATCACCTGCACGTCGAGCGGCAGACCCGCGGCGTGCTCGCGCAGCGCCTGCCCGACGGCGCGGATGTGCTCGTCGCCCGCAGGTTCCGGCGCGCCGATCGCCCAGACGGGCTCGTAGGCGACGACCAGTCGTCCGCTGCGCCCCTCCTCGAGCGCGAGGGCGAGGGATGCGTCGAGCTGCGCGACGCACGCGCGGGCGGCCGCGTCGTGGTCACCGCGCACCTCCTCGCCGATGCAGAGCACCGGCGCGATGCCGTGCCGCAGCGCCGCCGCGACCTTCAGCGCGACCGTCTCGTCGGTCTCGCCGAACATCCGGCGACGCTCCGCGTGCCCGATCGCCGCGAGCGCGACGCCGTGCTCGGCGAGCTCGGCGGCCGAGACCTCGCCGGTGAAGGCCCCGGCGTCCTCCCAGTGCAGATCCTGCGCGCCCACGAGCATCCCCGCCCCCGTCGCGATCGGCACGACGTCGGGGATGGAGGGGAAGCTCGGCAGCACGAACGGCTCGACCAGCCCCCGCCGCACGGCGGGGTGCTCGGCGCAGATCGCGGCCACGGCCCGCGTCCACTCGAGCGTGCGGGCGCGCCCGAAGTACATCTTCAGGCTCGAGCCGATCAGCACCGCTCAGCCCTCGTACGCGCAGATGTCGTCCACGTTCGCCTGCGAGTGGCTCGACGGGTCGAAGGTGTAGGTCAGCCACTCCCCCGCCAGTCGGCGCGCGAGCTCGATGCCGACGACCCGCTGGCCCATCGTGAGCACCTGGCAGTCGTTCGAGAGCACCGAGCGCTCGACCGAGAAGGAGTCGTGCGCGACGGTCGCGCGGATGCCGGTCACCTTGTTGGCGGCGATCGCGACGCCGATGCCGGTGCCGCACAGCAGCAGCGCGCGGTCGGCCTCGCCGCGCGCGACGCGCTCGGCGGCCTCGATCGCGACCTTCGGGTACGAGGTGGAGCCGTCGGGGTCGTCGACCCCCACGTCGACGACGGAGTCGACGAGCTCGTTCGCCTCCATGTCGCGCTTCAGGATCTCCTTGTAGTCGAACCCGGCCTTGTCGCTGCCGATGATGAGGCGGATGCCCATGGTCACTGCTCCTTGGATGTCGTGAGGACGTCGTGGACGGTCGTGGTGATGAGCGCGAAGGAGATCGCGCCCGGGTCGGGCGTGCCGATCGACTTGTCGCCGTGCGAGCGGGCGCGGCCGAGCGTGGCCGCGAGCTCGGCCGTGGACCGCGCTGCCTCCCCGCTGACCTCGGCCGCCGCGCCCCATGCCTCGCGCAGCCCCTCGCCGCCGCCGACGCGGCGCGCGAGCTCGTCGACGAAGGGCACGATGGCGTCGACCATGGTCTTGTCGCCCACCGCGGCCTTGCCGAACGCCATCACGGCGTCCTTCGCGGCCGCGACACCCTCGGCGACGGCCTCGGCCGCCACGGCATCGGTGTCGCCCAGGTGCGCGCCGAGCGTGCGGAGCATCTCGCCCCAGAGCGCTCCGCTCGTGCCGCCGGCCCGGTCGCTCCACGCATCCGCCGCACGCTCGAGCGTCGTCTGCGCGCCGGCCCCGGCCCCCGCCGCGGTCGACGCGGCGTCGGCGCCCGCGCGAGAGCCGCGCTGCATGCCGATGCCGTGGTCGCCGTCGCCGGCGACCGAATCCATCCGGCCGAGCTCGTCCGCGGCCTCGTCGATCGCCGCGGCGACGGCGGTCAGCGCCGCATCGATCACGGCTGCGGCGGCGCGCGACTCGTCGCTCGCCGCGGGGATCGCGGTGTCGGCCACGGTCGCGGAGACCGCGTCGGCGGCGCGCTGCGGCGCGACCGAGCCCTTGGTGAAGCCCGAACTGTCGGCCGGCGCGGCCCAGAGCGTCTCGAGCTCGTCGTCGAGCCACAGAAGCGTGAGCGAGACGCCCGACATGTCGAAGCTCGTGCAGAGCTCGCCCACCTCGGGCTCGACGATGGCGATGCCGCGCTCGTCGAGCAGCTGCGCGACGCGTCGGAAGACGACGAACATCTCCTCGTACTTCAGGTTGCCGAGGCCGTTCAGCAGCGGCACGACCCGTGCGCCCTCGAGCGAGACGCCGTCGGGCACCTCCTCGAGCAGCTTCTCGATGAACAGCTCGGCGAGCTCGTCCGCCGTCGGCACGTCCACCTCGTCGATGCCCGGCTCGCCGTGGATCCCGAGGCCGACCGCCATCTTCCCTTCGGGCACCGTGAACAGCGGCTCGCCCGCGCCCGGCAGCGTGCATCCCGAGAACGCGACGCCGAAGGAGCGGGTGCGGGCGTTGGCCAGCTGCGCGACGCGCTCGACGCCGTCGAGGTCGTAGCCGGCCGCCGCAGCGGCACCGGCCACCTTGAAGACCGCGAGGTCGCCGGCGATGCCGCGACGCTTGTGCAGCTGATCCTTCGGCGCGCTCCAGATGTCGTCGGTGACGGTGACGGTGCGCACGTCGATGCCCTCGGCGCGCAGCTTCTCCTGCGCCTGGTCGAAGTGCAGCACGTCGCCGGCGTAGTTGCCGTAGCTCAGCAGCACGCCCCTGCCCTGGTCGGCGGCCTTCGCGATCGCGAAGACCTGCTGCGACGAGGGCGAGGCGAAGAGGTTGCCCATCGCGGCGCCGTGGGCGAGGCCCGGGCCGACGAGGCCGCCGAAGGCCGGGTAGTGGCCGCTGCCGCCGCCGATCACGAGGGCGACCGTGGCCTCGTCCGCCTGGGTGGAGCGGACGACGCCGCCCGGTGCGGCTTGCACCCAGCGGCCTGCGGCGGCGACGAAGCCCTCGATCATCTCGTCGGCGAACCTGCTGGGGTCATTGAACAGTCGCGTCATCGCGGCCTCCTCGCATCGGATGCCCGCGGTCCCGCAGGCGTCCGCAAAATCCTATAGGAAGTTGGGTTCCCTGTCACACCGCCGCCACCCCCGGGCAGCCCGGCCGCCGCAGCCGCCTCCCTCCATCCATCCATCGGCGCCTGCCGCGCTCGAGCGGCGCCACGGAGACGCAGCAGGCGCCGCTCACGTGCGGAACGCGCCAATCAGACGCGGGAGGCGCCACTCAGGCACGGGAGGCGCCACTCACGTGTTGCAGGCGACGCGGACTGCTGCGAGGCGCCATCGGGACTGCGGGGCGCGACGGTGGCGGAGGCGCACGGGGCGGGGAGGTGTGACGGACGCGCGCGCCCGCACGCGCGCCGACCTAGACTGACCAAGACCCGCGCGGCCGCGATCCGCGGTCCGCACCCCGGACCTGACAGGAGCTGTGCCATGCCCGTCGCAACGCCAGAAGAGTACGCAGAGATGCTCGACAAGGCGAAGAAGAACGCCTTCGCCTACCCCGCCATCAACGTCTCGTCGTCGTCGACGATCAACGCGGTGCTGCAGGGCCTCGCCGACGCCGGCTCCGACGGCATCATCCAGGTGACGACGGGCGGCGCCGACTTCTTCGCCGGCCAGAGCGTCAAGAACCGCGCCGGCGGCGCCATCGCCTTCGCGCGCTTCGCCACCGAGGTCGCGAAGGCCTACCCGATCAAGGTCGCGCTCCACACCGACCACTGCCCGAAGGACGCCCTCGACGGCTTCGTCTTCCCGCTCCTGGAGGCGAGCGAGGAGGAGGTCAAGGCCGGCCGCGCTCCCCTCTTCCAGTCGCACATGTGGGATGGCTCGGCGGTGCCGCTCGAGGAGAACCTCGAGATCGCGAAGCAGATCCTCCCCCGCACCCACGCGCTCGACCAGATCCTCGAGGTCGAGATCGGCGTCGTCGGCGGCGAGGAGGACGGCGTCAGCCACGAGATCAACGACCAGCTCTACACGACGCTCGACGACGCCATCGCGACCGTCGAGGCGCTCGGCCTCGGCGACCGCGGGCGCTACATGGCGGCGCTCACCTTCGGCAACGTGCACGGCGTGTACAAGCCCGGCAACGTCAAGCTCCGCCCCGAGCTGCTGGGGCAGATCCAGGCGGGGATCGCCGAGAAGTACGGCACCGACGCGAAGCCGCTCGACCTCGTCTTCCACGGCGGCTCGGGCTCGAGCGACGAGGAGATCGCCGAGGCGGTGCGCAACGGCGTCATCAAGATGAACATCGACACCGACACGCAGTACGCCTACACCCGCTCGGTCGCGGGCAGCATGTTCGGGGGCTACGAGGGCGTGCTCAAGATCGACGGTGAGGTCGGCAACAAGAAGGTCTACGACCCCCGCGCATGGGGCAAGGCCGCCGAGACCGCCATGGCCGCTCGCGTCGCCTCCGCCACGCAGCAGCTCGGCTCCGCCGGCTGGTCCGGCAAGTAGCCACAGCGGCAGACGCAGGACGGGCACCCCTCGGGGTGCCCGTCCTGCGTGGTCTCGCCGCCAGTGCGCTCGCGCGCTACTCCCAATCGCTCGCGTCGATGATGCGGTCGGTGCCCTCGGGCATCACCGTGTCGTCGACGCCGTTGTCGTCGGTGTCCACGCCGGCCTGCGTGCCGCCGTGCTCGTCGGGGATGTCGGCGGGATCGTCGCCCTCGAACTCCTCGTCGCGCGCCTCGGCGCCCTCGGGCGCGTCCTCGTCGTCGATCTCGTCGAGCTCGTCGGTCGCGAGTACGCGGTCACCGTCGGCAGGGTCGCCCATCGACTCGTCGAAGTCCTCGCCGTCGGCCATCTGCTCGGCCCACTGATCGGCGCCGTCATCGCTGCCCGCGTCGACCGGGGCGGTCGACATCGAGCCGAGCGCGCCCTCCTCGTCGTCGACCTGGTCGGCGTCGATCGCGCTCGCCTGGCGCACCGCGTCGGTGCCCTCGGGCGCGATCCCGCCGGCGCCGTCTGCAGCGGCGCCCGCCGCCGTCACCTGGGTGCTGTCCTCGTCTCGAAGCTGCTGATCCGTCATGCCGCGAGCGTATCCAGGACCGCTGGGAGCGCGCCAGGAATCGACCGGCTGCCTGCGGGTCAGCGCTTGCGGCTGGGGCGCAGCTCCTTCGGCAGGGAGAAGATCAGGTCCTCCTCCGCCGTGCGGATCTCGGCGACATCGCGGTAGCCGGCATCCTCGAGCTCCTGCAGCACCTCGTGCACGAGGCCCTCCGGCACGCTCGCGCCGCTCGTGACGCCGATCGAGCGCACGCCCTCGAGCCACTCCTGCTGGATCTCGGTCGAGTAGTCGACCCGGTAGGCGGCCTTCGCGCCGTACTCGAGCGCGACCTCGACCAGTCGCACCGAGTTCGACGAGTTGGCGCTGCCGACGACGATCACGAGATCCGCATCCGCCGCGACCTTCTTGATGGCCACCTGGCGGTTCTGCGTGGCGTAGCAGATGTCGTCGCTCGGCGGATCCTGGAGGTTCGGGAAGCGCACGCGGAGGCGGCGCACGGTCTCCATGGTCTCGTCGACGGAGAGGGTGGTCTGGCTGAGCCAGACCAGCCGGTCGGGGTTCTGCACCTGCACGGTGTCGGCCTCGTCGGGGTTGTTCACGATCGTGACGCGCTCGGGCGCGTGCCCGGCGGTGCCCTCGACCTCCTCGTGGCCCTCGTGGCCGACCAGCAGGATCTCGTAGTCGTCGCGCGCGAAGCGCACGGCCTCGCGATGCACCTTCGTCACCAGCGGGCACGTCGCGTCGATCGCGTCGAGGCCGCGATCCGCGGCTCCCTGCACGACGGCGGGGCTGACGCCGTGGGCGCTGAAGATCACGCGCTCGCCCTCGGGCACCTGGTCGACCTCGTCGACGAAGATCGCGCCCTGCTCGGTCAGCTGCGAGACGACGTGCTTGTTGTGCACGATCTCCTTGCGCACGTAGATCGGCCCCTCGTACTGCTCGAGCGCCTTCTCGACCGCGAGCACCGCGCGGTCGACGCCGGCGCAGTAGCCCCGCGGGGTCGCGAGCAGGATCCGCTTTCCGCCGTCGACCGGGAGATCCTGGAGCCGACCCCTCCGGAGCGCAGGCCGCGGCATGTCCAGCGGCACCCTTCCGTTCGTGATCGTCACCGGCCCAGTCTACCGTTGGAGCCAGCCGGCGACCCCCGCGGTCGCGCAGGGCGAACAGCACGAGCGCAGCAGCACGCGCAGCAGAGGAGCAGGATGACCGAGCGCATCACCGGCACCCCCGACGAGCCGTGGAGCGTCGAGCGGCTCGGCGCAGAGCTGAAGGGCTACATCGGGCGCCTCGGGCACCTCTGGGTGGAGGGCGAGATCACGCAGTGGTCGAACTCGAGGGGCAACGTCTTCGGCAAGCTCAAGGACGTCTCGGCCGACGCCACGATCTCGTTCAACGTCTGGAGCTCGACGCTCAGCCGCATCGAGGGCGACTTCGCGCAGGGCGACCGCGCCGTGCTGCTCGTCAAGCCGGACTACTGGCCGCGCGGCGGCACCTTGTCGATGGTCGCCGCGCAGATCCGTCACGTCGGGCTCGGCGAGCTGCTCGCCCGGCTCGAGGCGCTGCGCCGCAGCCTCGCGCAGGAGGGCCTCTTCGACGCCTCGCGCAAGCGGCAGCTGCCGTTCCTCCCGAACCGCATCGGCCTGATCACCGGCCGCGACTCCGACGCCGAGAAGGACGTGCTGCGCAACGCCCAGCTGCGCTGGCCCGACGTGGAGTTCCGCGTCGAGCACGCGGCCGTGCAGGGCGAGCAGACGGTGCCGACCGTGCTCGCGGCGCTCGCGCGGCTCGAGGCCGACCCCGAGGTCGACGTCATCGTCATCGCGCGCGGCGGCGGCGACTTCCAGAACCTGCTGGGCTTCAGCGACGAGTCGCTCGTGCGCGCGGTCGCGGCCGCCACCACCCCGATCGTCTCGGCGATCGGCCACGAGGCAGACCGCCCGCTGCTGGACGACGTCGCCGACCTGCGAGCGTCGACGCCGACGGATGCAGCCAAGCGCATCGTGCCCGACGTCGCGGAGGAGCGGAACCGGATCGCGCAGGCGCGGGCGCAGCTGCGCGCGCGCGTCACGCAGCACGTGCAGCGCGAGGCGGAGCGGCTGGAGTCGTTCCGCTCGAGGCCCGCGCTCGCGCGCCCCGGCAGCATCCTCGAGCCGCTCGGCCAGGATCTCGCCCGCTTGACCGCGCGCAGCGACGAGCTGGCGGCGCGCAGCGTCGAGCAGCACGGCCAGCGCCTCGACCACCTGCGGCAGACGCTGCGCGCGCTCAGCCCGCAGGCGACGCTCGACCGCGGCTACGCCGTCGTGCAGACCGCCGCGGGCTCGGTCGCGCGCGACGCCGCGACGATCGCGGCCGGCGACGCGCTGCTGGTGACCCTCGCCTCCGGCACCCTCGACGCCGACGTACGCGCCGCGCATCCCGAGCGCTGACGCTGCCGCCCGGCGACGCCGGGCCGCAGCCCGGGGCCGCGCCCGCCGTCAGCGCTGGCCGTACCGCTTCCGCGCGAAGAAGAGGCCGACGAGCGACAGCACGGCGATCGCCATGTAGTAGAAGCTCGGTGCGTTCAGCGAGCCGGTGGTCTGCAGGAGCCAGGTCAGCACGAGCGGCGCGATGCCGCCGAGCAGGGTGACGCCGACGTTGTAGGCGACCGAGAGCCCGGTGCCGCGGACCTCCTTGGGGAACATGTTCGACAGCAGCCCCGGCAGCGGCGCGAAGTAGAACGCCATGATGGTGCCCAGCAGCGCGATCGCGATGATCAGCGCCGGCACGCTGCGCAGCGTCACGATGATCTGGAAGATCGGCCACGCCAGCACGAGCGCGGCGACGGCGGCGTAGGTCATGATGCGCGCGGGCCCGAAGCGGTCGGCGAGGCGCCCGACGAGGGGCGAGCCGAAGACGGTGATCGTCCCGGCCACCACGCCGCCGAGGTAGGCGGCGGTCGGCGGGATGTCGAGGTTCGAGACGGCGAAGGTCGGCATGTAGAGGATCATGTAGACCGAGATGGTCGCGACGCCGATGACGGCGGAGCCCGCCAGCACCCGGCCTGCGTGGTCGCGCAGCAGCGAGCCGAGCGGCGACTTCGTGCGCTCGTTCGCGCCGAGCTCATCCGGCTCCGCGAGGCGAGCGCGGATGTACAGGCCGACGGGGCCGATGAGCAGGCCGACGAAGAACGGCACCCGCCAGCCCCAGGCGTAGAGGTCCTCCTCCGACAGCCAGGTGTTGAGCGCGAAGCCGAAGCCCGAGGCGAGCAGCATCGAGGCGCCCTGCGCGGCGATCTGCCAGGAGGCGTAGAACATCTTCCGGTGGGGCGCGGTCTCGATCAGGAACGTCGTCGCCGTGCCGAACTCGCCGCCGGCGGAGAAGCCCTGGATGAGCCGCGAGAGCAGGATCACCACGCCGCCCCAGACGCCGACCATCGCGTACGTGGGCGCGACCGCCATCAGCAGCGTGCCGACCATCATGAGCAGCAGCGTGATGGTGAGGGCGTTCTTGCGCCCCTTGCGGTCGGCGAAGCTGCCGAGGACCATGCCGCCGAGCGGCCGGATCAGGTAGGTCGTCGCGAAGGTCGCGAACGTGTAGATGAGGCCGTAGGCACCGGCGTCGGGGAAGAAGACCTCGGTGATCACCACCGCGAACGAGGCGTAGACGATGATGTCGAACCACTCGAGGGCGGCGCCGATCGAGCTGGAGATCACCGCCTTGCGGGCGGCGGCGAGCCGAGCTGGCGTGGCCTGGGGCGCGGTCGTGGTCATGGGTGCTCCTGGGTGGGACGTGGTGGTCGGGCGGCGCTGCGGTCGCCGCGCTGGAGGGAGGGGTGCGGGACCAGGTGGTCAGGCGGCGCGGAGGTCGTCGATCAGCCGATCGACGAAGGCCTCGCAGCGCGCGATCTGGTCGAGCTCGACGAACTCGTCGGGACCGTGGGCCTGGGCGATGTCGCCCGGGCCGCAGACGACGGTCGGGATGCCGGCCCGGGCGAACAGGCCGGCCTCGGTGCCGTAGGTGACCTTGGCGTCGCTCGGCTCGCCGCCCCACCGCTCGGCGAGCACGACGATCTCGGCGCCGGCCGGGGTGTCGACGCCGGGCGCGGAGGCGGTGACCGCGAGCTCGACGCGGCACGAGTCGTCGAGCTCGCGCATGGCTGCCTCGATGCGACGGCACTCCTCGGCGAAGCGCGCGGTGAGCGCATCGTGGTCGATGCTCGCCAGTCCGCGGAACTCGAAGTGCACCGCGCACTCGGCGGGCACGGTGTTGATGGCGATGCCGCCGTCGATGCGGTTGACGCTGACCGTCGTGGAGGGCACGAGGTAGCCCTCGTCGAAGGGGCCGTGCTCCCGCATCTCGTCGGCGACGCCCTCGACGAAGCGCACGAGCTCGGTCGCGAAGCGGATGGCGTTGACGCCGTGCGGCGCGAGCGAGGAGTGGATCGCGACGCCGCGCACGTCGGCGCGGAAGACGTTCATCGACTTGTGTCCGCGCACGATGCGCATGCTCGTCGGCTCGCCCACGACGCAGCCGCGAGGTCGCAGCCCGCGTCGCACGATCTCGTCGACGAGGTCGACCGCGCCGACGCATCCGACCTCCTCGTCGTAGGAGAGCGCGAGGTGCACGGGCTCGGCGAGCCGCACGGCGGCGAGCGCCGGAGCCTTCGCCACCAGCACGCCCAGGAACGACTTCATGTCGGCGCTGCCGCGCGCGTAGAGCCGGCCGTCGCGCTCGGCGGGCTCGAAGGGCTCGCTGCTCCAGCGCTGGCCGTCGACCGGCACGACGTCGGTGTGGGCCGAGAGCACGATGCCGCCCTCGACCGCGCCGTCGGCCGCGGGGAAGGTCGCGAGCACGTTGGCCTTCGTGCCGTCGGGGCTCGGCACGAGCACCGGCTCGACGCCGGCGGCCCGCAGCTGCTCGACGACGTGCTCGACGAGCGCGAGGTTCGACTCGCGGCTCGTGGTGTCGAGGCGGTTCAGGCGGGTGATCTCGGCCATCGTGGATGCGGCTGGCGAGGCGGGCACGAGAGCTCCTGACGGTCGGCGGATGCGCAAGCGGCAATCGTCGCACAGGCCTGCGACGACGTCTCGCATGTCGGGGGCGAGCGGTAGGCTGGCGGGGTGAGCACCCCCGAGAACAGCGACGTCGACGCGCTCTCCTACGAGGCCGCGCGCGACGAGCTCGTGCGCGTCGTGACCGCCCTCGAGTCGGGCGGCGCGACGCTCGAGGAGTCGCTCGCGCTGTGGGAGCGCGGCAACGCCCTCGCGGACCGCTGCGAGCAGTGGCTGCAGGGCGCGAAGCAGCGGCTCGACGCCGCTCGCGGCACGGCTCCGGCGGCGACGCCCGCGGAGGCCGACGAGGCATGAGCCGCAAGGAGCCGCGCATCGTCGCAGAGCTCGGGCGCCCCGAGACGCCGGAGGAGACCGCTGCGCGCAAGGCGGAGGCGTCGCGTCGACACCGCGAGAACCGCAGCTTCATCAACCTGGTCGCCGCCGTCGCGGTCAGCCTCGGTGTCGTGCTCGTGATGGTGCTCGTCGTCGTGCGCCCCGGCCTGCCGGAGCGCGAGCCCATCGACGTCCCGGCGGCAGCGGCTGCGGCGCAGGCCACCACCGACGAGCCGCTCATCGTGCCGGAGCTGGACGCCGCGTGGGCGTCGAACGCGGCCGAGATCCGCACCGGCTCGGACCAGGTCTTCACCTGGTACGCCGGCTACGTCACGCCCGAGGAGGACTTCGTGTACTTCCAGCAGGCGGTCGACGCGAACCCCACCTGGCTCGTGACCGAGATCGAGGATGCGGTGCCGACCGGTGAGCGGGTGATCGACGGCACGACCTGGGTCGAGCACGACCAGCGCGCGACCGAGGATCCCGGCAACCTCGAGTTCGTGCTCACGACCGAGCGCGGCGCCTCCACCGTGATCGTCGCCGGCACCGCCGACGACGCCGAGCTGCAGCACTTCGCCGAAGCGGTGACCGCTGCGCTCGACGCGGGCGAGCCCGCCGGCGACTAGACCTCCAGACACGACCGATACCGCCAACGAAAGGCACAGCGCAGTGAACGACGTCGACTACCGGATCGAGCACGACACGATGGGCGAGGTGCGCGTGCCCACGCACGCGCTGTACGCCGCGCAGACGCAGCGCGCCGTCGAGAACTTCCCGATCTCGGGCTCGGGCCTCGAACCCGCCCAGATCGTGGCGCTCGCCCGCATCAAGCACGCCGCGGCGATCGCGAACCGCGACCTGGGGATCCTCGAGGCGTCGATCGCCGACGCGATCGTCGCCGCGGCCGACGAGGTCATCGGCGGCGCCCACCACGACCAGTTCCCGGTCGACACCTACCAGACCGGCTCCGGCACCTCGTCGAACATGAACATGAACGAGGTGCTCGCGACGCTCGCGACGAAGCACCGCGGCGAGGCCGTGCACCCGAACGACCACGTGAACGCCTCCCAGTCGTCGAACGACGTGTTCCCGACCTCGGTGCACATCGCCGTCACCGGCGCCCTGCTCGAGCAGGCGATCCCCGCCCTCGAGCACCTCGCCGGCGCGCTGGAGGAGAAGGCGGCCCTCTGGGCCGACGCCGTCAAGCCCGGGCGCACGCACCTCATGGACGCGACGCCCGTGACCCTCGGCCAGGAGTTCGGCGGCTACGCCGCGCAGATCCGCTACGGCATCGAGCGCATCCAGGCCGCGCTCCCCCGCGTCGCCGAGGTGCCGCAGGGCGGCACGGCCGTCGGCACGGGCATCAACACCCCCCTCGGCTTCCCCGAGCGGGTCATCGCCGAGATCGCCGCCTCCAGCGGCCTGCCGATCACCGAGGCGCGCAACCACTTCGAGGCGCAGGCCAACCGCGACGGCCTCGTCGAGGCATCCGGCGCGCTGCGCACCATCGCCGTGTCGCTGACGAAGATCACCAACGACCTGCGCTGGATGGGCTCCGGCCCCAACACGGGTCTGGGCGAGCTCGCGATCCCCGACCTGCAGCCGGGCTCGTCGATCATGCCCGGCAAGGTCAACCCGGTCGTGCCCGAGGCCGTGCTCATGGTCGCCTCGCGCGTCATCGGCAACGACGCGACGATCGCCTGGGCCGGCGCCTCTGGCTCGTTCGAGCTGAACGTGCAGATCCCGGTGATGGGGACGGCGCTGCTCGAGTCGATCCGGCTGCTCTCGAACGCCTCGCGCGTGCTCGCCGACAAGACCGTCGCGGGGCTCGAGGCCAACCTGGAGCGCGCCGCGGCCCTCGCCGGCATGAGCCCGTCGATCATCACCCCCCTCAACCGCCTCATCGGCTACGAGGCCGCTGCGAAGATCGCGAAGCACTCGGTCACGCAGGGCATCACCGTGCGCGAGGCCGTCATCGACCTCGGCTACGTCGAGCGCGGCGAGCTCTCGGAGGCCGACATGGACAAGGCGCTCGACCTGCTGTCGATGACGCACCCGGGCGTCGCGAAGTAGCGACGACGCGCCGGCCACGAGCACCAGGGGCACCCGCTGCGGCGGGTGCCCCTCTCGGCTGGCCATCCCCCTGTCTCCTCGCGCTCTGCAGGCGATGCGGCTGCTGCGAGGGAGCACCTCCCTCGCCTGGGCCGCGTCACCTGCAGCACGGCGCAGGGCTCGCCTCGTAGGGTGGTCGGATGCGATACCCCGAGGTGCGGAGAGACGACACGGTCGAGACGATCCACGGGGAGGCGATCGCTGATCCGTACCGCTGGCTCGAGGACGGCGACTCCCCCGAGACCCGCGCCTTCATCGAGGCGCAGAACGCGTTCGCCGAGCCGGTGCTCGCCGCGCTGCCGGCGCGCGCCGCCTTCCGCGAGCGCCTGACGGCGCTGCTCCAGGCACCGACGCGCGGGTGCCCGTGGATGCGCGGCGGCCGCGTCTTCGCATGGCACAGCGACGGCCAGAACCAGCCGGTGCTCGTCGTCGCCGACTCGGTCGACGGGCTCGAGGGCAGCGCTGCCGACGGTGGCGGCGCGGAGCGGCCTCGCGTGCTGCTCGACCCGAACGCCCTCTCGGCCGACGGCACCGTGGCGGTCACGATGGCGAGCGTCTCGCCCGACGGGCGCCTGCTCGCCTACGGCGCGGCCGACGGCGGCTCCGACTGGCGCACGATCCGCGTCCGCGACGTCGCCACGGGCGACGACCTCGCCGACGAGATCCCGTGGACGAAGTGGAACAGCGCGGTCTGGTTCGACGACGCCTCCTTCTCCTACTGGCGCTACGACGCGCCCACCGGCGATGCGCTCACCGACGAGATGGGCGCCGGCCGACTGATGGCGCACCGCGTCGGCACCGACCCCGCCGAGGACACGATCCTGTGGTCGAACCCGGAGGAGCCGCGCATGTTCGCGCGCCACTGGCCCCGCGACGACACCTGGTTCGTGCTCTCGACCGACACCGGCTCGTCGAGCGGCAACGACCTGGCCGTCGGCCGCCACGGCGACGACGGGCTCACGCAGCTCGTCGAGGGCCACGAGCACGAGTGGAGCGCGATCGGCGTGCGCCAGGGCCGGCTCTACGCCGTCACCGACGCGGACGCGGCTCGCTACCGACTCGCGGTGCTCGACCTCGAGACGGGGGCAGAGACGACGCTCGTGCCCGAGCACCCCGAGGACGTGCTCCTCGACGCCTCGCTCACCGCATCCGGCATCGTGCTCGAGTACTCCCACGACGCGAGCCACCGCATGCAGCTCGCGACCTTCGACGGGCTGCTGGGTGACGTCGTGCCGCTCGGCGAGGGCATCTCGATCACGGGATCGGATGCGACGGAGGCCTCGAGCACCGTCCTCGTCAGCACCGAGAGCTTCGTCGACCGCGGCACGCGGCACGTCATCGAGACCGACGGCGCGCGGCTCGTCTCGCACCGCGCGCTCGCCACGCCCGGAACGAGCGCGCCCGCGGCGGTGACAGCACGGATCCGCACCGCCTCGACCGACGGCGAGATCGTGCCCGCCTTCCTGGTGCGGCCGGAGGGCGACGTCGGCGACCGGCACCGCCCCACGCTCATCTGGGCCTACGGCGGCTTCAACATCCCGATGAACCCGGGGTTCCGCGCCGTGCTGGCGGCGTGGGTCGGTGCGGGCGGCGTGCTCGTCGTGCCGAACCTGCGCGGCGGCGGCGAGTTCGGCTCGGAGTGGCACAAGGGCGGCACGAAGGAGCGCAAGCAGCAGGTCTTCGACGACCTCTTCGCGATCGCCGAGCACCTCATCGCGACCGGCGTCACGACCGCCGAGCAGCTCGCGCTGCACGGTCGCTCGAACGGCGGGCTGCTCGCGGGCGCGGCGCTCACGCAGCGGCCGGAGCTGTGGGCGGCGGTGCTGCCGGGCGTGGGCGTGCTCGACATGCTGCGGTTCCACCGCTTCACCATCGGCTGGGCGTGGACGAGCGACTACGGCGACCCCGACGACGCCGAGGCCCACCGCTGGCTGCGCGCCTACTCGCCGCTGCACAGCGTGCGGCAGGACGTCGACCACCCGCCGACGCTCATCACGACGGGCGACCACGACGACCGCGTCGTGCCGGCCCACTCGTTCAAGTTCGCGGCCGAGCTGCAGCGGGCGCAGGCCGCCAGGAGCACGACGACCGATGCGCCGGTGCTGCTGAGCGTCGACACCAGGGCCGGGCACGGCATGGGCAAGCCGAAGGACGCCGCGGCGCTCGAGTTCGCCGATCAGCTGGCGTTCGCGGCGCACCACACCGGGCTCGAGCTGTGAGCGCCGCGGCATGAGCACCGAGTGGGAGGCGGCGGCGTGGAGCGCGGCGGTCGGCGAGCTCTGGGAGCGCTTCGACGAGCTGCCCGCCGATGCTGCCATCGCAGCGATGCGGTCGCTCGCAACGGCCTATCCGGGCGCGGACGGGCGGGCCGCGTTCGAGCTCGCCGGCATGCTCGACTCCCACGGCCGCGAACATGAGGCCGAGCGCGAGTACGAGCGCGCCCTGCGCCTCGGGCTCGCACCCGAGCAGCACGCGCAGCTGGCTGTGCAGTACGGCTCGACGCTGCGCAACACCGGCCGCGTCGACGAGGCGATCGAGGTGCTCGAGGCCGCGCCGATGCACCCGACCACCGGGGCCTCGCCGCGGGTGTTCCTGGCGCTCGCGCTGCACTCGGCCGGCCGTCACGCCGAAGCGTTGCGCGTGGCCATCGAAGCCGTCGAACCGACGCTGCCCCGGTACAACCGGTCGGTGCGCGCCTATGCCGCTGCGCTGACCGAGCCGGCCGACTGACGGGACTCGTCGCGGCGGGCGAGGCGTCGGCCCGGCGGAGCGCCCGGTGCGCGCCGTCCTCGGGGCCGATCAGCGCGCGACGGCCGCCTCGACGCGGTCGACCAGGAGGCGAGCGCGCCCGACCGCGGCGACGAGGGCGGGAGCGGAGGCGTCCCCGAGCGCGAGCGCGTCGGTCACGGACGCGGCGAACCCCGCCGGCGCGCTCGGCAGGCGCGCTGCCGCGGCGACCAGCCCCTTCTCGTTCGTCGACCACGCGCGATCGCGGCCGTGGATGGCGTGCGCGGCGATGAGCGTCGCGTGCGCGATGCAGAGCGCCACGTAGCTCGCGTCGCCGCGCGGAGCCGCCTTCGCGGCCGCGTCGACCGTGAGCTGCGCCTCCCAGATGCGGCCTGCGAGCGCATCGCCGAGCGGTGCGGGCATCTCCTGCAGCTGCGCCCGCAGCGACTCGAGCGCTCCGCTCGGGTCGGCGAGCACCCGGCCGAGGGCGAGCTCGCCGCAGTAGGCGACGTCGAGGAACCCGTGCGGGTGCCCCGGCTGGGCATGCACGGCGACGTCGCCCCGCTGCGCGCGCTCCCACTGCGCCTCCACCCGCGACAGGTCGCGCCGGATCCAGTCGACCGGCGTGCCGCCCACGACCAGCCAGGCACCGCCGTCGACCCACCGCCCCCACGCGCCCGACGCGGTCCAGCGCGGCTCCGCCGCCGACGCATCCGACCACGCCTCGGCGAGGGCCGCGATCGCGCCTTCGTCCACCGCCCCGCGCAGGTAGACGCCCAGGTCGACGTCGGAGCCCGGCGCCGCGGCACCGCGCGCGCGGGAGCCGCCGAGCACGACGCCCGCCACGCCGTCGACCCGGCTGAGGTCGCTCGCCATGGCGAGCAGGGTGGCGTCGTCGAGCACGACGGCGAGCCTAGCGACCGATCGCCCATCCCGACAGCCTCGGCGCGGGCGCCGGCTTCCGGCGTCGGCGTGATGGCCAGCGAGCGCGTCAGCGCCGCATGATGCGGCGAGCCAGGCCGTTGCCGAGCGCTTGGATCAGCTGCACGACGACCACGACGACCACGAGCGCCGACCAGGTCACGACCTCGTCGAACTGCCGGTAGCCGTAGGTCACGGCCCAATTGCCGAGCCCCTCGCCGCCGACGAGGCCCGCGACGGCCGACATGTCGACGATCGCGATGACCGCGAAGGTGAAGCCGAGCACCAGCGGGCCGAGCGACTCGGGGATGACGACCGTGCGGATGATGCGCCACGGGCTCGCCCCTGTCGCTCGCGCCGCCTCGATCACGCCGGTCGGCAGCGCGACCAGGTTCTGCTCGACGATGCGGGCGATGCCGAAGGTCGCGGCGATGGCGATGGCGAACACCGCGTACTCCGTGCCGATGCCCTTGCCGACGACGAGCCGCCCGATGGGCTGCAGCGCGGCGAGCAGGATGATGAACGGGATCGGCCGGAACGTGTTGACGAGGATGTTGAGCACCCACCACACCGCGCCCTGCTGCAGGATGCCGCCGCGCCGCGTGACGTACAGCCCGGTGCCGATGATCAGCCCGCCGATGCCGCCGAGCAGGAGCGAGACCGCCACCATCCAGAGCATGATGCCGGTCTGCTCGAGGAGGTCGGGCAGGACGCCCACGACGTCGCTCATCGCTGCTCCTCCACGCTGACGCCTGCGCCGATGCCGGCGACCGCGCGCTCGACCGCGGCGTCGTCGCCGCGCACCGCGATCGTCAGCAGCCCGTAGACCCGGCCGCGGATGTCGTCGACCCCTCCGTGCACGAGGTTGAAGTCGACGCCCGCGCTCGCGAGCGCCGCGAAGACCCGCGCCTCCGACGCCCCCTCGTCCATGAACGAGATGGTGAAGAAGCGGCCCTCGTGCTGCGCGCGCAGGCGGGCGAGCTCGTCGCCCTCCGGCAGCGCCCGCACGACCGTCTGCACGAATCGCCGAGCGACCGCGGTCTGCGGCCTCGTGAAGACGTCGTAGGTGGGGCCCGTCTCCACGACGCGCCCCGCCTCCATGACGGCGACGCGATCCGCGATGCGGGTGATGACCTCCATCTCGTGGGTGATCACGACGATGGTGACGCCGAGCTCGCGGTTGACGCGCGCGAGCAGGTCGAGCACCTCGGCCGTCGTCTCGGGGTCGAGGGCGGAGGTGGCTTCGTCAGCGAGGAGGATCTGCGGGTTCGCGGCCAGCGCGCGGGCGATGCCGACGCGCTGCTGCTGGCCGCCCGAGAGCTGCTCCGGATAGGCGTCGGCGCGACCGCCGAGGCCCACGAAGTCCAGCAGCTCCTCGACGCGCCGGCGGCGCTCGGCCTTCGCGACCCCGATCACCTCCAGCGGGTAGGCGACGTTGCCGGCGACCGTCCGCGAGGTCAGCAGGTTGAAGCGCTGGAAGATCATGCCGATGCCGGTCTGCTGCTCGCGCAGCGCCCTGCCGCGCAGCGCGCTGATGTCGACGTCGCCGACGGTGATCGTGCCGTCGGTGACCGGTTCGAGCTGGTTGATGAGCCGCACGAGGGTCGACTTGCCGGCGCCGGAGTAGCCGATGATGCCGAAGACCTCGCCCCGCTCGATCGCGAGCGAGACGTCGTCGACGGCGACGATCGCGTCGCCGCCCCGCTTGGCCGGCGGGAACCGCTTCGAGACACGGTCGATCACGATGTGCGACATGGGGGCTCCTGAGGTCGGGGTGCTCGGCTGATGAGGTCGTGTGGCTGGGTTGCTGCTGCGCGGTCCGCCGCCCGGGACGGGCGGCGGTAAGGGCATCGCGGCGGCGCTGCTCCTGCGCAGACCGCCGCCCGGGACGGGCGGCGGCGCTGGCGTCGCGGCGGCGGCCCGAAAGGGCCGCCGCTTTGAGCTCCAGCGCGCTACTGCTCGAGCGCCTCCTGCACCGCGGCGAGCGACTCCTGCAGCTCGGCCTTCGGCGTGGAGACGAACAGGCCGGTGCCGCCGGAGGACTCGAGCGCGCCGGCCTGCACCTCCTCGTCGGTCTGGAAGATCTCGACCAGGCGGTTCAGTACCTCGTCGTCGGCGTTCTCGGCCGTGGTCGCGAAGACGTTGATGTAGGGCTGCGCGGCCGGGTCTGCCGGGTCGTCCTGGGCGATGGCATCGGCCGGGTCGATGCCTGCATCCGTCAGGAAGTCGTTGTTGACGATCGCGGCCGCGACGTCGGGCAGCGAGGTGGCGGTGATGGCCGCGTCCACAGCGCTCACGGTGACGCGCGACTCCTCCTCGATGATGTCGTCGACGGTCGAGTACGGGGTGCCGCCCTCCTCGAGCGCGATGAGACCCGCCGACTGCAGCACCAGCAGGCCGCGCGCCTGGTTGGTGTCGTCGTTCGGCACGATGACCTCTGCCCCGTCGGGGATCTCCTCGACCGACTCGTGCTGCGAGGAGTAGAGGCCGATCGGGTAGGTCGCCGTCGAGCCGATCGGCTGCAGGTCGTCGCCGGCCTGCGCGTTGTAGTTCGCGAGGTAGATGATGTGCTGGAACTGGTTGATGTCGAGCTCGCCCTCGCTCGTGGCGGGGTTCGGCTGGTTGTAGTCGGTGAAGTCGATGATGTCGAGCTCGATGCCCTCGGCCTCGACGGCCTCCTCGAAGGCCGTCCAGTAGGCCTCGGCAGCGCCCACGACGCCGAGCTGCACGGGGTTCTCGGGCGTGCCGAGCGTCGATGCGGCGGCATCGGCCGGTGCGCCTGCCTCGGAGTCGGCGGGCGCCGACCCGGCGGCGCAGCCCACGAGGGCGAGCGCGGCGCCGAGCGCTCCGGCTGCGGCGAGGGATCGGCCGGCGGAGCGGCGGAGGCTGCGGTGAGACATGGTGGCTCCTTCAGGTGGTGCTGGCAGGTGGTGCGGGCAGGTGGTGCGTGATGGCTCCACGCTAGGAACGCGCGCCCTCCCGGCAGCAATCGGGCTGTCACGGAGCGTCACACGGCGCGCGCCGAGCTCAGTCGTGCGCCGATCAACGCGCGGCGACCAGCGTCGCGACGGCCACGGCATGGCCGACGAGCAGCCACGGGCCGAAGGCGATCGTCCGCCGGCCCAGCGCGAGCGCTCCGAGCCCCGCGACCCCGCCGACGATGACGGATGCGGCGAGGGCCAGGAGCGGCGCCGCCCAGCCGAGCGGCGCGCTCGCGAGGGCGAGGGCCGTGCCGAGCTTCACGTCGCCCATCCCCATCCCGCCGACCACCGCCATCGTGAGCAGCGCGGCGCCGACCCCCACGGCCGCGAGCATGGCGAGGTCGCCCGCGGCCGCCCGCGCGGTGCAGGCGATCGCACCGAGCAGCAGCAGCGGCACCGTGATGGCGTTCGGCAGGCGTCGCTCGAGGATGTCGATGCGGGCGAGCGCCGGCGCGGCTGCAGCGGCCGCGACGAGCGGCACGACGGCGACCGCATCGAGCCCTCGCGCGATCAGCAGCACCGCGACCGCGACGGCGAGGGGGATGCCGAGCCCGTCGGACGCCCGCAGGCGCACCGGCCGCACCGGGCCCCACAGCCCGGAGTCGGGGGCGTCGTCGCCGCGCGCGGTCGGCGCTGCCCGGTCGGTCATGGCCGACACCGTAGTGCTGGAGGGCGCGCGGCGGATGCTGCCCTCCACAGCCGCAGCGCACGGCCATCTGCCGGCGCGCGTGCCGCACCGCCGCGACACGCCCGGGATGCACGGTCGACGGGGCGCTGCAACCGATCGGGGTCGCCGCTGCGATACCAGAGCAGACGGCGCATCCGGCGCCGCACGGATCAAGGAGACATCATGAAGCGCAAGCTCGCGATCGGCGTCGGAGCCGCAGTCGCGCTGTCGGCATTCGCCGCAGCACCCGCCATGGCTGCCGAAGGGGACTCCACGGTGTCGGTGCTGCACGGCGTGCCCGGCCTCACGGTCGACGTCTACATCGATGGCGAAGAGGCCATCGCCGACTTCGAGCCCGGCACCCTGACCGACCCGATGATGCTCGCCCCGGGCAGCTACGACATCCAGGTGTTCGCAGACGGAGACATGCCCGACTCGGCGGAGCCCGCGATCGAGGCGATGGGCGTCGAGGTGCCCGCCTCGGCGAACCTGACGCTCGTCGCCCACCTCACCGAGGGCGGCGACCCGACGCTGTCGGCATTCGCCAACAGCACCGAGCCGATCGCCGCCGGCGAGACGCGCCTCACCGTCCGCCACCTCGCTGCGGCCCCGGCCGTCGACGTGCGGGCCAACGGCGACGCCGTCGTCGAGGGCCTGACGAACCCGGATGAGGCCATGCTCGACACCGCCGCAGGCACCGTCGCTGCGGACGTGGTGCTCGCTGGCACCGAGGACGTCGTGATCGGCCCGGCCGACCTCGAGCTCGCCGAGGGCGTCAACACCATCGTGACCGCATGGGGCAGCGCCGAGGACGGCTCGCTCGACCTCGCGGTGCAGACGGTCGAGGCGCACTCCGCTCCGACCGGCGTGCCCTCGGGCCTCGGTGGCGCAGCTGACGGCCAGCGCGCGCTCGGCGTGGGCATCGTGCTCGCCGGCCTGCTCGGCCTCGCGGCCGTCGCCGCTCGCACGCTGCGCCCGGTTGGGCAGCAGCGCTGAGCATGCACGAGCAGCAGGGGCTCCCGTCGCGCAGGTCGCGGCGGGAGCCCCTGCGTGTGCGCCAGCGTCGCATCCGGGCGCTGCTCGCGATCGTCTCGATCGCCGCGATCGCGGTCGGCGCGTGGCTCCTGATCCCCCGCGGGCTGGATGCCGCGAGCGAGGGCGCGCCGACGGGTGCGCCCAGCGGCGCGCCGAGCACGGCGATCGCGACGCCGGATGCCACCGAAGCGCCTGCCGCGACCGAGTCGCCCGCGGCGCCGGCCGGCGTCGGCTTCCGCGACGCAGCCCCCACCGCACCCGCTGCCTCCCGCGACGAGCCCGCGCGCGTGCGCGTCGCATCCGTGGGCCTCGACCTCGGCGTCGTGCCGGTCGGGGTGCGCGAGGACGGGCAGATGGATGTGCCGGAGCTCGTGTCGGAGCTCGGCTGGTACCGCTACGGCCCGGAGCCCGGCGCGGCAGACGGCTCTGCCGTGCTCGCCGCGCACGTCGACAGCGACATCGGCGCCGCGCCGATGGCCGCGGTGCTGCAGGCGAGCGCCGGCGACGTCGTGGAGGTGGAGATGCGATCTGGCGAGCTGCAGCGGTTCGAGATCACCTCGATCGAGCAGCTCTCGAAGGACGACCTGCCGCTCGAGTCGCTCTTCGCCCGCAGCGGCGAGCACGTCGTGCGCCTCATCACGTGCGGCGGCGAGTGGGATGCGGCCGCCGGCGCGTACGAGGACAACATCGTCGTGACGGCGACACCGGTCCGGTCATGAGCCGGCGACCTGGGATAGCGTGAGCAGGTGTCCGATGCAGCCATCGAGGAGGATCGCATCGCGCGCTCGTTCGCGCGCGATGACGCGGACGCGCTGCGGGCGGCCTACGAGCGCTGGGGCGGCATGGTCTACGCCATCGCGTGCCGAGCGATGCCGCCGCAGGATGCGGAGGACGTCGTGCAGCAGACCTTCGTCTCGGTCTGGCGCTCGCGCGCCGGCTACGACCCTGATGCCGGACCGCTCGGAGCGTGGATCATGAGGATCGCGCGTCGGCGCATCGCCGACCACTGGCGGGCGCGCAGCGCGCACGAGCAGCCGACCGACCCTGCTGACCTCGCCCTGCACCTCGAGCACGGCGACGGCGACCCGGTGCCGGATGCCGTGATCGACGCGCTCACCGTGGCCGAGGAGCTCGAGCGGATCGGTGAGCCGCAGCGCACCATCGTGCGCCTGGCCGTGCTGGAGGATCGATCGGCCTCGTGGATCGCCGACGACCTCGCCATGCCTGTCGGCACGGTCAAGAGTCACCTCTCGCGGGCGCTCCGGCGCCTGCGAGACCGATGGGAGGACGCGCATGCGACACCTGTCGCCTGAGGAGATCGCGGCGATCGCGCTCGGCGAGCCCGGTGCCGAGGCGAGCGCGCACCTCGCGGCGTGCGGCGAGTGCCGTGGCGAGGTCGAAGCGCTGCGGCGCACCGCCGTGCGCATGCGCGCGGGCGCCGTCGCGCCGGCCGCCCCGTCCGCCGGCCTCTGGGAGCGCATCGCCGCAGAGGTCGAGGAGGGGTCGGCACCGCGCGCAGCGCGAGGATCGGTGTCCGCCGCTGCAGGGGGTCCGAGCACGGATGCTGCGAGCCACGACGCATCGACCCCGAGCGCCGAGTCGGAGCAGCCGGCGGCATCGGCGACCGGCTCCGGGCACGTCGCACCGCGGCGTCGGCGCTCTCGCCGCTTCGGCGTCGCGACGCTCGTCACCGCCTGCCTCGCCTCCGCGGCGATCGCCGCAGGCGCCGTCTGGCTCTCGGTCGGTCAGCTCGGCTCCGGCGCGCAGGGATCGAGCCTCGCCGCCGTGCAGCTCGACCCGCTGCAGCCCATCGTCGATCCGGCGCAGGCGCGGATCGTGGAGCGCGACGGGCATCGCGTGCTGCTGCTCGAGGCCGACCGGCTGCCGGAGGTCGACGGCTACCTCGACGTGTGGCTCATCGACAGCGACGTGCAGGGGATGGTGAGCGTCGGCCTGTTCGACGCGTCGACCACCGAGATCGTGCTCCCGGACGGGCTCGACCTCGCCGGCTACCCGATCGTGGATGTCTCGGTCGAGCCGTTCGACGGCGATCCCACGCACTCGGGCGAGAGCGTCTGGCGGGGCGTGCTGGAGCTCTGACGCCGGACCCTCGGTGCCTCAGGCCGCTGGACCTCGGGCCGCAGGGCTCCGGTCAGCCGTGCGGCCAGGCCGCGACGTGGCGCTCGATCGCGGCGGCGGTCGCCGCCGACACCTGCTCGATCAGCTCGACGGTGGGCGCGCCGCGACCCCGAGCGGCGCGCCAGCGCCCGACCGCGCGCCCGTCGACGAGCACGGCGGGCTGAAAGACGCCGTTGTTGCCCGGCACGAGCGCGGCGTGCATCTCGGCGCCCGCCGTGAGCGAGCGATCGCGATAGCCGAGGATCCACTCGTCGAAGCCCGGCACGAGCAGCACCCCGGAGCGCCGGCCCTCGAGGCCCTGCTCGACCACGAGCATCGGGGCGCCGCCGACCAGCACCTCGCGGATGCCCTCGGCCCGAGCGAAGGCCGCGCGCACCGTCGACTTCGGCAGCGCCAGCCACCAGGCGATGTCGGCCTCGCTGACGGGCGCCCGCGCGGCGACGAGGCTCCGCACTGCCTCGGCGAGCGCCGCATCCGGCCCCTGCACTGCGGGCGCGGCGCCGCCGACGAGCAGCTGCGCCGTGCCGGCGAACGGGCCGAACCGCACGAGCCCGGCGTAGGAGTGCAGCGCGAGCAGGTGGTAGCCGCGGCCGCCGGAGACGTCGATCCCCGCCGCCTCCCACGCGGCCATGAGCGCTGGGCGCGGCTGCGGCGCATCGGCGAGCAGCTCCACGAGCACGGCGGCCGAGCGCTCGGCCGCCGCCTCGTCGATGCCGCGGTCGAGGCACATCCGCCACTCCCGGGTGCGCATCCGCCCAGCGACCGCCGCGTGGAGCGACGCGAGGGCATCCGGTGTCGCGACGAAGAGCGTGCCGCGCATCGCCCACGACCGCACGAGCTCGCCGCGGTCGAACACCGCGCGCACGTCGTCGAGGCTCGTGCCGGGCGCCGAGCGGATCGCGATCGCCTGCAGCACCTGCAGCAGGTCCTGGCCCTGCATCGCGACCATCCGCCGCACGACCTGCGTCGGCGTGCGACCGAGCGCGGAGGCCGCTCCCCCGGCGCCGCCGCCTGCGCTGCTGCCGCGGCTGGCGCCCCTGCTGGCAGCGCTCCCGTCGTCAGCACCCGCGCGAGCACGACGGTCGAGCCCCTGCGCGACCAGCCGCATCCGGCGCGCCTCGACCGCCGTCAGCTGCTGCATGCGCACACGCTCGCCGCGAGAGCCGACGGCCGCCCCGCTGCGCTCCGAGCTCGCGAGCGACGTCCGACCCCGGTGGCAGCCGAGGGCGCGACCGTCCGAGTTCGTGCGCCGATCCCGACCCGCTCCATCACGCTGCACCAGAGCGGCGCCGCTAGCCCTCCAGCAGGCTCGTCACGAGCGCGGCGATGCGCGAGCGCTCCGAGCGCATGAGCGTCACGTGACCGAAGAGGTCCTCGCCCTTCAGCGTCTCGATCACGGCCGCGATGCCGTCGTGCCGCCCCACGCGCAGGTTGTCGCGCTGCGCGACGTCGTGCGTCAGCACCACGCGAGAGTTCTGCCCGATGCGGGAGAGCACCGTCAGCAGCACGTTGCGCTCGAGCGACTGCGCCTCGTCGACGATCACGAACGCGTCGTGGAGCGAGCGCCCGCGGATGTGCGTGAGCGGCAGCACCTCGAGCATGCCCCGGTCGGCCACCTCGTCGAGCACGTTGTCGCCGACGAGCGCGCCCAGCGTGTCGTAGACCGCCTGCCCCCAGGGGTTCATCTTCTCGTCCTTGTCG
Organism: Agrococcus phoenicis; assembly: GCF_047302415.1. Lineage (NCBI taxonomy): Bacteria > Bacillati > Actinomycetota > Actinomycetes > Micrococcales > Microbacteriaceae > Agrococcus > Agrococcus phoenicis. Next base: position 1,691,756 of record NZ_CP154854.1, read on the forward strand.
CCCGGCAGGTACCCGAGCTCCTGGCCGCCCACCGCGTACAGCGGCCGGAAGACGATGACCTTCTTGTGCAGGCGACGCTCGAGCACCGCCTCGAGGCCGGCAGCGAGGGCGAGCGCCGACTTGCCCGTGCCCGCAGAGCCGCCGAGCGACACGATCCCCACCTCGTCGTCGAGCAGCAGGTCGATCGCGAGCCGCTGCTCGGCCGAGCGGCCGTGCACGCCGAAGACCTCGCGGTCGCCGCGCACGAGCGAGATCTCGCCCCTGCGCGTCACGCGGCCGAGGGCGGATCCGCGCTCGGAGGAGATCACGAGGCCGGTGTTGAGCGGCATGTCGGCCACGAGCGCCGTCTCGAGCCGCTCCTGCTCGTAGAGGGCGTTGATCTGCTCGCCCGAGAGGGCGAGCTCGGCGATGCCGGTCCAGCCCGAGTCGACAGCCTGCTCCGCCAGGTACTCCTCGGCCGCGAGCCCGATGGAGGCGGCCTTCACGCGCATCGGCATGTCCTTCGAGACGACGCAGACGTCGAGCCCGTCGCCGGCGAGGTTCGAGGCGACGGCGAGGATCCTCGAGTCGTTGTCCCCCAGCTGCAGGCCGCTCGGCAGCACGGCGAGGTTCGAGTGGTTGAGCTCGACCCGGAGGCTGCCGCCGCCCTCGGTGGGCACGGGGAAGTCGAGCCGCTCGTGGACGGTGCGCAGGTCGTCGAGGTTGCGCAGCGCCTTGCGGGCGAAGTAGCCGATCTCGGGGTCGTGGCGCTTCTTCTCGAGCTCTGCGATCACGACGACGGGGATCACCACCTGATGCTCGGCGAAGCGGTGGATCGCCCCCGGGTCCGACAGCAGCACGCTGGTGTCGAGCACGTAGGTGCGCTGCCGGGTCTCGAGGCGCTCGGCCTCGGCGGCTCCGGCTGCGGGGGTGGTGGCGAGATCAGGCACGTGACGCTCCTTCCGACCGGGGTCGGATCACGCGGCCATCGCCTCCCGTGGTGCTCGCTGGCGCGAAGGCCGCTCGCTTGCCGGGCGGAACTGCCCGACAGGGCCGAATCTACGCTCGGCGCCCGCGCATGCTCGGCGACACACGGAGGCGCCGGCTCTGTTCACCTGCCGGCAACCTGCCGGGCACATGCCCGGCGTCACCTCCCGTAGCGGCGCTCCCGAAGCCCGTACGCCCGCACGGCGCGCAGGAAGTCGACCTCGCGCAGGTCCGGCCCGAGCGCCTCGACGAAGTAGAACTCGCTGTGCGCGCTCTGCCACAGCATGAAGTCGCTGAGGCGCTGCTCGCCGGAGGTGCGGATCACGAGGTCGGGATCCGGCTGCCCGGCGGTCGAGAGGTGCTCGGCGATCAGCTCGGGCGTCAGCCGCTCGGCCAGCTCGGCCGGGCTCGACGTCCCTGCCCGCTCCAGGATCCGCCGCACGGCCTCGACCAGCTCGTGCCGGCCTCCGTAGCCCACCGCCAGGTTCACCTGCAGGCCGTCGTTGCCGGCCGTGCGGTCGACGGCGCCCTGCAGCGCATCGACGAGCGGCACGGGCAGCCCTCGCACGTCGCCCACGTGACGGATCCGGCGACCCGGCTGGTGCGAGAGGTCGTCGGCGAGCTCGGCGATGATCTCGCACAGCTCGCCGAGCTCCTGCGACGCGCGACCGGTCAGGTTGTCCCTCGAGAGGAGGTACATCGTGACGACCTCGACGTCGATCTCGGCGCACCAGTCGACGAACTCCCGCAGCTTGACGGCGCCGGCGCGGTGGCCGTGGCCTGCGGTGGCGAGCTTCTGCTCGCGGGCCCAGCGGCGGTTGCCGTCGATGATCATGGCGATGTGCCGCGGCACGGGCGCGCGCTCGAGGTCGCGGCGGAGTCGCCGCTCGTAGTAGCGGTACACGAGCCGTGAGCCCGGGGCGCTGCGCAGTCGCATCTGCTGAATCTACCGGGCGCCCACCGACTCGGATGCCACCTCCGGTACTGCGTACGCCCTACGCTGTAGGCATGGCAGCACGCATCGCGCCCGGCGCTCCGGGCGACTCCTCCAGTCACGACGGCAGCTCCCTCGACGAGGTCGTCGACGGCGCGCACCTCCCCTTCATCGCAGCCGCAGGCGAGTCGATCGCCGAGGCGAAGGTCGAGGGGAAGCCCTCCTGGCGCGGGTGGATCCACGCGGCGACCGCGCCGCTCGCGCTCATCGCGGGCATCGTGCTCGTCGTGCTCGCGAACGGCGCCGTGGCGACCTGGTCGACCGCGGTCTTCGCGCTCTCGGGCGTGCTGCTGTTCGGCATCTCCGCCGTGTACCACCGCTTCGACTGGCAGGAGCGCACGCGGGTGGTGATGAAGCGCCTCGACCACGCCAACATCTTCCTGCTGATCGCCGGCTCGTACACGCCGATCGCGCTGCTCACGCTCACCTCACCGACCGACTGGATCCTGCTGTCGGTCATCTGGGGCGGCGCGCTCCTCGGCATCGCCTTCCGGGTCTTCTGGCTCACCGCCCCGCGCTGGCTCTACGTGCCCATCTACCTCGCGCTCGGCTGGGCCGCGGTCGCCTTCATGGGCGACATCTGGGCAGCCAATGCCGCCACGGCCGCGCTCGTCATCGCCGGCGGCCTCGCCTACACGGTCGGCGCGATCTTCTACGGCACGAAGAAGCCGAACCCGTTCCCCGGGCACTTCGGCTTCCACGAGCTCTTCCACATCTGCACCGTGATCGCCTTCGCGTGCCACTGGACGGGCATCCTGCTCGTCGCCGTCGACCCGCCCGCCTAGCGCCAGATCGCCGCGACCGCTGCCGGGCCCCGGAGCGATCCCCGGGGCCCGGCAGCGTGGATCAGCGGCTCGCCGGCGCCTCCGGCGACTCCCCCGCCTCGGCCTCGGCGGCGGTCTGCTCCAGCTCGTGCTCGAGACCCGCCTGCGAGGCGGCGAACTCGGGGGTGTCGAACACCTCGCCGGCGATCGGATCCTGCACGACGCGCTCCTCGTCGAGCGTCGCGACGCCCTCGGCGCTCAGGTCGACCGCCTCGGTCGGCACCTCGTGGAGCGCGATCAGGAACTCGCCGCCGGCCGCAGGGCTCGCGGCCGCGGGCTGGCTCGCCGGCAGGCCGACGAAGGTCGACGAGACATCCCGGCGCCCGCGCCAGCGGCGCCTCGGCTGATCCTGCGCGGCCGGCGCATCGGCAGGCTCCGGCGGCGCGGAGGCGATGCGCGCGCGCATGTAGCGCGGCGCGTTCGCGACCTCGTAGTGGAAGGCGCGCAGCAGCGAGATGCACGTCAGCACCATGATGATCGAGAACGGCACGGCGGTCGCGATCGATGCGGTCTGGAGCGCGGTGAGCGATGCCGACCCGCCCACGAGCAGCAGCACCGCGGCCGCGAGGCCCTCGAGCACCGACCACATGACGCGCGTGAGCCGCGGCGTCTCGGTCGCGCCTCCCGTGGCGATGATGTCGATCACCAGCGAGCCGGAGTCCGACGAGGTGACGAAGAAGAACACGATGATCGCGATCGCCAGCACGCTCGTCACCGCGGCGAGCGGGAAGGTCTCGAGCAGCTGGAACAGGGAGGTGTACGTGTTCACCTCGCCGTCGACGAGCATGTCCCCGTCGGAGAGCTGTCGCAGGATCGCCGAGTCGCCGAAGATCGTGAACCACGCGATGCCGATCAGCGTCGGCGTGAGCAGCACGCCGAAGACGAACTGGCGGATCGTGCGGCCGCGGGAGATGCGCGCGATGAACATGCCCACGAAGGGCGCCCAGCTCATCCACCAGCCCCAGTAGAAGATGGTCCAGTCGCCCGCCCAGGTGTCGGTGGCCAGCGGCCACGTCTCGAGCATGATGCCCGGCAGCGACGCGAGGTAGCTGCCGGTGTTGGCGACCATCGCCTGGATCAGCACGAGCGTCGGCCCGAGCGCGAGCACGAAGATCGCCAGCAGCGCCGCGAGCGACATGTTGATGTTCGACAGCCACTTGAGGCCCTTGTCGAGGCCCGACATCACCGAGAGCGTGGCGAGGCCGGTGACGATGGCGATGACGATGACCGAGAAGGTGGCCGAGCCCTCGACCCATCCCAGGTACTCGAGGCCGGCGGTGATCTGCTGCACGCCGAAGCCCAGCGACGTGGCGACGCCGAAGAGCGTGCCGACGATCGCCACGACGTCGACGGCGTGGCCGATCCAGCCCTCGACCCGCTCCCGGCCGAGGAGCGGCTCCAGCAGCCAGCGGATCGACAGCGGGCGGCCGCGGCGGAACGTCATGTAGGCCATGCCGAGGCCGACGACGACGTAGATCGCCCAGGCGTGGAGACCCCAGTGGTAGATCGTGAGATCCATCGCGAGGCGGCCGGCGCTGTCGGTGCCGCCCTCGACGCCCGCGCGCTCCGGCGGCGTCGTCATGTGGGACAGCGGCTCGGCCACGCCGAAGAACACGAGCCCGATGCCCATGCCGGCGCTGAAGAGCATCGTGAACCACGACAGGGTCGAGAACTCCGGCTCCTCGTCGTCGCGGCCGAGCTTGATGCTGCCGATGCGGGACAGGCCGCAGTAGAGCGCGAAGGCCACGAAGCCCGTGGCGGCCAGGATGTACCACCAGCCGACACCCTCGGTGATGGTGCTGTTGAGCACCTCGAAGGCGTTCCCGCCCGTGCCGCTGTAGATGACGGCGAAGGCGACCATGCCGACGATGATGAGCACCGCGGGGATGAAGACGGGCTTGCGCAGCCTCGCCCATACCTCGGTCGGAGCCCAATCGGCTCGCCGTGCGGCTCGATCTGCCATGGCTGTACTCCCCCGTGCGCGTGTCTGGACAACCATCGAGGGTATCGAGGCGCCCTCGCGTTGTCGAAGCGAGCGGGGGCCCTATCTGTCGACGCGGGCGCACGGCGACGCTCAGCCTGCCCTCGCCCGGTGCCTCTAGCGTGAGTCGCACCATGCCTCCGCCTCGCCCTCCCCGCACCGCCCTCCGGCCCTTCGCGCTGCTCGCCGGCGCCGCCGCCGTGCTCACCGTGACCGGCTGCATCCTGCCGCCGCCGCTGCCCACCGCCGCGCCGCAGCAGACCACCACGCCTCGCCAGCAGCCCGACCAGACGCAGCCGGCGACGCCTGCCACGCCGCTGCCGGAGGTGACGCCCGTCGAGCCCGACGCACCGATCACGCTGCGCGACGAGACGACGGCCGACACGGGCGAGCTCTACGCGGGCGAGCCCGGCGAGACCGCCGTCGGCTACCTGCCCGACGCGGCCTTCGACCTGGTGCTCGAGCCGACGCTCGGCTCCCCTCTCGTCGCAGCGGGCATCGCGCTGCCGACGAGCGACGCCGGCGACGAGCTCTACCCCGGCCGGCCGCACACGAGCGGCGAGAGCCTGCTGCTCTCGACCACGGGGCGCATCGAGATGGATTCCGACGCGGGCGCCTTCACGTGCAGCGGCACCGTGATCAACTCCGCCAGCGGCCTGATCGTGGTCACCGCCGCGCACTGCATCTGGGACGACGACACCCGCGACTACTTCGACGCCATCCGCTTCGCCCCCGGCTACGAGCAGGGCGACGCGCCGTTCGGCGTCTGGGAGGCCGAGGAGCTGTGGGTGCCCGAGCAGTACCTGGAGGCCAACACCCGGTGGCTCGACGGCGCCGACGACAACGGCTGGATGGGCTTCGACTTCGGCTTCATCCGCTTCGCGCCGCTCGACGGCGGCACGCTCGAGGACGCGGTGGGCGGCCAGGGCGTGAGCTTCACGGCCGAGACCAACGGCGTCGTGCTCGCCGGCTACCCGGGGAACGACGAGTTCGACGCCGAGGTGCTGCGCTACTGCGCGGAGGACGAGCCGAGCTACGGGCTCGGCGGCGACGCGAACTACGGCGCGGCGTGCGCCATGGGCGACGGCGCCTCCGGCTCCGGATGGGTCTCCAACGTCGACGAGGCCACCGGCGCCGGGCACATCACCGCCGTGTACTCGAACGGCGGCACCGCGGCCGCCTACGGCCCGCCGCTCGGCATCACCGCGTGGAACGGGCTGCAGTCGATCGACGACTGAGCCCGCCCCGCGCCGGCGACGGTGCTGCGGCTCAGCCCTGGGGCTCGGAGTCGGCGGCCTGGCCGAACGCGCCGACCTTCTTCGGCGCCGCCTGCGCCTGCTTCGCGGCTGCCCGGCGCTGCTCGCGGTTGCCGGCGACCGGCTGCGCCTTCGCCTGCGCCGCGACAGCCGGGTTGCCGCTCTTCGCGCGCACCTTGGGCGCATCCGCGTCGAGCTCGCGGCCCTTCGCGTCGTGCAGCGAGGCCTCGCCGTCCTCGTCGGGCGCCGAGTAGGTGAGCTTCGAGGTGTCCTCCTCCGGCACCTCCAGGCCGCCGCCCTCGATCGCGGGAGCAGCGGCGGTCGTGCCCTGCTGCACCTTCACCTCGAGGTTGAACAGGAACGTCACCGACTCCTCGCGGATGGCCGACATCATCTGCTGGTAGAGCGCGAAGCCCTCGTTCTGGTACTCGACCACCGGGTCGCGCTGCGCCATGCTGCGCAGGCCGATGCCCTCGCGCAGGTAGTCCATCTCGTACAGGTGGTCGCGCCACTTGCGGTCGATGACCGAGAGCACCACGCGGCGCTCGAGCAGCCGCATCGCGGGCGAGCCGAGCTCCTCCTCGCGCTTCGCGTACGCGATGCGGGCGTCGGAGAGCAGCTGCTCGGTGACGAAGTCGGCCGTCAGGCGCGGCTGCGCCTCGGCGACGACCTCGTCGATCGTGATGCCGACGGGGTAGACCTGCTTCGCGTCGTTCCAGAGCGACTCCAGGTTCCACTCGTCGCTGTCGTTGCCGACGGTGTGCTCGTCGACGATCGCTTTGATCGTGCCCTCGATGAACCCCTGCACGCGCGCGTCGAGGTCGTCGCCGTCCAGGATGTGGCGGCGGTCGGAGTAGATCGCCTCGCGCTGGCGGTTCATGACGTCGTCGTACTTGAGGACGTTCTTGCGCATCTCGGCGTTGCGCGACTCGATCTGCGCCTGCGCGGAGCGGATCGTGCGGGAGAAGATCTTCGACTCCAGCGGGATCTCGTCCTCGTCCGCGTCCGCGGTCATGAACCGCTGGGCGACCGAGCCGCCGAACAGGCGCAGCAGGTCGTCCTGCATCGAGAGGTAGAAGCGGCTCTCACCCGGGTCGCCCTGACGGCCGGAGCGGCCTCGCAGCTGGTTGTCGATGCGTCGCGACTCGTGGCGCTCGGTGCCGAGCACGTAGAGGCCGCCGGCCTCGATGACCTTCGCGGCCTCCTCGGCGACCGCGGCCTTGACCTCGGCGAAGACCTCGTCCCAGCGCTCCTCGTACTCGTCGGGGGTCTCGGAGGGGCTGAGGCCGAGCTCCTGCATCTTCGTGACCGCGAGGTGCTCGGCGTTGCCGCCGAGCATGATGTCGGTGCCTCGACCGGCCATGTTCGTGGCGACGGTGACGGCGCCGACGCGGCCGGCCTGGGCGATGATCGAGGCCTCGCGCGCGTGGTTCTTCGCGTTCAGCACCTCGTGCGCGACGCCATGCTTCGCCAGCTGCGTCGAGAGGTACTCGCTCTTCTCGACGCTCGTGGTGCCCACGAGCACCGGCTGCCCCTTCGCGTGCCGCTCGACGATGTCGTCGACGACGTGCTTGAACTTGCCCTCCACGGTCGCGTAGACGAGGTCGGCGTTGTCGATGCGCTGCAGCGGCTTGTTGGTCGGGATCGGCACGACGCCGAGCTTGTAGGTGGACATGAACTCGGCGGCCTCGGTGTCCGCGGTGCCGGTCATGCCGGAGAGCTTGTCGTAGAGGCGGAAGTAGTTCTGCAGGGTGACCGTCGCGACCGTCTGGTTCTCGGCCTTGATCTGCACCCCCTCCTTCGCCTCGATCGCCTGGTGGATGCCCTCGTTGAAGCGGCGGCCCTGCATGATGCGGCCCGTGTGCTCGTCGACGATCAGCACCTCGCCGTTCATGACGACGTAGTGCGAGTCGCGCTTGAAGAGCGCCTTGGCCTTCAGCGCCGTGTTGAGGAAGGAGATCAGCGGGGTGTTCGCCGACTCGTACAGGCTGTCGATGCCCAGCAGGTCCTCGACCCGCTCGATGCCGGGCTCGAGCACGCCGACGGTGCGCTTCTTCTCGTCGACCTCGTAGTCGATGCCGGCGCGCAGGCGCTTGGCGATGCGGGCGAACTCCCCGAACCAGCGGTTCGCCTCTCCGGCCGCGGGACCGGAGATGATGAGCGGCGTGCGGGCCTCGTCGATGAGGATCGAGTCGACCTCGTCGACGATGGCGAAGCCGTGGCCGCGCTGCACCATGGCCTCCTTGGAGTGCGCCATGTTGTCGCGGAGGTAGTCGAAGCCGAACTCGTTGTTCGTGCCGTAGGTGACGTCGGCCTCGTACTGCTCGCGGCGCACCTCGGGGCTCTGCCCGGAGATGATGCAGCCGGTCGTCATGCCGAGGGCGCGGAAGACGCGGCCCATGAGCTCCGACTGGTAGCTGGCGAGGTAGTCGTTCACCGTCACCACGTGCACGCCGTGGCCAGGGATCGCGTTCAGGTAGGCGGCGATCGGCGCGACGAGCGTCTTGCCCTCACCCGTCTTCATCTCGGCGATGTTGCCCAGGTGGAGCGCCGCGGCGCCCATCACCTGCACCTCGTAGGGGCGCATGCCGAGCGTGCGCTTCGCCGCCTCGCGCACCGCGGCGAAGGCCTCCGGCAGCAGGTCGTCGAGGGTCTCGCCCTCGGCGTGGCGGCGTCGGAACTCCTCGGTCTCCCCGGCGAGCTCGTCGTCGGTCAGGTCTTCGAACGCGTCCTCGAGCGCAGAGACGTCCTTGGCGATGCGCTCCAGGCGGCGCCGCAGCCGGCCCTCGCCGGCTCGCAGCAGATTCTCGAAGATGTTGGCCACGGTGGTGTGCCTCCCGTGCTCGGGGGAAAGATAACGGTTCGGTAACCGACTGCCCATCCTAACAACGCATGCCAGGAGGCGCCCCAGAGGTCCCGGGGCGCCTCCTGGTCAGGCGGGCGCGGCCGGCCCGACCGGGCCGTGTCGATCGGTCAGGAGGCGGCGCGCTCGGTGCCCGCGTCCTCCGCCTCGGAGACGTCGTCGTCGAGCGTGATGACGCCGTAGGACCAGCCCTTGCGGCGGTAGACGACGGCGCACTCGCCGGACTCGTCGTCGATGAAGAGGTAGAAGGGGTGGCCGACCAGCTCCATCTGGTCGACGGCCTCCCGCACGCCCATGCGCTTGGCGGGGAAGCGCTTCTGGCGGATCACGACGGGCGACCACTCGGTCTCGCCCTCGTGCGGCTGCTCGACGGTCGGGATCGACCCGGTGAGCACGGCCTCGACGACCGCGGGGTCGGCGGGCGTGATGTCGACCTGGTCGAAGCCGCTCGCGACGGCGTCGTGCAGGGGGGTGCGCTTGCGCGCGCTGTGGTCGGTGCGCTTGTCGTGCACGCGACGCGCACGCTCCATCACGCGGTGGTAGGCGGAGTCGAAGGCCATGTACTTGTCGGGCCCGTCGGCCTCGGCGCGGATGATGGAGCCGGGGCCGTGCACCGTGATCTCCACGCGACCTCCGGCCACCGAGGTGTGGGGCACCGCGTGCCGCGTGAGCTTGACATCGAGGGCCGTCGCACGAGGGAGGAGCTGGGTGACCTTCGCCAGCTTCTCCTCGGCGTATGCCCGGAACCGGTCTGTGATGTCTGCGCCCTTGGCGCCGAACGTGATGTCCATCGTGGCCTCCCGGAATGATCGGCGTCGGCGCGAGCTGGCTGCTGCGCCGACTTGCGTGCCGTCACTCTACCCCCGGCGCGCTGGGCACGAGCCAGAGCGATCCGGGCCTCCGAGGGGTGCGCGCGACCCCCGCGATCCCGACCGGCATGCAGCCGGCCGCGCGCAGCGCGCGCACGGCTTCGCGCACCGTCGCGCCGCTCGTGACGACGTCGTCGACCACGACGACGGGCCGCCCCGCGAGCCGACGCGCCGCGCGCGGGGGCAGCTCGAGCGAACCCGCTGCGGCACGCGCACGAGCCGCGGCGGAGCGCCCCTTCTGCGCCCCGCCCGCGTCGCTCGCCGGCCGGGCGCCTGCCGGCCAGGTGCGCCGCAGCGACCACGAGCGCATGCCCGTCTGGCGCACCGCCAGCGCGACCGGGTCGAAGCCGCGGCGCCGCTGCCCCTCGCGACTCGGCGGCACGCGCACGAGCTCGGCATCGGGCAGCGCCTCCAGCGCGAGCGCCAGGCCCGCGCCCAGCGCCCTCGCCTCGGATCGCGCGCCGCGCTCCTTGCACGCGACGACGAGGGAGCGCACGCGGCCGGCGTACTCGGCGGCCGCGACGAGCGGCAGCCCGTCGAGCTGCTCGCGCAGCGGCCCGGCGAGCAGCAGATCCCGGCACGACGGGCAGACGGCCACGTCGAGCGCGCCGCAGCCAGCGCACTCGACCGGCCAGAGGACGCTCAGCGCCTCCTCCAGCGCCGCGCGCCACCACCCTCGCCCCTGCTCCACGGGGCCGATGATGGCGGGTGCGTGCGCGACCGCGCGCCTCCTGGCCGACGGCTGTGGAGCGCGGGCTCGGCTACTGCTGCGTCGCGATGAGGTCGAGGGCCTGCAGCCCGGCCGCCGGGCTCCAGACCCGACCGCGCAGCGAGAGCAGGGCGCCGTCGGCGCTGAGCGCGCGCAGCGTCGCGGTGCCGTCGCTGCCGCCGACGATCGCCCGCGCCTCGGCGCCGGGGATCGGCAGCTGCTCCGAGACGCCGCCGATCGTGAGCACCGCGATCTGCGACTGGTCGTCATCCGTCGCGAGCACCGCGACCTGCGTCGGGCTGACCCAGGTCACGTCGGTGCCGCTGCCCTCGATCGTGGGCAGCAGGTAGGGCTCCCCGAGCGTGACGGGCCGGCCGTCGGCGTCGCGCACGACGGCGAGCACCCACACCGAGCTGCGGCCGCCCTCGTTGGTGACGTAGGCGAGTCGGGCTCCGTCGCGCGAGAGCTCCATGGCGACGGGGCGGCCGGCGTCGGCCGGCAGCGACAGCGCACTGCGCTGCCCGTCGCGCCAGGCCAGCAGCTGCTGCGGGCCGGTCGTCTCGTGCAGCAGCACCCAGCCGCTGTCGTCCACGGTGGGGACGACCGCCGCATCCGCGGAGATCACCACCGGCTCCGCATCCGACACCACCCACGCCGCGGTGGTGCCCGTGTGCGCGACGCCGCCCTGCTGGCCGACGGTGAAGCTCGTGGCGCCGATCGCGCTCAGGGTCTCCCCGACGTCGGCCACCGCGGGCGCTCCGCCGCCGACCGAGCGCAGCGTCGCGCCCTCGAGCACGAGGGGGCGCGGGTCGACGTCGCCCACGTCGATGGGCCCGAAGTCGGCGCTCGAGGCGGACGCCTCGGAGCCGTCGATCTGCACCCGCACCTCGCGCACGCCGAGCTCGCGCAGCGACAGCGCCAGCTGCACCGCGAGCGGCTCGAGGCTGCCGTCGCCGAGCTGCGCAACCTGGTCGAGGCTGAGCGTCACCGAGGTGGTCGTGCCGTCGACCCGCAGCGGTCCCACGCGGCGCGCCTCCACGGCCCCGAAGGTCGACACGGCCGGGGAGAGCCACGTGGAGGGCCCCGCAAGCAGCGCGTCGATGATGCGCTCGTCGATGGTCGTCGCCGTGCGCTCGAACCAGCGCACCTCGGGCACCGCGCGCGTCGCGTCGGGGGTGAGCCAGTGGAGCGCGTGGGGCTGGAAGAGCGTGTCGAATGTCGACGCCGAGAGCACGATGCCGTCCGGGGCTCGCACGATGCGCCACTCGCCGCCCACCTGCAGCAGCTCGAACTCGAGGATGCGGTCGCCGCCCTCCAGCAGCGCCCCACCGGCGCTCAGCTCCGACTGCGCGGTGAGGGCCGCGCTCGCCGCCGTCTCGCTCTCGCCCGTGAACGAGATCTGCGGCTGCGCGCCCGAGCGCACGATGACGCGCGCGTCGGGATCCCAGCTGACCGCGGCACCGACCGCGAGGTACTCGCGGGCGATCGCGTAGTCGTCCGCCGGGCTGATCGCGGCGCCCAGGAAGCCGAGGATGATCTCCTCCTGCGTCGCGCCCGGCTGCGGCTCCTGCGCGAGGAAGACGAAGTCGTTGGTCTGCTCGTCGGCGTCGACCTGCCCCTCGACCACCGGGCCGCCGTCGGGGATGGCGACGCAGCCTGCGAGCGCCAGCACCGCGAGCGCGGCCGCGAGCGCGCGGCGCATCGCCGAGCGCCGCATCCGCCCGCTCCCGGAGGTCGCTGCGCGCATCACCGCTCGACCTCCTCGGAGCCGAGCTCGACCGTCGGGTCGACGAGCGCGACCGGCGAGCTGTGCAGCTGCTCGGCGGCAGGCTCGGCCGGCTCGAGCGGCATCGCGACCGGCAGGATGAGCGGCTGCGTGTCGTCGGGCGCCAGGTCGATCGGCGATGCGACCGTCCGCGAGCCCGCCCTCGGCAGCGTCAACCTGAACTGCGTGCCCTCGCCCGGTCGCGACCACACGTCGATCCAACCGCCGTGCAGCGCGGCGTCGTCCCGGCTGATCGACAGCCCGAGCCCCGTGCCGCCCGTGCGACGCTGCCGGGAGGGGTCGGCGCGCCAGAAGCGGTCGAACACCCGGTTCGCCTCCTCGGCCGACATCCCGATGCCGTGGTCGCGCACGGCGATCGCCGCCGCGTCCGTCGACGAGTCGACGATCACCTCGACCGGCTTGCCCTCGCCGTGGTCGATCGCGTTGCCCAGCAGGTTCTGCAGGATGCGACGGATGCGGCGCGGGTCGACCTCGGCCTCGAAGTGCCCGCCCGGCGCGATCAGGCGCAGCTCGATGCCGTGCTCAGCGGCGAGCGGCTCGACCGCCTCGATCTCGCGCTCGGCGAGCCGCACGAGGTTGGTCGGCTCGACCTCGAGCTGCGCGGCACCGGCGTCGAAGCGGCTGAGCTCCAGCAGGTCGGCCAGCAGCTGCTCGAAGCGCTCGATCTGCGTGTGCAGCAGCTCGACCGTGCGGCTCGAGACCGGGTCGAACGACGCGCGACGGTCGTGCAGCACGTCGCCCGCGAGCCGGATGGTCGTCAGCGGCGTGCGCAGCTCGTGCGAGACGTCCGAGACGAAGCGCTGCTGCACCGTGGAGAGCGTCGCCAGCTCGTTGATCTGGCGGGAGATGGAGTCGGCCATGTCGTTGAAGGATCGCCCGAGCTTCGCCATCTCGTCGTCGCCCCGCACGGGGATGCGCACGTCGAGCTCACCGGCGGCGATGCGCGCGCTCGACTCGGCGGCCGTCTGGACGGGGCCGACGATGAGGCGCGCGACCATCCAGCTGATGAGCCCGATGAGCGCCACGAGCACCAGCCCGCCGATCACCATCGTCAGCTGCATGAAGTCGAGCGTCTCCTGCGTCGACTGCAGGCTCGTCAGGAGGTAGAGCTCGTACTGCCCGGTCAGCGGCACGTCGACCGTCGTGCCGACGACGAGACCCGGCTGCTCGCCGCTCGCGGTCTCGATGCGCACCGACTGGTAGAAGGGCGTGTCGGATGCGCCGGCGACGGCCGTGCGCATCTCCTGCGTCAGCAGCGCGGCGTCGAAGGCCTGCGACTGCACGTCGTTCATCGACAGGACCGTCTCCGCCTGCGCGTCGCTGCGGAGCATCGCGTACTCGGTGGTCGACCGGCTCGAGATGATGCCGTCGATCGCGTTGAGCGCGGTGTCCTGCAGCGCATCCACCTCGCCGCTGGTGAGGTTCTGGGTCACGGCGTCGTTGAAGATCTGCTGCATCTGGTTGCGCGCCTGCACCGCCTCGACCAGGGCGTCGTCGCGGCGCGTCTCGAAGAGGTTCTGGCCGACGGAGGCGGACATGTAGCCGAGCACGCCGACGAGCGCGAGCGTCGAGAGCACCATGCTCGCAGCGACGACGCGCGCCTGCATCGAGCGGCGGAGGACGCCCGTCGCCCACGCCCACAGCGGTCGGCGTCGCGCGGCCACCGCTGGCTCAGCCCTGCGGTGCGCCGGCGCGGTAGCCGACCCCGCGCACGGTCGTCACGACCACGGGGCTGTCGACATCGCGCTCGACCTTGGAGCGCAGCCGCTGCACGTGCACGTTCACGAGGCGCGTGTCGGCCTTGTAGTGGTAGCCCCAGACCTGCTCCAGCAGCATCTCTCGCGAGAACACCTGGTTGGGCTTGGAGGCGAGGGTCACGAGCAGCTCGAACTCGAGCGGGGTGAGCGCGATCGGCGCGCCGCCGCGGCGCACCTGGTGGCCCTCGACGTCGATCTCGAGGTCGGCGACGCGCAGGGTGCCGGTGTCGGCGCTGCGCTGCGGCCGCAGGCGCGTGCGCACGCGCGCGACGAGCTCCTTCGGGTTGAAGGGCTTGACGACGTAGTCATCGGCGCCGGACTCGAGGCCGACGACGACATCGGTCGGGTCGCCCTTCGCCGTCAGCATGATGATCGGCACGCCCGACTCGGCACGGATCTCGGTGCAGATCTGGATGCCGTCCTTGCCGGGCAGCATGAGGTCGAGCAGCACGAGGTCGGGCCGCACCTCGTGGAAGCGGTCGAGCGCCTCGGCGCCGTCGGCGCAGTACTCGAGCGCGTAGCCCTCGCCTGCGAGGACGATGCCGATCATCTCCGCGAGCGCGGGGTCGTCGTCGACGACGAGGATCGTCTGCTCCGACATGGGCGCTCCCTTCGTGGTCCAGCACGGGCGCTGCGGCCTCGGCGCGGCTCCCGCCACTGTATCCGAGCGCGCTTCGGGCACCGCACCACCGCGCCGCGCACATCCGGTCGCCCTGGCGGCGTGACCCGTCGTGCGGGAGAGGTGACCGGTCGTGCGGGCGAGGTCGCCTCGACCTGCGCGTCAGCGCTCGAGGCCCTCGTGCGCCTCGAACCAAGCCTCTTCGAGCGACGCGATGCGCTCGTCGACCGCCGCGAGCTCGGCCTGCAGCGCGGCGAGCCCGTCGTAGTCGCTGTGGTCTGCGCCCTCGAACCGCTCGAGCAGCGCCGCTCGCTGGCCGTTCGCCTTCTCGAGGCGGCGGTCGAGGCTCGCGGCCTCCTTCTCGAGCGCTCGCCGCTCGGCGCCCGAGAGCGCGGGGGCGCCGCTCGCTCCTCCGGCGTCGCCCGCGGTGGCGCCCGACTCGTCGCGCGCGAGCGTCGCCCGCGCTGCGGTGCGCTCGACCGATCCCTTCCCCGAGAGCTCGAGGTAGGCATCCACCCCGCCCGGCATGTGCCGCAGGCCGCCGTCGACGATCGCGAACTGGTGGTCGGTGACGCGCTCGATCAGGTAGCGGTCGTGGCTGACGACGATGAGGCAGCCCGCCCAGGAGTCGAGCACGTCCTCCATCGCGGCGAGCATGTCGGTGTCGAGGTCGTTCGTCGGCTCGTCGAGGATCAGCACGTTGGGCTCGTCGAGCAGGATCAGCAGCAGCTGCAGGCGGCGCCGCTGCCCTCCGGAGAGATCCTTCACGAGGGTCGAGAGCTCGCCGGAGCGGAAGCCCAGGCGCTCGAGCAGCTGGCCGGGCGTGAGCTCCTTGCCGCCGGAGGCATAGCTCGACTTCAGGCTGCTGACGACGGTGCGCACCGGATCGTCCTCGTGCTGCGCGAGCTCTGCCAGCTCCTGCGTCAGCTCGGCGATCTTCACGGTCTTGCCGGTCTTCACGCGGCCGGCGGTGGGGCGGATGCGCCCGGCGACGAGGGCGAGCAGGGTCGACTTGCCGGCGCCGTTGCGCCCGAGGATGCCGGCGCGCTCGCCCGGCGCGATGCGCCAGGTGACGTCGTCGAGGATCGTGCGGCCGCCGAGCTCGACGGAGGCGTCGATGATGTCGACGACGTCCTTGCCCAAGCGCGTCGCGGCGAGCTGCGCGAGCTGGATGGGGTCGCGGACGGGCGGCTCGTCCTCGATGAGCTGCGTGGCGGCCTCGATGCGGAACTTGGGCTTCGCCGTGCGCGCGGGCGCGCCGCGACGCAGCCACGCGAGCTCCTTCTTCATGAGGTTCTGGCGCTTCGACTCGGTGGCCGCCGCCATGCGGTCGCGCTCGACGCGCTGCAGGATGTAGGCCGCGTAGCCGCCCTCGAAGGGCTCGACGAGCGTGTCGTGGACCTCCCACGTGCCCGTGCACACCGCATCCAGGAACCACCGGTCGTGGGTCACGGCGACGAACGCACCGCGGCCGGTCGCGTAGCGCGCGTTCAGGTGGTCGGCCAGCCACGCGATGCCCTGCACGTCGAGGTGGTTCGTGGGCTCGTCGAGGAAGAGCACGTCCCAGTCGCCCGCCAGCAGCCTCGCGAGCGCGACGCGGCGGCGCTGGCCGCCGGAGAGGTCGCCGACGCGGGCGTGCCAGTCGAGGTCGCCGACGAGGCCGTTCAGGATGTCGCGGATGCGCGCGTCGCCGGCCCACTCGTGCTCGGGGCGATCGCCGACGATGCTCTCGCCGATGGTGCTCTCGGGGTCGAGCGTGTCCTGCTGGTCGAGCACGCCGACCTGCAGGCCGCCGCGGCGCGTGATGCGGCCGCTCGTCGGCTCGAGCCGCCCGGCCAGCAGGCGCAGCAGCGTGGACTTGCCGTCGCCGTTGCGGCCGACGATGCCGATGCGGTCGCCGTCCTCGAGGCCGAGCGAGATCGACTCGAACACGACGCGGGTGGGGAAGGCGATGCCGACGCGCTCGGCGCCCAGGAGATGTGCCATATCGCTCCATTCTCGCGCACGCGGCGGCGGCGCGCTCGCGCGGCGGCGGGCGCCCAGTTCGGCGTGGCCGACGCGGGAGCCCGCGCGCGCGTCGGCTCAGGCGGCGACGCGCCGACGGGGCAGCGGCGGCGCGCTCCACAGCAGCGGCACACGGTGCAGCAGGCGGTGCACGCCGAGCGAGGCGAGCACCGCGACGAGCGCCACCATCGGCGGCATGAGCGCCGCGACCGGCGCGAGCATGCCGGCCAGCGGCGCGAGCAGCGCTGCCGCGAGGAAGATCGGGATGTAGTGCAGCACGTAGATCGGCAGGGTGCGCTCCCCGATCCAGCGCAGCCAGTCGAAGGAGCGCCAGCGCGCGAGCGTCTTGGCCGCGAGGATGCCGGCGGCGATGGCGCCGAGGCTCAGCACCAGCTGCACGCCGGGCACGCGGGTGAGCTCGAGCGCGATGGAGGCGGTGCCCGCGACGACGTAGGCGGCGAGCGCCGGCCAGGCCCACCACCCCGGTCGCAGCCGCTCCGAGACGCTCGCGAAGTGCCGCGCGAGGAGGAAGAAGACGCAGTACGTCAGGATCTTGTCCCACGCCACGACGCCGGTGTTCAGCATGCCGCTGCCGAACAGCACCGACAGCACCGCAGCCGGCGCGAGCTGCAGCCAGGGCGGCAGCGGGCGCAGCAGCCAGCCCACGAGCGAGTAGAGGAGGAGCGCGTAGATGAACCAGATCGAGGCGTTCGGCACGAGCAGCAGCGTGAGCAGGTCTCCGATCGCGGGCCGCGGGCGATCCGCCCACGCCCATGGCAGCACCTGCACCACCAGCAGGAACACCGTCGACCACAGCGCGTAGAGCCACAGCAGCGGCCAGGCGCGGCGCCGGAACATGGCTGCGAAGGGCAGCGACAAGGACGTGCCCGCGAACATGCCGGAGGCGAAGAAGAACAGCGGCATGCGGAAGGTCTCCAGCAGCGGGTTCGCCCAGCGCCAGAGGGAGTCGAGCCCGACGTCGCCGAGGAAGAGCGTGGCGTGGAAGAGCACGACGAGGATGATGGCGGCGCCCTTGGCGACGTCGACCCACTCGAGGCGCTGTGCCTGCATAGCGCGAGTCTGGCACGCCGTAACGCCGTTCGGAATAGCCAGCACTCATCGGTGGCCGACTGGGGCGATCGTGCCCGAGTGGTGCTGGCGCGCCGGCCCCAGTCAGGCGCAGATGCACCGGTCGGAGGAGCACCGCGGGCGCGGTCAGTCGATGAGGCGCGCGCCGGGCACGGGGCCGGTCACCTTGACCGCGAGCACCTTCGCGGTCGAGAGCGAGATCTGCAGCTCGATCGCCGACTCGAGCCCGTCGCAGAGGAACGCGACCGTCGGGCCGGACCCCGACACGATGCCGGCGAGGGCACCGGATCGCTCCCCCAGCTCGAGCGTGCCGGCCAGCCGCGGCATGAGGCGCAGCGCCGGAGCCTGCAGGTCGTTCTGCAGCGCCTCGGCCAGCAGCCCCGCATCCCCCGCGCGGAGCGCCTGCAGCACCCGCGCATCCACCGTGGGCACGTCGTGGGCGGGAGCGATGTCGGCGGCGTGCAGCGCCCGGTGCTCGTCGAGCGCGCGGTACACGTCGGGCGTCGAGAGGCCGGCCTCGGCATAGGCGAGCACCCAGTGGAACTGGCCCTTCGCGAGCGCCGGGCTCAGCTGGTCGCCGCGGCCGGTGCCGATCGCCGTGCCGCCCGCCAGCGCGAAGGGCACGTCGGCGCCGAGCTCGCGGGCGATCTCGTGCAGCGCCTCGCGACCCAGGTGCAGCCCCCAGAGCTCGTCGCACGCGACGAGCGTCGCAGCCGCGTCGGCGGATCCTCCGCCCATGCCGCCGGCGATCGGCACGTGCTTCTCGATCGAGAGCGCGACGCCGCCGGTGACGCGACCGCGGCGCGCGAGCGCCATCGCCGCGCGGATCGCGAGGTTGTCGGCGCCGGTGGAGAGCTGCCGGTGCGGGATCGGGCCGGAGAAGCGCACCGAGAAGTCGCTCGCCTCGCTCGCCTCGACGAACTCGTACAGGCTGACCGCCTGATACGCGGTGGCGACGTCGTGATAGCCGTCGTCCTGCAGCGCGCCCACGCCGAGGTGCACGTTGATCTTGCCGGGCGCTTTCGCCCGCACCGTGCCACGACTCACGAGTCCAACCTACTGCGGGCGCGAGCGCCTCCCTGACAGCGGGCGCCGAGCATGGGGACCCGCCTCCGCGCAGCGACATCCCGGCCCGCCGACGCGCTCGCGGCCCGCGCTACCCTCGCCGCATGGCGCATCCGCTGCTGTTCGACGCCGATGACCCGCTGCTCGCGCGCCTCCGCGAGCTGGCGCTCGCTCTGCCGGGCGCCGCCGAGAAGGTGTCGCACGGCCGCCCGGCGTTCTTCACCACGAAGGTCTTCGCCTACTCCGGCGGCATGACCAAGGAGGAGCATCGCGCGGGCGTCGACCCGCCGCGGCTGAGCGTGCTGCTCGACGCCGACGAGCGGCTGGCGCTGCTGGACGAGGGCGCGCTCGTGCCGGCGTACCTCGGCCCGTACGGCTGGATCTCGATCGACCTCGAGGGCGCCGACTGGCAGCGGGTGGCGGAGCTGCTCGACTCGAGCTTCCGGGTCACCGCACCGCGGCGGCTGGTCGCCGAGCTCGATGCCCGCGGCTGAGCGAACGGTGCCCTGAGCGGCTGGTGCACTGAGCGGCTGGTGACCCTGAGCGGCCGGTGCCCCTGAGCGAGCGGAGGCCCTGAGCGTGCCCACGCATCGCAGCGAGACGGCGAGCCGCGCTGCAGGGGCGCTCCGGACAGCACGTCGTCATCGACCTGTCGCGAACGGTGCGGGCGCGGATGCGTCAGGGGCGCGAGGAGGGATCCGCGGCCTCGGCGATGCGGATGAAGTCGGGCAGCGAGAGCGCCTCGCCGCGCAGCGTCGGCTCGACGCCGGCCCGCTCGAGCACCTCGGTCGCCGCCGACGACGAGCCGAAGACCCCTGAGAGCGCCTGCCGCAGCATCTTGCGGCGCTGCCCGAAGGCGCCGTCGATCACGCGGAAGGTGCGGCGCCGCAGCTCCTCGGAGCCGAGCGACGGCCCCGAGCGGAACCCCACGAGCACGCTGTCGACGCCCGGCACGGGCCAGAAGATCTGCCGCGACACGTCACCCTCGAGCGCCCACTGCCCCCACCACGCGACCTTCGCCGACGGCGAGCCGTAGGTCTTCGAGCCCGGCCGCGCGGCCAGCCGGTGCCCGACCTCGGCCTGCACCATCACGAGGGCGCGGTCGATCGTCGGGAAGCGCTCGAGCAGGTGGATGAGCACGGGCACCGACACGTTGTAGGGCAGGTTCGCGACGATCGCCTCGGGCGCGAACGGCAGCGCCTCGATCGTCAGCGCGTCGTGCTGCACCACCTCGAGCCGCGCGGCCGGCTGCTTGCGCGCGACCGTGCGGGGCAGCAGCTCGGCCAGGCGCGGATCGATCTCCACCGCCGCCACCCTGGCGCCCACCTCGGTGAGGCCGAGGGTGAGCGAGCCGAGGCCCGGGCCGACCTCCACGACGTCGCGGCCGGCGACATCCGCGGTGCGGACGATGCGTCGCACCGTGTTGGCGTCGACGACGAAGTTCTGGCCCCAGCGCTTCGTGGGCGTGAGGTCGAGCTCGGCAGCGAGCGCACGGATCTCGGATGCGCCGAGCAGCGTCTCAGCGCTGGGCCTGCCGCCGCCGGTCGTGTCGCTCACGCATCGAGCCTATGCCGAGCGCCGCCGCACGCCGGTCATAGCCGCGCGAGCGATGATGGCATCCCAGCATCAGGAGGATCACCATGCGCACCACCGACTCCCCCGCCGCGCCAGAGGCACGCCCCCTCCGGCGCCGAGCCTCGCTCACCCCCGCCTCGACGCGGTCACGGATGCTCGCAGCGCTCGCGCTCGCCGGCGCAGCCGCGCTGACGGTCGGCTGCGCCGGCCAGCCCGCCGCGCCCGGGGCGCCGACGCCCACCGACGCCATGGTCGCGAGCGTCCCCGGCGCCGATCCCGTGCCGATCGACGACGCCAGGCTGGAGGAGGCAGGGCTCATGGACGAGGTCTCCGAGCAGGGCTACGCGCTGCGCTGGTCGGAGCCGGGAGCATCCATCGCGGTGTTCGTGGGCGGCTCGGGCAGCGGTGGCGGCTGCATCCCGCAGCCGAGCGATGCGTCGCTCGAGCAGGGCGAGCCGAGGATCCTGGTGGCGTTCGAGAGCATCGATCCCGCGGTCTCGTGCACCATGGACTTCCGGCTGCACGGCTGGGAGCTCGGCCTCGCCGACACCATCGATGACAGCCGGGCGGTCCCGGTGCGACTCATGGGCCTGCAGGGCGACGACGACGTCATCGAGACGGAGCTCGCCCCCGAGCAGGTGCTGGGCGACGGCGACGCGAACGGCGCCGATCCGCAGCCGAGCGAGGTCGACGACGCGCCGCGGGCGACGGTGTCGCCCACGCCGTTCGACGCATCCGGGCTGCCGCAGGCCCAGTCGATCGTCGAGGGAGCGTCGGCGCTGGACGTGTGGTGGATCGAGCCCGGCCGCACCCTCGCGGTGGTCATGAGCGGCTCCGGCACCGAGGCGTGCGTGCCGCAGCCGATCGACGCGAGGGCCGCCGGCCCCGGCGCCATCGACATCGCCTTCGCACCCGCTGCCGGCGACACCTGCACCGACGACCTCGTGGTCTACGGCTGGCAGCTCGAGCTCCCCTCCGCGGTCACCGCCACCTTGCCCGTGCAGGTCACGCTCTCCGGCACCAGCGATGCCGGAGAGACCGTGCAGCGCACGCTCGACCCCGGCGACGTGCTCGAGCTGCCCTGATCGCAGCGCTCGCGCCCGCTCCCAGAGGTAGCTGCTCGACGGCGCCCAGGCCTCGCCCAGCCCCGTCCGGCACCGTAGGAGGCGCGGAACCACCCGCGAGCTTCGCGGGCCGCGCCTCGAAGGAGTGGACGTCATGCGAAGGACCATCCCCCTGGCGCTCGTCGCCGTCATCGCGCTCGCCGGCTGCGCATCAGCCGGTGGGCCCACCGACTCGAGCGCGCCCCCGCCGCCGGCGTCATCGGCGCCGACCCCGAGCGACGGCGGCGAGCCCACCGGCTCGGCGACCGCCGACCCGCAGCCGAGCGAGCTCGCGGGCGAGCCCACCCGCATCGAGGACGAGGCGATCCTGGGCACGGTGAGCCTCGACGACATCCCGCAGGGCGAGCCGCTCGTGATCTGGGCGGGCGTCGGCAACTCGCTCGTGCACGTCTTCGGCGCCGGCAGCAGCAGCACCGACTGCCAGCCCGTCGGCGAATCGGCCGAGGTCGACGGCGGCATGCTGGAGATCGACTTCGAGTGGCAGGACGACGCGGCGGATGCGATGTGCACGGCGGACATGCGCGTGTTCGGCTGGGCGTTCCCCGTGACGGGCGCGGACGCCTCGGTCACGCAGGCGCAGGTCGACGAGTGGACCGCTGACGCGGACGAGATCACCGTCGACATCCAGCCCGCCGAAGGGACGAGCTGACGGGCGCGGGCCGACCGGGGTCGCGCTGACCAGGCTCGGGGAGCGCGAACGACCGGGCGTCAGACCGCGTCGCTCCAGCTGCCGTAGGCGCGCACGGTGTTCTCGACCGTCTCGGCCGCGAGCTCGTCGGCGTCGGCCCCGAGGTGCTCGGCCATCGCCCGCACGGTGAGCGGCGTGAGGTAGGGGCTGTTGGGTCGACCGCGGAACGGCGTCGGGGTGAGGAACGGGGCATCCGTCTCGACCAGGATGCGGCGGCGGTCGGCGACCCGCAGGGCGGCGTGCAGGTTCTTCGCGCTCGGGAACGTCACGGTGCCCGAGAACGAGAGGTACCAGCCGTGCTCGGCGGCGATGCGCGCGAGGTGCTCGTCGCCCGAGAAGCAGTGGAAGACGGTGGTCTCGGGCGCACCGACGCGCAGCAGCGTCTCCACGACCGCGTCGTGCGCGTCGCGATCGTGGATCTGCAGGGCGATCCCGTGCCGCTTGGCGATCTCGATGTGCGCCTCGAACGACGCGTGCTGCGCCGCTCGGCCGTCGTCCCCGGTGCGGAAGAAGTCCAGCCCCGTCTCCCCCACGGCGCGCACCCGCGGCTGCGCAGCGAGCGCGTCGATGATGGCGAGCGCGTCGTCGAGGGTGCCGGCAGCGGCATACCCCGGTGCCTCGTTGGGGTGCAGCGCGACCGCCGCGAGCACGCGCGCATCCTGCGCGGCGAGGGCCGCCGACCACTGCGACGACTCGACGTCGCCGCCCACCTGGATCACGCCCGCGACGCCCGCCTGCTCGGCGGCGGCCAGCGCGTCCGCGGAGGTGAAGTCGTCGCCGTCCTTGATCTCGAGGTGCGTGTGGTTGTCGTAGATCGGCACGGCGAGGGGCGCAGGGATCGGCGGCCGCGTCAGGTCGCGCTTGCCGTCGTCGAAGCGCTCGCGGATGTACTCGCCGCCCGGCAGGACGGGAGCGCCGGGGGCGTGCGGGACGGGGGCGGTCCCGTCATGGCTGTGGGGCATGCCTCCAGCCTACGATCGCGACGCCAGAGCAGAACCTGAGGTATCTTCCAGGTCGTACCATGCATCCGGTGCGAGCATCGATCGCACAGCGACCCACCAGGAGGACGGTTCGGCATGTCTCAGCGCCTCGCCTTGGCAGCCGCCATCGGCGCCGCGATCGCGATGACCGGCTGCACGGCCGCGGCAACGGACGACAGCGCGGGAGGACCGATCGACGGCGTCTCGACGGGCGTCGACGAGACGGGCGCCGCTGAGAGCCCCGCGGTCGCCCCCGACTCGGCCGCGCTGCAGGCCGCGCCGCTGGGCGGGCGCGACCGGCCGACGCAGGGCGAGCCCGGGATCCCGGGCGGCAGCGGAGCATCGGTCGACGACGTGCTGCGCACGGGAGCCGTGGCGACCTGGGTCAGCGGCGCCGAGACCTTCGCCATCTCGCTGCCCGCCAGCGGCGAGTGCTGGCCGAGCGCCGGCACGCCCACCGTCGTGGCCGACCAGCAGCTGTCGGTGGCGTTCGACGGGCCGGGATCATGCCCCGGTGCGGATGCGGCGCGCACGTACGAGCTCGCGCTCCCCGACGGGATCGACGCTCGTGCCGAGGTCGAGGTGGCGCTCGAGGGGCTCGAGCACCGCTACACGCTGACGCTGCCGGCTCGGTAGCGGCTCGCGTCCTGCGACGCCCGCGGCCGGCGGCCGCGAGCCCCTCGGACCGCGGACGGCCGACGCCGGTCAGGCCGGGTCGGCCTCGACGCGCGGGAACAGCGGCGGCACCGTCGTCACGCGGCCGGTGCCGCGCCACTCGTGGGCGCGCTGGATCGGCTGCGCCGCGACCTCGCCCTCGCCGCCGACCGCGGTCCACAGCTTCTGCGCGCTCTGGGGCATGACGGGCGCCAGCATGATCGCCGCCGCGCCGATGCCGTGGACGTTCGAGGCGAGCACTGCCGCCAGCCGGTCGCGCTGCGCCGCATCCTTCGCGAGCACCCACGGCGCCTGCTCGGTGATGTAGCCGTTCAGCCGCTCGACGATCGACATCGCGGCGTCGACGGCGTCGTGGATCTGGAAGTCGTCGATCGCGCGCTCGGCGCGCGCCACCGCATCCGCCACCAGCGTCGCGATGTCGGCGTCGACCTCGACGTCGGGGACGACGCCGTCGCAGTACTTGTGCACCATCGCGATCACGCGCGATGCGAGGTTGCCGAGACCGTTGGCGAGCTCGGAGTGGTAGCGGGCGTCGAGGTCCTCCCACGAGAAGGACCCGTCCGAGCCGAACGCGATCGCCGACATGAAGTAGTAGCGGAACGCGTCGACGCCGAAGACCTCGGTGATCTGCTTCGGCTCGATGCCGGTGGCCTTCGACTTCGACATCTTCTCGCCGCCGACGAGCAGCCACCCGTGGCCGAAGACGTGGTCGGAGATCTCGATGCCGGCCGCCATCTGCATGGCGGGCCAGATGACGGCGTGGAAGCGCGCGATGTCCTTGCCGACGATGTGGGTGGCCGGCCAGCGGCGGGCGAAGCGCTCCTCGTCGACGCCGTAGCCGTTCGCGGTGACGTAGTTCAGCAGCGCCTCGAACCACACGTAGACGACGTGCGTCTCATCCCACGGCACCTTGATGCCCCAGTCGAAGGTGTTGCGGCTGATCGACAGGTCGGTGAGGCCCTGCTTCACGAACTGGCGCACCTCGTTGCGCACGTGCTCGGGCTGCACGTAGTCGGGGCGCTCGTCGTAGAGCGCGAGCAGCCGGTCGCCGAACTCGCTCAGCTTGAAGAAGTAGTTCGCCTCGCGCACCGTCTCGAGCGGGCGCGAGTGGATCGCGCAGACCTGCTGGCCCTCGAACTCGCCGGTGCCGGGCACGAGGTCTCCGGGCGTCTTGTACTCCTCGCACCCGACGCAGTAGTGCCCCTCGAACTCGCCGTGGTAGATGTACCCGGCCTCCTTGAGGCGCTCCAGGAAGATGCGCACGCCCACCTTGTGCCGCTCGTCCGTCGTGCGGATGAAGTCGTCGTTCGCGATGTCGAGCAGCTCGAGCTGCGGGATCCACGCGGTCTCGACGAGCCGGTCGGTCCACTCCTGCGGGCTGACGCCGTTCGCGGCCGCGGTGCGCATGATCTTCTGCCCGTGCTCGTCGGTGCCGGTGAGCATCCAGGTGTCATCGCCGCGCTGACGGTGCCAGCGCGCGAGCACGTCGGTCGCGACCTCGTTGTAGGCGTGGCCGATGTGGGGCACGTCGTTGACGTAGTAGATCGGCGTCGTCACGGTGAAGCGCTCAGGCATGGGCTCAAGTCTAGGAGCCAGCCCCTCCGTGTGACGACGCGCGACTCGGGTGCTCGAGCGCGGCCTGGTAGAGCGCGTTGCGCGCGTGCCCGGTCGCCTCCGCCACCTCGGCGGCGGCCTCCTTGAGCCGCATGCCGCCCTGCCTGAGCAGCAGCACCTGCGCGATCGCGGCGTCGAGATCGGCGAGGGCGGGCCGGGCGCCCTCGACCACCACGACGATCTCCCCCCTCACGCCGTCGCGCGCCCAGGGCAGCAGCTCGCCGGCGGTGCCGCGGCGCACCTCCTCGTAGCGCTTCGTGAGCTCGCGGCAGACGGCGAGGCGGCGCTCGGGCATCACCCGCTCGAACGACTCGAGTGACTCGATCAGGCGATGCGGGGCCTCGAAGAGCACGAGCGTGCGCTCCTCCCGGGCGACGCCGGTGAGGAAGCGGTCGCGCTCCCCCGCCCTGCGCGGCAGGAAGCCGTCGAAGGCGAAGCGGTCGGTCGGCAGGCCCGAGAGCGCGAGCGCGGTGAGCACGGCGGAGGGGCCGGGCAAGCAGGTGACGCCGACGCCCGCGGCGACCGCAGCCTGCACGAGGCGGAAGCCCGGATCGGAGACCGTGGGCATGCCGGCATCGGTGAGCACCAGCACCTCCTCCTCACGGGCGCGCTCGACGAGCACCGGCGCCGCCGCCGACTCGTTGTGCTCGTGGAGGGCGACGAACTGCGCCTGCGTCTCGACGCCGAGCGCGCGCAGCAGCTGCTTCGTCGTGCGCGTGTCCTCGGCAGCGATCACCGTCGCGGCTGCGAGCGCCTCGCGCAGGCGACCGCTCGCGTCGCCCAGGTTGCCGATCGGGGTCGCGCCGAGGATGATCACCGCTCCAGCGTATTGCCGCCACCGCTCGCGTCCCCGGTCGCTGCGCTGCCGCGCTCGAGCGCCAGCCGCGAAGTGCGAGAATCGCCCGTGTGACCCTGCCGAGCGACGTTCCCTCCACGCGCGACGTCGACGGGCACGATGCGCGCGCGGATGCTCCCGTCGCACCTTCCCTCCCCCGTGGCCGGCGACTGGCCGAGGCCGCCCTGCGCGTCGAGCGGCGCCTGCGCGAGCCGCGCATCCGCCGCACCCTCGAGATCGCCGCCCCTGTCGCGATCGTGGGCATCGCCGCGGTCGCTCGGCTCGCCGGGCTCGAGCACCCCCACCAGCTGGCCTTCGACGAGACCTACTACGTCAAGGAGGGCTGGTCGATGTGGCAGCTCGGCTTTGAGGGCGAGTGGGCCGAGGGGTCGAACGAGCGCTTCGAGGCGGGCGATCCGAGCGGGCTGACGACCGAGGCCGACTACGTCGTGCATCCGCCGCTCGGCAAGTGGATCATCGGCATGGCCATGGCCGCCTTCGGCATGGCCGACCCCTTCTTCTGGCGGCTGCCGAGCGCGCTCGCGGGCATCGCGCTCGTCGCGCTGACGTATGCGGTGGCCCGCGGCCTGCTGCGATCGGTCGCGTTCGCCTCGCTCGCGGGCTTCTGGATGGCGATCGACGGCTTCGCGATCATCATGAGCAGGACGGCGCTGCTCGACGGCGTGCTCGCGCTCTTCGTGCTCGCCGGCGCCGGCGCGCTGCTGCTCGACCGGCGCGGCTCCCCGGCGCGCACGGTGCGCGCGCTCGCGGCGCGACGGCGACGCCTCGGCGCCGCCATGTGGGGGCGCCCGTGGCTCGTGATCGCCGGCGTCCTGCTCGGCGCGGCGTGCGCCACGAAGTGGTCGGGCGCGGCGTTCCTCGCCGCCTTCGGCCTCTGGACGGTGCTGATGGATGCGCTCGACCGACGACGCGCGGGATTCCGCCACCCGTGGCTCGGCACGCTGCTCACGCAGGCGCCGACGAGCTTCGTGCTGCTGGTGGGCCCGGCGCTGGCCGTCTACATCGCGAGCTTCGCCGGCTGGTTCGACGGCGGCTGGGGCTCGCAGCTCGCGCTGGAGCGGGTCGACCTGCGGTGGGGCGGCCTGCTCGCGTGGGTGCCGCTCGGGCTGCAGTCGCTGTGGATGTACCACGCGCAGCAGCTGGGGTTCCACGTCGGCCTCGACTCGGATCACCCCTACCAGTCGCCGGCGCTCGAGTGGCTGTGGCTGGGCAGGCCGACGGGCTTCGAGATGGGCACGGGCGATGCGGGCGTGTGGTGGATCACCGCGCTGCCGAACGTGCTCGTCTGGTACGCCGGGATCCTCGCGGTCGGCTTCCTGCTCTTCCACCTGGGCCGCGCGCTCGACCGCACGGCGGGCTTCCTGCTGCTCGCGATCGCGGCGGGCTACGGGCCGTGGCTCGCGTTCCCCGAGCGCACGATCTTCCTGTTCTACGCGATCGTCTTCCTGCCCTTCCTCATCATCGGGCTGGCGTACGCCCTGCAGCTGCTCGTCGGGCGGCGGCCCGCCGCGCCCCGCGGGCGCAAGCGCTCGGCGCATGCGCAGATCCCTGCGACGGCGGATGCGCCGGGCGCAGAGGAGGAGGCTCGGCTGGAGGCGGCCGTGGAGGCGGTGGTGCCGTCGGCGGCACCCGAGCGGGCTGCCGACGGCCCCGACGGCGATGTCGAGCGGCGCGCCGCCGGCTGGGCGGCGATCCTCGTGCTGCTCGTCGCGAGCATCGCGGTGGCGGTGTGGTTCATGCCGGTCGCCTTCGGCATCACGCTGTCGGATGCGGCGATGCACCTGCGCTTCTGGCCCCCGCGACTGCCGCAGTAGGGGCACCGCTGCGCCGGCGGCGCGACCGTCGGCGGCTCAGAAGCGAGCGGAGAACCCGCCGTCGACGTGCAGCAGCTGGCCGGAGATCCACCGGCCGGGCTCGGACAGCAGGAAGGCGGTGACCCCCGCGATGTCCTGGGGCGTGCCCAGCCGCCCGAGCGGCTGGTGCGTGCCGAGCTGGTCGCGGAGCCCGTCGTCCATCCAACCCGTGTCGACGGGACCGGGATTGACGACGTTCGCGCTGATGCCCCGGGGCCCGAGCTCGCGGGCTGCGGCGATGACGATGCGATCGAGCGCGCCCTTCGATGCGCCGTAGGGCAGGTTGCCGGTGGTGGCGTCGCTCGTGAAGGCGACGATCGCACCGCCTTCGGCGCGCGCCTGCCTGGCGAAGCCCGCGATCAGCAGGAGCGATGCGCGCGCGTTCACCGCCACGTGCTGGTCGAAGGCCGCTGCGGTGGTGTCCAGGATCCCGGTCTCGACGTCGTGGGCGTGGCTCAGCACCAGGGCGTCGATCGTGCCGTGGTCGGCAGCGATCGCGTCGAGGAGTCGCTGCGGGGCTTCGGATCGGCTGAGGTCGCAGGGGTAGTCGCCTGCCTCGAGGTCGCTGGTGACCACCGTCCAGCCATCGGCCTGCAGGCGGGGCACGATCGCGGCCGCGATGCTGGTGGCGCGCGCGGCACCGGTGACGAGCACGAGGGGCATGCTGTCAGCCTACGAGCGCGCCGGCCTCGGCGCGTGAGCGCAACGCGCCGGCGACGCTGCTCCGCGCCTCAGCACCAGCCACGCCCCGGCAGCCAGCGCGGCCGGCGGAGCGTTGCCCAGTTGCTGCACGGCTGCGTCGATCCCGGGCGCACGCCCGTGCAGCGCGGCATCGCGTCGGGCGGTGTCGGATCGAGGTCGCCGAGGCCAGCGGGCTCGACGACGTGCATCAGGTACTCGCAGTCGCAGTGACCACCGCTGGAGGCGAGGCGGCGCTCGAGCGCCGTGGCGCGCGGCGCGACGAGGTCGCGGTAGCGCTTCGCGAAGCGCAGCCCGTCGCAGCCGAACGCCTCGACCGCGCGCTGCACGAAGCAGGCGAGGCACTCCCCGCGCCGCGGCGTCAGCCATTCGTCGAGGAGCGACCGCACGATGGATTCCGCTTCCTGGGCGATCGACTCGTGCACGCGCGCACTGTCGCACAGCACCGCGCTGACGCGCGCCACGACCACCCGCGCCTGTGGAGACCTCGGCGACTGCAGAGTGCCCGGCGCCGACGACGAACCTGGCGCCCGCGCAGAGCATCGTGCGGCGAGCTCGCTCCAGCGCGGCTCGAGCGGCGCTCTCCCGCTCGGCCTGCGCGCTCGCTGGGGCGCTAGCGCCGCTCCGCGCGGATCGAGCGCTTCGCCAGGTCGGCGATGATGCTCGTCGCGCGGGAGATCGAGCCCCCCTGTCGGGTCACGAGCGCGATCGTCTCCTCGAAGGGCTCCGCGAACGGATAGCTCTCGACGCCGTCGGGCAGGCCGCCCGACCGCACGATCGAGGCGCTCACGAGCGTCGCGCCGACCCCCTGGGCGACGAGCGAGAGCGCGCTCTCGACCTGCTCGACCTCGATCGCGGGCTCGATCCGCACGCCCGCGGCCTGCGCCCGGTCGAGCAGCTGCCGACGCGTCGGGTCGTTCCACCCGCTGTGCGCGTCGTACAGCACGACGCCCTCGGCGATCAGGTCGTGGATCGTCGCCGCGCCCCCCGCGGGCGCAGGACCGGCGGTCGCGAAGCGCACTTCGTCCACCATCAGCGGCTCGATCTCGAGTCGCTCGCTCGCGAGCGGCAGCGCGACCAGCCCGGCCTCGAGCTCTCCCGACTCGACGGCTCGAGCCACGAAGTGCGAGTTGATGCCCACCATGCGGATGCGCACCCCGGGATGCGCGGCGTGGAAGCGATGCACGAGCTGCGAGAGGCCGTAGAAGTTCGCGTTGCGCATGACTCCGAAGGTCGCCACGCCCGTCTCCAACGAGGCGAGGGAGCGCATCGCCGCGGCCGCGTCCTCCGCGGCGCCGAGCGATCGGAGCGCGTACGGGAGCAGCTGCTCGGCAGCGGCGGTGGCGACGAGCTTGCGGGCGCCGCGCACGAACAGCGCGACCCCGAGCTCTGCCTCCAGCCGGCTGACGAGCTCCGACACCGAGGCCTGCGAGACGTCGAGCTCGTTCGCCGCCGCGGTCAGGGTGCCCAGCTCCATGGCCGCGATGAACGCGCGCAGCTGGGCGAGGGTCATAGGGCGACCCTAGTGCACGTGGTGGCACAGCCAGGATTGCGCTGTCGCTTGCCAGCCGCGTAGCGTGACCGCAGGCAACCGGCACCGCGCCGGCCGACGACAGGAGCCCCATGGACGCCAAGGCTGACGGTCCGCAGTTCAAGAAGACGCTCGGCACCCTCGACGCGTACGCGCTCGGCTTCGGCTCGATGATCGGCTTCGGCTGGGTCGTGCTCACGGGCGGGTGGATCGACAACGCCGGCACGCTCGGCGCGGTGATCGCGATGGTGATCGGCGGCCTCATCATGCTGCTCGTCGGCCTCGTCTACGCCGAGCTGACCTCCGCCATGCCGAAGGCGGGCGGCGAGCACCACTACCTCATGCGCGGGATGGGCCCGCGGTGGGCGTTCGTGGGCTCCTGGGGCATCACGGGCGGCTACATCGCCATCGTCGCCTTCGAGGCCGTCGCGCTGCCGCGCACGATCGCCTACATCGTGCCCGAGATCAACCAGATCCCGCTCTGGACGGTCTTCGACTCCCAGGTCTACCTCGTGTGGGCGCTGATCGGCACGGTCGCCGCGATCATCATCACGATCATCAACGTCATCGGCATCAAGCTCGCGGGCATCGTCCAGACGTTCGTCGTGCTGTTCCTCCTGGCCGTCGGCGCCATGCTCGTGTTCGGGGCGACCACCAACGGGTCTGCCGCCAACATGGAGCCCTTCTTCACCAACCCGGCGGGTCTCGCGACCGTGCTCATCGTCATCCCCTTCCTCTACGTCGGCTTCGACGTCATCCCCCAGACCGCGGAGGAGCTCAAGCTCAGCCCGCGCAAGATCGGCCGCCTCATCGTCGTCTCGGTGCTCATCGCGACCGCCTGGTACGTCATCGTCATCCTCACCACCTCCTCGTCGATGCCCGGCGCGGAGCTCGCGGCATCCGACCTCGCGACCGCCGATGCGATGGCAGCGCTGTTCAACAGCCCGATCATGGCCAACGTGCTGCTCGCGGGCGGCATCGCCGGCATCCTCACCTCCTGGATCGCCCTGCTGATCGGCGGCACGCGACTGCTCTACGCGATGGGCCGCTCCGGCATGCTGCCCCGCTGGTTCGGGACGCTGCACCCGAGGTTCCGCACCCCGGTGAACGCGATCGTCTTCGTCGGCGCGATCTCGGCCATCGCCCCGTTCTTCGGGCAGGGGATGCTCGGCTGGCTCGTCGACTCGGGCTCGCCCAGCATCGTGATCGCGTACCTGCTGGTCTCGGTGGTGTTCCTGGTGCTCCGGAAGCGCGAGCCCAGGATGGACCGGCCCTTCCGCGTGGGCTCGGCCCGCTCGGGCAAGGCCTTCGGCATCGCCGCGATCGTGACGACCGCCGCGCTGCTCAGCCTGTACATCCCCGGCATGCCCGCGGCGATCGCCCCGCAGTCCTACCTGCTGTTCGGGCTGTGGTGGGCGCTCGGACTCGTCTTCCTCCTGCGCATCCCCGCGGGCATCGCTCCCGGCGAGGACACCGAGCACCGACTGCTGGATCGCCTGGCGAGCCGGCGCAGCGAGCGGGCGCCGCGCGACGCGGCCTGAGCACCAGGGCGGCGCGTCCGCCCTGCGAGCAGCAGCAGCGGGACCCCTTCCGCCGACGCCGACCCGGTGCACCGGGTCTGCGCGGCGGGAGGGGTCCCGCTCTGGACTGCGACGGGGCTGGGCTACGCCACCTCTGCCGGGTCGGCCGAAACGCGGCCGGCCGCGCCCTGGTCGAGCGCGTCGATCGCGGCGATGTCCTCGTCGGTCAGCTGCACCTGCGCGGCGGCCAGGTTCTCCTGCATGCGCGCGCGGCGGTTCGACTTCGGGAACACGATGCGGCCCGCCTGCAGGTGCCAGGCGAGCGTCGCCTGCGCCCAGGAGATGCCGTGGCGCTCGGCGATCTCGCCGATGACGGTCGACGCGTAGTCGACCTTGCCCTGGCCGAGCGGCCCCCAGGCCTCGATCTTGATGTCGTGCTCGGCCGCGAGCGCCGTGGTCGCCCGCTGCTGGAACTGCGGGTGCAGCTCGATCTGGTCGATCGCCGGGCGGAAGCCGGTCTCGAGGATCTCGGGCAGGTAGCGCTCGTCGAAGTTCGAGACGCCGATCGAGCGGGTGAGGCCCTCGTCGCGCATCGCGCCGAGCGTCTCCCACGTCTCGACCGGGCTCACGACCGACGGCGTCGGCCAGTGGATCAGGTAGAGGTCGACGTGGTCGAGCCCCAGCTTCTCCAGGCTCTCGCCGAGCGCTGCGCGCGCCTCGGCCTCGCCGCGGCGGTCGTTCCAGAGCTTCGTCGTGATGTAGAGCTCCTCGCGCGCGATGCCGCTGGAGGCGATCGCGCGACCGACGCCCTTCTCGTTGCCGTAGATCGCGGCGGTGTCGATGTGGCGGTAGCCGGCCTCGAACGCCTCGAGCACGATGCGCTCGGTCTCGTCCGGGTCCACCTTGAAGACGCCGAAGCCGAGCTGCGGGATCATCCGCCCGTCGTTGAGCTGCAGGCTGGGGATGCTGTGGGCGTTGGCGTTCATTCGGTCTCCTCGATGGTCGATGTGTCCTGGGGTAGCGCGGCGGGGTCGATGCCCTCGACGTGCCGCTCGTCGGGCCCGCTGTAGGCCGAGAGCGGTCGGATGAGCGCGTTGTCGGCGCGCTGCTCGATGATGTGGGCCGTCCAGCCCGTGACGCGCGCGGCGACGAACAGCGGCGTGAAGATGGGCACGTCGAAGCCGATCAGCGCATAGGCCGGCCCCGACGGGAAGTCGAGGTTGGGCTTGATCGGCTTGCGGTCGGCCATCGCGCGCTCGAGCGCCTCGTAGATCTCGAGCATGTCGGGCCGGTCGTAGTGCTCGGCGAGCCGCTCGAGCGCCGCGCGCATCGTCGGCACGCGCGAGTCGCCGTTCTTGTAGACGCGGTGGCCGAAGCCCATGATCTTGCGCTTCTCGTCGAGCGCGGTCTGCATCCACGCATCCGCCCCGTCGGCCGTGCCGACCTCGTCGAAGACCTCCATGACGGCCTCGTTGGCGCCGCCGTGCAGGTGGCCCTTGAGCGCGCCGATCGCGGCGGTGACCGCGGAGTAGAGGTCTGCGAGCGTCGACGTGACGACGCGCGCGGTGAAGGTGGAGGCGTTGAACGAGTGCTCTGCGTAGAGGATCATCGACTGGTTGAAGGCCTCGACGACGAGCGGGTCGGCCTCCTCGCCGAACGACATCCAGAGGAAGTTCGCGGCGTAGTCGAGGTCGTCGCGCGGCTCGACGATCCCGTGACCGCTGCGCCTGCGCTGCTCGTAGCTGACGATCGCCGGCAGCACCGCGTAGAGCCGGAACGCCTTGTCGAGGTCGTCGGATGCGTCGTCGGCGTTCGGGTCGTTGGCGCCCACGATGCTCACGGCCGTGCGCACGACGTCCATCGGATGCGCGGTCTCGGGCAGCGCATCCATCACCGACCGCACGTTGTCGGGCAGGGCGCGCAGCCCGCGCTCCTCGGCGCGCAGCGCTGCGAGCTGCGCCTCCGTCGGCAGGTCGCCGTGCCACAGCAGGTGCGCGACGGCCTCGAACGGCTGCGTCGCCGCGAGCTCCTGCACGGGATAGCCGCGGTAGAGCAGCGAGTTGGTGTCGGGGTTGACCTTCGAGATCTCGGTGGTGTCGGCGTAGACGCCAGCGAGTCCCTTCTTGATGTCGGGCTCGGCCATGGTGCTCCTGACGTGTACGGGTGTGCGTCGTCGGTGGGCGCGGCCGGTGCGGCCGTCGCGACTCCGACTCTAGGGCACCCGGCCTGACGAAGTCGTTCGTCCAGCGAACGAGCGAGGGACCCCGAGGCGCTCGCGCGCGGGGGCGCGCCGGGTCACGATGGCGCAACGATGCTGAGGATGATTGCAGGTCTTGCAACGCTTCGCGGTAGGTTCTCGTCGCGCCCGCAGGGGCTGTTCCGAGACGCACCCGCCACGAGAGACGAGACTTCGCCATGCCCGACAGCACCGCAGGACAGACGCCGCCGGGTCGCCCGCCGCAGAAGCCGCGCACCCCGGTGAAGCAGGTCGTGAAGGATCTCGCGGCACCCCGGCTCCCCGAACCGGGCGTGGTGCACCCCGCGCTCATCCCCGGCATCGGCGTCGAGCGCACCGGCCGCGTCTTCACGACCAACTGGCCGGTGTTCATC
The DNA here is from genome assembly GCF_047302415.1 of Agrococcus phoenicis. NCBI lineage: Bacteria > Bacillati > Actinomycetota > Actinomycetes > Micrococcales > Microbacteriaceae > Agrococcus > Agrococcus phoenicis. The sequence goes on from NZ_CP154854.1 coordinate 1,726,263, forward strand.
ATCGCCTCGGTCTTCGTGATCGGCATCATCCTGTGGGGCGTCCTGGCCCCGGCCAACATCGCCGAGGTCGGCAGCACCTCGCTCACCTGGGTGTCGACGAACTTCGGCTGGCTGTTCGGCGCGCTGACCATCGCGGTCGTCGGCTTCATGCTCTTCGTCGGCTTCGGCCGCACCGGCGGCATCCGGCTCGGCGCCGACGACGAGGCGCCCGAGTTCTCGACGGCGTCGTGGATCTCGATGCTGTTCGCCGCGGGCCTCGGCATCGGTCTGCTGTTCTACGGGCCGATGGAGCCGCTCACCTACTTCATGGAGCCGCCGCACGGCTTCGACGACGCAGCCGGCAGCGCCGACGCGATGCACTCGGCGCTGGCCCAGACCATGCTGCACTGGGGCCCGATGGCGTGGGCGTACTACTCGCTCGTCGGCGGCGCGATCGCCTACGGCGCCTACCGCCGCGGCCGCTCGCCGCTCATCTCCGCCATCTTCACCCCCATCTTCGGGCAGCGCACCGAGGGCTGGATCGGCTCCATCATCGACACCTTCGCGATCATCGTCACCCTCGGCGGCACCGCGATCTCGCTCGGCATCGGCGCGCTGCAGATCGGTCGCGGCGTCGAGGTCGTGACCGGGCTCGGCCCGCTCGGCAACGGCTTCATCCTGGCGGCGATCGCGCTGCTGAGCTGCCTCTTCATCATCTCCGCCGTCTCCGGCGTCAAGCGCGGCATCCGCATGCTGTCGAACATCAACATGCTGCTCGTCGTGCTCCTGGGCCTCTTCGCCCTCGTCACCGGCCCGACCCTCCTGCTGCTGAACCTCATCCCGGCGTCGGTGGTGTCGTACGTCTCCGAGCTCGGCACCATGCTGATGCGCAACGTCACCCACGGCGAGGACACCGCCGCGTTCATGGCGAGCTGGACGACCTACTACTGGGCCTGGTGGGTGTCGTGGACGCCGTTCGTCGGCATGTTCATCGCGAAGATCTCTCGCGGCCGGACGCTGCGCGAGTTCGTGACCGTCGTGATCCTCGTGCCCTCCGCGGTCTGCTTCCTGTGGTTCACGATCTACGGCGGCACGTCGATGTGGATGGAGTCGGAGGGGCTCGGGATCAGCGAGGCCGGCTCATCCGAGGCGATCCTGTTCGAGGTGCTCGGCAACCTGCCCTTCGGGACCATCACCTCGGTCATCGCGATGATCGCGGTGCTCATCTTCTTCGTGACGGCGGCCGACTCGGCATCGATCGTCATGTCGTCGATGAGCCAGCGCGGCAAGCCCGAGCCCTCGACGTGGGCGACGATCTTCTGGGGCCTGCTGCTGGGCGCCACGGCCGCCGTGCTGCTCATCGGCGGCGGCGAGACCGCGCTCGGCGGGCTGCAGTCGCTGATGGTGGTGACCGCGCTGCCGTTCGCGTTCGTCGTGATCGGCATCATGTTCGCCTGGTGGAAGGATCTGAGCACCGACCCCTACATCCTGCGACGGCGCTACGCCAAGACGGCCATCGCGCAGGGCGTGCGCATGGGCATCGAGGAGCACGGCGACGACTTCGTCTTCGGCGCGAGCGAGGTGCCGGCGGATGACGGCGCCGGCGCCTGGCTCGACACCGGCGACCCCGCGCTGACCGAGTGGTACACCGACGCCACCACGGGGCCGATCAGCTCGGAGGACGTGCTGCGCACGCTCGAGCCCGGCCGGATCCAGCAGAAGGGCCCGGATCGCCAGGGCAACACCGCATCCGGCGACAACGCGCTGACGGTCGGCGAGGAGCGCCGCGAGCGAGCGCGGCGCGAGCGCCAGGAGCGCGGGGGGACGGACGCGCCGGGCCGCGCGGACGAGCGCGACAGCGAGTGACGACGAGACGCCCCGCCGGGAGGCGGGGCGTCTCGTGCGCGGCGGGTGCGACGCGCTGCTCAGTCGTTCGAGTCGGCTGAGCCGGCCGAACCGGCCGACGGCGCCGACGGGGGCGACGCGGGGCTCTGGATCGACGGCGCCGAGGGGGCGGGAGCCGAGTGCGCAGATGCCGGCGCGCTCGGCGCCGACTGCGCCGGGCTGGGAGCCGAGACCACCGGAGCGGGAGCCGGGGCGGGAGCCGGGGCGGGCCGCTGCGGCTGCGTCGCGGCGGGCGCCGAGGGCGCCGAGGCGGGCGAGCTCGCCACGACGGGCGACGCGGCCGAGGGGGCGACCGCGGACTGCGTGGCGGACGGTGCCGCCACCGACTGCGCGGCCGAGGCCGCTGCCGACTGCGCGCTCCTCGCGGAGACCGCAGAGACGACCGAGGCGTGCGTGCCGGTGGTCTTGATCTGCACGGCGCCGCCCGCCAGGACGTCTCCGCGGAGCGACTGCGCGTCGACGACGCTGCCGTCGGCGCTGCGCAGCTCCATCGCGTTGGCGACGCCTGCGGCGCTCGCTGCGATCGCGCCGAGCCCGAGGACTCCGACGGTGCCGATTGCCATCCACTTGGTGTTCATGACTTCCTCCTGCTCATGCTGCGCTCCGGGATCGGGGCTGTGCCTGCGTGAGAGCAACGATCGTCGGCCAGCGTGAGGCACGGAGGAGTCGGGCGTGAGAGGCCTCTCATGGTGACGCGGCCCCGCTCGCCAGCATGGCGCCGGCGACGGCGGCAGTGCGAGCGGCAGGCGCAGCGCCGGCGACGGCGGCAGCGCTCAGGCGATGCCCAAGGCGCGCGCGATCACGAGCAGCTGCACCTCGCTCGTGCCCTCGCCGATCTCGAGGATCTTCGAGTCGCGGTAGTGGCGCGCCACCGGGTACTCGTTCATGAAGCCGTTCCCGCCGAAGACCTGGGTGGCATCGCGCGCGTTGTCCATCGCTGCGTCGCTCGCAGTGAGCTTCGCCAGCGCCGCCTCCGTCTTGAAGGGCTTCCCGGCGTCGCGCAGGCGCGCCGCGTGGTGCCAGGCGAGGCGTGCGACGTGCACGCGCTGCTGCATGCGCGCCAGCAGGAACTGCATGCTCTGCCGGCTCGCGAGCGGCTCGCCGAAGACGGTGCGCTGCTTCGCGTAGTCGACGGCGGCCTCGAGGCAGCCCTCCGCTGCGCCGGTGGAGAGCGCCGCGATCGCGATGCGACCCTCGTCGAGGATGTGCAGGAAGTTGCCGAAGCCCCGGCCGCGCTCGCCGACGAGGTTGGCAGCGGGCACCCGCACGTCGGTGAAGGTGAGGGGATGCGTGTCGGAAGCGTGCCAGCCGACCTTGTCGTACGGCGCCTCGACGGTGAAGCCGGGGGTGCCGTTCGGCACGTAGATCGTGGAGATCTCCTTGCGGCCGTTCGCCTCTCCCGTCACCGCCGTGATTGTCACGAAGCTCGTGATCGACGTGCCCGAGTTGGTGATGAACTGCTTCGAGCCGTTGATGACCCACTCGTCGCCCTCGAGGCGCGCGGTGGTGCGCGTCGCGCCGGCATCCGAACCGGCCTCCGGCTCCGTCAGCCCGAAGCCGGCGAGCGCCGTGCCCTCGAGCAGCTCGGGCAGCAGCTCCGCCTGCTGCGCCTCGGTGCCGAAGCGGAAGATCGGCATCGCGCCGAGGCTGACCCCGGCCTCCAGGGTGATCGCGATCGACTGGTCGACGCGCGCGAGGGCCTCGATCGCGAGGCAGAGCGCGAAGTAGTCGCCGCCCTGGCCGCCGAGCTCCTCGGGGAAGGGGATCCCGAACAGGCCCATCTCCCCCATCTGCGCCACGACGTCCATCGGCAGGGTCTTCGTGCGGTCCGCCTCGTAGGAGACGGGAGCCACGACCCGGTCGGCGAAGTCGCGCACGGCCTCGGCGAGCGCCAGCTCGTCGTCGCTCAGCTGATAGGTGTCCAGGTCGATGCTCATCGGGTCTCCCGTTGTTCGGTGCAGCCGCCTGAGTTGCGTGGGCGGGGCCGGTCGGGTCGCGAGCGGTCGCGCTCCACGCTGGGCGCTGCCTCAAGCATGCCGCATCCCGCCCACCGATTCGAGTCAGCCTCGCGGGTGCTTGGCCCGTGGTCGCGTGTGGCCCGGAAGATCTCCGGTGATGCGCATCGCCGCCTGGATCATCCGCACGGATGCGCTGAGCGCCGGAGATCTTCCGGAGCCCTTCGGCGAAGGTCGCGCCCGTCGCCACGATGTGACCGCCGAGCTAGCGAGCACCGGGGCTCGGAGCGCCTAGAGGCGCGCCCTGGTGTACTGCCGAGGCCAGACCGATGCGTCGGCGCGCGTGCGCGGGCGGTCGCGTTCGAGCTCGGCCTCTGCGGCGAGCGCCCAGTGCGGGTTGCGCAGCCACGGCCGACCGAGCATGACCGCGTCGGCGTCGCCGTCGCGCAGCACGCGCTCGGCGCGCTCGGCATCCTCGATGAGGCCGACCGCGTTGACCTTCGCGCCGGTCGCCTCGCGCACCGCGCGCGCGAAGTGCACCTGGTAGCCGGGTCCGACCGGGATCTCCTGCCGCGGATCGAGCCCGCCGGAGGACAGGTCGAACCAGTCGGCGCCGGCTGCCAGCGCGACGCGAACGTGCTCGATGGTCATGGCGGTGTCGATGCCGCCCGGCACCCAGTCGCTCGCGCTCAGGCGCACCATGAGGGCAGCCTCCGGAGCAGCCTCGCGCACGGCCTCGACCACCTGTCGCAGCAGCGCGACCCGCAGCCCATCGCCGTCGGTGCCCCACGCGTCTGCCCGCGTGTTCGACAGCGGCGACAGGAACTGGTGCAGCAGGTAGCCGTGGGCGGCGTGCACCTCGACGGCGTCGAACCCGGCAGCCACCGCGCGGCGCGCGGCGTCGGCGAAGCGCCCCGGCAGCTGCGCGACCTCGCCCTCCTCCAGCGCGCGCGGCGCCGCGAACGCGCCGAACGCCTCCGTGCTCGGCGCGACCGCCGGCCAGCCGCCCTCGGCGGCCGGCACCGACCCCCTGCCGCTCCACTGGCGGTAGGTGGAGGCCTTGCGGCCCGCGTGCGCCAGCTGGATCGCGGGCACGGCGCCGTGGTCGCGGATGCGCTGGGCGATCGGCGCCCAGGCCTCAGCCTGCGCGTCGTTCCAGATGCCCGCGTCCTGCGGCGAGATGCGGCCCTCGGCGACCACCGCGGCCGCTTCGGTCATGACGAGGCCGGCTCCCCCGCGCGCGAAGGAGGCGAGGTGCTCGTGGTGCCAGGTGCCCGGGATGCCGTCCTGCTCCTCGCAGGAGTACTGGCACATGGGCGAGACCCAAGCGCGGTTGCGTGCCGAGATGGGCCCGATGTCCACGGGCGAGAAGAGGTGGCTCATGCGCGGTGGAAGCCCTCCGGGACCTCGAAGTCGAACACGCCCTCGTCGAAGGCGCTGTAGGCGGCGTAGTCGTTCAGCTCGTAGAGCCGCGCCCGGGTCTGCATGCGGTCGACGGCGCCGTCGAGGGTGCCGGTCTCTCGCAGGCCGCCCAGCTCGCGCTCGATCGCACCCATCGCGATGCGCAGCAGCGAGACAGGGTGGATGGCGATGCTGACGCCGACGTCCTGCAGCTGCTGGTGCGTGAAGAGCGGGCTCTTGCCGAACTCGGTCATGTTGGCGAGGATCGGCACCTGCACCGCCTCGCGGATGGCCGCGAACTCCTCGAGCGTCGCCATCGCCTCGGGGAAGATCGCATCCGCCCCCGCTGCCTCGAGCGCCTTGGCGCGGTCGATCGCAGCACCGAGGCCCTGCACGCCGCGGATGTCGGTGCGCGCCATGATCACGAGGTCCGGGTCGCGGCGAGCCATGACGGCCGCCGCGATCCGCTGGGCGGCGACCTCGGTCGGCACCACCTCCTTGCCGTCCAGGTGCCCGCAGCGCTTCGGGTTCACCTGGTCCTCGAGGTGGAGGCCGGAGACACCGGCGTCCTCGAGCTCGTGCACGGCTCGGGCGACGTTCATCGCCTCGCCGAAGCCCGTGTCTGCGTCGATGAGCGTCGGCAGGTCGGTCATGCGGGAGATCTCCCGGCCGCGCTGCGCCACCTCGGTGAGCGTCGTCAGCCCGATGTCCGGCAGGCCCAGCTCGGCGGCCATGACCGCGCCGGAGATGTAGACCCCCTCGAAGCCGAGCTGCTGGATGAGCGGCGCGGTCAAGGGCGTGAAGGCGCCCGGGAACCGCTGGATCGAGCCCGACGCGAGCCCCTCGCGCAGCGCCCTCCGCTTCTCGTTCGGGGTGCGCGTCGTCGAGAGCATCTAGAACAGGCCCTTCGTGGTGCCGACGTCGATGGTGCCCGCCGGTGCGAGCACGTTGAGCTGGCGCACCTCCTTGGCCGTGAGCTCCGGCAAGCGCTCGACGAGCCCGAGGAAGCGGTCGATCTCGGCGTCCTCGACGATGCCCTGCGCGAGGGTGCGCAGCTTCTGCACGTACTCCGCGCGGCCGAAGGGGCGCGCCCCTGCCGGGTGCGCATCCGCCACCGAGATCTCGTCCTCGATCACCTCGCCCGAGGCGAGCGTGACCACGATGCGGCCGCCGAAGGCCTTCTTGTCGGGATCGGGGTCGTGGTAGCGCTGCGTCCACACCGGGTCCTCGAGCGTGGTGATCCTGTTCCACAGCTCGACCGTGTCGGGGCGCTGGGCGCGCTCCGGCGCGTAGGAGCCCACGTGGTGCCAGCCGCCATCCTGCAGCGCGACCGCGACGATGTACGGGATGGAGTGGTCGAGCGTCTCGCGCGAGGCGGTCGGGTCGTACTTCTGCGGGTCGTTCGCGCCGGAGCCGATCACGGTGTGCGTGTGGTGGCTCGTGTGCAGCACGATCGACGCGACGTTCTCGGGCTCGCGCAGCTCGGGGCGCTCGGCGGAGAGCTTGCGCGCGAGGTCGATCCAGGCCTGCGCCTGGTACTCGGCCGAGTGCTCCTTCGTGTAGGTGTCGAGGATGCCGCGCTTGGGCTCGCCCTGCGCCGGCAGCGGCACGCTGTAGGAGCCCTCCCAGCCGTCGAGCAGCCAGGCGATGACGCCGTCCTCGCCCTCGTAGATCGGCACGGGGCTCGTCTGCCCGCGCATCGCGCGGTCGACGGCCTCGATGGCCATCTTGCCCGCGAAGGCCGGCGCGTGCGCCTTCCACGTCGAGATCTCGCCCTTGCGCGACTGCCGCGTGGCGGTGGTCGTGTGCAGCGCCTGCCCGACCGCCTGGAAGATCGTCTCCGCCTCGAGCTCGAGCATCGTGCCGATGCCCGCTGCAGCCGACGGACCGAGGTGCGCGACGTGGTCGATCTTGTGCTTGTGCAGCGAGATCGCGCGCACCAGGTCGACCTGGATCTCGTAGCCGGTCGCGATGCCCCGCACGAGCGCCCGGCCATCGCATCCCGCGTGCTGCGCGACGGCGAGGATCGGCGGGATGTTGTCGCCCGGGTGCGAGTACTCCGCGGCCAGGAAGGTGTCGTGGTAGTCGAGCTCGCGCACGGCCACGCCGTTGGCCCACGCCGCCCACTCGGGGCTCACCCGATCCTCGATGCCGAAGACCGCCGCGCCCGGCTGGTAGGGATGGCGCTGGGCCTGCTCGCGGGCGGAGACGACCGGCGGCCGGTTGAGCGATGCGATCGCGACCGACGCGTTGTCGATGATGCGGTTCGCGATCATCTCGACGACCTCGGGGTCGACCTCGACCGGGTCGACGGCGACCTGCGCGATCTTCCACGCCAGCTGCTCCTCGCGGGGCAGGTTCTCGGCGCTCCTGTGGGCTCTGACCTCGTGCTGCTGCATGCTCCCGACCCTATCGAGCGGCGGCAGCCGGTCGATCAGGGTCGGGCGGATGCGGCTACGCCGCCTCCACCAGCGTGGCGAAGACGATGAAGTTGTTCGGGAACCCGTCCGTCGTGCCGCCCAGGTTGTCGCAGGTGATGAGGCGCAGCTCGGCCTCGGACGCCGGGTAGTAGACCTCGCGCGTCGGGAACTCGTCCTTCGCGAACGACTCGACGCGGTAGATCTCGAACACGGCCGTCGAGCCGTCCTCGCGCAGCACGCGCACCTCGTCGCCCGCCACGAGCGACTGCAGGTCGTAGAAGACCCCGCTGTCGTCGGTGAGCGAGTTCACGTGCCCGAGCAGCACCGAGGTCCCGGGCTCGCCCGGCGTCGGCGAGCCGTCGTACCAGCTGGCCGGCGATCCCTCGGCGTCGGGCGGCACCTCGAGCGTGCGGTCTGCGCGCAGGCCGGTCTGGATCAGCTCGGCGTCGCGCTCGAGCGCCGGGATCTGGACGCGGACCGGCGTCGAGGCGGCCATCTCGAGCGGCGCCTCCTCGGTCGGCTCCGCGGCGGGGGTCTCCGCCTGCGGGGTCTCCGCCGGCGCGGGGCTCTGCGACTGGACCGGCGCGGTGGCGGATGCGTCGGGGGCCGCTCCGTCGTCGCTCGCGGCCGAGCAGGCGGTCAGGGACAGCAGGAGGGCCGCCGCCACCGCGGTGAGGCGGAGGCGACGGCCCGATCCGTGAAGCATCATCGATGCAGACTGCTGATGGTTCAGCTGTCGGTCGCGGTGCGGCGACGGACCATGTAGACACCAGCGGCGAGCATGACGACGAGCGCGCCACCAGCGGCCACGGCACCGAGCTCGGCACCGTTCGATCCGCTGGTCACCACGCCGGTGTCGACGCCACCGGCCGGAGCCATGGCGAGGGCACCGCAGAGCGCGGGCGACGTGGCGGCGAGCGGGAGCTCGGGCACCAGGTCGCTCGGCTCGGTCGCGCCCTCAGGCTGCGTGGCCGGGTCGAGGCCGTGCACGACGACGACGGCGGTGCCGTCAGCCAGCGCGTCACGCGTCTCGTGGTTCATCTCGAAGGTCTCCTCGTAGGAGATCGTGTCGCCCGACGGCGCGACCATGAGGTCGAGACCGGCGGCCGGGCTCTTGTCGGCGTCGCCGATCGAGAGCGTCGTGCCGATGTCGCCGTACGACGGGCCACCCTCGGTCGTGCTGATGATGCCGTCACCGTTCGTGTCGGCGTCATCGGACGGGCAGACGCCCTGCGCACCGATGTGGATGTGCTGCACGTGCGGGTAGGCAGCGCCGTCGAACTCGGCGGCGAGGCCGGAGGCGTTGATCGTGACGGTGGCCATGTCGCCCTCGACATCGATCCACGCCTCACCCGTGGCGCCCGAGCTGTTGATCTCGCCCAGGTCCGACCAGTAGGAACCGGTGACGTCGTGTGCCATCGCGGGAGCGGTGCTCAGCGCGAGCATGCCCACGCCGAGCATCGGCGCGGCCAGCAGGATTGACTTCTTCTTCATGCTGATACCTCTTTCGAAGGATCGGGGGATGCAAGGGTTTGCGTCCCGTAGAAGGCTCTTCGGCGCGGGCGATCGTGCGGATTGGACGTGTCGGAGATTCTTCCCCGAGCAGGTCCAATCCGTCGTGCGCGCCGCGACGAACGCCTCGAGAACGCATCCCACCGATCGGAGACCTCATGGCCCGCACCACCCGGATCGCGCTGCTGATCGCCTCGGCGCTCGTGCTGACCGGTTGCGCGACGTCCGCCGCCACCCAGCCGGAGTCGGCGCCCGAGCCCTCGCACACCATGCCCGACGGCACGGTCATGTCGGGCGCGGAGCACGACCATGGCGGTGAGGAGAGCGCCGACGGCGGTGACCACAGCGACGTGGACCACGCCGAGCACGGCGACGAGGCCCACGCAGCCACCGACGGCGAGCCCTCCCCCGCGGCCCAGATGATCTGCGCCGGGCAGGTGGTCAACGCCATCACCGGCATCTTCGACCTCGAGAGCGATGCGGTCGGCGAAGCCTCCTGGGATGCCCCGATGTACTCCTGCACCTATGAGATCGACGGCGCACCGCTGCGGCTCTCGGTGCACGACACGTCCGATCCGGCGGCCGGTGAGGCGCACTTCTCCGGCCTGCAGAGCACCCTCGCGGGCGCCGAGGAGATCGAGGGCCTGCTGGGCCTGGGCCTGCCCTCCTTCTCCACCGGCGACGGCATCGTCGCCTTCATCCGCGACGGCAAGACGCTGCTGGTCGACGCGACCGCGCTGCCGGACGGCTTCGCCGGCTCCACCACGCACGACGGCGCGGCGTACGCCGTCGCATCCGCGGTGCTGAACTGCTGGGTCGAGCACGACTAGGCCCGCGCTGGGCTAGCGGCCGCGATCCATCACCTTCCGCAGGTAGTGGATCCGGTCGCGCAGCTGCTGCATGGACGCCTGCGCGACCGGCGGACCGCCGCACACGCGCCGCGACTCGGCGTGCACGAGCGCGTGGGCCTCGCCGCGGCGCTTCGCGACGATCGCGACGAGCGAGTTGAGCAGCTGTCGCTCCTCCCGCATGGTGCGGTACAGCGGCTCGGGGGCCGCGGCGACCGGGGGCCGCTCGCGGATGCGCGCCGCCTGCCGAGCGTGCCGGCGCTTCAGCAGCTCCGAGACGTCCTCTGCGTCCAGCAATCCGGGGATGCCGATGAAGTCGAGCTCCTCCTCGCTCGCGGGCTCCACCAGCTGCCCGAACTCGGCGTCGCCGAAGAGCACCCGGTCGAAGGTCGCGCTCGACTCGAGGGGTTCCCACGTGAAGGGCGAGGCCTCGCGCTCCTCGCGGTCGCCCTGCTCGGCAGCGGCCATCAGGTCGTCGTCGAGCAGCTGGTCGTCGGCCTGCTCGCGGTCGAGGGCGTGGTCGCGCTGCCGCTCGAGCTCTGCCGCGAGCGCCAGGAGCGGCGGCACCGATGGGAGGAAGACCGTGGCGATCTCGCCGCGGCGCCGCGACCGGACGAAGCGGCCGATCACCTGCTGGAAGAACAGCGGGGTCGACGCGTTCGTCGCGTAGACGCCGACCGCCAGCCGCGGCACGTCGACGCCCTCGGACACCATGCGCACGGCGACCATCCAGCGCGCGTCGCCGTCGGAGAACGTCGCGATGCGATCCGAGGCGCCGGCGTCGTCGGAGAGCACGATCGTGGGCGCCTCACCGGAGATCGAGTGCAGCAGCTGCGCGTACTGCCTCGCCTGCGCCTGGTCGGTCGCGATCACGAGCCCGCCGGCATCCGGCACCGTCTGCCGCACGTGCGTCAGCCGCACGTCGGCCGAGCGGAGCACCTGCTGCACCCACGCGCCGCCCGGGTCGAGCGCGGTGCGCCAGGCGCCGTTCGTGATGTCCTTCGTGTCGCCCTGGCCGAGCGTCGCCTTCATCTCGTCGCCCATGGACGTGCGCCACTGCATCGTGCCGGCGTAGGCCATGAAGACCACCGGGCGCACGACGTGATCGCGCAGCGCCGCGTCGTAGCCGTAGGCGTAGTCGGTGCGCGAGGTGCGGATGCCTCGCTCGTCGCGCACGTACTCGACGAACGGGATCGGCGAGGTGTCGCTGCGGAAGGGCGTGCCCGTCAGCGACAGGCGCCGGGCGGCGGGGCCGAACGCCTCGAGCACCGCGTCGCCCCAGCTGAGCGCGTCGCCCGCGTGGTGCACCTCGTCGAGGATGACGAGGCTCGCTGCAGAGCGCGTGATGCGCTCGTGCACGGCTGCGCGGGCCGCGACCTGCACGTAGGTCACGACGACGCCGTGGTACTGCCGCGGGTAGTCGCCGTCGGCGTTCGAGAAGTCGGGGTCGAGCTTGATGCCCGCGCGGTGCGCGGCGTCAGCCCACTGCTGCTTCAGGTGCTCGGTCGGCGCCACGACGGTGAGGCGCTGCACGGCCCCGCGGCGCAGCAGCTCGGAGGCGAGGCGCAGCGCGAAGGTCGTCTTGCCGGCGCCGGGGGTCGCGGCGGCGAGGAAGTCGCGCGGCTCGGTGCGGAAGTACTGCTCGAGCGCCTCCTGCTGCCATGCCCGCAGCGGCTGCGCGGTGCCCCAGGCCGCGCGCTCGGGGTAGGCGGGCGAGAGGTGATCGGCCGCCCACGTGCCGAACCCCGGATGACCCTGCGCGCCTCCGGTGGCGGCGTGACCGGCGGCCTGGTGCCCGGAGGCGGACGGCTGGGTGGTCTGGCTGGTCACTCGCTCCATCGTAGGCGCGAGCGCCCACGCGTCGCCCGCTGCGCGTGTCGCCCCGCGGTGCCGCACCCGATGCGCTTCGCAGGGCGTGCGCCTAGGCTGACCGCATGCACTACCTGCTCGGTCTCGCGGCACTCGTCCTCGGCGCGATCATCGCGACCCGCCGCACCCGCCCCACGTGGTTCGTGGTCACCACCTGCGTGCTCGTCGGTCTCGGCGGGCTGCTGGCGATCCTCAGCTACACGCGCGTCACCGATCCGCTGGGACTGCTGCCCAACAGCATCCTCGGGTGGATCTACGTGGGGATCTCGATCATGACGATGCTCAGCGCCGTCTTCGTGCTCGAGCGCCGCGGCGCGCAGGGCGAGGAGCTGCCGCCGCTGATCGGCGACAACCCCTTCGACGGCGACACCGACGACAGCGACGACCCGGCTCCGGGAACCGCGCCGGATCGGGCCTCGGCGGCCGCGGCGGGGCGTGCGTGGGCTGCCGCAGGCGACAGCCCGGGAGCAGACCCGGCGCGCGACGCGGCCGCATCGGCGGTGCTGGGTGGCGCTGCAGCGACCGGCGCGGCCGGCGCAGCCGCCGCAGGTGCGCCAGCGAGCGCCAGCGTGGGCGCTGCGGGCACCGATGCGTTCGCCGCGGAGGCCGCGGATGCGCGCGCTCGGGAGTCGGCCGACGAGACCACACCGCCATCGAAGGAGGCAGGCATGACGACGAGCGACACCGGTCGGATCCCCGACGACGAGGCGGCGGAGGCGGTCGACCCCGCCGGGGCCGACGCGAACCCCGCGATGGATGCCGGATTGCGCGCCGCGCTCGGCGCCGGTGGCGGCGACCCCGCTGCCCACACCGACGAGCGGCCCGCCGAGCAGGAGCACGGGGAGCAGCGATGAGCGCCGCGACGAGCGACCGACCCGGGCCGAGCGAGCACGCCGACGACGGCACCGCGGTGATCGGAGCCGACCCCGACATGACGACCGACCCGGCGGAGACCGACGTCGAGGCGTCGCCCGAGGGCGGCACCGGAGGAGACCGCTCCGGAGGCGTCGGCGATCACGGCGCCAGCGGCGAGGGCTCGGATGCCGCAGACGACCACGGAGCCTCCGACGACTCGGGAGTCGCTCGGCCCTGACCGTCGCTCGGCCCTGACGGTTCCTCGGCGCTGACCCATCCCGCCGCCAGCACCGCTGCAGACGCGACGACGCCCGCCGGATCGACCGGCGGGCGTCGTCGCGTCGCGGGGGCGGAGGCGTCAGGCCTTCTCCTCGCCCTTGGTGTCGATCTCCTCTGCCCAGGTCGGGGGCTCGTCGCGCCCGGCGTCCTCATCGGCTTCCGCATCATCGGGCGTCTCCTGCACGATGCCTGCCGCGTGGTGCGTGGGGGCGTAGATGGCGTACAGCCGCATCGGCTCGTCGCCGGTGTTGATGACGTCGTGCCACGTGCCGGCAGGCACCTGGATGGCCCAGCCGTCGGTGACGTCCTGCTCGAAGGGCAGGTCGTCCTTCGAGGGCCCCATCACGACGCGGCCCTGGCCGGCGTCGAGGCGCAGGAACTGGTCGGTGCCGTTGTGCACCTCGAGGCCGATCGAGCGGCCCGGCTCGATCGACATGAGGGTCACCTGCAGGTGCGCGCCCGACCAGGCGACGGTGCGGTAGTTGGTGTTCTCGCGCGTCGCGGTCTCGATGTCGAACGCGTTGCGCTGCGGTCCGTTGTCGTGGATCTCCATGCGTCGCATCCTGCCCGGCTCGGCTGGGTAACGCTAGGGAGCCCAGCCTCGCCTCACCCCACGACGCCGAGCGCCCCGGGGAGCATGCGTGCTCAGCGGGGTGCGGGCGCCGCGTCGTAGGTCAGCCAGCGCGTCTTGGTCGCGACGCGGTCGTAGAGGCGCTGCGCCGTGTGGTTGTCGTCGGCGGTGATCCAGCGCACGACCGCGGCGCCCTCGTCGGCCGCGATCTGCTGCAGCCGCGCGACGAGGGCGTGCCCGACGCCGAGCCCTCGAGCGGATGGGTCGGCGAAGAGGTGGTCGAGGTAGATGCCCGTCTGGCCCACCGATGGGCGCTCGAAGCGGCGCCAGTGGGCGAAGCCGACGATCGTGCCATCGACCTCGGCGACGAGCGCGTTCGTCTGGCGAGCGGCGTCGAGCACCCAGCTCCAGACGCGCTCGGCGACGGCGTCGTCGCGAGGGTGCTCGTAGAAGGTGCGGTAGCCGCGGAAGAGCTCCTGCCACCGCTGCCGGTCGCCCTCGGCCGCTGCTCGCACGCTGATCCCGCTCATGCGCTCACGCTACTCGCGCGATCGAGTCAGCGGGCCTGCGCGCGAGCCGCCTCCCGCGGCCCGGTCGGTCGCACCGAACGCCGACCCCTCCCGCCGATGCCGACCCGGTGCACCAGGTCGATCGTGGCGGGCGGGGTCGGAGTTGCGAGGGCGGCGGCGGCGGCAGCGGCCGCGCGCCGCGCACAGCCCGCCGTGCGGGAGAATGGCGGGATGCGCATCGAGTACCCGGCCGAGCTCCCGGTCAGCGAGGCGCGCGACACGATCATGGCGGCGATCCGCGACCACCAGGTGGTGATCGTCGCAGGCGCCACCGGCTCTGGCAAGACGACCCAGCTGCCCAAGATGCTCCTCGAGCTCGGCCGCACCAGCATCGGCCACACGCAGCCGCGCCGGCTCGCCGCCCGCACGATCGCCGAGCGCATCGCCGAGGAGCTCGAGGTCGAGATGGGCAGCGAGGTCGGCTACAAGGTGCGCTTCACCGATCAGGTGAGCGCCGAGACCCGCATCAAGGTGATGACCGACGGCATCCTGCTCGCCGAGATGCACCGCGATCGCGACCTGAGGGCCTACGACACGATCATCATCGACGAGGCCCACGAGCGCAGCCTGACGATCGACTTCCTGATCGGCTACCTGAAGCGGCTGCTCCCCCGTCGCCCCGACCTCAAGGTCATCGTCACGAGCGCCACGATCGACCCGGAGTCGTTCTCGAAGCACTTCGACGACGCCCCGATCATCGAGGTGTCGGGCCGCACGTTCCCCGTCGACATCCGCTACCGGCCGCTCGTCGCCGAGGCGCAGGGGACGGATGGGTCGGGCCGCACCGGCAGCGCGGGCGCGCGCGACGACGACGAGGAGGACGCGCACGTCGACGTCGACCCGGTCGACGGGATCGCGGCCGCGCTGGCCGAGATCGCGCGCGAGGACGCGGGCGACGTGCTGGTGTTCCTGCCGAGCGAGGCCGACATCCGCGATGCGCAGTCGGCGCTCGAGGGGCGCCTCGGCCAGGCCACCGAGATCCTGCCGCTCTACGGCCGGCTGAGCGCCGCCGACCAGCACCGCGTCTTCGAGCGCAGCAGCCGCGCGGGCATCCGCCGCCGCGTCGTGCTCGCGACCAACGTCGCCGAGACCTCGTTGACCGTGCCAGGCATCCGCCACGTCATCGACACGGGCACGGCCCGCATCTCGCGCTACTCCGTGCGCAGCAAGGTGCAGCGGCTGCCGATCGAGGCGATCAGCCAGGCGAGCGCCGACCAGCGCGCCGGCCGCGCCGGGCGGGTGGCGCCGGGCATCGCGATCCGGCTCTACGGCGAGGCCGACTTCGAGCGTCGGCCCGAGTTCACCGACCCCGAGATCCTGCGCACGAACCTCGCAGCGGTGATCCTGCAGGCCGCGTCGCTGGGGCTCGGTCCGCTGGCGGAGTTCCCGTTCCTGCAGCCTCCCGCCGCGCGCGACATCAAGGACGGCAACGACCTGCTGCTCGAGCTCGGCGCGATCTCGAAGGCCGGCAGCATCACGAAGATCGGGCGCGAGCTGGCGCGGCTTCCCGTCGACCCGAGGTTCGGGCGGATGGCCGTGGCCGGCAGGGACGCGGGCGTCGCCCACGAGGTCATCGCGATCGTCGCCGGGCTGACGATCCAGGATCCGCGCGAGCGACCGCTCGAGCGGCGCGAGGAGGCGGATCGCTCGCACGCGCGCTTCGCCGACCCGACGAGCGACTTCATCACGCTGCTGGCACTGTGGCGCTACCTGCAGGAGCAGCAGGCGCAGCTGTCGGGCAACCAGTTCAGGAAGCTCTGCAAGGCGGAGCACCTGTCGTTCCTGCGGGTGCGCGAGTGGCAGGACGTCGTGCGGCAGCTGACGAGGGCGCTGGGCCTGAAGCGCGCCCCGCAGCCTCCGCCGGTCGAGGAGCGAGCGGGCGCAGCACGATCGCGCCACGAGGCCAAGGGCGCCACCCGGTCTCGTGACGCGTCGACGCTGCGCGCCGACGCTCCTCGACCTGCGGAGGCGCGCGCCGACGGCGCTGCTCGCCCCGCGGAGGGCGTCGACGCGGTCGCCGTGCACAAGGCGCTGCTCGCAGGCCTCCTCGGCCGCATCGGCGTGATCGACGAGACCGGCAAGGCGCAGCAGCCCCGGCCGGGCGAGAGCGCGCGCCAGCACGGCCGCCGCACCCGCCAGCGCGCCGAGTACCTCGGAGCCCGCGGTGCCCGCTTCCAGATCTTCCCCGGCTCTTCACTCGCCAAGCAGCCGCCTCGCGCCGTCATGGCCGCCGAGCTGGTCGAGACGAGCCGGCTGTTCGCGCGCAACGCCGCATCCATCGACCTCGCGTGGGCCGAGCCGCTCGCGGGCGACCTCGTCAAGCGGCAGGTGAGCGAGCCGCACTGGGAGCGCAAGCAGGGCGCCGTCGTGGCCTTCGAGCGGGTCACGCTCTTCGGCGTGCCGATCGTCGAGCGCCGCCGCATCCAGTTCTCGCGGATCGACCCGGAGCATGCGCGCGAGCTCTTCATCAGGCACGCGCTCGTCGACGGCGAGTGGGATTCCCCGCAGGACTTCGACCGCAAGAACCGCGAGCTGCGGCGGGAGATCGAGCGCCTCGAGGAGCGTCAGCGCCGGCGCGACCTGCTCGTCGGCGACGAGGCGGTCTTCGAGTTCTTCGACGCGCGCATCCCCGCCGACGTCGCCTCGACGCGCGACTTCGAGGGGTGGTGGCGCACGGCGCGCACGACGACACCCGACCTGCTGACGATGACCCGCGAGGATCTCACGGGCGAGGACGCCCGGGTCGACCACGAGCAGTTCCCCACGAAGTGGCAGCAGGGCGAGCAGCGACTGCGGCTCAGCTACCGCTTCGAGCCGGGCACCGCCGACGACGGGCTGACGGTGCACGTGCCGCTCGCGGTGCTGCCGCGGCTGAGTGAAGCGGGCTTCGACTGGCTCGTGCCGGGCATGCGCGAGGAGCTGCTGACGGCGATGATCAAGAGCCTGCCGAAGCACGTGCGCAAGCACGTCGTGCCCGCGGCCGACTGGGCGCGCGGGATGCTCGCCGAGCTGCCCGCGGAGCCTCCGGCCGCGGGCCCCTCCGACGCCCCGCGCTCGCTCGCCGAGGTGCTCGCGACCCGCATCAGCCGCACCGCCTACGTGCAGGCCACCGCCGCCGACGTCGACTGGGGACGCATCCCCGACCACCTGAAGCCCACCTTCGCCGTCGAGGATGCCCGCGGCCGCCGGCTCGGGCAGGGCAAGGACCTCGAGGCGCTCAAGCGGCGCTTCGGCGCGCAGGCGACCGCGCAGGTCGCGAAGGTCGCGGTGCAGGTGACGAGCGACCTCGAGCGCGACGAGGTGGCGGGCTTCAACCTCGACCTGCCGGCGCACATCGACGTGAAGCAGGGCGGCAACACGGTGCGCGCCTACCCCGGGTACGCGATCACCGGCGCGCCCAAGGCTGGCGCCGGCAAGGGCTCCGGCCCGACCGTCGGCATCCGGCTCGCCAGCACGCGGGAGGCGCAGCAGCGCGACCAGCGCGCCGCCGTGCGGCAGCTGCTGCTGCGGCAGGTGCCGAGCCCCGGCCCGTACGTGCAGTCCCACCTCACCGGCGCCGAGAAGCTGGCGCTCGGCGCGAGCCCCTACGCCTCGACCGATCGCCTCTTCGACGACCTGATGCTCGCCATCATCGACGCCGAGATGGGCGGCAGCGCGGCGCCTCCCGCGATTGTCGCCGAGTTCGAGGCGCTGCGCGCTCGGGTCGCCGACGGCCTCGTCGACCGCATGTTCGGCCTCGCGAGCCAGGTCGCGCGGATCCTCACCGCTGCGCGGAACGCCGACCGCGCGATCCGCGAGGGCGCGAGCCTGGCGCACATGGCGGCGCTCGCCGATGCGCGGTCGCACCTCGACCAGCTGATCTTCGACGGCTTCGTCAGCCGCACGGGGCTCGGGCGGCTGCAGCGCCTCGAGGTCTACGTGCGGGCCATCGAGCACCGCGTGAAGCGGCTGCCGGAGACCGCGAACCGCGACCGCACCTGGATGACCGAGGTCGAGCAGGCCACGGCCCTCTTCACGGCGGCGGGCGGCGCGCTGCCGCTGCCGCAGGCGGTGACGGATGCGGTGGCCGGCACCGACGGCGCGGTGAGGGCCGAGCGGCTGGTCGCGGCGCGCTGGCTGCTGGAGGAGCTGCGCGTGAGCCTCTTCGCGCAGCAGCTCGGGACCTCCGGCCCCGTGTCGACCCAGCGCATCCGCAAGGCCCTCGCCCCGTAGCGCCGCCCACCGCCGACTGGCGCCTCCCGCACCCGAGCGGCGCCTCCCGCACGTGAGTGGCGCCTCCCGCACCTGAATGGCGCCTCCCGCACCTGAATGGCGCCTCCCGCATGTGAGTGGCGCCTCCGGCACGTGAGTGGCGCCTCCCGCACCTCACCCGCGCCCGCACGCGTCCCGGCCCCACCACGAATACCCTGGATGCGATGGACGACAAGCGATACGGCCCCGCCTTCCAGCGCAACGCGCTCGCCCCCGGCCTGCTGGCCGCGCTCGCGCTCGTGATCGCGCAGGCATGGCTCGCCGGCACCTGGGATGAGCCGGTGCGCTTCGTCGTCTCGATCCTCGCGCTGATCGTGATGTGGTTCGCGATCCAGGCCAAGCACTGGTGGTGGGTGCCCGTGTTCCTCGCGATCGCGGTCGCCTGGAACCCGGTCGTGCCGTTCGCCTTCGAGGGAACGCTCTGGGCAGCCGCGCACTTCGTGGTGGCGCTCGTCTTCCTGGTCGCAGGGCTGCTGATCAAGACGCCAAGACACGACTGAGGCGGGCTCCACCAGCCGCGCCCGCTGGCCATAGGATCTGCTGGTGCATGCGTACGGCGAGGTCCTGAGGGTTCCGGGGCTGGCGCGCATCATGATCGCCCAGCTCATCGCGCGCTTCCCCGCGGGCATGTACTCGCTGGGCATCCTCATGCACATGGAGCACCAGCACGGCTCCTACACGGCCGCCGGGCTCGTGCTGGCGGCGTTCTCCGTGGGCATGGCCGTCGCCGGGCCCTTCGTGTCGCGCTTGATGAGCCGCTTCGGCACCGTGCAGGTGCTCGTCGTGACGACGCTCGTCTCGATCGGGGCGCTGCTGGCGATGTCGGTGCTCGAGGTGCCGCTGTGGGCCGATGTGCTGGCGGGCATCGTCGCGGGCGCCGCGATGCCGCCGGTCGTGCCGACAGTGCGCACGCTCTACCCGCGCATGGTGCCGCAGCGCCTGCTGGCACCGCTGTTCTCGTTCGACGCGGCGCTGCAGGAGATCATCTGGGTGTTCGGGCCCGTGCTGCTGACGCTGCTGGTGTCCATCATGGGCACCGGGCCGACGCTGCTGGTCACGCTCGGCATCCAGCTCTTCGGCGCGCTGCTGTTCATCGCGTCGCCCGAGGTGCGCAAGCTGCGCATCCCGCCGACGACCCGCAAGCTCGGGCGCGTGCTGCGCAAGCCGCCCGTGCTGCTCTCGGTCGTCGTCTCGGCGATGTTCATCGGCGGCTTCTCGGCGGTCGAGGCGGGTGTCGTCGCGACCTTCGGCGAGGGGGCGCTCGAGGCGGGGCTGGTGCTGGGCGTCTCGGCGCTGGGCTCGCTGCTCGGCGGGTTCGCGCTCGGCGGCCGGGCCATCACGCGGTGGTCGGTCGCCATCCGGCTCGCGATCGTGATGCTCGGCATGGCCATCGCGGTGCCGATGACCGAGGTGGTCGGCCTCTCGATCGCCCTCTTCATCGCCGGCATCGGCACGGCGCCCGCGCTCGCGGCGTTCTCGGCGATCATCGCGGGCACCGTGAAGTTCGCGGACACCCCGGAGGCGTACGCGTGGATCGGCACGGGCCAGCTGCTGGGCGCCGCGCTCGGCTCTGCCGTCGCCGGCGTCGCGATCGACGCGGTCGGCAGCGTCGGCGCGATCTGGGTGGCGGTCGCGATGGTGGCGATCGCGGCGGCGATCGCGGCCGTGTTCCGGCGCCATCAGCCCGACCTGCGGCACGGCATCGGCGAGCCACCCGAGACCGCGCCGGTCGAGCTGCCCCGCTGAGGCGCGCCCGTCGCCGGGCCGCGAGCCGCCGGCCTGCTGCTCACCGACCCGCCGATCCGCAGCCAGCAGAGCGGGCAGCGGCCCGGGGGCGCGGCATAGGGTGGCCGCATGAGCGAGCTCCGTGAGCGCCTGCGCGCGCTGCCCACGTTCCCCGAGGCCATGCCGAGCTTCGATCCGGAGGGCGTCCCGCAGCATCCGCTCGAGCTCTTCACCTCCTGGCTCGAGGACGCGATCGACAGCGGCGAGCGACAGCCGAGCGCCTTCACGATGAGCACGATCGGCGACGACGGTGCTCCGGCGAGCCGCACCCTCATCGTCAAGGACGTGGACGAGCGCGGCCTGCAGTTCTCGTCGAACCGCGGCTCGCGCAAGGCCGGCGAGCTGGAGGCGCGCCCCGTCGCGACGGCCCTGTTCTTCTGGCGCGAGCTCGGCCGACAGGTCGAGGTGTCGGGATTCGTCACCGATCTGGGCCCGGATGCGTCGCAGGCAGATTGGCAGGAGCGCCCCAGCTACGCGGGCGAGCCGAACCCCGACTGGGTGCTGTGGGCGCTGGAGCCGACGCGGTTCGTGTTCCTGCAGGCGACGCTGGATCGGAAGCACGTGCGCGTGGAGTACCTGCGCGGCGGCGACGGCTGGAGCCACCGGCAGCCGACCACCCCGGCCGGCTGAGCAGGCGCGCGCGGAGGATCGCTGTGGCCCACACCATCACCGTGCAGCGCGGCGACGAGCTCGAAGAGCCCTTCCGTCGCCGCATCGCCGAGGTCTACGTGCGCGCCTTCGCCGACGACTTCGCGGGCTTCTCCCGCGACACCGGGAAGCTCGCCGACGCGTTCGAGCACATGCTGCTGCTGGAGCGCTTCTTCGTCGCGCTCATCGACGACGAGCCCGCGGGCCTCGCCTCGCTCACCTCCGGCGCGGAGACGCTCTTCGACCCCCGCCCGGTGGAGATCAGGCGCCACCTGGGCCTCCTGCGCGGCAGCGTCGCAGCGTCAGTCATCCGGCGCTGGTTCATGCCGCCGTCGAAGGATCAGCGACCGCAGGTGGCCGAGATCGGCTTCGTCTCCACCGAGCCGGCGTTCCAGGGGCGCGGGGTCGCCACCGCGCTGCTGCAGCACCTGCTCGCGCTGCCCGGCTACAGCGAGTACGTGCTCGCCGACATCAAGGACACCAACGTCGCGGCCCTCGGCCTCTACGCGAAGCTCGGCTTCACGGTCGTCGAGCGCCGTCCGATGCGGTTCGCGCGCCGGGCAGGCTTCAGCGAGCTCGTCTCGATGCGGCTGGTGCAGGAGGGCTGAGCGAGCGCCACCGCTGCGGTCGCCGCGTCAGCGCAAGCCGAGCTCGCTCGCGAGCGCCTCGAGTCCCGCCAGCGGGTCGTCGCGCTGCGGCAGCAGCTGCACGCAGACGTGGTCGGCCCCGGCGTCGATCTGCGCTCGCACCGCCTGGGCCAGGTCTGCGGGCGTGCCGTGCGGAGCGAGCGCATCGACGGCGTCATCGGTCGCGCCGCCGTCGAGCTCTGCCGCGGTGAACCCGTGCGACTCGAGCGTGCGTCGGTAGTTCGCGAGCGCCAGGTAGCGCTCGAGGAACCCGCGAGCCGCCTCGCGCGCCGCCGCTGCATCCGTGCCCGGGACGAGTCGCTGCTCGGGCGCGACCAGCGCATCCGCGCCGATCAGCTCGCGCGCGAAGCGCGTGTGCGCGGGGGTCGTCATGTAGGGGTGCGTGCCAGCGGATCGCGCGGCTGCGAGCTCGAGCGTGCGCGGCCCGAGGGCCGAGATCACGCGGCGCCGGGCCGGCACACCCTCGGCGTCGAGGGTGTCGAGGTAGTCGACGAGGGCGGCGAAGGGCTTCTGGTAGCGATCGCCGACCGCCTCGCGGTGGCCGATGCCGACGCCGAGCAGGAAGCGGCCGGGATGCGCGCGCTCGAGTCGGTGGAAGGAGGCGGCGACCTCGGTCGCGGGCGATGCCCAGATGTTGACGATGCCGGTGGCGACCGTGGCGTGCTCGGTGGCATCGAGCAGCTGCTCGGCGATCCGCAGGTCGGCGGCGGGCGACCCGCCGATCCAGATGGTGCCGTAGCCGAGCCGCTCGACGCTCGTGGCCAGCTCGGGCGTGAGGAGCGGACCGCTGCGCCAGAGCCCGATGCGGCCGAGCTCCGGGGTGGCCCCCGGGGTGCCGCCGGCGGCCGGGGAGCTGGATGCGGGAGTCGTCATCGTGGTTCCAATCGCGCGGTGATCGAGCGTGCGTCGCCACCGTATCGAGGTCGGATCTGCGCCGCGAGAGCGTCCGCCGCGACCGCGGTGCGAGACACCATCGCCCCGCGCGCAACCCATCGCCTGACACAATCGACGACATGCCCCGCACGCTCGAGCTCAACGACGGCACCGGCAGCCTGCCGGCCCTCGGCTTCGGGCTGTACAAGGTGCCGCGCGAGGAGACCGAGCGGGTCGTGGCGGCCGGCCTCGACGCCGGCTACCGTCTCATCGACGGCGCGGAGTTCTACGGGAACGAGGCGGCGCTCGGCGCAGCCCTCGCCCGTGCGGTCGACGACGGCGTCGCCCGCGACGACCTGACGGTCACGAGCAAGTTCTGGGGCGACCCCGAGCAGACGCCCGAAGCTGCCCGCCGTGCCTTCGACGCCAGCGAGCGCGCGCTCGGCACCCGCATCGACGTCTACATGATCCACTGGCCGCGGCCCGCCCGCGATCGCTTCGTCGACGTCTGGCGCGAGCTCATCGCGCTGCAGCGCGAGGGCCGGGTGCGCACCGTCGGCGTCAGCAACTTCACCGAGCAGCACGTGCAGCGCCTCTTCGACGAGACGGGCGTCGCGCCCGCCATCAACCAGGTCGAGTCGCACCCGTGGCTGCCCCAGCACGAGCTGCGCGCGTTCCACGAGCAGCACGGCATCGTCACCCAGGCCTGGAGCCCGCTGGGCCGCGCCCGCGTGCTGCAGGACGCGACGATCGGCCGGATCGCCGAGCGCCACGGCGTGAGCCCGGCGCAAGCCATCATCCGCTGGCACCTGCAGCTCGGCGGCGCCCTCATACCCAAGTCGACCCATCCGCACCGCCTCGCCGAGAACCGCGACGTCGACGGCTTCAGCCTCACCGACGACGACATGGCGCAGCTCGCCGCCCTCGAGACCGGCGAGCGCACCGGCACGCACCCCGACGATCGCCAGTGACCGCATGACCGACGAGCACCGCAGCATCGACCCGCACCAGCCGATCGACCCCTCGCGCACGGCCGACCACGACGAGCATCCCGACAGCCCCGCGCTCCCCCACGCCCACGCGGTCACGTGGGGCGTGGCCGCGCTGCCGCACCGGGGCCCCAAGCGCGAGCTCAGCACCGAGCGCATCGTCGAGGCCGCGATCGAGCTCGCCGACGCGGACGGCCTGGATGCCGTGAGCATGGGCAAGGTCGCCGCGCGGCTCGGCGCGGCACCGATGAGCCTGTACCGCTACGTCACCGGCAAGGACGACCTGCTGCTGCTGATGTTCGACACCGCGAGCGAGGTGACGGTGCCGGGATCGGGCAGCACGTGGCGCGAGCGCCTCACCGAGTGGGCGATGTTCGTGCGCACGACCTACGACGCGCACCCGTGGCTCGCCGACCTGCCGCCGTCGTCGATCCCGACGACCCCGAACCGGCTCGCGATCATCGAGGATGGTCTCGCGGCGCTCGAGGGCGTGCGCATGCCCGACGCGGGCAAGCTGCCGACCCTGCTCCTCTTGCTCGGCTACATCGGCCTCTACGCCAAGGCGTCGAGCAACGCGGCGGTCGACGATGCCGTGCGCCAGGCGCTGCCGGCGCTCGTCACCGACGAGCGGTTCCCGCTGCTGGCACCGGCGGTGCGCGCCGGCGTGTTCGAGCATCGCGAGACCGACGCCGACGTGGGCTTCGGCTTCGGCCTGCGGCGCCTGCTCGACGGGGTGGAGCGCTGGCTCGAGCGCAACGAGCAGGATGCCCCGATCGCCGCCCTGCCCGCCGCGATCGCGAGCGACAAGCAGGTGCGCGAGGCGGCCAAGCTCGTCGAGAAGGCGCGCATGGAGCTGCGCCAGGCGGAGGCGAAGGCGGCGGATGCGGTGGCGAAGGCCACCGAGCGGCTGCGCGGGATCGAGGCCAAGGCCGAGGCGACCGCCGAGCGCGACGCTGCGAAGGCGGCGCTCAAGGCTGCGAAGGCGGAGGCGAAGGCGCGGAAGTAGCAGCGGCGGAGCCCGCCTTGACCCTGACGCGACGTCAGCGTGTGCAGTGGGGTCATGCACCCTCTTGCGCTCGCCTACCTCGGCTCCCACTTCCTGTCGTTGCTCGGCAACGGGATCGCAGCGATCGCGCTGCCGCTCATCGTCCTGCAGGTCACCGGCAGCCCGCTCAGCATGGGCATCATCGCCGCCTCGACGGCGGTGCCCGCCGTGCTCATCGGCCTGGTCGCCGGGTTCGTGCTCGACCGGTGGAACCGGCGCAACCTCTCCGTCGCCTCCGACATCATCTCGGCCGCCGCGATCGCGGCGCTGCCCGTCGTGGACATGCTGTGGGGGCTGGAGCTGTGGTGGTTCGTGGTGCTGGGCATCATCGGTGCCTTCGGGGATGTGCCGGGCAGCACCGCGCGCGAGGTGCTGGTGGCGTCGGTGGTGCGCCGCAGCGGCGTCTCGCTCGATCGCATGGTGGGGGTGCGCGAGACGCTCACCTCGGTCGCGCTGATCCTCGGCCCGGCGCTCGCGGGCACGCTGGTGGCGCTGCTGGGGCCGAGCGCGGTGTTCTTCATCACCGCCGGCACCTCCGCTGGCGCGGCCCTGCTGACGCTGGTCATCCCCCGCGAGGCCGGCCGCGTCACCCCGAGCGCCCACGGGCCCGGGAGCCCGGCGAGCCCCGAGACCCCGTGGCAGCAGATCACCGGCGGGTTCACGGCGCTGCGGCACAGCCGGTTCCTCATCGGCGTCATCGTGCTGATCGTGGGCCTGACGACCGTCGGCGGCGGCTTGCAGGGTCTCGTGCTGCCGCTGCACTTCGCGACCATCGAGCGACCGGAGCTGCTCGGCCTCGTGCTGTCGACGATGGCTGCCGGCATGCTCGTCGGCGGCCTCAGCTTCTCGGTGCTGGGCACGCGGCTCAGCCGCCGGGCGTGGCTCACGATCGGCTTCAGCGCGCTCACGATCGGCTACGCCTCCCTCTCGACGCTCGCCTCGACCCCCGTCATCTTCGCGAGCGCGGCGATCGTCGGCCTCAGCAGCGCGCTCGTCGGCGCGACGCTGGGCGTGCTGCTGGTGGAGCAGACGCCCGACCGGGTGCGCGGCCGCGTGCTCGCGCTGGAGAACACGGCGCTGCAGCTGGCGGCTCCGCTGGGCATCGGCGGCGCCGGGATCATCGCCGAGCTGAGCTCGCCCGTCATCGCCGGGCTCGCGGTCACCGGGGTCTGGGCGGTGGCGCTGCTCAGCGTGCTCGCAACCAGGTCGTTGCAGGATCTCGAGCATGAGGGAAGCCGCTGAGATGCGCAGCACCGAGATCGCCGCGCTCGCCGGGGTGAGCGTGCGGACCATGCGGCACTACCACCAGATCGGCCTGCTCGCCGAGCCTGATCGGTCGGCGAACGGCTACCGCCGCTACGGCGTGCAGCACCTGGCGGCGCTGCTGCGCATCCGGCGCTTCACCGAGCTCGGCATCCCCCTGTCGGAGGTGCGCCGGGTGATCGACGACCCGGATGCCGCCGCTGCGCTGCTAGAGCAGGTGGACGCGGAGGCGGCGGCCGAGATCGAGCGGCTCGAGCAGCGGCGCAGGCGCATCGCCGCGCTGCGCGACGACGGCGCTGCACCCGACATGCCGGATGCGCTCATCCCGTTCGCCGCGCTGCTCACCGGGGGCGCACGCGTCTCGGCCCGGGAGCGCCAGTACGAGCGCGAGCAGCTCGCGCTCGTCGCGCACCTGAGCGGCGATGCCAGCCTCGCCTGGCTCGTCGCGATGCTCGGGCGCCTCTCGCAGGAGCAGGCGAGCTACCTGCCCTTCCTCGAGCGCTTCTCGAACCTCGAGGCCGATGCGCCGCCCTCGCAGACCGAGCCGATCGTGGCGGCGCTCGTGCGCTTCCTGGCAGGCTCGACCGACCTCGACGCCGTCCCGCCGCTCAGCGCGCACGCCACCGAGCTGCTGCTGGCCCATCAGCGCGCGCACCTCAACGACGCCCAGATCGCGGTGGTCGAGTCGGCGATCGCGCGGCTGGACGCCTAGCGCCGCGGCCGCTCACGGCCGGTGTGACACCCGTGCCCGCTCCCGCAGGTGCGCCGCCACCGCTGGATCCTCGGCGAGGGCCGCCGCTCGCTCGTATGCCGCCGAGGCGTCCGCGCCGGCGGCCGCGAGCAGCGCTGCTCGCGCGGCCCACCAGGGCTGGAAGCCCTCCGCGTCGTCCGGTAGGGCCGCGAGCCCGGCCCCTGGACCGTCGATGCGCGCGGTGACGACCGCCGCAGCGACACGAGCGCCGAGGCTCGGCGCGATGGTGAGCAGCGCGTCGTAGAGCACGCGGAGCGCGGCCCAATCGGTGCTCCCGGTGCGCGCTCGGTCGCAGTGCACGGCGTGGATCGCCGCCTCGAGCTGGAACCGCCCGGGCGACCCGGGTCGAGCGGCAGCGGCGCCCGAGCCTCCGTCGCCAGCCACGCCTGCCGCACCCGCCGCGCCGGCCGCGCTGGCTTCCGATGCCCGCCGCAGGTGCGCCTCCCCCTCGGCGATCAGCGCCGCATCCCACGACGTCGTGTCCTGCTCGTCGAGCGGCACGAACCGCGTGCCATCGGCGCCGCCCCTGCGCGCCAGCGTCAGCGTCGTCAGCGCCGCGAGCCCCCACGCCTCCGGCTCCCGCTCGAGCAGCGACGCGAGCGTCACCGCCAGGTACCGCGCCTCCCCCGCGAGCGATGCCGCATCGCCCCGCCACGACAGCGCCGCGCAGCCGTAGACCGCCTCGAGCACCGCGGGCAGCCGCTCGGGCATCGCACGACGGTCGGGCACCGCGAAGGGGATCCTCGCATCCTTGATGCGCCGCTTCGCGCGCACGAGACGCTGCGCCATCGTCGCCGGCGGCACGGCGAACGCCCGCGCGATCTCGGCCGCCTCGAACCCGAGCGCCGCCTGCAGCATCAGCGGCGTGTGCGCGGCCGGGTCGATCGCCGGGTGCGCGCAGACGAACAGCAGCTCGAGCCGCCGATCGCCGATGGCGAGCGGGTCGTGCTCGGCGAGCGGGTCGACGTGCGCGCTGTCCTCGGCCAAGGGGGCGGATGCGCGCACCGCCGACGACTTCCACACGTCGCGCTGGGCGTTGCGAGCCACGGTGAGCAGCCATCCCTCCGGGTTGTCGGGCACACCGTCGGCGGGCCACCGCGTCAGCGCCCGCTCGAAGGCGCCAGACAGCGCATCCTCGGCGAGCGCGAGGTCGCCGGTCGATGCGGCGAGCACCCCGACGAGCCGACCGTAGGAGGCCCGAGCCGCGCCCTCGGCGGCGCTGCGGGCCTCCGCAGCGGTCATGCGTTGGCGACCCAGACGCCGTCGACGGCGAACACCGCGCCGGGGCGGATCTCGACGGTGCCCCAGTGCACGGGCGGCGCCTCGCGCGCGATCGCGATCGCCGCATCCAGGTCGGGGACGTCGATGACGACGGTGCCGCCCAGCTGCTCCTTGGTGTCGGCGAAGGGGCCGTCCTGCACCTGCAGCGCCCCGTCGCGCATCCCCACCGTCGTGCTCGCCGTCGAGGGCTGCAGCACCTCGGCGGCCACGAGCACGCCCGCGGCGTGGAGCGTCGCGGCGTAGCTCGCGAACGCGGCCTGCCCCTCGGCCATGGCCTCGTCGCCGAGCGACGCGGTGTCGTGCTCCTCGTAGTGCAGCAGCAGCGTGTAGCGCATGGGTGCCTCCGGTCAGCGTCGGTGCTTCGAGAGCTCGGGATCTCGGTCTCGACCCCTCAGGCGACAGCGTACTGAGCGATGATCACGCCCGTGCCGGTCGGGATGCTGCGCTCGAGCCGCAGGTCGGTGCGGTCGCCCTCGCCGAACAGCCGCGTGCCAGAGCCGAGCACGATCGGGTGGATCTGGAGCACGTAGGCGTCGATCAGCCCGGCCGCGTGCAGCGCGCGGGTGAGCTCGCCGCTGCCCATGATCGTGAGGTCCTCACCCCCAGCGGCCGTGAGCGCCGCGACCGTCTGCACGGCCTCGCCCACGTGCAGCGCGGTGTTCGGGTAGGCGGCCGTCGCACCGCTGTCGCGCGTCACGACGTGCTTCGTCGACTGCACGAGCACGTCGGTGAAGGGGTTGGGCTGGTCGAAGCTCGTCCAGAAGCCGAGCAGGTCCTCATACGTGCGGCGGCCGAGCAGCAGGGCGCCGCCCTCGCTCATGCCCTCGGCGGCGAACCGCATCGACACGTCGTCCTGGTAGCCGTCGCCCCAGCCCCCGTGCGCGAAGCCGCCGCGCGTGTCCTCGTCGGGGCGCCCGAGCCCCTGCATGACGCCGTCGAGGGTGATGCTCTGGAAGGCGGTGATGGTGGTCATGGTCGTTCCTCTCCGCGTGCCGTGCTGGCCCGTCATGGCGATGACGAGCGGATGCGCGCTCGATCGACACGAGCGCCGGAGGAGGTCGACGATGGCCCGGGGCGCGCTGACGCCCGAGCCGCCGCAAAGGTTGGGCTGCGGTTCGGCGGCCGCGCGAGCACGCTGGATGCATGAGCCGCAGACTCGTCCCGATGGCCGGCCTCGTCATCGCCGGCACCGTCCTCCTCGCCGGCTGCACCGCCACGGGCGGCGCGGCGGGCATCGCCGGATCGGGCGCATCGCCCGACTGGGGCGTGACCGCCGAGCAGGCACCCGCGGGCGGCGGCGGCGCCGAGCCGGCCGAGGGATCCGCCGCGCACGACGCGGGCGCAGGCGACACCGGCGCGGCCGGCCTCCCCGGCGCCGCCGTCGAGGATCGCGCGGTGATCGTCACCGGCAGCGTCGAGATGCGCGCGAGCGAGCCGCTGCGGGTCGCCGACGCCGTCAGCGATGCCGCGGAGGAGCGCGGCGGCACCATCGACCGGCGTGCCGAGGGTGCCTCGACCGACTTCGAGCCGGCCTGGGCCATCCTCACCGTGCGCGTGCCTGCTGCCGAGGTCGAGGCGATGCTCGACGCGCTGCGCGGCCTCGCCGACGTCACGACGCTCGACCTCGGCGAGGAGGTGGTCACCAACCAGGTGCGCGATCTCGAGGTGCGGGTGAATGCCTCCCGCGCATCCGTCGAACGACTCACCGAGCTGCTCACCACTGCCGCCGACACCGAGACCCTGCTCGAGGTCGAGGCGCAGCTCACGCAGCGCACGGCAGAGCTCGAGAGCCTGCTGTCGCAGCAGCGCGACCTCGCGGAGCGCGTGTCGATGTCGACGATCGAGGTGCAGATCAGCTCGACGACCGTGCAGGGCCCGACCGGCACCCCGAGCTTCTGGGATGGCCTCGTGGCCGGCTGGCAGGGCCTCCTCGCGTGGGGCGCGACCTTCCTCTATGGCCTCGGCCAGTCGATGCCGGCGCTCGTCGTGCTCGCGGTGGTCGGCCTGATCGCCTGGCTGGTGCTGCGCCGCATCCTGCAGCGGATGCCGTCCCGGGCCAGCGCGGTCGACGGCACCGTCGTCGGCAACCCGGTCGCGTCGAGCCGAAGCGCTGCGGAGCCAGCCGCGCGCTGAATCGCGTCGATCCGACGCCCGCCCTCCGCCCAGACACCTCCCAGCCATTTGGGGGACACACTGGGGTACATTTCTGGGATGCAGAAGGATCCCCCAAGGCCACAGCTCTACAGCAGCGCCAACATCGCCGCCGTGCTCTCCGACCTCCAGTCGAGCGTCACGGGCTCGACGAGCCTCCACCAGTGGTCCGAGACCACCGACCTGCCGCTCGACAGCGTCGTCGCCGGCGACGACCTCACCTACATCACCCTCTCCGCGCACGACGAGCTCGGCGCCCCGATCGTGCTGATGCTGCGCGATGGCGCGTGGCAGCGCGCGATCTGATGGCAGCGCACTGCCAGCGAGCGACAGGAGCAGCGCAGCGCCCGGCACACGGTGAGCGTGCGATCCGGAGCCGGCGTGCATGTGCACGGGGCATAGTGGCCCCATGAGCGCACCCACCGAGCCCGACGCGCCCGCTTTCGACGACCCCTCCGTCATCGACGCCATCGCAGCGTGGATGCCGACCACCCGCTGGTACCCGCTGAAGGATCAGCAGGTCGACGTCACGCTCGCCCACGCCTACGACTTGGGCGACGCGGCGATCCTGCTGCTGCGAGCGGGCGACACCCTGCTGCAGGTGCCGGTCGCGTGGCGCGACGAGCGCACCGCAGCGCCCATCGCGCAGCTCGGCGATCGCTGGCTCGTCGACGCGTGCGCCGACAAGGCGGTCGTGCAGGCGCTCGTCGACGTCGCGACCGGTACGCGCTCGGTCGAGGGCCTCGAGGGCGATGCCACCGCCGCGCCCGCGCCCGCCGGGCACATCCACGTCATCACCGGCGAGCAGTCGAACACGTCGATCATCGGCGGCTCCGGCACCTCGGACGAGGACACCTGGATCGCGAAGGTCTTCCGCGTCGTCTCCCCCGGCGACAACCCCGACGTGCTGGTCACGGGCGCGCTGACCCGCGCGGGCTGCGCGAGCGTGCCCAGCCTGCTCGCCTCGATCACGGCCACGTGGCAGGCGGGTGAGGCGAGCGTCACCGGCCACCTGCTCGCCGTCTCGGAGTTCGTCGCCGACGCCCACGACGCCTGGGACCTCTACCGCCGCCACGCTCGCGCGACGCTGCGCGGCGACGCGAGCCCGGTGCCCGACACCCGTGCGCTCGGCGCGACCGTCGCCTCCGTGCACAAGGCGCTGGCGGATGCGCTGGGCACCGCGCAGTCGCAGGAGGCCGACACCCTGCGGTTCGTCAGCGGCCTCGAGCAGCGACTCGCCTGGGCGCGGCAGGAGGCCGCGAGCGCCCTGACGGGGCTCGAGGACGGGCTGGCCGACGCGGGTGAGCGGCTGCGCGCGATCGACTCGATCGGCGAGCTGCAGCAGATCCACGGCGACCTGCACCTCGGCCAGGTGCTGCGGGCCGCCGACGGCAACTGGCGCGTGCTCGACTTCGAGGGCGAGCCGCTGCGACCGATGCACGAGCGCATGGTGCGCGAGCCGCGGCTCCGCGACGTCGTCGGCATGCTGCGCTCGTTCGACTACGCCGCCGGCTCGGCGCTGCAGCAGGAGCCCGAGGCCGACGGCAGCGTCGCCGGCGAGTGGGTGCAGGCTCGCCAGGCGGAGTTCCTGGAGGGCTACGGCGAGGCGCTCGGTCGCGTCGACCCGGAGGATCCGGTCCTCCGCGCCCTGCTGCTCGACAAGGCGCTCTACGAGGTCGTCTACGAGCTGCGCAACCGCCCCGACTGGCTGCCCGTCCCTCTGGAGGCCGTCCGCGCCCTCCTGACGACCCCGTAGCCCCACCCCGCACCCCGGAGGTCGCGAAGCGCACCCACCCGCGTAGGTTGAGGAGCGCGCGGGCGAGGCCTGCACGCGTCACGAGACCGAAGGACCCGCGAATGTCCCGCCGCATCATCACCCTCACCGCGATCGCCGCCGCCTTCGTGGTGCTCGTCCTGACCATCGTCCTGACGCGGTAGCCGAGCGACGTCAGCGGCCACCCCTACGGTCGCCGCATGACCCTCCGCCCCACCGAGTGGGATGTCCTGCACCCGCTCTCGGGGCAGCCGCTCGCGATCATCCGGCTCGTGTGGCTCGGGCCCCGGCGCGAGCCCTACTACCGCGCCGTCACCGCCAACCCCCGTCGCGAGCAGCGCACGCTCGTCGGCTACTGGGGCTCGCTCGACGACGCGCACACGGCATGCTTGGCGCTGCACGAGCGGGCCGCCGGCCGCTCGGTGGAGGGCGGCGACAGAGCTCCGACGCTGCGGGTCCCCGCGCAGAAGCCGCCGCCCGCTCCCCATCGATCAGGCATGCCCGCTCGACCGCAATTGCATTCCTCGCGAGCGTGATGCCGGTGGAACCTGAGTGCAGTAGCGCAGTAACCCGACTTTGTCCCCCAGATACCGAAAGCGCCGCCCCGGGTGACGGTGCGGCGCTTTCTCGTGGCGTGGTTCAGCGGTTCTTGTACTGCTCCACGATGTCAGCAGGAATGCGGCCGCGAGTCGCGACCTTCAGGCCCTGCGACTCTGCCCACTCACGAATTGCCGCGGTCTCCGAGTTGCCGCCGCTGGCGCGGCTCGTGGTGCTGCCGCCGGTCCTGCGCCGCCCGGAGACACGGCGGGATGCGTGCACATAGCGCTCGAGCACGCTCGAGAACTCCTCGACGTGCTCGTTGGTCAGGTCGATCTCGTACTCGGCCCCGTCGAATGCGAAGCGAACCGTGCGGCCTTCGCCGTCCGAGATGCTGTCGCCCGAGAAGTCGTCGACGAGTTGGACGAAGGTCTTCTTAGCCATGACGAGAAATCTATCGCATCATCCGCTCGAATCCCGCATCCCATTCCGCGCAATTGCGACTGAAGTCAGGTCATCGCACGAATGCAAATGTGCGCGATCTTCACTTTCCTCAGCGAATCCGCGCGAGCGGCACACGCCGACAGCGAGGTGGGATGATTGCACGCATGCCCGCAGACGCCGACCGACGCCATGCAGCAGCCGAGATCCTTGAGCGCGCGCCCCGCCTGCTCGGCAACGCGGGCATGGCCGCCACGACGGCAGCGCGCTCGGTCCTCGACGACCCGCTGACCTTCGGCATCCAGCTGGCGCGCCGCTTCCCGGCCGCCCGCGGCCCCCTGCTCGCCGCCGCCCGCGCAGCTCGCGGAGCCGATCGTCGACTCGTCGAGATCTGGCTCTCCGGCGACCTGGCCGCGACCCGCGCGCACCTCGACGAGACCGCGCAGCACGGCAGCCTGAGCCGGCTCGCCGCCGAGATCGCGCAGGCCGCCGGTCGGCCAGAGCTCGTGGTCGACGACGAGCGGGTGCACCCCGTCGCCCGCGCTCGCGCCGCGTGGCAGATCGGCGAGGCGACGGCAGCGATCGCGCTGCTCGAGCGCCACGCGCCCGGGTCGCGCCTGCACCGCGCGCTGCGGGCCGAGCTCGCGCTGATGACGCCGGGCACCCGCCTCCGCTGGATCATGCGGGGCGATGCGCCAGCGCCCGCTGGCCGAGGAGTGCTCCACCTCCTGACGAACTCGCTCCCCCACACGCAGTCCGGCTACACCGTCCGCTCCCACGAGGTACTGCGGGCGCAGCGCGCCGCCGGCCTCGACCCGGTCGCGATGACGCGGGTGGGCTACCCGGTCGTCGTCGGCGGGCTGGCCGCCGCGGGCGTCGACACCATCGACGGCATCGACTACCACCGCGCTCTGCCGGCTCGCCTCGCGCCGACGCCCGACGGCCGCCTCGGTCAGCAGGCGGATGCCCTGGCGGCCCTCGCGGGTCGGGCGCGGCCCGCGGTGCTCCAGACCACCACCCACTACCCGAACGCGATCGTCGTGCGCGAGGTCGCCGACGCGCTGCGCCTGCCCTGGGCGTACGAGGTGCGCGGCATGCTCGAGCAGACCTGGATCGCGAGCCTCGGCAGCGACGCCGCCCGCGAGCGCGCCACCCGGAGCGAGCGCTTCCGGCTCACCCGCGAGCGCGAGGCAGAGCTCGCGAGCGCCGCCGATGCCGTGTTCACCCTCTCGAGCAGCATGCGCGACGACCTCGTCGGCCGCGGCGTGCCGCGCGAGCGCATCGCGCTCACCCCGAACGGCATCGACGAGGCGCTCCTCGCGCACACCCCGCCCTCGCCCGCCGACGCGCGCGCAGCGCTGGGCTTGCCGCGCGACGGCTTCTGGGTCGGCTCGACCTCGTCGCTCGTCGAGTACGAGGGGTTCGACGTGCTGCTGGATGCGGCGGCCATCGCCCGCAGGCACGGGCACGACGTGCGCGTGCTCCTGGTCGGCGACGGCACCGCCCGCCCCGCCCTCGAAGCGCGCGCTGCCGAGCTCGGGCTCGGCGAGCACGCCAGGTTCGCGGGCCGCGTCGATCGAGCGGCGGTCGCCGGCTACCGCGAGGCGCTCGACGCGTTCGCGATCCCGCGGCACGACCGCGAGGTCACGAGGACGGTCTCGCCGCTCAAGCCCATCGAGGCGATGGCGAGCGGTCGCCCCACCCTCGTCAGCGCCCTGCCACCGCTGCTCGAGACCATCGGCGACGACCTGCATGCGCTCGGCGCTGCGGCGCCTCCCGGTGACCCTGCAGCCCTGGCTGAGCGCGTCACCGCGCTGATGGCCGACCCGACGCTCGCTGCCGAGCACGTCCGCCTCGGCGCCGCCCGGGCGGCCACGCGCACCTGGCGAGCGATCGGCGCGACCTACGAGCAGAGGTTCGCGGAAGTCGTCGCGAATCGAGGCGTGTGAGAGGATCGAGCAGTGCGCCGGTAGGCGTCACGCCTCGTCCCGTCCCTCAAGAGGAATGCCCAGGATCGCGAATGGTCGCCACGTCGCAGCGCCCTGAGTCCCGAGGACTCCGGTCAAAGTGGAAGAGGGCCTGGTCGACGCGCAAAGCTGGCGCTTCCGCATTGTCGACGCCGCTTCGCACGCAGCTCGGCTCGCAGTACGGAGACCTCTCGCACCTCCGGCGCGTGGGAACTCGGCCTCCTCTGCGCGAGTACTTCACCGAGCTCTTCGACCGCCGGCACTTCATCTGGGCGGCCGCGCGAGGCGAGACCGTCACGAGGTACTCGAACGAGCGCCTCGGTGTCGCTTGGTACGTCCTGCGTCCGCTGCTCGACGCGGCCTTCTACGGCGTCGTCTTCGGACTCATCCTGGACATGTCGCGAGGCATGGACAACTTCCTCGCCTTCATCATCATCGGCGTGTTCATGTTCCAGCTGTCTGCGCGCGCCATCACCGCTGGTGTCACGCTGATCCGAAGCTCCAAGGCGATGATCCGAGCCTTCGCCTTCCCGCGTGCGGCGCTGGCGATCTCGATGGTGCTCCGCGACGTGATGAGCTCCGCACCGGCGATGATCGTGATGCTCATCATGATCATGGCGATCCCGCCGCACGAATCCCCGAACGTCGCATGGTCGTTCTTCCCCCTCATCCTCGGGCTGCAGCTCACGATGAGCCTCGGATTCGTGCTCTTCTTCGGGTGGCTCGGCGCACGCCTGCCTGACCTGGCCCAGGCGATGAGCTTCGTCTCTCGGTTCCTCATGTACGCGTCCGCCGTCATCTTCCCCATCGAACGGTTCGTCGACCACCCGACGCTGCTCGCCATCATCCAAGCCAACCCGATCTACGTCGTGCTCGACATGTACCGGATGACGCTCATGGATGGCGCCGCTCCGCCCCTCGAGAACTGGCTGCAGCTGTCTGCATGGGCGTTCGGCGCGCTCATCATCGGGTTCACGCTCTTCTGGTGGGATGAGGAACGATATGCCCGCGAGTGAACTGACGACCGGCTGGCGCCTCAGCGGCGAGCCCAAGGTGACGATCGCAGCGGAGAACCTGCGCCTGCGCTACACGGTGAGCCGCTCCAGCGGCAGCGGCTGGTGGCGTCGAGGGAGCAAGAAGGCCGTCACCGGGCCCGTGCTGCGCGGCATCTCACTGGCGGCTCGCGAAGGCGAGATGGTCGGGATCGTCGGGCTGAACGGATCGGGGAAGAGCTCGCTCCTCCGCGTGCTCGCCGGACTGCAGCCCGCGACCTCCGGCACCGTCGTCGCGTCAGCGCAGCCCCAGCTCCTCGGCGTCAGCGCAGCCCTGGTGCCGGAGCTCTCCGGCGAGGAGAACATCTGGCTCGGCACGCTCGCCATGGGGATGACGCCCGACGACGCGTACTTCGCCAAGGAGCGCATCGAGCAGCTCGCAGGCATCGGCGATGCGATCAAGCAGCCGATGAAGACGTACTCGTCGGGCATGGGTGCGAGGCTCCGCTTCGCCATCTCCGTCGCGGCGGATCCCGAGATCCTCATGATCGACGAGGCGCTCTCCACGGGTGACGCGTCCTTCGCCGAGCGAGCCAAGGAGGCCATGCACGGGCTCATCACCCGAGCCGGCACCGTCTTCCTCGTGAGCCATGCAGCGAAGACCATCGAAGACATGTGCACCCGAGCCATCTGGCTCGACGCCGGCAGCCTCGTGGCCGACGGACCAGCCGACGAGGTCGCCAACATGTACCGCTACTACGCCCACAGCATCGCGCGGGGCAAGCTCGAGGCCGCGAAGAACGCGCTCATCAGCGCCACCACATCTCATCCACCCGCACTCGGCTCGTAGCTCGAGCTGAGCCCGGCGACAAGGAGTACACATGTCACAGCACAAGGTCATGACCGTCTACGGCACGCGTCCCGAGGCGATCAAGGTCGCGACCGTCATCGACGCGCTCGAGCGAGATGACAGGTTCGAGTCGATCGCTGTCGTGACCGGTCAGCACCGAGAGATGCTCGATCAGGTCAACGCGATGTTCAGCATCACGCCGAAGCACGACCTGGACCTGATGAAGCCGGGGCAGCCGCTCAACGGCATCGTGTCGCGCGCCATCGCAGGCATCGACGAGCTGATCCTCGCCGAGCAGCCGGACGTCGTCATCGTGCAGGGCGACACGTCGACCGCCATGGCGGCTGCGATCGCGGCCTTCAACCGCCAGGTGACGGTCGTGCACCTCGAGGCCGGGCTCCGCACCGGGAACATCGACTCTCCGTTCCCGGAGGAGGCGAACCGGAAGCTCATCGGCCAGGTCGCCAAGCTGCACCTTGCTCCCACCAAGGGGTCGCGGGACAATCTGCTCCATGAGTCCGTCGAGCCGTCCACCATCGTGGTCACGGGGAACACCGTGATCGACGCGCTCCTCGAGGCGTCGTCATGGGACACCGTGCCCACGGATCCCGCTGTGGCGCGAGCCCTCGACAGCGGCAAGCCCATCATCCTCGCCACCATGCACCGACGCGAGAACCTCGGCGACAGCATGGATGCGATCGGGCGAGCCTTGGCCACGCTGGCCGACGAGCACAGCGACCACATCGTGATCCTGCCCGTGCACCGCAACCCGGTGGTCCGCGAAGCGGTGCTGCCGCACCTGGAGGGCAAGGAGAACGTCATCGTCACCGAGCCGCTCCCCTATGCCGAGTTCACGAAGGCGATGGCCGCGGCCCGGATCGTGCTGACCGATTCGGGTGGCGTGCAGGAGGAAGCGCCCAGCCTCGGCAAGCCCGTGCTCGTCATGCGCGAGAACACGGAGCGCCCCGAAGCCGTCGACGCGGGCACCGTTCGCCTCGTCGGAACGGACTACGAGCGCATCGTCTTCGAAGCCAACCACCTGCTCAACGACGCTGATGCCTACGCCGCCATGGCGAACGCCGTGAACCCGTACGGCGACGGGAGGGCATCGGCTCGTTCCGTCGCCGCGATCGCCGCCCTGCTCGGTGTGGGCGAGCGCGAGCCCGACTTCACCTTCGAGGCTCATTGACGAACGCCTTCGACGACCGCCACGGCGCAGCCCATCTGACATGGGGCGCCGTCGAGGACATCGATGTGCTCGGCGCGCCGCCGCGCGCACGTCATGATGTGCATGCGCGCGGTCGCCTCGCGTTGCAATCGTTGCTGCTCCGCCGCGAGTCCAGCCCTGCGCTCGTCGTGCACTTGCACGGGTCGATCGAGCGACAGCGCTACGAGCTGCCTCGCTTCGAGCGCCTCTCCTCGTTGGAAGACCTCGATGCGCACGTCCTGCTGCTCGCGGACCCGACGCTCGCGCTCAACCCGAACCTTCGCATCGGCTGGTACATCGGCTCCGAGGACGACGACGCGACGCAGCACTTGGCAGCCCTGGTGCGACACATCGCTGCAGAGCTCGGGGTCGAACGCGTGATCATCGCGGGGTCCTCGGCAGGGGGCTTCGGAGCCATGGCGCTCACACCGCACGTCCCGAACTCCTTGGCGCTCGCGTTCTCGCCCCAAGTCAGCGTTCGACGCTTCGGTGACGAGTGGGCAGACGCCCTGCGGCGCGCAGCCTTTCCGGATCGCTCGACGTTCGAGTCGCTCGAAGACGACCCCGCCCTGAAACCGAGGGTGGACCTGGCTGCGCTCTACGGCCATGTGCAGGGTGGCAGGGTCTGGTACATCCAGAACAGCGGTGACGAGACGCATGTCGAGCAGCAGCGAGATCCGTTCGCGCAGCTCGGCGACGAGCGCGTCACCTTCATCGACGAGTTCCACTGCGCTGGTCACAACCCACCAACGCGGACGCGTGTCCGGGCATGGATCGAGCGGGCGCTCGAGAGCCCCGACGGGGATCCTCTGGACTTCGCGAGGCCTGTGTGACCGCTCAGGCGGCCGCGGCGCTCAGGATGCCCAAGTAGCGCTCGGCGAGCGCGTCGTACTCGGCGTGCTCGGCCACCCACCGGCGACCGGAGTCCCCGACGTCGAGGAGCTCGGGGTTCGACTGCAGCCGTCGCAGGAGATCGGCGAGCGCTGGGACGTCTCCAGGCGGCACGACGTCGCCACTGCGCGACTCGCGAACGAGACCAGCGCTCTCTCCTGCGACGACCGCGGTGACGTGACGGCCGGTCGCCATCAGCTCGTACAGCTTCGACGGCACCGTCCACGTGAACGGCTCCCAGTCGCGCAGCGAGACCACGCAGGTGTCGGCCCACGCGTAGTGCTCGAGCACACCCGAGCCCGGGACTGGGCCGAGGATCTGGGCGGGGCCGCCAAGCCGGGCGTTGAGCTCGCGCAGGCTGCGCAGGCCGGCTCCGTGACCGACGATCCGCACCTCCACGGGCACGCCGAGGTCACGCACCCGCGCAGCCGCCTGCACGACGGTGTCGAGACCCTGGCTGCGACCGATGGTGCCCATGTAGAGCACGCGCAGCTCTGCGTGGCCGGCCTCGCGCGGCGGCACGACGTCGTAGCGTGCGGCACTCGTGCCGTTCCGGATCACGCTGATGTGGCGGATGCCGCGATCCGCGAGCACCCTGGCGAAGCTCTCCGTCGTGGTCACCACATGCGCGGCGCCGGCTTGGAGCACCGTGATCTGCTCGTGCACGAACCGCTTCATGGCATGCGCGGGCCCCCGACCGGCGGTCAGGCCAGGGGTGTGCGAGACCAAGTCGGGCCACGCGTCGCGCATCTCCGCGACGAGGGGCAGGTCGAACCGACGCGCGATCGTGCGCCCAGCCAGGAGCGACGGAAGCGCTGGGGCAGTCGCGACGACGATGTCGGGACGCAGGTCGCCGGTGCGGATGAGGCTCGAGACGCGACGGATCGTCGCCGCAGCGACCCAGAGGTGGTCCAGCGTCCGCGTGTGGATGCGCCCGTCGTGCGGCAGGAACGACACCCGGATCACCTGCGCCCCGGCTGCATCGACGCTCTCGCGACCCGCCCGGTGCTCGCCCCGGTCCCCGCGTGCGAGCCTTCCGTGCGGGTAATGGGGCGGCGGGCACACGACCGTGACTCGGTGTCCGGCAGCCGTGAAGCGCTCGATCAGCGCAGTCCATCGCCGCTGCGGAGCGCCGTTCTCCGGAGCGTAGTAATGGGTGAGCAGGAGTATGTGCATGGTGCGTTGCGCGCAGGGGACCCAAGGGCAGGACCGTCGCGCCTCTGTCGATGCTAGACGACGGGCAGCGTGCCGGTCGACGACTCAGCGGAATGAGGCGGCGTGCGCCTCCAGGAAGGAGCGCCCGATGCGCTCTGCCTCGTCGAGGTCGACCGCCACCCAAGGCTCCGGCGCCGGATCGCCCGCCGGACGCACGTACGTCCAGTCGACGAGGCGACGACACACCGCGATCGAGATCGGCAGGAAGCGCTCCTCGGTCGATCTCACGCCCTGGATCTGCACCGGTGACAGCAGCGCGCCGCCCCGGATCAGGCTCGCCTGCACCGCGACGGTGGACACCTCGTGCACCGGGGTGTCGGTCTGGATCGCGATCGCCGCGAGCGTCCCGACTGCCTCGCCCGTCGCGAACACGGTGGGGTGCAGACGTACCGCGCCAGCCGCGATCCTGCTCACCGAGATGTTCTTCTCGGCCGCGAGGATGCGTCCACCGTCGCGCGGGACGATCGCGCCCATCGGGATCGGGAACGGACCTTCGCGCCAGACGGGAGGCTTGTCCTGCAGCACCTCACCGAGATCCGCCTCGAGGTTCTCCTCCTTCCGGCCTCCGTGCAGGTCCGGCGGATACGTGCCGATGGCGATCGCGTCGACGTCCCAGCGGGCGGGCTGATGATGGCTGCGCCGGAAGATGTCCTTGCCCGTCACCGTGGTGCGACCCAGCAGGCGCCGCGACTCGCGGATGTAGGGCGCGAGCGGCAGATGCTTGATCGAGTCCGCGAAGGGCTGCAGATCCTTGTCGATCTCGCGCTCGACCGGCGCGTGGTCGAACCCGTCGTCGTCAGCGACGCCCCAAGGGAGCCCGAGCTCCTCCTGGAGGTAGTAGATCACCGAGAGCGAGCGCAAGATCGCTGCGCGGTCACCCGCAGCGCGAGCTTCCGGATCCTCGAGGTAGGCAGCGGAGACCGGCTGATCGTTGTGGAAGTTCAGCGTCGTCTTCGTGATCTTCTCCCACTCGAGCCCCGAGTAGCTCTCGACGTTCTTGAGATCGGGGGTCGCGCGGTAGCCCGCGAACCCGTTGATCCCCACGAACTGATGCCCTGGTGAATCGGGGTAGCTGCGCGAGATCGTGAGGCGGTACTTGCGGTAGTCCGGGGGCGCTTCCGGCAGCCGCGCCCACGCGGGCAAGCCAGCGTCGTAGCGCCGCACGACGGCAGCCAGCGTCACCGCCTGGATGGCGACCTCATCGAGGTCGCT
Source organism: Agrococcus phoenicis (assembly GCF_047302415.1). NCBI lineage: Bacteria > Bacillati > Actinomycetota > Actinomycetes > Micrococcales > Microbacteriaceae > Agrococcus > Agrococcus phoenicis. The sequence continues at coordinate 1,767,196 of NZ_CP154854.1, forward strand.
GGGCGTGGCCGCCGCGGCGGGCACCAGGCGATTGCCGATGCGGTACGCGACACCCGCCACTCGGAGGAGGTCTCCGGTCTCCGTCGCATCCACCGCGAGCGCTGCGCGGACTCGCGCGCCGCGGAAGCGCACCAGGACGCTCGCGGCTCCGCGATCGACGCTCTCGATCGGCGCGTTGCGGACGCAGCGAACACCGGCCTCCTCGAGCATCTCGCCGAGCACGCGCTCGACGACCACGATGTTCGGGGCGAAGGCGTCGTCGCGATACCGCGCGGTCGCGAGGGTGTGATCGAGCTCAAGCTCGTAGAGCTGCTTCATGCGTGCGACGAACTCCGCCCAGAGCCCGTGCTCGTTGAGGGTGCGGTGGTAGTACGTGGTGAGGTCCATCGCCGACACCGCCGCACCGGTCGCTTGGCCGCCCAACATGTGCGTCGGCTCGACGACGACGACCTCGACTCCTCGACGTGCGGCGGCGATCGCCGCGGCGACGCCACCGAGGCCCCCGCCCACGACGACGAGATCGGTCTCGAGCTCGAGCGCTGTTGGGACCTCCTGCCATGACGCGAGCTGGTCGGGGGTCGAGCCGGGCACCTCCATGGCGGCGAGGTCGGCTCGATCGATCCGGGTCGGCGCTGCAGCCGCCCGCTCGGGCCGCGTCGGAAGCGCCCAGCGGGGTGGCTGCGACATGGCTTCCGCCTCCTCCGGCTGCTGGACGTGCGCGTCGCTGCCGGATCGCGCCACCGAGGCTGCGTCGTCTCGGCTCAGCACGTTCGAGATGATCCGTCGCGTCGCGTTCATCGCTCTCCTCAGATCTGTCACGTCATTCCTCTTCGTCGCTTCGCCCGGGCGTCGCATCCCAGTCGCTCTGCAGGGCGATGAGCGACCGGCCCGCGACCTCAGCGCGGGCGAGGTCGACCTCGACCCATGGTTCTCCGTGGGGGTCGTCGACCGGGCGTACGTAGCGCCAATCCACGACGCGTCGGCATACCGCCAGCGATATCGGGACGAAGCGCGGATCCCGGGCGTCGATCCCGCGTATCTGCACCGGCGCCAGGAGCGCGCCGCCTTGGGCCAGGCTCAGCTGCACCGCAGTGCTCGGCACCTGGTCGACCGGCACGTCATGGCGCACCGCCAGCGCTGCGAGAGCGCCGACCGCCTCACCCGTCGCCATCGCCGTGGGGTGGAGCCGGACAGCGCCAGCGGCAATGCGGCTGACAGAGATGTTCTTCTCCGCGGCGAGGATCCGACCGCCCCGACGCGGCACGAGCGCGCCAAGAGGGATGGGGAAGGGGCCTTCACGCCAGGTCGACGGCTTGTCGCTCAGCGACTCGTCGAGATCCTTCTCCAGATCGGCTTCCTCACGGCCGCCGTGAAGATCCGGAGGGTACGTGCCCACCGCAACAGCATCCACGTCCCACCGCGCAGGCTGATGATGCACGCGACGGAAGATGTCCTTGCCGGTCAGCGTCGCGACTCCGAGCATCCGCCGCGATTCACGGACGTACGGAGCGAGCGGCAGATGCTTGAGCATCGCTGCGAAGGGGACCAGATCGTCGTCGAAGGTCGGTTCGTCGAGCCGATGGTCGAACCCATCGTCGTCAGCGAGCCCCCAGGGGAGTCCGAGCTCGACCTGGAGGTAGTACAGGATCGCGAGCGTGCGCAACAGCGCTTCGCGATCACCCGCAGCCCGCGCAGCGTCGTCCTCCAGGTAGGCGGCAGTGACCGGTTGGTCGTTGTGGAAGTTGAGCGACGTCTTCGAGATGCGTTCCCAGTCGAGGCCCGAGTAGTCGTCGTCGCTCAGCAGATCCGGGGTGCCACGGTAGCCGGCGAAGCCGTTGAGGCCTTCCCGTTGGTGTCCGGGCGAGTCTGGGAAGTACTCCCGCGCCTCGCCTCGGTAGCGCCAGTACGACGGGGGCGCTGCGGTCATGCGCGCCCACTCGGGCAAGCCTCCGTCGTAGCGTCGGACGACTGCAGCCAGGGTGATGTCCTGGATCATCACCGTGTGGAGCTCGTCCGGCGGCTCCGCCGCCGGGGGGACGATGACGTTGCCGAGGCGGTAGCCGGCGCGCGCCGCGCGCAGCACTGCACCCGTCTCCGTGGCGTCGACGGCCAAGGTCGTGATGATCTCGATCCCGCGCGCTCGCACGCGCACGCCATGCACGGTCCGGTCCATGCCCTCGAGCGGGGCGTTGCGGAAGCATCGCACCCCAGCGTCGTCGAGCATCTCGCCGAGCACTCGCTCGACGACCACGACGTTGGGTGCGAAGCCGTCCACGCGATAGCGCGACGTGTAGACGTTGCGCTGCAGCTCGTCGCGATAGATCGCCTTCACTCGATCGACGAACTCGCTCCAGAGCCCGTACTCGTGCAGCGACTTGTCGTACATGCTGGTCACGTCCATCGCGGAGACAGCAGCCCCGGTCGCTTGCCCGCCCAGCATGTGCGTGCCCTCCACCACCATGACCTTCGCTCCTCGCCGCGCGGCCGCGACCGCGGCGGCGATGCCGCCGAGCCCTCCCCCGACGACGACGACGTCGGCGGTCAGGCGCTCGCCCTCGGCGCGCGCGGACCACGCTGCGCGCTGGCGCTCGGTGCTGCCCCGCGGTGTCGATTCGGCGTCAGTGCTGAGCACAGTGGTGGTCTTCTCTCGCTCGGGGGACCTGCCCACCGTATCCGCTCGGTGCTTTCGCCACCTTCGACCGCGCGCGACTAGAGTCGAACGAGCCGCCAAACCCGTCGAGAGGACATTCGTGCCGATTGCTTGGCCCAGGATGCTGACGGTGGCCGCAGTGTCGCTCGCCCTCGCAGCCGCCGTGCTCGGGATTCTCGCGCTGGAAGCAGCAGCCATCGCGACGCTCTCGCTCAGCCTCGGTGCGCTCGCGATCAGCACCGCGCTCGACAGCAGAGCCACGCTGCGTCTCCTGCGGTCGCAGAGAGCGGCACAGCAGGCTGGCTACGAGCGGATGCGTCAGATCCTCGCGACGCTGGAGTCGCTCCGGAGCGAGCGTGCCGAGCAGCCGGTCTCCCCGACCACGAGAGAGCCGGCCGACGCTCGTTCCCGAGACGTGCTGGACCTGATCGCCGGGGCGACGATGCGAGCGCGCATCCTCCTCATCGGCGGTCCGCTGCCCGAGTCGCTGCCCGAGGACGCCGACGTCGTGGAGGTGGTGGAACCCGGCGATGCGGCGCTGCCCTCGTTGGCTCACGGCTCGCACACCCACGTGCTGATCGAGCCGGCTGCCCTCGCGCAGTGCGACCCGGAAGAGCTCCGATGGCTGCGCCGAGCCTTCCGCTGGCAGCACGACACCGTGATCGCCATACCGACGAGGTCCGGGAGCGTCGGCATCGACACGCTCAGCGCTGCCATCGGGGCATCGCTGGCGACAGAGCACAGGGATCGGGTGCTGGCGGTCTGGGCACCCTTCGGCGGGGGCAGCGACTGGGGGCGCGCATGATCGAACCGACGACGCCGCTCGCCGCGCTGCACCTTCCGCCGTCCGCTGCTCCGGAGCCCGGCCGGGGCCGCCTTCGCGCAGTCAGCGTGCTCGACCGCTTCTCGCACTCGAGCTTCTCCGATGCGCTCGAGCTCTGGCCCATCGAGCCTTCGAACGTCGCCACAGACCTCGACCTGATCGCTCCTGACCTGCTCTTCGTCGAGTCCGCGTGGAGCGGCAACGACGGCGCTTGGCTGCATCAGCTGACCGGCACATCCGGTCCGAAGCCGAGCGTCATGCGACTCATCGATGAGGCCAGGGATCGTGGCATCCCGACGGTCTTCTGGAACAAGGAGGATCCGCCGCACTTCCAGGACTTCCTCCCCCTCGCGCGCACGTTCGACCACGTCTTCACGACCGAGGGCCGGCTCGTCGACGAGTACCTCGCTGCGGGTGCCGGGTCGGCGGAGGTGCTGCAGTTCGCCGCGTCGCCGACGATCCACAACCCCATCGCTGTCGACGGCATGCGCGAGGGCGGTGTCTGCTTCGCTGGTCAGTACTTCCGGCACAAGTACCCCGAGCGCAGGGCGCAGATGGATGTCCTCTTCTCAGCCGCGGCGAACTTCGACTTCGCGATCTACTCGAGGATGCAAGGCGGAGACGAGCGCTATCAGTTCCCGGACCGCTACGCGGACCGGATCCGCGGTTCCTTGCCGTACGAGGAGATGGTGCGCGAGTACAAGCGTCACCGCGTGTTCTTGAACGTGAACTCGGTCGAGGGTTCGCGCACGATGTGCGCCCGCCGGATCTTCGAGCTCGCCGCCAGCAAGACCGTCGTCGTCTCACCGCGCTCCCCAGCGATAGCAGCGGTGTTCGCGGAGGACGAGGTGCTGCTCGCGGACACGGAGGACGAGGTGCGCGATGCGCTCGAGCTCGTGCTCGGTGACCCGCTGGAGCGGCGCCGCATCGGTCAGCGTGCCTGGCGCCGCGTGTCCCGGGCCCACCTCTACGAGCATCGAGTCGAGCAGATCGCGCAGCGAATCGGTCTCGACGCAGCACGGCGGCGTCCTTCGCTGAGCGTCGTGCTGACGGCATCAGACCACGACGTGTCCGAAGCGCTGCTCACGCTGCGACGCCAGCGGGTGCACGACCTGATCGAGGGCCCGCTGCGCGTCGGCGTCCGCGCCCGCGATGGCGGAGACCTTCGCTTCGATCCAGCGCAGTGGCCCGAGCTCGAGCTGTCGTCGCACTCGCCGCGCGTCCCGCTGGCGACAACGCTCGTCGCGAGCATGGATGCGAAGCACCAGTACGCGCCGGACTACCTCTCCGACCTGGTCATGCTGCTCGATCGATATCCCGTCGGAGACGTCGTGACGAAGGCGTCGTGGCGAGGACTCGACGCCGGTACGCCGGAAGAGCAGCACGTCGACGAGGTTCGACGAGGGGCATGGGTCGCGCGCGCCGGCGCCGCCACCCGTCTGCTGGAGCTGGAGCAGAGCGCGGGAGCCGCGCTCTCGGCTCGCGCGTACGCTGCGGATCCCTTCTCGTTCATCGCGGCCGACGACGACGCGCCGTCAGCTTGGGAGGCGTGAGATGCGCATCGCGATCTTCGACGGCATCCTCGAGCATCACCTGCACGAATCGCTGGAGCGCGCGCTGGTCGCCCGCGGGCACGCGGTGCACACCACCGGGAAGATCGGTCACGGGTTCCGCTTCCCCGCGCCGCACACCAATGTGTCGCACCTCGACCGGGCGGTGGCGGAGACCATCGCGCACGAGCCCGATTGGGTCATCGTCATGCGGCCAGCCTCGCTGCCGCCGCGCATGCTGCAGCGATTGCGTGATGCCGGAGCACGGCTCACGGCCTGGTTCTCCGACGACCCCGTGCTGTTCGACCTGTCGTACGCCCCTGTCGTCGATCAGTACGACCGGATCCTGCACTGCGGATCGACGGCAGTGCTCGAGCACTACGAGCGCTTCTTCGGCCGGCCGACCGGAGTGAACCTGCCGTTCTGGACGGACCACGAGGCGTTCCCTGCTGTGTGGGGCGAGGAGCCGGCCGAGTCCCGGGCGATGTTCTTGGGCAACGTGCACGACGAGGTGCGTCGACGGCGCTACTTCGAGCTCGCTCGGTTCGGCGACGACATCCGGATCCACGGCAAGGTCGGCTCTGACTACGCCCGGCGCGCGGCGGGCTACCTCGACACCGACGCCGAGGTGATCGCGGCCGGAGCCAGGACGGACTGGGCGATCAACATCCCGCAGCGGTTCGCGGATCACCGCGGGCTCGAGACCTGGTTCCCCGGGCTGGACGAGCTCGGGCACTTCGAGTATCCGAGCCGAGTGGTGCAGACGATGGCGATGGGCATCCCGACCATCTCCATCGTCGCAGGACGACCGCGCTTCGAGACGTATCCGGAGATGCTGGTCGCATCCAGCGTCGACGAGGCGATCGACATCGTCAGGGATCCCTCGTGGGACGCGGTGCGCCTGGCCGAGCAGAGCAGCGCTGTGCTCCGACGCTTCGACCGACACTTCTCAGCCTCTTCTCGGGCCATCGCGATCGAGCGCTTCCTCCTGGATGACGACTGGATGGCGCTCGACGCCACGGCTCGGACGCGATGGTTCGCCGACGTCGTCGACGCGACGCTCGCTCGCGACTCGGTCTCGACCGCCTCGGCGCGGGCCGAGGCGCGACCGGCACGGCCTGGCGCGATCGTCGGGCAGCCGCACCCGGTGCCGGAGCGCGCCGTCGTCGTCACGCCATCGGGCGCGGGTCCCGTGAGTCGTTCGACCGCAGTGGTCGAGGCGCTGCAGGAGCTGGGCGTGGCGGTGCAGTCGGTGCCCGCCGCATCTGCTCCACTCGACCCCCTCGAGGTCGGCCGGCAGGTCGTGCCAGGATCCACCTCGTGCGTGATCGTGGTCGACCTCCCCGAGCTGCCCGCTCCTGCCGGCGGCGACCGCGCCATCCTCATCGCCGACCTCGACGCGCCGACTCGCGCCTCCGCCGCCGTCGTCGCCTCCTACGACCTCGTGGCACTGACCAGCCAGGCAGCCGTCGAGAAGTTCCGCGACGCGGGGTTCCGGCATGTCGTCAGCCTGCCGCGCCTGATCACGCCGACGTTCGCTCGCGCGATCGAGGCGCAGCGAGCACGCGCGTCGGGCACCGCCGTCAGGATCGCGGTCGACGCCGCAGCCGAGCGAACGAGCGTGCCAGGGCTCGACGGCGTGCTCGAAGCAGCCGCGATCCCCCTGCAGACGTGGGAGGCGCTCGCCGCGCTCGCCCCTGCCGAGCTCGCTGCCGCGGTCACCGCTGACGCCGGAGTCATCGTCCCTCGGGGACCGCGCGGGAACCCGCAGCTGGACGACCTCTTCGTCCACGTTCGAGCGGCGGTCGGGCGAGCGCTCATGCCGAGAACCGCTGCGCTGTCGCACTGGCCGGCACTGGCAGACGCGACGACGCAGTTCGCGTCGACGTCGGAGCTGGGGCGCAAGGCTTGGAGGCTCGAGACCTCCCGGCGCGCGGGTCGCTCGATCGACGCCGCGCACGCCGCGCTGCGCCAGGCGACCGACGCCGTCCGCGCCGTCGACGAGCTCCTCCGCGCGCCCCTCGTTGGCCCCCTCCCCGGGCTCCGCCTCGCTTCGTCCGGGGAGCTCCTCGAGCGAGGCGCCTCGTGCGAGATCTCCTTCGACGAGCTCGGCTGGCGGCCGCAGTCGATCGTTCGGCTCGGAGTCGGTCCTCGGAGCTATGCGCCGACGAGCGCCGGACTCGTCGCGAGCATCCTCTTCGACGGCGAGCCGGTCTGGAGCAGCAGCATGGCTGGCGCGACGCGGTTGGCCGTCGCCGCGCCGCACTCCGCAAGGCATCGCCTCCGGGTTCGCTTCGAGTACCGTGGCGCGCTGCAGGGCATCACGCCCGAAGCAGCCTTCGAGCTCGACGCACGCGTGGTCGAGGACACGCTCCCCGTGCCGATGCATGCCACCGGGGTGCGTGTCCTCGAGCTCCGCTAGTCCGTCGCGGTCTCCGGCTCGGCGCGGAGGCCGAGCGCCATGGGGCTCGAAGCGCCCCATGCGAGCCCCATTCCGCCAGCCCACTGCAGTGCGCGCCCGCGCTCCACGGTCAGCGGCGATGCTTCGCCCCACTTCCAGTCGGGGCAATCCTTGAGCGCGTGCAGACGCACGGTGACGACCGGGTCCGAGTGCTCGGGGCCGACTGCGATCCACACCGTGTTCCGCGGCTGCCAGGCCGTGATGTCCTGGGTGAAGAGGATCTCGTCCCCGACCATCACGGAGTAGGCCATGTGGCCGGCGACGTTCCTGATCTCGCCGTACTTCTGCTGCAGCGCGAGCTCGACACGAACGCCTTGGCCCTCGACCGAGCGCACGCGATAGCGCCAGTCGACGAAGTCTCCGCGCTTCGGTGCTCCCTCGACGAGGCCGAAGGTGTCGCCAGCCTCTGACGTGCTGCGGAAGGAGTCGACCTCTCGTGACGCGTCGTGCAGGTTGCCCGCGCGAACCTGCGCCGCCGAGAAGCGGATCGGGGTGCCAGCATCGGAGACCGCGCCCTCGACCGCGTGCGCCCCAGCTGGGATGTGCCCTGCGACCTGACGCAACGACGCAGCAGTCGCCGCGGCGAGCTGCTCCAGCGCGTCGAACGCCGGCTGCGCGCCATCCTGCGCGTAGGGGCTGGAAGCACCCCAGCGCAGCGCTTCGTCGCCGTGCCATGCGTCCTTGCGCCCACGCTCGATCGTCATCTCGGAAGCGGGGCCCCAGTTCCAGTCCGGGCAGTCCCGCAGCGCATGCAGGCGCACCTTGATGTGGCGCTGCAGCAGCGAGGGACCCATGGCCACCCACACGGTGTTCCGCGGCTGCCAGGCGGTGACATCCTGCGTGAACAGCTCGACGTCGTCCGCGGTCACCGTGTACGCCAGGTAGCCGCGGAGTCGTGGGCGCTCGGGATACTTCTGCTTGATCCAGAGCTCGACCCGCAGCCCCTCCTCGGACGCCGGCAGCACGAGGTCCCACTCGACGAAGTCTCCCTTGCGGGGAGCGCGGGCGTCCAGCGCGAAGGTGTCCTCACCGCGCACGCGCTTCCTGCGGTGCTCGACGGTCGCCTCAGCATCGAGCGCGTTGCCGGAGCTCACACGAGCGCGACCGAGGTCGAGGGCTTGATCGTCGGACCAGATGACCTTTCCGAGGTCAGCGCTCTTCGCCGTCGGCTTCGCGGTCTCGGCCGGCACGTGCACCATGCCCGCGATGGGGGAGATCTGGACGGGCCCGGCAGCGATCGACCTCGCCACGCCGTCGATCGCGTCGAACGACGCGGCTTCGAGCTCCCGGACGCGCTCCCTCACCGCCAGGGGCAGCTCCTGCTCGGCGAGCGCTGCGCGGATCGCGTCCTCGATCTCCGCCTCCTCTGCGTCCAGGTCGAGCACCATGCGAGACCTGCCGAGCTGCGCGAAGTGCGAGCGAACCTTCTCGTCATAGGAGAAGCCGACTGCGGGGCGGCCGAGCCGGTGTGCCAGGAGGTTGGCGTGCAAGCGCATCGAGACGATCGCAGCCGCGCCGTCGATCACGCCCAAGAACTCGGGGCCGGACATCCCCGCAGGCACCATCGCGGTGAGCATCTCGGTCTCGCCCTCCGCAGCAGCGAGGTGCTTCTCGTCGATGTTCTGCATCGGGAGGCCCACGACGGCGACGCCCAGGCGCTCTGCGATGCGCAGCACGACGTCCCGGAGCCTCAGCGAGGCTCCGTTGTCCGCCCACGGTCGCACGTTGAGGAGGACGTAGCGCTCCGGCAGGTCGATCGACGGCTCCGCCGTGTCGATCGGCAGCGAGTAGACGGCGTCTGGTGCGACGACGGGCTGCGCGCTCCAATGATCGGCGACGCCGCGGAGCAGCGCCTTCGACTCGTCGTCGCGGACGGTGACGCTGGAGGCGAGAGAGCCCGAGAGCCGGACAGCCGCTTTGGCGGCCTCGTCGGTCAGTGGCCCGACGCCCATGCCGTAGACGTGGAAGGAACCGCCGTAGGCCTTGACCATCAGGGGCAGCTGTACGAGGTGCGACGGCGATACCGCTGCGCTCGTCATGATGCCCGACACGCCGCCAGCCTTGGCGATCGTGTAGTCATGCCAGAGGCCGCCGGCGCCGAGGATGACGGAGGTCGCCATGGACGCGAAGCGCTCTGCGACGTGGATGTCCGTGCGACGGAACGCCTGGTAGCCGGAGGCACGCTCGACCTCGGTGGGCTGCACCGCGGCGACGATGACGTTGACGTCCTCGTCGGCGCGCTGGAGCGACCCTGCGATGGCGTCGAGCAGCAGGTCGTCGCCCCGGTTCTGAGCCCCGTAGAAGCCGGAGATGATGACGTGCCGCGGGCGACCATGGGTGACAGCGAGGATCGCGCTGAGGCGATCGCGCTCCGCCGAGTCCTTGCTGCCGTCCTCGCTGGCGAGGTCTGCCTCGATGTCCGCGAACAGTCGCAACCAGCGGTGCTCGTACAGGTGATGCCCGAGGAGCTTCGCGAATCCCTTGCGGCGGATGCGCTCGAGCGCGACGGGATCGGCCTTGAGCGCCGCGATCTGCTGCGCGAGGTCCTCAGCATCGTCGTATCCGAGGATCTCGTCGCCGTAGTCGAAGAGGTGCGACATCTCGTCGAAGCGGGCGGTCGCGAGGATGGAACCGGCGCCGATCGTCTCGAAGACCCCGCACTTGACGTTCGTGAAGCCGGCGCGCGTCGCGGGGAAGTTGACGTGGATCATCCCCTCATGGGCGGCCTGGAGGAGTCGGTCACCGGAGACCGGCTCGGCTCCCGGCAACGGCCATCCGTTGCCGTAGACCCGCACGTGCACGAGCTCAGCGAGACGGGTCATCACCTCGTGGCGCTCCGGGCGCCCGGCCGCGTGGCCGATGCAGATGGCGTCGGCGGTCAGCTCTGGGGCGGGTGGCACCTCGCGGAGGATGTAGTCGCGGTCGATGCCGAAGGGCATGAGGAAGGTGTTCGAGTGCCCCTCTGCCCGGTACCGGTCGAGCGAGAGCTCTGCGTTCGTCGTGTGGTAGTCGAAGCGACCGATGTGGTCGATCACCGAGTCCTGCACGTCCGGGTCTGAGAGCGTCAGACCGATCGTGAGGATGCCGCGCTCCTTGAACCACTGCTGGCCCTCCTCGTCCAGCACCACGCCTCCCGCGCAGAACACGACGATCTCAGGACGGAAGCTGCGGAACACCGCTTCCACCGCCTCAGGGCGGAAGAAGACCGGCCCGTATCCGCCGTTCGCGCCGCTCGAGCGATCGAACGCAGCCCTGTGCCGTGCGTACTCCAGCTCGAAGACCGTGTGCCCGACTCCCTCGAGAGCGCGGTGGAGGGAGGCGACGATGCCGGTGGAGCCCTGGAAGAATCGACCGACGAACACGATCCGGTGCTTCTTCTCCGACTCGAAGACTGCGCCGCGAAGGCCCTCGCGCTGCTGCTCGATGCTCGGGATGTCGATCGACGAGTAGTCGACGTCGGCCGAAGCCATCCCGTCGATCGCGCCTGCTGTGTCGTTCATGCGTGGTGTCTCCGATGGTGCGCGCGGGCGCCGGTCACGGCGCTGCGAGCGTTGTGCAGGGGTTGGAACAAGCGTAGCGGGGCATCAGCGCAGCGCTGATGCCCTGGACTCCGCAGCCTGAGCGGTGCGGAACAGTCCCTTGGTGTCGACCATGATCTTCTCGCGGAAGAGATCGCGATCCAGGTTCTTGAAGGCGCTGTGATCGACCAGCACCAGCACGATGTCGGCGGCTGCGATCGCAGCTTCGGTATCGAGCAGCTCGACCGATCCCAACGAGGCCAGGCTCTCGGGCAGCGTCTCGATGTGCGGCTCCGCCACCAAGATCCGTGCGTGAGGGACTTCCCGACCGAGGCGCTCCACGATCAGCTTCGACGGCGACTCCCGCAGATCGTCGATGTCGGCCTTGAACGCGATGCCGAGGGCTGCGATCACGGGGTCGCGGAATCGCGCTGCCTGCGCCATGACCTTCTCGAGCACATAGCCCGGCTTGGCATCGTTCACCTCGCGCGCAAGGCGGATCAGCTTCGCCTCCTCGGGAGCGGCGGAGACGATGAACCACGGGTCGACCGCGATGCAGTGCCCGCCGACGCCCGGTCCTGGCTGCAGGATGTTGACCCGCGGATGGTGGTTCGCGAGTGCGATCAGCTCCCACACATCGATGTCGAGCCGCTCGCTGATCATCGAGAGCTCGTTGGCATAGGCGATGTTGATGTCGCGGTACGAGTTCTCCGCCAGCTTCGCCATCTCTGCCGTCCGTGCGTCCGTCACCAGGAGATCGCCCTTGCAGAAGGTGGCGTACAGCTCGCGAGCGCGCTCCGCTGCCTCTGGGGTGACACCCCCGATGATGCGGTCGTTGTCGGTGATCTCCACCATGATGCGACCGGGCAGCACGCGCTCAGGGCAGTGCGCGAAGTACAGGCTGTGCTGCTGGCCGCCCTCAGCCGTCAGATCCGGTCGCGCTGCGAGGATGAAATCTGCCATCTGCTCGGTGAGCCCGGGCGGCGAGGTCGACTCCAAGATGATGAGCTCGCCGCCTCTCAGCTGCGGGGCGATCGCTTCCGAGGCTGCGCGGACGTAGGAGGGGTCGACCGAGTAGTCCTCGGTGAAGGGCGTGGGCACGGCGACGATGTAGGCGGCCGCGTGCGGCACCTCAGCCTGCGCCCGCAGTCGTCCCTGGGCGACGACGCCCGCGACGACGGACTCGAGGTCCGGTTCGACGAACGGCACTCGACCGGCGTTGATCTCTCGCACGTGGTGCGGATTGACATCGACTCCCACCACGGTGCTCCCGGTGGCGGCGAGGATCGCCGCGGTCGGGAGGCCGATGTAGCCCATGCCCACGACACAGACGTTGGGGATGGCAGGTTCCATGCAGCGGTCCTCGTCCAGATCAGCGATGTGCCCGGCACGCCCCGAGTGCGGCCAGGTGCTGCGCGCACTGCGGAATGAGGACGCGCAATTCTCGAATCTATCGCGAACCGCATCTTTCTGAAGAGCCCCCGTCGTCCGAAGCCGCTCCCGGTAGTCTGAGCGGATGGCCCGGCCGCGGTGGGCGGGCGCCGGATGTGCTGGAGACCTGTGACCTACTCGGAAGACCGCGCGGCGCGAGTGCTCGTCTACGGCAGCTGCGTCGCGAGGGACACCATCGAGTTCGCTCCGCGCGACAGCGTGGATCTTCGCGGCTACATCGCACGGCAGTCACTCCTCTCCGCGGGCAGCGATGCCTCGTCGCACCTGCCCGTCGACCTCGGCATCGCGTCGAAGTTCCAGGAGCGGATGATCCGCGCTGACTTCGCGGGGACGCTGCACGACCGGCTCGACCAGCACGCCGACGACATCGACGTGCTCCTGTGGGACCTCGCGGACGAACGGCACGGTGTCCACCGCTTCGCCGACGGGACGTTCGTCACGCGCAGCATCGACACCATCCGCGCAGAGCGGGTCGCGCAGCTCCTCGACGAGGCGGAGCACCTCCCCTTCGGATCAGACGAGCACTTCGAGCTCTGGTCCGAGCGCGCGCGGCAGATGCACGCGATGCTCAGCGAGCGTGGGCTGCTCGAACGAACGGCCGTCCTGCAGGTCCCGTGGGCGATTCGCACGACAGAGGGCAAGCCGACGCCGTGGAGCATGGGCGTCCGGGCGGCAGACGCCAACGAGCGCTACCTGCGGTACTACGACGCGCTGCGCCAGCAGGGCTTCCCCATGGTGGAGCTCTCGGTGAACGATGTGCTCGCAGATCCGAGCCACCGCTGGGGGCTGGCGCCGTTCCACTACATGCCCGCTGTCTACGGCGAGGTGCTGAGGCAGCTGCACGAGGAGCACGGCGTGGAAGCGCTTCACGACCCCGAAGGATGAGTGCGCTGCTCAGCGCACGATGATCGGCACCTCAGGCGGGGGCCGCTTGACGAACTCGAGCGGATCGCTGCCGGGCGAATCCAGTGCCTGCTGGATCCACTCGGTCACGCGGCGGGGGCTGGGCGGGTTGTGGCCGGGGCAGTGGTACTCCTCGATCATCGTGACTCGATCGGGGTGTGCCGCCATGAAGGGAGCAGCGTGCTGCTCCATGTGCTCGGCATCCCCGGTGTTCTGGACGTACCACGTGCGGCCACCCGGAAGCTCGTCGTAGAGCTGGGTCAGATCCACCCGCGGGCGGAGCTCCGGCCGGGCTTCGATGCCGTCCCAGCCGCCGAACCGGTTGTAGACGAACTGGCGGAACGGGCGAGCCGTGGGTCGGAGCCGGATCCTCGTCTGCGGCGAGAAGGCGACGGACAGGGCCTCCGGGACCCTGGGCGCCAGCGCAAGTGCGGCGAACCCGCCTGAGGAGGCGCCGGCGATCACGGTGTGCTCGATGCCCCACTGCTCGATGACTGCTCGGATCAGTGCCGAGTACCGGTCGGTGAGCGCCACCTCGGGCGTGCCCACGTACCAGGCTGTCGGCAAGCTTGGTTCGACGGTCAGCGTGGTGTCGGCGAGGAGCAGCAGGTTCGTGTCGAGCTCGGAGAGCGTGCGGAGCCGCTCGAAGCGCGGCAGCGTCACCGAAGCGCGGTTCAGCGTCCCGTGGAGGTGGACGACCAAGCGTCGCGCTCCGGGGCGCCGCACCGCCAGCGCGGAGAGCGGGAGCTCCGCCCCGAGCACGTCGTGGCGCGTTGGCGTGTCGGTCGCGGCCCTGACGTCGAAGTCGTCCAGAGCGCCCCAGGTCTCGTGGGCGAGCCCGATCGTGGCCCCGGCGGCCCCTCCGGAGTTCTGCTGATCGTGCATCTGTTCATCCTACCCGGTGGAGCGAGGCGATCAGCGGTAGCCCTGAGCCCGTGCATCTCGACCGTTCAGGGGCACCTCGAGCAGTTCCGGCCATCGCAGCTCGATCACCCGCAGGAACACCGAAGCAGCCTTGCGGTCGCCGACCGGAAGCCCGAGCACGCGCGCGAGCAGCCGCCGACTCGCCAACAGAGCGTGCGTGTCGAGCGCGAGGTCGCTCTCCAGCAGAGCGGGCGCCTGGATGAGGGCGCCGCGATACTCCCAGTAGAGGAGGTCGAGCGGGTCGTAGTCGAAGCGCTGATCGAACGCCGTCTCGAGGCGGAACGCTTCGAAGGCGTCGGCGATCTTCGGATCGACCGCCTTGTCGGCGCTGGCGATGCGGGCCAGCACGCCGCCGTCGAAGCCGCGGTGGCCGTAGTTGAACTTCTGGTAGTGGCCCTTCACGACGCCATGCACGTGGGAACGCACGTGCAGCGCATCGATGGGAAGCTGCTCGACGTAGGCGTTCGCGAGCTTGCGCGAGTGGACTGCCCGGCTGTTGCTGTGCATCGCCTTGTGCAGTGGACCAGCCGGTTCGCGGTCTTCGACAGCGACGACCTGGTGATCGACACCTGCCAGCAGGGCGAGCGCCTCTCCGGCCTCGCGATCGAATCGGTTGCCCGCGTTCTTCTGCGCGTAGGTGAGGTCATAGGTGAAGAGCTCGAGGTTCGGCGTCAGCCCCCGAAGGAGTGCGAGCGATGATCGGCTGTCGACACCGGCAGAGATCGAGAGCACGACGCGGTCGCGCTGCCGCAGCCACCCGACCTGCGCGTCAGCCGCCTCGATGATGGCCTGCGCCGCTTCGTCGATCGTGCACGGCACGACAGGTCCGCGAGGAAACACGCGCACGGTCGTCCGGCTCACCGCACTGAGCTCCGTGTTGGGGGTGAGCGAGAGGACACCGTCGTACTCCGTGTGGCGGCCAGGGAACTGGAACATGCCGTTGTCACGGAAGTAGGTGGCGTAGGCCAGAGCGCTCGCCTGCACGCCGATGCACTCGGCGACGAGCCGAGTGTGAGAGCCCACGACGTGCGCGCCCCTCGTCGAGAACGCGATCGTGCGCAGACCAGCGGCATCGCTCTGCACGCGCAGCTCATCGCGATCGATCCGCAGCACGGCGAAGCGCCCGCACAGCGCATCGACCTGGTCCTGGAACTCGTCGAGGCTCCGGGCGAGCGCGTGCAGCAGGCGCGCTGCGATGGCGCTGCCGCTCTCCCTCGGCGCGTCGAGGTGCAGCGGCGTGCCGATCACCACGATGTGGGACGCGCCATGCTGGGCACGCGCGATGGCGACACGGGGGTCCCAGCGCAGCTGCCACCGGCTGTCGAGCTGGAGCGTGGACCAGTGCTCGGGTGCGAGCACCTCGCCATCGGAGACGACGAAGCCTCTCGCATAGGAGACGCGGTCACCCGCGAGCACGTCAGCGCGGCTGAGACCCTCCGCCTGCACCATCGATCTCACCGGCCACCACTCCCTCGCGCGCTCGACATCCAGGCACGCCTCCGAAACCCCCTGGATGCTACCGGAGCACCGTCTCGAGGCTCGTGGCCGATGATCGCGAGGGCGCTGCCAACCCTTGGCCCTCAGAGCCGCACGTGCGCCTCCGCGAGCCCGAAGCTCAGCACGTCGCTGTTGGCGAGGATCCGCTCGTCCTCGGTGTGCCAGGTGTGGCCGGCGCGGGCGCTGCGCATCTGGATGAAGTTGAAGCGGTCCGCGCTGTAGATGCCCCCGCCCGCCGCGAGGATCGCGCGCTGGAAGGTGGTGTCCTCGCCGAGCGTGCGGTCGTCGAACGGGGTCGCCTGCCAGGTCGATCGCGGCCCGACCATCGTGGGGCCGCCCACGAGATCCGACCACCGGTGCTCTCGCTGCGGGTTCTGCAGCACCGTCGCGTCGATCGCCGCGAGGTGCAGGTAGCGGGCCTCCTTGCCGACGAGCTCGGCGCCGGAGTAGTCGAGCGCGAAGCACGAGTCGAGCAGGTAGTGGTCGCCGTAGACGTCGTCGTCGTCGAGCTTGGCGATCACGTCGCCGTCGGTCGCCCGCACCAGCCGGTTCAGGTTGGCGCCGAGCGACGTCTCGCGGTCGGCCCGCAGCACGATCAGCTCGGCGATGCCCGCCTCGCGCGCGAGCGACTGCAGCTCGGCCTCATCGGCGTCGAACCCGTGCAGCAGCAGTGCGAGCTGCACGTCGACGTCGACCTGGCGGCCGGCGGTCGCGATGATCCCGGGCACGAGGTGCGGGCGGATCGTGGGCGCGATGATGCTGACGTTCGGCCGCTGCCAGGCGGCGGGGTCGGGGATGCCGACCGACTCGAGCACCTGCGTGGCCCGACGGGAGAACGTGTGCTCGCGCCAGATCCGTCGCTGCGCCAGGTGCACCTGGCGGTCGCGCAGCTCGGGAGAGCGCACGAGCGCACGCAGCAGCAGTGCCGCCTCCTCCTGGTCGTCGACGATCGAGATCTCGCTGTCGTCGAACCAGTGCTCGACCGCGGGGCTGCGGGTCGTCACGACGGGCGTGCCGCTCGCGAGGATCTCGAAGACGCGGCGCGCGAGCATCGTCGGGCTGTCGACGACCGAGTTCACGTTGAGCATCACCTTGTGCGCGCGGTAGCCGGTCAGCATCTGGTCGTAGTCGAGCGAGCCGCGCACGAAGCCCTCGAAGACCTCCGGGAAGCGATACTTCGGATCGTCCTCGAAGCGCGAGTAGATGTCGAAGCCGATCCCCCGGCGCTCGGCCACCTCTGCGGCCGCGCCGAGCAGCAGCTCCATCTGCGCCTGCCGCTCGGGGAACTTGTGCGACCAGTAGCTGCCGCCGAAGCCGATGTCGCGCACCTGGTGCAGCCCCTTCTGCCGCATCGGGTGGTGCAGCGCCGGCTGCGCGGCGAAGCCGAGCACGTCGATGCGGTCGTGCCCCAGCACCTCGCGGTAGCGCTGGACCATGTTCGCGTCCGTGGTGAACACGCGGTCGAACAGCCGCGCCGTCTCGAGGAAGTCCTCGAAGTGGGGCGGGTCCTCCTTGTTCCAGAAGACGGTGGGGATGCCGTGGTCACGGCAGTGGGCGACGAGCGCCCGCAGCGCCTCGGGCGGCGCCTTCGGCCCGCTGAGCTGAAACTTCCAGGCGCCGCGCGAGCCCGACCAGGCCGACTCGACGAAGAGCAGGTCGATCGGCTGCTGCTCGACCTGCTCGAGCCACTCCTTGGGCTTCAGCTCGACGACGTCGAACTCGTATCCCCAGGCGCTGGCCGAGAAGGTATCCATGATGGTGCCGACGCGGATGCCCGGGCGGCGCGTCGGGCGCTCGGCGACCGGCCAGGCGGGCAAGGAGGTGGCGCCGCTCGCAGGCGGCGCGACGGCGCTGTTGCGCTGGGCGACACCGCGGCGCCGCGACCAGGACCGCAGCTGCTGCACCCCGCCCTTGCGGAGGTGCCACAGGCCGGTTCGGAGGGTCTGGAAGGGCTTCACGCCCCCATCCTCTCGCGAGCGTAGGCGCGTCACAGGTCAGGCCGCGAGAATCGACCCATGAGCGCGACGCGACCGATCGTGCGCGGCGCGCGCCGCGCATCTGCCCCGCTGCGGCACATCGGCGTCATCGGGCTGCTGCTCGCGGTGCCCGTCATCGCGCTCATCACGCTGTGGCCGACCCACTTCCTGCTGCGCTTCAAGCCGCGGGTGGTGCGGGGCATCGAGTGGCTGCACGACCGCGAGATGTTCGAGTGGATCTACTGGACCCGGCTCGAGGTGCTCGCCAACGTGGCGATGTTCGTGCCGCTCGCGCTGCTGCTGACCTTCGTGCTCGGCGCGCGGCGATGGTGGGTGGCGCTCGCGCTCTGCCTCGCGCTGACCGTCGGCATCGAGGCGATCCAGCACTTCATGCCAGGTCGCGTCGCCTCCCTGAAGGACGTCGTCGCCAACGGCACGGGGGCCGCGATCGGCGTGCTGCTCGCCGCCCTCACTGAGCGAACCTTAAGATTTGAACGACGTGTCGCAGCCAATCCGCTCGGGTTGAGACGACGTTCGGAGGAACCTGGGGTTTCCTCAGGTGGAAACCCGCGCCCGCATTGATGCGCCGGACGTAAGTTTTCCTCACCGGAGCGCCGGGCGACACAGGGTCGCGCTGAGACGCCCGGGTGGCATCGACGTCGACGAGCCGGGATCACGCTCCGGCTCGCTTCGCCGTGCCCAGGAAGGCACATCTCATGAGCGCACTCGCGAGCGTCGCGACCGCACCGTCCACCGCATCCACGAGCGTCGCGTCGACCCTCGACGCAGCGATCTCGGTCACCTCGGCCGCCTGGAACCCCTACGCCGGGCTGCCCGTGCCCGTGCAGCTGGCGCTCCTCGGGCTGCTGCTCGTCGCGCTGCTGGGCATCGTGATGGTCACGGTGCTGCTGGTGCAGGGCGCACGCGAGCGCCGCCGTCAGGCGCGCGCCGTGGAGGGCGCCGACGAGTCGGAGTTCCTCTGGGTCTACGTCGTGCCCGCGCTCGACGAGGAGGTCACGATCCGCGACAGCGTCACGCGGCTGGCCGCGGTCGAGGCGAGCAACAAGGTCGTGCTGGTGATCGACGACGGATCCGAGGACGCGACGCCGACGATCCTCGCCGAGCTCGCCCTCGAGATGCCGGGGCTGCACGTGCTGCGCCGCACGATGCCGAACGCCCGCAACGGCAAGTCGGCCGGGCTCGACGACGCCTGGCGGCACCTGCACGAGGATGTGCTGCTGCGACCGGAGTACTCGCGCTGGAGCACCGACCGGGTCATCATCGGCGTGGTCGACGCCGACGGGCGCATCGCCCCCGACTCGCCGCCCGCCATCGCCGCGGCGTTCGCCGACGAGCGGGTCGGCGGCGTGCAGTCGCTCGTGCGCATCTACAACCGCCGCCACGCGCTCACCTGGGCGCAGCACATCGAGTTCGCCATCACCGCGCAGGTCTTCCAGCTCGGCCGCTCGCGCTGGGGCACCGCCAACATGGGCGGCAACGGGCAGTACGTGCGGCTCGCCGCCCTCGACGACGTGGTCGCCGAGGATCACCTGCCGCGCGAGATCGACCGCGGCCCGTGGCGCGACCGCCTCACCGAGGATCAGGACATCGGCATCCGGCTGATGCGCGCCGGCTGGCGCGGAGCCCAGACCGTGCTGACCGCCGTCGAGCAGCAGGGCGTCACGAGCCTGCGCCGCCTGTGGCGCCAGCGGATCCGCTGGGCGCAGGGCGCCTGGCAGTCGGTGCCGATGCTGCGCGGCACCGGGGCGATGGATGCGTCGGCCGCAGCGCGCGTCGACCACGCCCACTACCTGCTCACCCCGGTGCTGCAGGTGGTGATGAGCCTCGGACTGGTCGGCTCGCTGTGGCTGTTCGTGGTCGAAGGGGTGCCGTGGGTGGGCGGCGGGCTGTGGTTCCTCGCCGCGTTCGTCGTGCTCGCGACCGCGCCGGTGTACGCCTCGCTCGTCACGATCGCGCCCGCCGGGGTACTGCGGCCGATCATCGCGCTCGGCTACCTGCTCCCCTACCTCGCCTACACCTGGGTGCTGTGGCCGGTCTTCGCGATCAGCCTGGTGCGCGAGGCCGTGGGCGTGCGCAGCTGGGCGAAGACGGCCCGCGAGCCGCTCGACGCGCACCTGTCGGGCGTCGAGCACGACTTCGCGACGGGCGCGCTGGCGCTCGGCGCCGGGGTCGCGGCGGCCGCTGTGGGCGCTGCCGCTGGTGCTGCGGCTGGTGCTGCCGCTGGTGCTGCCAACGGCGTCCGCCCGGCCCGCACGCCGCGCCACGCCTGAGCTCGCTCACCGGGCGCGCGCAGCGGCCTGAGCGCGTCGCCTCCGCCGACTACGCTCGAGGCAGACGGCGGTCGCAGCACTCGACCGCGCCGCCCACTCCCGGGAGCCCGCCATGCTCGACGCCCTGCTCGGCAAGCGCCGCGAGCACCGGCGACGGCAGGCGCTCGCCGACCTCCGTCGCCGTGAGCAGCAGCTGCGCCCCGGCTACAAGGTGTGGGGCTACGCGAACACCTTCGCCAAGGGCTTCGTCGTCACCGACGGCCCCACGCCCTTCGCGCCGCGCGAGGGCTGGGATCACCTGACCGTCGGCCGCTGGCACGTGCGCCTCGACCCGGTGCTCGAGCGCCAGGCGGCGCGCTCCGCGGTGGCCGAGGTGCTCGTGCTCGGCCAGGCCTTCGACGACGCCGGCCCGAAGCGGCGCGACCGCGTCGCCGAGCGCATCCTGCAGGCGCTGTCTCGCCAGACGGGGCATGCGGCGCAGACGGATGCGCTCGACGAGTCGATCGCGTGGGTCTCCGGCAGGTACGTGGTGCTGGTCGCCCGCGGCGAGCGGCTCGACGTCTACGGCGATCCGCTCGCCTCGCGCTCCGCCTTCTTCCACCGCGGCACCGGCGGCGTCGCGATCGCCTCGCACACCGAGATCCTGTCGCAGCTCGCCGGCGGGCTGGGCAGCTCGCGCAAGC
The DNA here is from genome assembly GCF_047302415.1 of Agrococcus phoenicis. Classification (NCBI taxonomy): domain Bacteria; kingdom Bacillati; phylum Actinomycetota; class Actinomycetes; order Micrococcales; family Microbacteriaceae; genus Agrococcus; species Agrococcus phoenicis. The sequence continues at coordinate 1,787,924 of NZ_CP154854.1, forward strand.
GCTGGGTCGCCGCGCACCCCGACTACGAGGATCCCGCGGGCAGGTGGCTGCCGGGCCTCATCACCGGCCACGACGACGTCGGCCAGGTCTTCGCGAACGCGCGCCTCAGCATCCGCGGCACCGATGCGCGGCACGAGCGCTTCTGGCCCCGCGCAGACCGCGTCGAGCTGCCCGCGCGCGAGGCCGCCGAGGCCTTCCGCGACGAGCTCGGGCAGCAGGTGCGCAACTGGATCTCGGTCGCGGACGTCACCGTGCTCACGCTCACCGCCGGGCGCGACTCGCGCGCGGTGCTCCAGGCGGGCCTTGCCGACCTGCGGGAGGCCGACGCCGTCGCGCTGACCTATCACCCCCTGCATCGCCCCGAGAAGTCGACGCGCACCGACCTGCTGACCGCCGATCGCATCGCGGTCACCGCCGGCCTGCGGCACCTCACCCTCGACGTGCCGCAGCTGTCGCCGACGTCGCAGTTCGCGAAGCTGTACCGCACCACCTTCCCGACCTGGCAGCGGTACGCGAACCTCGCGAACGCCTTGTACCTCGCCGCGCCGGCGAAGGCCGCGACGATCTTCGGCGTCGGCGGGGCGATCATCACCGGCATGTATCGCACCACCGACGACCGCGACCTCCGGCCCGAGCTGCTGGCGAGCAAGTTCACCTCCTCCGCCTTCCAGCACGACCCGGCGCTCATCGCCGAGCTGGGGCGCTGGATGGAGTTCTGCGACTTCTCGGTCGAGGCGCTGCGGGGGTACGACTTCTACGACCTCTTCCACTGGGAGCACCGGATGTCGAAGTGGGGCGCCGCGGGCTACTCGGAGTACGACCTCGCGACCACACCCGCGCCGGTGCTGTCGTCGCGCCGGTTGCTGGTCGCTGCGCTGTCGCTGCCGAAGCAGCAGCGCGTGGACGCGCTCGTCTACCGCTTCATCGCGGAGGGCGATGCCGCGCTGAGCGAGCCGGAGCAGGCGGAGGCGTAGCTGCCGGAGGTACCGCGCGCCGAGCCCACGCAGCGCCGCCTCGCAGAAGTAGTTGCCCGGCCGGAAACGATCGGTTATCGTTTCCACCATGGAAACCATCGAGCAGACACCTGACCGTGGGGATGCCGCCGCCAGCCTCGCCGCGGTCGCCGCTGCCGAGCGTGCCGTGCGCGACCGCCCCTGGCCGCTCTGGCTCTACCCCGCCAACGCGCTGCTGCTGGGCGGGGTGGCGATCGCCGGCCTCATCCCCTCGTCCATGATCGGCGCGATCGTCGTGGTCGCGCTCGCGAGCGCCATGGCAGCGCTCAACTACGGGGCGGGCCGCCGCATGGGCACGCCGTTCGCCATCCCGACCAGCCGCGGATTCCGCATCCTCGTCGCGGCATCCGGGGCCTTCGTGCTGCTGGCCATGCTCGCGCGCGCGGCCGAGCTGCCCTGGGCGATCATCGCCTGCACCGTCGGGGCGATCGTCGCCTACGCCCTCGCCTCCGTGCTGCACCTGCGGAGCACTCGCCGGTGACCGCGCAGCTCGATCCCGTCATCCACCCGACGCACCGGCTGCGCATCTGCGCGATGCTCGACGCCGGCGCGACGGTCGAGCTGGCCGTCGTCAAGGATGCGGTGGGCATCAGCGCCTCCGCGCTCAGCAAGCAGGTCGCGGCGCTCGTCGAGGCGGGCTACGTCGCGCAGGAGCGCGCGGCGCGCGACTCCCGCCGCATCTGGCTCACGCTGACGCCGGCGGGCAAGCGGGCCTACCGCGGCCACGTGGAGGCCCTGCAGGAGATCGTCGCCGGGGTCGCGCAGCCCTCCTGACGCGGGCGGGGCCGTCGAGGCGACGCGACTGCTGCGCACCCTCGCCCGGAGGACCCCGCACCTCCCGTTCATGCGGCGTGGGGGCGCCGCGACCCTGTCGGGGCGTGTGCCGCCGGACGCGCGGCCGCCGTCGGCGTCTCCCGCCACATCATGTCGCAGCGGTGGCAGTGCAGGAGCCCGTCCCAGGCGCGGACGCGCGGCGCTCGCAGCTCGCACAGCGGGCACTCCGCCACCTGGTACTCGACTCCGTTGTCGAGCGTGTAGATCGTCATGCGCTCATCATGATCCGCCTCCCTTGCAATCCGCTTGCGACACACTCCACACCTGTGGAGAATCGGCGTCGGCGGTCACGGGGCGTCCAGGTCACGGGTGCATGCTGGCGCCATGGCTGACACCTACCACCACGAACCCCCGTACACGATCGGCGTGATCTGTGGCAGCATCGCGGCCTCGTCGATCAACCGCCGCCTCGCGAACGCCCTCATGAAGCTGGCGCCCGACAGCCTCGAGCTCAGCTTCATCGAGATCGACACCCTCGGGCTGTACGACCGCGATCGCGACGACGACTACCCGCCCGAGGCGGTGGCGCTCAAGCAGGCGATCACCGACGCGGACGGCATCCTGATCGTCACCCCCGAGTACAACCGCTCGATCCCCGGCGCGCTGAAGAACGCGATCGACTGGGCCTCGCGGCCCTACGGCGAGAACGCCCTGAGCCACAAGCCGGTCGGCATCATCGGCACCTCGCCCGGGGCGATCGGCACCGCCGTCGCGCAGCAGCACCTGAAGTCGATCATGTCGTTCTGCAACGCCCCGATCATGAACGAGATCGAGGCCTACATCCAGTTCACCGACGACCTGCTCGACGACGACGACGCCGTCGCCGACGAGTCGTCGAAGGAGTTCCTCTCCACCTGGATGCAGACGTACGACGAGTTCGTGCGCCGGGTGCTCACCGTCATCCCGAAGCCCGACGGCTCCACCGCGGCCTAGCGGCCCGCGCCCGCGCCGACGCCACAAGTCGGCGCGGGCGCACTCGCGCGCAGCGCGCATCGCGCTCGCCCGGGATGCCACGCACCTCCGGGATCACACCGTCGAGGTGAGAGAGTGGCAGCACCCGGCTCGATCCGAGCGAGCCGCCGCCGAAGGAGCACCGTGAGCCTCGATACCGCGAGCCTCGATGTCGCAGCGCTGCGCGCCCAGTTCCCGTCGCTCGAGTCAGGGCTCGCGCACTTCGACGGACCGGGCGGCACGCAGACGCCGGCTGTCGTCGGCGAGGCGATCGCCCGCACGATCACCGCACCGCTCTCCAACCGCGGCACCGTCGCGCGCAGCGAGCGCAACGCCGACGCGGCCGTCGCCGCGTTCCGCAGCGCCTACGCCGACCTGCTCGGGGCCGACCCCGACGGCATCGTCTACGGCCGCAGCGCCACCCAGCTCATCTACGACCTCTCCCGCACGCTCTCGAAGACCTGGACAGCGGGCGACGAGGTCGTCGTGTCGCAGCTCGACCACGACTCGAACGTGCGCCCCTGGATCCAGGCGGCCGAGCGCGTCGGCGCCGTCGTGCGATGGCTGCCGCTCGACCCCGCCAGCGGCGACCTCGACCTCGGCTCCCTCGACGAGCTGGTCAACGACCGCACGCGCCTCGTGGCCGTCACGGCCGCATCCAACCTGATCGGCACCATGCCGCCGGTCGCGCGCATCGCCGCCCGCGCGCACCAGGTCGGCGCACTCGTCTTCGTCGACGCCGTGCACTTCGCGGCGCACGCGAGCGTCGACATGGCCTCGCTCGGCGCCGACCTGCTGGTGTGCTCGCCCTACAAGCTGTACGGGCCGCACTGCGCCGCCCTCGCCGCAGCGCCGGCGCTGCTCGAGACGCTCGAGCCCGACAAGCTGCTGCCGTCGTCGAACGCCGTGCCCGAGCGCTTCGAGCTGGGCACGCTGCCCTACGAGCTCATGGCAGGCGCCGCGGCAGCGGTCGACTTCATCGCGAGCCTCGGCGAGGGCACCACCCGCCGCGAGCGCCTCGTCGCGGCCAACGAGGCGATCGAGCGGCACGAGCTGCGCCTGCGCGGTCGCGTGGAGGAGGGGCTGGCAGGCTTCGGCGACCGGGTCGCGCTGCACTCCGTCGCGCGCGACCGCACCTCGACCCTCTTCTTCACCTTCGCCGACCGCGATCCCTTCGACGGCTACCGCTTCCTCGCCGAGCGCGACGTCGTGGCCCCCGCCGGCAGCTTCTACGCCCTCGAGCCCTTCGCGGCGCTGCGGCTCGACGTGGACGCGGGCATGCGCGTGGGCCTCGTGCCCTACAACGACGACGCCGAGATCGACCGGCTGCTGAGGGGCCTGGCCGACTTCCTATGAGGCGCGACCCGCGCTAGCGCACGCCGTGCACGCGCTCGGTGGTGCCCTGCGCGCCCGCCTCGACGTCGGCGAGCTCGCCCTCGAGCGCATCGAGCAGCAGGTCCACGATCCGATCCCCGATCGTCGCTGCGGGCGTCGCCACGGCGTCGATGATCTTGCCGAGGATCCGCTCGACGGCATCGACGCCCTCGTCGAGCACCTGCACGGTGGCAGCGGCGCCGTCGGCCGTGATCGTCACGACCACGTTGCCCGGCAGCGCGTCGTCGCGGTAGACGTTCCGGGCGGCATCCGCTCGCAGATCGATGACGATGCCGGGCTGCGCCTCGCGCCACCAGCGATGCAGCAGCTTCGCGAGCGCCAGCACGCCGCCGACGATCAGCAGCGTCTCGGCGATGAACGCCTGGTTCGGTCGGCCCCTGCCGCCGGCCAGCGTGGTGATCACCACCTCGTCGGGTGCGAGCGCTCCGGCGCCCTCGAGCTCTCGGCGCGCGTCGTGCACCGCGCCGTACTCGGCGTCGTCGAGGGTCAGCCTGATCCGCTCCATGGGGCTCAGCCTCACCGGTGCGCACCGCGAGCGCAACGCAGGATCCCGTCAGGAAACGTGCAGGGCCTCGGCTCCACGTCGCGCACGGACGCGCGTCGTCTGCGCGGCGCGCGGGCTCCGGCGGCTCAGGGCGACGACCAGGTCTGCATCATCGCGTGCGCGTGATCGCGCGAGCCACTCGCGCGGCGCGCCGGCCGGCGGGTGTGCGCCGGAAGCGCCGCCAGGCACCGACGCTCGCGGCCTCCCGCGCCAGCATCGCATCCACGATCGCCGCGCCGACATCGACGGGCGCACCGTAGCCCGGCACGTGGTGGATCGACAGGTTCGCGCCCGTGTTCGCCTCCAGCACCACCGCGCCGTCGGCCGACTCGAGGGCCGGGAGCATGAGGTCGATCCCCGACACGCCCATGCCGGGGATGCTCGCAGCGGCGCGCACAGCGAGGCGCAGCGCGTCGGGGTGGACGCGCTGGGTGACGTCGATGTGCTCACCGCCCTGCGAGAGGTTCGCGGCGCCGTTGACGGTGACGATCTCGCCCTCGCGCGGCACCGTCTCGAGCGAGCGCCCGCGCTGGGCCAGCCACGCGGCATCCGGCTGGATCGGCAGCCGCGCGAGGTAGCGGTGGCGCTTGCGGATCTCGCCCTTCGCCTCGACGAGGCGGGTGATCGAGCTCGCGCCGTCCCCGACGACGAACGCCGGGATGCGCGAGGCCGTGGCGACCGCGCGGCCCTCCACCACGAGCACGCGCACGTCGACCCCCTCGACCTGCTCCTCGACGACCACACCGATGCTCTCCTTCGACGCGGCCGCGGCACGCCAGGCCTGCGCGAAGGCCGCCTCGCTGCGGACGCCGACAGCGACGGCCTCGCCACCGCGGCCCCCATCCGGCTTCACGACGAGCGGCCCACTCGCGGAACGCAGGTGCTGGAGCGCCCGGTCGTACGCGTCGCGCGCGAAGCGCTCCCCGCGCGGCACCGGGATCCCGTGCTGCAGGAACAGCAGCTTCGACACGTGCTTCGAGTTCGACGCCGAGATCGCAGTGGTGCTCACGAGCGACGTCGCCATGTTCTTGATGCCGCCCACCACGCCGTGCGGCCCGAAGAAGTAGCAGTGCTGCTGCCCGACCTGCTCGACGCGCAAGCCTCGCGCCCTCGCCGCGGCCACGATGTACGCCGCGTGGCTGCCCGGGTCGTCCGTGGCGTTGAGCGCCAGACCGCTCGCGACGTGCTCCCGGATGAAGCGCTCCACAGGGTCGGGGGCTGTCATGGCCGTCATCGTATCCGCGCGCATCCGCCCCCGATGGCAGAGTCCGAGCGATGGGTGGCGCATAGCGGCGAATGAGACGATGGATGCGTGCCGCGCCCCGGATCCGAGACACCTGTCGAGCACGGCGCGGCGCAGCCGCCGAGCCGCGACCCGTGGGTGATCGAGGCGCAGCGCGCCGCGTCGACGCCGGGCTTCCGGCGGCCGACGCTCGGGCCGGTGCCGCGGATCCGCACCTACCTGCTGGGCCTGCTCGCAGCCCTGCGCGCCGCCGGGCTCGTGCTGATCGCGGAGGCGATCGCGCGCGGCATCGCGGGCCTGGCCGCGGCGGATGCGGGCGGCGTGGGTCTCAGCGCCGAGGCGCTGCGCGTCGTGCTGATCGTCGGGATCGCCGGCGCGCTGCTGCGATCCGGCGCCGAGTGGGGCACCTCCGTGCTGGCGCGCCGCATCGCCACCGACGTCAAGCGGGGCATCCGCGGTCAGCTCTGGCAGCAGATCGCGACGGGCGACCGGGCGGGAGGGCCCGCGAGCAGCGGACGCGGCGCCGCAGCGGCAGCCGGAGCCGACGGCGCCTCCCGCGTCGCGACCGGGACCGCGGGAGGCGGCACCGCGGTGCTCGCCACCGACGGGCTCGACGACCTCGACGACTACTACGTGCAGACGATCCCGGCCGTCATCGCGGCGGCGGTCGTGCCGATGCTGGTGGGCATCCGCATCCTCGGCGCCGACTGGGTCAGCGCCCTCATCATCGTGCTCACCGTGCCGCTCATCCCGTTCTTCATGGTGCTGATCGGCAAGCACACCCAGCAGCGCACCGATGAGGCGCTCGGCGCCCTCACCCGGCTCGCCGACCACCTCGCCGAGCTCGCCCGCGGGCTCCCCGTGCTCGTCGGGCTCGGCCGCGTCGACGAGCAGGCGTCAGCGCTCGAGCAGCTGCAGCGCGGCTACCGCGAGCGCACGCAGCAGACGCTGCGCTGGGCCTTCCTGTCGGCGCTGGCGCTCGAGCTGATCGCGACGATCTCGGTGGCGATCGTGGCGGTCTTCCTCGGGCTGCGGCTCCTGAGCGGCACGATGACGCTGGAGCCGGCGCTGCTCGCCCTGATCCTGGCGCCCGAGGCGTTCAACGCGCTGCGCCAGGTCGGCACCGCCTTCCACGCCTCGCAGGACGGCCTGGCCGCCCTCGACCGGTCGCAGGCCATCATCGATCGGCCGGCCCGCGTCGACGTGCGCGCCGACCCGTCCGTCGAGGAGCCCGCCCACCCGCTGGTCGAGGAGCCCGCCGCGGGCGCGCGTCGCGAGACCACCGGCACCCCCACGACGCGACCCGTCATCCGCCTCCGCGCCCTCAGCGTCCGCTACCCCGGCCGCGACGGCCCTGCCCTCACCCCGGTGACGGCCACCCTGGCCGGCATCGTCTCGATCGCCGGGCCCTCCGGCGCGGGCAAGTCGACGCTGCTCGCCGCCCTCACGGGAGCCCTCCCCGACGACGCCGAGATCGACGGGCGCATCACGGGCGTGCAGCCGGATGCGGTGGCCTGGGCCCCGCAGGCACCGCGCGCGTTCGCGACGACGCCGCGCGCCGAGCTGGTCCTCTCCGGCGCCGACCCGGTCGCGGCGCTCGACGAGCTGGGGCTCGGTCGCGTCGCCGACAGCGCCGTCGCCGAGCTGAGCCCGGGCGAGCTGCGGCGGCTCGCCGTGGCACGGGCGCTCGCTCGCGTGGATGCCGGCGCGACGCTGCTCGTGCTGGACGAGCCGACCGCGCACCTGGATCGCGCCTCCGCCGACCTGGTGCGCGCCGCGATCGCGCGCCGCGCCGGGCGCGCCGTCGTCGTGCTGGCGAGCCACGAGCCCGAGACGACGGCCCTCGCGACCGCGACCGTTCCTGTCGCTGCGCCCGACACCGCGCCGCCGATCGAGGAGCCCGACGCCGGAGACGCGGCCCGTCGCGAGCCCCTGCCGCTCGAACCGCGGGCCACCGCATCCAGCTCGCCGGTCGACGAGAGCCCCGAGGGCATCGGCACGCGTCGAGCGACCGCGGCCCCCGGCATCCCCGGCACCTCCGGCCCGAACGCCCCGCTGCGCCTCCGCACGCTCATCGCCCCGCACCTCCCGCGCTGGCTCGCCTCCGTCTCGATCGCGGCGATCGACGTCTCGATGGGCCTCGCGCTCACCGCAGTCTCGGGCTGGCTGATCGTGCGGGCGACCATCGAGGAGCACATCATGGTGCTGATGGTCGCGATCGTCGGGGTGCGGGCGTTCGGGATCTTCCGCTCGGTGGGCCGCTACGCCGACCGGCTCCTCACGCACGACGCCGCGTTCACCGTGGTCGACGCGCTGCGGCTGCGGCTGTGGCGCTCGATCGCCGCGCGCGGAGCCGGCTCGCGCCGACTGCTCGAGGGCGGAGCGCCGCTCGACTACCTCGTGACGCTCGCCGACGAGCTGCGCGACCAGCTGCCGCGCGTGGTGCCGCCGATCGCGGTCGGGGTCGTCGTGATCGCCGGTGCCGTCGTGACGACCGGCTTCGTCGCACCGCAGCTCACGCTGCTGGTCGCGCTCGTGCTCGTGCTCGCCACCGCCATCGCGGCAGCGCTCGCGATCGCGGCCGAGCGCGGCGCTGCCGCCGAGCGCATCGGCGCGCGCTCCGAGCTCGTGCGCGGCAGCTCGGCGCTCGCCGCAGCGGCCGCGGATCTGCGCGGCAACGGCATCGCCGACGCCGCGCTCGCGCAGCTCGACGACGTCGCCGAGCGGCTCGCGAGCGCCGAGCGCCGAGCCGCGTGGGCTGCGGGCCTCGGCTCGGCCGTCGTCACCGGCGCCGTCACGACGCTCGCCGTGCTCGTGCCCGTGCTCGGCGGATCGCTGTCGCCCGGGCTCTCGGGCGAGGGCGCGGCGGTCATCGCGCTCCTCTCGCTCGCCCTCCTCGAGCCGCTCACGGACCTCGTCGCAGCCGTGCACCGCATCCCCGCGATGCGCGCCGTGCTCGCGCGGCTGGGCCCCATCCTGCGCCCCGCCCCGACGCCGACGTGGGGCCAGGGGGCACCCGCGTCCACGGTCACGCGGGTCGAGCTCGACGAGGTCGCGGTGCGCTACCCCGGCATGCCGACGCCGGCTGTCGAGGGAGTCTCCGGCACCGCCTCCTCGCGGCGCTGGCTCGTGCTCGAGGGGCCGTCCGGCTCGGGCAAGTCCACGCTGCTCTCCGCCGTGATGGGAGCGCTGCCGGTCGACACCGGCGAGGTGCGAGCGGGCGACGACCGGGCGACCACGCCCCTCAGCGAGCTCGACGAGCGGGCCTGGCGCTCGCGCGTCGCGTGGTGTCCGCAGGATGCCTACGTCTTCGACTCGACGCTCCGCGGCAACCTGCAGCTCGCCCGCGCGCGCGACGACGCCGCCGATGACGCCGAGCTGCGCGCGGCGCTCGAGCGGGCCGGCCTCGGCCCGCTGCTGCAGACGCTCGACGACGGGCTCGGCACCCGCGTCGGCGCGGGCGGCTCCGCGCTCTCCGGCGGAGAGCGCCAGCGTCTCGCCGTCGCACGCGCCCTGCTCACCCGCGCCGATCTGATCCTGCTCGACGAGCCGACGGCGCACCTCGACGCGCCCACCGCATCCGCCATGATGGCCGACGTGCGCGCGGCGACCGCCGACCGCGTGGTGCTGCTCGTCTCGCACCGGGCCGACGACCGCCGCCCGGCGGATGCGGTGGTGCGGCTGCGCTGACCGCCCGGCCCCGACGCTCGACCGGCCAGGCAGCACGCCGAGCCGCGACAGCGCTCCGAGCACCGCCCAGCGGGTCGAGGGTCTCGCGCGCCTACGCCACGAGCCGGCGGAACCGGTCGCTGCCGCGGCTCGAGCCCGCCGCATCGCGCTCCGCCCCGGGCACGCCGCTCGCGCCGACCTGCAGGATCGCTCGCGCGAGCACCTCGTCGCGCACCTCGCGCCGGGCGTGGTCGTCGGCCAGCATCTCGACGAGCGCAGCGACCTCGGCATCCGCGAGCGCCGCGACCGGGAACCACGGCAGCGCCGACCGCCACGCCCGGAACGCCAGCAGCAGGATGTCGTGACGCTGCTCGACGTGCGCGCGCTCGTGGGCGATCACCGCGACCAGCTCGTCGGCGTCGAGCCGGTCGAGCAACCCCTGCGACAGCACCGTCACCGAGCCGGCCCCGCGCGGCAGGCAGTAGGCGACCGGCACCGCGTCGTCGAGCACCCGCGTGCGGGCCCTGGTCGGATGGGGCGCGCTCAGCAGGTCGAGCAGGCTCAGGTGGCGATGGCGCTGCCGCGTGACCTGCACGATCGTGATCCCGAGGTGCGTCAGCAGGTAGGCGGCGAAGAGCACCGCCGGCAGCAGCACGACCCACGGATGCGCGAGCTCCGGCGGCAGCGCCGGCGCGGCAGCGAGGCCGGTGAGGGCGAGCGCCCCGATCATCGCGAAGCCACCGGCGAGGCCGACGCCCTGCCACACCAGGAGCGCGAGCACGGGCGACCGCATCGGCCACTCGGCGCGCGAGAGCCGCACGGGGACGGGCCACGCGAGCAGCAGCGAGGCGAGCCACAGGAGCCCGGCGGCCCAGACGAGCGCCGCGTGCGGGATGACGAGAGCGCCGTCGAGCACGGGAGCCGTCGCGAGCCTGAGCGCACCATCGGGCGTCGGAGCGGCCATCAGCCCGAGCGCGCCCCCGGCCCCGAGCGCCGTCGCCCCGAGCACCATGCCCGGCTCAGCTCCCGTCGCGCAGCAGCGAGCGCAGCAGCTCGGCGTCCTCGCTCGAGACGCTGCCGACGAAGCGCTCGAGCACCGCGGTGCGGTCGCGCGACTCCCCGAGCACCGAGTGCATGAGCTCGGCGACGTGGTCGGCGCGCGAGCCGACCGCCGTGTAGCGGTAGGGCCGCACCGAGCGATCCGAGGCGACGAAGCCCTTCTTCTCCAGGCGCGACAGCACGGTGAGCAGCGTCGTCGCGGCGAGCGCGCGCCCGCTGGCCTCGAGCTGCTCCTGCACGTCGTAGGCGGTCAGCTGCGCCGGCGCATCCCACACGGCGTCCATCACCGTGCGCTCCAGCTCGCCGAGCGTTCCCATGTCTCTCCCTGCTTCCGTTCTGCAGGCGGTCTCTGACCGCCGGGGGAAGAACTCCCTCGGCGCGGCCGGATCACCTGCAGAGCGTCCGTCGCTCGTGATCGCGCGCGTCCTGCGCCACCCATCCGCTCGCCATTCTACGCCACGTCAAATTTCTTCGACAGGGTGTCGAACTAGTTCTACATGACGTAGAATCGAGACAGGCGGAGACCCCGCCAGGAGCCCTCCCCGGAGCGCTCGCCCGCTGCGAAGGAGTGCCCGCGTGGAAGTCCTCGACATCGCCAGGTGGCAGTTCGGCATCACGACCGTCTACCACTTCATGCTCGTGCCGCTCACGCTCGGCCTCGGCATGGTGATCGCCATCATGCAGACCATCTGGGTGCGCACGGGGGACGAGCGGTTCCTGCGCATGGTGAAGTTCTGGGGCAAGCTCTTCCTGATCAACTTCATCCTCGGCGTCGCCACCGGCCTCGTGCAGGAGTTCCAGTTCGGGATGGCGTGGAGCGAGTACTCCCGCTTCGTCGGCGACGTCTTCGGTGCCCCGCTCGCGCTCGAGGGGCTGCTGGCCTTCTTCGCCGAGTCGACCTTCATCGGCATCTGGATCTTCGGCTGGGGCCGCCTGCGCAAGGGCCTGCACCTGGCCGCCCTCTGGTGCGCGGTGATCGGCTCGTGGTTCTCGGCGTACTTCATCATCGTCGCCAACTCGTGGATGCAGCACCCCGTCGGCGTCGAGCTCGGCCCCGACGGGCGCCCCGTCATGACCGACGTCTGGGCGGTGCTCACCAACAACACGGCGCTCGCCGCGTTCACGCACACCATCTTCGGCGCCCTCATCGTCGCCGGCATGTTCCTCATCGGCATCAGCTGGTACCACCTGTGGCGGCGGCGCCACGACGCGATCGACACGACGGATGCCTCGGGACGCGTCATCGTCGGCGAGGCACCGAGCGTCGTCGGTCGCGACCGCACCGACCACGGCGTGTGGCTGTGGTCCCTCCGCTTCGGCGCCGTGCTCGGCATCGTCGCCTTCGGCGGGCTCACGCTCACCGGCGACTGGCAGGGCAAGCTCATGTACGAGCAGCAGCCGATGAAGATGGCCTCTGCGGAAGCCGCATGCCACACCGGCTCGGCGTTCTCGATCCTGTCGCTCGGCGACCCGGGGGCGACGGACTGCTCGCAGGTCGTGACGCTCATCGAGGTGCCGGGGCTGCTCGGGTTCCTCGGCACCGGCGAGTGGGGCGCCGACATGCCCGGCATCTCCGACCTCGAGCCGATCTACCAGGATCAGTACGGCGAGACGATCCCCGACGAAGCGCTCTACGGCTCCTTCGCCGGCAGCGAGGTGCAGTACGTGCCGCCGATGTGGGTGACGTACTGGGGCTTCCGCCTGATGATCGGCCTGGGCGGCATCACCGCCTTCGGCGCCGTCGTGGCGCTGTGGCTGACCCGCAAGGGCACGGTGCCGTCGTCGCACTGGATCATGCGGCTCGCGATCCTCGGCATCCTCGCCCCCTTCGCCGGCAACATCGCCGGTTGGATCTTCACCGAGATCGGCCGCCAGCCCTTCGTGGTCGCTCCGAACCCCGACCCCTCCGGCATCGACGGCGTCTTCATGTTCACCGCGGCCGCCGTCTCCCCCGGCGTCACGGTGGGCGAGCTGCTCTTCTCCGTCATCACCCTCACCGCGATCTACGCGGCGCTGCTGGTGGTCGAGCTGACGCTGCTCGTGAAGTACGTGCGCGGCGGCGTCGCGAGCGCGATGCCGGAGCTCGATCCCGCGCACGGCCACGGGCGCGGGCACGACGACGATCCCGATGACCCCGACGCATCCGACGACCCTGACGGCCGCAGCGGCCGCCGCGACGACGTGCTGTCGTTCGCCTACTAGCCCGCGGAGGAGGAGCACCCATGGAACCGCTCGCCATCACCTGGTTCGTGCTGATCGCCGTGCTGTGGATCGGCTACCTGCTGCTCGAGGGCTTCGACCTCGGGGTCGGCATGCGGATGCTGTTCGCCAGCCGGGACGAGCGCGAGCGCCGCGTCATGCTCAACACGATCGGGCCCGTCTGGGACGGCAACGAGGTGTGGCTGATCACCGCGGGCGCCGGCACCTTCGCGGCGTTCCCCGAGTGGTACGCCTCGCTGTTCTCCACCCTCTACGTGCCGCTGACGATCGCGCTCGTCGGCCTCATCATCCGCGCGGTCGCCATCGAGTGGCGCGGCAAGGTGCACACGCAGCGCTGGCGCTCGCTCTGGACGGCGTGCATCGGCATCGGCTCGCTCATCGCCGCGTCTTGCGTCGGCGCGATGCTCGCGCTCACCTCCCTCGGCCTACCGATCGACGGCAACGGCGACCGCGTCGGCGGGCCCTTCGCGTGGGTCGGCGCACCCGCGCTCATCGGCGGGCTCGCCGTCGTGGGCTTCGCGCTCGCGCACTCGGCGACGTTCCTGGCGCTGAAGGCCGACGGCCAGGTGCGGGAGCGCTCGGCGCGCTTCGCCGCGACGTGGGCGCCGCTGTGCCTGGCGCCCGCGGCGATCTGGGCGGTCTGGGTGCAGCTCGAGCACGGCGGCACCGCCTTCTCCTGGGCGCTCGTGCTGCTCGCGGTCGCCGGCGCCGTCTTCGGCTTCGCGCACGCGCGCCGTCGCAGGGAGGGGCTCGCGTTCATCGGCTACGCCGCGTTCGGCCTGTTCGGCAGCGGCGCGGTCTTCGCGGGCATGTTCCCGCGGCTGCTGCCCTCGACCGTCGACCCGGCCTTCGACCTCACGCTCATGAACGCAGCGAACAGCCCGTACACGCTGGGCGTGATGACGATCGTGGTGGCCGTGAGCCTGCCGATCATCCTCGCCTACCAGGCGTGGAGCTACTGGATCTTCCGCAAGCGCGTGACGCCCGGCATGATCCCCGACGCGCACATCGTGCTGCCGGCGATCCTGCGGGACAAGGACGCGGAGGCGACGCGGGCCTGAGGCGGCTGCGGCAGGATCCGGCGCTCGCTCGCTGCTCCCCGCGCCCGCTCAGCGCTTGCGCAGCGCCGAGCCCTTGTGCGCGGCCTTCGCATCGGTCTTGTCGCTCTGCACCTCGTACTGCGGCTCGTCGGCGCTCGCGCGGCGCGTGCGCCCCAGGAACTCGAAGTCGCTCGTGTGCACCTTCGTCACCTCGCCGGAGACGCGGCCTGCCTCCGAGTTCCAGCTGACCTTGTCGCCCACCTCGTATCGATCGCTCATGCGGCCATCCTGCCCGCTACTCCTCGCCGTCGAACAGTCCTCCGTCGAGCAGCCAGTGGTAGCGCAGTCGCAGCGCGCGCTCCGAGCTCGCCACGAGCGCGCCGACGACGAGCGACACGTTGGCCCACGCCGGCAGCTGCAGCGGGCTCTCGAAGGTGCCGATGCGCTCGGCGATCGGCGGGATGCTCGTGACCTGCTCGATGATCTGCGGCACGCCGAGCACGAGGGAGACGAGCAGCACGAGCACCGAGACGGCCCCGATGGCGCGGCTGAGCCCAGGGCGCGTGCGGTGCAGTCGCAGTCGCCGCCCCTCGGCTGTCGCCGGATCGGGCGTCAGCTGTCGGGCGTTGCCGGCCTCGTCCACGAAGTGGCAGCGCCGCATGCCGTAGCCGCTGGCGGCGACCTCGATCGCACCGCCCGGCACCGGGAAGGCGGCGGGCAGCTTCGAGACCGCCTGGTTGACGCCCTCGCGGTAGAGCTTGGCCGCGACGTCGCCGTCCTTGTCGCCCCAGAGCGCCACGTCGACGCTCCAGGTCTCGACCGCCCCGGACTCCCCGCGCATCCGCGCGTGGAAGAGCGTGCGCGAGAGCAGCTGCCACCACCGGAAGGGCTTCAGCTGGTGGCCGTCGCCGGGCTTCACCCGTCGTTCGGCGCGGCGTCGCTTGCGGTTGGCGCTCATCGGGTGCGTCTCCTGCATCGGCGTCGGTGGACGGGGCCAGGCTACCGAGCGCGCTCGCCGCGAGCCTGCGTGGATAGCCTGAGCCCATGATCCGTCACACCGTCGCCTTCACCCTCGCCCACGCGCCCGGCTCCGACGAGGAGCGAGGCTTCCTGACCGCGGGCCCCGCGGTGCTCCGGGCGATCCCGGGCGTCGAGGAGTTCACCGTCAGCCGGCAGACGAGCGAGAAGAGCGGCTACGCCTTCCAGTTCGCGATGACCTTCGCCGACGAGGCCGCCTACGCGGCGTACGACGCGCATCCGCACCACCAGGAGTTCGTCGCCACCCGCTGGGCGAACGAGGTCGTCGCGTTCGAGGAGCTCGACCTCACGCCCTACCCCTGAGCGCGGCATCCGCTGAGCTCTTCCCTCAGCGCCCGTCGCGTGGGAGCGTTGCGGCGACGAGAGGTCGCCGCACATGGAGATGCTGTCAGGCACGAAGATCGCAGACGCTGCACTCACCGACTGGCGCAAGCTGGCGCAGGGGCTCCACGCGCGCTACCGGGTGCGCGACTTCGGTGCTGCTGCGCGGTTCGTCGCGGCGATCGGCGACGCGGGCGATGCGCTGGGTCGGCACCCGATCGTGGCGATCGGTCCCGGCTACGTCGACCTGAAGCTGATCAGCGACGACGCCGTCTACCGCGAGTCGGCGGAGGTCGAGCACGTGGTCTCGTGGGTGACGCAGCTCGATCTCGATGCCGCTGCGCGCATCACCGAGCTCGCTCGCGAGCTCGGGCTCGATGCCGACCCCGGGGCCGTGAGCGTCATGGAGCTCGGGCTCGACACGACGCGGTCAGCGGTCATCGCGCCTGTCTGGGCTGCGCTGCTGACGGGCGATCCCGCATCGCAGGGGCACGGCTCGCCGAGCGACGAGATCCGGGACGCGTCGGGGCGCGTGCCGAACCTGTGGTTCGGAGATGCGGCGGAGACGGCGGATGCGGCGCGCAGCGCGGATGCGGCGGCGCAGCAGCGCTTCCACGTCGAGGTCTACGTCGCCGCGGAGGTCGCGCCTGAGCGGATCGCTGCGGCGCTGGCCGCCGGCGGCACGGTCGTGGACGACAGCCAGGCGCCGGCGCTGACGGTGATCGCCGATCAGGACGGCAACCGGGCGGTCGTGTGCGTCGACACGTCGGCGGTCACGGAGGCCTGAACGCGCGAAGAGCCCCGCCGAAGCGGGGCTCTTCCATGGTGGACCCGGGGGGAATCGAACCCCCGACCTTCTCATTGCGAACGAGACGCGCTACCAACTGCGCCACGGGCCCGGACCGGATGATGCTATCCGACGCGGCTGGGTTCTGCGAAATCCCCGTCCTTCGACACGCACTTCGACACGCACTTCGACACGCACTTCGACACGCTCAGCGCCTGCGGCGCGGAGCGGCTCAGGGAGCAGCAGGAGCGCCTCGCCGCTGCGCCGGTGCGCTCAGCGCGCACCGTGCGGCTGCGTCAGCCGACGCGGCGGCGGAACGCGGCGACGACGTCGACGCCGGAGAGGTCGTCGCCGACCACGCCCATGGAGGCGAACCTCGAGCGCGACGCGGGCGCAGGCGCGGCGGCGGCGGGCTGCGCCGCACCCGTCGCGAGGCGGTGCTCGTCGGGAGCGGTCTCGATCGGGTCGACCACGCGCTGCACCTCGAGGGCCTCGGCGACGGCGACGCCCCGGCTGCGCTGCACCTCTCGGATCGGGAGCGCGGGCTGGGTCTGGGCCAAGCGGCGCTCCTGATCGCTCAGTTCAGCACCCTCGTCGCCGCCGATGATGTCCTCGAAGGTCGGCTCGAGCGGCGTGACGCGGGCGAGCGGGCCCGAGATCGCGCGACGATCCTCGGCGAGCTGCCGCCTGGCGCGGGCGAGCAGGTCGTCGCTCGGGTGGCGCGCAGGCTCGTACTGCGCGGGCAGGCGCTGCTCGGGCAGCGGCCGGGGGGTCCAGGCCCGCGAGGCGACCACCTCGTCGGTGCGCTGCCCAGCGCCGCGACCGGCGCCGTGCGCGTTGCGCTGACCCGCGTCGTGCGCCGAGCGCTGCGGCGCGCTCTGCTCGGCGCGCTGCGCTGCGCGCTGCTGGGCGCGCCGCTCACGGCTCGCGCCCACGACCTCACCGGTGCGCTGCGCGCTCCGAGCCACCACCTGCTCCGCCATCCGCGCCTCGGTCGCGACCGCCTCGGCGGCGACCTCGCGGGCCTCGCCCAGGTCGCGCACGCGCGGCGCCGTCGCCGCGGCGACCCGACGCATCCGCGTCGCCGACGCGTTGACCGCCACGAGCCCGACGACGCTCAGCGCAGCCACCGCGGCGCCGAGCGCCAGCAGCACCTGCAGGCCCGGCACGAGCGCGCCGGCGACGACCGCGCCGATGCCGAGCAGCACGAGGGCGAAGCAGGCCAGGCGCGTGCGTCGCAGGCGCTGCGCCCGCGACACGCTCGACCTCACGGCCGCGCGCACCTCGCGCTCGACCGCCTTGATCTGCTCGTCGAGCTCTCGCGCGCGGGCGACGGCCTTCGCGTGCTCCATGGCCTGCTTCAGGCGCGCCTCCTTGGCGACCGCCTTCTGCTGCACCGCGATGGTGCGGGCGTCTGCCTCGATCTGCACCTCTGCCGGCGCCTCGGCCGACTCGGCCATGATGCGGAGCGTCTGCTGCAGGCGGATCGCGTTGCGCTCGGTCGCGAGGTACTCCCGCTTGCGGGTCCAGACCGGCACGAGGTACGCGATCCAGAGCACGACGGCGACGATGAGGACGAGCGACGTCCCGAGACCTGCGAACTCTGGCATGCCCTGCACGGTAGTGGCGCGTGCACCCCGATCACCGGAGGCCGCGCGGCAATTCGCGCACCCTCAGGCCGAAGTCGCTCCCCGAGGGTCGCCACCCACGTCGACCGGGTAGACCGAGCGGTCGAAGGGCGGCACGCGGCCCGCGAGGAAGCGGCCCAGCAGCGGCTCGGCGAGCTCCTCCCGCACGAGCGCGAAGCACAGGTGGTCGCGCCAGTCGCCGTCGATGTGGATGTAGCGGCGGCGGCAGCCCTCGTAGCGGAAGCCGAGCTTCTCGACCACGCGCAGGCTCGCGAGGTTCTCGGGGCGGATGCACACCTCGACGCGGTGCAGCCCCATGCCGAGCATGAGGTGGTCGGTCGCGAGCGCCACCGCGATCGGGGTCGCTCCCCTGCCGGCGAAGCGTCGCGCGATCCAGTAGCCGAGCGTCGACGACCCGAGCGCCCCGCCCGTGATCGACGCGACGTTCAACTGCCCGGCGAACTCGCCGCCGACCTCGATGGCGAAGGCGAGGCCCGTGCCGGCGCGATCGGCGTCGAGCAGCGAGCGGATCGACGAGCGCGTGTCGAAGCGCCCGCTGGGATGCGTGCCCGGCAGCGTCGCCTCCCAGCGCTCGAGCCAGGGCCGGTTGACCTGCAGCTCCGTCTCGAGCGTCTTGGCGTCGCGCAGCCTGATGCCCCGGATGCTGACGTCGCCGTGGGTGAGGCGAGGGGCGCTGTCGAACACGAGGTCGAGCCTAGACGGCCGCGGCTGCCACCTCGACGACGCCGAAGTTGTCGCGGAGGAGGTTGTCGGGGTCGACCCGCGCCTTCAGCGCCCGCAGGCGTGCGAGCGTGGCGGGCGGGAAGGCGTCGGTGAGCCGCTCCGGCCGCGGATCGGTCTCGAACGAGAGGTAGAGGCCGGAGGCGTGGGGCGCGACCAGCGCATCCCACGCGGCATCGAGGCGCGCGCGGTGCGAGCCGAGGGCGACCACCGAGAACAGCGCCTCGCGGTGCGCGAAGGCCGTCGCGTCGCTCGGGACGTCGCCGATCGCGCCGCCCATGGCGCGGATCTGGAAGAAGTGGTGCACGCCCGCGTCGAGGAAGGCCGCGAGCGCCGCCGCGACCTCCGGCGTGATCGAGCCGATGAGCGCCGAGCGCGTCGTCGGCTCGCCGTGCCCGCGGTGTGGGCCGCCTGCGGCGTTGTCGATGATGCCGGAGTAGCGCGTCTGCACCACCTGCTGCCCGACGAGCGGGCCGACCGCCGCGAAGAGCTGCAGGTGCTCGACGATCGCCTCGGCATCGGGTTCGTCCACGGCGATCATCGCCTGCGCGACGCGCGGGCGGCCGCGCTGGTCGCCGCCGAGCAGCAGGAACGGCGTCACCGCGCGGTCGCTCGCCTCGGTCGTCGCGCCCCAGCGCTGGAGGAAGTCGGCGGTGTCGCTCGCGTCGAAGGCGAGCTGCGCGAAGCCCATCGTGCCGACCTCGTGCGCGGTCAGCTCGAAGGCGACCGCGATGCCCAGGTTGGCGCCGGCGCCCCGCATGCCCCAGAAGAGCTCTGCCTCCTCGTCGCGGCTCGCCCGCACGAGCGAGCCGTCGGCGAGCACGACGTCGATCGACGCGATGTGGTCGATCGTCAGGCCGTGCTCGCGGCCGAGGAAGCCGACGCCGCCCGCGGTCGCGAGCCCGCCGACGCCGACGCCGCCGTAGTCGCCGGAGCTGATCACCCAGCCGTGCTCGTCGAGCGCCCGAGCCACCTGGCCCCACGTGGCGCCCGCTCCGACGCGCACGAGGCGCCGCGAGGCATCCACCACGTCGATGCGATCGAGCGCACCCAGGTCGATGACGATGCCGCCGTCGTTCGTGGAGCGGCCCGAGATCCCGTGGCCGGCCGAGCGGATGCTGAGCGGCACGCGGCCGCCGTCGGCCCCCGCCGCGCCCTGCGAGCGCGCGTAGGCGAGCGCGTCGGCGACCTGCGCGGGGCTCGTCGGCCGCAGCAGCAGCCCGGGGGCTCCGCCGCGCAGGTAGGTGTGCTGGCGCTCGGGGTACTCCCACGAGCCCGGCTCGACGGCGGTCGCGCGCAGGCTGTCGGGGATCGCGTCGTAGTCGAGCGCCGGAGCGCGGCGCGCGAGCGCGGCGGCAGCCAGTCGCGGGGCTGCTGGGGTGCCGCGGTCGCCGCGCGCAGCGGCGACGCCGTCCCGCACGACCGGCGCGACCTCCGCCATGAAGCGCTGCATGACGCCCGGGTCGTCGGTCGCGACGATGAACGTGCCGATGCCGTCCTCGAGGGCGAGCTCCAGCATCCGCTTCGCCCCGTCTGCGTCGGCCAGGTCGGCGCCGACGTTGAGCATGCGCCGGATCTCGTGCGGCTCGCGGTCGACCCGCGCCGCCGCCTGGTCGATCGCGTCGTTGCCGCGCGCGAGGTCGCCGGGCTGCAGGTAGCCGAGGCTCGGCAGCCAGCCGTCGCCGAGCTCGCCCGTGAGGCGCAGCATCCGCGGCTTGTAGGCGCCGACGTGGATGGGGATCGGATGCGCGGGGCGCGGCCCGCGCTTGGCGCCGGTGGCGCGGTGGTGCTGCCCGTCGACCCGCACGCCGCCGCGCTCGCTCGTGCTCCAGATGGCGCGGATGATGGTGATCGCCTCGCGCAGCGCGTCGACGCCCTGCCCGGGCGTCAGCCTCGTGCCGCCCATCGCCTCGATCGCATCCCAGAAGCCGCCGGCACCGAGGCCGAGCTCGATGCGGCCGCCGGAGAGCAGGTCGAGGCTCGCGGCCGAGCGCGCCAGCACCGCCGGCGGCCGCAGCGGCACGTTGGCGACGTTCGGCGAGAGGCGGATGCTGCTCGTCTGCGCCGCCACCCAGCTCATCAGGGTCCACGTGTCGAGGAAGGCCGGCTGATAGGGGTGGTCCTGGAAGGTGGCGAGGTCGAAGCCGACGCTCTCGGCGAGCTGCGCGAGCTGCACCGGCTGCTGCGGCTGCTGGTTCGTCGGCGTGATGAACACCCCGAACTCGATCTCGTGCCCGTAGTCCATCGCCCTGCTCCTCGCCGTGCTCCGTGCTGCGCCGTGCCGCGTCGCTCAGTGCAAGCGCGCGGGCGCGCGGAACATTCCGCCGAGCCCGCGCTCCCGGGCCGCTTCTCACCCCGAGCCGCTAGATTCCGGGCTGTGAGCGATGACGAGACGACCATCGAGGACGCCAAGCGGCAGCTGCGACGCGAGCTGCGCGGCGCCCGCGCATCGCGCGGAGCCTCCTTCGCCTCCGAGCGCGCCGCCGGCGTGGCCGCGAGCCTGCAGGAGCTCGTCATCTCGCTCGGCGCCCGCACGATCTCCGCCTACCTCTCCACCCCCGACGAGCCCGACACCCGACGGTTCCTGGCGTGGGCGGGCGAGCAGCGCATCCGCGTGCTGCTGCCCGTGATCCGCGAGGACGGTCTGCTCGACTGGGCCGAGCACGATGGCACCGAGACGGTCGAGTCGACGCTCGGCATGCCGGAGCCCACCGCCGACGCGCTGCCGCCGACGGCGCTCGACGAGGTCGACCTGATGCTGATCCCCGCCACCGCGATCGGTCGCGATGGCTCGCGGCTCGGCGGCGGCCGCGGATTCTTCGACAAGACGATCGCCGCCATGGCAGACTGTCCTGCGGTCTATGCGGTCGTGCACGACGAAGAGCTCTTCGACAGCGTGCCCCACGCCGACTACGACCAGCCCGTCGACGGCGTCGTCACGCAGTCCGGGGTCATCCGCATCATCACCAGGAGCTGATCCATGCCCGTCTATGCCTATGCCTGCACCGCGTGCGGCAACGCGTTCGACGCCCGTCAGGGCTTCGCCGAGCCGGCGCTGACCGTGTGCGAGCGCTGCGGCGGCGCCCTGCGCAAGCAGTACGGCTCGATCGGCGTCACCTTCAACGGCTCGGGCTTCTACCGCACCGACTCGCGAGCGGCAGCGGCGAAGGGAGCGGGATCCTCGTCGTCGAGCGACGCGAAGCCTGCCGCGTCGAAGCCCGCTGGCTCGGGCTCCGCTGCGGGGAGCTCCGGCGCGCCGAGCTCCTCCGGCTCAGGTTCCGGCTCCAGTTCGGGCTCCGGCTCCGGTTCCTGAACCGGCTCGCCCACGCCTCGTCCATCCACCACCACTCACGCTGAGGAGGGCCCCATGGAGGGCTTCAAGAAGTTCCTGATGCAGGGCAACGTCGTCGAGCTCGCCGTGGCCGTCGTCATCGGCACCGCGTTCACCGCGATCGTCACGGCGTTCACCACCGCGATCATCAACCCGCTGCTCGAGCTCGCGTTCGACGCGGAGGAGCTCGCAGACGCGCAGCTCGGCATCTTCCCGATCGGCGTCCTGATCGCGGCGATCATCAACTTCCTCATCATCGCGGCCGTCGTGTACTTCGTGCTCGTGCTGCCGATGGCGAAGATGAAGGAGCACCACGACCGTCGCCGCGGCATCCTGCCCGAGGAGCCGGCCGAGACCGACGTCGACATCCTCCACGACATCCGCGACCTGCTGCGCGTGCAGGCGACGCACGCCCAGGCCGGCAGCGCTCAGGCCGGCGGCGCTCAGCCGGGCGTGACGCCCGGCGGCACGGCCCCCGGCGGCACCCAGCCCACGGCCTGACGCTCCACGCGGAACGGGCGGTCCTCCGGGGCCGCCCGTTCGGCGTTCGCGAGCGCGCGGCGCGTCAACCCCAGTGCGGGGGCACGTCGGCCCGCAGCCGCGCGTCGTTCTCGCTCGACTGCTGCCGCTCCTGCGACGGCTCGCCCGTGTACCCGGGCGGCGGCTCGGTCGAGACGCGTCGGCCCCGCCTGCGGATCACGAGCGGCGGATGCGCGACGTCGTCCGCAGCCGCGTCGCCCGCAACGGCGTCGCCCGCACCGGCGTCCGTCGACGCGGCCCGCGTCGCGTCAGCCGCGTCCTCCGGCTGCCCTGCGCCGGCCGGGCCCTGCCCGCTCACGGCGTCGACGCATCCGCCCCGACGAGCTCGGCGATGCGGTCGGCGACGCCCTCGGGGTCCGTGAACAGCTCGAACGCGTGCACGCGCATCGTGTGCCAGCCGAAGCGGCGCAGCACCTCGGGTCGCAGGCGCAGCGCCTCGCGCAGCGTGCGGTCGCCGTCGTCGTGGTCGGCCTCGATCGCAGCGCAGACGCCGCCGTTCGCCACCACGAGCGGCAGCTGGCCGTCGTAGGAGACATCGGCGCGCAACCCGCGGCGACGCAGGCGCGTCGCGAGGTCGATCATGAGCGGATCACCGCCGTGATACGTGTGCGGGTGGGCGCCCGCGGCAGCGTCGAGCAGGATCTCGCGCAGCTGCGCAGCCCCGTGCTCGAGCCTCTCGGGATCCAGAGCGGCAGCGTCGAACGCGGTCACGATCTGCAGCGCCTTGCGGGCGCGCGTCATCGCCACCGCGAGCATCCGCTCCCCGCCGGGCTCGCCCAGCGAGCCGAAGTCGACGTTCTTGCCGTGCTTCGTGTGGCCGTAGCCGACGGAGAAGATCACGCGGTCGCGGCTCAGCGCGCTCGCGTGCGTGACGTCCACGATCACGAAGGGCTCCTCGCGGTCGGCGACCACGAAGTCGGTGAGCGCGCTGTTCGTCGCGAGCGCAGCCATCACGGCCTGCTGCAGCCGCACCTCGTGCTTCTCGTTGGCGGTGACGACCATCAGCGAGTCGTGCGGCCGCTGCCGCGCGTGCTGCGTGACGAGCTGCACCACGCGGTCGACCTCTGCATCCGGGCTCTCGACCGTCGCCGCGCCCTGCTCGGGGAGCCCGTAGGCGCCCTGCACGACCTGCGCGGTGAGCGAGGCGTGGCCGAGGTAGGCGCCGGCCCACGGCAGCGCCTCGATGCGGCCGTCGTAGAAGCGCTCGTTGACCGCGGTGACGAGATCGGCGCCACCGGTGCGGTAGGAGCGGCTGAGGCGCAGCGTCGGCAGCACGCCCGCGAGTCGCGAGAGCGCGGATTCCGCGTGCAGCTCGTCCGGCGTCGCGAGCTCCTCGCTGGGCCGCACGCCGAGGGTCGAGATGCCGACGTCGAAGGGCGACGGCGTCTGCGTCACCGAGTCGCCGACCGCGATGACCTGGCGGGCGCGGCTGATCGCGCCGGCGGCCTCCGCCATCGTGATGGCGCCCGCGTCGGCGATGATCACGGTGTCGAACGGGATACGCTTCGGCACCCGATGCAGGTCGTAGGGCGAGGAGAGCCACACGGGGGCGACGGAGCGGGTCAGGTGCGGAGCGACGCGCTGCAGCTCGTCGGCGTCGACCGGGCCCGCCTTGATGAGCTGCTTCAGCGCATCCGCCTCGTTCGCGTGGTCGTCGATCGCGAGTCGCCACTGCTGCGCGATCTGGTGCGCGAGCCGCGCGCTGGAGGCGTCGACGTGCGCCTCGTCGACGAGCGCGAAGTCCTGCTCGAGGCGGCGCAGCACGTCCGTGTTGCCGCGCAGCAGCGCGCGCTCCTTGGCGAGCATCGTCTGCAGGGCCGACTGCCACCAGGCGAGGTCCAGCTCGTGCTCGACCTGGTCGTCGGCGACGTGCCGGTCGGCGAGGTCGGTCAGCAGCGCATCGAGCCCGAGGCGCTCGATCGATGCCATCAGCTCGGCGCGCTCCTGGATGTTCTGGAGTGCGTCGCTCGGCGCCGCGAGCTCGGCGATGCGCTCGGTGAGGTCGGCGAGCGGCAGGTCGACGCTCTTCGTCGAGGGGCTGAGCGCCGCGTCGAGCCTCGTGAGCCGCGCGGTCACGTCGCGCAGGCGCGTGTCGAGCGCCGCGAGGCCGGCCGGCACGGTGGGGATGGAGCCGTCGGGCGCGAACTTCGCCCACAGGCGGCGCTGCTGCTGCGCGGCGATGAGCACGTCGTGGAGGTCCGGCACGTGCGCACCCGGCCGCACGTACTCCTCGGCGAGCTTGCGCAGTCGCCGGCGCTGCATGCCGCCGAGCGACTGCAGCGCCTCGCGGCGCGGACCGGTCGCGGTGATGAGCTCCCCGAGCGGGCGGTCGTAGATCGAGGGCGTCATGACGTCGAGCGTCGCCCGCACGTCGGTGAGCAGCGCCACCTGGATCTCGAGCTCGGAGAGCGTCGCCGCCGGCCGCAGCTTGGTGTCGCCGATCACCTTCTTGGCATCGGCCTGCAGCGCGTGCAGGTCGGTCGCCGCGAGCGCCTTCGCATCCTCGAACGCGGCGGATGCGTCGCCGCTGGTGGCGAACGCCGCGCCGTACCAGGGGGTGTCGCCCGGCCCGTACTTGAACTGGCCGAGCGCCGCGGCCTTGCGCATCGTCGCGGCCACGCGAGGGCGGTCGGTCGCGAGCCTGCGCGTGGCGTCGTCGCTGAGGCGGGCGCGGGTCGAGGGCGCGACCGGCAGCATCGCCAGGCGCGAGAGCTCCTTGAGCGCGTCGAGCACGCTCACCTGCAGCTCGGGGTCGACGCGGCGGAGCGCTGCGCGGTAGTCGAGCAGCACCTTGCGCAGGCGCAGCATCGCTTCGTCGATCTCCGTCGTCTCGGGGCGCTTCGAGCCCTCGATGCGGCGGATGGCGGCGATGAGGTCGCGGCGCAGCGTCGCCTCCGAGACGGCGAGCGACTGCAGCTTGGTGGCGGCGAAGCGATCGGCGATGTCGCGCAGCGCCGCGCGGCGGGGGCTGACGACGAGCACGCGGCGGTCGTCGCTGACGAGCGCGCCCACGAGGTTGACGATCGTCTGCGTCAGGCCGGTGCCCGGCAGCGCCTCGACCACGACCGAGTTGCCGGCGGCCGCCTCGGCGATCACCGCATCCTGCTCGGCGTCGGCGTCGAGCACCAGGCGGTCGATCTCGGGGTCGCGCTTGTCCTGCGGGGTCTCGTCGACGCCCGAGCGGCCCTCGCGCAGGCGCCACGCTGCCTGCTCGTCGCCGCGCACGGCGTCGAGCACGTCGTGCTCCTGCTGCTGCAGGTCGGCCGCCATCGGCTCGCCGACGTCGGCGAAGGTGGAGGCGAGCAGCCGTGCCTCCACGCTGAAGCCGGGCACGTGCGCAGCGGCCTGCCGCAGCGCATCCAGCACCGCGTTGGGCGTGAAGGTGCCCTCGCCGGAGCCCAGCTGCACGAGCTGGCGCTCGTCGAGGCGCACGCCGTGGTTGGCGCGCAGGATGCTCGCCAGGCGCGGGTTGACGAACGGGCGGCCGAGCAGCTGCAGCTCGAAGTCGCGGCCGCGGCGCCGCACCACGAGCGGCCGCAGCAGCACGGGCCCGTAGACCTCGCCGTCGCCGTGCGGGAACCGCGCCATGCCGATGCCGAGGTGCACGGCGTCGATCGAGCGGGCTGCAGCGAGCTCGATGCCCTTCGAGGCGATCGCGGCCGCGGCCGAGCGCGCGGCGCGCAGGGCCAGGTCGTCGCGGATCAGGCTCGAGAGCGCCGTCGGCCGGCCGGTGATGAACTGGGCGAGGCCGCCCGGGTGCGTCGTCGACAGCTCGATGCGGGTCGCGGTGGTGTCGATGAAGTCGGTGAGCGGGCTGCGGCCGCCGACGCGTCGGAGTGCCTCTGCCCACGCCTCCCACTCGCCCTCGCGCTTGGCGCGACGGGCCTCGGGCACGGGCACCGAGGGGTTGCCGGTCAGCGCGCGGGGGCTCTGCGGCGCGCCCGCGACGTCGTCGACCGCGTCGGCATCCTCGTCGACGGAGCCGTCTCCCTGGATCTCGGTCTCGTCATCACGCACACCGCGAGGATAGTCACCGCACGGCGGCCCGGCCTCGTGACACCACGGGAACCCGCAGAATCTCGCGGATCTGGATCGGCGAGGCCGCCCGTCCCTCCTCGCTTGCACCGCCCGCGGTCAGCGTTCGCCGCCCGCGCGCACGCCCGAAACATCTCGCCCTGAGCGCGCTCCGGCGTGGACTATCCACTCGGCACGGCGCTCACGCGGAGATCCTCCAGGCCGAGCGCGCCCCGACCCGCGACTCAGAACCAGGCGTCGCGCGTGCGGCGCGTGTAGACCGCGCGCAGCCAGCGGCCCGCCTTCTGCCACAGGGCGTAGCGACCCGTCAGCGGCAGCTCGAAGGTCGGCATGTAGGTGACCGGCTCCGGCGCCCACGCGGTCTTGAACGTGTAGAGGCCGCGGATGTCGCTCGTCTCCCACTCGGCCGGGTCGGGGATGTTCGCGAGCTCGTAGAGCGTGACGCCCTGCGCATGCAGGTCCTGCATGATCTTCCACTGCATGAGATAGGGCGCGAAGATCTTCGCGTTCTCGCGGATCGAGCCCGCGTCCTTGTACCAGGCCGTGTCCCCGAAGCGCATCACGAACGCCATCGACTGCACCTCGCCCTCGTAGTGCGCGACGTAGAAGTGGCCCTGGCCGACGGTCTTGTACACGTCCCAGATGCGCTGGAAGTACTCCGGGTGCCGGAAGTAGCCGCCGGAGCGCACCTTCGTCTCGCCGATCAGCCGGTGCATCTCCGCTTCGTTCTCCGGCGTCATCTCGACCTTCGAGACGGTGACGCCGAACTTGTTCTCAGCCGCGCGGTACGAGTTGCGGGCGCGCTTCTTGAAGCGCGCGGCGACCTCGTCGAGCGTGCCCGTCAGGTCGACGGCGACCGCGTGCTGGTACTGGCTCGAGGCGGCCCGCACCCAGCCGTTGCGCTCGAAGGCGGCGATCAGCTCGGGGTCCTCGGCCTGGAAGGTCTCCATCTTGAGGCCGAACCAGCGCTTCGGGTAGGCCTTCGCGTGCGCGGTGATCGCGTCGATCGCCGAGGGGTCGATGCCCGAGACCCTCGGCAGGAACAGGATGCGGCCGGCCAGCGGCGCCGTGCGCTCGAAGAGCTGGATCGGCAGCTCGCGCACGCCCCCGCCGGTGGTGGGCACGGTGACGGTGTCGCGCAGCGCCTTCCACGGACTCGCCTCACGGGTCCTGGCCCATGCATCCGACTGCATGTAGTGCGCGCGCGACTGCCCCTCGAGCACCCGCGCATCCCAGGCGGCTCCGTCGGTCGCCTTGGCGGGCTTGGGCTCACGGGAGGTGCTCATGCGCTCGCTCTCTCATCATGGCGACGCTCGTGCGGTGGCGAGCGTCGGGGGCGGATGCGGTGGCTCGCGCACCAGGGCGCGGCACCGACCTCGATGGTACCGGCGCGCACGGCCAGGCGGCCCTGCGCCGCACGGTCGCGCGTGCGCCGGAACCCGACGCGAGCTCGGGGATCCCGTTTCCGAACGCTGTCCGGATAGGCGTAGGTTGACTCCGATGAGCCTCCCCGCGCCGACGATAGCCGAGCGCTTCGCGCCGCGCGCGAACGCGCTCAACGCCGTGCGCCTGGGGCTCGCGCTGCTCGTCATCGTGTGGCACGCGTTCCCGCTCTCGGGCGAGGACGTCGCGTGGGCGCCCGGGCGGCAGCTGCTGGGCCAGATCGCGGTCGACGGCTTCTTCGCGATCAGCGGCTTCCTGATCCTCGGCAGCTGGGTGCGCGACCCGCGCTGGCACGCCTTCCTCGCCGCGCGAGCGCTGCGCATCTTCCCGGCGTTCTGGGTGTGCCTCCTCGTCACCGCGCTCGTGGTCGCGCCGGTCGCCACGATGCTCGTGACCGGCGCCGGCTACGCCAGCGCGCTCTCGGGCGAGAGCATCGGCTACGTGCTGCGCAACGCGGGCCTGCGCATCTTCCAGGACGACATCGCCGGCACACCGCTGGGGGTGCCCTTCGCCGGCGTCTGGAACGGCTCGCTCTGGACGCTGTGGTGGGAGTTCCTCTGCTACCTCGGCGTGCTGGGCCTCGGCCTCACGCGCCTGCTGCGCGTGCGCTGGCTGCTGCTCGCCGTCTTCGCCGCATGCCTCGTCGCCGTCGTCGCCACCAGCTACGGCCCCGTCGAGAACTGGTACGTCGTGACCGGCGCCCGCTTCGGCATCATGTTCACCGCCGGGGCGCTGCTGCACCGCTACGCGCATCGCATCCCGCTCACCTGGCCGCTGGTCGCGCTCGCCGGCGCCGCCACCGTCGCGACGATGTGGCTGCCCGACTACCGCGTGCTCGGCGCCCTGCCGCTCGCCTACGCCGTGTTCGGCCTCGGCGCGCTGCTCACGCACCCGCGGCTGCGCCTGCGCGACGACCTCTCCTACGGCACCTACATCTACGCCTTCCCGGTGCAGCAGCTGCTGGCCTCCGCGGGCGCGATCGCCTGGGGGATCCCCGCGTACATCGCGGCGAGCATCGCTGGCACCCTCGTGCTCGCGGCTGCGAGCTGGTTCTTCGTCGAGCGCCGAGCGCTGCGGCTCAAGCCCCGGCGGCCGGGCCCGACTCCCGCACCAGCCGGAGCCCCTGACGGCACAGCAGCCGCAGCGGTCGGGCCCTGAGCCCCCCGAACCCGCGCAGCCCGACCTCGCTGTCGCACGGCTCGACCGCTTCGATGGCGTGCTCGACCCCGTCGACGACCAGCATGCATCCGCCGGCCGCGACGATGCTGCGCGCGCCGCATCCGGCCCTCAGGCCCTTCGCTCCGCACCGGCGCGAGGCCTCGTCGCTCGAAGCGCGACCTCTCCCGCCATCTCCGACCTGGTGCACCGGGTCGACCGTGGCGCAGCAGGTCGCACATCGGTGCGATTGTTGTGCCAGGCCGGTGGCGACGCCGCGAGCTCGAGCACATCGAGCACCGAGCGGATGCGCCCCACGAGGAGGAGAGCACGATGACGAAGTACCTGATCACGTTCCCGCCGAACGCCATGCGGTTCCCGCAGGAGGAGCTGCCCGCGGTCGCAGACGCCTCGCACGCGGTGATCCGCGAGCTGAAGGCGGCGGGCGCCTACGTCTTCGGCGGCGGCATCGACGAGGGCGTGCCGCCGGTGCGCGTCGCCGGCGACGGCACCGTGACGGAGGGCGGCTACCCCGAGACCGCGAGCCTCGCGGGCGGCTTCCTCGTGATCGAGGCGGCGACCCGCGAAGACGCGGAGTCCTGGGCGGCCAAGGTGGCCGAGTCGTGCCGCTGCGCGCAGCAGGTGCAGGAGTTCATGTTCGACCCGGAGTGGTGACCCGGAGCGGCGCACTGGAGCGCGGTGCAATCGGGCGGGCGGCGACGGAGCGACGCTTCGGTGCCCCTGGAGGGACTCGAACCCCCAACCAGCTCCTTAGGACGGAGATGCTCTTCCATTGAGCTACAGAGGCCAGGCCGGCCGCGGCCGGACTCGACGAGTCTACCGTCCGCCGCACGACGAAGCGCCCGCCCTCGCCAGGAGGACGGGCGCTTCGCGTCGATCGAGCCGCGAGGGCTCAGATCACGTGATGTCGATGAAGACCGGAGCCGAGCCGCCGATGTTGACGCCCGCGACCACGGTGTTGTAGCCCGACCAGCCACCGTGCACCGCACGGCCGCCGCCGATGTAGATCGCGACGTGGGCGCTGCCGGTGCCGCCGTTGGCGTAGTAGATGATGTCGCCGGGCGAGGCCTGGCCCATCGAGATGGTCGGGCCCAGGTTGAAGAGGTTGCCCATGCCCGAATAGCCGAGGCCGACCGCGGCGATCGAGCGGCGCACGAGCGCCGTGCAGTCCTGCGCGACGCCGATCTGCGCGAGCGCGGCGTTGGCGACAGCGCTACCCGAGACGCCAGCCGAGCCGGCCGACGACGAGGATGCTGCCGACGAGGATGCTGCCGACGACGAGGACGAGGACGAGGACGAGGACGAGGAGCTGCTGCTGGCTGCTGCAGCGGCCTCAGCCTCTGCCTGCTGCTCCGCGCGCTCCTCAGCAGCGGCGGCCTCGAGCTCGGCGAGGATCTGCTCGAGCTCCTCGGGCGTCGTGGCCTGCACGTCGAGGCGGTCGGCGCTCAGGCCGCTCTCGCCCGCGGTGACCACGCCGGACACCTGCTGCGCGTCGCGAGCCACCAGCGCGGAGAGCGACTCCTGCGAGTCGGCGCCCGACGAGTTGGCGAAGGCGGGCAGTGCCAGCGGGGTCG
This sequence comes from Agrococcus phoenicis, assembly GCF_047302415.1. Lineage (NCBI taxonomy): Bacteria > Bacillati > Actinomycetota > Actinomycetes > Micrococcales > Microbacteriaceae > Agrococcus > Agrococcus phoenicis. The sequence continues at coordinate 1,818,506 of NZ_CP154854.1, forward strand.
CGAGTGCCGCGGCGACGGCGATCACGCCGACCCGACGGGCGTTGCGCACGACGGAGGCGCGGGTGAAGCGCTTCGCGCCGGGCTCGTTGCCGGTCATCTCGGGGGAAGTCGTCACAGGTAGATGCTCCAAAGCTTGTGTTGCGTCGATGTGTCGCCGGGGCGGCACATCGGGCTACGTTATCAAATCGTTATCGGTTTGTCACCAAGTTCAGAGGATCAGCCGAAGCGGCGGACCTCAGGAGTGCCGAACGCGGCGACCATCGCCGAGTAGCCCGAGTACTTGACGGGCTTGCCGCTGGTGGCGGCGTGGATGATCTGCCCGTTGCCGGCGTAGACGGCCACGTGGCCGCTCCACACCAGCAGGTCGCCCGCAGCGACCTGCGAGGCGGGCACGGGCGTGCCGTAGCCGGCCTGCGCGCCGGAGGAGTGCGGGAGGTAGTGGCCGGCCTGGCCGTAGACCCAGGCGGTGAAGCCCGAGCAGTCGAAGCCGGTCGAGGGGCTCGAGCCTCCCCAGACGTAGGGAGCGCCGAGCTGCGACTGCGCGATGCCGACGATGCCGCTGTTCGCGGGGATGGCGACCGCCGCGGCCGCCGGTGCGGCGCTCGTGCCGGCGGAGGCGGTCGAACCGGCCGCGTTCGCCTCCGCGTTCGCCGCTGCGGCCTCGCGGGCCTCGGCGAGCTCGGCCTGGCGGGCCTCCTCGGCCTCGGCGGCGGCAGCGCGCAGCTCCTCGAGCTCGGTCACCGTGGTGCCGGAGATGCCGTCGCGGGCGATGGCCTCGATCCGCGCGTCGCTCGCGACGCGGACGGTCTGCGAGTTCTCGGCGACGATGCTCGCGAGCTCGTCCTGCGAGAACTCCGGGCCCTGCTGCGTGAACGCGGCGGCGGGCAGCGAGAGCGCGCCGACCAGCGCTGCTGCGATGCTGACGACGCCGACGCTCTTGGCGCCTCGACGCAGGGACGCGGTCGCGGTGCGAGCAGGGCTCGGCGAGACGGCGACGGCCGTGGTGTGGTGCTTCATGAAGTCGGTGTTCCCCCAGGACTTTCCTTCAGGCCCCCGCACCGCGATGTGCAGGGCTGACCTCGTGACAGTACCCGACCGTTACCATTCCGTCACAATCGGAACGCAGGATACCGGCGAGCCTGCACGCCGCCTGGACGCGACCTGGATGCGGCGCACCGGGGACCAAGCGGCTCAGGCGTCGAGGTAGACGTGCTGCGCGAGCTCGGCCGGCAGCTCGATCGCCGCGCCGCCGACCACCGACAGCCGGATGCGCGGCCCGGCATCGCTGACCTCCACCACCGCGCCCGGCAGCACCCCGGCGTCGCGCAGCTCCTCGAGCCCCTCCACGTCGCCCTGGATCGGCTCCCCGAGCCGGCGGACGACGCGCGTGCCCCGCGCATCCGTCGCCGCCACGACGCCGTGCAGGAAGGGCTCCGCGGGATCCAGGCCGAGCTCGCCGAGGCCGGGGATGGGCGTGCCGTAGGGCGACTCGGTCGGGTTGCCGAGCAGGGCGAGCAGCCGACGCTCGACCTGCTCGCTCATGACGTGCTCCCAGCGGCAGGCCTCGTCGTGCGCGAGGCTCCAGTCGAGGCCGATCACGTCGGTGAGCAGCCGCTCGGCGAGGCGGTGCTTGCGCAGCACCCGCGTCGCGAGGATCCGGCCCTCCTCCGTCAGGTCGAGGTGGCGGTCGGGCGCGACCACGACGAGGCCGTCGCGCTCCATCCGCGCGACCGTCTGCGACACCGTCGGACCGGAGTGGTGCAGGCGCTCCGAGATGCGAGCGCGCAACGGCGTGATGCCCTCCTCCTCGAGGTCGAGGATCGTGCGGAGGTACATCTCGGTCGTGTCGACGAGGTCGGTCATCCGCACCCCCTTCTGCTGCGCGCACCGGCATGAGCCGTCCGGGCACCCACCCGATCGTGGCTCCACCTTATGGGGCGGCGCTCGTAGGATCGTGCTGTGAGCGACATCGTGATCCCCAGCGACCTCCTGCCCGCCGACGGACGCTTCGGGTGCGGCCCGTCGAAGGTCAGGCCGGAGCAGGTGGAGCGGCTGCGGTCGAGCCTCGATCTGCTCGGCACCAGCCACCGCCAGGCGCCGGTGCGGTCGCTCGTGGGCTCGGTGCGGGAGGGGCTCGCGGCGCTGTTCTCGCTGCCGGAGGGCTATGAGGTGCTGCTCGGCAACGGCGGCTCGACCGCCTTCTGGGATGCCGCGGCCTTCGGCCTCATCGAGCGCCGCTCGCACCACCTGACGTTCGGCGAGTTCGGCGCGAAGTTCGGCAAGGCCGCCGCGGCACCGTGGCTCGACGCGCCCAGCATCGCCACCGCGGCGCCCGGGTCACGCGCCGCGCTCGAGCCGGCCGAGGGCGTCGACGTCATCGCCTACCCGCACAACGAGACCTCCACCGGCGTCTTCCACCCGGTGGTGCGCGGCACCGCACCCGGATCGGATGCGCTGACGGTCGTCGACGCGACGAGCGCGGCCGGCGGACTCGCGGTCGACGTCGCCGAGACCGACGTCTACTACTTCGCGCCGCAGAAGAACTTCGCCGCGGACGGCGGCCTGTGGCTCGCGCTCGCCTCGCCGGCCGCGATCGAGCGCATCGAGCGCATCGCGGCCTCCGACCGCTACATCCCCGACTTCCTGTCGCTGCAGCAGGCGGTGACGAACTCGCGCCTCGACCAGACGCTCAACACCCCCGCCCTCGCGACCCTGCTGCTGCTCGACGAGCAGATCCAGTGGATGCTCGGCGGCGGCGGGCTGGATGCCATGGCGGCGCGCACGGCGGAGTCCTCGGCCACGCTCTACGCGTGGGCCGAGGGGCGCCCGGAGGCGACCCCCTTCGTGACCGACCCCGAGCACCGCTCGAACGTGGTCGTGACGATCGACTTCGACGACACGGTCGATGCGGCGGCGCTCGCGAAGACCCTGCGCGCGAACGGCGTCGTCGACACCGAGCCCTACCGCAAGCTCGGCCGCAACCAGCTGCGCGTGGCGACCTTCGCCGCGATCGAGCCCAGCGACGTCGTGCAGCTCACGCGCTGCCTCGACCACCTGCTCGACGCGCGCTGAGCCGGCACGCGCGCTGCGCTCGCCCGCTGCGCACGCGCGGGCGACCGCCGTCGACCGCGCAGCGTCGGCCGGGCAGCTGCGCAGCCGACGGGTATCGCGCGAGGCGAGGCCGACTGACGGGTCGAGCCGCGGAGGTCAGTCGCGGTCGGGGCCGTCGTCCTCGTCGTCCTGGTCGTCGTCGTCCTCGGCGACCGCGTCCTCGACGTCGAAGTCGTCGTCGAAGTCGTCGTCGAGGTCGGCCTCGAGGTCGGAGTCGAGCTCCTCGTCGTCGAGCTCCTCGTCGACGAGGCCGGCCTCCTTCGCCGCGAGGTAGTCCGCGAGCCGCTCAGACCACGGCACCCACGCGGGCGCCAGCAGCGAGGTCTCCCCCGGCAGCAGCGCCACCTCGAGCACGGTCGGGCCGCCCTCGAGCCCGCGTGAGAGCAGCACGGTCCAGGACCAGTCGGGGTAGCCGGCGAGGGTCGAGGCGTGGCGGATCGCCACCACCTGCGCCTGGCCGTGCGCGCCGCCCTCGGCCAGCGCGTCCTGCACCTCGCCGACCGCGCCCGACGGCGCGATCTCGTCGAGGGCCGCCAGCGCGAGCTCGAGCTCCTGCATGGTGGGGGTGGTCGGCACGGGGGTGACGGCGGTCGCCGAGGGGGTGGTGGCGAGGGCGCCGGAGGCGGTCCCATCGGAGCCGGAGTCGACGGGCGCCGAGGCGGTGGACGTCGCCGCGGCCGACGCGGGCTCGGGCAGCTCTCCCTCGCCCTGCTCGGGCTCGGGGATCTCGTGCTGGGCGTCAGGCGTCGAGGTCATCGGCGACCCTCCGCAGCATCTGCGCGACCGTCGAGCCGTGCGCAGCGCTCGGGTAGCGGCCGCGTCGCAGGTCGTTGCCGATCGTGTCGAGCAGGCGGACGAGGTCCTCGACGATGATCGCCATGTCCTCCGTGTCGCGCCGCGCCGCCTTGACCGCGGTCGGGCCGACGATGCGCACCGACAGCGCCTGCGGCCCGCGCCGCCCCTCGGCGACGCCGTAGTCGACCTTCGCGCCGGGCTTGATCACGACGCCCTCCGGCACCGCGGAGGCGTGGAGGAACACCTCACCACCGTCATCGCCCGCGATGAACCCGAAGCCCTTGGCCTCGTCGAAGAACTTCACCCTGCCCGTCGGCATGGCACCCTCCTGCTGCAGATCACGCGCGGCGACCTGCCGCTCGCCCCAGGGTAGTGGGCACCGGCTGAGGCGTTCGCCGCGATATCCTGGCCGGATGCCGAAGGCCAGCAGCAACCCGACGCAGCGCCCCAAGAAGCGCGCGACGCGACCAGCGCCCGAGCCGCGCTCGAAGCGCGACGCGTTCGAGCGCATCCTCGCCGTGCTGGTCGTCGTCTTCGCCAGCATCGCCGTGCTGGGCTTCGCGGGCTCGCTGCTCCACATCGCCTTCCAGCAGACCAACGCGTTCTTCGCCGGCGTCGTCTGGCAGTACGCCTTCTGGCTGCCGCTCATCGCGCTGCCGCTCATGATCGTGTGCGTCGTGGTGCTGGTGCTCTCGAGCGTCCGCGGCAAGTCGCGCGACCGCCGATGAACGTCGTCGAGCTCGCCGCGCGCATCCAGGCGATGCCGGACGACGCGCTCGACACGCTCGTCGTCGAGCGGCAGGTGCCGCCGCAGCTCGCATCGACCTTCGACCTGGCCGAGCACCTGCTGACGGACGGCTCGATCGCGCAGGCGCTGCGGTGGCGGTCGGCGGCAGAGCTCGCCGCGCTGCGCGACGGCGGCTCGACGCCGAGGCTCGAGGCGCTGCTGCTCGCGGTCGACGGCGCGGCGCTGGCGCCGGTGCGCGCGCTCGCGGCGAGCTCGCTGGCCGACTCCCCGGCGGCGAGCGCCGCGGTCGAGCGCGCGGGGGGCGTCGAGGAGGCTGTCGAGAGCAGCACCGCGCCGCAGGCCGCGATCGACGAGACGATCAAGGTCGCAGAGCTCGTGCACCGCATCGCCGACGCCCCGATCCTGCTCCGCAGCCGCGCACAGCTGCCCGCCGCCACCGGGCGAGAGCTCGCCGCCGCGGTCGACGCCGATCCCGGGCAGCTCGACGAGCGCCTCGAGCCGGCCCTGCTCGCGGGGCTCATCGACCGGCGCGACGGTCGCCTGCGCGCGACCGTCGACGCGGACGCGTGGCTCGCCGCTCCCGTGCCCGAGCGCTGGCTCGCGATCGCCCGCGCATGGCTCGCGGCGACCCCGGACGCCGCGGCGCTCGGCGGAGATCCGCGTGCGCGCTTCCCGCTCGCCGACGACGCCGTGCTCGCCGTGCGCGAGCGCCAGCAGCGCGAGGCCGAGCGCCTGGGGCTCACCGATCGCGGCGCTCGCACCGCGCTCGCGGTCGACCTGAGCGACCGGCCGGAGGCTGCGCTCGCGGCGCTCGCCGCGCACGTGCCGCCGGCCACCGCATCCGTCTACCTGCAGCCCGATCTCTCGGCCGTCGCTCCCGGCCCGCTCGAGGCGGCCGTCGAGGGTCGGCTGCGGCGCATCGCCCGCATCGAGCGCGCCGGCATCGCCTCGCACTGGCGCATCTCGGCGCAGTCGGTGGCCGCGGGGCTCGCCGCCGGCGACGACGCGGACGACGTGCTGCGGTTCCTGGGCGAGGTCTCGCTGACGGGTCTGCCGCAGCCGGTCGCCTACCTGGTGCGCACCACGGCAGCGCGGTTCGGGTCGCTGCGCGTGCGGCCGGTGGACCCGGTGGCCGAGGGCGGAGCCCGATCCCAGGCGCGCAGCGACGACGAGCAGCTGATCCGCACCATCGCGGTCGACCGCGCGCTGGTCAGCGCCGGACCGGTGCAGACCGGCCCGCACCGCGTCACCTTCCGCACGAGCGCCGAGGAGGCGCTGGCCGCGCTGCTGGAGGAGCGCTACCCCGCCGTGCTCGAGGATGCCGCGGGCGAGCTGGTGCGGCGGGTCCCCGACCGAGCGCCGCGACCCGTGCGCGAGCGGCATCGCCTGGTGGCACGGCTGCGCGATGCCGGCTTCGAGGTCGGCGAGCAGGAGCGCGCGTGGTTGGAGCGCCAGTTGCAGGGGGCGATCCGCGACCGCGTGCCCGTGCGGCTGACGGTCACGACGGCGGCCGATCCGGTCGACATCGAGCTGGTGCCGCTGGCGGTGGCGAACGGCCGGCTGCGCGCCCGCGACGCGAACCGCGACGTCGAGCGCACGCTGCCGCTCAGCGCCATCACGAAGGTCGCGGGGCTCGGCGCTGTCTGACGGCCGCACTGCCGCGCCGCCTCGGCCCGGCCCACTAGGCTGGAACGCTATGACTTCTCCAGGCCCGCTCATCGTGCAGTCCGACCGGACGGTGCTGCTCGAGGTCGCCCATCCCGACGCCGCCGCCGCCCGTCAGGCGCTGCAGGTGTTCGCCGAGCTCGAGCGCGCGCCCGAGCACATCCACACCTACCGCGTCACGCGCCTGGGCCTCTGGAACGCGCGCGCCGCGGGCCACACCGCCGACGAGATCGTCGGCACCCTCGACACGCACGCCAAGTTCCCCGTGCCCGCCGGCGTCGCCCACGACATCCGCGAGACCATCGGCCGCTACGGCCGCCTCGTCATCGAGCGCGACGACGAGGGGCTCGTGCTGCGCAGCGACGACCGCCCGGTGCTCGAGGAGGTGCGCCGCGCCAAGAAGATCCAGCCGCTGCTCGGCGGCCCCGTCGAGGGCGGCATCCGCGTGATCGACTGGGCGCGCGGCGAGCTGAAGCAGGAGCTCGTCAAGCTCGGCTGGCCCGCCGAGGACCTCGCCGGCTACACCCCGGGCACGCCGCTGGAGATCGACCTGGTCGAGGACGGCTGGAGCATGCGCCCCTACCAGTCGGATGCGGTGACGCACTTCGCCGACGCCGGCTCGGGCGTCGTCGTGCTGCCCTGCGGCGCCGGCAAGACGATCGTCGGGGCCGCCGCGATGGCCGCGACCGACACCACGACCCTCATCCTCGTCACCAACACCGTCTCGGCCCGGCAGTGGCGAGCCGAGCTGCTCGCCCGCACGAGCCTGACCGAGGACGAGATCGGCGAGTACTCCGGCCAGTCGAAGGAGATCAAGCCGGTCACCATCGCGACCTACCAGATCCTGACGGTCAAGCGCGGCGGCGAGTACGCGCACCTCGGCGTGCTCGACGCGCTCGACTGGGGCCTCATCGTCTACGACGAGGTGCACCTGCTGCCGGCGCCCGTCTTCAAGCTCACCGCCGACCTGCAGGCGCGTCGCCGCCTCGGCCTCACCGCGACGCTGGTGCGCGAGGACGGCCGCGAGTCGGATGTCTTCAGCCTGATCGGGCCCAAGCGCTTCGACGCCCCCTGGAAGGAGATCGAGCAGCAGGGCTTCATCGCGCCGGCGGCGTGCTACGAGGTGCGCATCGAGCTCGACGAGGACGAGCGGCTCGAGTACGCCGCCTCCGGCGACCGCGACCGCTACCGGATCGCCGCATCGAGCCCGCGGAAGATCGACACCGTCAAGCGCGTGCTCGCGCAGCACCCCGACGAGCCGACGCTCGTCATCGGGCAGTACCTCGACCAGCTCGACGACCTCGCGGAGGCGCTCGGCGCACCGCTCATCACGGGCGAGACCCCCGTCTCCGAGCGCGAGGTGCTGTTCCAGGCCTTCCGGGAGGGCACCGAGCGGGTGCTCGTCGTCTCGAAGGTGGCGAACTTCTCGGTCGACCTGCCGGATGCATCCCTCGCCGTGCAGGTGTCGGGCTCGTTCGGATCGCGCCAGGAGGAGGCGCAGCGACTGGGCCGCCTGCTGCGCCCGAAGGGCGGCCGCACGGCGAGCTTCTACACGATCGTCGCCCGCGACACCGTCGATCAGGAGTTCGCGCTCGGGCGCCAGCGCTTCCTCGCCGAGCAGGGCTACGCCTACACGATCCTCGACGAGCACGAGCTCGGCACCGCCGAGCGGGCGTCTGCATGAGACGCCCAGGAACCTCTCAGCGGACGATCAGAGACTGGCTCCATGACTGAGCCCAGCGCCAAGATCCTCGTCGTCGACGACGAGCCGCACATCCGTGACCTGCTGACCACGAGCCTCCGCTTCGCGGGCTTCGACGTGCGCGCCGTCGGCGCTGGCGCAGCGGCCATCTCCGCCGTCCTGGAGGACGAGCCCGACCTCATCCTCCTCGACGTCATGCTCCCGGACATCAGCGGCTTCGGCGTGACCAAGCGGCTCCGCGCATCCGGCTTCGCGTCGCCCATCCTGTTCCTCACGGCGAAGGACGACACGGAGGACAAGATCACCGGCCTCACGGTCGGCGGCGACGACTACGTGACGAAGCCCTTCTCGCTCGACGAGATCATCGCTCGCATCAAGGCGATCCTCCGCCGCACGATGGCGGAGACGGACGACGCCACCATCCACGTCGGCGACCTCGCGATGAACCAGGACACGCACGAGGTCTCGGTCGCCGGTGAGGACATCGAGCTCTCCCCCACCGAGTTCAAGCTGCTGCGCTACCTGATGCTGAACGCCAACCGCGTGCTGTCGAAGGCGCAGATCCTCGACCACGTCTGGGAGTACGACTTCAACGGCGACGTCGGCATCGTCGAGTCCTACATCTCCTACCTGCGTCGCAAGATCGACGACCGCGTGAGCGAGCCCATGATCGTGACGAAGCGCGGATTCGGCTACATGCTGAAGACGCCGAAGGCGTAGGTGCGCCGGGGCATCGCCCGCCTGCTCGGCCGCATGTCGCTGGCCGGGCGCATCACCGCACTCATCGTCATCGTCATGACGTTCGGCCTGGCGCTGGCCGGCATCGGCACGCTGTCGATCATCCGGGACGCGCAGGTGACCGATGTCGACCGCCAGCTCGACCAGGCGATGCGGGCGTTCACGAGCGAGCAGGTCACCCGGTCGGACTCGCCCGAGCAGTGCGACCTGGCGCAGCGCATGCCCAACACCTACTACCTGGGGCTCGCGGACCCCTCGGGGCTCGTGCTCTGCGACAACAAGCTGCCGGGCCCGAGCAACCCCGACCTCAGCGGCATCTCGCTCGGCACGGTCGCGCAGGAGGACGGCGCGTTCACGCTCGAGTCGGTCGACGGGCAGACGCGCTGGCGCACGCTCGTCTCCCCCAGCACGGTCGAGGGAACGGGCGAGCTGCTGGTCTCGATCGTCGCCTCCGACCTGACCGCGACCGAGGCGAGCTCCGCCACCTTCACGCTCGTCTTCGCCGGCTTCTCGCTGCTGGCGGTGGTGCTCGGCGCGGCCCTCACGCGCATCCTCGCCGTCTCGACCCTGCGCGGGCTGCGCAAGACGGCCGCCGAGGCGCAGCGCTTCGCCGAGGGCAGCTTCGACACCCGCCTCACCGGTGAGCACCCGCGCACCGAGGTCGGCTCGCTGCAGCTCTCGCTGAACACCATGCTGGATCGCATCGAAGCGGCGCTCGAGCAGCGCGACGCCTCGGTCGCGCAGATGCGGCAGTTCGTGGGCGACGCCAGCCACGAGCTGCGCACGCCACTGGTGGCGGTGCGGGGCTATGCAGAGCTGTACCGCATGGGCGCGATCACGGAGCCCAAGGACATCCGCGGGGCGATGGAGCGCATCGAGGGCGAGGCGAAGCGCATGGCGCGACTCGTCGAGGATCTCCTGCAGCTCGCACGCCTCGACGAGCGGCGCCCGCTGGATCTGCAGCCCCTCGACCTCGGACCGCTGCTCAACGATGCCGCGAGCGACACCCGCGTCGGCTCCCCCGATCGCCGCGTGACCGTCGTCGCGATCGATGCGGATGCGGTGGGCGCCGTCGAGGGCGTCGACGAGGACGCGACGGAGCCGACGGGCGTCTTCACGCCGCCGCCGCTGCTGCCTCCCGCGATCGTCGAGGGCGACGAGCACACCCTGCGCCAGCTCCTCTCCAACCTGATCGGCAACGCGACGCGCTACACGCCGGAGGGCACTCCCATCGAGCTCGGCCTCGGCGTCTCGCTGCGGCGGAAGGAGGCGGTCGTGCTGGTCACCGACCACGGCGAGGGCATCCCCGTCGAGCTGCGCGAGCGGGTGTTCCAGCGCTTCTTCCGCGCGGACTCGTCGCGCACCCGCGACACGGGCGGCACGGGCCTTGGGCTCGCGATCGTGCGCGGCATCGTGCGAGCGCACTCCGGTCGACTCGATGTCGTCGACACCCCTGGCGGCGGGGCGACCTTCCGCATCGCCCTGCCGCTGGCGGGCGACGCCGCCGTCATGCGGCTCAGCGAGCGCCTGCGCGGCGACGCGCCGGCGACCACGACCGGCGACCGCGCGCAGCGCTAGCCCGCCGGCGCCCGCCGCCGTCTCCACAGCGCGCCGCTCGTGCCCGTCGCGCGCCCTCCCGCTGCCCTACCTTCGCCCCACGAGCGCGGATCCCCCGCGCGGGAGTGAGGGAGTCATGACCAGGTACATCGTCGACGCAGATGCCATCCACGGCGCGCACATCGCGGTGCGGGGCACCGCCAGCAGGGTGCAGGCAGAGGTCGCAGCCATGCACAGCCACCTGCAGGCGCTGCAGGACTCCTGGAGCGGCCAGGCATCCGCCGCGTTCCAGGGCGTCGTGCAGGAGTGGCGGGCGACGCAGCTGCGCGTCGAGGAGTCGCTCGCGGCCATCAACGAGGCGCTGGCCCATGCGGGGCGCCAGTACGACGAGGTCGAGCAGGGCAACCTGCGGATGTTCGCGGCGTAGCCGACGGCGGCACCGGAGCGCGCGAGCCGCAGGCGCGCACGAGTCACGAGACCCGGCGACGACGAAGGGCCCCGGCATCGCTGCCGGGGCCCTTCGCTCGATGGATCAGAAGTCCATGCCACCCGTGGGGTCAGCCGGCATGGGTGCCGACTTCTCGGGCTTCTCGGCGACGACTGCCTCGGTGGTGAGGAAGAGGCCGGCGATCGACGCGGCGTTGGCGAGCGCGGAGCGCGTCACCTTCACCGGGTCGGAGATGCCAGCGGCGAGCATGTCGACGTACTCGCCGGTCGCCGCGTTGAGGCCGAAGCCGACCTCGAGGTTGCGGACCTTCTCGACGACGACGCCCGGCTCCATGCCGGCGTTGAGGGCGATCTGCTTCAGCGGAGCGTCGACGGCGACCTTGACGATGTTCGCGCCGGTCACCTCGTCGCCCGTGAGCTCGAGGTGCTCGAAGGCGCTCTTCGCTGCCTGGATGAGCGCGACGCCACCACCGGCGACGATGCCCTCCTCGACGGCGGCCTTCGCGTTGCGCACGGCGTCCTCGATGCGGTGCTTGCGCTCCTTCAGCTCGACCTCGGTCGCAGCGCCGGCCTTGATGACGGCGACGCCACCGGCGAGCTTCGCGAGGCGCTCCTGGAGCTTCTCGCGGTCGTAGTCGCTGTCGGTGTTGTCGATCTCCTGGCGGATCTGGCGCACGCGCCCGGCGATGGCGTCGGCCTCGCCGGCGCCCTCGACGATCGTGGTCTCGTCCTTCGTGATGACGACCTTGCGCGCACGGCCCAGCATGTCGAGCGTCGTGTTCTCGAGCTTGAGGCCGACCTCCTCGGAGATCACCTGGCCGCCCGTGAGGATCGCCATGTCGGCGAGCATCGCCTTGCGGCGGTCGCCGAAGCCCGGAGCCTTGACCGCGACCGACTTGAAGATGCCGCGGATCTTGTTCACGACGAGCGTCGCGAGCGCCTCGCCGTCGACGTCCTCGGCGATGATGACGAGCTGCTTGCCCGCCTGGATCACCTTGTCGACGACCGGGAGGAGGTCCTTGATGTTCGAGATCTTCGAGTTGACTATCAGGATGTACGGGTCCTCGAAGACCGTCTCCTGGCGCTCGGGGTCCGTGACGAAGTACTGCGACAGGAAGCCCTTGTCGAAGCGCATGCCCTCGGTGAGCTCGAGCTCGGTGCCGAAGGTGTTCGACTCCTCGACGGTGACGACGCCCTCCTTGCCGACCTTGTCGATGGCCTCTGCGATGAGCGCACCGATCTCAGGGTCAGCGGCCGAGATCGAAGCCGTGGCGGCGATCTCCTCCTTGGTCTCGACCTCCTTGGCGTTCTTGAGCAGCTGCTCCGACACCGCGGCCGAGGCCTTGTCGATGCCGCGCTTCAGGCTGATCGGGTCGGCACCTGCCGCGACGTTGCGCAGGCCCTCGCGGACCAGCGCCTGCGCGAGCACGACCGACGTGGTGGTGCCGTCACCGGCGACGTCGTCGGTCTTCTTCGCGACCTCCTTGACCAGCTCGGCGCCGATCTTCTCGAACGGGTCCTCGAGCTCGATCTCCTTGGCGATCGAGACACCGTCGTTCGTGATGGTGGGGGCGCCCCACTTCTTCTCCAGCACGACGTTGCGGCCGCGCGGGCCAAGGGTCACCTTCACCGCGTCGGCGAGCTGGTTGAGTCCACGCTCGAGCCCGCGGCGGGCCTCTTCGTCGAATGCGATCATCTTTGCCATTGCAGTCTCGTCCCTCCTGGACGCCAGTACGTTCAACTGGCACTCCACCTGAGTGAGTGCCAACCCCAAGTCTGGCACTCGGAGGGGTCGAGTGCAAGCGGATCGGCCGCCCGCGGCGACGCTGAGGGCGAAGCGCCGCGCGGCGCTACGGCGCGGGCGTCTCGCCGGTCGGCGCGTGCTCGAGCTCGCCGTCATCGCGCGGCTCGACGCTCGGGGCGACGCCCACCGCGTCCGACGCCACGACGATCGTGATCGGCGTGCCCGACAGCCGGCCCTCGGAGAGCTGCACCTGCCCGACGCCCAGCTGCGCAGCGAGGCCGCGCGCGACGGGCGCGAGCTCCTCGCTGTCGAACCACACCACCGTGCCCTCGCTCTGCTGCGAGCTCGTGGCCGTCGCCACGACATCCCAGCCGGCATCCGAGAGCGCCTGGCCGACGCCTGCGGCGAGGCTCGGCTGCGCCGAGGCGTCGAGCACGGTGATGGATGCGTCGAGGGCGGGGTCGACGGCGGCCGGGTCGGTGACGATCTCGGCGGCGGCGGTCTCTGCGGGGACGACCTCGCGGGGGCGGAGCGTGTCGAGCGCGAAGAGGCCGATCGCGGTCAGCACGATCGCCGCGGCGAGCGCCGCGAGCAGGATGCCCCAGCGCGGCCAGCCGCCGCGCGCGGTCGAGCGATGCGCGCCGACGCGGTGCGTGCGACTCATCGGGCCTCGCGCAGCCGCAGCAACCGGCGCACGAGCATCGGATCGTGGCGCAGCGCCTCCTGCGTCTCGAGCAGCCCGTCGAGCACCTGGTAGTAGCGCGTCGTCGACCAGCCGAACTCGGCGCGGATCGCTCGAGCCTTCGCCCCACCGTGGTTGACCCACCCCGCTTCGAAGTCGAGCACGCGGCGGGTGCGCTCCTCGCGATCGGCGGCGTCGGGGGCCGACGCATCCGCCGCCTGCTCGGCGGCCCGGCTCGCCAGCGGGGCGACCGGAGCGATGTCGGTGGCCGAGGAGATGCTGAGGCGCGGAGCGGGAGCCGGGCGCTCGTCCGCCGGGGACTCGGTGCGCGACGCAGCGGTCGCGAACGCGAGGGCAGCCGCCTCGTCTGCGGAGCCCTGCCTGCGCGGACGCGGCTGGGTGGACATGCCATCGATCCTACGACCGCTCACGATGGCGGCCGACGCGAAACGCCTGCAGCGAACGGCAGCGCGGACGGTCGTACGCTGGAGTCATGAACGATCGCATCGAACGGTCCGACGCCGAGTGGCGCGAGACCCTCTCACCCGAAGCCTTCGCGGTGCTGCGCGAGGCGGGCACCGAGCGGCCGTGGACGGGCGCGCTGCTCGACGAGCAGCGCCAGGGCGTCTACACCTGCGGCGCGTGCGGCAACGAGCTCTTCCGCGACGAGACGAAGTTCGACGCCGGCTGCGGCTGGCCGAGCTTCTACGAGACCGTGCGCGAGGACGCGGTCGAGCTGATCGAGGATCGCACCCTCGGCATGGTGCGCACCGAGGTGCGCTGCGCGAAGTGCGGCAGCCACCTGGGCCACATCTTCGACGATGCACCCCAGACGCCGACGGGCGACCGCTACTGCATGAACTCCCTGGCGCTGAACTTCACGCCCGAGAGCTGACCGCCGGCGCACCGCTCGGCCGATCGCGCAGGCCGGCCGCGCGATCGGCCGGCCATCAGCAGGTGAGCCCGGGCCATGCGCCCGCGCTCCCGACGCGCTGGGCTCAGGCGTCGCCGACGCCGTGCGCCGAGATCGCTGCGCGCGCGAGCCGGCGCCCGACCGCGATCGGCTCCTCCGGCGTGCCGCGCAGGAACGCCGCGAGCGTGCCGGAGTAGGCCAGCTGCACCGCGTCCGCGAGCTCTCGCGCGCGGCTGGGCGCCAGCGGCTGCGCGAGCCGCAGCAGCCGCTCGTCGAGCAGCGCCGTGTCGTCCGCCAGCACCGCGGCGACGGGCGCCGGCGCATCGCGCAGCTCGGCGCTCGCCGCGAGGAACGCGCACCAGCGGGCCGGCTCGTGCACGGACGGCTGAGCCGCAGGCAGCGCGGCAACGGCTGGCGCGGGGCTGCCACCTGCACGAGCCGAGGCGCCGCGCACGCCGCTGCGGTAGTCCTCGAGCGCGTCGAAGATGGCGAGCATCCGGCCGGTGTCGTCGGCTGCGGCGAGCACGTGGCGATCCCAGATCTCGCGCCAATCGCGCAGTCGTGCCTCGAGCGCCGCTGCGACGAGGCCGTCCTTGGTGCCGAAGTGCGCGTAGAGCGTCGCCGCCGCGACCCCGGCCTCGCGCAGCACCTCGTCGACCGGCGTCGCTCGGATCCCGCGGTCGAAGAGCAGGCGGTCGGCGGCGTGCAGCAGCCGCTCGCGGGCTGCGGGACGTGCTGCGTGCATGCACTCACCGTAACGGTCGTTGCAGTGCAACGCTCGTTCTGTTCTACTAGAACGGACGTTTCAGTAATGCGATCGGAGGAGGTTGGGATGCGCGGAGCGGTCGCGGCAGGCATGGCGCTCATCGCGGCGACCTACGGGCTCGCGCGATTCGGCTACGGACTCTTCCTGCCGCAGCTCAGCGCCGCCTTCACGCTCTCGCCCGCCGTGGCGGGTCTCGTGCAGGCCGGGAGCTTCCTCTCCTACTGCTGCGCAGCCGCGCTGGCCGCGGGCATCGCGCGCCGGCCCCGCTGGGGCGTCGCAGCGGCAGGGGCCAGCGCGGCAGCGGGCGCCGCGGGCATCGCGCTCGCGCAGAGCCCGCTCGCCCTCGCAGCGAGCGTCATCCTCGCCGGAGCGGGTGCGGGCTTCGCGAGCCCGGCGCTCGTCGCCCTCGTGCAGCGCGCGAGCGCGGCGGAGCACGAGGAGCGCGCGCAGACGACGGTCAACGCCGGCACCGGTGTCGGCATCGTCGCCGCCGCGCTGCTGCTCGTGCTGGCGGGCGAGCAGTGGCGTGCCGCCTGGGGCGCCGTGGCGCTGCTCGCGACAGCCGCCGCCGTCGCTGTGCTGCTCGCCGACCGCCGCTCGGTGGCCGCCCCGCCCGCCGAGCGCGAGCCGCGCGAGGGCGCTCGGCTCCGACCGCTCGTGGCACCCATCATCGCGGCGCTCCTGGCCGGTGCCTCGAGCGCCGCGATCTGGACCTTCGGCAGCACGCTGCTGACCGATGCCGCGCCCCTCGGCCCCAGCACGCCCGTGCTCGCCTGGGCCATCCTCGGTGCCTCCGGCGCGGCGGGCGCGTGGGCGGCGCGCCTGGTGCAGGCCTGGAGCTTGCGCGCCGCCTGGGCGAC
This sequence comes from Agrococcus phoenicis, assembly GCF_047302415.1. NCBI lineage: Bacteria > Bacillati > Actinomycetota > Actinomycetes > Micrococcales > Microbacteriaceae > Agrococcus > Agrococcus phoenicis. The sequence goes on from NZ_CP154854.1 coordinate 1,834,234, forward strand.
CACCAGCCTCACGATGGTCGCTGCCACGCTCGCGCTCGGCCTCGTTCCCGGTCTCGCGCCGCACGCCGGCGCGCTGGCGGGCGCGGCGACGCTCCTCGGAGCCGCAGCGTTCGGCGCCGGCTACACCGCCCTCAGCGGTGTGCTCATCGTCTGGGCGACACGCCTCGATCCCGCGCGCGCCGCCCAGGGCACCGTCGTGCTGTTCGTCGCACTCGCCGTCGGGCAGTCCTCGGGCGCAGCGGCGATCGGCGCCCTGCTCGAGCCGCTGACCGCCGCCGCCGCCTTCGCCGTGGCGGGCGCCCTGGGCGTGGCCGCGGTGCTGCCGGTGCTCAGGAGCGCCGGGGCCGCCGGATCGACGACACCGCGACCGCGACGATCGTGAGCGCGGCACCGAGCAGCGACCACGCGGTCACCGGATGGTCCGCGGGCATCACGAGGTCGAGGACGACGGAGGCGACGACCTGGCCGCAGATGGTGGCGAGGCCGAGCGCGAGCACTCCCAGGTGGTGCACGGCCACCGACACGATCGCCATCACGCACACGCCCAGCACACCGCCGATGTAGAGCCACGGCTCGCTCGGCAGCGGCTGCGCCTCGACCCCTGCGAGCGCCTGCACGCCCACGATGATCCCGAGCAGCGCGGTGCCGACGACGAAGTTCTGGGCGCTCTGGGCGACCGCAGAGCCGGAGTGGCGCTGCACCAGGCCGCCCATCGCCTGCTGCAGCGCTTGCAGCAGCCCCGCGACGAACGGCAGCACGACCAGCCACACCGCGACGACCTCTCCCGTCGACACCAGCGCCAGGCCCACGGCGACGAGCGCCAGCAGCGCCCCGATCACGCGCGGCGCCGTGATGGGCTTGCGCGCGAGCCCGCCGAACGCCAGGCGGTCGACGGCGAGGCCGCTGATCGTCTGCCCGGCGACTTGACCGACGGTGAACAGCGCGATGCCGATGATGCCCGCGGCGAGGCCCTGCGAGGCGACCACGAAGGCGCCGATGCAGCCCGTCGTGAGGTACCACCACGGCATGGAGCCGTCGCGCACGACGGCGATCAGGCGAGCCACGCCCGCCCGCGACCTCGGCGAGACCAGCATGACGAGGGCGAGGAAGCCGCAGCCGATCAGGAAGGAGACGAGCGCCGCCAGCATGCCCTGATCGAGCCGCACCCCGAGCTCGCCGTTGACGCGCCCCTGGGTCGCCAGCCCTGCGCCGGCGAGGACCGCGATGAGCGTCCACAGCAGCGGCCGCCGCGCGGCGGGCTGGTCGGTGCGGGGGATCTGGCTCACCGACCAAGCCTAGAACGATGTCAGACTCCCTGCGGTGCTCGGTCGCCCGCGCTTCCGCCCGCCGTGCGAGCGCCTCAGAGCGGCGAGAGGGACGGGGCCGGATCGCTCGCGAGTCGCGCCAGTCGCACGACGTCGAAGCGCTCTGCGCGGCCATGCGCGTCGACGTAGCGCAGCCGCTCGCGCTCGACGCCCTCGCGCACGAAGCCGGCGCGCTCCGCGACCGCGATCGACGCCGGGTTGTTCGCGCGCGCACCCAGCTCCAGCCGATGGAAGCCGTCGGCGAACAGGCGCGTCGAGACCGTGTCGAGCGCGCGGCTCGCGAGCCCGGCCCCTCGTGCCGCCGGGGCCAGCCAGTACGACATCCACGCCGTGCCGTGCCGCGCATCGCGCTCAGCTGCCATGACGCATCCGACCGCTTCGTCGTCGAGCGCGATCGCGAGCGCCTCGCCCTCGATCGCGGCGAGGTAGCGGCGAGCGTCGTCGATCGTCACGAGCGGCGGCGCCTGCCGGTGCAGGTCGGCGGATGCGCGGAAGGCGGCGAGCACGGCGGTCGCGTCGCGCTCAGGTCGCCACGGGCGGAGGCTCGGCGTCGGCACGGTGCCAGTCTGCCAGCGCTCGACGCGGGCCTGCTGCGGCTGCGGCTCAGGCCCGCCGGCGCTGCACTCCGACCGCCCGATCGCCGGTCGTAGGATGGACGGACGCCGCGAGGCGAGCGCCTCCTTAGCTCAGTGGTAGAGCAACGCTCTTGTAAAGCGTAGGTCGTCAGTTCGATCCTGACAGGGGGCTCGGGTCGAGCGCGACGCGCGCTCCCGCGAGAGCCCTACGACGGGTTCGCGATGAAGGCGGCCAGCGCGTCGGGGTCGCTGATGTCGCCCGCGAAGGTGATGCCGCCGACCAGCACCGACGGCGTGCCGCGCAGCGGCTCGGCGCCCTGCAGCGGCTGCTCGATCGCGCGCACCGTGGCCTGGCGCACCCACCAGGCGAACTGCGCGGACTCGACGCACGTGCCGACGTCGGCACCCTGCTCGGCCGCGAGCGCCGAGACCTCGGTCGCCTCGAAGGGATGCTGCTGCAGGTGGGCGACGAGGGCGCTCTGGAAGGGCCGGTAGGCCGCTGGCGCCGCATCGGCGACGCACGCGAGGGCGTTGGCGCCGAGCGTGGAGGCGTAGCCGCTCTCGATCGAGTCGCCGAGCGCGACGGGCAGGTACGCCACGCGCGCGGCACCGCTGTCGGCCAGCTCGGTCAGCAGCGCACCGCTCGCCGAGAGCAGCCGGTCGCAGTACTCGCACTGCGCGTCGATCACGACCAGCACCTCCGGCACATCGCCCGCGGGCTCGCTCGGCGACGGCTCGGCCTCCGCGGGCACAGGCGCCGCCTCGATGACGCCGTCGGCGTCGAACGCGATCGCGTCGGCCATGTTGGCGGGCCCATCGGCGGCGGTGAGCGTGACGATCTGGCCGCCGAGCCGCTGCTGGATGGCCGCGACCTCGGGATCGCGGATCACCCAGCGACCCGAGACGAGCACGGTCTGCTCCTGCAGCTGGCGCTCCGTCGCGATGGCCTGCGCCTGATCGGCGTCCGCGGCGAGGATCAGCTCGGTCTCGCTGCCGCACTGGGCGACCACGGGAGCGCTGTCATCGTCGCGGTACTGCTCGACGAGCTCATCGCACCCGCCGCCGGCCTCGAGGTAGGCGGCGCCGAGCTCGCCGATCGTGGTGATCGGCGGCGCCGGCTGCGCGGCGCACCCGGCCAGCAGGGTCAGCGCGAGCAGCGCAGCCCCCACCGGCCGGGCGGCGCGCATCAGCCCTCGTCTGCGGGCGCGGTGGTCTCGGCCGGCGCCTCGGACTCCTCGGGCTCCTCGCCCGACTCGCCGCTCTGCTGACCGGCTGCCGCCGTGACGAAGGCCGAGAAGCCTGCGGCGTCAGCCGCGGCACCCGGGTACTGCTGGCCGTTGACGAGCACCGTCGGGGTGCGATCGGCGACGACCCCGTCGGTGCCCGGCAGCGGCTCCGTGCCCGCGCGCGTCGTGGCCTCGGTGACCCAGTTCATGAAGCGGCCGTCGTTGATGCACTCCGCGATGCCGCTGCTGGTGTCGATGCCGGCACCTTCGGTGACGGCGATGATCTCGTCGTTCGACAGGCCGGAGGTGGCCTCCGCGGGCTGGTTGTCGAACATCGCGGCGTTGAAGTCCCAGAAGCTGTCCGGCGCGAACTCCGCCACGCAGGCCGCAGCGGCGGCCGAGCGGGTCGAGAACTTCGTGCCGAGCGAGGCGCGGTCGAGGATCGAGATCGGGTGGATCTCGACGGTCGCGGCGCCGGTGCTCAGCAGCTGCTCGAGGGTGGCCGTGTTCGCCTCGTCGAACTCACCGCAGATCGGGCACATGTAGTCCTGGTAGATCTCGATCTGGATGATGTCCTCGCGGGGCTCCGTCGGCGTCGGCTCGCCCTCCGCGGGCGTCGCGGCGGTGCGCTCGGCGACGAAGTCCTGGCCGATGACGATGCCGTTCGAGGCCATGTTCTCCGGGCCCGGGCCGGCGGGGCGGATGCTGTTGACGATCACGACGGCCACGATGGCGACGATGGCGACCGCGGCGATGATGATGCCGCCGACGGTCAGGCCCTTCTTGACGCGCTCCTTGCGGCGGCGCTCCTCCTGCATCTTGCGGGCCTGCTCGCGCGCCTGCGCGCGGCGCTCGTTCTTCGTCAGCTTGTCGCTCATGCGTCCTTGTCCTGTGTCGGCCGGGATCCGGCAGGAGACGCGATCCCATCACGCGCCATCGTCTAGGGTACCGGGCCTCCGGCATGCCAAGATGTCCCCGCGGGCGACGTCGCCCGCACCTGACACGACGGATCGTCCGGCACGTACCTGCCGGTGGAAGGAATCGACAATGGCGTCAGTGACGTTCGACAAGGCATCCCGCATCTATCCGGGGAGCACCAAGCCGGCTGTGGATCAGATCGACCTGGAGATCGCCGACGGGGAGTTCCTCGTGCTGGTCGGCCCCTCCGGCTGCGGGAAGTCCACCACCCTGCGCATGCTCGCGGGCCTCGAAGAGGTCAACGACGGGCGCATCATGATCGGTGACCGCGACGTCACCGACATGCCCCCGAAGGATCGCGACATCGCGATGGTCTTCCAGAACTACGCGCTCTACCCCCACATGACGGTCGCCGAGAACATGGGCTTCGCGCTCAAGATCGCCGGCGTCTCCAAGGAGGAGCGCGCCAAGCGCGTCGAGGAGGCTGCGAAGCTGCTCGACCTCGAGCAGTACCTCGGCCGCAAGCCCAAGGCGCTCTCCGGCGGTCAGCGCCAGCGCGTCGCGATGGGCCGAGCGATCGTCCGCCAGCCGCAGGTCTTCCTGATGGACGAGCCGCTGTCGAACCTCGACGCCAAGCTGCGCGTGCAGACGCGCACGCAGATCGCGTCGCTGCAGCGCCGACTCGGCGTCACCACGGTCTACGTCACGCACGACCAGACCGAGGCGCTCACGATGGGCGATCGCATCGCCGTGCTGAAGGACGGCCTGCTGCAGCAGGTGGGCACGCCGCGCGACCTCTACGGCCAGCCCGCCAACGTGTTCGTCGCGGGCTTCATCGGCAGCCCGGCGATGAACCTGATGGAGCTCAGCCGGCACGATCGCGGCGTGCACTTCGGCGACCACATCGTCGAGATCCCGCGCGACCAGATCTCCGGCGCGAAGGACGGCATCATCGTCGGCGTCCGCCCGGAGGACGTCTCGGTCGCCGAGCAGGGCCCGGGCCTGCCGGTGACGGTCGACCTGGTCGAGGAGCTCGGCGCCGACGGCTACCTCTACGGTCACGCAGACGTGGAGGGCAAGCGCGTCGACATCGTCGCGCGCGTCGATGGCCGCAACCACGCGAAGCTCGGCGACACGGTGTTCATCACGCCCGACCCGACGCACCTGCACGTGTTCGACAAGGAGACCGGCCAGCGCCTCTGAGGCGCAGTCCGCTCCAGCGCGGCCCCGGGCTCCGGCTCGGGGCCGCGCTGGCGTCTGCGACGGGGCATGCGGGGCGAAGGAGCTGCGGCGACGCGTGGGCTCGGGCCGGCGTCGCGCCTACGATGGCGGCATGGCCTCTGACCTGCGGATCACCTCGTCGCTGATGGACGCCACGCTGCTCGACCTGCCGTGGGACCTGCCGCTCGACCAGTGGAGCGACGACGACGTCGTGCAGCTGCCGAAGGGCATCTCGCGGCACCTCGTGCGGTTCGCGCGGCTCAGCGGCCGCGTGGTGGCGATCAAGGAGACGACGGCCGAGATGGCCAATCGCGAGTACGCCCTCCTGCGCACGCTCCAGCGCCTCGACGTGCCGTGCGTCGAGCCGCTCGCCGTGATCGCCGAGCGCACCGACGACCAGGGCGCTCCGCTCGCGGCCGTGCTCGTCACGCGGCACCTGCGCTTCTCGCTCCCCTACCGGGCGCTCTACTCCTCGTCGATGAAGGAGTCGACCGCCGAGCGGCTCGTGGATGCGCTGGCCGGCCTGCTCGTGCGCCTGCACCTGGTCGGCTTCTACTGGGGCGACGTGTCGCTGTCGAACACGCTCTTCCGGCGCGACGCGGGCGCCTTCGCCGCCTACCTCGTCGACGCGGAGACGGGCACGCTCGAGCCGGGCGGCCTCTCCGACGGCAGGCGCCTCGACGACCTCGAGGTCGCGCGGGTGAACATCGCGGGCGAGCTGCTCGACCTCGCCGCTGGCGACCGGCTCGACGAGTCGATCGACCCCGTCGCGGTGGCCGGCTCGATCGTCGCGAAGTACACCTCCCTCTGGCACGAGCTGCACAGCGATCAGGTGATCCCCGCAGGCGAGCGGCACCGGATCCGCGAGCGCATCGAGCGCCTGAACGCGCTCGGCTACGACATCGGCGAGCTCTCGATCAGCACCGGCGACGGCGGCACGACCGTGGCGATCCGGCCGAAGGTCGTCGACCCCGGGCACCACCACCGCCGACTGCAGTCGCTCACCGGGATCGACGCGGAGGAGAACCAGGCCAGGCGCATGCTCAACGACCTCGACGAGTACGTCGCCGTGCACCGGGACGAGCGGCCGAACGTCGGCGACGAGGCGCTCGCGAACCAGTGGTTCGAGCGCGTATTCGCCCCCATCGTCGAGTCGATCCCGATCGAGCTGCGCGGCAAGCTCGAGGGGCCGGAGGTGTTCCACCAGGTGCTCGAGCACCGCTGGTACCTCTCCGAGCAGCGACAGAGCGAGGTGCCGCTCGAAGAGGCCGCCGCGAGCTACATCGAGACGCAGCTCGCCTTCCGGCGCGATGAGGCGGCGCTGCTCGACGTGCCGCTCACCATGACCATGCCCGTCGTGACGCTGCAGGACAGCGACGACGAGGAGGACGAGCCGGACTGGCGCGACCTGGTGTGATCAGCGCGCGGAGCGGCGCTTCGCGACCTCGTACAGCGTGACGGACGCGGCGATGCCGGCGTTCAGGGATTCGGTCATCGACTCGATGGGGATCGAGACGATCGCGTCGCACGTCTCCGCCACCAGTCGCGAGACGCCCTTGCCCTCGCTGCCGACCACCACGACGAGCGGTCCGTCGGCGAGGTCGAGCTCGTGCAGGGGCACGTCGCCGTCGCCGTCCAGGCCGATCACGAACATCCCCTCGCCCTTGAGCTCCTTCAAGGTCGCGGTCAGGTTGGAGGCCATCGCGACCGGCACGCGCGCCGCGGCCCCGGCAGAGGTCTTCCAGGCCGAGGCGGTGACGCCCACCGAGCGGCGCTGCGGCACGATGACGCCCTGCGCGCCGAAGGCGGCGGCCGAGCGGATGATCGCACCGAGGTTGCGCGGATCGGTGACGCCGTCGAGCGCGACGAACAGCGGGTTCTGGCTGCGGCCGCGCACGGTCTCGAGCAGGTCGATGGGATGCGCGTACTGGTACGGCGGCACCTTCAGCGCGACGCCCTGGTGCACGGCGTCGTGGCCGGAGATGCGGTCGAGCTCTGGCCGCATCACCTCGAGCACGGGCACGCCGCGCTTGTTCGCGAGCGAGAGGATCTCCTTGACGCGGTCGTCCATCTCGAGCCGCGCGGCCAGGATCAGCGAGGTCGCAGGGATCTTCGCCTTCAGCGCCTCGAGCACCGAGTTGCGGCCGGTGACCAGCTCGGAGTCGTCCTTCGCCGACGAGGGCTTGCGGTGTCGGGGCGGCTCGGGTCGACGACCGGTCTTGCTCGAGGCGGCCTCGTAGCGCTCTCGCGCTGCCTTCCGCTGCCCGGCCGGGTGCCAGGAGCGATCCTCGGCCTTCGGCGTCGGGCCCTTGCCCTCGAGCGACTTGCGGCCGTGCCCGCCGGTGCCCTTCAGCGGGCCCTTCTTGCGCGGTGGGCGCTGCTGCTTGCTCATGCGATGCTCCAAGTGGTGGTGTCTCTGCCGTCCTCGACGAGGATCCCGGCTGCCGCGAGCGCGTCGCGGATGCGGTCTGAGGCGGCGAAGTCCTTCGCCGCTCGAGCCTCGCGGCGCTCCGCCAGCAGCGTCTCGACCAGGCTGGCCAACGCGAGCGACTGCGGTGCAGCGCGCTCGGCCGACACTCCAGACTGCCACACCGCGTCCTCCGGGTCGAGCCCCAGCACCTGCAGCATCGCCCGCACCTCCCCCGCCCGAGCCAGCGCGGCAGCGTCGTCCCCGGCGTCGAGGGCGACGTTGGCGGCTCGGGTGACCTCGTGCAGCACCGCCACCGCCTGCGGCGTCGACAGGTCGTCGTCCATGGCCGCGCCGAACGCATCCGGCACCGGCGACGAGGCGAGCTCGCCCACCCGAGCGGCCCGCACGAGCAGCGACTCGATGCGACCGAAGGCGGCCTCGGCCTCGGCGAGCGAGCCGCCCTCGAGGCTGCCGCCGTCGGTGCGCAGGTCGATGGTCGAGCGGTAGTGGCTCGCGATCAGGAGGTAGCGGGCCACGATCGGCCGCACCGCGCGCAGCAGATCGGCCGCGAAGATCGAGTTGCCGAGCGACTTCGACATCTTCTCGCCGTCGACGTTGACGAGGCCGTTGTGGCTCCAGACCCGGGCGAAGCCGAGCCCTGCGGCGCTCGACTGCGCCAGCTCGTTCTCGTGGTGCGGGAACCGCAGGTCGAGACCGCCGCCATGGATGTCGAAGGCGTCGCCGAGGTACCTGCGTGCCATGGCCGAGCACTCGATGTGCCACCCGGGCCGGCCGGCGCCCCACGGCGACTGCCACGTCGCCGACGCGGGCTCGTCGGCCTTCGCCGCCTTCCAGAGCGCGAAGTCGCGCGGGTCGCGCTTGCCTCGCGGGTCGGCGTCGGCGGCGGGCTCCATCTTGTCGACCGACTGCCGCGTGAGCGCGCCGTAGCGATCCCAGGAGCGCACGTCGAAGTAGACATCCGCCGAGCCGTCGAGCGCCGGGTACGCGTGACCGCGCTCGATGAGCAGCGCGATGAGCGCGTGCATCTCGGGCACGGAGGCGGTGGCGCGCGGCTCGTAGGTCGGCGCGAGCACGCCGATGGCGCGGTACGCCGCCGTGAACTCGAGCTCGATGCGGTAGGCCAGCGCCCACCAGGGCTCGTCGACGGCGTTGACGAGCACCTTGTCGTCGATGTCGGTGACGTTGCGGACGAAGGTGACGCGGTGGCCGCGGTGCGTGAGCCAGCGGCGCCAGACGTCGTAGGCGACGGCGCTGCGCACGTGGCCGACGTGCGGCGACGACTGCACGGTCGGCCCGCAGACGTACATCGAGACCTCACCGGGCTGCAGCGGCTGCAGGTCGACGACGGCCTGCTGCTTGGAGTCGTAGATGCGCACGGTCACGGTAGCCAAGGCTACTTGGCGCATCTGCCCTACTCGGCGCGGCGGATCAGTGCCGTCGCGACCGCCTGCACGCCCTCGCCGCGACCGATCGCGCCGAGCCCGTCGGTCGTCGTGCCAGAGACGCTCACCGGAGCGCCGACCATCGCCGACAGCGCCGCCTGCGCCTCGTCGCGACGGGTGCCGATGCGCGGCGTGTTGCCGAGCACCTGCACCGACACGTTCACCGGTGCCCAGCCGTGCTCAGCCAGTCGCTCGAGCGCAGCCCGCACGAACACCGATCCTGCCGCGCCGGCGTGCTGCGGGTCGTCGACGCCGACGAGCCCGCCGATGTCGCCCAGGCCGGCAGCGCCGAGCAGCGCATCGACGATCGCGTGGCAGACGGCATCCCCGTCGGAGTGCCCGGCGAGCCCCTGGCCCTCCCACTCCAGCCCGGCGAGGCGCAGCGGCCCGTCGCCGCCGAAGCCGTGCACGTCCACCCCGACGCCGGTCCTGATGTCCACCGCGGCCCCCTTCGCCGATCCCCGCTCGCCCAGCAGCGACGCCGCTCGATCGGCGTCCGCGGCGGTCGTGATCTTGAAGGCGAGCTCGTCGCCCTGCACCGGCACGACCCGCTCGCCGAGGGCCTGCACGAGCTGCGCGTCGTCGGTGGAGGCGCCCCGCGCATCCGCTGCCGCGTCGTAGGCGCGTCGCAGCACCGCGGTCTCGAAGCCCTGCGGGGTCTGCATGGCGCGCAGCACCGAGCGGTCGACGATGGCGCCGAGCCCCGCATCGCCCGCCTCGCGGATGGTGTCGACCACCGGCAGCACCGGCACGACCGCTCGCGCGCCATCGCGCAGCACCGAGCGCACGCGCTCGACCTGCGCCACCGGCGTCAGCGCGCGGGCCGCGTCGTGCACGAGCACCCACCGCGCATCGCCCGCCGCCGCGAGCCCGGCGGCGACCGAGTCGGCCCGGGTCGCTCCTCCCGTGACCACCGCGGCGCCGACGCCGGCGCGCGCTGCGATCGCCGAGGCATGCGCCTCGAACCCGACGGGCACGACCACGACGATGGATGCGGTGGCCAGGCCCGCGAGACCGCGCAGCGCGTGCTCGAGGATGGTGGCGCCCGCGACCTCGGCGAACGCCTTCGGCACGCCGCGGCCGAGCCGGGTGCCGCTGCCCGCGGCGACGACGATGATGGCGGTGTCGGTCACAGCGACAGCCTAGGTGGATGGTCGCGGAGCGGGCTCCGGTGCGGGCGGCCGGGCGGTGGCGACGCACGGTGCGCCGCCGCCCAGCCGTCGATCCCGCCTGGCTAGGCTCGAAGGCGATGACTCGCGCTGCTCGCCCCGCTCGCACCTACGCCACGGGTGCGGTGACGCGGCGGCTGCGCCTGGCAGCGCTGCTCGGCAGCGCCGCGATCGCCGTGTGGCTCGTGGCGCAGTACCCCTCGCTGCCCGATGTCCTCCCCACGCACTTCGGCCCGGGTGGCGAGGCAGACGCCTGGGGCAGCAAGGCGAGCGTGCTGTGGCTCGCCGGCCTCGCGGTCGGCATGGGGGCGCTCCTCGGCTGGCTCTCGACCCGCCCACGCTCCTTCAACTACCCGACCCCGGTCACCGAGCAGAACGCGCAGGGCCTCTACCGCGAGGGCGAGCGCACCCTCGTGTGGTTGCTGGTGGCGGTGACGCTCGCGTTCGCGGGCCTCGCGCTCATGGTCACCGGGAACGGCGGCACGGCGCTGCTCGTCGTGGGCCTGATCGGCTCGCTCGCGAGCACCCTCGCCGGCCTCGTGCGCCTGATGCTGGTGACGACGAGGTAGAGGGCACGCAGAGAGGCACCCGCCCTTGGGGAGCGGGTGCCTCAGCTCTGCGCCAGATCGCTGCTGCAGCTCGCGCTGCGCGACGACCGGAGTGCGTCAGCTCGCGGGTGCGAGCGCCTCGTCGAGGCGTGCGGCCGCGGCATCCTCGTCGGTCTTCTCCGCGAGCGCGAGCTCCGACACCAGGATCTGGCGGGCCTTCGCGAGCATGCGCTTCTCGCCGGCCGAGAGGCCGCGGTCCTGATCGCGGCGGCTCAGGTCGCGCACGACCTCGCTCACCTTGATGACGTCGCCGGAAGCGAGCTTCTCGACGTTCGCCTTGTAGCGGCGCGCCCAGTTCGTGGGCTCCTCGGTGAAGTCTGCGCGCAGCACCTCGAAGACCCGATCCAGGCCCTCTTCGCCGATGACATCGCGCACGCCCACCATGTCGACGTTGGCAGCGGGGACCTCGATCGTGAGACCGCCCTGTGCGACGTTGAGCTTGAGGTAGGTCATCTCGATGCCCTTGACCTTGCGCACCTTGACCTCGGTGATCGTCGCAGCGCCGTGGTGGGGGTAGACGACTGTCTCTCCGACCTCAAAGTTCATCGAATGCTCCTCGTCATAGCCAGAACCTTGATTTTATCACAGCGTGTCGCTCGCCAGCGCCCGCCGACCGTGGTTGAATCTCGCCCTTCTCGCTGCGGTCAGCACCTCTGCGCGCACGCGAGGAGGCGCGTACTAGACTCATCCAGACGGCGCCACCCGCACCTGATCGGCGTTCGTCCACCGTCGAAAGGGTCCCCGTGCAGCACCGCATCGCCGCCGCAGCAGTCGCAGCCGTCGTCGTCGCCCTCGCAGCGACCGGCTGCAACCTCATCACGCCGCAGGCGACCACGATCGAGTACGACCCCTCCGACGGCGTCTCCGGCAGCACGGGCACGGTCCTGATCCACAACGCCATGCTGATCGGCGAGCCCGACGGAGACGAGCTGAACCTCTCGACGACGTTCACGAACTCGGGCGAGGCGACGTTCGTCGAGGTGCGCTTCGAGGACGCGGTCGAGCAGGTGCGCGTGCCGGAGGGCGTGACGACGTACGGCTTCCCTGAGCAGCAGCTCCTGCTGCCCGCGCCGAGCGAGCTGACCTTCGGCTCGCTCCACAACGTGTCCTTCACCGCTGACGGCGCCGAGCCCGTGGGGCTCGAGGTGCCCTCGATCTCGACCGAGGTCGTCGGCTACGAGACGCTCGCGCCCGTCGCCGACTGACCGGCGCTCAGCGCTCGAAGCGGTAGCCCAGACCGCGCAGCGTCACCACGCGCGTCGGGTTCGAGGGGTCCTCCTCGATCTTCGCCCGCAGGCGCTTGACGTGCACGTCCAGCGTCTTCGTGTCGCCGAAGTAGTCGCTGCCCCAGACGCGGTCGATCAGCTGCCCGCGCGTGAGCACGCGGCCGGCGTTGCGCATCAGGTACTCGAGCAGCTCGAACTCGCGCAGCGGCATCGCCACCTCGTCGCCGTCGACGTGCACGGTGTGGCTGTCGGCGTCGAGGCGCACGCGGCCGATCTCGACCACCGCGTCGTCGTCGTCCTCCTCCTCCACCGCGCGGCGTCGCAGCACGGCACGGATGCGCGCCACCAGCTCGCGGGTCGAGTAGGGCTTGGTCACGTAGTCGTCGGCGCCCAGCTCGAGCCCGACGATCGTGTCGACCTCGCTGTCCTTCGCGGTCACCATGATGATCGGCACCTGCGAGCTCTGGCGGATGTGCCGGCACACCTCGGTGCCGCTGCGCCCCGGCAGCATGAGGTCGAGCAGCACGAGGTCGGCGCCCTGCTGCTCGAACATCTGCACCGCCGCGTTGCCGTCGGGCGCGTGCGCCGTCTCATAGCCCTCGCGCTCGAGCAGGTAGGCGAGCGGCTCGGCGAGCGCCGTCTCGTCCTCGACGATCAGGATTCGCGTCGTCATGCAGTCTCCTCGTGGACAGGGGCGTGGGCGGCAGGCAGCCGCAGGGTGAACGTCGAGCCCTGACCGGGGCGCGACCACAGCGTGACCTCGCCGCCGTGGCTGACGGCGACGTGCTTCACGATACTGAGGCCGAGGCCCGTGCCGCCCGTCACGCGACTGCGCGCCGGGTCGATCCGGTAGAAGCGCTCGAAGACGCGCTCCTGCTCCTCGGCGGCGATGCCGACGCCCTTGTCGGTCACGGCGATCTCGATCACGTCGTCGACGACGCGCACGCCGACGCCGACGTGCGTGGCCTCCGGCGAGTACTGCACGGCGTTCGAGATCAGGTTCTGCACGGCCATCGTGACGAGCTCCTCCGAGCCGATCATGTCGGCCTCGTCGAGCACGCGGGGCATGATGCGGATGCGCTTGGCGTCGGCGAGCACGCGGTTGCGGTCGACCGCGACGTCGACGAGCCGCGACACGGGGAAGCGCTCCGCCTCGTCCAGCGGATCGTCGGCCTGGATGCGCGAGAGGTCGATGAGCTCCTTCGTCATGCGACCCAAGCGGTCGGCCTCGACCTGCATGCGCTGCGAGAAGGCGCGCACCCGCTCCGGATCCTCCGCCGCGGCCTCGATCGCCTCCGCCAGCAGCGTGAGCGCACCGATCGGCGTCTTCAGCTCGTGGCTGATGTTGGCGACGAAGTCGCGCCGCACGCCCGCGAGCCGCAGCTCCTCGGTGCGGTCGGCGACGAGCACGAGCATGAAGCGGTTGCCGAGCGGGGCCACCCGCGCCCGCAGCTGCATCTCGGTGCCGATGCCGATCCGGCCGCGACGGTAGGCGAGGTCGAGCACCTCCGACTCACCGGTGCGCCAGACGCGACGCACCGCGTCCGCCATCTCCCGCATCCGCAGCTCGCGCCCGTCGACGAGGTCGAGGGCATCGGCGCCGGGCGAGGAGAGGATCACCTGGTTCGAGCCGTCGAGCACGATGCCCGCCGACTCGAGCACGTTGACCATCGCGACGATGCCGTCGGGGATCGGCTCGCTCGCGATCGCCATCACCTGGCGCCCTCGCTGCGCGGCGAGCCCCAGCAGATGCACGGAGCCGGCACCGAACGCGAAGCCGAGCAGGAGTGCGAGCAGCACGTACCAGGACGCATCCACGCCTCGATCGTATCCGGGCGCCGGAGGCCGCACCTCCGATCTGCGCGACCGCCCCCGCAGGTTCAGGCGATGGACACCCGGCGGTAACCTGGCGGAGGGAGACTCGGAGTTCGACTCGTACCCCATCCCCCGATGCACCGAGGCACACCACAAGGAGCAGAAGCATGCGCGACGTATTCCAGCAGGAGCTCGCCGAGGTGCAGGACCGCCTCGTCGACATCGCCAACCACGTGGTGGTGTCGATCGAGTCCGCGGTGCGCGCGTTCGGCGACTCGAACGTGCAGCTCGCCGAGCAGGTCATCGCGACCGACCCGGTGATCGACGACAAGGCCTCGTCGCTCGACGAGCTCGCGATCGACATCATCGCTCGCCAGTCGCCCGTCGCCCGCGACCTGCGCATCGTCGTGTCGGCGCTGCGCATCTCGGCGTCGCTCGAGCGCATGGGCGACCTCGCCCGGCACATCGCGATGCTCGCGCGCTACCGCTTCCCGATGCAGGTCGTGCCCGAGTCGCTGCAGCCGACCTTCGCCGAGATGGGCGCGCAGGACATCGAGATCGCCAAGATGCTGCGCGACCTGCTGGAGACGCAGGACCTCTCGCTCGCCGAGCGCCTCCTGCAGGCCGACGAGGCGGTCGACAAGCTGCACCGGGACGTCTTCTCGCACGTGCTGGGCACCGAGTGGGAGGGCGCGGCGCACACCACCGTCGACGCCACGCTCGCCAGCCGCTACCACGAGCGCTTCGCCGACCACGCGGTCGGCATCGCCAAGAAGGTGCAGTACCTCGCGACCGGCGACTGGGTCGGCGACGAGGATGCGCGGGCAGAGCTGGCGAAGGAGCCGGTGCAGCCGGGCGAGTGAGCCGCCGGCCGCACGGCCGATGACGAGGGCCCCGCAGCGCTGCGCTGCGGGGCCCTCGTCTCACTGCAGCGGGGTCAGTGCTTGCCCTGGTTCGCGACAGCGGCGGCGCCTGCGGCGGCGGCCTCGGGGTCGAGGTACTCCCCCGGGCCGAGCGGCATGTTGTCGTCGCCCAGCCGGTAGACCAGCGGGATGCCGGTGGGGATGTTGAGCGCGGCGATGTCGTCGTCGGAGATGCCGTCGAGGTGCTTCACGAGCGCGCGCAGCGAGTTGCCGTGCGCGGTGACGAGCACGGTCTTCCCAGCATCCAGATCCTTCGTGATCGTCGACTCCCAGTAGGGCAGGAAGCGGTCGATGACGTCCTTCAGGCACTCGGTCTTCGGCACCTCGCCGTCGATGTCGGCGTAGCGCGGGTCGTCGGCCTGCGAGTACTCGTTGTCGTCGCTGATGGGCGGCGGGGGCGTGTCGAACGACCGGCGCCAGATCATGAACCGCTCCTCGCCGTACTCCGCGAGGGTCTCTGCCTTGTCCTTGCCCTGCAGGTCGCCGTAGTGGCGCTCGTTGAGCCGCCACGAGCGGTGCACCGGGATCCACGAGCGCTCGGCCGCGTCGAGCGCGATGTTCGCGGTCTGGATCGCGCGCGCGAGCAGCGAGGTGTAGAGCACGTCGGGCAGCAGGTCGCGCTCGCGCAGCAGCTCGCCGCCGCGCTTCGCCTCCGCTTGGCCCTGCTGGGTGAGGTGGACGTCGACCCAACCGGTGAACAGGTTCTTCTCGTTCCAGTCGGACTGGCCGTGGCGGAGCAGGATGAGGGTGCGCTCGGTCATGCGGCCAGCCTAACCAATGACGGGCTCGCCGAACCGGGCGACGAGGTGCCACACGCATGGCTCGTGCGCGCCGCGCCACCCCGCACCGGAGAATGGGAGCCGTGGCGAAGCACCTGGGGCGCATCACGCGCGGCACGACCGGCGTGAACCGGTTGCGTCGCGTCGACCGCTGGATCGCCGCGCAGCCCGCGGCGCGCGTGCCAGGCTGCCTCGTCGTCGACCTCGGCTACGGCGCGAGCGCAACGACGAGCCTCGAGCTGCACGAGCGGCTCTCGCGCGCGAACCCCGCCGTCGAGGTGCTCGGGCTCGAGATCGATCCGGCTCGTGTCGCGCTCGCGACGGCCGAGCTCGCCGAGGCGCGCCTTGCCGGGCCGACGCGCTACGGGCGGGCCATCGCATCCGACGCCCGAGTCTCGTTCGCCCTCGGTGGCTTCGAGGTGGCGGCGCCGCGACGGCCGCAGGTCATCAGGGCGATGAACGTGCTGCGGCAGTACGACGAGCACGAGGTCGCGGGGCACTGGGCGGCGATGCTCGGGCGGCTGGCCCCTGGGGGGCTGCTCGTGGAGGGCACGTCGAACGAGGTGGGGCGCGTGTGCTCGTGGGTGGCGCTCGACGCTGGGGGCCCGCGGTCGTTGACGATCGCGCTGAAGGTCGACGAGCTGGGCAGCGGCGCGATGGAAGCGCCGTCGGTCGTGCGCGAGCGGCTGCCGAAGGCACTGATCCACCGCAACGTGCCGGGCGAGCGCGTCCACGCGCTGCTCGCGGAGCTGGACCGGGCGTGGGCGGTCGAGGCGCCGCTGGCCGACTTCGGCGCGGTGCAGCGCTGGGTGGCGACGGTGGGGCGGATGCGCGCGGCGGGTTGGCCGGTCACCGGCGGCCCCGCGCGGTGGCGCTTGGGCGAGCTGACGGTCGCGTGGTCGGCGGTCGCTCCCGCGCCCGCCCCCGCAGGGTGAGGAGGGCGCGGGCCGCAGCACCCCGCAGGTGGAGGAGGCCGCGGGCCGCAGGCCGGCAGCCGTCACGAAACCGCAGGGGACCCACGCGAGTACGACCTCATGGCCTGCACTGGCTCCGCACGCGCGCTCCTCGACCTACGGAGGTGAGGGCGGAGCCCTCGCGTCGGGCTACGGGGTGGGGGCCGAGCCCGCGCGTCGGGCTACGGGGTGGGGGCGGGTCGCGTGACGGCGCCGAGGCGGGGCAGGCGGGGCGGGCGGTGCGCGTGGCCGGCGGACGGCGGCACGAGCAGCTGCTGCGCCGCGGCGACCGCGATGCCGTCAGCCGCAGTGACGACCAGGTCGCCATCGGCCGGAGCCGAGCGCTTGACGACCGCGAGGGCGATGGGGCCCAGCTCGTGGTGCACGGCGGAGGAGGTCACGTGCCCGACCACCTGTTCGCCCGCGAGCACCGCATCGCCGGCCGCGGCCTGGCCGTTCTCGCTGCCGTCGAGGTGCAGGAGCACGATGCGACGGGGCGGAGCGCCCAGGTTGTGCACCTTCGCGACCGTCTCCTGCCCGCGGTAGCAGCCCTTCGCGAGGTGCACGGCGGTCGTCAGCCAGTCGAGCTCGTGCGGGATCGTGCGGTCATCGACCTCGGCGAGCGAGGGCCGACCGGCCGCGATGCGCAGCGCATCCGCCGCCAGGCTGCCGACGAAGCGCTCGGGCGCGAGCGTCGCCGCCTGCTCGGGCGCGAGGATCGCCTCCGACCACGCCCACGGCTCCCCCGTCGGCTCGCCGTAGCGCACGCCCCCGGGCGCGATCTCCGGCCAGCCGTCGACCCAGGTCGGCCCGAGCGGGGCGACGCCGGCGGTGCCGACGACGACCACCTCTGGCCGCTCGATCTCGACCTGCTTGTAGAAGCGCATCCGCGTCAGCCACGCCTCGAGCGCGTCGCCCGTGCCCGCATCGACGAGCACCCAGAGCGCGTCGCCCTCGCGCAGCAGGCGCAGCACGTGCTCGATGCGGCCCACCGGGGACAGCACGAGCGTCTCGGTGGAGGCGCCGTCGTCGAGCTGCTCGATGGCCTGGCTCGTGATCGAGTCGAGCCACGGCAGCGTGTCTGGCCCGGTCAGCCGCAGCACGTCGCGCGGCAGCAGCACCAGGCCCCCGGCCACCAGGCGGCGCTGCTCGGCGACGGGATTGCCGACGTGCAGCGGCAGACCGGTCACCTCGTCGAGCACCGCGTTCGGGATCGTCGACGCGAGCGCAGCCGCCGTCACGTCGCGCTCGCCTCGCTGCGCGTCTGGCGCGCCAGCCGGGCAGAGGCGTGGCTCTCGAGCCCGCGCCCGAGGGCGGCGAGATCCCACGCCCAGAGCAGGTGGTTCTCGACCAGGCCGTACATGCGGGTGGAGGCGCTGTGCTCCTTCGCGC
The DNA here is from genome assembly GCF_047302415.1 of Agrococcus phoenicis. Classification (NCBI taxonomy): domain Bacteria; kingdom Bacillati; phylum Actinomycetota; class Actinomycetes; order Micrococcales; family Microbacteriaceae; genus Agrococcus; species Agrococcus phoenicis. Next base: position 1,852,237 of record NZ_CP154854.1, read on the forward strand.
CCGCGCCGCGCAGCACGGCATCGGTCGCGAGCTCGATGCGCGGGCCGGTGATCGTGCCGAGGTAGAGCTCGGCGACGCCCGTGGGGTGCGAGATGAGCGCCTGCAGGTCGAAGCCGCCGTCAGCCCGCCGCAGACCCTCCACCGCCTCGGCATCGCCGAAGGCCGGTGCCTCCCGCGCCGGCAGCATGCCCGGCCCGGCGTCGGCCTCGTGCGAGGGGCGCGCGAGGCGCCAGAAGCCGCTCTCGGCCGCCAGCGGGGTCAGCTCGTCGTCGAGCTGCCACGCGTAGGCCTGGTAGCTGAGGTACGGGTGCCCGTGATGCTCGAACGAGATGCGCTGGCCGAACTCCCGCTCGACGGTGCCGGCGCCGACGGGGAAGGAGAGCACGCCGGTGCCCTCCCACGTGCCGACGAGCCACTGGAGCGGCCCCAGCTCTGCCGGGAGCGTCGGGTCGAGCTCGAGCATCGCTTAGCGCTGGCCCCGGAAGAGGTTGCGGATCACGACGTACGAGGTGCCGAGGATCGCGAGCATCGCGAGGCCGAGCAGACCGGTGAAGAAGATCTCGAGGGCGACGACGGGGATGGCATCCATGGCACGATCCTACCGCCTCGCCCTCGCCGCCGCCCGGGCGCCGAGCTGCGCGATCCGCGCGTCAGAGCACCGTCAGCGGCACGAGGATGGCGCTGGCGACCGCGAGCACCACGACCGAGCCGAAGATGGCGGAGGCGAGCCGCCCCACGAGGCCCGGCACCGTGGGCCCGCCGAGCTGGATCCCGAAGGCGACCAGCGTGCACGCGCCCAGCACGATCGGCAGCCAGACGATGCCGTCGCTCGGCTGCAGCACGCCCACCACGGCGGCGCCGATGGCGGCGAGTAGCCAGACCGGCCACACGCTCGCCCACTGCCACGACAGCACGCCGCCGGCCCCGCCGGCAGCACGACCGTCGTCGGTCGCGGCGACGCCGTCGCTCACGGCCGGCCTCGAGTGCTCATGGCCACCATCATGGCGCACGTGCGACGAGCGCGCCCCGGGGTGTCGGATGCGTGGCCGAGAGTGCGCACCGGTCGCGGTGGGTATCAGACCGGCTTAGGATCGACACCGGGAGGTTGGATGGCGCACGTCGTGGTCTTCACCCGCCGAGCCGAGGACGTGCTGCCCAGCCTGGAGCTCCTCGAGCACCGCGTGAGCACACTGCCGGTCTCGGCGGAGGCTGCCGCGCGCGCTCCCGAGGGCGACCTGCTCGTCGTCGACGGTGCGGTCGAGCTCGCCGCCGCGAAGGCGCTCTGCCGCCTGCTCGAGCACGATCCCGCCCCGGTGCTGCTGGTCCTGAGCGACGGAGGCTTCGCCGCCGTCACCGCCGAGTGGTCGGTCGCCGACATCGTGCTCGACTCCGCCGGGCCCGCGGAGCTCGAGGCGCGCATCCGCCTCGCCCTCGCCGCCGCCGCGCGCACGGCAGAGCCCGTCTCGACCAGCGGCCTCACGATCGACGAGGCCAGCTACCAGGCGAAGGTCGACGGGAAGCCGATCGACCTGACCTACAAGGAGTTCGAGCTGCTGCGGTTCCTCTCGGCGCACCCGGCCAGGGTGTTCACCCGCGAGCAGCTGCTGAGCGAGGTGTGGGGCTACGACTACTTCGGCGGCACGCGCACGGTCGACGTGCACGTGCGGCGCCTGCGGGCCAAGCTCGGCGACCTCGAGCGGCTGATCGGCACGGTGCGGGGCGTCGGCTACCGCTTCGAGCGGGAGGACGACTGATGGAGGCCGCGCACGCGATCGCGCTCGCCGAGGCGCTGGGAGCCGCGAGCCTCGCCGCAGACGGCGTGCCGCCCTTCAACGACCAGGCGCTCGTCGAGCTGCGACGCGGCGAGCGGCGGGCGATCGGCGACGCGGACGCGCTCGCGATCGTGAGCGACGCCGAGCACGAGGTCGAGCTGGCCGTGCACCCCGATCGGCGACGCCGCGGCCTCGGCGGAGCACTCGCAGCGCGCGTCGCCGACGAGCTCGGCGAGCTCGACGCCTGGGCGCACGGCGACCTGCCCGGATCGCGGGCGATCGCCGAGCGGCTCGGCATGCGACGGGTGCGCACGCTGCTGCAGCTGCGCGCTCCGGTGCCGGCCGCGACCGACCCGGCCGACGGGCTGCCCGACGGGACCCGCGCGTTCGAGCAGGCCGACGCATCCGCGCTGCTCGCCCTGAACGCCGCAGCCTTCGCCTCGCACCCCGAGCAGGGGCGCATGAGCGCCGACGACCTCGCCTCGCGCATGGCCGAGCCCTGGCACGACGACGCCAACCTCGTGGTCGCGCCGGGCCAGCGCGGGCTCGATGCCTTCACCTGGGTGAAGCCGGCGACCGGCGGCGGCGAGGCCGACGTCGCCGAGCTCTACGTGCTCGGGGTCTCGCCCGACCGGCAGGGCGCGGGCCTGGGTCGCCGGATGCTCGAGGCGACCTTCGTGCGGATGCGGGCGGTGGGCGCGACCACCGCGCACCTGTACGTCGAGGGCGACAACGAGGCTGCGCTCGCGCTCTACCGCCGCGCCGGCTTCGAGCAGTGGGCGATCGACGTGCGATGGCGGCGCGCAGCGCCGGGCAGCGACCCGCGATGACGTCGCGCGCCGTTCACCCGCAGTTGACACAATGACGGCATGACCGACGGCACTGCGAGCGACGCTCGCGCGATGGACACCGCTGCGAGCGGCGCTGGCTCGACCGAGGAGACCCGCCTCGAGCGCACCGCGCGCACGCTCGAGGAGGAGCGCACCTTCCACGACGCCAACGAGGCCGACTTCGATCGCGACGACTTCGACGAGGAGGTCGCCTGGTCGGCGGAGATGCAGGGCGTCGAGACCGAGGACGGCCTGCCCGCCGACCGGTTCCTCGACCGCGAGCTCTCCTGGCTCGAGTTCAACCAGCGCGTGCTCGAGATGGCGGAGGACCCCTCGACGCCGCTGCTCGAGCGCGCCAACTTCCTGGCGATCTTCGCCTCCAACCTCGACGAGTTCTTCATGGTGCGCGTCGCAGGGCTCAAGCGCCGCATCGCCACCGGGCTCGCCGTGCCCACCAACGTCGGCATGGCGCCGCAGCAGCTGCTCGACGAGGTGGTGCAGCGCGCCCACGGCCTGCAGCTGCGGCACGCCCGCTGCACGGAGGAGTCGTTCCGCCCGGCGCTGCACGAGGCGGGCATCACCGTCGTGCGCTGGGACGAGCTGAGCGACAGCGAGCGCGAGACGATGTCGCAGCGCTTCGACGACGACATCTTCCCCGTGCTGATGCCGCTCGCGGTCGACCCAGCGCATCCCTTCCCCTACATCTCGGGCCTCTCGCTGAACCTCGCGGTGCGCGTGCGCGTGCCCGGGGAGGACGACGAGCAGTTCGCGCGCCTGAAGGTGCCGGCGGTGCTGCCGCGCTTCGTCGAGGTCGCACGCAACGGCACCTCGCAGCGCTTCCTCCCGCTCGAGGAGCTCATCTCGAACAACCTCGACGAGGTGTTCTCGGGCATGGAGATCGTCGAGCACCACGTCTTCCGCGTCACGCGCAACGAGGATGTGACGATCGACGAGGACGACACCGAGAACCTCATCAAGGCGCTCGAGCACGAGCTCTCGCGCCGCAAGTTCGGCCCGCCCATCCGGCTCGAGGTGGCGGAGGACATCGACGACGACACGCTCGAGCTGCTCGTCGACGAGCTCGGCATCACCGACAACGAGGTGTACAAGCTGCCCGGGCTGCTGGATGCCACCGGGCTCTTCCAGCTCGCCGGCATCGACCGCCCCGACCTCCACTACACGAAGCGCGTGCCCGTCACCTCGCCCGCGTTCCTGCCCACGGATCAGGACGAGGAGACCGACTTCTTCCAGGCGATCACGCGCAAGGACGTGCTCGTGCACCACCCCTACGAGTCGTTCGCGACCAGTGTGCAGGCGCTGCTCGAGCAGGCCGCGAGCGACCCCGACGTGCTCGCGATCAAGCAGACGCTCTACCGCACCTCCGGCGACTCCCCCGTGGTCGCCGCGCTCATCCGCGCCGCCGCCGCCGGCAAGCAGGTGCTGGCCCTCGTGGAGGTGAAGGCCCGGTTCGACGAGCAGGCCAACATCCGCTGGGCGCGCCAGCTCGAGCGCGCGGGCGTGCACGTCGTGTACGGCATCGTCGGGCTGAAGACCCACTGCAAGCTGATGATGATCGTGCGGCGCGAGAACGGCCGCCTGCGGCACTACTGCCACATCGGCACCGGCAACTACAACCCGAAGACCAGCCGCATCTACGAGGACTTCGGCCTCTTCACCGACAACGACCAGGTCGGCCGCGACATCACGCGCCTGTTCAACGAGCTCTCCGGCTATGCCAAGGAGAAGTCGTTCCAGCGGCTGCTCGTCGCCCCCAGGCACCTGCGGAAGGGCCTGCTCGGCCGCATCGAGCGCGAGACGCGGGCCGCGCGCGCCGGTCGGCGCGCCCGCATCCGCCTCAAGGTGAACTCGATCGTCGACGAGCAGATCATCGATGCGCTCTACCGCGCGAGCCGCGCCGGCGTCGAGGTGCAGCTGTGGGTGCGCGGCATCTGCTCGATCAAGCCGGGCGTGCCCGGGCTGAGCGACAACATCGTGCTGCGCTCCATCGTGGGGCGCTACCTCGAGCACTCGCGGGTGTTCGCCTTCTGGAACGACGGCGACGAGGAGGTCTTCATCGGCTCGGCCGACATGATGCACCGCAACCTCGATCGCCGCGTCGAGACGCTCATCCAGCTCACCTCCTCCGAGCACATGCGCGACATCCAGCAGCACTTCGACACGGCGATGTCGCCGCGGACGGCAGGATGGTGGGGCGAGCCCGACGGCACCTGGACGCGCCGGTTCGAGGCGGAGGACGGCACGCCGCTCGACGACCTGCACCGCGACCGCATGATCCAGATCCAGCGTCGCAAGCGGTCGTCCCGATGAGCCCGGCGAGCCCGGGGCGCCCTGTGCTCGCCGCCGGAGCGCTGGTCTGGAGGCGCGTCGACGGCGAGGTGCTCGTGCTGCTCGTCGAGCGCACGCAGCACCGCGACCACTCGCTGCCGAAGGGCAAGCTCGACCCCGGCGAGACGCTCCCAGAGTGCGCCGTGCGCGAGATCGAGGAGGAGACGGGGCTGCGGATCGCGCTCGGCGCTCCCCTGCCCCAGAGCGAGTATCGGCTGCCCGACGGTCGAGACAAGGTCGTCTACTACTGGCAGGCCGCGGTCGACGAGGCGGAGGTCGAGGCGGCCGAGGCGCGCTTCGCGCCCAACGACGAGATCCTGGCGCTCGAGTGGCTGCCGCTGGCCGAGGCGAAGCGGCGCTGCTCCTACCGGCACGACGTGGTCGTGATCGAGCGCTTCGAGGAGCGGCTCGCTGCCGGGCACGCCGAGACCTTCCCGATCATCGCGCTGCGGCACGCGAAGGCGGCCAACCCCTTCGACTGGGAGGGCACGGACGCCTCGCGGAGGCTGACGCCGCGGGGCGAGCGCCAGGCGACGCAGGTCGCGCCGGGCATCGCCGCCTTCGCGCCGTCGCGCATCCTCACCTCCGACGCGACGCGCTGCCTGCAGACCGTCGAGCCGCTGCGCCGCCTCACGGGCATCGAGCCGAAGGCGCGCGCCGAGATCAGCCAGGATGCGCACGAGAGCGACCACGGCGGGCTGCGCGGCGCGATCGAGCGCCGGGTGGCCAAGGCCGTGCGCAAGCGCCGCGGCACGGTGCTGTGCAGCCACGCGCCCGTGATCCCGGAGATCGTCACCGCGGTGGTGCATGCGGCGGATGCGCTGGAGTCGGAGCGCACCCACCGTGCCTCTATGCTGCACACGGCCGAGTTCACGGTGCTGCACGTGTCAACGGGCGAGACCCCCGCGCTCGTCGGCCTCGAGACGCACGCGCCGCGCGAGCCGTAGCGGCGCACCCGCCGCGCGCGGCCCGAGCAGAGGAGACCGCCCGCCGGCGGCGACGAGATCAGCCGAAGCGGCCGGAGACGTAGTCCTCGGTGGCCTGCACCGTCGGGTTCGAGAAGATCTTCGCGGTCTCGTCGAACTCGATGAGCTTGCCGGGCTTGCCCGTGCCGGCGATGTTGAAGAACGCGGTCTTGTCGCTCACGCGGCTCGCCTGCTGCATGTTGTGGGTCACGATCACGATCGTGTACTCGGTCTTGAGCTCCTCGATGAGATCCTCGATCGCGAGCGTCGAGATCGGGTCGAGGGCCGAGCAGGGCTCGTCCATGAGCAGCACGTCGGGGCTGACGGCGATCGCGCGGGCGATGCAGAGCCGCTGCTGCTGGCCGCCCGAGAGCCCGGAGCCGGGCACGCCGAGGCGATCCTTGACCTCGTTCCAGAGGTTGGCGCCGCGCAGCGAGCGCTCGACCAGGTCGTCCTGATCGCTGCGCGACATGCGACGGTTGTTGAGCAGCACGCCCGCGAGCACGTTCTCGCGGATCGTCATCGTCGGGAACGGGTTCGGGCGCTGGAAGACCATGCCGATCTGGCGGCGCACGTTGACCGGGTCGACGCCCTGGCCGTACAGGTTGGCGCCGTCGAGCAGCACCTCGCCGTCGACCCACGCACCCGCGATGACCTCGTGCATGCGGTTGATCGATCGGAGCACCGTCGACTTGCCGCAGCCGGACGGGCCGATGAAGGCGGTGACGGCGCGGGGCTCGATGTCGACGGAGACTCCTTCGACCGCCTTGAAGCTGCCGTAGTAGATGTCGAGGTCGTTGATCTCGATGCGCTTGGACATGCTTGCGTTACCTTCCAGACTTCGGCGCGAAGAAGTGCGAGATGACGCGCGCGCCGATGTTGAGGATCATGACGATGAGGATGAGCACCAGGGCGGCCGACCACGCGCGGTCGAAGTAGGCCTGCTCCTGCACGCCCGGGCTGATGTACTGGTTGTAGGCGAAGACCGGCAGGGTCATCATGCGGCCGTCGAACACGTTGTAGTTCATGTTCGTCGTGAAGCCGGCGATGATGAGCAGCGGCGCCGTCTCGCCGATGACGCGGGCGATCGCGAGCGTGACGCCCGTGACGATGCCCGCGAGGGCCGTGGGCAGCACGACCTTCCAGATCGTGAGCCACTTGGGCACGCCGAGCGCGAGCGAGGCCTCGCGCAGGTCGTTCGGCACCAGCTTCAGCATCTCCTCCGTCGAGCGGACGACGGTGGGGATCATCAGCAGGCTGAGCGCCACGGCGCCGCCGAAGCCGCTGCGCACGCCCTCGCCGGCGAAGAGCGCGAAGAGCGCGTAGGCGAACAGGCCCGCCACGATCGAGGGGATGCCCGTCATGACGTCGACGAAGAAGGTGATCGCCTTCGCGAGCGCACCCCGGCCGTACTCCACGAGGTAGATGGCGGTGAAGATGCCGACCGGCACCGAGATGATCGCGGCCCAGAGCGTCACCAGCACGGTGCCGACGATGGCGTGCAGCACGCCGCCGCCCTCCCCGACGACGTTGCGCATCGTGTACGTGAAGAACTCGACGTCGAACCGCGCCAGGCCGTTGGCGACGACCGTGACGATGAGCGAGATCAGCGGCACGAGCGCGAGCAGGAAGGCGCCGATGACGAGGCCCGTCACGAAGCGGTCGGTGGCCTTGCGGCCGCCCTCGATGAGCTGGCTGACGACCGTCACGGCCACCAGGTAGAGCACGTAGCCCACGATCGCGACGATGACGACGCTGAAGGAGGAGCCGGATGCGCCGGCGATGAGGCCGGCGACCGCGGCGCCGACGGCGATGCAGACGCCGAGCAGCGCCCAGGGCGCCCACGCGGGCAGCTGGCCTGCGGTGAGGGGGTTCTGCGCCTGTCGCGCAGGGGCGATGGTGGTGGTCATGGCTCAGCGACCTCCGTCGACGGTCGTCTTGGCGATGATCAGGCGCGAGATGGCGTTCACGAGCAGCGTGATCGCGAACAGCACGAGGCCCGATCCGATCAGCATGTTGACGGTGATGCCGTGCGCCTCGGGGAAGCGGAGCGCGATGTTGGCAGCGATCGTCGAGGGGTTCTGCGAGCCGATCAGGACGAAGGTGATGGCGCCGGAGGACGCGAGGACCATCGCGACCGCCATCGTCTCGCCCAGGGCGCGCCCGAGACCGAGGATCGAGGAGGCGATGATGCCCGAGCGGCCGTGCGGGAGGACGGCCATGGTGATCATCTCCCAGCGCGTGGCGCCGAGGGCGAGCGCTGCTTCCTCGTTGAGGCGCGGCGTCTGCAGGAAGATCTCGCGGCAGAGCGCCGTGATGATCGGCAGCACCATGACGGCGAGCACGATCGACGCGGCGAGGATCGTGCGTCCCGTGCCGGAGGCGGGCGGGGAGAAGAGGGGGATCCAGCCGAGGTTCTGCCCGAGCCAGGCGAAGCCGGGCAGCAGGAAGGGCGCGAGGACCGTGATGCCCCACAGGCCGTAGATGACGGAGGGGATCGCGGCGAGCAGGTCCACGAGGTAGCCGAGGAACTGGGCCAGCCTGCGGGGCGCGAAGTGCGTGATGAACAGCGCGATAGAGACGGCGAGCGGCACGGCCATCACCATGGCGAGGAACGCCGACCAGAGCGTGCCGAACGTGAGCGGCCAGACCCAGCTCCAGAAGTTGGCGCCCTCCGACTCGGGGATCGGCCCGATGATCGCGGGAACGGCCTGTGCGACGAGGAAGATCGCCACGCCGCCCAGCGCCAGCAGGATCAGCACGCCCGCGGTGGTCGAGATCGCCTTGAAGACGATGTCGGCGGGTCTGTTCCTGACAGCGGCCTTCGGAGCGGCCGGTGCAGCGGTAGTCATGAGGCTCCCTGCGAAGTCGGAGGACCGGATGAATGGGTCCGGCCGGGGCGATGTGCTCGCCCCGGCCGGACGGTGCGCGCCGTCAGCGGCGCGCGTGGTTCGGAACCAGTATTACTGGATCGAGTCGACGACGCTGAGGATCTCCTCGCGCAGCTCGTCCGAGATGGGCGCGTTGCCCGCGTTCTCGGCACCGGCCATCTGGCCCTCCTCCGAGGCGACGTAGCTCAGGTAGCCCTTGACGAGCTCGGCCTGCGCCTCGTCCTGGTACTCGGTGCACGCGATCGCGTAGGAGATGAGGACGAGCGGGTAGACGCCGGCCTCGGTCGTGGTGCGGTCGAGGTCGACCGCGAGGTCACCCTCGTGACGGCCCTCGACACGCGGCGACGCGTCGACCGCGGCAGCAGCGGCGTCGGCCGTGAAGGGCACGTACTCCTCGCCGACCTGGAGGGCGACGGTGCCGAGCCCGCCGGCGCGCGAGGCGTCCGCGTAGCCGATGGTGTTCGTGCCGTTGGTGACCGCGTCGACGACACCCGAGGTGCCCTGCGCACCCTCGCCGCCGTACGAGGCCGGCCACGTCTCGAAGACGCCCTCGGTCCAGTCCGACTCAGCGGTCGCGGCCAGGTACTCGGTGAAGTTCTCGGTGGTGCCCGAGTCGTCCGAGCGGTGCACCGCGGTGATGTTGGCGTCCGGCAGCGTCGCGTCCGGGTTCTGGTCGGCGATCGCCGGGTCGTTCCAGTTCGTGATCTCGCCGGAGAAGATCTGGGCGATCGTCGCGGCGTCCATGTTGAGCGAGTCGACGCCCTCGACGTTGAAGATCACCGCGATGGGCGAGATGTAGATGGGCAGGTCGACCGGCAGCGTGTCGGCGACGCAGGCGCCGAACGAGCCCTCGAGCTCGTCGTCGCCCAGGTAGGCGTCCGAGCCTGCGAAGGCGACGCCGCCGGCGATGAACTGCTCGCGGCCAGCGCCCGAGCCAGCCGGGTCGTACGTGACGTTGACGTCTTCGTTCTGCATCTGGAAGCCGGCGATCCAGGCCTCCTGCGCAGCGCCCATCGACGACGCGCCAGCGCCGGCGAGGTCACCCGAGAGGGTGCTCTCGGGGGCAGTCGACTCGCCGCCGGTCTCGCCTGCGGGCTCAGTGGCGGCGGGCTCGTTGGCAGCGCAGGAGCTGAGCAGGAGTGCGCCTGCAGCAGCGACGACCGCAGCGCGGCCGAGCTTCGTGAACTTCACGGATGGTTCCCTTCGGAATGGTTCGGTGCAGGGCGCGTGAGCGGCCTGGGTTCGGCACGAACGAGCGCGCCGACGATCACGCTAGGGAAGCCGGGTGGCGGCGAGGCCCCGGAGAGGTGAACAGCGGGTGAACACGTCCGCAGCCTCTCGAGGGGCAGCGCCGGCCTCGCGGATCGAGGCACCGCGTGCGCAGCGCAGCAGCGTGCGAGTGCGCAGAGGCTCGAGCGCCGGGAGGTCGAGCGCGGGAGGGTCGAGCGCGCGGAGGCGCGAGCGAAGAGGCCTGGACATGCGAGTGCCGGGCCGCGAACGCCTCTCGGCGGAAGGCCGCTCGCAGCGGCGAATATTGGAGCCCGGGGTTACGCGGCCCGGCCCCACCAATGTACCGAGGCGACGACCGACACGCAGGCGGATGCGCTCACCGCGAACGCGGGATTGGGGCCGAGGGCGCGTGGCCCCTCGGGCGCCGCCGCCTGCTCAGTCGAGCGAGTCAGCCCGCCACATGCGAGCGCTCACCAGGAGGTCGCCCGCGATGTCGGTGAGCCGCGCAGCCACGCGGGTGCGCTCTCGCGCGCGCTCGGGATGCGTCGACTCGTCGGCGTGCGCCAGCTGCACCGCGCCGGCGGCCGTGACGGTCGCGAAGGCCGCGGCCCGCTCGAGCGCCATCGCGAAGTCGCCTGCGAAGACACCGCGCAGGATCGTCTCCGAGAGCGAGCGCAGCTCCTCGGGCGTGGCCGGGGCGGGCACCCCCGCGACGACCGGCGCGGCCGTGTGCAGCGCATCCGCCCCCGCTTGGTACAGGTGCGTCGTCTCGTCGGCGCGCTGCGTCACGAGGGCGTGCAGCAGGTGCACGCGCCAGAGCGTGCCCGGCAGCGAGTGCGGCCGCGCGTGCGACCAGAGCTCTGCGACCGTGTCGATGCCGTCCTCGCGCGCGACCTGCAGGATGCGCTCCACGACCTGCGGGTCGGCGCCTGAGCGCACGCGGGCGAGCAGCGCCTGCGCGGTCTCGCTCGCGAGCTGCAGCCGCACCACCGGATCGACGTCGCCCTCGACCCGCTCGAACCAGTCGTTGGAGAAGTGGGTAGGGCGGTGGAAGTCGTCAGCCATGGGGTGCAAGTCTCCCACGCGCGCACGATGCGGCGGTGGGCGCCGCGGACGGTGCCTGGCGGACGACGCCGCCGTTACGCTGGAGGCGCGGGCCTGTAGCTCAGTCGGTAGAGCGTCGGACTTTTAATCCGCTGGTCGTGGGTTCGAGCCCCACCGGGCCCACCACGAGAGCGTCGCCGCCGCGACTGCGTCGCCGATCGCCAGACTGGCACGATGGCTCGCATGGGCGAGAGATCCACCTCCACTGAGGGAGCGCGGGCGAGCATGGTCTGGGCCGCAGCATTCGCGGCCGAAGCAGCCGACCACGTCGCGCGCTCCACCTTCGCGAGCGACCTTCCGTTCTCGTTGGTCGGCACCCATGTCATCGACCACGAGGCGATCTTCGTCGGCAGGACCCAGCGCGGGGAGGTCTGCACGGGAGTCGCCGTGCAGACCGATCAGTACGCCGCGCTCTTCTCGTGGCACGTCGAGGCCGCCGCCGGAGCGTTCGTCGTCGAGCTCATGGAGCCGGGCTGGGCGAAGGGCGAGCCGCCGTCGCCAGCGGCGATCGCGTGGGCCGAGCAGCACATCCCGGGTATCTGGTGGATGGCGACCGCTCCACCTCCGCCGGAGGCGCTCGACCGTGTCACCGGCACAGCCTGACGCGGACCGCTGAACGGCGGGGTCGCGGCCCTCGCCCTCGGCTGACGCGTCTCCGCCGTATCCTGGAGCTCAGCATCCGATCGATCGACGAGGCGGACGATGGCCGACAAGGTCGACCTCACGAAGGCGCTCGACTCCTACCGCGCCACGCGCGGCGAGCTCCGCGTCATCGACGTGCCGCCGCTGCAGTACCTCGCGATCGACGGCGCCGGCGACCCGAACACGGCGCCCGCCTACCGCGAGGCGCTCGAGGCGCTCTACCCGCTCGCCTACGCGCTGAAGTTCGCGAGCAAGCGCGAGCTGGGTCGCGACTACGTGGTGCCGCCGCTCGAGGGGCTCTGGTGGGCCGACGACGCCGCAGCCTTCACGACGGCGCGCGACAAGTCGCGCTGGCACTGGCGCCTCCTGCTGCTCGTGCCCGCGTGGCTCGACGCCGGGAGCGTCGAAGCCGCGACGGATGCGGTGCGTGCCAAGGCGACGAGGGCGAAGCCCGAGCCGGCGCGGCTGGGCGACATCAGGCTCGAGCCGCTCGACGAGGGGCTCTGCGTGCAGACGCTGCACGTCGGCCCGTACGACGACGAGGGGCCGGTGCTCGCGCGGATGCACGAGGAGCGCATCCCCGCCGAGGGCCTGCGGATGCGCGGACTGCACCACGAGGTGTACCTGAGCGACGCGCGCCGGACGGCGCCCGCGAAGCTGCGCACGATCCTGCGGCAGCCCGTCGAGCGCGTGCCACGAGCAGACGAGCTGCAGCGGTGACCCGGTGAGCGCCGGGCGCGCGCCCGAACCGCCCCACCGCTGGAGCGACAGCGCGGGCGAGTGGTCGCTCGTGCTCGGCATCATTGCGATCGTCTGCGCCTTCGTGCCGGTGATCGGCGACGTCATCACGCTGCCCTTCGCGGCGGGCGCGGTGGCGCTGGGCTTCGTCGGCATCCGCGCGGCCCAGGGCCGACGAGCCTGGCGATCGGTGCTCGCGATGCTCGGGGTGGCGCTCGGAGCGGCCGCGCTCGCCACCGTCGTCGTGCTGCTGATCGCCACCTCGCACACCGGCTGACGCCGCACCCCTCCGCGCTGGTGGCGGCGGAGGGGTGCGGCTGCTGGCTCGCGCGTCAGTCGCCCTTCACGTTGACGATCTGGCGCAGCGTGCGCCGCACGCGCACGAGGCCCGCGGCATCCGCCATCACCTCGTCGATCGGCTTGTAGGCCTGCGGGATCTCGTCGATGAAGGCGTCGGTGTCTCGGTACTCGATGCCCACCATCGCCGCGCGCAGCTCGTCGCGCGAGAACGCCCGACGCGCGGCGCTGCGGGAGAGCCTGCGCCCCGCCCCGTGCGGCGCGGAGTGGAGCGACACCGGGTCGCCGAGCCCCTCGACCACGTACGAGGCCGTGCCCATCGACCCAGGGATCAACCCCGGCCGCCCGGCGTCGGCCATGATCGCGCCCTTGCGCGAGACCCACACCTGCTTGCCGAAGTGGCGCTCCGACTCGGTGAAGTTGTGGTGGCAGTTGATGCGCTCGAGCTCCTCGATCTCGGCACCGACGAAGCGGCCGAGCTGGTTCGCGACGCGATCCATCATCTCCTCGCGGTTGAGCAGCGCGAACCGCTGCGCCCACCGGAGCTCGGTGATGTAGCGGTCGAACTCGGGCGTGCCCTCGGCCAGGTAGGCAAGGTCGGGGTCGGGCAGGTCGATCCACCACTGCCGGGCGAGGCGCTGCGCCACCTTGATGTGGTGACCGGCGATCCTGTTGCCCACGCCGCGCGAGCCGGAGTGCAGGAACATCCACACCGCGCCCGTCTCGTCGAGCGACACCTCGATGAAGTGGTTGCCGCTGCCGAGCGAGCCCAGCTGCAGCCGCCACTGCTTGGCGTAGGAGGCGGGGTCGAAGCCGCCACCGGCCGCGAGCTGCTCGAGCTCGGCGATGCGCGGCTCGGCGCTCGCCTGCACCCTGCGGTTCGAGTGGCCTGCCGAGAGCGGGATGCTGCGCTCGATCTGCTCGCGCAGCTCGCCGAGCTCGCGGCCCTCGAGGTCGCCGGCCCGCAGCTGGGTGCGCACGGCGATCATGCCGCAGCCGATGTCGACGCCGACGGCGGCCGGCATGATGGCGCCGAGCGTGGGGATGACCGACCCGACGGTCGCGCCGCGCCCGAGGTGGGCGTCGGGCATCAGTGCCAGGTGCGGGTGGATGAACGGCATCCGCGACGCGGTGCGAGCCTGCTCGAGGGTGTGCTCCTCGATGATGCTCGCCCACGACACGAGCCGCTTGGAGATGGTCTCCATGGTTCCTGTTCCTTGGTGAGTGCGATGACTGCCACAGGGTGCGGGCAGCCGCTCACGAGGAGGCGTCGTCCCGAACCCTGACGGTGCGGGACGCGGAGCGGATGGGCTACGCGGCGAGCGCCGGAGGGCATGGCGAGGGGAGGTTCGAGTGATCCCGAACCTCTGCCTGTCGTTCGCGCTCGACGCTCACGATCGCCACCTTCTCGACTGCCTGCCGTGCGGGGTGCACAGCCTTGCGACGCTATGCCATGGTGCGAGCGGTGTCAACGGGTGCGTCGTAGCAGTGCTCCGTCGGGCGGGCTGCGCTCGGCGCATGCGCATCGGGAGCCTCAGAAGCCGACGGGGTCGATGCCCCAGTGCCCGACCCAGCGCTCCCCCGGCTCGAGCCAGACGAGGCCGGTGCCGCTGTTGAGCGCGTTCGCGGGTGCCGACATCGGCTCGACCGCGGCGACGTGCTTCGGGCCGGATGCCGTCGGGAAGTCGCGGGGCGTGAAGACGACCGCGTAGGGGAACGCGGAATCCTGCCACAGCTCCGCGCCGCGGCCCGTGTCGTCCACGAGGGACGACGTGACCACGCCGCCGTCGAGCTCGAGCCCGGAGTAGTTGTGATCGATGTCGAGCTCTGCCAGGCGACGGCCGCCGCGCAGGTCCGGCGCCGACGCGTCCATCGCGTCGACCAGGGTCTCCTCGGTCGGGATCAGCCCCTCGGCGTTGAACACCCGCCCGGCGGGCACCGTGAGGGTCAGCCGCTCGGCCGGGGTGTCGCCGACGGCGAGGTAGGGATGCGCGCCGCACGACCAGGGTGCGCGCTCGGCGCCGACGTTCACGGCCTCGTGCGTGACGAGCAGCCCGTCGTCGGTGAGCTCGTAGGCGACGCTCGTGTCGAGCAGGAACGGGAAGCCCGTCTGCGGGTGGATCGTCGCCTGCAGCACGACCTTCGACTCGGTGTGCTCGAGCACGCGGTAGGGCGCGAAGCGCAGCAGGCCGTGGCTCGCGTTGCCGAGGTCGCGCTCGGTGATCGCCAGCTGCTGGCGCTCGCCGTCGAGCTGCCAGTCGCCGCGGGCGACGCGGCCGCCCCACGGCGCCAGCACGATGCCCTGCGCCTTCGCCGGGCGTGCCTGCTCGGGGAACGGCTCGACCAGGTCGACGCCGTCGAAGACGAGCTCGCGCAGCCCCGCGGCGACCTCGGTGATCGTCGCTCGCAGCTGCTTGCCGTCGACGCTGCCCGCGAGGGTGAACTGCTGGCCGGTGGGTGCACGCATGTCGCGAGCCTACTGACGTCTGAGGGCTGGCGCAGGGTTCCCTGAAGCGGTCGGGGACACGGCACGGCGCGTCCCCTTCGCGTCGTATCGTCGGGGTATCTGATTCGGGAGACGACCGGCTCCAGCCACCCAGGAGAGACACGCATGACCGACGCCTCCGCACTCGTCGATGGCGCCACGGGCATCCGTCCACGGCCTGCCGCGCACGAGCTCCCGACGCTGCAGCTCCCCGCATTGGCCATCACCGGCGCGACCGGCACGATCGGCCGGCTGACCGCGGAGGAGCTGGCGAGGGGCGGCGCCGCCCTGCGACTGCTCGCGCGCGACTCGGCCAGGGCTCCGCAGCTCCCGCGCGCCGCGATCATGCCCTGCACCTACTGCGACGACCAGCTCGCTCGCGCGGCCCTGGTCGGCGTGCGCACGCTGCTGATGGTCTCCGTCAACGACGAGCCCCAGTGGCTCGAGCAGCAGCTCGGCTTCGTGACCGCTGCCGCTGACGCCGGCGTCGAGCACATCGTGTACCTCTCGGCCCAGGGCGCGTCAGCGAACTCCACCTTCACCTTCGGCCGCTCGCACTTCGCGACCGAGGAGGCGATCCGCGCGACCGGCATGGCATGGACCATCCTGCGCAGCAGCTTCTCGCTCGACTTCCTCGCCGTGCTGCCCGACGCCGACGACACGGTGCGCGGCCCGGCGCGCGACGGCCGCGTCGCCGCGGTCGCGAAGCTCGACGTCGCGCGGGCGGCGGCAGCGGTGCTGCGGGATCCCGCAGCGCACGCCGGCCGCACCTATGAGCTCACCGGGCCGGAGGCGCTGTCGTTCGACGAGATCGCCGCGACCCTGACCGCAGCGACCGGCCGACGCATCCGCTATGTCGACGAGACCGTCGAGGAGGGCCGCCGATGGCGCGCGGCCGGGGACGCGCGCGAGATGCACGTGGAGGCCTCGCTGTCGACCTACACGGCGATCGCTGCCGGCGAGCACGCGCGCGTGAGCGGCGACATCGAGCGACTCACCGGTCGCCCGCCGATCCCGCTCGAGGAGCTCGTCGGGCTCTGAGCTGCGCGAAGGACGACCGCGGTGGCGCCGAACGCCCCGGCGGCCGCGCTCACGGGCTGCGCTTCATCCGCTTCTTCGTCGCCCGCTCCGTGAGGATCAGCAGGAAGTCCTGCACGGGGCTCTCCGCGATCCGCGCGAGCTCCTCCCGCGCCACGCGCTCGACCTCGGGACGCTCCCAGTCGGGGTGATCCTCGGTCAGCTTCATCGCCACCTGGCGGATGATCTCTTCGTCGTCGATGTTCGTCGTCACCGCGACAGCCTCACACCGACTGCCGAGTGCGTTCCCGGGCCGGGCTGTGAAACAGGTGAACAGCACCCGAGGGTCTGCCGCAGCCCGATGCAGGACAGGGCGAACGGGTCGCCGCGCGACCGACCCGGCCCGCCTCCACTCGCTCCGGCCGCGGGGATCACGGCAGCGGGGCCGCAGCACCGCGCTCACGTGCTTCCGTGCTTCCGTGCTCCGTGCCCCCGCTGGGATTCGAACCCAGACTGCGCGGAGTTTAAGTCCGCTGCCTCTGCCGATTGGGCTACGGGGGCAGGGCTCGCGCCCGGCACTACGGTACGCCGAAGGGCGGGGCGCCCAAGCGCACCCGCCCTTCGAGTCGGTGCCGCGGGGGCAGTGCCCGCGATCAGAGCTTCGCGGCCGCCTCGGCCAGCTGCGGCACGAGCTCGTCGAGCACGACCGGGATGCTGAGCGCGCTCGCCGCACCCCAGGCACCCGCGAGGTCGGAGTCGGGGTCGATGAAGACCGCCCGGCCGTCCTGCACGACGCTCAGCGACGAGAGCAGCGCATCCTGCTCGGTCTCGGCGAGCGTGTAGCCGATGGGCAGGATGACCGCGGTGTCGGCGTCGAACGCGGAGACGCTCTCTGCCGACGCGTTGGCGAAGAAGCCCGACGACTCGAGCTCGGCGATCGGCGGGTTGTTCTCGAAGCCGAGCTCGGCGAGCAGGTCGAAGCGGCCGTCACCCGGCAGGTAGGCGCCGTAGGCGTCGCCGAACTTGGCGACGGATGCGGTGGTCAGGCCCGCGAACTCCGGGTTCGCCTCGGCGGCCGCCGCGATCTCGCCCTCGACCTCCTCGATCAGGGCCTGCGCCTCGTCGGCCTTGCCGAGCGCCTCGCCGACGAGCGCCAGCTGGTCGGTCCACTCGGTCGCGAACGCCTCGGCGCCCTCGGGCCCGAAGACGGTCGGGGCGATCTCGCTGAGGTTCGTGAACTCGGCCTCGTCGTTGCCGGAGCGGGTGTTGAGGATCAGGTCGGGGTCGAGGCCGAGGATCTGCTCGTAGTTGAGCGACTCGTCGCCGCGCTCGATGAGCACCGGCTCCTCCTCGCCGAAGAGGTCGGCAGCCCAGGGCCCGACGCCGTTGCTCTCGGCGCCGAAGCCCTGCCAGTCGAAGACGGCGACCGGGGTGACGCCGAGGGCGAGCGCCATCTCTGCGTCCGACCAGCCGAGCGCGACGACGGTGAGCTCGCCATCCTCGGGCTGCGGCACCTCGATCGCACCGAACATCGTCTCGACGGTCGCGAGCGGGCCGTCGCCCGCGGGCGCCTCGCTGCCGGTGGGCTCGGTCGAGGCCTCGGGCGTCGAGGCAGAGCAGCCGGCCAGCATGCCGATGGCCAGTGCGCCGGCGAGCGCTGCAGTGGCCGCGCGAGCGCGGCGGGAGCGGAGGGTCATGGAGGTGTCCTTTCGGTGGGTTCAGTGGCCCGCGGCCCGCGGCATCGCCGAGACGGCGCCGTGGGCGAGGGGAACGATCATGGGGGTGTGCGACTCGGGGTCGTCGATCACGCGGCTGCGCACGCCGAACACGCGCTCGACGAGCTCGGCCGTCACGACCTCCGTCGGCGTGCCCTCGGCGACGACGTCGCCGTCGCGCATCGCGATCAGGTGGGTGGCGTAGCGGGCGGCCTGGTTGATGTCGTGCAGCACCGCCACGAGCGTCCGCCCCTCGAGGTGCAGCCGCCGGCACAGCTCGAGCAGCTCGATCTGGTGCGCGATGTCGAGGAAGGTGGTGGGCTCGTCGAGCAGCACGAGCGGGGTCTCCTGCGCGAGCACCATGGCGATCCAGACGCGCTGCCGCTGCCCGCCGGAGAGCTCGTCGACGCGACGCTTCGCGAGATCCTCGGTCGACGTCGCCGCCAGCGCCGCGCGCACGGCCCGCTCGTCCTCCGTCGACCACTGCTGCAGCAGCCCCTGGTGGGGGTAGCGGCCGCGGCTCACGAGGTCGACGACCGTGATGCCTTCGGGCGCGACCGCCGTCTGCGGCAGCAGGCCGATGGTGCGGGCCACCTCTCGCGTGGGCCGCGAGCGGATGTCGTCGCCGTCCAGCACGATCCGGCCGCTCGTGGGCGGCAGCAGCCGCGCGAGGGAGCGCAGCAACGTGGACTTGCCGCACGCGTTCGGGCCGATGATCACCGTGAACGAGCCGTCGGGGATCGCCACGTCGAGCCCCTCGATCACGTGGCGGTCGCCGTAGCCGATCGAGGCGCCGCGCGCCTCGAGGCGCGAGCCGCCGTCAGCGGGGTCGGGGTGCACGGTCATCGCTGCTCCTTCATGCCGCGCGAGAGCAGCCAGACGAGGTAGGCGCCGCCGAGGCATGCGGTGATGACGCCGACGGGGTACTGGGAGGGTGCGATGACGCGCTGCGCGAGCACATCGCTGGCCAGCAGCAGCAGTGCGCCCACGAGCGCCGACGCCATGAGGGCCGGCCCGGTGCCGCGCACCAGCCGCTTCGCGATCTGCGGGGCGGCGAGCGCGACGAAGGTGATGGGCCCGGTGATCGCCGTGACGATCGAGACGAGCCCGACGCCGACGATCAGCAGCATGATGCGCGTCGGCTCTGCCCGCACGCCCAGCATGCGGGCGTGGTCGTCGCCGAGCTCGAGCACCGCGAGCCGACGCGCGAGCAGCAGGCACGCGGGTGTCAGCACCGCGAGCGTGACGAGCACCGGCAGCACCTCGGGCCAGCGCGCCTCGTTGAGGGTGCCGGCGCCCCAGATGGCGGCCGTCACCGCCTGCTCGAGGCTCGCCCGCACGAGCAGGTAGGCGTTGATGGCGCTCAGCACCGCGCTCACGGCGATGCCGACGACGATGAGCCTGAAGCCCTGCACGCCGCGCTTGAAGGCGAGGGCATAGACCGCGAGCGCGGTCGCGAGACCGCCGATGAGCGCGCCGACGGAGACGGATGCGGCGCTCGCGCCCAGCACGAGCGTCACGATGAGCGCGCCCGTGTAGGCACCGGTCGAGAAGCCGATGATGTCGGGGCTGCCGAGCGGGTTGCGCGTCATCGACTGGAAGATCGCACCGGAGACCGCGAGGCTCGCGCCGCCGACGAGCGCGAGCACGACCCTCGAGAGCCGCCACTCCTGCACGACGCGCACGGTGGTGTCGTCGCCCTGCCCGACGAGCGCGGCGAGCACCTCCCCCACCGTGAAGGCCGAGTCCCCGAAGCTGAGCGCGAGCGCCGAGAGGGCGCCGATCGCGGTCAGCAGCGCAGCCCAGACGACGAGCGCTCGCACGTCGAGCAGCACGCGGATCCCGGGTCCGCGCAGCATGCGCACGCGCGACGGCCACAGCGCCATGCTGGCGCCGCTCACAGCGACCGCATCCTGGTGCGGCGCACGAGCGCGATGAGCACGGGCGCGCCGAGGAACGCGGTGACGACCCCGACGGGCAGCTCGCTGCCCACCAGGACGCGCCCCAGGACATCCGACAGCAGCACCAGCACGGGACCGGCGACGAGGCTGAAGGCGACGATCCAGCGGTGGTCGACGCCGACCGTGAAGCGCGCGACGAACGGCACGACGAGCCCGACGAAGGTGATCGGACCGACGGCCGCCGTCGCCGCCCCGCAGAGCAGCGTGATCGCGACGAAGCCGACGCCGCGCACGAGCGGGATGCTCGTGCCGAGCGCGCGCGCCACCTCCTCGCCCATCGTGAGCGCGTTGAGGGAGCGCGAGAGCAGCAGCACCGCGACGGCCGCGACGACGACGAGCAGCCAGATGGCGTGCACGCTGTCGATCTGCCTCCCCTGCAGCGAGCCGGCCGACCAGAAGCGCACCCGGTCGAAGACCGTCGGGTTCGCGAAGGTGATGGCCTGGCTGAAGCCCGAGAGCACGGCCCCGATCGCGACGCCCGCGAGCACGAGCTTGACCGGCGTGCCGGCTGCGGGGCCGGTGGTGCCCACCAGGTACACGACGGCGGCGGCGATGCCCGCGCCGACGACGCCCCAGATGATCTGGCCGGAGGCGATGCCCGCGCCGAAGAAGCCGGTGCCGACCACGACGGCGAAGTAGGCGCCGGCGTTGACCCCGAGCAGGCCCGGGTCGGCCAGCGGGTTGCGCGTCAGGGCCTGCATGACGACGCCGGCGAGGCCGAGCGCGAGGCCGGCCAGCACGGCGAGGATCGTGCGGGGCAGGCGGTAGTCGCGCACGAGCAGGTCGTCCGTCGTGGTGCCGTCACCGGTGAGCGCCTCGACGACGACCTGCGGCGAGAGGTCGCCGGAGCCGACGAAGAGGCTCAGCGCCGCGGAGACGCCGAGCAGCGCCAGCGATCCCACGGTCACGAGCAGCCGCGCGGCGGTGCTGCGACGGCCGGCGGCGGGCGCTTCGGCGCTCGCTTCCGGTCGTGCGGTCGAGGTGTCAGGCAGGGGATGCTCCACGGTCGTCCGGGTCACCGTGGAGGACCGCGGTGCCGAGGTAAGGCAAGCCTAACCTGCGCACGCCTCCATCGCGCACTCGTGTGCCCGCTGTCGACCCAATGGGGGACAACCTGAGAAGTGGCCGATACCTGCGGGGTACAAAGGGGCGTAGCGTCCGCAGGAGGAGCGGTCGTTCCATGACCGCTGCATGGAAGAGGGTTGAGATGCGATCACGTCTGGGCGCCGCGGGCGCTGCTGCGGCTGCGACAGCACTGCTGCTGACGGGCTGCGGAGGCGGTGGCACACCGGCTGCCGAAGCGGACTTCGGTGCCGAGCCGACCGGCGCGTTGAGCGGTTGGGGCTTCGAGAACACGGACGACGTCGGCCAGGCCAGGCTCGACCACGCGGCAGGGATGCTCGAGGGCGTCACCGTGGAGCTCGACCAGACCGCGTTCGACGCGCAGAAGTTCACCACCCTCTCGGTCTCGGGCGACATGGCGGACGTCGTGCAGATGGATCGGCAGTTCGTGCCGACCTACGCCGCGCAGGGGCTGATCATGCCGCTCGACGCTTGCTTCGACGCCCACGATCTCGATCCGCAGGAGCACTGGTACCCGCAGGTGACGAGCGACATCACCTACCAGGATCAGATCTGGGCAGTGCCGCAGTTCTACCAGCCGCCCGTCATCCTCACGAACGCTCGCGTGATGGAGGAGACCGGCGTGAGCGCCGATGACCTCTCGCTCGCAGACCCGGAGGCGATGATCGCCGCCGCCGAGGCGATGACCGTGATGGAGGGCAACAGCGTCACGCGCGTGGGCTTCGACCCGCAGGGCGTGCCGAAGGCCAACCAGTGGATGCTCGCGTTCGGCGGCGCGACCGTCGACGAGCAGGGCGCACCCACCCTCGACCGACCCGAGAACGTCGAGGCGGTCGAGTTCCTGCAGGAGCTCTACGAGGTGCAGGGCGGGTACGCCGAGGTGAGCGGCTTCGTCGACTCGATCGACATCTTCGGCGACGGCAACAGCTTCGCGAACGACACCGTCGGCGCCGCGGTGTTCGACCAGTGGTACCTCAACGTGCTCACCTCCTACGCCGACGACGTCGAGATCGGCGCCGTGCCGATGACGACCGTCGACGGCGACCCCTTCTCCGCCACCGGCGGTTCGGCGTTCGTGATCCCGGCGGGCGCGCAGAACCCCTCCGCCGCCTGCGCCTGGGCGCTCGAGCTGACGAGCGAGGAGGCGTGGCGCGCAGCGGCCGACGCCCGCGCGACCACGACCGAGGAGGATCCGGCGCGCAACGGCATCAATGCCGGCCTCTTCACCGGCTCGCCGGAGAGCGACGCGCTGATCCGCGACGAGTATGCCTCGGCGGACGGCTACGAGGGCTTCGAGCAGGCGATCGAGGTCTACTACGACGTGGCAGCGGAGGGCGCCTCGCTCGGGGGCTCGCCGGCCGGTCAGCAGATCCGCGGTGAGCTCGAGAGCGCCGTGACCTCTGCCCTGCTCGGCGAGGCATCGGCGGCCGACGCGCTCGCCGGGGCGCAGCAGGCTGCGATGAGCGCCTACTCCCAGGTGAGCGACGTGAACGAGGGCTGAGCCGGCAAGGAGCAGCAGAGCGGGGGCGGCTTCGGCCGCCCCCGCTCTGCTGCTCGCCGAGGTCTCAGCCGGTCTTGCCGGAGGTGGCGATGCCGTGGATGAAGGAGCGCTGACCGAACGCGAAGAGGATGAGCATCGGCAGCGTGACGATGAGCGCCGCCACCATCACGAACTGGTAGTCGCCGTGCCCGCCGGACTCCGGTGCGTACTTCGTCATGGCGCTCGCGATCCCGAGCGGCACGGTGTACCCCTCGGCCGAGCCGGTGTTCAGGTAGATGAGCGCGCCCTGCAGGTTGTTCCAGCTCGCCTGGAACTCGAACAGGAACACGATCACGAACGACGGGATCGACAGCGGGAAGGCGATGCGCCAGAACTGCCCCCACGCGCTCAGCCCGTCGACGCGCGCCGCCTCGAAGAGCTCCTTCGGCAGGCCGAGGAAGAACTGCCGCAGCAGGAAGATGTAGAAGGCCGAGCCGAAGAGGTTGGCGCCCCACAGCGGCACGCTCGTGCCGACGAAGCCGAGCTGGTTCCAGATCAGGAACTGCGGCACGAGGGTGACCGCGCCCGGCAGCATCATGGTCGCCAGCAGCACGCCGAAGAGCACCTTCCTGCCCGGGAAGCGGAATCGCGCGAAGCCGAACGCCACCATCGCGCTCGCGACCGTGACGAGGCCCGCGGCGAGCACGGCGATCAGCACGCTGTTGCCGAGCCACGAGAGCAGCGGCAGCTCGTTGAAGACGTCGACGTAGTTCTGCGGCACCCACGTCTGCGGGATCAGCCGGTTGTCGAAGACCTCGCCGCGCGGCTTGAGGCTCGCGGAGAGCAGCCACACGAGCGGGTAGAGGAAGAGCGCGCTGCACGCCAGCAGGAGCAGCCAGCGCACCACCTGCCCTGCCCACCCCCATGCCGACAGGCGCGGTCCGCGGTCCCGCGAGGGCTTGTCCGCCGCCTTCGCGAGGTCGGCGGAGGTCATCGGCGCGACGGCGGCCGCCGTGGCGCTCACGTCGGTCGAAGCGCTCATCGCTCCTCCCCCTCGTAGTAGACGAATCGGTTGCCGACCCGCATCTGGATCATCGAGATGATGAGGATGATCAGGAACAGCAGCCACGCCATCGCCGCGGCGAAGCCGAAGTTGAACTGCCGGAACGCCTGCTCGAACAGGTAGATCGCGTAGAAGAGCGACGCATCGGTGGAGCCGGTGCCGGTCGTGCGATGGAACAGCAGGAACGCTTGGTCGAAGATCTGGAAGGCCGCGATCGTCAGCACCAGCACGTTGAACAGCACCGCCGGCGAGATCAGCGGCAGCGTCACGTGCCAGAAGCGCCCCCACGGTCCCGCGCCGTCGATCGACGCCGCCTCGTAGAGCTCCTTCGGCACGTTCTGCAGCGCCGCGAGGAAGATCACCATCGTGCCGGCGACGCCCCAGATCGTCATCAGCACGATGGACGGCTTCACCCAGTCGGGGTCGAGCAGCCAGTCGGGGCCGTCGATGCCGATGGTCGCGAGGCCCCGGTTGATCGCACCGGTCGAGCCGTTCAGCAGCAGCAGGAAGACGGATGCGGTGGCGACCGTCGGGGTCATCTTCGGCAGGTAGAAGATGGTGCGGAAGAAGCCGGCGCCGCGCCGGACGCTGTTGAGCAGCAGCGCCAGCCCGAGCGCGAGCGCGATCTCGAGCGGCACCGCGAGCACGGCGTAGAACAGCGTGTTGCCGAGCGCGGTCGCGATCTTCGGATCGGTCACGAGCGACTCGTAGTTCGCGAAGCCCGCGGGCCGAGCCGTGTCGGTCGCAAGCTGGTAGTAGCTGAAGGAGATGACGAGGCTGTAGACCATCGCGCCGAGCGTGAAGACCAGGAAGCCGACGACCCAGGGCGAGATGAAGAGGTAGCCCGCGAGCGCCTCGCGACGGCGCATGCGGCTCATGGGCTTGCGCGCCGGACGGCGCTCGCTCCTGCGCCTGCCGGGCGGATCGTCTGCGGTCGCGGACATCTCGGCGGGTGCTGCGGCGGCTGCAGACGAGTTCGACACCGGTGTTCCTCCGTTCGCGGCGGATCCACGAGGAACCACCCCCCTTGGTGTACCCCACTTCTCTGAGAAGTGCACCCCCGCGATGCAGTCCCCCGCTTCCGCCCCGCGCTTCCGCGCGGCCGCGAGACCCATCGCGCCGACCGACGCGGCGTGCGCCGACGCCGCGTACGCTGACGACATGACCGTCCACGAGCGAGCCACGATCATCCCGCTGCCCGACCGCGTGCCGCACCTGCCGAAGTCTGCGCTCGTGATGCCCGGGGTCGTGATCGCCGGGGCCGTCTCGCTCGGCGAGCGCGTGGGCATCTGGCCGGGCGCCTCCCTGCGCGCCGAGGAGGAGGCCGTCGTGATCGGCGACGACTCGAACGTGCAGGACTCCTGCTCGCTGCACGTCGACCGCGGGTCACCGCTCACGATCGGCGAGCGCGTCTCGATCGGCCACAACGCCGTCGTGCACGGCTGCACCGTCGAGGACGACGTGCTCATCGGCATGCACGCGACCGTCATGAACGGCGCCGTCATCGGCACCGGCTCGATCATCGCCGCGGGCGCGCTCGTCACCGAGGGCACCGTCATCCCCGAGCGCTCGCTGGTCGCGGGCGTGCCCGGCAAGGTGCGGCGCGAGACGACCGACGACGAGGTGCTCGCGATCGCCCGCAACGCCGAGACCTACGCCGAGCGCATCCGCCTCTACGTCGACGCGCTCGGGCGCTGAGCCGCGGCCCGCTCGTCGCGACCGCGCGATGCCGCCGGTCGCACCGACGCGGCACCCTGGCGGTGCACCGGTGCGGATGCGTAGGCTCGGCTGCACCGGGAGGAGACCGCATGGGCATCGAACGGACGGGCAGCGTCACCGAGCACGGCCAGATGTGCGAGCTGATGCTGGAGCGGCAGGTGACGGCCGACGCGATCGCGGTGTGGCCGTTCCTCTCGGAGTCCCGGGAGCTGGGGCTCTGGTTCGCGACCTACGTCGGCGATCCCGACTCGGGCGAGGTCGTGCTGGCGATGACCGCCGAGGAGGGCGACGCGACGAGCGCCGTCGAGATCCTCGACTGCACGGCGCCCGAGCACCTGGTGGTGCAGACGACGGATGAGTCAGGCAGCTGGAGCCTCGAGGTCGAGCTGGTGGATGGCGGCGACGAGCCCGGCTCCGGCACGCTGATCCGCTTCACCCAGCACGAGCTGCCGCTGACGATGCTGCCCGACGTCGCAGCCGGCTGGGAGTGGTACCTCGACCGGCTGGTCGCCGCGATCGGCGGGACGCCGATGCCCGCGTGGGACGACTACTACCCCGCGCTGCGCGACGCCTACGCCGGCTGACGCATCGACGCGATGAGCGCCTGCGGCTGCGCGCGCCGGCTCAGCGAGCAGCTGCTCCCCTGACGCGCTCCGCGCCCGGAGGGCGCCGAGCGCGTCCGAGGGTCAGCGCGACCGCACCGACTGCTCCGCCATCTGCACGACGTTGTCCAGCAGCATCACGCGCGTCATCGGGCCGACGCCGCCCGGCACGGGCGAGACCCAGCCGGCGACCTCTCGCACGCCCGGATCGACGTCGCCGAGCAGCTTGACCTTGCCGGTCTCCGCCGAGAGCCCGCGCGTGATGCCCACATCCAGCACGGCCGCGCCCGGCTTCACCCAGTCGGCGGTGATCAGCCCCGGCACGCCGACCGCCGCCACGACGATGTCGGCCTCGCGCACCTGCGCCGCCAGATCGGGCGTGCGCGAGTGGCAGAGCGTGACGGTCGCGTCGATGCCCTTGCGCGTGAGCAGCAGCCCGAGCGGGCGACCGACCGTCAGGCCCCGCCCCACCACGGCCACGGTCGCGCCGGCGATCGCGATGTCGTGGCGGCGCAGCATCTGCACGATGCCCGCCGGCGTGCACGGCAGCGGCGAGTCGATCGGCCCGTCGACGCCGAGCACGAGGCGCCCGAGGTTCGTCGGGTGCAGGCCGTCGGCATCCTTGTCGGGATCCATCAGCTCGAGCATCGCGTGCTCGTCGTGCCCGGGCGGCAGCGGCAGCTGGATGATGTAGCCGGTCACCTCGCGCGCCGAGTTGAGATCCTCCACCGCCTTCCGCACGTCAGCGGACGAGGCGCTCGCCGGCAGGTCGACGCGGATCGACTCGATGCCCACCTCGGCGCAGTCGCGGTGCTTGCCCTTCACGTAGGACTGGCTCGCGGGGTCCTCGCCCACGAGCAGCGTGCCGAGGCCGGGGCGCACGCCCTTGCCGCCCAGCGCATCCACGCGCTCCTTGAGCTCGAGCTTGATGGCCGCCGCGGTCGCGTTGCCGTCGAGCAGGCGCGCCGTCATCGTGCCGAGCCGCTGCCGTCGACCGACGAGCCCAGCTCGTGCACCGCCTCGGGGCGCCCAGAGGGGCCGACGCCCGGGTAGAGCGGGAAGGCGTCGGCGAGCGCCGCCACGCGCGCGCGGAGCGGCTCGAGGTCGGCCTGGGCCGCCTCGGAGCCCAGCTGCAGCGCGAGCGCGATCACGTCGGCCACCTCGGTGAACTCGGCGTCGCCGAAGCCGCGGGTCGCGAGCGCGGGCGTGCCGATGCGGAGGCCCGACGTGACCATCGGAGGCCGCGGGTCGTTGGGCACGGCGTTGCGGTTCACGGTGATGCGGATCTCGTGCAGGAGGTCCTCGGCCTGCTTGCCGTCGATCGCGGCGTCGCGCAGGTCGACGAGCACCAGGTGCACGTCGGTGCCGCCCGAGCGCACCGTGATGCCCGCATCCGCGACGTCCTGCTGCATGAGGCGCTCGGCAAGGATGTGCGCGCCGCGCAGGGTGCGCTCCTGGCGCTCCTTGAACTCCTCGGAGGCGGCGAGCTTGAAGGCGGTGGCCTTCGCCGCGATCGCGTGCATGAGCGGGCCGCCCTGCTGGCCCGGGAAGACGCCGGAGTTGATCTTCTTCGCGATGTCGGCGTCGTTCGTCAGGATGAAGCCGGAGCGGGGGCCGCCGATGGTCTTGTGCACGGTGGACGAGACGACGTGCGCGTGCGGCACGGGGTTCGGGTGCACGCCGGCCGCGACGAGGCCGGCGAAGTGGGCCATGTCGACCCACAGCAGCGCGCCGACCTCGTCGGCGATGGCGCGGAAGGCCGCGAAGTCGAGCTGGCGCGGGTAGGCCGACCAACCGGCGACGATCACCTTGGGCGTGTGCTCGATGGCGAGGCGACGCACCTCCTCCATGTCGACGCGGCTCGTCTCGGCGTCGACGCCGTAGGCGACGATGTCGTAGAGCCGGCCGGAGAAGTTGATCTTCATGCCGTGCGTGAGGTGGCCGCCGTGGTCGAGCGAGAGGCCGAGCACGGTGTCGCCCGGGCGCACGATCGCGTGCAGCACGGCGGCGTTGGCGGTGGCGCCCGAGTGGGGCTGCACGTTGGCGAACTCGGCGCCGAAGAGCGCCTTGGCGCGGTCGATCGCGAGCTGCTCGGCGACGTCGACGTACTCGCAGCCGCCGTAGTAGCGGCGCCCCGGGTAGCCCTCCGCGTACTTGTTCGTCAGCACGCTGCCGGCGGATTCGAGCACCGCGACGGGCACGAAGTTCTCGCTCGCGATCATCTCGAGGAAGTCGCGCTGGCGGTTCAGCTCCTGCTGCAGGACCTCGGCGATCTCGGGATCGACCTCGGCGAGGGGCGAGTTGAACGTGCTGGGCATGCGGTCGGTCACGGGTGCTCCTTCGCTGATGCGCTCGCGCGCGTCGCTGGCGGTGTCGCCCAGGCGCGCGGCTCGAGATCGGCCGCTCCCCGGTGGTGCTCCACCTGTGCGCCAGTCACGGCCGCCTCCATCGTATCTCGCGGGCGTGCGGCCCGCCCGCTCGCTGCCGCCCGCATGCCCGCCCGACGCGCATCCGGCACGCGACGCGCATCGGACCCCTCCCGCCACGCCGGACCGGGTGCACCGGGTCTGGCGTGGCGGAAGGGGTCCGAGACGCGGGCGGGCGCTAGATCAGCGCGTCGGTCAGGTGGTTCGGCGTGCCGAAGCGGTGCGCCGTGATGGCGATCGCCTGCTCGCGCAGGAACGGCAGCATCTCGACCCGGCCGGCCTCGACGAGCGCGTGCGACACGATCGCGAGGTCGGGGCGGCCGTCGACCGCCTCGGCGAGCGCGCGCACGCCGTCGGCGACCGCGTCCTCCGCTGCGAGGTAGCGGATGCGGCCCTGGCCCAGGCGCGCAGCAGCGCGTCGGAAGGCGGCGTCGTCCTGCACCTCGACGGGCACGTTCGCCGCGGCGAGCGCAGCCCGCACCGCGGGTGCCGGCTCGATCGCCGTCGAGACGCGCACCGAGGCGCCGGCGCGCAGCGCTGCCACCACCGATCGCGCGAGCTGCACGATGCGGCCGCCCTCCGCGAGGCGGATGGTGACGCCCGGCATCGGCAGGTGCCGCAGGATGTCGCGCTCGGCCAGCAGCTGCTGCTCGTCGCGCGCCACGCCCAGGTCGGTGGCCCAGACCTGCTGGTCGGAGCCTGCCGCGCGCCACAGCGCCGCGGCCTCCCCGACCGTCACCGAGGGATCCGACGACTTCGCCAGCGACTCGACGGCGTCGACGACCGTCTGCACCGAGAGCAGCTCGATCGGCGCGAGCTGCGCCGCCTCGCCGCTCACCCACTCGACGAGCGGCATGAGGTAGCTCGGGCCGCCGGCCTTCGTGGTCGGGCCGACGACCGAGCGCTTCCAGCCGCCGAAGGGCTGGCGCTGCACGATCGCGCCGGTGATGCCGCGGTTGACGTAGAGGTTGCCGGCCTCGATGGTGTCGAGCCACTGGCCGATCTCCGCCGGGTTCAGCGAGTGGATGCCGGAGGTGAGGCCGTAGTCGACCTCGTTGACGATCGCGATCGCCTCCTCGAGCGTCTCCACCCGCATGATGCCGAGGATCGGGCCGAAGTACTCCGTCAGGTGGTACTCGCTGCCGCGCTGCACGCCGGCGCGCAGGCCCGGGGTCCACAGCTTGCCCTCGTCGTCGAGCTGCTTCGGCTCGACGATCCACGACTCGCCCTCGCCGAGCGTCGTCAGCCCGTCGAGCAGCTTGCCCTCGGCGGGCGCGACGATCGGGCCCATCTGGCTCGTCGCCTCCCACGGGTAGCCGACCTCGAGCGAGCGCACGCCGTCGACGATCTGGTTGTGCAGGCGCTTCGAGCGGCCGGCCTGCCCGACCAGGATCACGAGCGAGGCCGCCGAGCACTTCTGGCCAGCGTGACCGAAGGCGCTCGAGACGATGTCCTTCGCCGCGAGGTCGAAGTCGGCCGAGGGGGTCACGATGATGGCGTTCTTGCCGCTCGTCTCGGCCAGCAGGCTGAGGTCGGGGCGGATGCGCCGGAACGCCTGCGCGGTCTCGAAGCCGCCGGTGAGGATCACGCGGTCGACGCGCTCGTCGCCGACGAGCTGGTCGCCGAGCGAGCGCTCGCCGAGCTGCACGAGCTGCAGCACATCCTTCGGCACGCCGGCCGCCCAGAGCGCCTCGACCATCGTGGCGCCGGTGCGCGCGGTGGCGCGGGCGGGCTTGATGATGACGGACGCGCCGCTCGCGAGCGCCGCGAGGGTCGAGCCCGCCGGGATCGCGATCGGGAAGTTCCACGGCGGCGTCACGACGATCAGGCGCGACGGCACCGCGGTGGCGCCGTCGATCCGGTCGAGGTCGCGCGCGCGCTCGGCGTAGTAGTGGGCGAAGTCGATCGCCTCGGAGACCTCGGGGTCGGACTGGTCGAGCGTCTTGCCCGCCTCGGAGGCCGCGACCTCCATGAGCTCGGCGCGGCGCACCTCGAGCTCGTGGCCGACGCGGTGCAGGATCTCGGCGCGCTCATCGCCCGAGAGCGAGCGCCACACGTCGTTCGCGGCGATGCCGGTCTCGATCACGGCATCGAGCGCTGCCGCGTCGCGCAGGGTCGCTGCGGCGACGGCGTCGGCGCCGAGGGTCGAGCCCTGCGCGCGCTCGCGGATGCCGGCGGCCCAGGCCTGGTTGGCGGGCAGCGAGGGGTCGGTGTCGGGCGCGTTGTGGAACGCGTCGGTCGCTGCCGGCGCCGGCGCCTGCGTGCGGTCCTGCACGCGGTGCGTGCCGGGCGCCGCGGCGGCGAGCGCGTCGAGCGAGGCGAGGAAGCGGTCGCGCTCGCGGTCGAAGAGGCCGCGGTCGTTCGCGAGCTCGAAGACGGCCGACATGAAGTTCTCGCGGCTCGCCCCCTCCTCGAGGCGACGGATCAGGTAGGCGATCGCCACGTCGAACTCCGCCGGGTGCACGACCGGCGTGTAGAGCAGCAGGCCGCCGACGTCGCGGCGCACGACCTCGGCCTGGCCCTGCGCCATGCCGAGCAGCATCTCGAACTCGAGCCCGGCGCTGATGCCGCGCTGCTTGGCGAGCAGCCACGCGAAGGCGACGTCGAAGAGGTTGTGGCCGGCGACGCCGAGCTCGACGTTGTCCATGCGCTCGGGCGTGAGCGACCAGGCGAGCACGCGCTTGTAGTGCGTGTCGCTGTCCTGCTTGGTGTGCCAGGTGGCGAGCGGCCAGTCGTGGATCGATGCCTCGACGCGCTCCATCGGCAGGTTGGCGCCCTTGACGAGGCGCACCTTGACGCCCGCCCCGCCCCTCGCGCGACGCTCGGCGGCCCAGGTCTGCAGGCGCTGCATCGCGGGCAGCGCGTCGGGCAGGTAGGCCTGCAGCACGATGCCGCCGCGGTACTGCTCGAGGCCCGGCGTCTCCAGGATCCGGGTGAAGACCGCCATGGTCATCTCCAGGTCCTTGTACTCCTCCATGTCGAGGTTGATGAAGGTCTGCGTCTCGGCGGCGCGGCGGTAGAGCGGCAGCAGGCGCTCGATCACGTGCTCGACGGCGGCGTCGAAGCCCCATGCCTGGTGCGGCGCGGTGGTCGCCGAGACCTTGATCGAGACGTAGTCGACGTCGTCGCGCTCGATGAGGTCCATGGTGCCCTCGAGGCGGCGCTTCGCCTCGCGATCGCCGAGCACGGCCTCGCCGAGCAGGTTGACGTTCAGGCGGGCGCCGGTGGCGCGGATGCGCTTGATCGCCGCGCCCAGGCGCGCGTCGGTCGCGTCGATGATGAGGTGGCCGACCATCTCGCGCAGCACGCGGCGCGCGATGGGCACGACGACCTGCGGGGCGAGCGGGGCGACGCCGCCGCCGAGCTTGAGCGCCTGGCGCATCGGCCAGGGGAGGAACGAGGGTGCGTCGCCGGCGATCTCGCGGAGCGTGCGCGCTGCGACGTGGACGTCCTCGGGGCGCACGACGCCGTCGACGAAGGCGACGGCGAAGTCGAGGCCCTTGGGGTCGCGCAGCACGCCGGCGAGCTGCTCGGCGCTGGAGTCGGAGGGGATCTGCTCCGCCTGCTCGAGCCAGGTGCGCACCTGCTCGACGATCTGCGGCGCGAGCGCCCGCAGCTCGGCGAGCTCCGCCGCCTCCACGACGTGCTCGGTGCCGGTGGTCTCGGCGTGCTTCGGGGTGGCGGCTGCGCCCATGCTGCTGCCCTTTCGTGCGGGGGTGGAGCTGCGCACGACGGTGCGCGCAGCGCCAGTCTGCACCCAATGACCATTCAGGTACAGTGACGGTTGGCGACGGGTATTCGTCGTGATCGACGATGCTTCCGAGGAGCGCCCCGTGCTCGACATCCGACGGCTCAGGCTGCTGCGCGAGCTGCGCCTGCGCGGCACGATCGCCGCGGTCGCCACCGCGCTGGCCTACGCGCCGAGCGCCGTCTCGCAGCAGCTCTCGGCGCTCGAGCGCGAGGTCGGCGTGCCGCTGACCCGGAAGCAGGGCCGGCGCCTCGCCCTCACGCCGCAGGGCGAGCTGCTCGCCCAGCACGCCGAGGGCATCCTCGCCCAGCTCGAGACCGCTGAGCGCGCCGTCGCCGCCTCGCTCGGCCGCCCGATCGGCACCGTGCGCGTCGCCGTCTTCCAGTCGGCGGCCCTCTCGCTCGTGCCCGGCATGCTGCGGATCCTCGCGACGGCGGCGCCGGAGGTGCGGATCGAGATGGTGCAGCGCGAGCCCGAGACCGCGCTCTACGACACGCACGTCGGCGACTTCGACCTCGTCGTCGCCGAGCAGTACCCCGGGCATGCGGCGCCGCAGCACCTCGGGCTCGACCGCGAGGTGCTGATGACCGATGCCCTGCGCCTCGCGGTGCCGCCCGACAGCCCGATCGACTCGCTCACCGCCGCATCCGCCCACCCCTGGGTGATGGAGCCGCAGGGCGCAGCCTCGCGGCACTTCGGCGAGCAGCAGTGCCGGCTGGCCGGCTTCGAGCCCGACGTGCGCTTCGCGACCGCCGACCTCCAGGCGCAGATGCGACTGATCGAGACCGGCCACGCCGTCGGCATCATGAACGACCTCACCTGGGTGGGCACCGCGGTGCGGTTTCGCGCCCTGCCGCTGCCGGGGGCGCCGCGGCGCGAGGTCTTCACCGCCGCCCGATCTGCCTCCAGCGGCTCTCCCGCGATCACCGCGGTGCGGGAGGCGCTGCGCGGCGCCGTGCCGACCCTGTCGTTGCCGCCCGGCGCTCGCCTCTCAGCGGAGCCTCGCTAGCGTTGACCGAGCACACCAGGAGGACACCCATGCGCCTGTTCGCACCGAAGCAGCCGACCGCCGTCGCAGAGCGGCCCGTCCGCGCCCCGTGGTCGCTGTGGGCCGACTCGTTCGGCCGGCTCGCGACCCGCTCCCTCCAGATCATCCTGGTGCTGATCGTGGTGGCTGGAGCGATCTTCGCGATGACGCGGCTGTCGCTCGTGATCATCCCCGTCGTGCTCGCGCTCATCCTCGCCTCGGCCTTCTCCCCCGTCATGCGGTGGCTGCGCCGCAAGGGCCTGCCGTCGCTGCTCGCGACCGTCATCGCGCTGCTCGCGATCGTCGTGGTGCTCGGCGGCGTCATCTGGCTCATCGTCAACGCCGTCCGGGATCAGTTCGGCGAGCTCGCCGAGCAGGCGCAGGAGGGCTTCGACCAGGTGCTCGAGTGGGTGTCGACGCTGCCCTTCGCGCCCACCGACGAGCAGATCACCGAGGCCCGTGACGGCATCATCGACTTCGCCACGAGCGCGCAGTTCGGCTCCGGCGCGCTCGCGGGCGTGAGCGCGGCCGCGAGCTTCGCCACCGGGCTCGTGCTCATGATCGTCGTGCTCTTCTTCTTCCTGAAGGACGGCCCGCGCATCTGGGAGTTCCTGCTGCGGCCCTTCGAGGGCGAGTCCTACGCCCGCGCGGAGCGCATCGGCGGCCGCACCGTCGACACCCTCGGCGGCTACGTGCGCGGCACGGCGACCGTGGCGTTCGTCGATGCCCTCGGCATCGGCGTGGTGCTCTGGATCCTGCAGATCCCGCTGGCGCTGCCGCTGGCCGTGCTCGTCTTCCTGCTGGCGTTCATCCCCCTCGTCGGCGCGACCCTGGCGGGCGCGCTCGCCACGCTCGTCGCGCTGGTCTCCACCGGCGACCTCGTGACGGCCCTGATCGTGCTGGGCGCCGTGATCGTCGTCAACCAGCTCGAGGGCAACTTCCTGCAGCCGGTCGTGATGGGGCGCTCGCTCAAGCTGCACGCCCTCGTCGTGCTCATCGCCCTCACCGTCGGCACGGTGCTCGGCGGCGTGGTCGGGGCCGTGCTCTCGGTGCCGATCGCCGCGGTCGCGTGGGGCATCGTGCAGGTGTGGGACGGCGAGGACAAGCCCGCGCGGATGTTCCGGCAGAAGCGGCCCGAGACGGTCTGATCGCCCTCGCGCCCGTCGCGAGCCGGATCGATCCGCCGGCGCAGCCGCTCGGTGAGGCTGCCGGCTCCGCCGCACGGCCCTCGCGGGCGCCCCGCGTCAGCGGCGCGCGAGGTCGCGGCGGTGCAGCAGCGCGTCGGCCGCGACCAGCACGAGCGCCACGACGAGCCCGGCGCAGAGCGCCCACGGCAGGAGCGCCACGCCGACCGAGTCGAGGATCAGCGCGCCGAGCAGCGCGCCCGCGCCGATGCCGACGTTGAAGCCGGTGGTGTACCAGGCCGTCGCCTGCTGCAGCAGCCGCTCGGGCGTCGCCTGCAGCTGGCGGGTCTGCAGCAGCGCCGGCAGCGCGCCGAGCGCGAAGGCCCACACCATGACAGCGACGATCGTGATGATCGCCAGCTGCGACAGGCCCAGCGTCACCATCGCGGCGATGCCGGCGACCATCATCGCCAGCGTCGAGGCGGTGGGGCGCCGCCCGAGCCACAGCGCGATGGACACGACGGCGGCGATGCCGACGATGCCGTAGCCGAGCAGCGCACCCGACAGCCACGACTCCGGCACCCCCGCGTGCTGCACCAGGAACGGCGAGATGTACGTGTAGAGCGCGTAGTGCCCGAGCATCACGAGCGTCGTCGAGATGATCGCGAGCGCCACGCCGCGCAGGCTCTTCCCCGGCTCTGCGCTCGGCAGCGCGATCGATCCGGTCGAGGTGGTCGCCTGATCGCGCAGGTGATCGACGGGCGGCAGCATGCGCCACACGGCGACGGCGACCACGATGCAGACGGCACCGAAGAGCGCGAACGACCAGCGCCACCCGATCAGCTGGCCGAGCAGCGTCGCCAGCGGCAGCCCGAGCACGTAGGCGAAGGAGCCGCCTGCCGACGTGATGGCCACGGCGCGCGCCAGCTGGCGCGGTTCGACGAGGTAGGCGGCGTAGGCGCCGACCACCGTCCAGAACACCCCGTGCGCGAGGCCGCCGAGCACTCGGAACGCGACCATCCACGCATAGGTGGGCGCGAGCGCCGAGCCGAAGCAGCTGATCGCGAAGATCGCGAGCACGGTGATGACGAGCAGGTGCCTCGGCACCCTGCGGGTGAGGCGGATGAGCGTGGTCGAGGAGGCGACGACGGTGAAGGCGAAGATCGTCACCAGCAGGCCGATGGCGCTCTGGCTCACGACCAGCTCGCGGCTCATCGGCAGCAGCAGCCCCATCGGCAGCATCTCGACCGAGATGTTCGTGAAGATGGCGAGCGCGAGCACGAGCAGCGGCGCCATCGGGAAGGACCGGGCGGCGGATGCGTGGGGTGCGGTGGAGGCTGACATGGTGCGGCGCAAGCCTAGTGCTGGCGCTCTTCGTCGCCCGCTCCCTCCTAGACTCGACCGGGTGAGCAACCACTGGATCCTGTCGTTCGTCTGCGAGGACCGGCCGGGCATCGTGCACGCCATCTCCGGCGCGATCGTCGCCAGCGGCGGCAACATCACCGAGTCGCAGCAGTTCTCCTCGGCGGACACCGACCGCTTCTTCATGCGGCTGCAGGTCGAGGCCGACGCCGAGCGGGCCGACTTCGAGTCGAGGCTCGAGCCGATCGTCGAGCGCTACGGCATGCAGTGGCAGCTCGACGACGTCGGCCGGCCGCTCAAGACCCTCGTGCTGGTGTCGAAGGCGGCGCACTGCCTCAACGACATGCTCTTCCGGCAGCGCGCCGGTCAGCTCTCCGTCGACATCCCGCTCGTCATGTCGAACCATCCGGAGCTCGGCTCGCTCGCCGCCTTCTACGACGTGCCCTTCGAGCACGCGCCGGTGGTCGACGCCGAGTCGAAGGCCGCGTTCGAGCGCCGCATCCTCGAGGTCGTCGAGGAGGAGGGCATCGAGCTCGTCGTGCTCGCCCGCTACATGCAGATCCTCTCCCCCGCGCTCTGCGAGGCGCTGGCCGGGCGGCTCATCAACATCCACCACTCCTTCCTGCCGGGCTTCAAGGGCGCGAACCCCTACCGGCAGGCGCACGCGCGCGGCGTCAAGCTCATCGGCGCCACCGCCCACTTCGTGACGAGCGACCTCGACGAGGGCCCGATCATCGAGCAGAACGTCGTGCGCGTCGACCACGCGCACTCCCCCTCGCAGCTCGTCGCGATCGGGCAGGACGAGGAGTCGCGCACGCTCTCGCGCGCGGTGCAGTGGTTCGCCGAGGATCGCGTGCTGCTCGACGGGCAGCGCACCATCATCTTCCGCTGAGCCGTCCTGGCCCTGAGCCGTGCTGCCGCCTGAGCCGCTCCGGGCCGGAGGGCGCCGAGCGCGTCGCGGGGTCGCGACCCTTGCGCCGTTGGACACCTGATGTTCAACTGAGGTCCCGGGCGCGCCGTGGGTGTCCTTCACTACCGTCGGCAGTGTCCCTGCACCTCAACGGAGTGGATCCATGCGCGCACGCACCATGCTCGGCACCGCCACCGTCGCATCCCTGGCCCTCACCGGCCTGGTCGCGACGCCGGCGATGGCGGCCGACCATCCGGTCATCAACGAGTTCTCGGCGAACGTCACCGGGCTCGACGGCGGCTTCGAGTTCGTCGAGGTGCACGCTGCACCGGGCACGGACCTGAGCGGCCACTCGCTGCTCGTCGTCAAGGGCGACAACCCGCACGCCGAGGTGGGCGAGGTGCTGCAGTCGCATGCCGCGCCCGTGCTCGACGAGGCAGGGCTCGGCGTCGTCGACTACCCGGCGAACGGCATCCAGAACGGATCGATCACGATCCTGCTCGTCGAGGGCTCGGCCGCGGTCGGCACGCAGATCGACGCGGACCTCGACGGCACGATCGATGCGGGGGTCGGGTTCACCGTCGTCGACGCGGTCTCGGTGCTCGACGGAGACGCTGGCGATCTCGGCTGGGGCACGCAGCTCACCCCTGACTTCGACGGCGGCG
Organism: Agrococcus phoenicis; assembly: GCF_047302415.1. NCBI lineage: Bacteria > Bacillati > Actinomycetota > Actinomycetes > Micrococcales > Microbacteriaceae > Agrococcus > Agrococcus phoenicis. The sequence continues at coordinate 1,889,439 of NZ_CP154854.1, forward strand.
AGTTCACCGTCGGCGGCGCGAGCCGGATCCCGAGCGGCACCGACACCGACTCGGCCGGCGACTGGGTGCGCAACGACTACGACAAGGCAGGGTTCGAGGGCTTCGCCGGGCCGCCCGCGCCGGGCCAGGCCTGGAACACCCCGGGCGCTGCGAACGAGGTCGCCGAGGCGCAGGAGCCGCCCGCCGATCTGTCGTGCGAGTCCGACACCATCGCGATCGGCGCCGTGCAGGGCAGCGGTGACGCGTCGCCGCTCGCCGGTCAGACCGTCGTCGTGCGCGGCACGGTCGTCGGCGACTGGCAAGCAGGCGGCTTCGACGGCTTCACGCTGCAGGACGCGGGCGACGGCGATGCCGCGACGAGCGATGGCATCTTCGTCTCCGCACCCGGCGCAGCGGAGGTCGCCGAGGGCGACGCCGTGACCGTCAGCGGCGTCGCCGGCGAGAGCTTCGGCATGACGCAGGTCTCCGGCGCCACCGTGCTCGACTGCGGCGAGGGCGAGATGCCGACCGCGACGGAGCTCGAGCTGCCCATCGACGACCACGAGCGCTTCGAGAGCATGCTCGTCACGCTGCCGCAGGACCTCGCGATCATCGAGTACTTCAACTACGGCCGATACGGCGAAGTCGTGGTGGGCACCGAGCGCCAGATGCAGCCGACCGCCGTCGCAGCGCCGGGATCCCCCGAGGCAGCGGCGATCCGGGAGGCCAACGCGGCGAACCGCATCACCATCGACGACAGCCGCACCGCGCAGAACGCCGACCCGGCCATCCACCCCGGCAACCTCCAGGAGTTCACCCTCGAGAACAGCTTCCGCGGGGGCGACCTGATCACGGGCATCACGGGCGTGCTCGACTACCGCTTCGACCTGTGGCGCATCCAGCCCACGGAGGCCGGCACCTTCACCGCCGTCAACTCCCGCGAGCCGGCGCCCGAGATCGAGGGCGCCACCCTCGAGGTGACGGCGTTCAACGTGCTCAACTACTTCACGACGCTCGGCAGCCGCGGCGCGCAGACGGCGGAGGAGCTCGCGCGCCAGGAGGCGAAGATCGTCGCGGCGCTCACCGAGCTCGACTCGGCGATCATCGGCGTCAACGAGATCGAGAACAACGACGGCGAGGCGCTCGACACCCTCGTGGCCGCGCTCAACGAGGCCGCCGGTCCGAACGACGACGGCTCGGCCCGCTGGGCGGGCATCGACACGGGCACCGTCGGCACCGACGAGATCACGACGGCACTGCTCTACCAGCCCGCCCTCGTCACCCCCGAGGGCGAGCACGCCGTGCTCGACGAGACCGTCGACGCGCGCTTCGACACCTCGGCCAACCGGCCCGCGATCGCGCAGTCGTTCGTCGACACCGCGAGCGAGCGCGTCATCACCGTCGCCGTCAACCACCTGAAGTCCAAGGGCTCGGCGTGCGAGGGCGACACCGGCACCCCCGAGCAGGGCAACTGCAACGAGGTGCGCACGGATGCGGCGGCTGCGCTCGCCGACTGGATGGCGAGCGACCCCACCGGAGTCGAGGCCGACGGCTCCCTCATCATCGGCGACCTGAACTCCTACGACCACGAGGATCCGATCACCACCCTCGAGGCGGCAGGCTGGAGCGACCTGCTCGAGCGGTTCCAGGGCGAGGAGGCGTACACCTACGTGTTCGACGGCCAGCTCGGCTACCTCGACTACGGCATGGCCGATCAGGCGCTGCAGCCGCACGTCGTCGGCGCCGCCGCGTGGCACGCGAACGCCGACGAGCCGAGCCTGATCGACTACACGATGGCGTTCAAGGCCGACGCGCAGGACGCGCTCTTCGCACCCGACCCGTACCGCTCGAGCGACCACGACGCCGTCGTGGTCGGGCTCGCGCTCGAGGCCGCCCCGCCGACCGAGACGGTGGTCGAGACCTTCGCGGGAGCAAACCGCTTCGAGACGAACGCGGAGACCTCGCGCGCCACCTTCGAGCCGGGCACCGACGTGCTGCTGGCCTCCGGGGAGCTGTTCCCGGACGCGCTGGCCGCAGGCCCCGCGGCGGCGAGCGTCGACGCGAGCCTGCTGCTGACGCGCGCCTCGGTGCTGCCTCCTGCCACCGCGGAGGAGCTCGAGCGGCTGCAGCCCTCGACCGTGACGATCATCGGCGGCACCCCGTCGATCTCGCCCGCCGTCGTGGCGCAGGTGCTCGAGGTCGTGCCCGGCGCGACCGTCGAGCGCATCGCGGGCATCAACCGCTACGAGACGGCAGCGAGGCTCGCAGAGCGCTACTTCGGTGACGCGACCACCGCCTTCGTCGCCAGCGGCCAGGTGTTCGCCGACGCCGTCTCCGCCAGCGGCACGGCCGCGGTGCTCGGCGACGTGCCGGTGCTGCTGACGCCTCGGGACCGCGCCGACGCGGCGACGGTCTCGGCGCTCGGATCGCTCGGCGTCGAGTCGGCGATCGTGCTCGGCGGCCAACCCTCGGTCTCCGATGCGGCGCTGCGCACCTACCGGGATGCTGTCGGGACGGTGACGCGCATCGCCGGCTCCGACCGCTACGCGACGAACGCGATGCTGGTCGACGCCTTCATCGAACCCGCCGAGGAGCAGGCGATCGCGGTCGCGACGGGGCTCGGGTTCCCCGACGCGCTCTCGGCCTCGATGGTCGCGGGTGCGCACGGCGCTCCGGTGCTGCTGGCGGTGCGCAACTGCGTGCTGCTGACGGTCGAGGAGCAGATCGCAGCGCTCGCCCCGGTGCGCGTCCACAACATCGGCGGCCCGCCGTCGCTGCAGCCGGACGCCTGGCGCACCGGCTGCTGAGGCGAGCTGCGGCCGAGTCGCCGCTGCTGCGGGAGGGCCCGGTGCGAGCATCGCTCGCGCCGGGCCCTCCCGCGTCCGGCGACGTAGGCTGGGGTCGTGACGGAGCGCATGCTGCTGACGGTGGACCGGGCTCTCGCCGACGGCGTGCTGCTGCCGGATGCGTGGGTCGAGACCGCGGACGGCGTCATCGCCGCGGTCGGCCAGGGCGCGCCGCCGCGCACACCTGACCTGGAGCTGCGCGGCGTCACGCTCGTGCCGGGCTTCGTCGACCTGCACTGCCACGGCGGCGCCGGCTCGGCGTTCGACGACGCGGCGCCCGACTGGGAGGCGATCGACGGCTTCCACGGTGCGCACGGCAGCACCAGCCGCGCGGTCTCGCTCGTGACGGCGCCGCTCGACGATCTGCTGCCGCGCGTCGCCGCGGCCGCGCAGCGCTGCGCAGCCGACCCGTCGCTGCTCGGCATCCACCTCGAAGGCCCCTTCCTCGCCGACAGCCACCGCGGAGCCCACGATCCCGCGGCGCTGCGCGCACCGACGCCCGATGCGGTCGAGCGGCTGCTCGACGCCGGTGCGGGCCGCATCCTCCAGGTCACCATCGCGCCGGAGCTGCCGGGAGCGCTCGACGCGATCGGCAGCTTCGCCGACGCCGGCGCGCGCGTCGCCGTCGGCCACACCGGCGCCGACGCGGCCACGGCCCGCGCCGCCTTCGATGCCGGCGCGACGCTCCTCACGCACGCCTGCAACGCCATGCCGCCGATGCACCACCGCGCGCCCGGGCCGCTCACGGCCGCGCTCCTCGACGAGCGCGTGACGCTCGAGGCGATCGCCGACGGCCATCACGTCGCGCCCGAGATGCTCGCGCTGCTGCTGCGCTCGGCGCCGGGGCGCGTCGCGCTCGTCACCGACGCGATGGCCGCCGCGGGCATGCCCGACGGCGACTACCGCATCGGCGCGCTCGACGTGCGCGTCGAGGGCGGCCTGCCGCGCCTGTCGGGCAGCGGTGCGATCGCGGGCTCGACGCTCACCCCCGATCGCGCGATCCGGGTGCTCGTCGCTGCCGGTGTGCCGCTCGAGGTCGCCGTCGACGCGGCGACCCGGGTGCCGGCGGATGCCGTGGGTCGCGACGACCTCGGCCGCATCCGGGCAGGTGCGCGGGCCGACCTCGTGGCGCTCGACGCCCGCCTGGAGGTCGCCGGGGTGTGGCGCGCGGGAGGGGCGCTGCGGTGAGCGCCTCCGGCGCTGCCCGTCATCGGGTGCCGGAGGCCTCGTCCTCGTCGGGGTCGGCGACGACGTCCCACGTGCCGAAGGCTGCGAACCCCGCTGCGCGCGCGAGCGCGATGGAGGCGAGGTTGTCGAGCTGGCAGCGGTACTGCGGCTCGTAGCCGAGCGAGAGCGCGTGCGCGCTCATCGCCCGCACTGCCTGCCGGGCGAGCCCGCGACGCTGGAAGCGCGGCAGCGTGAGCACGCCCAGGTCGGCGAGCGCCGTCCCGGCCCACGGGTACATGCTGGCGGCACAGGCGAGCTCCCCCTCGACGAAGGCGCCGAACACGAGCCAGTGATCCAGCTCGACGAAGGCGTCGTCGAGGTCGCCCGCGGGGGCTTCCTGCTCGAACGCCGCGAACGCCGTCGCGTCGGCGTCGGTGAGCTGGCGCACGTGCGACGGCGCGGATGCCTGCACGAGCAGCTCGTGCCCCTCGGCGGGCAGGTAGAGGAGCGCGTCGGCGCCGTGCAGCGAGAGGCCTGCCCGCTGCAGCGCGGCCTCGAGCTGCGACGACCCGACGGTGGCGCCGTGCTCGAGGCCGAGCTCGTGCGCGATCGCAGGCGAGGCCGAGACGATGCCGGCACGGCCGGTGGGCTCGAGCACCGACAGCCGCCGGTGCTGCGGCAGGGTCTCGTCGACGACCACGTCGAGCTCGCCGCTCGAGGCGTGTGCGGCATCCGCCGACAGCGGCAGCCAGTGCTGGGTGACCGTGCTCGAGAACATGGGCTCGCCTTCGATGTGCCGTCGCTGCGACGATGCAGCACCGCAGGCTATCGGTGGCGCAGCAGGCGAGCGCTCCGACACGGTGAGCGCCTGCGCGCGTCGGAGCCCCGCCTACCGGAAGTCCCGCGACCTCGGGCTCGGCACCTCGAAGCGATCGAGCCGGTCGGCGAGCAGCGCGATGACCCCCTCGGGCGTGCGCTGCAGCATGCCCCGCACGATGAGCGCGGGCGCGTGCCGCGCGACCTGCCGCGCGTGCGCCCACAGCCCCTTCGAGACGATCACGTTGAGCATGCCCGACTCGTCCTCCAGGTTCATGAAGGTGACGCCCTGCGCCGTGCTGGGCCGCTGCCGGTGGGTGACGACGCCCGCCGCCTGCACGCGCCTGCCCGGCTCGACCTCGGCGAGCGCGGCGATCGGCAGCACGCCGCGCGCGTCGAGCATCGCCCGTGCGTGCCGCACCGGGTGGTCGTCGGTCGCGACGCCCGTCGACCAGATGTCGAGCGCCACCTGCTCCGCGGCCGAGAGCATCGGCAGCAGCGGCGGCTGGATGACGAGCTGCGAGCCCTCGAGCTGATCCTCGCGCTCGGCCGAGGCGGGGCCCGCGAGCCACAGCCCCTCCCGGCGGCTGACGCCCAGTCCGTCGAGCGCACCGGCGGTCGCGAGCGCCTCGAGCTCGCCGCGGTCGAGGTCGGCGCGGCGCGCGAGGTCGTGGATGTCGCGCAGCGGTGCCGCCGCGCGTGCGGCGACGATGCGCTCGGCGGCAGCCTCCCCCACGCCCGCCACGCTCGCCAGCCCCATCCGCACGGCGAAGCCCGCGTCGCGCCGATGCCGGTCGCGCATGGCGAGCGTCTCGGTCGCGACCTTCGGCACGGGCGGCTGCTCGCGCTCGAGGCACGCGTCGAGCCCTGGCCGGCGCTCGCCGTGCCGCTCGAGGCCGGCGACGGTGCCCGAGCGCACCACGTCGGGGCGGAGCGTCTCCACCCCGTGCCGCGACGCATCCTTCACGAGCGTCTGCGGCGACCAGAAGCCCATCGGCTGGCTGCGCAGCAGCCCCGCGAGGAACGCCGCCGGGTAGTGCAGCTTCAGCCACGACGAGGAGTAGACGAGCTTGCCGAACGCGAGCGAGTGCGACTCGGCGAACCCGAAGCCCGCGAACGCCTCGATCTTGCGATAGATCGACTCGGCCGTCTCGGCATCCACCCCGTTCGCGGCCATGCCGGCGAAGAGCTTCACCTTGAGCGCCTCGATGCGCTCCCGCGAGCGCTTCGAGCCGATCGCGCGGCGCAGCTGGTCGGCCTCGCCGGCATCGAAGCCGCCGACCGCGACCGACATCTGCATCAGCTGCTCCTGGAACAGCGGCACCCCGAGGGTGCGCTCGAGCACCGGCACGAGCAGCGGGTGGGGATAGGTCACCGGCTCGGCACCGGTGCGGCGCCGGATGTAGGGATGCACCGCTCCGCCTTGGATGGGACCGGGGCGGATGAGCGCGATCTCGATCACGAGGTCGTAGAAGCTGCGCGGCTTGAGCCGCGGGAGGGTCGCCATCTGCGCGCGCGACTCGACCTGGAAGACGCCCACCGCATCCGCCTCGCACAGCATGTCGTAGACCCCCGCCTCCTCTGCGGGGATCGATCCGATCGACCACTCCTCACCGAGGTGCTCGCGCGCGAGCGCGAGGGTGTGCGACATGGCGCCGAGCATGCCCAGGCCCAGCAGGTCGAACTTCACGAGGCCCATCCACTCGCAGTCGTCCTTGTCCCACTGCAGCACGGTGCGGTGCTCCATGCGGGCGGGCTCGATGGGGCAGACCGTGCCGACGGGCTGCTCGGTCAGCACCATGCCGCCGGAGTGGATGCCGAGGTGGCGCGGAGCGTGCAGGAACTCCCCGGCGAGCAGCGCGACCGGCTCGGGGATGCCGCTGTCCTCGTCGATGCGCGAGTAGGACTCGACCGACTTCGACCAGGCGTTCTGCTGGCCGACGGCATAGCCGAGCGCCTTCGCCGCGTCGCGCACCGCCGACTTCGGGCGGTAGGTGATGACGTTGGCGACCTGCGCGGCGTTGCGGCGGCCGTAGCGCTCGTAGACGTGCTGGATCACCTCTTCGCGCCGGTCGGCGTCGAAGTCGATGTCGATGTCGGGCTCCTCGGTGCGCATCATCGAGATGAAGCGCTCGAAGGGCAGGTCGTAGCGGATGGGGTCGACGGCGGTGATGCCGAGGATGAAGCAGACGGCGCTCGCGACGGCCGAGCCGCGGCCCTGGCAGAGGATGCCGCGGCTGTGGGCGAACTCGGCGATCTCGAACACGATGAGGAAGTAGCCGGCGAAGCCCTTCTCGTCGATGAGGCGCAGCTCGTGGTCGAGCCGCGCCCGCACCGAGGGGCGGGGCATGCCGTCGGCGCCGGTGTCGTAGACCCGCGGCAGCCGCTCGTCGACGAGCGCCCGCAGCCAGCTCATGGGCGAGTGCCCCGCCGGCACCTCGGTCTTCGGCAGGGAGGGGGATGCGGCGCGCAGGTCGAAGGCGAGGTCACGACCGAGCGCCGCGGCCGCGTCGACGGCGCCCGGGAACGCGCGGAAGCGACGCGCCATGACGGCGCCAGAGCGCAGCGACGGCACGCCCCCGGCGGGCAGCCAGGCATCGAGCTCGTCGATCGAGCGGCGTGCGCGCACCGCTGCGACCGCATCGCCGAGCTGCTGCCGGGCGGGGCTCGCGATGTGGGCGTTGGTGGTCGCGATCATCGGCAGCCCGCGACGCTCGGCGAGGTCGGCGAGCACCCGGTTGCGCTCGTGGTCGCGCGGGTCGCCGATGTCGCTCAGCTCGACCACGACGCGATCCCGGCCGAAGAGCGACGCGAGGCGGTCGAGCTCGTGCCCTGCGGCATCCGCTCCCTCCGCGTCGGCGCCGAAGCGGTCGAGCGCCTGGCGCACGATGCCCTTGCGGCAGCCCGAGAGGATCATCCACTCGCCGCCCGCGGTCTCGGCGAGCCGCTCGAGCTCGAAGATGGGCCGCCCCTTCTCGCCCGGCCGACCGCGGCTGTCGGTCGTGAGGTAGCCGTCGGTGAGCGCCGAGGCGAGCGCCGAGTAGCCCGTCGGGCCGGTCGCCAGCGCGACGAGGTGGCTGCCGTCGGGGTCGGGGATGCCGTGCTGCGGGGTCTCGAGGCCGAGCGAGAACTCGGTGCCGAAGACGGTGGGCAGCTGCGCCTCTGCGGCGGCCTCGGCGAAGCGCACCGCCCCGTAGAGCCCGTCGTGGTCGACGAGCGCGAGCGCCTCGAGGCCGAGCCTGCGCGCCTCGTTCACGAGCTCTGCCGGGCTCGAGGCTCCGTCGAGGAAGGAGTAGTGCGAGTGCGCGTGCAGCTCGGCGTAGGGCGTCGTGGCGCTCGGCACGCGGATGCGCGGGCGCCGTGCCTCGTCGAGCTCGTCGGCGCGCGCGGTCTTGCCCGCGCCGACGTCGCGGTCGCTGAGGATGCCCTCGAGCTCGTGCCACGGCATCGCCGGGTTGTTCCAGCCGGCCATCGCTCCCCCTCCCCCTGCGCCTGCCTCGCCTGCGGTCCTCCAACCGGTCTCCCGGTGGTTCGACCGGACTATCCGGTCGACGCCCCTCCATGCCGGTTGACGGTGCTCACCCTCTGCCGCTCGCTAGGCATAGCGGCCCTCGGCGAGCCAGGCGCCGTCGGCGTGCAGCAGCACCCAGGCCTCGCCCTCGCCGTCGAGCAGCTGCAGCCGGTGCACGACGTCGCCCAGCTCGCGCCGCCTGATCGGCCACGGCCCCGCCCACGTCACCACTCGCCGGCGCGGCGCGGCGGGCGGCGAGAAGGCGGCGGGGGATGCCTCGCGCACGTCGAGCGCACCGGGCTCGACGGTGAGGCCGGCGGCATCGACGAGCAGCACCGGCAGCGGCGGGCGGAAGACGACGGATGGCCGTGGCGCAGGCAGCGCCCCGGGCCACGGCCCGACCGGCTGGGGCGGTGCGGCATCCCCCCACGGGGTGAGCACGCCGCGCTCGGCCAGCAGCCTGCCGCCGCCGGTCGCCGCGGTGAGCACCGCCTCGCGCCCCAGCATGCTCTGCAGCCGCTCGAGCGCATGCTTGGTGCGGTCGTCGATGTCGCCGCCGCCCCACAGCCCCGGCATGTGCTCGGTGTCGGCATCGAGCCGCTCGGGCAGCGCCTCGACCTCGACGAGCGCCGACCCGAGCTCGCTCTCGGCCAGCTGCCAGCGCATCCGGTCGACGATGTCGCTCGCGCGCAGGAACCCCGGCTGCCGCCAGAGGCGCTCGCTCACCCGCCCCTCCTCGGCGCGCAGCAGGATGCGGATCTCGCTGCACACGAGCCGCTGCTCGGCCAGCTGCCGCACGAAGCGCTCGACCGGCTCGCGCACCGCGAGCGCCAGCTCTGCCACGCCCTCGATGCCGGGCTCGAACACGAGCCGCAGCACGCGCTCCTCCCCCAGCCCTGCCTCGTCGACTCGGCGGTCGTCGAGCCCGCGCGCCCGCGACAGGGCGATGAGGCCTGCGGCACCGAAGCGATCGCGGATGCTCGCCTCAGGCAGCTGCGCGAACTCGCCGAGCGTGTGCACGCCGAGCCGGTGCAGCATGCCCGGCAGCTCGTCGTCGCCGAGCACCCCCACGGGCAACGAGCCCAGGAACGCACTGCTGCGACCCGCGGGCACGATCGTGTCGGCTCCGGTGGCGAGCTCTGCCGTGAAGCGGTCATCGGCGACACCGAACGCCGCCGTCAGCCCCAGCGCCGCGAGCGCCGCGCGCACCGCCTCGATCGCACGTGGCTCCGAGCCGTAGAACCTGCTGGCCCCGCGCATCCGGAACGCCAGTGCGCCGTCGCCGATGGGCTGCGCCGCCGGCACGACGGCGAGCACCGCCCGCACGACCTGCTCGAAGGCGAGCGCCTCGCCCACCGGGTCGGCGGGCGCGAGCGCGAGCATGGGTGAGGCGGCCTGCGCGTCGCGCACCCGCATGCCGACCCGCACGCCGTCGGCTCGTGCACCTGCATCGCAGCCGACGATGCGCAGCGCATGGGTGATCGCACCCGGAACGCCGGCCTCGCCACCGGCGGGCAGCGCGCCCGTCTGGCGCGCGACGACGACCGCCCAGTCGGGCACGCGCAGCACACCGATGCGGCTGTCGCGCTGCGGGGTGGCGCGCGGCTGCGCGCCCCGCTCGATCGCCTGCTCTGCCATGTCACCATGATCGAACACACGTTCGAACGCAGTCAAGCGGATGCGGTGTGTCGCGACCCGCCTGCACCTCGACCAGGCATGCAGCGCGGGCATGCGGAGGTGCGGGACGCCGTGGAGCGTCCCGCACCTCCGTGCACGTCACTCCATGCTGCGGGCGCGTCGTGCGCCCAGCATCAGCAGGGCACCGAGCGCCAGCAGGGCGAGCGCCACCAGCAGGGCCGCGGAGTGCTCCGCGCCCGTCTGCGGCAGCATCGTCGCCGAACCACTCGTCGCCGACGGGGTGGTACCGCCGTCGGCCGGGCGGTCGATCACCGGGAGGTCGACCTTGCCGTCGTCGCCCGGGGTGCTGGGCGTGCCCGGCTCACCCGGCGTACCAGGCTCACCAGGCGTACCAGGCGTACCCGGCGTACCAGGCTCACCCGGCGTACCAGGCTCACCCGGCGTACCAGGCTCACCCGGCGTACCCGGCTCACCCGGCGTACCCGGCTCACCCGGCGTACCCGGCGTACCCGGCTCACCCGGCGTACCCGGCTCACCCGGCGTACCCGGCTCACCCGGCGTACCCGGCTCACCCGGCGTACCCGGCTCACCAGGGGTACCCGGGACCGTCACCGCGCTGCAGTCGCTCGACGATGCGTCGCCGATGATGCCGATCGCGTTGCAGGAGACGTTCACCGGCACCGCGATGCCGATGTTGCCGAGCAGACCCGAGAGCAGCCCGTCGTCACCCGAGGTCGAGCCGCTGCCCGGCCCGGTCGTCGCCGAGGAGTCGACCGTCGATCCCTCGCTCGTCGCGTCGCCCAGCACGGCGATCGCATTGCCGCCGACCGCCACGGGAACCGCAGCGCCGATCACGGCCTGCAGACCACCCAGCAGACTGTCGTCACCCGAGGTCGAGGGAGCGTCCGACGAGCCGGAACCCGTCGACGCACCAGCGGTGGAACCCGTGCTCGTCGCGTCACCGATGACGCCGACGGCGTTGCCGCCAGCGACGATCGGCGCCACCACATCGGCGACCAGCTGCGTACCACCCAGCAGGCTGTTGTCACCCGAGGTCGACGGAGCATCCGACGAGCCGGAACCCGTCGACGCACCAGCGGTGGAACCCGTGCTCGTCGCGTCACCGATGACGCCGACGGCGTTGCCGCCAGCGACGATCGGCGCCACCACATCAGCCACCAGCTGCGTACCACCCAGCAGGCTGTCATCACCCGAGGTCGCAGCAGCGGCATCCGAAGCACCGGATCCCGTCGACGCCTCAGCCGACGAGCCCTCGCTGTGCGCGTCACCGATGACGCCGACGGCATTGCCGCCAGCGACGATCGGCGCCACCACATCAGCCACCAGCTGCGAACCACCCAGCAGGCTGTCATCACCCGAGGTCGACGCAGCATCCGACGAGCCGGAACCCGTCGACGCACCAGCGTTCGAACCCGTGCTCGTCGCGTCACCGATGACGCCGACGGCATTGCCGCCCGCGACGATCGGCGCCACCACATCAGCCACCAGCTGCGTACCACCCAGCAGGCTGTCATCACCCGAGGTCGACGCAGCGGCATCCGAAGCACCGGAACCCGTCGACGCCTCAGCCGACGAGCCCTCGCTGTGCGCGTCACCGCCGACACCGACCGCGTTGCCGCCGGTGATCACGGGAGCCGCGACGTCGTAGACCTCCTGCGTGCCGCTGCCGATGCCATCGGTGCCAGAGGTGGCAGCAGGAGCAGCCGCTCCCGCACCTCCGGTCGTCGTCGTGCTGCTCGAGTCGGTGCTCGTCGCATCGCCGAGCACCGCGACCGCGTTGCCCGAGACGTTCACCGGCACCGACACGTCGGCCAGCACCTGGGTGCCGCCGAGCGCGCTGTCGTCACCCGAGGTCGATGCCGCTGGGGCGTCGCCGCTCGAGCTCGTCGTCGCGGTCGAGCCCTCGCTCGTCGCGTCGCCCAGCACGCCGACCGCGTTGCCCGCGATCGTCACCGGCAGGTCGACGTCCACGAGCGCCGCCGTGCCGGAGAGCACGCCGCCGATCCCGGAGGCCGAGACGCCGACCGACGGCGTGGCCGCCGACTCCGACGCGGTGTGCGCATCCGTCGACTCGGCATCGCCGAGCAGACCGAGCGACGTGCCGCTGATCGTCACCGGCAGCGAGACATCCACCACCGCCTGGTCTCCTGCACCGAGGCCATCTGCGCCCTCGGTCTCTGACGCACTGGCGATGCCAGTGCCTGCGGCCCACAGGCCGCCCGCGACCGCTGCTGTGCACAGCGCTCGCCACATGAGCTTGTTCATTGCTCTGCCTTTCCTGATTGGAGTGATCTGCCATCCCGCTCCGGGACGGCTGTGCATGCCGTGCGAGCACGGCAGCGGATCGCTCAATCAGGACGTGCGGTGTGCTCCTCGACGATCGAGGCGGGGGCGCGATCGTGCTCGATCGCACCGGCCTGCCCGCCCGAGAGCTCGGGCAGCAGGTGGTCTTGGGTGTCCGCCACGGGCGCGGCGGCTCCGGCGGCAGCGCCGCTCGAACCGGCCGGCGCGAGGGGCGCGACGGCGGGGGAAGCGGGTGCCTCGATCGGCACTGCGCGCTCGCCGATCGTGGGCAGCGCTCCCGGCTGCGGGGCCTCCACCGTCGTGGCGTCGGCCGGCATGGGCGCGAAGGTGAGCGCCGCCATGACGCGCAGCGCGAGGGTGTCGGCGGGGCTGGTGGTGTCGGATGCGTTCACGACGCCTGCATCGCCGACGGGGCTCGTGGGCGTGGGGGCCGGGGTCGCGAGGATCGGAGCCGCGGTGATCGGTGCAGCGGGGATGGGCGAGGCGGGGACGGGCGCCCCGGGGATCGGCTGCGGCGAGAGACTCGGGGCTGCGGGGGTCGGGATTGCCGGACCCGGGGTGGGGGTGACCGCGTCGACCACGTCGACGACCGGCTCGACCACGGGGTCCAGCGTCTCCTGCACCACGTCGACGACCGGGTCGACGACGGGATCGAGCGTCTCCTGCACCACATCGACGACCGGGTCGACCACGGGGTCCAGCGTCTCCTGCACCACGTCGACGACCGGGTCGACGACGGGATCGAGCGTCTCCTGCACCACATCGACGACCGGGTCGGTCACATCGATGACGAGGTCACGCACGGGCTGCGTCACCTCAGTGACCACCTCGCCCACCGGCTGCGTCACCTCGGTCACCAGCTCGCTCACCGGCTCCGTCACGTCGGAGACGAGCTCGTCGACGGGCGCCGTCGCCTCGCTGACCAGACCACCGACCGGCTCCGTCACCTCAGCAGCGACATCACCCACCGGGGTGGTCACCTCGGAGACCAGCGCTCCGACCGGCTCCGTCACACCGCCGACGAGATCTCCGACCGGCTCCGTCACATCGCCGACGAGATCCCCGAGGCCCTTGACGAGGCCTGTGGTGGATCCGCCAGCGGACTCGCCGCTCGCAGCCTGCGCAGGCATCCCGCCTGCGAAGAGGAACAGTGCCACCGCACCCATCGTCGCGGTGCCGCTCGCGAGGGCGAGGCGCAGCAGGCGGGGCTGCCTGCGCGGTGCGCTCGCGTCCATCGCGGTCCTCCGAAGTCGTGTCTTCTCGGGCGTTCCCTGGTCACGCTACGAGCCTGACGGGGCAGAAGCGAGGAAACTCAGTGCATTCACAGGATTTCTGCCTATAGCCCAGTTCTGCGACGTGCGAAATGTTCAGGCTGCCGATCGGCGCCCTGCCGCATCGCCATCCGCCCGCCCACCCGGTGCACCCGACCGGTCGATCGGGATCCTCGCGAAGCTCGGCGCCCCTCCCGTCACCACCTCGACGACGAGCCCGCCGGCAGCGATGCGCCCGTCGCCGTCGCCAAGCCCCTGCCACTCGGCGCGCACGCTGCGCACCACGGTCGCGGCGCCCTGCCACGGCCCCGCGACGAGCAGGGTCGACGACGCCTGCCGCAGCCTCGCCGCGAGCCTCGCCGCCTCGGTCGGCGTCACCCTCCCGGGCGAAGCGGCGAGCACCACCGGCATCGCCTCGGCGAGGCTCGCCACCACATCGAGCCACGAGCGGCCCGGATGCGGCACGAGCGCGACGCGGTCGATGGGCACCCCGAGGTCGCGGGCTGCCTCGATGCCGAGATCGGGGATCCCGACGATCGCACCCCAGGACCCTGCCGGCAGCACCGCTCCCATGCACGCGAGCGCGAGCCCTCGCGACTCGATGCTGTGCGCGGCGCCCGTTCGCAGCCGGCGCACCACCTCGTCGAGGCCCTCCATCGTCGACGCATCGGGCGCCGGCACCTGCTGCGGCGCTGCCTGCTGCATGCCGCGCAGTCGAGCGCGCAGCGCTTCGACCGTCGCCGTGCGGTCGTCTCCCGTGCGGCGCTCGAGTCGTGCAGGAACCCGTGTGCTCACACCTCATGATCGAACGTGTGTTCGATCGCTGTCAATCGCGCGCGGCGTGTCGGCGCGACCACGCTGCGGGCGTGCAGCGCTGAGGCATCAGCGCCCCTGCAGGGCCTCGCTGGCGGCAGCCGCCTCGCGGTAGTAGTCCTGCAGCCGGAGCCGCTCGGCCGCCGCCTCGTCCACGACCACGCTCGCGCGCCGGTGCAGCTGCAGCACCGAGCCCGGCCACATCGCCGACAACGGACCCTCCACCATCTGCGCCACCGCCTCCGCCTTCCGCTCCCCCGTCGCGACCAGCAGCACGCGATCGGCGTCGAGGATGGTGCCGAGCCCCTGCGTGATGCAGTGCGTCGGCACCTCGTCGAGGCTCGCGAAGAAGCGGGCGTTGTCTGCCCGAGTGCGCGCCGACAGCGCCTTCACCCGCGTGCGCGAGGCGAGCGACGAGGTCGGCTCGTTGAAGCCGATGTGCCCGTTCGCGCCGATGCCGAGCAGCTGCAGGTCGATGCCGCCCGTCGCGATGCGCCGCTCGTAGCGCGCGCACTCCGCCGCGAGGTCGGCAGCTGCGCCTGCGGGCACGTGCACGCGCGCCGGGTCGAGCCCGAGCGGCACCGTGACCTCTCTGTCGATCACCTCGCGATAGGACTGCGGGTGCCCGGCCTCGAGCCCGACGTACTCGTCGAGCGCGAACGCCGAGACGCGCGAGAGGTCGAGCCCCGCCGCTCTCCTGGCCGCGAGCGCGCGGTAGGTCGCGAGGTGGCTCGACCCGGTGGCGACGCCGAGCACCGCGTCGGGCGAGCCCTGCACGAGCGCCGCGACCCGCGCTGCCGCGAGCTCGCCGGCAGCCGCCGCGTCCGCGACGATCACGACCTCCATGCGGCACTCCCCATCAGCGCGGCGCCGACGGCGCCCGGTTGGGCACCCAGCGGCAGCAGGCGGATGCGGGCGGGCACGTCGAGCGCTGCCAGCAGCGGCGACTCCTCGGCCCACGCGGCGATGCGCTCCTGCACGCCGTCGAGCAGCGGTGCGCCCAGCCCGCTCACGCCGCCGCCGATCAGCACGGCATCGACACCGGTCGTGAGCACGAGGCTGCGCACCCCGTGCGCGATCCCGTCGATGAACGCTCGCCAGTCGCGCACGCCCCGCTCCTCGCCGAGCTCGGCGGCGGCCAGCATGGCAGCGGCGGGGATCCCGCCCTCCCAGCGCTGCGCGAGCGACCATCCGGAGGCGACGGTCTCGAGGCAGCCGAGCTGCCCGCAGCGGCAGCGGCTGCTCGCGCCCGGCACGGGGATGTGCCCGATCTCGCCGGCCATGCCGCTCGCGCCGCGCAGCACGCGGTCGCCGAAGGCGAGCCCCGCGGCGATGCCCGTGCCGAGGCCGATGTAGGCGATCGCCTCCGCGGGCTCCACCATCAGGTGCCGGGCGCCCAGCACCGCCGCGCGCACGTCGTTGTCGACCGTGACCGCGACGCCGAGGCCCTCGCTCACCGCGCTGCCGATGTCGAGCGCCTCGATGCCGAGGTTGACGGCGCCGCGCACGAGCGTGCGGTCGTCGCCGACGATGCCGGGCACGCCGAGCCCGGCGCCCTCGAGCGCCCGGCGATCGACGCCCGCGACCGCGAGCGCCTCGTGCGCCGCCGCGACCGCGGAGCCCACGACCCCGTCGCCGCGGCGGGTCGCCACCTGGTGCGCGCCGAGCACCTGCCCGTGCTCGAGCACGACGGCGACCGTCGTGGTGCCGCCGATGTCGATGCCGAGCGCGGTCATCGGCCGAGCATCTCGCGCAGCGCGAGCCCGCAGGCGCGCGAGGCTCCGAAGGTGGCGATGTCGGCGAGGCGACCCGCAGACCAGCCTGCGTCGATGACGAGCACGTCGTGTCGCTCGCGCAGCGCCGTGATGCTCGCGGCCGACTCCTGCCCGCGCTCGAGATCCTTGCCGAGCACGATCAGCGGCCCCGCGGGCAGCAGCGGCACGGCGCCCGGCTCGACCACGGTCGAGCCGTCGAAGGGATCCCACGGCACCGCACCGGCAGCGATGTTCGCCGCGCGCTCGAGCCGCACGACCCCGACCGCGAGCTCGCGCTCGTGCTGCGCGATCCACCGCAGCGCATCCTCGCCGACCGCGAACGTCGAGCGGATGCGCGCCAGGTCGTCGGCGGTCGCCTCGCCCAGCGCGCTGAGCGGCAGGGGCTGCGGGCCGGCGGCGGCCATGGCGCGCGTGCGGCGTGCGGCGTCGCGCACGCGCTCCTCGTCGAGCCTGCCCTCAGCCACTGCGGCGAGCACCGCGCGCTCGATCGCGGCGATGCCCTCGGCGCCCGTGGCGGTGCCGAGGCACAGCAGGTCGCAGCCGGCCGCGAGCGCGCGCACCGCTGCCTCCGGGATGCCGATCTCGGCGCTCGCGCCAGCCATGTCGAGCGCGTCGGAGACGATCACGCCCTGATGACCGAGCTCGCCCCGCAGCAGGTCGGTGAGGATCGCGCGCGAGTGGGTCGCGGGCACCGCATCGATCGCCGGCACCACGATGTGCGAGGTCATGATGGCCGCGGCGCCCGCAGCGATGACCGCTCGGAACGGCGCGAGCTCACGGGCGTGCAGCAGCGCGGTGTCGGCGTGCACGACCGGCAGCCCGACGTGCGAGTCGACCGCGGTGTCGCCGTGACCCGGGAAGTGCTTCGCGGTCGCGGCGACGCCGACGCCCTGCACGCCCTCCACCCAGGCGGCGGCGTGGCGAGCGGTGCGCTGCGCGTCCGCGCCGAAGCTGCGCACGCCGATGACCGGGTTGTCGGGGTCGACGTTGACGTCGGCGACGGGCCCGAAGGCCATCGTGGCGCCGACGGCGCGCACGTGCTCCCCCACCCTGGCCGCGACCGAGCGGGTCCAGTCGAGGTCGTCGGCGCGACCGAGCACCGCGGCCCCGGGGAAGGGCGAGCCGGCGCCGTAGTGCACGCGGGTCACGTCGCCGCCCTCCTCGTCGAGCGCGACGATCGCATCCGGGCGCACCGCGCGCACCGCATCCGACAGCCTGCGCAGCTGCGCGGGATCGACGACGTTCTCGCCGTAGAGGCAGCAGGAGACGAGGCCATCGGCGAGCAGCGCGGCCATCCAGTCGGGCAGCTCGGTGCCCACGAAGCCCGGCATGAGCGTGGCGCGCGCATCGGCGAGCAGGCTCATCCCTTCACCGCCCCGCCTGCGAGGCCGCTCGCCATGCGGCCCTGGATGATGAGGAAGAACACGACGACCGGGATCGCCATGAGGGTCGAACCGGCCATGATCGCCGCCCAGTTGGTCGTGCCGTTGAGCGTGAGGAAGGTGCGCAGCCACACGGGCAGCGTCATCAGGTCCGGCCTGGTGTTGACGATCAGCGCCATCAGGAACTCGTTCCACGCCTGGATGAAGGCGAACACGCCGGTGGCCACCAGGCCGGGGGCGAGCAGCGGGAAGGTGATGCGGAAGAAGGCGCCGACGCGCGAGCACCCGTCGATCTGCGCGGCCTCCTCGAGCTCGATCGGCAACCCGTCGACGAAGCCTCGCAAGGTCCAGATCGTGAAGGGCACGACGGTCGCCGAGTAGATCAGGATGAGCGCGATCGCCGTGTTGAGCAGCTGCCAGGTGTCGAGCACGCGGTAGAGCGAGACCATCATCGCCTCGAGCGGCAGCATCTGGATCGCGATGATCGCGACGATGAAGCCCTTGCGGCTGCGGAACCTGAAGCGCGAGATGGCGACCGCGGCGAAGAAGGAGAGCACGGCGGCGACGAGCACGGTCGCGAGCGTGACGAGCAGCGACATGCTGAGCGCCGGCAGGAACGGCGTGCGGCCCGGATCGAAGAGCACGGTCTCGTAGTTGCGGAGCGTGAACGACTCCGGCCACAGCTGCAGCTCGCGCGAGCGCACCTCGTTGTTCGGCTGGAAGGAGGTCTTGACCATCCAGTAGACGGGGAAGGTGGAGCAGAGGAAGACGACGACGGCGACGGCGCACCACAGGACGGTCGCGGCGCGGCGCCGCTGCTTGTGCCTCACGACTCGCTCCTCAGCATGTTCCGCATCAGCGGGAAGGCGAGCACGAGCAGCACGAGCATCGTGATGATCGCGAGCGCGCCGCCGATGCCGAACTCACCGCCGGCGATCGCGGTCTGGTAGATGTACACGCCGAGCGTCGAGGTCTCGGAGCGGATGCCGCCGATGTCCTGCAGGGCGAAGATCTGGGTGAAGACCCGCAGATCCCAGATCAGCTGCAGGATGGTCGCGATCACGAGGATCGGCGCGAGCTGCGGCAGCACGATCGACGTGAAGCGCCGGGCGGGGCCGGCGCCGTCGAGCGCTGCGGCCTCGAGCTGCTCCTCCGGCACCTGCGTGAGGCCGGCGAAGACCATGAAGGCCACGAACGGCACCGCGCCCCAGACGATGATGATCGTCGCCACGGTGAAGAAGCCCATCGGGTCGATGAGCCACGAGCGGCGATCGAACTCGCTCAGCCCCAGCACGTCGCGCAGCAGCGAGTTGACGACGCCGTACTCGGTGTCGAACATCCACCCCCACACGATCGTCGCGGTGAGCGCCGGCATCGCCCAGGCGAGCAGCAGCCCGACGCTCATGAGCACCCGGAAGGGCTTCGGCAGCCGCTGCATCAGCAGTGCCAGCGCGATGCCGAGCAGCATCGCCGCCGTCACGCACACGAGCGCGAAGGCGACGGTGCGGCCGAGCACCGTCCAGAACTCGCCGTCGCCCAGCACGGCGATGTAGTTGTCGAACCACACCCACTCGGCCGGCTGGCCGAAGACCTGCGCGCGGCCGAACTCCTGGAACGACAGCAGCGCGAGCTGCACGAGCGGCCAGCCGATGACGGCCGCCACCATGGCGGTCGCGGGCGCGAGCAGCACGAGCGGCAGCACCGTCGCCATCCGGCGGGGGCGTCTCCGCGGCGTCGGCAGCGCTGCCTGCGCTGCGGCCTCAGCCTCGATCATGGGGTCTCCTCTGCGGGCACCGGTGGGCGCGACGGTACGAGCGGTCGCCGCTCTGCGCTCGAGGCAGCAGGCGTGGCGGGGGTGTGGTGGGCCGTGACCGATGCGGAAGCGCCGGTCACGGCCCAGCGCGTCAGCCGTTCAGGATGGATTCGATCTGGGCATCGGCGGCCTCGGTGAGGGCACGCACGTCGCCGCCCTGCGCGATGCTGACGAAGAGGTCCTGCAGCAGGCCGGAGGCCTCGACATCGGCCCAGCGGGGCGACGCCGGGGTGAGGCGCGCGTTGGCGGCCGCCTCGGTCGAGGCCTGCGCCACCGCGTCCGTGCCGAGCGTGTCCGCGAGGGACACGCGGGCGGGGACGAGCCCGTTCTGCCCGTAGATCGTCTGGAACTCGTCGCCCAGGATGATCTCGAGCGCGTCGACGGCGAGCTCCGGGTGCTCGGTCGCGGCCGAGATGGCGACGTTCGAGCCACCTGCGAAGACCTGCGCCGCGCCGCCGTCCATGCCGGGCAGGGCGTAGACGCCCAGCGTCTCCTCGGCGTCGGGGCAGCCCGGCGTCTCGGCGTCCGCCGGCGCGAGGATCGACCACTTCACCCAGCTCGGCGCCGAGAGCTGCAGGCTCGTGCCGTCGCAGTAGCCCACCTGGGGGTTCGTCTCGTTGCCGTCGATGGGGGCGCGCGATGCCTCCTGCATCACCTGCTGCGCCTGCTCGAGCCCGGCGACCGAGGCGTCGCTCGAGAGCTGCGCATCCCATCCCTCGCCCTCGGGCACCGCGATCTCGCCGCCGTGCTCCCAGATGAAGGGCAGGCCGTTGTACCAGTCCTGCCCGGGCCACCAGAGGCCGGACGCCTCGGGGTTCGCCTCCGCGAGCGCGATGGCGTTGGAGGCGTACTCGTCGAGGGTCGTCGGCACCTCGAGCCCCGCCTCCTCGTAGACGGCCGTGTCGTAGAAGACCAGGCGCGAGCCGGAGTAGAGGGGCGGGGCGTAGAGCGCTCCGTCGGCCGTGCCGATCTCGACGAAGCCGGGCAGCAGGTCGTCGGCCTGCAGTCGCTCGGCGTGCTCGGTGAGGTCGAGGAAGGCGCCTGCGGTCGTGAAGGCAGGAGCCTGGGTGTTGCCGATCTCGACGATGTCGGGGCTGTCGGATCCGGACAGCGCGGTCGTCAGCCGGTCGACGAGCCCGTCCCACGACTGCTCCTCGATGACGAGGGTGGAGCCCGGGTGCTCCTCCTCGAAGGTGTCGATCAGCAGCTGCCGAGCGTCGTCGGGCGTGTCGGTGCCGACCAGCCAGACGCGCAGCTCTGCGCCCTCCGCGGCCGGTGCGTCGGTCTCGCCATCGCCTGCTGCGGCACTGCAGCCCGTGATGGCGAGCACTCCCACGGCGCCGAGCGCCGCGATCGCGTTCTTCTTCATGGTTGATCCTCTCCTTGTCGCGACGGCGGCGCCGTCGCGGTGTCCGGGGCTACGAGACCCCGAGTTCTCCTGTGCGCACCAGCAGCGCGGCACCGCGCACGACGACGTCGCCGCCGTGCTCGGTCATGGCGACCACGAGGCCGTCGCCCTCGTCGAGGGTGCGCTCGCGCAGCGTGGCTGCGGCGGCTTCCAGCAGCGCACCCTCGATCAGCTCCGGCGGCCCGCTCATGACGATGCGACGCACGTCGACAGCGCCCACGATCGGTGCGACGGCGATGCCGAGGCGGCGACCGGCCTCCTCGAGCACTCGCTCGCGGCCCTCCTCGCCCGCCTCCTCGATCGCGGCGCGCAGTCGGGGCGCTGCCAGCCACGCCTCGAGGCAGCCGTCGCGGCCGCACGCGCAGCGCGGCCCGCCGTCGGTGCCGATGGTGACGTGGCCGATCTCGCCCGCCGCCGAGCGGTCGCCGCGCACGGGCGCGCCCGCGACGGCGACGCCTGCGCCGACGCCGAGGCCGATGCGCACGACGAGCAGCGTCTCGGCGCCGGAGCTCGAGAGCTCGGCCAGCAGCGCGATGTTCGCGTCGTTCGCGACGTGCACGGGCAGCTCGAGCGCGTCGGCGAGGCGGTCGCGCAGCGGCAGCTCGTGCCAGCCGAGGTTCGGCGCCTGCCGCACGATCCCCGCCGCGTCGACGATGCCGGGGGTGCCGACGCCGACGCCGAGCACCACCCGATCGGCGCGGGCGACCAGGGCGCGGGCGAGCTCGATCGCGTGCTCGACCGCCGCGTCCCCGACCGCCGCACCGATCTCGCGCTCGAGCCGCTCGACGACGGTGCCGTCGAGCCGCACGACGGCTCCGCGGAACCGGTGCGGCTCCGAGAGGTCGAGGCCGACGAGCTGGAAGCTGTCGTGCGCGAGGTCGAGCAGCGTGGCGGGTTTGCCCGGTCGTGCGCCGTCGCGCGGGCCCAGCTCCACGAGCAGGCCCTCCTGCAGCAGCTCGGCGACCAGATCCGAGACGGTGACGCGCGTGAGCATGGTCGAGCGCGCGAGGTCGGCGCGCGAGCCCGGGCCCTCGTCCAGCAGCGTCTGCAGCACGAGCGTGCGGTTGTGGGCCCGCGCGTGCTCGGGCAGCACCTTCTGGCGGCGCCTCGCGCCCATCGCGAACGCGTCGTGAGGGAGCGCGATCGCCGCGTCCCTGCGCGCTCGCGGCTGCATCCTCATCGACACCGTCATGTTTGTTAGTACACCTTCCAAACAAAACGAGCGCAAGACCGCACCGGTCACGAAACGGTAACGATGGGCAGCGGCACGCCTCCCGGCGACGATCCGTGCGGCGACGGCGAGCGGATGCGGGAAGAATGTCAGCAGTCGCGACGCCTGCGCGCGGCGGTCGCGGCATCGAGGGGTGGAGCATGAGCGGAGCGGACGGCGAGCGCGCTGCCGATGAGCGCGAACCCGCAGCGCTCGGCCTCGGCGCGCAGGGCCCCTCCCCCATCCTCTGCGTGACGACGAACCCCGCGATCGACATCACCTACGCGATGGACGAGCTGCGGCCCGGCACGAGCCATCGGGTCGAGACCGGGCTCGCGCGCGCCGGCGGCAAGGGCGTCAACGTCGCCCGCGTGCTGCACCAGCACGACGAGGCCGCCATGGTGATCGCCCCGATCGGCGGCCCCGTGCGCGTGCTCTTCGTGCACGACCTCGAGCGCTCCGGCATCCCCCACCGCCTCGTCGAGGTCGCCGCCCCCACGCGGCGCACGACCGCGATCGTGACGCCTGCGGGCACCACCAACCTCAACGAGCGCGGTGCGGCGATCGGCGCCGAGGACTGGCAGCGCCTGCTCACGATCGTGCGCGCCCAGGCTCCCGCCGCGCGCATCGTCGTCTCCTCCGGCTCGCTGCCGCCCGACACCCCGCCGGGCTTCTGCTCCAGCGTGGTCGACGTCGCGGTCGCCGCGGGCCGGCCGTGCATCATCGACGTCGGCGGCGAGCAGCTGCGCGCCGCCGTGGCCGCCGGGGCGACCGCGGTGAAGCCCAACCGCCACGAGCTGCTCGACGCGATGGGCGGCACCGACCCCCTCGACGCGGCGCGGCGGCTCGCCGCCGAGGGCACCGGCACCGTCTTCGCCTCCCTCGACATCGAGGGCATGCTCGCGGTGCTCCCCGACGGTCGTGCGTGGCACGCGCAGCTCGGTCGGGTGCTCGAGGGCAACCCGACCGGCGCCGGGGATGCCGCGGTCGCGGCGCTCGCCCTGGCCATCGCCGACGGCGAGACGCTCGAGGCGCAGCTCGCCCGCGCCACCGCCTGGTCGAGCGCCGCCGTGCTCGCCCCGCAGGCGGGCTCGATCGTCGATCCCGCCGAGCTCGAGCCGCGCATCCGCATCACGCCGATCGGCTGATCACCGCGTCACCAGCCGTTCATCCGGGCTCGTGGGCGGCGCTGGTACGGTGTGCGCATGGAGAACCTGCGCCTCGAAGAGCTGTCCGCCGCGAACGTCGTCGCGGCCAACGGCATGACGCTGAAGCGCGGCCAGGAGGCCTTCCTGGCGGCGAACGCCCGCCTCGAGGAGTTCGTCAACACGCAGAGCGCGTGGCAGCGCGTCATCTTCGACGGAGACGAGCCGGTGGCCTTCGTGATGGCCAACTTCGACCCCGAGGTCGACCGCGACGAGTACCGCTCGAGCATCCTGCGGATGTACGTGGCGGGCACCGCGCAGCGCCGCGGCGTCGGCACGTTCACGGTGAGCCAGGTCGCCGAGGAGGCGAAGCGCAGGGGCTTCGACAGCGTCTACGCGGTGTGGGAAGAGGGCGACCAGGGCCCCGGCAGCTTCTTCCAGGCCGTAGGCTTCGAGGTCATCGGCGAGAACGAGTACGGCGAGGCGATCGGGCGCAAGGCGCTCTGAGCCAGTCGCCCGCAGCCGCATCCGGGCACGCCCGGCTGCACGCGGCAGGCCCGAGTGCCGACGGGCGAGCGGATCAGTGCGCGACCGGCGCAGCTGCCTGCTGCACGAGCCCGCCGTCGACGGGGAGGTTCACGCCGTTGACGTACTTCGCCTCATCCGATGCGAGGAAGAGCGCGGCGTGCGCGACGTCGAACGGCTCACCCATCCGCTTCGTCGGCGAGAGCGCGTTGCGCGCTGCGAGCATCGCCTCCACGGACCCGTAGCTGCCGCTGATCTGCTCGTGCATCATCGGGGTCTCGATGTAGCCGGGTGAGACGCAGTTGGCGCGGATCCCCCGCGCGGCGTACTCGAGCGCGAGGTTCTGGGTGAGCTGCACCAGCGCACCCTTGGTGGCCGAGTAGCTCGGGTAGTTGTAGCCGATGTACCGCATCCCGCCGACCGAGGCGACGTTCACGATCGCGCCGCGGCCGCGCTCCAGCATGCCCGGCAGCGCGTGCTTGCAGGTGAGGAACACGCTCGTGAGGTTGATGCGGTGCACCAGATCCCACTCCTCGAGCGTCATCTCCATCGGGCCGCCCATGCGGGCGATGCCGACGTTGTTGTGCAGCACGTCGATGCCGTCGCCGAAGGCCTCCGCCTGCCGCACCGCGGCGGCGACGCTGTCCGGATCCGTCACGTCGCCCACGACGCCCTGCACCCTGGCAGCGGGCTGCAGCTCGCGCACGCGGGCGGTGGCGTCGTCGACCGCGTCGGCGTCGCGGTCGACGATCGTCAGTGCCGCAGCCTCGCGGCCATAGACGATCGAGGTCGCCAGACCGTTGTTCAGCCGAGCGCCCTTGGAGCCTCCGCCGAAGACGACGACGGATCGTCCTGCAAGCCTGCCCATCGTGCGCTCCGCTCTGCGCGGCACTGTCGCCGCGCGGGGACAGCCTCTGGTATTACCAGGCGGAAGTCAAGCCAGGAGCGCGATGGCGACCGCTGCGATCGCCGGCACAGACAGCATCGAGACCGCGTTCGTCGCGAGGGTGACCGTCGCGACCGCCTGCCGGTCGACGAGCGTGCCGACCAGCGCGAACGCGCTCGCCGAGGTCGGCATCGCGGCGAGCACCACGAGCCCCACGACCCAGGCGCCGTCGAGGTCCGGGGCGACCAGCACGGCCAGCAGCGCGGTGACGACCGGCAGCAGCACGATCTTGCCCGCCGCGGCGACGACGACCGGCCCGATCGCCGCGATCCCCTGGCGCAGCGCACCGAGCGCGCCGCGCAGCGTCAGCCCGATGGCGAACAGCGCCGCCGGGGCGGCGGCAGCGGCGAACATGCTCGTCACCTCGGTCACGACACCGGGCAGCGGGATGTGCAGCAGGTTGACCGCGGCGCCGGCGGCGACGCTCCACAGCAGCGGGCTTCGCAGGGTGGCCCGCCGCACCGCAGCACCGACGCGCTCCGCCCCCTCCTCCCCGGCGCGGGATCGGGCGAGGAGGACCGAGGCGAGCACCGGGTACGCGACGAGGAATACCAGGTTGTGCACGAGCTGCCCCACCACGCCGATGAGCCCGGCGGTCGGTCCGAGCACGCCCAGCACCACCGGTATGCCGAGGTAGGCGACGTTGCCGAAGCTGCCCGCCATGGCCAGGTGCATGGGCGAGCCCGGCCGGCGTCGCATGCCCAGTCGCAGCGCGAGGCCGAGCAGGCCCATGACGATGACGAGCGAGAGGACGATGATCACGACGAACTGCCACGGGACGCCCGAGGCGAGCTCGGACTCGGCCGTCAGGGTGAACAGCAGCGCCGGGAGCGCGACGAAGAAGACGAACGCCGTGATGCCCGGCTCGGCGGCCCGGAACGGGCGCGCCCAGCTCGCCGCGAAGCCCAGCGCCATGCCGAAGAACAGGGGCAGCGTCTGCCCCACGACCTCGAAGAACATCGTCCCCACTCACGTCTCGCTCGACCACCGAGCCCCCATCATGCATGCCGGCGCGACGCGCCCTGCACGCCGCGCTGGACTTGACACGATCCTGGTACTACCAGATGATGGCTCCGTCAGGCGTGATCTGATCCGAGCTCCCACAGGGGCGGATCCCACCATCACGGACCTGTTGCTCACTTCAAGGAGGAAGTCATGAAGCATCGATCCACACTGCTCGCACTCGGGGCAGTCTCGCTCCTGGCACTCACCGCCTGCTCGGGCGGCACCGGCGGCTCCGGCGACGACGCCGCCGCCGGCGGCGAGACCTACGAGTGGGACATGACCATCACGGTCAGCGACACGTCCAGCTGGTACATGGGCGCCGAGGTGTTCGCCGAGCAGCTCGACGAGCTCTCCGACGGCCGCATGCAGCTGAGCATCTACGCGAACGAGCAGCTCTCCGGCGGCGACCCCGCCGCCGGCGTCGAGCAGCTCATGAACGGCGACAAGACCTTCTCGTACAACTCCACGATCATCTACTCCGGGATCGACCCGCGCTTCGGCGCGATCAACGCCCCCTTCCTCTACGACTCCTACGAGCAGGCAGACGCCGCGATCGAGTCCGGCGGGCTCGAGGCCTACACCGAGCTCTCACGGGAGCACGGCGTCGAGCTGCTCGGCTTCGGCGAGTCCGGGTTCCGCCAGGTGACCACGAGCTCCACGCCCATCAGCGGCCCGGAGGACCTCGCAGGGCTCAAGATCCGCGTGCCCGGCTCGTCGCTCTTCCTCGACATCTTCACGGAGCTCGGCGCCGACCCGATCACCATGAACTTCGCGGAGGTCTTCACCTCGCTCCAGAGCGGCACGATCGACGGCCAGGAGAACCCGTACGACGTCATCTACTCCAACGGCCTCACCGAGGTCCAGGACTACATGTCGGTCTGGAACTACGTCTACGACCCGCTCATGCTCGGCATGAACCAGGCCACCTTCGACGGCCTCTCCCCCGAGGACCAGGAGATCGTGCGCCAGGCCGCCGCAGCGGCCAACGAGGCGCAGATCACCGAGAACCGCGCGCGCGGCGAGGAGCAGCTCGCCGAGATGCGCGAGGAGATGACCGTCTCCGAGCTCACCCCCGAGCAGACGACCGACTTCCGCGAGACGATGGAGCCGATCTACGCCCAGTACGAGTCGATCTGGACGACCGAGCTGCTCGACGCCGTCAGCCCCGAGTAGTCGAGACGGACCGCCGCTCGTGTTCGACAAGCTCCTGACCCGCGCCGAGAACGTGCTCGTGGCGACGACGTTCGCCATCATGACGATCGTCGCGTTCATCAACGTCGTCAGCCGCTACGCGCTCCACGGGTCCTTCTCCTGGACCGCGGAGATCGTCACGGCCCTCGCCGTGTTCATGATCATGATCGGCACGAGCGCCGCCGTCCGCCTCGACATCCACCCCGGCTTCACCCTCGTGCGGGACACCGCGCGAGGGTGGCTCCGGGCGGTGGTCGTGGTCGCCATCGGCGCCCTCACGCTCGCGTTCTTCCTGCTGCTGGCATGGCTCGGCCTCGACCAGGTCACCACGCAGATGGGGCAGGGGCGCGTGACCCCCAGCCTCGCGCTCCCCCAGTGGACGCTCTCCCTGGCGATCCCCATCGGGGCGACGCTCGGCGCGATCCGCGTCATCCAGAACACCATCGCGACCGTCCGGAACCCGGCTCCCGCCGTCGTCGACGCGCAGCCCAAGGAGGCCTGAACCATGGTCGAGCTCGTGCTCCTCGGGAGCTTCGCCGTCTTCCTCTTCCTCGGGGTCCCCATCGCCTTCTCGATGGGCCTGTCCGCCATGCTGACGATCGTCACCGAGCAGAGCATCACCGCGCTGTTCCCCACGACCGGCATCATGTTCGCCTCCATGGCGTCCGAGACGCTGCTGGCGATCCCCTTCTTCATCCTCGCCGGCGTCATCATGGAGATGACCGGCATATCGACGCGGCTCGTCGCCTTCGCGGATGCGCTGTTCGGGCACCGCAAGAGCGGCATCGCGCTCACCACGATCATCGCCGCGATGGTGTTCGCCTCGATCTCCGGCTCCGGCCCGGCCACCGTCGCGGCGCTCGGCGGCATCCTGATCCCCGCGCTCGTGCGGCACGGCTACTCCAAGCGCCACGCGGCGTCGCTGATGGCCAGTGCGGGAGAGATGGGCATCATCATCCCGCCCAGCATCGCCTTCATCGTGTTCGCCGTGGTCGCCAGCGACTACGAGCGGGTCTCCATCACGCGGCTCTTCGCGGCCGGCGTCGTGCCGGGGATCCTGCTCGCGGTGGCGTTCTACCTCGTCGCCCGGTTCCTCCCCCGCCACACCGAGGCCGTCGCGGACCACGCGAAGCACCACCTGACCAAGGCCGCGGACCGCCTCGGCGTGGGTCCCACGGCGAAGCAGCGAGCGATGTCGATCGACTCGCGCGCCGGAGACGTGCCGGCCGGCGGGCACGAGCCGTCGGTCGATCTGCTCGACCACCCCGACGAGTCCGACGTCCGCGTCGGCATCCGCACGCAGCGCGCATCCCGCGGCGAGATCTGGCGCGCGTTCGTCAAGGCCCTCCCGGGCCTCATCATGCCGGTCATCATCCTCGGCGGCATCTACGGCGGCATCTTCACCCCCACGGAGTCGGCAGCGGTCGCCGTCGTCTACGCGCTGGTGGTGGGCTTCTTCCTCTCGCGCGAGATCAAGTTCGGCGACTTCTTCCGGATCTTCTCGGCAGCCGGAGCGCAGTCGGCGCGCATCATGTTCATCATCGCGACGGCGTCGCTCTTCGCCTACGTGATCACGAAGTACCGCATCGCCTCCACGATCACCGACGGCATCCTCTCCGTCACCGACAACGCGATCGTGATCATGCTGCTGGTGAACGTCGTGCTGCTGATCGCCGGGATGTTCCTCGACGCGGTGAGCGCGTTCTACCTGTTCGTGCCGCTGTTCGTGCCGCTGCTGCTCGAGGTCGGCTACGACATCACCACGATCGGCGTGTTCATGACGATCAACCTCGCGCTGGGTCTCGTCACACCGCCCGTCGGGCTCGACCTCTTCGTCGCCGCCGGCATCGCCAAGATCAGCTTCGGCGAGGCCGTCAAGGGCATCTGGCCCTTCCTCGGCACCGGCGTCGCCGTCCTGCTGCTGGTCGCCTTCGTGCCATGGATCAGCAACTTCCTGCCCGACCTCATGGGCCTGTAGCCCGTGCACGACCAGAGGAGCCTCCCGTGACACTCCCCATGCAGGGCCAGGTGAGCATCGTGACCGGCGCCGCCCGCGGCATCGGCTACGCCGTCGCCCTCGAGCTCGCCCGACAGGGATCCCACGTGGTCATCGTCGACATCATCGACGGTGCCGACTCGGCCGCCGAGATCGAGCGCGACGCGGGCGGCGGCGTCCGGGCGCTGGCGAAGGTCGCCGACGTCCGCTCCCCCGAGCAGGTGCAGGCGGTCGTCGACGAGACCGTCGAGGAGCTCGGTCGGCTCGACGTGCTGGTGAACAACGCCGGCACGGTCGGGCGCATCGACCTCGAGTCCATGGACGACGAGACGTGGGAGCGCGACCTCGCCACGAACCTCCGCGGGACCTACCTCTTCACCAAGGCGGCGATCTACCCGCACATGCGCGACGCCGGCTACGGCCGCGTCGTCAACGTGAGCTCGATCTCCGGGATCATGGGCGGTCCCTTCGCCACGGGCGATGGCGCCGGTCGCAGCGGACCGGCCTACGCGGCCTCGAAGGGCGGCGTCATCGCCTTCACGAAGTGGGTGGCGAAGGAGGTGGGCGAGCTGGGCATCACGGTCAACACCGTCGCACCCGGCCCGATCGCGACGCCGATGACGGACGACATGACGTACTCGTTCGCCGCGCAGGCCATCAAGCGGATGGGCACCCCCGAGGACATCGCCGGCGCCGTCGGCTACCTCGCCTCTCCTCGCACCGGGTTCGTGACCGGCGAGACCCTCAAGGTCTGCGGAGGCTCCGCCATCGGCTGATCAGCGCACGCTCCGCCTCCATCAGTCGACGCGCCACCCCTGCCGACGCTGATCCAGCCACAAGCTGAAAGGACCACCATGCCGCTCCCCAGCATCGTGCCCACCATCCACCACTTCGGCCCCAAGCACCCCGAGCGCCGCATCGCGGTCGCGGCGGGCGCCGAGGGCCACCTGGTCCGATTCGAGCAGCGCATGCCGCTCGCCCAGGCCCTGCAGGAGGCGCTGCGAGCGCGCGGCGCCTCCAGCGGCTTCGCCGAGCTGTTCGGGATCCGGCTCGCATCGGTCCGGTACGTGCACCCCTCCATCGGCGACACGGTCCGTCGCGCCGTCAGCTTCAGCACCGCGAAGCGACAGGATGCCGTCGAGCTCGTGCAGGCGTCGGCAGTGATCGGCTCCCGCTTCGGCGAGGACTTCACGCACTGCCACGCGATGTGGCGAGACGGCGACGGGATGCTGCACGGCGGTCACCTGCTCGCCGACACGCTCATGGAGCCCGGCAGCGGCTTCGCGATCGTGCATCCCCTCTTCGGCGCCGAGCTCGTCAGCGATGACGACCCCGAGACCCTCATGCCCACCTTCACCCCGCACGCATCCGACCCCGCGCGGTCGGGAACGGAGGCGCTCGTGCCCACCATCATCGCCCGCGTCCTGCCGAACGAGGACCTCACCGAGGCCGCCATCGCGCTCACGCGCGAGGCGGGCTTCGCCAGGGCCGTCGTCAGGGCCGGTACCGGCTCCCTCATCGGCGCGGACTTCGCCCCCGTCGGCGGGGGCAGGCGGCGCATCGTCGACGGACCGGCGACCGAGGTCATCTCCGTCAACGGCGTCGTCGACGCCGCAGCGGAGACCGCCTCGCTCACCGCGACGCTCGTCGACCGACAGGGCCAGCTGCACGCCGGAGTGCTGACCGCCGCGGCGAACCCCGCCGCCGTCACCTTCGAGCTCGTCCTGCAAGAGATCCGCTGACGCGGCACCACCGACCACCAAGAGAGAAGGAAGCACCATGGACATCGCACTCAACGCAGAGTTCCTCGGCGACGAGGAAGAGGCAGACCTCGTGGAATGGCTCGTCGAGGACGGCAGCGCCGTCGAGCAGGGAGCCCCCATCGCGCAGTTCGAGACGTCGAAGCTCGTCAGCGAGTTCGTCGCCCCCACCGCCGGCACGCTGACCAGGAAGGCGGGCGAGGGCGATGTCGTCAACCTCGACGACGTCTTCGCGACGATCGCGTAGCCCCGTGACGACATTCGACCTCACCGAGCACGGAGTACCGGCGCTCGAGCTCATGGCCCGGATCCGGGAGTTCGAGCGGCGCATGCCGCTCCTGTCCGAAGAGGGGCTGATCCGCGGCTCCACCCATCCCTCCGTCGGGATGGAGGCGGTCGCCGTCGGCGTCTCGATGACGCTCGAGGCGAAGGACGCGATCGCCAGCAACCACCGCGGTCACGCGCACACCCTCGCCAAGGGAGCGGACTTCGGCCGCACCATGGCAGAGATCCTGGGGCGCGCCGACGGCTACTGCGGCGGCAAGGGCGGCTCGATGCACATCGGCGTCAAGGAGCTCGGCGTGCTCGGGACCAACGGCATCGTCGGCGCCGGCATCGGGCTCGCGACGGGCTCGGCGCTCGCGGCGAAGACGCTCGGCGACGGTTCCGTCGCGGTCGCGTACTTCGGCGACGGGGCAGCGAACCAAGGGGTTCTCGCCGAAGCGTTCAACCTGGCCGCGATCTGGCACCTCCCGGTGGTCTTCGTGTGCGAGAACAACCACTACGCGCAGTCGGCCTCCTTCGAGCAGATGACGGCGCAGACCGACCTCACCCAGCGCGGCATCGCCTACGGCGTGCCGAGCGTGGCGGTGAACGGCATGGACGTCGCCGAGGTCTACGAGGCATCCGCGGCAGCCGTGGCCCGCGCCCGAGCAGGCGAGGGACCGACGTTCATCGTCGCCGACACCTACCGCTACCTCGGGCACATGGCGGGCGACACCGAGATCTACCGCTCCGCCGAGGAGGTGCAGCAGTGGCGCGACCGCGACCCGATCGCGAAGATCGCCGCTCGCCTGATCGACGCGGGCGTGCTCACGCAGGAGCGGTTCGAGCAGCTCGAGCTCGACATCGTGGCGGATGTCGATGCCGCCGAGCAGTTCGCCCGCAGCTCGCCCTACCCCGAGGTCGCGAGCGCCTTCGTCGACGTGTACGCAGCCCAGACCCAGGAGGCCATCCGATGACTGCCACTGCCACCGGCACCGCCGCGAAGAGCATGACCACGTGGCGCGCGGTGAACACCGCGCTGCACGACATCATGGCGGACACCCCCGAGGCGTTCGTCATCGGCGAGGACATCACGACCTGGGGCACGGGCGGCGGCATCTACGGCGTCACGCGCAAGCTGGTCGACGCCTTCGGCCGCGACCGCGTGATCGACACCCCGATCAGCGAAGAGGTGCTCATCTCGGCTGTCGCCGCTGCGGCGGCACGAGGCGCACGCCCGATCCTGGAGATCATGTACTCGGACTTCAGCCTGCTGGGGTTCGACGGCATCATCAACCAGGCGGCGAAGTCGCGCTACATGTTCGGAGGCCAGTTCGACGTCCCGCTCGTCATCCGCTCGAACGGCGGCTCGGGGATCGGCAAGGCCGCGCAGCACTCCCAGTCGCTCGAGACCCTCTTCGCGCACATCCCCGGCCTCGAGGTCGTGCTGCCGGGAACGCCGGGAGACGCGTACGGCCTGCTCCGCACCGCGGTCCGCTCCGACAACCCGACCATCTTCCTGGAGCACAAGAACCAGTACTACGACAAGGGACCGGTCGACTTCGAGCCGATCCCCTTCGGCCAGGCCCGCGTCGCGCGCGAGGGCGACGACGTCACCATCGTGGCGACGCAGCTCATGGCCGCGCGCGCGCTCGAGGCGGCAGGGGAGCTCGAGGCGGAGGGCATCAGCGTCGAGATCATCGACCCCCGCACGCTCTACCCGTTCGACATGGAGTCGGTGCACCGCTC
The DNA here is from genome assembly GCF_047302415.1 of Agrococcus phoenicis. Classification (NCBI taxonomy): domain Bacteria; kingdom Bacillati; phylum Actinomycetota; class Actinomycetes; order Micrococcales; family Microbacteriaceae; genus Agrococcus; species Agrococcus phoenicis. Next base: position 1,921,974 of record NZ_CP154854.1, read on the forward strand.
CGTGAAGAAGACCCGTCACCTCCTCGTCGCGCACGAGGCAGTGCGGGACTACGGCTGGGGCGGCGAGTTCGTCGCGCAAGCCGTCGAGGCCGCGTGGGACGACCTGGACGCCGCGCCCGCGCGGCTGGGCGCCGCGCGCACGCCCATCCCCTACTCCGCAGAGCTGGAGAGCGCGGTCGTGCCGCAGGCGACGGACATCGCCGCCGCGGTGCGCAAGCTGCGCTCCTAGCCCGGAGGGCGCGGGAGGGGGCGGGGACTCAGTGGTCCCCGCCCCCCTCTGCTGCCCGGAGCTCCTTGAGCCAGTCGAAGTGCGCGTCCATCGCGCGCACGGCCGCCTCGACGTCGCGCGCGAGGATCGCGTCGTAGATCGCCTGGTGCCGCTCCCGCAGCACCACCCGATCGTTGCTCAGCGAGACCTGCTGCAGCGTGCCGCGCAGGACGGCGTGGAGCATCCGCGAGAAGAACACGAGGCCCTGCGACCCCGACGCGGCGAAGATCGCGCGGTGGAAGGCGTTGTCCGCCTCGAAGAGCTCGTAGCCGTCGTCCGACTCGTGCATCCTGCGCACGGCGAGCCCCAGCTGCTCGAGCGCCTCGGCATCCGTCGTCGAGCACGCGTCGATCGCCGCCTGGCGCTCGAGCGCAGTGCGGACGGAGACCAGCGACTCGATCGTCATCTGCTCGGAGAGCATCGCGAGCACCAGCACATCGCTCACCGCCTCCGGCTTGATGCCGCTGAAGAAGGTGCCCTCGCGCTCGCGCCGCTCGAGCACGCCGAGCGAGACGAGCTGGCCGATGCGGTCGCGCAGCGCGGTGCGCGAGACGCCCAGCTGCTGCGCCAGCTCTCGCTCCGACGGCAGCCGGGTGCCGGGCTCGATGTCGCCGAACAGCTCGAGCAGCTCGCTGAACGCGTTGTCGTTGAGCAGCTGCGTCACGAAGTGGTGCTCGGACACCGCACCGCCCGGCGCGATCTTGGATCGGATCCCGGCCACAGGCCCCCCTCGTCGACGTCCCTCAGCCTAACCCGCGGCTCCGCCGCCCGCCGCCCGGCGAGCGGCGAGCGGCTCACACGAGCGAGTCGCGCCAGGCCCGATGCAGCGAGGCGAACTTGCCGCCCTGCGCGATCAGCGCATCGGGGCTGCCGTCCTCGATGATGCGGCCGTGCTCCATCACCAGCACCCGATCGGCGATCGCGACCGTCGAGAGGCGGTGCGCGATGATGATCGCCGTCCGGTCGGCCAGCAGCGTCGTCAGGCCCTCCTGCACAAGGCGCTCCGACGGGATGTCCAGCGACGCGGTCGCCTCGTCGAGGATCAGCACGCGCGGGTCCGCCAGGAAGGCGCGCGCGAACGACAGCAGCTGCCGCTGGCCGGCGCTGACCCGGCCGCCTCGCTTCGCCACGTCGGTGTCGTAGCCATCCGGCAGCGCCGTGATGAACTCGTGCGCGCCGACCGCGCGGGCCGCCTGCTCGATCTCCACGGCGCTGGCCCCCGGCCTGCCGAGCGCGATGTTGTCTGCGACGGTGCCGGAGAAGAGGTAGGCCTCCTGCGTCACCATCACGACCGCGCGGCGCAGGTCGTCGTTCGCCAGCTCGCGCAGGTCGACGCCGTCGAGCCGCACCGCTCCGGCGCTCGGGTCGTAGAAGCGGGAGATCAGCTTGGCGAGCGTCGACTTGCCTGCGCCGGTGGTGCCGACGAGCGCGATCGTCTGCCCCGAGGGGATGTGCAGCGCGAAGTCGGGCAGCACGACCTTGCCCGACTCGTAGGCGAAGCGCACGTCGTCGAAGTCGATCTGACCGCGAGAGGTCGGCAGCGCCTTGGGGCTGACGGGCTCGCGCACCGTGGGCTCCTCCTCGAGCACGCCCGAGATCTTCTCGAGCGCCGCCGAGGCCGCCTGGTAGCCGTTGAAGAACATCCCGATGCCCTGGATGGGCTGGAAGAAGCTGCGCGCGTAGAGCGCGATGCCGAGCAGCGCCCCGATCTCGAGCGAGCCGTCGACCACGCGCAGCCCGCCGACCAGCACGAGCGCCGAGAGCGTCACCGCGCCGATCGCCATGATGCCCGGCTCGTAGATGCCGAAGATGTTGATCGTGCGGAAGTTGGCGTCGCGGTAGTCGTCGACCCGCTGGTCGAACTCGCGCTGGTTCGCCGGCTCCTTGCGGAACGCCTTGACGGCGCGGATGCCCGTCATCGTCTCGACGAAGTGCACGATCATGCGCGCGCTCGTCGTGCGCGTCTCGCGGAACAGCTTCGTCGAGCGCACCTGGAACCAGCGCGTGAGGATGATCGCCGGCACGAGCGCTGCCATCACGATGAGCCCCGAGATCGGATCGAGGATCACCATCGCGATGGCGGTGAAGCCCATGAAGAGGATCCCGCGCACGAGCTCGTTGAGACCCTGGTCGAGCAGGTCGCGGATCGACTCCAGGTCGCTCGTCTGGCGCGCGATGATGCGGCCGGAGGTGTAGCTCTCGTGGAACTCGAGGCTCAGGCGCTGCGAGTGGTCGAACAGCCTGCGGCGCAGGTCGAACAGCACCGTCTGGCTGATGCGGGCGACGCTCACCGTGTAGAGGAACATCAGCACGCCGGAGAGGATCGCGGCGACGATGTAGACGATGGTGGCGCCCCACAGCGGCATCCAGTCGGCCTGCTCCACGATCGCCGGGAGGCCGTGGTCGATGCCGAAGGCGATGATCATCGGGCCCGCGATGCTGGCGGCCACCGAGACGACCACGAGCAGCATCGTCAGCACGACCCGGCCGACGTGCGGCCGCAGGAGTGAGCCCAGCAGGCGCCGCGAGCGGGCGCGGATCTGCCGCGACTCCTCCTTCGTGTAGTCGGAGCGGTCCTCGCCCTGCACACCCGTGACGGTCATCGGGACACCTCCTCGTGGCCGAGCGCGTCGTGTCCGCGCGCATCGCCGCCGTGCGGCTCGTGGCCGCGCAGCGCATCCGCGTCGATCACCTGCATCGTGCCGGTGACCGCCTCGATGCTCTGGCGATCGCGCTCGGTCTCCTCGAGGCTCGAGATGACGAAGCGGTAGTGGTCGTTGCGAGCGAGCAGCTCGGAGTGCGTGCCGACGTCGTCGATGCGCCCGTCGCGCATGAGGGCGACGCGGTCGGCCAGCTGCACGGTGCTCGGGCGGTGGGCGACGATGAGCGCCGTGGTCGTGCCGAGCACGCTGCGCAGCGCCTCCTCCACGAGCGCCTCGGTCTCCACGTCGAGCGCGGAGAGCGGGTCGTCGAGCACGAGCACCGCGGGGGCCGCGGCGACCGCGCGCGCGAGCGCGAGGCGCTGCCGCTGCCCGCCGGAGAGCGAGAGGCCCTCCTCGCCGATCTCGGTGTCGAGGCCCTTGGGCAGGTCGCGCGCGAAGCCCGCCTGCGCGATCGCGAGCGCGCGCTCCAGGGCCTCCTCCGTCGCATCCGGCGCCCCCAGCAGCACGTTGTCGCGCACCGAGGCCGAGAACAGCGTGGCGTCCTCGAACGCCATCGCCACGTGGGTGCGGAGCTCGGTGAGCGTGAGGTCGCGCACGTCGACGCCGTCGAGCAGCACGCGACCGCCGGTGACGTCGTAGAGCCGCGCGGGCAGCGCGGTGAGCGTGGTCTTGCCGGAGCCCGTGATGCCGATGAGCGCCATCGTCTCGCCGGGCTCGAGCTCGAGCGTCGCGCCGTCGACGAGGTCGCGCTCGTGCGCCTGCGCGTCCTGGTAGCGGAAGTGCACGTCCTCGAACACGAGGGAGCCGCGCGGGCGCGCGATGGTGGTGGGCTGCTCCGGGTCGACGATGGTGTTCTCGGAGTCGGTGATCTCGTGGAAGCGGCGCGAGGCGTTCGACGCGTCGATGAGGAACGCGAAGAGGAACCCGATCGACTCGATCGGCCAGTTCAGCACCATCGCGATCGCGAAGAACGCCGCGAGCGTGCCGACCGAGAGCTGGCCGTCTGCGGCGAGCCCGACGCCGACGAAGAGGCACACCGCATAGGAGATGTAGGGCACGATCGTGAGCCACATCCACAGGTAGCCGTCCATGCGGGCCTTGTCGATCTCGGTCTCGCGCAGCTTCGAGGCCTGCTTCGTGAAGCCCTCGAGCGCGTGGCGGCCGCGACCGAAGGCCTTCAGCACGCGGATGCCGTGGATCGACTGCTCGACGGTGGTCGCCAGGTCGCCCGCCTGGTCCTGGGCCGAGCGCGAGACCAGGTGGTAGCGCTGCTCGAACCGCAGCGCCACGACGGCGATCGGCGCGGAGAGCACGACGAAGATGCTGGCGAGCAGCGGGCTCCAGAAGAAGAGGATGACGATGCCGACCACGAGCGTGATCGAGTTGACCACCAGCAGCGGGGCGCCGAAGGCCGAGAAGCGCCGCAGCATGCCGAGGTCCTGCACGGCTCGGCTCAGCAGCTGGCCCGACTGCCAGCGGTCGTGGAAGGCGACGGGCAGCGCCTGCAGCTTGCGGTAGAGCGCGCTGCGCATCGTCGCCTCGACCTGGGTGGAGGGCAGCGTGACGAGGAACCGGCGCATGAAGACGAAGAAGGCTTCGCCGAGCGCGAGCGCGAGGATCAGCGCCGCGACGGGCCAGACGGCCGCCGCATCCGCGTTCGCGAGCGGCCCGTCGACCAGCGCCCGCATCACCATCGGGGTCGCGAGGCTCAGCAGCGCCGACAGGAGCGCCGCGAAGGTGCCGAGCAGGAAGCGAGGCAGCACCGGCCGGATGTAGGGCAGCAGCCTGCTGAGGGCGCGCAGGTGACCCGCGGGTCGCTGCTCGGGCGGGGTGGGCGTGTCCGGGTGGGACGTCGAAGACATGACGGGATCCTTCTGGCCGTCGGCGGCGTGCCGACGGTGGGAGCGAGACGACTGCGGCGTCGCCGAGGAGCTGGTGGTGTGAGTGGTGGTGCCGGGTGCTGCTCGATGATGCTCGGTGCTACCACCGACACGCGACGTGCGAGCGAGCTCGCGGGGCTGCGCTGCTAGCGGATCGCCCGGTGCGCGGAGCGCGCGAGGAGGCCGGCGGCAGCGATCGGTGTGGTCGTCGTCGTGCTCATGGCATCCTCCTCGGTCGGCCGCTCCCCTGCGGTGCGGACAGCCTTCGAGTCTAAGCAGTGGCGCGCCGCGGCGTCCACCCCTGATCGAAACTTCTCAATCACTTTTGCTTTGTCCCCCAGACGCGCTCCCCGGTCGCCGCCGCGGCGGCGCGCGCCGGCGCCGGGTTCGCGACCGTCGCCGCCTGCCGTCAGGTCGCAAGCTGCGACAGCAGCGCGTCCGCGTCGCGCGGCCTTGCCAGCACGAGCACGGGCGGCGCCGCCGGATCCGCGTGCCAGCGTCGGATCCGCTCGCGCTTCGAGCGCCAGGAGCGGATGTGCCACCACAGGATCGAGTCGCCGGCGAGCGTGCGGCGCAGCGTCTCGACGTTGCCGTTGCAGACCGCCTCACGGGTGCGGATGCGCCGGGCGCTGCGGCGCAGCAGCCGCACGAAGGAGGTCGGCCGCGGGTAGTCGAGCGCCACGATCACGTCGACGCGCTCGAGCGCGAGCCGGTTGTGGATGCCGTAGACGGAGTCGAGCACGTACGCATCGCGCTCCAGCACCGGCAGGATGCGGCGGTCGAGCTCGTCGCGCGGCGGCTGCACCCAGCCGGGATCCCAGCACAGGTCGTCGATGAGGACGAGGGGCAGCCCGAGGCGCTCGGCGAGCGCTGCGGCGAGCGTCGACTTGCCGGAGCCGGTGACGCCGAAGCACAGCACGCGGCTGCCGGCTCGCACGTCGTCGATGGTCCCTGCGCTCACCCGAGCGAGCGTAGCGACTCCCCCGCGACTGCCGCTGCGGCGCACAACGCACGCCCGCGCGCCCCGTGTCGCGGCGGGACGGGGGCTCGTCGCCGGAGCGCCGCGATCCTCGCCCGCCGAGCGTGCGCTGTGCCCGGCGGGGCGCCGCAGCGGCGGCGCGCGTCAGTGGGCGAAGTGGCGCTCGCCGGTGAAGTACATCGTGACGCCGGCGGCGTTCGCCGCGGCGATGACCTCCTCGTCGCGCACCGAGCCGCCCGGCTGCACGACCGCCTGCACACCCGCGTCGAGCAGCACCTGCAGGCCGTCGGCGAAGGGGAAGAACGCATCCGACGCCGCGACCGAGCCAGCAGCGCGGTCGCCGGCGCGCGTCACCGCGAGCGCGCACGAGTCGACCCGGTTGACCTGACCCATGCCGACGCCGACCGAGGCGCCGCCGGCGGCCAGCAGGATCGCGTTCGACTTCACCGACCGCACGGCCCGCCACGCGAACTCGAGGTCGGTGAGCACCGCATCCGACACGTGCGAGCCGGACACGCGACGCCAGGTGTGCGACGAGAAGCCGTCGAAGGTGTCGGGCTGCTGCACGAGCACGCCGCCGGAGACCTGGCGCAGCTCGCTGGCCTCGCGCGCGTAGCCCTCCGGCAGGCGCAGCAGGCGGATGCTCTTCTTGGCCGTCAGCAGCTCGAGCGCCTCGGGCTCGAAGTCGGGCGCGACGACGACCTCGGTGAAGATCTCCTGCACCGACTCCGCCATCGCGCGGGTGACGACGCGGTTCGCGGCGATCACGCCGCCGAAGGCCGACACCGGGTCGCAGGCGTGCGCGCGCTCGTGCGCGGAGGCGATCGCATCCGCGGCGCCGGGAGCGGCGATCGCGATGCCGCAGGGGTTCGCGTGCTTGATGATCGCCACCGCAGGCTCGGTGAAGTCGAAGGCCGCGCGCAGCGCCGCGTCGGCGTCGACGTAGTTGTTGAACGACATCGGCTTGCCGTGGAGCAGCTCGGCCTGCGTGATGCCCCGGCCGCCCGCCAGGCCGAAGATGCCGGCCTGCTGGTGGCTGTTCTCGCCGTAGCGCAGGCCCTGCACGAGGGTGGCGCCGCCGACGGCGCGCAGCAGACCGGTGGCGCTCGAGGTGTCGGGCAGGGCGGATGCGTCGGCGGGCGCGGGAGCCGCAGGTGCAGTGGTCTCGTGGCGCGTGCCGCCTGCTGCGGCGCGCTCCTCGACCGGCGTGGTCGGCGCGGCCAGCGCGGCGGCGCGCTCCTCCACCGGCGCCACAGCGGCGCCGCCCTCCGCCACCGCAGCAGGGCCGGCAGCCGGTGCTTCGTCGACGGGCTCGCCCGCGAACCAGCGCGCGACGGCGCGATCGTAGCCCGCGGTGTGCGCGAAGGCGTCGCGCGCCAGCGCCCGACGCTGCATGAGCGAGAGGCCCGTCGCCGCCGCCCGCTCGATCAGCGGGTAGACGCGCGGGTCGGTGACGATCGCCACGTTCGCGTGGTTCTTGGCCGCGGCGCGCACCATGGCGGGGCCGCCGATGTCGATCTGCTCGACCACATCCGCGTCGGCGGCGCCGGAGCGCACGGTCTCCACGAAGGGGTAGAGGTTCACGACCACGAGCTCGAACGGCGCGATGCCGAGGTCGGCGAGCTGCGCCTCGTGGTGCTCGAGTCGCAGATCGGCGAGCAGCCCGGCGTGGATCGCGGGGTGCAGCGTCTTCACCCGGCCGTCGAGCGCCTCCTGGAAGCCGGTGACCGAGGCGACCTCGGTGACCGCCAGGCCCGCGTCCGCGAGCATCCTCGCCGTCGAGCCGGTCGAGACCAGCTCGACGCCCGCGGCGGCGAGCGCCGTGCCGAGCTCGACGATCCCGGTCTTGTCGCTCACCGACAGCAGCGCGCGCCGGAACGGCACCTGCTCGCGCTCGCGGTAGAGGCTCGGGTCGTGCTGGGGTCCGCTCACAGTGCTGTCCTTCAGGTGTCGGGGCGGTCGAGGCGATGCTCGAGGCCGTGGTCGGCGAGGTCGATGGTGCCGTCAGCGATGTCGGTGATGACGCTCGCGAGCAGGTCGCGCTCGACGAGCTTGATGCGATCGTGCAGCGCGCCCAGGCTGTCGCCCGGCTCGATCGGCACGCGCTGCTGCGCGAGGATCGGACCGGTGTCGACACCGCTGTCGACGATGATGACGGATGCGCCCGTCTCGGTCACGCCCGCGGCGAGGGCGTCGCGCACGCCGTGGGCTCCGGGGAACTCCGGCAGGAAGGCGGGGTGGGTGTTGAGCAGCGCGGGCTCGAAGCGCGCGACGGCCGCCGGGGACAGCAGCCGCATGAAGCCGGAGAGCACGACGAGGTCGGGCTCGAAGGCGGCGATGCGGTCGGCGATGCGGTTCGACCACGCCTCGCGCGGGGCGGCGAAGGGCTCGACGAACGTGGCGATGCCGGCTGCAGCGGCGGTCTCGATGCCGCCGCACGCGCGATCGGCGCCGACCGCGATGATCTCGGCGGGCACGCGTCCGGCCTTGGTGCGCTGCAGCAGATCGGCGAAGTTGGTGCCGCTGCCGGAGACGAGGACGACGAGACGCAGCACGCCCTCCAGCCTACCGAGGGTCGCGCGCCGATTCGGCGTCGGATGCGTCGGGTGCCGCCGCGCCGATCTCCGCTGTCGCGTCGCGGTCGCCCGCCGCTCCGCCGGCCGGTGCCGGATCGGGCGCATCGACCTCGGCGCCCGCAGCCCCGTCGTGCGCCCCGTCACGGTCATGCCCGTCGTCGGCGTCGCCGGCGCCCTCGCGGCCAGGCTCGGCGACGGCATCGCGCTCCTCGGCGCCGTCCGCCCCACGGCTGCCATCGCCGTGGGCGTCGCCGCCCGACTCCCGGGCCCGACCCAGGCCGAGGACATCGCGGATCCTGGAGCCCTCGCCCTCGGTCGCGAGCGGCAGGGCGAAGCCGCCGGCCAGCGCGCCCGTGCCCCGCCCGCCGGCCAGCATGCCGATGAGGAGGCCAACGGCCACCTCGAGCGCGCCCCACGCGGCGACGAGCACCGCATCCGGCCCCGTCACCGCGAGGCGACCGGGCCCGATCGCGCCGGTCGAGAGCATGGCGGCGAGGCCCAGCAGCGCACCGGCGAGCACACCGCCGCCGACGGCTGCGATCGCGAGCTCCCACCAGTGCACCGGGCGGTCGACGCTGCCGGCCAGCAGGCTCTGGCGCACGAGCGCGCCGACCAGCACGGCAGCCAGCACCGGCAGCACGACGACCGCGGCCATCCAGGGCTGCGCCTGCGGGTCGATCGCCGCCAGCAGCGGCAGCGCGGGCACCGGGCCGAGATCGGTGCCGAGCGGGGAGACGCTCGAGCCCTGGCCGATCACGAAGCCCGGACCGATCGCCCAGGCGGCGCCCCACACGATCGCGGTGGGCGCGAGCGCGAGCTGCAGCAGGAACATCGCGACGGTGCCGATGGCGGTGACGCCGAGCGACTCGAGCAGCAGCAGGCCATCCGTGAAGCGCAGGAACAGGCCGAGGCCGACCAGCCCCGCACCGATCCCCAGGACCCCGACGAGCGCTGCGAAGCCCGCCCGGAACGCCGCTCGGATCGAGCGCAGCCACCGCTCCTCGACCGTGAGCGCACCCGCGACGGCCAGCAGCCAGGCGTGCTTGTGCGCGGCCAGCACCGCGGCGGCCATGCCGAGGAGCGCGACGAGCGCAGGCAGCACCGCCGCCTGCGCGAGGTCCGGGCTCGCGGTGCCGTGCTGCGCGCTCGTGCCGACGAGCACCCCGATGGCGCCGGTGGCCGACGCGCCGAGCAGCATCGCGATCGCCGCGTCGAGCAGCGGGAGCGTGGCGAGCCGCGTGCCGCTGCGCCAGTGCAGCCAGAAGGTGATGAGGCCGATCCCCCAGGCGCCCGCCGAGAGCACCCACGAGCGCCCGGCCTCCTCGAGGCCGACGGCGAGCACGGTCTCGCGACCGGGCGTGATGCCGATGTCGACGCCGTGCCCGAGCAGCCAGGCGTCCGCCGCGATCCGCCACTGCAGCAGCGGATCGCCGTCGAAGCCTTGGTCGACGCCCCAGACGGCGAGGCAGACGAGCGCGCACAGCACGATGCCCGCCGCCGCGATGGCGGCGGACTCGACTGCCTGACCGATCCCGGCCCATACGCGACGCACGGCAGGCACTGTATCGACGCATCCGCCCCCGACCCCGCCGCCTCGCCGCGCAGCGCGAGGTGGCGGGCGCCGCCCGACGGACGCCGCGGGATCGCCCGGCCGCGACGGCCAAGACGGTAGGTTGGACGGGCACGGCGCGGCCCGCGCACGGATCGGGGCCGGCCTTCAATCACTTCACCGCGAGAGGTTCGAGCCGCATGGCCAAGATCATCTACACGTACACCGATGAGGCGCCGATGCTCGCGACGCACTCGTTCCTGCCGATCGTGAGCGCGTTCGCCGCCGCGGCCGACGTGGAGGTCGAGCGTCGCGACATCTCGCTCGCCGGGCGCATCATCGCGTCGTTCGCCGACCGCCTGCCCGCCGACCAGCAGGAGCCGGACGCACTGGCAGAGCTGGGCGAGCTGGCGAAGACGCCGGAGGCCAACATCATCAAGCTGCCGAACATCTCGGCGTCCGTGCCGCAGCTGAAGGCAGCGATCGCCGAGCTGCAGCAGCAGGGCTTCGCGCTCCCCGACTACCCCGACGAGGTCACGACCGACGACGAGCGCGACATCCGCGCCCGCTACGACTCGGTCAAGGGCTCCGCCGTCAACCCCGTGCTCCGCGAGGGCAACTCCGACCGCCGCGCGCCGCGCTCCGTGAAGGAGTTCGCCCGCAAGCACCCCCACTCGATGGGCGCCTGGGCCGACGACTCGAAGACCGCGGTCGCGACCATGAGCGCCGGCGACTTCCGCTCGAACGAGCGGTCGGTCACGATCGCCGCCGATGACGCGCTGCAGATCCGCTTCGTCGGCGCCGACGGCGAGACGACGGTGCTGAAGGACGGCCTGACCGTGCTCGAGGGCGAGATCGTCGACGCCACGTTCATGTCGGCGAAGGCGCTCGACGCGTTCCTCGCCGAGCAGGTGCAGCGCGCCCGCGACGAGCAGGTGCTCTTCTCCGCCCACCTCAAGGCGACGATGATGAAGGTCTCCGACCCGATCATCTTCGGCCACGTCGTGCGCGCGTTCCTGCCCGCGGTGTTCGAGCAGTACGGCGCGCAGCTCGAGGAGGCCGGCCTCTCGCCCGAGAACGGCCTCGGCTCGATCCTCGCCGGCCTCTCGGAGCTCGACGAGTCGACCGCCTCGGGGGTTCGCGCCGCGATCGAGCACGGCCTCGCCGACGGTCCGCGCCTCGCGATGGTGAACTCCGACAAGGGCATCACGAACCTCCACGTGCCCTCCGACGTGATCGTGGATGCGTCGATGCCCGCCATGATCCGGCAGTCCGGACACATGTGGGGCCCGGATGGCGAGGAGGCGGACACGCTGGCCGTGATCCCCGACTCCTCCTACGCCGGCATCTACCAGGTCGTCATCGAGGACTGCCAGGCCAACGGCGCGTTCGACCCGACGACGATGGGCTCGGTGCCCAACGTGGGGCTCATGGCGCAGAAGGCTGAGGAGTACGGCTCGCACGACAAGACCTTCCGCATCGAGCGGGCGGGTCGCGTCGAGGTCGTCGACGGCTCGGGCGCGGTGCTGCTCTCGCACGAGGTCGAGGCCGGCGACATCTGGCGGGCCTGCCAGACGAAGGACGTGCCGGTGCGCGACTGGGTGAAGCTCGCGGTCACGCGCGCCCGCGCCTCGTCGACGCCCGCGATCTTCTGGCTCGACGCGGACCGAGCGCACGACGCCGAGCTCATCAAGAAGGTCGAGCAGGAGCTGCCGTCGCACGACACCGAGGGCCTCGACATCCAGATCCTCAGCCCCGTCGAGGCGACGAAGGTCTCGATCGACCGCATCCGCCAGGGCCTCGACACGATCTCGGTCACCGGCAACGTGCTGCGCGACTACAACACCGACCTGTTCCCCATCCTCGAGCTCGGCACGAGCGCGAAGATGCTGTCGGTCGTGCCGCTGCTGAACGGCGGCGGGCTGTTCGAGACGGGCGCCGGCGGCTCGGCCCCGAAGCACGTGCAGCAGCTGGTCGAGGAGAACCACCTGCGCTGGGACTCGCTCGGCGAGTTCATGGCGCTGGCCGAGTCGTTCCGCCACCTGTCGGTCACGACGGGCAACGCCCGCGCGGGCGTGCTGGCCGAGACGCTGGACGCCGCGACCGGCTCGTTCCTCAACGAGAACAAGTCGCCCTCGCGCCGGGTGGGCGAGATCGACAACCGCGGCAGCCACTTCTGGCTGGCGCGCTACTGGGCAGAGGAGCTCGCGGCGCAGACCGACGACGCAGACCTGGCCCAGACCTTCGGCCCCGTCGCCGAGCAGCTCGTGTCGCAGACCGAGACGATCGAGCGCGAGCTGCTCGGGGTGCAGGGCAGCCCGGTCGACCTGGCCGGCTACTACCGCGTCGACGCCGACCTCGCCGATGCCGCGATGCGCCCGAGCGCCTCGCTGAACGCGATCCTCGCGCCGCTGCGCTGACCTCGCGGCGCACAGCACGACGGGCCCGGCTCCGGCCGGGCCCGTCGTGCTTCCGGAAGTCCTCCGGATCTCAGCGCATCGGCTGGGACCATCCCGCTGGCTCACCGCTCAGGCGGAGGACTTCCGGCGCCGCGGCAGGCGGTGCCCGCCGCGACGCACGATCGCGAGGATGTCCTGCTCGATCTCTGCCCACTCGTCGTGGATCTGCCGGTAGCTCAGCCGCAGCACGATGAAGCCCCGTGCGGCGAGCCGGCGGTCGCGACGCCGGTCGCTCTCGTAGGCCTCCGCGGCCGTGTGATGCTCCCTGCTGTCGCACTCGATGATCAGGCGCTCGCCGACGAGTAGGTCGACGCGCACACCCTCCATGACCCGCACCTGGATGCGCGTCGCGACCTGCAGCGAGCGCAGCCGGAGGCGCACCATCGACTCGCTGCCGGATTCCGAGCGGCGGTCGGCGAGGTCGAGGAGCGCTCGCACCGCGAGCGGCGCGTCCCGCGCCCACTCCTCCAGCGTTGCCAGGCTCGCGAGACGCCGATGCAGGATCGAGTCGGTGACCACGACGATCTCCTCGCGACTGCCGCAGCGCAGCGCGCAGCGGAAGGCGAGCTCGAGGTCGTCGGCCGCCGCGGTGATCGGCGCCTCGAGCCCGAAGGGGTGACAGCTGCGCGTGCGAGCGCCGCGCGTGCCATCGGACCGAACCTTGCGACGACGCCGGTGCTCGGGCAGGCGCACGTGCGTGCCCTTGCCCTCCGGTACCCAGACGCCGTGCAGGCGGAGCGCGCTGAAGCACGAGAGGCAGCCGCCGGCCGCGACGGCTGCGCGCGCCGATGCGTCCGATGCAGAGGTCGCGAACCAGCCCGGTCGCACGCGACGGAGCTCGCCCTGCTGCAGCGACACCTCGATCTGCCACCTGGTCGCACCTGCGGCCATGAGCTGTGCGGCTGACACGATCCCCAGCTGCTGCATCAACGCGTCCATCGGCGCACCGTGCCACGCGCGAGGGCGGCCTGGCGCCGCCAGCTCGAGCGGCTGTGGAGAGCCGTCCATCGCCAAGCAGCTCGGGTCGTGCGCTCTGCCCATCCGGGGATGCCCAGAATTCTTCCGGCCCTGGGCGCATCCGTCTGGACTATCCAGCCCGAGCAGCCCAGAACAGGAGATCCTCCGGCGCCCCGCCGCTGAGCAAGCAGCCCGACCGAAGCCGACGCTTAGGTCAGGTCGTCGTGCTCGCCGGTCACCCAGGCGATGTGCCGCTCGGCGGAGCGGGCGACCGCCTCCGGGCCGTCCTCGACCAGCTGGCCCGGGATGTTGCCGTAGAGGCGCCGGAACCGCAGCGTCGCGGCCTGATCCGCGATGCGCCGCACGACCGCGGCGGAGAGGGGGATGTTGTTCGGGTAGGAGCGCATGAAGGCGACGCTCCTGCGGTCGGGCTTCGGCTGGATCGTGTCGCCGGCGAGCAGCGAGCCCTCGCCGCCGCTCCCCGCTGCCCACAGCGCGACGGCCGCGCCGGGGAAGTGCCCGCCGAAGCGGATGAGGCGCACGCCGGGCAGCAGGTCGACCTCGTCGTCCCACAGCTCGATCCGCGCGTGCTGCCGCTGGATCCAGGACGCGTCGCGGGCGTTCACGAGCACGCTGGCGCCCAGCGCATCCGCCCACGCGCACTGCACGCCGAACATGTGCGGATGCGAGGCGGCGATCGCGCGCAGCCCACCGAGCTCGCGCACCTGCTCGACTGCAGCATCCGTGATCGTGCCCAGCGGGTCCCAGAGCAGGTTGCCCTCGCCGGTCTGCACCAGCAGCGCTCGCTGCCCGATGCCGACCGCCGGCTCCGAGGTGAGCGCCCAGAGCTGCGGCTCGAGCTCCACGACGTCGATGCGCATGCCATCGCGCTGCTGCACGTCCACCGACGTCCAGCGCTGGCCCTGCGCGGGCACCCACTGGCGCTCGTCCGCGCAGATCGGGCAGATGGGCGGCAGCGGCTCCTGGCTCTCGACGCCGCAGGTCGCGCACAGCACCGTCGCGCCGCCCGTCGCATCCGCGCCCGGCGTGCTCGCGCTCGTCACGCCCGCACCCGTCGTGCTCACCTCGAGGCCGTGCCGCTACGCGTCGTCGGCGTCGCTCGCCTCGTCCTCCTCCGGCTCGAAGGTCGAGGGCTCGTCGCTCGTCGTCGCGCCCAGCCCGTCGGGGTCAGCGGGGATGGTGCCGTCCTCGCCCAGGCCGCCGGGCTTCTTCGTGCCGTCGGGATCGTGCTGCTCGTGCTCGCTCATGGGGTCCTCCTGATCGGCGGTCCGGCCGCGGGAAGGGCCGGAGCGTGCCGCCACGATAGCCCCGCGAGCCAGGAGCGCGCCGAGTGCCGCAGGCAGGTGCGGCGCGATGCCCCAGGACGCGGAGCGCGCGACCGCCGCGCTCCGGGAACGACGAGACGGGCCCTGGCCGAAGCCGGGACCCGTCTCGCGGTGCTGCGCTCAGGTCAGAGCGACTCGATGATCTCCCGCATCAGGCGAGCCGCCTCGGTCGGCGTCTTGCCGACCTTGACGCCGGCGGCCTCGAGAGCCGCCTGCTTCGCCTCGGCGGTGCCCGACGAGCCCGAGACGATGGCGCCGGCGTGGCCCATCGTCTTGCCCTCGGGGGCCGTGAAGCCGGCGACGTAGCCGACGACCGGCTTCGTCACGTTGGCCTTGATGAAGTCGGCGGCGCGCTCCTCGGCGTCGCCGCCGATCTCGCCGATCATGACGATGGCCTTGGTCTCGGGGTCGGCCTCGAAGGCCTCGAGCGCGTCGATGTGCGTCGTGCCGATGACCGGGTCGCCGCCGATGCCGATGGCGGTCGAGAAGCCGATGTCGCGCAGCTCGAACATCATCTGGTAGGTCAGCGTGCCCGACTTCGAGACGAGGCCGATCGGCCCCTTGCCCGTGATGTTCGCGGGCGTGATGCCGACGAGCGACTCCTCCGGCGTGATGATGCCCGGGCAGTTCGGGCCGATGATGCGCGTCGTGCCGGCCGCCTTGGCGTGCGCCCAGAACTCGGCGGAGTCCTGCACGGGGATGCCCTCGGTGATGACCACGAGCAGGCCGATGCCTGCGTCGACGGCCTCGATGACGGCGTCCTTCGCGAAGGCCGGCGGCACGAACACGATCGAGGTGTCGGCGCCGGTGGCCTCCATGGCCTCGGCGACGGAGCCGAAGACGGGAAGCTCGACCTGCGAGCCGTCCTTCGCGACGTGCGAGACGGTCGTGCCGGCCTTGCGCGCGTTCACGCCGCCGACGACCTGGGTGCCGGCCGCGAGCATGCGGGCGGTGTGCTTCGAGCCCTCGCCGCCGGTGATGCCCTGGACGATGACCTTGCTGTCCTTGTTGAGGTAGATCGACATGTGTTGCTCCCTTAGGCCGCAGCCAGCTCGGCGGCCTTGTCGGCGGCCTCGTCCATCGTGTCGACGACCGTCACCAGCGGGTGCGCGGCGTCAGCGAGGATCTTGCGACCCTCATCGACGTTGTTGCCGTCGAGCCGCACGACCAGCGGCTTCGTGGCGGTGTCGCCGAGGATCTCGAGCGCCTGCACGATGCCGTCGGCGACCGCGTCGCAGGCGGTGATGCCGCCGAAGACGTTGACGAACACGCTCTTGACGTCCTCGTCGTTCAGGATGACGTCGAGGCCTGCGGCCATGACCTGCGCGGATGCGCCGCCACCGATGTCGAGGAAGTTGGCGGGCTTGACGCCGCCGTGGCGCTCACCGGCGTAGGCCACCACGTCGAGCGTCGACATGACGAGGCCCGCGCCGTTGCCGATGATGCCGACCTGGCCGTCGAGCTTCACGTAGTTGAGGTCCGACTCCTTGGCCTTCGCCTCGAGCGGGTCGGCCGCAGCCTTGTCCTCGAGCTCGGCGTGGCCGGGCTGGCGGAACTCGGCGTTCTCGTCGAGCGAGATCTTGCCGTCGAGCGCGACGATGTCGCCGCCCTCGGTGAGCACGAGCGGGTTCACCTCGACGAGCGTGGCGTCCTCCTTGACGAAGACGTCGTAGAGCTTCACGAGCACCGGGGCGATCTTGTCGACCAGCTCCTCGGGGAAGCTCGCTGCGCGGACGATCTCGTCGGCCTTCTCGGCGGTGATGCCGACGGCGGGGTCGACCTCGACCTTCGCGAGCGCCTCGGGGCGCTCCTCCGCCAGCTGCTCGATCTCCATGCCGCCCTCGTACGAGCACATGGCGAGGTAGGAGCGGTTCGCGCGGTCGAGCAGCACCGAGAAGTAGTACTCCTCCTTGATGGCTGCGCCCTCTGCGACCATCACCCGCTGCACGGTGTGGCCCTTGATGTCGAGGCCGAGGATCGCGCTCGCCGCGTCCTTCGCCTCTGCGGGGCTCTTCGCGACCTTCACGCCGCCAGCCTTGCCTCGTCCGCCGGTCTTGACCTGTGCCTTCACGACGACGACAGCGCCACCGAGCTCCGCGGCTGCTGCCTCGGCCTGCTCGGGGGTGTCGGCGGTGATGCCTCGCAGCACGGGGACTCCGTGCTGCTCGAAGAGGTCTCTTGCCTGGTACTCGTAGAGATCCACGCGTCATCCAATCGATGTCTGGTGAGCCATGTGTGGTGGGGGATTCGCCGCGTCAAGCCTAGACCTGTCGCCGATGCCCCCTCGTGCGCTTTCGGCCTGCCGAAGCGCCAAGATTCGGCGTTC
The DNA here is from genome assembly GCF_047302415.1 of Agrococcus phoenicis. NCBI lineage: Bacteria > Bacillati > Actinomycetota > Actinomycetes > Micrococcales > Microbacteriaceae > Agrococcus > Agrococcus phoenicis. The sequence goes on from NZ_CP154854.1 coordinate 1,938,977, forward strand.
TTGCGGCTTTCGCACGAGCCTCGCCTTGCTTGCGGCGGGCGGGGCGACCGCCGACCATGGTGGCAGGAGGAACTCCATGGATCCCGCACTGCAGCGTCGGCCAGACCTGCCGCCGCCGGTCGAGTCGATGACCTCGAGGCTCAACTGGCTGCGCGCCGGCGTGCTGGGCGCGAACGACGGCATCGTCTCGACCGCCGCCCTGATGGTGGGCGTCGCGGGCGCCGGCACGTCGGCGGCCGGCATCCTGACCGCCGGGGTCGCTGCCCTCGTCGCCGGCGCCTTCTCGATGGCCGTCGGCGAGTACGTCTCGGTCTCCTCGCAGCGCGACAGCGAGCGGGCCGCGATCCGCCGCGAGCAGGTGCTGCTGGACGCAGCCCCGGAGGCCCAGGTCGACCAGCTCGCCCACATGTACGAGCTGCGCGGCCTCTCGCCGCGCACGGCGCACCGGGTCGCTGTCGAGCTGACGGAGGCGGATCCGCTGCGCGCGCACCTCGACGTGGAGTACAAGCTCGACCCTGAGGACCTCAACGACCCGTGGTCGGCGGCCGGAGCATCGGCGCTCGCCTTCACGCTGGGCTCGCTCGTGCCGCTGCTGGCAGCGCTGCTCTCCCCCGCCGGCTGGATGCCGTGGCCGATCGTCGTCGCGACCGTGCTCGCGCTGGTCCTGACGGGCGTCGTGTCCGCGCGGATCGGCGCGTCGAGCAAGCGCGCCGCGATGGTGCGGGTGGTGCTCGGCGGCGGCATCGCGCTCGCGGCGACCTGGCTGATCGGCTCCCTCATCGGCACGCCGGTCCACTAGCGAGACCTCGCCGCCAGATCGGCGCGCTTCAGCGGGCGGAGTAGCGCAGCTCCGGCCGCCCGGTGCCGCCGTAGCGAGGCGCGACCGCGACCCGACCCTCGGCCACCAAGCGCTCGAGGTAGCGGCGGGCGCTCACCCGCGACATGCCGAGCCGCTCGCCCACCTCGGCAGCGCTCACGGCCTCGTCGGCGACCGCGAGCAGCGCCGCGACGCGGTCGAGGGTCAGCTGCGAGCCGGCGGAGCCCGGCTTCTGCCGCTCGCTCGGCTGCAGCATCGCGTCGACCGCGCGCTGATCGAGCGGCTGCGTGGCCAGATGCTCCACCTGGGCGAGCTCGGCGCGGATCGCCTCGAGCCGCTCGCGCATCGCCTCGAGCCCGAACGGCTTCACGAGGTAGTGGCGCACGCCGAAGGTGCGGGCCGCGCGCACGGTCTCGAGGTCGCGAGCGGCGGTCACGGCGACCACCTCGCCCGTGAACCCGCGCGCCCGTGCGACGCGCAGCACCTCGATGCCGGATGCGTCGGGCAGGTGCACGTCGAGCAGCACGAGATCGGGGCGCACGGCCTCGATCGCCTCGAGCGCGTCGCGCCCGGTGCCGACCTCGCCGACGACCGCGAAGGCGCCGTGGCGCTCGACGAAGCCTCGCGTCACGATCGCGACCGCCTTGTCGTCCTCGACGATCAGCACGCGCAGCGGCCTCACGACTGCGCTCCCCGGTCGCGGGCGGGCGCCGGCGCGCTCGCGGCGGCGAGGGTCGCGGCTCCGAGGTCCGAGGCGTCGTGGCGCTCGGTGCCGGCGCTTCCGGCGCCGCGCGCCGCACCGCCACGGAGCGCGGCGCCCGGAGCGTGCGTCGCATCCGCCCCCGTCGCGACCGGCAGCGTCGCGATGAAGCGCGCGCCGCCCAGCGGCGACCGCTCGACGGTCGCCGAACCGCCCAGGCGCTCCGCGACACGGCGCACGAGCGTGAGCCCGTAGCCGCGCGCGCTGCCCGCCGGCCGCTGCTTGGTCGAGAACTCGACGTCGAAGATCGAGTCGCGCAGCGCATCCGGCACGCCCTCGCCGTCGTCGTCCACCGCGATCGTGACGACCCTGCCCGCAGCGGTCGCCTCGTCGCGCAGCGCGACCTCGACCCTGCCGCCGGCGGATGCGTCCAGGGCGTTGTCGACGAGGTTGCCGAGCACCGTCAGCCAGTCACCGGCGACCTCGACCGACGGCGCCGGCTGCAGCGACGCGTCGGCGGCCACCGCGAGCTCGACGCCGCGCTCGCGCGCCTGCGCCCGCTTCGCGAGCAGCAGCGCCGAGACCTCGAGCTCGAGGATGCCGGACGTGCCCGATGCCGGCTCGAGCGCGTCGAGCGCGCCGCCGGCCCCGGCCCGCCGGATGACGCCCATCGCCGCCTCGGTCTCCCCCAGCTCGAGCAGGCCGCCGAGCGTGTGGAGGGTGTTGGCGAACTCGTGCTGCTGCGCGCGCAGCGTCTCGGTCGATCCCTTGGCGCCGGCGAGGTCGCGCAGCGCCGTGTCGATCTCGGTGCGATCGCGCAGGATCAGCACGGTGCCGACGTCGCGACCGTCGACGACGACCGGGTCTGCGCGCACGACGAGCACGCGCTCCCCGGCGAGCACCAGCTGCTGCTCGCCCGCGTCGGCCAGCAGCGGCTCGACCTGCGCGTCGAGCACCTCGGCGACCGAGACGCCCGCGAGGTCGTCGCCCTCGCGCCCGAGCAGCCGCAGGGCCGCATCGTTGCAGAGCACGATCGCGCCCCGCTCGTCGAGCACCACGAGCCCCTCGCCGATGCCGTGGAGCGTGGCGTTGCGCGTCTCCAGCATCGCTTTGATCTCGTCGGGCTCGACGCCGTGGATCCTGCGCCGGACGACGGCAGCGGCCCACGTGGCCAGCAGCACGCCGACGATCGCGGCGACGGCGAGGCACAGCGCGAGCACCCAGATGTTGGCGGCCCACTCGGCGTGCAGCTCCGACTCGAGGATGCCGACCGACACCTGGCCGACGATCTCGCCGTCGGTGCCGAAGACCGGCACCTTCGCCCGCCACGACGTGCCGAGGGTGCCGGTCTGGGTGTCGGTGAACAGGCCGCCCGTGATGACCGCATCCGCCGGTGTCGAGGCGACCTCGCCGATGCGATCGGGGTTCGGATGCGAGTAGCGGATGCCGTCGACGTCGGTCACGACGACGTAGGTGACGTCGGATGCGTTCCTGACGGTCTCGGCGATCGGCTGGATGACGATCGACGGCTCGCGGTCGTCGAAGGCGTCGATCACGGTCGGCAGCTGCGCGACCGAGTAGGCGACGCCCACCATGCGGTCCTGGTAGGCGTCGCGGATCGCGCGCTCCTGGAGCCAGGCGGCGGCGATCCCGGATCCGACGATGACGACGAGCATGATGGCGCTCTGCAGCAGCACCAGCTGTGTGCGCAGCCTCATCGCTCGTCTCACGGCCCCATCGTAGGCCGCGGAACCCGCCGCCGGGCACTGACCGAAACGACCGAAACGCTCTCTTTCGACCACAACCGCGGCACCCGACCGGCATGCGGCTACGGTCGCCACAGATCGTGACCCGGCATGGCGCCGGGCGCTCAAGGAGGAGACGTGCGATCCATGCACCCGAGCACCACGCGCAGCACGCGCACGCAGACCATGTTCCGACTCGGCCTGGCGGGCGCAGCAGCCCTCGCCCTGGCCGCATGCTCGACCGGGGGCGACGCCCCCGCCGGCTCTGAGGGCGCTGAGGGCGGGGCACCCGCCGCGATCAGTGCCGTCAACGTCATCGCACCCGCAGACCCGGGCGGCGGCTGGGACCAGACGGCCCGCACCCTCGGGCAGGTCCTCACCGAGACCAGCCTCGTCGGCTCGGCCCCGGTGTCGAACATCGGCGGCGCCGGCGGCACCGTCGGGCTCGCGTCGCTCGCGACGGAGACCGACCCCAACACCCTGATGATCACGGGCTCCGTGATGGTCGGCGCGGTCGAGACCAACGCATCCGACAACCGCATCGAGGACATGACGCCGATCGCGAAGCTCACCGAGGAGCCGCTCGTCATCGTCGTGCCCGCCGACTCGGAGTACCAGACGCTGCAGGACCTCGTGGATGCGGTCGTCGCGGAGGGCCAGGGCGTCGCCGTGACGGGCGGCTCGGCCGGCGGCATCGACCACATCCTCGCCGGCCTGCTGCTGACCGAGGCCGGCGTCGCGCCGGAGGAGGTGCCGGGCACGCTCAACTACGTCGCCAACTCCGGCGGCGGCGAGGCGCTCACGATGCTGCTCGGCAACACCGTGCAGGCTGGCATCTCCGGCGTCGGCGAGTTCTCGGAGTCGGTGCTCTCGGGTGACCTGCGCGCGCTGGCCGTCTCGAGCGCCGAGCCTGCCGAGGCGCTGCCCGACGTGCCGACGATCCAGGACGAGGGCATCGACATCACGCTGACCAACTGGCGCGGCGTGATCGCCCCCGGCGGCATCAGCGACGAGGAGCGCACCGCGCTCGTCGACCTCGCGACGCAGCTGCACGAGCAGGAGGCCTGGGCCGAGCAGCTCTCGACCAAGGGCTGGACGGATGCGTTCATCGCCGGCGACGAGTTCGACGCCTTCCTCGCGGACGACATCGCGCTCACGCAGGAGACGCTGCGCACGATCGGCCTGATCGAATGACCGCCTCGACGACCGCCGACGCACCCTCGGGTGCGCCGGCGGCGTCGCGCGCGCTGCGCATCGAGTCGATGGCCTTCGTCGGGCTGCTCATCGTGCTCTCGATCGCCGTCCTGATCGCGACGACCACCATCCGCGAGCCTCCCGGCTCGACGAACACGCTCGGCGCCCGCGTCGTGCCCTACGCCGTCGGCGGCCTCATGCTGCTGAGCGCGATCGCCGTGCTCATCGGCCAGCTGCGCGGCAAGTACGGCCACGCCGAGGAGGGCGAGGACATCGACCTCGAGCACGGCACCTCCTGGGGCGTCACCGCCATCATCGTGCTGAGCTTCCTCTCGCTGATGCTCACCATCCCGCACCTCGGCTGGCCGCTCGGCGTGACCATCCTCTTCGCGGGCGCCTCGCTCGCGCTGGGCGCGAAGCGCTGGTGGGTGGCCGCCCTCATCGGCCTCGCCATGGGCGTCATCACGCAGATCGTGTTCGGCACCCTGCTCGGGCTGACCCTGCCCGCGACCGGCACCCTGACCTCCTGGATCGGCCTCTGATGGACACCTGGTCCCTGCTGCTCGACGGCTTCACCACTGCCCTCCAGCCCATCTACCTGCTGTACGCGCTGCTCGGCGTGCTGCTCGGCACCGCCGTCGGCGTGCTGCCCGGCATCGGCCCGGCCATGACGGTCGCGCTGCTGCTGCCCATCACCTACGTGCTCGAGCCGACCGCCGCGTTCATCGTCTTCGCCGGCATCTACTACGGCGGCATGTACGGCGGATCGACCACCTCGATCCTCCTGAACACGCCCGGCGAGTCCGCCTCGATCGTCACCGCGCTCGAGGGCAACAAGATGGCGCGCGCCGGCCGCGGCGCCGCCGCGCTCGCGACCGCGGCCATCGGCTCGTTCGTCGCCGGCACGATCGCGACGGTACTGCTGACGCTGCTCGCGCCGCTGGTCGCGCGCTTCGCGGTGGGCCTGGGGCCGGCCGACTACTTCGCCCTGATGGTGATCGCCTTCCTGACGGTCGGCGCGCTCCTGGGCGACAGCATGTGGCGCGGCATGGTCTCGCTCTCGCTGGGCCTGTTCGTCGGGCTCATCGGCGTCGACACCCTGACGGGCCAGACCCGCTTCACGCTCGGCATCCCGCAGCTCGGCGACGGCATCGACGTCGTGCTCGTCGCAGTGGGCCTGTTCGCCCTCGGCGAGGCGCTCTACGTCGGCTCGCGCCTGCGCGGCGGCGAGCTGCCGATCATCCCGATCACGCGTGGCTGGCGCACCTGGATGCGGCGATCCGACTGGGCGCGCTCGTGGAAGCCGTGGCTCCGCGGCTCCTTCATCGGCTTCCCGATCGGGTCGATCCCCGCCGGCGGTGCCGACGTCGCGACCTTCCTGTCGTACGCGACGGAGCGGAGCCTGGCGAAGCCCGAGTACCGCAAGCAGTTCGGCAAGGGCGCCATCGAGGGCGTCGCCGGGCCCGAGTCGGCGAACAACGCCGCGGCCGCGGGCGTGCTCGTGCCGCTGCTGACGCTCGGCATCCCGACGACGGCCACGGCGGCGATCATCCTGAGCGCCTTCCAGGGCTACGGCATCCAGCCGGGCCCCCGCCTGTTCGAGAACCAGCCCGAGCTCGTGTGGGCGCTCATCGCGAGCCTCTACATCGGCAACGTGCTGCTGCTCGTGCTCAACCTGCCGCTCGTGGGCATCTGGGTGAAGCTGCTGCAGATCCCGCGGCCCTACCTCTACGCGGGCATCCTGGTGTTCGCTGGCCTCGGCGCCTACGCGGCGAACTTCACGGTGTTCGACATCGGCGTGCTGCTGGTGCTCGGCGTGCTCGGCTTCTTCATGCGGCGCCTCGGGTTCCCGATCGCGCCGCTCGTGGTGGGGGCCATCCTCGGCCCGATGGCGGAGGAGCAGCTGCGCAAGGCGATGCAGATCGGGCAGGGCGATCCGTCCTACCTCGTGCAGAGCCCGTTCTCGATCGTCGCGTACGCGGTGATGCTGGTCATCATCGTGGGCGCGATGTGGCTCAAGCGCCGCCGCGCGCGCTTCGAGGCCTCGCTGCCGACGCTCGAGACGACCGCGATCGCCGCGCTCGACGAGGAGATCGAGTCGCAGGAGCCCCACCCCGAGCTCGACCGCGGCCGTCTCTCGACGACGGCGCTGCCGAAGATCCGGCGCGATGACCCGAAGCGCCCGGAGGGCCCGGGCGTCGACGAGTAGCGCCGCCACGACGGCGCAGGCCACGACGGCCACGCGCACCACGACGGATGCCGTCCCGCACGCTGCGGGGCGGCATCCGTCGTGCGGCGGGGCACCGCGAGCACGACCGCAGCAGCGCGTGTCGGCGCCCCGGCGTAGCATCGCGCGCAGCGCGCTCGTCGGTGATCGCGCCCGACGATGGGAGCAGTCATGGAGTACCGCATCGAGCTGATCTTCGTGCCGGTGAGCGACACGGATCGTGCGAAGGCGTTCTACGGCGAGCAGCTGGGCTGGTCGATCGACATCGACGCGCGCGTCGAGGAGGGGCTTCGCTTCGTGCAGGTGACGCCGCCCGGCTCGGCGTGCTCCATCGCCTTCGGCGAGGGGCTGACGGAGGACGCCCCCGGCAGCCTGCGCAACGTGCAGGTCGTCGTCGCCGATGCCGAGGCCGCCCGCGCCGAGCTGCTCGCGGCCGGCATCGAGGCGAGCGAGGTCGACCCGCAGGCGTGGGGCCGCTTCGTCACGTTCTCCGACCCCGACGGCAACCGCTGGACCTTGCAGGAGCTCGTGGCGTACGACGGCGACTCCTGATCGAGCATGCCGGATGCGCCGGCGCGTGACAGGCTGGTGCGCATGCAGGAGCACGAGCGCGAGCACAGCCGCGACCACAGCCGCGAGCAGGATCGTGTCCCGCCGGAGCTGGACCCGTGGTTCGACCGCTACGACGACGACCGGCCGCCGCGCACGCTGCGGCGCCGGCTGCAGCCCGTGATCTGGCTCGTCGGCGCGGTCACGCTCGTCGCGATGGTGCTGCTGGTGACGCCGGGCCTCTGAGCCCGCGTCAGGCGTCGCGCGCCATCCCTGGCCCGGCACAGGCATCGGGCGTAGCGTGACGCGCATGGCACACGCAACCTGGAACGACGAGACCATCGCAGACTCCGACGACACCGCGGTGGTGGAGGGCAACCACTACTTCCCGCGGGAATCGGTGACGGCGCAGCTGGTCGACAGCGCGACCGAGTACACCTGCCCCTGGAAGGGCGACGCCGCCTACTTCGACGTCGTGGTCGGAGGCGAGACCCTGAAGGACGGCGCCTGGAGCTACCCGGAGCCGAAGGAGGCGGCCGCCCAGATCGCGGGCCGGATCGCCTTCGATCCGCGGGTGTCCGTCACGGGCTGATCTTCTCGATCGGCGCGATCTTCACGAGCAGCCGCTTGCGGCCGACGCCGTCGAAGAGCACCTCGGCGACGCGCTTCTTGTCGACGCCGGTGATCGCCTGCACGCGCCCCTCGCCGAAGTCCTTGTGGCGGATGCGGTCGCCGGGCTCGAGCACCATGGCGCTGTTGTCGCGCACCTCGGTGATCATGTTGGCGAACTCCTTCTTCGGCCCCTTCGGCAGCGGCTTCGGCGCATCGCGGAAGCCGGTGACGAACGACTCGCGCGGCTCGTCGCGCCAGCGGCCGCCGAGCGCGCGCGGCTGCGCGCCGCGCGTCGCGGTCGGCGGCGTGCGCCAGTCGATGAGCTCGGCCGGGATCTCCTCCAGGTAGCGGCTCGGCGCAGCCGGGGAGACCTCGCCGAACTGCGCGCGCGTCATCGCGAGCGACAGGTGCAGCCGCTGGCGCGCGCGCGTGATGCCGACGTAGAAGAGGCGGCGCTCCTCCGCCGGCCCGCCGGGCTCCATCGCCGCCATCCGGTGCGGCAGCAGCTCCTCCTCGACGCCCGTGATGAAGACCGCGTCGAACTCGAGGCCCTTCGCCGTGTGGAGGGTCATGAGCGAGACCTGGCCGCCCGAGCTGTCGAGCTCGTCGGCCGCGGCGACGAGCGCCGTCTCGGTGAGGAAGTCGATCAGCGTGCTGCCCGGGTTCTGCCGGCGGTACTCCCGCGTCACGGCCACGAGCTCCTCGACGTTCTCGAGCCGCGCCGCATCCTGCGGGTCGGGCGAGCGTCGCAGCTGGTCGGTGTAGCCCGAGCGGCTCATGAGCTCGCGCAGCACCTCGCCGGGATCCGCGTCGGGCTTCGCGCTCCACTCGTCGAGCAGCGCGGCGAGGTCCTTGATCGCGGCAGCGACCTTCGGGCCGAGCGCGATCTCGTCGACGCGACGCATGGCATCGCGGAGGGTGATCTCGTGCTCGTCGGCGAAGGCCTGGAGCGCCGCCTCGGTCGCGGGGCCGATGCCGCGCTTGGGCACGTTCATGATGCGGCGCAGGCTCAGCGCGTCAGCCGGGTTGGCCACCGTGATCAGGTAGGCCATCGCATCCTTGATCTCGGCGCGCTCGTAGAACTTCGTGCCGCCGATCACGCGGTAGGGCACCGCGGTGCGGATCAGCACCTCTTCGAGCGCGCGCGTCTGCGCGTTCGTGCGGTAGAAGACGGCGATGTCGCTGTAGGACATGCCGCCGCTCGTGAGCTCGACGATCTCGTCGGCGACGAACTGCGCCTCGTCGTGCCCGGAGTAGCCGGTGAAGCCGATGATCTTGGCGCCGTCGCCGGCGTCGGTCCAGAGGTTCTTGGCCCGGCGGTCGAAGTTGTTGCCGATGACCGCGTTGGCGGCCGAGAGGATGTTCTGCGTCGAGCGGTAGTTCTGCTCGAGCATGAGCACGCGGGCGCCGGCGAAGTCGCGCTCGAAGTCGGTGATGTTGCGGATGTCGGCGCCCCGGAAGGCGTAGATCGACTGGTCGGAGTCGCCGACGACCGTCAGCGACGCGCCGGGCAGGTCGCTGCGCAGGTCGGGCAGCTGCATGCGGGTGACGGGCTGCGTCAGCTCGCGGATCAGCGCGTACTGCGCCGCGTTCGTGTCCTGGTACTCGTCCACCAGGATGTGCCGGAAGCGCTTGCGGTACTGCGCGGCCACGTTCGGGAAGGCGCGGAGCAGGAAGACGGTCTGCGAGATCAGGTCGTCGAAGTCGAAGGCGTTCGCGCGGCGCAGCTCGGCGTCGTAGTCGCGCCAGAGCTCGAGGAAGGCCGCGTCGAGCGGGTTCTCGAGGCTCGCGGTGCGAGCCCAGGAGTCGACGTCGTGCAGCTCGTTCTTCGCCTTCGAGATGCGGGCGGAGACCCCGCCGGGCGTCAGCCCCTGGATGTCGGCGCCGCGCTGCTTGATGAGCCGCTTGATGAGCGCGCGCACGTCGCCGGAGTCGTAGATGGTGAAGGACTGCTTGAAGCCGAACTCCTCGGCCTCGCGGCGCAGGATGCGCACGCACGCCGAGTGGAAGGTCGAGATCCACATGCCGCGCGACTCCTCGCCGACGAGGTGCTCGACGCGCTCCCGCATCTCGGCGGCCGCCTTGTTCGTGAAGGTGATCGCGAGGATCTGGCTCGGCCAGGCCTCCTTGGTGGCGAGCAGACCGGCGATGCGGTGCGTCAGCACGCGAGTCTTGCCGGATCCGGCGCCGGCGACGATCAGCAGGGCCGGCCCGCGGTGCTCGACCGCCTCGCGCTGCGGCGGGTTGAGCCCGGCGAGCAGGTGCTCGGGGATGCCGTCGCCGCGCGGCCCGCTCGGGCCGGGACGCCGCACTGCCTCGAAGCCGTCGTCGCCCAGCCCCCACAAGTCGCTCATCAGAGCAATCCTAGGCGCGCCCACCGACACGGGCCGCCCCGGGTCGCGCTCTCGCCGTCGGTCGAGGAGCGGACGGCCAACGGCCGTCCGCGTCACGAGACCCCTCCCACGTCAGGCTCTCGAGAAGCGCGAGCCTCCGGCGCACGCTCCTCGACCAGCGGGCTGACGCACGATGCGCCGCCACAGGTCGGGGTGGTCGACGAAGACCGCCTCGAGGCCGAGCTCCGCCAGCATCCCCCACTCCCGCTGCCAGTCGCCCCACGCCGCCGAGTGCTCCCCGAGCCGATGCTCGGGCTCGAGGAAGGCGTTCTCCGGCCGCAGGGTCCAGGCGATCGTGCCGAGGCCGGCCGCGCGCGCACGCTGCACGAGGTCGCTCGTGCGCAGCGAACCGCGGCTGCGGTCGAAGAGCACCGACTTCGCGACGCTGATGGCGTCCACCCGGGTGCCGAGGGCAGCGAGGCCCGCATCGCTCCGCTGCTCCCCGTAGGTGTCGGATGCGCGGGGCCCGCCCACGAGGTCGGCGGCCGTGCCGTGCTCCTCCATCAGGTAGACGAGGCGGGCGTCGACGCCGGCCTCCCGCACCTCGTGCAGCGCGGTCTCCTCGAACGACTCGACCGTCAGCGCGCCGGGCTCGGCCCACCGGGTGCCCGCAACCGCATCCGCGAGCATCGCGTGGAGCGGCAGGCCGATCGCAGCGTGGTGGGTGGCGTGCTTGAGCTCGGCGACGACGCCCAGGCCCGTCTGCTCGGCGATGGCGAGCAGCTCGGTGAAGCGCAGGATCCCGTCGGCACCGTCGCGCAGCGCGCTCGTCGGTCGCAGCGCCGGCAGGCGCTCCCGAGCGCGGAGGGTCGCGACCTCTGCCCAGGTGAGGTCCTCGACGAACCAGCCCGTGAGGCGGACGCCGTCGATCGTCTGGGTGCGGCGCCGGTCAGCGAGCTCCGGGCGGCTCGCGATGTCGGTCGTCTCGCCGAGCTCGTTGTCGTGGCGCACGACGAGCACGCCGTCACGGGTGGCGACGAGGTCGGGCTCGACGGCATCGGCTCCGAGCCGCGCGGCGAGCCGCACCGCCGCCTCGGTGTGCTCCGGCGCCCAGCCGGAGGCTCCGCGGTGGGCGATGACGCGCGTGGGATGCACGCTGCCAGGCTATCGGCGGTGCGCGGTGGGCGAACGGCCCGCGATCCACAGCAAACACCGACGCTCGCTCGGTACCCTGACAGCGTCCGTCATCACGACGGCCGCACCATCTTGGAGGAAACCCCTTGGCAGGCAACCCGGCGTTCAGAAACTCGCCCGCGTTCAGTGAGAACCCGCAGCGCGCAGCGCAGGCCACCCCCGGTGGCCAGCAGGCGCCCTACGGCCAGGCTCCCTATGGCCAGGCCCCCTACGGGCAGCAGCAGTCCTACGGTCAGCAGCAGTCCTCCGCCCAGGCCCCGTACGGCCAGCAGCAGCCCGGCGTGCCCACCCCCGAGCAGCTGAACCAGCAGTTCGACGCTCCGGCTGCCGGCCCGGTCGAGACGGAGCGCCTGACCTACGACAGCGTCATCATGAAGACCGTCACCACGCTCGGCGTGACGGCCCTCGGCTTCATCGTCACGCTCGGGATGCTCTTCCTCTCCGGCCCGACGCTGCCTTTCTACGTGCTCACCTACGGTGGCGCGCTGGTCGGCTTCGTGCTGGCGCTGGTCAACATCTTCAAGAAGGAGCCGAGCCCCGCGCTCATCCTCGGCTACGCCGCCGCGCAGGGCCTGTTCCTCGGCGGCTTCTCGGCCATCCTCGAGTCGATGTACAGCGGCATCATCTTCCAGGCGCTCCTCGCGACCGCCTGCGTGATCGCGGTGACCCTCACGGGGTACGCGTTCCGCATCTTCCGCACGTCGCCGAAGCTCAACAAGATCTTCTTCATCGTCATCATCGGCTACGGGCTCTTCTCGCTCGCGAACTTCGTCGGCATGCTCGTCGCTCCGAGCGGCATGTTCGGCTGGCGCAGCTCGGTCGAGATCATGGGCATCCCGCTCGGCGTGATCCTCGGCGGCCTCGCGGTGCTGCTCGGCGCCTACTCGCTCGTCATGGACTTCGAGGGCATCGAGATGGGCGTGAAGCGCGGCGTGCACAAGAAGTACGGCTGGTCGGCCGCCTTCGGCCTCGTGCTGACGATCATCTGGCTCTACGTGGAGATCCTCCGCATCATCGCGATCCTGCGCAGCAACAACTAGCGCGGACGCGCACGCACGAGGGCCCCGGCAGCGCGCCGGGGCCCTCGTGCGTGCGCGCTCCCGTGCCGAAGCGCGGCTCGACGCGCAGCCCTACATCTCGCGGCTCGACAGCACGCAGAACTCGTTGCCGTCGATGTCGGCGAGCACCGTCCAGCTGACCTCGGGCCCCTGGCCGACGTCGACGCGCGTGGCGCCAAGCGACTCGAGGCGCGCGATCTCCGCCTCGCGGTCGTCGCTCGTGTGCGGGGCGAGATCCATGTGGATGCGGTTCTTCGTCTGCTTCTCGTGGTCGACGCGCACGAAGACCAGCCCCGGCGGCGTCTGGTGGAACTCGAGCTTCGCACCCAGCTCGCGCGCCCACGTCGGCACGATCACGACCTCGTCGGCCGCCTCGTAGATGACCTCCCAGCCGAGCGCATCGGCCCACCAGCGGGCCAACCTCGACGCATCCGTCGTCTCGATCACGTTCGAGTACCAGCGCAGCGCCATCGCCGCCTCCTCACATCGGGTGCTGCAGACGATACGCCCCCTCGCCCACGCGCTCCAGCGCGGGGCGACGAGGCGCAGCCGTGCTCGCCCGGCGTCAGCTGACGACGGCCCCCGGCGCGTCGTCGGCCACGGCGTCCTTCGGCGGGCGCCGCGACCAGAACGAGGCCAGCAGCGCACCCGACACGTTGTGCCAGACGGAGAAGATGGCGGCGGGCAGTGCCGCCTCGGGCGAGAAGTGCGTGCGCGCCAGGCCCGCGGCGAGGCCCGAGTTCTGCATGCCGACCTCGATCGCCACCGCGCGTCGCGCCGAGGTGTCGAGCCCGACCGACCTCGCGGCGAGGTAGCCGAGGCCGTAGCCGACGCCGTTGTGGAGGATGACGACGAGGGCGACGAGCAGGCCGACCGAGAGGATGGTCGCGGCCGAGCTCGCGACCACGGCGAGCACGACGAGCGTGATCCCCGTCACCGACACGAGCGGCAGCCACGGCAGGACGACGGCGACCACGCGCGGCAGCAGCAGGCGCAGCACGACACCGCCGATCACCGGCAGCAGCACGATCAGGATGATCGACTGGAAGAGCGCCCACGCGTCGACCGGCAGGTAGGAGCCCGCGAGCCACAGCACCAGCAGCGGGGTCAGGATCGGCGCGAGCAGCGTCGACGCGGTGGTCATGGCGACCGAGAGCGCGGTGTCGCCCTTCGCGAGGTACACCATCACGTTCGACGAGGTGCCGCCGGGCGCGGAGCCGACGAGCACGATCCCGACGAGCAGCGCGGGCGGCAGCTGGAAGGCGGTCGCGAGCACGATGGCGGCCAGCGGCATGATGAGGTACTGCGCCACGATGCCGATCACGAAGGCCTTCGGCTGCTTCGCGATCACCGCGAAGTCGACGGGCTGGAGCGTGAGGCCCATGCCGAGCATGATGATGCCGAGCAGCGTGTTGACCCAGGGCCCCAGCGGCAGGAAGACCTCGGGCACCGCGATCGCGACCGCCCCTGCGGCGAGCACGACGAGCGGGAACCAGGTGCCGGCGACGCGACCGATCCGCTCGCCGAGCGGTGCTGCGGCGGGCTCGCTGCTGGGACTGGTGCGGGACATATCTGACCTCCTGGGTGACGCGACCCATCCCATCACAGCGGGCATGCCGGATGCGTCGGCCCAGTCAGCGAGCAGTGCAGCTGCGCCCGAGTGGTGCTGGCACGCAGGTACCGCTCGGGCGCAGGCGCACCGCTCGGCTCGCGCGCGGGGCGTCAGCGCTTCGGGTCGGCGAGCGCCTCCACGAGCGCGTCCTCGAGCGCCACCCACGCGAGCATCGCGCACTTGACCCGCATCGGGAACCTCGCGACGCCCGCGAACGCGACCGCGTCACCGAGCAGCTGCTCGTCCGGCTCGATCGCGCCGCGCGAGCGCAGCAGCTCGCGCAGCGCCTCGATGCGCTCGCGGGCGGCCTCGACGGTCAGTCCCGGGGCCTCCTCCGCCAGCACCGACGCGGAGGCCTGCGAGATCGAGCATCCCTGCCCCACCCAGCCGAGGGCATCCACCACCCGGGCATCCCCCTCCCCGCCCACGCGCACCCGCAGCCGGATCTCGTCGCCGCAGGTGGGGTTGCGCAGGGAACGCTCGGCGTCGAAGGGCTCGAGCTCGCCCTCCCCCGAGCGCCGCTTCGCGTGCTCCAGGATCAGCTCCTGGTACAGGCCGGCCAGCGGATCGGCCATCAGGCGACCCCGAAGTACGCGCGCACGCCCGCGAGCGCGTCGAGGAACCGCTCGACCTCGTCGTCGGTCGTGTAGAGGTAGGCGGATGCGCGGGTCGTCGCAGCCACGCCGAGGCGGCGGTGCAGCGGCTGGGCGCAGTGGTGGCCGACGCGCGCCGCGATGCCCTGCGCGTCGAGCACCTGGCCGACGTCGTGCGCGTGCACGCCGTCGACGATGACGCTGGCGATGCCGGCGCGCTCCCGCCCGGGCTGCGGCCCGACGAGTCGCACGCCGTCGATCGACGCCGCGCCCGCGGCGAGCCGCTGCCCGAGCGCGAGCTCGTGCTGCTCGATCGCGCCCATGCCGACGGCCTCGAGGTAGTCGACCGCGGCAGCGAGCCCCACGATCGCGCCGACCGGCTGCGTGCCTGCCTCGAACCTCTGCGGCGCCGGCAGCCACTCGTGCTCGGTCATCGTGACGGTCGTGATCATCGAGCCGCCGACGCGCGCGGGAGGCAGCGCCTCGCCCAGCGCCTCCGCCAGGTAGAGCACGCCGATGCCGCCGGGCCCGAGCATCTTGTGGCTCGAGAAGGCGGCCGCGTCGACGCCGAGCGCGCGCAGGTCGACCGGGCGGTGCGGCACCGATTGGCAGGCGTCGAGCACGACGAGCGCGCCGACGGCGTGCGCGGCCTCGACGACCGCCGGCACATCGGCGATGAGCCCCGTCACGTTCGAGACGTGGGCGAGGGCGACCACCCGCGTGCGCTCCGTGATCAGCGCGCGCAGCGCATCCGTCGACCACGCGCCGTCGTCGTCGACCTCGACCCAGCGCAGCCGGGCGCCCGTCTCGTCGGCCAGCCGCTGCCAGGGCAGCAGGTTCGCGTGGTGCTCGGCCTCGGTGACGACGATCTCGTCGCCCTCGCGGATGCGGAGGGTCGGGTCGACGGCGCCGGCGCGGTTCGCTGCGGCGAGCGACAGCGCGACGGTGTTCAGCGCATCCGTCGCGTTCATCGCCCAGGAGATCTCGGTGGGGCGAGCGCCGACGAAGCGGGCGATGCGCTCGCGCGCACCCTCGTAGTCGTCGGTCGCGAGCGCCGCGAGGGTGTGCGCGCCGCGGTGCACGGCCGCGTTGCGCTGCGTGCGGAAGGCCCACTCGGCCTCGAGCACCTGGTGCGGCTGCTGGCTCGTCGCCCCCGAGTCGAGGTAGACGAGGGGTACGCCTGCGGGCTGCTCGGCGAGGATCGGGAAGTCGGTGCGCAGCTGCCGGATGCGCTCCTCGGTCAGGGCGTGCTCGGTCGCGGTCGTCACGCCTCCAGGGTAGTAGCCACTGCGATCACCCCCATATGCGATCGTGTCAGCCGGAGCGGATTTGGAAGGCGCTCACCGAGCGGCGGCCGCCCGGGCGAGCAGCACGGCGCGCTCACGGGCGTTCCCGGTGCGCTCGGCGGCGAGGGCGAAGGCTGCGCTCGCCTCGGCATCGCGGCCGAGCCGCGCGAGCAGCTCGCCGCGCACCGAGGGCAGCAGGTGGCCGACCACGAGCGCCCGCTCGCCGCCGAGCGCATCCACGATCGCGAGGGCCGCCGCGGCTCCGCGCCCCTCACCCGCCGCCATCGACACCGCGACCGCCCGGTTGAGGGCCACGATCGGCGAGGGTGCGATCTGCAGGAGCCCGTCGTAGGCGGCGATGATGCGCTCCCAGTCGGTCGACGCCAGATCGGAGGCGTCGGCGTGCGCCTCGGCGATCACCGCTTGCAGCGCGTAGGGGCCGAGGCCGCGCCCGAAGCCCTCCGCGCGGCGCAGCGCCGCCCGCCCCCGGCGGATGGCGCCCCGATCCCAGCGCCGGCGATCCTGATCGGCCAGCAGCACTGACTCGCCGCGCTCGTCGACGCGTGCCGGGAACCGCGCCGCCGTGAGCTCGAGCAGCGCCAGCAGGCCGTGCACCTCGGGCTCGGCCGGCTGCAGCGCCGCGAGGATGCGCGCGAGCCGGATGGCCTCTCGCGAGAGCTCTGGCCGCATCCAGTCGTCGCCCGCCGTCGCCGCGTGGCCCTCGGTGAAGATCAGGTACAGCACCGCGAGCACGGCGCCGAGGCGCTGCGGGCGCTCCGCCCGCGGCGGTGTCTCGAACGGGACGCGGGCCTCGGCGAGCGCCTGCTTGGCACGCACGATCCGCTGTTGCACGGTCGCGACCGGCAGGAAGAAGAGCCGCGCGATCTCGGCGGTCTCGAGGCCGCCCACGACGCGCAGCGTGAGCCCGACGCGCGCCTGCTGGCTGAGCACGGGGTGGCAGGCGGTGAACACCAGCCGCAGCACGTCGTCGTCGACCTCGTCCGGATCCCAGGGCACCGCATCCGCCGTGCTCGCCTACTCGCGCTCGAGGCCCTGCCCCATCGCCTCGACGCGCTCGGCGAAGCGCGCTTGCCGTCGCCAGCCGTCGATCGCCTTCCGCTTGGCGACCGCCGTCAGCCACGCGGCACCGTTGCGCGGCACGCCCTGCGCCGGCCACTGGACGAGCGCGTCCGCGAGCGCCTCCTGCGCCAGGTCCTCCGCGAGGGAGAAGTCGCCGGTGACGCGCGTGAGCGTCGCGACGATGCGGGCGGATTCGATGCGCCAGACGGCGACGACGGCGCGCCGGGCGGATTCCTCCGCTCGCCGCGCCGCCTCGTCGCCGCTCACCGCTGCAGGTCTGCCTCGCCGTGCACGCGACGGATCTCGAGCTTCGTGCCGGGGCCGAGCGGCGCCTGCGCCGCCCACTCGGCGGCCTGCTCGATCGAGTCGACCTCGAGCACCCAGAAGCCGTTGAACAGCTCCTTGGTCTCGCCGTAGGGGCCGTCGGTCACGAGCGGCGGATCGGCCGAGAAGTCGACGACGAGGCCGGCGCTCGGCTCCGCGAGCCCCTGCGCCTCGACCAGCACGCCGGCCTCGGCGAGCGCAGCGTTGTAGCGGCCCATCCGCTCGAGCATCTGCTGGAACGGGGCGTCCCTGCGGGAGGTCGCCGCGGCATCCTCGTCGCGCATGATGAGCATGCACCGCATGGTCAGCCCGCGCTGCCGCCGGGAGCCGCTGCCGCCTGCTTCGCGGCCTGCTCCTCGCGCCAGCCCTCCTCCTTCTGCACCCACTCGTTGTCGGCCGGGAAGTCCTCCGGGCCGTTCACGCGGCGCACCTCGAGCTTGGATCCCGGGCCCAGCGGGCAGCGCTTGGCCCACTCCGCCGCCTCCTCCTTCGAGGCGACCTCGAGGATCCAGAAGCCGTTGAACAGCTCCTTCGTCTCCCCGTAGGGGCCGTCGGTCACGAGCGGCGGGTCGGCCGTGAAGTCGACCACGAAGCCCTCGCTCGCGTCGCTGAGGCCCTCGCCGGCGATCAGCACGCCGGCTTCCATCATCGACTCGTTGTACGTCCCCATGGCCTCGATGATCTGCTCGAACGGGATCTCCCGGTACTCCGCGACGGCCTCGTCGTTCGAGCGCATGATGAGCATGTACTGCATGATCGTCCTCCTTCGTCGGGGATCGCTGCTCGACCCTCTCACTCAGGACGTCGAACGGGAACCGGCCAGATCGACATCGCGTCAGCAATCTCTCACACGATCGCTCGCAGCGGGGAGGATCAGCGCGCTCGAGCCGGCCAGGCGCCCGCGGCGATGCGCCAGCCGGCGATGATCGCGGCAGCTGCGGCGACGCCGGTCGGGAGCGTGCCGAGCGCGGATGCGGCAGCAGCGACGAGGAGCAGCGCGAGCGCCGCGGCGAGCGCGACGAACGCGGCCCGCCGTGGGCGTCCGCCAGCGCGCATCCGCAGCGCGGAACCGGCCAGCATGCCGGCGGTCGCCGTGATGAGCGCAGCGATCATCGCCCGTTCGGCCCACATCGCCACGCGGCTGTCGTCGTGCGCGACGCCGACCGCATCGCCGATGATCGCGTCCACGAGCAGCCACGCGCACATGATGAGCGAGGGCAGCACCGCGATCAGCGCGATGAAGCCGAAGCGCTCGGCGCGGAGCCTCGCGCGATCCCAAGTCGCTCGCACGATGAGGGCGACGGCGCCGAGCGCGAGTCCGCCGAGGCCGGCGCTGCTGACACCCGCCGCCACGAGCGCCGCGCTGCCGTCGCAGACCCAGTCCCCCGCCTCGAGCACGCAGCCGAACCGCAGGCGCCCCTGCAGCCAGCCCGCGGGCACGAGCGCCAGCAGCGCGGTCGCGAGGAAGCCTGCCGCCAGCGTCCAGAGCGCGGCGGTGCGTGCTGCGCGCTCTCGGGAGACCTCGGGTGCCATGCGCCCATCATCCACCCGGCGGGTGTGCGCTGGCGCGGGCAGGCCAGGGGCCGGGGAGCGGCTCGGGCGGTGAAGCGCCGCTCAGGCGGTGAAGCGCCCGCTCAGGCGGCGAAGGGCGGTGAGGGCCACCCCGCGCTCACTCCCACTCGATGGTGCCCGGCGGCTTCGACGTCACGTCGAGCACGACCCGGTTGACCTCCGCCACCTCGTTCGTGATGCGGTTCGAGATGCGGGCGAGCACGTCGTAGGGCAGGCGCGTCCAGTCCGCGGTCATCGCATCCTCGGAGGAGACGGGGCGCAGCACCACCGGGTGGCCGTAGGTGCGGCCGTCGCCCTGCACGCCGACGGAGCGCACGTCGGCCAGCAGCACGACCGGGCACTGCCAGATCTCGCCGTCGAGGCCCGCCGCCGTCAGCTCAGCACGCGCGATCGCGTCGGCACGGCGCAGGATGTCGAGCCGCTCCTCGTTCACCTCGCCGATGATCCGGATGCCGAGGCCCGGTCCCGGGAACGGCTGTCGCGAGACGATCACCTCAGGCAGGCCCAGCTCGCGGCCGATGGCGCGCACCTCGTCCTTGAACAGTGCGCGCAGCGGCTCGATGAGCTGGAACTGCAGATCGTCCGGCAGACCGCCGACGTTGTGGTGGCTCTTGATGTTCGCCGTGCCCGAGCCGCCGCCCGACTCGACGACGTCGGGGTAGAGCGTGCCCTGCACGAGCCAGCGGATCGGCTCGCCCTCCTCCGCGGCCTCGAGCGCGAGGTCGCGCTCGGCCTGCTCGAAGGCGCGGATGAACTCGCGCCCGATGATCTTGCGCTTCTCCTCCGGGTCCGTGACGCCCGCGAGCGCCTCCATGAACCGCTGCCGCGCATCCACCGTCACGAGCCGCACACCGGTCGAGGCGACGTAGTCCTGCTCGACCTGCTCGCGCTCGTCCTGGCGCAGCAGCCCGTGGTCGACGAAGATGCAGACGAGCTGGTCGCCGATCGCCTCGTGCACGAGCGCGGCCGCGACGGCCGAGTCAACGCCGCCGGAGAGGCCGCAGATGACGCGATCGGTGCCGACCTGCTCGCGGATCCGCGCCACCTGCTCCTCGATGATGCTGCCCGAGTCCCAGTCGCCCGGCAGGCCGGCGATGTCGTGCAGGAAGGACTCGAGCACGCGCTGCCCGTGCTCGGAGTGCTTGACCTCGGGGTGCCACTGCACGCCCGCCATCCTGCGCTCGCGATCCTCGAACGCGGCGACCGGCGTGTCAGCGGTGCCCGCCAGCACCGTGAACCCCGCCGGCGCCTCCGCGACCGCGTCGCCGTGGCTCATCCACACCGTCTGCGCGCTCGGCTGGCCGTCGAGCAGCGCGCCCGCCGCATCCACCGTCATCGCGGTCGAGCCGTACTCGCGGTTGCCCGTCTTCGCGACGGTGCCGCCGAGCTGCGCCGCCATGACCTGGAACCCGTAGCAGATGCCGAAGGTCGGGATGCCGAGCTCGAGGATGCCCTCGTCGAGCCGCGGCGCGCCCTCTGCGTAGACGCTCGAGGGGCCGCCGGAGAGCACGATCGCCGCCGGATCCTTCGCGCGCACCTCGTCGGCCGAGATCGTCGAGGGCACGATCTCGCTGTAGACGTCGGCCTCGCGCACGCGGCGCGCGATGAGCTGCGCGTACTGCGCGCCGAAGTCCACGACGAGCACTGGCCGCTGAGCGGTGTCGGACATCAGGCCTCCTGAGGCGTGGTGGCGGTGGGGGATGCGTCGGCGCGCGCCGCGGAGCGCGCGGCCCGCTCGGCCACGAGCCGGTCGATGTCGGCGAGCGCGGCGCGGTGCAGGGGGCGCTCGACGAAGAAGGAGAGGAACGGCACGACGCCGCCGAGCGCCATCGCGACCAGGCGCCGGAAGGGCCAGCGCAGCAGGCTCCAGAGGCGGAAGCTCGCGAAGAGGTAGACGACGTAGATCCAGCCGTGGACGATCAGGATCGCGAGCGAGACGTTGAAGCCCTCCCCGAGCGAGGCGATCTCGCAGCCCATGCCGCCGGGCACGAACATCGAGTACCACTGGCAGCCCGCCGCGGGCACGACCGCCTCCAGCGAGAGGGGGCCGCTCGCGCCGAAGGCGAAGACCTCGACGTGGGTCGGCGAGTACTTCAGCACCATCTCGGCGACGAGCAGCAGCAGGAAGATGCCCGTGACCCACGACATCACGCGGTAGAAGGTGGTGGCGGTGCGGATCTGGGGCAGCTGCTCGATGGGGCGTGGCACGGGCACCAGTCTATCGGCGACCTCCAGCGCTCTCGGCGCTCGGCGCCGCGCCCGGCTCACGCCGCTGCAGCCGCCGCCTCTGCGTCCTCGATCTCCTCGACCTCGCGCTCGAGCGCGTCCTTCACGAGCCGGTACCAGAGGTAGAACGCGAACAGCATGAACGCGACCCACTCGATCGCGTAGAACACGTTGAGCCAGTTGAGCTGCGTGTCGGTCACGGGGCGCTCGTGCACGATCGGCTCGTCGCCCGGCACGGAGGTGCCGCCCTCGGCGACGACGGTGGGGTCGACGACGAGGTAGCCGCCGTAGACGAGCCCGTTCCAGTCCTGCCACTCGTTGATGAGCGCGGCGACCGACATCGCCTCCCGCTCCCGCTCGCGCACGTCGCCCTGCGTCGGCGCCTCCGTCGGCAGGTAGCGACCACCGAGCTGCGCGGCGCCGACGGTGCCCGCATCGGCGCGGAGCGCCTCGACGGCAGCCTGCGCGCGCTCCTCGGTCGCGCTCCACGAGAGCGCGACCGCGAGGGATGCGTCGCGGCCGTCGGGCTCCTCGACGAGCACGCGCCCGATCACCCACCAGCCGATCCGACCGTCCTGGTTGCGGCCCGCCAGCGTGCGGTAGTCGTCGGCGACGTCGTCGCCGGTCACGGTCACCATGCGCCCCCCGGCATCCGAGAGCATCGGCTCGCCCGGCGTCGCGACCGACTGCAGCGGCACGGCGGTCTCGGTGTCGCGCTCATCGGCCTGCCCCTGCTCGACGGCGCGCTCGATCTGCCACTGCCCGAGCACGGCGAAGACCGCGGCGACCAGCAGGCAGAGCGCGAGCACGCCGATCCAGCGCGGTCGTCTGGCGACCTGCTTGAAGGTGGGCATGGGGGTGCTCATGGGCACCCCCAGCCTACCGTCGCATCAGGCAGCCGGCTCCGGGCGGGTGCCGACGGTGTCGGCCGTCGGCAGCGCGTTCAGCGACACGATCTCCGGCGCCTCCAGGCGCGCGCGATCGGCGGACTCGTCGTCGGGCAGCTCCTGGCTCTGCAGCTCGGCGGCGACGCGCTTGTTGTAGGTGTTGATCTCCTTCTCGACGCGCGCGTCGTCCCAGCCCAGCGCATCCGCCATGATGCGCGCGGCCACCGGCGCGGCGGCGACGCCGCGATCCCAGGCCTCGATCGAGATGCGCGTGCGACGAGCGAGCACGTCGTCCAGGTGCAGCGCGCCCTCGTGCGTGCACGCGTACCGCACCTCGGCCCCGATGTAGTCGTCGGCGCCCGGCAGCGGCTCCGCGAGCGACTCGTCGGTGCGGATCATGTCGAGCAGCTCGTCCGTGAGCACGCCGTAGCGGTTCAGCAGGTGCTCGACGCGGTGCTTGTGCAGGCCGAAGGCACGGGCGATCTTCGACCGCTTGTTCCAGGCAGCGCGGTAGCCGGTCGCGCCGAGCAGCGGGATCTGCTCGGTGCACGACTGCGGCACCTTGCCGTCCATCGCGCTCACGGCCTCGTCGATCGCGTCCTTCGCCATGATCCGGTACGTCGTCCACTTGCCGCCCGCGACGAGCACGAGGCCCGGCACGGTGTGCGAGACGTGGTGCTCGCGCGACAGGTTCGCGGTCGACGAGCCGTCGCCGGCGGCCAGCAGCGGGCGCAGGCCCGCATAGACGCCCTCGACGTCGGCGCGCGTCAGCTTCGTGGCCAGCACGCTGTTGACGTGATCGAGGATGTAGTCGATGTCCGCAGCGGTCGCCGCCGGGTGCGCGAGGTCGAGGTTCCAGTCGGTGTCGGTCGTGCCGAGGATCCAGTGGCGGCCCCACGGGATGACGAAGAGCACGCTCTTCTCCGTGCGCAGCAGCAGCCCCATCTCCGAGTGGAAGCGGTCGCGCGGCACCACGAGGTGCACGCCCTTGGAGGCACGCACCTTGAACTCGCCGCGCTCGCCGACCATCGCCTGCGTCTCGCCCGTCCAGACGCCGGTCGCGTTCACGACCTGCTTGGCCCGGATCTCGAACTGCTCGCCGGTCTCGTAGTCGTGGGCCTGCACGCCGACGACGCGCTCACCGACCTTCAGGAACCCCTCCGCCCGCACCCGGCTCGCGACGTGCGCGCCGTAGAAGGATGCCGTGCGGGCGAGCTCGGCGACGTAGCGAGCGTCGTCGACCTGGGCGTCGTAGTAGGTGAGGCCGCCGACGAAGGCGTCGGGGTCGAGCGAGGGGATCTGCTTGAGCACCTGCTTCTTCGAGAGGTGCCGGTGCATGGGCACGCCCGGTCGCATGAAGCCCGTGTAGCTGAAGGCGTCGTAGAGCGCCATGCCGGCACCGATGTACGCGCGCTCGACGAGCGGCGTGTTCAGCGGGTACAGGAAGCGCACCGGCTTCGCGAGGTGCGGCGCGATGCGCTGCAGCAGCAGGCCGCGCTCGATCAGCGCCTCCCGCACCAGGCCGAAGTTCAGCTGCTCGAGGTAGCGGATGCCGCCGTGGATGAGCTTCGACGATCGGCTCGAGGTGCCGGATGCGAAGTCGCGCGCCTCGATCAGCCCGACGCGCAGGCCGCGGGTGACCGCGTCGAGCGCCGCACCGGCGCCGACGATGCCGCCGCCGATCACGAGCACGTCGACCTCGCGGTCGCGCATGCTGGCGATCGCTGCCGCGCGCTCCTCGGGGCCGAGCTTCCTCGACCGACTCACGTTGTTGGTGGTCTCAGCCATGGATCCTCCTTCAGTGCACCGCCCGGATGGGGTGGGTCTAGCGCGGCGGGTTCGCCTCGACGACCACGTCGATCCGCTGGAACTCCTTGAGATCCTTGTAGCCGGTCGTCGACATGGCCTTGCGCAGCGCGCCCATGATGTTCGCCGTGCCGTCAGCGACGGGCGACGGGCCGTTCAGCACGACGTCGAGCGGGCCGACCTGGTCGACCTGCACGCGGTTGCCGCGCGGCAGCTTCTGGTTGTGCGCCTCGGGACCCCAGTGCCAGCCGCGACCCGGCGCATCCGTCGCACGAGCGAGCGCGGTGCCGAGCATCACGCCGTCTGCGCCGCACGCGAGCGACTTCACGACCTGACCGGAGGTGCCGAGCGAGCCGTCGGCGATGACGTGCACGTAGCGGCCGCCCGACTCGTCGAGGTAGTCGCGGCGAGCGGCAGCGACGTCGCTGACCGCCGTCGCCATCGGGGCCGCGACGCCGAGCACGCGCTCGCTCGTCGAGGCTGCTCCCCCGCCGAAGCCGACGAGCACGCCTGCCGCGCCCGTGCGCATGAGGTGGAGCGCCGCCGTGTAGGTCACGACGCCGCCGACCACGACGGGCACGTCGAGCTCGTAGATGAACTGCTTGAGGTTGAGGGGGGTGCCGGCTTCGGCGGAGACGTGCTCTGCGCTGACGGTCGCGCCGCGGATCACCATGAGGTCGACGCCGGCCGCGAGGACGGTCTCGTAGTGCTGCTGCACGGCCTGCGGACTGAGGCTGCCGGAGACCACGACGCCCGCGTCGCGGATCTGCGCCAGGCGATCGCGGATCAGCTCGGGCTTGATCGGCTCGGCGTAGATCTCGCGCATGCGGCCGGTCGCCTCGACGGCCGGCAGCGCGGCGATCTCCGCGAGCAGGGGCTCGGGGTCGTCGTAGCGCGTCCAGACGCCCTCGAGGTTGAGCACGCCCAGGCCGCCGGCCTTGCCGAGCGCGATCACGGTCGAGGGGCTCATGGCCGAGTCGGTCGGCGCGCCCATCACCGGGATCTCGAACTTGAACGCGTCGATCTGCCACTGCAGGGACACCAGGTCGCTGTCGCGCGTGCGGCGCGAGGGGACGATGCTGATGTCGTCGAAGCCATAGCCCGTGCGGGCGCGCTTGCTGCGGCCGATCTCGATCTCCGTCACAGCGTCAGCCTATCGCCGCCCCGCCGGATGGCCGCTCAGAGCACGCTCGTGATGCGCTGCAGCGCCGCCTCGAGCTCATGGCGCACGGCAGCGGCCCGCGCCGGCGTCATCCGCTCGCCTCGCTCGCGGCGCACCGCCTCGCGCACCTGCTGCCGGAAGTCGCTGAGCGCCAGGTCGACGTCGTGCACCGACATCCGCGCCTCGGTCCTCGGCACCGCGGAGGCGCCCGGCGACTCCGCCGGCTCGGGCGCAGCGGCTCGCGCGGGCGCAGCCTCGTCTCCCGGCACCGGCCGCGCGTCCGCGCCTCGGTCCTGCCGCGCCGGCTCCTGCTCCGGCGACGGCGCTGCCTGCGACGGAGGCTGCGGGGAGGAGGGCGGCCACGCCGCAGGCTGCGACGCGCTCGATGCCGCCCGGCGCGCGCTCGATCGCGCATCGCGCTCCGCCGCAGCGAGCTCGGCGCGCAGCGCCTGCATGGCCGACTGCACGCCTGCCCGCACGTCCGAGGCCAGGCGACGCACCGAATCCGTGATCTCCGCCTCGAGCGAGTGCAGCTCGCCCTCGCGGGCGCGCAGCTCGGCGCGCCCGGCGTCGGTGATGGCGTAGGTGGTCTTGCGCCCATCGACGGCCTTCGTGAGCAGCCCCTCCTCCTCGAGCTTCGACAGCCGCGGGTAGATGGTGCCGGCGCTCGGCGAGTAGGTGCCGCCGAAGCGCTGCTCGAGCGCCTGCATCAGCTCGTAGCCGTGGCGCGGCGCCTCCGCGAGCAGGCTGAGCAGGTAGAGGCGCAGCGCGCCGTGGCCGAAGACGGGAGTCACTCGCCCCTCCGCACGACGGTGACGTCGCCCGAGACGGTGCTGGCGCTGAGGTCGAAGGCGTTCGTGCCGTCGATCACCTCTCGCCCACCACGCTTCGGCATCGCGACGCCCACGATCGCGCCGCGTCCGGAGACGGTGCGCGTGGTCGCGCGCACGCCCTGCCCGGCGTCGATGCGCACCGTCACGTCGCCCGAGACCGAGTTCGTCGAGATGCTGCGCGGGGAGCCGTGCACGTCGAGCAGCACGTCGCCGCTCACCGTGTCGACGCCGATCGACTCGAGCGCGCCGGAGGCGGTCACGCTCGCCGAGACGCCGTGCACCGAGAGCTCGCCGGCACCGCCCGAGACCTCGATGTCGCCGGAGACGGTGTTCAGGTCGAGGTCGCCCGTGTGCGACTCGACCTGGATCGTGCCGGAGACGGTGCTGAGCGTCGCGCGGTTCCGCAGTCCCGTGACGAGGGCGGAGGCCGTGACCTGACCTAGCGACAGCGCCACCTGCCTGGGCACGACGATGCTCAGCTCGACCCGGGCCCGCACGCCGACGAGGGCCTTCACGGACTCCCAGACGTCGTCCCAGCTGACCTTGGGGTGCGAGACCGACAGCCGACCCTGCTCCAGCGTCACCGTGAGGTCGCGCCCCTCGACGCGGTGCACCTCGACGCGAGCGGTCGGCTCGTCGTGGCCGATGACGTCGACGCTGCCGCCGACGATGCCCACGCGCAGCGCCTCCACGGCGTCGATGTCGATCACGCGGCTCTGGCCCTCGCCGATCGTCCAGCGCTCGATGATGCGGTCGGCGCCCGATGCCGAGGCGCCGGATGCGCTGCGCGCGGTCGCGCTCTCGGGTGCGCCCTGCTGGGACGCCTCCGCTCCTGCACCGAAGCCGTCAGCCTCGTCGCTCCCCCACTGCTGCTCCATGGTCGCTCCCCACTCCAGCGCGGCGACCCGGCGTCGCCACTCGCGATATATCGCGTCTGCTGCGACTCACGATATATCGCGTCTCGCGCATCCGCAAGCCCTCGCTGGGCGCCCATCCGCCCACCCGTGCGCTCCTGCTCCGCCGCCGCGCGCGCCGTGGACTTCCGCCGACCGGTGCGCTCGCGCCCGACCAGTGCTGGCATGCCGACCCCGGTCGGGCAGCACTGCACCGGTCGCGATCCCCACGTCGACCGGCTTCAGGGCCTCTCCACAGCCGCGCCAGCCGCTCGCACCGCTGCTCGCGGCGGACGTGCACCGTGCGCGCATGACGCTCCCCCTCCTCCGCGCCACCGCCGACGACCCGCAGCGCCTCCGCCGCGACCGCGCGCTCCAGCGCATCCGGCGCGGCGCCTACGTCGACCGCGCCGCGTTCGCCTCCATCCCCGAGCACAGCCGTCACGCGATCCACGTGCACGCGGTGGCTGCCGCGCGCCCGCGAGCCGTCTTCGCCCGCGAGTCAGCCCTCGCCCTCGCCGACCTGCCGCACGGCCGTCCGACGTCGGTCTTCACCATCGGTGACCCCGGCGCATCCGGCCGCCGCCACGGAGTCGTCAACTCGCAGGTCGCGATCGCCGACGGCGACGTGCTGGTCGAGGGCGGCATCGCGCGCTGCTCCCCGGCCTACGCGCTGGCCCACCTCGCGAGGGTCGGCAGGCAGCTGGATGCGGTCAGCGCGCTCGACTCGGCGCTGCGCAGCGGAGCGACGACGAAGGACGAGGTGGCGGATGCGCTGGGTCGCCAAGGACCTCGAGGACAGCGTCGCGCGGCGTGGGTCGTGGACTTCGCCGACGGCCTCGCCGAATCCGTCGGCGAGTCCTGGAGCCGCGTGCAGATCCACCGGATCGGCGCGCCGGTGCCGCAGCTGCAGGTGCGCGTGATGACGCGGCTGGGACCTCGATTCCCGGACTTCCTCTGGGAGCGGCCGGGGCGGCGGCCGCTCGGCGGAGAGTTCGACGGCGCGCAGAAGTACGGCGTGATCGCGGAGGCGAACGGCGTGCAGCCCATCGACGCAGTCATCAGGGAGAAGCAGCGCGAGGATGCGCTGCGAGAGCACATCGACACGCTCCACTGGATGTGGGCGGAGGCCCAGCGGCCGGAGCGGCTGCGAGCCATGCTCGCGCAGGCGCACCCCCCCGTGCACGCCGCCCTGCTCCCGGGCTGGTGACATGTCGCGCCGCGCTCACCGCATCTGCCCACCGCCCCCGACGGCTGCCCCCCGATGGCCGAGCGGTGCTGCTGCGCCGGAGCAGTGCCGGCATGCCAGCACCGCTCGTGCGCAGATGCACCGCTCGCCGACGCGAGCACGGCTGCTGCGAATGCAGCCGCCGCAGCGATCAGCGGCGGTAGTTGGGCGCCTCGACGACCATCTGGATGTCGTGCGGGTGCGACTCCTTCAGGCCGGCGGCGGTGATCTGCACGAACCGGCCCTTCTGCTGCAGCTCCTCGATCGTGCGGGCGCCCGTGTAGAACATCGACTGCCGCAGGCCGCCGACGAGCTGGTAGGCGACCGTGCCGAGCGGGCCGCGGTACGGCACCTGGCCCTCGATGCCCTCGGCGATCAGCTGCTCGTCGCTCGGCACATCCGCCTGGAAGTAGCGGTCGCGCGAGTAGGAGGTCTTCTTGCCGCGCGTCTGCATCGCGCCCAGCGAGCCCATGCCGCGGTAGGTCTTGAACTGCTTGCCGTTGACGAGCACGAGGTCGCCGGGGCTCTCGTTCGTGCCCGCGAGCAGCGAGCCGAGCATCACCGACGAGCCGCCGGCGACCAGCGCCTTGGCGATGTCGCCGGAGTACTGCAGGCCGCCGTCGGCGATGATGGGGATGCCGGTGCCGGCGTCGTGCGCAGCGCGCGCAGCATCGTAGATTGCCGTGACCTGGGGCACGCCAACGCCGGAGACGACGCGCGTGGTGCAGATGGAGCCGGGACCGACGCCCACCTTCACCGCGTCGACGCCCGCGGCGATCAGTGCGGCGGCGCCCTCGTAGGTCGCGACGTTGCCGCCGATGATGTCGATCTCGTCGAAGCGCGCGTCGCCCTTGAGCTTCGCGACCATGTCGAGCACGCCCTGGCTCTCGCCGTTGGCGGTGTCGACGACGATGACGTCGATGCCGGCCTCCGCGAGCGCCTCGGCGCGCTCGAAGGCGTCGCCGAAGAAGCCGATCGCGGCGCCGACGCGCAGGCGGCCGTGCGCATCCTTCGTCGCGTTCGGGTACTGCTCGACCTTGTCGAAGTCCTTCACGGTCATCAGGCCGCCGAGGCGGCCCTGCTCGTCGACCAGCGGCAGCTTCTCGAGCTTCGTCTGCTCGAAGAGTTTGAAGGCCTCCTCGCGCGAGATCCCGACGGGCGCCGTCTTCAGCGGCGAGGCCGTCATGACGTCGCGCACGAGCGTGGTCGCGAACTCCTCGCGCGGCACGAACCGCATGTCGCGGTTGGTGACGATGCCGACGAGCACGCCTGCCTCGTCGACGACGGGGAGGCCGGAGACCTTGAACTCGCCGCAGACGCGGTCGACCTCCTCGATCGTCGCATCCGCGTGTGTCGTCACCGGGTCGGTGATCATGCCCGACTCCGAGCGCTTGACGCGGTCGACGATCGACGCCTGGTCGGCAATGGAGAGGTTGCGGTGCACGATGCCGATGCCGCCCTGGCGAGCCATGGCGATCGCCATGCGATCCTCGGTCACCGTGTCCATGGCGCTCGAGACGAGCGGGATCGACAGGCGGATGCGGCGCGAGAGCCGCGTGCCCGTGTCAGCCTCGCTCGGGATCACGTCGGTGCGGCCCGGCAGCAGCATGACGTCGTCGTAGGTGAGTCCAACAGGTCCGAACGGATTGCGCATTTCCATCGCCTCCATCGTATCTATTCGGTAACGGTCCCGCGCCAACCCGGTGAATTGGGCTCAGTTGTCGCTCGATCGGGCCGGAACCGCCCCCGGTGGCCGCTACTGTGGCACCACCGATGTAACGGGCACGGTGCACGCGGCATTCCCAGGGCAGTGCTGCCCCCCTGACATGGAGGACATGTGAAGACGTCCAGCAGACCTCGGCAGAGAGGGCTGCGGCGAGCGATCGCTGTCGCTCTCGCTGCCGTCGCCATGGTCGCCGGTGGGGCAGCCACGGCCAGCGCCACCGACCTCGCCCTGACCGAGCCGGCGGCTCCCTACAACTTCAACGGCATCGTCAAGGACGGCCAAGAGCCGATCGAGGGCGTCGAGATCACGGTCTCGGGCAACGGCGTCGACGAGACCGTCGCGACCGGCGCGGACGGTCGATGGATGGTCGGGGTCCCCGAGCAGGGCACCTACACGGTGTCGATCGACACGGCGACGCTGCCGGAGGGCCTCACCCTCAGGGACCCGTCGTTCGAGAGCCGAGAGCTCACCATCGCGACCTCCACCTCGCAGGGCGTGCTGTTCCCCTTCGGGACGCCGGCACCCGCCCCCAGCGAGGGCGGCGGTACCGGCGGCGAGGGCGGCGAGGGCACCACGCCGCAGCCGGGCTCCGAGCCCACGGGCGCGGGCGCGGGCGCGGCGACCAATGACTTCGGCGCGCAGGTGCTCGCGCGCCTCATCTCCGGACTCAGCTTCGGCCTCCTGCTCGCCCTCGCTGCGATCGGCATCACGCTGATCTTCGGCACCACGGGCGTCAACAACTTCGCGCACGGCGAGCTGCTCACCTTCGGCGGCGTCATCTTCTACGCCACCACCACCCTGATGGCCTGGCCTGCCTGGATCGCGGTGATCGTCACGCTGGTCGCCTCCGCGGTCTTCGGCTGGTTCCACGACTGGGCGATATTCAAGCCGCTGCGCCGGCGCCGCGTCGGGCTCGTGCAGGTGCTGATCGTCACGATCGGCCTGTCGATCGCGCTGCGCTACTTCTTCCAGTTCCTGATCGGCGGCGGCACCGAGGGCCTCGCGGTCGACCGCGGCCCGGTCGTGCAGGTCGGCCCGGTCGCGATGACGACGTCGAACATCGTGAGCACGGCGATCGCTGTGGTCGTGCTGCTCGCGGTCGGCTGGTTCCTCACTCGCACGCGCATCGGCAAGGCCACGCGCGCCGTGAGCGACAACGCGAGCCTCGCCTCGGCCTCCGGCATCGACGTCGACCGCGTGATCCGCATCGTCTGGGTGCTCGCGGGCCTCCTGACCGGTGGCGCCGGGATCCTCTACACCTACTTCATCGGCGGCAACATCAAGTGGGACATGGGCTTCACGATCCTCCTGCTGCTGTTCGCCAGCGTGACGCTCGGCGGCCTCGGCAGCGCCTTCGGCGCGCTCGTGGGTGCCGTCTTCGTGGGCCTCGTCACGGAGTTCTCGACGCTCTTCATCGCACCCGACCTCCGCTACGCCGTCGCGCTGCTGGTGCTCATCCTCGTGCTGCTCTTCCGACCGCAAGGCATCCTCGGTCGTCGGGAAAGGATTGGTTGACATGGACTTCCTCGCAATCCTGAACAACGCCGCCGGCGAGATCCTCTCCCCCACGACGGCCGCCTTCGCGCTCGCCACGATCGGCCTGAACATCCACTTCGGCTACTCGGGCCTGCTGAACTTCGGTCAGGCCGGCTTCATGGCCGTCGGCGCCTACGCCTTCGCGATCTTCACGATGATGGTCGACCCGACCGCGACGCTCGGCTGGCCCGTGTGGCTGTCGTTCGTCTCGGCGATCCTCGTCGCGATCCTGGCCGCTGTGATCTTCGGCCTGATCCTCGGCATCCCGACCCTACGACTGCGCGGCGACTACCTCGCCATCGTGACGATCGCGGCGGCCGAGATCATCCGCTTCACGGTGCGCACGCAGGATCTGACGGCCGTCACCGGCGGCTCGCAGGGCCTCACCGGCCAGAGCTACAAGGGCGACATCACTGCGCTCAACCCGCTCACCGGCACGACCTACGGCTTCGGCCCGTGGACGGCGACCGCATACGACACCTGGGTGCGCATCATCGCCTGGACCATCGTCGTCGTCGCCCTCATCCTCGTCTGGCTCCTGATGCGCAGCCCGTGGGGCCGCGTCATCAAGGGCATCCGCGAGGATGAGGATGCGGTGCGCTCGCTGGGCAAGAACGTCTACAGCTACAAGATGCAGGCGCTCGTGCTCGGCGGCACCATGGGTGCGCTCGCCGGCGTGCTCTACGTGCTCCCCCGTGCGGTGCAGCCCGACAACTTCGCGACCACGATGACGTTCTACATCTGGACCGCGCTGCTGCTCGGCGGTGCCGCGACCGTCTTCGGTCCGGTGCTGGGCTCCATCCTCTTCTGGGTGCTGCTCTCCTTCACCGGCGGCATCATCAACGGTCTGCACTCGATGGGCCTGTTCGGCGACATCTCGGGCTCGCAGGCCGGTCAGCTGCGGTTCGTGATCGTCGGGCTCGCCCTCATGGCGCTCGTGATCTTCAGACCGCAGGGCATCCTCGGCAACAAGAAGGAGCTGTCGTTCAATGTCTGAGACGGCCACCCCGCAGGCGACCCCGCCCGCGACCCATCCCCTCGTCGACGGCCAGGTCGGTCCCGGATGCGCGAAGGTCGATCCGATCGTCGTGGCAGACGGCGTGATCCGGCAGTTCGGCGGCCTCACGGCCGTCGACGTGGCGCACGTCGAGATCCCGCGCGGCAGGATCACGGCCCTCATCGGGCCGAACGGTGCGGGCAAGACCACCTTCTTCAACCTGCTCACCGGCTTCGACCGGCCCAACAAGGGCACCTGGTCCTTCGAGGGCCAGTCGCTCGCCCACGTGCCGAGCCACAAGGTCGCGCGCCGCGGCATGGTGCGCACCTTCCAGCTGACGAAGTCGCTTGGCCGCCTGACGGTGCTGCAGAACATGCTGCTCGGCGCGCGCGACCAGCGCGGCGAGGGCATCTTCGCGGCGCTCGTCAAGCCGCTGTGGAGGGCGCAGGAGCAGGCCAACATCGAGAAGGCCGACGCGCTGCTCGCCCGCTTCAAGCTCGATGCGAAGCGCGAGGACTACGCGGCGTCGCTCTCCGGCGGCCAGCGCAAGCTGCTCGAGATGGCTCGCGCCCTCATGAGCGACCCCACCCTCGTGATGCTCGACGAGCCCATGGCCGGCGTCAACCCGGCGCTGACGCAGTCGCTGCTCGATCACGTGCGCGGGCTCAAGGACGACGGGATGACCGTGCTGTTCGTCGAGCACGACATGCACATGGTCCGCCACATCTCCGACTGGGTGATCGTGATGGCCGAGGGCAAGGTCGTCGCCGAGGGCCCGCCGGAGACGATCATGCAGAACCAGGCGGTCGTCGATGCCTACCTCGGTGCGCACCACGACACCGACCTGGGCACGCTGACCAACCAGCAGGTGGCGCAGATCCACGAGGATGCGGAGGACGAGGTGCCGATCGACCCCGATGCATCCGCCGACGACGCATCCGCCGACGACGACGGCCGCTCGACCGACCGAGAGGATGAGCGATGACCCCCACCCCGGTGCTCGAGACGAAGGATCTCGTCGCGGGCTACCTGCCTGGCGTCAACATCCTCAACGGCTGCTCCATCGTCGCCAACCAGGGCGACCTGATCGGCATCATCGGCCCGAACGGTGCCGGCAAGTCGACGCTGCTGAAGGCCGTGTTCGGCCAGGTCGGGATCCGCGAGGGCAGCGTGCTGCTGCACGGCGAGGAGATCACCGGCCTCAAGGCCGACCGCCTCGTCGGCAAGGGCGTCGGCATGGTGCCGCAGAACAACAACGTCTTCCCCTCGCTCACGATCGAGGAGAACCTCGAGATGGGGCTCTTCCAGGAGCCGAAGCTCTTCAAGGAGCGCTTCGAGTTTGTCGGCGGCCTCTTCCCCGAGCTCGTGAAGCGGCGCAAGCAGCGCGCGGGCAGCCTCTCCGGAGGCGAGCGCCAGATGGTAGCGATGGGCCGCGCACTCATGATGGATCCGGCCGTGCTGCTGCTCGACGAGCCGAGCGCCGGCCTCAGCCCCGTCCGCCAGGACGAGACCTTCCTGCGCGTCGCCGAGATCAACAGCCACGGCGTCACGATCGTGATGGTCGAGCAGAACGCGCGCCGGTGCCTGCAGATCTCGCACCGCGCCTACGTGCTCGACCAGGGCAAGGATGCGCACACGGGCACCGGCCGCGAGATGCTCAACGACCCGAAGGTCATCCAGCTGTACCTCGGCACCCTCGCGACCGATGTCGAGGAGAAGGCGAAGACCGCCGCGCAGCCGACGGTGCAGCCTCCAGCGGGCGCGTAGTCGGTCGTGGTAGCGCGGGTCCCTCCACGGAGGGGCCCGCGCTGCTGCGTGGTGGGGCGACGCGCGCGGCGGTGGTCTCGTGACGGCGACCAGCGGTGGGGCGACACACGAAGAGGGCCCCGCCGCAGCGGGGCCCTCTCGGTGTCGTGCGTCAGGTCACTCGACGAGCGAGCCGAACTCCGTGGTCACGAGCGAGTACGTGTTGTCGGCGCCGTACTGGTAGATGCCGATGTACGCCTCCGACGGGTCGCCGTTCTCATCGAAGGTGATGGGACCGGAGTAGCCGTCGTAGTCGATGTCCTCGCCGTTCGCGAGCAGCTCGAGGCACTCGGCGATCTCCGTGCACTTCGTGCCCTCGGCCGAGACCGACTGCAGGTTGTCGCGGATGGTGATCGCGTCGGCGCTGCCACCCTGCACCGCGGCGAGCGCGGCCAGGACGACCGCGTCGTACGACTCGGGTGCGTACGAGAAGTCCTCGAGGTCGGGGTTGATCGCGAGCAGGCGGTCACGGAAGTCACCCTCCGTGGTGTTGCCCGGCAGCGTGCCGTACGCGCCCTCGAGCGCGCCGGGGGCGAGCGTCGTGTAGCTGTTCGACAGGTTGCCATCGACGAAGTACATGCCCGTGCCGGGGAAGCCGTTGGTGATCAGCTCCGGCAGGATCTGAGCCGTCTCGGCGAAGGCGAGGATCGCGATCGCGTCAGGGTTGCCCGAGACGAGGTCGGCGACCTGGCCGGCGAAGTTCGAGTCGCCCGGGTTGTAGAGCACGCTGCCCGTGACCTCGCCGCCGTTCTCGACGAAGGTGTCGGTCACGTAGCCCTCGAGGCCCGTGCCGTACGGGTCGTTGAGCGTAATGAAGCCCACCGAGGTCGCACCATTGGCGAGGATCTGGTTCGCGAGCACGCGGCCCTGGAGCGCGTCGTTCGGAGCCGTACGCCAGTAGAAGCCGTCGTCCTCGTAGTCGATGAAGTCGGAGGCGGTGTTGGCGGGCGAGATCTGCACGACCTGCGCGTCGATGAGGCGGTCGATGAAGGTGAGCGAGACACCCGAGGACGCCGCGCCGATGATGACGTCTGCGCCGAGCCCGATGAGCTCGTCCGCCGACTGCGTCGCGATGTCGGTCGTGGTGTCACCGGAGTCGCGGTGCTCGAGCGTGATGTCGAACTCGAAGCCGGCCTCCTCCAGCTCCTGCACGGCGAGGTCCACACCGGCGAACTCGGGCGGGCCGAGGTACTCCAGGTTGCCCGTCTGCGGCAGGATCGTGCCGATCACGAAGCTCGAGTCGGTCTCGCCGCCGCCCTCAGCGGGAGCGGTCTCAGAGGCGTCGGTCGACTCGGACGGCGCGGGGGTTCCGCCGCCTGCACAGGCGGCGAGCAGCAGGACACCCGCGGTCGCGGCGCCGAGTGCCGCGAGCCTGCGGGGGCTGCGCCCCTTGGTGCTTAGGAAGGACTGCATTGTGCTCCTCGTGTTGCATGGGTGCACGCTGGCGCGTGCGTTGTTGCAACAGTAGGCGAGGAAGGCCCACTTTTACGGCGTTCCGCGTCACGACCTTGTAACGGTCTTGCGACAAGCGACCGGCGCTGCCGCACGCGGTGGAGCTGCCCTCAGGCAGCCGGTGGGATCGGCCGGGGCCGCCGCAGCTGGCGGCCGAGGAGGTCAAACGAGACCAGCAGCACCGAGGCCCACACGAACGCGAAGCCGATCCATCGCTCGAGCGGCATCGGCTCGTGCATGACGAAGGCGCCGAACAGGAACGTCATGCTCGGCGCGAGGTACTGCGTGAACGCGACCCACGTGAGCGGGATGCGCCGGGTGGCGGCGGCGAAGGCGAGCAGCGGCACAGCGGTCACGATGCCGAAGCCGGCGGCGCCCAGGATGCCGGTGAGCCCGATGGCACCGAGGGTCACCCCGTGGGCCGCGAAGGCGAAGGCCATCATCGCCAGGGAGGTGGGGAGCACCTCGCCGTGTAACAGTCTGGTGATGCGCGCGATGCACTACTGAGAACCTGCGCCGCCAGATGTAGGCCGCGGGCGGTAGCGGCGGGGCCGAGGCTGTGAGCCGACGAAGTCGAGCGAGACAACCACGCCGACTTCTAGGCGCACCCAAGGCCAACGCGCCGCTCAAGCGGCACCGCAAGAAGCTGACAACACTGCCGGACACAACAATAGCCCGTGCGAATTCTGCTGCCCATCCGCGCTGCGCATGATGTTCGATGTCGCTACACGGGGAAGATCATGCGCTCGGCGCTCGGTTTGCGGAGATGCGTCTTAGCCGATTCAATCGACGACTCCAACGACGAACTACTAAGCCGAGATCTGATTCTAATTCCGGCGCTCGTAAAAAACAGCTTCAATTCGGATGTTGATCCAGCTTGCGCCTTCGCATGTCGCGGATGAAGTGGACCTGATGCCTACCCACGGCCCCCATTCCGTCCAGCCCGAATAGCCCTGCCCTGCCGAGCACAAGACCCTCGCCCTGAACTGCCCACTACCGGAGGAGCACGTGACTTTCCCCGTCCTACCTGACATCGAAGAACTGCAGTTCGTTGGATATCGATCGCTCACGGTCATGTCGGCCCCTCCCAGCGAAGGAGAGGGGCCGCTCCAGAGGAGCGAACCTGCGACTATCACATTCAGCATTATCGTCGACGCGATTGACTTCATTGTCGTTCCGCCTTCTCTTCAAAACCCTACAGAGGCATGCAAGCCAGTGATTCAACTAGACGCCATCCTAGGTCCGAGGAAACTAGAAGACAACAGGGATCTTGATCGTGCTCCCCGACTAGCGGCGCTCCGGGCGGCGTGCGTGCCGAGCGAGGAGGTCAAACGAGACCAGCAGCACCGAGGCCCACACGAACGCGAAGCCGATCCATCGCTCGAGCGGCATCGGCTCGTGCATGACGAAGGCGCCGAACAGGAACGTCATGCTCGGCGCGAGGTACTGCGTGAACGCGACCCACGTGAGCGGGATGCGCCGGGTCGCGGCGGCGAAGGCGAGCAGCGGCACAGCGGTCACGATGCCGAAGCCGGCGGCGCCCAGGATGCCGGTGAGCCCGATGGCACCGAGGGTCACCCCATGGGCTGCGAAGGCGAAGGCCATCATCGCCAGGGAGGCGGGGAGCACCGCGACGGTCTCGATCGTGAAGCCCGACAGCGCATCCACCGAGCCCCCGACGCGCTTCTTGATGAGGCCGTAGGTGCCGAACGAGAACGCCACCAGCAGGCCGACCCACGGCACCTCGCCGTAGCCGACGATCATGACGCCGACGCCGACGGCGCCGAGGCCCACCGCGATCCACTGCAGCACCCGCAGGCGCTCCCCGAGGAAGATGACGGCGAGCACGACGCTCACGAGCGGGTTCAGGAAGTAGCCCAGGCTCGTCTCGAGCACGCGATCGGAGAGGACGCCGATGACGAAGGCCGTCCAGTTGATGAGCACCGCGTGACCGGCGGCCACGAGCGTCCAGGTGTCGCGGCGGCTGCGCAGCACCTGGCGCATGCGCGCCCAGCCGCGCGTCATGGCCACGAGCGCGACGGCGACCACGACCGACGAGATGACGCGCCAGCCG
Source organism: Agrococcus phoenicis (assembly GCF_047302415.1). Taxonomy (NCBI): domain Bacteria; kingdom Bacillati; phylum Actinomycetota; class Actinomycetes; order Micrococcales; family Microbacteriaceae; genus Agrococcus; species Agrococcus phoenicis. The sequence goes on from NZ_CP154854.1 coordinate 1,976,499, forward strand.
ATCAGCTCGAACCCCTCGATGCCGCGGGTGAGCTGCAGGTAGATGGGGAGGAGGCCCCAGACGAAGTAGGCGAACAGCGCGTAGCCGAGACCGGCGCGAGCGAGCTGCCCCATCATCCCTCCCTGGAAGATGCGAAGGCGGCTCCCCTGTGCAGGGGAGCCGCCAGTGCGTCAGTGGTGCGTCAGCGCTCCACGATCGCGAGCACGTCGCGCGCCGAGAGCACCAGGTACTCGTCGGCGCCGTACTTGACCTCGGTGCCGCCGTACTTCGAGTAGAGCACGCGGTCGCCGACCGACACGTCCATCGGGACGCGGTTGCCGTTGTCGTCGATGCGGCCGGGGCCGACGGCGACGACTTCGCCCTCCTGGGGCTTCTCCTTGGCGGTGTCAGGGATGACGAGACCGCTTGCAGTGGTCGTCTCAGCCTCGACCTGCTGGATGACGATGCGGTCCTCGAGCGGCTTGATGGAAACCGACACGGTTGCCTCTTTCTTGTCAGACTTTGGGGTCCGTCCGGACGGGCCGGACAACACCCCAAGCCTAGGCGCTCGATTGGCACTCGGTCAACATGAGTGCCAGTCGTTCGCCCGCGGCGGACGTCGGCGCTGGCCCTGACCACCCCTCCCTCGTGGTGCTGCCGCCGCTCGAGGGCGCGCCGACGGGCAGCGAGCGGCGCGAGGGCGGCGGAGCGGCGGACGGGCGATGCTTGACTGGAGCCATGGACGCCGATGCGCTACGACTGCTGCTGTCGACCGAGGGGCTGGCGCTGCTCGAGCGCGTCGAGGCGAGTGCGCAGGGTTCCGACGCCGGCCTCGGCATCGATGACCGCGATGACGTCGTGCGCGCCGTCACGCGCCTGCGCGCCGAGGGGCACGACCCGCGGCTGGTGGCCGCCGTGCTGACGCAGCTGCGGCTCCGCCGGCGCGCACGGGCGAAGTTCGGCGAGTTCGCCAGCGGCATGCTCTTCACCGAGGCTGGTCTCGAGCAGGCGACGCGGCTGCGCGTCGCCGCGCACCACGCGGGGCGGATGCGGGAGGCCGGCATCGCGTCGGTCGCCGACCTGGGGTGCGGCATCGGTGCCGACGCGCTCGCCTTCGCCACCCTCGGGCTCGAGGTCACCGCGGTCGAGCGCGACGAGGTGACCGCGGCCGTCGCGTCGTACAACCTCGCCGCGTGGCACGCATCCGTCGTGCACGGCGATGCGCTCGAGACGGCCGTCGACGCCGAGGCGCTCTGGTTCGACCCCGCCCGCCGCGACGGGCGCACGCGGCTGAGCGACCCGGCCGACTGGTCGCCGGGGCTCGACGCGGTGTTCGCGCTCGCGAGCGAGCGCCCGTCGGGCGTGAAGCTGGCGCCCGGCATCGATCGCGCGCTGCTGCCGGCGGAGGCGGAGCACCAGTGGGTGACGGACGGGCTCGAGACCGTCGAGGCCGTCGTGTGGACGGGGCGGCTCGCTCGCGAGGGCGTCGCGCGCAGCGCGCTCGTGCTGGGCGACGGCGGCGCTGCGGAGCTGACGGGCGAGGCATCGCACCCCGAGCAGGGCGAGCTCGGCGAGTTCCTGTTCGAGCCCGCCGGAGCGGTGATCAGGGCCGAGCTCATCGGTGCCCTCGCCGATCGGCTCGGTGCGACGGGCGTCAGCGACGGCATCGCCTACCTGAGCGGTCCGGTGCACGTGGCGACGCCCCTGGCCCAGGCGTTCCGGGTGCGCGAGACCCTGCCGCTCGACGAGCGCGGCATCGCACGGCGGCTGCGCGAGCTGGGCATCGGCGAGCTGGAGATCAAGAAGCGAGGCGCCGACATCGACCCGGCAGCCTTCCGCAAGCGGCTGAAGCTCTCCGGGCCGCAGCGGGCGACGCTCTTCGCCACCCGCATCGGCGGCCGCCATCGCGCGGTGCTGGCCGACCGGGTCTCCGCAGCCTGAGCGCAGGCACGACAGAGCCCCGAGCACGCATGCCCGGGGCTCCGACGACCTGGCGGGTGCCGCTACGGCAGCATCTGGCCCATCGCGACGAAGTAGTTCATCCACTGCACGAGCAGCACGGTGAAGACGATGATCGACGCGATGGCGAAGACGACGCCGACGATCGCCGCGATGAGCGGCCACGGCTTCGCCTCGGGATTCTTCTTCATCGCGATGAAGCCCAGGACCGCGCCGATGATCGCCGGCAGGGCGCCGAGGCCGCTGATGAAGGTGAAGACGAGCCCGATCCCGGAGAGGATGAGCGCGGCGATCGTGATGCCCTTGATCTTGCGCTCGCCCGGCGCCGCAGCCGAGGCCTGCGCGTAGCCGGCCGCCTGGCCGTACTGCGGCGCGCTCGCATCGCCGTACTGCGACTGCTGGCCGTAGGCGGGCTGCTGACCGTAGGCGGGCTGCTGACCGTAGGCCTGCTGGCCGTAGTGCGACTGCTGACCGTAGCCGGCATCGGCCGGTGCGCTCGCCTGGCCGTACGCCTGCTGGCCGTAGGCCGCGTCCGAGGGTGCGCTCGCCTGGCCGTACGCCTGCTGGCCGTAGGCGGCCTCGCTGGGAGCGCTCGCCGGCTGCTGGCCGTACGGCTGCTGCTGCTGCTGCGCGTGCGGATCCTGGCCCTGGCCGGTCGGCTGGCCGTAGCCGCCCTGCTGGCCGTAGGGCTGCTCGGCGCCGGCCTGCTGGCCGTAGGAGGGCGCACTGCTCTGCTCGCCGTAGGACGGCGCGTCACCCTGCTGACCGTAGGACGGCGCAGCCTGCTGCTGGCCGTACGAGGGCGCACTGCCCTGCTGGCCGTAGGACGGCGCACTGCCCTGCTGGCCGTAGGACGGCGCATCCTGCTGCTGGCCGTACGCGGGGGCCTGCTGGTCGCTGAAGCTCGCGGCGGGCGCCTCGTGCGCCTGCCCGAACGACGGCGCCCGCTCGGCCGGCTGGCCGAAGTCGGCTGCGGGCGCCTGGCCGAAGTCGGCGGCGGGCTGCTGTGCGTCCCCGTGCTGGGCATCGCCGGTGTTGGCGCCGTCCTGCTCGGGCTGGTCGGGCCGACGGAAGCGGTCGTCGGCAGGCGGGAACTGGTCGCTCACGGGAACCTCCTTGCGAAGCGCGAATGCGCGCACCAACCGTACCGCCCAGCGGGGGACGAAAGGCTGAGTCGCCGTCGGGCGTCAGAAGCCGGGCAGCGTCTGCGTGAACGACGCGAACGCGCTCACCCCGAGCACGATCATCGCCAGCAGCGCCACCAGCGTCAGCGCGCCGAGCGCGATGCCCCAGAAGGCGAGCAGACGGCCGTCGTCGCCTGTGCGCTTGATCTGCGCGAGCGCGATGCAGCCGAGCACGATCGCGGCGATCGACCCCAGGCCCAGCAGCACGGTGGTGCCGGCGGCGGCCGCCCCGATCGCGAGCAGCGCCATCAGGTTCGTCTTCGGTCCCGGGTGCGTCGGCGCGCTCCACTGCTGCGGCGGCGCGAAGGCGGGCTGCGGCGCGAACGAGGGCTGCGACGAGGCAGGGTGGTGGCTCTGCTGCGGTGCGCTCCATCCCTGCGAGGGGTATGCGGTCGCGTTCATGCCCTGCCTCCGTGACGTCCCTGCGATTCTTGGCCTGCGGAGCGCGGCCGTCGCCGCGCGATCCCGCGACGATCCTGCCAGGCCGACCTGGGCATCCGGCTCAGCCCACCACCTGTACGACGCTCGCCTCGAGGGTCGACTCGGCGGCGAAGCCGGGCAGGCTCGGGGCATCGCCGCGCGCGACGAGCATCGCGCCGACCGCAGCGATCATCGCGCCGTTGTCGGTGCAGAGCTCGAGCGGCGGGATGCGAAGGGTCACGCCCGCCTCGGCGCAGCGCTCGGTCGCGACCTCGCGCAGCCTCCGGTTCGCCACGACGCCGCCGCCGAGCAGCAGCCGCGGGATGCCGTGCGCAGCGCAGGCGTCGAGCGCCTTCGCCACCAGCACGTCCACGACGGCCTCGCGGAAGCTGGCGGCGACGTCGGCGATCGGCAGCTCGGTGCCGGCTGCCGCTGCCCGCTCGACATGGCGCGCGACCGAGGTCTTGAGCCCTGAGAAGGAGAAGTTGAAGCGGTGCTTCGCGCGATCCTTCGGTGCCGTCAGCCCGCGCGGGAAGGCGACAGCACCCGGGTCGCCGCCGACGGCCGCAGCGTCGATGGACGGCCCGCCCGGGTAGCTGAGGCCCAGCAGGCGCGCGGTCTTGTCGAACGCCTCGCCCGCCGCGTCGTCGATCGTCTCGCCCAGCAGCTCGACGTCGCCGGCGAGGTCGCGCACCAGCAGCAGCGAGGTGTGACCGCCGGAGACGAGGAGCGCGATCGTCGGGAGCGCCAGCGGCTCGCCGGAGAGCACGTCGGCCGCGACGTGGCCGACGAGGTGGTTCACGCCGTAGAGCGGGAGCTCGCGCGCGGTCGCGAGCCCCTTGGCGGCTCCGATGCCGACCATCAGCGCACCGGCGAGGCCGGGGCCCGCGGTGACCGCGACCGCGTCGATGTCGTCGAGGGTGAGGGATGCGTCGGCGAGCGCAGCGCGGATCGTCGGCTCCATCGCCTCCAGGTGCGCGCGAGCGGCGATCTCCGGCACCACGCCGCCGAAGCGGGCGTGCAGCTCCATCGACGATGCGATGCGGTTGGCGAGCAGCTCGGTGCCGCGCACGATGCCGACGCCGGTCTCGTCGCAGCTGGTCTCGATGCCGAGCACGACCGGGTTCGCGCGCGCGCCGCCCTCGCTCGCGGGCTCGTGGGTCATCGTCGTGCCTCCCGCTTCATGACCACCGCATCCACGTCCTCCGGCTGGTAGTAGCGCGCTCGCACGCCGATCTCCGCGAACCCGACCGAGGCGTAGAGCGCACGAGCGGTCGGGTTGTCGGCGCGCACCTCGAGGAAGAGCTCGCGCACGCCGCGCCGCTCGGCCTCGGCGAGCAGCTCGGCCAGCAGCGCCCGCCCGATGCCGCGCCCCCGAGCCTCGGCGGTGACGGCGATCGTCTGGATGTCGCCCTCGACGCCCACGGCCCGCAGGCCGGCGTAGCCGAGCGCGCGCCCCTCGGCGCCCTCGGCGATGACGTAGCGCCCCCACTCGCTCGCGAGCTCGGCGCGCATGGTCTCGCGCTCCCACGCGCTGGCGCCGAACGCCGCGCGCTCGATGCCCATGATGGCGTCGAGATCGGCCGACCCGGCCGTCCTGATCGCGGTCGTCCCGTCGGTCATGCCTGGCTCACCCGCTTCGGGCCGGCCGATGGCACGGCGTCCGCGTCGCGCAGGTAGAGCGCCTGCGCGACCTCGGCTGCGCCGCGCGATGCGGCGAGCGCGAGCAGCGCGGCGTCGACGACGTCGGCGTCGATGCGCGGGAGGCCGGCGTGCTCGCCGCTCGAGCCCGCCTCCGTGGGCGGCGGCACAGCGTCGGCCGGCGCGAGGAAGGGGCCATCGACCACCAGCCCGTCGAGCACGATGCTCCACCCGCGCTCGCGGCGCCGCACATCCGTCGTCACCTGCGCGCTCCCAGCGGTCACGCCCGCGTGGCTCGCGATGCCGCGGCAGGGCACGCCGAGGCCGAGGGCGGCGGCCCTGGCTGCGGCGATGCCCACGCGCAGCCCGGTGAAGGCCCCGGGCCCCATGCCGGCCACGACCAGCCCGATCGACGAGCGTCGACCGTCGAGCGCGCGCGAGAGCATGCCGCCCAGGTGCTCGGCGTGCCGACGAGCGTCGGCGGCGTGCTCGCGGAAGACGACGGTGTCGCCGTCGACCACGGCCACCGAGGTGCCGAGCGAGGTGTCGATCGCGAGGATCATCCGGCGCTGCGTCATGCCCATCCCTCCCCCGCCGGCGCGTCGCCCTGCGATGCTCCCGCGCTCACGAGCGCGCGCACCCGCGACGGCGGCCAAGCCGGCCCGTGGCCGCTGATGCGCACGGCGCGCGGCGACTCGAGCGCATCCGCCTGGTCGTCCTCGCCGTGGTCGGCTCGGGCGGCACCGCGGTCGATCTCGACGCGCAGCCACGACTCGAGCGCGTGCTCGAGCGGTGCGCCCCACTCGGCGACCGTGATGGCGCCGTCGAGGTCGAGGTCGAGGTCGTCGAGCTCGGCCTCGTCGTCGGCATCGGGCAGCAGCCGGTAGGCGTCGACGTGCTGCAGGTCAGGCCCTGCCGCCGTGCGATGCGTGCGAGCGAGCACGAACGTGGGGCTCTGCACGGTGCCGCGGGCGCCGAGCGCCGCACCGATGCCGCGGGTGAGCGTGGTCTTGCCGGCGCCGAGCGCGCCGATCAGCAGCACCGCATCGCCTGCGCGCAGGCCACGGCCCAGGGCCTCGCCGAGCGCCTCCATGGCATCAGGATCCGGGACCGAGCCGACCAGCTCGACGGCGACGCGCGCACCGACCATGCCGGTGACCTCCGGGGCGGATGCGCGGCTGAGCTCGACGGGGTCGCCCACCTCGGCGTCGAGGTCGCCGACGTCGAGCACGACCTGATCCATCGCCACGCGGCCGCAGATCGGCAGCGACTCCCCGCGCAGCAGCATCGGTCGTCCCGTCGCAGCGCGGGCGACGCCGTCGGCGTAGCCGAGCGCGACGAGCGCGAGCGTGGTCGGGCGCTCGGTGACGTACTCGCCGCCGTAGGAGACCGCGAGGCCCGCCTCGACCCGCTTGAGGCCCACGACCTCGCCGCGCAGTCGCTGCGGCGCGCCGTCGAGCCCCAGCTCCAGCACGCGGTCGGGCGCGACCCGCCCGTGCGCCGCGCGGGGGCCGAGCGCCGAGGGCGGCGCGGGCGGCACCGCGGGCGCCGCGGCATCGCGTCGCACCGCGCCCATGCGGGTGACGGTCTCGTACCCGATGGTGCCCGCCGCGAGCGCCCACGCGTCGGCGCTCGGCTCGCCCGCGGCCGGGTCGCCCCACAGCACCCCCTCGCCCGTGCGCGGCGGGTCGACGCGCAGGCGATGCGCGTCGATCGCGACGACGCGCGACGCCTCGCCCGCGACGAGCACGGGCGCGCCCATCGCGGGCAGCAGGCCGTCGTCGAGACCGATCGCGGCGACGCCCTCGACGAAGCGCGCGGTCACGCGCATCGCAGGGGTCAGCCCGAGCTCCGCGGCCGCTGCCCCGTCGCCGGCGCGAGGCCCGTCAGGGTCGATGCCGTAGGCGGCCATGCCGAGCCGCACGAGGTCGAAGCGCGCCTCGGGCAGCGCGAGCGCGCCCTGGGAGTTGGCCAGGTGGCGCACCTCCGCGCCGATGGGCGAGGCGTCGGCGAGCGCCGCCGTGAAGTCGGCCAGCTGCGCCAGGTCGGCCTCGCGCGACGTGCCGGCGAGGTGCGACATGATGCCGCGGACGCGCGCGCCGCCGCGGGCGAGCTCGGTCGCGCGGGCGAGCACCGCTGCCCGGTCTCCACGGGCGACGCCGTTGCGGCCCAGCCCCGTGTCGAGCTTCAGGTGGATCGTCGCTCCAGCGCCGGCAGCGGCCTCCAGCTGCGCGAGCGAGGAGACGGCGACCTCGATCCCGTGCGCGGCGGCGAGCGAGAAGTCGGTGCGCGCGCCGTGCAGCCAGGCGAGCACGGGCGCGTCGATGCCGGCGCGCCGCAGCACCAGCGCCTCCGCGAGGTCGACCACGCCGAGCATCGCCGCTCCGCCCTCGAGCATGGCCGAGGCCGACCGCACCATCCCGTGGCCGTAGCCGTCTGCCTTCACCACGCCGCAGACGGGCACGCCGAATCGCGCGGAGAGCGTGCGGACGTTCGCGGCGATCGCCGCGGTGTCGATGTCGAGGTCGAAGCCCATGTCGAGGCGCCTCAGGATTCCGCGATGACGGTCGCCGTCGCGACGCCGGCGTCGTGGCTCATCGAGACGTGCAGGCGCGCTGCGCCGATGGCCGTCGCGCGCTCTGCGGCGGCGCCCCGCAGCTCGAGCGAGGGCTTCCCGTCGGGAGCCTGCAGCACGACGTAGTCGATCCAGCGCGCGCCGGCGGCGGTGCCGATCGCCTTCTGCGCCGCCTCCTTCGCGGCGAAGCGCGCGGCGAGCGAGGCGAGCGAGCGGGGCTGACCGTCGGCGAGCAGCTCCTCGCGCGCGAAGAGCCGCTCGCGCAGCCGGGGCGTGCGCGTGATCGCGCGCTCGAAGCGCGCGAGGTCGACGACGTCGACGCCGAGCCCCACGATCACGGCTGGCTCCTGACGCTCAGCTCGGTCACGCTCAGCTCGGTCACGCTCAGCTCGGTCACGCGCAGACCGACGTGGTCACTCGACCGTGACGGACTTCGCCAGGTTGCGCGGCTGGTCGACGTCGAGGCCCTTGGCGGTCGCGAGCTCGAGCGCGAAGATGTGCAGCGGCACGACCTGCAGCACGGGCTCCAGCATCGGCAGCGTGAGCGGCACGCGCAGCACCTGGTCGGCGTACGGCATGACCGCCGCATCGCCGGCCTCGGCCACCGCGATGACCCGGGCGCCGCGCGCTCGGATCTCCTGGATGTTGCTGATGATCTTCGAGTGCAGCAGCGGCTCGTTGCGCGGGCTCGGCACCACGACGAACACGACCTGGCCCGGCTCGATGAGCGCGATCGGGCCGTGCTTCAGCTCGCCGCCGGCGAAGCCCTCGGCGTGGATGTAGCTGATCTCCTTGAGCTTGAGCGCGCCCTCGAGGGCCACCGGGTAGCCCACGTGGCGGCCGAGGAAGAGCACCGAGCGCGTGTCGCTCATCCAGTGCGCCAGCTCGTGCACCGCCGACTGCTCCGACAGCACCTGCTCGAGCTCCTCCGGCAGCTCCTTGAGCTCGCGCACGACCTCGGCGATGGCCTCGTCGGTCATGGTGCCGCGCACCTTCGCCAGGTGGAGGCCGAAGAGCAGCTGGCCGATCACCTGCGCCAGGAACGCCTTCGTGGAGGCGACCGCGACCTCGGGGCCGGCGTGCGTGTAGAGCACCGCCTCCGACTCGCGCGGGATCGTCGCGCCCTGCGTGTTGCAGATCGACAGCGTGCGAGCGCCCTGCGCCTTCGCGTGCTGCACGGCCATCTTCGTGTCCATCGTCTCGCCCGACTGCGAGATCGAGATGACGAGGGTGTGCGCGTCGAGCATCGGGTCGCGGTAGCGGAACTCGTGCGCCAGGTCGACCTCGACCGGCACGCGCGACCACGTCTCGATGGCGTACTTGCCCACGAGCCCCGAGTAGTTCGCGGTGCCGCAGGCGACGATCACGATGCGGGTGATGCCCCGCAGCACCTCGTCGTCGAGCACGCCCAGCTCGCCCAGGTCGACGCCCGTCTCGGTCAGGCGGCCGCGCAGCGTGTTCGCCACGGCCTCGGGGCCCTCGGCGACCTCCTTCGCCATGAAGGACGACCAGCCGCCCTTGTCGGCGGCGGTGGCGTCCCAGTCGACCTCGAAGCGCTTCGGCTCGAGCGGGCCGCCGTCGAAGTCGGTGACGGTCGCGCTGTCGGCGGTGATGGTGACGATCTGGTCGTTGTCGAGGGCGGCGGCGCGCGGCGTGAACTTCACGAAGGCGCTGACGTCGCTGCCCAGGAAGTGCTCGCCGTCGCCGTAGCCGACCAGCAGCGGCGAGTTGTGGCACGCGCCGACGACGACGCCGGGCTGCTCGGCGTGCACGGCGAGCAGCGTGAACTGCCCCTCGAGGCGCGCGACCACCTGGCGCATCGCCGCGGTGAGGTCGCCGGTCTCGCGGAACGCGCGGCCGACGAGCTTCGCGGCCGCCTCGCTGTCGGTCTCGCTCAAGAAGGTCTCGCCCGCGGCCTCGAGCTCGGCCCGCAGCGCGGCGAAGTTCTCGATGATGCCATTGTGGATGAGGGAGAGCTTGCCGTCGTCACCCAGGTGCGGGTGCGCGTTCTCATCGGTCGGGCCGCCGTGCGTCGCCCAGCGGGTGTGACCGATGCCGGCGCCCTCATCGGGCAGCGGCGCATCCTCCAGGCTGCCGCGCAGCACGGCGAGCTTGCCGCCCTTCTTGCGCAGGGCGACGCTGTCGCCGTCGAGGACCGAGATGCCCGCGCTGTCGTAGCCGCGGTACTCCAGCCTGCTGAGGCCTTCGAGCAGCACCTCCACGGTGCCGCGCTGACCCGTGTACCCGACGATTCCACACATGCCGACGATCCTACCGGCGGTAGGCTCCAACGCGTGTCACACCCGATCCAGTCGCCGTTCGTCGAGATCGAGCGGGCCGACTGGGCTCGCCTCTCGCCGCGCACCCCGAACCCCTTGACCGAGGATGAGGTGCGCAGGCTCCGCGGCCTCGGCGACCGGCTCGAGCTGCGGGAGGTGGCGGAGGTCTACCTGCCGCTGTCGCGGCTCGTGAGCCTCTACCAGGAGTCGACCGCGCGCCTCCACCGCGACACCTACGGCTTCCTCGGCGCCACCGCGCATCCGACGCCCTTCGTGATCGGCGTGGCCGGGTCCGTCGCGGTCGGCAAGTCGACGACCGCTCGCCTGCTCGAAGAGCTGCTGCGCCGCTGGGAGGGCTCGCCGCGCGTCGAGCTCATCACCACCGACGGCTTCCTGCACCCGAACCGCGTGCTCGAGGAGCGGGGCCTGATGCAGCGCAAGGGCTTCCCGGAGTCCTACGACCGCCGTGCCCTGCTCGGCTTCGTCTCGCGGGTGAAGTCGGGCGAGGCCGAGGTGCGGGCGCCGGTGTACTCGCACCTGACCTACGACATCGTGCCGGGCGAGGAGATCGTGGTGCGGCGCCCCGACATCCTGATCGTCGAGGGGTTGAACGTGCTGCAGCCGCCGCCGGCGGGCTCGCACCTGGCGGTCAGCGACCTGTTCGACTTCTCGATCTACGTGGATGCGCGCACGAGCGCGATCAGGGAGTGGTACATCGACCGCTTCTGGGCGCTCAAGCAGAGCGCCTTCCAGGATCCGCAGTCCTACTTCCACCGCTTCGCGGACATGTCGCGCGAGCGAGCCCGGATCCACTCGGAGGACATCTGGGACTCGATCAACGGCCCCAACCTGGTCGAGCACATCCTGCCGACCAGGCCCCGCGCCGACCTCGTGCTCCGGAAGGCCGACGACCACACCATCCGCTCCGTTCTGCTCCGCAAGGTCTGAGGCCCCCTCCGGCGAGCGCGGGCACGCGGGTCGCACCGATCGACGCAGGCGCTAGGCGGGCGGGATCCCCTCGACGATCGCGGGCCCGCGCGTCGTGCGCGGCCTGCCGACCTGCCCGAGCCGCACGAGCAGCACGCCTGCGAGGATCGCCGCGGCACCGGCCCACTGCATGCCGCTCGGCAGGATGGCGAGCAGCAGCGCAGTCCAGAGGATGCCGAACATGGGCTCCGAGTAGCCGACGAAGCTCGCCAGCGTCGCGCCGAGCCTCCGCGCTCCGAGGATGCCGAGCACGTACGAGCAGGCGGTGGCGAGCAGCACGAGCATGAGCATCGCCGCCCACCACGGCACCGTCGCGCCCGCGAGCACCACCGGCGATGCGTTCGCCGCGAACGGCAGGAGCCCCGTGGCGGAGGCGAGGCCGAGCACGATCGCGCCGACGATGAGCCCGAGCCCCGCGAGCGCGATGGGCTGCAGCTCGGAGTCCGCCTTCGAGGCGGCGGCCCAGTACCCGGCGTTGCCGACCGCGGCGCCGAGCGCCAGCAGCACGCCGAGCGGGTGGAGCGCCTCGCCTCCGATGCCGGAGACCAGGGCCAGCCCGAGCAGCGCCACCCCCGCGCCCGCCAGGGTCAGCGCCGCCGGGGCGCGACGGGTGGTCGCCCAGGTGAAGAAGACCAGCAGCACCGGGCCGAGGAACTCGATGAGCAGGGCGAGCGAGGGGTCGATGAAGGCGACCGCGGCGAAGAACGCCAGCTGGCAGAGCGCGACGGCCAGCACGCCGAGCACGAGGACCTCCTTCCACGACCGCAGCACCGCATCCCACCGGCCGCGCAGCAGCCAGAGCGTGGGCGCGAGCAGCACGAGCGCGCCGCCGCCGATGCGCAGCAGCGTGACCGCGCCCGCGCTCCACCCGGCGTCGAGGAGCGCCGAGGCGAAGATGCCGGAGAGCGCGAAGGAGGCGGCGCTGGCGAGCGCGAGCGCGAGGCCGAGGGGGCGACGAGACGGCATGGTGACCCGCTAGGGAGAGCGACTACGATCGTGCTCACCACGTCGGGGCACGCATGTCACGACCGTATGGCCTGACGGCCGTGAGCACAACCGAGGACGTTCCGTGACGCTGCCCCACCCCCGAGAGCTCGTGCGCACCCTGGAGTTCACCGCTGCGCTGTGCAACCGTCGGCGCGAGGGGGAGCTCGAGACCGCCTCGGCGCTCAAGGCGATGTGCGTCGAGTTCGGGTTCCCGGGCTCGAGCGGCGCGACGAGGGCGGACGCGGAGGCCACCTGGGCGCACCTGGGCACCCTTGAGGCGATGTGGGACGCGGATCGCGACGCGATCGCCACCAGCGCGAACCGGGTCTTCAAGCAGTGCGACGCGCGGCCGCACCTCGTGAGGCACGACGACTTCGACTGGCACCTGCACGGGCTGCCCGCGGGGGCTCCGATCTCGGATGCGATCGCGGTCAACGCCGCGATGGCGCTCGCCGACCTCGTGCGCACCGACGACACGGCTCGGCTGAAGCGCTGCGGCGACGACCGCTGCCATCGGATGTTCTTCGACCTCTCGCGCAACCGCTCCCGGCGGTTCTGCTCCACCACCTGCCAGTCGCGCACGAACGTCGCCGCGTTCCGGGCGCGGCACGCCTGAGGACGCGACGCTCGGCGCGCCGATGCGGCGCCGCGCTGCGCGCGCCCTCGAGCCGGATCGCGAACCTGTGGAATCCGTAGGCGCGCGCTCAGCGACCGCGTGGCACGCTTGGCGACTATGGCGCTTCCCACAGTCGCAGAACCATCGCCCTCCGGCACGAAGCTCAAGCGCGGCATCACCACGCTCCTGCTCTTCTTCTTCATCGTCGGCGACACGCTCGGCGCCGGCATCTACACGCTCGTCGGCACCATCGCGCAAGACGTCGGCGGCGTCATCTGGCTGCCGCTCGGGCTGGCGCTGATCCTGGCGCTGCTGACGGCCGGCACGTACGCGGAGCTGATCACGAAGTACCCCCACGCTGGCGGCGCTGCGCGCTTCGCCGAGCGCGCGTTCGACAAGCCCTTCGTGACCTTCCTCATCGGCTTCCTCATGCTCTCCTCCGGCATCACGACCTCGGCGGCCCTCGCGAACGCGTTCGCGGGCGACTACCTGCAGGCGCTGGTGCCGGGCATCCCCACCATCCCGGTCGCGATCGGCTTCATCGCGCTGCTCGTGATCATCAACCTGCGCGGCGTGCGCGAGTCGCTCATCGCCAACGTGGGTGCCACCGTGGTGGAGATGACGGGGCTCATCATCATCATCGCGGTCGCCGCGATCGTGTTCGGCTCCGGCGGGGGCGATCCCTCGCGCCTGACGACCTTCGCCGAGGGCGTGCCGCCGATGACGGGGGCGTTCGCCGCCACCATCACCGCCTTCTTCTCGTTCCTCGGCTTCGAGGCAGCGGCGAACATGGCCGAGGAGGTGAAGGACCCGAGCCGCTCCTACCCCCGGGCGCTCTTCGGCGCCATCCTGACCGCGGCCGTCGTCTACCTGCTCATCGCGCTCGGCGCGGCGATCGTCGTGCCGCTCGACCAGCTCGCGAACTCCGAGGGCCCGCTGCTCGAGGTCATCGAGGCCTCCGGCCTCGCCTTCCCGCCGTGGCTCTTCGCCATCATCGCGCTCGTCGCGATCGGCAACGGCGCCCTGCTGTTCATGGTGATGGCCTCGCGCGCCACCTACGGCCTGGCGGAGGCGAAGCTGCTGCCGCGCGCGTTCGGCGCAGTGCTGCCCAAGCGCCGCACCCCGTGGGTGTCGATCGTCGTGGTGGGTGTCGTCACGATGGCGATGTCCTTCGTCGGCGACGTCGGCACGCTGGCCGACACGACGGTGCTGCTGCTCGTGCTCGTGTTCATCTCCGCGAACATCTCGGTGCTCGTGCTGAAGAAGGACAAGGTGGCGCACAAGCACTTCACGGCACCGCGCATCGTGTCCGTGCTGGCGCTCATCGCCTCGATCGCGCTGCTCACGCAGCAGAGCCTGCAGACCTGGCTGATCGCCGGCTGCTACGTCGTCGTCGGCAGCGTGCTGTTCGTCATCGCCCGGATCGGGCGGCAGCGCGCGATCCGCGCCGGCACCAACGAGCCCACGCGCAGCATCCCGCTCGAGTAGCGGTCGACGCGAGAGGGGCGGGGTTCCGGTGGATCCCCGCCCCTCATCGCTACTCGGGCCGTCATCGCGCTCGGCGGCGGTGACGCCGCCGGCAGTGCTCAGGCGCTGACGCTCAGCTCCGACCGCACGAGGTCCGCGAGCTCGTCGGCGATGGTCTGCGCGATGTGCTGCTCGGAGGCCTCGACCATCACGCGCACGATCTTCTCGGTGCCCGAGGGGCGCAGGAGCACGCGACCGTGATCGCCGAGCTCGGCCTCCGCGCGCGCCACGGCGTCGGCGATCGGCCGGTTGCCGCGCAGGCCCAGTCGATCCACGCCCGTGACGTTGATGAGCACCTGCGGGAAGACCTGCATCACCGAGGCGAGCTCGCTGAGCGCCTTGCCGGTGCGCGCCATCTCCGCCGCGATCTGCAGCCCCGTGAGGATCCCGTCGCCCGTGGTGGCGTGCGCCGAGAAGATGATGTGCCCCGACTGCTCGCCGCCGAGCGAGAGGTCGTACTCGCGCAGCGCCTCCAGCACGTAGCGGTCGCCGACGGCGGTCTGCACGAGCGAGATGTCGTGCTCATCCATCGCGACCTTCAGGCCCAGGTTCGACATCACGGTCGCGACGAGGGTGTCGTCGGCCAGCAGGCCGCGACGCTTCGTCGAGACCGCGAGGATCGCCATGATCTGGTCGCCGTCGATGACGCTGCCCTGCGCATCGATCGCGAGGCAGCGGTCGGCGTCCCCGTCGTGAGCGATGCCGAGGTCGGCGCCGGATGCGACGACGAGCTCGCGCAGCTGCTCGAGGTGGGTCGAGCCGACCTCTCGGTTGATGTTGATGCCGTCAGGGTCGTTGCCCATCACGGTCACCTTCGCCCCGGCGTCGGCGAAGGCCTGCGGGCTGACACCAGCGGCCGCGCCGTGGGCGCAGTCGAGAGCGACGTGCAGCCCGTCCAGGCTGACGTCGAGCGTGCCGAGCAGGTGCACGAGGTAGCGGTCCTCGGCGTCGGCGAAGCGGCGGATCGTGCCGACCTCGCTGCCGATCGGGCGCAGCGGAGCACCGCCGAGCGCGGTCTCGATCTCGTCCTCGACCGCATCGGGCAGCTTGCGCCCGCCGGTGGCGAAGAACTTGATGCCGTTGTCGGGTGCGGGGTTGTGCGAGGCCGAGACCATCACGCCGAAGTCGGCGTGGATGCTCGCGACCAGGTAGGCGGCCGCCGGCGTCGGGATCACCCCGGCGTCGAGCACGTCGACGCCGCTCGAGGCGAGACCCGCCGACACCGCTGCGGTGATGAACTCACCCGACACGCGCGGATCGCGCGCGACGACGGCGACAGGGCGCCGCCCATCCTGCCGGGCGTGACGCCCGAGCACGAGAGCGGCGCCCTGTGCGAGCGCCATCGCCGATTCCGCAGTGATGTCCAGGCCTGCCAGGCCCCGAACCCCATCCGTGCCGAACAGGCGCGACATGGATCAGCGCTTCGAGTACTGCGGCGCCTTGCGAGCCTTCTTGAGGCCGGCCTTCTTGCGCTCGATGACGCGAGCGTCGCGCGAGAGGAATCCGGCCTTCTTGAGCTCCGGTCGGTTGTTCTCGACGTCGATCTCGTTGAGCGCACGCGCGATGCCGAGGCGCAGCGCGCCGGCCTGGCCGGACGGGCCGCCGCCCGAGATGCGGGCGATCACGTCGTAGCTGCCCGTGAGCTCGAGGAGCGTGAACGGGTCGTTGATCAGCTGCTGGTGCAGCTTGTTCGGGAAGTAGTCCTCGAGGGTGCGGCCGTTCACGGTGAACGAGCCGGAGCCGGGGACCAGGCGCACGCGGGCGATGGCCTGCTTGCGACGGCCGACGGCCTGGCCGCCGATGTTGACGACGCGGGGCGCCTTGGGAGCCTCAGCTGCCGGCGTCTCGGTCGAGAAGCTCTCGGGAGCCTCGATGGAGTCTGCGATCTTCGCCATGTCTGGTGTCTCCTCGCGCCCTACTGGGCGACCTGGTCGAACGTGTAGGGGGTCGGCTGCTGCGCCGCGTGCGGGTGCTCGGGGCCTGCGTAGACCTTGAGCTTCTTGATCTGGGCGCGGCCGAGCGAGTTCTTCGGCAGCATGCCGCGGATCGCCTTCTCGACCGTGCGCACCGGGAAGCGCTCGAGCATCTCTGCGTAGTTGGTGGCCTTGAGGCCGCCCGGGTAGCCCGAGTGGCGGTAGGCGACCTTCTTGAGCAGCTTCTGGCCCGTGAGCGCGACCTTGTCGGCGTTCACGATGATGACGAAGTCGCCCATGTCCATGTGGGGGGCGAACGTCGGCTTGTGCTTGCCGCGGAGCATGGCAGCTGCGTGGCTGGCCAGGCGGCCGAGCACCACGTCGGTGGCGTCGATGACGATCCAGTTGTGCTGGACGTCCGCCGCCTTGGGCGAATACGTGCGAGTCATTGATGCCTCACTGATCGAATGGATGGTCGTGAATCCCACTCCGAGGTGTTCGGCCGGCGACGCGGCGCGAACGATCCGGTGGAGGGCTCATTCGGGCACGCACAGGCTGTGCGCACCAAGGATCGAGCATACGCGCGCTGGAGCGCAGCAGTCAAGCCGGATCGGAGCACGCGCGGGTGGCCGATGGCCGGCGGTGTCGCGGGATCAGCGATCGATCGAGGGGTCGTAGGCCTCGTCGTCCTCGTGCCACACCACCTCGACGACCTCCTCGCGCGTCGCCGGCTCGTCGACCGGCTCGCCCTCGAGCGCCTCGTCCACCTGCAGCGCGAGGTCGGCGAGCGGGTCGGCGCCCTGGTCGGACGCGGTGTGCGAGTCGGGCACGACCACGCGATCCTCGGCGGCGACCGCGGGCACGCCGGCCGCGTCCGGCGCGTCCTGCGCGCCCCGGTCGGCGGCGAGGCTCGCGGGCGACGCGCCGGCTCCGGCTGCGCTCGCCGCTCCCCCGCCCGTCGCCGCACCCTCGTCGGCCCACGTCCGCGGGTCGGCGGCGTCGGCGACGTGCATGAGCGACTGCACCTCCGCCATGAAGCCGTGCAGCTGCGTCTGCTGGTAGCGCAGCGACCGCGTGCGATCCTCGGCGTCGCGCAGCACATCCTTCGTGTGCTTGGTCACGGAGTCGACGATGGCCTGCGAGCGCTGCCGCGCCTCGTCGAGCATCGCCGAGGCGCGCGCCTTCGCGCTCGCCTCGATCTGCGCGGCCTGCGCCTTCGAGAGCCGCTCGTAGGCCTCCGACTGCTCGGCGACGTGGGCGGCGTGCGCGAGCGCCGACGCGACCTTCTCGTTGGCGTCGGCCGTGATGCGCTCGGCGTGCGCGACCGCCTGGCTGTGCAGCCGCAGGAACTCCTGCTGCGCGTCGTCCTGACGTCGTGTGATCGCCGCGTCGAGCTCGATGCGGCGTGCCTTCGCCTCGCGCACGATGCGGTCGGCGTCGAGCTTCAGGTCGTCGGTCTCCCGCTGCACCTGCGCGCGCATGGCGGCCGCAGCGCGCTCGGCCTCGCCCAGCAGCACCTGCGCCTCGCGGTCGGCCTGCGAGACCTTCTCGCCCAGCGAGCCGAGCTCCGCCTCGATGCGCGCGCGGTGCGCGGTCTGCTCGGTCTCGCTGCGACGGCGTGCGAGCTCTGCCTCGTGCTGCGCCTCCTGCAGCACGCGCGCCGCCTCGTCCTGCGCGTCGCGGCGGATGCGGTCGCGCTCGGCGTTCGCGTCGTCGAGGATCCGCTCCGAGGCGTTCGAGGCGTTGGTGACCAGGGACGACGCCTGGTCCTCAGCGACGCGCAGGATCTCGGCGAAGCGCACGCGCGTCTGCCGGCCCTCCTCCGCATCATCGGCATCCGTCTCGTCGTCCTCGCCCTCCTCGTCGAGCGTCTGCACCTGCTGCGCGAGGCGCAGCATGCGCGCCTCTGCCTGGTCGGCGCGCGCGATCGCCGCGTCGAGGTCCTCGCTGAGGTGCTGGATGCGCGCCGCTGTCTCGAGCGCCGCCGCTGCGCCGGCCCGCGTGACCTCGTCGAGCTCGGAGCGCAGGCCCGCGAGGGCACCGTCGACCTGCTCGCGGTCGTAGCCGCGGAAGGCCTGGTCGAATGCGGGCTGCTGCTCTGACACGTCGTGACCTCCGGCTCCTCGCCGCGCGGCGTCGGCGACGACCAGTGTAGGCCGGAGGCGAAACGACTGGCCAGGCCGATCAGACATCTGGGACGATGGGAGGACATGGAACCCAGCGGCATCATCTTCGACCTCGACGGCACCCTCACCGATTCGAAGCGCGGTCTGCTCGCCAGCCTGCGCCACATGCACGACGCGGTCGGCTGGGAGCAGCCCGCGGAGGACGTGCTGCTGCGCTGGCTCGGCCCGCCGCTCGTGACGGTGCTCGCCGAGGAGGGGCGCACCGCCGAGGAGATCGCCTCCGCGCTCGCAGCCTTCCGCCGCAGGATGGCCGACGGCGGACTCGTCGACTCCTCCCTCTACCCCGGCATCGAGCGGCTGCTCGCCGAGCTCGACGAGCGCGGCACGCCGCTCGCGGTCGCGACGCACAAGATCCAGCGCGACGCGGAGGCCGTCGTGGAGCACTACGCGCTGCTCCCGCGCTTCCGCGGCGTGCACGGGCGGCTCGACGGCGAGGCCGGCCACTCCAAGGCCGAGGTCATCGCGCGCGCCGCCACGTCGATCGGGCTCCCGCACGACCAGCTCGTGATGGTCGGCGACCGCGTCAACGACATCGCCTCGGCGCGCGAGCTCGGCATGCGCTCGATCGGCGTCGCATACGGGTACGGCGGCCGCGGCGAGCTCGAGGCGGCGGGCGCGACCCGCGTCGTCGACACCGTCGACGAGCTCGCAGCGCTGCTCACCGGCGAGCGCGTCAGCGGCTGAGGCGCGTCGCGAGCGCAGGGCCGCGCTGCCGGGTGATCGCCGCTCACCCCTCGCGGGGCGGAGCGAGGTCGGATGCGCTGCGTCGCGCCCTCGCGCGCTCGGCCTGCAGCGCGAGCTGGTCGGCCGGCGGGTAGCCGACCGAGACGAGCGTGAGGCCGTGCGCGGGCATGAGCCCGGTGAGCGCAGACCGCTGACGCTCGTCGAGGAGCGCGATCGCCTGCGCGAGCCCGAGTCGCCCCTCCCCCACCCGCACGCACGCCGCGACCAGCGCGCGCACCATGGAGTGGCAGAACGCGTCGGCGGTCAGCGACGCCGTCAGCACCTCGCCCTCGTGCGCCCAGACGAAGTCGCGCAGCTCGCGGATGGTCGTCGCGCCCTCGCGCGGCTTGCAGAACGCCGCGAAGTCCCGCAGGCCGACCAGCGCCGCCGCGGTGCGCTGCATCGCCGAGACGTCGAGCGGCTGCGGCACGTGCGCGGCGGTGCGGCGCTCGAGGGGATCCCCTGCCGGGCTCGCGACGATCCGGTAGCGGTAGGAGCGCGAGGTCGCCGAGAAGCGCGCGTCGAAGCCCGCCGGTGCGACGCCCACCTCCCGCACCACCAGATCGCCCTCCGGCGCCGCGAGCCGAGACAGCCGTCGGGCGAGCTGCGGCACGATCGCGACGCCCTCCGGCAGGTCGGCGTGCGCCACCTGACCGCTCGCGTGCACCCCCGCGTCCGTGCGCCCCGCGACCGTCACCCGCACCGGCTGTCGGGCGATGGTGCTGAGCGCTCGCTCGAGCTCGCCCTGGCACGTGCGCAGCCCCGGCTGCGCCGCCCAGCCCGCGAACGCGCCGCCGTCGTAGGCGAGGTCGAGGCGGATCCGGGGCATCCCGCTAGCGTACTGAGCGACCCGCGGGGCGGATCGGGCGCGGAGCGCGCCCCGGGTACGCTCGCGGGATGCCCACTCCCCTGCCCATCGAGGACTACGCCCTGATCGGCGACCGCACGACCGCTGCGCTCGTCGGCCGCGACGGCTCGATCGACTGGCTCTGCCTGCCCCACTTCGACTCGCCCGCATGCTTCGCCGCGCTGCTCGGCGAGCGCGAGCACGGCCACTGGCGCATCGGGCCCGCAGGGCCGGCCACGTCGACCCGGCGCTACCTGCCCGGCAGCCTCGTGCTCGAGACCACCCACGAGACGCCGACCGGCACCGTCACGGTGACGGATGCGATGCCGACCGGCGACGAGCGCGCCGACGTCGTGCGCATCATCACGGGCGTGAGCGGGGAGGTCGAGCTCGAGCAGTCGCTCGTCGTGCGCTTCGGCTACGGGAGCGTGCCGCCCTGGTTCCGCCGCATGGAGGAGGACGGCGAGGAGATCCTCGTCGCGATCGCCGGGCCCGACCGGCTCGTGCTGCGCGGCCCGCAGCTGCCCGTCGCCGACGACCACCGGCACCGCTCGACCTTCACCGTCCGCGAGGGCGAGCGCATCACCCTCGACCTCGCGTGGAAGCACTCGTGGCTGCCGCTGGCGAAACCGGTGGCCGAGGCCGAGGTCGTCGCGACCACGATCGCCGAGTCGGCCGAGTGGCTGCGCGCGCTCGACTACGACGGCCCCTACCTCGAGGCCGTGCAGACGAGCGTCCTCGTGCTCCGCGCCCTGACCGACGAGGTCACCGGCGGCATCCTCGCGGCACCGACCACCTCGCTCCCGGAGGATCCCGGCGGCGAGCGCAACTGGGACTACCGCTTCACGTGGCTGCGCGATGCATCCCTCACCGTCGACGCGATGCTCGCGGTCCAGCTCTCCGGCAAGGTTGCGCTGTGGCGCGACTGGCTGCTGCGGGCGATCGCCGGCGATCCGCAGGACATGCGGATCATGTATCGCCGCGATGGAGGGCGTGAGCTGCCGGAGGTCGAGCTGGACCACCTGCCCGGCTACGGCGGCGCGCGGCCGGTGCGCATCGGCAACGGCGCCGCCGACCAGCGCCAGCACGACGTGCTCGGGCAGCTGATGCTGACGCTGGAGCGGCTGCGGGAGCGAGGCCTCGACGACTCGCAGGACTCCTGGCACATGCAGCGCGCGCTGGTGAGCGAGCTGGCGACGCACTGGCAGACGCCCGACCAGGGCCTGTGGGAGATGCGCGGCGAGCCGCAGATGTTCACGCACTCGCGCGCGATGATGTGGGCCGCCTTCGACTGCGCCGTGCGCGCCGTCGAGCAGGGCGGCTGCGACGCGGATGCCGCTGACGTCGAGCAGTGGACCAGCATCAGGGATGCGCTGCGCGAGGAGGTCCTGACGCGCGGCTTCGACGAGTCCACGGGCTCCTTCCGCCAGCACTACGCCACGAGCGAGGTGGATGCCTCACTCCTGCAGCTGCCGACGATCGGCATCGTCGCGGCCGACGACCCGCGCTTCCTGGGCACGATCGCCCGCATCGAGCAGGAGCTGCTCGTCGAGGGCATCCCGCTGCGGTACCGCACCACGGGCGTCGACGGCCTCTCCGGAGACGAGCATCCCTTCATCCTGTGCGGCTTCTGGCTCGTCATCGCCCGGGCGCAGGCCGGCCGGCTCGAGGACGCGACCGCGCTCATGGATCGGCTCGTGGCGATGCGCAACGACGTCGGACTGCTGGCGGAGGAGATCGACCCGGTCACCGGCCACCACTGGGGCAACTTCCCGCAGGCCTTCTCGCACCTCGGTCTCGTGCTCGCGGCGACCGAGCTCGCGAAGGCCTCCCGCTCCTAGCCCGGGCAGGCCGCTGGCCCGAGCACGACGAAGGGGCCCCGCGCGATGCGGGGCCCCTTCGTCGTGCTCCGACGGCCTACTTGCCGTCGCGCTGCGTGTTCTCGGTCGACGCGGCCTGGGTCGCGGCGTCCTGCGCCACGTCCTGGGCCTCTGCGGCCTCGGCGTTCGCGGCCTCGGCTGCGGCCTCGTCGGCCGCGACCTCAGCCTCGGGCGCCTGCTCGGTCGCCTCGGTCTCAGCGACCTCGGTCTCGGGCGCCTCGGTCTCCTCGACCTCGGCGTCAGCAGCCTTCGCCTCAGCGGCCTCCTGGTCGGCGGCTGCCGACTGCGCGGCAGCGGCGGCCTTCGACTTCGACGCCTTCTTCTGCACCGGCTCGAGCACGAGCTCGATCTGCGCCATGGGCGCGTTGTCGCCCTTGCGGAAGCCGAGCTTCGTGATGCGGGTGTAGCCGCCTTCGCGCTCGGCGACGAGCGGAGCGATCTCGGTGAAGAGCTCGTGCACGACGCCCTTGTCGCCGATCACGCCGAGCACGCGACGACGCGCGTGCAGGTCGCCGCGCTTGGCGAACGTGATGAGGCGCTCAGCGATCGGGCGCAGGCGCTTGGCCTTCGTCTCGGTCGTCTTGATCGACTTGTGCGTGAAGAGCGCAGCCGCGAGGTTCGCGAGCAGCAGGCGCTCGTGCGCAGGACCGCCTCCGAGGCGGGGACCCTTGGTGGGCTTGGGCATGGTTCGTATCCCTCTAGTTCTTCAGTCGGCCCGCGTTCAGCGAGCGTCCTCGTCGTAACCGCTGTAGAAGTGGGCGCCGTCGAAGCCGGGCACCGCGTCCTTGAGGGACAGGCCGAGCTCGACGAGCTTGTCCTTGACCTCGTCGACCGACTTCTGGCCGAAGTTGCGGATGTTCATCAGCTGCGTCTCGCTCAGCGCCACCAGCTCGGACACCGTGTTGATGCCCTCGCGCTTGAGGCAGTTGTACGAGCGCACGGACAGGTCGAGCTCCTCGATCGGGGTCGCGAGCTCGCCCGAGCCGATGGCCTCGGCCGGAGCCTGACCGATCTCGATGCCCTCGGCCTCGGCGTTCAGGTCGCGCGTCAGGCCGAACAGCTCGACCAGCGTGCGGCCGGCCGACGCGATGGCGTCGCGCGGCGAGATCGCCGGCTTCGACTCCACGTCGACGACGAGCGAGTCGAAGTCGGTGCGCTCACCGGCGCGCGTCGCCTCGACGCGGTAGGTGACCTTCAGCACGGGCGAGTAGATCGAGTCGATCGGGATGACGCCCGCCTCGGCGAACTCGTCGCGGTTCTGCGCAGCCGAGACGTAGCCGCGGCCACGCTCGATCGTGAGCTCGAGCTGCAGCTTCGCCGAGTCGTTCAGCGTCGCGAGCACCAGCTCGGGGTTGTGGATCTCGACACCGGCCGGGGCCGTGATGTCGGCGGCCGTCACCGTGCCCGCGCCCTGGCGCGAGAGGTAGGCGACCACGGGCTCGTCGTGCTCGGAGGAGACCACGAGGCGCTTGATGTTCAGGATGATCTCGGTGACGTCTTCCTTGACACCGGCGATCGTCGAGAACTCGTGGAGCACGCCGTCCAGGCGGATGCTGGTGACAGCAGCGCCGGGGATCGACGAGAGGAGGGTGCGGCGGAGCGAGTTGCCGAGGGTGTAGCCGAAGCCAGGCTCGAGCGGCTCGATCGTGAACCGCGAGCGGTGCTCGGAGACGATCTCCTCGGTGACAGTGGGGCGCTGGGCGATCAGCACGTGTCGGTTCCTTTCGGTCGCGAGTCCGCTATATGACTCGCGTGTTCAATGACGGCGGATGGCCGGGCAGGGGTGAGCCCCCTGCCCGGCGGGAACGACTAGTTGCGGCGCGGCTTCGGCGGGCGAACGCCGTTGTGGGCCTGCGGCGTCACGTCGTGGATCGCGCCGATCTCGAGGCCAGCGGCCTGGAGGGAGCGGATCGCCGTCTCACGGCCAGAGCCTGCGCCCTTGACGAAGACGTCGACCTTCTTCATGCCGTGATCCTGCGCCTGTCGCGCAGCCGACTCGGCGGCGAGCTGCGCGGCGTAGGGGGTCGACTTGCGCGAGCCCTTCATACCGACGCCGCCACCCGAGACCTGCGAGACGACGGCCCCGGTCGTGTCGGTGATCGAGACGATCGTGTTGTTGAACGTCGACTTGATGTGGGCGTGGCCCACGGCGATGTTCTTCTTGTCCTTCTTGCGCGGCTTGCGGACCGCGGACTTGGGAGCTGCCATGTTGTTCTACCTCCACGCGGCCTAGCGGCCGGCCTTCTTCTTGCCGGCGACCGTCTGCTTCTTGCCCTTGCGGGTGCGCGCGTTCGTCTTGGTGCGCTGGCCGCGGACGGGGAGGCCGCGGCGGTGGCGGATGCCCTCGTACGAGCCGATCTCGACCTTGCGGCGGATGTCGGCGGTCACCTCGCGGCGGAGGTCGCCCTCCACCTTGAACGTGCCCTCGATGTGGTCGCGGAGCGTGACCAGCTGGTCGTCCGTGAGGTCCTTGACGCGCGTGTTGCGGTCGATGCCCGTGGCCTCGAGCGTCTGGATCGACCGGGTGCGGCCGACGCCGAAGATGTACGTCAGTGCGATCTCCACGCGCTTCTCGCGCGGGATGTCGACACCTGCGATGCGTGCCATCGTGTGTCTCCTAGGGAGTGGTGAGAGGTATGGAGCAGCGGAGGTGCCTGGGCCTCTCCCCAAGGTGTCGCCCTCTTCCGAGGGCTCTGACCGCTGCTGTGTGCTGATGTTCGGTTGTGTCCGCGCCGGTGGCGCAAGCGCCGGGCGTCAGCCCTGGCGCTGCTTGTGGCGGGGGTTCTCGCAGATGACCATCACGCGACCGTGCCGGCGGATCACCTTGCACTTGTCGCAGATCTTCTTGACGCTGGGGTTGACCTTCATGTTCTCTTCCTCGCTGGCCTCGTGCTCGCGCGGCGCGCGAGCCGTTCCTTGTCCAGCAGCCGGTTACTTGTAGCGGTAGACGATGCGTCCGC
This sequence comes from Agrococcus phoenicis, assembly GCF_047302415.1. NCBI lineage: Bacteria > Bacillati > Actinomycetota > Actinomycetes > Micrococcales > Microbacteriaceae > Agrococcus > Agrococcus phoenicis. The sequence goes on from NZ_CP154854.1 coordinate 2,001,162, forward strand.
GGCTGAGGTCGTAGGGGCTGAGCTCCACGATCACTCGGTCCTCCTGCAGGATGCGGATGTAGTTCTGCCGCATCTTGCCGGAGATGTGCGCGAGCACAACGTGTCCGTTCGAGAGCTCGACGCGGAACATCGCGTTGGGAAGCGCCTCGATCACCGTGCCTTCGATCTCGATGACGCCGTCTTTTTTGCCCATAGCCTTCTTCTGCAAGTTTCTCGGTTGCCGGTCATGCGAGTGACGCGCGCAGAGGGCGCACGACACCAACGGTCAACTCTACGCGCATCCGGCACTGGCGTGCAAGCCGGGCGTGTCGGTGCGGCGCGGACGAGCGCCGGGGCCTCGGACGGGCGCTCGCCTACGCCCCGGCGCGTTGGACGACGATGCTCCCCCACAGCATCGCGCGGTCGCGACGGGCGCGCTTGGCAGACTCGTCGTCCATCGTCGTGGCGAAGGAGCGCGCGATCACCGGCCCGCCGGGCACGACCGCTCGCAGCGCGGCCTTGCGCAGGTCGCGCACCCAGCGCTCGTCGGCCCCGTCGATCACGTTCGACAGGGTGACGGCGTCGTAGGCGCCGGGACCGACCCGCTCGAGGTGCTCCAGCAGCGGCTCCTCCAGCCAGGTGACCGCCTCGGGCGCGACCCGCGGCGGGGCGTGCCCCGGCATCTCCTCGCCCAGCAGCAGTCGCCAGGCGAAGGGGTTCTCCTTCGGCGCGTGCTTGCGGAGCGCTCGTGCGATGCGCCCCCTGATCGCTTCGTCGAAGTGCGGCGGGATCGGTGTGGCGAAGTCGCGCAGCACGAGCGCCGAGAGCGTGCCCGCGGGCCCGAGCATCGTCTTCAGGATCGATGCGAGGGTGCGGTTGTCGAGCCTCGTCTTCCAGGCCTCCGCAGCCCTCAGCGGGTCACCCTCCTGCAGGAACTGCCGCATCCGCCGGCGCGTCCATGCCGGGCTCGCCGCCTTGATCATGCCGCGACCGAGGTCGATGAGGCGCTCGGCGGCGCCCGGCTCGAAGTCGCCGCCGGCCACGCGACGCCGCGCGTACTGCAGCTGGTGGTGGTTGGAGCCGATCACCGTCACCCGGTGGCCGGCGTCCGTCAGGGCGGCGACCAGCTCGCCCGCTCCTCCGGAGACGAGCGCTCGGCTCGTCGGCGCCAGCTCCTCCAGCTCGATGCGCGGGTCGGACCAATCCCAGCCGTGCAGCAGGCGCTGCCGCGGGCGTGCGCTGGCGCGCCCGCGGCTGCGCGTGCCACGACTCAGCACGATCGGCCAGACACGGCCGCTCAGCCCTTCGCGGCCGCGACCAGGCTCGACAGCTCGTCGTGCAGCGCGCCGGCTCCGACGCCGCTGACGCGATCGACGAACGCAGCCGGGTCGAGCTCGGCGAGCAGCCGCTGGAGCTCGACGGCCTGCTCGTCATCGGGTGCGTCGAACCGGAGCGCTGCCGCGTAGGCCGCGATCAGGCCGTCGGCGCGCTCGCCGCGCTCGACCAGCTCGACGGCCGGCTGCACGAAGCGCTCGTTGCGGGACAGCTTGCGCAGCGGCTGCCGACCGATGCGCTCGCAGGTGTCGGGCAGCGCAGGGTTCTCGAACCGCTCGATCGCGCGCGCCACGTAGGCGGCGTGGTCTCGCGCGTCGAAGCCGAACTTCGCCAGCAGCAGGCGGCTGGTGTCGGCGAGCGCCGCCTCGACCGCAGCGCGGATCTCCGGCTCCTGCAGCGCTTCGGCGATCGTCGGCACGCCCGCGTTCCAACCGGCGTACGCCGTGGTGGCGTGGCCGGTGTTCACGGTGAACAGCTTGCGCTCGATGAAGGGCGCGAGGTCGTCGACGAAGTGCGCGTCGGGGATGGTCGGCGCTGCGCCCGCGAACGGCGTGCGGTCGATCGACCACTCGAAGAAGTCCTCCACGACGACGTCGAGGCCGGCGGGATCCTGCGGCGGGATGATGCGGTCGACCGCGGTGTTCGCGAACACCGCGCGCTCCGCCAGCTCCGGCGCGCCCTCGAGCACGTGGTCCCGCAGCGTGTCCGTCGCGCCGATCGCGTTCTCGCACGCCATCACCGCGAGCGGATCGCCCTCGCGCTGGGCGAGCCCGGCCCGGATCACGGGGGCGATGAACCGCATCGCCGTCGGCCCGACGGCGCAGGTCACGACGTCCGCCTCCGCCACCGCCCGCGCGGCGCCCTCGGGGTCGGCGCTCGAGTCGATGCCGGTGAAGCCGGTGACCGTGTGCACGGTCGCGTCCGGTCCCACCTCGCGCACCTGGTACGCATCCGCTGTCTGCAGCATCGCGATCAGCTCGGCGTTGACGTCGACGAACGTGACCTCGTAGCCCGCGCGCTGCAGGATCAGCCCGACGAAGCCCCGGCCGATGTTGCCGGCGCCGAAGTGGACGGCACGCATCACTCGTTGACGTCGCCGAGCAGCTCGAGGATCGCAGCGGCGTCGGGCGCCTGCTCGAGCTTCGCCACCTCATCCTCGTCGGCGAACACGATCGCGATCTTCGAGAGGATCTCGAGGTGCCCGCCGTCCTTGCCGGCGATGCCGATCACGAACTTCACCGGGTTGCCGTCCCAGTCGATCGGCGTCTCGTAGCGAGCCACCGACAACGCCGAGTCGAGGATCGAGTCCTTCGACTCGTTGGTGCCGTGCGGGATCGCGAGCAGGTTGCCCATGTAGGTCGACACGCTCTGCTCCCGCTCGCGCATGGCGTCCGCGTACTCCGGAGTCACCGCCCCGGCCGCCACCAGCATGTCTGCGGCCTCCTGGATCGCGGCGTCCTTCGTCGTCGCGCTCGGCGTCGTGGTGATCTGGTCGATGGTCAGGACGGGCATGGTGCTCCTCTACTCGGTCGCGTTCGACTCACCGACGAGCGCGACCACGTCGTCGTACTTCGGACTGTTCATGAAGTTGTCGACCGACACGTGCGTCGCCCGATCGTTCTGCTGGCGCGCGCGGGCCGTAAGGTCCTGGTGCGTCACGATCAGGTCCTCCGAACCGTCGAGGTTCGCGATCGCCACGTTCGTGACCGTGACGCCCTCGATGCCGGCCTTCTTGATCTTGCTGCGCAGCACGCTCGCGCCCATGGCGCTCGAACCCATGCCCGCATCGCACGCGAAGACGATGGTGCGGATGGGCGAGGTCGCCGCGGGCGCTGCCGTCGCGTCGACCGCGGGCGCGGCTGCCGCGCCGCCGCCCGCCGCCGCCGAGAGGTTCGACAGGTGCTCGGACTTCTTGCCCTTCGCCGCCTCGGTCTTGGCCACGGCGGCGGCGAGCTCGTCGCCGCCGGCGGCCTCGCGCTCGAGGTCGCGCTTGCGGGAGGCGCGCAGGATGACGGCGGCGACCGCGAAGGTGACCGCGGCGGCGATGACGACCGAGAGCAGCACGCCCACGAGGTTGCCTCCGCCGACCAGCAACGCCTGGGCACCGACCGAGAAGATGCTGCCGGGAGCCGCCGGGCCCGCCAGGCCCGTGCCGAGCAGCATGTTCGTCGCGACACCGGAGGCGCCGCCGAGCACGAGCGCGATGATCAGCGTCGGCTTCATCAGCGCGTAGGGGAAGTAGACCTCGTGGATGCCGCCGGCGAACGAGATGATCGCCGCACCGGGAGCCGTCGCCTTCGCGGCGCCGATGCCGAAGACGGCGAAGGCGAGCAGGAGGCCGAGGCCGGGGCCGGGGTTCGCCTCGAGCAGGAACAGGATCGACTTGCCGTCGGTGGCGACATCCGTCGTGCCCAGCGGCGTGAGGACGCCGTGGTTGATGGCGTTGTTCAGGAAGAAGACCTTCGCCGGCTCGATCAGCACGGAGGCGATCGGCAGCAGGCCCGTCTCGACCAGCCAGCCCACCGCGCCGCCGATGACGTCCATGATCCAGTTGACGACCGGGGCGACGACGAAGAAGCCGAACAGGCCCATGAGGAAGGCCAGGATGCCCGCCGAGAACATGTTGACGAGCATCTCGAAGCCCGCCTTGACCTTGCCGTCCCACAGCTTGTCGAGCTGCTGCATGACCCAGGCCGAGAGCGGCCCGAGGATCATCGCGCCGATGAACATGTGCACCTGGCCGAGCTCGGCCGCGCCCGGCGCGGGCGGGTTCGCCTCGTTGAAGGCGGCGATCAGGCCGTCCGATCCGGCGATCGCGCCCATGACGGCGAACGCGCCGACGACGGCGCCCCGCGTGCCGTAGACCATCCGGCCGCCGGTGCCGGCGATGAGGATCGGCAGCAGGTAGTGGATCGTCGGGCCGACGATCGAGGCCAGGTCGGCGTTCGGAAACGGGCCGACATCGATGAACAGGGCGGTGATGATGCCCCAGGCGATGAGCGCGGGGATGTTCGGCATGATCATGCCGGAGAGGAACGTGCCGAACTTCTGGATGGCGACGCGAGCGCCCCCAGACCTCGGTGCTGCGGTGGTGGTCATCGATGACTCCGTGCTGGGTGGGGTGGTGCTGCGTGGATCAGGCGTCGTGGTCGGTCGCGAGCAGCTGCTCGAGCTCGTCGAGCGCCGACTCGTCGTCGGAGCCGATCGTGACCGTGTCGCCCTTGCTGACGCCCAGCGAGATGACGGAGAGGATGCTGGCCGCGTTGACCTGCTTCTCGCCCTTCGTGATCGTGACGGGGCTGCCGGCCTTCGCCGCGGCCTGCGCGAAGAGCGAGGCCGGGCGTGCGTGCAGGCCGTGGGCGGACTCGACGGTGACGGTGCGCTCAGCCATGGTGCTCCTTCGGGATGATCGGGGCCAGACGGCCCGTCGTGCGAGTCACGCTACCACCGGCGGCGGCGCCGTCAGCGGATCTCAGCGGGGCTGTGCAGCACGCATCCGGAGCCACGCTGCGAGCACCGCCGCGAGCGTGCACGCGGCGATGGCGGCGACGGCGATCGCGAGGGCTCCGACGGGGACCGGCAGCAGCACCGCACCACCTCCGGCAGCGACCTCGCCGACGGCGCGCAGCGCCTGACCCGGCAGCGCCCAGCGCGCCGGATCGAGCCGCAGCTGCGCCATGAGCCCGGCGAGCGCGGGCTCGACGATGACCGGCACGCCCACGCCGACGGCCAGCGTCGCCAGCGGTGAGCGCGTGGCGTGCGCGAGGCACAGCATCCACGCGCTCCAGATCGTGGTCACCAGCAGGTGGGCGCTGACGGCGAGCGCGAGCGCACCGAGATCGAAGCCGACGAGGGCGGCCGCGCTCACCGCCGCGATCGTCGCCGACAGCAGGCCCAGGAGCAGGCTCAGCCCGAGCATGGGGACGGCGCCCGCCAGTGCGCGCGGCAGCGCCCGCGGCTCGCCCAGCACCGCATGCAGCCACCCGCCGTCGCGATACGGCCCTGCGACGGCGAGGGCCGCCAGCAGCGCCACGGCGATGGGTGTGGCCGCGCCCCTCGAGACGCTCATGGTCGCGAGCTCGAGCGGTCCGACGCTCCCGACCTGCGCCGCGATCGCGCCGCTCGTGAGGCCTCCTGCGAGCGAGCCGGCGACGGCCAGCACCAGCACCCACCCCTGCCGACGCCCGCGCAGCAGGCCGCGCAGCTCGGCCGCCATGCTCGCGCGCATCCGGCGCGACCTCGGCCCTGCGCCTCGAGGGACGAGCGGCCGCTCCCTCACCGCGCCCCCTCGATCGTGCTCGCGAACGCCGCGCTCAGCGTCGTGCGCCGAGGCGCGAGCTCGGTGATCAGCACTGCGGCGTCGCGGGCCACCCGGGCGATCTGCTCCGGTGGCAGCAGCCTGACGGCGAGGGATCCCGAGGCGCGAGCGCGGACCGTCGCACCCGCGGCGCGCAGTGCATCCGCGAGCGCGACCTGATCCAGCGAGCGCACGATCGTCACGGGGGCCGCGCCCGCCCGGAGGAACGGCTCGGCGGCGCCGGCGTATCGGATCCTGCCGCCGTGGAGGCACACCACGTGGTCGAGCAGGGGCTCGATCTCGTCGAGCGCGTGGGCGGACAGCAGCACCGCGCCGCCACCATCGGCGTGCGCGCGCAGCAGCTCGGCCAGCCAGCGCCTGGCCTCCGGGTCGAGCCCGTCGAAGGGCTCGTCGAGCACCAGGATGCGCGGGCTCGCCACCAGGGCTCCGGCGATCGCGAGCCTGCGCCGCATCCCGAGCGAGTAGGCGCGCACCGGCTGCGCCACCGAGGCGAGCCCGACGCCCTGGAGCACGCGCTCGGCTGCGGCCGCGTCCACGCCTGCCCGCAGCGCGAGCGCCCGGAGGTGCTGCCGCGCCGTCGACCACGGCGCCGCGCCGAGCGCATCGGGGCAGTAGCCCACGGTGCGCAGCGGCTCGTCGAGCTCCGGGTACGCGATGCCCGCCGTCCGCGTGCAGCCGCCGCCGCGCTCGAGGCCCAGCATGCAGCGGATGGTCGTCGTCTTGCCCGATCCGTTCACGCCGATGAAGCCGGTCACCGCGCCCCACGGGGCGCCGAAGGACACGTCGTCGAGCACGACGCGCTGGCCGTAGCGCATCCTGAGCCCCTCCACCTCGATCGCGGGCCTCACGCACGCTCACCACCGCTCGGCGTCGACGCTCCCGCAGGCATGCCCACGCGGGTCGACCCGGCGGGCCACGAGCGCTGCGCGTGGTCGACGAGGAGCACGACCCGGGTCGCCGACCACGCCTCGATGCGAGCGGCGAGCCGCGACGCCGCGGCGGGGTCGAGGCCGAGGAACGGCTCGTCCATCAGCAGCACGCGCCGCTCCCCCAGTGTCGTGAGCGCGTTCCACGCGCGTCGCGCCTCGCCCGTCGACATCCGCCCCGCGGGCTCTGGCAGCAGCGCCCCCAGCCCCTCCAGCTCGAGGGCGTCGATCGCCGCGTCGGCGGGGACGCCCGCGGCGCGAGCGAAGAGGCCGGCGTGGACCCGAAGCGCGACCGGAGCGAGGAACGCGACGGCGCAGCGGCTGACCGTCCGGGCGCGGCGCGCATCCTCGCTCGTCGCCGGCCAGCCGCCGACCCGCGCCGACCCGGCGCTCGGCACGAGCGAGCCCGCGAGCACCTCGATGAGCGTCGACTTGCCCGAACCGTTGGGTCCCTCGACGAGCACGAGCCCCGGGGCGTCGATCCTGAGGTCAGGCAGCGCGACCGCTCGCGCCCGCCCCGGCAGCGCCCCGACGCCGCGCAGCTCGAGCTCGCTCATCGGAGCCGCCGGACGAGCGCGGCGTGCGCCAGCCCCGTCAGGGTCGCGAGCACCACCAACTGGAGGGCCTGGGGAGCGTGCTGGCTGGCGAGCACGGGCGCCGGGGTGAAGCACACGCCGTAGACCAGCAGCCGCGGGAGCGCGGCCGTCGGGCTCGGCTCGAGGATCACCGCGACGGCCGCGCTGAGCAGCGCGCAGCTGACGATCGCACCGGTGGGCCACCCGGGCTCGTGCAGCAGGGCCCCCGTCGCCGCGCCGACGAGCGCCCCGACCGGCAGCGCGATGAGCAGCACCCCGCCGATGCTGCACGCGCTCAGCGCCCAGGGCCGCGCGCCGACCGAGCACAGCGCCCGCCCGAGCCGCAGGCCGGGCCTGCCGTCGAGGAGCAGCGCGTCGCCGCTGCACCAGACGGCGACCGCGACGACCGCGAGCTCGAGCGCTCGAGCCGGCACCGGCGGCGCGACGAGGGATCCCTGCCACGCGATCGCTGCGCCGCACAGCGCGCAGAGGGCCACGTGCTTGGCCGCTGCTCGCACCAGGGGCGACCGCACCCATCCGGCTCGAGCGAGCACGCGAGCGACGACGATCGCGACCAGCGCACCGGCCACGGTCGCGCAGGCGACGAGCACCGATGCCGCCGGTGCGCCGCGGATGCCCAGCACCAGGGATGCGAGCGCCCCGACCACGGCCGCGGCCAGCACCCCCGGGGCCGCGGAGAGGGCCGAGGCTCGTCGATCGATCCCGCGCTCGAGGTCGAGCGCGCGCAGCAGGGTGCGCTCCCGCAGCAGCGCGGCAGCCAGCCCTGACGAGGCCCCGAGCACCTGGCGCAGGCTCGGCAGCAGCGCGACCGCCGCGCCGACGACGGCGGCGAGCGCCCCGTCGCCCCACGTGCTGGCAGCCGTGTCGAGCACGACGGCGATCAGCAGCGCGATCCCGCCGCCGCAGATGGCCAGAGCGACGACGATCGGGGCGCGGAGCTGCCACAGCAGCGCCGGCGGCACCCACGGCGGCAGCGTGCTCACGAGCACGACCTCCGCCGTGCGCGCGACGGCGCCCTGTCGCCACGGCGCCCGCCGGAGGCCGGTCGCCGTCATCCGCGCGAGCGATCGGGCGACCGCTCCCAGCCCATGCCGTGGTACACCACCGTCAGGATCGAGCCGAGGAAGAGGAAGCCAGCGCAGGCGCTCGCCCACTCCACGAGACCCAGGCCGATCGCCGCGGCCGCCACGAGGCCGAGCGCCATCGTCGGGATGCCGGTGCCGAGCAGCCGGAGCCGCCCGCTGAGCAGCGCCGGCACCGCGGCGGCGAGCGCGAGCGCCCCTAGCGCGATCGACAGCGCCGTGGCGAACGGCACGCGACCGGCAGGCAGATCCGTCACCGCGACGCCGGCGAGCACGCCCGCGCTCAGCAGGAGGCACCCTGCTGCCAGCAGCCTGACGCCGGTCGCGGTGTAGGGGAAGAGGCCGAACAGCTTCGCTACCCGAGGCACAGCAGGCCTCCGATCAGGATCCCCGGCACTGCGGCGCGCAGGTAGGCGCGCCAGGAGGAGCGCGCTTCGGAGAACGCAGCCGGCGCGGTCGCGGCGACCGCGAGCGCGACGACCCAGAGCAGCCAGGACCGCTCGACCGCCACCACACCGGTCGCCAACGCCCACGCCTGCTGTCCGAGCACGAGCGCACCATAGACGATGCCGGCGACGCCCACTCGGAGCCTCGTGCCGATGGCGGGTGGGCCGAGCAGTCGCTCGAGCACGCTCGCGAGCGCCGCGAGCAGGAGGAGGATGCACAGCTGCAGGACGAGCACTCCGACCGCACCCATCGAGATCGCCATGCCGGCCATGGTCGGGTCGTCGAGGGCGCTCACCTGCTCGCTCAGCACGGTCTCCGCCATCGCGGTCGCTGCGGGCAGTCGCAGCAGCAGCAGCACGGCGGCGATGCCGAGGACGATCGCCCATGCGCCGGCAGAGGTCGTCCGCGTGCGCGCGACGGGGTGCGCGGGGGAAGGGTGGTCGGTGATCATGGTCCTCCTCAGGTAGTGGTGTGCGCGAGCGCACGCTGTGCCGTTCGGTCACGGGGACATGCGGGGCGGCGGCGCTCCGACCGGCCGGGGCTGCCGTCGTCATGCGAGCGCGGTGATGGCAGCCGCCTCGATCGCGGCGCCGAGCAGGATGAGTGCCGCGGCGACCACGCTCACGCCGAGCGCGGGCAGGATCGCGGCGGTGTAGGCGTCGGCGAACCGCCCGGCGTGCGCTCGCACGAGCGCCCGGCGGGACGCGTGGACCGTGGGCAGCACCCCTGCCGCTGCTCCCAGGACGATGCCTCCGAGCTCGAGCACGATGTACGTCCCCACGCGATCGAGCGTCAGCGGGAGCCCCAGCGAGGCGACGACCGATGCTCCGGCGAAGCCGACGATCATGGCGCTGACCGGCAGCGAGAGCAGCGTCGGGATGCCCAGGAGCGGGATGCCCGCGGCCAGCAGCGCCACGACCGAGAGGTTGCGGGCCGCGATGCCCAGGAACGATGCGTCGTCGATCAGCGGGCCGATGTCCACGTCGCCCGCCGCGACCGCCGTGGCGTTCATCGACGCCAACGCTCCCGATGTCAGCCATGCGGCCCCGACGACGCCGACGAGCAGCGCGGTCATGAGCGCGGCCGACAGCGCGATCGATCCGCGCATCGCGCGCGCTTCCTCCTCGCCGCCAGCCACGTCCATGTCAGGCGATCGCCACCGCGCGCAGCTTCTTCCTCAGGTATGCGGCCACCACTCCCGCGATCGCGCTGATGACGCCGCCGCCGAAGATGGCGATGACGACGGCGAGCGCCGCTCCGCCGATCTCGATGGCCCTGACGATCTGGGAGGCTGCGGCGCCGGAGATGCCCAGCGATCCCGCCACCCACGCGAGCGAGAAGCCCGCGATCGCGATGCCGACGACGCTGACGGCCGCTGACGCGCTCCAGACGGCGACGCGCCCCTTCTTGGTCTTGATCTGCATCATGCTCCTTCTGTGTCTCGCCCGGATGTCGGGCGCCCGCTCCGCTCGGAGCGAGGTCTGCGCGCGTCGCGGGCGACGGCTGCTTCGCCTGCGTCCTGCAGGCTGGCTGCGAGGACGCCGGTCAGTCGGGTGACGAGCTCGGGTGAGGGGATGACCGCGCCTCGCTCGATGTCGCGCACGGTCGACTCCGGCAGGGCCGCGTGCGATGCGAGCTCGGCTGCACTGATGCCCGCGCTGCGCCGCAGCGCGGCGAGCGAAGCACCGATGCGAGATTCGACCGTCATGTCGCAAACAGTGTCAGATCTTCGACGGAGGCGCTACCGGTTCTCCACAGGGTCGGGGTCGACCCGACGGGCACGTCGACGATTCGTCGAAGAAGCGCGCGGAAGCGCGATGGCCGTGCGGATATTCTGTCGGCGACAGAGACGAGGCCAGGGATGTCCATCAACCTTCGCGGCGCGAGCGCGGCCGAGCGCGCGCACTACGCGGCCCTCGTCCGACCGGCGCGGCTGCGGCTCGGGCTCAGCCAGAAGGCGCTCTCCGAGCGTGCCGAGGTCGACCGCACGACGGTCAGCAACATCGAGCGCGGAGCCGGCGCCCCGCAGGAGGACGTGCTGCGGCGCCTGTTCGCGGCGCTCGGACTCGCGACCGACGCTCAGCAGCTCGACCCGGAGATCGAGCTGTGGATCGCGGTGATGGCCGAGCTGCTGTCGCACGTGCCGAGCGATCGCCGGCACCTCGCGGCGGACGCGGCGATCGCCACCCTGGCCGCGCACGTGCGCGCCGGCGCGGTGTCACCGGGTGGGGCTACGGTGACCGCCATCCACCAGTCAGGCATCGGCGAGGAGGAGCTCCGTGGACTTGCGGCTCGGCGTGGCGTCCCTCGACGGGAGCAGCCCCACGCTGAGTGACCTGCTGCGCCTGTGCCGCCAGCTCGGCGTCCGGGTCGACAGCGCTCCGCTGCCCGCGGGCTGGCTCGGGGCGTACGACCACGCGCGCCGCCGGATCCTGCTCACCGTCGGCCTGACCCCGGTCGAGGAGCGCTCGGTGCTCGCGCACGAGCTCGGGCACGCGGTCTTCATGCACGCCGGCGCGTCGGACGCGGCCGAGCGCGCCGCGGAGCGCTTCGCCGCCCGCCTCCTCATCGACCCGCTGCAGCTCGCATCGGTGTGCGCGTGGGCGCGCGACGATCAGGAGATCGCCGAAGCGCTCGACGTGACACCCGACGTCGTGCGCGCCTATCGCGAGCATGTGCTCGGCCGACCGGCTGCGGCGTAGGCGTCAGCGCTCGGGGATCGGCGCGGGCTCGATGCCGTGGGGCGCCAGACCCGCTGCCCCGCCGTCGAGCGCGGTGAGCACCCAGATGCCATCGCTGTGGACGGCGACCGAGTGCTCCCACTGGCATGCGTCGCTGCCATCAGCGCTGCGGACCGTCCAGCCGTCCCCATCCGTCGTCGACGCCGTGGAGCCGGCGTGGATGATCGGCTCGACCGCGACGCACAGCCCCGGCTTCACCGCCGGACCCACGACCCGCGTGCGGTAGTTGAACACCGGCGGCTCCTCGTGCATGGCCCTGCCGATGCCGTGGCCGATGTAGTCGTCGCTGATCGCGAAGTCGCTGGTGGCCTCGACGTGGTCCTCGACCGCGGCGCCGACGGCGCCGAGCTGCCGCGCCGTGGCCAGCGCCGCGATCCCATCCCAGAGCGCGCCCCTCGTCACCTCGCTCAGGCGGGCGCGGGCGCGGGCGACCTCGGGATCGCCCCCGGGCACCAGCACGGTGATGGCCGCATCGCCGTGGAAGCCGCCGATCGTCGCTCCGCAGTCGATCGTGACCAGGTCGCCGGGCTCGATGGGACGCGCATCCGGGATGCCGTGCACCACCACGTCGTTGATGTTGACGCAGAGGGTGTGCTCGTAGCCGGGCTCGAGCTGGAAGTTCGGGATCGCGCCGTTCTCGCGGATCACGCGCTCCGCCAGGGCGTCGAGCGCGAGCGGCGTGACGCCGGCGGCGATCTCGCGCTCGACCGCTGCGAGCGCGAGCGCCGTGATGCGGCCGGGCTCGCGCATCGAGGCGAGCTCGCGGCGCGTCTTGTAGAGCCCGCGACGGAGCATCAGGCCGAGATGCCCCGCTCGGCGAGCCCCGCGAGGATGCGCTCGGTCACCTCGTCGACGGCACCGATGCCGTCGACCTCGACGACGAGGCCCCGGTCGCCGAAGATGGCGATCAGCGGCGCCGTCTCGCGCTCGTAGACCTCGAGGCGATGCCGGATGACCTCCTCGGTGTCATCGCTGCGACCTTGCTCCTGCGCGCGAGCCAGCAGCCGACGCACGACCTCGTCGGTGTCCGCCACGAGGCGCACGACGGCGTCCAGCTGCTCTCCGCGACGCAGGTTGACCCCGTCGAGGAACTCGACCTGCCCGGCGGTGCGCGGGTACCCGTCCAGCAGGTAGCCCCCCTCGGCATCCGCCTGCGCGAGCCGGTCGTCGATCAGCTCGTTCGTCAGCGAGTCCGGCACGTACTCGCCCGCATCGAGGATCGCGGAGACGCGCTGACCGAGCTCGGTCTGCTCCTTGATGTTCTGGCGGAAGATGTCGCCGGTCGAGACGGCGGGAACTCCGAGCGTGTCAGCGATCCGAGCGGCCTGCGTGCCCTTGCCAGCCCCGGGCGGGCCCACGATGAGGAGGTTCGGCATCTAGCGGATGAGCCCTTCGTAGTGGCGCTGCTGCAGCTGCGCGTCGATCTGGCGGACCGTCTCGAGGCCCACACCGACGATGATGAGGATCGAGGCACCGCCGAACGGGAAGTTCTGGTTGGCGCCGACCGTCGACAGCGCGATGAGCGGGATCAGCGCGACGATGCCGAGGTACAGCGAGCCCGGCAGCGTGATGCGCGTGAGCACGTAGTCGAGGTACTCCGCCGTGGGGCGACCCGCGCGGATGCCGGGGATGAAGCCGCCGTACTTCTTCATGTTGTCGGCCACCTCCTCCGGGTTGAACGTGATCGCGACGTAGAAGTAGGTGAAGCCGACGACGAGCAGGAAGAACACCAGCATGTAGAGCGGCGCGTCACCGGAGGTGAGGTTCGCCTGCACCCAGAGCACCCACTCGGGCGGCGGCGTGCCGTCCGTCGGCGTGCTGAACTGCGCGACCAGCATCGGCAGGTAGAGCAGCGAGGAGGCGAAGATCACGGGGATGACGCCGGCCATGTTGACCTTGATGGGGATGTACGTCGACTGACCGCCGTACATCCGTCGGCCGACCATCCGCTTCGCGTACTGGACGGGGATGCGTCGCTGCGACTGCTCGACGAACACGACGGCCGCCATGATGATGACGCCGACGACGAGCACCATGGCGAAGGTGTTGGGACCCTCGGTCTGGAAGATCTGGCCGAGCGCGGTCGGGAAGGTCGCTGCGATCGAGGTGAAGATCAGCAGCGACATGCCGTTGCCGATGCCGCGCTCGGTGATCATCTCGCCGAACCACATGATGAGGCCCGTACCGGCGGTCATCGTGAAGATCATGAGCGTGATGGACCACCACGAGTCGTTCGTCAGCAGGTTCTGGCACTGCGGCTGCGCGGGGCCGCCGGTCTGCGAGAAGAGCGCGCCGGAGCGGGCGACCGTGATCAGCGTCGTGGACTGCAGCACGGCCAGCGCGATCGTCATGTAGCGCGTGTACTGCGTCAGCTTGGCCTGGCCCTGCTGGCCCTCCTTGTGGAGGGTCTCGAAGTGAGGGATGACGACGCGCAGCAGCTGGGTGATGATCGACGCCGTGATGTAGGGCATGATGCCGAGCGCGAAGATGCTCAGCTGCAGCAGCGCTCCGCCGGAGAAGAGGTTGACGAGCTGGTAGAGGCCCGTCGCCGTCTGGTTGGCCGCGATGCACTCCTGCACGTTGCCGTAGTCGACGAACGGCGCCGGGATGAACGACCCGAAGCGGAACAGCGCCACGATGGCGAGCGTGAAGAGGATCTTGCGACGCAGATCGCGCGTCTTGAAGATCCTTGCGATGGCACTGAACACGTGCAGCCCTCCAGAGAATGGCAATCGGGGCGGTCCGCGCACGGACCGCCCCTCAGCCTACTTACTTGACCGAGCCGCCTGCGGCCACAATCTTCTGCTCAGCCGCAGCGGACACCTTGTCGACCGCGATGGTGAGCGCGACCGAGAGCTCGCCACCGGCGAGCACCTTGACCAGCTGGTTCTTGCGAACCGCGCCCTTGGCCACCAGGTCGGCGACCGTCACCTCGCCGCCACCGGGGAACAGCTCGCCCAGCTGCCCCACGTTGACGACCTGGTACTCGGTGCGGAACGGGTTCTTGAAGCCGCGCAGCTTGGGAGCGCGCATGACGCTGTTCAGCTGGCCACCCTCGAACCCGGGACGCACGGAGTAGCGGGCCTTCGTGCCCTTGGTGCCTCGACCGGCCGTCTTGCCCTTCGACGCCTCACCGCGACCCACGCGCGTGCGGGCGGTCTTCGCGCCCGGCGCGGGCCGGAGGTGGTGGACCTTGAGCGCCGGCAGCTCGGCCGGCTCGTTCTTGTCAGTCATTCTCGATCTCCTCGACCTTGACGAGGTGCCGAACCGTGTTGACGTAGCCGCGGTTCTGCTGGTTGTCCTCGCGCTCGACCGACTGGCCGATGCGCTTGAGACCCAGCGACCGCAGCGTGTCGCGCTGGTACTGCTTCTCGCTGATCACGGACTTCGTCTGCGTGATCTTCAGCTTGCTCACTTGGATGCCGCCTTCGCGATCTCGGCCTCGTGCTTCGTGTGCTCAGCCTCGGCGCGGAGCAGGCGCTCCGGCACGACGCGATCCACGTCGAGACCACGACGGGCGGCGACGGCGCGCGGCTCTTCGAGCATGCGCAGCGCCTCGACCGTCGCGTGGACGATGTTGATGGAGTTCGACGAGCCGAGCGACTTGCTCAGCACGTCGTGGATGCCAGCGCACTCGAGGACGGCGCGAACCGGGCCGCCCGCGATGACGCCGGTACCGGCGGCAGCGGGACGCAGGAGCACGACGCCGGCGGCGGCCTCGCCCTGCACCGGGTGCGGGATCGTCTTGGCGATGCGGGGGACGCGGAAGAAGTTCTTCTTCGCCTCCTCGACGCCCTTCGAGATGGCCGTCGGGACCTCGCGCGCCTTGCCGTAGCCGACGCCGACCATGCCGTCGCCGTCGCCCACGACCACGAGGGCCGTGAAGCTGAAGCGGCGACCGCCCTTGACGACCTTCGAGACGCGGTTGATCGTCACGACGCGCTCGAGGAACTGGTTCTCCGTGCGGTCGTCGCGACGGCCGCGCTCGTTGCGCGTGCCGCGGTCGCGGCTGCCGCGACGCTGCTCGCGGGGCTCGTCGCGGTGGTCGGCCGACTGGCCGGCCTCAGCCGCGGGAGCGCCAGCAGCCTGCTGCGTGGTGTCCGTCACCTGCGTGTCCTTGTTCTCTTCGCTCACAGTCCCAGCCCTGCCTCTCGTGCGCCGTCGGCGATCGCGGCGACGCGACCGGCGTAGCGGTTGCCGCCGCGGTCGAAGACGACCGACTCGACGCCTGCGGCCTTCGCACGCTCTGCGATCAGCTCGCCGACGCGCTTGGCCTTGGCCGTCTTGTCGCCGTCGTGCCCGCGGAGGTCAGCCTCCATGGTCGACGCCGAGGCGACGGTGATGCCCTGCGAGTCGTCGACGACCTGCACGAAGACGTGACGTGCCGAACGGGTGACGACCATGCGCGGCACCGAAGCGGTGCCGACGACCTTCTTGCGGAGGCGCGCGTGACGGCGGCCGCGGGCAGCCGACTTGCTCTTGCCTCGAGTACCGATGCCCATCACTTACCAGCCTTTCCAGCCTTGCGGCGGATCTGCTCGCCTGCGTAGCGCACGCCCTTGCCCTTGTAGGGCTCGGGCTTGCGCAGCTTGCGGAGATTCGCGGCCACCTCGCCGACGGCCTGCTTCGAGATGCCGCTGACGGTGACCTTGTTGTTGCCCTCGACCACGAACGTGATGCCGGCAGGCGGCTCGACGTTGATCGGGTGCGAGTAGCCGAGCGCGAACTCGAGGCCCGTGCCCTTCGCCGCCACGCGGTAGCCGGTGCCGACGACCTCGAGCGACTTCGAGTAGCCATCCGTCACGCCGACGATGTCGTTGGCGATCAGGGTGCGGGTGAGGCCGTGCAGTGAGCGCGACTCGCGCTCGTCGTCGGGCCGGGTGACCTGCACCTGGCCGTCGGCGACCTCGACCTGGATCGGCTTCGCGATGCGGGTCGTGAGCTCGCCCTTGGGGCCCTTGACGGTGACGACGTCGTCGTTCACCGAGATCTCGACACCCGAGGGGATGTCGATGGGGAGACGTCCGATACGTGACATGTCAGATCACCACACGTAGGCGAGGACTTCCCCGCCCACGCCCTTCTGCTCGGCCTCACGGTCAGTGAGGAGGCCCGAGCTCGTGGACAGGATGGCGACGCCGAGGCCGCCGTGCACCTGGGGGATCTCGGTCGATCGCGCGTAGACGCGCAGACCGGGCTTCGAGACCCGCTTCAGGCCAGCGAGCGCACGCTCGCGGTTCGGGCCGTACTTGAGGCTCAGCGTCAGCGACTTGCCGACGCGAGCGTCCTCGATCTTCCAGCCCGAGATGAAGCCCTCGCGCTCGAGGATCTCGGCGATGCTCGCCTTGAGGTTCGACGACGGCAGCGTGACCTCGTCGTGCATCGCCGTGTTGGCGTTGCGCAGACGCGTCAGCATGTCGGCGACCGGATCGGTCATCGTCATGGTGTTCTCCGTTCTGGTTTCGCTGCCCGTTCCGCGGACAGCGACCTTGAATTCATGCACGGCGCCGGCGGCGCCGATGGGGTCAGGACTTGAAGGGGAAGCCGAGCGCCTTGAGCAGCGCGCGACCCTCGTCGTCCGACTTCGCCGTCGTGACGACGGTGATGTCGAAGCCGCGGACGCGGTCGATCTTGTCCTGGTCGATCTCGTGGAACACCGACTGCTCCGAGAGGCCGAACGTGTAGTTGCCGTTGCCGTCGAACTGCTCGGGGCTGAGGCCACGGAAGTCGCGGATGCGCGGGAGGGCGAGCGTCAGCAGACGGTCGAGGAACTCCCACATGCGGTCGCCGCGCAGCGTGACGTGCGCGCCGATCGGCATGCCGTCGCGCAGCTTGAACTGCGCGATCGACTTCTTGGCGGCGGTGACCTTCGGCTTCTGGCCGGTGATCAGCGTGAGGTCGCGCACGGCGCCGTCGATCACCTTCGAGTCGCGCGCGGCCTCGCCGACGCCGGTGTTGACGACGATCTTGGTCAGGCCGGGCACCTGCATGACGTTCGTGAAGCCGAACTCCTCCTGGAGCTGCTTCAGGATCGTCTCGCGGTACTGCTGCTTGAGCCTCGGCAGGCGCACTGCGGTGTCAGTCATTGCTCTTGATCTCCTTGCCCGACTTCGTCGCGACGCGCACCTTCTGCGGGATCGAGACGCCGTTCTTCTCGACGCTCTTCACCTCGGCGCGAACGCGAGTGGGCTTCTTCGACTCGGGGTCGACGAGCGCGACGTTCGACACGTGGATCGGGGCCTCGTGGGTCTCGATGCCGCCCGTGCGGGTGCCGCGGTTGGTCTGGCCGACCTTGATGTGCTTGGTGACGAGGTTGACGCCCTCGACGATCACGCGGTCCTGCTCGCGCAGGACCTCGATGACGCGCCCGGTCTTCCCCCGGTCGCCGCCGCGCGACTCGCGCGCTCCGGCGATGACGACGACGAGGTCGCCCTTCTTGATGCTGGCCATGGGTCAGATCACCTCCGGTGCGAGCGACACGATCTTCATGAAGCGCTTGTCGCGGAGCTCGCGACCGACGGGACCGAAGATGCGCGTGCCGCGGGGGTCGCCGTCCGTCTTCAGGATGACGGCGGCGTTCTCGTCGAACTTGATGTACGAGCCGTCGGGACGGCGCGTCGACTTCACCGTGCGGACGACGACGGCCTTGACCACGTCGCCCTTCTTCACGTTGCCGCCGGGGATGGCGTCCTTGACCGTGGCCACGATGGTGTCACCGAGGCCGGCGTAGCGACGGCCGGAGCCGCCGAGCACGCGAATGGTCAGGAGCTCCTTGGCGCCGGTGTTGTCGGCCACCTTGATGCGGGATTCCTGCTGGATCATTGTCTAGATCTCCTTCGAGGCCGAGGCCTACTTGGCCTTCTCGAGGATCTCGACGACGCGCCACCGCTTGGTGGCGGACGTCGGACGGGTCTCTGCGATCAGGACGCGGTCGCCGATGCCGGCGGCGTTCTGCTCATCGTGGGCCTTCACCTTCGAGGACTTGCGGAGCACCTTGCCGTACAGCGGGTGCTTCACGCGGTCCTCGACCTCGACGACGACGGTCTTGTCCATCTTGTCGGAGGTGACGTAGCCGATGCGCGACTTGCGGTAGCCGCGCTGGACGGTCTC
Organism: Agrococcus phoenicis; assembly: GCF_047302415.1. NCBI lineage: Bacteria > Bacillati > Actinomycetota > Actinomycetes > Micrococcales > Microbacteriaceae > Agrococcus > Agrococcus phoenicis. The sequence continues at coordinate 2,019,696 of NZ_CP154854.1, forward strand.
GTCCTTGGGCTGCTCAGTAGCCATCAGTTGTCCTCAGCCTTCTCAGCCGTCTCGGCCTTGTCGGCCTTCTTCGACTTCTTCTTGTCCGCAGCCTTCTCGACCGGCGCCGGCGAGGCGCTGATGCCGAGCTCGCGCTCGCGGATCACGGTGTACAGCCGCGCGATGTCGCGCTTCACCGCCCGGAGGCGGCCGTGCGAGTCCAGCTGGCCGGTGGCCGACTGGAAGCGCAGGTTGAACAGCTCTTCCTTGGCCCGCTTCAGCTCGACGACGAGACGCTCGTCATCGAGGGTGGCGAGCTCGGCGGGCATGAGCTCCTTGGAACCGATCGCCATTATGCGTCAGCCTCCTCGCGCTTGATGATGCGTGCCTTGAGCGGCAGCTTGTGGATGGCTCGCGTCATCGCCTCACGCGCGAGCTGCTCGTCGACACCGGCGACCTCGAAGAGGACGCGGCCCGGCTTGACGTTGGCGACCCACCACTCGGGCGAGCCCTTGCCGGAACCCATGCGGGTCTCAGCGGGCTTCTTCGTGAGGGGACGGTCGGGGTAGATGTTGATCCACACCTTGCCGCCGCGCTTGATGTGGCGCGTCATGGCGATTCGTGCGGCCTCGATCTGGCGGTTCGTGACGTATGCAGGCGTCAGGGCCTGGATGCCGTACTCACCGAACGACACCGCCGTGCCGCCGGTGGCCTGGCCACGGCGCTTCGGGTGGTGCTGCTTGCGGTGCTTGACTCGACGGGGAATGAGCATTACTTCGCCTCTGATCCTGCTGCGGCCGGAGCGGCGTCGCGACGGGGGCCACGACGCTCGCGCTGCGGCGACTTCTGGTTCGCCTGCTCGCGGGCGAGCTCGCGGTTGGTGAGCTCGCCGTTGTAGATCCAGACCTTGACGCCGATGCGACCGAAGGTCGTGCGTGCCTCGTAGAAGCCGTAGTCGATGTTCGAGCGGAGCGTGTGCAGGGGCACGCGGCCCTCGCGGTACTGCTCGCTGCGGCTCATCTCGGCGCCGCCGAGGCGACCCGACACCTTGATCTTGACGCCCTTGGCGCCGGCGCGCTGCGCCGACTGCAGGCCCTTGCGCATCGCGCGGCGGAAGGCCACGCGAGCGCTGAGCTGCTCGGCGATGCCCTGCGCGACGAGCTGCGCCGAGCCCTCGGGGTTCTTGACCTCGAGGATGTTCAGCTGGATCTGCTTGCCGGTGAGCTTCTCGAGGTCGGCGCGGATGCGCTCGGCCTCGGCGCCGCGACGGCCGATCACGATGCCCGGGCGGGCGGTGTGGATGTCGACGCGGACGCGGTCCTTGGTGCGCTCGATCTCGATGCGTGCGACGCCTGCGCGGTCGAGGCTCGTCGTCAGCATCTTGCGGATGCGGATGTCCTCGGCCACGTAGTCGGCGTAGCGCTGCCCCGGCTTCGTCGACTCGGCGAACCAGCGCGACACGTGGTCGGTGGTGATGCCGAGGCGGAAGCCGTACGGGTTGACCTTCTGTCCCATTACTTCTCGTCCTCCGTGGTCGGCGTCGCGAGCACGACGGTGATGTGGCTCGTCCGCTTGTTGATGCGGAACGCGCGACCCTGTGCACGCGGCTGGAACCGCTTGAGCGTGGTGCCCTCGTCGACGAACGCGCGGGCCACGTACAGGTCCTGCTCGTCGAGGAACTCGTTCGCGGCGTCTGCCTTGACCCGAGCGTTGGCCACCGCCGAGGCGACGAGCTTGTACACGGGCTCCGAGGCGCCCTGCGGGGCGAACTTCAGGATCGCGAGGGCCTCTTCGGCCTGCTTGCCGCGGATCATGTCGACGACGCGGCGGGCCTTCTGAGGGGTCACGCGGATGTGACGAACGCGAGCGATCGACTCAACCATTGCCTTCTCCTTCTTCCGTCACCGCGCTTAGCGGCGACGGCCCTTCTTGTCGTCCTTCACATGGCCGCGGAAGGTGCGGGTGGGCGCGAACTCGCCCAGCTTGTGGCCGACCATCGTCTCGGTGACGAAGACCGGGATGTGCTTGCGACCGTCGTGGACGGCGATCGTGTGACCGAGCATGGCCGGCACGATCATCGAACGGCGCGACCACGTCTTGATGACGTTCTTGCTGCCGGACTCGTTCTGCCGAACCACCTTGGTGAGGAGGTGGTCGTCGACGAACGGACCCTTCTTGAGGCTGCGGGGCATCGGACTCTCCTACTAGCGCTTCTTCTTGCCGGTCGAGCGGCGACGGACGATGAGCTTGTCACTCGGCTTGTTGGGGCGGCGGGTGCGACCCTCTGCCTGACCCCACGGGCTGACGGGGTGACGACCACCGCTCGTCTTGCCCTCGCCGCCACCGTGCGGGTGGTCGACCGGGTTCATCGCGACACCGCGCACGGTCGGGCGAACGCCCAGCCAGCGCTTGCGGCCGGCCTTGCCCCAGTTGATGTTCGACTGCTCGGCGTTGCCGACCTCGCCGATCGTGGCACGGCAGCGGGCATCGACGTTGCGGATCTCGCCCGACGGCAGGCGGAGCTGCACGTAGGGGCCGTCCTTGGCGACGAGGCGCACGGAGGCGCCGGCCGAGCGAGCCATCTTCGCGCCACCGCCCGGGCGGAGCTCCACGCCGTGGATCACCGTTCCCGTGGGGATGTTGCGCATCGGCAGGTTGTTGCCCGGCTTGATGTCCGCGCCTGCGCCCGACTCCACGACGTCGCCCTGCTTGAGCTTGTTCGGGGCCAGGATGTAGCGCTTCGTGCCGTCCTCGAAGTGCAGCAGCGCGATGCGCGCCGTGCGGTTGGGGTCGTACTCGATGTGCGCGACGCGGGCGTTCACGCCGTCCTTGTCATTGCGACGGAAGTCGATGACGCGGTACTGGCGCTTGTGGCCACCGCCGATGTGGCGGGTGGTGATGCGTCCCGTGTTGTTGCGGCCGCCGGTCTTGGGCAGCGGGCGCAGCAGGGACTTCTCGGGCGTCGATCGGGTGATCTCAGCGAAGTCTGCGACGGACGAGCCGCGACGACCCGGGGTCGTCGGCTTGTACTTGCGAATAGCCATGTTCTCGTTCCTTCAGTCCTCAGCCGACAGCCGTGAAGATGTCGATCGAACCGGACTTCAGCTTCACGATGGCGCGCTTGGTGTCCTTGCGCTTGCCGGTGCCGAAGCGGGTGCGGCGCGTCTTGCCGACGCGGTTGAGGGTGTTGACGCGCTCCACCTTGACGCCGAAGATCTTCTCGATCGCGAGCTTGATCTCGGTCTTCGAGGCGCGTGGGTCGACCTCGAAGGTGTAGCTGCCCATGTCGATGAGCGCGTAGCTCTTCTCGGACACGATCGGGCGGATGATGATGTCGCGAGGGTCCTTGTTGTAGCCGCTCATCAGTTGTCCTTCTCTGCCTTGTCGGCCTTCGGTGCCTTGGCGGGCTTCTCGGCCTTCGCCGGCTTCTCAGCCTTGGGCTCCTCGGCGACGACCTCGACGGTCGATCCGGTCTTCGCGGCGACGAACGCCTCGTAGGCGGGCTTCGAGAACACGATGTCGTCGCTCACGAGCACGTCGTAGGCGTTGAGCTGGTCCCAGGGCAGCACGTGGACCTCGGGGAGGTTGCGCACCGAGAGCAGCGCGGTCTCCTCGGAGCGGTCGAGCACGAGCAGCACGTTCTTGGCCACGCCGAGCGCGGCGAAGGTGTCGACCGCGACGCGAGTGCTGGGCGCCTCTGCCGGGAACGCCTCGATGACGTGCAGGCGGCCTCCGCGGGCGCGGTCCGAGAGCGAGCCCAGCAGCGCTGCGGCGATCATCTTCTTCGGGGTGCGCTGCGAGTAGTCGCGCGGCGTCGGGCCGTGGACGATGCCACCGCCGGTCATCTGGGGCGCGCGGATCGAGCCCTGACGGGCGCGGCCCGTGCCCTTCTGCTTGAAGGGCTTGCGGCCAGCGCCGGAGACCTCGCCACGACCCTTGGTCGAGTGCGTGCCCTGGCGCGCAGCTGCGAGCTGCGCGACGACGACCTGGTGGATCAGCGGAACGTTCGTCTGGACGTCGAAGATGCTGGCGGGCAGCTCGACCGAGCCTGCCTGCTTGCCCTTCGCGTCGACGATGGTGACCTGTGCGGTCATGCTCAGGCTCCCTTCACAGCGTTGCGGACGTACACGAGACGACCGCGAGCGCCGGGGACGGCGCCCTTGACGAGCATGAGACCCTGCTCGACGTCGATCGAGTGGATCGTGAGGTTCAGCACCGACACGCGGTCGGTGCCCATGCGGCCGGCCATGCGCATGCCGCGGAAGACGCGGCTGGGCGTGGACGAGGCACCGATGGAGCCGGGCTTGCGGTGGTTGCGGTGCGCACCGTGCGATGCCGAGACGCCAGCGAAGTTGTGGCGCTTCATGACACCGGCGAAGCCCTTGCCCTTCGAGGTGCCGACGACGTCGACCTTCTGGCCGGCGGCGAACAGGTCGACCGCCAGCTCCTGGCCGAGCTCGTAGGCGTCGGCGTTGTCCGTGCGGACCTCGGTGAGGTGGCGGCGCGGCGTGACGCCGGCGGCGTCGAAGTGACCGGCAGCAGGCTTGTTGACCTTGCGCGGGTCGATCTGGCCGGCGGCGATCTGGATGGCTGCGTAGCCGTCCTTCTCGGGCGTGCGGATCTGCGTGACCACGTTCGGCGTGATCTCGAGCACCGTGACGGGGACGAGCTTGTTCTGCTCATCCCACACCTGGGTCATCCCGAGCTTCTTGCCGAGCAGGCCGCGAGTCGTCGTGATCTTCGACATGGCGTTCCTTAGAGCTTGATCTCGATGTTGACGTCAGCGGGCAGGTCGAGGCGCATGAGCGAGTCGACCGCCTTGGGCGTCGGGTCGATGATGTCGATGAGTCGCTTGTGCGTGCGCTTCTCGAAGTGCTCGCGGCTGTCCTTGTACTTGTGAGGTGAACGGATCACCACGACCACGTTCTTCTCGGTCGGCAGCGGCACCGGGCCCACCACCGTCGCGCCCGCACGGGTCACGGTGTCGACGATCTTGCGCGCCGACGAGTCGATGACCTCGTGGTCGTACGACTTCAGTCGGATGCGGATCTTCTGTCCCGCCATGGCTGACTCTCTTCCTGTCGACGCAGCCGTTCTAGGCTGCTCGCAACGCACTCTCGAGTGCACCGCTGTTCTTCTGTCAATGCCCGCATGGGGCGCGCACCGCCGTCGGGCACGGCGGTACCGTGCTCGGCTTCGGCGAAGTTTCTGTTGGAGCTGCCCGCGGCCCAGGAGCGTTCTCGAACCTGTGCACAGCCAGAGCAGTGAGCGACGTGGAACCGTCGCGTTTGCAACCTGACGATTCTCGCACGGATGCGGAGGTCCGTGCAACCCGGGCGTGTCGCGCCGACTCCCGCGTCGTCTCGCGGGAGTCGCGGGTCGCGGCCCGGCTCTGCGCGGGCTCGCGGGGACGGGCACCGGCCTTGCTACCGTCGCGGCATGCCTCCTTCGTCGACCGCGATGCCCACCGGCTCCGATCTGCCCCACGACCCGTCATGGCCGCGCAGCGGCGACTGGCCGTCGCTGGCGGATGCGCCGGGTCACCTCGACGCGGTGCTGGTCGGCATCGGCACGCACGAGACCTCGCTCAGCCCCACCAGCGCGCACACCACGCCCGGCGCGGTGCGCGATGCGCTGCGGCGGTTCTCGCCGCACGCCGCCGACACCGCCATGCCGGTCGGCGCGCTGCGCGTCGCAGACGCCGGGGACGCCTCCGACCCCGACGCCGACGAGCAGGGCGCCACGGCGCTCGTCGCCCGGGCGGCCGCGCGGGCCCGACTGGTGATCGTGCTCGGCGGCGACAACGCCGCCACCGTGCCCGCGGCGCTCGGCAGCTGGGGCGCATCCATCGAGACGGCCGGCCTCATCACGCTCGACGCGCACCACGACCTGCGCGACGGCCGCTCGAACGGCTCGCCGGTGCAGCGGCTGCTCGACGCGGGTCTCGACGGCTCGCGCGTCGCCCAGATCGGCATCCAGGACTTCGCGAACTCCCGCGCGTACGCCGAGCGGGCGCGCGAGGCGGGCATCAGCGTCCTCGCGCGCGAGGACCTCGAGCAGCGCGGGCTCCACGAGGTCGCCGCCGAGGCCGTGCGGGTCGCGCGCGCGGGCGGCGGCCCCGTGCACCTCGACGTCGACGTCGACGTCTGCGACCGCTCGGTCGCGCCGGGCTGCCCGGCATCGGTGCCGGGAGGCATCAGCGCGTGGCAGCTGCGAGCGCTGATCCGCGCCATCGTCGCCTACGACGAGGTCGCCTCGATCGACTTCACCGAGGTCGATGCCGCAGCCGACGCCGCCGATGGCCGCACCGTGCGGCTCACGGCGCTCGGCGTGCTCGAGGCGCTCGCAGCCCTCGCCGACCGGGAGGACCGCAGGTTCCCGAAGCTGCGCGCGCTGTAGCCGAGCGCCGGCGGGCTCGGCCTGCCGGCCGCCAGGCCATCGCCCTGCGCACGATCCTCGCCGCTCGCCGTCAGCGCACTCGCGCAGGCGCTGACCACACGAGCTCGAGCCTCGCCGGTGGGCGCCCGCTCGCCGCCCAGCCCTCCGGCACCGCTGCCGCGAGCTCGGCGGGCGTGTGGCTGCGACGGATGGAGGCGAGCCCGTCCACGCGGATGAAGGTGTCGCGCAGCACGGTCGACCGCAGCGGCAGGGTCGCGACAGCGAAGGCCGCGTAGGCCAGGGCGGAGCGGGCGAGGTCGCCGTGCACCACGACGCCGCCCGGCGCCGCGAGCCGCTCGGAGTCGGCCAGGATCGCGCCGAGCTCCCGTGGGGAGAGGTGGTGCAGCACGTGGTTGGAGACGATCACGTCGAAGCGCTCCCCCGCCGCAGCCAGCTCGCGGGTCGACGCCTGCCGCAGCTCGAGGCCGGGCAGCGGCGCGCGAGCCCGCGCGGCCTCCATCGCGCGCGCGTCGGGGTCGATGCCGACCGCTTCGAGCGCGCCGCCGTCGCGCGCAGCCCATCGCAGCAGCCGGCGCGGCAGGTCGGCGCCGCCGGTGCCGACGTCGAGCAGTCGCACGCGCTCGCCGCGCAGCAGCCGCGGCCGGATCCAGCGGCGGTAGAGCGCGCGCGGCTCCGAGACGAGGGCGTTGACCGCCGCGAAGCGCTCGAAGGTGCGCGCGAGCGTCCGAGGATCGCACTGCGGGTCGTCCATCTCCTCGCGGGCATCGGGGTCTCGGCTGCGCAGGCTGGCCAGCACGCGCGCATCCGCGAGCACGCGCCCTCCCGCGAGGGCGGCAGTGCGAGGATCGCGCTCTCCTGGCCGCTCGCGCCGAGCGGGCGCGGCGGACGATGCGCTGTCGAGCACCGGCGCGCCCTAGCCGCGCACCGTCAGCAGTGCCGACTCGACCGTGAGCCCGGGCCCGAACGCCATGGCTGCGACGCGGTCGCCGTCGCGCGAGCCGACGTCCTGCAGGATGCGCTGCAGCACGAAGAGCACGGTGGCGCTCGACATGTTGCCGAAGTCGCGCAGCGTCTCGCGCGCGGGGACGAGCTGCGCCTCGGACAGCGCGAGCGTCGACTCGACGCGATCGAGGATGCTGCGGCCGCCGGGGTGGATCGCCCAGTGCTGGATCGCTGCTCCCGCGCGAGATTCTGCGAGCGCCTCGGCGAGCTGCGGCTCGGCCTCGAGCAGCGGCGCGATCGCGTCCGTGATGTGCTCGCCGATGATGGCGGGCACCGCGTTCGAGAGCACCATCTCGAAGCCGTGGTCGCCGATGCGCCACGCCATGTCGCCCTCGCCCTGCGGCGTCGTGCGCGTCGCGAAGCCGTCCAGCTGCAGGGCCCGCTCGCCCTGCTCCGGTCCGCGCGCGGTCACGAGCGCGGCGCCGGCGCCGTCGGCGAACAGCGAGGTCGCGACGATCGTGTCGGGGTCGTTCGAGGTGCGCAGGTGCAGCGTGCACAGCTCGACGCTCACGACGAGCACGACCGCCTCGGGATCGGCCTGGCACAGCTGCGCTGCCAGGCGCAGCGCCGGCACGGCGGCGTAGCAGCCCATGAAGCCCAGGTGGTAGCGCTGCACGCCGGCGGGCAGCCCCAGGTCGCGCGCGAGCACGAAGTCGGGGCCGGGCGCGTAGAAGCCCGTGCAGGAGGCGGTGATGACGTGCGTCACGTCGTCGGCGGCGAGCCCCGGCGTGGCGTCGAGCGCCGCGCGGCCCGCCTCGACGCAGAGCCGGCTCGCGTGCGTCGCATAGCGGTCGTTGCGCAGCCGAGTGCCGGGGTCGAGCACGAGGCCGCTGGCCCGGTCGAAGAACTCGGGCTCGGCCGGCGCCGCGGTGTCGGCGCCGAGCTCCTCGACGACCGTGTGGCGGCGCGCGATGCCCGAGACGCCGAACGACGTGCTGACGAGCCGCTGCGAGAGGCGCGTGAGGCCTGGCTGCGAGCCGAAGATCTCGGCCGCCGCGCCCTGCTCCAGGCTCGTCGGCGGCACCACCGTGGAGAGACCCCGCATCGTCACGCTCATGCCGCGAGGCTATTGGGGGACACTGTGCGTTCTCCGACCACGGCCCGCCCGACCGCCTCGACCGCGGCGCCTCAGGCCGCGCGCTCGCCCGCGCGCCACACGGCGTGCACGAGCGGCACACCGGGCCGGTACGCCAGGTGCGCGACCGACGGCGCCTCGAGCACCTGCACGTCGGCCCGCGCGCCGGCACGGATGCGGCCCACCGGCAGCAGGGCGCGACCCGCTCGGTCCAGGCTCGGCTCGTCGCGGCCGAGCGCCATCGCACCGCCGAGCGTCGCGGCCCGCACCGCCTCCTGGATCGTCAGCCCCATCTGCAGCACCGCGGTCGCGACGCAGAAGGCCATCGACGTCGTGTAGCTCGTGCCGGGGTTGCAGTTCGTCGCGATCGCGAGCACCGCGCCGGCATCCAGCAGCCGGCGGGCGGGTGCGAGCGGCATGCGCGTCGAGAGGTCGCAGGCGGGGAGCACGGTCGCGACCGTGCCGCGGCCTGCCCGCCAGGTCTCGGCGAGCATCCGCACCTCGTCGTCGTCGAGGAACGCCACGTGGTCGACGCTCGTCGCACCGAGCTCGACGGCGAGCCGGGCGCCGGGGCCGGGGCCGAGCTGGTTGCCGTGCACGCGCAGCGCCAGCCCGCGAGCGCGCGCCGCCTCGAGCACGCGCCGCGACTGCGCCTCGTCGAAGGCGCCGCGCTCGCAGAACACGTCGACCGCGTCGACGTGCGGCGCGACCGCCTCGAGCATGGCGCCGGTCACGAGGTCGAGGTAGCCGCCCGCCTCGGAGCCCTCGGGCACGAGGTGCGCGCCGAGGAAGGTCACCGAGTCGGCGCGAGCGCCGGCGAGGCGCGCGCTGCGGAGCTCGTCGGGGACGGTCAGGCCGTAGCCCGTCTTCGTCTCGAACGCGGTCGTGCCCCCTCGCAGCATCTCGTCGGCCAGCCGATCGAGGTTCGCCGCGAGCGCCTCGTCGCTCGCCTCGCGCGTCGCGGCGACCGTCACGCCGATGCCGCCGGCCGCGTAGGGCTCCCCCGCCATGCGGGCCTCGAACTCCGCGCCGCGATCGCCGGCGAAGACCAGGTGCGTGTGGCTGTCGACCCAGCCGGGCAGCACCGCGCGGCCGGCCACGTCGATCGACTCGTCGGCGGCGGGAGCGGCGCGCGCCTCGCCGACCCACGCGATCGTGTCGCCCTCCATGACCAGCGCGGCATCCTGCATCCGCCCCCGGTCGTCGTTCGTCGTGAGCTCGCCGATGCCGGTGAGCAGCGTCGCCGCCACCTCAGCCCCGTCGCATCGGGATCGCGACGCCGTGCGCCTGGGCGAACGCGGCCGCCTCGTCGTAGCCGGCGTCGACGTGGCGGATCACGCCCATCTCGGGATCGTTCGAGAGCACGCGCTCCAGCTTCTCGGCGGCGAGCGGGGTGCCGTCGGCGACCGTCACCTGGCCGGCGTGGATGGAGCGGCCGATGCCGACGCCGCCGCCGTGGTGGATCGAGACCCAGCTGGCCCCGGAGGCCGTGTTCACGAGCGCGTTGAGCAGCGGCCAGTCGGCGATCGCGTCGGACCCGTCGCGCATGGCCTCGGTCTCCCGGTAGGGGCTCGCGACCGAGCCGGAGTCGAGGTGGTCGCGGCCGATGACGATCGGCGCGCTCAGGGTGCCGTCGGCCACCATCTCGTTGAAGCGCAGGCCCGCCAGGTGGCGCTCCCCCGCTCCCAGCCAGCAGATGCGGGCCGGCAGCCCCTGGAACTGCACGCGCTCCTGCGCCATCCGGATCCAGCGGTGCAGGTGCGCATCCTCGGGGAAGAGCTCGAGGATCGCCTCGTCGGTGCGGCGGATGTCCTCGGGGTCGCCCGAGAGCGCCGCCCAGCGGAACGGCCCCTTGCCCTCGCAGAAGAGCGGGCGGATGTAGGCGGGCACGAAGCCGGGGAACGCGAAGGCGTCGTCGAAGCCGCCGAGCTCCGCCTCGGCGCGGATCGAGTTGCCGTAGTCGAAGACCTCGGCACCGGCCGCCTGGAAGCCCACCATCGCCTCCACGTGCCGCGCCATCGATGCCCGCGCCCGCTCGGTGAAGCCCTCGGGATCGCGCTCGCGCTCGCTGTGCCAGTCGTCGAAGGCGACGCCGCTGGGCAGGTAGGCCAGCGGGTCGTGCGCGCTCGTCTGATCCGTGACGATGTCGATCGGCGCGCCCATCGCCAGGAGCTCCGGCACGACGTCGGCCGCGTTGGCGTGCAGGCCGATGCTGAGCCCGCGGCCCGCGTCCCGCGCCTCGACGGCGCGCGCCAGCGCATCCTCGACGTCGCGCGCCTCGACGTCCAGGTAGCGGTGCTCGATGCGGCGCCGGATGCGGCTGCGGTCGACCTCGAGGCAGATCGCGACGCCGTCGTTCATCGTGACGGCGAGCGGCTGCGCCCCGCCCATCCCCCCGAGCCCCGCGGTGAGGGTGATGGTGCCGCCGAGGCTCTCGCGACCGAGCGCCCTGGCCACGGCGGCGAAGGTCTCGAAGGTGCCCTGCAGGATGCCCTGCGTGCCGATGTAGATCCAGCTGCCGGCCGTCATCTGGCCGTACATCGTGAGCCCGGCGGCCTCGAGCCGACGGAACTCGGGCCACGTCGCCCAGTCGCCCACGAGGTTCGAGTTGGCGATCAGCACGCGCGGCGCCCATCGGCTCGTGCGCATCACGCCCACCGGTCGGCCCGACTGCACGAGCAGCGTCTCGTCGTCCTCGAGGCTCGTCAGCTCGCGCACGATGGCGTCGAAGCTCGCCCAGTCGCGCGCGGCCTTGCCGGTGCCGCCGTAGACCACGAGCTCGTCGGGGTGCTCGGCCACCTCCGGGTCGAGGTTGTTCATCAGCATGCGCAGGGCGGCCTCCTGCTGCCAGCCCTTGGCCGTCAGCTCGGTGCCGCGCGCTGCGCGGACGATGCGTGCGCCTTCCATGGTCTTTCCTCTCTGCGTCGATGGTTCCGCCTTCCGCTTCGCAGGCGATCCCGGGTGCCCGAGGGTGATGCTCCTTCGGAGCGCACTGGCCGCCTGCGAAGTGCTAGGGCGCGGTGGGGTCGGTGTCGTGTCGGCGAGGCGCCCGGGCCTCGACGGTGTCGAGCAGGCCGGCCTCGACGAGCGCGGCGCCGCCGACGGTGAAGGCGAGGGATGCATCGATGTCGCGGGCCAGGAACCGGTCGGGACCGATGCCCGGCACCAGCCGTCGCAGCCCCTCGATCACCCGCCCCGTCCTGGGGCCGGGTGCCGCGTCGCGCAGCTCGATGCCGCGCGCCGCCGTCATGAGCTCGATCGCGAGCACCCTGCCGAGGCCGTCGACCGCGCGCCGCAGCTTGCGTGCCGCGCCCCAGCCCATGGACACGTGATCCTCCTGCATGGCGCTCGAGGGGATCGAGTCGACGGATGCGGGGCATGCGAGGCGCTTGAGCTCGGAGACGATGCCCGCCTGCGTGTACTGGGCGATCATGAGGCCGGAGTCGACGCCCGGGTCGTCGGCGAGGAACGGCGGCAGGCCGAAGCTGCGCGCCGGGTCGAGGAAGCGGTCGCTGCGGCGCTCGCTCATCGAAGCGACGTCGGCGATCGCGATGGCGAGGAAGTCGAGCACGGCGGCGATGGGTGCGCCGTGGAAGTTGCCGTTCGAGACGACGCGGCCATCGGCGAGCACCACCGGGTTGTCGATGGCGCTGGCCAGCTCGATCTCGGCGACGCGCGCCGCGTGGGCGGCGGTGTCGCGGGCGGTGCCGTGGACCTGCGGGGCGCAGCGCAGCGAGTAGGCGTCCTGCACGCGCGTGTCCTCCGGCCCCTTGTGGCTCGCGACGATGGGGCTGCCCTCGAGCAGCGCGGCGATGGTGGCCGCGCTGGCGATCTGACCGGGGTGCGGGCGCAGCGCCATGAGCTCGGGGGCGAACGGCGCATCGGTGCCGAGCAGCCCCTCGACGCTCATCGCGGCGGTCAGGTCGGCGGTGTCGAGCAGCGTGTCGAGGTCGGCGAGCGCGAGGCAGAGCATGGCCAGCATGCCGTCGGTGCCGTTGACGAGCGCGAGCCCCTCCTTCTCGGCGAGCACGACCGGGCTCAGGCCCGCCTGGGCGAGCGCGGCCGCGGCATCCATCGTCACCGGCTCGGCCGTGCCGGGCGCTGCGCCCGCGCGCTCGACGCTGACGACGCCCTCTCCCATCGCGGCGAGCGCGACGTGCGAGAGGGGTGCGAGGTCGCCGGAGCAGCCGAGCGAGCCGTACTCCCCCACGATCGGGGTGATGCCGGCGTTCAGCATGCCGGCGTACAGCTCTGCCGTCGCTCGGCGGATCCCGGTGCGGCCGGTCGCGAGCGTCTGCAGCCGCAGCAGCATGAGGCCGCGCACCACCTCGCGCTCGACCGCCTCGCCGCTGGATGCGGCGTGCGAGCGGATGAGCGACTGCTGCAGGCGCGTGCGGTCGGCGGGCGCGATGGCCGTGTTCGCGAGCGCACCGAAGCCGGTCGAGATGCCGTAGTGCGGATGCGGGTCGGCGGCGAGCCCGTCGATGACGGCCCGCGCATCGTCGATGCGGCGCAGCGCTGCGGCGCTGAGCTCGACGCGCGCGTCGAAGCGGGCGACCCGGACCACGTCGTGGCGGGTGAGGGGGGCGTCTCCGATGACCACTGGCATGGCCCCATTCCACCGCTCCCGCCCACCGAGCGCACCCGCGTGCGCCATACTCGTGTCTGAGATCTCAGACTGACTCGAGCGCAGAGGGGGCGGGCGATGGCGGTGCCGCGCATGCCGGCGGCGCGCGGCGCGCTCCGCGTGCTGGTGCTCCTCGCCGAGCAGGCGGGGCCCGTGCGCGCGTCGACGATCGCGCGCGAGCTGGGCCTGCCGCGCTCCAGCGCCTACCAGCTGCTGCAGGTCATGCGCGACGAGGGCTTCCTCGTGCACTACCCGGAGCTCGGCGCCTGGGGTCCGAGCGCGCGGGTGCAGCAGATCGGCTCCCGGGTCGCGGCCGCGACGCGGCTCGAGCGGCTCGCGCAACCCGTGCTCGACCGGCTCGTGCGCGCCTCGCCCGTCCCGGCGACGAGCCACCTCGCCGTGCTGGCCGGCAGCGATGTGGCCTACGCGGGGCGCGGCGCCGGGCCGCGCTCCCCGTCGACCGTCTCGCGGGTCGGGGTGCGCCTCCCCGCGGTGCGGACCGCGACCGGCAGGGCGATGCTCGCAGCGCTCGGGCCAGACCAGGTGCGCGCGCTGATCCCGCGCGACCGGGACCTGGTGGGCGAGCAGCCCTCCACCCGGGCCGCGCTGGCGACGATGCTCGCCATCGCGCGGCGCCGAGGCTGGGCGGTGGAGGAGGGCGAGGTCGATCCCGCCTACGCCTCGGTCGCGACCGCGGCGCGCGACGCGACGGGGCAGCCGGCCGCTGCGATCGGCCTCACGTTCCGCATCGACGGCGCCGAGCCAGGGGTGCGCACGGAGCTCGGCGCGCGATGCGCCGAAGCCGCCGCCGAGCTGACTCGGAGGCTCGGCGGCGGCTGAGGGCGTCGATGCCCCTCAGGGCTGCGCGCGATCCGTGTCGTCGAGGGCGCTCGCGTCGCCGGCCGGGTCGCCGACGGGCGCGGCAGGATCGAGGGTGCCGGGGCCCTGCGGCGCAGCGGGTGCCGCGGGGGCGGCCGGTGCACCCGCGCCGGCTGCGCCCGAGTCGGGCTCGGCATCGCCCGCCCCGACGGCGCCACCGGGGACATCGGGTGCGCCCGGACCGGGATCGAGCCGCTGGCCGGACCCGTCCTCGTGACCCGCGGGCTGCTCGGCCTCGAGGCGCTCGATGCGCGCACGCTGCTCGTCGATGCGCGCGAGCCCCTCATCGACGGCGCGGTCGTAGCGCTCGCCCGTCGTGTCGGCGATGAACGCGCTCTGGCCGTCGCGCTCGGCGTTCGGGTAGGGCAGCCCGGGCTCGCCGCCGGCGGGCAGCTGCACGTCGTCCTCGGGCGGGTGGTCGCCGTCGCGCTCCTGCATCCTGCCCTCCACCGGTCCGGTGCCCACGGGCAGATCCGGCTCGTCGTCGAGGGGCTGATCGCCGCCGTCGCGGATAGGGCTGTCTGCCATGCTCGCACCTCCGTGTTCGCGCCGGCGCCGGTGCGCCGGCTCCTGCCAGCCAAGCACCGCCGGCTGAGAGCCAGGTCGGTGCCGCGCTCGCCTCGGCGCTGCCCGCCTCAGCGCTGGAGCAGCCACCAGATGCCGACCGCGGCCTGCGCCACCGCGATCACGAGCGCGATCGCGACGAGCACGACGTGCACCGTCAGGAACCGGGTGGGGCGACCGGAGGCATCCCTGGCCCGCTCGTCGCGCACCACGCGCCGCAGGAACGCCGGCCAGACGAGCACGCTGAAGGCTGCCCCGACGAGCAGCAGCACCGCGCCCGCCGTGCCGACCGGGTCAGGCATCGGCGGCCTCCTCGCCGCCCCGCCGGTGCGCGATGCGCACCAGCTGCCGCAGCACGGCCTCGTCGACGTCCTCCAGGCGCTGCACGTACACGCAGCCTGCGCCCTCCGTGTAGCCGCCGCCGAGCTCGGGCAGCAGCGCAGCGCCCTCGGCGTGGTCCTTCAGCCCGTAGAGCGAGACCGCGGCCTTCCGCGGCGAGAAGCCGACCGACATCCACTCACCGGCCGTGCGAGAGCTCGGCGCCGGGGAGGCGTAGTGATAGCTGCCGAAGCCGACGATCGACGGCCCCCACATCACGGGCTCCTCTCCTGTCTCCTCGCGCATGAGCCGCACCAGCCGGCGCCCCTCCTCGACCCTCCGGGCCGGCTGGGCCGCATCGATGAAGGCGTCGACGGATGCGTCGGTGGGCCGGGTCTTCGCAGCTGCCATGCCACCATCCTGCACCGGTCGGCGCCGGCGCGCACGACGAAGGGGGCCCGGCAGCTGCCGGACCCCCTTCGCGCAGTCAGGTGACTACTTGTTGATCTTCGTGACCGTGCCGGCGCCGACGGTGCGGCCACCCTCGCGGATGGCGAAGCCGAGGCCCTCCTCCATGGCGATCGGCTGGATCAGCTCGACCGTCATGTCGGTGGTGTCGCCGGGCATGACCATCTCGGTGCCCTCGGGCAGCGAGATGACGCCGGTGACGTCGGTGGTGCGGAAGTAGAACTGCGGGCGGTAGTTCGTGAAGAACGGGTTGTGGCGGCCGCCCTCGTCCTTGGCGAGGATGTACGCCGTGCCCTCGAAGTTCGTGTGCGGCGTGACCGAACCCGGCTTGACGACGACCTGGCCGCGCTCGACGTCCTCGCGCTTGGTGCCGCGGAGGAGCAGACCGCAGTTCTCGCCGGCCCATGCCTCGTCGAGCTGCTTGTGGAACATCTCGATGCCCGTGACCGTGGTCTTCTGCGTCGGGCGGATGCCGACGATCTCGACCTCGGAGTTGATCGCGAGCGTGCCGCGCTCGGCGCGGCCCGTGACGACCGTGCCACGGCCGGTGATCGTGAAGACGTCCTCAATCGGCATGAGGAACGGCTTGTCGCGGTCGCGGACCGGGTCCGGGATGTTGTCGTCAGCAGCCTGCATGAGCTCGAGGATCGCGTCGACCCACTTCTCCTCGCCCTCGAGCGCCTTGAGCGCCGAGACGCGGACGACGGGGGCGTTGTCGCCGTCGAAGTCCTGGCTCGAGAGCAGCTCGCGGACCTCGAGCTCGACGAGCTCCAGGATCTCCTCGTCGTCCACCATGTCCGACTTGTTGAGCGCGACCATCAGGTACGGCACGCCGACCTGCTTGGCGAGCAGCACGTGCTCGCGGGTCTGCGCCATGGGGCCGTCGGTGGCGGCGACCACGAGGATCGCGCCATCCATCTGCGCCGCACCCGTGATCATGTTCTTGATGTAGTCAGCGTGACCCGGCGCGTCGACGTGCGCGTAGTGGCGCTTCGGCGTCTCGTACTCGATGTGCGAGATGTTGATCGTGATGCCGCGCTGGCGCTCCTCGGGAGCCGAGTCGATCGACGCGAAGTCGCGCTGCACGTTGGTCGCCGACGGGTGCTTGTCAGCCAGGACCTTCGAGATCGCTGCCGAGAGCGTGGTCTTGCCGTGGTCGACGTGACCGATCGTTCCGATGTTGACGTGCGGCTTGGTCCGCTCGAACTTGGCCTTAGCCACTGTGTCCTCCTAGGACTGTTCTCATGAGTGCACCGCCGCGTCCGCGGCGATCCTTCGGGGTGGTGTTGATCTATCGTACTTCGACTGCGGATTCAGGGAAAACCGAGCCGTTCGGCGGGTGCTGTCGGGGCGCCGTCTCCGCCGCCCCGACAGGCTCACTCGCCCTTGCTCTTCTGGACGATCTCGTCCGAGACGACCTTGGGGACCTCGGAGTAGGTCGAGAACTCCATCGAGTAGACGGCCCGGCCGGAGGTCTTCGACCGCAGGTCGCCGACGTAGCCGAACATCTCGGACAGCGGCACGAGGGCCTTGACGACCTTCACGCCCTGCGCGTCCTCCATCGACTGGATCTGCCCGCGACGCGAGTTCAGGTCGCCGATGACGTCGCCCATGTACTCCTCGGGCGTGCGCACCTCGACCGCCATGAGCGGCTCGAGGAGCACGGGCTGAGCCTTGCGCGCAGCCTCCTTGTACGCCATCGAGCCGGCGATCTTGAACGCCATCTCCGAGGAGTCGACGTCGTGGGCCGCGCCGTCGAGCAGCGTCGCCTTGACGCCGACCGTCGGGAAGCCCGCCAGCACGCCGACCTGCATGGCGTCCTGCATGCCAGCGTCGACCGAGGGGATGTACTCACGGGGCACGCGACCGCCGGTGACGGCGTTCACGAACTCATAGGTCTCCTCGCCGGAGAGCTCCATCGGCTCGAGCTTGATCTGGATCTTGGCGAACTGGCCCGATCCACCCGTCTGCTTCTTGTGGGTGTAGTCGAACTTCGCGACGGTGCCCTTGATGGTCTCGCGGTACGCGACCTGGGGCTTGCCGACGTTGGCCTCGACCTTGAACTCGCGCTTCATGCGGTCGACGAGGATGTCGAGGTGCAGCTCGCCCATGCCCTTGATGACCGTCTGACCCGTCTCCGGGTTGTTCTCGGTCCGGAAGGTCGGGTCCTCCTCCGCCAGCTTCTGGATGGCGAGGGAGAGCTTCTCCTGGTCGGCCTTCGTCTTCGGCTCGATGGCGACCTCGATGACGGGCTCGGGGAACGTCATCGACTCGAGCACGACCTGGTTGGACGGGTCGCTCAGCGTGTCGCCGGTCGTGGTGTCCTTGAGGCCGATGACCGCGTAGATGTGGCCAGCGCTCATCGCGTCGACCGGGATCTCCTTGTTGGCGTGCATCTGGAAGATCTTGCCGATGCGCTCCTTCTTGCCCTTGGTCGAGTTCGCGACCGCGGCGCCGGAGTCCACGTGGCCCGAGTAGACGCGCACGTAGGTGAGCCGACCGAAGAACGGGTGCACGGCGACCTTGAAGGCGAGCGCCGCGAAGGGCTCGTCGCGGTCAGCGTGGCGCTCGATGATGACCTCCTCGTCGCGCACGTCGTGGCCGGGGATGGCCGGCACGTCGAGCGGGGTGGGCAGGTAGTCCACGACCGCGTCGAGCATCGGCTGCACGCCGCGGTTCTTGAACGCCGAGCCGCACAGCACGGGGTAGATCTCCGAGGCGACCGTCATCTTGCGGATGGCGGCCTTGATCTCGGCGACCGAGAGCTCCTCGCCCTCGAAGTACTTCTCCATGAGCGCGTCGTCGGTCTCGGCGACCGTCTCGAGCAGGGCCGTGCGGTACTCCGCGGCCTTCTCCTTGAGGTCGGCCGGGATCTCCTCGATGGCGTACTCGGCACCCATCTTCACGTCACCCTTGGCGTCGCCGCGCCACGTCTTCGCGTTCATCTCGACCAGGTCGACGATGCCCTCGAAGTTGCTCTCGGAGCCGATCGGCAGCTGGATGACCAGCGGGCGAGCGCCGAGGCGGTTGATGATGGTGTCGACCGTGAAGTAGAAGTCGGCGCCCATCTTGTCCATCTTGTTGACGAAGCAGATGCGGGGCACGTCGTACTTGTCGGCCTGTCGCCAGACCGTCTCGGACTGGGGCTCCACGCCCTCCTTGCCGTCGAAGACGGCGACCGCGCCGTCGAGCACGCGCAGCGAGCGCTCGACCTCGACCGTGAAGTCGACGTGGCCGGGGGTGTCGATGATGTTGATCTGGTGCTTGTCCCAGAAGCAGGTGACGGCGGCCGACGTGATCGTGATGCCGCGCTCCTGCTCCTGCTCCATCCAGTCGGTCGTCGAGGCGCCGTCGTGGGTCTCGCCGATCTTGTGGTTGACGCCCGTGTAGAACAGGATGCGCTCGGTCGTCGTGGTCTTGCCGGCATCGATGTGGGCCATGATGCCGATGTTGCGGACCTTGTTCAGGTCGGTGAGCACGTCCTGTGCCACAGGGTTCCTCCGATGAGTGGATGGATGCGTTGAGGTCGGTGCTGCGCGGGCCGCCGGCGGCGGCCCGCGCAGGGGATCACCAGCGGTAGTGCGCGAAGGCCTTGTTCGACTCGGCCATCTTGTGGGTGTCCTCACGACGCTTGACCGCGGCGCCGAGGCCGTTGGACGCGTCGAGGATCTCGTTCATGAGGCGCTCGGTCATGGTCTTCTCGCGACGCGCCTTGGCGTAGGAGACGAGCCAGCGCAGCGCGAGCGTGTTCGCGCGGTGCGGCTTGACCTCGACGGGCACCTGGTAGGTCGAGCCGCCGACGCGACGCGACTTCACCTCGAGGGTCGGACGGATGTTGTCGAGACCCTTCTTGAGCACGACGACCGCGTCCTGGCCGGACTTGGTGCCGACGCCGGCGAGCGCGCCGTAGACGATGCGCTCGGCGAGGCCCTTCTTGCCGTCGAGGAGGATCTTGTTGACGAGCTGCGAGACGATCGGTGCGCCGTAGACGGGGTCGGCAACGACCGGGCGCTTGGGGGCGGGACCCTTGCGAGGCATTACTTCTTCTCCATCTTCGCGCCGTAGCGGCTGCGAGCCTGCTTGCGGTTCTTCACGGCCTGGGTGTCGAGCGCGCCGCGCACGATCTTGTAGCGCACACCGGGGAGGTCCTTCACACGACCGCCGCGGACGAGCACCATCGAGTGCTCCTGGAGGTTGTGGCCCTCACCGGGGATGTACGCGGTGACCTCGGTGCCGTTCGAGAGCTTCACGCGGGCGACCTTGCGGAGCGCGGAGTTCGGCTTCTTGGGCGTGGTCGTGTAGACGCGGGTGCAGACGCCGCGCTGCTGGGGGTTCGACTTCAGAGCGGGCGCCTTGGTCTTCGAGACCTTCGGCGACCGACCCTTGCGGACCAGCTGCTGGATAGTGGGCACGTTGCTTCTTCCTGCTGCACGGTGACAGCGCTTCGATGTGGTGGTCCGGCTGCGCCGGCTCCATCGGGGATCCACCCGTGAGCGCTCTCGCGCGCAGCATCGTTCGGTGGTGGATATGCCGTGGGGGTCACGGACGATCGTCCGCATCCCGAGTGCGCGGTCATGCTCCTCGCGCATGGCGCAAGGCGCGCTTGCGCGCACACCCGATCAAGATTAGCGCCACCCGGCACGCACGGTCAAGCGCCGCGTCGAGCACCCTTCGACCGCTCGTGGTCGAGCCGCCACCAGTCCCCGAGCCGCGCGGCAGCCGCCTCGATCGCCTGCTGCTCGTCGATGAGCCCTCGGTCGACCAGCACGGCCAGCATCTGCTCCCGCTCGGCCAGCAGCCTGCGCTGCTCGTCCTCAGGCAGGGCTCGCAACCGGTCGCCCAGCGCGGACCGCTCCTGTTCCTTCGCAGTGCTGGGACCGGATGCCGAGATGCGCGCGATGAGCCCGAAGAGCGCGAGCGCACCGCTCAGCACGATCGGCAGCAGCACGGCCGGCAGCTCGGGCGCAGGGGTGCGATCCAGGTGCCACCAGGCGGCTGCGGCGGATGCTGCCACACCGAGCGCGGTCGCCGCGAGGCCGTTGCCGTCCTTCGGCCTGCCCCTTCGCCACCAGGCGGCGATCGCCCAGAGGTGGCCGAGCGCGGCGGCCCAGAAGCACAGCAGCACGATCCACCGCTCCGTCTCGGGCGCCAGGGCACCGGTCCCCGAGAACACGTCGGCACCCGACCCGCCCAACGGGGCCAGCAGGCCACCGAGCGGCGCGACCAGAGCGATGCCGACGAGCAGCCGCAGCAGCGCGCTGCCGGGGGTGCTCACCGACACCCCGGGCGTGTCGACGGCCTGCTGGACCTCGAGCGCGGCGAGCTCGGAGCCAGCGGGGAGGTCGTCCTCGCGCGCACGGCGGAGTGCGGTCGTCACGGCGTCCCGCCCTCCCGAGGCGCCGACCACCGCACGGTGGAGGCGCAGATGTCGAACAGCGCGTGCAGCCCTTCGACGCGCTCGTCCTCGCGCGGCATCGAAGCCGGCCGCCCATAGGTCGCCAGCAGCTCGATCGCTCGCTGCCTGCGGGTGCCCGGCACCGGCGTGATGTAGTGGGTGGTCGAGATGATCGCCTCGAGATCGTCGATCTCGCGCGCGCTCTCGGTCTCGAAGCGAAGGGTGCGCAGGTCCCCGTGCAGCGGCTGAGCGTCGAAGCGGCGGATCACGTGCTGCACGTAGTCGTCCAGCCGCTCATCCTCCGTGCTCCTGCGCGCATAGGCAGTGATGGACGTGGGAGCGCCGACCTGCCCGAGCCCGTGCTCATCCATCGGGATGAACAGCGCGACGGCACCGTGCTCCCGCATGGCATCGAGGCTCTCCCGCAGCATCGAACGAAGTCCCGCGGTGAGGTCGGGCCGGCCTGTCTGCATCATCCGCTCGCCCATCCGACGCTCCAGCAGCCGCTGACCGGCTTCGTCGGTCGCGATCCTGGCCCAACCGCTCGGGACGGTGAGGTGGAACTCTGGTGCCCGCGCGGCGCCGAGCGCTTCACGCAGCGACACGGTCTCGGTCTCGCCGCGGCCGCCGCCTGGGGTCGCACCCATCGCGGGTCCTGTCACGACTCCTCCTGCCCGAGCAGACCCTCCGCCTGCAGGCGGAGCGCGTGCCACTCGGACTCATCGTCGACCATCGCGCTCGACGACGGCTGCGCGACGAACGGCGCGCCACCCGGCAGCGTCACTCGGATGCTCATGACGAGCCCGTGCAGCCCCGCGAGGATGCGGGTGAAGAAGAACAGCGGCACGGTGTCGACCTGGACGAACAACGAGCGGGTGCCGTCGTCGAACACGACCCCCCAGTCGACCACGCGCACGCCTTCGGCGTCATCCGCGTGCTCGTCGCGCTGTCGCACCACCATGATGCCTGGACCGGCAGCAGCGCCGTCGTAGGGGATCAGGCTGAAGCCGAGCGCAGCGAAGTCGGGCAGCGCAGCGCTCTCGGTCATCGAGATCCGGATGCGACCTCGCGCCGGCACCTGGAACGGCCACGCCTCGAACACGAGATGGGCGTCCGGGCGCTGCTCGAGCGATTCCAGCAGCATGGTCGGGACCATGAGGTCCGCGCGGTCGTCCCACGCATCCCCCCACGCGTCCCGCAGCTCTCCGACGGACTGCTCCAGCCACTGCTGGCGCTCGTCCACCTCGAGAGCCTCCGGGATCTCGATCCAACCCGCTTCGGTCGTCGTCGCCTCGATGCCCCCGCGCTCCGCTCCCATCACGGTTGCGACCATAGCAAACGCACGCGGCTCAGAAGATGGTGCGGATGATGGGGTTGCTCTTCCGCCAGCTCGTGTTGTCATCGCCGGTGAAGCCGTTCGAGATCGTCGTCGCCCAGTCCTGCACCTTGAACACGTGGTTCGCCCCGGTGAAGGCGCCCTCGTACATCACGCCCCCGAAGCGCATCACGCGCTCCGCGCCCCGCTGGAAGAAGTTCGCCCCGGTGTCGCTCGCCCACTTCGAGATGTCCATGTTGTCCTTCCACATCGACTTCCAGCCGGGCCCGTTCTTCCCTGTCAGCATGGCGGTCAGCCCGTCCCGGAATCCGCGGGACGCGCCCTCGCCCCAGCCCTCGACGTTGGACTTCTTCAGGGCGTCCCAGCCCTTCTTGTACGTCTGCGGGTTGAAGTTCTTGCCCATCTCCTTGACGAACTTCATCTTCTCGCCGGCCTGGAACAGCTTGCCCACCTTGCCGAACGGTATGACGTCGACCACGGCCCAGGCCACATCGCCCCAGCTGCGATCCCCGGCGAAGGCGAGGATCGCAGTGCCGATGAGCGCCAGCACCGCGATCGCGGCGGCGATCGCGGCGAGGATCGGGCCGCCGATGATCAGCGCGAGGATCCCGACGATCAGGCCGGCCCACTTGAGGACCTCCAGCGCTGCGCCGATGAACTGCTTGACCTTCTCCCACGTAGAGTCCTTGAGATCGTCGCTGAATCCGTCGTCGCACTTGTCGACCGCGGAGTTCCACGCCTCTTCCCAGGTGTCGTACGCGGCGTCGTACGAGTTCGCCGCCTCGATCCAGTCATCCCACGCCTGGGCCTTCGCCAGGTCCTCGGCCTCCTGCGCCTCAGCCTCGGGGCTGCCTTCCTCGGGCTTGCCGATCCCGAGGAAGTACGTGGTCCCGTTCTCATCGCCGGGCAGATCCCGGTAGAGCTCCCACGCATCCAGAGCGGTCTGGTATCGCGTGTTGATCTGCGTGCTGATGGTGTCGCGGACCTCTGCGCCGTACTCCTTGAGCGCAGTGCCGATGGGCTTGTACATCTCGCTCGCGAGGTGCAGCTGGACGTGCGCATCGCCGACCTTGTTCCGCAGCTCGTCGACGGACTTCCCCTGCTGCCCGTCGCTGCCATCCGCGAGGGCCTGCATGATGTCTGCAGCGGTGTTCATGTAGGTACCCAGGTACCAGATGTCCCACCCGAGCGAGACGATGTCGCTGCCGTCCTGGTGGAACTGGCAGATCTCACGCGTCTGGGTGGTGTACGGCCAGCGGCTCATGTGCTCTTCCTCTTGTGCGGGCGGATGCTGTGACCAGTGATCGGATCAGCGCCGGGTCGGCGCGAGCGTCATCAGGCTGGCGGATCCTCGCCGCTCTCGAACTTCGAGGCGGCCTCCTCGTCGAACTCCTGGAAGGCCTCGTAGATGGCCTGACCGTGGTCACGGATGCCGATGAGCGATTCGGTGAGCTTGCCGCGCTTGTAGCTCCAGCGGCTCTCTGCCTCGGAGGCCTTGCTGGGCAGCTCAGTGCGACCGAACGGGTACCCCACGGTGTCACGGATCTCGTTCGACCGGTCGCCAGCGCTCTCGAACTCGTCGATGATGCTGGAGAGCCGTTCGACGAGCCGCTCGAGCTCCCAGTACTTGATGAGCACATCGTTCACGGTGCGCTGCCCCCTCTGCGGTCAACTGCTGCTTGCGTGTGGCGGATCCGTCGCCGGCCGTGGTGTTCCCGTGTCCGGGCTCATGCTCGAGCCCGATGTGCCGCGATCGGGATCGCGAGCGCGATCCCGATCGCGAGCACGGCGGTTCAGCTGCCGCCGGCCATGCCGACGTCGGTGTCGTCGATGGTCGACGCCATGTCGCGCAGCGCCTGCGCCATGTCCTCGACGCCCTGCGACGCCTCCTTCATGCCGTCCGTGAGGTCCTGGTAGCCGTCGCGGTACTTGCCCGAGGCGTGCTGCGTCTTGAAGCCGTCCTCCACGAGCTCGTCGACGTAGCCCTGCAGCTTCTCGAGGAGATCGACGATGTCCTGCTTGCCGGTGTCGAGGTTGGAGGCCGTGGCCTCCATCTCGTCATATGATGCGCCGAAGTCGGTTGCCATAGGTCTACCTTTCTCAACTGAGGTCAGTGACCCTGATCCGGGCCAGCGAGTTCCAATCTAGGAACCGCGCGCCGCGACTGCAATGGGGAGACCTACCCATGCGTCTGCGCCGGCCTGGACGAGTGCGACGCGACGGCCGGCTCTGGCGCGACGGGGAGCTGCAGGGTGACGTACTTGCCGTGCTGCACGAACATGCCGCGGCCGACGGGATACTCCGAGCGCTTGATGCGGGGGAAGGGCACCTTGAAGACGCTCTCGCCGTCGTACGTGTCCGGCTGGAGCGCGATGCCTTGGCGGCCCGACTTCCACTCGCCCATCGCACCGCTGCTGCTGCCCGAGCGGGAGATGTCGGCTTCGCCGAAGAGGACGTGATCGCTGTTGTTCACCGCGCTCATGAGCGCGCGCAGCGGACGCTCCGCCGGGCCGTCGTTGAGCTGCGCGACGTCCTCGACCACGATCACGATCCGGCCCGGGATGGATTCGTCCGCGACGATCTCCGTCAGCTCCTTCGCGAGCGCTTCGACCTCGGTGGGGCGGACCGCGCTGCGCACCCACGGGCGGAAGTCGGTCAGCTGCGCCCGGCGGCTCCCGAAGTGGAAGAGCTTGATCTCCGGGTCGAAGCGCTCCATCGCGATGACGAGCGAGCGGAGCCCGTTGGTGCGCCCGGATTGCGGCGGTCCGACGATGGCGAAGGTCCCCATCGGCTCGAAGCCGCGCGGGCCCAGCGTGTCCTCCGCGACGCCGAACACCGGCATGCCGTCGACCGTCGGAGGCATCTCGTCCTGCCGGACCTCGACCGGCAGGGCACCGATCTCCTCGACGTCGACGGCGCCCCGCGCACGCAGACCAGCACCGAGCTCGTCCAGGTGGCGGGCTTGCTCCGCCGTGTTCGAGGTGCCGCCGATGATCACCAGCTGCGTCTCCGCGCCATCGAGCAGCGCGCGGCCTGCTGGCGAGCTCTCGTCGAGCACGTCGCGCGGGACGCCGAGGTAGAGGTAGCCGTTCGCGTCGGCCAGCCTGAGCACGATCTTGCGAGAGATGGCTGACGTGACGCTCCCGGAGAGCGCTGCTGCGCGGTCTGCCGTGATGACGGCGTGCACACCGAGCGCGCGACCCTCGGTGAGGATGCGCATGAACATGCGGTAGAACGGCGATCTCGCCGAGGAGATCTCCCAGTCCTTGCGGAACTCCGCGAAGTTGTCGACCAGCACGAAGATGCGCGACGCGCTCGGCTCCGCGATCGAGCGGAACTCGCTGATGTTCGAGGCCTCGGCAGCCGCGAACGCTCGGGAGCGGCGATCCATCTCGCGATCCAAGGAACGCAGCAGGCGCTGGATCCTCTCCGCATCATCGCCCTCGATGATCGATCCGACATGGGGCAGGCGAGCGATCGCGAGCAGCGCGCCCGACCCGAAGTCGAGGCCGTACACCTCGGCCCTGCCGAGCTCTGGGCGCATGCCTGCTGCGGCCGCGATGGTCTTGAGCGCCGCCGACTTCCCCGAACCCGAGGAGCCGAACACGATCATCGAGCCGTCCTTGTCCGGCTCGAAGTAGATCGGCAGCTGCTGCTGCCGCTCGGGCAGGTCGGCGAGCCCGAGCAAGACCTTCGAATCGCCTTCGATCGGCAACGATGCGATGTCGATGCAGGTCGGCAGGTCGTCGAGCCACGGCCGCCGTGGAGCAGGGATCGCTGCGTGCGCAGAGGCCGCGATGAGCGACTGGACGATGCGCTTCTGGTCGTTCGGTCCGAGATCGACGTCGTGCGACTCCGACTCCGACTCCGCAGCGCGCTGGATCTCCCACACGGTGATCGAGCCGAAGCGCAGCTCGGCGACACGCACCTCAGCGGCGACGACCTCGTCCTTCGAGGACCAGCCGCCTGCGTAGGCCGACTGGAACGGCACCAGTCGCCCGGGGCCGGTCTTCGCGATGCCGCGACCGGGGATGCTCGGGTCGAACGATGCCGCCACGGTGTCGTCGACGACATCGCGCGAATCCGACTCATCGGCCATCCGAAGCGCAACGCGCAGGTTCGTGTTCGCGCGCAGGTTGTCCTTGATGACACCCGCCGGTCGCTGCGTCGCCATGATCAGGTGGATGCCGAGCGACCTGCCGCGCTGCGCGATGTCGACGACGCCGTCGACGAAGTCGGGCACCTCCTTCGCGAGCGCCGCGAACTCATCGATCACCAGCACGAGCGCAGGCGGCGTCTCCGGGTCCTGCCGCTTCTCCAGCTCCAGCAGATCCTTGGCCTTCTTGCGGTTGAAGAGGTGCTCGCGATGGTGGAGCTCTGCCTTCAGGCTCGTGAGCGCTCGCCGCACGAGGTGGGGGCTCAGGTCGGTCACCAAGCCGACGCAGTGCGGCAGCTCGACGCAGTCGGCGAACGCGCTGCCGCCCTTGTAGTCCACGAACAGGAACGTGACCCTGTCGGGACTGTGCGCTGCGGCCATGCCGAGCACCCACGCCTGCAGGAACTCCGACTTGCCGGCGCCGGTGGTCCCGCCGACGAGGGCGTGCGGGCCTTGCGTGCGCAGGTCGAGCGTCATGACATCGCTCGCTCCCTGCCCCATGACGGCGCGCAGGTTGCCGGCCCGCTTCAACCGCGGCAGCTGCGCTCCGGAGCGGTCGATGATCGTCGAGTTCTGGCGCCAGCGGTCGACCACCGCGATGGGATCCTCGGCGACCTCATCGCCGACGAGCGAGAGCAGTGTGACGGAGCCAGGGATGTCGGAGTTGTCGCTGATGACGATGCTCGAGTCGACCACGGGCGCCAGTCGCTTGGCGAACATCCGCATGTAGTCGAGCGATACGCCCTCCGTGACGACACCCTCCTTGGCCTCGCCTGCGCGCACGGAGCCGACCGTCGCCTGGTCGAGCCCGCCGGTCACGTCGACGAACGTGCGGCACGCCGCCGGCAACGACTCCACCGTCGGCGCGACGAACAAGCCGTGGACACCGGCATCGGCGCCCCGCTCGAGGATCTGCGTCAGGCGAGCGCGGTCGACGGGAGCATCGCCCGTGACGATGACGATGACGGAGATCGGCGTCCTGGGCTTCTTCGCCTCCCCGGCTCGGGCGACGTCCGTGCCGTACTCCATCGGAGTCCAGGTCTCCTTCATCGGACCCCGCGGCTCCGGCGCCTTGGTGCGCTGCATCACGTACTCCTCGAGCGCGTTCAGCAGCGCCGCGCCGGTCGGTGCCGAGTCCGCGAGCGGGAGGTCCTTGAACGGGCTCGTCTCGCTCGTCGTGTGCGGCAGCCACTTCAGCCAGTCGAGCTCCGGCGTCCAATCGGGATCGCACATCGCCACCGCGACGACCTCGTTCGGCGCGTGGAGGCCGAACAGCTGCACGGCCAGGCCACGCAGCGCGTCCGCCGCCATCCCCTTGGTGCCCGCGATGCCGATGGAGCCCGCATCCTTCAGCGTCTCGAACGCGGGGACGTCATCGACGAACTGGAACCGCTCGCGGAGGCGGTCGACACGATCCATGTACTGGGGAAGGCCGCTGCCCTCCTCCTCGGTGCGCTCGCGGATGGTCAGGCGGGACTCGTCGCGACAGCTGCCCAGGCGCACGCCGAGGAAGTTCCAGTGCTCGGGTCGACGCGTCCACAGCATCGGACCGAGGCGCATGGCGTGCTCGAAGACCTCCGCGACCGGCGGCGCCTCCTGGTTGCGAACCCCCACCTCGATCGGCTGCTCGCGGTAGAAGCGCTCCTCGAGCGCCTCGTACTGCTTCTCGAACAGCTGGATCTCGATCTTCTGCTTCTGACCGAACTGCCGCTTGTTGTTGATGAAGTTGCCGAGGAACATCAGCGGCGTCATGAAGGCGATGAGGATCGAGCGGACCCGTCCCGTCAAGGCATAGAGGGCGCCGGCCATCAGCAGCGGCGCGACGAGCATGGGCCAGGGGAAGAGCTTGTCGGTGATCTCCTTCGGCAGCGTCGGCGGCTTCAGCGCCTCGCCGGGGAAGCGGGGCTCGACTCGCGGGCTGCGGTTGAACATCAGGGCGCCACCGCGCTCGAGCACAGGGTCCTCGCCGGACGCATCGAACGCGTCGGCGAAGTAGACGACGAAGTCGGAATCGCCGATGGTGAAGGGCTGGCCCGGGATGACCGTGAGCCGCATGACGAGGTCGCCGTCGACCATGATGCCGTTCGACGAGCCGAGGTCGACGAGCTCGACGTGCGCCCCCACCTCGACGCGGGCGTGCCGCTTGGACACCAGGGGGTCGTCGAGCACGATGTCGTTCGCGGCGTCGCGACCGATGCGCCAATGACCCTTGGCGAGCGAGAACTCCTGCCCCTGGAGCGCGCCGCTGACGGCGCGCAGCACCGCCACGACCTCGACAGCGCTGCCGGGAGCCGCGCCGAACCTGCGCGGGTTCGCCCCGAGGTTCACGACTTGGGCGTGGAAGCCCGAACCGATCGCCGCCTCGGCGACCAGCACGTCGGGCTGCAGCTCGGCGAGCTGCTCCTCGGTCGGCGGAGCGACGGCGAGCGTGAGGACGTCGTCGTCGTCGAACAGCACCGCATGGGTCGGGTCAGCGAGCGCGATGTGCTTCGCGACATCCGAGATCGTCGCGGTCGAATCGGCGGTGATGAGCACGTCGGTCGGCTCGGCCGTCGATCGGTGCAGCGTCAGCTTGATCTTCACTGGGCCTCCTGCCCCTCGTCGTCTGCCGCACGCAGCCCAGGGTCGTCGAGCAGGTCGAGATCCGCGCGCGTGACGAGCTGCGAGGAGACGGCGTACTCCACCAAGCGGGCTCGCCGGTTGCTCGCCAGCTTGCCGACACCGCCGCGCAGCCCCT
Organism: Agrococcus phoenicis; assembly: GCF_047302415.1. Lineage (NCBI taxonomy): Bacteria > Bacillati > Actinomycetota > Actinomycetes > Micrococcales > Microbacteriaceae > Agrococcus > Agrococcus phoenicis. Next base: position 2,048,631 of record NZ_CP154854.1, read on the forward strand.
GCACGCCCATCCGATCGAGCTTGTCGCAGACGTTGTCGAGCTTCCGGTTGAATCGGCTCATCGTCCAGCCCAGCCGCTCAGCAGCTGCGCCGCTCGATGGGAGCTCGCTCACGCCCACGCCGTCGCGCCGCAGCATCGGCTCGGCGAGCGCGACGATCAGCAGCTTCTGCAGCTGCGTGAGACCCACCGGCATCACCGTGGTCTCTCCCGCGCTGCGACGGCGGTGATCGGCCGACATCGCGAACGATGCGTGATCGGAGTGCAGAGCGAGCTCATAGGTCGTGGGTCCGGCAGTGAACACGATCGAGCACTCGGAGAACACGAGCGGCAGGCGGGCGCCCGGCGAGAGCCACGACTGCACCGCTCCCCCGCCCGACGAGATCGTCGCCGACAGCCGAGAGCCCACGTTCGACAGCCACCACAGGCCGTCCTGGTAGCGGAGGTCCAGGAACTCCCGGTGGAGGTACTGGTTGTCGTCCACGGTCAGGTCGCCCTCGCGGCCGATGACGAACGGACGATCCGGATCGAGCGTGATCCACTCTCCCGCGAACTCGAGCTGCAGCTGCGGCACTCCGTCAGCCATTGACGCATCCCTTCGCATCGTTCGACGACCTGCCGTCATCGCGCACCAGCCGCACCAGGATGCACGACTCCCCGTCCGCGTCGCGCTCGAGGGTGACGGACTCCGTCGCGATCTGCGCCGTGATCGGGTCTTCGCCGCTGCGCTCGTAGCGGTACTGGAACGCGTCACCCGTCTGGGGCTGCGCGTTCGTCCAGGTGAAGGTGACCGATTCGCCGTCGACGGCGCCGGTGACGTTGATCGGAGCGCTCGGGCGCTGCGCCGCGACCGGAGGCGCGACCGACTGAGTCGGGTTCGCCTGCGGCGCCGGATCACCGCCGGCCTGCAGCGCGAGCCACACGATGCCGGCTCCGAAGGCCACCACCGCGGCTGCGCCGACGACGGCGAGGGCTCTCGCGCGCTTCGACCGGGGCTGTGCCGGCTCGGCCTGCTCGACGGCGACGGCCTGCTGCGGAGCGGGTGCGGGGGCGCGTCGGATCGTCGCGTCGACAGGCGCCCCGACCGCGGGAGCCATGAGCGCCCTCGGCTCACCCTCGTGGGGATCGATCGACACGACGCCGCGGATCCTGGTCGCACCGCCGTCCTCATCCTCGGACTGCTCGGGCTCGAGCGAGTCGTCGAGGACGTCGAGCGGGGTGACCGGCAGTGCCATCTCGGCTTCGACCTGCTGCAGCGCTCGCCCGAGGGCCATCGCGCTCGAGTGGCGCCGGGATGGATCGGGGTCCATCGCCGACGCGAGGACGGCCTCGAGGCGCTGCGGGACGTCGTGCCGGGCGAGCGGCGATATCTCGCCGCGCTGGATGCGATCGATGAGGTCGACGCTCGTGTTGCTGCCGCCGGGAAGCTCGAACGGGGTCCTGCCGGCCAGGAGCGTCGACAAGGTGGCGGCGAGCGAGAAGACGTCGGATGCGGGGGCCGACCTGGGCGGGTCGAGGAACGCCTCGGGGGGCGACCACGGGATGGACATGCCGCTCGCGTCCTCGGCGACGCCAGCGCTCGTCGCGATGCCGAAGTCCGTCAGTGCCGGCCGGTTGTAGGCCGTCACCAGGATGTTCGCCGGCTTGATGTCGCGGTGCAGGATGCCGGCGCGATGGGCGGTCTCGACGGCGCCCGCGATCTGCACGCCCAGCGTCAGCACCTCCGGCACCGAGAAGCGGTCGCGGCGGTATCGCACCCCGAGGTTCGGCTTCGGGCAGTACTCCATCGCGAGGTAGGGCCGGCCGTCGGGGGCGACGGCCGCGCCGTAGATCGTCACGATCGACGGGTGGCTCGACAGCTGAGCCATCACGTTCGCCTCGTGGCGGAAGTTCTCGATCAGCTGTCGGTTCACCGCATCCGGCAGCAGCACCTTGACGGCGACGTTCCTCGAGGGCAGCAGCTGCCGATAGAGGAAGACGTCGGCGAACCCCCCGGAGCCGAGCAGCGACACGTAGTCGTAGCCCGGCAGCTCCGGCGGTGCTGAGGGTGCCCGCTTGGAGCTCACCGCCCGTCCTCGTCGGTCGCGGGTTGGATCGAGATGACGACGTCGTCGCCGAGATCGAGCCGGTCGCCCAGCTGCAGGATCGTCGACGCCTCCGGGCGCAGCCGCTGCGGGGCGGAGCCCTCGCGCAGCAGCAGGGTGCCGTTCGTCGAGCTGAGGTCGACGGCGACCAGGTTCCAGTCCTCCACTCGCAGCTCGAGGTGGCTGCGGGAGATGTCCTCGCTCGGGCTCTCCACGGTGATCAGGCGCGGCACACGACCGTCCTCGACCCGCCGAGACCGCGGTCGGCGACCGATGACGACGCCGCGCCCGAGCGGCACGCGCTCCCCGGACGGCAGCTCGGCCATCGCGACCTCGGGACGGCGGCGCTGCGCGGCGGAGCGCTCGTCGACCGCTGCTCCGCACGTCGCGCACTGCTGGGTGCCGGGAGGGTTCACGTGGCCGGCACGGCAGAGGGTCGAGAGCACGAGGGGTCCGGTCGCAGGTGCGGCGGTGCTCTGGGGCCGCTCGGCCATGAGCTCCTGCGCCCGCTCGGCGGTGATGGTCATGCCGTCGTGGTCGCCCTCGTCGCGCGGCGCCGCGGCGCCCGCATCCGGCGTCTCCTGGGAGGCCTCCGTCGCGCGGTTCGGGACCATGGCGCGCGCCGCCGCGGCAGGGTCCGACGCTGGCTGCTCGATCCCTGCTGCGGGCGTTGGCGCGGGCTCTGCTGTTGGAGCGTCGGCGAGCACACGCACATCCGCCGCGGGCTTGATGAACCCCGGGACCGAGTCGATCAGGCCGCCGATCGCGTGATCGGGCGCGGCCGACTCGGCACGCGGTGCAGCTGGCGGAGCGGATGCAGCCGGCGCCGGATGCGCCGCGGATGCATCCGGTGGAGCGGAAGCAGCGGGCGACGAAGTCGCAGGTGGTGCCGAGGCAGCAGGTGCTCCGCGCTCCGCCGGCGGCAGCGTCTGCCCGAAGGCACCGGTGGTGTGCGCCAGGGACGCCTGCTCCTCGGCCCCTGCTGACTCCTCTGCGGGCGCGGTCGGTGCCGCCGTCTCCCTGGGCGCCACGCGAACCGCCGAGACGCGGACCACGCCGCCCTCGAAGGGCAGGGTGTCGCCCTCGAGCGCAGGGATCCCTCCCGCGGCGACGCTCTCGGAGGCGGGGACCTCGTCGATCGACCACGTCTGGCCGAAGCGGTCGGGCAACGGCACCCCATCCGCAGCGGCGGGCACGCCGTGGCGGCGCAGCAGCGCACGCGAGCCGTCGAGATCCACGAGCGCGATGAGCGCGGAGGGCGCCTGCTCGACCAACGCGCTCAGCGCGTCGATCGTGTCGATCGAGCCCACCGCGGCGTGCAGCGCGCGCGCGCCGCCGCCGTCGAGATCCCGCTCGCAGACCAGCACGACGCGACCGGCCGCGATGCACCACGCCTCGCCCGCCGCGTACTCCAGCCGGATCCCCTCGATCGTCGCGTTCATTGCCGCACCTCTCTGGGAATGGTGTCGTCGAGCGAGTGCACGTGGGTGTCGAGCAGGTCTTCGTCGGCAAGGGCCACGGCATCGACATCGAGCACGACGACCGAGACGTTGTCGGGAGCGCCCGCGTCGAGGGCACGACGCAGGAGCAGCGCCGCCGCGGCTGCGGGCGACGCGACATCGGCGAGGATCTCCGCGATCTCGGCATCCTCGACCTCACCCGTCAGCCCGTCGGAGCAGACGAGCAGCCGCTGCCCGCGCTCCGCGGGGCGGAGCCAGACGTCGGCAGGCTGTCGCTCACCGGCGCCGAGCGCGCGAGTGATGACGTTCCGGTTCGGATGCCGGCGCGCATCCGCCTGCTGGAGCGCGCCCATCTCCACCAGTTCCTGCACCACGGAGTGATCGACCGTCACCTGCTGCAACGCGCCCTCCGCGAACAGATAGGTGCGCGAGTCGCCGATGTTGAGGATCAGCCAGTGCGCGACTCCGTCGACATCGACCAGCACCGCGCCCGACAGCGTCGTACCGCCGATGGGCTGGCCGAGCGACCGCTCCCGTACCAGCTCGAAGGCGTCCGCGAGCGATGCCTCGACACACGCCACGTCTGCGAGCGTGCGGCCCTTCAGACCACGGAACGCCTCGATCGCCAGAGCACTCGCGACATCGCCGGAGGCATGCCCGCCCATGCCGTCTGCGACGACGAAGACAGGGAAGGAGGCGAAGACGGAATCCTCGTTGACCGTGCGGCGCATGCCGGGATGCGTCGCTCCCGCCCAGCGCAGCGAGATCGACGGGTGGCTGAAGCGGAACTCCCCGACGGCGTTCATGCTGCCCCTCCGGGCTCGACAGCGACGGTGCAGTCCCCGAAGCGGACGACGTCGCCGGGTTCGAGCGCGAAGGGCTCTCCCGGTGCCAGCGGCCGCTCGGCGCCGCCACGGATGACGCTCGAGCCGTTCGTCGACGCACGATCGACTGCGGCGAGCGGAACCGCCGTGATCAGCAGGTGCGTCTTCGAGATGGAGCGCGTGTCGTCGACGATCGGCAGCAGGTGCTCGACCTCCTCGCCGGCAGCAGGCGCCGGGTTGCGTCCGATGAGCGCGGCCCCCGTGATCGCGAATCGATCGCCGGTGTCGAACGCGAGGATCGCGACAGCGCGCGGCGCGCGGGACCGGGCCCGGGTGACATCGAGATCATCGTCGGCCACGACCTCGAGCCGACGGACGGTCTGATCGTCGATGCCATCGTCGACGTCGGGGTCGATCAGCGTCTCATCACGGATCGGCGCGGCCTGGGCGTCGGTCGGAGGCGCAGGGGCTGGAGCCGGCTCCCGTGCCGCGGTCGGCGTCGGCGGTGACGCTGACGCTGACGCTGACGGTGACGCAGAGATCGGGGCCCCTGCATGCTCCCTGCCAGGCACGCTGTCGACGATGTCTCCCTGCCGCGACGGCTGCGGGCTCGCTGCGGGCGCGGAAGGCGCTGGAGGCACTGCCTGCCCGCTGAGCTCGCCGGGCCGGTAGGCACCGAGACGTGCGCCGCCGGACGGCATGCCCGGCACCGTGTGGGAGGGCGCGGGCTGCTCGACATGCGTCGGCAGGCCGACACGGGGGGCGGCTCCCGGCTCCGCGGGACGGGCAGCCCCGACCACGCCGGCGCTCACTCGGGCTCCGGGCCGGTAGGAAGGAGCACTGCTGGCCAGCGGAGTGGCGAGCGAGGGCAGCTGGGACTTCTGCGCCTCCGGCTCCGCCGCGATCGTCTTCCGCGCGATGCGCATCCGCTTCTCGTGATACGGGTCGAGGCCCTGCCTGATGTCCACCACCCACATGCCTGCCGCCTTGTCGAGCCAGCTGCGGCCGCGCTTCTCGCCATCGAACAGCGGCGAGAGGAAGAAGACCAGCGGACCGACGAGCGGCACGAGGAAGATCAGCGCCAGGAGCAGCCCGCGAAGCAGCGCCCTGCCGATGGTCGGCTTCGCGAGCGTCTTGCTGTTGATGCTGCGGATGCCGACGAAGGCCTTGCCCAACGTGACGCCCTTGCGCCCGTGCAGCACGAGCTGCACGATCACGAACACCGTGGTGAAGACGAATGAGACGGCCGCTGCGATGATCATCCACAGCAGGTTCGGGTGGCTGAAGAATCCGTACCAGGTGAGGGAGCCCGTCACCACGGCCAGCAGCGGCGGCAGCGTGATGAGCCAGTAGGGGAGCTGGAGGATCGCGTACAGCGCGAACTCGATGATGGACGCGATCGCGCGCCGCCCGTACGGCGCAGGACGCAGACCGAGCGCGGCCGCGTAGGCGGGATCGGGCTTGCCGTCCTCGTCGAGGCCCTCGATGACCGTGCGCTTGTCCTCGATCTCCCAGATCATCGGCGCCTGCGCTCCTTCCTCCGTCGTGCGAACGATCGCAGCGACAGCCTCCCGAGCACTCGCCTGCTCGGCTTCGCCTCGGCGCGCATGCCCTGCACGCTCCGCTCCACGTCGAGCCAGAACGCGTCGACATCCTCCTTGGCGGGCTCGCCAGGGCCGAAGACGCCCTCGTCGACGAACGCACCGATCTCGGTGGCCCTCGATCGAGGGTAGCGATCCTCGACGACGCCGGCGACCTCGCGCCGCGTCACCCCCGCGGGCACCGGCAGGCCGAGGTCGACCGCGTGGTCCACGACCTCGTGCCAGCCGCCGGAGAGCCGGTCGCTCTCCCGAGCGGCACGGTAGCGCTTGCGCCAGCGCGCCGCCTTGATCGCGCCCACCACGATGAACGGCGAGGCCAGCAGCAGCAGGAGCAGCAGCACGCCGCCGGCGACCCAGAGCCACATGACCCAGGAGGCGTCCTGGATCTCTTCCTCCTCCTCCTCGCCCTCGTCGGCGACGGTGTCGGGAGACATGTCGGCCGGCTCCTCCGGCGGCTGCGGGGGCTGCAGCACCTGCGGCTTCGGATCGGGCTCGGGCTCGGGCTCGGGCTGGATGTCGTCGTTGTCCTCCGGCGGGGTCGGGTCGAACCTGACCCATCCGTGCCCCTCGAAGGGCACCTCCACCCACGCGTGCATGTCGCCGCCGGTCAGCTCGACCGGCTCGGTGCCGCCGGAGAAGCCGTCGTCGGGGTAGATGCCCATGACGACGCGCGCCGGCACGTTGATGCGGTTCAGCGCGAGCGCGAAGGCGGTCGCGTACTGCTCGTCATCGCCCACCAGGACGTCGCGGTCGAACATCGACTGCAGCCGGGATGCGCCGTGCCCGGCGAGCGAGGGGATCGTGTCGTCCTCGAGGCCGTGGCTGAACGCGCCGTTCTGCATCAGTCGCTGCATGTTGAGGATGTTCTCGAGCTGGTCCTGGCCCTCGTTGCCCCACGTCGCGACCCACGCCTGCAGCAGGTCGGGCACCAGGGCAGGATCGGGGACCGACACGTCGGTGACGCTCGAGCCCTCGAGCGCCTCGTGCTCCGGCTGGGCCGGCACGATGGCCTCGAGCTCGTAGGCGTCGCCCGCGCCGAGCCCCTCGAGCGCGATCGCGGTGCCCGTCTGGCCGTTGTAGTGGAGCGAGCCCTGCAGCGCCTCCTGCCTCGGTCCCTCGAACCGCAGCGACTGGATGAAGCCGACGTCGGGCACCCAGATCCCCGAGTAGTCCTGCAGCTCGACGCGCACCGTCGCGGGCGCGCCGGTCTGCTGCACGTCGACCTGGTCGCCGATGCGGGCGAAGGAGCCCGAGCCCGAGGACTCCTGCGTGCCGGCGACCGCGAACACCGAGCCGTCGTAGTAGTCGAAGGTGGCCAGGCGCAGGCGCGAGCCCTCCGGCATGCCGCTGACGGTCATCAGCGTGGAGTCCTCGAAGTTCTTGTGCCAGTTGCGGAACCCGGCGAGGGGGCTCGGATACTCGGCGAGCTCGATCGGGGGCTCGACGGTGTCGCGCAGCACGGCCCGGCTCGACGGCTGGACGGGGATGCTGACCGCGCCCGCGAGCACGACGGCCGCGACGATCATGCCGATCGCGCCCTGGGTGCGCTGCTTGCGCGCGCGGCCGCGGAAGCGCGTGTCGTTCGTGACCTCGACCTCGTCGTTCAGCCCCGTGCGCCAGCTCGCCCGACGCCAGGCCCACCATCCGATGATCACGCCGGCGACGACGAGGCCGAGCACGGCCGGCCAGAACGGCGACTTCGTGCCGAAGGCGATGCCGACGACGAGCGCGAGGATGCCGGGGAGCATCGCGAAGGGCGCGCGGCGATCCAGGCGCAGCGCCAGCACGGTCGCGAGCGCCGAGGTCACGAGCAGCGTCAGGAAGGGCACGACGAGCAGGCTCGGGAAGCCCTCGGCGGGCGGCTGCGCGGTGAGCAGGCCCTTCCAGGAGAACACGACGCCGAGCAGGAGCTCCTGCCAGGCGTCCAGCGTCGGCAGGATGCCGCCGATCGACTTGCGCGGCACGGCGAGCGCCGGGCCGAACAGCACGAGGGCGAGCACGATGCCGGCCGCCGTCATCAGCCAGCCGCGCAGCGGGCGCAGCGAGGTGGCCACGCCCACGGCGATGCCGAGGAGCGTGCCGCCGATCCCTGCCGCGAGCACGGCCGTGCCGCCGAAGACGGGCCAGAACGAGAGGGTCGCGGCGACGCCGATGACGAAGACCGCGGAGCAGTCGATGACCGCCTGCTTGGTCGTGCGAGGCAGCATGCGCTGATCGCTCACTGGAGTGCCACCCCTCGCATCACGCGCGGCAGGTCGGAGACGGTGCCGAGGGTGGCGAGCGAGGTGTCGCCCATCGGCTGCAGCCGCGGCTTCGCGCCCTTGACGACCGTGAAGGCGATCACCCTTGCCTGCGCGGGCAGCAGCGTGCGTGCTCGGCGCACCATCGCGGGATCGACCGTCGCCCCGGCGTGGAGCATGATGACGGACGCGCCGGCGTGCTGCTGCGCGATCGTGGCGGCGAGGTCGAGGAACCGGTCGTGCCGCGGTGACCACTCGACGCCGGAGAGCGCGTCGAGCAGGCGCTTGCCGGAGGTGGCGGGCAGCGTGCGCTTCGAGGTCTGCACGACCACGTCCATCTCGTCGCGCACCGCCTGCAGCCCCAACGAGCCGAGGATGGAGATCGCGGTCTCGAACTCCGCCGGGTCGGCGTAGTCCTCCGGCGAGGTGGAGAGGCCGAGCGCGAGCACGCTGCGACGGGTCTGCTCGAACTGCCGCACCATGAGCGTGCCGGTGCGCGCCGAGGACTTCCAGTGGATGTAGCGGCGGTCGTCGCCGGGCACGTAGTCGCGCAGGGCGTGGAAGGCCATGTCGCTGTTCGTGAGGTCGCGCGTCGTGATGCCCTCGAGGTCGCGGATGAGCCCGGGCGCGGTCTCGTCGAGCTGCACCGTCTTCGGGTGCACGAACAGCTCGACCGGGTCGGTCCACTTCACCTGGCGGCGGAGCAGGCCAACGGGGTCGCCGCGCACCGAGCGCACGGGGCCGACCTGCAGGATCGTGCGGCGGCTGGTCGGGATCGCGAAGACGTCCTCGTGCACGTCGCCGGGCTTCATGCGCGGCAGGTGGAAGGAGGCGAGGGCCTTGCCGACCGGCACCTCGATCGTCGCCGGCAGCAGCGGCTTCTGCGAGGCGGAGTGGATCTCGATGCGGCCGAGCGCGCGCTCCCCCACCACGACGCGCGTGTAGGCGAGGTCGAGCTCGATCCGGTAGCGGTTGCGCCCGACGATGAAGGCGATCGCCGCTGCGAGCAGCAGCGCGCCGACGAGGCCGATGACGATCAGCTCCTTCCACCCCAGCACGATGCCCACGACGAGCGTCGCGGCGGTGCCGAGCAGCACCGCCCAGCCGAAGCCGGTGATGGGCTCGACGAGCGGCCAGACCCTGCGTCGCAGCCAGGCGACCGCGACCTTCGCGCCGGCGCTGACGACCGAGTCGTCGCCGACGACGCGGTCGCTGAGGCGCTGCAGCGGCGTGCGCTCGCGCTGCACCGTGCGCCGCAGGCGGGTGGTGCCGGATGCGGTGGTGTCGCTCGGCGGCGCGCCGGTACGGGAGTCCGTGCCGGTCTCGGCGTCGGTGTCAGGGGCGGGTGCAGACGTCGCCCGCTCGGGCGCCGTCGTCATGCAGCGTTCTGCCGGTCCTGCGGTGCCGCGACGTCGGCGATGGCGCGGTCGATGATGCGATCGCCGGTGACGCCGGAGAACTCGGCCTCCGGGTCGATCACGATGCGGTGCGCCCACACCGACTGGGCGAGCTGCTTGACGTCGTCGGGCAGCACGTACGCGCGGCCCTTCGCCGCGGCCCAGACCTTGACCGCGCGCACGAGCGCCATCGCGCCGCGCACGGAGACGCCGAGACGGGTGTCCTTCGACTCGCGCGTGTGCTCCGCCAGCTGCGCCACGTAGTCGAGCACCGCCTCGTCGGCGTGCACGGTGGCGGCGAGATCGATCATCTCGGCGACGGCACCGGTGGTGATCACCGGCTGCACCGTCGAGGAGGCGTTGCGGTTCGAGGCTCCGGCCAGGATCCGCACCGTCTGCTCGCGCCCCGGGTAGCCGATCGACGTCTTCATCAGGAAGCGGTCGAGCTGCGCCTCCGGCAGGCGGTACGTGCCGGCCTGCTCGATCGGGTTCTGCGTCGCGATCACCATGAACGGTCGCCCGACCTCGTAGGGCGTGCCGTCCACCGTCACGCGCCCCTCCTCCATCACCTCGAGCAGCGCCGACTGCGTCTTCGGGCTCGCGCGGTTGATCTCGTCGGCGAGCACGATGGAGGCGAAGATCGGGCCCTTGTGGAACTCGAAGCTCTGCGCCTTCTGGTCGTAGACGGTGACGCCTGTCACGTCGGAGGGCAGCAGGTCGGGCGTGAACTGGATGCGGTGGTTCGTGCCCTGCACCGTCGCGGCCATCGACTTCGCCAGCTGCGTCTTGCCGGTGCCCGGCGCGTCCTCCAGCAGCAGGTGGCCCTCGGAGAGCATCGCCGTGAAGGCGAGCCTGATGATGTCCTCCTTGCCGAGCACGACGGAGCCGACGTTGTCGACCAGGCGCGTGAACGTCTCGGCGAACCAGGTCGCCTGCTCGCGGGTCATGGCGGTCATGTTGGGCATCCTTTGTTCCGGGGCTGAATGATCACGGGGTCGCGCTCCAGTTGCCTGTCGCGCGCCCGACTTCGGAGCCGTTCCTCGAGAGGATCAGCGTGTACGGACCGCCGTTGCTGTTGCCGCAGAAGACGTAGCGATCGCGAGCCGTCTCTCCGTTCGGGCTCGAGTTGGTCCACTGGCCCTGCTGGAACTGCCCGGGCGGGCCGTGGCAGGTGTAGTTGTAGGTCGCGGGCGGCAGGTCGCGGTACGTCAGCACGAAGTTGCGCGCTCGGACGCCGGGCTGCCCCGGCAGGTTGACGAGCGCTCCGCCGCTGAGCGTGAGCTTCGGGTCGGGAGCCTTCGCGTTGCCGCACGTCACGATGTGCTCGGACTCGGTGCCCTCGGTGTCGAAAACGCGCACGCGGATGCAGGCCTCGATCGCCGGGTCCCGCGGCATGGAGAACGATCCCGAGTCCGCCGGTCGCACCGTCGTCCAGTCGTTCGGGTTGTCGTTCAGCACGTACTCGAGGCGATCGAGCGGGCGACCGTTCGTGCGGCCCGGAGGGGCGTAGTTGAACGTCACCTGCTCCACCTGGCCCGTCACCGAGGCCTGCGGGGTCGGCGGCCGGCCGAAGGGGCGCGCCTGGCCGCTCTGCGGCGTCCACGGGCTCGAGTAGAGCTGCCCGTCGATCATCGCTGAGGCGCGGACCTCGAGCACGTACGGCCCGCCGTTGTTGTTCATGCCCGTGTACCAGCCGCCGGAGGCGAGGGTCTGCTCACCCGCGCCGCCGCCGCGGACCTGGAAGGACACCTCCTCGGCGCGCAGTCCGTTGCGGGATCCGGGCTGCCATGAGACCTGCGCTCGTGTGTCGCCGTCGACCGTGGTGACGCCGGTCGGCGCGCTCGGCGCCGTGACCGCGCGCCTGGCCTCGGAGGCGGGCGAGGCGTCGCTCGCGCCGACGGTGTTGTTCGCGACCACCTGGAAGGTGATGTTGCTGCCGTCCGCCGGCACGCCGGAGAAGTTCGCCGTGGTCCCGGAGACGGACTGGGTGAGGCCGGTCGAGGAGGTGACGGTGTAGGTGCGCACGTCGTCGCCGTTGCCGTCGGCGGCGCCCCACGTGACGGACATCTGCACCTCGCCGGGGATCGACCGGTCGATCGTCGCGGAGGGCTGGCCGACGGGGAACGGCCGGCCTGCCGGCACGGTCGCCCGCGAGCTGGCCGAGAAGTCGCTCGGCTCGACCGCGAGGTTCACCGCCTGGATGCGGAAGGTGTACGCGGTGCCGTTCGCGAGGCCGGTCCAGGTGTAGTTGAGCCCCTGCACCTGCTGCTGCACGGCGCCGTTGGGCGCTGGCGGCGAGATCTCCACGACGTAGTGCTGGATCGGCGAGCCGTTGTTGACGGGCGCCTCCCAGGCGAGCGCGAGCTGCTGGTCGCCGCGCTCGGCCTGCGGCGGCGCGGGCTGCTCGGGTCGCACGTCCGGCCGCGCCTCGCGCGATGAGGCGGACGGGTCGGAGTCGCCGACCTCGTTCTGCGCGACCACCTGGAACGTGTAGGTGACGTTGTTGGTCAGCCCATCGATCACGCACGTCGTCGCCGCGCACGGCTGCGACACCGAGCCGTCGGCCGACTGCACGACGTAGCCGGTGATCGGCGCGCCGTTCGAGGCGGGCGGCGCCCAGGTGAGCGTGACCTGCGAGTCGCCGACCGCGTCGACGTTGGGGCGCGCCGGCGCATCCGGCCGACCCTTCACGTTGAGCGTGAGCGTGCCGGTCACCTGGCGCTGCGTCAGCTCCGTCGCATCCTGGACGGTGTAGCGCACCGTCAGCACGCCCGAGAACTCGGAGCCCGGTGTGACCGTCACCTCGCGGTCCGTGAACGAGGGCTGCCCCTCGCCGGCGACGACCTCCGCCGAGATGACGCGCAGCGGCAGCCCGTCGTTCTGGAAGGGGTTGAAGTCGTTGGCGATGACGTCCGTCGTCAGCGCGACGCCCTGCACGGCCTCGCCGCTGTCGGGCCGCGCCATCGCCATCGGACGATTGGTCGGCACGACCTCGATGAGCACGGTGCCGGGGGCCTCGTTGCCGTGCGGGTCGACGGCGACGATCTGGAAGGAGCCCGTGGAGCCCGGCGGGGTGTCGACCAGCGCGCGCGCGGTGAAGACCGACCCGTCGAGCGAGGTCTCGACACCGTTCATCGAGCCGCCCACGAAGCGGTACTCCATGGCCTCCATGTCGCCCGGGTCGGGGTCGCTCGTCGCGTCGCGCAGGTCGTACTGCACCGCGTCCTCACCGGCGATCGGTCGCAGCACCGCGCCGTTGAAGACCGGCGCGATGACGCTCGAGGGCGTGACGTCGATGGGGATCGTCAGCATCGCGGTCGTGCCGTCCTCCGGTCCCGACCCGTCCGTCACCTCGAAGGTGATGGATGCGGGGCCGACGTACCCGGCGACGGAGCGGAACTGCAGCGTCTCGGCATTGACGATGAGGCCCGAGTCGTCATCGTTGACGGCCGTGACCGTCTCACCGGAGGTGATGCGCGGGGCGGCGCCGTTCGACGTCGTCACCCAGTCGCGCAGCGGCAGCTCCTCCAGGATCCCGGACGGGATCTGGATCGCCTCGGTGCGCGCGAGGAACGGCGCCCGATCGCGCACGGGCGGCACGGCGACGAACGCCTCGGAGGTCAGGCCGTCGAGGTCGGTCACGCGGTAGGTGACGACCTGGAACTCCTCGCTCGGCACCACCTGCACGGCGCCGTCGACGACCGTCCCCTCGCCCGTGACGACCGACACCTCGAGCTCGGAGGGGTCGCCGTCGGGGTCGAGGTCGTTCTCGAGCACCGGGACGTCGAGCGGCACGCCGAGCTCGACGCCGTCGCGGGGCAGCGGGTCGTCGCGGGCGATGGGCGGCAGCAGCTCGGCATCCTCGGAGACCGTCAGCAGCACCGTGCCCGTCGTCGACGCGCCTCGCGAGTCGGCCACCACGTAGGTGAACTGGTAGTCGCCTTCCTGCGCCGGCGAGCGCAGGTCGACCGTCGAGCGCTCGGTGTTGACCTCTGCCTCCGCCAGCTCGTCCGGCAGCTCGAGGCCGTCGACCTTGAGCGACAGCGGATCCTGGTCGGGGTCGGAGTCGTTCTCGAGCACGGCGATGGCGACGGAGCGATCCGGGCGCACCGTGACGAGGTCGGGCTGCGCGAAGGGCGTCTGGTTCACGTCCGCGGCCTGCGCGATGCCGATGATCGCCGACGCCGTGCCCTCCTCGCCCCAGCGATCCCGCACGCGGTACGTGAACTCGACCGTGCCTGCCGCTTCGGGGAAGGCCTGGAAGTCGAAGTAGTCGGGCCCGACCTCGGGCAGGATCCGGCCGCCCTCCGGCCCGGTGTCGTAGCCGACCAGCTCCACGCCGTCGCCGTCGGGGTCGATGCCGTCGAGCGGGATCGGGATGCGCACGGTCGCGCCCGCGAGCACGCGCGAGGTGACGGTCTCCGGCGTCGGCGGCGTGTTCTGCTCCGGGTCGCGCGGCACGATCGTCACGGCGACGGTCGCGGAGTCGCGGTTGTCGTGCTCGTCGGTGATCTCGTAGGTGATGGTCGCCCTGGTCGGCGCGTCCACCAGCGCGTGCACGCGCAGCCGGCCCTCGGCGACGAACGCGACGCCCTCCGCCTCGGAGGCGAAGCTCGACTCCACGACGTCCTCGACCAGCCAGAACTCCGTGCCGTCCGGGGAGAAGTCGTTGCCGAGCACGTCGATCGTCGCGTAGTCGCCGGCGCGCACGATCGCGGCGTCGTCAACGGCCTTCGGCGCCCGCGGCTGCGCCGGCGGCGCGACCGGGATCACCTCGACCGTGCCGGTCTCGGTGAAGCGGCCGTTCGAGACCGTGTAGCTGAACTGGAAGGGCGCATCGAGGCCGTTGTCGCGGATGCTGACGATCCGCCGCTCGCGCAGCTCGACGGTGATCGGCGCGGCGTTCTCGATCGTGACCTGCTGCACGACGAGCACCCCGCCAGCAGGGTCGACGTCGTTCGCGAGCAGGTCGACCACGGTCGATCCCTGCTGCGGCAGCAGCGCGGTGTCGCGCACCGCGACGGGCCGGGCCTCCTCGTCGGGCGTGCGCACGTCGAGGCGGATGCGGCCGAGGCTCGAGTGGGGGCCTTCGGCGATGAGGTAGGTCAGGTAGCGCGTGCCGACAGGCGCCTCGGTGATGGTGATGGTGCCGGTGGGCCCGTCCCACTCCATCTCGACGGAGGGATCGGGCTCGACGGAGGCGAGCCGCAGCGGCCTGCCGGAGGGCGAGTAGTCGTTGAGCATCGGGCGGATCGTGACGTCACGACCCTCGATCGTGCTGACGAAGTCGGCGTTGGCCAGCGGGGGCGCATCCCCGCGCTCTCGCACGTCGACGTCGATCGTGCCGGTCGCCTGCGCGGTGCCGTCCGAGACGGTCACCTCGATCGTCTGCGGGCCGACGTCGCCGGTCGCGGTGTAGATGAGCCTGCCGGAGGGGTCGGTCTGGATGGTGTCGCCGGAGTCGGTGGTCGCGCCGGTGAGGTACATGTCGTCGCCGTCGGGGTCGACCCAGTCGCTCAGCACCTGGTACTCGTACTCGCCGCCCTGCTCGACCGCGAAGGCCTGCGCGCGCAGCTGCTCGGGGGTGGAGTTCTCGCCGTCGCCGCGCACGTCGATCTGGACGCCCGCGGTGTCTCGGCCCTCTCGGCCGTCGTCGATCTCGTAGTTGAAGGTGAAGTCGCCGGTGGCGCCCTCCGGCAGCTGGAGCTGCAGCTCGGAGTCGTTCGAGACCGGCGAGATCGAGACGCCCTCGGGCACGTCGCCCACGACGCGCACGGTCAGCACGTCGCCGTCGGCGTCGCTGTCGTTCCAGAGGACGGGCAGGATCGTGGAGCGGCCGGGACGCGCGCCGAAGCGGTCGTCGTTGGCGTCGGGCTGCGTGTTCTCCTCGTTGAGGGGCGGCGGCTGGTTCGTCAGCAGGTCCTCTGTCGACTCCGAGTCCTCCTCGTCGGTCGTCTCGTCCGACTCCTCGGGGAGCAGGTCGTCCCAGTTGTCGACGAGGACCAGGGTGTCTGCGAGCAGCCAGGAGGAGCCCTCCTGGTACTGGTTCAGCACCACGGCGTCGCGGTTGACGCGGAAGGTCGCCGGGGCGCCCGTCATCTCCGGCACCTGCTGCTCCGAGGGCTCCTGCCCCTGGCACTCGCGCAGGAACTGCGCGCTGCCCGGCCAGACGGCGTAGACGCACCCGTTCAGCTGCACGGGGCGCACGGCCTCACCGCCGCCCTCGCGCTCCTCCACGACCGCGTCGCCACCGCCCATCGGCTGGCGCACGAGCTGGGTGGGGGTCGCGAGCAGCACGGTGTCGGAGGCATCGCCGACCTGCTGCACCGCAGCGCCCTCGGGCACGGGCACCGCACCGCCGGGCACCAGCAGCGTCGAGCTCGGCGGGTCGAGCACGACCGCCTCGCCGCCGAGCACCGAGACGCGCGGCTCCTGCATGCTGCGCAGCTCAGCGCGCTCGCGCACGACCGGCTCCGCGAAGCCGCCCTCGTCCAGCGGCGCGATGGTGACCTGCTGGCCGTCGCTGGTCGAGACCGCGTGCACCGTGCCGTCTCGGCCCACCTCCACCGCGGCGGCGGGTCCGAGCTCTGCCACCGGTTCGGTGTTCTCCGGGGAGAAGCCGCCGATGTCTGCGAAGGCGACGACCCACAGCATGCCGTCGGTGGGTGCGAGGATCGCGACCGTGCCCCCGCCCATGGCGATCGAGGCCTGCCCGGGCAGCTGCACGTTGGTGCCCGTGACGACCTGCACGGGATCGACGACGATGGCCGAGGAGGCCTCCTGGTTGTGGAGGATGACGTCGGCGCCGTCCTGCAGCACGTCGAAGCGCGCGGTGGGCGAGATCAGGCCCGCATCGAGCTCCTCGGCCTGGATGTTGATGCGGCCGAGCTGCTGCGTGTCGGTGCGGGTGACCCAGACGCCGCCGTCATGCAGGTCGACGTCGGTCGTCGTGAAGCCGTCGTAGGTGAGGGCGAGGATGCCGAGCGCGACAGAGACCGCCGTGACCATCGCACCGGCGATGGTCGACTTGCGATGGCGCCTGATCCATCTGAACACCGAGAGCTCCCCGTTTCACCCCAGCTGCGGGCACATCGGCACGCAGGCGCAGCACGCACTCGTGACACGACCACCGACATTGTGCCAGATCTGCACGAACCCGAGCCCCGGCCTGGGGATGCGCGCCTCGCCGGGCGCCTGCGCGGCGGCAGCGGCGGAGGCTTCAGCCCCGCGCGCGCTCGTACGCCGCGAGCCGCTCCGCGTGCTCGGCGTTGAAGTCGTCGAGCGCCTTGCGGTTCCACTCGCGCGCCTTGCGGCCGCGGCGGGCGACGATGCCGCCGACCCACACCGGCACCTCCCGGGCGACGACGAAGGCGAGCACCGAGAGCGGAGCCAGCAGCAGCTGGCTGAGCGCCTGCGGGTCGATGCCGGGCAGGGCCGTGTAGCCCTCCCAGCCGCCCTGCTCCTCCATGTACGCGCCGCCGATGTGCGCGGCGTAGACCAGGATCGCCACGACGAAGCCGCCGAGCACGTGCGCCCACCAGCCCGCGCGGTTCACGAGCAGCGTGAGGATCCAGTAGGCGAGGAAGAAGACCACGACGGGCAGCAGGAACGAGGGGCGCAGCCACACGGTCTCGAGCGTCTCGAGCGCGTCGAACTCGCGGTCGAAGAGGAACCCCACGGCGAAGTACGCGGCCGCGAAGACGATGGCGAAGATGAGCGTGGCCAGCAGCGCGACCGCGAACCCGACGCCCCGTGCGCCCTTGCGACGCGGCGGCATCGGCTCCTCGACGAGCACGATCGGCGTGCCGCCGCTGGCAGCGGCACGAGCGGTCTCGTCGTCGACGGGGATCGAGGAGGCGGGCACCTCGTCGCGGATGATGCCGAAGCGCTCCGTGCGCTGCGCGCCGTCGTCCAGCGCGTCGCCGCGCTGCGCGTCGAGCACCTGCGTCTGCGCCGCGGTCTCGTCGTCGCCCTGGACGTCCATCGCACGGGTCGGCTGCTCGTGGGTCGCCATCGCCTGCGTGGGCTCCGGCTCGACGAACTCCCGCTCGGCGCCGCGCGGTGCTGCGGCGCTCGCCGCCCCTGCTCCGGCAACGCCGGCCAGCCCGGCTGCGCCCGCCGCTGCGTGCGCGCCCGTGGCGCGCTCATCGGCGGCGCCATCCTGCGACAGCGCATCCTGCGACAGCCCATCGGCGCCGCCCTCGGCATCCGACCGCCGGCGCAGGCCGAACGACGGCCTGCGCGGCTCGACGAGCTCCGGAGGCTCGGTGGCGTCCGGCTGCTCCGGGTGCTCTGGGTGCGCGAGCGAGCTCTCGGCGGCGTCGCCGTGCACCTCGTCCGCGGTGCGGCGCGCCGCGTCGTCGGGGTGGGCTGCGGAGTGCGAGGGGCCGCGCAGCGCCGAAGGGGCGATCACCGTGGGCTCGATCGGGCTGTCCGCGGAGCGGTCGTCGCCCTCGTCGTGCGCTGCGCGGTCGCCGGCATCCTGCCCAGCGTCGCGAGCGTCGAGCGCGGCGGTGTCGGTCTCGGCGCGCTCCGGCTCGCTGTCGTGCTCGACGAGCGGCTGGTGCGCATCGTGCTCGTCGACCGAGGCCGAGGCGTCGTGGACGGGCTGCTCCGCCAGGGGCGCCGTCGCTGCGTCGCCATCAGCGTGGCGCTCGTCAGTGCCGAAGGCGTCCGCCGACGAGGGTGCGGGCTCCGACGCCGGGACGTGCTCCGACTGCGACACAGGCTCCGGCTGCGGCTCAGGCTCGGACTGCGACACAGGCTCGGACTGCGACACAGGCTCGGACTGCGACACAGGCTCCGAGGCCGGGGCGCCGCCGAAGAACCGGTCGCGCCACGAGGTGGGCTGCTGCTCGCTCATCGTCAAACCTCCTGAGGCGGCTCGGTGCCGCGTCGTCGGCGATTCTAGGCACGCGACGCCCCGCACGACCCGCGCCACCCCGCCCTTCCGGCAAACGGCCGGGCACGCAGCAGGGGCCGCACCCTGGATGGGTGCGGCCCCTGCTGGCTCGGTCCGGTCAGACGATCTGGCCGGGCTCCTCGTTGAACTCGCCGCCGGTGAAGGCGTCGAAGTCCAGGTAGGAGAGGTCGGACTCGTCGACACCGCCGGCGTCGGCGAAGAGGCGGTTCGGGTAGCGCTCCGCCTTCGCCTCCTCCGTGGCCTCGACCGTGACGTCGCGGTAGCGCGACAGGCCGGTGCCCGCGGGGATCAGCTTGCCGATGATGACGTTCTCCTTGAGGCCCAGCAGCGGGTCGCGCTTGCCGGACAGCGCAGCCTCGGTGAGCACCTTGGTCGTCTCCTGGAAGGAGGCGGCCGAGAGCCACGACTCCGTCGCGAGCGACGCCTTCGTGATGCCCATGACCTCCTGGCGAGCCGAGGCGGTCTTCTTGCCATCGGTCAGCGCCGCGCGGTTGAGGTCGTTGTACCGCGAGCGGTCGACGAGCTCACCCGGCAGCAGGTCGGTCTCACCGTGGTCGACGACCGTGACCTTGCGGAGCATCTGGCGGACGATGACCTCGATGTGCTTGTCGTGGATCGGCACGCCCTGCGAGCGGTACACGTCCTGGACACCCGACACCAGGTGCTTCTGCACCTCGCGGACGCCGCGCACGCGCAGCACCTCCTTGGGGTCGACCGCGCCGATCTGGATCTGCTGACCCTGCTCGACGTGGTCACCGTCGGCGACCTCGAGGGTCGCGCGGCGGAGCACCTGGTAGGTGATCTCCTCATCGCCGTTGTCCGGCGTGATGACGACGCGCTTCGACTTCTCGTCCTCCTCGATGCGCACGCGACCGGCAGCCTCAGCGATCGGCGACGCGTTCTTCGGGGTGCGAGCCTCGAAGAGCTCCGTCACGCGGGGCAGACCCTGCGTGATGTCGCTCGCGCCGACCGAGCCACCCGTGTGGAACGTGCGCATGGTCAGCTGCGTGCCGGGCTCACCGATCGACTGGGCGGCGATGATGCCCACCGCCTCGCCGATGTCGACGAGCTTGCCGGTCGCCAGCGAGCGGCCGTAGCAGTGGGCGCAGACGCCGACCGCCGACTCGCAGGTGAGCACGGAGCGCACCTTGACCGTCTCGACGCCCGCTGCGACGAACGCGCGGATCTCGCGGTCGCCGATGTCCTGCGCAGCGGTCGCGAGGACCGTGCCGTCCGCAGCCACGACCTCCGTCGCCAGGTTGCGGGCGTAGACCGCCGACTCGGCGTTCTCGTGCAGCGTGAGCTGGCCGTCGATGACCTCGGCGATCGGGACCTCGAGGCCCCGCTCGGTGCCGCAGTCGTCCTCGCGGATGATGACGTCCTGCGACACGTCGACGAGACGACGCGTGAGGTAGCCCGAGTCGGCCGTGCGGAGCGCCGTGTCGGCCGATCCCTTGCGCGCACCGTGGGTGGCGATGAAGTACTCCGCCACCGTCAGGCCCTCGCGGTACGACGAGATGATCGGGCGCGGGATGACCTCGCCCTTCGGGTTCGTCACGAGACCGCGCATGCCGGTGATGTTGCGGACCTGGATCCAGTTTCCGTTGGCACCCGCGGTGACCATGCGGTAGATCGAGTTGTCCTTGTCGAAGGCCTCCTGCGTGGCCTTCTGCACCTCGTTCGTCGCCCTGGTCCACAGCTCGGTGAGGTCGCTGCGACGCTCCGAGTCGGTGATGAGGCCCTTCTCGAACTTGTCCTGCGTCTTCCGAGCCGACTCCTCGGCGCCAGCGACGATCTCGTCCTTGCGCGCCGGGGTGATGACGTCGGAGAGCGCGACCGAGATGCCCGAGCGCGTGGCCCAGTAGAAGCCGGCGTCCTTGATCTTGTCGAGCGTCGCCGCGACGACCGTCTTCGGGTAGCGCTCGGCGAGCGCGTTGACGATCAGCGAGATGACGGGCTTGGTGGCAGCCTCGCTCACGAACGGGAAGTCCGCCGGCAGCAGCTCGTTGAAGAGCGCGCGGCCGAGGGTCGTCTCGTGCAGGAAGGTCTCGCCGTCGACGAAGCCCTCGGGGCGGTCCTGGTCGCGGAACGCCAGGCCGTCGAGGCGCAGCCGCACCACCGAGCCGAGGTTCAGCGAGCCCTGGTCCATCGCCATGATGGCCTCGGCGATGGAGGAGAACGCACGGCCGGTGCCGACGCCATCCTCCTTCACCGTGGTCAGGTGGTGCAGACCGGAGACCATCTCGTGCGACGGGAGCGTCACCGGGCGGCCGTCGGACGGCTTCAGGATGTTGCTCGAGGCCAGCATCAGCACGCGGGCCTCGGCCTGCGCCTCGACCGAGAGCGGCAGGTGCACGGCCATCTGGTCGCCGTCGAAGTCGGCGTTGAAGGCCGCGCAGACGAGCGGGTGCAGCTGGATGGCCTTGCCCTCGACGAGCAGCGGCTCGAAGGCCTGGATGCCGAGGCGGTGCAGCGTGGGGGCGCGGTTCAGCAGCACGGGGCGCTCGCGGATGATCTCCTCGAGCACATCCCACACCTGCGGCTTCGACCGCTCCACCATGCGCTTCGCGTGCTTGATGTTCTGGGAGTGGCCCAGGTCGATCAGGCGCTTGATCACGAACGGCTTGAACAGCTCGAGCGCCATCTGCTTGGGCAGGCCGCACTGGTGCAGCTGCAGCTGCGGGCCGACCACGATGACCGAGCGGCCCGAGTAGTCGACGCGCTTGCCGAGCAGGTTCTGGCGGAACCGGCCCTGCTTGCCCTTCAGCATGTCCGAGAGCGACTTCAGCGCGCGGTTGCCGGTGCCCGTGACGGGACGGCCGCGGCGGCCGTTGTCGAACAGGGCGTCGACCGCCTCCTGCAGCATGCGCTTCTCGTTGTTGACGATGATCTCGGGGGCACCGAGGTCGAGCAGACGACGGAGGCGGTTGTTGCGGTTGATGACGCGGCGGTAGAGGTCGTTCAGGTCGCTGGTCGCGAACCGGCCACCGTCGAGCTGCACCATCGGGCGCAGCTCCGGCGGGATCACCGGCACGACGTCGAGCACCATCGCAGCCGGGCTGTTGCCCGTCTGCAGGAACGAGTTGACGACCTTCAGGCGCTTGATCGCGCGGATCTTGCGCTGGCCCTTGCCCTCGGCGATCTGCTTGTGCAGATCCTCGCCCTCGGCGACCAGGTCGAAGTTCAGCAGGCGCAGCTTGATCGCCTCTGCACCCATGTGGCCCTCGAAGAACTCGCCGTACAGGTCGACGAGGTCGTGGTAGGTGGCGTCCTCAGCCTTCAGGTCGCCGACCTTCAGCGTGCGGAAGTCGTCGAAGACGCGCTCCATCTGCGCGATCTCCTCGTCGGCGAACTTGCGCAGCTGCGCCATCTCGCGCTCGCCGGCGTCCTTGACCTTGCGCTTCTGGTCGGCCTTGGCGCCCTCCTCCTCGAGCTGGGCGACGTCGGCCTCCAGCTGCGCGAGGCGCGCGGCGATGTCGGCGTCGCGACGCTTCTCGATCTCGCCCACCTTGAGGCGCAGCTCCTGCTCGAGCTGCGGCAGGCGCTCGTGGCGCGCATCCGCGTCGACGCTGATGATCATGTACGCGGCGAAGTAGATGACCTTCTCGAGGTCCTTCGGCGCCATGTCCAGCAGGTAGCCGAGGCGGCTGGGCACGCCCTTGAAGTACCAGATGTGCGTGACTGGGGCGGCGAGCTCGATGTGGCCCATGCGCTCGCGGCGCACGGACGACTTCGTGACCTCGACACCGCAGCGCTCGCAGACGATGCCCTTGAAGCGCACGCGCTTGTACTTGCCGCAGGCGCACTCCCAGTCGCGCGACGGGCCGAAGATCTGCTCGCCGAACAGGCCGTCCTTCTCGGGCTTGAGCGTGCGGTAGTTGATGGTCTCGGGCTTCTTCACCTCGCCGTACGACCATGCACGGATGTCGTCGGCCGTGGCCAGGCCGATCCGCAGTTCATCGAACGTTGTTGCGTCGATCAATGCAATTCCCTCTTGTCAGATTCTCTACGGCTGCCGGATCAGATGTCGTCGATCGACGACAGCTCGGGGCGCGAGATGTTGATGCCGAGCTCCTCGGCGGTGCGGAGTGCCTCGTCCTCGTCATCGCGGAGCGTGACGACGTCGCCGGCTGCGTTGAGCACCTCGACGTTCAGGCAGAGCGACTGCATCTCCTTCATGAGCACCTTGAAGGACTCGGGGATGCCGGGCTCCTGGATGTTCTCGCCCTTGACGATGGCCTCGTACACCTTCACGCGGCCGACGATGTCGTCCGACTTGATGGTGAGGAGCTCCTGCAGGGTGTACGCGGCGCCATAGGCCTCGAGCGCCCAGACCTCCATCTCGCCGAACCGCTGGCCGCCGAACTGGGCCTTCCCGCCCAGGGGCTGCTGCGTGATCATCGAGTAGGGGCCCGTCGAGCGCGCGTGGATCTTGTCGTCGACCAGGTGGTGCAGCTTGAGGATGTACATGTAGCCGACCGAGATCGGGAACGGGTACGGCTCACCGGAGCGACCGTCGAACAGGCTCGCCTTGCCGCTGCCGTCGATCAGGCGCACGCCGTCGCGGGTCGGGAGCGTCGCGTCGAGCAGGCCGATGATCGACTCCTCCGTCGCGCCGTCGAAGACCGGCGTCGCGACCTTGGTGCCCGCAGGCGCCTCGAGCGTCGCCGGGTCGAGACCCTTGGACCACTCGGGGTTGCCCTCGACCTTCCAGCCCGTCGCGGCGATCCAGCCGAGGTGCGTCTCGAGCACCTGGCCGAAGTTCATGCGCTTCGGGATGCCGAGCGGGTTCAGCACGATGTCGACCGCGGTGCCGTCCTCGAGGAACGGCATGTCCTCCTCGGGCAGGATCTTCGCGATGACGCCCTTGTTGCCGTGACGGCCGGCGAGCTTGTCGCCCTCCGTGATCTTGCGCTTCTGCGCGATGTACACGACGACCTTCTCGTGCACGCCCGAGCCCAGCTCGTCGTCGCCGTCCTCGGCGCGGAACTGCTTGACCGCGATGACGGTGCCCTGCTCGCCGTGGGGCACCTTGAGGGAGGTGTCGCGCACCTCGCGGCTCTTCTCGTTGAAGATCGCGCGCAGCAGGCGCTCCTCCGCACTCAGCTCGGTCTCGCCCTTCGGCGTGACCTTGCCGACGAGGATGTCGCCGGGGACGACCTCTGCGCCGATGCGGATGATGCCGCGCTCGTCGAGGTCTGCCAGCAGGTCGGGGCCGACGTTGGGGAGGTCACGGGTGATCTCCTCCTTGCCCAGCTTCGTGTCGCGGGCGTCGACCTCGTACTCCTCGATGTGGATCGACGAGAGCACGTCGTCCTTCACGAGGTTCTGGCTGAGGATGATCGCGTCCTCGTAGTTGTGGCCCTCCCACGGCATGAACGCGACGAGCAGGTTCTTGCCGAGCGCGAGCTCGCCGTTCTCGGTCGCCGGGCCGTCGGCGATGACCTCGCCGACCTCGATGCGGTCGCCGGCGGAGACGATGACCCGGTGGTTGTACGACGTGCCCTGGTTCGAGCGGTCGAACTTGCGCAGGAAGTACTGCTGCGTGCCGCCCTCGTCGAGCTGCACGGTGACCAGGTCGGCCGAGACCTCCGCCACGACGCCCGCGCGGGTCGCCGTGATGACGTCGCCGGAGTCGATGGCCGCGAAGCCCTCCATGCCGGTGCCCACCAGCGGCGACTCGGAGCGCACCAGCGGCACGGCCTGGCGCTGCATGTTCGCACCCATGAGGGCGCGGTTCGCGTCGTCGTGCTCGAGGAACGGGATGAGGCTGGTCGCGACCGACGCCATCTGGCGCGGCGACACGTCCATGTAGTTCACGGACTTGGGGTCGACGAGCTCGACCTCCTCGCCCTTCTTGCGGGCGACGACGCGCTCCTCGACGAAGCGGTCCTGCGCGTCGATCACGTTGTTGGCGTGAGCGACGATGAACTCGTCCTCCTCCGACGCGGTGAGGTAGTCGATCTGCTTGCTGACCACGCCGTTCTCGACGCGGCGGTACGGCGTCTCGATGAAGCCGAACGAGTTGATGCGGCCGAAGGTCGCGAGTCGACCGATGAGGCCGATGTTCGGTCCCTCAGGCGTCTCGATCGGGCACATGCGGCCGTAGTGCGAGGGGTGCACGTCGCGCACCTCGACACCGGCGCGCTCGCGCGAGAGGCCGCCCGGGCCGAGCGCCGACAGCGTGCGCTTGTGGGTCAGGCCCGCGAGCGGGTTGTTCTGATCCATGAACTGCGACAGCTGCGAGGTGCCGAAGAACTCCTTGATCGCAGCGCTCACGGGGCGCACGTTGATCAGGGTCTGCGGCGTGATCGCCTCGATGTCCTGCGTCGACATGCGCTCGCGCACGACGCGCTCCATGCGGGCCAGGCCCGTGCGGACCTGGTTCTGGATGAGCTCGCCGACCGCGCGGATGCGACGGTTGCCGAAGTGGTCGATGTCGTCGACGTCGAGGCGGATCTCGACCGGCTCGCCCTTGCGGACGCCCTGGATCGTCTGCTCCTCGGCGTGCAGCCCGACCAGGTACTTGATGGTCGCGACGATGTCGTCGACCGACAGGACCGAGTCGCTCATGGCTGCGTCGACGCCGAGCTTGCGGTTGATCTTGTAGCGGCCGACCTTCGCGAGGTCGTAGCGCTTCGGGTTGAAGTAGAAGTTGTCGAGCAGCGCGCGGGCGGCCTCGGCGGCGACCTGCTCGCCCGGACGCAGCTTGCGGTAGATGTCGCGGAGGGCGTCCTCCTTCGACATCGGCGCGTCCTTCTCGAGCGTCGCCATGATCGACTCGTAGCCGGCGAACTCGCGCGCGATGTCCTCGCTGGTGAGGCCGAGGGCCTTGAGGAAGACCGTGACCGACTGCTTGCGCTTGCGGTCGATGCGCACGCCGACGGCGTCGCGCTTGTCGATCTCGAACTCGAGCCACGCTCCGCGGCTGGGGATGACGCGTGCCGAGTAGACGTCCTTGTCGGAGTTCTTCTCGGGGGTGCGCTCGAAGTAGACGCCGGGGCTGCGGACGAGCTGCGAGACGACCACGCGCTCGGTGCCGTTCACGATGAACGTGCCCTTCTCCGTCATCAGCGGGAAGTCGCCCATGAAGACCGTCTGCGACTTGATCTCGCCGGTCTCGTGGTTCATGAACTCCGCCGAGACGTACAGCGGTGCGGCGTAGGTCTTGCCGCGCTCCTTGCACTCCGCGATGGTGTACTTCGGCACGTCGAGCACCGGCTCGGAGAACGAGAGCTGCATCTTCTCGCTCAGGTCCTCGATGGGCGAGATCTCCTCGAAGATCTGCTCGAGGCCGGAGTCCGTGTGGATGTCGTCGCGACCGGAGGTCTTCGCCTCCTCGGCCCGGACCTTCCACGCGTCGTCGCCGATGAGCCATTCGAAGCTCTCGGTCTGGAGTGCGAGCAGGTCGGGGACCGTCAGCGTGTCCGCGATGCGCGCGAAGCTCAGGCGGCGCGCGTTTCGACCAGTCTTGGGGCTCAGTTCAGCCAAGGCAGATACCTCCGGGCCGGGAAGGGTTGCGGGTCTTCCCGGGATCGTGTCGTCGGTGAGAGACTCGTCAACACCCTGAAGCGCCCGGTGAGGGCGCGCGCCGACCGCAATATGAAGGCAGAGGGGATGTCTATGAGCGCAAGGGCCTACATTACGCCGCGTGCTGCCTGATGTCCAGTCCATCCGGCGTGTCGGTTGGCGGGCTCCACCCGCTCGGTGGTAGCCCCCGCTCGCGGGCGGGATGATGGAGCGCGTGAGCACTCCCAGCCGACGCCTCTCCAGCGGCCTGCACGCCGAGATGCGCTTCTCGGGCGCGGGCGGCTGGCAGCTCGTCGTCGACGGCACACCGCAGTCGCATGTCGACCCCGAGCGGCCAGAGCTGCTGGTCTACGAGTACGTGCAGCAGATGGGCCACGTCATCGACGCCCTGCCGCCCGGCCCCCTCACCGCGGTGCACCTCGGCGCCGGCGCGCTCACGCTCCCCCGCTACGTCGACACGACGCGACGCGGCTCGCGCCAGCAGGTCATCGAGATCGAGCCGCTGCTGGTCGAGCTCGTGCGCGAGGTCGCCCCGCTCCCCCGCGGCGCGAGCGTGCGCGTGCGCTACGGCGACGCGCGGGAGCAGCTCGCGCGGCTGCCCGCCGGGCTGCGCGGCGCGGTCGACCTGGTGGTGGTGGATGTGTTCTCGGGCGCGCAGACGCCGGCGCACGTCACGACGGTGGAGTTCCACGCGCTCGTGCGCGAGCTGCTCGCCCCGGCGGGCGTCGTGATCGTGAACATCGCCGACGACCGCACGCTCTCCTTCGCCAAGCGCCAGCTCGCGGCGCTGCACGAGGTGCACGGCGAGGTCGCAGCGCTCGCCGACCCCGGCATGCTCAAGGGCCGCCGCTTCGGCAACGTCGTGGCGATCGCCGGGAGCGCGCTGCCCGACCTCGACGAGATCGGCAGGAGCCTGCGGCGCGATCCGCTGCCGGGCAAGGTCGTCTCCGGCGGCGAGCTCCGCCGCTTCCTCGGCGGCGCCCAGCCCGCGCGCGATGCCGATGCGACGCCCAGCCCGGCCCCGGGCCGCGGCGTCTTCGGCTAGCGCGGCGCCGCCGCCCGTCGTGGTCGAGCGCCGCCTCAGCTCGCGATCGAGGTGGCCGAGCCGCTCGGCTCGTGGTCGAGCGGCAGCTCGGCGCGGACGCGCCACGTGTCGCCCTGCCACCCGGTGCGCAGCGCGCCGCCGAACAGCTTCGTGCGCTCGTGCAGTCCCAGCAGGCCGAAGCCCGAGGGGGGCGCGGTCGGCCCGGTGAGCACGGGCAGCGTGTTCTCGACCTCGACGACCACCGCCCGCGCGCGCACCACCACCGAGATGGCGGCGGAGACCGATGCGGGCGCGTGCTTGAGGATGTTGGTCGTGGCCTCCTGCGCGATGCGCACGACCGCGAGCATCAGCGGCGAGGGCAGCTCCAGCGCGTCCGGCACGCGCAGCTCGGTCGGGATCCCCGCGGTGCGCAGGCTCGCGGCGAGCGCCTCCAGCAGCTGCTCCGGCTCGGCGACGAGCGCGCCGCCCGCGGCGCCGTCGGCCGTGCCGCCCTCGCCGTGGAGCGCCGAGAGCATCGTCCGCATGTCCTCGACCGCGCGGCGGGAGACCTCGCCGATCGCGCGCTGCGAGCTGCGTCGCTGCTGTGGGTCCTCCGAGCGCTCCAGCACGCTGGAGTGCATGGCGATCACGGTGAGCGCGTGCGCGACCACGTCGTGCATCTCGACGGCGATCCTGGATCGCTCCGCCGTGAGCGCGGCTCGGCGCAGCGACTCCTGCGCCGTGAGCCTGCCCTCGAGCTCGCGGCTGCGCCGCGCGGCCGCGCGCAGCACCGCGCCGACGAGGGCGCTGAAGCTGGTCAGCAGCACCGAGGTCAGGTTCGCGAGCCCGCCGCCCGGCGCGAGCGCCGCCCAGGCGATGTAGACGAGGCCCGTCATCGCCATGAAGGACGCCGAGCAGGTGCGGGCGATGATCGCCGCCACGATGGCGATGCCGAACTGGAAGGTGCCGAGCGAATCCCACGCGGAGGAGGCGAAGGCGAAGGCCAGGGTCAGCAGCGCGCCGACGGTCGGCCACCACGCCGCGACCACGACCACGGTGCTCGACGCCACGACCCACAGCAGGCTCTGCCACGAGCTGCCCTCCAGGCGGAGCAGCAGCGCGGCGCCTTCGATCAGCAGCAGCAGCGCGCCGCAGACCGTCAGGGCGATGCGCGCGCGGCGCGAGATCGGCAGGGTGACGAAGGCTGCGCTGACCGTGCGTGCGAGCGCTGGGAGCATGGGATCAGCATGCCAGCGCTCGGATGCGGCCGACGCGCGGGAAGGCGCAGGCCCGCTCCCGGTCTGCCCGACGCTCAGCGGCGCCGGCAGATCAGCGGGAAGACGGTGCACAGGAATGATGCGGGCGACTTGGGCTGCGCCGGTTCGAAGGTGCTGAGCAGTGCAGAGAGGAAGGGCATCGCGGACTCCGTCGTCAGGGGTGAGGTGCCGCGAGGGCCGCGACACGGATCAGCATGATGGCCGCGCGGCCGAGCCTGCCTCGGCCTCGAGGCGATGCGTGCCTGCGACTTTCGGAGGAGTCCGGGTGCGACACCCCTAGACTTCCGCCATGATCCGCGTCCTCGTCGCCGACGATCAGCCCCTGATGCAGCGTGCGCTGTCGATCTTCATCGAGGGCGCCGACGACATGGAGGTCGTCGGGCTCGCTGCCGACGGGTCCGCCGCGGTCACGCAGTCCCGCGCGCTCCGGCCGGACGTCGTGCTGATGGACATGCAGATGCCGGTCATGGACGGCATCGAGGCGACGCGACGGGTGATCGAGGCGCACCCCTCGACGAAGGTGATCGCCGTCACGACCTTCTCGACGGAGCAGTACCTGCTGCCGGCCCTCCGAGCGGGAGCATCCGGCTTCATCCTCAAGCACGTCGAGCCGGACGAGCTGCTCGAGGCCGTCCGGGCCGTGCACGAGGGTGCGGGCGCCATCTCTCGGCAGGTGACCCAGAACCTGATCGCCGCGGTGCGCGACGCCGAGGCGCCGGCACGGGCTCGAGCGCTCGCATCGGGCGAGGAGCTGACCGGTCGCGAGCTCGATGTCGTGCGCCTGCTGGCCAACGGCATGTCGAACGCCGAGATCGCGAGCGCCCTCTTCGTCGCCGAGGCGACGGTGAAGAGCCACCTCAGCCGCATCATGGAGAAGTGGCAGGTGCGCGATCGCGTGCAGGTGCTGATCCGCGGCGCCGAGCTCGGGCTGGTGAAGGTCGGCGTCTGACCGGCGCGGACCGCCGCAAGTCGCAGCCCTCGCTCCGTCGAACGGAGCAGACGAGTCGATCCCTTCGGCGGTGCCTCGAGCGCACCGCGCCCCCGCAGGCTGAGGTCGTCGCACCAAGCGGCACCATCCTCAACCTCGTACAAGGGAGTACATCATGCTCACAGTCATCGCACGGATCATCGCCGCACTCGGCAAGCTCGTCTGGACGAAGGGCCCGGCGCTCGTCCGCCGCGCCATCGCCTACGTCAACGCCAACAAGGCGAGGGTCTACAACTTCTTCACCCGGAACGGCGCCAGCATCGCCCGCACCATCGAGTTCATCCTTCGCCAGATCGGCGGCTGAGCCGAGCCGCTCCGCCCCGCTCGCACGGTCCCGCGCTCCCCGCGCGGGACCGTGCGGCGTCCTCGCCGCAGCATCCGACCCGCTCCTCTCGCACGCACCCCTTGGAGGCCCCGTGCTACTGTCCGTGACCATGCAGGGCGCTCATGACGCACCGCCCGACGACGCACCGGCCGCGCTGCCGCCCGTGGGAGAACCGGGTGCGCACCACCGCCCGCCCCAGGCGCAGCGCCTGTCGCACGTCATGACCGCCATCGGAACGCTCATCATGGTCGCGCTGGCGCTCGGCGCCCTGGCGATCTTCCGGACCGAGCTCGCCGCGACCATCGTGCTGGCGATCGCGCTCCCGCTGGTGGCCGTGATCGCGGTGCTCGACTTCACCGTCGGCAACCGCTGGGAGCAGCGCTACTACACGTACACCGTGACCGACGACTACGTCTACATCACCTCCGGCCGCTTCGTCCGCACCACGACGACGATGCCGACGCCGCACATCATCGCGGTCGAGACCCAGCAGGGCCCCGTGCAGCGCGCCTTCGGCCTGCTGTCGGTGCGGTTCACGACCATCACGGGCCAGCAGGAGCTCGGTCCGCTCGCCCCCGCCGAGGCGGAGCGCATCCGCGACCGCGTCACGCGCGCACTGCACGCGCACGGCGATGCCTGAGTCGCCGGCGGCCGCGCCGCTGGCGGGATTCCGCAGCGCGAGGGCATCCGTCCTGGCCGCGTACCTGTCGCTCGCGGTGGGCATCGCCCTCGGCGGCATCGGCGTGACGCTCCTGGTGCAGCTGCTGCCGCCCGACTGGCGCTGGATCGGCCCGGTGGTCATCGGCCTGCTGGTCGCCGCGATGGTCGTCGAGCCGATCACCTCGCACTGGTTCACCCGCTACACGGTGACCGCCGACGCGGTGATCGAGGAGTCCGGCTGGATCGATCGGAAGGTCAAGACGCTGCGATGGAGCCGCGTGCAAGCGGTGGACCGCAGCACCGAGTGGCAGCTGCGGCTGTTCGGCCTCGCCAACCTCCGGATCGCCCAGTCGGGCCAGGATGCCGCGCAGATCGAGATCCGCGGCATCCGCTCGGCGACGATCGAGCAGGTGCTCGAGCGCGCACGCCTCGGGGGCGCGACCGCTGCTGTCGCGGCGATCGACGAGCCATCGACCGCAACCGGCATCGAGCGGCCGGACGACGACGCCGAACCGCGCTCCAGCGATGACGCGGAGCCCGCAGCGACGTCCGAGCGCCTGCTCTACCGCGCGACCACCTGGGATCTCGCGGTCATGAGCGTCATGTTCGGCGCCGCGGTGCTCACGGTGCCGGCGCTCGCGTTCGGCGCGTGGGAGGCGGCGGAGCAGTTCGGGCTGCAGGCCTGGCTCACGGGCGTGATCGGCGGTCTCGAGCCGGTCAGCGCCGCGATCCTCGCGGGGCTCGCCGCCGTCGTGCTCGGCGCGCTCGGCACGATCCTGCGCTACCACGGCTTCTCCGTGCTGCGGGCGGGGGCGGAGCTCCGGATCCGGCACGGTCTGCTCATCTCGCACGAGCGCAGCTTCCGCGAGGACTCCATCCAGGGCGTCGTCGTGCAGCGCAACCTGCTCGAGCAGTGCAGCGGTCGCGCGCGGCTCTGGCTGCTGACCCTCGACGCCAACGAGCAGCTCGGCAAGAACCTCGTGCTCCCCTCGCTGCCCGTCCGGGTCGTCGAGCGCATCGCCAGGGAGTCGTTCCCCGGGCGGGTGCCGCTCACGGGCACGCTGCTCGCCCGTCGCCCTCCGCTGCTGACCACGCTCGTGACCACCGCGCTCGCCGTCGCGATCGTCGGCAGCACCTACGCCGCGCTGACCTGGGGGCTCGCGTGGCCGATCCTGCTCGCGGGAGCCTCGGCGCTGGTGGCGCTCGCGACGGTCTCGGCGATCTGCCGCGTGCTGCTCGCGCGCCTCGCGACCGACCCGCACAGCGAGCTGCTGCTGCTGCGGCGCACCTACCTCACCGAGAGCCTGCGCTGCGTCGACATCGCGGCGGTGCGCCGAGTGAGCGCGCGGCGCCTGCCCGCGTGGCTCAGCCCTCGCGGCCGGCGCCTGCTGCCGAGCGCAGCCATCTACGCGGGCAAGGCGGTCACGCTGCGCGCGCTGCACGCCGACGCCGCGGCCGTGGAGCGCATCCGCGCCGTGAGCGTCGCGCACGCGCCGCTCGTGGCCGCGCGCACCCTGGCGCAGCACCGCGCCTGAGCACCGCAGACGAGAGCGCCTCCCGGCGATCGGGAGGCGCTCTCGTCGTCCGGCGCGCGGCGGGAGTGCGTCGGAGGGCGCACACGACCTGCGCCGAAAGGCGCAAGGACGTCCATCCCGGAGGCGGTGCCGCTGCCCGCGGGAGCCGACGAGGCTGGGAGCAGACCGGAAGGCACACCGCCTCGAGGCACCGATCGACACAGGAGTCGACATGCTCGCAACCTTCATCGCCTACGTCCGCCGCAACGTCAGCTGGTCCGAGGCGATCCGCCTCGTCGCATGGATCGTCCGCAACACCGCCAAGGTGCTGCGCTGGCTGCGCGATCACCCGCACTACCTCGTGCTGCGCTACGTGCGCAGCGCTGCCTGATCCTGCCGGTGCGTGCGCACCTGCGCCGCACGCGCCAGCAGCGCTCTGGGCCCGGACCCGACCTCGGTCGGGCCGGGCCCTGCTCGTGCGCACCGGCGCGTGCTCCCGCGGATCCCTCGCTCGTGCGCGACGATGGAGCCATGAGCGAGTCGATCGGCTACGACCAGACCGCGCTGCGCAACGCGGTCGATGTCGCCTCGGCCGCGCGGCGGCTGCGGCAGCTGGGCCGCGAGCGCTCGCTCGCCGCGGTCTCCGAGCGCGCCTGGCTGCTCGAGTCGATCGGCCGCCTCGACGAAGCGCTGACCGCCGCGAGCGAGGCCGTCACCCTCGCCCGAGCCTCCGGCTCGCGCGACCGCGTCGCAGAGGCGCGGCTGCTGCGCGCATCCGTCATCCAGACGCGCGGCGACCTGCGCACCGCGCTGCGCGAGTGCACCGGCATCATCGCCGAGGCTCGCGCCAGCGACTGGGTCGAGCTCTGGGCGCACGCGCTGCAGCAGCGCGGCACCGTGCACTTCGCGCTCGGGCAGTGGCACGAGGCGTGCATCGACTTCACGGTCGCGGTCGAGCTGTGCCGCGAGGCGCAGCTCGAGGCCTCGCAGCTCGAAGCGGCAGAGCTCGCGCTCATGGTCGCGACCGATCGCGCGCAGACCGAGGCGCTTCGCGCCGAGCAGGATGTGCCGCGCGCCAACCACCCCATCTGGGGCGGACGCTGACGCTCCACAGGCTCTCGCCTGCGGCTCGCGCCCGCGTCGCCATGGCTGGCATGCTCGCAGCCGACGGAGGGCGGAGCGGTGGCTGATCTCGATCGGGTGCAGGTGTGGGCAGCGGCACTGCTGCGGCTGCACCTCGACGACTCCTGGAGCTTCGGCTTCGACCGGGCGGCGAAGCGCGCGGGACTGACGAACTTCACGACCCGGCGCATCACCGTCTCGAAGCACCTCGCGGCGCGCTGGGACGACGACGAGGTGCACCAGATCCTGCTGCACGAGGTGGCGCACGCGATGGCGGGCGCGCGCGCGGGGCACGGCCCTGCGTGGCGGCGCATCGCCCGCGACATCGGCTACGTCGGCGGTCGCACCCACCACGGAGAGATCGCAGCGGAGCGCGCGGGATGGATCGGCACCTGCCCCGGCGGCCACAGCCACGTGCGGTTCCGCGCGCCGAAGGGCCGCTACGCGTGCACGCCCTGCACGCGCGCGCAGCGCCGCCTGATCGAGGTGCGCTGGAGCCGACGCGAGCAGGCGGCATGACCCTCGCGCGTCGGCACTCGCCGGCGCGCGCGCGCTCGCGCTCGGCCTACCTGGGCGGCCCTGCCGACGGAGCGGTCTCGCTGCCGCCCTCGCTCACCGATCCCCTCGGCTGATCCTGCGAGGCTGCGGTCGCTGGATCCGCGGCCTCGCCCATCGGCAACGGCGCGGAGTCGGCGTAGGAGTCGCTGATCAGGCGATACGACCGCGTGAGGAACGCGAGGCCCGCGGCGATGACCATGACGATCCCCGCGCACAGGAACACCAGGGCGATGCCGCGCGCCGTGCCTGTGCCCAGGAGCGGCTCGAGGGCCGCTGAGCCCTCCGACGACCGCGCCCACGGGATGATGAGGAACTCCGCGATCGGCGCGATCAGGAACGCGGTGATCGGCGCGGCAGCCGACTCGAACGCCATCGCGAAGCCGAACACGCGCCCCTGGCGCCGCAGCGGCACGACGCGCTGGATGATCGTCTGCTCAGCGGCCTCCGCAGCGGGGATGAGCGCCATGTAGAGCCAGATGCCGAGCGCATACAGCCACCACCACTCGCGGATCGTGAAGAGCGCTCCCAGCACGCCCATGAGGGCGACGACGATCAGCAGCGTGCGGATGGGCCGCGTGCCGAGGCCGAACCTCGCGATCACGAGCCCGCCGACGATGAAGCCCGTCGAGGCGACCCCGAAGACGACGCCCCACATCGTGACGTCGAAGAGCTCGAGCCCGTAGGGATCCATCAGCGCCATGTAGACGCCGCCGATGAGGTTGTTGAAGGTCGAGAAGACGATCAGCGCGAACAGGCCGCTGATGGCGAGGACCGCGCGGATCGAGCCGCGCAGGTCGATGCCCTTGGCCTCGTCGTCGGGATGCTCGGGCACGACGTCCTCCGGGATCCGCAGCGTGGCGAGGTGGCCGAGGCTGAGCGCGAGCATCGCGATGCCGATCGCGATCGTCCACCCCATGCCGAGGAAGCCGATCGAGAGCCCGGAGAACACGCTCGTGACGATCATGGCGAGGCCCTGCACCGTGCCGACCAGGCCGTTCGCGTTCGCGTGGCGCTCGTCGGGCACCAGCAGCGTCACCGTGGTGGAGAGCGCGATGTTGCGCATGTGCTCGACCACCGAGCCGGCCAGGATGATCGCCATGAAGAGCCAGAGCCACGGCCCCGTGAGGTCGAGCAGCACGGGCTCCGGCAGCAGCAGGTACATCACGCCCGCGATCACGAACGCCGCGACCGTCAGCGCGCCGGAGAGCATCATGACGCGCAGCTTGCGATGGTGATCCACGATCGAGCCGAACATGATGCTGCCGAAGGCGACGAACAGCATGTAGGCGCCACCGATCACGCCGGTGGCGAGCACGCTCCTGGTCTCGAGGTAGACCCAGAACGTGAGCGCGAACCACACGAACGCGGTCGTGAGGTTCGCGAGCGCGGTGTTCGCCAGCACGTGCAGGAAGGTCCGCTCGCTCGGCGACCTCGTCAACGAAGCCATGCGCACACGGTAGACCCGCGCACCCACGCGGCGCACGCCCCGTCGGCGTCGCCCGCGGCCGATCGGGCCCGGCTGCGGCGAGGCGGCGCGTCAGCCGCGGGAGTCGCGCGCGGCTGCCCAGAGGTCGACGCCGGGCTCGTCGCGAGCCAGCTCGTCGATCGCCGCGAGCTCCTCGGCGCTGAGCGCCGGCCCCGACAGCGCGCCGAGGTTCTGCTCGAGCTGCTCGACGCGCGAGGCCCCGATCGTCAGCG
This sequence comes from Agrococcus phoenicis, assembly GCF_047302415.1. NCBI lineage: Bacteria > Bacillati > Actinomycetota > Actinomycetes > Micrococcales > Microbacteriaceae > Agrococcus > Agrococcus phoenicis. The sequence continues at coordinate 2,083,853 of NZ_CP154854.1, forward strand.
AGGTCATGCGGTCGTCGCGCAATGCCCACGCGAGCGCCAGCTGCGCGAGCGACTGCCCGCGCTGCTCCGCGATCGCGGCGAGGCCGCGGATGCGCTCGGTCGCATCGGCGGAGACGTTCGGGTCGAGCGGCTTGCGCTCGCCACCGCGAGCCGCACGGGAGTCGGCCGGCACGCCATCGAGGTACTTCCCCGTCAGCAGCCCCTGCGCCAGCGCCGTGAAGCCGATCACCCCGATGCCGAGCTCACCGGCCGTCTCGAGCAGCCCATCCGTCTCGATCCATCGGTTGAGCATCGAGTACGAGGGCTGGTGGATCGTCAGCGGGGTGCCCAGCGAGGCGAGGATCTCGTGGGCGCGCCGCGTCTCGTCGGCGGAGTAGCTCGAGACGCCGACGTAGAGCGCGCGGCCGGTGCGCACGATGTGGTCGAGCGCACCCATGGTCTCCTCGAGCGGCGTCTCGGGGTCGGGGCGGTGGTGGTAGAAGATGTCGACGTGGTCGAGGCCCATGCGCTCGAGCGACTGGTCGATGCTCGCCACCAGGTACTTGCGGCTGCCGCCCATGCCATAGGGGCCGGGCCACATGTCCCACCCGGCCTTCGTCGTGACGAGGATCTCGTCGCGGTGCGCGGCGAGGTCGCTCGCCATCACGCGGCCGAAGTTGCGCTCGGAGGCACCGAAGGGCGGGCCGTAGTTGTTCGCGAGGTCGAAGTGGGTGATGCCGCGATCGAAGGCGGTCGTGAGCAGCGCGCGCTGGCGCTCGAGCGGCACGTCGTCGCCGAAGTTGTGCCAGAGGCCGAGGGTCAGCGCCGGCAGCTTGAGGCCGGAGGCGCCGGCGCGGCGGTACTGCATGGTCTCGTAGCGGGCGGGGTCGGGCTGCCAGGTCATCGGGTGGCTCCTTCGTGCTCGGGGGTGTGCTCGGGCGCCGGCTCAGGTCCTGCGGCGGTCGGCTCGGCGGGGGCCGCACGGCGCCCCTCGGCCGCGACGAGCGCGTTCGTGGCGCCGCGCAACGAGACAGCGGCGGCGCAGGCGGCAGCGCAGGCCGGGCTGTGGAAGTCGATGCCGAGCTCGGCCAGCTCGTCGACGACGCGGCCGGCGACCAGCAGGTCGGCGGCGGTGGGGCGCAGCGAGCCGTCTGCCCAGCGATCCCCCGCCGCCACGATCGCGATGCTCGCACGATCGCCGAGGCGCTCCTGCTCGTCGAGCGCGGCGCGGGCGATGCTCTCCGCGTTCACGAGGGTCGCCTCGAGCACGAGCGCCGTGCGCGGCGCTCGGCGCAGCAGCACCTCGGTCTCCGGCCCGCGATCGGCATCGGCCAGCACGACGATGTCGGCGGCCGCCGCCTGCAGGCCGGCCGCTCCCCACTCGAGGGTCACCTGGTAGTGCGCACTCATGGCACCAGCCTACGGAGCGCGACCCGGCGCATCCGCCGCACGGCGACGCACCAGCGGCTCAGCGCAGCGCGCCGAGGTGCGCGAGCGCCGCGCGCACGAGGCTGCCCCGGCCGCCCTCCATCTCGCTCGTGACGAGCTCGGAGGCCGCAGCCTCGGGCGAGAGCCAGGTCAGCTCGAGCGCGTCCTGCCTCGGATCGCACGTGCCGGTGACCGGCACGATGTAGCAGAGCGAGACGGCGTGCTGCCGCTCGTCGGAGTAGATGCCGTCGCCCGGCAGCGGGAAGTACTCCGCCACGTGGAACGGCGAGGGGCAGGCCGGCAGCTGCGGGAACGCCATCGGCCCCAGATCCTTCTCGAGGTGGCGGTAGAGCGCATCGCGCACGCGCTCGCCGCGCATGACGCGCCCCGAGACGACGGTGCGCGTCATCTCGCTCTGCGCGTTCATGCGCAGCAGCAGGCCCACGTCGGTCACCTGGCCGAGGCCGTCGAGCCGCACGGGGATCGCCTCCACGTACAGGATGGGCAGCCGCTCACGAGCCTGCTGCAGCTCGTCCTCGCTCAGCCATCCGGGATTGGGGTCAGGGGTGCGCACGGCCATGGCCCCATTGTGCCTGGCGCGAGGCTCGCGGCGCTCGCCGGCATCGACTCCGGGCCGTCGAGCAGCGCCCTGGGCGCGGCCGGGCGGCGCTCAGGGCCGCAGGCGCCGGCCCCGGCGGTCGGCCCAGAGCGCGAGCGTCAGCCACAGCGCGACGACGATCAATCCCACGACGATCGACGGGATGTCGCCCAGCCGCGCGAACCAGCCGACGGGGCTCGGCTCGATCGCGTCGAGCAGCGTGCGAGCGGCCAGCGTCGAGCCGACGGCGAGCAGGCTGATGCGCCCCACCGCCGCGAACGGCTCGGCGAAGACCCCGAGCGCCGACGTGCCGCCGCGCAGGTCGGTGTCGATGACGGGGTGCATCGCGGTCGCCAGCAGCGCCGCGAGCGTCGCGACGGCGAGGGTGAGCGGCGGGGTCCAGAGCGCCACGGCAGGAGCGAGCGGCTGCTGCCCCCAGACGGTGGGCGTGAAGTAGGCGAGGATGCCGAGCACGCCGAACAGCAGCGCCGCCAGCAGGCCGTAGCCGATGACGCGCCCGCGCTGCCGAGCGTCGACGCTACGGGCGCGCAGGAACGCGTGGACCAGCGCCGCGCCCGCGGCCGCCGGCAGCGCGAGGCCGAGCCCCGCGGCGACCGTGGTGACCCCCGCGACCACGAGCGGGTCGACGGCGGTGCCCGCCGCATCCGCCACTCCCCCGACGAGCAGGGTCGCCGGGCTGCACCGATCGCTCAGCTCGCCGCAGATGCCGGTGCTGAGCCACAGCGCGCCGGCCCCGGCAGCCGTGACGACCGCCAGCGCGAACGCCCAGCCTGCCCAGCTGCGCGCGAGCACGCCGAGGAAGCCGAGCGCGGCGACCGCGACCCCGACCTGCAGCAACGGCCCCGCGACGCGGATGCGCTCGAGACCCCCGAGCGTGCCGCCCTCGGGCGCGAAGGGGATGCCTGCGGCAGCGCCGCCGATCAGCGCGACGCCGGCGGCGACCAGGAGGCCCGCGAGCAGCAGGAGGAGGGCGCGACGGATCACGCGGCCGCCGGAGGTCCAGTGCCGGTGCTGCGCCATGGCGAAGGCGCAGCCGAGCACGACCGCGAAGGCGGGGAGCACGAGCGCGTCGAGGGCGACCGAGCCCCAGGGCTCGGAGCCGGGCAGCGGGCGGCGCGGGGCGGCGAGCCAGAAGGCGGTGGCGAGCACCAGCACGCCGCGGGCCGCGTCGAGCGAGACGACGCGGCCGACGCGGCGGCCGCGAGCACGGCCCGACGACGAGCCCGCACCGCGGCCGCGGGGGCCGCCGCCCGCGCCCACAGGGCGCAGCACCTTGGTGGTCGCCGACGTGTTCGCCATGCTTCGAGGCTACGGTGTCGGTGGAGGCGCGCGCCGCCCGGCGTCGCCCGAGCGAGAGGGGTGGGCATGCTCGAGATCGACGCGGATGCGGTGCAGTGGCGCGAGGCGCGCACCGATGCTGCGGGAGACGCACCGAGCGGCGACGGCGGCGACCTGCTCGTCGTCATGCACGGGCTCGGCTCCCACGAGGGCGACCTGTTCGGGCTGGCGCCGCACCTGCCTGCCTCGCTGACGATCGCGTCGCTGCGGGCGCCCATCCCCTACGGCGGCGGCTTCGCCTGGTTCGATCGCGCGGTGGTCGAGCTCGACGACCCCGCGCTCGTCGACGCATCGGCGCAGGCCGTGCTCGCGTGGTTGGACGGGCTCGAGCGCCCCTTCGACCGCGTGCACCTGCTCGGCTTCTCGCAGGGCGGCGTCATGGCGGTGCAGCTGGCGCGCCACGCACCCGACCGCTTCGCGTCGATCGTGCACCTCGCATCCTTCGTGAGCGCGCGGGAGCAGCCCGGGGATGCCGAACTCGCGGCGCGCGAGCCGCGCATCCCGCTGCTGTCGACGATCGGCACGCTCGACGACGTCATCCGCCGCGAGGAGGTCGAGCGCGCCATCCCGTGGCTCGACGCCCACTTCGACGTCGAGCGACGCACCTACGAGCGCGCGCACACGATCGTCGCCGAGGAGCTCGCCGACGTCGTCGCGTTCCTCGATCGCTGGCGCTGACGCTCGCTCTGCACGGCAGACTGGGCGCATGGAGCGGTTCAGGCTGGGCGGTGTGCCGGGGGTGACGCCGGCGAAGTGGCTGCGCGTGTGGCGCGAGCGGGTGCCGGACGTGCGCGCCGAGCTCGTCGAGGTCGCCGAGGCGGATGCGGTGGGGTGCCTGCTCGAGGGCCGCTGCGACGCGGTGCTCGCGCGCCTGCCGATCGACGACACCGACCTGCACGTCGTGCGGCTCTACGACGAGCTGCCGGTCGTGGTCGCTGCGAAGGGGCACCCGATCGTGGCCTTCGAGACCGTCACGACGGCTGACCTCGAGGGCGAGCCCCGCGTCGAGCGGGCCGGGATGACGGATGCGCAGCTGCTGGAGACCGTGGCGTCCGGTGCGGGCATCGCGATCGTGCCGATGGCGGTCGCCCGCGCGCTCGGCGGCGCGGACACCCGCCACCGCGTGGTCTCGGACCTGCCGCCGACGACGATCGCGCTCGCGTGGCTGCAGCAGGCCGACTCGCCCCTGCACCAGGAGCTCATCGGCATCGCGCGCGGCCGCAAGCCCGGCTCGTCCCGCGGGGATCGCGAGGAGCGCCGCGGCGACGCGGATGGCACGCAGGGCGCGGGCCGCACGCACGGCGTGCAGCCGGGCAACGCCGCGACGGGCGACAAGCCGCGGCCCTCGAAGCCGAAGCCGAAGCGCGGGTCGAACCGGCCGCGCAGACCGGGTGGGCCCGGGCGCCCCGGCAGGCCCGGGCCTGGCAAGCGCCGCTGACGGGCGCGCCTGGCACGGGCGGGCCACCGCCGGGGACGAAGAAACCGCGCCCTTGCTGGCGAGAGCAAGGACGCGGTTTGGCGGTGACGGTGGGATTTGAACCCACGGTAGGGGGTTGCCCTACACGACTTTTCGAGAGTCGCACCTTCGGCCGCTCGGACACGTCACCAAGGGGAGAGTTTACACACGCTCGCGCGCTGGCGCGAAACGAGGCAGCGCTCCACGACCGCCATGCTTCCCGCCTCAGCGCGGCAGCGCGCGCACGTGCCGCAGCTCGTGCATGCCCTCCTCGACCTTCGACCCGCCGTCGGCGTGCCACCCGTGCGACTCGTAGAAGCTGGTGGCGCGCTCGTTGCCGAGCAGCACCCACAGGTACGCGCGGTCGTGCCCGTCGGCGCGCAGGCGCCGCTCCGCCTCCAGGAGCAGGGCGTTGCCGACGCCGCGCGACCACCGGTCCGAGCGCGCGTAGATGGCGTACAGCTCGCCGCTCGCCGGCGCATCCGGCTCGCGCGCGGGCCCGCACATCGCCCAACCGACCACCTCGCCGTCCGCGACCGCGACCAGGTCGTGGCATCGCGCATCCGCGTGCATCTCAGCCCAGTGCTCCACGCGACGGCCGGTCTCGCGCTCGACGTCCATGCGGTCGAGCACCTCCTGCGGCACGAGCCCGCCGTAGGCCGCGCGCCAGGTCTCGACCCGGAGGCGAGCGATGCCGGCAGCGTCGTCGATCGACGCGTCCCGGATGTTGGCGGTCACGCCGCGACCCCCGGCGCAGCGTCGATCACGCAGAAGCGATTGCCCTCCGGGTCCTGCATGATCACGTAGTCGGCATCGTCGGGCCGGCCCGACCACTGCACTCGCTGGGCACCGAGCGACTCGAGCCGCGCGACCTCGGAGGCCTGGTCGTCGGCGTAGAGGTCGAGGTGGATGCGCGGGGGCAGCGCGCGCTCGCTGCGCTGCGCATCGAGCGACACATTGGGCGCGCCTGCTCGTCCTGCGCCCTCTCGCGGCCGCAGCAGCGCGAAGTCCTGGCCGATCGGCTCGCGCGGCTCGTAGTCGAGCGCGGCAGCCCAGAATCGCAGCTGGCGCTCGAGGTCGCTGCAGCGGATCACGATGGAGCCGACGGTGAGCATGGCGCAACCGTAATGGCACTTGCCGCGCAGCGGCTGACAGGTCGGCTCGCCGGTGCGTCGCCGGGTCAGTGGGCGCCGCTAGCCTCGGAGGCATGGCCAAGGCACCCGCGTTCCGCTGCTCAGAGTGCGGCTGGACGACCCTCAAGTGGGTCGGCCGGTGCGGCGAGTGCCAGCAGTGGGGCACGATCGAGGAGGTCGGCGCCTCGACCGCTCGCGTCAGCGCCGGCTCGGTGCCCGCGTCGCGCGCTGCACGACCCATCACCGAGCTGCAGACGACGGATGCACCGCGGTGGCCGACGGGCATCGCCGAGTTCGACCGCGTGCTCGGCGGCGGCATCGTGCCCGGTGCCGTCGTGCTGTGCTCGGGCGAACCGGGCGTCGGCAAGTCGACCCTGCTGCTCGCGGTGGCGGCCAAGGCCGCGTCGGCCGGCAAGCGCGTGCTCTACGTCTCCGGCGAGGAGTCGCTGGCCCAGGTGCGGCTGCGAGCAGAGCGCACGGGGGCGCTCGAGCCACAGCTCTACCTCGCGAGCGAGACCGACCTGGCGACGATCCTGGGCCAGCTGCGCGACACGCAGCCGGAGCTGGTCGTCGTCGACTCCGTGCAGACGGTCGCGAACGCCGACAACGACGGCCTCGCCGGCGGACCCAGCCAGGTGCGCGACGTCGCCTCAGCGCTCACGCGCGCGGCGAAGGCGGCGGATGTGCCGCTGCTGCTGGTCGGGCACGTCACGAAGGACGGCTCGGTCGCGGGGCCGCGCGTGCTCGAGCACCTGGTCGACGTCGTCGCGCACTTCGACGGCGATCGCCAGACGGCGCTGCGCTTCGTGCGCACCTCCAAGAACCGCTTCGGCCCGACGGACGAGGTGGGCTGCTTCGAGATGACCGGCGACGGGATCCTCGAGGTGCCCGACCCCTCAGGCCTGTTCCTCTCACGATCGACGACGCCGCTCGCCGGCACGTGCGTCACCGTCACCCTCGAGGGTCGCCGCGCGATCCCGGTCGAGGTGCAGGCCCTCGTCGTCGCCGCGTCGACGCCGCAGCCGCGGCGAGTGGTGAACGGCGTCGACTCGTCCCGCGTGGCCATGGTGCTCGCGGTGCTCGAGCGGCACGCGGGCATGCAGCTCGGCACCAAGGACGTCTACGTCTCGACCGTCGGGGGGATCAAGCTCACCGAGCCGGGCGCCGATCTCGCCATCGCGCTCGCGATCGCGAGCGCCGATCGCAACGTCGCGCTCTCCGGGCGCCTCGCCGCGATCGGCGAGCTGTCGCTCGCCGGCGAGATCCGCGCCGCCTCCGCCGTCAAGCGGCGCGCCACCGAGGCCAGGCGGCTCGGCTACACCCGGGTGATCGACGACAGCGTCGCGCTGGTGCGCAACGCCATCCCCGAGGCGATCAGCCAGGGGCGACGCGAGGCCGAGTCGCGGCCTCGCCTCGTCGCGGTGCCGGACTTCTGAAGCGCGTCTCGTGACGCGTGCCTGCGGCGCGCTCCTCGACGAACGGGCTAGGCGTCGGGGGCCTTCGCCGCGTCGGGCTTCGGCACCTCGAGCATCGCGGTGTCGAGCGTGAGGTCGCGGCCGCCGTCCGAGGCTCCGACGGCGATGCGCTCACCGCGGAAGAACGCGGGCTGGCGCACCGACTGCACGACCATGATGACGACCCCGATGCCGAGCGTGACGACGCCCAGCACGAACACCAGGCCGACACCGCCGATGCTCGAGCCCGAGCCGTAGTCGGGGTTCATCGAGTCGATGAGCGTCGTGACGAACAGCACCGCCAGCACGAGCCCGCCCAGCAGCGGGAAGACCAGCCGGTAGAGCGCGGTGCGCACCGAGGCGAACCAGGTGCGGCGGAAGTACCAGACCGCCGCGAAGGCGGTGAGGCCGTAGTAGAAGCAGATCATCATGCCGAGTGCCGTGATGGTGTCCCACAGCACGTTCTCGCTGATGAAGCGCATGATCGCGTAGAAGCCGCTCGCGACGGCGCTCGCGACCAGCGTCGCGAAGCCCGGGGACTCGAAGCGCTCGGTGACGCGCGCGAAGGGCGCCGGCAGCGCGCCGTAGTGCCCCATCGCCAGCAGCGTGCGCGCCGGGCTCACGAACGTCGACTGCAGCGAGGCGGCCGAGCTCATCAGCACCGCGAGCGACACGAGCACGGCGAGCGGGCCGAGGATCGGACCGGCGAGGGCGAAGAACACGTTGTCCTGGATGTCGAGGTTGCCGAGCCCGAACTCGCCATCGCCGACGCCAGCGTAGGCGATGAGCGAGATCGCCAGCAGCAGGTAGAGCACCATGATGATCACGACCGTCCAGGTGGCGGCGAGCCCGGGCGTGCGGTCAGAGCCTCGCGTCTCCTCGTTCATCGTGAGCGTGACGTCCCAGCCCCAGAAGATGAAGATCGACAGCGACAGGCCGGCCGCGAAGGCGGTGAACGAGTCGACGGCGAAGGGGTTGAACCAGGATGCCTCGACGGGCGTCGCGTCGAAGGCCGAGCCGTTCACGACGCGAACGATGGCGGTGGCGGCGAAGCCCAGCAGCACCAGCACCTGGATGCCGACGAGCCAGTACTGCAGCCGCTGCGTCGTCTTGACGTCGCGGTAGGAGATGAAGGTGGCGCCGGCCATGAACAGCAGGCACACGAGCACGTTGATGCCGGGCTCGGCCGCGAGATCCGCGATCGCCGGCTGCCCGAAGACCTGCGCGAGCATCAGGAAGAAGAAGTCGACGGCGATGCCGGCGAGGTTGGAGAGCACGAGGATGGTGGCGGCGATCAACCCCCAGCCGGCCATCCAGCCGACCCACGGCCCGAACGCCCTCGTCACCCAGGTGAAGGTCGTGCCCGAATCGGGCATGGCGCTGTTGAGCTCGCGGTAGCCGAAGGCGACCAGCAGCATCGGCAGGAAGCCCACGAGCATGATCGCCGGCACCTGCACCCCGACCTCCGACACGGTCGGGCCGAGGGCCGCCGTGAGCGTGTAGGCCGGCGCGATGCAGGAGATGCCGATGACGATCGCTCCGATGAGCCCGACGGAGCCCGCTCGGAGGCCCTTCGCGCTGCGCTCAGCGGTGGGTGGGTGCGGCTGGCTCATCGGACGTCCTTCCTCTGCCGCTCCATCGCGGCGCTGCCGAAGACGCGCGACGCGCGCCGTCGGAGGTGGCGGGGCTACGCCCCGAGGCTCGCGAGCACATCCTCAGCAGCCTGGCGGCCGGAGCGGATGGCGCCGTCGACGTGCTGGTAGCCGTGACCCGCGTAGTCGCTGCAGGCCCAGTGGATCGGGCCGACAGGCTGCCGCTGGTCGGCCCCGTAGCGGTGGAGACCGCCCAGGTCGTAGCTCGCGGCGTACGCACCGCGCGTCCACTCCTCGCTGCCCCAGTCGCTCTCGTAGTAGACGGCCGGCTCCAGCGCCTCCGGCCCCAGGTAGCGGGCGATCGACTCGAGGATCCGGCGACGGCGCTCCTCATCGCTCAGGCGGAACGCGGCATCGGCGTGCTCGTCCGAGACGAACCCGACGAGCGTGCCCCGCGGATCCGCGTGATTCGTGTTGTCGTAGAGCTCGTGCACCAGCTCCTCAGGCCCGAAGCCGGTGCCGGAGAGCCCCGCCTCGCGCCAGAACGGCCGGTCGTAGACCGCGTGCACCTTGATGACGATGCCGAGCGAGAGGTGCTGGTGCAGCTGGTGCTGCCGGCGCGGCAGCGGCGGCTGCACGTCGATGCGGGTGATGAGGTTCGGCGGCACGGCGACGACGACGCGACGCCCGCGCACGACGACGCCGTCGGCGACCACGCGCACGCCGTCGTCGGACCGCTCGATGCGACGCACCGGCGCCGAGAGGTGCACGGCATCGCCCAGCGCCTCGGCCATGCGGACGCTGACCTGCTGCATGCCGCCGATCACGCGGCGGTCCAGGATCTCGTCCTCGTCGAGGAGGTTGGCGAAGCCGTCGGCGCTCGCCGCCATCAGCAGCGCCTGCAGAGTCGAGAAGGCGTGGGAGGGCTTCGTGAGCATGGCCGGGCCGATGAAGAGCGCCGTCAGGCTCGCGGCGGCCCGGTCCTCGGTCTGGTCGCGCAGCCAGCGCTCGAAGGCGACCGTGTCGAGCTCGCGCGCCCGCGGGTGGTCCCACGGCGCCTCCGGGTCGATCTCGGCGACGAGAGCCTCGATGACCGCGACCAGCCGATCGACCTCGGCGAGCGTCGCCGGGTCGATCGGGAAGTCGCCGGTGAAGCGCTCGGCCGAGCCGTCGGGGTGCACGTAGACCGACTCCCCGTCGCGGTAGCGCTGGAAGGTCTCGAGCCCGAGGCGCTCGATCGTCTCGAGCAGGGTGGTCTGGTGCGGCGACACCCACTGCCCGCCCAGCTCGAGCATCGCGCCCTCGACGGTGTCGGTCCAGGTGCGGCCGCCGACGCGGTCGCGGGCCTCGAGCACGGCGACCGTGCGGCCGGCATCGGCGAGCGCGGTGGCGGCTGCCAGGCCGGCGGGACCGGCCCCGACGACCACCACATCGACGGACGTCTCGGTGTCGACCCTCACGGGTCCTTGCTGCGACATGCTGCCTCCGCTCCGCGCGCTTGAGGCGAACCTAGCGCCCCGAGGGGCCCGCGAGCACTATTCGAGGATGAACTGCCGGCTCTTGGCGCTCGCGTAGTCGCCGACGCGCACGCTCAGGTTGTAGGCGGCACCCCCTGCCGTCACCTGCGGGCGCTCTGCCGTGCACGTGTCGACCGACGACCGGGTGCGATCCCACTCGATGGGCATCGTCGACTGCGGCGTGCCCGGCTGCAGGGCGACGATGTTGTCCTGCACGTCCGCCGCGCAGTCGGACCAGCGGTAGACGAGCTCGTCGCCCGTGCGGATCTCGTACTCCTGCACGCTCGTGCCGGCGTTCAGCGAGCACGGCTCCTCGCCGGTGTTCTCGATCGTGAAGGTGAGCTGCACCGGGTCGCCCTCGCCGTAGGTGGAGCGGTCGGTGCCCGGCTCGATGCGGATCTGGTCGGCGCTGCAGGGTTCGCTCGCGTCGGCCTCGGGGTCTCCGCCGATGGGGGTGAAGGGCTGCGTCGAGGTCGGCTCCGGGCTCTCCTCCGGCTCGTCTGCCTCGGGTTCGGGCGTCGCAGGCGCGGTCGTCGCCGCGCTCTCGCTCGGCGGGGCCGGCGCCGGTTCGTCGCCGGCCGCCCACGGCTGCCAGATGAGGAGCCCGACGGCCGCGAGCAGCACGATCAGCAGCATCGCGAGCAGCGTGCGCCGCCGTCGCACGGCGGCGCGACGCTTGGCTGAGGGGTGCGTGCTCACGGGTTCAGGGTAGGCGAGCGCGGGCTCAGAGGCGCTTGAGCATGCGCGTGTTGCCGAGGGTGTTCGGCTTCACGTGCGCGAGGTCGAGGAACTCGGCGACGCCGCCGTCCTGCGAGCGCAGCAGCTCGGAGAACACGTCGGGCTCGATGATCTGCTCAGAGACCTCCTGGAAGCCGTGGCGGCCGAAGAACTCGGTCTCGAAGGTCAGGCAGAACAGCCGCGTCAGCCCCAGCCGCTTGGCGCGCTCCTCGAGCGCGACGAGCATGGCGTGGCCCACGCCGAGCCCCACCGCGTGCTCGGCGGCAGCGATCGTGCGCACCTCGCCGAGGTCCTCCCAGAAGACGTGGAGCGCGCCGCAGCCGACCAGTGCTCCGTCGCGCTCGGCGACCACGAACTCCTGCACCGCCTCGAAGAGCGTCACGAGCTCCTTGCCGAGCAGGATCTGGCGATGCGCGTAGGGCTCGATCAGCAGCTGCATGGCGCGCACGTCGCTCGTGCGCGCGGGGCGCACGGTGATGTCGGATGCGTCGTGGGTCATGGGTCACGAGCCTACGCCGCCGCCTCACCCCACGCGGTAGACGAGCCGCGCGAACTGCCCCACCTGCCGCGCTTCGACGAGCGTCAAGCGATCGGACTCCACGCGGCGCGGCAGCAGCGGCGCCCCGCTCTCCAGCGCGACGGGAGCGATGGAGACCGCGATCTCGTCGAGCGCGCCCGCGTCGAGGAACTGCCCGGCGAGATCGCCGCCCCCGACGATCCAGATGTCGCCGTCGCCTGCCGCCGCGCGGATCTCGGGCAGCGCCTCCGCCACCGAGCCGCGCAGGAAGCGCACGTCGGCTCCCTCGGGCACGGGAAGCTCGCGGCTCGAGAAGACGAAGAGCGGGCGGGCGCCGTGGAACTCCTGCCAGGTGCCAGGGTTCGCCGCCGCGTCCCACTCCCGGAGCCCCCACTCGTAGGTGTGGGATCCCTCGACCATCACCGCGGCGCCCGAGGGCAGCAGCGAGTCATCGGGATCGGTGCCGCCGTCGACGGCGAAGAGCCATGCGAGGGAGTGCTCGTCGTCGGCGAGGAAGCCGTTCAGCGTGGTCGCGGTGTCGAAGATCGTCGTGCCCATGCGAGCACGCTAGCCCTGGCCGCCCACGCGGCAGCGGGGGTGGGGCCGAAGCCCCACCCCCGCCGGCCGCTCAGCGGATCAGCTGCAGCGCGTCAGCGCCTCGACGTCCTCGCTCAGCGAGGGCGTGCCGCCCAGCAGCGTCACCGACGTCGGCGACAGCGACTCGAGCGCGCCCAGCACGCTCGCGTCGACGCACCCCGGTCGGGTGATCAGCAGCGGAGCGCCCTGCGCGCCGGCCACGGCTCCACCCGAGATCGCGTCGGGGAAGAGCACGCCGCTCGCGAGGTAGGCGCCGGCCTCAGCTGAGTCGAACGCCGCCCGCGTGACGATCGCGCTCGTGATGAAGCGGTTCGAGCCAGCCTGGCGCGACACGACGAAGCCCGCGTCCACGAGCTCACCGGCCTGCGCCGAGGGGACGGCGTTGGTGTCACCGATGACGCGCACGCGCTCGACCTCCAGGTCGTCGAGCAGCGCGACCGTCTCCGAGGGGATCTCGACGCGCGTGTCGACCAGCATCAGCGGCCACTCGAGGTGACCCGCTGCGGCACCCGCCGACAGCGCGTCGGGGAAGCGGCTGCCGGTCACCGCGTAGGCGCCCTCAGCCGACTCGAACGCATAGTCGGCGACCATGCGGCTGGTCTCGAAGCGGTTGACCCCGCCGAGGCGGACGACCTCGCTGACCGTCTCGATGTCGGCGATCGCCGACTCGACGGCCGCGCTCACCGAGGGCTCCCCGCCCACGATGACGACGCGCTCCGCGCCGAGGCGCGCGATCTCGTCGAGCACGACCTCCGGGGCCTCAGCCCTCGGCACGAGCAGCAGCGGCCCGCCCTCGGTCGCAGCAGCCGGGGCTGCCGTCAGCGCATCGGGCCAGACCTGGCCGCTCGCGACGTAGACGACGTCGGCGCCCTGGCCGTAGCCCGACTGCGAGATCTCGACGGAGGTCTCGAACCGGTTGACGCCCGCGATGCGATCGACCGCGAGGTCGACCGCCAGCGGCAGCGCGATCGCCGTGCCGGCGGCCGTGCGCAGCTCGAAGACGCTCTCGGCGGATGCGAAGGGCACGGTGAGCTCGACGGTCGCCGAGCCGTCGACCACGTCGAAGGAGCCGAGGAGGGTGTCATCCAGGTACAGCTCGATCTGCTCGCTGACGGGGGTGCCGAGCGAGGTGAGGTCGATCGTGCCGACCGTCATGCTGAGCGCCGTGCCGGGAGCGACGGGCTCGGTCGGCAGACCGACGACCTCCAGCTGGCGGCGCGAGAAGTCGGGCGAGATCGGCGACTGCGCCTCGATGTAGGCCTCGAACGCCTCCGAGTCGACCAGGCCGGAGTCCCGATCGTCGGTGCCGGCGGTGAAGCCGCGGAAGTTGTCGCCACCGGAGAGCAGGAAGCTGGGCACCGCGACGCGGAACGTGTCGTCGGCCGAGACGCGCTCGCCGTCGACCCAGATGCTCGTGATGCGCGAGCCCTCGGGCAGCGTCGAGTCGTAGGTGTACTCGGCGTTGTCGCTGAGCCCCAGCTGCAGGTAGCTGCGCGAGGGCACGTTGCCCTGCGCATCGCGCTGCCACTGCTGCTCGAGCACGACGCGCAGCTGCTCGCCGGTCAGCGTCGTGGTCCAGAGGTTGTTCGCGAAGGGCAGGACGGCCGCCGCCTCGCCCACGGTCACGACGCCGTCGCCCGCCTCGCCCTCGTCGGCCGCGAAGAGGAAGTCGTCGCGCAGGCCGCCGGGGTTGGTGATGCCGAGCTCGGCCCCGCCGCGGTTCTCCGAGGAGAGCTGGTCGCGGAGCATGTTCGCGACGAGCGTGCCCATCGTGGATGCGCTGCCGCGGTCGTCGCGCTCGCCGTCGCGGAACGCGGTGGTGATGTCGCCGGTGATCTCGCCGAGCGGCTCGTTGCCGATGACCTCTGCGCGCTCGAGGGCGGCGTTCGTGATCTCGTCGACCTCGGCCACGCGCGGGAACGCCGCGATCAGCTCAGCCGCGGGCGTGGAGGTGCGCGCGACGTTCTGCACGGTGTCGAAGGTCGCGACCCCCGTGGCGGTGTCGAAGGAGACGACGACCTGGCTGATGTTCTCGGCGTACTGACCGCCCTGCACGATCGGGCGCACGTCCTGCGCGCTGCCGTCGGGGGCGGGGGCCAGCCACGTGTACTCCTGGTGGGTGTGGCCGTTGAAGATGACGTCGACCTCGGGCGCGGTGTCCTGGACGATCGAGCGGAAGGCCTCCGACGTCTCCAGCGAGGCGACGAGCTCCTCCTCGCTCGAGCCCTGCGAGCCCTCGTGGTACTCGGCGATGATCAGCTCGGCCTCGCCGTTCGCCTCGCTACCGTCGCTGAGCCGCGCGGCGATCGCGTTGACGGCCTCGACGGGGTCGCCGAACGCGACGCCTGCGATGCCGGCGGGGTCGACGAGCGCGGGGGTCTCCTGGGTGACGGCGCCGATCACCGCGACGGTGACCCCGTTGACCTCCGTGAGCGTGTAGCCCTCGTCGATGGGAGCACCGTCCACGGTGACGTTGGCGCCCAGGTAGGGGAAGTCGGCGATGCCGCGGACGCGATCCTGCAGGTCGTCGATGCCGCGGTCGAACTCGTGGTTGCCGACGGCGGCGGCGTCGAGCTCGAGGGCGTTGAGCACCTCGAGCGAGGGCGCATCCTGCTGCGACGCGGAGGCGTAGAGCGAGGCGCCGATGTTGTCGCCGCCGGAGAGCAGCACCGAGGCGTCGTCGCCGAAGGGTGCGCGCAGCTGCTCGATGGTGCCCGCGAAGCCGACGGTGCCGCCGCTCCAGTTGGCCTCGTCGCCCTCGTCGCCCGAGGGAGCCTGCAGGCGGCCGTGGAAGTCGTTGAAGTGCAGGATGTTGACGACACCGGGCGCGGCAGCAGCCGTGCTCATGTCATCGGTTCCCGCTTCGGTCGCGAGCGCCGCGGTCGGGACTGTCAGCAGCCCCAATCCGAGTGCGCAGGCGGCTCCGGCCGCCACGTTGCGCTTGAAGTGCTTGATCACTGTGTCTCCGATGCCAGGGGATGCGGACGGCGCGCGAGGCACGCCTCTGCCGAGCCTAGGAACTCTCGGCGCGACGCGCGAGGCCCAATCCTTGCGGCGAGGTGAACAGCGCGTGACGGCTCCGGACGCGAGAGAGGGGATCCCGCGGGATCCCCTCTCTCGTCGTCGCTCGGTCAGGCGTCGGCTGGCTCCAGCTCGGGCTCCTGCGGCTCCGGGCTCGTGTGCGTGAAGACGAACGCGCCGTCGGCGAAGTCGACGGTCACGTGCTCACCCGCGCCCAGCTCGCCGTGCAGGATCTTCTCGCTCAGCACGTCCTCGACCTCGTGCTGCACCGCGCGGCGCAGCGGCCGGGCGCCGAGCGCCGGATCGTGACCGATCTCGATCAGGCGCTGCTTCGCGGAGACGGTGAGCTCGATCGTCATGTCGCGGTCGAGCAGGCGCTCGGCGAGGCGCTTGATGAACAGGTCGACGATCTGCAGCAGCTCCGGCGGGGAGAGCTGCGGGAAGACGATCGTCTCGTCGACGCGGTTGAGGAACTCCGGCTTGAAGTTCTTCTTGAGCTCCTCGCGCACCTTGCCGCGCATCCGGTCGTAGTCGTTGCCGGAGTCGCCCTCCATGACGAAGCCGACCGGGCCACCCGAGATGTCCTTGGTGCCGAGGTTGGTCGTCATGATGATGACGGTGTTCTTGAAGTCGACCACGCGGCCCTGACCATCGGTCAGTCGACCCTCCTCGAGGATCTGCAGCAGCGAGTTGAAGATGTCGACGTGCGCCTTCTCGATCTCGTCGAAGAGCACGACCGAGAACGGCTTGCGGCGCACCTTCTCGGTGAGCTGCCCGCCCTCCTCGAACCCGACGAACCCGGGAGGGGCACCGAACAGGCGCGAGACGGTGTGCTTCTCGCTGAACTCCGACATGTCGAGCGAGATCAGCGCATCCTCGTCGTCGAACAGGAACTCGGCGAGCGCCTTCGCGAGCTCGGTCTTGCCGACGCCCGTGGGCCCGGCGAAGATGAACGAGCCGGAGGGGCGGCGCGGGTCCTTGAGGCCCGCGCGCTGACGGCGGATGGTCTTCGCCAGCACGCTGACGGCCTCCTCCTGGCCGATGACGCGCTGGTGCAGGGCCTTCTCCATGAAGACGAGTCGGGCCGACTCCTCCTCGGTGAGCTTGAACACCGGGATGCCGGTCGCGTTGGCCAGCACCTCCGCGATCACGCCCTCGTCGAGCACGCCCGTCGGGCCGCCGTCGCCGCTGCGCCACTGCTTCTCGAGGCGCAGGCGCTGACCGAGCAGCTCCTTCTCCTCGTCGCGCAGGCGCGCGGCCGCCTCGAAGTCCTGGCCCTCGATGGCGCCCTCCTTGCGGGTGCGCACGTCGGCGATCTTCTCGTCGAACTCGCGCAGCTCGGGCGGCGCCGAGAGGATCGACAGGCGCAGGCGAGCGCCGCCCTCGTCGATCAGGTCGATGGCCTTGTCGGGGAGGAAGCGATCCTGCACGTAGCGGTCGGCGAGGTTGGCCGCGGCGACGAGCGCACCGTCCGTGATCGTGATCTTGTGGTGCGACTCGTAGCGGTCGCGCAGGCCCTTGAGGATGTTGATCGTGTGCGCGACCGAGGGCTCGTTGACCTGGATCGGCTGGAAGCGGCGCTCGAGCGCGGCGTCCTTCTCGAAGTGCTTGCGGTACTCGTCGAGCGTCGTCGCGCCGATCGTCTGCAGCTCACCGCGGGCGAGCAGCGGCTTCAGGATGTTCGCGGCATCGATCGCGCCCTCTGCCGCGCCGGCACCGACGAGCGTGTGGATCTCGTCGATGAAGGTGATGATGTCGCCGCGCGTGCGGATCTCCTTGGTCACCTTCTTGAGGCGCTCCTCGAAGTCACCGCGGTAGCGGCTGCCCGCGATCAGCGAGCCGAGGTCGAGCGTGTAGACCTGCTTGTCCTTCAGCGTCTCGGGCACCTCGCCCTTGATGATCGCCTGCGCGAGGCCCTCGACGACGGCCGTCTTGCCGACGCCGGGCTCGCCGATCAGCACGGGGTTGTTCTTGGAGCGGCGAGACAGGATCTGCATGACCCGCTCGATCTCCTTCTCGCGACCGATGACCGGGTCGAGCTTGCCGTCGCGCGCAGCCTGGGTGAGGTTGCGGCCGAACTGATCCAGGATCTGCGATCCCTTGGCGTCGGACTGCACGGTCTGCTCGCCGCCGACCGTCGTCGACTCCTTGCCCTGGTAGCCGGCGAGGAGCTGGTTGACGGTCTGGCGCACGCGGTTGAGGTCGGCGCCGAGCTTCACGAGCACCTGGGCTGCGACGCCCTCGCCCTCGCGGATCAGGCCGAGCAGCACGTGCTCCGTGCCGATGTAGTTGTGGCCGAGCTGCAGCGCTTCGCGCAGGCTCAGCTCGAGCACCTTCTTGGCTCGCGGCGTGAAGGGGATGTGCCCCGACGTCTGCTGGCTGCCGGTGCCGATCATGTCCTGCACCTGCGCGCGCACGGCGTCGAGCGAGATGCCCAGCTGCTCCAGCGCCTTCGCAGCGACGCCATCGCCCTCGTGGATGAGGCCGAGCAGGATGTGCTCCGTGCCGATGTAGTTGTGGTTGAGCAGCTTCGCCTCTTCTTGGGCGAGCACCACGACTCGGCGAGCGCGGTCAGTGAATCTCTCGAACATCGCTGCCTCCCTTCCTTGTTCGTCGAGCGTAGCCGCGGGTACGGGCGCGACGTGCGGGTGTTCGCTGTCGGCGCGACGACGATGCGTCAGCGGTGGCACGCGCCCAGCCCGCCGGATGCCGTGCGCTCGGCAGCGCGCGCGGCACGAGGTTGCACTCCGCCCGCATCGGTGCGACATTATCGACCATCGATAACAACGATGATCGATACGTCGAGAGGACCTCGCATGACACCTTGGTGGATGCTCACCGCGATCGCCCTGCTGCTGGGGGCCATCGCCCTCGCCGTGGCCGCGGCGCGCGCGACCCGACGCGGGAGCGACAGCGCGGTCGTGACGACGGCGCTCACCCTCGCCGTCGTCACTGCGGTCATCGCCGCGGTGGGCGGCGTCGTGGCACTGCTGTCGAGCCTGCTGGCGCCGTCGGTGCCGATCTCGATACCCGTGCAGGACTACTGGCCGGTGCTGCCCGCCGGCGCCGAGATCCAGGGCCCGTCCGCGACGCGCGTGGACGGCGGATTCCGGACCGCCGAGATCGTGGCAGCGGGGCTCAGCATGGGTGCCCGGGTCTGCTGGGGGATCTCGCAGGCCGTGGCATGGCTCGTGCCGGGGACGGTGGCGACGCTCGTGGCCATCACCTGCGCGCAGCTGCGGGCAGGCCGCCCCTTCGCCCCGGTGCTCGCGCGCCTGACGATGTTCATCGCGGGCGCCGTCGCGCTCGGCGGCACGTGCGCCCAGGTGCTGGGCGACACCGCTGGCAGCATGGCCGCGCAGGAGCTGCTGGCGGTGACCGGCTGGGCGAGCCCGGAGGACCTGTCGACGCTGCTGCCGCAGCCTGCGCTCCTGATCACCTTCCCGTTCTGGCCCATCGGCGCCGGCTTGGCGCTCGCGGCGCTCGCCACGCTGCTCCGACGCGGGCAGGCGCTCCAGCGCGACACCGAGGGGCTGGTGTAGGTGCCCGCCGAGGAGGATCTCTCCCGCCTGCACTGCAGGCTCGACGAGCTGCTCAGCGAGCGCGGCATGACGCTGACGGCACTCGCCGACGCCGTCGGCGTCAGCCTCGTGAACCTCTCGGTGCTGAAGAACGACCGTGCGAAGGCGATCCGGTTCTCCACCCTCATCGCGCTGTGCGACGCCCTCGAGTGCCAGCCCGGCGAGCTGTTCACGGTCACCGCTCACGGAACGCAGAAGTCGGATCGGTAGCCTGCGGGGGCAGACGCGACGAGGAGCACGGTGACCGATCAGCCCAGCCAGTCCTGGAACCCGCACGGCTCGCAGCCGCCCGCACCGCAGGGGCCGCCGCAGTACGGGCAGCACTCCGGTGCGCAGCCGCAGTACGGGCAGTACTCCGGTGCCCCGCAGCAGCAGCCGCAGCCGCAGTACGGGCAGTACTCGGGTGCGCCGCAGTACGGGCAGGCTCCGTACGGGCAGCCGCAGTACGGCCAGCCCTTCCCCGCACCGCAGCCGGCGCCGCCCGTGAAGCCTGCGCTGCTGCCCGCAGCGCTGCCCATGTCCGGCCGCCCCTTCGCGATGGTGTTCCAGCCGCTGGAGCGCCGCGTGGGCCGCTGGTTCATCGCCTGGGCGATCGCCATCGGCTTCTTCTTCGCCGGGCAGATCCTCTCCGTCGTGCTCATGCTGCCCGGCATCGGCGAGTTCCTCGCCTCGATCGACCCCACGGATCTCGCGCTCGACCAGCAGGAGATCACCAGCCGCTTCATCGAGGCCGTGGTCGGCACGCCGCTCGGCATGGCGGCCGTCAACATGGCCTGGGCGTCGATGATCCCCGGCACCATCGTCGCGATGGCGGCCTTCGGCGCGCGGGCGGCAGGGTTCGCCTCGAGCGTCGTCGGCACGTGGCGCTGGAGCGTCGTCGCCCGATCCGCCCTCGTGATCCTGCCGATCTTCGCGCTCTACATCGGCCTCTCCCTGTGGATGGACCCCACGATCGAGTGGCAGTGGAACCCCAACTGGGGCCTCGTCATCGCCGTGCTCCTCACGACGCCGCTGCAGTCCGCGGGCGAGGAGTTCGCCTTCCGCGGCCTGCTCCCGCAGCTGATGGGCGGCTGGCGGGTGCACCGCTACGTGCCCGCACTGGTCATGCTGTTCCCCGCGCTGCTCGTGATGGTGCTGCAGCCGGCGACCTGGTGGCTGTCGCTGCTGGCACTCGTCGCGGCGGCTGTGGGGCCGTGGGTGCTCACGGGTCGCTTCGGCAACGCCATCTGGACCGGTGTCGCGACCGGACTCCTGTTCGGCGGCATGCACGCCCACCCCTCGATCGCGGCGACGCTGCAGCTCGCGCTGGTCGGCTTCGCCTGCTCGATGCTGACCTACCGCACCGGTGGGCTCGAGTCGGCATCCGTGCTGCACGCGGCGAACAACGTGTTCATCATGGTGCCGCTGGCGCTCACCGGCACATCCGCCTTCTCCGGCCAGCCCGTGGCGGGCGAGGACTGGCTCTCGACGGCCATCACCGCGGCGGCGCTCGGCCTCGCGTACGCCGCGGTGCACGTCACGATGCCGAAGGTGCAGCGCTTCACCGACGGCTCCGCGGCGGCCGACATGCTGGAGCCCCCGCAGCAGCCCGGCCCGCAGCAGCCCGGCCTGCAGCAGCCCGGTACCGAGCAGTCGATGCAGCAGCCGGCTGCGCAGTCCTGGGCGCGGCCCCAGGGCGCCGGGCAGACGCCGACGGCATCCGGCGCCTGAGCGGCGCGCGCCGGGTTCAGGCGGAGGTGCGCTCGCCGGGCGCGGGAGCGCTGCCCGAGTGGTCGGTCGCGGGCGCCGGCGGCGCAGCAGCGATGGGCGCCTCAGCACCGGCGGGCGTACCGGCGGGCGTGCCCTTCGGCGGCAGCCCGAGCTTGGCGCGCTCCTCCGCCTCGATCCGCTCGTAGGCGCGGCGGGCGGTGCGGTCGCCGCGGATGATGGAGCGCAGCACCATCCAGAAGATGAGGCCGAGCACGATCGTCGGGATCAGCGAGAAGATCGCGTTCCCCCACCAGCTCTCAGGCATGGGACCAGCCTACCGGGCGCCTCAGGTCAGCAGCTCGCGCACCCGCTCCCGGCCGATGGCGAGCAGCAGGGTCGGGATCCGTGGGCCGGTCTCGCGGCCCACCAGCAGTCGGTAGAGCAGCGCGAAGAACGCGCGCTGGGCCGACGAGAGCTCCTTGTCGCCCTTCACCATGGCGCCGGGCTCGAGGCCGCGCTGCACCTTCGCGACCCCGTAGACCTGGAAGGTCAGGCCGTCGAGGGTCCACGCCTCCTCGATCGGCGGCAGCCCCTGCCCGCCGTCCAGCAGCAGGGCGATGGCTTCGCGCTCCGACTCCGTGAGCGCATCGAGCGCCTCGCGATCGGCGGACTCGCGCACCGCCGTGTGCTCCTCGGCGGGCATGTGCGTCGCCACCCATGCCTCGACCCGGTCGAGCCGCGGGCGCAGCGCATCGAGCTCGGTGATCGGGTCGTCGGCGTCGAGCCCGCCGAGGATCCGCAGGATCTGCTCCTCGTCGCCGAAGGTGATGTCGACGACGGAGGCGAGGGTGCGGTACGCGACGCGACGCGGCGTCTGGGGCAGCGGGCCGTGCACCGTCGAGGTGGCTCGCTCGAGGGCCGCGACCTCTGCGTCGCCGGCCGTGCCCGCCGCCACCTTCTTCAGCAGCGCATCCCACTCGTCGTAGGTGCGCTGCAGCTCCGAGCCGAAGGCGACGTCGAACGACTGGTTCATGCGGCGGCGGGCGTAGAGCCAGCGCAGCACAGGCGCCTCCATGACGGCGAGCGCGTCGGAGGGCGTCGGCGCACCGCCGCGCGACGACGACATCTTGGCGAGGCCGCCGAAGCCGACGAAGGCGTACATCGGGCCCAGCGGGCGCTCCCAGCCGAAGACGGGCGCGAGCTGCAGGCCCACCTGGAACGACGAGCCCGGGCTCTGGTGGTCGACGCCCGAGGGCTCGAAGACGACCCGCTCGTGCGCCCAGCGCATCGGCCAGTCGACCTTCCAGACGAGCTTGCCCGAGCGGAACTCCCGCAGCAGCACCGTCTCGCGGTGCCCGCACTGGCAGGAGTAGGTCATCTCGGTCGAGTCGTCGTCGTAGGCCTCGATCGTCGTGAGGTCCTTGCCGCAGGAGGTGCAGTAGGGCTTGTAGGGGTAGTACTCGGTGCCGCCGGAGCCGTCGTCCTCGCTCGCGGCGCCCGAGGAGGCGTCGAGCGCCTGCTGCAGCGCCTCGTCCTCATCCTTCGCGGCGGGGAGCGTGCGGTACTGCGCGAGGATCGCGTCGATCTCGTGGCGGTGGCGCATCGCGTGCAGGATCTGCTCGGTGTAGGCGCCCGCGGCGTACTGCTCGGTCTGGCTGATGCCGCGATAGCGCACGCCCGCCTCGGCGAATCCCGCCTCGGCCTGGGCGCGGAAGTGCGCGCCCCACGAGTCGTGCTCGCTGCCGGGAGGGGCCGGGACGCTCGTGAGCGGCTTGCCGATGTGCTCGCTCCACGACTCGTCCACGCCCTCGATGCCGGCCGGCACCTTGCGGAACCGGTCGTAGTCGTCCCAGCTGAAGATGTGCTCGGCGTCGATGCCGCGGCGCTGGATCTCGTCGATCACGAGGTGCGGGCTCATCACCTCGCGGAAGTTGCCGAGGTGCACGGGGCCGGAGGGCGAGATGCCGGATGCGGCGACCGGCCTGGTGGCGCGGCGCTCGGCCTCGGCGATCACGTCGTCGGCCAGGCGCGAGACCCAGTCGGCGCGGGCCTGCTGTCGCGCGGCCAGGTCGGTCTCGGCCGGCTGCGTCGGGTGCGGGGCGGTGCTCTCGTCAGGCGTCTCGGTCACGACGCCCGATCCTACCGGCGCGCGCGCATCCGCCCCCTGGCGCGCGGCGCCCGGGGGCCTGGAGCGCTCGGCTGTGGACGCCCAGCGGCCGGGCGCTCGAGGACCAGCCGCTCAGGGGATGGAGTAGCGGGCGTTGTCGATCAGGCGCACCGCGCCGACGCGCGCGGCGACGAGCACCTGCGCCGGACCGTGGTGCGCGTCGTTCGCGAAGGCGAAGGTGCGAGGGTCGACGATCGCGAGGTAGTCGAGCTGCACGCCGGTGTCGGACTGGAACACCGACTGCGCGGCGGCCAGCATCGCCTCGACGCCGCGGTCCGCGGCCGAGCCGGCCGCCTCCAGCGCGCGCGACAGCGCGAGCGCGTCGCGCCGCTCCCCCGCCGTGAGCATCGCGTTGCGGCTCGAGAGGGCGAGGCCGTCGGGCTCCCGCACGGTCGGCACCCCGAGGATCTCGACCGGCAGGTTCAGGTCGCGCACCAGGCGGCGCACCAGGAACAGCTGCTGCGCATCCTTCTCGCCGAACGCCGCGACGTCGGGCGCCACGATCGAGAGCAGCTTCGTGACGACCGTGAGCACGCCGTCGTAGTGGCCGGGGCGGCTGCGCCCCTCGAGCACGGTGCCGAGGTGACCGGCGGAGACGATCGTGGCCGAGCGCCCGCCGTCGGGGAACATCTCGTCGACGCTCGGCATGAACACCGCGTCGACGCCGAGCGCCTCGAGCCGCTCCGTGTCGGCCTCGGGCGTGCGCGGATAGCGGTCGAGGTCTTCGTGGGGCCCGAACTGCATCGGGTTGACGAACACCGAGGAGAGCACGACGTCGGCACGCTCGGCCGCCGTGCGCACGAGCGCCGCGTGCCCCTCGTGCAGCGCACCCATCGTCGGCACCAGGGCGATGCGGCTGCCCGCTGCCCGGGCTCGTCCGACGAGCTCGCGGACGGAGTCGATCGTCGTCAGGGTCTGGATGGGAGCGGGCACCCCGACAGCCTAGGCGCGCGCGGCGAGCACCTCGACCGGCGGGCGGGCGCTACTCGGGCGAGAGCGGCTGCGGAGGGTCGGGGTAGCGCGCGAGCGCGACCTCGACCGCGGAGCGCACGACGCCGCCGAGCACGCGCGAGGGGCGCTCGACACCGATGTCGTGCAGCTGGCGCATCGCCTGCGCCACGATGCCGTCGGCGAAGTCGCGCGCCGTGGCGACCGCTTCGGCGTACGCGGGCCGGTCGGCCTCCTCGACGACGACCGGCTCCGCGCCCATCTCCACCGCGAGCGCCTGGCCGATCGGCAGGACGGGCCCGGGCGCGGTGACGGCGATCGTCGCCTCCAGCAGGCGCGAGAGGTCGAGCGTGGTGCCCGTGAAGCTCATCGCGGGGTGCAGGGCGATCGGGATCGCGCCGCGCTCGACCGCGGGGCGCAGCACCTCGGTGCCGTGCTCGGCAGCGGTGTGCACGACCAGCTGGCCAGGCTGCCACGCGCCGGTGGCCGCGAGGCCCGCCACGAGGTCGCGCAGCGCCTCCGTCGGCACGGCGATCAGCACGAGCTCGCTGCGCTCGACGATCGTCGGGGCATCGAGGATCTCGACGCCCGGCAGCACCGCTTCGGCGCGGTCGACGGCATCGGCCCCCGTCGCGTCGATGCCGATGATCGCGTGACCGGCCCCCGCGAGCGCTGCGCCCAGCACGGGGCCGACGCGGCCGGCGCCGATGATGCCGACGCCGAGACGGCCCGGCTTCACCGATCCTCGCGCGGCGGCTCGTCGCGCTGCCCGACGTCCCTGGGCCGCTCGGTCTCGCCGCGCTCCTGCTGGCCGAACGACGGTGGGCTCTGCGGCGCCTGCGGTGTGCTGGGCGGCTGCTGCGGGCGCTGCCACTGCTGCGGGTGGGCCGGGCCCGGCTGGCCCTGCCACTGCTGCGGCTGGCCCTGCGCTGACTGCCACTGCTGCGGCTCGCCCGGCGGCCGCTGCCACTGCTGCGGCTGCCCCTGCGGGGGCTGGCCCTGCTGCGGGTGACCGCGGTCGCCCTGCCACTGCTGCTGGGTCGGAGCCGGTGGCGGTGCCATCACGCCGTCCTGCACCGCGGGCGCCGTCTGCAGCACCTCGTTGCGGGAGAGCGCCGAGGCCCACGACTCCGAGGCGTCGCGATCGATCGCCGCCTTCACGGTGCGCATCGTGTGCTCGAAGAGCGTGGCAGCGTCCTGCTGGTCGAGCGCGCCGATGCTCGGCGAGAGCACCGAGCCGGGCACGTGGAACTGCACGCGAGCCAGCCGCGCCATGCCGTAGATCGGGCCCTGCTGCAGCGCCACCGACTGCACGCGGGCTGCGGGCACGAGCTGCAGCGAGCGCCAGATGCGCCCCTGGCGCAGCAGGAACGCCGCGTCGTGCACGTGGAAGCCGTTGCGGCGCACGGAGAACCAGCGGAAGGCGCGAGCGCGCGGCGGGCTGACGACGAAGGCGTCGGGCGCCTGCCCGAACATGCCCTGATCGACCAGCGGGGACTGCGCGAGCTCCGGCAGCACGAGCGAGATGACCGTGCGCACGTCGCGCGCATCGCCCACCGGCAGCAGGTAGTTCGCCATCTGCTGGCTCTGCCCGCTCTGACCCGAGCCGTCGCCCGACGCCTTGCCCGCGCGGGTGAAGGTGACCTGCCACCAGCCGAACGGCCGCCAGAGCAGCGGCTGCTTCACCTGCAGCGCGAAGATGCGCCCCGGCGGCAGGATCTCCGTCGTGGTGGAGGCGAGCCCGTACGCGAGCCGGATGCCATCGGGGGTCGCTGCGATGGAGTAGCGCAGCTTCGCGCCGAGGGAGCGGATGCCCGCCGCGAAGAACGCGATGCCGGCGGGCAGCAGCGAGAACACCACCCACCACTGCTGCAGCACGAGCACCAGCACCAGCGTGCCGATGACGTAGAGCACCGCCCAGACGATCCAGCCGTCGAGCAGCGACGAGGCGACGATGCGCTTGACCGGGATGCGCACGAGCGAGTCGGGCGCGAGGTGCGAGATCTCGGCGTCCGGGCGCATGATGTCGTCGACGACGCCGCCCTGTGCCCCTTGGCGCTGAGCGGCCAGCCGCTGCGAGTCGGCCGTGGAGCGCCCGGACGCGCGATCCAGGATCTCGTAGCGCAGCGCATCCGCCACCGAGGAGCTGAGGTAGTTGAGGTCGACGTTGGAGTCGCTGCCGGCCTGCTGGATCTCGAACTTGCACGCGCCCAGCAGCCGCGCGAACCACGGCTTCTGGATGTTGATGCCCTGGATGCGGGCGAGGGGCGCGCGACGGTGCTTCTTGACGAGGATGCCCTGCTGCACCTCGACCGCGTCGCCCGTGATGCGGAACCTGTGGACGCGCCAGGCGAGCCAGAACAGCGCGATCAGCACGAGGACGAGCACGATCACGCCGATCGTCACCCACAGCAGCTGGTCGACGATGAAGTCGCCGAAGGGGTCGTCCTCCCACTCGCCGCCGAACTCGTCGGGCACGAAGATGCCGATCAGGCGATCGCGGAAGGTCGAGACGAGGATGCCGAGGAAGATGATGAGCGCGAGGCCGCCGCGCAGCAGCGGGGTCGCCGGGTGCAGCTGGTGCCACTCGCCGTCGACGAGCTCGGCCGCCTTGGCGCGCGCATCCTGCGGCGCCGGCGGCGTGGCCTGGGCGTGCGGCTGGCCGTGCTGCGGCTGGCCCGGTTGCGGCTGGCCGTGGTGCTGCTGGCCCGGCTGCTGGCCGTGCGGCTGGCCCGGCTGCGGCGCGTCGGTCACAGGCCGGCCCGCCGGGATTCCGAGACCGCCACGAGGTGATCGCGCAGCTGCTCGGCCGTGTCGCCGGGCATGCCGGGGATCGTGATGGCGCTCGTCGCCGCTGCCGTGACGAACTTCAAGGTCCTGAGCCCGAACATCCGCTCGAGCGGGCCCTGGGTGATGTCGACGACCTGCATGCGCCCGTAGGGCACCGCGACGAAGCGGCGGAAGAGCATGCCGCGCCGCACCAGCAGGTCGTCCTGCCGCTGCAGGTAGCCGATGGTGCGCGTGCGCAAGAACGCGAACAGCACGCCGAGCACGATGAGCAGCACCGCCGCGGCGAGCGGCAGCCACCCCCACCAGGGCATGTCGCCGTCGTTCACGAGCCAGATCGGCACGGTCGCGCCGACGCCGAGGATCAGCCACCAGATGACGGTGCTGATCGACTCGACGGTGGCGTAGCGCATGCTGATGCGCTGCCACTCTCCTGTGACGTCGACGCGCTCTGCCACGGCTTTCCTCCTGCTGTTCGGGGCGGTGGGACCGGCCAGCGAGCGGGCACTGGTGGATGCCCCGGTGCTGCCGGATCCCAGGCTAGTGCGAGGAGCCTGAGCGGTGCTTCTGCGATACTGCCGCAGTGACAGTCGAGACCCCGAAGCAGAAGAAGCACGTCGGCAGATGGATCGCGGTGAGCATCGTCGGCGTGATCGTGCTGGCGCTGCTGGCGGCGATCGGGTGGTACTTCGTGCGCATCAACCCCTCGGTGCAGCAGGTGGAGACCATCGAGACGGCGTTCCCCGAGGAGTCGCTGCGACCCGAGGTCGCTGAGGGCCCGCAGCAGCCGGTCAACGTGCTGCTGCTCGGCAGCGACTCCCGCGGCGCCGACGGCTCGCTGCTCACCGACCTCGGCGATCGCGCCGACACGATCCTGGTCGCGCACATCCCGCCCGACCGCGAGACCATCCAGATCATGTCGATCATGCGCGACTCGTGGGTCGAGATCCCCGGCCACGGCTCGGCGAAGGTCAACGCCGCGCTCGCCCTCGGCGGCGTGCCGCTCATGGTCCAGACGGTCGAAGGGCTCATCGACCAGCGCATCGACCACGTCGCGATCATCGACTTCGACGGCTTCGAGGGGCTGACCGAGGCGCTCGGCGGGGTGACGGTCAACAACGACATCGCCTTCTCGTACTACGGCTACGACTACCCGCAGGGCGAGATCACCCTCGCGGGCGAGGAGGCGCTCATCTACGTGCGCGCCCGCTATCCCTTCAGCGACGGCGACTACCAGCGCGTGCACAACCAGCGCGCGTTCCTGCGCGGCATGATGACGCAGCTGATGACGCGCGAGAACCTCACCAACCCGAACCGCGCAGCCGACCTCTTCGCGACCGTGTCGCCGTACATGGCGACCACCGACACCGTCGACCTCGGCACGGTGCTCTCGCTCGCGCCGTCCATGGCGGGCATCAGCGGCTCGAGCATCCAGACCTTCACCATGCCGACCCTCGGCACCGGCATGGAGGGCTCGGAGTCCGTCGTGTACGTCAACCAGGACGGCCTCGCGGAGGTCCAGGCGGCGTTCGACGAGGAGTCGATGACGTCGTTCCAGCCAGCGCCCGAGCGCTAGCCGGGGGCGGCCAGGCGCGCCCCGGGGAGCGCTGCAGCGCGATCAGGCAGCGCTGCCTGCCCGCACGGGCGCGTCGTCATCGTCGTCCGGCGGCAGCACGCACCAGTGCTCGGCCACCAGCCCGGCGATGAGCTGCACGACCGCGCCGGCCGCCACGACGGCGAGCGCCACGACCGCCTCCTCGGCGACGACCGCCCGGGTCAGGAAGAAGCCGAGCGCGCCCAGCGCGGCTCCCCCCAGCAGGGCTCCCGCGAGCGACGACGCCTTGGCGAAGCCCAGCACGGTGGTCGCGTGCCGGTAGTCGACGCGCCGCGTGCCCTGCGCGGCCTGCCGCACCGGCCAGGCCAGCACCAGCAGCACCGCGCCGAGCGCCGCGAGCGCCAGCCCGAGCGCGAACGACGGCACGATCGCCGCGCGTCCTCCCAGCACGAGCAGCCACTCCAGCAGCCACGCCACCGCCGCCGCGGCGAGCGCGGTCAGCACCACGGTCGCGGCACTGGTGCGGGTCACGGCAGCCGCCAGGCGTCGCCGTCGACGAAGTCGGCGAGCTCGGCGACGGATCCGTGGCCGGGCAGCACGGCTCCCGGATCCACCTCCAGCCACGGCTGCAGCACGAACTGCCGCTGGTGGGCTCTCGGGTGCGGCAGCACCAGGCGATCGCTCGCCCGCTCGATCGCGCCGACGGCGACGATGTCGATGTCGATGGTGCGACTCCCCCACCGCTCTGCGCGCTCGCGGCCGAGCGCATCCTCGACCGCCTGGATCGCGTCGAGCAGATCGATGGGATCCATCGTGGTGCCGACGATGAGCACGATGTTCACGTAGTCGGGCGCGAGCCCCTCGCCATCGGGATGCCACGACGGCGACTCCCAGGCGCTCGAGCGCTCCAGCACGCGGATGCCTTCGATGGCCTCGAGGGCGCGCACGGCCGAGTCGATGGTCGCGACGCGGTCGCCGAGGTTGGCGCCGAGCGAGAGCACCGCGCGGCGCTCGAGCGCGAAGGTCACCACGGGCGCTCCCGGTGCACCGTGACGGCGACATCGCCGAAGGGCACCGCGATCGGCGCGTCGGGCTTGTGGACGGTGACGGATGCGCGACGCACGAGGGGGTGCGCGAGGCACACCGCCGCGAGGCGGTCGGCGAGGGACTCGATCAGGTCGAGGGGGTCGCGCTCGACCGCGTCGACCAGCTGCTCGGCGAGCTCGCCGTAGTGCACGGTGTCGCCGACGTCGTCGCTGGCGATGGCCGCAGCGAGGTCGAGCTCGAGCCGTGCGTCGACGACGAACTCCTGCCCGTCGCGGCGCTCCTCGGGCAGCACGCCGTGGTGGCCGCGGGCGCGGATGCCCGTGAGCGCGATCTCGCCCATCCGGCGCTCGGCCGCGGGCGGCGGCAGCTCGATGCTCCAGTCCGGGCGCGCGCTCGCGTGCGCCTCGCCGATCGCGCGATGGGTGCGCTGCAGCGCGCGCAGCGCGGCGACGGTCGAGGCCACGTCGTGCACGCGCAGCGAGACGCTGCTGCTGGTCTGGGCTGCGAGCAGCGAGGTCGCCGCGGTCGCCGCGTCGCGCTCCTCCATCGTCGCTCCCTCGGCGAGCAGCTCGCCGAGGAAGCGCTTGCGGCTCGTGCCGACGAGCACCGCGGCGCCCAGACCGAGCACCCGGTCGAGGCCCGCCAGCAGGCGCCAGTTGTCGTCGGGATCCTTGGAGAAGCCGAACCCCGGATCCAGGATGATGCGGTCGCGTGCGATCCCTGCCTCGATCGCTGCGCGACGGCGCTCCTCGAGGTGCCGGACGACCTCGAGCACGACGTCGTCGTAGTGGGTGTCGACCGTCACGTCGATGCCGCGCGAGTGCATCAGCACCATGCGAGCGCCGCCGGCGGCGACCGCCTGCAGCATCTCCGGGTCGTGGAGGCCGGCGGTCACGTCGTTGATGATCTCCGCGCCCGCAGCCATCGCCGACCGGGCGGTGGAGGCGTGGATCGTGTCGACCGAGACCCTGACGCCCTCGCGCACGAGCTCTGCGACCACGGGCAGGATCCGCGCCTGCTCCTCCGCAGGGTCGATCGGCGCGGCGCCGGGGCGGGTCGACTCGCCGCCGATGTCGATGACGTCGGCGCCCTGCGCCCGCAGGCGTCTCGCGTGCGCGATCGCGGCACCCGGATCGACGTAGCGGCCGCCGTCGCTGAACGAGTCCGGCGTGACGTTGAGGATGCCCCAGACCTCGGTCTCCAGGGGCGTGCGCGATCGCGCCACTGCTACCTCCGCTCCCCGATCAGCGCCATGATCTCGGCGCGCTCGATCGGCTCGGACAGGCGGCCCCTGCTCGCGACCGTCACCGTCGTCGACTTCGCCTGGCGCTGCCCGCGCGCGGCGACGCATCCGTGCGCCGCCTCGATCACCACGAGCACGCCGAGCGGATCGAGCCCGGCCTGCAGGGCATCGGCGACCTCGTCGGTGAGGCGCTCCTGGATCTGCGGCCGCGAGGCGACGACGTCGACGACGGCGGGGATGCGGCCGAGGCCCGTGATGCGGTCGCCGGGCAGGTAGGCGATGTGCGCGACGCCGGTGAACGGCAGCAGGTGGTGCTCGCACATCGACCGGAACTCGATGTCGCGCAGCAGCACGAGCTCGCCCGACTCGCCCTCGAGCCCGAGGGTGTCGAGCTGCTCGGTCGGGTCGGCGCCGACGCCGGCGAAGTACTCGCCGTAGGCGGTCGCGACGCGACGCGGGGTGCCCTGCAGCCCCTCGCGGGCGGGGTCGTCGCCGATGGCAGCCAGGAGCTCGCGCACCGCCGCCTCGACGCGCTCGCGATCGACCGCCATCAGGCCGGCGTCTCGCTCTCGACGTCGGGCTCGACGGCCTCGTCCACGTGCTGCGAGACGGGCAGCTCGATCGGCGGCCGATCGCTCACCGGTCGGTCGGTGTTGGAGAGCCACTGCGGCCGCTCCGGCAGCTTCTCGACGGCGGCGAAGATCTCCTCGAGCCGCAGGTGGTCGAGCGTCTCCTTCTCGAGCAGCTCGCTCGCGAGCCGGTCGAGCACGTCGCGGTTGGTGTTGAGCACCTGCCACGCCTCGGTGTGCGCCTGCTCGATGAGCACGCGCACCTCGCGGTCGACGACCTCCGAGAGGGAGTTCGAGTAGTCGCGGCTCGAGCCGGTGTCGCGGCCGAAGAACTGCTCGCCCTGCGCCTGCCCGAGCTTCACGGCGCCGATGGCGCTGGTCATGCCGTACTCCGTCACCATCTTGCGGGCGATGCCGGTCGCCTTCTCGATGTCGTTGCCGGCGCCCGTGGTGGGGTCGTGGAAGACGATCTCCTCGGCGACGCGGCCGCCCATGGCGTAGGTGAGCTGGTCGAGCAGCTCGTTGCGGGTGATGGAGTAGCGGTCGTTGACCGGCAGCACCATCGTGTAGCCGAGCGCGCGGCCACGGGGCAGGATCGTGACCTTCGTGACCGGGTCGGAGTGCCGCATCGCGGCCGCAGCGAGCGCGTGGCCGCCCTCGTGGTAGGCGGTGATGAGCCGCTCCTTGTCGTTCATCACGCGCGTGCGCCGCTGCGGTCCTGCCATGACGCGGTCGACCGCCTCGTCGAGCGCGGCGTCGTCGATCTGCGTGCCGTTCTGGCGAGCGGTGAGCAGCGCGGCCTCGTTCAGCACGTTCGCGAGGTCGGCACCGGTGAAGCCCGGCGTCTTGCGCGCCAGCACGGCGAAGTCGACGCCCGGGGCGATGGGCTTGCCCTTCGCGTGCACGCCGAGGATCGTCTCCCTGCCCTTCATGTCGGGGGCGTCGACGCCGATCTGGCGGTCGAAGCGGCCCGGGCGCAGCAGCGCGGGGTCGAGGATGTCGGGGCGGTTCGTCGCCGCGATGAGGATGACGTTCGTCTTCACGTCGAAGCCGTCCATCTCCACCAGCAGCTGGTTGAGGGTCTGCTCGCGCTCGTCGTGCCCGCCGCCGAGGCCCGCGCCGCGCTGACGGCCGACCGCGTCGATCTCGTCCACGAAGATGATCGCCGGAGCGTTCTGCTTCGCCTGCTCGAACAGGTCGCGCACGCGGCTCGCGCCGACGCCGACGAACATCTCGACGAAGTCGGAGCCAGAGATCGAGTAGAAGGGCACCCCCGCCTCGCCCGCGACGGCGCGCGCGAGCAGCGTCTTGCCGGTGCCGGGAGGGCCGTACAGCAGCACGCCCTTCGGGATCCGCGCGCCGACGGCCTGGAACTTCGTCGGGTCCTGCAGGAACTCCTTGATCTCGCCGAGCTCCTCCACCGCCTCGTCGGCACCCGCGACATCCGCGAACTTCACCTGCGGCATGTCCTTGGAGATCAGCGTCGCCTTCGACTTGCCGAACTGCATGACGCCGCGGTTGCCGCCGGCCATGCGGGTCATGATGAAGTAGAACAGGCCCACCAGCAGCAGCAGCGGCAGCAGGAACGTGAGCATCGAGACCAGCCAGCTGGTCTGCGGCACCTCGTCGATGTAGCCGCCCTCGGGGTCGGCGGCGGTGATCGCGTCGATCACGTCGGCGCCTCGGGGCGCGACGTAGTAGAACTGCACCCGCTCGCCGAACTCCTCGTCGGCGTCGGTGAGGATCAGGTCGACGCGCTGCTCGCCGTCGACGATGCGCGCCTGCTGCACGCGGCCGTCCTCGATCATGTCCATGCCGACATCCGTCTGCACGGGTCGGAACTGCGGCGTCATGAAGAAGCTGAACGCCACGCCGACGATGAGGAGTGCGACGACGATCCATGGGATCGGCCCGCGCAGGAACTTCTTGAAGCTCATGACGCCCTTCTGAGTCGTGATTCGATCAGGCTATCCCGCGAGGGGGAGCGAGATCGGGCTGTTCGCTCTGGGCCGGTGCGAGCTGGGCGAGGCCTATGCCTGGAGCTCGAGGGACATCAGGATCGCGCGGATCGTCGCGAACTCCGGGTCGCTCACGTAGGCCTGGCCGTCGGCGAGCGAGGCGACCTGCCAGGGTGCGGCCTCACCGCCGCCGTCGACGATGACCTCGGAGGCGAAGCCGATGGTGCCGGCGGGCGACTCGAACGCGTTGATGATCGGGCAGCTCGGCGACTGCGCATCGGCCGCGGGCCGCAGGCCGACGCTCACGATCCACTGGTCCCCCAGCTGCAGGGCGGCGGCGCCGAACGCGACGCCGTCGGCGCCGGTCAGCTGCACGTCCTGCCGGTCGAGGATCGCGGTGCGCCAGGCGACGGCGACCCCGTCGGCGTCGAGGCAGCGACCGTCGCCGGTGTCGGGCGCCTCGCGGTAGAGCAGCTGGCGCTGACCGTCGGGGCGCAGCACGTCGAGGCCGCCCTCGGCCTCCCGCACCGTCCAGTCGGCGGGGATGCGGAACGTGGACGCGCCGCTCGGCGCGGCGATCTGCTGCCAGTCGGCGGTGTCGACGCCGGCGATCTCCGCCGGCAGCTCGGAGGTGACCTCGGGCGTCGGCGATGCCGGCGCGGTGGGCGGAGGCGCGGTGATGCCGGGAGGGATTGACGGCCCGGTGGAGGGCTCGGGCGAGCTGGAGCAGCCGACCAGCGCGGCGGCCGCGAGCAGCAGAGCGGCGGGCGCGACGCCGCGGGCGAGGGGCTTCATCCGACCATGATCCCAAATCCCGGCCGTGCTGCGCGCCGCCGTCACTCGGGGTCGCTGTAGACGTGCGGCGCGAGCACCCCGATGCCGCGCAGGTTGCGGTACTGCTCCGCGTAGTCCAGACCGTAGCCGATGACGAACTCGTTCGGGATGTCGAAGCCGCAGTAGCGCACGTCGACCTCGACCTTGAGCGCGTCGGGCTTGCGCAGCATCGTGCAGATCTCGACGGAGGCCGCACCGCGCGACTCGAGGTTGCTGCGCAGCCACGAGAGGGTCAGGCCGGAGTCGATGATGTCCTCGACGATGAGCACGTTGCGGCCCGAGAGGTCGCTGTCGAGATCCTTCAGGATCCGCACGACGCCCGAGGAGACGGTGCCGGAGCCGTAGGAGGAGACGGCCATCCAGTCCATCTCGATGTGGCGGCGCAGCGCGCGAGCGAGGTCGGCCATCACCATGACCGCGCCGCGCAGCACGCCGACGAGCAGCAGGTCCTTGCCCTCGTAGTCCGCCTCGATCTGGCGCGCGAGCTCCTCGAGCTTGGCGTGCAGCTCCTCTTCGGTGATGAGGGTCTTGGCGAGGTCTGGCTCGACGTGCTCGAACTCCATGTGCGCTCCCGGATCGGCGACTGCGGTGCGACTACCGTACCGGCGTCGCGCCCGTCAGGCTGCGACGAAGACGAGCCGGCGGCCCTCGCGGGTGACGCGGATGCCCGGCAGGTGGATCGGGCCCTGTCCATGCCAGTCGGTCACGAGGCGCGAGACCTCGAGCGTCTGCTGGCGGCTGAGCGCCGTGTGGAACTCGCTCTGCACGGCGAGGCGGATGATGCGCTGGCGCAGTGCGGGCGGGTTGGCCGCGAGCGCTCCCGCGTCGAGCGAGAGGCCGCCCTCCGCGTGCTCGACGAGGTCGAGGATCTGCTCCTGGGCGAAGTGCGCGAGGGCCTCCGCATCCTCCCGGAGCGTGTCGGCGGTGCGCGTGAGGGCGAGCGCGACGCCGCCGCCGAGGACCTCGTCGAGCATCGGCAGCACCCTATGCCGCACGCGCACCCGCAGGAAGCGGTCGTCGTCGTTGTGCGGATCGCGCCACGGATCGAGACCGGCGTCGGCGCACGCCTGGTGCGTCGTCGCGCGGCGCACCTGCAGCAGCGGCCGCCGCAGGAAGCCGATGCGCTGGTGCATGCCCCACAGGCTCTCGGCGCCGGAGCCGCGGGCGAGGCCGATCAGCACGGTCTCTGCCTGGTCGTCGAGCGTGTGGCCGAGGAGCACGGCGGCTGCGCCGAGCTCCTTGCGCGCCTGCAGCAGCGCCGCGTAGCGCGCCTGGCGCGCAGCGGCCTCGGGGCTGCCGTCGGGCGCGACCTGCACGGGCAGGACGCGCACGGGGTCGAGGCCCAGCTCGCGCGCTTGCGCGGCGGCGCGCTCGGCGATCTCGCCGCTGCCGGGCTGCAGCCCGTGGTCGACGATCACGGCGCCCGCGCGGTGGCCGGCGCGCTGCGCCTCGAAGGCGGTCGCGGCAGCGAGCGCGAGCGAGTCGGGGCCGCCCGAGAGCGCGACGAGCAGGAGCGAACCCGGCGGGAGGTCTGCCGTGGTCTCGCGAACGGCCCGGCGCACGTCGGCGATGGCCGGCGTCAGCCGCGGGCGGCGCTCGTTTTCGGGCATGAAGTAACCTTATGCCGATTCCCCACCCCCACGAGAAGGAGCCCCCGTTGGCCACCTACGACGTCGTCATCGAGATCCCCAAGGGGAGCCGCAACAAGTACGAGCTCGACCACGAGACCGGTCGCGTCTACCTCGACCGCGTGCTGTTCACCACGTTCGTCTACCCCACCGACTACGGCTTCTTCGAGGGCACGCTCGGCCTCGACGGCGACCCGGTCGACGCGATGGTGCTGCTGGAGTACCCGGTGCCGCCGGGCGTGTTCGTGCAGGTGCGCCCCGTCGGCCAGCTCAACATGGAGGACGACGGCGGGATCGACACCAAGGTGATCTGCGTGCTCGAGAAGGATCCCCGCTGGGCGCACATCCAGGACATCGACGACGTGCCGCAGCAGGTCCGCAACGAGATCGAGCACTTCTTCGAGCACTACAAGGACCTCGAGCCCGGCAAGTGGGCGAAGCTCGGCGGCTGGGAGGGCGCCGAGGCGGCCGAGGCCACCGTGCAGGCCGGCATCGCCGCGTTCGACGCGGCGCACGGCGACGAGAGCGATGAGGCTGTCGAGAAGCCTGAGGGCGGCCGCGACGTCACCGACTGACCCGCGACACGACGAAGGGGCGCACCGACTGGTGCGCCCCTTCGTCGTGTCGAGCCGGAAGCCGGCGGTCAGCGCAGGCCGACGCCGCGCGCGTTGAGGAACGACTCGGGGTTCACGAGCGTGCCGCCCGAGCGGATCTGGAAGTGCAGGTGGCATCCGGTCGCGTGCCCCGTCCTGCCCTCGTAGCCGATGACCTGACCGGCGCTCACGCTCTGGCCCGGGCTCACGTGGGCGGGCCGGATCATGTGGTAGTACTCGGTCTGCACGCCGCCGCCGTGGCTGATGTAGAGCATGTTGGCACCGTAGATGTCGCGCGAGCGCAGCGTCACCGTGCCGGCCGCCGCGGCGTAGATCGGAGTGCCGCAGCCGGCCGCGATGTCGATGCCGGCGTGGAGCTTCCGCCCCAGCACGCCGACGGGATCGTTGCGCCAGCCGTAGCCGGAGGTGAAGCGGCCGTAGTGCGGGGTGACCCAGCCGCTGCTGGCCGGCGGCGCGACCGGCACCGTGGTGCCGCCGCCGCTGCTGCTGCCGCCTCCACCGCCGCCGCTGTTGTTGGCGGCCTCGGCGCGCGCGGCCTCCTCGGCGAGGCGACGCTGCTCCGCGAGGGCGCGCTGCCGCGCCTCCTCGGCCTCTCGGCGCTCGCGCTCGATGCGCTGGCGCTCGAGCTCGGCCAGGTAGGCGCGGTGGGCCTGCCCTGCCCGGTAGTCCTCCTCGGTCGCCGCGCGGTTCTCCACCAGCACCGACAGCTGCGCCTCGAGCACGACGCGGTGCTCCTGCTGCTCGGCGACCGCCGCCTCCGCGGCGATGGCCGCTGCCTGCGCCGACGCGAGCGCCTCATCCGCTGCCTGCTTGAGGCCGAGCAGCTCGTCGCGCGCGACCGCGGCCTGATCCTGCAGCGACTGCGCGGTGTTCGCGTCCTGCTGCGCCTGCTGGTACAGCGAATCCGCCGTGCCGGCGACGCGATCCATCATGCCGAGCCGGTAGAGCCACTGATCCGCCGAGCCCGGGTTCGCGAAGAGCTCGGCGCTCATGTCGCCCGTGCCGCCTGAGCGCGCGAGCTGGGCAGCGAGCTGGCCTGCGGCCTGCTGCGACTCCTCGGCTCGCAGCGTCGCCTCGTCGGCCTGCTCCTGCAGGCGCGCGGCGACCGCGACGGCCTCGTCGTAGATGCGCTGCGCCTCGATCGCCTCAGCAGCGCGCTGGTCGGCCGCGGCCTGCGCGCTCGCGGCGGCGGACTCGAGATCGGCGATGAGCGTCCGGATCTGCCCGATCTGCTCGTTCTTCGCGTTCACGTTGCCGCGCGCAGCCTCGACCTCCGACCACGTCGGGTAGCCGTACTCGTCGAGGGCGCTGGCCTCCGGTGTGCCCGGGGCGATCACGAGGCCGACGACGATGGCGACGGTCGCCGAGGCTGCCACGCCGATGCGCAGTCGTCGAGCGCGGCGGCGCACTCCGGTGCTGCGCGCCTGCCGGTCTGGCTGGGCCATGGTCTCCCCGTCTTCGCGGTGTCGGATCGCCGCGATTATCTCCGTCGCGCGCGCTGCACCTTGCCGGCGTGCACGACACAATCGGGGCAACGCTACCAACTTTCATGGTGCACCTGAAGGTTTTGTTGAGGCAACCGTCAGGGCGGCGTGTCGTGCGACCTGTCGCTCCTCTGCGGCGCCGCGCCTCGGCACGCCGGCGCAGCGGTCGAGGCGCGCGTGCTCCGCCCAGCGAGAGGCCGGCGACGCGCCGGTTTGCACGACGGCGCGATCGTCATGTAGCGTTGCTCCTCGGTAGTCGGGTGCTTCGGCACGCGGCCCCATCGTTTAGCGGCCTAGGACACCGCCCTTTCACGGCGGCAGCACGGGTTCGAATCCCGTTGGGGTCACTCATGACGGATTCTGTCTGTACGATGGGTTCTACCAGTAAGGCCCTGTAGCGCAGTTTGGTTAGCGCGCCGCCCTGTCACGGCGGAGGTCGCGGGTTCAAGTCCCGTCAGGGTCGCCATTGCCCTGGCCCTCTCACTCGAGAGGGCCTCGTGCAAGGGCGGGCGAGAGCCCGCCTGGCTCGCAAGAGCCCGGCTCTGTAGCTCAGTTGGTAGAGCGCACGACTGAAAATCGTGAGGTCACGGGATCGACGCCCGTCGGAGCCACCGCAGGAGCCCCCGCCCCGACGGGGGCTTCGTCATGTCCGGCGGTCGTACCGGCTGGCTCTCGCTCCGCGGATCCCTCACCACCGCTGCGAGCTGCTCGCGCGCGGCGGCCCTCAGTCGACGACGAGCAGCTCGCGCAGGGTCTCGGCATCCTCGTTCGCGCCGAACGCCGGCCAGCCCGGCTGCAGGTGCAGCCCGGCCGCGAGCGACCCCAGCACCACGGGGTCGAAGCCGAAGCCGTCGACGATCGCCGCCACCTGCTCGACGTCGCGCTCGTCGTCGCCCGCGATGGCGATTGCGCGCCGCTGCGCATGCCCCGCCGGCCGGGGCCAGTCGGCGAGGTCGTGGTAGCCCATGTGGTTGAACGCCTTCACCACGCGCGCGCCCGCCAGGAACTCCTGCACGATGGTGCTCGTGGGCCGCTCGGGGTCGGTGAACTCGTCCCGGATCCCGTCGGTCTCCCACCAGTAGTTCATCGCGTCGATGACGAGCTTGCCCTCGAGCTGCTCCACCGGCAGGCGGTCGTACTGCCCGAGGGGCAGCGCGAGGATCACGACGTCGGCCGCGGCAGCAGCATCCGCCGACACCATCGCCTCTGCGCCCGGCGCCAGGTACTCAACGATGAGGCGGATGCGCGCGACGCTGCCGGAGCCGGCGATGAGCGTGCGGTGCCCTGCCGCCAGCGACAGCTTCGCGAGCACGGTGCCGATCTTGCCCGCGCCGAGGATCGCGATCGTCTGCGCCTGCGACTCCGGCGCAGCGCCGTGCTCGCCGTCGATCGTGCTCGTCCCCGACCCGGCCGACTGCCCCATGCGCGTGCTCCCCGTTCCCTCGATGCTGCGCGCGTCGCTCGCGCGCGCACCACAGTCTGACAACAGCGGGCGCGGTGCGCGCCATTCCCGCGCAGGCGACGGCGGGGCCACCGCCGGAGCGCGGTGCCGCGCGCGCTCGGCTCAGTCGCTCGAATCGACCACCGGCTCCGCGTCCGGATCGGGCGCGGCCCAGCGATGGAAGCGGCGCCCGGAGACGCGCTCGAGGTCGAGCCGGACGAACTCGCGGGTCACGGTCGGGATGAGCGGGTGGATGGGCAGCGCGGCCGCCGCCTCGACCTCGTCGGCCGACTCGAGGCGGCGAGCGCGACCGTGCCCGATCACGCTCCACGCCTCCTTCACGCCGATGTTGTCGATCTCGAACACCACGTCATCGGCCAGCAGCACCCCGGCGAGCTTCGTGCCCGGCGCGGTGCGGAAGGTGATGGCCCGCCCGCTCGCGTGGTAGTTCACCGGGAACACCTCGAGCGCATCGGCGACGCGGAACGCGATGCGGCCGAACTCGAACACGGAGAGCAGCTTCAGGCACTCGTCCTCGCTGATGTCGTGCACTGCGGTGTCGGCCATGCGCACATGGTCGCACCGCGGGCGCCCGGGCGCCAGGGGGAGCGATCCCAGCGGCAGCTAGCCGCGCTCCGTCAGGCGCCGAGTGAGGCCGGCCTCGTCGGCGAGCCGCGGCTCCGTCGTGCGCTCGGGGTTGATGCCGCGCTTGTCGGCGTAGAAGGCGCGGATGTGCTCCATGTCGGCGACCACGTCGCCGCTCAGGTGCACGGTCGGCCCGAGCCCCGCCGTGCGCGTGGTCGAGTCGACGAAGCCGAGCGTCACCGGCACGCCCGCCTCGTAGGCGATTCGGTAGAAGCCGCTGCGCCACTGCGAGGAGCTGCGCGTGCCGTCGGGCGTCACGACGATCGCGGCGCGCGGGTCGGTGCGCGCGAGCTCGACGACGCGATCGACGAGCCCGGTCGGGTCGTCGCGGTCGACGGGGATCCCGCCGAGCCAGTGCATCGCGCGGCCGAACGGGCCCTGGAACAGCTCGCGCTTGCCGAGCCACCGCACCGCCAGGCGCGCATCCCACGCGATCGCGAGCATGATCACGAAGTCGCGGTTCGACGTGTGCGGGGCGCCGATCAGCAGCCGCGGCCCCTCGTAGGGCGGCGATTCGCGTCGCAGCCGCCAGGGGCTGAGCGCCCAGTGGAGCCGCGAGACGGCGTGACGGATCGGCATCCTGCCCATGGTCGTCCTCCTGGTGGCGCCGTCAGCGGCGCATGTCCAGCATGGGGCAGTCGAAGGGGTCGCGCGCGGCGAGGCCGACGCGGTTGAGGTGACGCACGACGGATGCGTAGGCGCCCGTCAGGCTCGTCTCGGTGTAGGGGATGCCGTTGGTGGCGCAGTGCAGGCGCACGATCTCGCTCGCCTTGCGCAGGTGCGGGCGCGCCATGTTCGGGAAGAGGTGGTGCTCGACCTGGTAGTTCAGGCCGCCCATCAGGCCGCTCATGCCCCAGCCGCGGATGTTGCGCGAGGTGCGGACCTGCTTGGTGAAGAAGTCGAGCTTCGCGTCGGGGCTCACGGTCGGCATGCCCTTGTGGTTCGGGGCGAAGGATGCGCCCATGCCGACGCCGAAGACGGCCATCTGCACGGCCAGGAACGCGACGGCCATGAGCGGCGGCATCACGAGGAAGACGAACGTCAGGTAGAGCGCGAAGCGGCCGGCGATCAGGCCGAGCTCGATCCAGCGGCCCGTGACGGGGCGACGCTCGAGGAGCGTGCGGATCGAGTGCTGGTGGAGGTTGAGGCCCTCCATCGTCAGCAGCGGGAAGAACAGCCAGCCCTGCCTGCGGGTGATCCAGCGCTGCACGCCGCGCGCCTGCTTGGCGTCGGAGGGCAGGAACGAGATCGTGTCGACCTCGATGTCGGGGTCGCGGCCGATCTGGTTGGGGTTCGCGTGGTGCCGCGAGTGCTTCGTCATCCACCACTGGTGGCTGATGCCGACGACACCGGCGGCGAGGATGCGGCCGAGCCGGTCGTTGGCGGGGCCGTTCTTCAGCACCTGGCGGTGCGAGGCCTCGTGGGCGATGAACGAGATCTGGGTGAGCACGATGCCGAGCCCCGCGGCGATGAGCAGCTGGAACCAGCTGTCGCCCAGCAGCACGGAGCCGACGAGCAGCCCGATGAGCGCGATGCCGAGGCCGACCATCAGCCACACGTAGAAGCCGATCGTGCGCTCGAGCAGGCCGGCGTCGCGCACGGCCTTCGCGACGACCCGGAAGTCGGCGCGGCGCTCCTCCTCGGTGCGGTCGGATGCGCGGATCGTGGAGCGCAGCGCGCCCTGCGTCACCTCAGGTGCGGTCATCGTGGTCATGCGGCCCCCTCGGGTCGACGGCGACTTCCCAGCCGGTGGAGGCCGGCCGACCGTGCGGGTCGGGACCTCGGATGCTTCTTAGCGTATGGCGTACGCAATGCCGCGACGGGCATGTGGCCTATGGGTTGTGCATGCAACGCGCAGCGAGGAGCCCGGCTGCAGCGGGCAGCCGGGCTCCTCGACGGCCGTCGTCGACGGCGTGTCGCGGGTCAGCGCGACGCGAGCGTCGCGCCCTCCTCGGTGGCAGCCGCCTCCGCTGACGGCGCCGACGGCACCGAGTCGCTGAACGCCGAGGGCTCGACGGGGGCGGAGCCGGCGATCGCGATCGGCTGCGCATCGGGGTTCGTGCCCTTCGCGCGCTTCTCGGGCGTGGGCAGCTCGCCGGAGGCGCGCAGGCGGTCGTAATGCGCCTGCGCCTCGGCCTGGCGCTTCGCCTCTGCGCCCGTGGCGATGCGCGCGCGCAGGTGCTCGTCGCCGAGCCCGAACGCGGCCACCAGATCGAGCGCGTGCGGGCGCAGCTTGACGAGCAGTCGCTCGATCGTCGAGGTGACGGCCTGCGAGCGGGTGCCGGAGAGGCGACCGTGCTCCAGGTGCCAGGCGGCGTGCTCCTCGATGATCGTGAGCGCGAACAGGTCGCGCAGGTGGGTGAGCACCTGCTTGGTCGCCTGCGGGCTGCGCTCGACCGCTGCCGCGAGCGCCTCGTACTGCTGCAGCTCGACCCACGCGCGCGCCGCCTCGATGAGCTGGTGCTGCTCGGCGTTGAAGGCCGCGGCCGCCATCTCCTGCTCCTTCGGGGCGTGGCGCAGGCGGCCCGCGATGTCGGCGACCATCGTCTCCACGCGATCCTCGAGCAGGTCGCGCTGGACGTCGGCGTCGCGCAGGGCGATCGACGACTTCTTCACGTTGCGGAGATCCCGCACATCCTGGCTCAGCGCGCGCAGCCCGACGAGCGACGTGGCGCGGTCGAAGAGCTGGTCGGCGGCGAAGCGGGCGATGTCGGCCTTGGAGGCTCCCTTGAACTGCTTGGCGAAGTCGCCCAGCAGGCGCTTGCCCACCAGCTGCAGGAGCACGGTGTTGTCGCCCTCGAAGGTGACGTAGACGTCGAGGTCGGCGCGCAGCTGCACCAGGCGGTTCTCGCCCAGGAAGCCCGCGCCGCCGCAGGCCTCGCGGGCCTCCTGCAGCGTGTCGAGCGCCTGCCAGGTCGAGAGCGCCTTGAGGCCGGCGGCGAGCGTCTCGAGATCCTCGCGCACCTCCGGGGTGTCGGTGCGACCGGAGAAGACGCCGTCGAACTGCACCAGCAGGCGCTCGTGCGCGTAGGTCTGCGCATAGGCCTTCGCGAGGCGCGTGAAGAGCCGGCGCTGGTGGCGGCGGTAGTCGAGCAGCACCTCCTCGTGGGTGTCGCTGGACGCGTTGAACTGCCGTCGCTCGGCGCCGTAGCGGATCGCGATCGCGAGCGCCGCCTGCTGGGCGATGGTGGCGGCGCCGTCGAGCGAGACGCGGCCCTGCACGAGCGTGCCGATCATCGTGAAGAAGCGGCGCCCCGGGCTGTCGATCGGGCTCGAGTAGGTGCCGTCGGCGGCGACGTCGCCGTAGCGGTTCAGCAGGTTCGTGCGCGGCACGCGCACCCCCGTGAAGTGGAGCCGGCCGTTGTCGATGCCGTTCAGGCCGCCCTTGTAGCCGTCGTCCTCGCCGCCGATGCCCGGCAGGAACGCGCCGTCCGCGTCGCGCAGCGGCACGTAGAAGGCGTGCACGCCGTGGTCGACGCCCTTCGTGATGAGCTTGGCGAAGACGACCGCGTCCTTGCCGTGGAGCGCGGCGTTGCCCAGGTAGTCCTTCCACGCGCCTCGGAACGGCGTGTGGATGACGAACTCCTCGGTCTGCTCGTCGTAGGTCGCCGTGGTGCCGATCGACGCGACGTCCGAGCCGTGGCCCGTCTCGGTCATCGCGAAGGCGCCGGGCACCTCGAAGCGCATGATCGGCGGCAGGAAGGTGTCGTGGTGGTGCTCGGTGCCCAGGTGCAGCACCGCGGCGCCGAAGAGGCCGTACTGCACGCCCGACTTGATCTGCAGGCTGGGGTCGGCGAGCACGAGCTCCTCGAAGCCTGCGATGTTGCCGCCGTGGTCGTCCGCGCCGCCGAGGCGCGTGGGGAACGCGGCGAGCACGGCGCCGTCGTCCGCGAGCAGCTGCAGCTGCTCGAGCGTGCGCTGGCGGTGGTCGGCCATGGTCAGGTCGTCGATCCGCTGGAAGCGCGGGTCGGCGACCTTCTCGCGGGCGGCGAGGCGCCGCTCGCCCCACGTGCCGCGCAGGTCGCGGCCGAGCCACTCGAGGTCGACCCGACCCTGCTGGCGCGGCTGCGCGCTGCGCTGGCGTCGCGTGCGGTTGGTGTCGGCCATGGTTCCCCCTCGGACGGTCCTGCGTGTGCGGCACCGTCGCCGGTGCGACTCCACCGTAGGCAGGGCGCTGGCGCGGCGCGCGAGCCTTGCACGAGGGCACAACGAGGCCAGCGCGCCCCGCGGCGCGGCTTGTGCGCTCACCACAATGGGATGCCCCTTCCGCTGTCGGAAGCGGCAGGCGGCGCACCCGGTTCGGAGCCGCTCCGGCCCGGCCCCGCACCGCCGTCGGCGCGGGCTCGGGTCGCGCTCAGAGCGCGCCGTGCACGACCTCGCCCGCGATCATGGTGACCCTCGCGGTGGCCGCCCTCAGGCGCGCTGCCGCCGCCTGCGGGTCGCGCGACACGTCGTCGTCGCCCGGCAGCGCATCCGCGAGCACCACGAGGTCGGCCGGCTCGCCCGCGGCGACGCGGGTGCGCGCCGACGCGGCGATGGCCTCAGCGATCGTGATGGCCTCCTGCGGCTGCCAGGGCTGCTCGTCGTCGCGCGTGCGCGTCACCGCGGTGGCGATCGCGCGCCACGGATCCAGCGGCGTGACGGGCGCGTCGGAGCCGAGCACGACGCGCACGCCCGCGTCGACGAGCGATCGGATGCGGTAGGCGTCGCCCGAGCGATCGGCCCAGAGGGCGGCGGTCAGCTCGCGGTCGTCGAGCGCGTGCTCCGGCTGCAGCGAGGCGACGATGCCGTTGCGAGCGAGCCGGGGGATGTCGGCGGCGCCGACGAGCTGCGCGTGCTCGATGCGGTCGCCGCCCCTGGGCCTCCCGCCGGCGTAGGCGCGCTCGAGCGCA
Organism: Agrococcus phoenicis; assembly: GCF_047302415.1. NCBI lineage: Bacteria > Bacillati > Actinomycetota > Actinomycetes > Micrococcales > Microbacteriaceae > Agrococcus > Agrococcus phoenicis. The sequence goes on from NZ_CP154854.1 coordinate 2,128,324, forward strand.
TCGATGGCGGCGGTCACGGCAGCATCGCCGATGGCGTGGATCGCGGCACCGAGGCCCAGCTCGGTCGCTCGCGCGAGCAGCCGGTCCAGATCCTCGTCGTCGACGTTGCGCACGCCCGCGCCGGCATGCCCGGCGCCGTCGTCGTAGGGATGCGAGGTCCAGGCCGTGCGGGTGCCGAGCGCGCCGTCGGAGATCACCTTGAGGCGGCCGATGCGGGCCCTGGCGGCGCCGGGCGCTCCCGGCGGCAGGACGGCGTCGCCCGTCCGCACGCCGCGCTCGGCGGCGAGCTCGAGGTCCTGCTGGTAGATCCCGACCTCCACGCGCGTCGGCGTCGCGCGCCCGGCGCGCATCCAGGCGCCGACGGCGTCGTCGAACTCGAGGTCGACGACGCCGACGATCCCGCGCCCGGCCGCGACGGCGAGCGCGTCGACGACATGACGGTCGAGCGCATCCGCGTCGAGCATCCCCTCGACCGCCTGCAGCGCGTCGAACGCTGCATCCTCGCGCAGCAGCGCGGCGTCGGGCTCGGCGCCGAGCGGGATGCCGAGGCGCGCCAGCATCGCCGAGCTCGGCCAGGAGGAGTGCACGTCGCTCGAGACGATGAGCGTCGGCACATCGCCGGTGGCAGCGTCGAGCATCGCTCGCGTCGGTGGCGCCGGCCACAGGGCGTCGCGCATGCCCACCAGCACGAGCGGCTCTGTGCCGGATGCGTCGGCGTGCGCGCGCGCAGCCGCACCTGCGACGGCGGCGGCCTCCTCGGCGCTGGCGACCTCGAGCACCGAGGGGCGCATGCGATGGCGTGCCCACTGGCCCATGTGCGTGTGCTCGTCCCACAGACCGGGGATGACGGTCGCGCCTGCGAGGTCGTGCCGCTCCCCCACCGAGGCCGTGGAGCCGGCGGGACTCACCCGCTCGATCTCGCCGTCGACGATGTCGATGTCGACCAGGCCCCCCGATGGCGCCGCGGGAGCGGCACCGCTGGCGTGCGGGGCTCCGGCGTGCGGACGCGCAGCCTTCGGGGGGACGGCGAGTGAGGGGGCAGCGTCGACGAGTCGAGCGTTCGAGAGGCGCATGCTTGGCACGCTACCGCCAGGCGACGGCGTGCCGGTGCCGATCAGAGGCCGCCGGACCAGAGCGCCTCGGTGCTGACCGGCCGCTGGCGCTGACCCTCGTCGTGCGCCCTGGCGAGCCCGCGATCCTCGAGGATCCGGCGCTCGAGCCGCGCATCCCGCTGCTGCGCCTCGCGGGCAGCGGTGCGCGCTCGCAGGCGCTCGAGCCGCTCGCGATCCACGCTCGCGCGCGGGGCGCGCTCGCCCAGCAGCTGCGCGATGGTGCCGATGACGCCGACCAGGCCGACGGCGGCGATGACGATGATCCAGGTGATGTCCATGGCAGGAAGTCTGCGCTTGCCACGTTCCTGCCACGAGTGGCAGGATGGTCAACGTCCAGCAAGATCCTGCCAGGCATCGAGTCGGTGCAGCCGGCAGTGCCGCACGCGGGAAGCCGCACGAGGGAAGAGGGAGCGCATGCTCAGGGTCGCCTGCATCGTCGACGACGACGTCAGCGCGTTCGAGCTGGGGGTCGCTGCCGAGGTGTTCGGCTACGACCGCTCCGATCGGGCGGTGCCGCGCAACGACTTCCGGGTGGTGACGGCCACGCCGGGCCCCGTGCGCATGGCCGGCGGCCTCGGCCTGCCGATGGTCGTAACCGAGGGGCTCGACTTCGCCGACGAGGCCGACGTCGTCATCGTGACGCCGTACGACGAGTGCAGCAGCGACGCGGAGTGCAGCGTGCCCGTCGCCCGCGTGCTGCAGCGCGCGGTCGCGCGCGGCGCCCGTGTGCTCACCCTGTGCTCCGGCGCGTTCGTGGCGGCTCGCGCAGGCGTGCTCGACGGGCGGCGGGTCGCGACCCACTGGATGCACGCGGATGCGCTGGCCGCGCAGTTCCCGCGGATCGCTGTGGAGCGCGACGCGCTCTGGGTGGACGACGGCCCGATCACGTCGAGCGCCGGCACCGCGGCTGCGATCGACGCCGCCCTGCACCTCGTGAGCGAGCTGCAGGGCGCTCGCGTCGCGGCGTCGATCGCGCGATCGATGGTGGTCCCGCCGCTGCGCGACGGCGGCCAGCGGCAGTTCGCCGTCGGCCCGGTCGCCGAGCAGCGCGCCGAGACGCTCGCGCCGCTCGTCGCCTGGATGGTCGAGCACCTCGACGGCGACCACTCGGTCTCCGCCCTCGCCCGGCGCGCGAACCTGTCGGAGCGCACCTTCGCGCGCCGCTTCCGCGACGAGCTCGGCACGACGCCGGCAGCGTGGCTCGCCTCGCAGCGGGTGCAGCGGGCGCAGCAGCTGCTCGAGGCGACCGACCTGGGACTGGACGCGGTGGCGCAGCAGGCAGGCTTCGGGACGGCGGCGCTCCTGCGGCACCACTTCGCGCGTCAGCTGGGCACCTCGCCGTCGTCCTACCGGCGACGCTTCGCATGCCCGGAGGGGGCGTCCGCCTGAGCGCCCCGCGGCAGGCTCAGCCCAGCGAGCTCCAGTGCTCCGGCATGAAGCCCTGCGCCTCGAGCACGAAGCGGCCGATCGGGCTCGCGGGGCGCTTGCGCAGCTTCGCGTTCGACGAGCGCAGCTCCTTGAACGGCTTGCCGTAGACCGTGACCTCTCGGCTCGCGCCGAACTCCTGATCCGGCCGCTCGCGCGGGATGGTGAGCACCTTGCCCGCCGCCCACGCCGGCTCCTGCGGCATCACGGGCGCCAGCTCGATCGATCCGCCCTCGGGCTCGAGGAAGCCGCCGAACGCGACCGGGTCGCCGCCGCCCACCGGCGTGAGCCACCGCATCCACGACCCCGGGTCGAACTCGGGCAGCGGCTCGCGCGCGGCAGCCTCGATGGCGCGGCGGGTGCCGACCTGCCAGCGCTCGTACTCGTGATCCTCGGCGCCGTCGAACTCGTAGAGCTGCACCTCGAGCAGCGCGTCGTCGGCCTCGAGCGCGTGCTGCTCGATCACGAGCGTGTCGGCGCGCACGGCGCCGTAGGCCCACGGGTGCCGCGCCTTGCCGAAGCGGGTGGCCGCCTCCACCACGAGCCCGCCCGTCTCCTCGTCGAGCTCGGCCTCGACCCGGAAGGGCACGCCCGCCTCGTCGATCGCCCACAGCCCGAAGGGGTTGACGGGCGCGTCGCCCTCCCGCTCCGGCGGCGCATCCTGCAGGAAGCGGTCGGGGGTGGATGCGATGAGCAGGTCGCGCTCGTCCGACTCCCACTCGTCGTCGAGGGTCGCGTCGGTGCGCATCGCTGCGTCCTTCGCCTCGGGCTCGAGATCGATCTCCACGACCCAGCCGTACTCCTCGTCGACGTCGACGACCTGCTTGACGAGGGTGCTGTAGGTGCCCGGCGGGATCTCGCCGGCGCCATCGGGCACCAGCACGTAGGTGCGGGCGAGCGTCGTCGGGCTGTTCGACAGCGCGATCTCGACGATCGGACCTCTGCGGGTCTCGAGGAAGCCGTGGATGGGGAAGTCGAGCTCGCCGACGGTCTGGGTCACGGGTCAACGGTAACGGGCGAGGCGGGCGGCTGCGGCTGCGGCTGCCGCCCGGCGTCGGACGCCCGCGGCTGCCGCCCGGCGTCGGACGCCGGCGGCGCCCGTCGAAGTACGACGCTCAACCGGGCTGGCGCTCGCTCGAGCCCGTCAGGCGCTCGCCTGACCAGCGCGCCGGTTGAGCGTGCACGCGTGAGGGCATGGAGCGGGGTCGGTCGGGACCGGGGCGCGGGGGCTTCGACACGCTCTGCGCCTGCGGCGCGGAGCGGCTCGGCCGGTCGGGGATCAGACCAGCAGGGCGCCGCTGCCGGGAGGCAGCGAGAGCTCGCCGGAGAAGGCGACATCCGGATGCGTCTGGAAGCGCAGCGTCGTGCCGCTCACGGGCACCGACTGCGCCTTGTCGCCGAAGTTGATGACGATCTCGACGGGGTGGGTCTCGTGACGCGTGCCGGCTGCGCCGGCGCGCTCCTCGACCGACACCGAACGGGCGTCGCCGCGGACGAGGCGCAGCACCCTCGCCTTTTCGAAGACCTCCACCCGGTTGCGGGTCCAGTGCGGATCCGTCAGCGCCGGCAGCTCGCGCCGCAGGCGGGCGAGCTCGCGATACCCGTCCAGCACGCGCGCGTGGCGCTCGCGCCGCAGCTCCGACCAGATGAGCTTCGACCGCTCGAACGACGCGGGATCCTGCGGATCCGGCACCACCGACTGGTCCCAGCCCATCCGCTCGAACTCCGCCAGGCGCCCCTCGGCGGTCAGGCGCCCGAGCTCGGGCTCGGGGTGCGAGGTGAAGAACTGGAAGGGGCTGGAAGCACCCCACTCCTCGCCCTGGAACAGCATCGGCGTCGACGGCCCGCCGTAGAGCAGCAGCGCGGCGCACAGCAGCTGCGACTCGTCGAGCGCCTCGGTGATGCGGTCGCCGCGGGCGCGGTTGCCGATCTGGTCGTGGTTCTGCGCGCTGACGACCAGCCGCCAGGAGGGCGACCGCTCGGTGTCGATCGGATGCCCGTGGTCGCGCTCGCGGAACGAGGAGTAGGTGCCGTCGTGGAAGAAGCCGCGCTCGAGCGCCTTGCCGAGCGAGGCGAGCGGCGCGAAGTCCTCGTAGTAGCCGTCGGTCTCGCCCGTGAGCGCGACGTGGAGCGCGTGGTGGAAGTCGTCCGACCACTGCGCGTCGAGCCCCCAGCCGCCGCCCTCGCGCGGCGTGATGAGCGTCGGGTCGTTCATGTCGCTCTCGGCGATCAGCTCGAGGGGCCGCCCGAGGTGCGCGGCGAGCGCCGCGGTCTCGATCGCCATCTCCTCGAGGATGTGCGGCCGGCCCGCCTCGACCGAGGCGTCGTCGACGAGGGCGTGCACGGCGTCGAGCCGCAGCGCATCGACGTGCATCTGCTCGAACCAGTAGCGCACGTTGTCGAGCACGTAGCGCCGCACCTCGGGGTCGGCGAGGTTCACGTGCTCGCCCCAGGTGGAGCGGCCCTCGCTCGAGAGGTAGGGGCCGAACTGCGGCAGGTAGTTGCCCGAGGGGCCGAGGTGGTTGTAGACGACGTCCTGCACGACCGCGAGGCCCGCGGCGTGCGCGGCGTCGACGAAGCGCTGGTAGGCCGCCGGGCCGCCGTAGCCCTCGTGCACCGCGAACCACGCCACACCGTCGTAGCCCCAGTTGTGGGTGCCGTTGAAGCCGTTCACCGGCAGCAGCTCCACATGCGTCACGCCGATCGACAGCAGGTGGTCGAGCCGCTCGGCCGCCGCATCCAGCGTGCCCTCCTCGGTGAAGGTGCCGATGTGCAGCTCGTAGAGCACGCCGCCCGCGATGGGCCGGCCCGTCCAGGCACGATCGCGCCACTGGTGGGTCGACGCGTCCCATGTGCGGGAGCGCTCGTGCACCCCGCGCGGCTGCCGCAGCGACCGCGGATCGGGCAGCACGGCGTCGTCGTCGCCGACCTGGAACCCGTAGTCGCCGGCCTCCGCGACGGCGTGCCACCAGCCCCCGGCCTCGCGCGCCATCTCGACGCTGCGCTCCCCCGCGACCACGCGCATCCGCTCGGCCTGCGGTGCCCACACCCGGTAGTCGTGCTGCTCGTCGCTCATGCCTCGATCCTGCCAAGGGCGGCTCCGAGGGGGCTGAGCGGGCGCCGGCGGACCAGGCGCTACGAGGCCCGCGTCAGGAGCGCGACCGGCAGCCCGCCGAGCAGCTCGGCCAGCGACACCTCACCACCGGCGACCTCGCGGCCCGTCAGCAGCTCGCGCCATCCGCCGTCGACCTCGGGCAGCTGCAGCGTGGTGTCGCCCCAGCCCCCGCGCGCCTCGAGCGCGATGGGCAGCCGCGTCGCGATCGCCACCGCTCCCCCGCGGTCGTAGGCGATCGCGTGCGCAGCGGCGTCGCCGTGCGCGAGCAGCGGCGCGTACTCGGTGAAGCGCTCCGGGTGCTCGCGCCGGAGGCGCAGCGCCTCGCGCACCAGGCGGGTCTTCGCCACCTCGAGATCCGCCTCCGCCGACCACGCGCCGGAGAGCGGCTCGTGCGCCTGCGCGCGCAGCGCATCCATGCGCTCCCAGTCGATGGGCCTGCGGTTGTCGGGGTCGACGAGCGACTGCTCGAGCGCCTCCGACCCTTGATAGACGTCGGGGAATCCGGGGATCGTGAGGTTGAGCAGCTTGGCCGACAGCACGTTCGCGCGGAAGCCCGCCTCGGTCGCAGCCAGGAAGGCCTCGACGTCGCTGCGCGCCGGCTCTGCCAGGACGTTGCGCACCAGCTCGGCCAGGTGCGACTCGAAGCGGGTGTCGGGATCGGTCCAGTGGGTGATCGCGTCGGCCTCGCGCGCCGCCTTCTCCATGTAGGCGATGAGGCGATCCTCGCTCGCCGGCCACGCGCCCACGACCGCCTGCAGCAGCAGGTTGACGAAGGCTCGGCCCTGTCGCGGTGCGAAGACGAGCAGCTTGTCGAGCAGCTCCTCCCACGCGGTCGGCAGCTCGGCGATCGTCGTGATGCGCGCGCGCACATCCTCGCCGCGCTTCGTGTCGTGGGTCGAGAGGGCGTTCATCGCCTGCGGCCACTCGGCCTGGCGCTGCGCCATGAGCGCGTGGAAGTCGGTCGGCTCGACCGCGAAGACCTCGGGGTCGCCGCCCACCTCGTTGAGGCTCGTGAGTCGCGAGTAGCGGTAGAACGCGGTGTCCTCGACGCCCTTCGCCATCACCATGCCGCTCGTCTGCTGGAAGCGCAGGGCAGCGGGCTGGCGCGGGTCGCCGAGCACGGACAGCAGCGCGTCGATCGTGTCGGAGAGGTCTGGCCGGTAGTGCTTCGCGCGCTCGGCCGCGGTGCCGAGGTGCTCGCGCCCCTCGGGAAGGTAGGAGCGGTAGACCGGGAAGCACGCGAGCAGCTCGGCGATCGCGTCGGCGGCGTCGGCCGGCGTGCCGTCGCCGACGGACGCGCGCACCTCGCGCTCGAGCCGCAGCACCTCCGCGCGCAGGATCGTGTCGGCGATGCGCCGCTTGGTGCGATGCGTCAGCTCGGCCCAGTCGACCGCGTCGCCGCCGCGCAGGCGCGCGTCGAGCGCGTCGAGGGCATCGGCGGCGGATGCGTCGGTGAGCACCCGGTCGATGGCGCCGAGGGTGTCGTAGCCGGTGGTGCCCGCGGTCGCCCAGCGGGGCAGCTGCTCCCCGGGCTCGAGGATCTTCTCGACCAGTACGAACGCGCCGCCCGTGATCCGGTCGAGGTCCTCGAGGTAGCCGGCCGGATCGCGCAGGCCATCCGGGTGGTCCACGCGCAGGCCCTGCACGAGGCTGTCGTCGAACCAGCGCTCGATCTCGACATGGGTCGACGCGAACACCTCCGGCAGCTCGACGCGCACCGCCGCGAGCGTCGTCACCGCGAAGAACCGGCGGTAGTTCAGCTGGTCGTCGCCCTGCTTCCAGTGGCCGAGCCGGTAGTGCTGGCGCTCGAGCACCTCCTGGGGCGTGCCGCTCCCCGTGCCGGCCGCGACGGGCAGCCGGGTGTCCCAGTAGCGCAGCGCGACGGCCTCGCCGCTCGCGTCGTGCTCGAGCTCCAGGTGCGCGACCGCGCCGTCCTCCGACCAGTCGTCGTCGCCGACGATCGGCAGCAGCAGCCTGTCGCCCCCGGCCGCCCAATCGATGTCGAACGCCGATGCCACGGCGCTCTCGCGCCCCTCGCGCAGCAGCTGCCACCACCACGCGTTGTGCTCGGGCGTCGCGACGCCCATGTGGTTGGGCACGATGTCGACCAGCACGCCCATGCCGAGCCTGCGCGCCTCGCGCGCCACCGCATCCAGCCCCTCAGCACCGCCGCGCGACTCGTCGACCCGCTCGTGCGAGACGACGTCGTAGCCGTGGTCGCTGCCCGGCTCGGCCTGCAGGATGGGCGACAGGTACACCCAGTCGACACCGAGGTCGGCCAGCGCCTCGAGCCGTTCGGCAGCGTCGAACAGCGTGAACGTCTGGGTGATCTGCAGTCGGTAGGTGCTCTGCGGCGTGCGCACGTGCTCTCCTTGGGTCAGTCGTCCGAGGGCCGCTCGCCGCTCGCGTTGAGCGGGCGGTGGTCGGCCTGCGACGCCTCGATGATGGTGATGGAGCCGGTCGCGGCGGCGATCGAGGCAGACACCGAGTAGTCGTGCTCGACCGGCGGCACGTGCTCGCGCAGCACCGCGATCGTGCGCGGGGCGAGACGGCCCGTCTCGCCTGCCTCGATCGGTCCCTGCCGCTCCTCCTGCGCGCTCGTGTCGATCAGCACATCCCACGCCTTCGCGTACTCGCTCGGCGGGAACACGACCTCGCGCTCCTCCTCCGAGGCGTTGCAGTAGATCAGGAAGTGGTTGTCGGTGATGACCTCGCCGCGGTCGCCGCGACCGGCGATCCCGTGGCCGTTGAGGTACATGCCGAGCGTCTTCTCGGCCTCCGCCTCCTGCCAGTCGCCGTCCTCCATGGGGGTGCCGTCGACGCGCAGCCACACGATGTCGTTGAGGCGCTCGCCGTCGCCCGTGCGCACGGTCTTGCCGGTGAAGAACCGCTTGCGACGGAAGGTGGGGTGATCCTGCCGCAGCTTGGCGACCGCCGCCGTGAACTCGATGAGCGGCTGGTCGATGCTCTCCCAATCGATCCAGCTGAGCTCCGAGTCCTGCGCGTAGGTGTTGTTGTTGCCCTGCTGGGTGCGGCCGAGCTCGTCGCCGTGCAGCAGCATCGGCACGCCCTGGCTCAGCAGCAGCGTGGCGATGAAGTTGCGCTGCTGACGAGCCCGCACCCGCAGGATCTCAGGGTCGTCGGTCGGGCCCTCGGCGCCGTAGTTGTACGAGCGGTTGTGGCTCTCGCCGTCGTTGCCGTCCTCGCCATTGGCGTCGTTGTGCTTCTCGTTGTAGCTGACGAGGTCGCGGAGCGTGAAGCCGTCGTGCGCGGTGACGAAGTTGATGGATGCGACCGGTCGCCGCCCCGAGTGCTCGTACAGGTCGGCGGAGCCGGCCAGCCGGCTGGCGAACTCGCCGAGCGCCGTGGGCTCACCGCGCCAGAAGTCGCGCACCTGGTCGCGGTACTTGCCGTTCCACTCGGTCCACTGCGGGGGGAAGTTGCCGACCTGGTAGCCGCCCGGGCCGATGTCCCACGGCTCGGCGATGAGCTTGACCTGGCTGATCACCGGATCCTGCTGCACGAGCTCGAAGAAGGTCGACAGCTTGTCGACGTCGTAGAACTCGCGCGCGAGGGTCGCGGCGAGGTCGAAGCGGAAGCCGTCGACGTGCATCTCGGTGACCCAGTAGCGCAGGCTGTCCATGATCATCTGCAGCGAGTGCGGGTGCGCGACGTTGAGGCTGTTGCCCGTGCCCGTGTAGTCCATGTAGTGCTGCTCGTCGCCCTCGACCAGGCGGTAGTAGGCCTGGTTGTCGATGCCGCGCCAGCTGAGCGTCGGGCCGAGGTGGTTGCCCTCCGCCGTGTGGTTGTAGACGACGTCGAGGATCACCTCGATGCCGGCGGCGTGCATGGCCTTCACCATCGCCTTGAACTCCTGCACCTGCTGGCCGAGCTCGCCGGTGCCGGCGTAGTCGGCGTGCGGGGCGAAGAAGCTGAGCGTGTTGTAGCCCCAGTAGTTGCGCAGCCCCTTCTCGGCGAGCGTCGCGTCGTGCACGAACTGGTGCACGGGCATCAGCTCGAGGGCGGTCACGCCGATCTTCTGCAGGTGGCTGATGATCGACGGATGCGCGAGGCCCGCGTAGGTGCCGCGCAGCGACTCGGGCAGGTCGGGGTGGGTCTGCGTCAGGCCCTTGACGTGCGCCTCGTAGATGACGGTCTCGTTGTAGGGCGTGCGCGGGTAGCGGTCGCCCGTCCAGTCGAAGAAGGGGTTGATGACGACGCCCTTGACCATGTTGCTGGCGGAGTCGTCGTCGTTGCGGCTGAGCGGGTCGCCGAAGTCGTAGCTGTGGAGCGGCTGGCCCCACGTGATCGTGCCGCTGGTCGCCTTCGCGTAGGGGTCGAGGAGCAGCTTGTTGGGGTTGTGCCGCAGGCCGCGCTCGGGCTCGTAGGGGCCGTGCACGCGGTAGCCGTAGCGCTGGCCGGGCTGCACCGTCGGCAGGTAGCCGTGCCAGACGTAGGCGTCGACCTCCCGCAGCTCGACGCGCGTCTCGACGTCGTCCTCGTCGAAGAGGCACAGCTCGACCTTCTCGGCCGACTCGGTGAAGAGTGCGAAGTTGGTGCCGGTGCCGTCGAACGTGGCGCCGAGCGGGTAGGCGTCTCCCGGCCACACCGGGAGATCAGGGGTCGTGTCAGTCACTCTGCCGAGTGTATGGGGGACGAGTGGCGAACTCCTGAGTCCCGGAGCGGCGACGCGCGGCTCGTCAGCCGCCCACGGCGGCTGCGACGTCTGCGAACGAGCGCGGCACGTACCCGCCGTGCGCCTGCTCGCCGCGGACGAGCTCGCCCGAGCCGGTCTCAGCGCTGCCGAGCACCGCCCAGGGGTCCACGACCCGCACGTCGTGCCCGTCGAGGTGCAACCGCCGGATGCCCTCCAGCACCATCCGCTTGGCGATGTCGTTGGTGCGGTGCACGCGGTCGAGGTCGATGACGATGGGAGCGTCGCTGATCGGCTCCTCGGCGAAGGCGCGCAGCACCTGCTCCGCCTCCACGATGTGCAGGTCGCCCATGATCTCGTGCACCGGCACGCCCGCCCGCTCGCGCCGTCGCGACACCGACTGGGAGGCCCCCGACGCAGCCATGAGGTGCAGATCCATGTCGTGGTTGAGCCGCTCGAAGATCCGCACGCCGCGCGCGCTGTTCCCGTGGGCGTCGAGCCGCGGCGAGAAGGCCGCGATGCCGATCTGGCTCGGCAGCACGCCCATGAGCCCGCCGGCGACCCCGCTCTTCGCGGGGATGCCGACCGAGGTGAGCCAGTCGCCGGCGGAGTTGTACATGCCGCACGTCGCCATGACGCTGAGCACCTGGCGGTTCACGATCGGGTCGATCACCTGCTCGCCCTGCGGCGTCCTCCCGCCGGTCGCGAGCACCGCCGCCATCCGTGCGAGGTCGCGCACGGTGACCAGCACGGAGCACTGCCGGGTGTAGCCGCGGACGATGTCGGCGGGGTCGCCGTCGAGCGTGCCTGCCGTGCGCATCATGTAGGCGAGGCCCATGTTGCGGTCGGCTTCCGAGAGCTCGGACTCGAAGACGTCCTCCGCCACGCTCAGCCGGCGCCCCGCGAGGCGGCTGGAGAGCTCGAGGATGCGCTCGAACCGCGCATCGGCGTCGTCGCCGCGCACCAGGGCGTGCGCGGCGATCGCGCCAGCGTTGATCATCGGGTTCCTGGGGCGACCCGTCTCCCGGTCGAGGGAGATCTCGTTGAACGCGTCGCCGGAGGGCTCGACGTCGATGTGCTCGAGCACCGCGCCGATCCCCCGGTCGGCGATCGCGAGCGCGTAGGTGAACGGCTTCGAGATGGATTGGATGGTGAACTCGACGTCGGCGTCGCCGGCGACGTAGACCTCCCCGTCGAGCGTCGAGACCGCGACCGCCAGCCGATCCGGGTCGGCGTGGGCGAGCTCGGGGATGTAGCCGGCGACCTCACCCGAGTCGTCGCCGAGCGAGTCGAGCAGGAGGTGCAAGTAGTCGATCATCGGCGTCTGCATGCCCTGATGCTGGCACAGGCGCGCGGGGCCGGCGCGGCGGTCTCCCCAGGCGCTCACGCGCGGCCGGCCGTCGTCCTCAGTCGCCGACCACGCGCTCCTCGCCGCCCGTGATGCGCAGCAGCTCGGCGTAGGTCAGCATGAAGACCGTCTCGGGCGTGCCCGCCGCAGCCGAGAGCTCCGGGTAGTCCCGCAGCGCCACGTCGACGATCGTGCGGATGCGCGCGGGATGCCCCAGCGGCGCGACGCCGCCGATCACCTGGCCCGTCGCCTCGCGCACCTGCGCCGGCGTGGCCCGCTCGATCGCGCCGGCCCCCAGCTGCTCGGCGAGCGCGACGGTGTCGACGCGGTGGCGGCCCGAGGTCATGACGAGCAGCGGCGCCTCCGACATCCAGAAGATGAGCGAGTTGGCGATCGCGCCGACCTCGATGCCGAGGGCCGCCGCCGCGGCCTTCGCGGTGTGCACGCCGTCGGGGAACCGCAGGATCTCGCGGTCGATGCCGTGCTCGAGCAGCTGGAGCCTGACGGCCTCGGCCCTGGGCGGGAGCATCATGCGATGCGGCTCCCGGGTGCGAGCGTGCGCGCGGGCGAGCGCACCGCGCCGACCGCGCCCCAGACCGCGAGCGCCGCGAGCGCGACGTGGATGGACATGCCGACGAACCAGCTGGGCGCGGTGCGCTCCCACAGGTCGTCGTACGGATCCTCGTACTCGGCGCTGTAGCCGACGCAGGACTCGACCATGGGCGGCAGCTGCGCGACGCGCACGCCGAAGGCGATCTGACCGAAGAGGTCGCCCGGGTAGCCGTCGGCGTTCAGCTGCGGCGGGATGGCGTCGGCCACGATCACGTACGGGTTCGCCGCCAGCAGCCACCAGGCGCGATCGGGCCGCTGCACGACCGTCTCGTAGGTCTGGTCGGTGACGCGGCACGTCGACTCGTCGGTCTGCTCGTCGTAGCCGTACTCGATCTCGTTGCGCGTCTCGGTGGTCTGGAAGGCGAAGGCGCCGACCCCGAAGCCGATCAGGGTGCCGACGGAGAAGGTGGCCACCACGAGGTAGGTGACGACGGTGGAGAGCACCGGCTTGCGGATCACCCCGGAGAGGCCGACGCCGATGGCGGAGATGACGCCGATCTCGAGCACGAGCAGCGAGATCGAGATCGCCACCGCCTCGATGCGCAGCCCGCCGAGCAGTGCCGCGGCGACCATGAAGGGCACGCACACCGCCAGGAAGCCGAGGGAGGCGATCCAGGAGCCGATGACCTTGCCCAGCACGAGCTGGGCGCTGGAGACCTGCGTCACCTGGGTGGAGGCGAGCGTGCCCGCGTCGCGGTCGCCGTTGATGGCGTTGCCCGACAGCGCGGGTGTGACGAGCGAGGTGACGAGCAGCACCAGGAAGATCGTCATCGCGAAGATCGCGTTGCCGAGGTCGCGCTGGTAGCCCTGCAGCGACAGGAACAGCACGACGATGACGCCGCCGACGACGATCGCCACGATGCCCAGCAGCACGTACCAGGCGACGGAGCGCACGCGCTGCTTGAGCTCCAGCCCGACGACGACGCCGAGCATGCGCATCCAGGCGCTCATCGCGCACCCCCGCGGTCGCCGGAGAGCCCGAGGTAGGTGCGCTCGATCTCGCCGACCGCCGGAGCGAAGTGCGTCACCGGCACACCCCCCTGCACGAGCCGCGCCAGCAGGTCGGCCGCGTCGGCCTCGCTGTCGAGCGCGACGTGCGCGACGTCGCCGTCGATGCGCACGCGGTCGAAGGCGACGCCGATGCTCGCGAGCTGGAAGCTGAGCGCCGACGCCTGCCCCGCGTCGCGGGCGAGTGCCTTGATGCGCCACTCGCGAGAGGCCTGCTTCGCGAGCACGAGCCGCTCGCCGCCGACGACCTCGCCGCGGTCGACGAAGACGGCATCCTGCGCCATCTCGTCGAGCTCGGAGAGGTCGTGGCTGGAGATGAGCACGGTGCCTCCCTCGGCCGCGAAGTCGCGCAGCAGCTCGCGCAGCTCGACGCGCGAGGTGGGGTCGAGGCCGGCCGCCGGCTCGTCGAGCAGCAGCACCCGCGGCCGGTGCACGAGCGCTCGGGCGAGGCCGAGGCGCTGCTGCTGACCGCGCGAGAGCACTCGGCTCGGGCGATCGGCGAGCTCCTCGAGCCGGGCGACGATGATCAGCTCGTCGGCTCGCTCGCTCGCGTCGGCCTTCGGCATGCCGTGCAGCCGGCCGACGGTCGTGAGGATCGTGTGCGGCGTGAGCGTGCGCCAGGAGCCCAGGACATCCGGCATCCACCCCATCGCCCGTCGCACGGCGCGGGGATCGCGCACGGGATCGGCCCCGTCGATGCGGATCGCACCCGCATCGGGCGCGAGCAGGGAGGCGAGCATGAGCAGCAGCGTCGTCTTGCCCGCCCCGTTCGGCCCGATGAGCCCGGTCACGCGGCCGGGCTTCGCGTGGAAGGTCATCTGCCGCACCGCCTGCACGCTCCCGAAGCTGCGGGCGACGCCGTCGACCAGGATGCCGCCGGCATCGGGGCCGGGCAGCCGCTCCTCCTGCAGCAGCGGATCGACGAAGACGGGCGGGGCGGATGCGGGGATCGGCGCCGGCACGTCCGATCCCTCGGGCGCTGCAGGGGACTGCGATTGCTGCATGGCCACATCATGCCCGCGAACCGATGCCGCCCGGGGAGCCCCGCCTGAAAGATCCGTCGAGCGGATGACCCTGAGCGCGTCCCCCGGCGCGCACCGTCCGGCGCCTGCCGGGCGCAGCGCGACCGCGCAGCCGCCTCTAGGCTGAGGCGGTGGCAGGCATCTCCAGCACCGGCGGCGTGCGCGGCAGCGGCACGATCGCCGGTGTCGCCCTCGTGCTCGGCGCGATCGCATCGGTGCAGCTCGGCGCGTCGATCGCGAAGACGCTGTTCGACCGCATCGACCCTGCCGGGCTGACGCTGCTGCGGCTCGCGTTCGCGGCACTCGTGATGCTGCTCGTGGCGAGGCCGCGCATCCGCTCCTGGGATCGCGCGGCGTGGCGATCGATCGTCCTGCTCGGGCTCTCGCTCGCGGCGATGAACCTGCTGTTCTACCTCGCGCTGCCGCGGATCCCGATCGCGGTGGCCGTGACGCTCGAGCTGATCGGGCCGCTCGTGCTCGCGCTCGTGCAGTCGCGTCGAGCCATCGACGTCGCATGGGTGGGGATCGCCGCCGTCGGCGTCGGCGTGATCGGCGTGCAGTCGATCGGCGGCGACCTCGACCCGCTCGGCGTGGTGCTCGCGCTCGCGGCCGGCGGCTGCTGGGCCGCGTACATCCTCGCCTCGGCCTCGGTCGGCAGGCACGTGCCCGGCGTCGGCGGCCTCGCCGGCGCGCTCGTCATCGGCACGGTCGGGGTGCTGCCGTTCGGCATCGCCGGCGCGGTCGGGTCGGTCGCGGCCGATGCGAGCGTGCTGCTGCCGGCGTTCGGGGTCGCGATGCTCTCGAGCGCGATCGCCTACGGGCTCGAGATGCTGGCGCTGCGCCGCGTGCCCACGCGGGTCTTCGGGATCATGATGGCGGCCGAGCCCGCTGCTGCGGCGATCTTCGCGTTCCTTGTGCTCAGCGAGCTGCTGACGGTGTGGGACCTGCTCGCGATCGCGCTCGTGATCATCGCCTCCACGGGCGTCGCCGTGACCGCGGCACGGGGGCGGGCGATGCCGCCGGGGACGGGTCAGGTGCCGCTAGTGCCGTGAGGGGTGTCGCGCACCGCTGCACGCGCGCTACGCTCGCAGCACCCCGGCCGCAGCGCGGCCCGGGCTGCCGAGAGGAGGCACCCGTGCGCACACGCATCGCATCCGCACCACTGCACACCGCCGCCCTCGGACCGCGCTCCTGACACGACGCGCACGCCCCGGGGCCGGCAGGCACTGCGCGGTCGGCGCTCGACGCCGCCGCCGTCTGGAGGATCCATGGAGCTCCGCTCCCCTGCCTCGATCGACGAGGCGAAGCGCTGGCTGCTGGCCAGCGCACCCATGATCGACACCCCCGCCAACCGCGCGAGGCTCGCGCCCGACGCCATCGACCGCACCCTGGCGCGCGGTCACCGCCGACCCGACCTCGTGTGGGCGGCGACCGAGGGCGAGCGCGTGCTCGGCCTGGTCGCCGCTCGAGACTTCGGCTCGGCGCGCCTCATCGACGTGCTGGCGCTGCCTGACGACCCCGGCGCATCCGCCGCCCTCATCAGGCGCGCGACCGAGTGGGCGCTGCCGAGCGAGGAGGCCGAGGTGTCCTTCGGCGCCCCGGCCAAGGCGCCGCTGGAGGATCCGGCGGTGCGGTCGCTGCTCGGCCAGCTCGAGGCGGCCGGCTGGCGGCTGCTCGTCACGCGGCGGCACTACGAGCTCGCCGCGTCAGCCCTCACCGCCCGGGCGACGCCCGACCTGCGCCTCGAGCGCGCCAGCAGCGGCGACGAGGAGCGCCTGGTCGCGCTGCTCGAGCGGGTGCTGCCGGGATCGCTCGACGTGCGCGATCAGGCAGCGGTCGCCGAGCACGGCCTCGAGGTCGCGGCCCAGCGGTGGGCGCGCGAGCTGCTCGAGGCGGATCCGATCGACTGCATCCGGTTCGCGAGCGACGACGGGCACGACCTCGGCCTCGTCTCCTGGCTGACCGTGCCGAGCCGCAGCGGCTTCGTGCTGCAGGTCGGCGTCGAGGCCGCAGCGCGCGGGCGCGGGATCGGTCGCGCGCTGGTGGCAGCGGCGACCGCCGGCCTGCTCGCCGAGGGAGCGCTCACGCTCATCGCCGACACCGACGACGCGAACGCGCCGATGCAGCGCGCCTTCGCAGCGGAGGGCTGGCGAGCGACCGAGACGCGCGTCGACCTGCACCTGCCCTGAGCTCGCCGCCCGCCCGCGCGGCGCCCTCGACTGCGAGGATGGATGCGTGGGCGAGCGCGACGAGGATGCCCGGCGGTGGGCGCCGCCGGGGCATCCGGCTGCGCGCGACGAGGCGGGGCACGAGCGGGGGCGCCGCGACGCCGCCCGCGACGAACCGGGAGCCTCGCCCGCAGCGCCGTGGACGCGCGGGGCGGTGCGACCCTCGGGCTCGGCGGGCGCATCCGCCGTGCCGCCCTCGGAGCTCGCGCCGCCGGCCGTGCCGTGGATCGCGCCGCCGGAGGAGGCCGGCACCGCACGCCGGGAGCCGTCGATGCTGCCGATCGCGCTCGGACTCGCGCTGCTGGCGGCCCTCGCCTGCGTGCCGCACTGGGTGGCACCGACCATCGCGATCATGGTGGCGCTCGTCGGGCTGCCGATCGCGTGGGGGTTCCGGCGCATCTCGCACGGGCGGCGACGGGTGCAGTACGTGGTGGTGGTGCTGACGCTCGCGCTCATCGCGGCGCTGTCGGTCGTGGCGCCGCTGACGTGGCTCGAGCTGGGCGTGCTCCAGCCGCTGACGCTGCCCGACTGAGCCTCGGCTCAGCAGGTGCCGTTGGCCTGCAGGGCGGGGTCGCTGATGATGCCGCCGTCGATCGCGAAGCCCGCGACGAGCTCGTCGCCGACGACCTCGATCGACCGCAGGGTGAGCGCCGCGGGCAGCGACGACGCGATGCAGACGCTGCGCTCCTGCAGCAGCGGCTCGAGCAGCCCGCCGAGCTGCTGCCGCAGCTGGTCTGCGGTGACCGTCACCTCGCCGACCGTGCCCTCGACGGGAGCGAGCAGCAGCTCGCCCTCGGCGGCGCTCGGCGCGAGCACGAGGCCGAGCGGGATCGCGGCGCCCAGGAGGTCGACCTCGGTCGACGCGGTGACGTTCGGCGCATCGAGCTCGATCGACTCGGCGGGGAACCCGTCGATCGTCGACAGCAGCGCTCGCAGCTGCTCGGTGCTCATGCGCACCTGCGCCGAGCCGCCCTCGGCTGCGCCGCCTCGGATCGGCACGCCGTCGGCCTGGGCCGTGACGTCGCCGCTGAACGAGCCGACCGCGACGTCGTCGGCGGCGATGCGCACGTCCGTGAGCACGCCGGCGATCAGCTGCGGCACGAGGATGCCGTCGACCTGGACCTCCATGGCCTGATCGGCGGGCAGCCCCAGCTGCTCCACGACGGTGGACCGCACGGTATCCGGCACCACCTGGCGCGCGATCAGCTCGGCGACCGCCGCGAGCGCCGCCACGAGCACGACCACGACGCCGAGCACGATCAGCCAGCGCCCTCGGCGGGGCTGCGCTCGGACCTCGCCGCTGGAGCTCGCAGTCATGGGGAAAGCGTAGACGCGCGGCGGTGAGCGCGCGATTCGGGTCGAGGCGTTGCCGACCGGTCACCCGCACGACGTACGGTGTGCTTGGCGCGACCGCGACGGTCGCCGAGCGCAGGAGCGAGGAGAGCCACATGCCTGAGTACGACGTCATCGTGATCGGTGCCGGCGCGGTGGGCGAGAACGTCGCCGATCGTGCCGTCCAGGGCGGCTTGACGACCGCCATCGTCGAGGCCGAGCTGGTCGGCGGCGAGTGCTCCTACTGGGCCTGCATGCCGTCGAAGGCGCTGCTGCGCAGCGCAGCGGCGCTGCGGGCAGCACAGGATGTGGAGGGCGCGACGCAGGCCATCACCGGCGGGGTGGATGCCGCCGCGGTGCTGCGCCGGCGGGATCGGATCACGAACGGCCGCGACGATGCCTCGCAGGTGCAGTGGCTGGAGGGCGCGGGCATCGACCTGGTGCGCGGCCACGCCACGCTCACCGGGGTCAAGCGGATGCAGGTGACGGCGCCGGACGGCGCGGTCACCGAGCTGACGGCCCGGCAGGCGGTGGTGATCGCCACCGGCTCCGCAGCGCTGCTGCCCGACATCCCGGGACTCGCCGAGATCGAGCCGTGGACGAGCCGCGACGCCACTACCGCGACGCACGTGCCCGCTTCGCTCGCGATCCTCGGCGGCGGCGTCGTCGGCGCCGAGATGGCCACCGCCTACGCCGGCCTGGGCTCCCGGGTCACCCTCATCGTGCGCGGTGCGCTGCTGCAGCAGATGGAGCCGTTCGCCGGCGAGCTGGTCGCAGCCTCCCTCGAGCAGCTGGGCGTGCGCATCCTCACCGGCGTCGAGGTGCGCGGAGCGCGCCGCACCGGCGAGACCGCCCAGCTCGACCTCTCGGACGGCGAGCGCGTCGCCGCGGACGAGGTGCTGATCGCCGTCGGGCGGACGCCGCGCACGGGCGACCTCGGGCTCGACCGCATCGGCATCGAGCCGGGTCGCTGGCTGGATGTGGACGACACCATGCGCGTGCAGGGCTTCGACTGGCTGTACGCGGTCGGCGACGTCAACCACCGCGCGCTGCTCACCCACCAGGGCAAGTACCAGGCGCGCGCCGCCGGCGACGCGATCGCCGCGCGCGCGAAGGGCTTGCCCATCCACGACGCGCCGTGGGGTGCCCACGTCGCCACCGCGGATCACGCGCACGTCCCGCAGGTGACCTTCACCGACCCCGAGGTGGCGTCCGTCGGGCTCACCGAGAGCGCGGCTCGCGCCGCGGGCCACCGCATCCGAGTCCTCGACCACGACCTCGCGTCGATCGCGGGCGCCGCCACCCGCGCCGACCACTACGAGGGCAAGGCCCGGGCGATCGTCGACGAGGACCGCGGGATCCTCATCGGCGCGACGTTCGTCGGCCCGGATGTCGCCGAGCTGCTGCACTCGGCGACCATCGCGATCGTCGGAGAGGTCCCGCTCGACCGCCTCTGGCACGCCGTGCCGCCGTACCCCACGGTCAGCGAGGTCTGGCTCCGCTGGCTCGAGGCCTACGGCCGCCCCGCCTGAGCCCTCAGCGGTCGCGGCGCGGGTGCAGCCACGGCGACGCGAGCCGGGTGATGAGCGGCAGGATCAGCCCCACCATGATCGGCGTCAGGATGACGGTGGAGATGAGCAGCCGCAGCGGGAGCACCAGCTCGCCGAACCCGGGGATCAGCCCCAGCAGCCACGTCACGAGCACGTTCATCGGGAAGAACGCGAGCCACACGACGATCATCTGCTTCCACACCGGCGGCGCCGCGGTGACCTGCCGGATCTCGACCCGCACGTCGTCCTCCATCACCACCCCGGCTGGCGCGTCGAACCAGCCCTCGATCCCGGAGCGGCGCTCGATGCGCGACTCCTTGGCGAAGCTGGCGCCGCCGGCGAGCCACTGCTGA
This sequence comes from Agrococcus phoenicis, assembly GCF_047302415.1. Lineage (NCBI taxonomy): Bacteria > Bacillati > Actinomycetota > Actinomycetes > Micrococcales > Microbacteriaceae > Agrococcus > Agrococcus phoenicis. Next base: position 2,148,083 of record NZ_CP154854.1, read on the forward strand.
CGCTCCGGGCTCTGCTCCCAGGCGTCGAGCGAGCCGCGATCCTCGAAGCGGTAGATCATGTGCCAGCGCGGTGTGCGCAGCGATTCGCGCACCCAGCCGGCGCCGAGGAACCCCTCGAACCGCGAGGCCAGATCGACGCCGTGCTGCGACCACGCCTGCGCGTAGCGATCCATGCTCGGATCGACGACGCGCTCGATCGCGACCGTGATCGGTGCCTGCTCCATGCCTCCACCGTGGCAGATGTGCTGTTTCGCGCGCATGTCGGGGACCGATGCGCTGGCCTTCGGAGCGGATGACGGGAATCGAACCCGCGCTATCAGCTTGGGAAGCTGAAGTTCTGCCATTGAACTACATCCGCGCACCGCCGAAGCGGCTGCGCCCATCCTACGCCACCGCGGCTGCGGGGGCGCACCGGGCGGTGCCGGTCAGCGGTCGACGCGCGCCCGTGCGCGCAGGAAGGGGATCGCGAGCAGCGGGCCAGCGGCCTCGCCGCGGGCTGCGGCGCTCCAACCGCGGATCAGGTTGACGAGCGTCATGATGCCGCCGCCGATGTAGGCGACGCCGAGGAGGCTGGCGGTGATCGCGAGCACGATCCCCTGCGGCGATGCGCCGGAGACGCTGCCGCCGCTCGTGAGCGCGAACAGCAGCACGAAGTGCAGCGTCGCCGTGACCAGCACCGACGCCAGCCACGTCAACGACCAGTTGAGCGAGCCGCGGGAGTTCGCCTCATCGACCCCGCCGTTGCGGACCGCGCCGCCGCGCACGCCCAGCAGCACGAGCGGCACGATCAGCAGCGGCAGCAGCGGGATCGGCAGGTAGGCGAGGAGCTGCAGCGCCCAGTGGCGCACACCCGTCGACGGGCGGTGCGGCACGCCGCCGGGCGCGTAGCCGCCGTGCTGCTGCGGGTATCCCTGCGGGTATGCCGGCGGGTACGAGGGGTGCGGGGGCTGCGCGGGCCCCGCGGGGACGCCCGGGTGCTGCTGCGACGGCTGCTCGGTCATGCCACGACGCTAGCGACGCCCTCGGGTCTCCCGCTGGGAGCCTCCTCGGCGCGACCGGTCAGGCGGTCTGCCCCGTCGCCGCCTCGCGGCGCGGCAGCACCCAGTTCGGGCGCACGAAGTGGCAGGTGTAGCCGTTGGGGATGCGCTCGAGGTAGTCCTGGTGCTCCGGCTCCGCCTCCCAGAAGGGCCCGGCGGCCTCGATCGTGGTCACGACCGGGCCCGGCCACAGGGCCGAGGCGTCAACGTCGGCGATCGTGTCGCGCGCCTCGCGCTCCTGCTCCGCCGAGAGCGGGAAGATCGCCGAGCGGTAGCTCGTGCCGACGTCGTTGCCCTGGCGGTTCAGCGTCGAGGGGTCGTGGATCTGGAAGAACAGCTCCAGGATCTCGCGATAGCTCGTGCGCTTCGGGTCGAAGACGATCTCGATGGCCTCTGCGTGGCCGGGGTGATCGCGGTAGGTGGCGTGCGCGTTGCTGCCGCCGGTGTAGCCGACGCGGGTGTCGATGACCCCGGGCCGCGCGCGGATGAGATCCTCCATGCCCCAGAAGCATCCGCCCGCCAGCACGGCGGTCTCGGTGCCCTCGGTCTGCGTGATCGTGCCGGTGTCCGTCATCTCATCGCTCCTTCGTCATCGAGGTCGACGCTCGTTCGCGAGCGCTCGCCCTCCTGTCATCAACGCCTTCGGAGCCGGATCTCATCCCGGATGGCGCATCGGCCTCCGGGATCGCCGCACCGCAGCCGTCCTGCGCTCTCGTGCTCGGCGCCTCAGCCCGTCGCGCCTCGCCCGGTCGCGCTCATCCCGTCGCGCCGTGCGCGTGCGCGACGAGCGGCTCGTGCTCGGGGTGGCGCTGGAGCCAGCCCTGCACGAAGGTGCACTGCGGCACGACCTTGCGCCCCGCCTCCGCCGCGTGGTCGAGCGCGAAGGCCGCGAGCGCACTGCCGACGCCGTGCCCGCCGTAGGCGTCGCCGACCACGGTGTGCTGCAGCACCCGGTTGCCGTCGGCATCGTCCACGTACGAGAGCACACCGGCGAGGCGGTCGCCGATGTGCGCCTCGTAGCGGCTGCGGTCGGAGTCGTCGCCCACGATCACGTGGTCCTTGTCGGCCTCATCGCTCATGCCCCCATCCAACCCCTCGGGGCGGGCGGGGACAAGGCTCACGCGCGGTCGGTCGGCTGCGCGCCCGGCGCGCCGCCGTCCGCCGAGGCGGTTCCGGGAGCGCCAGTGTCGACCGCCGCCGACCCCTGGCCGGTCGCCGCCGCGAGCTCGCTCTCGGGGCTCATGGTGTCGTGCAGCTTCACCGGCTCGGCGCCGCTGCCCTTGCGCTTGCGCTTGCGCGCCGCCGCCCACAGGTTCAGGCCCTCGACCAGCACCGCGAACGCCATCGGCACGTAGATGAGTGCCTTGTCGATGTGGAAGCCGAAGCCGTCGGCGATCAGGAAGACGCCGATGAGCAGCAGGAACGACAGCGCGAGCATCTTGACCGTCGGGTGGCGGTTCACGAACTCGAAGATGTACTTCGCCGAGAACAGCAGGATGCCGAAGGAGATCAGCACGGCGCTGATGATCACGATCATGTTGCTCGTCATGCCGACCGCGGTGATGACCGAGTCGAGCGAGAACACCAGATCCATGAGCAGGATCTGCGCGAGCACGGCACCGAACGTCGCCTTGACCGCGCCGGAGGCGTGCTCCTCCTCGCCCTCGAGCTTCAGGTGGATCTCGTGCACCGCCTTGTAGAGCAGGAAGCCACCGCCGGCGATGAGGATCAGCTCGCGGCCGGAGAACCCCATGCCGAACAGCGTGAAGAGGTCGTCGTTGAGGGTGATGATCCAGCCGGCCAGCAGCACGAGGCCGACGCGCATGACCATGGCGAGCGTGAGGCCGAGGTTGCGGGCTCGCGCCTGCTGCTCCTTCGGGAGCTTCGAGGCGAGGATCGAGATGAAGATGACGTTGTCGACGCCGAGCACGATCTCGAGCACGAACAGCGTGAGGAAGACCGCGATGAGGTCGGGCGTGAATTCGAGGGAGAAGTCCATTTGCCGTCGATCATAGGCACCCGAGGCTTCGGAAGCGCCCTGAGCCGCGCGCGGCGGCGGCGCGGCGCGCTCAGGGCACGCGGTGCAGCCACTCCTCGGTGCCGAACTTGGTGCGGATCCGCTCCTCGGCCTCGGCGAGCTCGGCCGGCGTGAGCGCGCCCTCCGCACCGCCGAACAGGCGCCGGAAGGTGGCCTTGAGCGCATCCTGCACCGCAGCCTTCTCCATGCCCGTCTGCGACTTGAGCGGGTCGACGCGCTTCTTCGCGCTCGTGGTGCCCTTGTCGCTCAGCTTCTCCTTGCCGATGCGCAGCACCTCGGTCATCGTGTCGGCGTCGATGTCGTAGGACATCGTCGCGTGGTGCAGCACGGCGCCGGAGGCGAGGCGCTTCTGCGCGGCGCCCCCGATCTTGCCCTTCGAGGAGGTGATGTCGTTGAGCGGCGCGTAGAACGCGTCGATGCCGAGCCCCTTGAGCGCCTCGATCACCCACGCGTCGAGGAACGCGTAGGAATCCTGGAAGCTCATGCCCGAGACGAGGTCGCCCGGCACAGTGAGCGAGTAGGTGATGGCGTTGTCGGGCTCGGAGAACATGGCGCCGCCACCGGTGATGCGGCGGAGCACGGGGATGCCGTGGCGCGCAGCCGCCTCGGGTTCGACCTCGTTCTTGAACGACTGGAAGGAGCCGAGGTAGACGGCCGGCCCCGCGAGGTTCCAGAAGCGCAGCGTCGGACCGCGGCGCCCCGCGCCGACCTCCTCGGTGAGCACCTCGTCGAGCGCCACGTGCACGATCGGCAGGCGCGGCTCGTCGTCGATGATCGTCCACTCGTAGTCGGCGAACGAGCTCGCGTGCTGCAGCGCCCGCCGGATTGCGACGCCGACCGACTCGGGCGTGAAGCCGAGCAGTGCCGCGTCGGCCGGCAGCGCCGCCGTGATCGCCTCGCCGATCTCGACCGCGGTCGCCGTCGTGGGCAGGCCGTTGACGGCGGCGTCGATCGCGCCGAGCGCCTCGTCGGGCTCGAGGAAGAAGTCGCCCGCGAGCCGGAAGCCGGCGATGCGGCCGTCCTGCTCCTCGAGGTCGACCACCACGAGCTTGCCGCCGGGGACCTTGTACTCGCCGTGCATGAGCCCAGCCTACGACGCGCTCCGCCGGGCCGCGCAGGCTCGCGGGACGGCCCGCCGGTCTGGCTACCGCTCGGCGCGCGGCGGCGCGAGCCGCTCGTCGAGCCAGCCGACGATGTCGTCGAGCACCTTCGCCTTGTTGATCTCGTTGAGGATCTCGTGGCGGGCGCCCGGGTAGACCGTCACGGTCACGTCGGTGAGACCGGCGCGGCTGCGGTAGGCCTCGCCGAGGCGCTGCAGCGACTTCGTGCCGCCGAGCGAGTCGTCGGAGCCGCCCGCGATGAGGACGGGGAGGTCGCTGCGGATGCGACGGGAGGGCACGCCGTAGAGCCGGGCTCCTTCGATCGGCCCGAAGAGCTGCAGGGGCTTGGCAGGGAAGGTCAGCGGATCCGCCACGAACGCGTCGATCACCGCTTGGTCGCGCGAGAGCCACTCGTAGCCGGTCTCGCCCAGGTGCGTGTGGCGGGCGTTGAGGTCGCCCGCGTTCATCCAGCCCGGCATGCGGTAGGCGGTGCCGGAGAGGACGGCGGCGTCGACGAGCGAGGCATGGCTGTTGAGCAGCAGCTGGGTCGAGATGGAGCCCCACGAGTGCCCGAGGATCGCCACCGGCAGCGCCGGGTGCTCGCCGCGGATGCGCCGCAGGGCGCTCGCGAGATCGCCGACCACGGCGCGCATGCCGCCCGGGCCGAGCTTGCCGAGCTGCGCGAGATCGCCGCCGTGCTGCTCGATGCCCGTCGCGCCGTGCCCGCGCTGATCCAGCGCCCACACCGCGTAGCCGGAGGCGACGAGCCGCTGCGCCACGTGCTCGTAGCGCAGCGCGTGCTCGCCGAGGCCGTGGGCGATGAGCACGACGGCCTTCGGCTTGCCCGGCTTCCACGTGTAGACGTGGATGTTCACGCCCTGCAGGTCGACGAAGGTCGACTCGGCGCGGATGGCGGTGAACTTGGGCATGGTGCGATTTTAGAACGCTGTCGCGGTGGCCGCGAGCCGCTGGGCGAGATGGCGTCCCGTGAGCGAGTCGCCGGGATCGGCCGCGAGCGCCGCCGGGGTGCCCTCGAAGACGACCCGCCCGCCCTGCGCGCCGGCTCCCGGGCCGAGGTCGATGATCCAGTCGGCGCGCGAGACGACGTCGAGGTTGTGCTCGATGACGATGACCGTGCGACCGGCGTCGACGATGCGCTCCAGCAGCCCGATCAGGTTGTCGACATCGGCCATGTGCAGGCCGGTGGTCGGCTCGTCGAGCACGATCACGCGCGCGGTCGTGCCCATCTCGATCGCGAGCTTCAGCCGCTGGCGCTCACCGCCCGAGAGCGTCGTGAGGGTCTGGCCGAGCGTGATGTAGCCGAGGCCGACGTCGACGAGGCGGCCGAGCATGGGCGCCACCTGCTTCTCGGTGAAGAAGGCGGCGGCCTCCTCGATCGACATGTCGAGCACATCGCCGATCGACGCCCCGCGCAGCTCGTACTCGAGGACCTCCGCGGTGAAGCGTCGCCCGCCGCACAGCTCGCACGGCGTGGAGACGCCGGCCATGAACGCGAGGTCGGAGAAGATGACGCCGAGCCCCTTGCACTCGGGGCACGCACCCTCCGAGTTGGCGCTGAAGAGCGCCGGCTTGACCTGGTTCGCCGTGGCGAACGCCTTGCGGATGGGTTCGAGGATGCCCGTGTAGGTTGCCGTGTTGGAGCGGCGCGAGCCCCTGATGATCGTCTGGTCCACGAAGGTGGCGCCGTCGCGCGGCAGCGAGCCGTGGATGAGCGACGACTTGCCCGAGCCCGCGACCCCCGTGACGGCCACGAGCACGCCCGTCGGCACATCCACGTCGACGCCCGTGAGGTTGTGGGAGCGCGCGTCGCGGATCTCGATGCGCCCCTGCGGCTCGCGCACCGCCGCCTTGATCTGCTGGCGGTGCTCGAGGTGCCCGCCCGTGCGGGTGCCGGAGGCACGCAGCTCGTCGAAGGTGCCCTGGAAGACGACGGTGCCGCCGTTCGTGCCGGCACCCGGCCCCATGTCGACGATCCGGTCGGCGATCGCCATCACCTCGGGCTTGTGCTCGACGACGAGCACGGTGTTGCCCTTGTCGCGCAGGCGTTGCAGCAGGCCGTTCATGCGCTCGACGTCGTGCGCGTGCAGGCCCGCGGTCGGCTCGTCGAAGACGTAGGTGACGTCGGTGAGGGCCGACCCGATGTGGCGCACCATCTTGGTGCGCTGCGCCTCGCCGCCCGAGAGCGACCCAGCGGGGCGGTCGAGCGAGAGGTAGCCGAGGCCGATGGCGTCGAAGGTCTGGAGCAGCTCGACGAGCTTGGCGCGCAGCGGGGCGGTCGCGGCACCCCCGGCATCCCCGGGGATGCCGGCGACGAAGGGCGCGAGGTCGGTGAGCTGCATCGCCGTCGCCTCGGCGATCGTGACGCCCTGCACGCGCACCTCGCGGGCTGCCGCGTTGAGCCGGGAGCCCCCGCACGCCTCGCAGTCGCCGAAGGTGGCGGCCGCCTCGACGCGCGCCCGCAGCGCGGGCTTCATGGACTCGGGATCCTTCACGAAGACGCTCTTCTTGAGCTTCGGGATCAGGCCCTCGTAGGTCATGGTGAATCCCGCCAGGGCGACCTTGCGCTCCTCGCCGTGGAGGAACGTCTGCAGCTCCTCGTCGCTGTAGTCGGCGATGCGCTTCGCCGGGTCGAGGAGGCCCGACTCGGCGTAGAGCTTCCAGTACCAGCCGCCGACCTGGTAGTTCGGGAAGTCGATGGCGCCGCCCTCGAGGGACTTCGAGCGGTCGACGATCGCGTCGACGTCGATCGCCGAGACGCGGCCGAGCCCCTCGCACACGAGGCACATGCCGCGCGGGTCGTTGAAGGAGAACAGCACCGACGACTCGAGCCGCGGCGTGCCGACGCGCGACCAGAGCACGCGGAGCATCGTGTACGCATCCGTGGCCGTGCCGACGGTGGAGCGGGAGTTCGCGCCCATCTGGTCCTGACCGACGAGGATCGCGGCCGTGAGGCCCTCCAGGCTGTCGGCCTCCGGCTGCGGCACCTGCGGCATGAAGCCCTGCACGAACGCGTCGTACGTCTCGTCGATCAGGCGGCGCGACTCGGCCGCGATCGTGCCGAACACGAGGCTCGACTTGCCCGAGCCGGACACGCCGGTGAAGACGCTCAGCCGGCGCTTGGGGATGTCGACGTCGACGGACTGGAGGTTGTTCTCGCGCGCACCGCGGACGCTGATCTGCTCGGTCACGGCTCGACCGTACTCCGTGCCGCCCACGCGCGTGCGCTCAGTCGTGAGCGGCCTCCCGCTGCGCGCTGCCGCGGCGCGCAGCGCGCTGGCGGGAGCGGCGCGCGAGGTGGAGCGCGGCGAGGGCGAGCAGGCCGCCGATCGCGGCGCCGACGGCGTTCGCCAGCAGGTCGCCGGTGGAGCACGAGCGGCCGATGGCGGGCACGAGCGCCTGCACCGCCTCGATGAGCGCCGACAGGAGCGCCCCCGCGGCGAAGCCGAGCAGCGCACCGGCGAGCGGCCGGCCGATCGCGACGCCCACGAGCAGCGCGAAGGGCACGAGCAGCACGACGTTGGCGAGCGGCTCGGGGGCGGTGAGCGACGCATCCCACTCGACGGCGCAGCCGACGTCGAGCTGGCGAGGGGTCGGCAGCAGCGTCAGCAGCAGCGTCGCGACGCCCGTCGCGACCGCGAGCGCCCAGGCCAGCCGCGGGCGCTGCGCGAGCCACCACGCAGCCGGCAGCCCGAGGGTCACGACGACCGCGAGCAGCACGCCGGCGAGCCACGGGTATGCGGCCAGGGTCGTCGAGAGCACAGCACGACGGTAGCGGCGCGGCTACGATCCGGGAGTGGACGCTCCGGCTCCGGTCGCGCGTCCCGCGCATCCCGCATCACCCGCATCCCGCACCACCCGCATCCCGCACCACCCGCACACGCACCACCCGCACACGCACCGAAGGGCGCCACGCTCATGGCCACCATGTTCCGCTGGACGAAGCGCGACGGCGCGCACCTGACCGCCTCCGACCTCGTGCTGCCCGAGGAGCGGCTCGGCTGGGGCCGCACGATCGGGCTCGGCATGCAGCACGTGGTCGCGATGTTCGGCGCCACCTTCCTCGTGCCGATCATCACGGGCTTCCCGCCCTCGACGACGCTGCTGTTCTCCGGCATCGGCACCATCCTGTTCCTGCTGATCACGAAGAACCGGCTGCCCAGCTACCTGGGTTCCTCCTTCGCGTTCCTCGCACCCGTCGGCGCGGCCACGGCGATGGGCGGCCAGGGCTTCGCGCTGGCCGGCATCGTGCTCACCGGGGCGCTGCTCGCGATCGTCGGCCTCGTCGTGCACCTCGCGGGCACCCGCTGGATCACGGTGCTCATGCCGCCCGTCGTCTCCGGCACGATCGTCGCGCTCATCGGCTTCAACCTCGCGCCGGCCGCCAAGGGCAACTTCGAGGAGGATCCGCTCCTGTCGATCATCACGCTCGGCGCGATCATCCTCACGGCCGTGCTCTTCCGGGGCCTCATCGGCCGCTTGGCGATCCTCGTGGGCGTCGTGGTCGGCTACGCCATCGCCGCCGTGCAGGGGAAGATCGACTGGGCCGCGATCTGGGACCAGCCGCTCGTCGGCCTGCCCGACTTCCAGACGCCCTCGTTCGACCCGGCGCTGCTGCCCTCGCTGCTGCTGTTCGTGCCCGTCGTGCTGCCGCTGATCGCCGAGAACCTCGGGCACGTCAAGGGCGTCGGCCAGCTGCTCGACCGCGACCTCGACCCGCTCGCCGGCCGCGCCCTCATGGCCGACGGCGGCGCGACCGTGCTCGCGGGCCTGTTCGGCGGCTCCGCGACCACCACCTACGGCGAGAACATCGGCGTCATGAGCGCGACCCGCGTCTTCTCCACCGCCGCCTACTGGGTGGCGGCGATCACCGCGATCCTGCTCGGGCTCAGCCCCATGGTCGGCGCCCTCATCTTCGCCGTGCCGGCGGGCGTGCTCGGCGGGGTGACGACCGCGCTCTACGGCCTGATCGGCATCATCGGCGTGCGCATCTGGATCGAGAACCGCGTCGACTTCTCGATCCCTCGCAACCAGTTCGCCGCGGGCGTCGGCCTCATCGTCGCGATCGCCAACTACACGCTCTCCGCGGGCGAGCTGGTCTTCGAGGGCATCGTGCTCGGCACGGTGGCGACCCTCGTGATCTACCACCTGATGGATGCGCTGGAGCGCCTCCGCGGGAGGGATGCGGCGGTGCGACCGGACCACGCGCCGCCCGCGCCCGACCCGGCCGAGTAGCGCGCCTCCGCCCGGCCCGCGGCGTCCGCGGCCCGCTCGTGCTGCGGACGCTGCGGCGCGGCCGCCGCCGCCCGTCAGAGCGAGTGCGCCAGCAGCTCGACCGCGATCACGGCGCAGCCGAGCAGCACGAGCACCGCGAGCAGCAGCACGCGCACGAGCAGTCGCACCCGCATGCGGCGCACGCCGAGCCAGCCGACGACGGCCAGCCACGCGATCAGCAGCCACGCGACCACCCGCAGCGCCGTCTCGACCGACCAGACGTCGAGCCCGGCGAGGCCGAGCGCCGCGAGCGGCACGAGCACGACCGTCGCGGCGCCGAGCGTCGCGGTGACCATGCGCCCGAGGTCTGCGCGCGCGGGCGGCTCCTGGTGCACGGCCAGGTGCGCGAGGAGCTCGGCGACGAAGGCCGCGAGCACGATGCCGCCGATCGCGATGCCGATCGTCAGCGCTGCGGCGCCCGCCGTCAGCTCGTGCGCGTGGCTCGCGGTCGCGATCGTCACCGCGAGCGCCGTGAAGGAGACGTAGACGCGCTCGCGGAGCGCGGCGGCGATGTGACGGCGCTCGGCCTCGTCCTGGCGGGGCGGGGTCACGGCGGCATGGTCTCGTGCGTGCATGGCGCTCAGCGTAGGGCCGCCCGCGCCGTGCGCGCGCGGGGTGCGCGCGGGGTGAGCGCCGCGTGCGGTCCGCGCGCGCCGCGGGGCGCCGCCGCGCAGCCGCGTGCCCGCACTGTCGCCCCGCGCATCCGCGTGCCATGGTTGGCCGCATGACAGGCGTCGAGCGCAACGGGTCGTGGCAGCGGGCATGAGCGCGCAGAGCCCCGGCCGCGTGCAGCGCACCTACTACGTGCTCGTGCTCGGCAACACGCTCGCGGCGTCGTTCATCTGGGGCATCAACACGCTGTTCCTGCTCGACGCCGGGCTCACGAACCTCGAGGCCTTCGCCGCCAACGCCTTCTACACCGTCGGCGTGCTCGTGTTCGAGATCCCCACCGGCGTCGTCGCCGACACGATGGGGCGGCGCTGGTCGTACATCCTGGGCTCGGCGACGCTCGCGGTGACGACCTGCCTCTACTGGCTCATGTGGCTGTGGCAGGCGCCCTTCTGGGCCTGGGCGCTCGCGTCGATGCTGCTCGGGCTCGGCTTCACGTTCTTCACCGGGGCGGTGGATGCCTGGCTCGTCGATGCGCTGCAGGCGACGGGCTACGAGGGGTCGCTCGAGCGGGTCTTCGGCCGCTCGGTGATCGTCAGCGGCGGCGCGATGCTCGTCGGCTCGGTGCTGGGCGGGGTGGTGGCGCAGCTGACGGACCTGGGGGTCCCCTTCCTCCTGCGGGCCGGGGTGCTCGTGGCGATGGTGGTGATCGCAGGACTCCTGATGCGCGACCTCGGCTTCACGCCCGACCGCAGCGAAGGACCGCTGCGCGCGACCCGCACGGTGCTGCGGGCGTCGCTGCGGCACGGGCTCGGCAACCCGCCCGTGCGGTGGCTGATGCTGGCGAGCCCCTTCACCGCCGGCGTCGGCTTCTACGCCTTCTACGCGCTGCAGCCCCATCTGCTGCAGCTGTGGGGCGACCCCGAAGCCTACTCGATCGCGGGCCTCGCCGCCGCGCTGCTGTCGGGCTCGGCGATGCTCGGCGGCTTCCTCGCACCGGTCGTGCGGCGGTGGTTCCGGAAGCGCACCTCGACGATCCTGCTGTCGACCGTCACGGGCGTCGTCGTGCTCGTGGGGCTGGGGCTCGTGCAGAGCTTCTGGGTCGCGGTCGCGCTCGTGGCGCTCTGGGGCGTCATGTCCTCGATCGACGACCCGGTGCGCCGCGCCTACCTCAACGACATGATCCCCGCGAAGCAGCGGGCGACGGTGCTGTCGTTCGACTCGCTGCTGGGCTCGGGCGGCAGCGCCATCGCGCAGCCCGTGCTGGGGCGCTCCGCCGACCTCGGCGGCTACGGGCTCTCGCTGCTGCTGAGCGGGGTCATCTCGGCTGCCGCGGTGCCCTTCGTGCTGCTGAGCCGGGCGCAGCGCTCGCCCGCCGATGCCGCGAGCGCCACGGGCGAGGGCCCGGCGGTCGACCCCGCGACCAACGTCTGAGCCCGCACGACCGACCTCCAACCGGCGTAGGAGCCCGTCGACCGGATCATCCGGTCGAACGGCACTGCCGCCGGTCGACCGGCGCGAGGTCTGCGCGACACTGCCGAGCTCAGGCGAAGCGAGCCGGGTCGAGGAAGCCGATGTCGGTGAACGGCGCCTCGTCGACCGCCAGCTGTGCGGCGAGCTCACCGAGCGCTGAGGCGTGCTTGAACGAGTGGCCCGAGCAGCCGCCGGCGACGACGAGGCGGTCGGATGCGGCGGTGCCGGACGCCTCGCGACCCACGGCCGGCGCGCGACCCACGACGAACTGCCCGTCGGGCGTGTGCGCCATGATGCAGGTCGTCAGCTCGGCCGGCACGGGGTCGAGGTCGGCGAGGGCCGCGGCGACGGAGGCGCTGATGCCTTCGGTCTCGCCCGGGTGGATCTCGCGATCGATCGCGTCCGGGTCGTCGGCGTCGAAGGGCCCGTCGAACTCGGGCCCCACCTTCGCAAGGTCGCCCGGCAACGCGCCGTGACCCCAGATCCAGGTCGGCTCGTCGGCTCCGGTGCCCGGCACCGATCGGATGAACACCGGCAGCCGCTCGACGGATGCGTCGTGGCCGTCGCGAGCGCGGAACCAGGTCATCACCACGCGGTGCGGCGTGATCGGCAGCCCGGGCACGAGCTGCGGCAGCCACGGCCCGGCGGAGACGACGACCCGCCGCGCGCGCACCTCGTCGTGCGCGAGCCGCACGGTGACGCCCTCGGCGTCCGCCTCGATGGCGAGGACTCGCTCGCCGGTGCGGATGCGGGCGCCGGCGGCGCGCGCCGCATCGACAGCCGCGACGATGGCGGCTTCCGGCCGCAGCACACCGGCCTCCGGATCCCACAGCCCCACGTCGCCCGGGTCGAGGCGCGCGTGGCCCGGCATCCGGTCGGCGATCGCGTCGGCGCTCAGCTCCTCGACGGGCAGCGCGTGCGCCGCAGCCGCCGCGAGCGTGCCCTCGATGATGCGCGAGCCGGGTCGTCCGATCATGACGGCGCCGGTCTCGAGCAGCAGCGACTCGCCGCTCGCCGCCTCGAGCTCCCGCCACAGCTCGCGCGCCCGACGCGCGATGGGGGTCAGGCCCGGATGCTCGAGGCACGCGACGCGGAAGAGGCGCGTGCGTCCGTGCGAGCCGCCCCACGGGTGCCCCGGCTCGTGCTGGTCGATGCCGAGCACCGAGGCACCGCGCGCGGCGAGCCGCCACGCGGTGCTCGAGCCGATCGCACCCAGCCCCACCACCGCGACATCCGCGTCGAACCCGCTCTCCGCACCCGCGCTCATGCCGCCACGCTACGCGAGCGTGCGCACTCGCCCGGGCAGCTGGTCGTCCACCGCTCCCCAGCGCATCGACCCACCGATAGCCAGGGAGAGAGCGCAGGAATAGGCTGGGGGTACACGCCGTTGCACTCTTTGTTCAACTTTGAAAGATTCGTCGGCGACGGAAGGACCACCCGTGAGCAGCATGCAGTTCGGCATCTTCTCGGTGAGCGACCTCACCCAGGATCCCACCACCGGCCGCACCCCCACCGAGCACGAGCGCATCACGGGCTGGGTCGCGATGGCCAAGAAGGCAGAGGAGGTCGGGCTCGACGTCTTCGCCGCGGGTGAGCACCACAACCCGCCGTTCTTCTCCTCCTCCCCCACCACGACGCTCGCCTACATCGCCGCCCAGACCGAGCGCCTCATCCTCTCGACCGCGACGACCCTGATCACGACGAACGACCCGGTGAAGATCGCCGAGGACTTCGCGATGCTGCAGCACCTCAGCGACGGCCGCGCCGACCTCACGCTCGGCCGCGGCAACACCGGCCCCGTCTACCCGTGGTTCGGCAAGGACATCCGCGACGGCATGGAGCTCGCGATCGAGCACTACGCGCTGCTGCACAAGCTCTGGCACGAGCCGGTCGTCAACTGGCAGGGCAAGCACCGCACCCCGCTGACCGGCTTCACCTCGACGCCCGCGCCGCTCGACGGCGTCGCGCCCTTCGTCTGGCACGGCTCGATCCGCTCCCCGCAGATCGCCGAGCAGGCGGCGTACTACGGCGACGGCTTCTTCCACAACAACATCTTCTGGAACAAGGAGCACACCGAGCGCATGGTGCGGCTCTACCGCTCGCGGTTCGCGCACTACGGCCACGGTGAGCCCGAGCAGGCCTTCGTCGGCCTCGGCGGCCAGGTCTTCATGAAGTCGACCGAGCGCGAGGCGAAGGAGCGGTTCCGCCCCTTCTTCGACGTCGCGCCCGTCTACGGCCACGGACCGAGCCTCGAGGAGTTCACCGAGGCGACGCCGCTCACCGTCGGCACGCCCGAGCAGGTCATCGAGCGCACGCTCTCGTTCCGCGACTACGCCGGCGACTACCAGCGCCAGCTGTTCCTCGTCGACCACGCCGGACTGCCGCTCGAGGAGGTGCTCGAGCAGATCGAGATCCTCGGCACCGAGGTCGTGCCGGTGCTGCGCCGCGAGTTCGACCTGCTGCGGCAGGACGGCGTGCCGGATGCGCCCACGCACGCCGCGCGGGTCGCGGCAGCCCGCGCGGCGGGCACGCAGCTCGGCGAGCAGGGCCGCGCCTGGCAGGCGCAGAGCGCGCGCACCGACCTCGACACGGGTGCGGCGATCGCGCGACAGGACTCGGAGCGGGTGGCGGGCGCGGCGTGAGCAACCCGCGCATCGCCGTCGTCTCCGCGGGGCTCGGCGAGCCCTCGAGCACGAAGCTGCTGGCCGACCGGCTGCGCGACGCGACCATCGCGGCGCTGACCGCGCACGGCCAGCACGCCGAGTCCGCCGACGTGACGCTGCGCCCCCTCGCCCAGGACATCGCGAGCCACATGCTCACGCACAACCCGAGCGAGGCGCTCGCCGCGGCGATCAGCGAGGTGGTCGACGCGGAGGCCATCATCGCCGTCACCCCCACCTTCAACATGAGCTACTCGGGGCTGTTCAAGTCCTTCTTCGACGTGATCGAGGAGGGGCAGCTGGCCTCCATCCCGACCGCGCTCGGCGCGACCGGAGGCTCCGCTCGCCACTCGATGGTGATGGACACCGCGATGCGCCCGATGTTCGCCTACCTGAAGGCGCAGGTCGTGCCGACGGGCGTCTTCGCGGCGAGCGAGGACTGGGGGACGACGGCGGGCCTCGAGCGGCGCATCGCCCGCGAGGGGCAGGAGCTCGCCGACCTCATGGTGGCGATGCCCCGCCGCCGCGAGGCCGACCCCTTCGACACCGAGGGCGAGGCCTTCGTGTCGTTCGAGCAGATGCTGGGGCACGCATGAGCTCGCGCGAGCTGGCCGTGCGCGCCTGGCGCGGCTACATCGAGGGCTCGCAGCTGCTCACGAACGAGCTCGAGCGCCGACTCAAGGCCTCGAGCGGGCTCGACCTGGGTGACTTCAACGTGCTGCTGCTGCTCTCGGAGGCCGAGGGACTGCGCATGCGCATGGGCGACCTGGCGCGCGCGCTCGCCTTCGCGCCGGGCCGGCTCACCTACCGCGTCACCGCGCTCGAGCGGGAGGGCCTCGTCGCACGAGAGCCGAGCCGGAACGACCGGCGCGGCACCGATGCGGTGCTCACCGACGCGGGGCGCACGCGGCTGCGCCGGGCGCGCCCGGTGCACGCCCGCCACGTCGACGACCTCTTCCTGGACGGGCTCGACGAGGAGGCGCTCGCGGTGCTCGACCGCGTCTTCGGCCCGCTGCGCGCGCGCCTGCTCGACGAGTGTCGCACGGCGGAGCAGGGCTGAGCGCACCCTCGTCCTGGGAGCTCCACCGGACCGAGCCCCGAGACGGGGCACGGAGCTGGGGTCGCGACGAGGCCCGAAAGGGCCTCGTCCTCGGAGCTCCACCGGACCGAGCCCCGAGACGGGGCACGGAGCTGGGGTCGCGACGAGGCCCGAAAGGGCCTCGTCCTCGGAGCTCCACCGCTCTGCGGCGTGTCCCAGCCGCCCACTGCGACGATGGTCGGGTGCTGGAGCAGCGACTGCTGGAGAAGGCGATCGGGCACCCCGGTCGCCTCGTCTCCGCCGAGCCCTTCGGCGAGGGCCGCATCGCGCGCTTCACCGTCGACGACGGCGCCGCGAGGGTCGAGTGGTTCGTCGACACGTCGCGCCAGGCGGTGGCGAAGGAGACCGGCTTCGTCATCCGCGACCGCGCCGGCGCCGTCGTCGCGCGCATCTGGGAGCATCCGCTCGACCCACGGCTGCCCGCGCTGCGCACGGCGCTCGACCCGGAGCGGCTCGCCCGCATCGCCGCGGCGGGCGGCAGCACCCCCGGCCCCATCGAGGCCCGCGTGCTCGCCTACCGCCCCGGTCGTCGCGCGGTGGTGCGGATGACGCAGCTCGGCAGGCACATGTTCGTCAAGGTCGTGCGGCCGGGCGAGGCCGAGGACCTGGCGACGATCCACCAGGCCTGCCGCGACGCCGGCGTGCCGGCACCGCGGGTCGTGCACTGGTCGCGCGCGGGTGCGCTCGTCGTGCGAGATGCCGCGGGCACGCCGGGTCCCGTCGTCGCGGCGACCATGGCGCCGGAGGCGCTGCTCGACGCCACCGACGCGCTGCGCGAGCAGCTGCTGGGCGTGCGCACGCACCGCGTCGCGCGGGCGTCGGTCGGCAGCCGCCTCGACTGGCACGTCGAGCGCCTCGCGGCTGCGCTGCCCGAGCAGCGGCACGAGGTGCTCGAGCTGTCGGCGGCCCTCGTGCCGCACCTGCGGCGCGTCGGACCGCCGCGGGTGATCCACGGCGACCTGCACATCGGGCAGCTCTTCTTCACCGACGGCGCCGTCTCGGCCGTGATCGACGTCGACACCGCGGGGCTCGGCGACCCGAGCGACGATGCCGCCGCCTTCATCGGCCACGCCACCGCGAGCGCCGTGCGCAACGAGGTCGCCGGGCGCGACGCCGACGCGGCGCTGCTGCGCGAGCTGGTGCACGCGGCGAGCGACCGCTGGCTGCGCGACGCGCACACCACCGCGCTCGCAGCGCTGCACATGATGGGCCACGGGATCCGGGCCGCCGAGCGCTCGACCGGAGCGGCAAGCCTCCTGCTGCGGCGAGCGCGCGTCACGGCGGGCATCCAGCGCTGACACCGGCGCGCTGACGGCGCCGCTGCCCTCGACCGTCAGACCAGTCGGTAGCCCATGCCGCGCACCGTCTCGATGCGGTCGGCGCCGAGCTTGTTGCGCAGGTAGCGGATGTAGACGTCGACGACGTTGGAGCCCGGGTCGAAGTCGTAGCCCCAGACGCGCGAGAGCAGCTGCTCGCGCGAGAGCACCTGGCCGGCGTGGCGCACGAGCTCCTCGGCGAGCGCGAACTCGCGGCCGGAGAGGTCGACCGCGCGCCCGTCGACCGTCGCCCGTCGGGTGCGGATGTCGAGCTCGAGCCCCTGGTGGGCGAGCCCGCTCGTCGGCGCGGTGCTCGCGGCGGCGCTCGTCGCCATGCGCAGCCGCACGCGCGCCAGCAGCTCGTCGAAGCGGAACGGCTTCGCCATGTAGTCGTCGGCGCCGCCCTCAAGCCCCGCGACCGTGTCGGCGCCGCCCGCGCGGGCGGTGAGGATGATGACGGGCACCGTGGAGCCCGAGCCGCGCAGCTGCGCCAGCACCTCGAAGCCGTCGATGCCCGGCAGCCCGATGTCGAGCACGAGCAGGTCGAACTCGTCGGTGAGGGCGAGGTCGAGCGCCTCGGGCCCGGTGGTCGCCACGCGGGTCGTGTAGCCGGAGGCCTGCAGGCCCTTCTCGACGAACGACGCGATGCGCGCCTCGTCCTCGGCGATCAGGATCGATGCCATGGCTGCTCCTTTGCCTGGTTCGGGCGTGCGGCAGGGGCCGCCGCGGGGTCGGCGGTGCGTGCGGCGGCCTGGTCGTCACCGTGCTGCTGCGCCTGTGCCTGTGGCTGCGGCTGCTGCTGCGGGGCGTCCTCGACCACCACGGCGCCTGGCAGCGTCACGATGAACTCCGAGCCGCGTCGAGGTGCCTCCTCGCCCGCCTGGCCGCTCCACGCATCCGCCACCCATGCCCTGCCGCCGTGCGTCTCGGCGATGAGCTGCACGATCGCGAGCCCCAGGCCCGAGCCGTCATCGCCCCGCCCCTCGGCGGGGCCGCGGCGGAAGCGCTCGAAGATCGCGCCCTTCAGCTCGTCGGGCACGCCGGGGCCGCTGTCGCGCACGAACAGCTCGATGTCGCGACCGCGCGAGCGCGAGCCGATCGAGATGGGCCCGTCGGCATGCCGGATGGCGTTGGCGGCCAGCTGCAGCATCGCCTGCGTGATGCGGTCGGGGTCGAGGAGCGCGGTGACGGGCGCGCTCACGACGGCGTCGTCGATCGCGGCGACGCCCGCGGCCTCGGTCCCCGGTGCGCGGATCGCGCGCGCCTTCGCCGCGATCGACTCGGTGAGCGCCCGCAGGTCGGTGGGGCGGATGTCGAAGGCGCTGGGATCCCGCAGGCGGGCAGCCGCGCGCAGGTCGTCGACGAGCCGCGCCATGCGGTCGAGCTCGTCGATCGCGAGGTCGCGCGTCGCGGCGACGTCGGCCGGGTCGTTCGGGTCGACGAGCTCGAGGTGGCCGCGCACGATCGTGATCGGGGTCTTCAGCTCGTGGCCCACATCGCGCAGCAGCTCGCGCTGGCTGTCGAGCGCGCCGCCGAGCCGGTCGAGCATGCGGTTGACCGTGCGGGCGAGCTGCGAGACGTCGTCGCGGCTGTCGCCGACCGGGATCCGGTCGGAGAGGTTCGCGGCGGAGGAGCGCTCGGCGACCGCGTTCATGCGGCGCACCGGCCGCAGCAGCCGGCCGGAGACCCACAGCGACAGGAAGAAGGCACCGACGACCGCCGCGAGGCCGGTGATCAGGTAGACGCGGGCGGCGTCGTCGATCTCCGCGAGCTCTCCCGCGATGTCGTAGCCCGTGACGAAGATCGCGCTCGGCGGCACCGCGGTGTCGACCTCGCCGACCGTGACGGGCGCGGCGAGGTATCGCACGCTCGTGCCGTCCTCGTGCACGTAGGTGCCCATGACGGTCTCGTGCTCGGCGGTCTCCGCGACGATGCGATCGACGAAGCCCGGCAGCGCCTCGAGCTGCACGTCGGTCTGGATGCCCGGCACGAGCGCGGGCCGGCCGTCGACGATGCCGAGCGTGCCGGTGTTGTCGTCCGGCGCGAGGCGCTGCACGACGGCGCTGAGCGCATCCTCTGCCGACGCCCACCCCTCGCTGGGGTCCGCGACCGTGTAGCTGCCGGAGTCGAGGGCCGTCCGCAGGTTCGCGTCGATCTGCTCGACGACGCGGGAGCGCTCGACGACGTACGCGACCACGCCCGCGGCCAGCACCGACACGAGCGTCAGCACCGTCAGCAGCAGCACGATGCGCGAGCGCACCGTCCAGGTGCGCAGGCGCGGCAGGGCTCCGTCGGGCATGCGCCCCATTCAACCCTGCCGCGCCCGCTCGCCGGCGGCAGGTGAGAGAACCCTCACATCGCAGGCGCGCAGCCCCGAGATCTGCTGTGATCGAGGGGTGGACGATTCGACGCCTCCGCGCGCGCCGCGCCCGGCACCCCCCTCGGTCGAGGAGCAGATGCTGCGCGACGCCCTCGGCGACGACCTGGGCGGGCCGCTGCGCCTGCTGAGCCGCGAGCCCTCCGGCTCGGGCGCCCTCACCGGCTTCGAGGAGGGCAGCGAGCCGAAGCGCTACTGGTACGTCGACACCTCCGGCAAGCGCGTCGACGCCGAGACGGGCTTCGTGCTCGGCGACCCCCAGCGGCCCGAGGCGCGGATCTGGCTGCATCCCGCCGACCCTCGGCTGCCGGCGCTGGCGCCGGCGAGCTTCCCCGACGCCGCCGCGACGCTCATGGGCAGGCTCGGCGTGAGCATCGACCGCGTGCCGGAGCTGCTCGTCTACCGGCCCGGCAAGCGCGCGATGTTCAGGATGCGCGCGGGCGCGCGGGACACGTACCTCAAGATCGTGCGCCCCGACGCATCGTCGTCGATCGTGGCGCTGCAGGAGGCGCTGCGCGGCGGCGGGGTGCCCGTGCCGCCCATCACCGGCTGGTCGGAGCTCGGGATCGTGCTCACCGAGACGGCCACGGGCGCGCCGATCACCTCGCGGCTCGACGCGCTCGACCCCGAGCGCCTGCTCGACTCGATCGAGTCGCTGCGCGCCGCGATGGCGGCGGTCGACACCGGGCGGGATGCGCGCCCCTCGCTCGCGCTGCGCCACGGCTGGTACACGGATCGCATCGCCGCGGCACTCGGGCGAGCGATCGTGGACCGCGCCGCCGCGGGCAGCGCCTCCGCGAGCGCCGGCGCCTCGGATGCCGAGGTGGCGGCGCTCACCGATCCGCTCGCGCTCGTGACCGGCATGGTCGCGTCGGTCGAGGCCTCCGACCTCGTCGTGGACGAGGCGGTGCGATGCACCGTGCACGGCGACCTGCACGTCGGGCAGCTGTTCGTGGACGAGGGCGACGCGAGCGCGATCTCCGGCGTCATCGACATCGACACCGCGGGGCTCGGCGATCCGGCAGACGACGAGGCGGCCTTCATCGGTCACCTGGTGGCGTCGATCGCGCTCGCGCGCGGCGATGCGGCGCGCGCGGCGGGGTTCACCCGCCTGCTCGATGCGGCGGTCGACCGCTGGCTCGCCCCTGAGCGCCCCGGCGCGCGGCGCGTCGCGCACCGCACGGCCGTGCACGTGCTCGCGCACGCGCTCGCGCCCATCGAGCGCGGCGACCTCGAGACGGCGGCGGCGCAGCTCGCCATCGGCGCCCGCATCCTGCAGCCGAGCCTCGGGGTCGATGCTCGACGCAGATGAGAGAGCTCTCATCTGCGGCTCCTGCGCGCCTCACGCTCCGTCGTCACGCTGGGGGCATGAAGCGCAGCCAGTGGGTCCTCGTCGGTTCGGCCGGCCTCCTCAGCGTCGGCGCCATCGGCCTCGGCGCGGTGAGCCTCGCCAACGCGATGAGCGTGCAGGATGCCAGCGGCACCCCGGTCACCGGCAGCCAGATCCGCGGGCACGCGGCCGGCGGCGACAGCCTCGAGGCCGCCGGCATCGTGCTGAAGTCGGGCAGCGACATCCTCGCCCCGACCCCCACGTCGGCCCCCACGGCGACCGCGGCCTCCGCGCCGGCCGCCTCCAGCGCGCCCGCCCCTGCGCCTGCGCCCGCACCCGCGCCTGCGCCTGCTCCCGCTCCCGCGCAGCAGGAGGCGCCCCGCCCGGTGCCGGCGCCAGCACCCGTCGCGCCGGTCGGCTCGGCATCTGCCGCCTCGGCGGCCTCCGGCGCCTCCGCCGCATCCAGCGACTGACGCGGACGCGGCGCGCGGAGCGCGCACCAGGGGTCGTGAGATAGACTAACGACATGGCCATCATCGCGCTCGCAGACTCCCTCCGCGTCGCGCTCGTGCGCCTCGGCCGGCGCATGCGGAAGGAGCGCACCGACGAATCGCTGTCGATGCACCACCTCTCGGCGCTCGGCACCATGCAGCAGCTCGAGGAGCCGACGCTCGCGCGCATCGCCGCCGCCGAGTGCGTGAAGCCGCCCAGCATGGTGAAGACGCTGCAGCACCTCGAGGACCTCGGCTACGTCGAGCGCAGCCCGCACCCGAGCGACGGGCGCATGGTGGTGCTGCGCATCAGCGACAAGGGCGAGCAGATGATCGCCTCGATGCGCGAGCAGCGCAACCGCACGCTCGCCGAATCGCTCGCGAAGCTCACGCCCGACGAGCGCGAGATCCTCGCCAAGGCCGTCCCCCTACTCGAGCGGCTGGCAGAGCAATGATGTTCCGGAGCCTGCGGCTGTTCAACTACCGCACCTGGTTCGTCGGCGCCCTCATCTCCAACGTCGGCGCATGGATGCAGTCCACGGCGCTGTCGTGGACGGTGCTGACCGTCCTGACCGCGAACGACGCCACCGCCGTCGGCCTCAACATGGCGCTGCAGTTCGGGCCGCAGCTGCTGCTCGTGCCGATCTCCGGCCTCATCGCCGACAAGTACGACCGCCGCAAGGTGCTCGCGGTCACGCAATCCGCGATGGGCGTGCTCGCGCTCGCGCTCGGCATCATCGTCACGACCGGCATCGTCGAGCTCTGGCACGTGCAGGTCTTCGCGCTCATGTTCGGCGTCGTGCAGGCCTTCGACATGCCCGCTCGACAGGCGTTCGTCTCCGAGCTCGTCGGCCAGACCGACATCGCCAACGCCGTCGCGCTGAACTCCGCCTCGTTCCACGGCGCGCGCCTGATCGGCCCCGCCGTCGCCGGCCTGCTCATCGCGCTGGTCGCCCCCGGGCCCGTCTTCCTCATCAACGCGCTCACGTTCGTCGCCATGCTCGTCGCGCTCGCGCGCATCCGCCCCACCGAGCTGCAACCGGCGCCGCGCGGCGCGAAGGGCTTCGGCGACATCGTGCAGGGCTTCCGGTACGTGAAGAAGCGCAAGGATCTGCTCGTCATCTTCGTGATGGCCTTCATCCTCGGCACGTTCGGCCTGAACTTCCCCATCTACATCTCCACCATGACGTCGATCGAGTTCCAGGCGGAGGCCGACACCTTCGGCATCCTCTCGAGCGCGATGGCGATCGGCTCGGTCACCGGCGCGCTGCTGTCGGCGCGCGCCTCGCGCCCGCGGTGGACGGCGATCGTCGGCGGCATCGGCATGTTCGTGATCGCCTGCGCGCTCGCCGCCTGGACCCCCAACATCTGGCTCTTCGGAGCCGCGCTCGCGATCGCGGGCTTCACGGCGCAGCTGTTCATGACGAACGCGAACTCCATGGTGCAGCTCACCTCCGCCCCCGAGGTGCGCGGCCGCGTGATGGCGCTCTACGGTGCGGTCTTCATGGGCGGCACCCCCATCGGCGCCCCCATCGTCGGATGGGTGGCGGATGCGTTCGGCCCCCGCATGGGCATCCTGGTCGCGGCGGGCACCTGCCTGGCCGCGTTCGTGATCGGCGGGATCTACTGGATCCGCGTGCGTCGCAGCGACCGCATGACGCGCACCGGCACGCTGACGCTGCCGCCTGCCACCGAGTCGGTCGACATCGTCAAGTAGGGGGAGCCATGGGCAGCGCACGAGAGGTCGAATCGGTCTGGGACTACCCGAGGCCGCCACGCCTCGAGCCGAGCGACGAGCTGGTGCGCGTCGTCCTCGGCGGCGAGGTCATCGCGACGAGCCGGCAGTCGCTGCGGGTGCTCGAGACGAGCCATCCGCCGACCTACTACCTGCCGCGCTCGGCGTTCGTCGACGGCGCGCTCACCAGCGCACCGGGCGCGAGCATGTGCGAGTGGAAGGGGCGCGCGAGCTACCTGACCGTCTCGGGCGGCGGCCGCTCCGCCGAGGCCGCCGCGTGGACCTACCCGACGCCCAGCCCGGGCTTCGAGGCGCTCGTCGACCACGTCGCGCTCTACCCGGGCCGCATGGATCGCGTCGAGGTCGACGGCGAGGTCGTCGAGCCGCAGCCCGGCGGCTTCTACGGCGGCTGGATCACCTCGCGCGTGACGGGGCCGTTCAAGGGCGCGCCCGGCACGATGGGCTGGTAGCGGCGACGCGCTGCACGCCCGCCGCTCCGCGGCGCCCGCTGCCGAGGCGGGCCAGCCGAAGCGGGGCCAGCCGAAGCGCGACCCCGTGCGCGCAGTTCGACCCGGTGCACCAGGTCGGACGTGGCGCAACCGGTCCGACATCTGTCGGAGAGCCCTGCTGGAGCCCACCCAGCGCTAGCGTTGCGGCATGTCGCAGGCCATCCGCTACAGCTCGACGACCCTGGCATGCCCGCGACCAGCGATGCTGGCGGCCTTCTCCGCCGACATCACGGGCGGCACGGTCCCGCCGCTTCGAGCACCAGCCCAACGCCGCGCACTGCCTGGTGTTCGCCGATCCTGCCGGCCATCCGTTCTGCCTGAGCCTCATCGACGAGGTCGGCTGACCCTCGGCCCGCACCCGGGACGACCTCGGTGTGCCGCTACTCCTTGTGGCCGAGCTTGATCGCCTCGAAGACGAGGCGCACGATCAGCAGCACGAGGAACGCGCCGAAGATGATGGATGCGGTGCGCGGGTCGAGCGCGATGGCCGCGGCCGCGCCGAGGGCCGTCGTGACGCACGCCGCCACGCCGACGATGAGGGCCGCGATCAGGTCGACGTTCTTGCGACGCAGGTTGCCGATCGTGCCCGAGAGCGCGGTGGGGATCATCATCGCGAGCGAGGTGCCCTTGGCGACCACGTCGCTCTGCCCGAACAGCAGGATCAGCATCGGCACGATCACGATGCCGCCGCCCACGCCGAGGATGCCCGAGAGCACGCCCGTCACGAAGCCGAGCACCACGAGCCCGATGATCGGCAGCACGTCGAGCTCGAGCTGCGCGTCGCGCGAGGGCACCACGAGGAAGAGGCTGACGGCGACCGCCGCGAGGAAGACGATGAAGGCCCACCGGATCGCGAGCACCGGCAGCCGGTGCAGCAGGTGGGCGCCGAGCTGGGCGCCGACGACCGATCCGACGACCAGGATCAGGGCGACGAGCCAGTCGACCTGCCCGACCGCTGCGTAGCTCGCGACGCCGACGAGCGCCGCCGGCACGATCGCGCCGAGCGAAGTGCCCGCGGCGAGCTTGCGCGGGAACTTCGCCAGCAGCACCAGCAGCGGCACGATCACGATGCCGCCGCCGATGCCGAACATGCCCGACAGGAAGCCCGACAGCAGGCCGATGCCCACCAGCGCCCAGATCGGTCTGCGGTGCTCGGTCTCGGCGTGCTCAGTCACTCGTCCATCCTGCCGTGTTGGGGCGCATCCGCTCGCCACTCACCTGCGGGAGGCGCCACTCAGCTGCGGGAGGCGCCACTCACCTGCGGGAGGCGCCACTCACCTGCGGGAGGCGCCGCTCAGCGGCGGGGGGGGCGCCACTCGGTGGTGGCGGCGGAGGCAGGGGGCGGGGGCTACCGCGCGGTGACCGAGCCGAAGCGGCTCGCGATGGGGGTCAGCAGCGCCGGCCGGGCCAGGAGCAGCGCCCCGACCACGACGAGCATCGAGCCTGCGAAGAACGCGAAGCCGAGCCAGTCGTCGGCGTCGCGCGCCGCATAGATGTGGTTGAGGTTGCGCAGCGCCCCGGTGGTCAGCACCAGCAGCACGTGCACCACGATGAACACGACGAAGTACAGCATCGTCGGGAAGTGCACGGCGCGCGCCCACTCGATCGGGTAGGCGCGGTTCAGCCGCTCGGCGCCCTTCGGCCACCAGGTGCTCATGCGCAGGCCGGTGATGATCGCCAGCGGCGCAGCGATGAACACCGTCGCGAAGTACGCGAGCTGCTGCAGCGCGTTGTAGTTCACCCAGCCGTCCTCGACCGGCCAGTCGAGCGTCGCGTACTGCAGCGCGGCCGAGATCGCGTGCGGCACGACCTCCCAGCTGGTGGGCACGATGCGCATCCACTGCCCGGTGGCGAAGAGCAGCACGACGAAGACGAGGCCGTTGACGATCCACAGCACGTCGACGCTCGTGTGCAGCCAGACGGTCAGCGAGACCTTCGCTCCCGTGCGCTTCGACGTGAAGTAGGCGGGCGGCTTCCGCTCGGCTCGCACCTGCAGGCCCGAGCGGATGATCAGCGCGATCAGCAGCACGTTGAAGAAGTGCGACCACCCGAGCCACGCGGGCAGGCCAACGGGCGCACCCTCGGGCAGCGGAGGGGTGCCGTGGTACTGCTCGACGAAGGCCGCGACGGGCTCGAGGCCGGTGACCCAGCGGGCGAGCGCCACGACGATCGTCGCGAGGCCCACCACCGCGAGCGCCACCAGCACGCTGGCAGCGACCCACTCTCGACGGGTGGTCGGGCGGATGCCGGCCGCGGCGGGTGCGGTCGCAGCGGGCTTCGCGGTGGGCGCCTTCGTGGCCGCGGGCTTCGCGGTGGGCGTCTTCGTGGCCGCCGGCCTCGCGGTGGACGGCGTGGCCCGAGCGGGCTCGGCAGCCGCGCCCGCGGGCGCGGCGGGCCCTGCGGCGACGGGTTCGGGGGCGGCCGGCTCGCGGGCGGCTAGGCCGACGGGCGCCGGTTCCGGAGCGGCCGGTTCCGGAGCGGACGGCTCGACGGAAGCCGGTTCCGGAGCGGCCGGGTCGACGGGCGCTGGCGCGGGAGACGCGGGCGCCGCCGCGGAAGGCGCGGGCGCCGCCGCGGTCGGCTCGGCGGGCGCAGGGCCGGGAGCCGCGGCCGGCTGAGCCGGCACCGGCTGGGGCGCCACGGGCTCGCCGGCGGCGGCGTGCTGCGGGGCGTCGGCAGCAGCAGCGACGGGCGCCGTCGACTCGACCCTGGGATCGGCGCCGGTCGAGGCGAGCGGTGGCGCTGCCGCCGCCGGCGGCCACGGCTCACCGCCCGCGATGCGAGGCAGGCCTCGGCGGAGCGCGGGGGCCGCTCCGGGCGCGCTCGATGCGCGGGACTCCGATGCGGACTCCGGCGCGACTTCCGGCGCGGACTCCGGCGCAGAGCTCCGCGAGGGCGCTCGCCCAGAGGTCGGCGTGGGTGCCGTCGCCGCCTCCTGCTCCGCGGGCGCCGCTGCGGGATGCGCCTCGGGGCTCGTGCTGGCGCGCTCGCCGCTCGTCGCCGCGTGGGCGGCGACGTCGCCTCCGGGCCCCGGCGCCGCGGACGAGGTGCCTGTGCTCCGCTGGCCCGGCGCTGCTGCACCGTGCGCGTCGCCCTGGGCGACGGCCTGAGCGACCGCCTGGGATGGCACCTGGGCGACGACCCCGGCCGCCGGCCAGGGCTCGCCTCCGGCGACGCGCGGCAGGCCGCGACGGAGCGTCACCGAGGCTGCCGCGGTGCCCGCGCCTCCTGCGGTGGTCTGCTGCGACGTCAGCGCATCGTCGGCGCTCGGCGCAGCGACCTCCCCGGCGGCGGGACTCGGCGCCGCGAGGCTGGCCGCAGGCGGCGGCTCGGGGAGCGCCTGGCTGTCCTGGTCGCTCGCCGACGGGCGGTTGGGCTCGGCCGCAGGATCGGTGTCGGCCGGTGACGCCTGGGCGAGGGCACCGGGCGCCGCAGAGGGCGCCGCAGAGGGCGCCGCAGCGGGCGCCGCAACAGCGGTCGCAGCAGCGGGCGCCGGCGCGAGGGCCGGGACGACGCCCTCTGGCGGCCAGGGCTCACCGCCGGGCGTGCGCGGCAGCCCGCGGCGCAGCGTGCCGGTGGGAGCCTGACCGTCGGTCACCGCTACGACCTCCGTGCCTCGAGCGCCGCGATCAGCTGCGGCACGATCGAGAAGAGGTCGCCCACGACGCCGAGGTCGGCCACCTCGAAGATGGGGGCGCTCGGATCCTTGTCGATCGCGATGATCGTCTTCGCCGTCTGCATGCCGGCCCGGTGCTGGATCGCGCCGGAGATGCCGAGGGCGACGTAGAGGTCGGGCGACACCGACGTGCCGGTCTGGCCCACCTGCATCGACTGCTCCACGTATCCCGCGTCGACGGCCGCGCGCGAGGCGCCGACGGCCGCGCCGAGCGCATCGGCCAGCTGCTCGACGAGCACGAACTGCTCCTTCGATCCCAGGCCGCGGCCACCGGCGACGACCTTCTTCGCTGCCCGCAGATCGGGGCGGGTGGAGACCTGCTGCACCGGCTCGAAGCCCTGCACGACAGCGGCCGGCCGGCCTGAGGCCTCGACCGCGAGCTCGCTCACCTGCGCCGAGGCGGCCTCCGCACGGGTGTCGATCGACCCCAGCCGCAGCGTCACGACGAGCGGCCCGAAGGTCGCCGCCGACGTCACGGCGTAGGCGCCGCCGTAGACGCTGTGGTGCGCCACGAGACCCTCGTCGTCGCGCTCGAGCCCGATCGCGTCGACCGCGATCGGCGCCCGCAGGCGCGCGGCGAGGCGACCGGCCGCATCCGTGCCCTCGATCGAGTGCGGCACCAGCACCGCCTCCGGCGCCACGCGCGCGACCGCCGCGGCCGCCGCGTCGACGACGGGAACGCCGAGCTGCGTCGCGTCGACGGCGGCGGTCAGCACCTCTGCGGCGCCGAGCGCAGCGGCGCGCTCCGCCAGCTGCGGCAGCGCCTCGGCCGGAGCGATCACGACGGCGACGGGCGTGCCCACGGCAGCGGCGGCGCCGAGCGCCTCGGCCGCGCCGTCGGCGAGCTCGGGGCTGTCGCCGGAGATGGCGAGCAGCAGCGTCAGGATGTTCGGCATGTCGGGGCTCCTCAGACCAGTCGGCGATCGGCGAGGAACGCGGCGATCCGCTCCCCCGCGTCGCCCTCGTCGGTGATGATCTCGCCCGCCTCGCGCGGCGGGCGCGCGGCGACGGCGGTCATGATGGATCGCGGCGCCGCCGTCTCGTCGACCTCGACCTCGAGGTCGTCGAGCGAGAGCACCTCGAAGGGCTTCTTCTTCGCGCCCATGATGCCCTTGAGCGCCGGGAAGCGCGGGTCGGGCATGCGCTCGCTGATCGAGACGACCGCGGGCAGCGGCGCGGTGACCGTCATCGTGCCGCCGTCGGTCGCGCGGGTGCCCTGCACCGCATCCGCCGTGATCTCGATCGTCTCGAGCCGCGTGATGGCGGGCAGGCCCAGCAGCTCGGCGAGCATCGAGGGCATGACGCTGCCGCTGCCGTCGGTCGAGCCATTGCCGGTCATGACCAGGTCGAAGCCGGTGCGGGTGAGCGCGGCGGCGAGCACCTCGGCGGTGCGCACCATGTCGGCCCCCGCGAGCCGCTCGTCGGTGACGTGCACCGCGGAGCCGGCGCCCATCGCGAGCGCCTTGCGCAGGGTCGCCTGCGTGTCGGCCGGCGCCATGGACATGACGACGACCTCGACGTCGGCGGCGGATTCCGCGTGCCGGATCGCCGTCTCCACGGCGCGCTCGGTGATCTCGTCGAGCACCGTCTCGCTCGCAGCGCGGTCGGCGAGGCCGGTCTCGAGGTCGAGCACCCGGTCGCCGTAGGTGTCGGGCACGGGCTTGATGAGCACGACGATCTTCATCGGCGGGCTCCCTTCTGGGGGTGGGGCGCGGTCGTGGTGGGGTGCGCGGCTGGCGCTACGGTGAAGCGGGACGAGGAGGAGCGGATGAGCGAGCCGACCAGGGCCGATCGACCGGTGCGCACCGAGCGCCCTGCCCAGATCGACCCGATCGCCGAGGCCCGGCGCCAGTGGCTCGACCACGGATGGGCGGACGCGGCGCCCGGGATGACGCTCGTCACCTCGGTGAACCGGGCGCAGCAGCTGCTCGAGGCGCGGGTCGAGGGCGTGCTGCGGCCGTTCTCGCTGTCGTTCGCCCGCTTCGAGGTGCTGCGGCTGCTCGCGTTCACGCGAGAGGGCCGCATGCCCATGCAGTCCGCAGTGCGGCGGCTGCAGGTGCACCCCACGAGCGTGACGAGCACCGTCGACCGTCTCGTGCGCGACGGGCTGGTGACGCGCGAGCGGCATCCCACGGACGGCCGGGCGACGGTGCTGACGCTGACGGATGCGGGGCGCGCGCTCGTCGAGCGGGCCACGGCCGCGCTCAACGAAGAGGCGTTCGCCGAGACCGGGCTCGAGGCGGAGGAGCTCGCGGAGCTGGTGCGGATCATCGCGCTGCTGCGGAAGCGGTCGGGCGACTTCGAGGATCCGCGGCCGGCGCCGGAGCCGCTGTAGGGCTTCGACGCGCTGTGCGCCCGGCGGGCGCGCAGCGGCTCAGCCGACCACAGCGGTCCCTGAGCCGCTCCGCGGCCGGAGGCCGCCGAGCGTGTCGAAGGGTCAGCGATGCCGGAACTCGGGCTTGCGCTTCTCACTGAACGCCGCCATCCCTTCCTTCTGGTCTGCGGTGTCGAACAGCGCCGTGAACCGCTCGGCCTCGAGCGCGAGGCCCTCCTCGAGCCCCGTCTCGAGCGCCGCGTCGAGCGCGGCCTTGGCGGCCTTCAGCGCCGGCAGCGACTTGGTCGCGATCGCCTCGGCGAGCCGCTCGGCCTCAGCCTGCAGCTCGGCTGCGGGCACGACGCGCGAGACGATGCCCAGGGCATCCGCCTCTGCCGCATCGATGCGGCGGCCGGTCAGCACGAGCTCTGCAGCCTTTGGGTAGCCGATCGCACGGACGATGCGCTGGGTGCCGCCGATGCCCGGGATCACGCCCAGGCCGATCTCCGGGAACCCGAACGTCGCGGTGTCGGCGGCCAGGATCACGTCGCACATCAGCGCGAGCTCGAAGCCGCCCCCGAGCGCGTAGCCCGACACGACGGCGATGACCGGTGTCTCGACGCGCGCGAACTCGAGCCACGGCCCGAAGTGGTCCGCCTCGCGCATCTCGGCGGTCGACTTCGACGACATCTCCTTGATGTCGGCGCCGGCCGCGAACGCCTTCTCGGAGCCGGTCACGACGATGGCGCCGACCTCGTCGTCGCGGTCGAGCTCGGTCGCGGCGGCGACGAGCTCGTGCATGAGCTGCGTGTTGAGGGCGTTCAGCGCATCCGGCCGGTCGAGCGTGATCCACGCGACACGGCCCGAGCGCTCGACCCGTATGGTCTCGTACGCGGCGTTCGTCTGCTCCGCATTCGTCGGCACGGTCATGCGGTCTCCTCATCGAGCGATCGGGCGTCAGCAGCGGCGGCCGGCGCGGGCAGCTCGAGGTCGCCCTCCGGCACCGGCGCGAAGCACGCCTCCACCATGGCAGGCGTGACGCCCGCGAGCGAGCCCGGGCGCCACTGCGGCGCGCGATCCTTGTCGACCAGCTGCGCGCGCACCCCCTCGCTGAAGTCGGCCGCGAGCGAGGTGTGCCGGGAGACGCGGTACTCCTGCACGAGCGCCTCCTCCAGCGAGCCCAACCGCCGCGCCCGCCGCAGCGCCGCGAGCGTCACCGCCACGGCGAAGGGCGAGCGCTGCTCGATCGTGGCGGCCAGCGAGCGCCCGGGCTCGCCCGCGGCGTGCAGCCGCTCCACGATCTGCGCCGGGTCGTCGCTCGCGAACGCGTGGTCGATGAGCGCCCGCGCCGGTTCGAGTCCGCCCTCGGGCGGCGCGCTGGCGAGCGCGTCGATGGCGTCGCCCGGATCCGTCGTCTCGAGCCGCGAGACGAGCTCGGCCAGCCTGTCGGCGGGGACGTAGCGGTCGGAGAGCCCGAGCGCGATGGCATCGGCCGCGCCGAAGTGGTCGCCCGTGAGCGCGGCGCGGGTGCCGAGCTCGCCGCGGCGGCGGGTGAGGAGCCAGGTGGCCCCGACATCGGGCACGAAGCCGATCGTCACCTCGGGGAAGCCGATGCGCGTCGTGTCGGTGACGACCCGGTGGCTCGCGTGGCCCGAGATGCCGACGCCGCCGCCCAACACGATGCCGTGCTGCAGCGCCACGACCGGCTTCGGGAACCGCGCGATCAGCGCGTTCAGCGCGTACTCGTCGCGCCAGAAGCTCGCGGCGCCCTGCCCGCGCGTGCGGTCGACGTCGTCGCGCAACGTGACGACGTCGCCGCCGGCGCAGAGCGCCCGCTCCCCTGCGCCGGTGATGAGCACGCGCTCGACGGCCGGGTCTGCGGCGAACGCGAGCAGCGCATCCGCCATGTCGACGACCATCGCGTGGGTGAGGGCGTTGAGCGCCTCGGGTCGCGCGAGCTCGACGACGCCCAGCGCACCGCGACGCTCGGCGCGGATGTGCGAGGCGCGGGTGGGGGGTGCCGCGCGCGTCATCGCTCTCCGAGCAGGGCGCGGCCGACGATCATGCGCATCATCTCGTTCGTGCCCTCGAGGATCCGGTGCACGCGCAGGTCGCGCACGACGCGCTCGATGCCGTACTCGTGCAGGTAGCCGTAGCCGCCGTGCAGCTGCAGCGCCTCGTCGGCGACGCGGAAGCCGACGTCGGTGGCGAAGCGCTTCGCCATCGCGCAGGCTGTCGGGGCGTCGGCCGCCTTCGCGTCGAGCTTGATCGCCGCGCGCTCGAGCAGGGCGCGGGCGGCCTGCAGCTCGGTCTCCATGTCGGCGAGCTGGAACTGCACGTGCTGCCGCGTCGAGAGCGGCTGGCCGAAGGTCGCGCGCTGCTTGACGTAGTCGATGGTGCGCTCGAGCGCGAACTGCGCGCCCCCCACCGAGGCGGCGGCGATGCCGAGGCGACCGCCGTTCAGGCCGCGCATCGCGATGCCGAAGCCGTCGCCCTCCGCGCCGAGCCGATTGGTCGCCGGCACGCGCACGCCGTCGAGGATCACCGAGCGAGTCGGTTGGGCGTGCCAGCCCATCTTCTGCTCGAGACCGCCGAAGGAGAGGCCGGGCGAGCCCGCCGGCACGATGAAGGCCGACATGCCGCGGGAGCCGCGCAGTGCCGGGTCGACGCCGCCGGCCGCGGTGAGGCCCGTGCGGGCCATGACGATGTAGACGGCGGAGGCGCCGGCGCCTGAGATGAACTGCTTCGTGCCCGTGAGCACGTAGTCGTCGCCGTCGCGCACCGCCGTCGTCGCGACCGCGGCCGCGTCGGAGCCGGCGCCCGGCTCGGTGAGGCAGTAGCTCGCCAGGTCGTCCATGGCGCACAGCCGCGGCAGCCACTGCTGGCGCTGCTCCTCGCTGCCCTCGGCGTCGATCATGCCGGCGACCATGTTGTGGATGGAGAGGTAGGTGGCGACCGCCACGTCGCCGCGCGCGAGCTGCTCGTAGATCGCGATCGCGTCGACGCGGCTGAGCCCCGTGCCGCCGACGTCCTCCCGCACGCAGATGGCGCCGAGGCCGAGCTGGCCCGCCTCGCGCAGCGTGGCGATCGGGAACTCGTGGTCGGCGTCGCGCTGGCCGGCGAAGGGCGCGAGGCGCGCGTCGGCGAAGTCGCGCACGGCCTCGATGAGCGCTGCGCGCTCCTCCGCGCTGATGGCTGCGTCGGCCGCGCTCGGCGTCGTCGCAATTGCAGTCACTGTGCCGGCAGTCATCGTGGCGGTGTCACTCACGGTGGCACGACCTCCTCGTCGCTTTGGCATCCTCGCAGTTGCGTGGACATCCACATATCTATCATCCTGGCAGCAGGGCGCGCCAGGACGCGGCGCGCCAGGATACGGTCAGTGCGTCGACGGCGACGGAGGACAGATGGAGATCAGGGGTTCGGTGGCGCTCGTCACCGGCGGAGCATCGGGGCTCGGACTCGCGACCACCGAGGCGCTGCTCGCGCAGGGCGCGCAGGTGGTGGTGATCGACCTCCCGGGCACCGAGGCAGCGGATGCGGTCGCGCGGCTCGACGGCGCCACGTTCGTCGGCGCCGACGTGCGCGACGAGGCGCAGGTGCACGCAGCGCTCGACGCCGCCGAGGCCGCGGGCGAGCTGCGCGTGCTCGTCAGCTGCGCCGGCGTCAACGACGCCGCGAAGGTGAGCGGCACGCGGGGCGCGTTCCCGCTCGACCGCTTCCAGCGCGTCATCGACATCAACCTCGTCGGCACCTTCAACGTGATCCGCCTCGCAGCCGAGCGCATGGCGCGGCTGGCGCCCGTCGCGGGACCCGACGGGCAGCCCGGCAGCGGCGAGGAGCGCGGCGTGATCGTCTCCACCGCATCCGTCGCCGCCTTCGACGGGCAGATCGGCCAGGCCGCCTACTCCGCGTCGAAGGCCGGCATCGTCGGCATGACGCTCCCGATCGCCCGCGAGCTCGCCGCCAGCCGCATCCGCGTCAACGCGATCGCGCCGGGGCTGTTCGACACGCCCCTGCTCGCGGCGCTGCCGCAGGAGGCGCGCGACTCGCTCGGCGCCCAGGTGCCCCACCCCGCCCGCCTGGGCGACCCATCCGAGTTCGCGCTGCTCGTCACCCAGATCATCGCCAACCCCATGCTCAACGGCGAGACGATCCGGCTCGACGGCGCGATCCGCATGCAGGCCCGATAGGAGATCAGGATGCGTTCCACGTTCTACGACGACGACCACCAGGCGTTCCGCGAGACGGTGCGGGAGATCGTGGCGCGCCACGTCGCGCCCCACTACGCCCAGTGGGAGGCCGACGGGCTGATCGACCGCGAGCTCTACCGGACGATGGGCGAGGCTGGCCTCGTCGGGCTCGCGATCCCCGAGCAGCACGGCGGCATGGGCGTCGACGACTACCGCTTCCGCATGATCATCAGCGAGGAGCTCTCGAAGGTCGGCGCCGCATCCGTCAACGCGACCTTCGGCGTGCACGACGACATCGTGCTCGCCTACCTGCTCGACCTCTGCACGCCGGAGCAGCTCGAGCGCTGGCTGCCGCCGATGGCGACCGGCGACTCGATCGCGGCGATCGGCATGACCGAGCCGGACGCGGGCAGCGACCTGCAGGGCATCCGCACGAACGCCCGGCGTGACGGGGACGACTGGGTGCTGAACGGCTCGAAGACCTTCATCACGAACGGCTTCCACGCCGACAAGGTGCTCGTGTTCGCGCGCACGGATCCCGCGGCGGGCTCGCGCGGCTTCACGCTGTTCCTGGTCGAGAACGGCATGGAGGGATTCGAGCGCGGGCGCAAGCTCGAGAAGGTGGGCCTACACTCGCAGGACACCGCCGAGCTGTTCTTCCGCGACGTGCGGGTGCCCGACGCGAACCGCGTGGGCGACGAGGGCCAGGGGCTGATCGCCATGATGCAGCGCCTGCCGCGCGAGCGCCTCTCGATCGCGGCCGGTGCGCTGTCGTCGGCCGAGGCGGCCTATGGCTGGGGTCGCGACTACGTCTTCCAGCGCAAGGCCTTCGGCGGGCTCGTGGGCGACCTGCCGACGGTGCGGTTCGCGCTCGCCGAGCTCGAGACCGAGCTCGACGTCACCCGCGCCTACATCGAGCGCTGCATCCTGGCGCTCAACGAGGGGCACCTGACCACGGCGGATGCCTCGAAGGCCAAGTGGTGGGCGACCGAGCTCGAGCAGCGGGTCATCACCCGCAGCCTCCAGCTGCACGGCGGCTACGGCTTCATGGAGGAGTACCCGATCGCGCGCGCCTTCCGCGACTCGCGCGTGCAGTCGATCTACGGCGGCACGACCGAGATCATGAAGGAGATCATCGCGCGCGACATCGCGAAGCGCGCGAAGGCGTGACGCAGGTGACCGTCAACCGGCGAGGCGGCGGCCCGACCGGATGATCCGGTCGAAGGCCGCTCTCACCGGTTGACGGACGGCGGTCGCGGCGACGCGAGGCGGTCGGGTCAGGCGGCGGGGGATGCCGGTGCGGCGAGGGCGCGCTCGATGTCGGCGCGGATGTCCTCCGGCTTGGTGGCCGAGCCGTAGCGCTCGAGCACGGTGCCGTCGCGGCCGATCAGGAACTTCGTGAAGTTCCACTTGATCGCGCCGCCGATCATGCCCTTCTTCTCGCCCTTCAGCCAGCGGTAGATCGGGTGCGTGCCGCCGCCGTTGACGTCGATCTTCGCCGACAGCGGGAAGGTGACGCCGAAGTTGCGCTCGCAGGTCTCGGCCACCTGCTCGGCGGAGCCGGGCTCCTGCCCGCCGAACTGGTTCGAGGGGAAGCCGAGCACCACGAGCCCCTTCGGCTCGTACTCCTTCCAGAGCTGCTCGAGGCCGGGGAACTGGGTGGCGAAGCCGCACTCGGTCGCGGTGTTCACCACCAGCACCACCTTGCCGTCGGTCGCGGCGAGGTCGAGCTCGCCGCCGGTGAGCGCGTCTGCCTGGAAGTCGCTGAGCTTCGTCATGGAGCCACTCTGGCAGCGAGACCTATGCGGCGCCCGAGGTGCCACGACGCCTCACGACTCGGCGGGCGTCGGGCGCTCGAGCCCCTCGAAGGGCGCGACGCCGTCGCGGTACGCCTGCTCGTCGTCTGCCGAGATCACCATGCCCCCGACGGCGAGCGAGAGCAGCTCGTCGCCCCTGGGCGGCGCTCCGGCAGCAGGCCCCGCGCCTCGCTCGGGGTCCTGCACGACGATCGAGACCCACATCGAACCCTGCTGGGCGGTGCCGTCCCACATCCACATCGCGTCCGGATCGAGCGTGCCGTGCTGATCGATGATCGAGGCATCGCGCTCTGCGGCGCTCTGCCACTCGGTCGCGCCTCGGTGCCAGCTCCACACGATCGGCGAGTAGCCGTGGTCGGCGAGCACCCCGTCGAGCGCAGCCGTGAGCGCCGCCCAGTCGTCGGGCGCGGTGTCCGTCGTGGCGCTCGCGGAGTTGTGCAGGCGATGCAGTGAGGGGCCGCCGTAGCCGTTCTGCTCGGAGGGGTAGATCCCGCTCTCGCCGTCGCGCTGCCACGACAGCCCGGGCGCGAGCTCGTCGATCGCCGCCCGCAGATCGCCGAGCAGCGACTCGCCGGCCGCCTCGACCTCCTCGGCGCGCGGCGCCGCGAGCACATCGGCAGGCTCGTGCGCGCCGTCGGCGGGATAGTCCTCCCAGTGCAGGGTGACCTCCCGCCCGCTCGCATCGACCACGGTCGTCGACGGCGACGACGGCCCCAGCAGCACGCAGCCCGAGAGGAGCGCACCGACGAGGCAGAGGACGGCTGCCGGGAAGGTCCAATGGATGCGCGCCATGCCCTGAGCGTGCCACGGTGCGGCGCCCGCGGCCCCACTGGGGGGCAAGGAATCATCCGCTGGTCGGACGCCCGTCGTGCGCAGGGGCGCCCGCCCGGGCATCGTCGCCCGCCCGGCCGAGCCAGACGGCGACCGCGGCGCCGGCGACGCCGATGGCGGCCGCGAGCAGCAGCCACCGGAGGTCCACCACCGCCATCGCCGCCGTGCCGAGCGCGAGCATCAGCATCTGCGGCACGTTGATGGCGACGTTCATCGCCGCTGAGGTGCGCCCCTGCAGCCGTCGCGGCACGCGTCGCATCCGCAGCGTCGAGAGGCCAACGACGACCCACGGCACGCCGAAGCCGATCGGCCACTGCACGAGCGCCATGCCCGCCCAGCGCATCCACTCCTCCGGCAGCGGCCACTGCACGAGCGCGTACGCGGCGAACGACCCGACGGCGACGAGCGTCATGCCCCAGGCGAAGAGCCGGCGCTCCCCCAGCCGTCGCAGCACCAGCGCCGAGAGCAGCCCGCCCGCGAGCGCCGCGACCCCCTGGATCGCCTGCGCGGGCCCGAGCGCCTCCGGCCCGGCCTGCAGCCCCTGCTCGATGAGCGGGAAGACGGTGGCGTTCAGGATGCCCGTGAGGCCGAATCCGACGGCGGCCGCGACGGTCAGCAGGCGCAGCAGCGGATCCCGCAGCAGCTCGCGGAACCCCGCCGACACCTCCTGCCAATGCGTCTCGCCCTCGCCGCGCGGCTCGGGTGCCGATTCCTCGATGCGCACGGTGAGCAGCACCAGCGCCATCACCAGGGAGCCGGCGACCGACACGGCGACGACCGCCGACGGTCCTGCGAGCACGGAGAGGCCGACGCCGAGCGGTGGGCTGACGATGCGCATGCCGTTGTCGATCGAGGTGAAGATGCCGTTGGCGGTGCCGATCTCCTCGTCAGGCAGCAGGTCGCGCAGCAACCCCGACTGCGCTGCGCTCGTGAGGTAGGCGGAGAGGCCGTAGCCGAAGGTGACGGCGTAGATCAGCCAGACGTGCTCGGGCCCGCGCACGAGCAGCAGCGCGAGCACGACGGCGGCGACG
This sequence comes from Agrococcus phoenicis, assembly GCF_047302415.1. Taxonomy (NCBI): domain Bacteria; kingdom Bacillati; phylum Actinomycetota; class Actinomycetes; order Micrococcales; family Microbacteriaceae; genus Agrococcus; species Agrococcus phoenicis. The sequence continues at coordinate 2,185,008 of NZ_CP154854.1, forward strand.
CCGAGGTTCGTGGCGATGAGCAGGGGACGGCGGCGCACGCGGTCGGCCAGCTGCCCCGCCCACGGCGCGAGCAGCGCGGGCAGGCCCATGAACAGGAACACGAGGGCGCCGGCCGCGTCGGAGCCGGTCAGCTCCCGCACCCAGATCGCCAGGACGAGGGAGAGCGCGCTGTCGCCCAGGTTCGTGGCGAACCAGCCGACCATGAGCCGCCGGTAGGCGGGGCGGCGCAAGGGCGACGGCGGCTTGGCGGCCAGGGCCTTCGGGGCATCGGGCCCGGATGCGGTGGTGGTCATGGCTGGACTCCTGTGTCCTGGGGAGCGGGGCGGCGAGCGCGCGGGGGCGGCGAGCGCGCGGAGGCGCGCCGGATCGGGCCCGGTGCCGGCCGAGGGGCGCGGTGGCGGGAGCGGCGGGGATGCCGGCTGGGCGTCAGGCCCCGCTCGGCTCCTCGGGGGTCGCCGGGGCGTCGAAGTCGGGGTTGAGCGTGGCGAACAGGTGCGCCTTGCGGCTGCCCGGGGGCCGCAGCGCGGGATCCTTGCGGCCGCGGAAGCGGTCGACGAGGCGCGCGATCTCGGTGGCGACCTCTGCCAGCTCGTCGGGCGTCGCCCAGAAGGTCGAGGTGTTGATCGTGGTGCCCGGCAGCCAGCGCTCGTCGCCGAGCCCGTGCACCGTCAGGAAGTCGACCACCCGGTTCGCCTCGTGCTGCACGTAGAGCGCGCCGATGGCGGACGAGGTGCGGATCGAATCCTGGTCGTGCGGGTTCGGCCGCAGGTCGCGGCTGTGGTGCACGGCGCGCCACGGCTTCGAGGTGCCCTGCGCTGCCGCGCGCTCGATGAAGCCGGCCTTGGCGAGCGTGCGCAGGTGGAACGAGCAGTTGGAGGGGCTCTCGCCGACGCGCTCGGCGATCTGCGTGGCGGTGGCCTCCTCGAGCTCGTCGATCACCGACAGGATCTCGACGCGCAGCGGGTGCGCGAGGGCGCGCAGCAGCGCGGGATCGCCGGTGCGGAGCTCCCGCCCGAGCTCGGTCTCGACGTCGGTGGTGTCGAAGTCGAGGTCGCCCTGCTGCTCGGTCATGCTCAGATCAAACCACGCTGCAGCGCGAGCTCCGCCCGCAGGCGGTCGTAGTAGCGGTGCGAGTCGTCGCGCTCCAGGCGAGCGCGATTGCGGCGCTCCTCGCTCGCCCGCTCGAGCGCGGCGGCCGAGCGGCCGGCGATGCTCCTGCGTCCCATGGGATGCCTCCTGTGTCGGTGTCGACGGATGTGCCGACATCCGAAAGACTACTTTCACAACTGATGCTTTGCAAGGGTTATTTCTCAAGAGATGCTTCGAGTCGCTCGAGGAGGCATGTGGCCGCACCACCTCGCGGCGACAGCGCGAAGCGGGTGCGCCGAACCGAGCGGCGATGAGGGGGCGGCTCAGCCTGCGAGGAACTCGTCCCGCGTCACCTCGACGAAGGGGCCGGCCGGGTTGACGACCAGGCCCGCGAAGAGGGTGCTGGTGCGCAGCTGCTCGCGCAGGCGCTTGGTGGTGGTCGAGATCACGCCGTCCTGCGGGTTGCGCGCCGCGATCTCGGGCGCCGAGGTGAACACGAGCAGCGCGCGCGTGCCGTCGGCGCGCTCCGTCATGCGCAGCCGCGGCTGCTCGGTGCGCTGCTCGCCGCTGCGCACCTCACCGGCCAGCAGGATCGGCCCGTCGGCGCGCAGCGCGTCGAGGATCGCCTCGCGCGGGCCGCCGGCCTCGCCCGCGGCGATCGCGGCGCTCAGCCGGTCGTTGCGCAGGTGGCGCAGCGCGAAGTCGATGTCCTTCGCCGACAGCGCGACCGTCTTGTCGGCCGGGTCGAGGTAGAGCCAGCCCGCACCCTGCTTCTTGGCCATCTCGAGCACGCTCGCCGCCGGTCGCGCGAGCGACTGGTGCTGCGTGCCCTCGGGGTGCATGCGCGCGACCTCGGCGTTGCTCGTGAACGCGAGCATCGCGCGCCGGCCGTCGGGGCCGACGCTGCTGCGGATGCGGATCTTCGAGCCGCTCTGCGCCGAGCCGCCCCGCAGGTCGAACTCGGAGCCCGTCGCATCGAGCAGCAGCTCCCCGATCAGGGCGGCCCGGATCACCTCGATCATGCTCTGCTCGCTGGAGTCGGCTCCGAACGCCGTGATCGCCCGGCGCAGCCGCGCGTTGTCGACGTGATCGATGCTCATGACCTCACGGTATCGCCAGCAGGTTTCCACCAGGGGTCGCCGATCCGCATCGGCGGCCGACGATTCACGCTTGACTTATATAAGTCGCGGTGCAATCATCGGGGCCATGCACGCGCTCGACGTCCTCGGCGACCCGGTGCGGCGACGCATCCTCGAGCTGCTCGCCGACGGCGAGGCGAGCGCAGGAGCGATCGCCACGGTCATCGGCGATGAGTTCGGCATCAGCCAACCCGCCGTGAGCCAGCACCTGCGCGTGCTGCGCGAGCAGGGGTTCGCGACCGTGCGCCCCGAGGGGCAGCGGCGGCTCTACGCCGTCGACCCCGCCGGGCCGCGCGAGGCAAGGGAGTGGCTCAGCACCTTCGACGGCTTCTGGCTGCCCAAGCTCGCCGCGCTCGACACCGAGCTGGCCCGCGGTCGCCGCCAGCGCCGGCTGAGCGCCGAGGCAGCCGCGTCGGTCGCCGCGGCCAAGCGTGCCAGGGCGGCGACGCGGCCCACCGGCGAGACGACGGCCGCGGCGGCTCCGGGCGCCGAGACCCGCGCGGCATCGCGGCCGAGCACGGCCGGGGCGCCCAGGGAGGCAGCGCCGGCGAGCGCCACCCCTCCGACGGACGCCGGCCCCGCTGCCGGCTCCGACCCCACGACCAGCCCGACCCCGCAGACCATCACGACGGAGGAGTGACCATGGTGGATGTCCTGAAGCAGCTCGGCGCCGTCTCGCGCGGCGTGCGCAGCGAGACGATCGACGGCGAGGCCTCGACCGTGCAGACGCTCGAGCAGACCTACGCCTCGCCGATCGCCGATGTGTGGGATGCGGTGACGAGCCCCGAGCGCATCCCCCGCTGGTTCCTGCCGATCTCCGGCGATCTGCGGCTCGGCGGTCGCTACCAGCTCGAGGGCAACGCCGGCGGCACCATCCTCGAGTGCCGCCCGCCCGAGGGCGAGACCGCGGGCTATCGCGTCACCTGGGAGTTCGGCGGCGGCGTCACCTGGCTCTCGGTGCGGCTCCGCGCCTCCGGCGAGGGCACGCTGCTCGAGCTCGAGCACGTCGCGCGCGACGCGGACGTGCCGGCCGAGATGCGCGACACCTTCGGCCCGGGCGCCACGGGCGTGGGCTGGGAGGGCGGGCTGCTCGGCCTCGCCCTGCACCTGCACGAGCCCGACAGCGCGATGACGCCCGAGGAGGGCGCCGCCTGGGGGACGACGGAGGAGGGAAGGGCCTTCCACCGCGGCGCCGCGGATGCGTGGGCCCGGGCATCCGTGGCGAACGGCACCGACCCCGCGGCGGCGCAGCGGCAGGCCGATGCGACCTACGGGTTCTACTCGGGCGAGACCGGCATGGACGGCGACCCCGCCTGAGCGGGCCCGCCTGCTCGGCGCAGGCTCCGGTCAGTCCCCCGGCTGCGTCGCGGCCGCCGGCGGCTCGGCGATCGCCGCCCCGGCCGCCGGCGCGCCCCTCGACGCCATCGCGCTCCCGGCAGCGCTGCCCTGGGCGGTGGAGTTGATGATCGCCTGCAGGTCGATGCCGGTGGCGTCCTTCATCATCTGCGTCATCGACGCCATGTTGCCGACCATGTCGCCCGTCAGCTTGCCGGTGCCGTCGGCTGACACGACCGTGATCTGGCTCGACGCGTAGGCCTTGCCGAACGCATCCGCCACCTGCGGCAGCACCTTCAGGAGCTCCTGCGCGAGCACGACCTGCGCGTTCTCGGTGAGCGCCTTCGCGCGCGCCTCGATCGCCTGGCCCTCGGCGAGACCGCGAGCGCCGATCGACTCGGCCTCGGCGCGGCCCTTCGCGGCCGTCGCGACGGCCTCCGCCTCACCCTCGGCCTTCGCGGCCTCCGCGGCGGCGATGCGCGCGGTGCGCTGCGCGGCACCGCGCGCCTCGGTGACGGCGGCCTCGGCGTTGCCCTCTGCCTTCGACGCCTCGGCGCGCGCCTCGCGGGCGGCGCGCTCGGCGTTGGCCTCGGTCGCCTTGGCCTTGGCCTGCGCCTCGGCCGTGACCTGGATGCGGTAGGCCTCCGCATCCGCCACCTTGCGCACGTCGGCGTTCAGCTGCTGCTCGCGCAGCTCGGCCTGCCGCTGCGCCGTGATCTCCTCCTGGCGCACGATCGCCTGCCGCTGCACCGCATCCTCGAGCGGCTTCGCGGCCGAGGCCTGGGCGGCGGCCTTGTCGGTCTCCGCGGTCACCGCCGCCTGCTGCAGCTGCAGCACGCGGTTGGCCTCGAGGATCTGCTTCTTCGCCTCGATCGACGCCTGCTCTGCGGCCTTCTGCGCCTCGGTGTTGGCGATCGCGGCGGCGCGCTGCACGGCAGCCGACTCCGGCACGCCGAGGTTCACGAGGTAGTTCGAGGTGTCGTTGATCTCCTGGATCTGCAGGGTGTCGACCACGAGGCCCTGCTTCGAGAGCGCGTCCTCGGCGGCCTGCAGCACCGCGGCGGCGAGCGCCTGCCGGTCGTGGATGATCTCGAGCACCGTCAGCTGGCCGATGATGCCGCGCAGGGAGCCGGAGAGCACCTCCTGCGTCGACGACTCGATCTCCTCCTGCTGCGACAGGAACCGCTGGGCGGCGTTGCGGATCGACTCCTCGGTGCCGCCGACCTTGATGACCGCGACAGCCTGCGCGTGGATCGTGATGCCGTCCTTCGCCTGGGCGGTCGTGTTGAACAGCAGCCGCCGCGAGCGCAGCGACATCTTGAACGACTTCTGCACGAACGGCATGACGAAGACGCCGCCGCCCGTGACGACCTTCTGGCCGGAGAGGTCCTGCGTCGTGTGGCCCTCGGCGTCGATGGTCTTCTTGCCCTTGCGGCCCGTGACGATGATCGCCTCGTCGGGCTCGGCGATGCGATAGCGCTTGATCGCCCCCATGACCAGGATGGCGATGACGACGACCGCGATGATGATGGGCAGCACGAGCGGGGCGAGCAGCAGTTCGAACACGGGGGCTCCTGAGGGCGAGGGGACGTGCTCTGAACCTACTGTGCGGCCGCTGTGCCGCGCGAGGCATCCGGGGCTCGGATGCGAGAGCCGGTTCCGGGGGCAGGCACGCGGCGCACCGCACGCAACGGATGCGCGCGCCGCCGGATCGCTGCGCCGACTCCTTGCGCCGATTCCCGAAACGCGCGCGCGATCGCCACTAGATTCGGCAGGTGTGAGCGCCGTCGCACCCCATGCCGTCATCCTGATCCGAGCTCGGCACTTCCGCCCCAACCCCGCCACCTCGGCCGACAACGCCTTCCAGGCGGACGCGCCCGCGCACGAGTCGCCCGAGCAGACCGCCGCGAAGGCGCTCGCAGAGATGGATGCGCTCGCCGCGGCGCTGCGCGAGGCGGGCGTCGCCGTGCACGTCTTCGACGACGAGGATCACACCCGGCCCGACAGCGTCTTCCCGAACAACTGGCTCTCGACCCACGCGGGCGGCACCGTCGCCGTGTACCCGATGTACGCCTCCAACCGCCGCCACGAGCGCCGCGCCGACGTGCTCGAGATGCTGAAGGCCGACTACCGCGTGCAGGCGATCGTCGACTACTCGGGGCTCGAGCCCGACGGCATCTTCCTGGAGGGCACGGGCGCGATGGTGCTCGACCCCGTCTCGCGCGTCGCCTACCTGGCGCGCAGCCACCGCGCCGACACGCACGTGCTCGAGCGCTTCTGCACCGACTTCACCTATGAGCCGATGGTCTTCGACGCGCTCGACGCCGACGGCGTGCCGGTCTACCACACCAACGTCATCGCGACGATCGGCACCGACGTGGCGCTGTTCGCGCTCGAGATGATCCCGGATGCGCGACGACGCCAGGAGGTGCGCGAGCGCCTCGCGGTCAACGGGCGCCGCATCGTCGAGCTGACCGAGCGCCAGGTGCGCGAGTTCGCGGGCAACGCGGTCGAGCTCGCGGGGCGCTGGCCCGACGGGCGCCGGCGCACCATCATGGCGATGTCGGCGCGGGCGCGCGCGTCGTTGACGGAGGCGCAGGTGGCGCTCATCGAGGAGTCGTGCGAGATCGTCGCGGTCGACATCCCCACCATCGAGCTCGCTGGCGGCTCGGTGCGCTGCATGATCGCGGGCGTGCACCTCGACCCGAGGCCCGCGCGCGAGCCGGAGCTCACCGAGGCCGCCCGGGCGATCGCCGAGGAGCCCGAGACCATGGACGGCGCCGAGGCGGCCTCCGAGCTGCCCGCCTCGGCGTAGCCCGCCCCCGCGGCTCCGCGGGGCAGGACCGCCCGGCGACCGGTGCTCCTGCGCACGAGCGGTGCTGGCGTGCCGGCACCGCTCGTGCGCAACGGCACCGCTCGACGTCAGGTCGGCGGCAGGGACGCGCGGTGCGGGCGTGGGCGGCGCAACCGTCGGGAGCGCAGGGCGAGGCCGACTGCGAGGCCCACGGCGACGCCGACGACGTCGGCCACCGCGTCCCACGCGTCGCCGGAGCGCTCGCGCAGCAGCAGGTGCTGCAGCACCTCCGAGACGACCGCGTGCGCGACGAGCAGCGCCGCGAGGACGACCGGGCGGATGCCCGCCAGCACGCCGAGGAGCGCCGGCAGCAGGAAGACGGCCACGTGCACGACCTTGTCGAGGCCCGGGATGCTCGGGGTGCCGTCGGGCGTGGACGGCGCGTAGAGCACGACGAGCTGCAGCAGCACCGCGAGCGCGAAGGCGACCGCCGTGAGGCGGCGCCACCGAGGGGCCGAGGCAGCGGCGGAGGGCGCTGCGGCGCAGGACGCTGCGTCAGGGCAGGGCGCGGGGCGGCGGGTCACTCCACGCGCAGCTGCGCGGGGCCGCTCCCGTCGTCCGCGTAGGGCGCGAGCACCACGACGAGCTCCTGCGGCGCCTCACCGGGCAGCTCGATGCGCGGGTCGCGGTCGCCGCCGCTGTCGTCGTCGCTGAACGCGGTCTCCGACTCCGGCGCGTACGCCCACAGCACGGTGTCGAAGTCGGCGTCGCCGGCGAGCACCTCGTCGCCGCTCTCGATCGGCACGATGGCGATGCCGGGCGCGCCCGGCCGGAGCCCGAAGCTCGTCGTGCTGCCCGGCGACACGGTCATCGTGCCGGTCAGCACCTCCATCCGGTAGCCGGAGCGGTCGCCCGACCACTCCCCCACCTCGATCGCGTACTCGCCCGGCTCCAGCACGGCGGCCAGCATCGGATCGCGCGAGCCCGGCTCGAACGAGAACACGCGCCGCGAGTCGGGCTGCCCGTCGTCGTTCTCGATGTCGATGCCCTCCCCCACCAGGCGCAGCGTCAGATCCTCCTCGTCGGTGGAGGTCGCGCCGATCACGACGGCCGAGCGCTCCTCGAGCACGAGGTCGACGGTCGCGACGCCGTCCGCCGGCACGATGCCGTCGGCCCCGCCGCCGGTGCTGCCGCCGGAACCGCCCGGCGTGATCGGGGCGGCAGGCGAGGGCACCGGCACGGGCGGCGGGCCGGGGATGCACCCCGCGAGGCCCATGGCGACCGCTGCTCCGACGGCGGCGCTGGCCGCCACCCTGCGTGCTCTGGGCATGCCCGGCTCCCTCTCACGTGACGACGGGCGCGGCGCGGCCCGACGCATCCGATCGTATGCCGGATGGCGTCGCCGAGGAGCGAGGCGCGGGGCACCGCGTCGCGGGGCGGCGATAGGGTCGGCGCATGGCCGAGCGCACCACCTACCTCCTCATCGATGGCGAGAACATCGACGCGACGCTCGGCATCTCGGTGCTCGGCCGCCGCCCGCTGCCCGAGGAGCGCCCGCGCTGGGACCGCCTCCTCCACTACACCGAGGCCGCGTGGCAGCAGCCGGTCAGGGGCCTGTTCTTCCTGGCGGTCACCCACGAGCTGCCGATGTCGTTCGTGCAGGCGCTCATCGCCATCGGCTACCGCCCGGTGCCGCTGCAGGGCGAGGGCAAGGTCGTCGACATCGCGATCCAGCGCACCGCCGAGGCGCTCGTCGACCGCGAGGACGCCGACGTCATGCTCGTCAGCCACGACGTCGACTTCGCGCCGCACATGGAGCGCCTCGCCCAGCAGGATCGTCGCCTGGGCGTCGTCGGCTTCGGCGAGTTCATGGCGAGCGGCCTGCGCGAGGTGCCCGGCATCGAGGTCTTCGACCTCGAGTACGACGTCGAGGCCTTCAAGAGCCGCCTGCCCCGCGTGCGCGTGATCCCGATCGACGAGTTCGACCCGCTCGAGTTCCTCTGAGGCGGTCCGCCGGGAGGCGGTCGCACGTCGCCGGCGATGGGGCGCACGCCCGTGTCGCCGTGTCCTGCGGCGCGCCCGAGCGGTGCCAGAATGGAAGGCTGGAGCGCGCTGACGCTCCGCACCCCCAACCACTCCGACGACGGATGCGCTCGCGCTCTGTCGCGCCCCGCATCCGTCTGAGGACATCGACGGAAAGAGCAGCAGCATGAGCGCCTCGCAGACCCCCGACAGCACCGCCCCCGCCACCGAGACGACCGCTGCGGCGACGGCGCCCAAGGCTCCCGCACGTCGCTGGCCGTGGATCGCCGCGCTCGTCGTGGTCGCGGCGCTGGGCGCCACCGGCACCGGCATCGCCACCGCCTCGGCAGCCGACGCGCAGGAGGAGGTCGCCTCGCTGCAGGAGGACTACGCCGACCTCGAGACCCGCTCCGACATCGCGCAGAGCAGCCTCGACCTGATCCGCGACCACCGCGACCGCCTCGCGCTGCAGGTCGAGGAGCAGGCCGCCGAGCTCGAGGAGCTGCGCGCGGCCGGCGACGAGGGCGCGGCTTCGCAGCAGGGCTGAGGCTGACGAGGCGGGTGGGACTGCGCCCCGCCCGCCTCATCCCGCGCTGGTCAGCGGCTGCCGTAGTGGGCGGCCAGGCGGGCCAGGCCCTCGTCGATCGAGACGGTCGGCTGCCAGTCGAGGTCGCGGTGCGTGGCGCGCTGGTCGAACCAGTGCGCCGTCGAGAGCTGCTCGGCGAGGAATCGCGTCATGGGCGGCTCGTCGGCGCCCGGGCGCAGCGCCCAGACGCGCTCGATGAGCGAGCCGGCCGCGCGCCCGAGCGGGGCAGGCACGCTGCGGTGCGGCGGGCGGACGCCCGCAGCCAGGCAGATGCCCGCCAGCAGGTCGGCGACCGGCCGCGGCTCGCCGTTCGTGATGACGTAGGCGTTGCCGTGCGCGTGCTCGGTGCGGCGCAGCGCAGCGGCGATGCCGGTGGCGGCGTTGTCGACGTAGGTCGTGTCGATCAGTGCCGTGCCGCCGCTGAGCAGCGGCACGCGGCCGCGGCGGGCGCGCTCGACGATGCGCTCGATCAGCTGCGTGTCGCCCGGCCCCCACACGATGTGCGGGCGCACCGCGACGACCGCCATCGCCGCCGAGTCGCGCTCGAGCGCGAGCAGCTCGGCCTCGGCCTTCGTGCGGGCGTAGTCGCCGCGCGCGTGCTCGGGCGAGGCGGGGTCGGCGCCGACGCCCGCGAGCGAGGCGCCCAGGTGCGCGACCGAGGGCGAGGAGACCTGCACGAACCGCGTCACCCCGGCGCGCTCGGCGGCATCGAGCATGGTGCGCGTGCCGCCGACGTTCACCGCGTGGAACTCGCCCGCGTCGCCCGCGAGCGACACCTTCGCAGCGAGGTGCACGACGCCCTCGGCGCCGTCGAGGGTGCGCGCGACGTGACCGGCGTCGGTGATCGAGCCGAGCGCATCCGCCACCCCCGGCACCGTCGACGGCCGGCGCTGCAGCGTGCGCACCTCGTGGCCCGCGGCGACGAGCTCGGCGGCGACCGCGCGGCCGAGGAAGCCGGAGGCCCCGGTGACGACGACGATCATGCTGCTGCCCCGCTCACGGCGCCGTCATCCTGCTGCCGGCGAGGCTGCGCTCGGCCCACGCCGACAGGCGCGAGCGATCGATCTTGGAGTTGTGCCGCACGTCGGTCGGCAGCTGCGGCACGACGAGCACAGCGGCCAGCGGCAGGGCCGAGGCGGCGCGCACGTCGGCCGTCAGCTGCGGGTCTGCGAGCCCGGGGCGGGCCGCCCGCGGCGTGGTCTCGACGACCGCGACCGCCTGGCGCAGCCCGTGCGGGCCGACGCCGACGACGGCGGCGCGACGCACGGCATCCGTCGACTCGACCTGCTGCTCGGTCTCGACCGGCGCGATCGGCCCGTCGGCGGTGACGATCACGTGCTGGATGCGGCCCTCGATCCACACGCGCCCCTCGGCGTCGAGGTGGCCGAGGTCGCCGGTGCGGTGCCAGCGGCTGGCAGGCGTGGCGAGCGGCTCGGTGTCGCGGGTGGCCTCGCGGTCGGTGAGGTGCAGGCGGTCGTAGTGCGCCTTCAGGTGGGGCGCCGAGACGATGACCTCGCCGAGCACACCGGGGCTGGCGCTCGGCTCGCCCGTGGCGCGCCCGTCGGCGTCCAGCGCGCTGACCAGCACGCGGTTGCTGCCGATGGAGGTGCCGACGCAGACGCCGCCGTCGGGCGAGGCGGCCGCCTCGCGCACGCCGCCCAGCGTGATGTCGGCGACCAACAGGCACTCGGTCATGCCGTAGGGCGTGTGCGGGGTGGCGTTCGGCATCAGCTCGGCGACGGCGGTGAGCATCGCCTCGCTGATGGGGGCTCCAGTGGAGAGGAAGGTGCGCACGCCCCCGAGCGCGGCGCGGTCGTCGCTCGTCAGCGCGTCGGCGGTCGCGACGACGTTGAGGATCGCCGCCGGAGACAGGAACACGATGCCGGCGGCGGATGCGCGGACCGCGGCCGCGACGGCGGTGGCCGTCAGGGTGCGCGGCGAGGAGACATCCATGGCGGGCGTCGCCGAGCGCGTGCCGAGCGCGGGGCCGAGCAGCGCGAAGGGCGCGAAGCCCGTGACGAGGCCCGTCTCGGCGGTGATGCCGAGGTGGTCGCCGAGCACGTCGCGGAGGGCGCTGAGCTGCCCGTGCGTGTAGACGACGCCCTTCGCGGGGCCAGTGGAGCCGGAGGTGAACAGGATCGCGGCGGTGTCGTCGGCGCCGGGCTCGGCGGGCAGCTGGGGCCCGCGGGTCGCGGGGGCAGCGGATGCGGATGCGGACGCGGCGAGGTCGTGCAGGCTCGTGGTGACGCCGAGCGCCGCGGCGGCGACGCGCGGCAGGCGCTCGGCCGAGATGCGCGTGCCCGGCCAGCCGAGCGCGCGCGCGGCGGTGAGACCGAGGCGCTCGCCGATGATGAGGTCGGGCCAGGAGCCGCGCACGGCTCGGGTGAGGCCCTTGACGCCGAGGCCCGCGTCGGCGACGACGACGACCGCGCCGATCCGCAGGCACGCGTAGAGCACGGCGGTGAGCGTGGGGCCGGGCTGCAGGAGCAGCGAGACGCGGTCGCCGCGGCGGACCCCCATGCGGTGCAGGCCGGCGGCGATGCGCTCGGACTGCGCGGCGAGCTGGCGCCAGGAGACGCTGCGGCCGCGCGCCATGTCGATGACGGCCACGTCGGAGTCGGCGGCGCGGGCGTCGAGGCGGTGCCAGAGCGGGGTGAAGGGGGTCGCGCCTTCCGCTGGTCGAGGAGATCGCGCCGCCGGCGCGGGCGTCTCGACACCATCGTGCGGCGGGGCGGTGGTCTCGTGACGCGCGCCGGCGGAGCCGGCCCGCTCCTCGACCGGCGGGGCGGCCGGCGGGGTGGCCGACAGGCGGAGCCAGTCGAGGATCGCGGGGGCGTAGGGGCGATCCTCCGCGACGAGGTGGCTCGCGCCCTCGAAGCGGTGCACGGCGGCGTGCGGCAGCCGGTCGACGAGGTCGTCGAGGTAGCGGTCGCCGAAGACCGGGTCGTTCGGGCCCCACAGCATGAGCGCCGGCACCGGCTGCTCGGCGCGACCGAGCGCCGCGACCCCCTCGCTGATGCGGGTGAGCTCGGCGAAGCTCTCATGCCGCTCGTCGACGGGGATGTCGGCGACGAACGCGCCGATGCCCGCCCGCCGGCCGGCCGAGCGGTAGGGCGCCCGGTAGGCGGCCCGCACCGTGGGATCGAGCGACGGTGAGGCGAGCGCGAGGGTCGTGTCGAGGAACGCGCTCGTCTGCATCGTCGAGGCGGCGAGCACGCCGCGCGCGCCCGCGAGCCGCAGGGGCGCCGGGATCGGCACGCCGCCCGGGTGGTGCACCGCGGTGTTCAGCAGCGCGATGCCCGCGAGCTGCTCGGGGTGGTCGACGGCCCAGCCGAGCGAGACGACGCCGCCCCAGTCGTGCCCGAGGGTGACGACCGGGCCCGAGAGCGCCAGCGCATCCGTCAGCGCCCCGAGATCCTGCACGCGCTGCGCGAGCGGGCGTGCCGATCCCGTGCGCTCCGAGTAGCCCATCTCGAGCTGATCCACCGCGACCACGCGCCAGGCGGGCTCCCCCGCCGCGGCGCGCCGGAGCGACTCCGCGGCGACCCGGCGCCACAGGTAGCTCCAGGTCGGGTTGCCGTGCACCGCGAGGATCGTGCCGGCCACGGGCGCGCCCGCGCCGGACCCATCCGGGCCGCCCTGCCCACGCAGCTGCGCCAGCGCATCCGCCGTGTCCAGGCAGTGCCACTCGCGAGTCGTACCGGCGTCGCGCCCCACGCCCGGCACGCGCACGATGCGGCTCCAGGCGGGGTCGAGCTCAGGCAGGTCGCGCGGCGGCAGCGAGGCGGCTGCCGCGGTCGCTGAGCCCGCGCGCGCGGGGCCCGCACTCACCAGGCGAGCTCCATCATCGCGGTGTTGAGGCCGGAGCCCACGCCCATGAGCAGCACCCGGTCGCCGCGGTTGAGGCTCGGCGCCTGCTCGGCGAGGGTGATGGGGATGGATGCGGGGCCGACGTTGCCGTACTGCGGGAACGTCGTGGGCACGCGGGCGGGGTCGAGCTTCGCGGCCTTGAGGATGGCGTTCGTGTGCACCGAGGAGACCTGGTGCGTGATGTAGCGATCCATGTCGTGCCAGCGCCAGTCGGGCTTCGCCTCGTCCCAGGCGGAGACGACGAGGTCGAGGCCGCCCTTCAGCAGCTCCTTGGCGTTCGTGTACATGCCCTCGGCGCTGCCCACGCACAGGTCGTGGAACTGCGTGGCGGCGCGGGTGACGCCGCCCAGGATGCGGTGGCCGCCGGGGTGCTCGTCGGCGCGGCCCAGCACGGCGGCGGCGGAGCCCGAGCCGAGCGTGAGGGTCGCGAACTCGCTGAGGAAGTCGTCGCGCTTGACGCCCTCGCCGAGCAGCCGCTCGATGGTGTTGACCTGGATGTCGTCCGCGTCCTCGCCGTTCACGACGATCGCGTGGCGGATCTGCCCCGACTCGATCATGCTCGCCGCGAGGCTCATGCCGTTGACGAAGCCGAGGCAGGCGTTCGCGACGTCGAAGTTGACGGCCGAGCTCGGCAGGCCGAGCCCGTGGTGCAGCCGCACCGCGACCGAGGGCTCGAGGTGCTTGCGCGTGACGCTCGTGTTGATGAGCAGACCGACGTCGGCCGGGTCGACGCCCGCCTGCGCCAGGGCCTTCTCGCCCGCGTCGATCGTGGCCAGGTCGGCCGACTCGCCGTCGGCCCAGTTGCGGCGCTCGAGCACGCCGGCGACCCGGCGCAGCAGCCCGCCCTTCAGGCGCAGGCGCGAGAGCGAGGCGCCGAGGCGCTCCTCGATCTCCTCCGAGGTCGTCACCCGGCTCGGCAGCGTGCTCGCGACCGAGAGCAGTGCGACGTTGCTGAATCGGGTGGTCGCGTTGCCAGCCACAGAACCTCCGTCGCGGGCCCGATAGCGGTGGTGTGGCCCGTCTGCCAGCGTACCGAGCGCGCCTATGTGGTTGCCGGATGTGTTGGGGCGGCTACGCGGTCGACGCGCCGTCGGAGCGCGAGCGGGGCGCGAGCCGCGCGCGAGCTGCGTGCGAGCTGGCGCGCGAGCTGACGCCCTCCTCTTCGCGGACCCCTCCTGTCATCGGCGACCCGGTGCGCCAGGTCGAACTTGGCGGCAGGGGTCCGGGAGTTGGCCCGAGAACGGCTACGCGAAGCGCTGATCTCGGTGCCGCGAAGTGCCGAGCTCGCTATCGCGAACTGCCGAACTCTACGTCGCGAAATGCCGAACCTACTATCGCGAACTGCCGAACTCGAACTATCGTGGAGCCATGGCTCCCCTGATCGCTCGCCACGCCACACCAGTTGCCGCGCGACGACTCGCACGCTCCCCCGCGCTGATCATCGAAGGAGCGCGGCAGGTCGGGAAGAGCACATTGGCGCAGCAGATCGCTGACGAGGACGCCGTGCACGTGACCCTCGACGACGAACAGGTCCGTGACGCGGCTCGAGAAGACCCAGAAGGCTTCGTCATGCAGGGCGGCGGCCAGCAGCTCGTCATCGACGAGCTGCAGCGCATGCCTGCACTGACGCTCGCTCTCAAGTCGGCAATCGATCGTGATCGGCGACCCGGCCGTTTCATCGTGACCGGATCCGCCAGCCTGCTCTCGGTGCGCGGCACAGCGGACAGCCTCGCTGGCCGCGCGGCCCGCCTTCGACTCCATGGCTTCAGCCAAGGGGAACTCCTCCAGCAACAAGACGATCTCGTTCATTCGGTGCGCACGCTGGGACTGGACCAATTCGCTCGATCGACCGGCACGCACACGCGCACCGGGTACTCGGCCATCATCTCCGCCGGCTCATTCCCCGAAGCTTCGGGTTTCGCTGAGCGAGACCGAGCCGAGTGGATCGACGATTACCTCCAGGCGGTCGTGACGCGAGATCTCCCGGACTTGCGGCGTGAGGTTCGACCGGCTCGGGCGATGGCTCTCCTTCGAGCACTGTCTGGTCGGCAATCGTCGGAGCTCGTGCTCGCGCGGCTCGCCGCCGAAGTGGACATCCCGAGGACCACGCTCCCGGCGTATCTGGACCTGCTGCGGGATGTCGGGCTGATCACCACCGTCCCGCCGTGGACGCCAAACCTGGCGAAGCGCGAGATCGGGCGCCAGAAAACCGTCGTGCTCGACAGTGCCGTAGCGACCCGCCTCGCCCGCGTCACTCGCGATCAGCTTCGATCCATCCCTTATGGCGAAGCTCTTGGGTCGTTTCTCGAGTCGTGGGTTACGGCAGAGCTGCTCAAGCAGCAGACGTGGTCAAGAGAGGAGTTCGAACTCTTCCACTATCGCGATCGTGACGGCCTCGAAGTCGATCTCGTGATCGAGCTGGCCGACGGCGGCGTGATCGCCATCGAGGTGAAGGCTTCGAGCTCATACAGCGCGAAGCAGTTCCTCGGCCTGAAGAAGTTGCGCGATGCCCTCGGTGAACGCTTCATCGGTGGCATCGTGCTAGGCACGTCCGAAGGCGGCTATCGTTTCGCGGATCGACTGGTTGGGGCTCCGATCTCGGTCCTCTGGGAGCCGGCCCCGTAAGCACGGCTGGCTCACGGGACCGGCGAACGGCGCCCCGCCCTACGGCGTCGGCATGCCGCCGTTCACGTTGAGCGTCTCGCCGATCACGTAGCTCGACTCGGGCGAGGCGAGGAAGACGTAGGCGGGAGCGAGCTCGGTGGGCTGGCCGGCGCGGCCGAGCGGGGTCGACTGGCCGAACTCGGGCAGCGCCTCCTTCGGCTGGCCGCCGGAGGGCTGCAGCGGGGTCCAGATCGGGCCCGGCGCGACCGCGTTGACGCGGATGCCCTGCGGAGCGAGCTGCTGCCCCAGGCTCTTCGTGAAGTTGTTGATCGCGGCCTTCGTCGAGGCGTAGTCGACGAGCACCTCCGGCGCCATGTAGGCGACGACCGAGGTGGTGTTGATGATCGTCGAGCCGGGCTGCAGGTGCTCGAGCGCTGCCCGCGTGATGCGGAACATCGCGAAGACGTTCACCGCGTAGGTGTCGACCATCTGCTCGTCGGGCAGCTCGGCGAGGCTCTTCGCCGCGATCTGCTTGCCCGCGTTGTTCACGAGGATGTCGAGCCCGCCCAGGCCCTGCACCGCGTCCGCCACCAGCGACTCGCAGAAGGCCTTGTCGGTGAGGTCGCCGGGCAGCAGCACGGCGGTGCGGCCGGCCTCCTCGACGATGCGCTTGACCTCCTGCGCGTCGGGCTCCTCGTCGGGCAGGTAGTTGATGGCGACGTCGGCGCCCTCGCGGGCGAAGGCGATCGCGACGGCCGCGCCGATGCCCGAGTCGCCGCCGGTGATGAGCGCCTTGCGGCCCTCAAGGCGGCCCGTGCCGCGGTAGGAGCGCTCGCCGCGGTCGCTCTTGGGGAGCAGCTGCTGGTCGAGGCCCGGCTCGGCCTGATCCTGCTCGGGCGGCTCGATGACCGGGTATCGGGTGACGGGGTTCTGGAAGGCCAGCTGGTCGGTGGTCTCGTGGTCGGCGTCGTCGGCGCTGGCGTGCGCTGCGCTCGCGTTGGTCTGGTCGGTCATGTCCGCTCCTCGCATTGGCCGTTCCGGGCTCTCCACGCTATTGAGGCGGATGGGTGGGGTACAAGGTGCGGGGCAGACTCACACCAAACGCCCACCCGGCGGCCACTGCAGCACGGCTGCGCCGATGAATCCGTCCTGAACGCTCTGCTGCTTCCGTGCAGCATGCGGTCGACATCCTCGACGACTTCGCAGACCCGCACCGGGCGAGCATCACCTGCGCGGGAGACGGCGTCAGCGCGCGAGGAGCAGCTTGCCGCCCGGGGCTCCCGGGGAGCCCATCAGCTCGTGCGCGCGGTCAGCCTCGACGAGCGGCACCGTCGCGCCGATCACCGGCTGCAGCCGGCCCGAGGCGAGCAGCGGCCACACGTGCTCGCGCACCTGGCGCACGACCTCCGCCTTCGAGCCGCGTCCCCCGTCGCGCGGCCGTGCGCGCAGGGTCATCGCACGAAGCGTGACGCGGCGCTGCATGAGCCTGCGCAGGTCGACCTCGGCCTGCGTGCCGCCCTGCACGGCGATCACCGTGAGCACGCCGTCGAGCGCGAGCGCCTCGAGGTTGCGGTCGAGGTAGTCGGCGCCGATCACGTCGAGCACGAACCCGGCGCCGCGGCCGCCCGTCGCGCCCTGCACCACCTCGACGAAGTCCTCGCTGCGGTAGTCGACGACGATCTCCGCGCCCAGCGACGCGCACAGCTCGCGGTGCCGCGCGCTCGCGGTCGCCGCCACGCGCCATCCGCGGGCCCGCAGCATCTGGATCGCCATCGTGCCGATGCCGCCGGATCCGCCGTGCACCAGCGCCAGCTCGCCGGCCTCCGGCTCGGGCAGATCGCGGATCGCGGTCCACACCGTGCACACCGCCTCCGGCAGCGCGGCGGCCTCAGTGAGCGAGACGCCCTCGGGCACCGGCAGCAGCTGGGTCACCGGCACGGCCGCGCGCTCGGCGTACCCGCCGCCCGCGAGCAGCGCGCACACCTCGTCGCCCACCGACCAGCCCGTCACGCCCTCGCCGAGCTCGACGATCGTCCCCGAGCACTCGAGGCCCAGCACGTCCGACTCCCCCGCGGGCGAGGGATACTTGCCCGCGCGCTGCATCAGGTCGGCGCGATTGACCGCGGCGGCCGCGATCTCGACGAGCACCTCGCCCGCGGCCGGCGCGACATCCGGCACCTCCGACCACGTCATCGGCCCATCCACCTCGAACTGCATCGCCTTCATGTCGTGCTCCTCTCTCCTGCTGATCCTGCCCTGGAGCGTTGCGCATCGAAGCGCGCCGACCGCTGACCCTCGCACGCTCAACCACACACGGCGGGGAACGTCGGCAAGGTCGAAACCGACATCCCTCACAACGCAATCAGACGCGAGCGACCGCCCGCACCGGCGACCCGTCAAGCGCCTGCAACCGAAGCGGCAGCGCGATCAGCTCGCACGTCTCCCCTGGCACGTCCCCGAGCCCACGCAGGTTCTCGATGATGAGCCCGCCGGCGCCGAGCCACCGCTCGTGCACCGCGAGCGTCGGAGGCTCGTCCCTCGCTTCGCCGGCCGCCATGTCGGAGAGGTCGGGGCTCAGCGTGTCGACGCCCAGGACGTCGACGCCGAGCGCGAGCAGCGCATCCGCCAGTTCGAGCGACACCGACGGGTGCTGCAGCATGCGCGCGGTGCCCCAGTGGGCATCCCAGCCGGTGTGGACGAGGGCGATCCGCTCGTTGTCCCAGGCGGCAAGCTGCTGCTCGAGCGCGGCGGCGCCGATCGTCTCGCCATCGCTCGCCGCCACTCGCAGGATGCGCGCCCGCCCGACGAGCCGAGCCGGATCGATCTCGTCGATGACCGCACCGCCCTCGATCGAGTGCGACGGCGCATCCACGTGGGTGCCGGAGTGCGTGCCGAGCTGCAGCGCGGTCACGGCGAAGCCGTCGACGGCGATGCTCGTGGCCGGCGCCGTCGCCACCTCCGGGTCGCCCGGGTAGACCGGCATGCCCCTGAAGATGGGATGCGACAGGTCGATGATCACGATGCGTCTGCCTCGGCGCCCTCGACCTCCGCCAGGTGCCGCGACTCGACCGCCTCGTCCCCACCGACCTTCGCCGCCCGCGCCCACACCCGGTAGAGGAGGAACGCGATCGCGAAGGTCGGCAGCGCCGCGCCGACCGGCGACGACCACCAGAAGGCGAGCGCGAGGTAGGTGAGCGCGCCGATCGCCAAGGAGACGATCGACGCCCAGCGCACGCCGCCGGTGAACCAGTAGCCGCCGCCGGAGCGCTCGAGGATGTCGCGCGTAGTCGCGTCGGCGGATCAGGTAGTAGTCGACGATCATGATCGCGAACACCGGGATGAAAGGGCGCCGATGGTCGAGAGGAACGTCGTGAACTGGTCGAGCAAGCCGAGGAAGGTCGAACCGGTGATCGCGATCGCGCCGACGACGAGCGCGGTCGGCAGGAAGCGCAGCGGCTTGCGGGTGGGGAGCGCGTTCGTGAGCGAGAGCGTCATCCCGTACATGACCATCGTGTTGCTCGCCATGACCGACAGGAAGATCGCGATCGCGAGCGGGGCGCCGAACGCCTCGATGATCGTCACCGGATCGAAGGCGATCGCCTCGACGCCGGAGAGCAGCACGAAGGCGATCGCGACTGCGCCGAGCGTCATCGTGAGCGTGGTGGAGAGCGTGTAGCCGACGAAGGCGCCGACGCCGCCAGCCCGCTGCGTGCGGGCGACCCGGGTGAGGTCGGCGGAGAGCACCGTCCACGAGATGGCGGTGGCGAAGACGATGTCGAACACGAGCGAGCTCGTCATGCCGGCCTCCGGATCCGGCTCGATGGCCGCGAACTCGGCGGGCGCGTAGGTCGTGAGCGCGGTCACGAAGATGTAGGCCATGATCGCGAGGATCACGAGCGCGAAGCAGGGCTCGATGCGGGCGACGCCCTCGTGGCCGAAGATCGCGAGCGCCACAACGATCGCCTGACAGATCGCCGCCTACATCGCCGGGTTCGAGTAGCCGGTCGCCTGCGAGACGAGCCAGTCGATCGACATGCCGGCGAGCATCGCCTGCAGCCACGACCAGCCCATCAGCACGATGAAGTTCGAGATCGCGGGCACGATCGAGCCGCGCAGCCGGAAGGAGCCACGCGTGAGCGACATCGTCGGAAGCCCGGTGCGCACGCCCATGATGCCGATGAGCGTCAGCACGATCGCGCCGAGCAGCGTGCCGACGACGATCCACAGGATCGCCTCGACGAGGCTCACGCCCGGCACGAAGAGCGTGCCAGTGAGGAGCGTCGTGACGACGAGGTTGGCGGCGAGCCAGATGAGCAGCACGCGGCCCATGCCGCGGTTGCCACGGATCGGCCCGAAGCCGCCAGAGCCCTCCTCGATCCGGTCGATGAAGCGGCGGCGGGTGGTGTCGGTCATGGTCGCTCCTCGGTCCTACCCCAGTGGTGGAGTGGCAGGCGAAGCCCGCGTATCCAAAGCACTTCAGTCATCGCGATCGGCGAACGCGTCCGCCTCTGCATCATCGTCGTGGTGCGCCGGGATCGGCGAAAGGTGCTCATGCACGGCGAGCAGCCGCCCATCGCGCCGGGCGAAGACGATCGAATCCCGCTCGCGGTAGGCCTCGAGCGCATCGAAAGTGCCCGCGGTCGTCTCCAGCTCGTGCAGGTAGACGCCGCCGTCCCCGACCGCCCGCACGTGGTCCCACAGCGTGCGGCACTCGGTGACGCGCCAGCCGCTCGCTTGCAGGTCGCGCCACGCAGATCGCCAGGCGTCGGCGCCGAGCAACGGCTCCGGGTCGGCGTGGAAGGCGAAGGAGCAGTCCGCGACGAAGCCGGCGAAGTACGCCTCCTCGTCGTTGTCACGGAAGGCGCGAACGATCACCTGTGCTGCGAAGCGGATCTCGTCATCGAGGGTCATGGCACAGGTCTAGTGCACCCTTGCGCCTTGTGTCGACGCACCCTCCGCAAGGCCTCGCGCGCGCATCTCAGTAGCGGCTGGCCTCCTACAGAGTTCAACGTCTCAGATTTGACCCCGCCTCGAGCGCTCAAGCCGGTACGACAGGAATCCTTTGCACCGTCGCCGCCGCGCCCAGTCGTCTAACCTGCCGCGCATGATTCACCAGATTCAGCTTACTGAAGAAGGGCAGCCAATCGTTGCCACTCCGGGCGGAAGAGGCGACCACGCAGTAGGCAACGCGGTAACGCCCACGATCAACCGGCTCGTCGCCGGACGGAAGCAACTCCAGCCATTCCGCCAAGTCAGGGGGGTTGAGTTGCTTCATTTTTTCTCGAGCACGCGCTCGAAATTCCGCGCTCTCAATAAACGTCTCGAAGCTGACGGACCCTTGCGCGAACAGGTGGCTGAGTGAGGACGACCGACTTTTGCGCTTCACATGCACGAAGGTGCCGTCCTTCGTCAACACGTCGCAGAGCTCGATGTCGCTAGAGGCGCCAGGCGGTCGGGCCAACACGCCGTCGAGCCTCAGGCGATCGACGGCAAATTCCGCGAGACGCGTGTTGAAGGCGCCCTCCTTCTCGTTGTCGAGTGCGTCAGGCGCAGAAACGACGTCAATCGCGATCGTCGCCACCTGGCGATCGATCTCCTCAGTCAGGGATTCGCTCACCTCGTACCACTGTCCGTCGCTCAACACATAGAGTTGCCCATCCGCTCCTCGAACCTCGCCAACGAGGCACTTAAATAGTGGCCACTGTGCATCGATTTCGCCGCTCCTGGCCCACCTGATCGACACTCGTCGCGACTTCAACTGACTGACCGTGACATTGCGGAACCCGTCGGGCAGCGCCTCAGCGTACTCATCGAGATCGAGGTCGAAAAATTCTCGGCCCTTTGCTCCGGTGATAAGGAAGGTGTCGATCTCATCCCATGACTTGACCTCAGGCATCGCGAGGTGCATGCCTGAGGTGTCGCCTGATCGCAGTTGACGAATGAGAGTCTCATTCAGGCCGTCACTCTCTGCACCGGTTCTAACTGCCCGTAAATCGTCGACCCAGCCGAACCGCTCCTCGTAGGCTGCCTCGCCGAAAGCTTCCGCCGCCTCGGTGAGTACAGTCGCCAAGCCTGTCGCTTCCAGGTCGACCGCCACGACGAGTGCGTCAGAGCCACTGATCCGGCTTCCGAGCCGTTCGTCAACGGCATCTCCTGCGACTGCGCGGAGGATGTCGCGCGCAGAGTCGATTCCGAATGCCGCAGCATCCACGCTCCTACTAGCTTGGCTCGCCGATGAGATGACCTGGTCCTCGAGTGTCTTGGTGTCGATGCTTCGGAGTTTGTCGGGCGCGACTCGGTTGAGTACGACACGTAACCCGAAGCGACTCACAACTTTCGACAAATCGAGTAGCGAGCGACCATGCCCGAACGTGACAGCGAAGTGCCTCGAGCCGTGTGCTACAACGAGGAGCCCGGAAGCCGAAGCAATCTTCGCCGTATCGATGGGAGCGGCGAGCAGAGGCTCTACATACGTTGCCCACGGCGGCTTCCTCGGCGCTCTCGTAACAAGGAAGAATCGTCCACTCAGGCCGCTCGCAGGGCTCAGCTCGATGGCGGTCGGTGACTTCGCCGCGTCCGGACTGAGTGCGTCTTCCGGGGCGGAAACTCCGTCCAGCAAGAAGATGGTGAATCTGGCTTTAGCCACGCTCGCCTCCTCGCGCACGCAAATCCCCAATCATGGACGCGTCGCTCGGGTCTGCCGGTTCTCGCTGTACCGCGGTGCCATCTGCTCCATCTGATCCATGACGAGCCTGATCGCTTCGGGCTGCCGGTCCGGCGGATAGCCGTGCTTCACGAGCAGCCGCTTGATCGACGAGCGAAGCTTCGCTCGCACGTCGTCGCGCACCGTCCAGTCCGTGCGCACGTCGCGGCGCATCACCGCGACGAGCTCGCGCGCGATCTCGGCGAGCACGCCCTCACCCTGCACTTCGACGGCGGATTCGTTCTGCGCGACGGCGTCGAAGAACGCAAGCTCGTCGTCGTTCAGTGGCGGCGAGAAGCGCTTGCCACGCTCGACGTCCGCAGCGATCTCCTTCGCGAGCTCGACGAGCTCGGCGATGACCTCAGCCGACGTCAGCTGCTGGTTCGTGTATCGGTTCATCACCTCGGCGATCCGCTCCGCGAACGCCCGCTGCCGCACCAGGTTCGAGGCCGAGGTTCGTTTCGACTCCTCGACGAGCGTCGCGCGCAGCGCCTCGATCGCGAGCTGCGGATTGGGCGCAGCCTGCGCCTTCGCGATGAACTCGGGATGCAGTTCGTGCAGCGATGGCCGAGGGATGCCTGCCGCCTCGTAGATGTCGACGATGTCGCCGGTGCCCGTCGCCTTCGCGACGAGGTCGCCGAGCACGCGTGCGATGTCCGCGGGCACCGGTTCTCCTCGGGCCTGCCGCTCGCGCGCGTCGAACTTCGCGACGAGGATCCGCACCTCTTCGTAGAAGCGGATCTCCTGCTTGAGGTCGGCGAGCGTCGCCATGCCGCCGGCGAGCGCCCATGCACGAGCCAGCTGCCCCGTGAGCCTCCGGAACGACGCGGCCCGTGTCTCCTGCTCGAGCTCGGGCGCATTCGCCGGGTCTGCGGCATCACGGATGTGGTTGGCCGCGCCGGTCACGGCACGCACCATCGAGCGCGGGTCGTTGCGATCGAGCTCGCGGCGCCAGTCGTACTCGCTGAGCAGCAGTCGCAGCTCGTCGACCATCGCGCGCGCGACCACTGCCGCCTCGTCGATCTCGCGGCCGACGGGTCGCTCCACCTGGTCGGTCTGCGTGTACTCGGCGAGCGCCTTCGAGAGGTTCTCGACCAGTGGCGCGTACGAGACCAGCAGTCCGTCGCGCTTGCCGCGGAATGTGCGGTTCACCCGCGCGAGCGTCTGCATGAGCAGCGCGCCCTTGAGCGGCCGGTCCAGGTAGAGCGTGTGCAGCGGCGGAGCGTCGAAGCCGGTGAGCATCATGTCCTTGACGATCACGAGTTCGAGCTCGTCGTCGACGTCCTTCAGCCGCTCCTTGATCGCCGCGTTCTGGCTGTCGCGCCGCACGTGATCGCTGATCGGCTGCGGGTCTGCGGGGGTGCCCGAGTAGACGACCTTGATGACGCCGGCCGAGTCGGCATCCGCGTGCCACTCGGGCCGCAACGCGACGATCTCGGCGTAGAGCCGGGCGCAGATGTCGCGCGTG
This sequence comes from Agrococcus phoenicis, assembly GCF_047302415.1. Taxonomy (NCBI): domain Bacteria; kingdom Bacillati; phylum Actinomycetota; class Actinomycetes; order Micrococcales; family Microbacteriaceae; genus Agrococcus; species Agrococcus phoenicis. The sequence goes on from NZ_CP154854.1 coordinate 2,208,618, forward strand.
GCGCCGACGATGAGCGCCTTGCCGTGAGCTCCGATGAACGGCGTCATGGCCGAGCGGCGCCGCTCCCAGTGCTCGACGATGTCGGCGGCGAGCGTCCGCAGGCGCTCGGGTGCGCCGTAGACCGCGTTGAGCACGGCGACCGACGCCTCGAGCTTCGCTCGCTCGGCCTCGTCGAGCCCAACGGTCGCCTCGTCGGCGGCCGCGTTGATCTGGTCCTCACTCAGTTCTCGCTCGACCGCGATGAGCCGTGGTTCGAACGAGACCGGCACGGTAGCGCCGTCGTCGACCGCGCGCGTGAGGTCGTAGATGTCGATGTAGTCGCCGAACACCTCGCGAGTGTTGCGCTCGGCGAAGGAGATGGGCGTACCGGTGAAGGCGATGAGCGTCGCGTTCGGCAGCGCGTCGCGCAAGTGCCGCGCGTAGCCGTCGAGGTCGTCGTAGTGACTGCGGTGCGCCTCGTCGACGACCACCACGACGTTGCGGCGGGAGGAGAGCAGCGGATGCGCGAGGCCGGCATCGCGCTCGGCCCGCGTGGGTGCGAACTTCTGTAGGGTCGTGAAGAGGATGCCGCCGGTGGAACGGCCGTCGAGCGCGTCTCGCAGCGCCTGCCGCGAGCCGACGCGCTGGGGCCGCTCAGGGAGCAGCAGGCTGCGCGAGAACCCGTCGAAGAGCTGCGAGTCGAGCTCGTTGCGGTCGGTGATGACGACGATCGTGGGGTTGCCGAGCTGCGGCTTCCTGGCTATGAGCGCCGAGTAGAGCTCCATCTCCATCGACTTGCCCGAGCCCTGGGTGTGCCAGACGACGCCGGCCTTGCCGTTCGAGCGCACCGCCTCGATCGTCGCCGCGACGGCCTTCGTCACGGCGAAGTACTGGTGCGGCTTGGCGATCCGCTTGGTCAGGCCCTCGTCGCTGCCGTCGAAGGCCGTGTAGTGCCGCACGAGCTGCAGAAACCGCTCCTGGTTGCCTAGCCCGTCCAGGACCTGCTCGAGCCCCGTGTCGGGTGCGCCCGGCGAGCCGTACTCGAGAGGACTGCCGTCCTCATCCACGTTCCACGGCGCGATGTGGTTGAGCGGCGTGAATGGTGTGCCGTACTTCGCGGTCTGCCCGTTGCTGAAGATCGCGAGGACGGTGAAGCGGAACGCCATCGGCAACTCGCGCACGTAGGTCTGCACCTGCGCGTGGGCGGCGGCCGTCTCGTCATCGGCGCTGGAGCGCTTAAGCTCGACGATCCCCAGCGGCATGCCGTTGACATAGAGCACGACGTCGAAGCGCCGGTGGTGCTCGCGGTCGCGCACCGTCACCTGGTTGACAGCGAGCCAGTCGTTCTCCTCCGGCCGCTCGCTCAGCACGCGGATTGTCGGGTGCTGCTCGACGCCCTGCTCGTCGATGTAGCTCAGGCGGTAGCCGCCGACGAGGATCTCGTGGATGCGGTGGTTCTCAGCGATCGCATCCTGGCTCGTCGGCTGCGCGATCTCGCCGAGCGCCTGCACGAGGTGCTGTGGCGGCAGGTGCGGGTTGAGCCGCTGCATCGCCGCCAGCAACCGCGGACGGATGAGCGGATCGTCCCAGCGATCCCGCTCGGCCGTGCCGGGCGCGATCTCGGAGCCGTGCACGGGCTGCCACCCGAGCGGCTCGGCGAGCGTCTCGAGCGCGATCTCCTCCCACGTCGCTTCCGAGATCAGCGCCATCTCACACCGCCTCCTCGACCGCTCGCTCTGCGTCCTTGACGCGAAGCCTGCCAGACATCAGTTCTGGCAACAGAGCATCGCGGAGCGACCCGAGGCGGGTCGATTCTCGGTCGAGCGAGGCGATAAGCGACTCGATGGTTGCCAGTTCCGCTTCCAAATCGGCCGCAATAGAGGGACGGACGATGGGAACGGCAAGCCCCTCAAGCCCGGAGCGGTTGATCGAGCTGAAGATGGTCCCCTCGGCGTCGAAGGGAGCCCAAAGCTCAGGGTGGACCTTCAGCACATTGAACAGCGTCCAGGGCGTGGACGTGGTGGTGCGGATGGACGCAAGTCCGCGGCCGATGCACACCGCATCGTGTGCAATGTTGACTCGACCAACAGGCGCGCGGACGCTAAGCAGCGTGTCGCCCGCCTGCGCCCACCTAGTGACCGATTTGGTCCAGACCCGGGGCGTCGGCGTCCGGATGCCGAAGTCACGCACGCCTTGATAGAAGACAGTCCCGTCGCCGTCTTCGTTTAAGGACTCGCCGGAAGGCGAGGATCCCATCGTGACCGCGGCAAGCTCGCTGAGCGGCTTGTGGGTGGACGGATATAGGGCCGCCCTTGTCTTCGCCGTCGCTAACCGGTCCGCTGCCGCAATGAGTTTCGCGTTGGCAGCGAGCTTGTCGTCGAGTGCGCCCAGCACCTCGGCAATCGCGTGCTGTGCCGGCAGCGCCGGTACTTGCGTGGCGACCGCTGCCAGGTCCGTTTGCTTGATGTAGGGCAATGCGCTGCCCACGGCGATCTCGGAAAGTCGCACCGTTCGCAGGAGGTAATAAAGAAACTCCGGAACGACGCGATCTCGGATTGGCAGCGCGGCCATGAGATTATTGTCGAAAGTTATGTCCTCCCGCACGTACCTGACGCGTTCCGACTTGAGTCCCTCACCAATCTTGGCGAAGAGAGACGATCCCCCCGGCGCTCGAGTCACGCGCATGCGCTCCAACTGTTCACTGGTCAGCCAATGCTTGGGCGGACGAAGGTCTCGCTGGTCGTCGGATCCGAGGTCACTTACCTTCGCGAATCCAAGGGCTCCACGGCGGTTTCCCTGCTCGGTCTTGGGAAATGCCGTCCCTGCCTTGAAACGGCAGATGTCGCCGAGCGTGACGCTATGCCAGGTCACGAGACGCGATCCAGCTGCTCGCGCACGACCGCTGTCAGGCGGTCGGACTCGTTGATCTGGTCGAGCAGCTCCGCAGTGAGGCGCTCGAGCTTCTGCTCGATGGGTTCGCCGTCGTCCTCGGCTTCGGGGCGGCCGACGTAGCGGCCGGGGGTGAGGGCGTAGTCAGCATCCTTAATCTGGGCGAGCGCCGCCGAGTAAGAGTAGCCCGGCACGTTCTCGTAGGAGCAGGCGTCCGGCGCCGACTCGGTGCCGCGCCAGGCGTGGAAGGTGTCGGCGATGCGGGCGATGTCGTCGTCGCTCAGGGCTCGCTCGGCGCGATCGACCATGTGACCGAGGTTGCGGGCGTCGATGAAGAGCACCTGCCCGGTGCGGTCGATCGACCCGTTTTTGCCCGCTGACTTGTCCTTCGCGAAGAACCACACGCAGACCGGGATGCCGGTCGAGCGAAAGAGCTGCCCCGGCAGCGCCACCATGCATGAGACCAGATCGGCCTCGACGATCTCGGCGCGGATCTTGCCTTCACCGCTCGAGTTCGACGACATCGAACCGTTGGCCATCACGACTCCGGCCCGGCCCTCGGGTGCAAGCTTCGAGAGTATGTGCTGGATCCAGGCGTAGTTCGCGTTGCCGGCGGGTGGCACGCCGAAGCGCCAGCGCGCGTCGTCCTCCTTGCGGGCCCAATCCTTGATGTTGAACGGCGGGTTCGCCATGATCACGTCGGCCTCGAGCCCCGGGTGCAGGTCGCGCGCGAACGTGTCGCCCCAGGACGAGCCGAGGTTGCCCTGCAGGCCGTGGATCGCGAGGTTCATGCGCGCCATGCGCCAGGTGCGCTCGTTGTGCTCCTGGCCGTAGACGGAGATGTCGCTGCCCTCGTGGTCGTGCGCCTCGAGGAACTTCTCGGCCTGCACGAACATGCCGCCCGAGCCGCAGCACGGGTCGTAGACGCGACCGCTCTTCGGCTCGAGCAGCTCGACGAGCACGCGCACGACGCCCGCCGGCGTGTAGAACTCGCCCCCTCGCTTGCCCTCGGCAGCGGCGAACTTCTCGAGGAAGTACTCGTACACCTCGCCCAGCAGGTCACGGGCCCGCCTGGCGCCCTCACCCGCGAAGCGCGCGTTGTCGAGCAGGCCGATGAGCTCGCCGAGACGCCGCTGGTCGACGCTGTCGCGGTTAAACGCGCGAGGCAGCGTGCCGGCGAGGGGCGCGTTCTCGTCCATGAGCGCCTTCATCGCGTCGTCGATTAACTGCCCGGCAGACTTCCGGCCCTCACCCTCGGCACCCTCGGCGCCCTTCGCGCTCGCGGCGAGGAACGTCCAGCGCGCGTGCTCCGGCACCCAGAAGACCCCATGCCCGACGTACTCGTCGACGTCGTCGATTAGCTGCGCGACCTGCCCCTCGTCGAGCCCGTCCGCCTCGAGCTCCGACCGGATCTTCCCGCGACGCTCCTCGAAAGCATCCGACACGTACTTCAGGAAGACGAGGCCGAGCACGACGTCCTTGTACTGCGACGCATCCATCGACCCGCGCAGCTTGTCGGCCGCCTTCCACAGCGTATCTTTGAGCTCCTTCATCGTCGAGGGTGCTGCCTCGACCGTTGCCTTGCGTGCCACCTAGTGACCTCCTTCTTCGGTCTGCTCGTCAGCCTGCTCACCCGAAGGGGCGAGCACGCCGGCGACGAATCCATCCACGAGCGCCCGCTCGTACTCCTCGAGCCGCGCGAGCTGCTGGTGCAGCACGCCCATGCGGTCGACGATGTCGACCAGCGACTCGCGCATCGCCGGGTGCACGCCCGGGTCGAGCCGACGCACCGGCCAGGTCTTCCAGTCGCCGCGCGCGAAGCGCTCGATGTCATGCTCGAGCAGTGCCGGCTCGATCGGCGCGTCTGCAGCTCGGTCGACTCGCAGGACCGCGGCGGGGGCTTCGACGACGAGGGCGCCGTAGCGATCGAGCATCGCGGCCGGGGACTCACCGCCGACGACGACGACATCGCCGGGCTCGGTGAGCCTGGCGGTGCGGCCCAGTTGCGCGAATCGCAGCCGGTCGACGTAGCGGGTCTCGCGCGACCCCCGGATCTCGCTGGGCGAGATGACGCGAAAGCCACGCTGCGGGTCGTCCGTGAAGAGGTCCGCAGGGATGCGCGTGCCCGGGATGCGGCGGACCTGCCGGTTGCGCACGAGCTCGCCGAGCGCGGCGGGCGGAAGCGGCGCCTCGCGCCCCTCGTGCGGGGCGACCGGAGGCATTCGCTCGCCGAACGCTTCCACACGGCTGCGCGCTTCGAAGAAGCGCGAGACGAGCTCGGCGTCGGAGATGACGTCGGGGCGACGAGGCCTGGAGGGCACGAGGCGGCCGCTGAGCGCGAGCAGGGAGCGCAACGGCACCGGCCGGCCGAAGCGGAAGGCGCGCAGATGCCTCTCGTGGCGGTCGCCGAGGCTGCTCAGCAGGTCGAGCACCGCATCGTGGCGCACGTCCGGGGTCAGATCGAGGTCGTCGAGGTCGACGGCCACGACCGAGCGATCGGCCGCCGGCACATCGTGCTGCGGCGAGCCCAGCACCCAGACGGCCAGATGCGCTCGCGAAGCGCCTACAGCGCACCCTCGCGGGAGCCGCACGATCGAGCGCAGTCGGCCGAGGCGAAGGATGCTCGCGCGCAGTCGATCTGCCTCCCCCTTGAGCGGCTCGATCAGCAACGACGCCGGGCCGATGACGAGGGAGTGCTGGTCATCGGTCATCGAGAGCGCGACGTCGTCGATCTCGGTCAGGCTTCGTACAGCGGGGAAGTCGCCCGAGACGGGCAGCTGCACGACGTGCAGCGCGGGTTTGCCGTCGGGCGCGTCGGCGAGCGTCCTCGTGCCGCTCGCCTGGCCGGATACGGCGATCATCCGCCGCAGCGCCCGCAGGTCGCCATCGGCTGAGCCGCGCACCGCGATGTCGACCTCCCGGTCGGCAGCCATCACCAGACGTCGCATCAGCGGGCCCGCGGCTGCGACCGGCAGCATCAGCGTCGGCGCGACGTCGCGGCCTTCGACGGCGGCGGCCACTATGCCGCGAGCCGCCGCTTCGATCAGGTCGAGCGCCGGCTCGGCCAACGCGAGCGCGCGGTCGGTGTCTGATGCGTCCAGCAGACGCGAGAGGGCAGCGATCGTCGTGTAGTCGGCATCGACCGCGGCGTCGACGTGGCGCGCGAGCCGCGGAAGCTCGTCGGCGCAGGCGATGACCTCTGCACGAAGCATCACGTCGTCAGGATCGACCTCGAGCGCGAGACGCTGCAGCTCGGCGGCGTCGAGCACAGCGATCGGTGCGCCGTGCAGTTCGCGCAGCGTCATCAGCGCGGCCAGCGACGCGCGCGAGTCTGCGCCAGCAGTCGGGGGCACGACGAACGCCGCGGCGTCGAGCAACGCCTCAGGGTTGTTGCCGCGGCCCGTGCGCGCGAGCCACGCGCCGACCTCTGCAGCGTCGAACGTCGGCCGCTGCGGGTCATCGTTGATCGGCGTCGGGAACGGATCTTCTGCGGAACGGGTGCGGCTGCGCCACATCGACACGACAGGGCGCTGCACGCGGGCGAGCCGCGCGACGCCCTGCATGCCGATCGTGGTCACCGAGCCCCCTTCCATCGCGTTCAGCATAAGTGCGGTGGTGCTCCGACATGCGTTAAGTTTTGATAAGAGGCCTTATCGCCGTATTTGGTGCGGATTTCGGCGACCGACTGCATGCTCGTCACGTCGCATCCCGCGGCACATGAAGGTCGATCGAGAGGAGCATCCGATGAACTCGACCCTCACCCGCAGCGCCGCAATGAGTGCTGCACTGATCGCCAGCCTCGGCCTGTCCGCATGCTTCATGCCGCCCGCGCCTGCCGCTGCCCCGTCCGGTGGCACCGCCTCTTCGGCAGAGGTTGAGGAGCCAGCCGTCGAGCCCACTACGGCTGAGCCGGCGGCCTCGAGCGAAGCGGCGGAGCCGCCCGCCGAGCAGGGCACGCGCGACAACCCGTGGCGCGCGGGCGACCAGCTCGTGACCGACGAGTGGGAGCTCGTCGTCGGCGCCACGAACCTCGACGCGAATGTGATCGTCGCAGAGGGCAACATGTTCAACGACCCGCCGGAGGCCGAGTTCCAGTACATCCAGGTGCCGCTCTCAGTCACCTACGTCGGGGACGAGTCGGCCAGCACGATGGAGATCCAGGTCGCGTACGTCGCGGCCTCGGGAGAGACGTACGAGGCCTGGGATGCATCTGTCGCCGTACCCGACGACAACCAGATGCAGGAGCTCTACAGCGGCGGCACTGCGTCATTCAACGAGTACCTGATGGTGCCCTCCGAGGGCATCGCCGATGGGCTCTTGCGCGTGGAAGTCGGCATGATCGGCGGCGCCCAGGGCTTCGTCACGCTCGATTGACGACCATGCTGCCACATCGAGAGGAAGCCGCAACACCCGGTCAGCGCTTCCGCGTCCGCGTCAAGTTCATCTGCAAAGACGACACTGAGCATTTCATCGGGCTCGAGTCACGTCGGGGACTCCCGATGGAGCTGCGCTGGCCTGAAGCGCAGTCGTCGGGAGTCTCCCCGGGCGGTGGGCGCGGCCCGTGCACCCTGCCCGCCGATGCCGTCGAGCGGGTCGACCGCGAGCTGCGCGAGCGTTTCGAGCACTGGCACCGGCTCGGCTACGTCGAGCTGCACGCCTGAGTTGTCGACTTGGGTCAGCACACGACCGGCGCTGCACCCCGTCGACCGCCAGTCTTGTGCCTGCTCGCTGGCAGGAGCGCAACGTTAGGCGAAGCGCTCGGAGACGCGCGCGCGCACCCAGTCGGCGAGTTCGTCGTCGATCTCCCACTCCGTGCCGACCACGGGGCGCGCGGCAGTCGCGTGCTCGCGCAGCACCTCGCGCACGGTCTTCGGATGCGTGCCGAGTTCATCCGCGAGGGTCGCCGGGGTGTGGCGTCCACCGACGCCTGCGTGAGCCAGCGTCGCGGCGTCTTCGGAGCTGAGCAGTGCTCGGATGTCCTCAGGGGATAGCCGATGCGACTGGGCGGCGCGCTCGCCCTCCACAGGCACACCCTCCTCGCGGAGCAGATCCAGCGGTTCACGACCGGCCTGCGGCAACTCGGAGCGCCATGTGAACCCAGGGGAGACGGCGCCAGACACCTGCAGCACGCGCCAAGGATTCGGCACGGGATTGGTGGCGATGTACTGCCCCAATGGATTCGCGTGCGTGCCGATGACGGCCGCCAGATCGCCGTAGGAGGCCCAGCGGCCGCTCGGCAGCGCGTCCATCAGGCGGCGCAGAATCTTCCACTGGCGGGTGATCCTCGTATCAGTGCGAGAGGTGGCGACGCCCTCCCAGCCGACCAGGGCGACGCGCATGTCCATGAGCGACTGCCCGCTCGTCGACAGGCGCCAGAACCAGGTGCCAGAGATGCTGCGGTTGTCACCGCGCGCGGCCTTCGCGGCAGCGGTCGGCGAATTGAAGCGACGACCGTCGACGTCAAGCGATCCGTCGGCGCGCACGATTGCCCGGCGATGGGCGAAGCGACCCGCCCCGTGCAACTCGTCTCCGTCGTGGAGCTTTCCTCGCTCCAGCAGGAACACGACATCCGTCGCCCGCGTCCCGGCTTCGCTCGCCATGTCTTGGACGACCTCATGACCTTCTGGCACGGACCAGGTGCGAAGGATGCCCCCGACCATGCGCTTGGTACGACGCTCGATCGCAGCCTCGTCCCAGACGTCCTCTTCGAGCACATCACGCAGCAGCAGGTCTGTCGAGCTCGTGCGGAACGCCTCACGCTTGCCGTCGCCGAAACGCTGCCCCCAGCCGAGGTTGCCTACCGAGGCGTTGAAGCGTTGCGGCAGCAACGCAAGGTTGCCAAAACTGTGGACGAGGCGGTCACGCTCGGCCTCGTCGCGGTCACCACGAGGCCAGTTGGCTCGCCAAGCCTCCGGCATGATGTGCTCCACCTGGCTGCTGTGCCGAGTCATGCGCGCGTGCGATGTGCGGGCGTGGCCGGTGACGAACCCGCGCGCATCGTCCTCGAGCGCTTCGAGCACCATCCGGAGCCTTGACCGCTTCAGCTGCTTGTACGCAGCCATGGCAGGGAGGCCGGTCTCCAGCATGGCGTCATCGGGCCAGACGCCCAATCCCTGCGCGGTCATCAGATAGTCCTCGACGACCCCGGCCGGGTCGCCCTGCGCCTCGTCGATGCGCTGCACGAGCTCGACCGCGAAGCGCGGCGCCGGGGTCAGCGAGTGACCCAGCAGCACTTTCCGCACGACCCAGCTCTCGACCATCGCGAACACGCGGTCCACCGACGGGCCGATCTGCGAGGCGTTCCGCGCCCGGCGCTCCAGGCCGCTCACGTAGATGAACAGCGGCCAGAAGGTTCCGACGTCCGCAGCCTGCAGGCGGTAGACCGTGAGCTCACGGCCCTCGATCTGACCACTGCCTTCGGCTGCTTCCACGAGCCTGCGGTACTCCTGCGCGCTCGCGACGAACTCCTCGACGAGGGCGGCGATCGAGTCAGCACTCGTCTGGACAACCTTCTTGAACGCCCTGAAGACGTCGGTCGCCGGCACCAGCTCCCGCAACCTCGCCGACAGCCAGTGGTTGGCGAACAGCGCGAAGCGCGGTCGCGAGAGCTGGCCCTGCCGGACCTCTGTCTCCCAGAACTTGTCCTCGAATTGACGCCAGCGTGTCTCGTACATCCGCGCGACATCAGCGCCCTCTGCAACGGCGTGCTGGAAGACGAAGTTCTTGATGAGGTCGGTCGGCTGCAACGGAGTCATGCGGGCGTTGAGCGTTTCGAAGATGCTCTGCGCGTTCTCGTTCTGCTCGAGCGAGATGACGACAAGCTCGAGCTTCGAGAGGAGCACCTCGACGAGCTGAGAGGCGCGAAGAGCACGTTGCATCGGCTCCGACGCGGCCTCGACGAAGGCAAGGCATGCACGACTGAAGAACCGGTGCGCCTTGGCCAGCTTGTGCGAGCGATGCTCGAGGCGACTGTGGTCGACGGGCGCGGCCGCCGTCATGACCTCGACGAACGCGGCGTGATCGCGAGTGGTCGGCGTCAGCTTCAAGCGGTCGTCGTCCGAGGACCGGAACGCGGGAGGGTTCTCGGTCAGGGTGGTGAGCCGCCCGCTGAGCGCCTCGCCTCCCTCGATCGCGTGCTCGAGCGCGCCCGCGACTGCGTCGAGGAGCAGTTGCAGCGTGGTGAGGCGCTGCTGTCCGTCGATCACATCCCAGGCGCTGAGCCCGCCGGGCTGGCTCTCTGCACGCTGCAGCACGATCGCGCCGAGGAAGTGGGTCTCAGTCGGCGCCGTCACGGCAAGAGCCACGAGATGCTCGACGTCCTCCCAGAGCAGCTGCCACTGCCCTTCCTCATCCCAGGCATACGCGCGCTGGAACATCGGCACGTTGAGATGCTGCGGCGCGCTCAGCAGGTCTGTGAGGGTCTTCTTACTCGTCTGCATCGGGAACCATCACTCTCTCGATCTCACGCACTCGATCGACTGGTTCGAGCGCAAGACCTCATTCGGCCTCGGCACCGCGCTCGCCATCGCGCTTCCGCTGGAACAGCGAGCTCAGCCGTTCCGACGTGCCGCTCGCAAAGTCCTTGGCTGCGGACCCGGCACCCTTGAGTGCCGTGAGCGCGCGCGCTTCATCGGCGACGCCATCGCCGTCGAGGTCGATGGGGCGGAAGTAGTCGGTGGCATCAGACACAGCGGCGAGGGCGCGCTCCCGGGTGACGGCGACCCCGCCGCCTTCCTCCTGCTGCGCGTCGGCCGCCGCGCGCGCCTCGGTCATGAGACGCACGTACTCGGCGGCGTCGACCCCGGGCGGAGGCAGCTCGCGGAGATGATCCATGAGGCGTCGGGCCTGGACGCCGAGCATGACGTATGTGAGCGCGCCGGAGACGACGCCGCCGACGACGGGCACGACCTTGCTGGCGGCCTTGGCGAAGCTGTCCTTCGTCAGCTGCACGCCGACCACGCGGAGCACCTGCTTCATCGGTGTGTACCAGGCAGTCTTCGTCAGCGCGATGCCTGCGATCTGTCGCTGGACGGCGGGGCGCGCGACGTTCGCCGCGAATGCCGTCAGCGAAGCCGTCGCGCCGCCGACGCCCATCATGACGCCGAGGAACATCGTCAGCATCCCGAGCGTCTCGTCGTCGATCTCGTCAGTGTCCTCGAGGAAGGACTGCCAGCCGTAGATGTACGAGACCTTCTGCATGATGCGGAAGGCGTGCACGTAGAACTGGGCGATGTCACCGGGAACCGTGCCGAGCATCGCGAGGCCGCCCGGGAGGCCGGCCACGAATGATAGGGCCGTCGACTTGCGTGCCTCAAACTCAATGGCAGCCAGTGCCATCTCGTCGAGCACGGCGGGAGCGATGCCGGCTGCCGCGAGGTTCTCCTCTAGCGCCCTCTGGATGACAGCGCCAGAGGTGCCACGCTTGTGCAGCTCGGCCTTCAGGAACTGCTCGCGGTCGATCCGGACACCCTTCAGCCGGATCGCCGTGGTGAGGAACGCGACCGCATACTCCTCTGCGCCACGGCGCTGCTCTTCGTTCATGCCCATCCAGGTCGCGTTCGCCTCAGTTTGGAGGTCGACGTCCACGAGCAACGCGGGGGCCTCGCTCGACATGTCAGGGGATTCATCGGCGGCGCGCGCTTCGATGTGCATATTCAGTCTCGCTTCATTGCCCAGTTGCCGGCTAGCCCGGTGAAGTCGAACGTACCTCAGGTCAACGACGCTGGGGGACGAGGACGAGGATCGTTGCGTTCACGTCGGCGAGACGTACCGAATGGGGTTTTGCGATCCGAGCGGAAAGAGATGAGCGACGGACTTCCAGCGGTAGCGATCGCGAACGCCGGGGGCGGCGATGCGGCCGACGAACTCCCAACGGTCATGCGGCTCGTTCTGCCGGAGGTCGGCATACTGCGTCGACTCCGCGGGAAGCCAAGCAGCGATCGAGTAGACCTCGCGGATGACACCGCCGAACACTGCAGCCGCGAACTCCGCCCGCGCGGCGCGGTGCCGGTCGACGCGCCATGTGCCGCGAGTGGCGTCGTAGAGCGCCATCGCGTCGTCCTCTGCCGCGCGGTAACTCGCGTTGAGCTTGATCAGCATCATCTCGTGGTCAATCCGGACAAGGGGCGCCGCATCGAGCTCGGCATGCACCGTGTCGATGCTCTTCCGCCCGAACTGTCGAGCATGGCGCCCGATCTGCGCGTTGGTCAGGTTCTCGAAGCCCACGAGGTCGATCGCCGCCGCTTCCACCTTGAACGCAGTGACTTCGTCGAGGCCGAATGCGAGGATCTCGATCTTAGGCTCCTGGCCGCGCGAGCGAATCTCTGCGATGCGCTGCACCTTCTGCGTCTCGGCGGTGTCTTTCAGATGAGAGAACGCGCGGTTGCCGATCCCTTTGCCGATGTAGAACGGCTGGCCGTTGGCAGGGTCGGAGTACAGATAGACGTAGTAACCCAGGCGTTCGATCTCGGCGGGGCTGAATGCATGAATCGGCCGCACTTGCCCATCGTGCCTCGAACAGCGGCTTGGTTCTTGAGAAACGCCGGTCGAGCTGGCACGGGCGTGCCATGTCTGCCTGCCCGGCGGCCGCGGCTCAGACGTCCCGCAGGTAAGTGTTCAGCGCTCGCGCACGCTTCAGCGCCCCCGACGGCACCTTCAGCACGCCGATGCCCTGCTCATCACTGAGCAGCACCGCGTTGTGACCGAACGGCGTCGCGATGCAACTTCGGCCGGTGAAGCCCGGCCCGCACTGGTTCGCGTACGCGATCACCACGCCGTTGTCGAGCGCTCGGGCCGGCACCTGCAACGTGGAGATCTGTGTCGCCGAGTAGTGCCAGGCGTCGCCGAGCTCCTCGACGCCCTCCTCGACCGTCGGCACCGCCGTCGGCACGAGCAGGATGTCGGCGCCCGCGACCGAGAGCGAGCGCGCGAACTCCGGGAACTCCACGTCGTAGCAGATCCCCACGCCCCAGCTCGTGCCGCTCCACTCGACCGGCTGCCCATAGGCGGCGGCAGGCGTCATCCACTGCTGCTCGACACCGCCGAAGAGGTGGCGCTTGTGCACGCGCGTGAGCTCCTCACCCACGGGCGAGAAGAAGGATGCGGCGATGTGGTGCGCATCGCCGACCGTGTCGACCGACGACGCGACGAGCGCGACCGCGTGCGCGCGGGCGAGCGACGCGAGCGCATCACGGATCGCCGAGCCGTCGTGCTTCCAAGCACGGTCGGGCGCGTAGCCCGTCGCGAACAGCTCGGGGGTCACGACGACCTCGGCGCCCTGCTCCGCAGCGGATGCGAGGAGCCCGTCGAGCGTCGCCAGGTTCTGATCGACGTCATCGACGACGGCCGCGGCCTGGGCCACCGCGATGGCGTGCGTGCGGTCGTCGCTCATGCGTCACATCCTCGTCCACGATCGTGCGGTCGGCAATCGAGGCGAAGCCGATGTTGACGGGCGCGCCCGCGTTGCCCCAGTATTGCGCTAAACCAAAACCGATTGGGTTTAGCGCCATGATGGCGGCACCCTCCACCGCAGCACGGCAAAGGAGCCGAGGATGAGCCCCACTCCCTCGCATGACACCGACGGGGCGCGCGCAGCCGCGTTCGAGCGCGAGATGATCGCCGCCGGAACAGACCCGGCCGTCGCGGCCGAGCTGGAGCGCCGCATCCAGGTCGTGGAGCGCGACGAGCTGCACGACGCCTCGCGCCAGCCCTTCTCGGGCCGCGAGCTCATCGTCTACGTCGCGGTCTCCGTCGCCGCGGTGGTCGTGGGCATCGTGGTGGTGGCGCTGTGAGCGGCCAGCAGGCTGGCCAGCAGAGCGCCGCGCCCGACCCGAAGCTCGCGCGCGACCACGTCTTCGGCACCTTCCCGCTGCTGAAGAGCGAGCGCAGCTGGAGCGCGCTCGACTTCACCTGGGTCAACACCGCCCTCGCCATCGCGACCTGGGCCTTCCTCGTCGGCGGCTCCACGGCGCTGCTCGTCGGCTTCGAGGCGGGCGTCGCCGCGATGCTGATCGGCAACGCGATCGGCCTCTGCTTCATGGTGCTCGCCTCGGTCGTCGCCTCGCAGCGCTGGGGCTCGGAGCAGTACATGTTGCTGCGCGGCGCCTTCGGCGTCGTGGGCGTCGGGATCGTCGTCTTCACGGTCATCCTCATCACGGAGATGGGCTGGTCGTCGCTGCTCGCCGTCATGGCGGGCCGCGCGACGAGCCAGGTCGCCGCGACGGTCGCCGGCACCGACCTCGGCCAGTACGGGCCGGTCGTCACGATCGGCGGGCTCGTCGCGATCGTCGTCGCCTGGTGGGTGCTCTCCCGCGGGCCTGTCACGATCGGTCGCTTCAACAAGGTCATCGCACCGGGCCTCGCTGTCATCACCGTCGTCATGATGGTCTTCCTCATCGCCAACACCTCGTGGGATGCGCTCGTCTCCGCCTCCCCGATCGCACCCTTCGAGGACGAGACGCTCAACTTCATGGTGGCCGTCGAGTTCAACGTCGGCGTGGGCGTCTCCTGGTACCCGGTGATGGGCTCGCTCGCCCGCATGACGCGCAGCCGCAAGGCTGCCGTGTGGCCGGCATACGGCGGGCTGCTCATCGGCACGCTCATCGCTCAGGTGGTGGGCATGGCCGCAGCGCTCACGCTCGGCGACTCCGACCCGACGGTGTGGATGGTGCCGTTCGGCGGCGCGGTGCTCGGCGTGGCAGTGCTCGTCTTCATCGCCTTCGCGAACATCACGTCGATGTCGTCGATCGTCTACTCGACGATCCTCGCCATCCGGCAGTCGTCCGGCGGGCTGCTCGCCAAGGTGCCGTGGAAGGTGCTCACGGCGTCGTTCTTCGTCGTGCCGGCGATCATGACCTTCTTCCCGCAGTTCATGTACGAGCAGTTCATGGTGTTCGTCTCGGTCTCGGGCGCCTTCCTCACCGGCATCTGCGGCGTCGCGCTCGCCGACTACTTCGTGCTGCGGAAGCAGCGCATCGACCTGCGCGAGATGCACCTGGCGCAGCGCGGCACGATGTACGCCTACCCGGGCGGCATCAACTGGGCCGGCATCATCGCGCTCGCGCTCGGCGCCGCCTTCTACCTCTGGCTCTACAACCCGATCACGCTCGAGACGCAGCCGGCGTTCTCCGTGATCACCGCGAGCCTGCCCGCCGCGGTCGTCGCGGCGATCGCCTACCTGCTGCTCGCTCGCTTGCACTCCGGCAAGCGCATCCTCCGGAAGGCGCGCTGACATGACCACGACCCGCGCCGCCGTCTACGACGGCACCCCGACCCTCGACATCCGCGAGGTCACCCTCCGCGAACCGGGCCCCGGTGAGGTGCTCGTGCGCATCGGCGCATCGGGCGTCTGCGGCTCCGACCGGCACGTGCTCGACGGCGACTGGACGATGCCGCAGCCCACGATCATGGGCCACGAGGGCGCCGGCGTCGTCGAGGCGGTCGGCGAGGGCGTGCGCTCGCTGGAGCCCGGCGACCACGTGATCATGACGTGGTTCTACCCGTGCGGCGTCTGCACGAGCTGCCGCGAGGGCCGCACCTGGGTGTGCACCGGCTCGGGCTCCGAGGCGTGCGTGCTTCCGGATGGCTCGACCCCGATGACGCTCGACGGCGCGACCGCCTACCCCTACCTCGCGGTCGGCTCGATGAGCGAGCGCGTCGTCGTGGCTGAGCAGGCGGCGATCAAGGTGCCGGAGGAGCTGCCCTTCGACGTGGCGGCGCTCATCGGCTGCTCGATCGCGACCGGTGTGGGCGCCGTCGTCAACGACGCGCAGCTGAAGGCGGGCCGCTCGGCGCTCGTCATCGGCGCGGGCGGCGTGGGCATCAGCATCATCATGGGCCTCGCGCTCGCTGGCGCGAGCCCGATCATCGTGGCCGACGTGACGGATGCCTCGCTCGAGCTCGCGCGCGAGTTCGGTGCGACCCACACGGTGCAGTCGGATGCGTCGCTGCCGGACCGGGTGCGCGAGATCGTGCCCGAGGGTGTGGATGTCGCCTTCGAGGCGATCGGCCGCCCCGACACGATCGGCATCATGCCCGCGATGCTCAAGCGCGGCGGCTCGGCGGTGGTCGTGGGCCTGCCGCCGCAGGACCGCCCCGTCGCGATCGATGCGCTGGCGCTCGCCGAGGAGGGCAAGTCGCTGATCGGCTCGAACTACGGCTCGACCGTGCCGGCCCGCGACTTCCCGATGCTCGCGCGGCTCTACCTCGACGGCCGCTTGCCGATCGATCGGCTCATCACGAACCGCGTCTCGCTCGACGAGGTGAACGGCGCCTTCGAGCTCATGCGGTCGGGTGCCCGCGGACGAAGCGTCATCATGTTCTGACCCCTTCTCGCGCGACCAGACGGAGCCTCGTGGCCAGGCCGAAGCACAGCATCCTCTCTGCGGAGCTCATCGCGGGGGCTGCGCTTCGGCTGGTCGCGAAGCACGGCGACTTCACCATCCCGGGCATCGCCGCGGCGCTCGGCGTGCACCCCTCGTCGCTGTACCACCACCTGCCGGGCGGGCGGCTGGCGATCGTGCATCGCATGCGCGAGGAGCTCTACGCCGGCATCGACCTGGGGCCGGCGCTCGATGAGTCGACCGAGCCGCTCGAGCGACTGCGGCTCTGGATGCGGGCCTACCGCGCCGCGACCGCCCGCGTGCCCGCCGTCGTGCCGGTGCTCGTCGGCGCGCCCGTCGAGGATCGGCGGACCCTCGAGATCTACGAGGCGCTCTTCGCGATCCTGCGGGATGCCGGGGTGCCGGCCGAGCAGCGGGTCGCGTGCTCGGCGATGGTGGACGCGCTCGTGCTGGGCTCCGCGGTCGACGCCGGTTCGCCTGCCCCGCTGTGGCGCAGCGACGGGTACGACGGGCTGCCGGAGCTGCGGGCAGTGGCTGCGGCGAGCGACGACGCCGAGCGCGCGCCCGCAGGCTTCGCGCTCGGCGTCGAAGCGGTCGTCGCGGCGGTCTCGCGCCTCGCGGCAGCGGCGCCCGCGCGCTGACGCCGGGCGCTGCCCATCGACCAAGCCCGGTCGGCAGCGTCGATGCCCGCTGAGGGTCGCACGTGGCTCAGGCGTACTCGGGCCACGGCAGGTCGATCGGGGCGTCGAAGTCGGCGGGCAGCAGCGCCGGCATCGGCTCTGCCGCGGTGCGCTCGTCGAGCTCAGCCCTCGCCGCGGCCAGCTCAGCCGGCGACGTCAGCAGGCGCAGGAAGGTGCCGGCGATGGTCTTGCCCGCCGTCTCGATCGTCGGATCGATCGTCGCCGGGATCCCGCCCATGGCGTTCATCGTCCAGGCGGGATACGGGGTACCGGGCGTCGGCTTCAGCGCCGGGCGGGAGACGTAGAAGCGCACGGTCGGCGCGTAGTGCGTCATCTCGACGTAGTCGTCGCTCGTCCAGTTGCGTTGCCAGGCGGGCATCATCTCGCGCAGCTTCGCCTCGGCGTCCTGCGGGGTGATGAGCTGCTCGCACTCGTCGAGGAAGGGGCGCTCCATCGGCTCGATGCCGACGCTCTGCTGGATCTCCCGCGCGACCTGCACCGCATCCGCCCCATAGGACGGTGCTCCGACGGCGGAGAGCTCTTCGAAGAGCGCGGCGGAGAGCACGTGGTTCGTGCGCCCGGGACGCGAGCGCGCCACCCACGTCTCCTCGACCGTGCAGTGCGCCATCGTCGCGACGGCCGCGGCGTTCCGGTCGAGCGCCGCGAGGATGTGCTCGGCCATCGCGATGTCGGGCGTGCGCCACGAGAACTGGATGCGCGCCGACCGGGCCGGCAGGTTGTCCGCCGTCGCCTGGCCGTCGGTGAGGATCGCGTCGGTCAGCGACCAGCCGCCCGACGCCGGCAGGATGGCGTCCTGCATCGCCCTCGACGCCGAGTACATCTGCGCCAGCGCCAGGTTCGCACCCGGAGCGCGCGCCGCCGAGTGCGAGGCGGGGATGGGCGAGTCGCCGTGGCCCAGTTGCCAGGTCTCCGGCTCCTCGCAGAGGAACGTGTAGACCTTCGAGTAGTAGGCGCCGCACTGGGTGTCCCACCGGGCCGTGTTGCACAGCGGCAGCATGTAGAAGGGGTGGAACGAGACGATCGCATCGACGTCGTCGTAGTAGCCGCGCAGCCCGTGCACCACCTTCGAGCCGTGCATCTTCTCGGCCGGCTCGCCCGTGTAGCGCAGCGTGCCGGCGATGCCGTGCCGCTCCATCGCGTGCTTCGTCGCGAGCACGCCCGCGAGCGTCGAGATGCCGAGCGCCGAGTGCGGGTCGGTGTGGCCGCCCGAGAACCTGCTGGAGCCGTCGCGCGGCTGCTGGTGCGTGACGGGCGCCTGCGAGTTGCCGGGGACGGCGTCGTACTCGGCGTACGTCAGCAGCGTCGGACCGTCGCCGTTCGACCAGGTCGCCGAGAACGCGGTCGGCATGCCGGCCGACCCCTCCTCCACGTCGAAGCCGTGCTCGCGCAGCGTCGCGACGTACCAAGCGACCGAGCGGTACTCGCGCCAGGCGGGCTCGCCGTAGCCGAAGATCTCGCTGTGCCAGGCCGAGAGCTCGGCCATGTGGTCGTCGATCCAGGCGCGGGCGGTGGCCTTGGCGGCCTCCGAGAGCTCGGCGGATGCGGTGGGCGGCGTCGTCACGTCGGTCATGGTCATGCTCCGAAGATGCTCAGTGGGATGTGGAGGAGGCTGACGCCTGGCTCGGCGATCACGGCCGCGACCGCGCCGGGAACGGCGGATGCGTCGGCGACGCTCGTGCCGGACGCCCCGAAGGCGCGCGCGAGCTCCGGCCAGTCGGGCTGGTGCAGGCGCACGCCGATCGGGTCGATGCCGCGGTCGGCCTCGTTCTGCTCGATCTCGCCGTAGCCGCCGTTGTCGACGACGACCACCGCGATGTCGAGTCGCTGCTCGACCGCGGTCGCGAGCTCCTGCACGCTGAACATCAGCGCACCGTCGCCGGTGACGACGACCACGGGCGACGCGGGCGATGCGAGCTTCGAACCGATGGCGGCGGGCAGTCCGTAGCCGAGCGTCGCGTAGGCGGGCATGTAGGGCATCGAGGCGGGCGAGTCCTGGCGCACCGCGCTCGTCATGCCGTAGTAGGTGATCTGCGACGAGTCTCCGGTCACGACCGCGCCGGCGGGCACGCCGGCCGCGATCGCCTCAGCCGCCTCCATCTCGAGCGGGGCGAAGGCGCGTGCTGCCCCGACGAGGGAGGCGCGCACGGCCTCGAGGTCGCGCGGCTCCGCCGGGCCGCGGTGGAGCCGAGCCGCGAGCGCCTCGATGGCCGCCCGCGCGTCGCCCTGCAGCCGGATCGTCGACGCCAGGTTCTTGTCGAGCTGCGCGGCGTCGATGTCGATGCGGATCACGGCCCCGGGCGGCGCCAGCTCGTTGCCCCAGAGCTCAGCCTCGCCAAGCTTCGATCCGACGACGAGCAGCGCGTCCGACGCGTTGACGACCGCCGCGGCGGGCGCGAGGCGCAGCTCGCTGCCGAGCGACAGCGGATGCGACTCGGGCACCGCACCCTTGCCGTTGAGGGTCGTCAGCACGACGGCCCCGAGCCGCTCGGCGAGCTCGGTCAGGGCCGCCGTGGCGCGTACCGATCCTCCGCCGGCGACGATGACCGGGTGCATCGCGCCGTCGAGCGCCGCGGCCGCGGCGTCGAGCGCGGCAGCGTCGAGCTCTGTGGCCGCTGCGGTCGCGCGCGGCGCCAGCAGCGCATCGTCGATGGCGGTCTCGGTCTCGAGCACGTCGAGCGGCACCTCGATGTGCACCGGTCGCGGGCGACCGGTGCGGAACAGCGCGAACGCGTCGTGCACCGCCTCCACGGCCTCCTCGGCCGAGCGCACGCGCCGGCTCCACAGCAGGATCGCGGCGGCGGCCGCCGATTGGTCCTTCGTCTCGTGCAGCGCGCCGCGATCGGCGAACTCGTCACCGATGGCGACACCTGGCGACAGCACGATCATCGGCCGTGACTCCGCGAAGGCGGTGGCGCCGGCTGACAGCGCGTTGAGCAGTCCTGGACCGCTCGTGGTGATGACGACGCCGGGCATGACGTCGCCGGCGACCGAGCGGCGCTGCCCCCACGCATCCGCGGCATAGCCCGCTCCCTGCTCGTGACGCGTGGTCACGGCGCGGATGCCGAGCGCCGGCAGGTGTCGGTAGAGCTCGAGGTTGTGGGTGCCGGGGATGCCGAAGACAGTGTCGACGCCGTAGCCGGCGATGGTCCGCAGCACGGCCCACCCGGCGTTCCGCCGCTGCTCGGTCATCGGGCGGCCTCGAGCGTCGCGGCGGATGCGTCGACGCTCGTCGCGGGGGATGTCGCGGCATCAGCGCGGTGCGGATCAGCGCGGTGCGCCTCGACCCCGCCCACCCACGTGGCGAGCACGTCGATGTCGGCGATGTCCCGGACCGGCGTCTCCACCGGGTCTGCGGCGAGCACCGCGAAGTCGGCAGCCTTGCCCAGCTCGAGCGAGCCGAGGTCGCGCTCGCGACCGAGCGCTCGCGCAGCGTTGATCGTGTGGGCGCGCAGCGCCAGCTCGACGCCGATCGCGAGCTCGTCACCGCCCAGCTGCACGCCGCGTCGGGTGATGCGCGACGCGGCCGCCTGCACGGCCTCCAGCGGCTTCGGGTCCGCCACCGGTGCGTCCGACGAGATGACGAGCGGGATGCCCGCCCGCGCGAGCTCGCCGAGCGGGTTGAATCGCTCCCCTGGCGTGCCGATGGCGCGCGTCACCCCCTCGCCCCAGTTGAAGTGGTGCTGCGGTTGGTTGACCGGGATGATCCCCGCGGTCGCCATGCGCTGGATCTGCTCGGGCGTGGGCAGGCCGCAGTGCTCGATGCGGTGTCGCGCATCCGCGTCCGGCCGCTCCGCGAGCGCCGCCTCCAGGCCGGCGATCACCATCTCCAGCGCGTCTGGAGACTGCGAGTGGGTGGCTGTCTGCAAGCCGACGGCGTGGGCACGGGAGACGAGCGAGCGGTACTCCTCGGGCTGGTGGTACAGCTGCCCGGTGCGGCAGGGATCGTCGAGGTAGCCGTCGGGGAACCACGCGGTCTCTCCGCCCAACGTGCCATCGGCGTACAGCTTGATGCCCTGGATCGAGAGTCGCGCGTTGCCCAGCGGGCCGTGCAGTCCCAGCTCGAGCGCCGCCTCGAGCAAATGCGAGAGGAGGTAGCCGGAGACGCGCATCGTGAGCCCGCCGGCTTCGGCGAGCCGCAAGTAGGTGTCGAGCTCGCGCTTCGTGACCTGCGCATCACCGATCGCGGTGACGCCGCCAGCGAGGAACCGCGCCTGCGCACCCTCGAGCTGCCGCACGAGCTCGGCCGGCTCGTCGCCGAGGTGGAAGTTGGGTCCGTGGTGGCCGATCTTCACCCCGTGGAGCCCGGTGAGCACGTTGCACGCAGCGTCAGAGAGCTCGCCCGTGAGCTCCCCCTCGGCGTCGCGGAAGAACTCGCCGCCCTCGGGGTTCGGGGTGTCGCGCGTGACGCCGTTGCGCTCGAGCGTCCAGGAGTTCACCACACCGCCATGGCCGGAGGCGTTCATGAGGTACACCTCTCGGTCGGCAGCGACCTCGTCCAGCTCGAAGCGGGTCGGGTGCCGCAGCTCGGTGAGGTTGCGCTGCTCGTAGCCGTAGCCGCGCACCGGCGTGCCCGGAGGCAGCCGGTCTGCGGCGGCGCGCAGCAGCGCGACGATGCCGGGGATGTCGGATGCGGCCGCAGGGCCGCAGTCCACCCAGGTGCTCAGCTGGCCGAGCATGAGGGGATGCGCGTGCGCGTCGACGAAGCCGGGCACCACGGTGACGTCGCCGAGATCGATGCGCTCAGGCTGCGGGTGCTCGAGCGCGGCCCGCTCGACCTCTGCGGCGGCGCCGATCGCGGCGATGCGACCGTCGACGACCAGCATCGCCGTCGCGACATCGCTCTCCGCCATCGTGCGGATGCGCTGCGCGGTGATGAGCAGCGGGTGCTCGTTGTGAGCCTCAGGCGGTGGCAGCGTGCGCATCGACGGTCTTCCTGTGCGGGTCGTTCGGGGAGTTGACGGGAGTGGAGGGGCGGCCGGCGCGCAACCATGCGAGGACGTTCTCGGCCTGCAGCCGCACGTAGTCGGCCATCGCCGCATCCGATAGGAACGCCGTGTGCGGGGTGATGATGACCTTCGGATGCGTCACCAGCGGGTGACCGGCGGCTGGCGGCTCGGTCTCCAGGACGTCGAGCGCGGCACCCGCCAGGTGGCCGGAGTCGAGCGCGGCGACGAGCGCGTCGGCATCGACGAGGCCGCCGCGGCTCACGTTGACGACGGTCGCCCCGCGCGGCATCAGCGCGATGCGGTCGGCGTTCAGGTATCCGGCGGTCTCGCTGGTGAGCGGGAGGTGCAGCGAGAGCACGTCGGCAGCGGCGAGCACCGCATCGGCGCTCATCCGCTCGATGCCGGGCGTCTCACTCGCGAAGGGGTCGAAGCCGACGATGCGGCCGAACGTCGCCGACGCGCGCTCGGCGAGCGCGAGGCCGATGCGGCCGAGGCCGACGAGCCCGAGCGTCTGCTGGCTCAGCCGGCTCGGCGTGGGCGCGGCGTCGAGGTCCCAGCCGCCCGCGCGCACCGCGGCGGAGTGGGCGACGATGCCGCGAACGCTCGCGAGCGCGAGGCCGAGCGCGTGCGTGGCGACCTCCTCGGTCGCGGCGCCCAGGACGTTCGCGACCCAGATGCCGCGGTCCGTCGCCGCATCGATGTCGACCATGTCGAAGCCCATCGACGCAGTGGCGATGACGCCGAGCCTCGGCAGCCGATCGAGCAGGGCGGCATCCACCCTCGTGTACCCGATCAGCAACGCCTCGGCCTCGGCGGCCTCGCCGGCGATGGTGTCGGGGTCGTCGGCGCTCAGCCGCACGACGCGGCACCCGGCCGCTTCGAGGATCCGCACGCCCGCCTCGATGTCGAGCTCGTCGAGGTCGCGGCAGACCGCCACGACGCGATCGGCTGCGGATCCGACGGCGACGGGGGCCTCAGTGGACATGGCTGAGGAACCGCTTCGTCCGCTCGTGCTGCGGGTCGTCGAAGAACTGCTCCGGCGGAGCTTGCTCGACGATGACACCGCCGTCGAACAAGGTCACCTCGTCGGCCGCGCGGCGCGCGAACCGCACCTCGTGGGTGACGACGATCATCGTCATGCCGTCGCGGGCGAGCTGCTCCATCACCTCGAGCACCTCGCCGACCAGCTCGGGGTCGAGCGCGCTGGTGGGCTCGTCGAAGAGCATCACCTTGGGGTTCAGCACGAGCGCGCGAGCGATCGCGACGCGCTGCTGCTGGCCGCCCGAGAGCTGCGAGGGGTGGTGGTCGGCGCGGTCGGAGAGGCCGACCCGGTCGAGCATCGCGTGCGCCTGCTCGAGCGCATCGGCGCGGGCGGCCTTCTGCACGGCCGTGAGTGCGAGCGCAACGTTCTTGGCGGCAGTGAGGTGCGGGAAGAGGTTGAACTTCTGGAAGACCATGCCCACCTCGCGGCGCTGCACCGCCAGCTGCGCTTCTGGGAGAGCCCGGCCACGGGGATCCACGCCGATGCGCTGCCCCTCGAGCAGGATCTCGCCCTTGTCCGCAGGCTCCAGCAGTGCCATCAGTCGCAGCATCGTCGACTTGCCGGAGCCGGACGGGCCGAGCACGGCCTTCACCTGCCCCTGGCGCACCTTGAACTCGACGCCCTTGAGCACCTCGTTGCCGTGGTACGCCTTGTGCACGTCTCGCACCTCGAGGGTCGGGACATCCGTCACCAGCGCACCGGTGGGCGTGAGCGGAGGGGTGGACTGGTTCATCGTGCGGCTCCCACCAGCTTGAGCGTGCGGCGCTTCTTCGTCGGCAGCGATGACGCCCAGTGGAAGCGTCGCTCGATCTGCATCTGGATGAGCGTGATGATGCTCACGATCACGAGGTAGTAGATGATCGCCACGGCGTAGTACTCGGCGTAGCGGAAGGTGATGTTGACACCCACCTGCGCGGTGGTGAGGAGCTCGCGGAGCGAGATCACCGAGGCGAGCGACGAGTACTTGATGAGGCCGATGAACTCGTTCGTGGTCGGCGGCAGCGCGATCCGGACCGCCTGCGGCACGAGGATCTTCGACATCACGGTGCCGGGCTTCATGCCCAGCGCGCGGCCCGCGAGCCCTTGGCCCTCGTCGACGGACGAGAGCGCGGAGCGGATGATCTCGGCCATGAAGGCCGCCTCGACGAGGCCCAGGCCGATCGATGCGGCGATGAAGGGGTTGTAGCCCCAGTCGCGCAGACCCGGGATGAGCTGAGGCAGCGCGTTCCACATGATCAGGAGCACGAGCAGCGCGGGCAACGCCCGGAAGAACCACGTGTAGGTGAGCGCGAGCCACTGCGCGACCCGGTTCTTCGAGCCGCGACCGATGGCGACGATGAAGCCGATGACGGTCGCGATGATGAGCGAGACGATGGCGACGCCGAGCGAGAGCATCGCTCCCTGGAGGTAGACGGGGCTGATGAGCTGCCCGATGAAGATCTGGAGGTCGAATCCCACGAAGGGCTCCTCTCGCGCGCCCGGCGGTGCAGCCGCCGGGCGCGCTCAGTGGTGGAGTGGTCGGATCAGTAGACGTCGACGATGGTCGGGTCGAGGTTGTATCGCTCTGCGATCTCGGCGAGCGTGCCCGCGTCGTAGAGCTCGCGCAGGCCCTCGGCGACGGCAGCGCTCAGCTGGTCGCCCTTGCGGGTGAAGACGCCGAACGTCGTGTCGGTCGGGAAGACGTCGGCAGCGATGGCCAGGCGACCCTCGTTCTGCGTCTCCATGTACGCCGCCGCGACGTTGGTCTCGATGAGCGCATCGGCGAGGCCGTTGACGACGGCAAGGACGGTCTCCGCCGTCTTCGGGTAGCTCTGGATCGTCATCGGGTCGTCGGCGCACTCGCCTTCGTTGAGCGCCTGCAGGCTCGCCTCGTTCGAGCTCGCCGCCTGGGCTGCGACCGTCAACCCGCAGAGGTCGGCCTGCTCGGTGATCGAGTCGACGTTCTCGGGCGTCGTGAGGATCGCCGGACCAGCGTTCATCACCGGGGCGGCATCGGCGATCTGCAGACGCTCCTCGCTCATGTACAGCCCGCCGAAGATCATGTCGCACGTGCTCGACTGGAGACCGGGCATCAAGCCGTCGAAGCTGGTGACGACGAAGTTCGTCTCGACACCCCAGTGGTCCGCGAGCGCGGTGATGCTGTCGGCGTCGAAGCCGACGATCTCACCGTCGCTGCCGTTCTCGTAGTACTCCAGCGGCGGGTACTCGGGGTCGATGCACGCAGACAGCTGGCCCTCGTTGACGAGGCCCTCCGGGGCGCTGCTGGTCGCCTCACCGTCAGCGGGCGCCGACGGCGAGGAATCGGGCGAGCCGGCAGAGCAGCCAGCGAGCATGACGACCGCGGCTGCGGCAACGGCGAGGGCGCCGAGTCGATTGTTCATCTTCACTCCATCGGGAAGGGTCGGCGCCGGGTTGCCGCCGTCGACCCATGGTGCCGCGATCAATGCGGCCTGTCAAACAACTTTACGCACAGAGGTCATTTCATGCGCATTTCTGTTCCGTTACAGCCACACCGAATCCCTGCTTCGCTGTCATCGGCCCCGTAAACGGCACAACTGCATCTTGAGACAGCACAGTTCCTCTATGCTGTGGATATGGACGCACTCACCGAGGCAGCGGTCCAGCTGCTGCGCCGCGATGGGCGGCTGTCCTTCAGCGAGATCGCGCGCCAGCTGGAGACCACCCGCACCGCCGTCACCGCCCGGGTCGCTCCGATGCTCGATTCGGGAGCGCTCAGGATCCTCGCCGCAGTGCACCCACGGGTGCTCGGGCTGCACTCCCTCGCACATCTGTCGTTCCGAGTCGCCGGCTCGACCGCGGCACTCATCGAGCGCATGCGGCAGCTGGACTCCCCCGTGTTCATCTCCGAGACGGTGGGGCCGTTCGAGGTGGCGGCCGAGGTCCACACTCGAGACCGGCGCGAGCTGCAGACCGCCATGCGCACGCTGCGCGGCACCACCGGGGTGATCGACATGCAGCTGACGATCTACGAGCAGGTGCTCAACAGCTTCTTCCTCGGCGCCGAGCCCACGAACGAGCAGCACTTGGACACCGCTGATCTCGCACTCATCGCCGAGCTGCAGCGCGACGGCCGCCTCGGCTACGCAGAGCTCGCCGCCGCCAGCGGCCTCTCCATCACCGGCGCTCGCGGACGCGTGCAGCGCATGCTCGACCACGGCATCATGCGCATCGGTGCGGTCGGGCAGCGGTCCGACTCCTCACGCAACCTGGTGTTCGGCTTGGGCATCACCCTGCACGACGACGGCGACCGCGCCATCCAGATGATCTCGGCGCGACCGGGTCTCGAGTTCCTCGCGCGCACCTACGGCCGGTTCGACCTCGTCGCGACCGTCCCCTTCGCATCGTTCGACGACTTCCAGGCGCTGGTCGACGCGCTGCGCGAGCTCGATGGCGTGCGGGCCGTCGACACCTGGTTGCACGCCCGGATCCGCCAAGAGCGCTATCAGTTCGCGCAGCAGCTGCCCCTGCCAGAGCAGCCGCGCTGACCCTCCTCCTTCAGGCGTCGCGCGGGGCCATCGCGGAGAGCAGCTCGTAGACCGCGTGGCTGGCGGCGACGGCGGTGATCTGCGCGTGATCGTACGCCGGTGCGACCTCCACGACATCCGCGCCGACGATGTCGAGGTGCGCCATCGCCCGCAGGATGCGCAGCAGCTCTCGGCTGGTGAGCCCGCCGGCCTCGGGCGTGCCGGTGCCGGGCGCGTGCGCCGGGTCGAGCACGTCGATGTCGATGGAGATGTAGACCTTCGCGTCGCCGATGCGCTCGAGCAGCCGCTCGATCGCGCGCTCGACGCCCTGCTCCTCGATCTCGACCGTGGTGATCGGCACGAAGCCGAGGCGCTCGTCGTCGACGAGGTCCTGCTGGTCGTAGAGCGGCCCGCGGATGCCGACGTGGGCGCTCGCCGTGAGGTCGATCAGCCCCTCTTCGCTCGCCCGGCGGAAGGGGGTGCCGTGCGTGACGGGGGCGCCGAAGTAGGTGTCCCACGTGTCGAGGTGCGCGTCGAAGTGCACGACCGCGACCGGTCCGTGGATGGCGTGGGTCGCCCGCAGCAGCGGCAAGGCGATGGTGTGGTCGCCGCCGATCGTCACGAGCCGCGTGCCGTCGGCGGTGAGCATGCGGGCGTGCGCCTCGATGTCGGCGACCGCCTCGTCGATGGAGAACGGGTTGACCGCCATGTCGCCCGCGTCGACGACCTGCTGGGCGCCGAAGGGAGCGACCTGCTGTGCGGGGTTCCACGGGCGCAGCAGCCGGCTGATCTCGCGCACGTGGCTCGGCCCGAAGCGGGCACCCGGCCGGAAGCTGACGCCGCTGTCGAACGGCACCCCGACGATCGCGATGTCGGCGTGCTCCACCTCGTCGATGCGGGGCAGGCGAGCGAAGGTGGCGATGCCCGCGAAGCGCGGCACGCGGCTGGCGTCGACGGGTCCGATGGGGTCGTTCACGGCAGGCTCCTCAGTCGGTGACAGCACTGCACGACGCTACACCGGCACGCAGCGCCGCCCGGTGCGGCGCCGATCCCTCGCGTCTCGCGCAGCCGAGCTCAGCGCACAGGAGGCGGCCCCACCGACTCGCGCTCGATCAGATGCTGCTCGAGCACGCGCGTGACTGCAGGGCTGCGGTCGCCTCGGATCCGACGGATCAGGTGCCTTGCCGCCTCAGCGCCGATCTCGCGCATGGGCTGCGCCATCACCGTGATCCCCGGTGTCGCCACGCCCGTCCAGTCGGCGTCGTCGAAGGCGACGAGTGAGAGATCGTGCGGGATCCGCAACCCCAGCTCCCGAGCCGCGCGAAACACGCCGAGCGCGATCATGCTGTCGGAGGCGACGATCGCGGTCTTCCCGGTCGCGCCCTCGACGATGCGCCGCGTGAGCTGCTCCACGCCCTCGCTGCGCGCGTTGAGGTAGACATGCGCCGCGGGGTCGGCCACACCAGCCGCGGTGAGCGTGTCGACGAAGCCCTCGATGCGCTCGGCGACCGACGATGAAGACAGCTCCTCGATGCGTTCGAACGCCGTGGCATGCCCGAGCGTCGAGATGAACGCGATTCGGCGGTGCCCGGCGTCCACGAGCAACGAGGTGAGCTCGCGAGCGCCACTGCGGTTCGCAGCGATGACCGTGTCGGCGTCGATGCCTCGGGCGGCGCGGTCGAAGAGCACGAGCGGGCGCCCGGCATCCGTCACCGTCTCGAGGTTGTCGGTCGCGATCGATGACGCCGAGGCCACGAGCATCCCGTCGACGCGCTTGGCGAGCTGCACGCCGATGGCCTTCGCCTCGGTCTCGATGTCCTCGTCCGAGTTCGACAGGATCAGGTCGAAACCCGCCGCGTTCGCCACATCCGCGGCACCTCGCGTCGCCTGCGCGAAGAAGGGATTCTCGATGTCGCCGACGACGATGCCGAGCGTGTTCGAGCGCCCCGTGCTCATGGTGCGCGCGAGGGCATTGGGCCGATAGCCCAACCGATCGGCTGCCGCGAGCACCCGGTCGCGCACGGCATCGCTCACGGCGCCGTAGTCGCCCAGCGCCCGTGCCGCGGTGGCCTTCGCGACGCCAGCCTCGAGGGCGACGTCGCTGACGGTGACCTCACGCCGGCCGTGGGGTGTCGCTGCCGCTTCGCTCACCGATCCTCCGACCACTGTGTTGACGTCATGCCGTTCCGTAGCGTACTGTCCCAGAAAACGAGTTGAGACCGGTCTCAATCTACCGGGATGAGACCGGTCTCAGCAAGTCGCGTAGACGCCCGATGCAGCACCAACGGCGTTGCACCATCGAGAGGAACACCATGAAGTCCCGCATCACCGCTCGCCGCTCGGCGATCACCGCCGTGGCCGCCGCCGCCGCGCTGACGCTCGCAGCCTGCTCGGGGGGCGCACCGAGCGCATCCGAGTCCACCTCCGCCGCCGACGAGAACCCCTACGGCCTCATCACCCCTGGGCAGATCCGCGTGGCAAGCCTCGGCGACGCACGGCCCTACACGTTCACCGACGAGACCGGTGCCTTCACCGGTTTCGACGTCGAGCTCTTCACCGACGTCGCCGAGCGCATCGGCATCGAGGACGTCGTCTTCACGGGGCAGGACTTCTCAGGCCTGCTCGCCGCTGTCGCCAACGGCCAGTTCGACGTCGGCGTCGCCGCGATCGGCATCACCGAGGAGCGCGAGCAGACGGTCGACTTCTCGGACGGCTATCTCGCCGGCTACCTCACGGTGATGGCGACCGAGGAGGCTGGCATCGAAGAGGTGCCCGACCTCGCCGGCATGCGCCTCGGCGTGGTGCAGGGAACGCTGCAGGAGGCCTACGCGGTCGAGCACTTCACCGACACCGACCTCGTGCGCTTCCCCGACAACAACGCGGCGATCTCGTCCGTCAACAGCGGCGCGATCGACGCGCACTTCCTCGACTACGAGGCAGCGAAGGCGTACGCCGAGCAGTACGGGCTCGTGAACTCGATCGACATCCCCTCGTTCGACGCCCCGGCCGGGTTCGCGATCGCGAAGGACAAGCCTGAGTTCCAGGCCGCCCTCAACGAGGCGCTCGCCGCCGCGATGGAGGACGGCACGTGGAAGGAGCTCTACGAGGAGTGGTTCCCCGGATCACCCATGCCTGAGCAGTACCTCCCCTCCAGCGAGCAGACCGAGTAAACGACCATCGGTGTCCGGCACGGGGCGCACGCCCCGCGCCGGACACCTCAGAAGCAACGGAGCACATCATGGACTGGCTCGACAACCTCGTCAGAACCTTCCTCGACTTCGAGGCCATGTGGCAGGTCTTCCCCCAGCTGCTCGGCGTCGGACTCGTCAACACGATGGTCATCTCGATCGCCGCCACCATCATCGGCGTCATCCTCGGCATGATCGTCGCGATCATGGGCATCTCACCCTCGCGCTGGCTGCGAGTGCCCGCCCGCGTCTACACCGACATCTTCCGCGGCCTCCCCGCGATCCTCACCATCCTCCTCATCGGCCAGGGCTTCGCGCGGCTGAGCCAGGAGATCTTCGGCCCCTCGCCCTACCCCCTCGGCATCCTCGCCCTCAGCCTGATCGCGAGCGCCTACATCGGCGAGATCTTCCGCGCCGGCATCCAGAGCGTCGACCGCGGTCAGCTCGAGGCATGCCGTGCGCTCGGCATGAGCTACGGCAAGGCCATGCGCCTCGTCGTCGTACCGCAGGGCATCCGCCGTGTGCTTCCGGCGCTCGTGAACCAGTTCATCGCGATCGTCAAGGACTCGAGCCTGGTCTACTTCCTCGGCCTCCTGGTCTCGGAGCGCGAGCTGTTCCGCGTCGGACAGGACGCCGCGGTCCTCACCGGCAACCTCTCGCCGCTCGTGCTCGCGGGCGTCTTCTACCTCGTGATCACGGTGCCCCTGACCCACCTCGTGAACTTCTTCGACGACCGCTTCCGCACGGGCCGCCGCAAGCCGACGCCGCCGAAGAGCGGGCTCGACGAGGTCGAGAAGCTCACGCCGAACCCGGCACTCACCCTTGGGAGCAACACTTGACGTACACCACCCCCGTTCCCGTCACCGACGGGCACTTCTACACCGGCTCGAGCCTCGAGCTGCGCGATCTGACCATGGCCTACGGCGACATCGAGGTGCTCCGCGAGGTGAGCCTCAAGGTCGAGCCCGGCAAGACGACGTGCGTCATCGGCCCCTCGGGCTCCGGCAAGTCGACGCTGCTGCGTGGCGTGAACCGCCTGCACGAGCCGAAGTCGGGCGACGTGCTGCTCGCGGGTGAGAGCGTGCTGACGCAGAAGCCGGATGCGGTGCGCAAGCGCATCGGCCTGGTCTTCCAGCACTTCAACCTCTTCCCCGACCACACGGCGCTCGAGAACGTCGCGCTCGCGCTCCGCAACGTGAAGGGGATGTCGAAGGCCGAGTCGCGCCGCGTCGCGCAGGAGCGGCTCGACGAGGTCGGCCTCGCCGAGCGCGCCGACCACCGGCCGCGCGACCTCTCCGGCGGCCAGCAGCAGCGCGTGGCGATCGCTCGCGCGCTCGCCATGGAGCCGGAGGTCATGCTCTTCGACGAGGCGACGAGCGCGCTCGACCCGGAGCTCGTGAAGGGCGTGCTGAACCTCATGGCGCAGCTCGCGCAACGCGGCATGACCATGCTCGTCGTCACGCACGAGATGGGGTTCGCCCGCAAGGTCGCCGACCAGGTGGTCTTCATGGATGAGGGCCGCGTCGTCGAGGCCGGCGCGCCGAGCGACCTGTTCGAGCGACCCAAGAGCGAGCGCCTGCAGCGCTTCCTCTCCGAGGTGTTGTGATGACGGCGCCGCACGCGCCGATCCGAACGGCGATCATCGGTTACGGCACCTCAGGTCGCGTCTTCCACGCACCGTTCATCGCGGCGGATGCCGACTTCTCGCTCGACGCGATCGTCACCGCGAACGACGCTCGCCGTGCCGCGGTGTCTGCGCAGCATCCGAACGCGCGCATCCTCTCCTCCGCCGACGAGCTCTGGAGCGAGGCCGACGCTTTCGACCTCGTCGTGATCGGTTCGCCGAGCGGCACGCACGCTGCTCTCGCGGACGCCGCGCTCGAGGCCGGGCTCGACATCGTGGTGGACAAGCCCTTCGTGGCGACGGCAGATGAAGGACTCGCGTTGATCGCGAAGGCCCAGCGGCTCGGGCGGCGGCTCTCCGTCTTCCAGAACCGCCGCTGGGACGGCGACTTCCAGACGCTCCGTGCCCTGCTCGCCGACGATGCGCTCGGCGAGGTACGCCGCTTCGAATCGCGCTTCGAGTGGTGGCAGCCTGAGGCCAAGGCAGGGTGGAAGAGCGAGGCCTCGGCTGCGCAGGCCGGCGGCATCCTGTATGACCTGGGCACGCACCTCATCGACCAGGCGCTGCAGCTCTTCGGCCCGGTGGGCGCGGTGCACGCCGAGGTCTTCAGCCGACGCGCCGGAGCTGCAGCCGACGACGACGCGTTCCTGGCGCTGGAGCACGACGCAGGCGTCGTCTCGCACCTGTCGATGAACGCGGTCGCGCCGCTGTTCGGGCCGCGCTTCCACGTGCTCGGCGCTCGCGCTGCCTACACCTCGTGGGGGCTCGACGTGCAGGAGCCGTCGCTCATCGCCGGCGCGCAGCCGACCGACCCGGGTTTCGGAGAGACACCCGAGGAGCGCTGGGGCGTGCTCGGCACCGGCAGCGAGTCGCGCCGCGTGCCCACCGTCGCCGGCGACTACGGCCAGTTCTACCGCGAGCTCGCCGTCGCCATCCGCTCCGGCGGCCCGGTGCCGGTCGACCCGGCAGACGCCGTCGCCGCGCTCCGCATCATCGAGCAGGCGCACGCCGCCTCGCGCTGACCTCCACCTCACCTCTTTCTCCAGGAAGCGAACTCCCGCATGACCACACCCCAGCCCTCGCACGTCGTCGTCCTCGGTGGCGGCATCCTCGGCGTCTCGACTGCCGCGCACCTCGCACGCGCCGGCGTGCAGACCACGATCGTCACAGCCGGCGCGCTGGCCGATGGCGCATCCGGTCGCTCGATCGCCTGGCTCAACTCCTCCGGTGACCGTTCGGCCGCCTACCACTACCTGCGCCTCATCGCGCTCGACCGCTACCGCACCTGGAGCGAGCGCCACCCCGAGAGCCGCTCGTACCTGCGCTTCGACGGCGCGCTGAAGTGGGCGGCGCCCGGCGAGAGCTTCGCGCAGACCTTCGCCTTCGAGCGCGCTGGCGGCTATGACGCCGTCTGGGTCGACCGTGCAGACATCGCAACGGTCGCCCCGGATGTGAACCCGGATGCCGTCGCCGGCGAAGGCGCGATCTTCAACCCCGGTGAGGGCTGGGTGAGCCTGCCCGACCTCATCGCGGCGCTCGTCGACGAGGCCGTCGCGAACGGGACCCGCGTCATCGAGCACGCCGGTGACGCTCGGGTCGAGGTGCAGGACGGCGTCGCGGCCGGGGTGATCCTCGGTGACGGCACCGTGGTGGCCGCCGACCGCGTCGTGCTCGCCACCGGCGGTGCCGTGCCCGCGCACCTCGCCGCGCTGGGGGTGACCGTACCGGATGCGACCCCGACCGCATTCGTGCTGTTCACAGAGCCGGTCGATGTTGAGGTGAAGACGGTGCTGAACACGCCGCGCGTCGCGGTGCGCCCGACGCCCGACGGCCGCCTCGTGCTCGACGCGGACTGGGCCGAGCAGTCGGTGCGGGTGGCCGACGACGGGTCCGTCACGGTGCCGGATGCGTCGGTGCAGGGCCTGCTCGACGAGGCTTCCAAGGTGCTCGCGGGGAATCCGAAGCTGACCGCGCAGCGCGTCGGCGCGGGCCTGAAGCCGATTCCCGGCGACGGCGAACCGGTCGTGGGACGAGTGCCGTCGATCGAAGGGCTCTACACCGTCTTCACTCACTCCGGCGCGACACTGGGCCTGATCCTCGGCGAGCTGCTGGCTGAGGAGATCATCACCGCCACGGCGTCCCCCGTGCTCGAGGCATTCACCCTCGACCGGTTCCGCGACGACGCCGACGCCGACGCCGTCAGCACGGGAGCCTGGGAGCCGGTCAAGTAGGAGCAGCGGCGGTGCGCTGCCCTCTGCCCTAGAGCTCCGGCGAGGGCAGCGTCGCCCCGCACTCCCGGCACTCCGCAGCGGCCGGCACGACCATGAAGCAGCTGGTGCACGTCACCTCGCGCAGCGCCGGGGTCGCGGGCCGCGACGGCTCCCGCCGCTCGCGCACGCGGCCGGTGCTCCGAGAGCGGCCCCGGCTGAGGCGCTCGAGCACGAGCGGCGGCAAGGTCGCCGCTCCGCCGTCAGCCGGCATCTCGGCGCCCGCCCAGCGGTAGCACTCGAGGCGATCCTCGGCGGCGAGCCGCTCGCGCGTGCGCTCATCCGCATACGGGTCGGCGCTCACGTAGCCCTTGCCGATCGACTGATCCTCGGCGACGCAGAGCGACGCCAGTCGCGGCTCGGCGCGCTGCTCGGCGAGCGCGGCCACCTTGCCGAGCACCCGGCCGATCCACTCCTCCGCGGGCTGCCGCGTCGTGATGCCCGTGCTCGCCTGGATCCGCCGGCTCAGCTGCTCGTGCGTGATCCATGCGCCGTACTCGCGCGCAGTCTCAGCGAGCACGTCTCGAGCCGCGGGGGCCCACTGCCGGTCGGCGTCCGCGTGCGAGACGTAGTTGCCATTCGCCAGATCCGGCATCGCTCGGTTCCCTCCGTCGCCCAACCATCAACGGTATCGACAAGGAGCGGTGCGGCCGACCGCCAGATCAGCCGATGACGCCGTCGCCCTCGTAGGCGACGACCACCCGCGACTCCAGCAGCGGGATGATCTGCATCGTGCCGATCGACGCGAAGTGCGCGCTCTCGCGGTGCGCGGTGAACGCATCCGCATCGTCGTAGACCTCGACGATCGTGAACACGTGCGGGCGCTCCAGGTCGCGGGCGATCGTGTACGAGACGTTGCCGGCCTCCTGGC
Source organism: Agrococcus phoenicis (assembly GCF_047302415.1). Taxonomy (NCBI): domain Bacteria; kingdom Bacillati; phylum Actinomycetota; class Actinomycetes; order Micrococcales; family Microbacteriaceae; genus Agrococcus; species Agrococcus phoenicis. The sequence continues at coordinate 2,242,950 of NZ_CP154854.1, forward strand.
GGCTCTGGGCCGCGAGCGCGGGCAGCAGCTCTGCGACCTGCTCGGCGGTCTCGACCTTGGCGGTGTAGGTCGCGATGGCGACGAAGTGGTGACTCACGGTGTGTTCCTCTCAGTCATCCCAGATGTATCGCACCCAGCGCCAGCGCGGCCACGAGCACCCACGATGCGAGCGCCACGACCAGCGCCCGCCACCCGGTGCGCACGAGCGATCGGATGCGCACGGCGGCACCGAGGCCGAAGAGCGCGACGGCGAGGAGCGCGGTCTGCACCGCCGCTGCGGTCTCGAGCACCGCATCCGGCATCGTCGTGAACGAGCGCAGCAGCATCGCGGCGATGAAGCCGGCGACGAACAGCGGCACGATCGGCGGCCGGGCGACGCCGGGCGCGGGCTCGGAGCGGCGGCGCATCACCAGCGTGGTGACCGCGACCATCGGCGCCAGCATCACGACGCGCGTCAGCTTCACGACGACGGCCACCGCGAGCGCCGCCGAGCCCGCGATCTGCGCGGTGGCGACGACCTGCCCCACGTCGTGCACGCTCGCGCCCACCCAGTGCCCGAACTGCACGGCGCTGAGGCCGAGCGGATGCCAGAGCAGCGGCAGCACGGCGATCGCGAGCGTGCCGCAGAGCGTGACGAGCGCGACGGGTGTCGCGGCCTCCTCGTCGTCGGAGCCGGTCGCGGCGCTCATCGCGCCGATCGCCGAGGCGCCGCAGATCGAGAAGCCCGCGGCGATCAGCAGCGGCTGGTGCCCCGGCAGCCGCAGCGCCCGCCCGAGCCCGAGCGTCACGACGAAGGTGACGAGCAGCACGCCGATGACGGCGACGATCGCCACCCAGCCGAGCGCGGCGATGTCGATGAGGCTCAGCTGCAGGCCGAGCAGCACGATGCCGAGGCGCATGCAGCGCTTGGCGGCGACGCTGAGCCCGGGCTTCAGCCGGCCGGCGAGCGCCGGCTGGGCTGCGGGGATCTGCGCCACCGCGATGCCGAGCACCACCGCGGCCGTCAGCAGCGGCACGGCGGGCAGCGCCGCGTGCACGCCCCACGCGACGAGCGCGGCGGCTGCCGCGACGAGCAGGCCCGGCCCGATGCGGCGCAGGCCCGGTGCGATGCGGCGCAGACCCGACGCGCTGCTGATGCTGCTCATGGACCCATCCTCCTCGTCTGCGGGCGGCATCCGCACGGCGTCGCATCGGCGGCCGCATCACAGGTGACCCGGCCGCCGACGCGCCTCCCTATCGCGCGACCTGCTCGGCATCGTCGGCGTAGCGGCCGATCGCGATGGGCTCCAGGTAGAAGCGCTCCGGCCGCATCGCCGAGAGCTCTCCCACGTCTTCGCCGCCCAGCAGCTCGCGGGCGGCCATCCACCCCCACATCGGCCCCCAGCCGATGCCGCCGTGCGACACCGCGAAGTAGAGGTTGCGCAGCCACGGCACCGCCCCGACCACGGGCCCGCCGGGCGGGATCGCGCGGATGCCGATCGAGCTGCGCACCGGCGCCGTGCCCGCGAGCTCCGGCAGTGCCGTCGCGATCTCGTCGATCAGCTCCTGGCCAGAGCGGGCGTTCGCGCCGTGCGTGGCATCCTGCGGGCCGCCGCGCCAGTGCACGGCGAGCCCCCCGGAGGGGTCGGGCCGGGCGCACCACTCGGGCCCGTTGATCACGTGGCTGATCGACTCGATCGGCTGCGTGTAGACGAGCTTGCCGGGGATCAGCTCGAGCGGGATCGCGAGATCGGCCATCGCGGCGACGTGGCTCGCCCAGCTGCCGGCGGCGTTGACGAAGACGTCGCCCTCGACGCGCGAGCCGTCCTGCAGCCGCGCCGCGACCAGCCGCTCCCCCGCCCGCTCGAAGCCGACGACCCGGGCGCCGCGGCGCACGATGCCGCCGCGCGCGCCGATCGCGGCGACGAGGGCGCGCACGACGCCCGGCCCGTCGACCCATCCGGAGCCCGTCTCGTGGAAGACCACCTCGTCGTCGCGCAGCCGCAGGCCCGGCGCGAGGTCGCGCGCCTCCGAGGCGCCCAGCTCCTGCACCTCGACGCCCTTCGCGCGCACGGCGGCCGCCGCGCGCCGCAGCTCGTCGCGCTCGTGCCGGTAGCCCCACATGAGGGTGCCCGACCAGTGCAGGTAGTCGCCGGGCAGCTCCTGCTGCAGGCGCGCGAACAGCTCGTGCACCTCGCCGCGGAGCTTCGCCTTGCCGGGCTCCTCCTGCCACGACATCTGGGGGTAGCTCGACAGCCACGCGATCGACGAGGCCGAGGTGCCGCCGCCCGGCTGGCTCGCGTCGAGCAGCTCGACCTCCGCGCCCTGCTCGAGCAGCCGGAACGCCACGTGGCTGCCGATGGATCCGGCGCCGATGACCACGACCCTCACGCGTGCTGCACCGCTCTGGTCAGCTCGGGGTAGTGGCAGGCCGCGTCGCGCGTCGCCGACCGCGGCTGGAGCGCCGGGTCGTCGCCGATGCAGCGCTCGCGGCGCTCGTCGTCGAGCAGCGTCGCGAAGATCGGGCACCGCGCCCGGAACGCGCAGCCCGCCGGCCGGTCGCTCGGCGAGGGCATGTCGCCCGTGAGCGTGATCGCCTGGCGCTCCCGCTCGACCTTGGGGTCGGGGATCGGGATGGCCGACAGCAGCGCCTTCGTGTACGGATGCGCGGGGTCGTCGAAGACCTCGTCGCGCGTGCCGATCTCGACGATGCGGCCGAGGTACATGACGGCGATGCGGTCGGAGATGTGCGCGACGACCGCGAGGTCGTGGGCGACGAAGAGGTAGCCGAGGCCGCGCTCGGCCTGGATGCGCGAGAGCAGGTTGACGATGCCGGCCTGCACCGAGACGTCGAGCGCCGAGACCGGCTCGTCGAGCACGACCACGTCGGGGTCGGTCGCGAGCGCACGGGCGATGCCGATGCGCTGCCGCTGGCCGCCCGAGAACTCGTGCGGGTACCGCTCGGCCATCGACTCGGCGAGGCCCACGTCGCGCAGCAGCTGCGCGACCCGCTCGGGGCGATCCTTGCGGTCGACCCTGGCGAGCGCGAGGGCCTCCCCGATCAGGTCGGCGACCGACATGCGCGGGTCGAGCGACGAGAACGGATCCTGGAAGACCATCTGGATCTGGCGCCGCATCGCGGTGAGCGCCTTGCCGCGCGCCGAGGCGAGGTCGCTGCCCCGCACGCTCACGGTGCCGGAGGTCATCGTCTGCAGCCGCGTGATCGCGCGGGCCGCCGACGACTTGCCGCAGCCCGACTCGCCGACGAGCCCGAGTGTCTCACCCTCCTTGATCGTGAAGGAGACGCCGTCGACGGCGAGCACGCTCGTGCGCTTGCCGGCGCGATCCTTGCGGTCGTAGCGCTGCACGAGGTCGTCGACGTCGAGCAGCACCTGCGCATCGCGCTCGACCGTCGCGCCCTCCTCTGGCACGCTCGGCAGCGGCGCCCGCACGATCTCGGGTTCGCGGGCGAAGTGGCAGGCGGCGGCGTGCGTGCCGAGCTCGCGCGCGCCGGCCGGCTCGGCAGCCGCCTCGTCGATCACGAGCAGCTCGGGCTCCGACTCGCGGCAGGTGTCGCGGGCGAAGGCGCAGCGGTCGGCGAACGGGCAGGCCCGGCCCGTCAGGCTCGCCGGGCTCGGGGGCGCGCCCGGGATCGGGATGAGCGGGGCGTCGCGCTGGTCGATGCGCGGGATCGACGCGAGCAGGCCCCGCGTGTAGGGCATGCGGGAGTGCTCGAAGACCTGGTCGACGCCGCCGCGCTCCACGATCCGCCCGCCGTACATGACGAGCACGCGGTCGGCGTGCCCGGCGATGACGCCCATGTCGTGCGTCACGAGGATGAGCGCGGCGTTGACGTGCTTGCGCGCCTGGTCGAGCGCCTCCAGCACCTGCGCCTGCACCGTTACGTCGAGCGCGGTCGTCGGCTCGTCGGCGATGATCACGTCGGGGCGGTTCGCCATCGCGATCGCGATGACCGCGCGCTGGCGCATGCCGCCGGAGAACTCGTGCGGGTAGTGGTCGATGCGGTGCTCGGCATCGGGGATGCCGACGACGCCCAGCAGCTCGACGGCCTCGCGCCGCGCCTCCGCCTTCGGCATCGCGCGGTGGATGCGGATCGCCTCGATCAGCTGCGCGCCGACGGTGAGCACGGGGTTGAGCGAGCTCATCGGGTCTTGGAAGACCATCGAGATGCGCGCGCCGCGCAGCTGCGACATCGCCCGGTCGTGCAGGCCGATGAGCTCCTGCCCCTCGAACCTGATCGAGCCCTCGATGGTGGTGTGGTCGGGGTGCAGCCCCATGATCGCGTTCGAGGTCACCGACTTGCCGGATCCCGACTCGCCGACGATGCCGAGCACCTCGCCGCGCTGCAGGTCGAAGGAGACGCCGCGCACGGCGTGGATCGCGCCGAAGCGCACGTGCAGGTCGCGCACCTCCAGCAGCGGTGCGGTGGTGAGCGGCGTCGCCTGCTCGTGGGCGGTGATCGTCATGCCGACCTCCTCGTCGACTGGCGGGGATCCAGCGCGTGGCGGATGCCGTCCCCGATGAAGGATGCGCAGAGCGCGATGATCACGATGAAGAGCCCGGGGAAGTAGAACAGCCAGGGCCGCGTCATGACCGCGCTCTGCGAGGTGGAGACGAGCAGGCCGAGCGAGGTGTCGGGGGCCTGCACGCCGAAGCCGAGGTAGGACAGCGCCGTCTCCGAGAGGATCGCCGTCGCGGTCAGCACCGTCACGGCGACCGTGATCGTGCCCATGGCGTTCGGGATCAGGTGGCGCACGATGATGCCGAAGTGGCTGACACCGAGGCCGCGGGCCGCGAGCACGTACTCCGAGGTCGCGAGGGACATGACGGTCGCGCGCACGATGCGGGCGACGACCGGCCAGGCGAGGAACGCGAGCACCGCCGCGATCGTCACCCAGCTGGTCTCGGAGCCGGTGGAGAGGTACGCCAGCACCGCCGCGACGGCGATCGACGGGAACACCAGGATCACGTCGATCACGCGCATGATCGCTCCGTCGGTGAAGCCGCGGAAGTAGCCGGCGATCGCGCCGACGATGGAGCCGACGATCGTCGCGGAGATGGCGACGACGAGCGCGATGAGCACCGAGCGCTGCGTGCCGCGCATGATCTGCGACATGGTGTCGTAGCCGGTGCTGTCGGTGCCGAAGGGGTGCGCGAGCGAGGGGGCCTGCGAGATGTCGTCGGTGTAGACGTCGTAGCGGTAGGGCCACACCAGCGGGCCGACGAACGCGAACAGCAGCACGAGCACGAAGACCGCGAGCGCGATGACGCTCGTGGGGTTGCGGAGGAACCGGCGGAGGGCGGGGAACCGGCGTCGGCTGGAGGGCCGAGGCGCTGCCACGGCATCGCGCGCGACGGGAGATGAGGGGATCATGCGCGGCCTCCTCAGGCGGTCCGGATGCGGGGGTCGAGCACGCCGTAGAGCAGGTCGGCGAGCAGGTTGAGCAGGATCGTCGCGGTCGCGAACACGAGCAGCCACGCCATGACGACGTTCACGTCGAGGTTGCGGATGCCGTTGAGGAGCAGGTCGCCCATGCCCCGCCACTGGAAGATGCTCTCGGTCACGATGGCGCCGCCCACCAGCGCGCTGAAGTCGAGGGCGATCACCGTCACGAACGGCATGAGCGCGTTGCGCAGGCCGTGGCGGACGACGGCTCGGCCCTTCGTCAGCCCCTTGGCCCGCGCCAGCCGCATGTAGTCGGCGCTCAGGACCTCGATCATCGAGGAGCGCACGTAGCGGCTCCAGGAGGCGAACTGGTTGATGACGAGCACGACGGTCGGCAGCGCCAGGAAGCCGACGAGCTGCAACCCTTGCGCGCCGGTGGAGGCGCCGTCGCCGACGGTGAAGAAGATGGTCGACCCGGCGGCGTTGTTCACCTCGATCGCGGCGTACTTCAGCAGCACGCCGATCCAGAAGACGGGGATGGCGAGGGCGACGAAGACGATGACGCTGAGCGTGACGTCGAGGCCGCCGTTCTGCCGCATGGCGCTGATCACGCCGACGATGACGGCGACGACCGCGGCGACGAGCACCGCGATGACGATGAGCCGGAAGCTGACGACCATGCGGGCACCGAGCTCTGCGCCGATGTCCACGTTCTGCACCGAGGCGCCGAAGTCGCCCTGGACGATGCCGCTGATCCAGTTCCCGTAGCGCACCAGCACGGGCTGGTCGAGGCCCAGCTCGCGCTCGAGCTGGTCGAGCGCCTCCTGCGGCGGCGGCGGATCCATGGAGCGGAACCGCGACATCGGGTCACCGGACAGCGCGACCATCATGAACATCGCGAACGACGCGATGATGATCATCGGCACGGCGATCGCGATGCGCTTGATCGTGTATCGCAGCATGGCTCTCCTTCCTCTCGTCCCGGGTCAGCGACCGGGGTGCCCGGTGCGGGGATCGCTCCCCGCACCGGGCGGCAGTGCGGGTGCCGGATGCGGCGGTCGGGCTCGCCGCCCGCCGCATCCGGCGCGCTTCACTCGCCGGTGAAGCCCCACTCGTGCAGGTTGTAGAGCGGGCCGCTCAGGGTCGGGTTGTCGCGGATGTTGCCGAGGTCGCTCGGGTAGGCGATCAGCGTCGACTTCTGGTACATCGGCAGCAGCAGCAGGTCGTGCACGAAGACCTCGTCCGCCTGGTTGATGAAGTCGATCGCCTCCTCCTGCGACTCCGCGGCGAGCGCCTGGTCGACGAGCTCGTCGACCTCCGCGCTCGAGTAGTGCGGGTTGTCGCCCGTGCCCGTCGTGTAGCGGTCGTGCGCGTTCGACGCGATGAACGGCGAGCCCGTGTAGCCGACGAGCACGATGTCGTGGCCGTAGGGCTCGATGTTGGACATCGTGTCGCCGAGCGAGTCGGTGGTCTCCAGCGCGAGCGAGATGCCGAGCGGCTGCACGGCGGTCTGGATCACCTGCATGGCCGACTCGCGCACCGCGTTGCCCACCGAGTAGACCGCGCGCAGCGCCGGCACCGCCTCTCCGTCGGGCGTGAAGAGCTGCCCGTCGGTGATCGTGTAGCCGGCATCCGTGAGGATCGCCTCGGCCGCGGCGGTGTCGCCGAGCCCGTAGTTCAGCGCATCGCTGTGGTTCTCGTAGCCCGTCTGCTGCTGCATGATCATGCCGTTGCCGAGCGGCGTGACCGACTCGTCGAACTGCCCGACGGTGCGGTCGATGACGCTCTGCTTGTCAATCGCGGTGGCGATCGCCTGGCGCAGCGGCAGGTCGGCGAGGAAGGAGTTCGAGTGGTTGAACACGAGCGCCTCCATCACGAGCGACTGGTTCATCTGGAAGCTGACGCCCTGCTGCGTCATCCCCTGCACCTGCTGCAGCAGGTCGACCTGCGGCTGCGGGTACATCACGTCGACCTCGCCGTTCTGCATGGCGATCGGCGTCTGCTGCGAGTCGGTGATCATGGCGAACGTCACCCTCTCCAGGTTCGGTGCCTCGCCGTACCACTCGGGGTTCTGCTCGAGCACGATCTGGATCCCCGGCTGGAAGTCGGTGATGATGTACGGCCCTCCCGAGAACTCCGGCACGGTGTTCACGAAGTAGTCGCTGAACGACTCGTAGAGCCCGCCGTTGGCCTCGGCGAGGTGCGCGGGCAGCAGGCGGTTGAAGCCGCGCTGCCACTCGGAGAAGGTGGCGGAGAAGGTCGCGGTCACCGTGCGGCCGTCCTCCGACTGCTCGATCGACTCGACCTTGTCGAGCCCGTCGCTGCGGCCGGCTGCGCACTCGGGGCAGTCGCGCCCGTTGAGCATCTGCCACTGGAGGATGAAGTCGTCACCGGTGATCGGCACGCCGTCCGACCACACCGCATCCTCGTTGATCACGTACTCGACGACCGTCGGATCCTGGCTGACGACCTCGGCGCTCTCGAGCAGCGCCTCGTTCATCGCGAGCGTCGACCCGTCGGGCTGGATCACGAACGCGCTCGGGTAGAGCAGGCCCGTCACCCACACGGCCTCCGAGATGTCGCCGGCGGCCGAGAGGGTGTTCCAGTTCTGGATGGTCTTCTCGATCGCCATGGTGATCTCGCCTCCCGGCTCGACCTCGGCGGTGTTGACCGTGTTGAGATCACCCGTGACCTGGCCCGGGACGGGAGTGGCCGAGCCGTCGGCGGGGCCGTCGCTCGGGGTGCCTGCGCCTTGCGGCGCACAGGCGGCGAGGAGCAGCGCGGCGGCAGCCGCCACCGCGACTCCCGTGGTTCGCATCTTCATGATGTGCTCGCTTTCGTGGGGTGGGGGATCAGGCGGCGAAGGGGTTGTGGTGGAAGACGTGCGGGCCGAGATCCGCGATCGACGAGCAGCCGAGGTGCCCGAGCGTCATCCACAGCTCCTGCTTGAGGATCTCGATGACGCGCAGCACGCCCTCCTCGCCGTCGGCGGCCAGGCCGAGCGCGGTGAGGCGCCCGATCGCGACGGCGTCGGCGCCGAGCGCGACGGCCGCGGCGATGTCGCTGCCGCGGCGGATGCCGGAGTCGAGCACGATCGGCAGCTCCGGCACCGCGGCGCGGATCTCGGGCAGCACCTCGATGGTCGACGGCGTGCGGTCGATGGTGCGCCCGCCGTAGTTCGAGACGTAGAGGCCGACGGCGCCCGCGTCGCGCGCGGCGACCGCGTCGGCTGCGCTGTGGATGCCCTTGATGATCACGGGCAGCGGCGCCTGCTCGATGATGCGGGCCGCGTCGGCCCAGGTGTAGCGCGGCTTCGTGAACGCGACCAGCTCCTGGAGGCCGGCCGGGTCGGAGCCCTCGGGGCCGAAGTTGATGTTGTCTCCGGTCGTGCGCGAGGAGAAGCGGTTCTCGATCAGCCGCTCGCGCCACTGCCGGATCGGCGAGTAGGTGGCGATGATGTGGGTGTAGCCGGCATCCTTCGCCCGCTGCATCATCGCCAGCACGAGCTCGTCGTCGCCGACGAGGGTCATCTGGTAGAAGTGCGCGGCGTTCGACGCGGCGGCGACGTCCTCCAGGCGGTAGGAGGCGGCGACGGGCACCATCTGCTGGATGCCGGCGCGCTCGCACGCGCGCCCGATGCCCGGGTGCCCGTCGGAGTGGAACGTCGCCTCCTGGCCGAACGGCGCCGTGAACAGCGGCATCGAGAGGTCGTAGCCGAACAGGCTCGTCGAGGTGTCGGGGTTGCTGACGCCGGCGAAGAGCGGCACCTCCCACAGCAGCTCGTCGAACTTCGACTGGTTGCGGGCGACGGAGGTCTCGGAGCCCGTGCCCGTCCAGAGGTAGTCCCAGGCCGATTCGGAGAGGTGGTGGCGGGCGGCCTTGGTGATGCCCGTGATGGTCGTGAAGCGCTCGTTCGAGCCGAAGCGGTCGTCGAAGATCGCGCGGGTGGTGGCTGTCTCGGTCATGATCTGTCCTGTCCTGTTCTGCTGCGCTCAGGCCGCGGTCGTCGCGGCGGCGCGGAGGCTGTCGGTGACGGTCGCGACGTCGCGCACGCGCCCGATCTGCGGGAAGACCTCGCGCACGGCGAAGTCGTGCTGCTCGGTCGTCTGCGACGCCATCGCGTCCTCGACGAAGACGAGCTCGTAGCCGTGGTCGTAGGCCGAGCGAGCGGTGCCCTCGACGCCGAAGCTCGTCGAGATGCCGCACATCACGACCGTCCCGATGCCGTGGCGGCGCAGCTGCAGATCGAGGTCGGAGCCGTAGAAGGCGTTCCAGGAGCGCTTGATGATGACGGGCTCGGTGGGCAGCGGCTGCATCTCCTCGACGAGCTGGTCCCAACCGTCCCACCGCTTCGGGGCGTTGCGCTCGGCGTCGACGCGCTTGACCATCGTGAGCGAGTCGGACTCGTCGGGGAGGAAGCTCGTGCGCACGTAGACGACGAGCGCACCGCCCTCGCGAGCGGCGTCGACGAGGCCGGCGACGCGGCCGATCACCGTGTCGGCGTCGTGCGGTGCTGCCGCGTGGCGCCGCACGGCGCCCTGCATGTCGATGATGACGAGGGCGGTGGAGGCGGGGTCGAACAGGGTCATGGTTTCCTTCTCGATCGGTCGGATGGGGTGCAGGGAGTCGGATGGGCTGGCTCGGCGAGCGCGCCGATGCGGCTCAGGAGCCGGTGAGGCGTCGCACGAGTCGCACGAGCGTGTCGGGGGCGCCGATGCTCGAGGCCTTGGTGATGACGGCGAGGTTCGCGAAGGGCCCGCCCGCCAGGCGGACGACGGGGCAGAGCGGCTCGAGCTCGTTGCCGGGCTTGAGGGCGACGGCGTCGAGCGCCCTGATGGTGCGCCCGGAGCTCACGCCGCCGCTCACCACCACGCCCAGCGCCGGGTGGTCGCCGCGCGTGCTGACGTCGAGCAGCCGCCGCACGGCTGCGGCGATGTCGTCGGCCGCGAGCAGCGGGTCGTCGCCGGTGCGCTCCGGCGCCTGGATGACCACGACGCGGTGCTGCGCGACCGTCTCCAGCAGCATCGCATCCGTCTCCCGCAGCAGCGCTGCCGCGGTGGTCACGCGAGCGGCGGGCCCGTAGACGTCGGCGACGCGCGCCAGCTGCTGGCGGTCGAGCGTGGCGGCGCCGGTGGCGGCCACCACGACGAAGCCGTCGGCGTCGAGCGCGGGGTGGCAGCGCAGCCAGCCGCCGCTCGAGACGGCGACGACCTCGTGGCGCGCCTCGAGCCGGTGCACGACGCCCGCCGCGGCCTCGAGGTGCCCCTCGTTCGCGGCGTCGAAGATGAGCGTGCGGTGGCCCGCCTCGATCGCCCGCTCGACCTCGAGCACGGCGGCGTCGCTGCCGAGCGTGAGCGCATCCACCGAGACGACGAAGGGACGCCCCTCGAGCTCGAGCCGCTCGGCCACCGGGATCACCTCGACGCCCTGGCCGTGGCGGTGCACGCGCTGCTCGCCGTCGACGCAGATGCGGCCGGCGGTCGGGTAGCCGGTGATGACGGTGACGATCGGGTCGCGAGCGCCGGCACCCCGCAGCACGCCGCGGTGCACATCGGCGGGCGTGCCGCGGAACGCGGAGTCGACGCGCTGCTCGACGCGCAGGCAGCCGCGGTCGCGCAGCCACCTGGTCCACTGCTCGGCGAGGTCCGTCGCGTCCTCGAGCCGGTCCTGCGCCTGCAGGTCGACGACGATCGCGTGCAGGCCGGGCTTCGGGACGGCCGAGGGGTCGTCGACCACCTCGACGCGCAGGCCGCGCTGCTGCAGGCGGCCGGCGACGCTCACGGCGGCCTGCAGATCCTCCGTGATGACCCCGAGCGCGACGGAGGCTGTGCCGGCCTCGAGCCGGGCACGGGATGACGAGCTTCCGAGCATCGCCGCCTCCTCGCGTCACCTGCCGCACCGTGGGTTCGATGCGTTGTCGTCACGCTAAGCAGGTGGGGCGAGGCAGTCACGCGACATCTGTAGCGACGTCGACGGGGCCCGCATCGCGCCGGGTCCGCGTTATCTGATCGCAACGTGCTCGACTCCGAAAGTTGCGTAGTCTGACAGCACACTGTCTCTGTCGACAGGGTCCAGCGAGAGCGGAGGTGCTGCCATGGGGGCACTCCGACTCGAGGCTGCGCACCGCACGCTGCTGCACGAGCTCGCCGACGCGATCGGCACCTCGCTCGAGGTTCCGGTCGAGATCACGGATGCGCGGCTGCGGTCGCTCGCGCGCAGCGAGCTGGTGCCCGTCGAGGGCCACGCGCGCAGCCTGCGGCCCGACCTCTCGCCCCGCGTGCGCATCCCCTCCGGGCACCGCGAGCCCATCCACGTGCCTCCGGTCGAGGCGATCGGCCTGCAGGGCTTCTGGGTCGTGCCGATCTTCGGCATCGACCGCCTGCGGGTGCTGCTGTGGGTCTTGGACGGCGACGCGGATCGCAGCGCCGTCGAGTTCGCGGCCACCGCCGCGCACGCCACCGTGCACGGCCTCGACGCCGCGCACGCCTTCGATGCCGCCTCGCGCGAGTCGGGCCTCGGCGCCGCGCCCTTCGACGACCGCATCGGCGAGGTCGAGCGGGCGGTCGCCGGCGCCGCGAGCGAGGGCGACTTCCAGTACGACTCGGTGAGCGTCGCCCTGGCCGTGCTCGTCGAGCCGGCCAGCGCCCACTTCGCCACCGCCCACGACCTCGCGGCGACCCTCGGCCGCACGGCGCAGCGCGGCGCGAAGGTGCTGCCGGCCCGTCGCGTGCTCGCGGCGCAGCACGAGCACGAGGCGATCGTGCTGCTCGCGCCCTTCCCGCAGGACTCGCCCGCAGAGGCGCTCGAGCGCGCCATCGCGATCGTGCAGGATCTGCTCTACCGCAGCCAGGATGCCGGGCTCTACGGCCGCTGGACGATCGGCACGAGCGCGGTGGTCCGGCACCCGGACGGCCCCGCGCGCGCCATCTGGCAGGCGCGGAACGCCGCGCGCACGGGGCTCCGCATCGGGATGAGCGGGCAGGTGGTCGAGTGGCAGCGCGCCGAGCAGTACCACGGGCTGCCGCAGCTGCCCCAGCGCTTCATCGACGACCACTACCTGACGCCGGAGCTGCTGGCGTTCTTCGACGACCCCGAGAACGACGACCTCACCGCGACCCTCGAGAGCTTCCTCGAGCACGCCGGCAACGTGCAGGCGGTCGCGGCGGAGCGCTTCGTGCACCGCACCAACGTCTACCACCGCCTGCGCCGCATCGAGACGGCGCTGGCGGTGGACCTCGGCAGGGGCCACGATCGGCTCGCGCTGCACATGGCGCTGATCGCGTGGCGGATGCGCGGCGGCAGCGCGCTCACGAGCGAGGCGCACGAGCGCACGGCGGGCGCGCTCAGCTCGTAGGTGCAGCGCGCGCCTTCAGCTGGCCGGGAGATCTGCTCCGGTCCAGCTCGCGAGATCCCCATAGCGGGACCGAAGTCCCGCGTCGCGCGACTGATGCGGTTCGGCGGTCGCGAGCGTACCGGGTCGCAGCGACTCTGAGACGGTCGAGACCTTCTCCTGCTGCAGCACCGCGATCGCCTGAATCGCCGCGCCCCGCGCGGTCGCCTCAAGAGCATCGCGCACTACTACCTCACGCTGGAGGAGGTCGGCGAGGATCTGCCGATAGGCCACCGAGCGCGCGCCACCGCCCGTCAAGACGTATGCACCGTCGATGCGGGCTCCGACCGCGCTCAAGCGGTCGAGACCACCGCACATGCCCAGCAGCACGCCTTCAAACGCCGCCCGCGCAAGGTCATCGCGGCTCGTCGACGTGGAAAGTCCTGCGAGCAGTCCGCGCGCGTTCGGCCGGTTCGGAGTACGCTCACCGTCGAGGAACGCCGCGAAGACTGGGCGCTGCGGCTGCGTCGCGTCGAGAGCCATCTCGCCGAGCAGCTCGACACCGACGCCAAGCATCTCTGCGACCCAATCCGTGACCTTGGTGGCATTCAGCGTACAGGCGAGGGGCAGATACCCGCCCATCGCGTCCGCCACGCCGTCGATGGTTCCCGTCGGATCCAGCACTGGACTCTCCGATGACACGAGCACGACACCCGAAGTGCCGATGCTGAAGGTGACGTCGCCGGGGCGCATGCCCAGGCCGACCGCGCCGACGTGCTGGTCGCCTCCCCCAGCGGCGACCAGCACACCGGGGCGGAGACCGAGCTCCTCGGCGACCGCCGGCAGCACGTGACCGGCAGCCTCGTCAGGCCCGAGCACGATAGGCAGCAGGGACTCCCAGTCGAGGTCCTCTCGCACGAAGCGCTCCAGCAGGTCAGGGCGCCAGCGTCCTTCGTGGGCCGCGTAGTATCCGGTGCCTGATGCATCCGAGCGGTCGGTCACTGCGTTTCCGGTCAACCGCCATGTGACGTAGTCATGCGGGAGCAGCACTCGGCTGACCGCGTCGAGGTGTCGCGGCTCGTGTTCAGCGATCCAAGCCAACTTCGAGATCGTGAAGGCTGCGGGAGGCACGCTGCCTACAGCGCGCACCCACTCTTCCGTCCCGAGTGCCTGCACCATGCGCGCCGCCTGCGCGGCACTCGTGGTGTCGTTCCAGAGCTTCGCCGGACGAAGCACCCGCCCGCGCTCGTCGAGCATGACCAATCCGTGGCACTGAGCGCCGACGCTGAGAGCGCGAATGTCCGCCGCCGTGGTTCGCGCATCGGCGATGGCTGCAGCGAGCGCCGCCTTGACCGCTGACCACCAAGAGCTGGGAGCTTGCTCGCTCACTGGAGGGAAGGTCGGAGCGTGCGGAGCACGCCCGCTCCCCAGCAGCGCACCGGAGTCGGCGTCCCGCAGTTCGACGGTGCTCGACGTGGTCGAGACGTCGATGCCAGCCACGATCGGCATGCTGCCTCCTACTCGATCGGCTCGAGCGCCTCGGGCGTGTGCCGCTGCTTACCCACGGCGCCGCCAGGGTGCGTCTCGAGCATCTGCTCCCAGGTGTACCCGCGCTGCCGCATGAGCAGCACCGCGAGCGCATCGCCCCACACTGCCGTGACGAGCGTCGAGCCCATCGCGATGACATTGCCGGGGTCGGCACCGTCTCGGTTGTGGAGCGTCACCACGGTATCCGCGCGCTGCGCCATGGTCGACGCGGGATTCGACGTGATCGCGATGACGCGCACGCCTCGGCGGTGTGCGAGCTCGATGAGGTCGTTGATCTCGCTCGACTCGCCGCCCTTCGAGAGCGTGACGAGGAGATCGCCCTCGGCGAGGACACCCATGGTGCCGTGCAGCGCATCCATGGGGTGCAGGAACGCGGCAGGCGTGCCGCAGACGCTGAAGAGGTGCGCCATGCGGCGGGCGATCGTGCCCGAGGTGCCCGAACCGGTGATGAAGACCTTGCCGGTGCAGGCGAGCAGCTGGTCGAGCACGTCGAGGAAGGCGTCGTCGAGCTGGTCGGCGACCGCGGCGACCGCGGCGGCCTCGTCGGTGATGACCTGCCTGGCCGCTTCGAGTAGGCGGGAGCGGGTGTCCATGGTTCTCCTGTTCAACAGAGGGATGCGTGAGGCAGGCGGGGTGGCGCCTGCAGTTCAGGCGGCAACTCAGGCCGCGTCCCAGGCGATGCGACGCAGCGCCTGGGGGTTGCGCTCCTCGACCGGCACGAGCTCGCCGTCGGCGTAGCCGCCGTGCATGACGATCACGTCGTCGGAGATCTCAGCGATCTCGTCCTCCTCGCTCGAGACGACCACGACCGTGATGCCGTCTTCGTGGGCGAGGCTGCGAACGAGTCGATGGATCTCGCTCTTGACGCCGAGGTCGACGCCCTTGGTTGGCTCGTCGAGCAGCAGGATGCGCGGCCGCTGGGCGAGCGCCTTCGCCAGGACGACCTTCTGCTGGTTGCCACCGGAGAGGCGTTCGATGGGCGCCTTGCGATTCCCCCGCACCCGCAGGGCATCCATGAGCTGCTCAGCCCTCGCCTCGAGCCGACGGTGCCGAAGGAAGGGTCCGGCAGTCTCCTGGCGGAGCACCGGCAGCATCAGGTTCTGCGTCGCGTCGAGCTGAGGCACGATGCCATCCTGCTTGCGCTCCTCGGTGACGTAGGCGATGCCGTGACGCATCGCCTCGCGCGGGCTGCGAGGCGAGTACCGCTCGCCCTCGACCAGCAGATCGCCGCTCGTGACGTGGTCGAGGCCCACGAGCGCCCGCAACAGCTCGGTGCGGCCCGCGCCCATGAGGCCGTAGATGCCGAGCACGCGACCCGCTCGAGCCTTGATCGAGACGTCGCGTAGAACGCCGGTCGCGATCGAGCGCGCCTCGAGCGTGACGGGCGCGTCGGATTCGAGTGAATCTTGGGCAGCCTTCGGTGCGGCCGAGACCTCGGCATCCTCGCCCGCGATCGCGTGCACGACGTCAGCACGGCTGACCTCGTCGACGGCGCCGTCGATGCGTACTTCGCCATCGACGAGCGCGACGATGCGCGAGCACACGGCGTAGAGCTCATCGAGCTTGTGATTGACGAGCACGATGCCGAAGCCCTGCTGCGCCAATGCGCGCACCGTCTCGAGGAACCTGTCGACCTGCTTGCCCTCGAGCGACGTGGTGGGCTCGTCGAGCAGCAGGTAGCGGGCATCGCGATGCGTGGCGATCGCCACCTCGAGCAGCTGGCGCAGCGCCACGGGGATCGAGCCGATGCGATCGTCGGGATCCATCCCGAGGCCGAACTCGTCGAGGAGCGCCTGCGTCTCTGCACGCATCCGCTCTCGTCGAAGCACGCCCGCGGCCCGAGTCTCGCGACCGAGGAAGGCGCTCTGCATCACCGTGAGGTTCGGCACGAGCGAGAGCTCCTGGTAGACGGTCGCGACACCGGCGTCGATCGCCGCGATCGGGTCGCCCAGCCGGAAGCCGACGCCATCGACCGTCACCGTGCCCGAATCCGGCGCGATCGCCCCGGAGATCGTCTTCAGCAGCGTCGACTTGCCCGCGCCGTTGTGGCCGACGAGGCCGACGACCTCGCCGGGTCGCACGGCGACCGAGACGCCTCGCAGCACCGGCGTGCCCGAATAGCTCTTGTGGACGCCTTCGACCCGCAGGCCCTGCTCGGCGGTCTCGGCCGCTGCGGTCATCTCAGCCCACCTCGCCGGGTGCCGGGGTCTCGCCGACGCCGAAGACCTTGAGGGGCAGGAGCACCTCTGCCTCAGGCGTGCCGCCCTCGAGGTAACCCGAGATCTGCTCGATCACCTGGCGGCCGTAGGACTCCGGCTCCTGCGCGACGCAGCCGGCGTACGGCGCCTCGATCGTGAGCTCGGAGGCGCAGAACCCGTAGAGCGCGACATCGGTGCGGTCGCCGAGCGCCTGCAGCGCCCCGTAGGTGGCGGGGCCGGTGCTGGCGAAGATGACGTTGATGTCGGGGTTGCCCGAGAGCATCTCCGTGGTGGCCTGCAGCGAGGCATCCGGCTGCACGTTGCCATCGACGCTCGCGACGATCTGCGCGTTGGGGTTGCCCTCGGTGATGGTGTCCTCGAAGCCCTGGTCACGCGTGACCGTCGGCGTCTCGTCGGGCTCCGTCACGAAGCCGATGTTCAGCTCCTCCTCGCCGAAGTCCTCGAGCACCATCTCGGCCATCTGCTGGCCGCCGGCGTAGTTGTCGGCGCCGAGGTACTGCATGATGCTCGCCCCCTGCGACTCCAGCGACTCGGGGTCGACGCCGACGTTGACGGTGAACACCGGCACGCCGGCCTGGTTCGCCGCAGCGACGATGGCCGCTGCCGGCTCGGACTTCACGCCGTTGAGCGCGAGCGCGCACGGCTGCTGCTCGAGCATGGCCTGCACCTGCGCGAGCTGCTGGGCGTCGTCGTCGTTCGCGATCTGCACCTGCACCTCGAAGCCGGCCTCCTCGCCCGCCTCCTCGAAGCCGCGCTGCATCGCGACGTAGTACGGGTTCGTCAGGTTGGGCAGCGCGACGGCGATGAAGGGCTGCTCCTCGCTGCACGACTCGGGCAGCGTCGCATCCGCGTCGGGATCGGTGCCGGCACCTGTGCCGGTGTCGATGGCGCCGCAACCGGCGAGCAGCAGCACGGCTGCAGCCCCCGCGGTCGCGATGAGTGTCTTGGTTCGCATGGGTCTCTCCTTTGAAGACGCGTGGATGGGTGGGGTCAGGTGGTGGTCGGCGTCGTCGCGATATGCGGTTCTCGGGGGCCGCTGCTGCCTCGGAAGCGGCCGAGCAGCGAGCGGAGCGAGATGTTGCGCCGGTGGGTGTCGAGGATGACGCCGATGAGGATGATCGCTCCGATGACGAGCGGCTGCCAGTAGCTCTCGACCCCGACGACGTTCATGCCGTTCGAGACCGTCGCGATGAGGATCGCGCCCAGCAGCGCACCGCCGATCGACCCGATGCCGCCGAACAGGCTCACCCCGCCGACGACGGCGGCGGCGATCGAGTAGAAGAGCTCGTTGCCCGAGCCGGCGCTGGGGTAGCCCACCATGAGGCGGCTCGTGACGATGAGGCCGCCCATCGCGGCGCACAGGCCGCTCATGGCGTAGGCGAACATCACGACGCGGCCGGTCTGCACGCCCGCGAGACGGCTGGTCTCCTTGTTGCCGCCGATCGCGTAGATGTGCACGCCGGTCGGGGTGAGCGTGAGCACGATCGCGAAGATGGCGGCGGCGAGTGCGACCAGGACGACCGGCATCGGGATCCCGAGCACCGAGCCTCGGCCGATGATCGCGAACATCTGATCGGCGACGTTGACCGAGCTCGCTCCCGTGAGGATCAGGGGCACGGATGCGGCGGCGCCGAAGGTGGCGAAGGTCACGATGAAGGGCGGCAGGCCGAGGTAGTGCACGGCGAAGCCGTTCCAGGCGCCGACGAGGAGGCCCAGCGTGAGCGCGAGCAGGGCGGCGATCCACCAGGGCAGCCCGCTCTGCATGCAGAGCGCGGCGACGACGCCGGTGAGCGCGATGTTGGAGCCGGTCGATAAGTCGATGCCGCCGGTGAGCAGCACGAAGGCTTGGCCGAGCGCGAGGAAGGCGATCACCGCGCCGTTCAGCAACAGCACCTGCATGTTGGAGAGCGTCGCGAAATTCGGGGAGAGGAGAGCGAACACTCCTGCCACCAGCAGGATCACCACCGCGATGCCGACCTCGTTGGGAATCCGCCGCTTCATTCGCTGCCTCCTCGCAGGATCTTGGCGCTCGCTCATTTGAGCATCTTAGCTGCTCATCTGTTATCGTCAGACACTATGCTGATCGTCGATCCAGCGCAACCCGAACTCGCGGAGTGAGCATGCAGAGCCCTGACGTCGGTGCCGACGAGAGCCTCGACCGCTCGCTCGCCGTGCGCGCGGCTCGCGCCTTCTTCCTCGACGACCGCAGCAAGGTCGAGATCGCGCGCGAGCTCGACGTCTCGCGCTTCAAGGTGGCGCGCCTCCTCGAGCACGCGCGAGCCACCGGGATCGTTCGCATCGAGATCGACGACGCCGGCTTCGTCGACGAGGAGCGCTCGGCGGCCCTGCGCGACCGTCTCGGGCTGGAGCGCGCCACCGTCGTCGCCGCGCACGGCGACGACGACGAGGTGCGCCACACCGTCGGCAGGGCCGCAGCCGCCCTGCTCTCGGAGACGCTCACCGACGGCGAGATGCTCGGCATGGGGTGGGGGCGCACGCTCAGCGCGACCGCCCAGGAGCTCGGCCGGTTGCCCGAGGTCTCGGTCGTGCAGCTCACCGGTGCGACCGAGATGACCCGCCACCTCTCCCCCGTCGAGATCGTGCGCGCGATGAGCCTGCGCGCCGGCGGCGACGTCATGCCGATCTTCGCTCCGCTTCTGGCCGAGGATGCCGAGACGGCCGCGGCCTTTCGGCGCCAGTCGGCGATCGCCGCGGCGCTCGAGCGGTTCGATCGCGTGACGACCGCGGTCATGGCGGTGGGAAGTTGGGCGCCGCCGATCTCGCAACTCTTCGATTCCATCGAGCCGAGCCTGCGTGCCGGTCTGCTTGAGCGAGGCGTGGTCGCCGAGATCGGCGTCACGCTCGTCGACCGAGACGGGGCTGAGCTCGCGCCCGACTTCAGCGACCGCTGCATCGCCATCTCAGCCGCGCAGATCAAGGCGGTGCCCCGAGTGATCGGTGTCGCGACGGGTGCGGCCAAAGTGGTTGCGCTCAGCGCGCTGAGCGCTGGCGGCTGGCTGACCGAGGCGGTCGTCGACGAGGCGTTGGCCGATGCCGTGCTGCAGCGAGGCGGCGGGTGACGAGCGCGGTGCGGGTGGCCGCATCCCTGTGGTCGACGCATGCGTCGCTCGTCGATCAGGAGGCGCGCAGGCTCGCGCTCGGCGGCGTGCAGCGCTTCCACTGGGATGCCTCCGACGGCCAGCTGGGTCCCGCCGGCGGCTTCGCCCCGAGCGATGCGCGGCGCATCCACGCGCACACCGGCACGACCGGGGAGGCCCACCTGATGACGCTCGAGCCGGAGCGCGATCTCGACGCGTGGCTGGAGTGCTGCGACACGATCGTGGTGCACCGCACCGCGCCAGGATGGCTCGAGGCTGTCGAGCGGATCGAAGCGGCCGGACGCCGCGCGGCCGTCGCCGTCGAGCACGACCGCGACCTTGAGGGGCTCGACCGCTCGCTCGGCGTGCTTGTCATGTCGGTGCGGCCCGGTCACGCCGGCTCGGGCTTCGACCTCGCCGCCCTCGATCGGGTGCGGGCCGCGGCGAACGCCGGCCATCGCAGCATTGGCGTCGACGGCAGCGTGACGCCCGAGCTCGGCTGGGCGCTCGTCGACGCCGGAGCCGACTGGCTCGTGAGCGGCGGATCGCTGACGGGCGCCGCGAGCCCCGCCGAGTGGCTCGATCGTTTGGCTCGCTGAGCGCCGCGGCACCGCGAGCTCGCCCCCGCACACCACTCCCGCAGCACTCGGGCGGCTCCGACCGCGACACGGCTCGACCCGGTCAGTGGTCGATCCGGTCAGAGGTTGATCGGCGCCCCGTGGATGCCGTGCGCAGCCTCGAGGATGGCCTCGCTGAGCGTCGGATGCGTGTGCACGTTGCGCGCGAGCTCGGCCGACGACAGCTCGAACTGCTGCGCGAGCGTCAGCTCTGGCAGCAGCTCTGAGACATCTGCGCCGATGAGGTGCGCGCCGAGCAGCATGCCGTGCTCCGGCTCGGCCACGATCTTCACGAAGCCATCGGCGTCGCCAAGCGCGTGCGCTCGCGCGTTCGCCATGAACGGGAAGGTGGAGACGGCGATCTCGCGTCCCTCAGCGCGGGCCTCGCGCTCGGTCAGGCCGAAGCTCGCCACCTGCGGGCGACCGAAGACTGCCCTGGGCATCATCCGGTAGTCGAGGATGGGCACCGTGTCGGCACCTGCGATCGACTCCGCTGCGACCATCCCCTGCGCCTCGGCGACGTGCGCGAGCTGCAGCTTGGCCGTCACATCGCCGATCGCGAAGATGCGCGCCGCGCTCGTGCGCATCCGCGCATCGATCTCGATGGCACCGCGATCTGTTGTTCGCACGCCGGCGGCCTCGAGGCCGAGCCCGGCGCTGTTGGGAGCGAACCCGATCGCGACCAGCACGACCTCGGGCTTCAGCTCCAGCTGCTCGTCGCCGTGCTGCACGGCGACGCTGGCCCCTGCGCTCGCCTCGTCGATCGACGTGACGCGGGCACCGGTGAGCACCCGGATGCCGCGCCCGCGCAGCTGCTTCTGCAGCGCCGCCGAGACCTCGTCGTCCTCGTTCGGCAGCACGCGGTCGAGCGCCTCCACGATCGTCACCTCGGTGCCGAAGGCGGAGAGCAGGGCCGCGAACTCGACGCCGATCGCACCGCCGCCGATGATCGCGATCGATCGCGGCACCTCTTCGCGCATGATGAGCTGCTCGTAGGTCACCACGTGCGCGGAGCGCTCGACGCCGGGCAGCAGCATCGGCCGCGCGCCCGACGCGATGATCGCGTCGCCGAACCGCAGGGTGCGTCGTTGACCATCCGCATCCGTCACGTCGATCGTCCGCGGATCCCGGAAGCGGCCTGTGCCGCGCACCTGCTCGATGCCGTGCTTGCGCATCAGGTAGTGCACGCCCTTGGTGCGGCCCTCGGAGACCTCGCGGCTGCGCGCGAACGCGACGCCGTAGTCGGCGGTCATCTCGCCGCGCAGGCCGAAGCGGGCCTTCTCGCGCGTGACGAGCTCGGCGATCTCTGCATGCCGCAGCAGCGTCTTCGCGGGCACACATCCGACCGTGAGGCAGACCCCTCCCCACATCGACGGCTCGACGACCGCGACCCGCTTGCCCAGCTGCGCGGCGCGCACCGCGGCGGTGTAGCCGCCGGGGCCCGCGCCGAGCACGACGACGTCGAAGCGCTCCACCACTAGATGCCGACCGCCGAGTCTTGCGGCACGGCCCATGCGCCGCGCCCCGACTGTGCGCTGTGCCCCTCGATCGGCAGGATGCGCTCGTGCACCGCGTCGATGATGTCGTCGGGCGTCACGAAGTACTCCCACTCGAGCTCTGCGGGCGGTGCGATCCAGTTGCGAGCGCCGAGCACCGTGACGGGAGCATCGAGGTCGTCGAAGGCCTCTGCGGTGACCGTCGATGCGACCGTGTGCAGCCACGATCCGCGGAGGTTGGCATCCGATGCGCACACGAGCCGCCCGGTCTTGCGCACCGACTCGAGCAGCAGGTCGTACTCGAACGGCACCATCGAGCGCGCGTCGATGACCTCGGCCTCGATGCCGTGCTCGTCGCTGAGCCGCTTGGCGGCATCGAGCGCCCGGTACAGCGTCGCACCGACGGTGAGTATCGTCAGGTCGCCGCCCTGCCGCACGATGTTCGGCAGGCCAAGCGGCGTGGGCACGGCGCCGGAGGGCACGCCGTCAGCGTGCACGATCTCGGTCTGGTCGTAGAGCCGCTGGCTCTCGAAGAACAGCACCGGGTCGTTGCCGCGGAGCGCCGCGATGAGCATGCCCTTCGCGTCGGCGGCGGTGGCGGGGAAGAGGATCTTCAGCCCGGGCACGGTCGCCGCCATCGACGACCAGTCCTGCGAATGCTGCGCGCCGTACTTGGCGCCCACCGAGATGCGCACGACCATCGGCAGCTGCGCAAGGCCTCCCGACATCGGCTGCCACTTGGCCATCTGGTTGAAGAGCTCGTCGCCGGCGCGGCCGATGAAGTCGGCGTACATCAGCTCGACCAGCGGCCGACCGCCCGAGAGCGCGAAGCCGACGCCCGTGCCGATGATCGCCGCCTCCGAGATGGGGCTGTTGAAGAGGCGATGGCGCGGCAGGAACTCGGTGAGCCCGCGATACACGCCGAACGAGCCGCCCCAGTCGCGGTTCTCCTCGCCCCACAGGGTGATGCGGTCATCCGCCGCCGTCGAGTGCACGATGGCCTCGAAGATCGCATCGCGGAAGGTGACGGCCTTCGCGCCGGTCAGCGCGGTGCCGTCGACGATGCCCGAGCGCGACTTCTTCGCGATCGTCTGCAGGTACGGCAGCTCGTCGAGCGGCACGCTCGTCTCGCCGGCGGGCGTCTCGTCGAGGTCGACGCTCGTGTCGTTGAAGGTGATGCCTGCCATCACCCGGGGATCGTCGCGCAGCTGCAGGCGAGGGGAAACCTCCGCGTCGATGGCGACCTCGAGCGCTGCGCGCACCGTCTGCTCGGCCCACGACTTCAGCTGCTGCTGACGCTCCCGGTCGACCACGCCCTCGTCAAGGAGACGGGAGAAGTAGCGATCGATGGGGTCGCCCTTCGACCACGCGTCGATCTCCTCCTTGCTGCGGTACGAGCTCGAGTCGCTCGGCGAGTGGCCTGAGAGCCGATAGGTCTGGCAGTCGATCAGCACTGGCCCCGTGCCGTCCTCGAGGTGGGTGCGCGCTGTGCGCATCGCATCGATGACGGCGAAGGGGTCGTTGCCGTCGACCGACTGCGCGTGCATGCGCTGCGGGTTGACACCGGCGCCGATGCGCGACAGGCGCTCGAACGCCATGGTCTCGCCGATGGGCTGGCCGCCCATGCCGTAGAAGTTGTTCACGACGAAGAAGACCACCGGCAAGCCGCCGCGGTGCGCCTCATCCATGAGCCCGGTGAGCTGCGCCATCGACGCGAAGTTGAACGACTCCCAGACGGGCCCGGTGCCCGTGGAGGCATCGCCGATGCTGGCCACGACGATCCCATCCTCGCGCCGCAGCCGGTTGTACAGCGCGGCGCCGGTCGCGAGCGGCGCCGAGCCGCCGACGATCGCGTTGTTCGGATAGATGCCGAGCGGCGGGAAGAAGGCGTGCATGCTGCCACCCAGGCCGCGGTTGAAGCCCGTGCTGCGCCCGAAGGTCTCGGCGGTCATGCCGTACATGAGGTAGTTGATGGCGAGCTGCTCGGCATCCTCGGAGTCGAGCCGTGCGCGCACGACGCTCCACGCGTCGCCACCCGACCAGGCCGAGAAGTCGGCCTCGAGCCGAGCCGAGTCGGCCTTCGCGATCGCCGAGAGCCCCTTGGCGACGACCTCGCCGTGGCTGCGGTGGCTGCCGAATACCTTGTCGCTCGCATCCAGCGTGAACGCCTGGCCCACCGCCTGCGCCTCCTGGCCGATCGAGAGGTGCGCGGGACCCAGGTGCGTGTAGTCGACGCCGAGGTAGCCGCCTTCGCGCTTGACGGCGTTGAGCATGAGCTCGAACTCGCGGACGAGCAGCATGTCTCGGCCGATGCGCTCGAGCGCTTCATCGCCGTAACGCTCGCGTTCGACGGCCAGCGGCGTCGCGTAGGCGTTCACCGGTATCGAGCCCAACTGGAGCTCGCCGGGCCGACGGATGTCGGCGGGATCGATCAGCAGTTCCTTGACCATTGGTGTCCTCGTTCCAGATCAGAAGGCGTCGAGCACGTCGATGTGCGCGATCGCGTCGGCCAGGTCGGCGAGCAGCGCTGCCGCAGAGCCCCCGTCGAGCGCTCGGTGGTCGAAGGTGAGCGAGAGCGGCAGCAGCGTGGGCCCATCGCCGCTACGGTGCGCGGCCCCGACGCCCAGGATGCAGCTCTGCGGCGTGTTGAGCACGGGCGTGAACCAGTGCACGCCGAGCCCGCCCAAGTTCGAGACGGTGAACGTGCCGCCCTCCATGTCAGCCGGTTGCAGCGCGCCAGAGCGCGCACTGCTGATCGCATCGCGCGCCTGGGAGGCGAGCGAGCCGATCGGCAGCAGGTGCGCATCGCGGATGACGGGCACCAAAAGGCCGTGCTCGGTATCGACGGCGAAGCCCAGGTCGACGCGGTCGAACTGCTGGATCCCGCCCCAGTCGAACCAGGAGTTCGCGGCCGGGTGCTTGGCGGCGACCCGTGCGACGACGTAGAGGAGCGCATCGTTCACGCCGATGCGAGGCTTCGCGTCGTCGGCCGCGGCGACGGCCCTGAGGCGGTCGACCCACTCGAGCATTCGATCCGCCTCTGCGTAGCGCGTGAGCGTCACCTGGGCCGAATCGGCCAGCGAGGCGTGCATGCGCTGCGCCGTCACCTTGCGGGCACCGCGGACGGGGACGACGCGCGCTGGCTCGAGCGCGGTGGTCGATCGGGCCTGGGATGTCTGCGGCGCCGAGGGCTCCTGCGCCGAAGAGTCCTGTGCTGAGGGCTGCTGCGCGGACTCGGTCGCGAGCCGCTCGACGTCTGCGGCGATGACTCGACCGAGCGGGCCGCTGCCGGATGCCTGCGCCACGTCGACACCGTGCTCGGCCGCGAGCCGTCGGGCTCTGGGCGAGGCCGAGACTCGGTGGGCCCCGGCGGACTCCGCGCGGTCGATCGGCTCCCTCGTCGTCGCGCCCTCGGCCTGGGGGGCGCCGCCCTCGGCGGACTCGCCGTCGGACGACTCGCTGGTCGCCACGACCTGGGCCTCCGGCTCGGGGGTCTCGGGCGCAGGCTCGGCCGGCTGCTCACCGCCCATGGTGGGCTCCTCCACCGTGTCGCGCTCGCCCTCTGCGCCGATCACGCCAACCACAGAGAACTCGGCCACCTCGTCGCCGGGCGCGGCGCGCTGCGCGAGCAGGATGCCCTCCGTCGGCGCTTCGACGTCGACGGTCGACTTCGCGGTCTCGATCGTGAGCAGGGTCGTGCCCGCATCCACGCGCTGCCCCACATCGACGAGCCACTCGACGAGGACGGCGTCCTCACCCGCGTTGCCCGTCGTCGGGATCCGCACCTCTGTCGCCATCTGCTTCTCCTCGCGTCGCCCGCTCTGCTTGCGCTCGTATGAGCGGCACTCGCACTGATGAGCGCCAACCAGAGCATACACTTGCGCCATCGGGCGGTACAGAGCGGAGGGCCCATGGCCGACAACGGCATGTCACTGCGTCGACAGGGCTCGCTCGTCGAAGCCGCCCGGGTCGCCCGGCGCTACTACCTCGACAACAAGCAGAAGAGCGAGATCGCCGACGAGCTCGGCCTCTCCCGCTTCAAGGTGGCGCGCCTGCTTGAGCTCGCGCGAAGCGAGGGCATCGTGCAGATCTCCATCCAGCTGCCAACGACCGACGACCTCGAGCTGGCCGATCGCCTCGCCGAGCGGCACGGGCTTCGACGGGCGGTCGTCGTGCGCGGCGACTATCCGGATCCGGAGTCGGTCGCCGCTGCCATCGGGCACGCGGCCGCCGAGTACCTCGCAGCAATACTCGGGCCGGAGGACGTGCTCGGCATGGCGTGGGGCGCGAGCCTGACGGCGATGGCGGATGCGTTCCGTGCGCAGGCGTCGGGGGCCGACGTCGTGCAGATCGTCGGCGGCGTGCGCTCGGTGGGCCACACCCTCAGCGGCGTCGAGATCGTCCGCAGGCTCGCGCTGCGCACCGGAGGGCACGCCTTCCCGCTGCACGCGCCGTTCGTCGTGGGCAACGCCGAGCTGGCGAGCGACCTGCGGCAGGAGGCGTCGCTCGCGGAGGCGACCGAGCGGTTCCAGCGGCTCACGATCGCCGTGTTCGGCGTCGGAGCGTGGGAGCCGCCGCAGTCATCGCTGTTCAACGACCTGCCGCACCACGATCGGGCCCGCCTGCGGGGCGCGGGCATCGTGGCCGACCTGTGCGGGATCCCGCTCGACGCCGACGGCGAGATCGCCGATCAAGAGCTGGCGCAGCGCGTCGTGGGCGTCACGATCGACGAGCTGCGGCGAGTGCCCGAGACGGTGGCGGTCGCTGGGGGCGAGCTCAAGGCAGAGGCGATCCGCGCATGCTTGCGCGCAGGCGTCATCTCCACCCTCGTGACCGACGCGGCCACGGCAGAGCAACTGCTCACATGAGCGCTTGATTGCATTCTGAGCGCTCTCCGTGCATGCTGTGCTCACGGCGAATCGCGCCGTCGACCATCGGCACCAATGGAGGTGACCCGTGTCCGTGCACCTCGGCATCGACCTGGGCACGTCGAGCGTGAAGTGCGTACTCCTCTCCTCCACCGGCGAGACGATCGCCTCGTCACAGGTCGCCTACGCCGTCGAGCGAGCCCACCCGGGCTGGGCCGAACAGGATCCCGAGGAGTGGTGGTCCGCGACGGTGCAAGCGCTGCGAGCCGCACTGCGCCAGCAGCCGAGCGTCGCGCCGCGAAGCATCGGCCTGAGCGGCCAGATGCACGGCGTGGTGCTGCTCGATCTCGGTGGGCGCCCCGTGCGGCCCGCGATCATCTGGCCGGACGCGCGCAGCGGTCGCGAGGCCGAGGCATGGCGCGCCGCCGTCGGCGAGCGCTTCGTGACCTCGACCTGCGGGATGCCGATCGCCACCGGCCTCGCAGGGGTGAGCCTGAGCTGGCTCGCGAACGACGAGCCTGACGCGCTCGCCCGCACCGCCAGCATCCTCCAGCCGAAGGATTGGATTCGCTTCTGCCTGACGGGTGAGCTCGCGCTCGAACCCACCGATGCGTGCGCCTCGCTGCTGTTCTCGGTGATCGATGAGCAGCCGGTGCCCGAGCTGCTGCGCCTCGCCGGGGTCCAAGAGCAGCAGTTGCCGCCGCTCGTGCCCTCCCTGTCGATCGCGGGATTCGTCACCGCCGCCGCCGCGGCCGAGACCGGGCTCCCGACCGGCGTGCCCGTGGCTGCCGGCGGAGGCGACCAGGCGATGGCGGCACTCGCACTCGGACTCGAGGGCCCCGATCGCGCAGCGATCGCGATCAGCTCGAGCGGCACGGCGATCGTGCCCATCGCGACCGGCACGCGATCCGTCGAGCAGCAGAGCCACTCCCACCACGTGATCGCCGCCGCACAACCTGGGGCTCGCATGGCCATGGGCGTCGTACTGGCGGCCGGCCTCGCCACCCGCTGGCTGGCCGACGAGCTGCTGCTCGGGGCCACCACCGAGGCGCAGCTGCTCGAGGCCGCCGACGCCATGCTCCCCGGCGCAGCCGGCCTGAGCGCCAACCCGCACCTCGGCGGGACGCGCACACCAGTGGTCGACAGCAGCGCCCGCGGCGCCTTCGTCGGCCTCGGCTTCCCGCACACCCCCGCCCATCTGATGCGCGCCATCGTCGACGGCGTCGCCATCTCGCTCACCGACTCGGTGCGATCGATCCAGGATGCTCGCCGGCCCGTGCGCGAGATCGTGTTGTCGGGTGGCGGAGCGCGCTTCACGACCTGGCACCGCGCCATCGCCGACGCCTCGGGCCTGCCCGTCGTGCACTCCTCGGATCTCGACCACTCACCGATCGGTGCAGCGCTCGCGGGCGCCCTCGCTGCGGGCGACGACGTGGCGTTCGACGGTGAGGCCCGCATCTCGGGACGAGTGGAGCCAGACCCCGTCCGCGCGGCAGCGTTCCGCGCAGCTCGCGAGCGCGCGGTCGAGCGCGGCCTGCTGAGCGCAGCGGCCACACCCCCCACCACGATCGCGGAGGCGATGCCCACATGACCGCAGCCGATTCCACCACCAGCACCGCCGTGCTCCGCGTGCGCGGCGTCACGAAGCACTACGGCCACGTGCAGGCGCTGCGAGGTGTCGACATGGAGGTGCGCGCCGGCGAGGTCGTCGGGCTCGTCGGCGACAACGGTGCGGGGAAGTCTACGCTCGTCGGCGTGCTGTCGGGCGCGATCGCCCCCACGGAGGGCACGGTCGAGTTCGAGGGGACGCCGGTCGCGCTGGCGAGCCCCTCGCATGCTCGTGATCTCGGCATCGAGACCGTGTACCAGGATCTCGCGCTCGCGCTCGAGCTGCCCATCTGGGCGAACCTGCACCTGGGCAGGGAGCAGCGGCGCGGCGGTCTGCTCGGCGCACTGGGCTTTCTCGACAAGCGGGCCATGATCGCCAGCGCGGAGGAGGAGCTGCGAACCACGCGCA
Source organism: Agrococcus phoenicis (assembly GCF_047302415.1). Lineage (NCBI taxonomy): Bacteria > Bacillati > Actinomycetota > Actinomycetes > Micrococcales > Microbacteriaceae > Agrococcus > Agrococcus phoenicis. The sequence continues at coordinate 2,271,529 of NZ_CP154854.1, forward strand.
TTCGCATCGGCACGGTCGACGCGCGCACGAGCGCGCTCTCCGGCGGGCAGCGGCAGGCGATCGCAGTCGCCCGCGCGACTGCGCGCGGCTCGAAGCTCGTGCTCATGGACGAGCCGACCGCCGCGCTCGGCGTCGAGCAGCAACACCGCGTGGGTGAGCTCGTGCGCACCGTCGCCGAGCGTGACGTTCCCGTGGTGCTCATCAGCCACAACCTGCCGCAGGTGCGCGAGCTCTGCGATCGCGTGCTCGTGATGTACCGCGGGCGCATCGTCGCCGACCTCGACCCGAAGGTGGAGAGCATCGAGTCGATGATCCGCTGGATCACGGGAGCAGCGCTGGAGGACGAGCGATGAACGCCAGGCGGATGCGGCTCGGACGACGAGAGCCGGTCGAGACCACGATGCTCAGCACCTTCGACGATGGCGACCCCGACCTCGCGCGCGGTCCGCGGACACCGCTCCAGCGGTTCGGTGGATTTCTGGGCAGGGGGGACGGCGATGTCGCCCGAGTGCTCGTGCTACTGCTGATCGTCGTCATCGTCGGGCTCGTCGCACCGAACTTCATCTCCAAGGCCAGCTGGCTCGCGCTCTCGCAGACGGCGACCGTCGTTGCGCTCCTCGCGATCGGGCAGACCTTCGTGATCATCACGGGCGGCATCGACCTATCGGTGGGCGCCGTCATGGCGTGCTCTGCGGTGATCGGCGCGGTCGTCATGCGCGAGACCTCCGCAAGCGGTGCAGATCCGAGTGTCGCGATCCTGCTCGGCCTCGCCACCACGCTCGGCGTCGGCGTCCTGGCGGGCTTCATCAACGGGCTCGTCATCACCAAGCTGCGCATCACGCCCTTCATCGTCACGCTCGGCATGCTCAGCGTCGCGACGGGCACGATGAACCTGATCTCGGGAGGAGCCGAGATCGTCGGCCTGCCGCCCCAGCTCGGCGCGATCGGCAACACCCCGCTCGGCGGCTGGTTCACCCTCCCGGTGATCGTCACCATCGTGATCGCCGTGATCGCCGCCATCGCCCTCGGGCAGACCCGTTTCGGGCTCCGCACCTTCGCGATCGGCAGCAACCAGGGCGCCGCTCGGCGCGTGGGCATCGGCGTGGACTGGCACATCATCCGTGTGTACGTGCTCGCGGGCTCCCTCGCTGCCGTCGCCGGCTTCCTGCTCACGTCTCGATTCGTCAGCGCCAGCACGATGGCGGGCACCGGCATGGAGCTCTCCTCCATCGCGGCCGCCGTGATCGGCGGCGCGAGCCTCATGGGCGGCAGGGGGTCCGTCCTCGGCACGATGGTCGGCGCACTCATCATGTCGACCCTGCAGATCGGGCTCATCATCGCGGGGATCGCCTCGTTCTGGCAGACGATCGCGATCGGCATCATCACCGTCCTCGCGGTCTACGGGGATCAGATCCGAATCCGGTACTCAGGCGAGCGGTCGTAGACCGCGCTCACAGCTGCGGAGCGACGGCGCTCCGAAGGAAGGGAACAACCATGCTGAAGAAGCATCAAGCAAGAACATCCATCGGCCTCGCGGCCTCGGCGCTCGTGCTGCTCGCAACCGTGGCCTGTTCGGGGACGGCGGATCCAGCGCCCGGTGCGAGCGGCGACACCCCCGCGCCCGACGCCAGCGGCGATGGCGCCGCGCCTGGCCCCGGTGAGGACTACACCATCGCCCTCGTGCCCGGCATGACGACGCATCCGGCATACCAGACGATGTACTGCGGCGCGCTGCAGGCCGCGGAGGAGCTCGGCGTCACCGTCGACTTCCAGGGCGCGAACGCATGGGATCCGGCGCAGCAGCTGCCGGTCGTGCAATCGCTGCTCGCGACGTCGCCCGATGCGCTCCTCCTGGTGCCATCGGATTCGTCGGCGCTGCGCCCTGCGGTCGATCAGTTCCTCGCAGCGGACATCCCGGTCATCACGGTCGACACCGGGCTCGAGGACACGAGCGGCCTCAGCGCCGAGATCATGTCGGACAACGAGCAGGGCGGCGGCGCAGCTGCCGAGGCGCTCGGCGAGGCCATCGGCGGCGAGGGCACAGTGGCGATCATCTCCGGCGTGCCGGGCGCGACGACGGACATCGCGCGCGTCGACGGCTTCACGCAGGTGATGGAGGAGCAGTTCCCGAACGTCACGCTGCTCGAGCCGGAGTACTCGCGCTCCGTGGTCGCGACTGCTGAGAGCCAGGTGCAGTCGCTCATGCTCGCCCATGGTGATCTCGCCGGCGTGTTCGGCGTGAACGGCAACTCGGCGACCGGTGCCGCGAACGCGGTCGCCAACGCTGGGGCCGAGATCGTTGTGGCCGGCTATGACGCGGAGCCCGGCACTGTGGAGCAGCTGCGCTCGGGCAACATCAACATTCTGGTGGTGCAGGACTTCATCCAGGAGGGTCAGCTCGCCGTGGAGTACGCCTACGCCGCGCTGACGGGCGACGAAGGGTCGATCGAGACGCCTCGCGTGCTCGAGAACATCATCGCCACAACGGAAAATGCCGACGACCCGGAGATCTCGCAGTACTTCTACATCTCGGAGTGCCAGGTCTGACGATCTGCTCGGCGGAGACGGGAGGTGCGGTGCACACTTCCTCCCGTCTCCGTCACGGGCGCCGTAGTCGGGTCACTGCGCGCGGTCCCTCGTGCAGAGATACCACCCGTGACGGCAGCTGAGGCCTGACCGACACGCACTCGATCGAGAACCAGACGTCGCCCGGCTCCTGGCCGCTCTCGGCGGCGACCGCAGGCAGCGGCGCGGCCACCGGCTCGAAGGACTCGAGTTCGGCGGCGGGTGGCGACGGCGATGTCGTGCTGGGATGCAGACGTGCTTCGAAGCTCCTCGTCCCGTCTACAAGCAGCCACCACTCTCGTACTCTCCGTGCTTGCGGCCAGCGCGCTCCCTGGTCATCCATCCGCGCCTCTGTGAGACTCACTCGTGCGACGATGCCCTTCAGGCACGTCGCCCACGCGGCGCACACGCGCCGCCGACGAGAGGATCACCATGACCGTGAAGCTCGAAGACGCCCGCCGCATCATCGCCGCCGCAGAGGCGAAGGCCGACGAGATCGGCCAGCCCATGAACATCGCCGTCGTGGATGCCGGCGGCAACCTGGTCGCGCACGTGCGGCAGGACGGCGCCTGGATCGGCAGCGTCGACATCTCGATCAGCAAGGCGTGGACCTCGCGCGCCTTCGACATCTCGACGAAGGACCTCGGCGACAACGCGCAGCCCGAGCAGCAGTTCTTCGGCATCCACACCACCAACGGCGGCAAGGTCGCGATCTTCGCCGGCGGCATCCCGCTCTCGCGCGACGGCGCGGTCGTCGGCGCGATCGGCGTCAGCGGAGGCGGCGGCGACCAGGACCACGCCGTCGCCGAGGCGGGCGCCGCAGCCTTCTGAGCCTCGCGGGGGCGCTCAGCCGTGCAGGAGCGCCCCCGCCAGCGCGTCGTCGACGACGATCGTGTCGACGAAGCCCCCCGCGATCGCTGCCCGCGCGATCCCAGCCTTCGCCGCGCCGGCGCCGATGCCGATCGAGCGCTCGCGCTCTCGCATCCCGGCCAGGTCGACGCCCATCGTGCGCGCGTCGAGCCGGGTGTCGACGATCGCGCCGTCCGGCCCGATGAAGCGCGAGATCACATCCCCCACGGCGCCCCGCGCTGCGAGCGCATCGATCTCGGCGGGCGCCAGGTAGCCGGAGGAGACGAGCACCGACTCCTGCGTGAGCCTGCCGAAGGAGAAGATCGCGACGGGCGCGCTCTCGGCTCCCTGCAGGGCAGCGCGCACGGTGCGATCGGTCTCGAGCGCCGCCCGCACCGCCGCGCTGTCCACGATCGCAGGCACCTGCAGCACGTAGGCGGTGCCGTGACCGCGCTGCGCGAAGCGCGCCATGATCTCGCCGGCGCTGTTCGCGTACCCGCTCACCGGCAGCGCTCCGTTCAGCTGGAAGACCCGCACGTCGCGCGCCCAGCCGTCCGCGAGCGCCTCGCTGACGGCGTGCATGGTCATGCCCCACCCGACCGCGATCGAGCCGCCGGTCAGCTCCAGCGACGCCAGGTGCGATGCGGCTGCCGCGGCGACCGCGAAGGTGCTGAGCTCCTCCTCGTCGCCGCCGTCGGCAGCCGACTCGACCACGACCGCCTCGCGCAGCCCGAGCTGCTGCTCGAGCGCCAGCTCGGTGGCCGTCGACCTGCTCAGGGGGTGCCGGATGTCGATGCTCACGATGCCTCGCCGCTCAGCGGCCGCGAGCAGCCGGCCCACCTTGACCCGGCTGATGCCGAGCTTCTCGGCGACCTGCGCCTGCGTGCGATCCGAGCGGTAGTAGAGGTAGGCGGCGCGCAGCGTCAATCGATCGTCCATGATCCCGTCCGTGCTCAGCGGCGCTCGCGCCGATGCGTCTGCGGTGAGCGCTCAGGCAGGTGCCCCGCGGCGGCGGAGGCGGTCGATGAGCACGGCCGCCAGGATCACGACGCCCATGATGATGTCCTGGTAGAAGGACGCGACGTTCATGAGGGTCATGCCGTTCGAGAGCACCGCGATGAACAGGGCGCCGATCAGGGTGCCGACGAGCGATCCCCTGCCGCCCATGAGCGACGTGCCGCCGAGCACGATGGCGGCGATGGCGTCGAGCTCGTAGCCGGTGCCGAGGTCGGGCACCGCGCTCTCGAGCCGCGCGCCGATGATGAGGCCGGCGATGCCGGCGCAGAGGCCGGAGATGACGTAGGTCGTCATGATCACCCGGCGCACGGGGATGCCGCTCAGCCTCGCCGCCTCGGCGTTGCCTCCGATGGCATAGAGCTGCGTGCCGAACACCGTGCGGTTCAGCAGGAACCAGCCGGCGATGTAGACGATGGCCATCAGGATGACGGCGAAGGGGATGCCGAGCACGCTGCCCTGGCCGATCCAGGAGAAGCCGACCTCCTCGGGGACGACCGTGGTGCCATCCGTGCCGACGTAGACGACGCCGCGCAGGTAGGTGAGCGCCGCGAGGGTCACGATGAACGCCGGGAGCGCGAAGCGTGCCACGAAGACGCCGTTGATCATGCCGATCACCGCGCCGGCGGCGAGCGCGAGCACGATCGACACGATGGCGGGCAGGCCCGCGTTCGCCGTCACGATCGCGACCATGGCGGTGACGCCGAGCGCCGATCCGACCGAGAGGTCGATGCCGGCGGTGAGGATCACGAAGGTGCCGCCCGCCGCGAGGATCGCGATGGCGGAGACCTGCCGCGTGACCTCGATGAGGTTGCCCGGCGTCCAGAAGTAAGGCGCGATGAAGGCCATGAGCGCGATGAGCACGACGAGGGCGACGCCCACGCCCAGCTGGTCGCTGCGCACGAGCGAGCGCACGAAGGTCGGGTGCTGGCTCGGTGCGCGCTCGGTGTCGGGGGCGGGGGCCGTGGTGGTCATGAGGATGCTCCTGTCGCGGTGTCGCGCGCGGTCGCGGCGGGGTTCGCAGTGGCAGTGGACGGGGATGCGGTGCGCGGCATCGAGCCGGTCAGGGCCGACTCGTCGCCGAGGCCGAAGGCGTGCGCCATGACGAGCTCCTCCTCGAGCCCCTCGTTCGGCAGGTCGATGACGAGCTGGCCCTCGCGCATGACGACGATGCGGTCCGCGAGGCCGAGCAGCTCCGGCAGCTCGGAGGAGATGACGACGATCGCCACGCCTCGTGCGGCGCACTCGTCGATGATGCGGTAGATGTCGGCCTTCGCGCCGACGTCGACGCCTCGGGTCGGCTCGTCGAGCACCAGCACGGCCGGGTCGGTCGCGAGCCACTTCGCGAGCAGCACCTTCTGCTGGTTGCCGCCCGAGAGCTCGCGCACCTGCAGCTGCTCGGCGCCGCGGATGCCGAGGGACGAGCGCGCGTGCGCCGCGGCCGCGGAGACCTTGCGTCGGCGCATCACCCCGCCCCTCGAGACTCGGCGGAGGCTGGAGAGCACCACGTTGTCGGCGATGCTGCGCCCGAGCACGAGGCCCTGCTCCTTGCGGCTCTCGGGCACGAGAGCGATGCCGCTGCGCATGGCGGCGCTCGGCGATGTCGCGCGGGCGTCCTCGCCGTGGACCAGCACCGTGCCGGTCGCTGCCTTGTCGGCGCCGAACAGCAGGCGGGCGAACTCGGAGCGGCCGGAGCCGACGAGCCCGGCGATGCCGACCACCTCGCCCGCTCGCGCGATGAGGTCGATGGGGCCGATCCCGGCGCCGTCCCCGAGCCCCTGCACCTCGAGCACCACATCGCCGGGCGCGCCGCGCTCGTCGCTGAAGAGGCTCTCGATCGAGCGGCCGACCATGCGCGTGACGATCGCGTCGGGCGTCGCCTCCGCCGCATCCAGGGTCTCGACCAGCTTGCCGTCGCGCAGCACGGTGACGGTGTCGGCCAGCTCGGCGATCTCCTCCATGCGGTGCGTGATGTAGACGATGGCGATGCCGTCGGCGCGCAGCTCCTTGATGATCCTGAAGAGGTTGGCGGTCTCGCGCTGCGAGAGGGATGCCGTGGGCTCGTCGAAGACGATCACCTTGGGCTGCATCGAGAGCGCGCGGGCGATCTCGACGAGCTGCTGCTGCCCGGTGCTCAGGTGCTCGACCCGCTCGAGCTCCGAGAACGACGCCTTCACCCGGTCGAGGTGCTCGCGAGCGCGCAGCCTCGTGGTGCGGCGGTCGAGCAGGCGCAGCGCCGTGCGGTGCTCGCGCCCGAGCGCGAGGTTGTCGGCGACCGAGAGGTTCGGCGCCATCAGCAGCTCCTGGTGCACGAGGGCGATCCCGGCCTCCTGCGCGTCGCGCACGGAGTGCTCCACGTGCTCTCCCTCGAGCTCGATCGTGCCGGCGTCGGCGGCGTGGATGCCGGCGAGCACCTTCATCAGGGTCGACTTGCCGGCCCCGTTCTCGCCGGCCAGGACGTGCACCTGGCCGGCGAGCAGGTCGAGGTCGACGCCGTCGACCACCGTGGTGCCTGCGAAGCTCTTGACGATGCCCCGCATGCGCACGACGGGGCGAGGGTCGGCCTCGGGGCTCATGCGATCAGCCCCACGGCTCGTAGTCGGGCGCCGAATCGGCGTCGATGAGCTCGGTGGGCAGCTCGATGACCTCGCTCTCGGGCTCCTGGCCGTCGAGCAGCGCGAAGCCGATCTCGACGCCCTGGCGCGCGAGCGCTGCAGGATCCTGAGCCGCCGTCGCCGTGATCATGCCGCCGTCGAGGATGACGTCCACGGCAGCCTGCGCGCCGTCGACCGAGGTGATGATGATGTCTCGGTTCGTCTGCTGCGCCGCGAGCATGACGCCCGCCGCCGAGGGGTCGTTGATGGCGAAGATGCCGTCGATGTCGGGGTTGGCCGTCAGGATGTCGGTCGCGACCGGCAGTGCGCCGTCGCGACTGTTGTCGCCGCGCTGCTCAGCCACGATCTCGATGTCGGGGTACTCGGCGAGCGCCTCCTTGCAGCCCACGACGCGGTCGGCGACCGCCGAGATGGGCGTGCCGTCCAGGATGGCGATCGTGCCGGAGCCGCCGAGCTGCTCCGCGAGCGACTCGCACGAGATCATGCCGGCCTGCGTGTTGTTCGTGGTGACGGAGGCGGTGGCGTTGGTGACGACCGAGTCGATGCCGATGACGTGCACGCCGGCATCCTGCGCGCGCTGCACGGCCGGGCCGACGCCGTCGGAGTCGACGGGGTCGATCACGATGAAGTCGGCGCCGGAGATCACGAACTGGTCGATCTGGTTCGACTGCTCCTGCACGTCCTCCCCCGCCTCCTGCGAGATGACGCGGGCGCCCATCTCCTCTGCGGTCGCCTCTGCCGTGCGCGACTCTGCGACGTAGAAGGGGTTCGTGCTGTTCGAGACGGTGATGCCGACGACGATCTCGTCGTCACCGCCGCCTCCACCGCCGGCGGCGCAGCCGCTGAGCGCGACGGCGGCGCCCGCGATGAGCACGGGGGCGAGCAGGGAGCGCCTGCGAGCGCGGAGTGCGGTGGACTGGACTTCGTTGGCCATGGTGCTCTCGATTCGGTGGGTTGCTGGGGAAGGGGTTCAGTCGTCGTCGCCGGCGGAGAACTGCTCGAGCCGCTGGAAGACGGGGTCGACGCGCTCGGTGAGCTCGTCGAAGATGGCGCGCATCTCGCGGTAGCGCGCGTGGCGGGCGGGATCCGGCTGCCGGGCCGCGGGCAGCTCGTGCCACGTCGACGCGGTCGCGGCGATGTCGGTGATGAAGCCGGTGCCGGTCGCGGCGATGAGCGCGTTGCCGAGCAGCGCGCACTCGGCCTTCGGCATCCGCACGATCGGGACGCCGAGCACGTCTGCCTTGATGCCCACCCACAGGTCGGACTTCGAGCCGCCGCCGAGCGCCCTGACCTCTGTGAGCGGCTTGCCCGTCACGACCGGTGCGCGCTCGGCCCACTCCGCGTACTGGAAGGCGATGCCTTCCAGGATCGAGCGGTACAGGTGCCCGCGCCCGTGGCTCGCCGTGATCCCGATCCACCCGCTGCGCAGGTGGGGCTTCGCCGGCGTGACCCCGCCCTGGATGTGCGGCAGCCACAGCAGGCCCCCGGATCCGACCGGCACGGCGTCGGCGAGCGCCTCGAGCTCGGCGAACGCCTCGTCCGGCGTGCCGGGGTGCTCGAGCACGTCGCGGCGCAACCACTCGTTGGCGAGGCCGCCGCCGTTGACGAATGCGGCGCTCACGTACTGGCCGGGGACGATCGATGGGCCGGTGATGAGCGACATCCGCTCGGTGTCGGGCGCCCACCGGTCGAGCGCCATGAGCAGCAGGCTCGCCGTGCCCGCGGAATCCGATGCCTGCCCCGGCTCGACGATGCCGGCGCCGAGGCCGCCGACGGGCTGGTCGCCGCCGCCGGCCAGCACGGGCGTGCCGACCGGGATCCCCGTCGCGCGGCTCGCCGCCTCGGTGACGGCGCCGATGACGTCGGTCGGCTCGACGATGCGCGGCTGCTTCTCGATGTCGAGCCCGAACAGCTCGACGAGCTCGGGCGACCACGCGCGCGCCTCGGTGTCGGCGAGGGTCGAGAAGCCGAGGTAGGAGGAGTCGATGTAGGCGTCTTCGACGCCGAGGCCCGCGAGCCGGGCGCCGAGGAAGGAGCCGGGCACCTGGAACTTCGCCGTCGCGCGGTAGGCCTCGGGCTGCGTGCGCTTGAGCCAGCGCTGCTTCGTGCCGTGCGAGTAGGTCGGCGGCCCGCCGGAGATGCGGGTGACCTGCTCGGCGGCGTGCGCGAGCTCGCGGATGTCGGTGCTGCAGCGCGAGTCGAGCCAGGAGTCGAAGGGGAAGACGGGATCGAAGTCGGCGCCGACGGCCCCGATGCCCGCCATCTGGCTCGAGAACGAGACCCCGCGGATGTCGCTCGCGCGGCCGGAGGCCGCCACCGCCTCCGCGATCGCCCGATGCGCCTGCTGCTCGACCTCGAGCAGATCCTGGTCGACGACGCCGGGCCGCGGCGTGCGCAGCCGGGACGGCACCGACGCGGCGCCGAGGATCCGGCCCTCGAGGTCGACGACGGCCGCCTTGACGAGCGTCGTGCCGGCGTCGCAGCCGACGAACACGGGTGATGAGGTCATGGCTGCACCATCGCTTTCAGGGATTCGCCCGCGGCCATCGACGCCATCGCAGCAGCGATGTCGCGCAGCGGCGAGGTGTGCGAGACGATCCGCGCATAGGGCTCCGGGTCGGCGAGGAGCAGCTCGAGCGCATCCACGCAGTCCTGCGTCGTGTTGGCCGTCGACCCGGTGACGACGAGCTCCCGGTAGTGCACCAGGTTCGCGTCGAGCGGGATCTCGCCCCGGCCGCTGGGCAGCCCGGCGAAGAAGTTGATGCGCCCGCCGAGGGCTGCCGCGTGCAGGGCCTCGCGGAAGGCGCTGGGCGCGGGCGTGCAGACGAGCACGCAGTCGGCGCCCCGAGCCTCCGTCATCTCGTGCACGCGCTCCGGCAGCGACTCCGCGCGCGGGTCGATCGTGCTCGTCGCGCCGAACTCGCGGGCGAGCTGCCGCCGCAGCTCGGAGGTCTGGCTCACGATGATCTGCTCGACGCCGAGCTGGCGAGCGACCAGGATGGCGATCAAGCCGATCGGTCCGGCACCGCAGATCAGCAGCGAGTCGGAGGCGGTGAGGCCGAGCGAGCGCACGCCGCGGAGCACGGCCGCGACAGGCTCGACCAGGGCCCCGACGACCGGGTCGGTGCCGGCCGGCAGCGGCAGCAGGTTGCCCTGCTCGACGGCACGCGCCGGCATCGCGACCGCCTCGGCGAAGGCGCCGTCGAAGGTGAGGCCCACGGACTCGTACGCCGTGCAGAGGTTGCTGCGCCCCCCGGTGCAGGCGACGCAGGTGCCGCAGCCGACGTTCGGCGCGATCGCGACGACGGTGCCCGGCGCGAGCTCTGCTCGGGCCGAGCGGTTCTCGCGCACGACGCCGACGAACTCGTGGCCGGGCACGCGCACCGTGCCCTCAGGGAACAGTCGGTGCTCGCCGCGCGCGATCTTCAGGTCCGTGCCGCAGATGCCGGCCACCACGACGTCGAGCAGCACGCCGCCCGGCTCGGCCTGCGGCAGCGGGCGCTCGACGAGCGTCATCGTCGCGCCGTGGGAGAACTCGTAGGCAAGCATGGCCGGTCATACCTCATTGGATGTCGGTGTTCATCTGCGCACTCGGCTGTCACAAGTGCACTGGGTCGAGCGTGTCGCGCGGGCTCAGGCGGTGTCAACGGAGGCAACGGATTCGCACATCCGCTGGCTCGCGCTGCTCATATGAGCAGTCCTGCCGGCCTTCTCGGCACCCGAGAGCGTGCGCTTCGCATGCCTCAGCGCATGCTCTTCGTGTGCCAGACGGTCTTGGTCTCGGTGAAGTCGCGGATGCGCTCGAGTGAGGGCGCGGATGCCGCAGCCCCGGACTCGGGCCAGCGCACGCGCTTCACCGTCTCGACGGCGGCCGTCTCCAGCGCCACCCAGTCGAGCTCGCCCGCGCCGACGAGGTCGATCGCGTTGACGTCCGCGTGCGCGGCGAGCCACGGAGCGACCTCGGCGGGCGAGCCGGTGAGCACGTTGAGCACGCCGCCGGGCAGGTCGCTGGTGGCGGCCACCTCGGCGAAGCTGATCGACGACAGCGGGAACCGCTCGCTCGCGAGCACGACCACGGTGTTGCCGGTCACGAGCGCCGGCGCGACCGCGCTGACGAGCCCCAGCAGCGACGAGTCCTGCGGCGCGACGATCGCGACGACGCCGGTCGGCTCGGGCACCGAGATGTTGAAGTAGGGCCCGGCGACGGGGTTCGCGTTGCCCGCGACCTGGGCGAACTTGTCGGCCCACCCGGCGTACCAGATCCACTGGTCGATCGCCTCGTCGACCTGGGCCGTCGCGCTCGCGCGCGACGCGCCCTCCTGCGCGGCGATCTCGTCGATGAACTGGCTGCGACGCCCCTCGAGCACCTCGGCCACCCGGTAGAGCACCTGGCCCCGGTTGGAGGCGCTCGCGCCAGCCCAGCCCGGGAACGCGCTGCGCGCAGCGCGCACCGCATCGCGCGCGTCCTTCCGCGACGCCTGCGCGGCGTTCGCGAGGAACCTGCCCTTCGACGACTCGACGACGTAGGTGCGCCCCGACTCGGAGCGCGGGAACGACCCGCCGATGGCGAGCTTGTAGGTCTTCGGCACGGCGAGACGGGTCACTTCGAGGCCTTCCGGGTAGTGGCGGTGCCCGGTCGCGCGTCGCGCGATCCGGCTGGAGCTGAGGTCGCCTCCGCGGGCTGCAGGTAGGCGCCGATGCCCTGGCGACCGCCCTCGCGGCCGTAGCCCGACTCCTTGTACCCGCCGAACGGCGACGTCGGGTCGAACGTGTTGAACGTGTTCGCCCACACCACGCCGGCGCGCAGCTGGTCGGCGACCGCGAGCACGCGGGAGCCCTTGTCGCTCCAGATGCCTGCGGAGAGGCCGTACGGCGAGTTGTTCGCCTTCGCGATCGCCTCGGGCGGCGTGCGGAAGGTCAGGATCGAGAGCACCGGCCCGAAGACCTCCTCGCGAGCGATCCGGTGGCTCGTCTGCACGTTCGTGAAGATCGTCGGCGCGTACCAGAAGCCTTCGCTCGGCAGTGCGCAGTCCGGGCTCCACCGCTGTGCGCCCTCGGCCTCCCCCGCATCCGCGAGCTCGGCGATCGTGCTGAGCTGCGCGGCCGAGTTGATGGCGCCCACATCGGTGTTCTTGTCGAGCGGGTCGCCGACGCGCAGCGTCTGCATGCGCTGCTTGAGCCGCTCCACGAGCTCGTCGTGCAGGTTCTCCTGCACCAGCAGGCGGCTGCCGGCGCAGCACACCTGGCCCTGGTTGAAGAAGATGCCCTTCACGATGCCCTCGATCGCCTGGTCGATCGGCGCGTCGTCGAAGACGATGTTGGCGCCCTTGCCGCCCAGCTCGAGCGTGAGGCGCTTGCGCTGGCCGGCGATCGAGCGCGCGATGGCCTGGCCGACGGCCGTGGAGCCCGTGAAGGCGACCTTCGACACATCGGGATGCGCCACCAGCTCGCCGCCCATCGAGCCGGGGCCGGTGAGGATGTTCACCACGCCGGCCGGGAGCTCGGCCTGCTGCAGGATCTCGGCGAAGAGGATCGCGGTGAGCGGCGTCGTCGACGCCGGCTTCAGCACGACCGTGTTGCCTGCCGCGAGCGCCGGCGCGATCTTCCACGCGAGCATCATGAGCGGGAAGTTCCAGGGGATGACCTGCGCTGCGACGCCCAGCGACCTCGGGTTCGGGCCGAGGCCGGCGTGCTCGAGCTTGTCGGCCCATCCGGCGTAGGAGAAGAACCAGGCGGCGACCGTCGGGATGTCGAAGTCGCGCGTCTCCTTGATCGGCTTGCCGTTGTCGAGGCTCTCCGCGACCGCGAGCTCGCGGCTGCGCTCCTGCACGAGCCGAGCGATGCGGAAGAGGTACTTGCCGCGATCCCGGCCCGAGAGCCTCGACCACACCCCGTCGTAGGCGCGGCGCGCTGCGGCGACCGCGCGCTCGACGTCGCCGCTGTCCGCGCACGACACGGTCGCCAGGCGCTTGCCGGTCGCCGGGGCGATCGTCTCGAACGGCGTGCCGCCGCCCTCGACGAAGTCGCCGTCGATGAAGAGGCCGTACTCCTCACGCAGCTGCAGGATGGACGTCGACTCCGGGGCCGGGGCGTACTCGAGGAAACTCATGGCGGTGCTCCTTAGTCGATCGTCACGTAGTCGGGGCCGGAGTACTGGCCGCTCGTCAGCTTCTGCCGCTGCAGCAGCACGTCGTTCAGCAGCGAGGATGCGCCGAAGCGGAACAGGTGCGGCTGGAGCCACTCCTCGCCGACCGTCTCGGCGACGGTGACGAGGTACGTGATGGCGTCCTTCGAGGTGCGGATGCCGCCGGCCGGCTTCACGCCGATGCGCTCGCCGGTGATGCGGTGCCAGTCGCGCACGACCTCGAGCATCAGCAGGGTGACCGGCAGCGTCGCCGCGGGGCTCACCTTGCCGGTCGACGTCTTGATGAAGTCGCCGCCGGCGAGGATGGAGAGCCACGAGGCCTTGCGGACGTTGTCGTAGGTGGTGAGCTCGCCGGTCTCGAGGATCACCTTCAGCGAGGCGGAGCTGCCGTCGGCGCGACGGCAGGCCTCCTTCACCGCCACGATCTCCTCGAACACGAGGCCGTAGCGCCCCGAGAGGAAGGCGCCGCGGTCGATCACCATGTCGATCTCGTCAGCACCGGCGGCGACGGCCTCAGCCGTGTCGGCCAGCTTGACGCTGCGCGAGGCTCGACCGCTCGGGAACGCGGTCGCCACCGCGGCGACGGCGATCCTCCCCTCATCGGGATCCCCGTGGGAGGCGCCGAGGGCCTGGACGGCGGTCGGCACCAGGTCGCCGTAGACGCACACGGCCGCGACGCGCGGCACCGAGGCGTCCGACGCATCCGGCGTCAGCGCCTTGCTGACGAGCGAGCGCACCTTGCCGGGCGTGTCTGCGCCCTCGAGCGTGGTCAGGTCGATCAGCTCGATGATCCTGTCGAGCGCCCAGCGCTTGGAGGTGGTCTTGATCGACCGCGTGCCCAGCCCCGCGGCCCGCTGCTCGAGGCCGACGGCGTCGACGCCCGGCAGCCCGTCCAGGAACCCGCGCAGCGCAGACTCGCTCACGTCCTGCCCGAGCATGTCGATCGCGCGCTGCGCCGGTGCCATTGCTCTCTCGATGCTCATGTGGGTCGGTCCTCTCAGATCCGGCGATCCAGCGCCGGTCGGGGTGGGGTGCTGCGTGGGGAGGGTGCTGCGTGGGGAGGGTGTGCGCGGGTGCGGATCGCCGCATCCGGGCACGGGGTGGCGGTGCCTGCCTCAGGGCTGAGCATCCAGCAGGTGCATGGCGGTCGCGTCGTCGGTGACGAGCACGGAGCAGAGCCCGCTCGCGACGATGACGCGGCAGATGTCGTGCTTCGCCTCGCCGGCGATGACGGCGATCGCGACCTCGGCCTGGCGGATGGTCTCGATCGAGATGCCGAGGGTGCGCGCGTCGAGCGCGGGATCGATGATGTTGCCATCGGCGTCGATGAAGCGGCCGAGCACGTCGGCCACCGCGCCCTTGCGCACCAGCGCTCCGACGTCATCCGACGACAGGTAGCCGCTCTCGACCAGCACCGAGCGCTCGTCGACCGCGCCAGCGCTGAACAGGTAGGCGTTGGCGCCGCGGGCCGTCTCGAGCACGCCCGCGACGGTGCGATCCGACTCGATCGCCTCGCGCGTCGTGCGCTCCTCGAGGATCGCCGGGCTCGGCAGCAGCGTGGCGCTGCCGCCGGCCTTCTGCGCGATGCTGACCGCGGTGCTCGCGGCGTTCGACGCGCGCCGGTTGAGGCTGACGCCGCCGTTGACCTGCACGACGTTGACGCCGTTCGCCCAGCCCTCGGCGAACTGATCGGCGATGTCGTGCATCGTGCGCCCCCAGCTGAGCCCGAGCGTGCGCGGCACGGGCCGGAGCCCCGTCAGGTACTCGGCCGCGCCCGCCGCGACCCTGCGCCGCAGCTCCGGTTCGCTCGCCGCACCGGTGCTCGGCACCACGACCGCGTCGTGGAGCCCGAAGCGCTGCTTCAGCGATCGCTCGAGCGGCAGGCGCCTGGCACGCGGATGCACGATCTCGATGCGGATGAAGCCGGCCTCCTTCGCCTGCGTCAGCAGGCGCCCGACCTTCCAGCGCGTGAGGCGCAGGATGGCGCCGATCTCGTCCTGCGTCTTGCCGTCCTCGTAGTAGAGCTCGGCGGCCCTGACGGCGAGCAGCTCGGTCTCCTCGTTCATGCGGATGCCCGGGTTCGCTCGGATCGCGTCGTCACGCGCTCAGGACCCGTTGGGGAGGAAGAGCACCTTCGAGCTGAAGACCGAGCGGTCGAACAGCTGACGCATCATGTCGGGCAGCTCGTCGAGGCCGAGCTCGTGCGTGATCATGAACTCCCAGCGCAGCTCGCCGCTCGCGAGGCGCTCGGCGGACTCCGTCCACTCCCGGCCCGGGAACGGCGCGGAGAAGGAGTTCCAGCTGCCGTGCAGCGTGACCTCGTTGCGCAGGAAGTGGCTGAACACCTTCTTCTCCAGCTCCACCGTGGCATTCGGGATGCCGATGAAGGCCGCGTGTCCGCGGCGAGCGACGAGCGACACCGCGAGCGCGATGGTGGGCGGCACGCCTGCGGACTCGATCACGACGTCGTAGCCCTTGCCCGCGTGCTCGCGCGCCTCATCGGCGTCGATCGCGGTGTGCGTGGCGCCCGCCTCGACGGCCATGGCGGTCTTCTGCTCGTTGAGGTCGACCGCGAGCACCTCGGTCGCGCCCATGATCCGCGCCCACTGCACCGCGAACAGCCCGATCGGCCCGGCTCCGATGACCGCGACGCGTGAGCCCTCGCCGACGCTGGTGCGCAGCAGCGCGTGGAGCGCGATCGCGCTCGGGTCGATCATCGCCGCGGCTCGGGGATCGAGGCCCTCCGGCATCTTCAGGGCGTTGTCCTCCGGCACCGTCACGTACTGGGCGTAGGCGCCGTCGCGACGGCTGCCGAAGTAGTCGTAGTCCTCGCAGAGGCTGAAGTGCCCGGCCTCGCAGCTCTCGCAGGTGCGGCAGGGCAGCAGCGGCGGCACGGAGACGAGGTCGCCCTCGGCGAACGCGGTGACGTCGTCGGCGACGCTGACCACGTGCCCCGAGAACTCGTGCCCGCAGATGATCGGTGCGCGGTAAGCGCCGTTCACGTTCATGCGCGGGATGTCGGAGCCGCAAACGCCGCACGCCGCCACGGCGACGAGCATCTCTCCGGCGCCGGGCGTCGGGATGTCGGCCTCCTCGACCCGGAGGTCGCCGGGCGCGTACATCTGGACGGCGGTCATCTTCTCGGTCATGCGTCGGCTCCTGCCCGTGCGTGCGGGGCACCGGCCCTCAGGAGGTCGGTGCGTCGTGCTCCACGCTAGGCCGACGGAAGCCCTTCGTCAGCAGATGTTGCGCCTCTTGCTCATATGAGCAGCAGGTGTTGCGGGCCGCCAACATCTGAGCAGCCGCGGAGGCCCGGGCCGGCGGCTCCAGCGCCGAGAGCGCCGATCGCGATCCCGCGGTCGCCGACGCCAGCGCTGTCGCCTGCGCCGGCTACCGCTCCCCGTGGAAGCTCACCGACGCGGGCCCGCCCGCCTCGAGCGCCTCCTGGATCACCCGCTCCTCCTCGCGCCGGTCGAGCCCGACGCAGAGCAGCAGGTAGGCGACCGCCCCGACGACGAGCCCGACGAACAGCGCGACGTCGATGCCGCCGATCGCCTCGGCGACAGGCCCGACGAACCAGGTCGTCACCGCGAAGGGCACCATCGCGACGATGCCGATCGCATAGGCGGTGAGCCCGCGCCAGCCCCAGGCGCCGTAGACGCCGTCGGCCTTGAACATCTCGAGGATGGCGTAGCGGCCCTTGCGCACGACGTAGTAGTCGACGAGGTTGATGCTCGTCCACGGCACGAGCACGTAGAGCAGGATCACGAGGAAGCTGCCGAAGTTGTCGAGGAAGTCGCCGGTGCTGAACAGCGCCCCCGACATGCCCACGAGCGCCACGATCGAGCAGGCGATGACGCGCACGCGCCGCGTCGCCGCGAGCGGGCGGAACGAGTCGACGACGGTGATGCCCTCGATCGACGCCGCGTAGATGTTGACGGTGATGACGCTGACGAGGCCGGGCAGCGCGGCGATGAGCAGCCAGGGGCTCGATCCTGGCAGCACGCTCTCGGCGACCGCCGCGACGGCGGCGATGGGGGATGCGTCGGCCGCGAAGGTCGCGGCGACGAACGCGCCGAGCACCATGAGCCACGATGCCCCGACGAAGACGCCGGCGTAGGTGTAGAAGGTGGCGGCGATCGGGCTCGTGCGCGGCGCGAGGTAGCGCGAGTAGTCGGAGACGTAGGGCGCCCAGCCGAGGCCGTACCCGGCGGCACCGGCGAACTGCACCAGGAACGCCGGCCACGCGAAGTCGCCGAGGCCCAGCTGCTCGATCGGCAGCGGCAGCACGAAGATCGCCGCGACCGAGAAGACGCCGAAGGTGGCTAGGAACAGCAGCGTCAGCCACTGCTGCGTGCGGTGGATCCAGTGGTAGCCGACGACCGCGAGCGCCAGGGCCAGCGCGGTGATCACGACGTACCAGAGCTGCGGCACGTCGACGCCGGTGGTGGCGGTGAGGACCTCGCCGGCGAGGATCTGGTTGAAGACGTTGAAGCCCACGATCGACAGGATCGTGACGAGGCAGACGACCGCGACGCCGCGGTAGCCGAACTGCGCGCGCGACTGCAGCATCTGCGGCAGCCCCAGCTGCGGCCCCTGCGCCGAGTGGAACGCGGTGAACACCGTGCCGACCGCGACGCCGAGCAGGATCGCGAGCACCGAGGCGCCGAAGGTGGCGCCCATCGCGACGCCGAGCATGCCGGTCGCGAGCGTCGTGAGGTTCGCGTTCGACATGAACCACAGCGGGAACAGCGAGGCGACCGAGCCCTTGCGCTCGTCGAGCGGCACGAAGTCGATCGACTTCGACTCGATGCTCTCGGCCCGGGGGCTCTCGGCGCGGCGGGATGCGGATGCGGATGCGGTGCTGGCGCCCGCGGGCGCGCTGCCGGGGGTCGGTGGCTGGGTGGTCATCGCTGACCCTCTCCTTCGGTGGGGGCAGCGCGGCGGTGCCCGAGCTCGCCGTAGAGCTCGGGGCGCCGGTCGCCGATCAGGTCGTTGTGGTCGCCGGCACGGGTGTCAGCGCGGATCTCGACGGTCGCGGTGGTGCCGGCGGCGTCAGCGCCGGCGATCCAGCCCTCGCCGTCGACGATGGCGGTGCCGCCCGTCCAGGCGATGCCGCCGTCGGCGCCGCGGTGGTCGGCGATCACGATGGGGAGCCGCGACGAGCGGGCGGTGCCCATCGCCTGCACGAGCTCCGGCGGGCGCTCCCCCGCGGGCCGCGGCACGATGGGCCACGCGACCGGCGCGACGAGCAGCTCGGCGCCCTGCAGCTTGAGCGCGCGCGGCAGCTCGGGGAACTCGATGTCGTAGCAGATGGCGATGCCCAGCCGGCCGATCGGCGTCGCCACGACCGGAGCCGGCTCCTCGCCCGCGGTGAAGAGCCGCGACTCCCCTCCCCACAGGTGCGTCTTGCGGTAGACGGCGAGCAGCCTGCCGCCCGCGAGCACCGCTGCGCTGTTGGCGACGCCGGCGTCGTGGCGCTCGGCGAAGCCGACGACGAGCACCGTGCGCTCCGGGAGCCCCTCACCGAGCGCGAGGAGCCGCTCGTCGTCGGCCGCCATCGCGCAGCTCGCCACCTGGGCGGCGTCGACGAGCGCGTAGCCGCTCGTCGCGAGCTCTGGCAGCACGATCAGCTCGGCGCCCTCGAGAGCCGCCTCGTCGATCGCCGATCGGCATGCCGCCAGGTTGTCGGCGAGCGCCCCCGCACGGATGCGCGGGCTGCGCACCGCGACGGTCACCTGGCGGCTCATGGTCAGTCCTGCGCCTCGCGCGCCAGTGCCTCGAGTCGCAGCGTCGCCGTGTCGCGGTGCGCGGCCATGCCCTCCGACTGCGAGATCGTCGCGACCGCCTCCGCGAGCGCGGGCGTCGCCTCGGGCGCGATGCGCTGGTAGGTGAGCGCCTTCAGGTAGCGCGAGACCGACATGCCGGCCGTGTGCTTCGCCCCGCCTGCGGTCGGCAGCACGTGGTTCGTGCCGGCCATGCCCTTGTCGGAGTAGGCGACGGTGCTCCAGCGGCCGAGGAAGACGGAGCCGTAGTTCGTGAGTTTCGCGTGCACCGCGTCGTCGTCCTCGGTCATGAGCTCGAGATGCTCGGGCGCGAGGTCGTCCATGACCGCGATCGCGGTCTCCATGTCGTCGGCGACGATCACGAAGCCGTGGTCGCGCCACGCGGGCCCTGCGACCCACTCGGTCTCGAGCGTCTCGAGGCGGCGATCGACCGCGGCCAGCACGGCCTCGCCGAGCTCGGCCGAGGTGGTGACGAGCGCTGCGGGCGAGTTGGTGCCGTGCTCGGCCTGCCCCAGCAGGTCGGCGGCCACCCAGTCGGCGTCGGCGCTCGCGTCGGCGAGCACGGCGACCTCGGAGGGGCCCGCGGGCAGGTCGATCGCGACGCGGCCGAAGAGCGCGCGCTTGGCCTCGGCGACGTAGGCGTTGCCGGCGCCGACGAGCATGTCGACGGGCTGCTCGTCGAGGAGGCCGAAGGCCATGGCGGCGAGCGCCTGCACGCCGCCGAGCATCCACACGCGGTCGACGCCCGAGAGGTGCGCCGCGTAGAGCACGGCGTCGTTCGGCTTGCCGTTCGGCTGCGGGGGCGTGCAGGCGATGCGGCGGGGCACGCCCGCCTCGGCCGCGACGCCGAGGGTCATGAAGGCGGATGCCGTGAGCGGGAACCGCCCGGCGGGCAGGTAGGCGCCGACGCTGCCGACGGGCACGTAGCGCACGCCCGTGACGAGGCCCGGGACGGGCTCGACCTCGAAGTCCTGGAGGTGGCTGCGGGTCTCGCGCGCGAAGGCGCGGGTGCGCTCGGCGCCGAGCTCGATCGCGGCGCGGAGGGCGGGGTCGAGGCGGTCACCGCTGGTGGCGACGACCTCGGGATCCACGGCCAGCTCGCCGGTCGTGCCGTCGAGCTGCTCGGCGTAGCGGCGCACGGCGTCGAGGCCCTCGCGCTCGATGTCGGCGAGCATGGTCGCGACGGTGTCGACGACCGCAGGATCGCGCTGCGCTGCGGGCACGTCGATGCCCTGCTTCAGGAAGCGGAAGCGGCCGTCGAGCTGGGTGGCGGTGTGAGAGGTGAGGCGCATGCGGCGAGCCTAGATCCGCGTGAGCCATCGGACAAGGGGGCATGAAGCGAACGATTACTGAGGGCAACCCTATGGTTCTTTCCCGAAGAGCATGCGGCCCCCACGCGCGCTGCTCGCAGGCGACAGCCAGATGCGCGGCTTAGCGTGGGTTCGCGCTGAGGGCGCCGACGATGCCCTGGCCGCCGATGCCCTGAGTGCGCGGACGATGCGAGGAGTGCTGATGGACGACGACCGACGCGGCGATCGCGACCGACCGCGACACGACGCATCCGAGGCCGACGACAACCTCTCCCGCTACCTCAACGAGCACCTGCTCGGCTCGGAGGGCGGCCTGAGCGCCTTCGGCGCCGCCGCGCGCACCTGGGCGGGCACCGCGCACGAGGCGCCGCTGCTGGCGCTCCAGGAGGAGATCGATCGCGATCGGCGCGACCTCGCGGCGCTCATCCAGCGGCTCGGCTTCCGCCCCGCTGGCTGGAAGCGCCTGCTCACGCTCGCCTTCCGGGCCGTCGGCCAGGCGAACCCGATCAACGCCTTCCGCCTCCGGCGCGGTTCGATGGCGCAGCTGGAGCTGGATGTGCTGACCGGCATGGTGCGCGCGAAGCTGTCCATGTGGGACGCGCTGCTCGAGCTGGCAGCGGACGATCGGCGATTCGACGTGCGGATGCTCGAGGCGCTCAAGCTGCGCGCCGAGCAGCAGATCGCCGAGCTGCAGCGCATCTCGCTCGCGACCGCGCACGAGCGCTTCCTGCCGCGCGGGCGCTGAGGCCGGACTACTCCACGACGGGCGGGGCGACTCGCGGGACCGCTCGGCGACGGGACTGCGCGCCGACCGCCCACTCCACCAGGAGCGCGACCCAGCCGACGGCCCACGCCAGCACGGCGATGAGCGCGATCAGCTCCGACAGGTCGTGCAGGGATGAGGACGACGCGGGAGCGCCCAGCAGCAGCGTGAGGGTCGATTGGACGGATCCGGGCGAATCACCGCCGTCGATGACCGTGAGCCCCGCGAGCACGACGCCGATCGAGGTCATCCACGCCCAGATCCGCGCGCGAACGCGCCGCCGACGCTCGCGCAGGACGCCCTGCGTGCGCAGCATGCCGCGCGACACGCAGACGACGAGCAGTGCGTACCCGGCGAGCCACAGCGGGCTCGAGAGCACGAGGAAGACGACCAGCCAGCCGGCCGACGCGAGCTTGATCGCGACCGCCACCAGGGGCGCGAGGATCGTCACCCAGGCGGTGAGCGCCATCGATCTGCCGGCAGCGGTTGGCGCGGGAGGATGCGTGACCGACATGGCGGGAGCATGCCGCACGCGACTGGGAGGCGCCCGCTTGCACGCTATGCGTGCCGCGCTCAGGCGGGCACCCAGAGCTCCCGCTGCTCGACGAGCGAGCCGTAGCGCGCCGCGGTCTTGCGCGCGGCGCGCTCGAGCTCGTCGAGCACGCGGCGCTGGTCGCCCCGCCGCTTGACGAGCGCGGTCTCCGTCGGGGGGAGGTCGATCTCGACGAATGCGGTCCCCGGGTGCGAGAAGTACTGCTGCGCGCGCTGGCTGATCGTCATCACCGCCTGCCCGCGGGCGACCGCCCCAAGTCCCTCCCGGATGGTCGCGACGACCGGCCCCGGCGCGAGCTGACGCCCCCCTGGCGTGACGAGAGGCAGATGGAAGGCGAGCCAATCCTCCGTCATCGTGCCTGGCGGCAGCTGGATCATGCTCTCGCCCTCGAGCTCCTCGGGATCCACCAGCTTGCGATGTGCCAGTCGATGACCGCTCGGCACGACCAGCATGCGGTGATCGCGCATGAGGATCGCGCCGCGGAGCAAGTCGCCGGCGCCGATCGGGGCGCGAACGATCGAGGCATCGACCTCGGCCGCGCGGATCGCGCTGATCTGGTTGGAGTACGTGAGCTCCACGAACTGCAGGTCGACGCCGGGCACTCGGCGCTCGAAGTCGGCCACGACGGGGCGCTGATACTCGTAGAGCCCGCCGCCCAGATACCCGATCCGCAGCACGTCCGGTACGCCCCTCGCGCGCCGCTGCGCGCCGGCGAGCGCTTCCAGCACCGCAGCGAGGGGCGTCTCCAGCTCATCCCGGAGTCGTTCGCCGCCGGGCGTCAGGGCGACCCGGCGGCTGGTGCGCTCGAAGAGCGGCTCGCCGACGTCGCGCTCGAGTGCGCGGATGGCCTCGGACACCGTCGCCTGCCCCAGGTGCAGCCGCTCGGCCACGCGGCCGAAGTGCAGCTCCTCCGCGAGCGCGAGGAAGCACTCGAGCTTGCGCGTGTCCATGGCGACTCCTATCGGCTTCTCCGATTGATCCTAGGCTCCTTCGTCGTTGATCATTCGACACAGCCGAGCGACGCTGGCTCCACACCTTCTCGATGACTCAAGGAAGAGCCAACGATGCATTCCACGCACGCAGTCGCGCCGCCCGCCCGCTTCGATGTGACACCGGTCACCTTCGGCGATCCAGAC
Source organism: Agrococcus phoenicis (assembly GCF_047302415.1). NCBI lineage: Bacteria > Bacillati > Actinomycetota > Actinomycetes > Micrococcales > Microbacteriaceae > Agrococcus > Agrococcus phoenicis. The sequence continues at coordinate 2,294,265 of NZ_CP154854.1, forward strand.
ACACCGCTCCGAGGGACCCTGTACATGCCCCTCGGTGCAGCGGACGCGCCCGCAGTCGTGCTCGGGCACGGCTGGGGCATGGTGGCCGGCGGCGACCTCGAGGACTACGCGAAGGTGATCGCCGCCCGAGGCATCGCCGCACTCACCTTCGACTTCCGGCGACTGGGCAAGAGCGGTGGCGAGCCTCGCCAGGAGCTTGACCCCTTCGACCAGATCGAGGACTACCGCAACGCCATCACCTTCCTCGACGGTCAGGACGGCGTCGCCGCCGGTCGGATCGGGATCTGGGGATCCAGCTACAGCGGCGGGCACGTGCTCGTGGTCGGAGCCACGGATAGCCGGGTGCGCGCGGTGGTGTCGCAGGTGCCGACCATCAGCGGCTACGCCGCGGGGCTGCGGAAGACGGCACCCGATCGGCTCGCAGCCCTCCACGAGCGGTTCCACGAGGATCGCGCGGCACGCCTGCGCGGCGATGCACCGACGATGATCACCTCGGTCAGCTCCGACCCGGATGCGCCCGTCGCCTACCCCGGTCCGGACTCGCACGGCTACATGATCGGCCAGTCGGAGCGGTGTCCGGAGTGGCGCAACGAGACGACGCTGAAGTCCCTGGAGCTGGCGCGCACCTACGAGCCCGGCGCATGGATCGACCGCATCGGGCCGAAGGCACTGCTCATGATCGTCGCCTCAGCCGACAAGCAGACGCCGACCGACCTCCAGCTCGCCGCGTTCAACCGGGCGCTCGAGCCGAAGCGGCTCGAGCTCCTCGACGGCGGCCACTACCGCGCCTACACCGAGGAGTTCGAGCGCACCTCAACCGCAGCGGCCGAGTGGTTCGCCGAGCACCTCTGACCCTCACCCCTCCCACCCTCAACAATGGAGTTGACGACCATGACCACCCCCACCACCGCGAGCTCGACTGTCGAGCTCGACCTCCGCTCCCGGCTGCGCTCATTGCGCGCCGCCGTTGCCGGCAATGTCCTCGAGTGGTTCGACTGGACCCTGTACGCGACCTTCGCCGTCTACCTCGGCGCGAGCTTCTTCGAGTCCACCGACCCCACCTCCGCCCTGCTGGCGACGCTCGCGGTCTTCGCAGCCGGCTTCATCGCCCGCCCTCTTGGCGGCCTGCTCTTCGGCCGCCTGGGCGACCGCATCGGTCGCAAGCGAGCGCTCATCATGACGATGATGACGATGGCGCTCGCGAGCCTCGCCATCGCGCTGATCCCGTCGTTCGAGCAGATCGGCGTGTGGGCGTCGGTGCTGCTCACCGCCGCTCGGCTGCTGCAGGGCCTCGCGCACGGCGGTGAGTCGGGTGTCTCGTACACCTACGTCGCCGAGATCTCTCCGGCGAAGCATCGCGGGCTCTGGTCGAGCTCGGTCTTCGTCAGCGTCACCATCGGTGTCATGCTCGCGACGCTGACCGGCGTGGTGCTGACCGCCATCTTCTCCGAGTCCGACATGGGATCGTTCGGCTGGCGCATCGGCTTCGCGATCGGCGCGCTGTTGGGGCTGTATGCGCTGTACCTCCGTCGAGCGGCCTCCGAGAGCCCGGTCTTCGAACACGGCGAGCAGGAGCAGGAGATCCAGGAGCCGGACGCACCGAAGGCGTCACCGCGCGCCGTGGCGCTGATCGTCGCCAAGGTGGTGCTGTTCTCGGCTGCCTCGAACGTCGCGTACTACACGTGGGTCACCTTCGCGCCGAGCTTCGCGATCGCGAACCACGGCATGGAGCCGAACGGCGCGTTCGTGGCCAGCCTGCTCGCGCAGTGCGTCGTGCTGCTGCTGCTGCCCCTGTTCGGGCACCTCGCCGACCGCTTCGGCCGCAAGCCGATGCTCGCGGTCTACGGCATCGGCGTGGTGGTCGTGGCCTTCCCCGTCCACTGGATCCTCGGCAGCGAGCCGTGGACGTTGTTCGTCTCCCAGGGCATCGGACTCGCGGTGTGGGCGATCGTCGCCTCGATCTACCCGACGCTGATCGCGGAGCAGATGCCAACGAAGCAGCGCGCGCTCGGCGTCGGCCTGCTCAGCTCGCTGTCGGTCGCGATCTTCGGAGGCACGGCCCCCTACCTGAACACCTGGCTCACCTCGATCGGCATGAGCTGGCTGTTCTCCGTATGGGTCATGTTCCTCGGCCTGCTCGCCGTCGTGGCGGCGATCATCATCCGCGAGACCCGCGGCGTCGAGCTCACCGAGATCGAGGCTGCGCGATGACGGCGCCGAGCGACGCGAGCGCCGGTGATCTGAGCGGCAAGATCGCCGTCGTGTCCGGCGCTGCTGGCGCCATCGGCACGGCGATCGTGGAGGGCCTCGCCGCACGCGGCGCGACGGTCATCGGCACCGACCGGGAGGCCGCGGGCCGCAGTGCGCCCGCGGGAGCGGAGCTGCGACAGCTCGACGTCACCGATGTCGCGGCGGTGCGCGCGCTCGCCGACGCCGTCGTGGAGCAGCACGGGTCGATCGACATCTGGGTCAACAACGCGGGCTACCTGCAGCGCACGCCTGCGCTCGAGCTCGAGCCCGAGGCGTGGCGACGCACCATCGACGTCAACCTGACCGCGACCTTCTTCGGCGCGCAGGCCGCCGCGCGCCACATGGTGCGCCAGGGCGCTGGGGCGATCGTGAACCTGTCGAGCTACGCGGGCTTCACCGCTCGCCCGCAATGCCCTGACTACGCCGCCGCGAAGGCAGGGGTGGCCCACCTCACCGCCTGCCTCGCGACGGAATGGGGCAGCGCGGGCTTGCGCGTGAACGCCGTGGCGCCCGGCTACATCCTCACGCCGATGAGCGCCTGGATGCATGACGATCCGGCCGAGCGCGACGCGCTGCTGAGCGGCACGCCGCTGCCCCGCCTCGGCTCCACCAGGGAGGTGGCGGATGCGGTCGCGTACCTCGTGAGCGACCAGGCGAGCTACGTCACGGGCCACACCCTCTTCGTCGACGGCGGGAAGTCGCGGGCATGAGCGCCGAGGCCGAGGACCGGATGTTCTTCACCGGCGGCACCTTCGTGGTGACCGGTGCGGGTCGCGGCCAGGGCGCGGCGGAGGTCGCCTTGCTGCTCGAGGCCGGCGCAGCGGTGATCGCCGTGGATCGCGACCCGATCGCCGCGGAGTGGGCGGCCGACGCCTCGATCATCGAGGGTGACGTCAGCGACGAACGGACGTGGGAGCGTGTGGCCGCCGCGATCGAGGGGCGGCCGCTGCGAGGCCTCGTGAACAACGCCGGCATCACGCTGCGGAAGACGGTGACCGAGACGAGCCTGCCGGAGTGGGACCGCCTGCTCGGCATCAACCTCTCGGGCGCGTTCCTCGGCACGAAGTCCCTCGGGCCGCTGATGCCCCCGGGCGGATCGATCGTCAACGTGAGCTCGACCGCCGGAGCGACCGGTTACTTCAGCGCGGCCTACACGGCCAGCAAGTGGGGTCTGCGCGGCTTGACCAAGGCGGCGGCGATCGAGTTCGCGCCGCTCGGCGTTCGCGTGAACGCGGTGCTTCCCGGGCTGGTCGACACCCCGATGGCGCTGACCCAGCACAGCGGGCTGGATGACGCGGACGCGCGCGGCTTCTACGAGGGCAACCGCGAGCTCACGCCACTCGGCCGGGGAGCGGATCCGCGTGAGATCGCGCGATCGGTCCTCTTCCTGCTGAGCCCGGCCGCCTCGTTCATCACCGGCGCAGATCTGGCGGTCGATGGCGGCATGCTGGGCGCCGGCATCTACTCCGTGATCGGGCGGCGCGCGGGCAAGCTCAGCGCGCCCCAGCACGCATAGCCCAGGGTTCCGCTGCCGGGCAGCGCGCCCGACTGTGCGGCAGGTCGGGAGCATGCCGCACGCGACTGGGAGGCGCCCGCTTGCACGCCCCAGAGCACCGCGAGAGGCTGGGGCGATGACCACCGCGACGATCGTCGGCGCCGGCCCCAACGGGCTCACCGCCGCCGCGGTGCTCGCCCGCGCCGGCCTCGACGTCACCGTGCTCGAGCGGCTCGACACGATCGGCGGCGCGGTCGCATCCGCCCCCGCGTTCGGCGACCAGGCGCTCATCGACCTCGGCGCCGCCGCGCATCCGTTCGGCGTGACGAGCCACGCGTTCCGCGAGCTGGGCCTCGAGCAGCACGGCCTCGAGTGGGTGCACGCCGACTACCCGCTGGCGCACCCGCTGCCCGGTGGCCGCGCGGCCATCCTGCACCGCGACGCCGAGCAGACCGCTCGCGAGCTCGGCGTCGACCGCGACGCCTGGCTGCGCGTGCACGCGCCCGCCACCGACGACCCGCTCGGCACCGCGAAGGCGATCATGGGCCCGCTGCTGCGCTGGCCCGACGACCCGCTGCTGCTCGCCCGCTTCGGTGCGCGCGGGGCGTGGCCGTCGACGCTGCTCGCGCGCACCGCCTTCCGCTCCGGCGCCGCGCAGGCGCTGTTCTCGGGCAGCGTCACGCACGCGACCCTGCCGCTGGGCCACCCGCTCACGAGCGCCTTCGGCGTCGCGTTCGGCGGCGTCGGCCACTCGGCCGGGTGGCCGTTCGCGAAGGGCGGCTCGCAGTCGATCGCCGATGCGCTCGCGCGCGTCGCGGAGGCAGCCGGCGCCCGCATCCAGACCGGCGTGGAGGTGCGCGACCTGCGCGACGTGCCCGGCGACGTGGTGCTGCTCGACGTCACCCCGCACCAGCTGGCGCGGATCGCGGGCGAACAGCTCGACGCGCCCTACGCCACGCGCCTGCGGCGCTGGAGGTACGGTCCGGCGGTGTCGAAGCTCGACCTGCTGCTGGAGGGCCCCATCCCCTGGGAGGACGAGCGCGTCGCCCGTGCCGGCACCGTGCACCTGGGCGGCACGATGCGCGAGATCGCCTCCGCCGAGCACGACGTCGCCGTCGGGCGCATGCCCGAGGAGCCGTTCGTGCTGCTCACGCAGCCCACCGTGGCCGAGCCGGAGCGTGCTCCCGCCGGCAAGCACCTGGTGTGGGCGTACGCGCACGTCCCGTTCGGCTGGCCGGGCGACGCGTCGGCGGCCATCGAGACGCAGATCGAGCGCTTCGCGCCGGGGTTCCGCGAGCGGATCCTCGACCGGCGGCCGGCGACGCCCGCGGCGCTGGAGCTGTGGAACCCGAACCTCGTCGGCGGCTCGATCGGCGGCGGCACGCTCGCGGGCACGCAGCAGCTCGCGCGGCCCCGGCTCACGAACCCCTACCGCGTGCCCGTCACCGGCCGCGGCGGGCGGGTCTACCTGTGCTCGTCGTCGGCCCCACCTGGCGGCGGCGCGCACGGCATGAGCGGCTGGCACGCGGCGCACGCGGCGCTGCGCGCGCTCTGACGACGCGCGACCTGTAGCGCCGAGTCAGCCGCTGCCGCTACCGTGCAGGCACGGCGGCGGCACGCCATCCGGGTGCGCTCGAGCCTGACACCGGAGGTGGACGCATGGGCGCAATGGACGACCTGACCAACAAGGCCAAGGAGTTCGTCGAGGCGAACAAGGAGCAGATCGACGAGGCCCTCAAGAGCGAGCAGGCCGAGGACATCAGCGACAACGTGCTGCGCGCCGTCGCGGAGAAGGCCAACCAGGTCACGGGCGGCGAGCACGCCGACAAGATCGAGGATGTGCGGGCGAACATCGACGGCAAGATCGGCAACCAGTAGGCCCTCGCCGCTCAGCATCGGGGCGTTGAGCCATGGAGTGGGCGAGCATCGCCGCCTGGCTCGACGCCCCGCACGCCGAGCTGGCGCGCCAAGTGCTGCAGCGCGGCGTCGCCGCCGTCTTCGCCGTCGCGCTCCTCTCGACGCTGCTGCAGTTCCCCGCGCTGCTCGGCGAGCGCGGCCTGATGCCGGCCACTCGCGTGGTCGACTCCGGGGCGCTGCGCACCCAGCCGTCGCTGTTCCGCTGGGGCTACTCCGACCGGCGCCTGCGCACCCTCTGCATCGCGGGCATCGCCATCGCCGTCTCGCTCGTCGCCGGCCTGCCGCAGCTCGGCCCGCCGTGGGTGCCGATGCTCGCCTTCCTCGCGCTCTGGATCGGCTACCTCTCGATCCTGCCCGTCGGCCAGGTCTTCTACGGCTTCGGCTGGGAGCTGCTGCTGTGCGAGGCCGGGTTCCTGGTCGCATTCCTCGGCTCGAACGCGACGGCTCCCCCGACGCTCGCGCTGCTGCTCGTCGTCTGGCTCGTCTTCCGGGTCGAGTTCGGCGCCGGCATGATCAAGATGCGCGGCGGGCACGAGTGGCGCGACCTCACGGCGCTGACCTATCACCACGAGACGCAGCCGATGCCGGGCCCCCTCAGCCGCTGGGCGCACCTGCTGCCGCGATGGCTCCATAAGGGTGAGGTGCTCGGCAACCACGTGGCGCAGCTCGCGATCCCGTGGCTGCTCTTCGCGATCGTGGTGCCGCATCCGGTCGCCGCCGCCATCGCGAGCGCCGCTGCCGCCGCGGTGATCGTGACGCAGCTGTGGCTCGTGCTGACCGGCAACTTCGCCTGGCTCAACTGGCTCACGATCGTGCTCGCCTTCGCCGCCGTCGACGATCGCGCCGTCGCCTGGCTCGTGCCCGCGCTGCCCTCCGCGCACGCCTACGCCCCGACGCCGCTGTGGTGGAGCATCCTCGTCGCCCTCGTCTTCCTCGCCTACGCCTGGCTGTCGATCCCGGCGGTGCGCAACCTCGCCTCGCGCCGCCAGCTCATGAACGCGTCGTTCAACCGCCTGCGCCTCGCGAACGCCTACGGCGCCTTCGGCACGGTGACGAGGGCGCGCGACGAGATCGTCATCGAGGGCGCCGCGTTCGACGAGGCGCGAGGGGCGGATGCGCCGGCTGACGACGCGTGGGTCGAGTACGGCTTCAAGGGCAAGCCGGGCGACGTGCGCCGGGTGCCCGGCTGGTTCGCGCCCTACCACCTGCGGCTCGACTGGCTGATGTGGTTCTTGGCGCTCGGCTCCTCCGGCCGCTGGTTCGAGGTGCTGCTGGAGCGGCTGCTGGAGGCCGACCCGGCGACGCTGCGACTGCTCGGCCGCGATCCCTTCCGCGGCGAGCGGCCGCAGTGGGTGCGCGCCCGCGTCTACCGCTACCGCTTCGCGACGCGCGCAGAGCGCCGCGCCACCGGTCAGGTGTGGATGCGCGAGGCTCGCGGCCTGCTGATCGCGCCGACGCGCCTGCCCGGTTGAGGCGCAACGTCAGCGCCCGCCGGTCCACCCCGCTGGTCGCGATGCAGCGATAGGACGAAGTGCGCTGAGCAAGGCACCAACGGAGCACGTCGACCTCGCACTGCAGTGAGAACGGACTCAACCGGCGCCTGCCACGATGGACGCATGCGGGCGAGGATCAGGGCCGGCGTCGTCGCGGCGCTGACGGCGGCGCTGCTCGTCGGCTGCGCGCCCGGCGCGCTCGCGCCTGCGCAATCGGCGTCCCCGTCCGCAGCGACGGGCGATCCGACCCCGAGCGCGACGCCGGCGCCCCCGCAGGCGACCGCATCCGAGCCGCAGCCTGTGCTCCTGGCGACCCTCGCCGCATCCGACGCCCTCGCCGTCGTCGACCCCGATGCCGCAGAACCGCTGCCCGACCTGATCGAGGTCGGCGCCGCGCCCTGGGGCGTCGCCGCGCACGACGGCACCGCCTACGTCTCGACCGCGGAGGGTCTCGCGATCGTCGACCTGGCAGCGGGTGAGCGCACCGCGCTCGTGCCCTACGAGCACCAGCCGGCCGCGGCCGAGTTCGGCGAGTACCGCGACGGTGGCCTCGGCCTCGCCGTCTCGCCCGATGGCGATCGGGTCTTCGTCGCCGTGCACGAGTGGCCGAACCCGGCCTGGCTCGAGGTCTTCGACGTCTCGGAGGGCGCCTTCGTCGGCAGCGTCGAGGTGGGCGTGCGGCCGTTCGACGTGCTCGCCGACCCCGCCGGCGAGTGGGTCGCGACCGTCGACCACGACAGCTACTCGGTCTCGCTGGTCGATCCGGGGTCGCTCGAGGTGCGCTCGGTCGAGATCGCGCCCTTCGGCAACCTCGGCTTCGCCGGCTGGGAGAAGCCGCACTACGGCTCGATCACCGCCGACGGCCGCATCGCGCTGCCCTACCAGGGCCTCGTCACGGTGCTCCTCGACCCCGCCACCGGTGAGACCGAGCGCCTCGAGACCACCGCGAACTCGCACCAGCACGGCATCGCGACGGCGCCGGACGGCACGCTCGTCGCCGCAGGCACGGGCCCGTTCGGCACGGCAACCGGCGCGCCGAACGTGTCGTTCCTCGACCCCTCGACGGGCGACGAGCGGGTGATCCCGCTCGCGCATCCGCACGAGGCGGTGGCGATCTGGCCCGGCTCGGGCGATGCCGCCGCGACGGGCGCAGCCGGGCCGGCGGGCGATCCGGCGTGGGCCGCCGTGCTCGCGGGCGGCTTCACGCGCGACGGCTGGTGGGACGGCCTCACCGTGGTCGACCCGGTCAGCGGCGCCGCGCGTGAGATCCCGCTGCAGGGGCGGCCGCAGCACGTCGTCGTCGCGTCACTCGGGCCGAGCCTGCCGTAGCCGCGGCCCGGGCCGACGGCTCACGGCTCGCGGCTCACGGCTCGCGGCTCACGGCTCGCGGCTCACGGCTCGCGGCTCACGGCCGAGATCGCTCTGGAGCAGCACGCGCCGCTTCGCTAGGCTTCCCAATGTTGACAGTTCGACACGATCTGTCGCCCCGAGACCCCGCAGCGCCAACGGTGGCGCCGCCGAGGAGGACACCGCATGACCGACTCCCCCATCACCTTCGTCGGCCTCGGCGCGATCGGCACGCCCATGGCGCAGCGCGTCGCCGCGGCCGGCCACCCGGTCACCGGCGTCGACCCGTTCGCGGCGGCGAGGGATCGCGCCGCATCCCTGGACATCCCGGCGGTGGCCTCCATCGTCGACGCGCCCGCAGCGGGCACCGTCATCGTCATGGTCGCCACCCCCGACCAGCTCGATGCCCTGGTCGACGATGCGATCACCGCATCCGTCGCCGCTGGCCGCACCTGGGTGATCATGTCGACGGTCGGTCCGGATGCGCTCGCCCGCGCGGCCGCGCACCTCGAGGCCGCGGGTGCCCGGGTGGTCGACGCGCCGGTGACCGGCGGCGTCGCCCGAGCGTCCGTGGGCGAGCTCGTGATCTTCGCCGCCGGGCCCGACGGGGCGCTGGCAGAGGTGGCAGAGCTGCTCGCCGCGATGGGCGACATCAGGGTCGTCGGCGCCGAGCCGGGCAGGGGCCAATCGGTGAAGGTCGTCAACCAGCACCTCTGCTCGGTGCACCTGGTGGCCGCGGCAGAGGCGCTCGCGCTCGGCGCGTCGCTCGGCCTCGACCGCGCGACGGTGCTGGAGCTCGTCGCCGGTGGCGCGGCCGGCTCCTGGATGCTCAGCGACCGCGCTCCCCGGATGCTGCAGGGCGAGGCGGCGCCGGTGCTCAGCACCATCGGCATCTTCGTGAAGGACTCCGGCCTCGTGGCCGACGCCGCCGAGGCCAGCGGCGCCGAGGTGCCCGTGCTGGCCGCAGCGCGCGAGCGCCTCCTGCGCGCAGCGGATGCGGGTCTCGAGCGCCGCGACGACAGCAGCGTGATCGAGACCTATCCGTCCGCAGCGCGCTGACCGGCCGCGCCGGCACCGACCACCGAGCACCGACCCCGACCGACCGCTGACAGAGCAGGAGCACCATGAGCACCCAGACCGCGCAGACCCCCGAGACGACCGACCAGCCGCTGGTCGTGACCGCCACGTTCCGGCCCGCCGAGGGCGCGCGCGAGCGCGTGCTCGCCGCGATGGAGCGCGTGATCCCGCGCGTGCACGAGGAGGAGGGATGCAACCTCTACGCCATCCAGGAGGCCGAGGACGGCACGATCATCATGATCGAGCACTGGGATTCCGCTGCCCTGCTCGACGCGCACGGCGCAGGGGCGCCCGTCGCCGACTTCAACGCCGAGCTCGAGGGCCTGCTGCGCACGCCCGTCGAGGTGACGCGCTACCGGCCGATCCCGATCGGCGATCGCAAGGGGCGCATCCTCCCCTGATGCGGACGGCGCTCGCCGCACGTCACTGTTGATTGTCAACAGTTGGACGTCATACACTGCGGGTGACGCCGACGACGATCGACGGCGCGGGAGGAGACGACGATGTCGCTGCCCACAGGGCTCGGCTGCTCGACGATCACGTTCCAGCACCTGCCGCTCGCGGATGCGCTGGCCGACATCGCCGCGCTCGGCGTCACCGAGATCGACCTCGGCGCGCTCCCCGGCGTCTGCGACCACGTGCCCTTCGACCTCGACGACGACGCCATCGACCGCGTCGTGGCCGACATCGCCGCATCCGGGCTCACCGTGCGCAGCGTCAACGGCGACATCGGCGATCTGAACGACCCGAGCGCCGACGAGGCAGCACGCGACCGGCACCTCGATCGGCTGCTGCGGCTCACCGCGGCGATCGGTGCGCGAGCGCTCGTGCTGCCCTGCGGTGCGCTCGGGCACGAGCCCGTCGAGAGCGAGTCCGCCGACCTCGACCGCATCGCCTACGCCCTCGCCACCGCCGCAGACGCTGCACGCACCCACGGCGTCGAGCTGTGGATCGAGTCGCTGCACTACCTGCGCTTCAGCTGGGGCCGCGAGCGCGCCGAAGCGCTGCACGGCCGGCTCGACGCCGCCGGCGCACGCGTCGGCATCGTGCTCGACGTCGCGCACGTGACGGCCGCGGGCGACGACCTGCCCGGCACGATCGCCGACTGGCAGGGCCGCATCGCCCACGTGCACCTGCGCGACGCGGTGCGGGGCGACTTCAGCCGCCGGATCGGCGAGGGCGACGTCGACTTCGCCGCCGCCTTCCGGGCGCTCGACGAGATCGGCTACTCGGGAGCGCGCATCCTCGAGCAGCCCTCGCGCGCTTACGTCGACGACGCGACGAGCGCCGTCGAGGGCGACCGCCGCGCCGAGCTCGCCGGCATCGCCGAGCGATCCCTCACCCGCCTGCGCGACGCCATGGCCGCATCCGCGGCGCGCTGAGCACCCTGCTGCGCCCACCACCGCTTCCCCACTCACCCCGCACACCCGAGGAGCCCCCATGACCGACACCACCAGCGCATCCACCCCGCAGCGCACCGCCGTCATCACCGGCGCCACGAGCGAGCGCGGCATCGGCATGGCCGTCGCCGACCGCTACGCCCGAGAGGGCTGGGCCGTCGTGATCCTCGACCTCGACGCCGAGCGCTCCGCGCAGGTCGCGCGCGAGATCGGCGAGCGCCACGGCGTGCCCGCCTTCGGCACCGCGATCGACGTGGCCGACGAGGCCGCGGTCGCCGCCGCGCAGGCCGCCGTCGAAGCCGAGGTGGAGGCGGGCCGCCTGCCCGTGGTCGGGGCGCTCGCCAACGTCGCCGGCATCACCTCGCCCGTGCCGTTCCTGGAGACGACGCTCGAGCTCTGGAACACGGTCATGGCGGTCAACGCGACCGGGACCTACCTCGTGACGAAGGCGTTCCTGCCCGGCATGCTCGAGGCCGGCTGGGGCCGCATCGTCACCATGTCGTCCGTCTCGGCGCAGCGCGGCGGCGGCGTCTTCGGCAAGGTGCCCTACTCGGCCGCGAAGGCTGCGGTGCTGGGCTTCACCAAGGCGCTCGCGCGCGAGATCGCCGACTCCGGCGTCACCGTCAACTCGGTCACCCCCGGCGCGGTGGACACGAACATCCGCGTCGGCGCGACCGCCGAGTCGGAGGCGAGGCTCGCCGCCGACATCCCCATCGGCCGCGTCGCGTCGACCGATGAGATCGCCGCGGTCTTCGCCTTCCTCTCGAGCCCCGACGCCTCCTACCTGCAGGGCACGAACATCGACATCAACGGCGCGAGCCACCTCCACTGAGCCGGACCCGGCGCAGCGACCACGTTCGACGACTCAGGTACGGTGACCGCATGGCCCTCGATGCACAGTTCAGCACGCTCGGCGCGATCGAGCGCGTCACGAGGCGCGAGCTGATCCTCGACCGCCTGCGCGAGGCGGTGACGACCGGCGAGCTGCCGCAGGGCACCCACCTGGCCGAGACCGAGCTGAGCGCATCGCTCGGCGTCTCGCGCGGCACGCTGCGCGAGGCGCTGCGCCACCTCGAGGAGGAGGGGCTGCTGTCGAAGGATGCCCGCGGTCGCCTGTCGGTGCGCGTCGTCACGCCGGCGGAGGTCCGCGACATCTTCGAGGTGCGCTTCGCCCTCGAGTCGCTCGCGGCCGAGGCGGTCTGCGTGCGCGACGACCTCGACGTGATCGTCGCCGAGCTGCGGGTGGCGCTCGAGCGGCTCGCCAAGAGCGAGGAGGGCCCGATCGCCGACCAGGTCGCCGCCGACCTCGCCTTCCACGAGCGCATCTGCGTCGCGAGCGGCAACCAGACGCTCGTGGAGTCCTGGCGGCGCGTCAGCGGCCTCGCTCGCGCGGTCATCACCGCGGCAGGGCGCGACACCGCGATCGCGAACATGGCGGCCCGCCGCCACGAGCCGATCGTGGACGCCATCGCGTCCGGCGACGCCGTCGCGGTGCGGGCGGTGCTGCGCGAGCACAACGACAGCGCGCGCGAGACGATCATGGCGCGGCTCGACGCCGCGGCCTGAGGCAGCCCGCCGAAGCCGCGGGCTCAGTCGCGCAGCACCTGGCGGTAGACGCCCGTGTGGTCGAGGCCGCCGTCGCCGGCCGCCGATGCGTCCGCGAACAGCGCGAGCGCGGTCTCGGCCGCCCGCAGCCGGATCCCGGCCGCAGCCGCAGCCTGCTGCGCGTAGCGCAGATCCTTCACCTGGTAGTCGATCGTGCCGCCGGGCGCGAACCCCTCGGTGATCCAGTGGTGCCGCTTCTGCCGCAGCGCCTCGCTGCCGGCGAGGCCGGAGCCGAGCGCATCGGCCAGCACCGCAGGGTCGATGCCGCTCGCGCGCGCGAGCGCGAAGGCTTCCGAGAGCGCCGCGATGGTCTCGGCGACCACCAGCTGGTTGCAGAGCTTCGTGACCGCGCCGGCGCCGGTCGGCCCCATGTGCGAGACGAGGCTCGCGCAGGGCTCCAGCACCTCGGCGAGCTCGGCGGTCTGCGCGGCCGAGCCGCCGACGAAGATGCTGAGCCGCCCCTCGGCAGCGCCCAGCACGCCGCCCGACATGGGCGCATCCACCACCTCGACCCCGTGCGGCGTGAGCCGGATCGCGAGCTCGCGCAGCGCCACCGCCGAGACGGTGCCCATGACGACGAGCATGGGTCGGTCGACGGATGCGCGGCGCCACCCCGCGAGCAGGCCGTCGGGGCCGTCCAGCAGCGCCCGCACCTCCGGCAGGTCGGGCAGCACGGTCAGCACCACCTCGGCCGCGGCCTCGGCGGGCGTCGCCGCGACGCTGACCGACGGCGCCTCGGCCGCGAGCGCGTGCGCGCGCGGCGCGCTCCGGTTGTGCACCGTGAGCGCGCCGCGCGCCGCGAGCAGGCGAGCCATCGGCAGGCCCATCGCTCCCAGCCCGATGAGGCTGAGCGAGCGCGTCATGCCGCTGCGGCCGCCGCGAGGGCCTCGGTCTCGCGCCGCAGCTCGATCGCCTGGTCGAGCGAGGCGTCGACCTCGACGTCTGCCCAGCGCACGCTCTCGCCCTGCTTGATGTCGCGCTTGAGCGGCACGTGGTGCGCGAGCGCGACCGGCAGGTAGCCCTCGGCGACCGACGTGCGGGCCGAGACGAGCTTGCCGTAGACCGCGAAGCCGCCCTCGCCGTCGAGCGTGTCGCCGGCTGCCAGATCCTTCTTCGCCGTGGCCACGACATCCGCGGTGAACCCGACGGCCGTGCCGGTCGCGACGCCGCGCAGCACGGCGTTGGCGATCGAGACGTTCAGCTCGAGGCCGACGTAGTGGTACGGGCGGTAGAGCGCGGCGTACTGCCCGGTGGGGTCCGGGTGCCAGGGGTACTCCTGGAAGCACTCGGCGACGTAGTCGTTCGTGGCCTTCACGACGACGAAGACGCCCTCCTGGGTGTTGTGGGGGATCCAGTCGCCCTCGCGCGTGTAGCTCGACATGACGTCGACGGTGCCCTCGTGCGAGAGCACGCCCCCGACGGACTCCGGGCGGCAGACCGTCGCGATCTCCTCCAGGTTGCCGGGGGTGAAGCTCAGGCCGGCGTCGCTCGGCACGAGCGCTGCGGCATTGGCGACGGCTGCCATCTCGATCGCGGCCTTCGTGCCGTCGCGGAAGGAGGTGTGCATGTAGGGGTTCAGCTGCCCCGACTGCTTCAGCTCCTCCGAGAACTCCCAGTGCTCCCAGACGTTGTCGGGGTTCATCTGGTTGTAGCCGGGCAGGTACTTCGCGCCCTTGCCGGCGCACACGACGTCGAAGCCGGAGGTGCGGGCCCAGTCCACGAGCTCCCAGATGAGCGCCGGCTGGTCGCCGAAGGCCATCGAGTAGACGACGCCGGCGTCGGCGGCGCGCTTCGCGAGCGCGGGCCCGGCCAGCGCATCCGCCTCGACCGTCACCATCATGACGTGCTTGCCGGAGTCGATCGCGGCGAGCGCGTGCTTGATGCCGACGATCGGGTTGCCGGTCGCCTCGACGATCACGTCGATGTCGGTGGCGAAGAGGTCCATCGCGTCGGCGATGACCGCGGTCTTGCCCTCGCTCAGCTCGTCGACCGAGTCGACGACGTCCTCCGCCGGCCAGCCGACGCGGGCGAGCGACTCGCGGGCTCGCGCCGTGTTGATGTCGGCGATCGCGCGCACGCGCACGCCGGGGATGTTGCGGGCCTGCGAGAGGTACATGGTGCCGAAGCGGCCGGAGCCGATGAGGCCGACGGTGATCGGCCGGCCTTGTGCCTCGCGCTCCTTGAGCAGCTCGTGCAGATTCATGGTGTCACTCCTGTGGTGTGGGATGCGCGTGGTGGTCGGTGCGTGCCGGAGCACGACGGATGGTGCAGCGCCGCCTGGGTGCTCGGCGCAGCGCGGGTGCTCCGGGGGGATGGAGCGGGCGGCGGGGGCCCGAGGGGACGGGCCCCCGCCGTCGCGTCACATGCCGCGGATCTGCTCCACCCAGGTCTGCACCTGGTCGGGCAGGCCGTCGACGACGGGCTGCGTCGCCTCGATCCAGGCGTCGCGGTCCTCGACCTCGTGGAACTCGGCGCCGCCCTCCTCGAGCTGCGTGCGGTAGTCCTCGAGGTTCGTGACCGTGTTCTCGGTGTACTCCTGGCCCACCTCGGCGGCGACCTCCTGGATGGCCGTGCGGATGTCCTCCGGGTACGCCTGCAGCGCCTCGTCCCACATCAGGAAGTGGTAGTTGGCGAACATGTGGTCGGTCATCGCGATGTGCGGGGCGACCTCGTGGATCGAGTTGAACAGGATCGCGTCGAGCGGGTTCTCCTGCCCGTCGAGCACGCCCGACTCGAGCGCCGAGTAGACCTCGTTGAACGGCAGCGCCTCGGCGCGAGCGCCCAGGGCGTTCCAGCTGTCCATCATCGTCTGCGCGCTGGGCGTGCGGATGGTGAGGCCCTGGAGGTCCTCGAGCGACGTCACCGGCTCCTTGGTGGTGAGCTCGCGCGAGCCGCGGAACATGTTGCCGAGCGTCGCGTAGCCGGAGGCCTCGGTGACGGCCGTCTGGATCTCGGAGCCGAGCTCGCCCTCCCACACCTCGAAGAACTGCTCGTCGCTGTCGTAGAGGAACGGGGCGGTCTCGACGGAGGCGAGGTCGGTGTATGCCTCGAGCGAGAGGAGCGACTCGATGACGATGTGCGTGCTGCCGATCTGGAGGCCGTCGATCATCTCCTCCCAGGTGCCGAGGGTGGAGTCGGAGTGCACCTCGACGGTGACGCGGCCGTCGGTGGCCTCCTCGATCCGCTCGGCGAACTGCTCGGCAGCCCACTGGCGAGGGTCCGTGGTGGATCCGGCGTGGCCGAGCACGAGGTTGTAGGTCTCGTCCCCGGTCCCGGCTCCGCCGCTGGCAGCGGGGTCGCCGCCAGAGGCCGAGCAACCGGTGAGGGCGAGGGCGACGATGCCCACACCCGCGAGGGTCTTGATGGAGTTGCGCATGGCGTGTTCCTTCCTAGGGGCTTGCAGGAGCATCACTCGGCGCTGACCGACAGCAGCGACGGCAGCCAGAGCGAGATCTGCGGGATGTAGGTGATGAGGATCATGTAGATGAGGCCGCACAGCAGGAACGGCCACGAGGCGCGGATGGCGGAGACGAACTTCACCTTCGCGATCTCGGAGGAGAGCATCAGCGCGATGCCCACCGGCGGCGTGATGAGGCCGATGCCCAGGTTGACGACGATGATGATGCCCAGGTGCACGGGGTCGACGCCGAGCTCGGTGAGCACGGGGTAGAGGATCGGCGTGATGATGATGAGCGCTGCGTTCGCCTCGATGAACATGCCGGCGATCAGCAGCAGGATGTTCACGAGGATCAGCAGCACGATGAGGTTGTCGCTGAAGGCGAAGATCGCGTCGGCGGCCGCCTGCGGCACGCCGCCGGAGGTCAGCGCCCACGAGTAGAGCTGCGCGGCGGCGAGCACCAGCATGATGAGGCCGACCATCAGCGACGACTCGGCGAGCGAGGAGATCAGCTTCTTGAGCGTCAGCTCGCGGTAGATGAAGATGCCCACGAGCAGCGCGTAGACGACGGCCACGGCCGAGGCCTCGGTGGCGGTGAACCAGCCGAAGCGGATGCCGCCGAGGATCAGCAGCGGCAGCAGCAGCGCCGGCGTCGCGCCCCAGAGCGACTTCCAGAACGGCGGGCGCTCGGCCGGCGGCGTCTTGCCGATCAGGTCGAGGTTGGCCGTGTTCGCCTGCAGCTCGTCGGTGAAGCCCTGCTTGCGCACCGTCAGGTGCACCGTCACCATCACCATGGCGATGTAGAGGATGGCGGGCACGATGCCGGCGAAGAAGAGCTGGCCGATCGAGGTGCCCGAGACGACGCCGTAGACGATCATCGTGATCGAGGGCGGCATGATCGGCGCGACGATGGGCGCGGCGGCGGTGACGGCGGCGGAGTACGCGGCCTTGTAGTCGCGGGCCTTCATCGCCGGGATCAGGATGCGGCCGAGGCTCGAGATGTCGGCGACCGCGGAGCCCGAGATGCCGCCGAAGAAGAGCGCGGAGAGCACGTTGGTCTGCGCGAGCCCGCCGCGCATCCCGCCGACGATGGAGTCGGCCAGGTTCAGCAGTCGCTTCGTGATGCCGCCGGCGTTCATGATGCCGCCGGCCAGGATGAACAGCGGGATCGCGAGCAGCGCGAAGGGCGTGATGCCGGCGACGATGCGCTGGGCGCCGATCGCGAGCGGGGTGTCGGTGACGAGCCAGAGCGTCAGGAGCGAGGCGATCGCGAGCGCGAAGCCGATGGGCACGCGCAGCAGCATCGCCGCGCCGAAGTTGCCGAGCAGCAGAGGACCCATCAGAGCTCTCCCTTCACCATCGTGTCGTCTTCGGATTGGAACAGCACTGCGGAGGGCAGCGGGTCGACGTCGGGGTCCGGCTCTCGCACGAGCCGCCACCAGGCCTCGAGCGCGAAGATCGCCGAGATGGTGCAGCCGACGGGCACGGCGAGCGAGATGAGGCCGAAGGGCAGGTCGATGCCGGGCATGGTGCGGCGCATCGCGCTCGGCAGCGCCTCCATGCCGAAGATCACGAGCGCCACGAGCGTCCCGAGCACGAGTGCGCTGGCGATCGTCGTGATCGTGATCCGCAGCCAGCGCCGCTCCGGCACGTACTCCCAGATGTCGAGCACCATGTGGCGGCCCTGGCGCACGCCGAGCGAGATGGCGAGCATCGAGAGCCAGACGAAGGCGAGCGAGGCGACCTCGACCGTCCACGAGGCGGAGTCGCGGGTGATGTAGCGCGTGAGCACCTGCCAGCTCACGGCGAGCGTGATGACGGCCAGTGCGATGACGCACGCCCACTGGACGACGCGGTCGAGCAGGGTCAGGCTGCGCTCGAGCAGTGCTGGCATGTTCGCTCCTTTGCGAAATGGTCGGCTAGGCCGTGATGAGTGAAGCAAGGCGGATGCGCCGCTGTCAACAGTCGGACTGTCATCAGTTACGGGATCGTTACGGCTGCTCGGCGCGGAACTCGGCCTCGAGCTCGCGCCGCACCTTGACGGCCGACAGCGACGCATCCACGTCGACGTCGGCCCAGCTGACCGTGCCGCCCTTCGGCACGTCGCGCACGAGCCTGGCGCTGTGCGCGAGGCCGAGCGGCAGCGCCTCGTGCTCGAGCGAGAAGCTGGCGGGCCGCAGCGTGCCGTACACCGTGAAGCCGCCCTCGCCGTCGAGCGTCTCCCCCGCCGCGAGGTCGCGCTTCGCGGTCGTGGCGACATCGCCGCGGAAGCCGGTCGGGGCTCCCGTCGCCTCGCCGCGCAGCACGGCGCTGGCGATCGAGACCCCGAGCTCGAGGCCGATCATGTGGTACGGCCGGTAGAGGGAGCCGATGCGGCCGGTGGAGTCGGTCTTGACGCCGTACTCGGCGAAGCACTGCACGGCGTAGTCGGTCTTCGCCTCGAAGGTCACGTAGACGCCCCAGCGGAGGTCGCGCTCGACCTCGCTGCCGTCGCGGTGGAGGCTGGAGGCGATCTCGACGGTGCCCGCGTGGTCGAGCGAGCCGCCCAGCGAGCGCGGCCGGAAGACGTGCGGCAGGTCGTCGACGCCCGCGGGCGGGAAGGCGAGCCCGTCGAGCTGCGGCATGAGCCCGGTGCCGTTGGCGACCGCTGCCATCTCGATCGCCGACTTCGTGCCGTCGAGGAAGGAGTTGAACATCTTGGGGTTGAAGTCGCCGGAGGCGAGCTGCTCGTCGGTGAAGCCGTAGAAGTCCCACACCGTGTCGGGCGTGGAGTCGTGGTACTCGGGCAGGTACTTCGTGCCCTTGCCCGCGGCGATGACCTCGAAGCCGACGGTGCGGCACCAGTCGACGAGCTCGGAGATGAGGGCCGGCTGATCGCCGTAGGCCATGGAGTAGACGACGCCGGCCGCGGCGGCCCGGCGCTGCAGCAGCGGGCCGACCATGCAGTCGGCCTCGACGTTGACCATGATCACGTGCTTGCCGTTGTCGATCGCCGCGATCGCGTGGTCGGTGCCCACGAGCGGGTTGCCGGTGATCTCGAGGATCACCTCGACCGCGGGGTGCGCGATGAGGGCCATCGAGTCGTCGACGACTGCCGTCAGGCCGGTGCGGGCCGCCTCGTCGAGGCTCGTCGCCGCGAAGCGCTCGGCGCTCCAGCCGGTGCGCTCGAGCGCAGCCTTCGCCTTCGGCACGTCGATGTCGGCGACGCCGACCACGTGCAGCTCGGGGGTCACCGAGGCCTGCGTCAGGAACATCGATGCGAACTTGCCTGCCCCGATCACCCCGACGCGGATCGGGCCGGCGTCCGCGGCGCGGCGCTGCAGCAGCGTGTGCAGGTTCATGACTGCTCCTTTGCAGTGGCGTGACCCGAGGCGGGTGTTTGATTGTTGACAGTAGAACGTAAGCCGCGCGCTGTCAACCGCTCGTGGCTTCGCCGGCTCCGTCCGCCGCAGGTCCTGGCGTGGCAGCGGCGCGGGCGATCACCGCTCCGCGCGCGACCGAGCCACAGCCCGGGCGGCCGAGCCGGCGCCTGCGCGAGCAGCCCCGAACGGCGTCAGAGCGCGGTGGTCGACGCCACGCGATCGATCCGCTCGCGCATCGCGCGCAGCGAGAACACGAGACCGGCGGCGCCGGAATCCGGCTGCGGCTTCGCGATCGCGTGGGCGTAGAGCGCGTCGATCGCCTCGCCCGCGGCGAAGGAGGCGTCCGCGACGCCCTCCTCCTGGACCCACGACCGCAGGTGCGCGCTCAGGGCGGCCAGCGCATCCGCCGTCAGCGCACGCTCCGCCTCGTCGATGTGCACCTCGATCGGCGTGCCCCAGGCTGCGCTCGAGATCGTGTCGAGCACGTCGATCATGCGGTGCACGATGGCGCGCAGCGCCGCCAGCTCGTCGCGGTCCCGGCTGAGGTCGTGCGCGCGCCACAGGGTGCGCGGGTTCAGGCGCTGGCTCTCGCGCGCCTGCACCATCTCATCCTCGAGATCCGCGATCCAGACCTCGAGCTCGTGGCCCCACTCGAGCCAGTGGCGCTGCTCGGGCGGCCAGTCGCCCCGCAGCAGGTCGGTCAGCGCGTCGGCCCGATCGGCGAGGGAGCGCGTCGCGATGCGCAGGCGCTCGCGCGCCTGCCGGTCATAGAGGGGCGGGCGAGCGATCGCGTTGACGAGCACGCCGACCACCAGCCCGAGCGTGAACTGGCCGACGTACGCGACGGCGTAGCCGTCGGGATCGATGCGGCCGAACATGAGCACGAGCAGTGCCGCCACGGGTACGTAGCTCGCACCGGCGCCGAGCGCGCCCGCGCCGGGGAGCAGCACCGCGATCGCCGCGATGATGCCGATCTTGACGAGGGCCGGCATGTCGAGGTTGAACAGCGCGAGCCCGATCGCCGCGCCGATCGCCAGCGCCACCGTCTGCTGCAGCGCGGCGCGCGCGATGCTGAAGAGGTTGGTGCCGATCGCCACGAAGGCGCCGAGGGCTGCAGCGTAGGCGTACTCGGCGATGGGGCCGGGCAGCAGCGTGCCGACCAGGAACGCGCCCATCGCCGCAGCTGCGGCGCGCAGCGCGTTGACGACGCGGCCGGGCGGGAACCAGGCTGCGAAGAAGGCTCGCATCCGCACGGTGCGGGCCGCGCCAGCGGCGTCCTGCGGGTCGAGCGAGTGCACGCGGGGAGCTGTCACAGAGCCACGCTAGCCCTCACGCCGCACATTTGTCCCCCAAGTCGTCGCGCGGACCCGGGTCGCGACGCAGGGCCGCCCCGACGAGGGACGGCCCTGCATGCACTGCCGCTGGGGGTGGGCTGCCCCGTCACGGCAGCATCTGGCGCGCGAGCGCATCGAGGCTGCGCTGCTCGCGAGCCTCGACGGCCGCCTGGTGGGCGCGAGCCTCGCGGTTGCGCTGCTCGTCGATGTGGGCCTGCATGGCCCAGCGCTCGAGCAGGCGCGATGCGCGCAGTGCGAGCCGGCGCGGAGCCGGCAGCACGAGTGTCATCGATGACATGGTTGTCTGCTTTCTGGCATGGCGATATCGCCCCTGTTCATGGGCGTGCAATATCGCAGGATGAAATGCGAATTGAGCGCGCGGCCAGCGACCCGGCGAATGGGCGCGGATGCGCGAATTGCGACGCGCGTGTCGATCACGACCCGAATCGGGTCGCGGGCGACCCGTGGAGGGTCACGCGAGCACGGCGGCGCGTCAGCGGTCTGTCAGGAGGTCGACGCAGGGGGAGCAGGCCAGTGATGGCCCGGCAGTCACAGAGCCGAGGTGGCTCCGGTGACGTTCAGCCGCTGCGCTCTCCCGCTAGGAGACCCCACCCGGAAGAAGGGCTCCAGCGGTCAGGATGATCGTGTCAAACATCGCGAGCTCCTCCTTTCTCGTGGCGTGGAAGTTCGCATTGACGAATATAGGGCGTGCGCGGCGCGAATTGCAAGCGGATGCACAGATTCGATCGAAAACTGCTCCCCTGTCCCCCGTTTCGGCGCTGTGGAGAACTCGGAGGCGCGCCGGTTCGCCTCGCGTAACCTGCCCGCATGCTCGGACGGCTTGGATCTGGTCTCGCACTCGCTTCGATCGCGATGCTGCTGCTCGCGGGCTGCGCGCCGGAGGAGCCGACGACCGAGGAGGTCAGACCACAAGTCGAAGAGGCTTTCGACGGCTTCCAAGAACTCGTCGCCGAACAGCTCTCGACCCGACAGATCGACGCTTCGGGGCTCGAGGAGTACGCCACCCCGGAAGTTGCCCAAACATGGTCCTCCGACCTGCAGCGACTGCTCGAGTCGGGGTACACCAGTTCTGGACGGCCGACGCTCACCAATGTCGTGGTCTTGGGCGAGTCTTCTGGAGTGCTGACGACGCAACTCTGCACGGACGGCTCCGCGATCGAGACGATAGACGCTGAAGGCAACACCATCGCGCCTGCTGAGCTCGTCGCTTGGGACGCTGAGTTTGCCCTCACCGAAGGAGGCGATCGATACCTGCTCGCTTCACTTGAGCCGATCGCCGAGGACGAAGTATGCGTCAGGTAGTCGCAAACCTGATCTTGTTACTAGGCCTCCTAAGCCCGGACCTTCTTGCGACCAGTTCTAGTGGCTGCTCCGCGATGGATGTTCAGTTCGGTACCTGCGTCATCGACCCCTCGAGCGGCCAGCTCGTCATCGGCGGATCGATCGTCCGCCCGGCTCCGCCGCCCGATGCCGACGGGGCTGGTGGCGGCAGCGGCGGTGTCGGGGCCGCCGCTCCGGTGGGCGCGGATCGGCCCAACCTCAGCGCGCCCTGCCAGCGGTGGACAGACGTTCCAGGACTCTGCTTCCTGCATTCGATCACGCTGCCACCGCCGGGCGGATCCGATGATGACCCTGCCGAGCCCGCCGGGCCGGTCGACACCGCGGTGCGACCGATCACGATCAGCGACCTGGCCTCCTTCACCCCGCTCGTCGGCGAGCTGATCGTCGAGCCCGACGGCTGGGGCGTCGTCGGTACGCCGACGAACTTCTACGCGACCGCCGAGACGCACACGATGGATGGCACGCTGTTCGACGCGCCCCTCAGAGTGCGCTGGACACCGACCTCCTACCGCTTCGACTACGGCGACGGGACGGTCGAGGAGACCACAGCCGCTGGCGCTGCCTGGCGAGGCGCGGAGGAGGCGTGGACCGAGACGACCACCAGCCACGCGTATGCGACGACGGAGGATGTGACCGCATCCGTCACCGTCATCTTCACCGCGGAGGTCGACGCCGGCGGTGGCTGGTTCAGCGTGCCAGGGTCGTTGCCGGTGGACGCGCCGCCCGTCAGCGTCAAGGTCTTCCAGGTCGACACCGTGCTGACCGACGGCGACTGCCGCGCGAATCCAGCAGCACCCGGCTGCGGCTGACCGCAGCCGACCGCGGGCGACGAGCGGCGGCTTGCCGAGCCTGCAGCGCGAGGCGGCCTCCGCCGCATCCACCCTGGCCCCGTAGAGTCGCGGCATGAGCACGAGTCTGGGATGGGGAATCCTCGGCGCCGGCGGCATCGCCGGCGCCTTCGCACAGGACCTGGCCACCGGCGGCCACCGAGCAGCGGCGGTCGGCAGCCGCAACGGCGAGCGAGCACGCGCGTTCGCCGCGAAGCACGGCATCCCGGCGGCGCACGAGGGCTACGAGGCGCTCGTCGCCGACCCGAGCGTCGACATCATCTATGTCGCGACGCCGCATTCGCACCACCTCGAGCACGCGCTCCTCGCGATCGAGGCCGGCAAGCACCTGCTCATCGAGAAGGCCTTCACCACCACCGGTGACGACGCCCAGCGCCTGGTGGATGCCGCTCGCGCCAAGGGCGTGTTCGTGATGGAGGCGATGTGGACGCGCTTCCTCCCGACGATGGTCGCCGCGCGCGAGCGCGTCGCCGCGGGCGATCTCGGCGAGGTCGTGAGCGTCGTCGCCGATCACTCGCAGATGCTCGACCTCTCCCCCGGCAGCCGGTTGATCGAGCCATCGCTCGGCGGCGGGGCCCTGCTCGACCTCGGCGTGTACTGCGTCTCGCTCGCGCACGCGTTCCTCGGGCCGGTCGCGCGCATCCGAGCCGCCGGCGTCGTCGATGACGCCGGCGTCGACCACCGCGGCGCGGCGATCCTCGAGCACGCGCGCGGCGGGATCTCCTCGCTGACGTTCTCCATGGAGACGCTCGGCTCGAACCGCGCCACCATCGCGGGCACCGAGGGGGTGATCGAGCTCGATCCGTCGTTCTACGCCTGGACCGCCTACGCGCGACGCCACGCCTCCGACCGCGACACGGTCGCCGAAGCCTTCGAGCCGCAGCTCGAGGGCCGCGGCATGCAGTTCCAGGCTGCCGAGGTGGAGCGCTGCATCACGGCAGGCCGGCTCGAGAGCCCGACGATGCCGCTCGACGAGACCGTCGCGATCATGCGCGTGATGGACGAGGTCACGGCGCAGATGCGCGCGGCCCGCTGACGCGAGCGCGAGCCGTGGGCGCGCTGCGAGCGGCGGCTCCGCTGCGCGCTCGCCGCCGCCGCTGCTAGCTCGCTGCCGCCTCCCGCGCCGCGATGCGCTCTTGCACCTCGGGGCGACGCAGCGGCGGCACCGTCTTCGGTGGCTGCTTGCGCTCGGGCAGCTCGTCGAGCAGGTGGTGGGTGACGTGCGCGATCTCGGCGACGGCCCGCTCGAAGGCCTCGCGCGTGCGCTCGGACGGATGCGTGATGCCAGACACCTTGCGCACGTATTGCCGCGCGGCCGCCTCTACCTCGGAGTCGTCGGCAGCCGGCTCGAGCCCGCGGAGCGTGGTGATGTTCCTGCACATGGCGACCACGCTAGGCGCGTGCGCGCGCGAGCGCCAGGGCCTCGTCGTGCCCGATGCGCCAGGTCAGTGGTGGCGCCGAACCTGCGTGCGATCGGCGAGCCCGGATGCTCTCCACAGCCTCCTCCCACGACCCGCCCCGTGTCGGTAGCACGCGGTACTCTTCGAACATAGATTCGAACTGCTACAAGCGGGTGTGGTGCGCGGCGTGAGCACGAGGAGGCGAGCATGGCGAAGGTCCGGGAGGCAGCGGTGGCCGTCGAGGCGGCGCGCGCGGCCTTCGCCGGTGCGGCCGAGCTCGCGAGCGCATCGCGCCAGGAGGTCGCGGATCTGCTGGCGCTGCACGCGCAGCTCCTGCGGCTCGTCGAAGCGCAGAGCGTGCGCCTCGCAGGCGAGATCGCTCAGCGCTCGACTGGCCCCGATGACGAGTCGATCTGCCGCCTGCTGGGCGCCACGACGCCCCGCGCGGCGATCGCGGCAGCCTTCGGCATCCGCAGCCGCGACGCGAGCGAGCTGCTCACGATGGCAGCGGCCACCGCGCCGGCGACGAGCCTGAGCGGCAGCGACATCCCTGCCCGCTACCCCCGGGTCGGCGAAGCGCTCGACGGGGGCACCATCTCGCTCGCGCAAGCGCGCGCCATCGTCGCCACCCTCGAACCTGCGGCGTCGCGTGCCGACCTCGACGAGCTGGCGTGGGCCGAGGGCTGCCTGGTCGATGCGGCGATCGACGCCGATGCGCCGCTCGTGCCTGAGCTGCTGATCGCGCAGGGCCGCGCCTACGTCGCGGTACTGGATCCCGACGGCGTGCTGCCGACCGACGAGCTCCTCCGCGCGCAGCGATCGCTGCGGCTCTGGCGGCGACGCGACGGCGGCTGGCGCATGCAGGTGGATTCGCCGCCCGAGGACGGGTCAGCGATCCAGGCGCTGCTCGACGCCATGACATCGCCGAGGAGGGCCGTGCGGTTCGTCGATGACCCGGTCGGTGCCGAGGACGGCGCAGGCGACGCCACAGCCGAGCCGGCGGGCGACGGCGGGCAGCACGCGCCGCCTGTGGACGGTCGCACGCTGGCGCAGCAGCGCCACGACGCGCTCATCGGCGTCGTGCACGCCTTCGCCGCCTCGGGCGACGCGCCCGTCGCTGGCGGTGAGCCGCCACGGCTCGTCTTCGTCGGCTCCATCGAGGCGTTCGATGCCTACCGCCAGGGCGCCGCTCACCGCGACCGGGCGCTCCGGATCGAGCACACCGGCGCGATCGTGCCCATCGAGACCGTCGGCCGACTGCTGTGCGACGCCGTCGTGCAGCGCACGGTCGTCGACAGCGAAGGTCATGTGCTCCACCTCGGGCGCGAGCAGCGCACCTTCAGCAGCAAGCAGCGTCGCGCGCTCGGCGTGCAGTATCGGGGCTGCGGAAACGCGGCATGCGGGGCGCCCGTGAGCTGGAGCGAGGCCCACCACGTCCGGTGGTGGCGCGACGGAGGCCCGACCGACGTCGACAACGGCATCCTGCTGTGCAGCCACTGCCACCACGAGGTGCACGCCGGTCGACTCGTCGTCGTCGGCACCCCCGGTCACTGGCGGGTCGTGTCGCAGCTGCGGCCGTCGAGCAGATCCGCGCGCAGCTCGCGGGCGCAGGTGCTCGCGCCAGTGACGTCGGCCTGCGCTGCCGATGCCTCGGCGCCGCTGGCAGTCAGGCTGCCGGATGCCGCGGCTTCACCAGACACCGCGCCCCTACCGGAGACCCTGGCCCAGCCGCCCAGCGACCTGTCGCCGCCAGCCGATCGGTCGCGAAGAACAGCTGCTCGCAGATCAGCCGATCGGTCGCACCGCCCAGCGACCACGCGACGCTCGCGCTCGCGAGCGCGCCACGGACCGCCGGGTCAGCTCTCCTTGGTGATCTCCACCGAGACGAACAGCTGGCTCTTCCCCGCACCCGCGTACACGCCGCGCAGCGGCGGCACGTCGTTGTAGTCGCGGCCGAGCCCGACCTTCACGTGCCGCTCGCCGATGTCGATCAGGTTCGTCGGATCCCACGCGTTCCACTCACCCGTGAACCACTCGACCCACGCGTGCGACTCGCCGCGGATCGTCTCGCCGATCTGCGCGTTCGGCTTCGGGTGCAGGTAGCCGGAGACGTAGCGCGACGGGATGCCGACCGACCGCAGCGCACCGATCGTGATGTGCGCGATGTCCTGGCAGACGCCCTTGCGGTTCGCCCACGCCTCAGACGCCAAGGTGTGCACGTGCGTCACGCCCGACATGTACTCCATCTGCTCGCCCACCATGCGGGCGATCGCGGCGGCGGCGACGCCCGGCGTCTCCGACGCATCCTTGATCTCCTGCGCTGCCGCCACGAGGTCGGCGGTCGGGCGCGTGCGCACCGTCTGGCCGAGCTGCTCGACGTACTGCGTCGCGCGCTGCGCGACCTTCTCCAGCTGCTCCCACGTCAGATCCCGGCCGCCCGTGAGGCGCGGCCGCACCTCGACGAGGCTCGTCGCCGTCAGCTGCAGCTCGGTGTGGGGCGCCAGCACATCGAACGAGACGACCGTCGTGCCCCAGTAGTCCTCGTAGGTGTTGACCGACGTGTTCGGGCGGATGTCGAGGTTCGAGTAGATGACGAACTGCCCATCGCTCGTCGACGGCAGCATGCGCGACTCGTTGTAGCTCGCGACCGCGGGCTGCTCGTAGCGATACCCGGTGGTGTGACGGATGCGGATGCGGCTCACGATGCCTCCTTCGTCCAGGCGGGCATGTTGTGGGTCGGGAAGTAGCGCTCCCGCACCGCGTTCGAGACGGCAGTGGTGGTGGTCTGCACCTTGTCCATGACGGTGGGGAGGTCGTCGATGATCTCCTGGATCGGCCGGAACTCGAGCTCCGATCGGATCTGCCCGAGCATCCGCTCCGCCGCCCCGACGTAGCCGACGCGCTCGCGCCGCGGCTCGATGTCCTCCAGGCACTGCTCGGCGCCGCGCACCGAGAACAGGATCGAGCGCGGGAACAGGCGATCCAGCAGCAGGAACTCTGCGGCGTTCGTGCTCGACGGCACACCGCGGTAGGTGCGCAGGTAGGCCTCGTAGGCGCCCACCGAGCGCAGGATCGTCGTCCACGACGGCCCGGAGGCCTCGGTCAGCGCGCGCGTCGCGAGCAGTCGCGCGACCATGTCGGCGCGCTCGATGTAGCGGCCGAGCGTGAAGAAGCTCCACGCGTCGTCGCGGCTGGAGGTGGCGTCGGCCATGCCGCTCGCGAGCGCGGCCCGCTCGCGCACCCAGCCGAACATCGTGTGCACCTGCTCGTTGTTGATGCGCCGCGGCATGTTGGCGTAGGTGGCGTTCAGCACCTCCCACAGCTCGGTCGAGATCGTCTCCCGCGCACGCCGGGCGTTCTCGCGCGCGGCGTTCACCGAGTAGGCGATGGATGCGGTCTGCGTGCGGTCGATGGCGAGGAAGTTCACGACGTCGGCGCGCGAGAGCTTGCGCTCCGGCGGCGCCTCGTGGCCCATGACCCCGAGCAGCGCGCGGCAGGCGGTGTCCTCGTCGACGGCGACATCCTCGAGCAGCAGCTGGAGGTAGACGTCGAGGATTCGGGCAGTGCCGTCGGCGCGCTCGATGTAGCGGCCGATCCAGAACAGGCTCTCGGCGATGCGGCTGAGCATCATGCTCGGTCTCCCTGCTGCGACGGCGGCTGCGTCTGCTGCTGCTGCGATTCGGACTGCCCGGTGCGGCGCGGGGCATCCTGCGGCGACTGGTCCTGCGGGTGGTCGCTGCCGGTGATGACGCTGATCGGGCGCGTCATCGGCTCGCCCGACGCGCCGAACTCGGCGTCGTGATCGACCACCGGGATCTGCTCGCGAGCGCCGGCGAGCACCCAGGTGTCCTTCGATCCGCCGCCCTGCGACGAGTTGACGACGAGCTGCCCCTCCGGCAGCGCGACTCGGGTGAGCCCGCCCGGCAGCACCCACACGTCCTTGCCGTCGTTGACGGCGAAGGGGCGCAGGTCGACGTGGCGGGGCCGCACGCCGTCCTCGACGAGCGTCGGGATGGTCGAGAGCTGCACGACCGGCTGCGCGATCCAGCCGCGCGGGTCGGCGAGCAGGCGCTCCTTGAGCTGCTCGAGCTCCTCCTCGGTGGCGTCAGGCCCGACGACGAGGCCCTTGCCGCCCGAGCCGTCGACGGGCTTCACGACGAGCTCGCTGAGCCGCGGCAGCACCTCGTCGAGCACGCCGGGCTCCTCGAGCCGCCACGTGTCGACGTTCTTCAAGATCGGCTCCTCCGAGAGGTAGTAGCGGATGAGCTCCGGCACGTACGTGTAGACGAGCTTGTCGTCGGCGATGCCGTTGCCGACCGCGTTCGCGATCGTGACGTTGCCGAGCCTGGCCGCGAGCATGAGCCCGGGGCTGCCGAGCATCGAGTCGGCGCGGAACTGCAGCGGGTCGAGGTAGTCGTCGTCGACGCGGCGGTAGATGACGTCGACGCGCGCCGGCCCCTCCGTCGTGCGCATGTAGACGCGGCCGCCCGAGGTGAACAGGTCGCGCCCCTCGACCAGCTCGACGCCCATCAGGCGCGCGATGAGCGTGTGCTCGAAGTAGGCGGAGTTGTAGACACCGGGCGTCAGCACCACCACGCGCGGATCGTCGACGCCCGCGGGCGCGGCGTTCCGGAGCGCGTGCAGCAGCTTGTCGCAGTAGTCGCCGACGGGGCGCACGCGCATCGACGAGAACATCTCGGGCAGCGTCTGGGCGATCACGCGTCGGTTCGACATCACGTAGGAGACGCCGGAGGGCACGCGCACGTTGTCCTCGAGCACGCGCCACTCGCCATCCTGATCGCGGATCAGGTCGATGCCCGAGACGTGGATGCGCACGCCGTTCGCACCCACGACCCCCGCGGCCTGCCGGTGGAAGTGGGTCGAGCTGGAGATCAGCTTCGCGGGGATGATGCCGTCCTCCACGGCGCGCTGCGGGCCGTACATGTCGGCGAGGAACGCCTCGAGCGCTCGCACGCGCTGCTGCACGCCCGACTCGACGTGCTTCCAGTCCTGCGCGGTGATGATGCGGGGGATCGCGTCGAGCGGGAACGGCCGCTCCTCGCCGGCGAAGTCGAAGGTGACGCCCTGCGCGAGGTAGGAGGAGGCGAGCGCGTCGGCGCGGGCTCGCAGATCGGCCTTCGTCATCTCCGACAGCGCGTCGTGGAGCGGCTTGTAGGAGGCGCGCGGCGCCCCGTGCCCCTCGAACATCTCGTCCCAGGGCTCACCCTGGCGCTTGCGCGGATTCTCGAAGGGCTTGTCGTAGTCCTCGAACAGATCGCCCATGCCCGCGAGCCTAGTGGGGGGCCGCCTGAGCGCAGTGCTCGCGCACGTGCCCCGGCTCGACGTCGATGTGCAGCTCGCCGCAGTGGTCGTCGCGCGCGAGCGCGTCAGCGCGTGCGCGCCGAGCGCAGGATGCGCTCGGTCGCGGTCTCCATGTGGCGCCGCATCGCGAGCCCCGCAGCGGCGGCATCGCCGGCGATGATCGCGTCGGCGACCGCGATGTGCTCGCGGATCGCCTGCTGCATGTCCTCCTCGCGATCGACGGCGTGCTCGAACCACACCCGCAGCAGCGAGCGGGCGGTCGACAGCAGGTCGTCGAGGATCGGGTTCTTGGCCATGGCGGCGATGTGCTGGTGGAAGGCGACGTCTGCGTCGACGTAGGCGCGCTTGCCGATGTGGTCGCGCTGGGCCTGGATGAGCGCGCGCAGCCGCTCGGCGTCCTGCGGCGTCACCACCTGGGCGGCGCGCTCGGCGGCGGCGAGCTCGAGCGCGGACCGCACGAAGGCGAGCTCCTCCATCTGGTCCTGATCGAGCAGCAGCGACCACGAGAGCGTCTGGGGCAGCAGCTCGGACGACGAGGCGCGCAGGTACGTGCCGCTGCCGGCCCTCGTGACGACGATGCCGAGCACCTCGAGCGCCGCGAGCGCCTCGCGCACCGCGGAGCGCCCCACGCCGAGCGCCTCCGAGAGCTTGCGCTCCGGCGGCAGGCGATCCCCCGCCGCCATGTGGTCGCCCAGCAGCATGCTCAGCAGCTGCTGCGCGACCGAGCCGCTCACCGATGGCACGACGTCGGCGCTGCGCAGCGTCTCCAGCATCGATTCGTGGTTCACGGGATGACTGTAGCCCGCGCGCCGTCAAAATTGGTCAACCGGTTGCGCAATCGCGCGCGGAGTACTAGCGTTTCGCAGACGGCGGCCGACGACGTGCGCGCCCGCCACCACGACGAAGGCGTTGACGAGGTGCAGCAGTGAAGATCGGAATCGGCTCCTACGCGCTGTTCTGGGAGTGGCACGACCACCCGAGACCGCTGAGCATCGAGGCGATGGTGGATCGGGCCCGCGACCTCGGCTGCGACGTCTTCGAGATCTGCGACGACCCTCGGATCGAGGCGTACGACGCCGACGCCCTCGCAGCGCTCCGCGACCGCGCAGAGGCCGCCGGCATCGCGCTGCAGCTCGGCACCCGCGGCATCGCGCCCGCCCACCTCGCCGCACACCTCGACATCGCGCGGGCGCTCGGCGCCCGCGTGCTGCGCTCGATGGTGCAGCAGGGCGACGCCGAGCGCGGAGCCGCCCACATCGTCGACCTGCTCGCGCAGAGCACCGCGGCGCTCGAGGCCGCCGACGTCACGCTCGCGCTCGAGACCTACGAGCAGATCCCGACCCCGCTGCTCCTCGCGGCGATCGAGGCCGTCGACTCCGACCGCATCGGCATCTGCCTCGACCCGGCCAACGTCGTGGCGGCGCTCGAGCTGCCGAACGACGTGATCGACGCCGCCGCATCGCGCACCGTCGACCTCCACGTGAAGGACTTCGCGTTCGCCCGCCAGGAGGGCTGGGTCGGCTTCACCTACTCCGGCGCGCGCATGGGCGAGGGCCAGCTCGACCTGGCGCGCGAGCTCGCCGCCGTCTACGCCGACGGCCGCTCCCCCGCCGCCATCGTCGAGCACTGGCTCCCGTGGCAGGGCGACAGCGCGACCACGGTCGCCATGGAGCGCGACTGGACCGACGCGACCCTCGCAGCGCTGCGCGCATCCGCCGTCGCCGTCGCCGTCGCCGACGCCGACGCCGACGAGCAGACCCACCACCCCGATCAGACCCCCAACCGCAAGCAAGGAGACCCCCAGTGAGCAAGGAACTGAACCCGCTGTTCGGCAAGCAGGTCGAGCTCGACCCGAACCTGACGGTCGCCGTCATCGGCGCCGCCGGCAAGATGGGCATGCGCGTGTCGAACAACCTGGACCTGACCGACGCGACCATCCACTACACCGAGGCCTCCGAGGCCGGTCGGGCCCGGCTCCAGGAGCTCGGCCGCGTCGCGTCGAGCGTGGACGAGGCCGTCCCCGACGCGGACGTCGTGATCCTGGCGGTGCCGGATGTGGTGCTCGGCAAGGTCTCGGAGCAGGTCGTGCCGCTGATGCGCTCCGGCGCCGTGCTGCTCACGCTCGACCCGGCCGCCGCGTACGCGGGCCTGCTGGCGTCCCGCGACGACGTGCACCAGGCGTGCGCGCACCCCGCGCACCCCTCGATCTTCCTCGAGCGCACCACGGTCGAGGAGTACGCCGACACCTTCGGCGGCATCGCGGCCGACCAGGAGGTCGTCGCGGCGTTCGAGGGCGACGACGAGGCGGCGAAGGCGCGCACCGAAGCGGTCGTGCGCGCGATCTACGCTCCCGTGATCGACGTGCACTGGGTGACCGTGAAGCAGCTCGCGCAGCTCGAGCCCACGCTCGTGGAGACCACGGCCTGCATGATCGGGCAGTTCCTGAAGGACTCGATGGATCACGCCATCACCGAGGTCGGGATCCCCGAGAAGGCCGTCAAGGCGCTCTTCTACGGCCACATCGGCATCGCGCTCACCAACGCGCTGCGCGGCTCGAACCCGTTCTCCGAGGCCTGCCTCGAGGCGATGGACTACGGGCGCGACGCCATCATCAAGGACGACTGGAAGCGCATCTGGGATGACGAGGACCTCGACATCGTGCTCGCCAAGATGCTGAAGCTCGACTCGATCGAGCGCTGACCATGGATCCCGTCTTCCTGATCATCGTCGCGGTCGCCTCGATCGCCGTCCTGCTGTTCCTCGTCATGCAGCTCAAGTGGCCGGCATACCTCGCGCTGCTGGCGGTCGCCGTGCTCACCGCGCTCGTCAGCGGCATCCCCGTGCAGGAGGTCATCCCGACCGTCATCGAGGGCATGGGCAGCACGCTCGGCAGCGTCGCCCTGCTGGTCGGGCTCGGCGCCATGCTCGGCGGCATCGTCGAGAAGACCGGCGGCGCCGAGCTGATCGCCACCAGGGCGGCGAAGCTGCTCGGCAAGGAACGCCTCGGACCGGCGCTGCTGATCGCCTCCGCGATCGTCGCGATCCCGATCTTCTTCGACGTCGCCTTCATCATCCTCGTGCCGATCATCTTCAGCTTCGCGAAGGCCGCGGGCCACAAGAGCCCGATCTACCTCGGCGCGCCCGTCGCCGTGCTGATGGTCTTCATCCACAACGCGGTGCCGCCGCACCCCGGCATCGTCGGCTCGACGACGCTGCTCAACCCGGACGTGATGGGCCTCGTCACGATCCTCGGCCTCGCGCTCGCCGTGCCGATGGCGTTCGTCATCTGGTTCGTCAACAAGCGGATCGCCCCGGCCGGCGGCTGGCAGATGTCGCCGCAGATCGCCGAGAAGTACGCGACCGCGGGCGCCGCCGACTTCAGCACCCCGGGCGCGCCCGGCGGCTCGGGCGCCGTCGCGACCGGCACGGCGACCGCGACCGGCACCTCGACCGAGACCGCGACGGCGCAGCGCCGCATCACGACGCCGAGCGCGGGCATGGTCATCGCGCTCATCCTGCTGCCCATCGTGATGATCGCGATCGGCACCGTCGGCAAGCTGATCGTCGAGCCGGAGACGCCGGTCGCCAACGTGCTCGCCTTCATCGGCGCGCCGGGCTTCGCGCTGCTCGTGGCGTGCATCCTCGCGATGTACATCCTCGGCGTGCGGCACGGCTGGGGGAAGCAGGACATGAGCGACCTCATGGACTCCGCGCTCGCTCCCGCCGCGATCGTCGTGTTCGTCACGGGTGCCGGCGGCGTCTTCGCCCGCGTGCTCACCGAGTCGGGCATCGGCGACGCCGTCTCGGGCATGCTCGTCTCGGCCGGCGTGCCGATCGTGCTGCTCGCCTTCCTGCTGGCGCTCATCTTCAAGGTGGCGCAGGGCTCCGGCACGGTCGCGACGCTCACCGCTGCGGGCCTCGTGCAGTCGACCGTCGCCTCGGGCGGCTACGCCGACTTCCAGGTCGCCCTCATCATCCTGGCGATCGCCATGGGCTCGGTCTCGCTGTCGCACATCAACGACTCGGGCTTCTGGATCGCCACGAAGTTCCTCGGCCTCTCGGTCGGCGGCGGCCTGCGGACCTGGACCCTGATGTGCACGATCGTCGGGTTCCTGGGCATGGCGATCATCGCGGTCGCCTGGTTCGCGACGGCCGGGCTCTTCTAGCCGGGCGCTTCGGCACCCGGCATAGGCTTGCCGGGTGCCGAAGCCCAGCCCCGCAGACCTCGCGCGCGCCGAGGCGCTCATCGCCCTGACGCCCGACTTCCCGAAGCCCGGGGTCCTGTTCCGCGACATCGCGCCGGTGCTGAGCGACGCGGATGCGCTGCGGTGCGTCACCGAGGCGCTGTCCGCGCCGTTCGAGGCGGGCTTCGACCTCGTCGCCGGCGTCGAGGCACGCGGCTTCCTGCTGGCCGGCGCGGTCGCGGCGCGCTGCGGCACCGGCCTCCTCCCCATCCGCAAGGCGGGGAAGACGCCGGCGCCCACCGCATCCGTCGACTACGCCCTGGAGTACGGCACCGCGACGATCGAGGCGGCCGGCGACCTCACCGGCCGCCGCGTGCTGCTCGTCGACGACGTGCTCGCCACCGGCGGCACGCTGCGCGCCGCGATCGATCTCGTCGAGCGGCTCGGCGGCGCGGTCGCGGGCGTCGCGGTGATCCTCGAGCTGACCGACCTCGGCGGGCGCAGCGCCGTGCCCGAGGCGCACGCGGTCTTCAGCGCCTGACGCCTCGCGACCGCGGCGGCCTCAGTGCATCGCGATGGTCTCCACCGTGCGCAGACCGTCGCGGATGAACCGGTTCGCGTGCGCCGCGAGGTCGTCCGAGTCGTCCCAGAGGTTGCGCCAGATGCCGAGCGAGCGCGTCAGCTGCTCGTCGACGACGGCGCTCGAGAACGACTCGAAGACCACCGGGCCGTCGTAGTGGGCGCGCGCGAGGCCGCGGAAGAGCCCGTCGAAGTCGACCGAGCCCGAGCCGAGGTAACCGCGGTGGCTCTCGCCGATGTGCACGTAGCGCAGGCGATCGCCGGCATCGAGCACGGGCTCGAGCATCCCCGACTCCTCGATGTTCATGTGGTACGTGTCGAGGTGCAGGTGCACGTTGTCGTGCCCGATCTGCTCCAGGAACCGCAGGCCCTCGCGCGCCGTGTTGCAGATGTTGGTCTCGTAGCGGTTCACGACCTCGAGCGACAGCTGCACGCCGCGCTCCGCCGCGTAGTCGCCGAGCCGCCGCAGCGCCGCGGCGCTGTGCTCGCGGTTGCGATCGGTGGCGACCTGGCCGTACTTCTGCAGCGCGGAGTAGATGACGCCGCAGAGGTCGGTGCCCTCGACGTGCGCGAGGATGTCGATCGCTCGCATCAGCAGATCCTCGCCGCGCTGCACGACCGCGGGGTCCTCGCTCGAGATGTCGGTCTCGGCCGTGAGCCCGAGCGACGAGGTCATGGTGATGCCGGTGTCGGCGAGCACCTGCGCCGCGACCTCCTCGTCGAAGGAGAAGGGATCCATCAGCGGCATCTCGATGAAGTCGAAGCCGGCGCGCTGCACCCCCTCGATGGCGGTGCGGATGCCCGACTCGTCGAACGAGCCGGAGAACACGAAGCCGTGGCAGCCGATGCGCATGGTGTTACCTCTTTCCTTGCAGGACGCGGCGGCGGTGGTGCTCGTCCGCGCGGTTCTCGATCCGATCCAGCACGTCGTCGCCGAGGAACCTCGGCTGACCGACCGCGAGCGCCGCGGTCAGGATCCTGGCGTGCTTGTCGGCCATCTCGGTGATCCGCAGGCACTCGGCCGGGTCGGCGCCGATGGCGAAGATCCCGTGGTTCTGCAGATAGGCGATCTTCGGCAGCGCGCCGTGCTCCGCGACGAAGCCGGCGATCGCCGCGCGCATGTGCCGGGCGAGCGCCAGCCCGGGATCCAGGTAGGGCACGAACAGCGCGTGCTGCCCGAGCACCACGATGTGGTCGGGGAAGAGCGCGCCGGCCGCGATCAGCTCGGCGCGATCCGACGACAGGATCCCGTTGGCGGAGACCGGATGCGTGTGGCACGCGGCGCCGGCACCGGCCGCGAGCACGACGGCGTGCAGCAGCGCCTCGACGCTCGGGCGCTTGGCGCCCTGGTCGACGCGGCTCGCCATCAGCGCGGCGCCCACCGCGTCGTCGTCGGCGTCCGCGGCATCGAGCATCGCGAGGATCGGCGCGAGCTCGCACTCCACCAGGTCGTCGGCGCGCGCGGTGGCGAGCGTCGACCCCGAGGCCTTCACGAGCATCCGCGTCGGCACCCCGGAGCCGGCGCCGATCGCGGCGCTCACGTTGCCCTCGCCGAGGATCGCGAGCTCGCGCTGCGGCTCGCCGACCGCGTGGGAGAGCGCCAGCAGCGCTTCGGTCATCGTCATCCCTGGGCCTCCTGGCCGTAGACGCCCTGGTAGCGGGCGAAGAGCGCGTCGACGTCGTCGCTGGCGATCGGCAGCGTCGGGCCCAGCTGGCGCGCGAGGTGCATGGTGCGGGCGACGTCCTCGACCATGACGGCGGCCTTCACGGCGTCGCGCGCGTCGCGGCCGATCGTGAAGGGGCCGTGGCTCTGCATGAGCACGGCGCGGGAGCGGTGCCCGCGGAGCGTCTCCACGATGCCGCGGCCGATCGAGTCGTCGCCGATGCGCGCGAAGGGACCGATGGGGATGGGCCCGCCGAACTCGTCGGCCATCGCGGTCAGATGGCACGGGATGGGCTCGCCCCGCGCCGCCCAGGCGGTCGCGTAGGGCGAGTGGGTGTGCACGACCCCGCCCACCTCCGGCAGGTGCCGGTAGACGTAGGCGTGCGCCGCGGTGTCGCTCGAGGGCAGCAGCTCGGAGCCGACGGAGCCGGGCACCACGACCCCGTCGAGGTCGCACAGGATCATGCGCTCGGGCGCGAGCTCGTCGTAGTCGACGCCGCTCGGCTTGATCACGAAGCGATCCTCGCCGGGCACGCGCCCGGAGACGTTGCCGCCCGTCCACTGCACGAGGCCGGCGCGCGTGAGGCGCTCGTGGAGCGCGCTGACCTCGACCCTGACCTGCTGCTCGGCGCTCATGCCAGTGCCGCTCATGCCAGTGCCTCCGCCCGGCGTCGCTTGAGGCGGTGCATCAGCAGGTCGTCGCCGCGGCCGAAGGCGTCGTGGAGCGCGAGGTAGTCGCGGTAGATCGCGTCGTAGGCCGCGACCGAGTCGGGATCGGGCACGTAGCGCTCGCGCTCGACGGAGCCCATGGCCGCGGCAGCGGCCGGCACGTCGGCGTAGGCGCCGGCCGCGACCGCCGCGTGGATCGCGGAGCCGAGCGCCGGGGCCTGCTCGCTGCCGGCGACGTCGATCGGCATCGCCAGCACGTCGGCGTAGGTCTGCATGAGGTGCTCGTTGCGCAGCAGCCCGCCAGCGGCCACGAAGCGGTCGACCGCCACGCCGCCGTCGCGGAACGCCTCGACGATGCGGCGCGCGCCGAACGCGGTCGCCTCGACGAGCGCCCGGTAGACATCCTCCGACCGGGTCGCGAGCGTCATGCCGACGACCATGCCCGAGAGCCGCGCGTCGACCAGCACCGAGCGGTTGCCGCCGTGCCAGTCCAGCGCGACGAGCCCGTGCGCGCCGATGGGCTTGCGCCAGCCGCGCTCGGTCAGCAGCGCGTGCGCGCTGACGCCCTGCCGCGCGGCCTCGGCCTGCACGGCGCCCGGCACCTGGTGCTCGACGAACCAGGCGAGGATGTCGCCGACGCCCGACTGCCCGGCCTCGTAGCCCCACGAGCCGGCGGTGATGCCGCCCATGACCGCGCCGCACATGCCGTCGACGTCGACCAGCGCATCCGCGTTGACGATGTGGCACGTGCTCGTGCCCATGATGGCGACGAGCGCGCCGGTGCCGGTGGCCTGCACCGCGGGCGCGGTGACGTGCGCGTCGACGTTGCCGACCGCGACCGCGATGCCCTCCGGCAGTCCGGTGAGCGAGGCCATGGCCGGCGTCAGCCCGCCCGCGACAGCGCCGAGCTCGCCGACCGGGCCCTCGAGCTTCTCGATCACCGCGGCGAAGCCCGGCGCGAGCGCCTCGAAGTACTCCGGCGCCGGCAGCGCGCCATCCTGCACCATGCCCTTGTAGCCGGCCGCCGAGGCGTTGCGCACCGCGACGCCGCTGAGCTGCTGCACGATCCAGTCGCTCGCCTCGATCCAGAGGTCGGCGGCGTCGAAGGCCGCACGATCCTCCTCGAAGACCTGCAGCGCCTTGGCCACCTGCCACTCGCTGGAGATCGCACCGCCGTAGCGCGCGAGCCAACGCTCGCCGCGCTCGGCGGCGACCGTGTTGATGCGGTCGGCGTGCGGCTGCGCCGCGTGGTGCTTCCAGAGCTTCGGGTAGGCGTGCGGCCGCTCCTGCCAGCCCTCGGCGAGGCAGAGCGCCGTGCCGTCGGCGAGCGCCGGTAGCGGGGTGGATGCGGTGAAGTCGCAGCCGATGCCCACCACCTCGCGCGCGTCGACCCCGGCAGCGGCGAGCGCCGCCGGCACCGCGACGCGCAGCACGTCGAGCCAGTCGGCCGGGTGCTGCAGCGCCCACTCGGGCGGCAGCGGCACGGCGCCGAGGCGCTCGTCGATCACCCCGTGGGCGTACTCGTGCACCGCGGTGCCGAGCTCTGCCCCGTCGGCGACCCGCACCACGAGGGCGCGACCGCTCAGGGTGCCGAAGTCGACGCCGATGACGACGCTCATCGGCGGTCGGCCTTGGGCAGCGCGCCGGTGACCGAGGGCACGGCACCGGAGGGCGTCGGCGCGAGCCGTCGGCGCCGCAGCGACACCTGCCCGAACAGCGCGGCGCCGAGCAGCACGAGGCCGAGCGCGAGCGACTGCGCCTGCGCGCCGTCGTTGCCGGGCACCACGAGCAGGATCGAGGCGTTGAGCCACACGATCAGCAGCGCCGCCAGCAGCACGCCGCCCAGCTTGCCGATGCCGCCGGTGATGGCGACGCCGCCGAGCACGGCGATCGTGATCGCCGGCAGCGCCATGCCGCTGCCGCTCGTGCCCGCGTCGGGCCGCGCGGAGGCGAACTGGGCCACCGTGTAGACGCCGACGAGGCCCGAGATCGCACCGGCGGCGACGAACGCCAGCATGCGGGTGCGGCGGGTGTCGATGCCGGCCCACTGCGCCGCGAGGTCGTTCGTGCCGATCGCGTAGAGCGAGCGGCCGTACGCCGTGCGGTTCAGCACGAACCACGCGACCACGGCGACCGGCAGCAGGAACGTGAACACGCCCAGCGGCACGAGCGGCAGCGAACCGCCGATGACCGGCAGCTCGACGGCCTTCGCGGCGTCGTAGAAGGCAGAGATCTCGGGACCGGAGATCGGGCGCTGCTCGCTCACCACGAGCGCGATCGAGCGGTAGCCGTAGAAGGTCGCGAGCGTGGCGATGAGCGGCGGGAAGCCGAGGTACGCCGAGAGCACGCCGTTGACCGCGCCCAGCACGGCACCGAAGAGCACGGCCAGCACCATCGCCACCGGGAGCGGCAGCCCGACCTGCTGGAAGAGCATCGCGAACGCGATGCCCGAGAGCGACACCATCGAGCCGACCGAGAGGTCGATGCCGCCGCGACCGGAGGTGATGACGAACAGCTGCGCGATCG
The DNA here is from genome assembly GCF_047302415.1 of Agrococcus phoenicis. Taxonomy (NCBI): domain Bacteria; kingdom Bacillati; phylum Actinomycetota; class Actinomycetes; order Micrococcales; family Microbacteriaceae; genus Agrococcus; species Agrococcus phoenicis. The sequence continues at coordinate 2,333,495 of NZ_CP154854.1, forward strand.
CGAGCAGCGCGAGCGGCACGAAGGCGATGAGCGTCGAGGCGAGGTAGTCGCTGTTGAACGCACCGCTCGTCTGACCCGCGAGGTCGAGGATCGTCATCACCACGACGAGGACGATGATGAGCACGAGGAGCAGGATCGCGCGATCCTTGAGCCCGCCGGCGGTGAACCAGTCGCGCACCCGCGCCACCGGGCCCGCGCTCTGCTGCCCCGCGGCCGGGGCGCCGGTGTGCTGCCTGGTGTCAGGCGTGGCGTGCGTCATGCTCGCCTCCTCGCTCGCTCGCGGATGAGATCGGTGCCGACGGCGATCACGATGAAGATGCCGACGAACAGGAAGCCGAGCTGGGTGGGCCAGCCGAGCTGGGTGACGCCCGAGACGACCGTCTGCACGAGGATCGCGCCGAGCAGGGTGCCGACGACGCTGCCGCGGCCGCCGAGGATCGAGGTGCCGCCGATGACGACGGCCGCGATGACCTGCAGCTCCTTGCCGGAGCCCACCGACTGGTCGAGCGTCGAGGTGCCGGTCGCGATCATCATGCACGCGGCCAGGCCCGCCAGGGCGCCGGTGATCCCGTAGACCCAGACGAGCCGCGGCTGCACCTTGATGCCCGCCAGGCGCGCGGCGTTGGCGTTGCCGCCGATGGCGTAGAGGTTGCGGCCGCCCTTGGCGTAGCGCAGGAACCACCAGGCTGCGGCCACGGCGACGAGCGCGATGGCGAAGGAGTGGGGCACGCCGAGCGTGGAGCCCTCCTCGCCGCGGCCCAGGAAGTCGAGGGTGCCGGGGATGCCGTTGACGGTCGACGAGTCGAACACCCGCAGGCCCAGCCACTGGAAGACGTTGGCGGTGCCGAAGGTGATGATGATCGGATGCACGCGGCCGTAGGCGATCAGGAGCCCGTTGATCGCGCCCAGTGCGAGGCCGATCGCGATCGCCACCAGGATCGCCAGCGGCGCCGGGAGGTCGAGCCCGACCATCATGCGCGCGGTGACGACGGCGGAGACCATGATCATGGCCGCGACGGAGACGTCGATGCCGGCGGTGATGATGACGAAGGTCATGCCGACGCCGACGAGCGCGATGGGCGCCACCTGCACCAGCAGCGGCCCGATCGAGCCGGGTGAGAGGAACGCGGGCGTGAAGATGCCCAGCAGCACCCACAGCACCACGACCACGGCGAGCAGCACGATCTCCTGCCCGGTGACGATGGGCGGCAGGATGCGGCGCAGGCTCGGCGCCGACCGCTGCTCGGGCGCCGGCGTCTGGGGTGCGGTGTCCACGCTCATGCGGCGTCCTCCTCGATGGCGCCCGCGGCGGCGGCGAGCAGCGATGCCTGGCTCGCCGTCGGCGGGAACTCCTTGGCGACCCTGCCGCCGCGGAAGACCAGGATCCGGTCCGACACCCGCAGCACCTCGGCGAGGTCGGTGGTGATGACGAGCACGGCGGCGCCCTTGTCGGCCAGGTCGGCGACGATGCTGTGGATCTCCTCCTTGGCGCCGACGTCGACGCCCTGCGTGGGCTCGGCGAGCACCAGCAGCTTCGGCTGCTCGACCACCTGGCGGGCGAGCACCACCTTCTGCGCGTTGCCGCCCGACATGGCGCCGATCGGCTGGCGGCCCGAGGGCGTCTTGACGGAGAGGCGGCGGATGAGGTCGTCGGAGATGCGGCGCTCGGCGCGCGGCGAGACCCAGCCGAGCCTGCCGAGCAGGCCGAGCGATCCGATCGTGATGTTGAAGGCGATGGGCTGGAAGGAGAAGGAGCCCTGCGATGCGCGGTTCGCCGGCAGCATGCGGATGCCGCGGCGCTTGGCGGCCCCCGGGCTCGTGACCTGCGCGTCGGTGCCGACCGAGCGCATCCGCCCCGCCGTCGCGCGGCGCATGCCGTAGACGACCTCGCCGACCTCGGCGGCGCCGCAGCCGACGAGGCCGTAGAGGCCGACGATCTCGCCCTCGCGCACGCTCAGGCTGACGTCGTCGAAGGCCCCCGCGAGCGAGAGCCCCTCGAGCTCGAGGACGGGCGGGCCGGGCTCGCCGGGAGCGCGCACGCCCTCGGCGAGCGTGCCGCCCACCATGCGCTCGGCGATCTCGCGCACGGTGAGCTCGCCGATCGGCTGCGAGGAGACGGTCTCGCCGTCGCGCATGATCGTGACCTCGTCGGCGATGCGGAAGAGCTCGTCGAGGCGGTGGCTGATGTAGATGATGGAGACGCCCTCGGCCGCGAGCTTGCGCACGACGCCGAAGAGCACCTCGATCTCGCTGTCGGTGAGGATCGCGCTCGGCTCGTCCAGGATCAGGACGCTCGCCTGCTCGAGCAGCGCCTTCGCGATCGAGACCTGCTGCTGCTTGGCGATGGAGAGCGTGCCGAGCGGCTGCGAGGCGAGCGAGCGGTCGAGCCCGACCGTGTCGAGCAGCTCGAGCATGCGGGGGGCCTGCGCCCGCCAGTCGATGGCCGGGCCGCGGGTGATCTCGCGGCCGACGAAGAAGTTCTCGGCGACCGTGAGCTCGGGGAAGATCTGCGGCTCCTGGTAGACCGTCTGCACGCCGAGCGCGATGGCGTCGGAGGTGGAGCCGATCGTCACGGCGGTGCCGTCGATCGCGATCGACCCGGTGTCCGGCTGCTCTGCGCCGGCGAGGATCTTGATGAGCGTCGACTTGCCGGCGCCGTTCTCGCCCACGAGCGCGTGGACCGTGCCGGGCCTGACGGTGAGGTCGGCGTGGCGGATGGCGCGGACGCCGCCGTAGCGCTTCGAGATGTCGCGCATCTCGAGCCGAGGGGCGGGGTCGGTCGCGCGCTCTGTCGCGATGTCAGTCATGGGGCTCCCGAGCGGCGTCGCTGCCGTGTCGTGGACGGATGGGGGGGGTGGGGTCACGCGGAGTGCGGTGCCGGGGCGCGGCGCGAGCCGCGCCCCGGCGATGCGTCAGTAGTCGTAGTCGCCGGCGTTCTCCGCCGTGAAGACCGTCGGCGGGCCGAGCAGCAGCTCTGCCGTCGCCTCGTCGTACGACACGTCGGCCAGCGCCTCGTTCGAGATGCTCGAGGTGTCGCCCAGGTCGCCGTCGTTGGCGAGCTGCACGCCCGCCCAGCCGGTGAGCCAGCCGAGGCCCTCGACATCCCAGAGGATCGACGCGCTCGACGAGCCCGACTCCAGGTAGGGCAGCATCGCCTGCGGCGTGCCGAGGCCCACCGTGAAGACCTCGCCCGTGCGACCGGCGTCCTCGACGGCCTGCGCGACGCCCGGGGCGCTCGAGGTGCACTCGCCGATGAGGCCCGTCAGGTCGGGGTTCGAGTTCATGAGGTCGAGCGCCATCTGCGTCGCCGCGGCCTGGTCCTCACCGGCGTAGACGATGTCCACGATCTCCGCGTCGGGGTACTCCGAGGCGGTGTAGGCCTCCTGCACCTCGATCCAGGCGTTCAGGTTCGCCGCCGTCTCACCGCACGAGACGATCGCGTACTGGCCGGAGCCGCCCATCGCCTCGAGGAGCGAGTCGGTCAGCTGCTCGCCGATGCCCTGCACCGATGCCTGGCTGACGAAGACCTCGCGCACCGAGTCGGGCGCATCCGTGTCCGTCGTGGCGACGTGGATGCCGGCGTCCTGCGCCTCCTGCAGCAGCGGAGCCATCGAGTTGGGGTCGTTGGGCGCCACGAACAGCACGTCGACGCCCTGCTGGATGAACGAGCGCACGATGTCGGCCTGCGCTGCCGCGTCGGCGGTCGTCGGGCCCTGGTAGAGCCACTCGAAGCCGAGCTCCTCGGCGGCCTGCTGGCCACCGGTGTTCATGGCCTCGAAGTAGGGGATGCCCTGCAGCTTCGGGACGAAGGCGACGGTGATCTGCTCGTCGCCGCCACCGCCCTCCGTGGCACCGGGCGCGGGCGTCGCGCCCGTGTCGTTCCGCGAGGTGCACCCGGCGAGCACGACGGCCGCTGCCGCCGTGAGCGCGAGTGCGCCCGTGATCCTGCGTGAGATCTTCATCGATGCTCCTTCTGGATGAGGCGACGGGAGGCCCTTCCCGCCCGTGCCGTGGCCGGCTCGGTGCCGGTCGTGTGCGCGTCGTCGAGCGGCACCCTGGTGACGCTGACGCCCCGGGCCTCCCACTCGGCGACGAAGTCGTCGGATGCGCGCTCATCGGTGATGAGGCTCGTCACCTGCTCGGCGCTCGCGAACGAGTGGAGCGCGAAGCCGGTGGTCTTGCTGCTGTCGAACAGCGCGTGCACCTGGTCGCTGACCGCGACGAGGCCCTGCTTCGACATCGCCTCGTCGGTGGCGAGCTCGAGGAGCCCGCGCTCGGGCGAGAGCCCGACCACGCCGACGAAGGCCTTGCCGATGCGCCCTCGCCCGACGAGCGCATCCGCGATCGGCCCCACGAGGCCGGAGCTCTCGCGGCGCAGCGAGCCGCCGGGGATGATGACGCGGGCGTCGGAGCGCTCCATCAGGAGCACGCCGGTGCGCAGCGACTGCGTGATGACGAGGAGGCCGGTGCGCTGCAGCAGCTCGAGCGCGAGGAAGTGCGCGGTGCTCGAGGTGTCGAGCGCGATGACGTCGCCGTCCTCGACGAGCGTCGCGGCGCGCACGGCGATCGCCCGCTTGGCGTCGGCATCCGTGCGCATGCGGTCGGCGAAGGCGCCCTCGTCGCCGCGGACCGGCGGCAGGGCGCCGCCTCGCGTGCGGCGCAGGAGGTCGCGCTCGGCGAGCGCGTCGAGGTCCTTGCGGATCGTCACCTCGGAGACGCCGAGGTCCCTCGCCAGGTCGGCGACCTGCACGGCGCCGTGCTGATCCAGCGCATCGAGGATGCGCGAATCGCGAGTGACCACGGTGACTCCTTCGTCGTGTTGGTGGCGACAGTACGCATCCGAAACCGCTTTCGCAAGCCACCGATACCAAAACGCAACAATTCGGGTTGCGTTCGAAAGCCTGGCGCGGCATGCTGGCAAGCACCGCACCTCGTGACCCGATCGCGAGCGCCAACGATGTCGAAGACGACAGGAGCCGCCCATGGCCATCGCCCCCTCGCAGGAGCAGCTCGCGCAGCTGCAGATCGAAGTGCCCTCGTGGGCGTACGGCAACTCGGGCACGCGGTTCCGCGTCTTCGGCACGCCGGGCACGCCGCGCGACGCCTTCGAGAAGGTCAGCGATGCCGCGCAGGTGCACGCCGCGACCGGCCTCGCCCCGCGCGTCGCGATCCACATCCCGTGGGATCGCGTCGACGACTTCTCGGCGCTCGCCGAGCACGCCCGGTCGCTCGGCGTCGAGCTCGGCACGGTGAACTCGAACACCTTCCAGGAGGAGGACTACAAGTTCGGGTCGCTCTGCCACCCCGATGCGCGCGTGCGGCGGAAGGCCGTCGACCACCACCTCGAGTGCCTCGACATCATGCGGACGATCGGCGTGCGCGACCTGAAGATCTGGCTCGCGGACGGCACGAACTACCCCGGCCAGGACTCCATCCGCGAGCGCCAGGACCGGCTCGCCGAGGGCCTCGCCGCGATCTACGCCGAGCTCGACGCCGACCAGCGGCTGCTGCTCGAGTACAAGTTCTTCGAGCCGGCGTTCTACCACACGGACGTGCCCGACTGGGGGACGAGCTTCGCGCACACGATCGCGCTGGGCGAGCAGGCGAAGGTCGTGCTCGACACCGGCCACCACGCGCCCGGCACGAACATCGAGTTCATCGTCGCCCAGCTGCTGCGGCTCGGCAAGCTCGGCGCCTTCGACCTCAACTCGCGCTTCTACGCGGACGACGACCTGATCGTCGGCCTCGCCGACCCGTTCCAGCTCTTCCGCATCATGATGGAGCTCGTCTCCGGCGGCGGCCTCGGCGACCCCGACGTGCAGCTCGTGCTCGACCAGTGCCACAACATCGAGGCCAAGATCCCCGGCCAGATCCGCAGCGTGCTGAACGTGCAGGAGGCGGTCGCGAAGGTGCTCTCCCTCGACACGGAGGCGCTCGCCGCCGCCCGCCGCGACTGCGACGTGCTGCTGGCGAACGACATCGTGATGGATGCCTTCAGCACCGACGTGCGCCCGCTGCTGGCCGAGCTCCGCGCGTCGAGGGGACTCCCGGAGGATCCGATGCGGCACTTCCTGGCCTCCGGCTACCTCGAGCGCATCGCCGACGAGCGCGTCGGCGGCGCCCAGGCGAGCTGGGGAGCGTGAGCGTCGTGCACGAAGCAGTCGAGCAGCTCATCGGTCGCAGCAACCGCCTCGGGGCCGACCCGCGCAACACCAACTACGCCGGCGGCAACACCTCCGCGAAGGGCGTCGACCGCGACCCCGCCTCCGGCGAGCCCGTCGAGCTCGTCTGGGTGAAGGGCTCCGGCGGCGACCTCGGCACGCTCACCGCATCCGGCCTCGCCGCCCTGCGGCTCGATCGCGTGCGAGGGCTCGAGGCCGTCTACCCGGGCATCGAGCGCGAGGACGAGATGGTCGCGGCCTTCGACTACTGCCTGCACGGCAAGGGGGGCGCCGCGCCCTCGATCGACACCGCGATGCACGCGCTGGTGGAGAAGCCCCACGTCGACCACCTGCACCCCGACGCCGGCATCGCCATCGCGACCGCGGCCGACGGGCCCGAGCTCACCGAGCGCATCTACGGCGGCAAGGTCGTCTGGGTGCCCTGGCGCCGCCCCGGCTTCCAGCTCGGCCTCGACATCCGCGAGATCCAGCGCGCCAACCCGGATGCGGTCGGCTGCATCCTGGGCGGCCACGGCATCACGGCGTGGGGCGAGACGAGCGAGGAGGCAGAGCAGAGCTCGCTGTGGATCATCGAGACCGCCGCGGCCTACCTGGCCGAGCACGGCAGCCAGGAGCCCTTCGGCCCCGCGCTGCCCGGCTTCGGCGCGCTGCCGGCCAAGCAGCGCCGCGCGCGGGCGGCAGCGCTCGCCGCGCACGTGCGAGCCGTCGCCTCCGCCGACCGGCCGATGGTCGGGCACTTCACCGACGATCCGGTCGTCACCGACTTCCTCGAGCGGGAGGGCCACCGCCGGCTCGCCGAGCTCGGCACCTCGTGCCCGGATCACTTCCTGCGCACGAAGGTCAAGCCGCTCGTGCTCGACCTGCCCGCCGATGCGCCCGTCGAGGAGGCGGTCGCGCGCCTGCAGGAGCTGCACGAGCGGTACCGCGAGGACTACGCCGCCTACTACGCGGCGCACGCGACCGAGGACTCCCCCGCGATGCGGGGCGCTGACCCCGCGATCGTGCTGATCCCGGGCGTGGGCATGTTCTCCTTCGGCAAGGACGCGCAGACCGCCCGCGTCGCCGGCGAGTTCTACATCAACGCGATCAATGTGATGCGCGGGGCCGAGTCGGTCTCGACCTACGCGCCGATCTCCGACGCCGAGAAGTTCAGGATCGAGTACTGGGCGCTCGAGGAGGCCAAGCTGCAGCGGCTGCCGAAGCCGCGCTCGCACGCGGGCCGCGTCGCGCTCGTGACGGGCGCCGCCTCCGGCATCGGCAAGGCGATCGCCACCAGGCTCGCGGCCGAGGGCGCCTGCGTCGTGATCGCCGACCTCTCGCTCGAGAAGGCGCAGGCCGCGGCGGCGGAGCTCGGCTCGACCGACGTCGCCGTCGGCGTGCAGTGCGACGTGACGAAGGAGGCGGAGGTGCAGGCGGCGGTCGACGCGACGCTGCTGGCCTTCGGCGGCCTCGACCTGGTCGTGAACAACGCCGGCCTCTCGCTCTCGCGGTCGCTGCTCGAGACCACCGAGGCCGACTGGGACCTGCAGCACGACGTGATGGCGAAGGGCTCGTTCCTCGTCTCGCGCGCCGCAGCACGGGCGCTGATCGCGCAGGGCATGGGCGGCGACATCATCTACATCTCCTCGAAGAACGCCGTGTTCGCCGGGCCGAACAACATCGCCTACTCGGCGGCGAAGGCCGACCAGGCGCACCAGGTGCGGCTGCTGGCCGCCGAGCTCGGCCAGCACGGCGTGCGCGTCAACGGCATCAACCCCGACGGCGTCGTGCGCGGCTCCGGCATCTTCGCCGGCGGCTGGGGCGCGTCGCGGGCGAAGGTGTACGGCGTGAAGGAGGAGGAGCTCGGCAAGTACTACGCCGGCCGCACCCTCCTCGGGCGCGAGGTGCTGCCCGACCACGTCGCCAACGCTGTCGTGGCGCTGACGGGGCCGGAGCTCACCCACACCACGGGGCTCCACGTGCCGGTCGACTCCGGCGTCGCGGCGGCGTTCCTGCGATGACGACGAGCGTCGCCGCGATCGACCTCGGCGCGACCAGCGGTCGCGTCGTGCGCGCCGAGGTCGATCGCACCTCGCTGCGCCTGACGGAGATCGCGCGATTCGAGAATCGACCGGTGCGGGTCGGCGACGGCCTGCACTGGTCGGTGCTCGCGCTCTACGACCAGGCGATGCAGGGCGTCGCGGCTGCCTCGAGGCTCGGCCCGCTCGCCTCGGTCGCCGTCGACTCCTGGGCGGTCGACTACGGCCTGCTGCGGCGCGGGCGGCTGCTCGGCATCCCCCACTCCTACCGGGACGACCGCACGGCGCGCGGGCTCGAGCTCGTCGACCGGGTGATCGCGCAGCCCGACCTCTACCGCCGCTGCGGGCTGCAGCGCATGCCGTTCACGACCATCAACCAGCTCGCCGTCGACGGGGAGCGCGGGCTGCTCGAGGCGGCCGACCGGCTGCTGATGCTGCCCGACCTCTTCGGCTACTGGATGACGGGCGAGATGGTGATGGAGGCCACGAACGCCTCCACCACCGGCCTCATGCGCCTCGGCGGCGAGTGGGATGCGGAGCTCATGGCGCGCTTCGGCATCCCCGTCTCCCTCATGGCGCCGGTCGTCGAGCCCGGCACGCGCATCGGCCCCATCGACGAGGTCGCGCGCGCGCACTTCGGCATCCAGGGCACGCCCGACGTGCTCGCCGTGGGGTCGCACGACACCGCATCCGCCGTCGTCGGCGTTCCGATGAGCGCGGGCGGCGCCTACATCTCGAGCGGCACCTGGTCGCTCGTGGGCATCGAGACGAGCGCGCCGATCGCGACCGAGGAGGCGCTCGAGGCGAAGTTCACGAACGAGGGCGGCGTCGACGGCCGCACCCGGTTCCTGAAGAACCTCATGGGGCTGTGGATCCTGTCGGAGACCATGCGCACCTGGGAGGCGGCCGGCGAGCGGCTCAGCCTGCCGGCGCTGCTCGACGCGGCGTCGCGCGTCGACTGGCGGGTGCCCGTGTTCGACCCCACCGACGAGGCGTTCTACCCGCCCGGGGACATGCCGGCGCGCATCGCCTCGTGGTTCGAGGAGCGCGGCCAGCGCCCACCGCGCGGGCACGCGGAGGTGGTGCGCTGCATCCTCGAGTCGCTCGCCGAGGGCTACGCCGTGACGCTGCGCGACGCCGAGCGCATCAGCGGGCAGCGCATCGAGCGCGTGCACGTCGTCGGCGGCGGCTCGCGCAACGCGCTGCTGTGCCAGCTGACGGCCGACCGATCGGGGCTGCCGGTGCTCGCCGGCCCGGTCGAGGCGAGCGCGATCGGCAACGTGCTCGTGCAGGCGCGCACGCTCGGCGCCGCGCCGGAGACGCTCGAGGAGCTGCGGGAGCTGGTGCGCGCGACGCACGAGCTCGTCGAGTACCGGCCGCGCGCGCGGCCGGGATCCTGAGCGGGCACGAGATGATGGATGCGCGATCACGACCCAGGAGAGCGCATGAACCAGGCACGCGGCCCCGTGAAGTCGGCCGAGCGCGCGCTCGCGGTGCTCGACCTGGTGGCGGATCGGGGCGCTGCGACGTTCGCCGAGATCGGCGAGGCCCTCGCGCTGCCGCGCTCGAGCGCGCACGGGCTGCTCGCGACGCTCGTCGACGCCGGCTGGCTCGAGCTCTCGGAGCGTCGCTACCGGCTGGGCCTGCACATCTGGCAGCTGGGTCAGCAGTACGACGGCCACCGGCTGCTGCTCGAGACCGCGAAGCCGCACATGGATCGCCTCGTGCAGACGACGGGCGAGACCGTGCAGCTGGCGCGGCTCGACGGCATCGAGAACGTCTACATCGGCATCAGCCTCTCGCCGAACCCGATGCGCATGGCCTCGACGGTCGGCATGCGGCTGCACGCGCATGCGACCGGCATCGGCAAGGCGCTGCTGAGCGTGCTCGACGAGGCCGAGGCGCGGGCGCGGCTCGAGTCGGTCGTGCTGCCCCAGCTCACCCCGCGCACGGTCACGGAGGTGCCGGAGATCCTGCGGATCGTCTCGCGCGCGCGGGAGCTGGGCTTCGCGACCGACGACGAGGAGTTCGTCGCCGGCTGCCGCTGCGTCGCCGTGCCGCTGACGACGGTCGCGGAGACCGGCATCGCGGCAGCCATGAGCATCACGATGCCCAAGAGCCGCACGGCCGAGGGCTGGCAGCACGCGCTCTACGGCCCGCTGCGCGATGCGGCGCAGGCGATCCGCGGCGGCATGGGGCTGCGGGGCGCGCTCTCCCCCTGACGAGACCGCTGCGTCTAGGGCGGCACCTCCGGCACTTGCGCGCCCGTGGACCGCGTGGCATTATCTGGCGGCTTCACACACGTGAACCTCGATTCACATATGTGAACGACCCTGGTGATCAACGGAGATTCCCGTGACCGACACATCCGCGCAGTCCGCAGCACTCGCACCGGTGATCCGGAAGGTCACCGCCCGCCTCATCCCGATCCTGCTGCTCATGTACATCCTGGCGTTCCTCGATCGCTCGAACCTCGGCTTCGCGAAGGCGACGTTCCAGGCCGACACCGGCATCTCCGACGCCGCCTACGCCCTCGGCGCCGGCCTCTTCTTCATCGGCTACGCCGTCTTCGAGGTGCCGAGCAACATGATCATGCAGCGGGTCGGCGCCAAGATCTGGCTCGCCCGCATCATGATCAGCTGGGGCATCGTCTCGGCGCTCATGATGTTCGCGACGAACGAGGCGAGCTTCTACGCGCTGCGGGTGCTGCTCGGCATCACCGAGGCCGGCTTCTTCCCCGGTGTCATCTGGTACCTGACGCTCTGGATCCCGGTCGAGCACCGCGCCCGCGTCAACGGCCTGTTCTACTTCGGCGCACCGCTCGCCTTCATCTTCGGCGGGCCGCTCTCCGGGCTGCTGCTCGACCTCGACGGCCTCGGCGGCCTGCACGGCTGGCAGATCATGTTCCTCGTCACGGGTGCCCTCACGGTGCTCGTCGGCCTGCTCATCATCAGCTACCTGCCGAACGGCCCGCGCGACGCGAAGTGGCTGACGCAGGAGCAGAAGGACCTGCTGCTCGCTGCCCTCGACCGCGAGAACGCGTCGAAGGCCGACCACTCCCCCCGCAGCGCCCTGCGCGCCCTCGCCAACCCGGCGGTGCTCTACTTCAGCGTCGCCTTCCTCACCATCCAGATGGCCGTCTACGGCGTGACCTTCTACCTGCCGACGCAGGTCGCCGAGGTCGTCGGCCAGGATGTCGGGCTCACCGTCGGCCTGCTCACCGGCGCGGTGTGGACCTTCGCGATCATCGGCGTGCTCATCGCCACCCGCGTCGCCGACCGCACCGGGCAGCGCCGCATCGTCGCTGCCGTGACGCTGGCACTGGCCGCCGTCGGCATCCTGCTCTCGGTGGTGTTCGAGCAGCCCGTGCTCGTGCTGCTCTCGCTCGCGCTCGGCGCGGCGGGCTTCATCGCCGTGCAGCCGGTGTTCTGGACCCTGCCGACCTCGTTCCTCGTCGGCGGCGCCGCCGCATCCGGCATCGCCCTCATCAACTCGATCGGCAACCTCGGCGGGTTCCTCGCGCCGATCATGAAGAACGCCGCCGACGAGGCCTTCGGCCCGGCGGGCGGCTCCTACGCCCTCGCCGCCGTGGCGGCCATCGGCGCCGTCCTGATCGCCTGCAGCCACCTCGTCTCCCGCGCCGTGCGCACGGTCGGCGAGCGCACCGAGGCGAACCCGACCGTCGCGGAGCCCCGCCGATGAGGGCGCTGCGCCTCGAGGAGATCGGCCGCCTCGCGGTCGTCGAGCTGCCCGAGCCCGAGCCCGCGGCCGGCGAGGTGCGGCTGGAGGTCATCGCGACCGGCATCTGCGGCTCCGACATCCACGGCTTCACGGGCGAGAACGGCCGGCGCTTCCCCGGGCAGGTGATGGGCCACGAGAGCGTCGCCCGCATCGACGCGCTCGGCGCGGGCGTCGAGGGCCTGGCCGTCGGCGACATCGCGACCTTCAACCCGGTCGTCGTGCCCGCGGCAGAGGCGGATGCGTTCCGGGGTCGCGAGCAGATGGCGCCCGGCAAGCACGTCATCGGCGTCAAGCCCGAGGTCGTCGCCTCCTTCGCGCAGCGCATCGTGGTGCCGGCGGTCAACGTCGTGCCGCTGCCCGCCTCCATGCCGGTCGAGCTCGGCGCGCTCGTCGAGCCGCTCGCGGTCTCGGTGCACGCCGTCCGTCGCTCCGGCGCCCAGCCGGGCGACCGCGTCGTCGTCGCCGGCGGCGGGCCGATCGGCCAGTCGGTCGTGCTCGCGCTGCAGATGGCGGGAATCGACCGCATCGTCGTCACCGAGCTGAGCGCCTCGCGCCGGGCGCTCGTCGAGCGGCTCGGCGCGACCGCGCTCGACGCCGCGGGCGACGACCTGGTCGAGCGCATCCGCGAGGCGCTCGACGGCGCGGCCGACGTCGCGATCGACGCCGTCGGCATCGAGCCGACGCTGCGCGCGAGCCTGCAGGCCACCCGCATGGGCGGCACCGTCTGCCTGGTCGGGATGGGCGCGCCGAAGCTCGCGCTCGACGCGTTCCTCGTCTCGACCGAGGAGCGCGCGATCGTCGGCAGCTTCACGTACTCGGCGCAGGACTTCCGCGACGCGGCCGAGTGGATCGGGCAGGCGCCCGCGCAGGCCGCCGAGCTGATCACGAGGACCGTGCCGCTCGAGGCCGGCCACGACGCCTTCGCGGAGCTCGCGGCGCACGCCGACATCCCCGGCAAGGTGCTCATCCGCCTGACCGAGACCAGCCACACCGACGAGGAGGAGCAGCGATGACGCAGCGCACCATCAAGGAGGTCCGCGCCACCACCGTGCGCGGCAAGGGCGCCGACTACCACGACCAGGACGGCTACCACTGGATCGACGACCACATCGCGACGCCGATGTCGGCCTACCCGGAGTTCCGGCAGTCGCGGCAGTCGTTCGGCATCAACGTGCTCGGCACCCTCGTGGTCGAGATCGAGGCCGACGACGGCACGGTCGGCTTCGCCGTCACCACCGCCGGAGAGATCGGCGCCTGGATCGTCGAGAAGCACCTCGCGCGCTTCCTCGAGGGCCGGGCGGTCACCGACATCGAGCGCATCTGGGATCAGATGTACCGCTCGACGCTCTACTACGGCCGCCGGGGCGTGGTGCTGAACACCATCAGCGGCGTCGACCTCGCGCTCTACGACCTGCTCGGGCGCCTGCGCGGCGAGCCGGTGTACGCGCTGCTGGGCGGCCCCGTGCGCGACGAGCTGCAGTTCTACGCCACGGGCGCCCGGCCCGACCGCGCCAAGGAGCTCGGCTTCATCGGCGGCAAGATGCCGCTCCACTTCAGCCCCTCGGAGGGCGAGGAGGGCTTCAGGAAGAACATCGCCGAGCTCGCCGACATGCGCGAGAAGGTCGGCGACGACTTCTGGCTCATGTGGGACTGCTGGATGTCGCTCGACGTCGAGTACGCGACGCGGCTCGCGCACGCGGCCAGCGAGCACGGGCTCAAGTGGCTCGAGGAGGCGCTGATCCCCGACGACTACTGGGGGTACCGGCAGCTCAAGCAGCAGGCGCCCGCCGGCATGCTCATCACCACCGGCGAGCACGAGGCGACCCGCTGGGGCTTCCGCCAGCTGCTCGAGACCGGCGTCGACATCATCCAGCCCGACGTGGGCTGGTGCGGCGGCATCACCGAGCTCATCAAGATCTCGGCGCTCGCCGACAGCCACGGCACCATGGTCGTGCCGCACGGCTCCTCGGTGTACTCGTACCACTTCGTCGTGACGCGCACGAACAGCCCGTTCGCCGAGTTCCTGATGATGCACGAGACCGCCGAGGAGGTCGTGCCGATGTTCTCGCCGCTGCTCCTGAACGAGCCGGTGCCCGTCGGCGGCCGCCTCGTCGTTCCCGAGACGCCCGGCTTCGGCGTCGAGCTCAACCCCGAGGTGCCGCGCGACCGGCCCTTCACGCACTGATCAGCCACGACACCGAACTCACCAGGACCCGACAGAGGAGACCCCATGCGATTCCAGCGACTCGGCGAGCCCGGCGCAGAGATCCCCGTGCTCGTCGACGGCGAGCGCCGCCTCGACCTGCGCGGCATCACGGCAGACATCGACGGCGCGTTCCTCGAGGGCGGCGGCATCGAGCGGGCGCGCGCAGCGCTCGAGGCCGGTGAGCTGCCCGCGCTCGACGGCGCCGAGCGGATGCGCGTGGGCGCGCCCATCGCGCGGCCCACGGCGGTGCTGTGCATCGGCCAGAACTACGCGGCCCACGCCGCCGAGTCGGGCGACGCCCCGCCCGCCGTGCCGATCCTGTTCTTCAAGCACCCGAACACCGTGGTCGGCCCCGAGGACGACGTGGCGATCCCCCCGGGCGCGGAGACCGTCGACTGGGAGGTCGAGCTGGGTGTCGTGATCGGCTCGCGCGCCCGCTACCTGGGCTCCGACGAGGAGGCGCTGGCGGCGATCGCCGGCTTCGTGGTCTCGAACGACGTCTCGGAGCGCGACTACCAGACGAAGCACTCCGGCGGGCAGTGGTCGAAGGGCAAGTGCGCCGAGACCTTCAACCCGCTCGGCCCCGAGCTCGTCACCCCCGACGAGGTCGACGTGCAGTCGCTGCGGCTGTGGTCGACGGTCAACGGCGAGCCGCGCCAGGACTCGAGCACGGCCGACATGATCTTCCCCGTCGCCGAGATCGTGCGGCACCTCTCGCACTACCTGGTGCTGGAGCCGGGCGACCTGATCAACACCGGCACCCCGCAGGGCGTGGCGCTGTCGGGCCGCTTCCCCTACCTCGTCGCGGGTGATGTGATGGGGATCGGCATCGAGGGCCTCGGCGAGCAGCAGCAGCGGCTCGTCCCCGCCACGATCTGACCAGCGAACCGCACCTGCCCGAGCACCGAGGAGCACGACACCGTGGAACGACGCATCCCCACCCTCGCCGACCTGCGAGCGAACCTGAACTTCCGCAGGCCCGGCAACCCGGCGGCCGCCCGGCTCGGGCTCGCGCAGACGATCTGGGACCTGCGGGCGATCGCCAAGGCGCGCACGCCCAAGGGCCCCTTCGACTACACCGACGGCGCCGCCGAGGGCGAGATCGGCATCGCGCGCGCCCGCCAGGCCTTCGAGGACGTCGAGCTGCACCCGGCGGTGCTCAAGGACGTGACGGATGTCTCGACGTCGTGGGACGTGCTGGGGGCGCCGAGCGCCTTCCCGCTCGCGATCGCGCCCACCGGCTTCACCCGCCTGATGCACGCGGAGGGCGAGCCGGCCGGCGCCCGCGCGGCCGCCGCCTACGGGATCCCCTTCACGCTCTCGACGCTCGGCACGACGTCGATCGAGCGGGTGCGAGAGGTCTCTCCGGACGGCCGGCTGTGGATGCAGCTCTACATGATGAAGGAGCGCGACCGCTCGCTGGAGCTCGTCGAGCGCGCCGCGGCGGCCGGCTACGACACGCTCATGATCACGGTCGACACGCCCGTCGCGGGCGCCCGGCACCGCGATGCGCGCAACGGCATGCAGTTCCCGCCGCAGCTGACGCTCTCGACGCTCGTCGACGCGGCGCCCAAGGTCGAGTGGTGGTGGAACTTCCTCACCACCGAGCCGGTCACGTTCGCGGCCATCTCCAAGTGGGACGGCACGGTGGGCGAGCTGCTCGACGCGATGTTCGACCCCTCCGTCGACTACGAGGCGCTCGCCGAGGTGCGCGCCGCCTGGCCGGGGAAGCTCGTCGTCAAGGGCGTGCAGTCGGTCGCCGACGCCCGCGCGCTCGCCGACCTGGGCGTCGACGCGATCACCCTGTCGAACCACGGCGGTCGCCAGCTCGACCGCGCTCCCGTGCCGTTCCGCCTGCTGCCGGAGGTGGCGCGCGAGGTCGGCGACGACCTCGAGATCCACCTGGACACCGGCATCATGTCGGGCACCGACATCGTGGCGGCGGTGGCGCTCGGCGCCCGCACCACCATGGTCGGCCGCGCCTACCTCTACGGGCTGATGGCCGGCGGCCGCCCCGGCGTCAACCGCGCGCTCGCCATCCTGACCGGCGAGGTGCAGCGCACCATGCGCCTGCTCGGCGTCTCCTCGCTCGAGGAGCTCGGCCCGCAGCACGTGACGCAGCTCGACCGGCTCGTGCCGCGCGCGGGCTGAGCAGGAATGCCGCGCGTTCCCGCGCGTTGCCCCTATTAGACGCACGACGACTTCGGAGGAGTGAGAGATGGCACGTTTCGACAGCAAGGTCGCACTGGTCACGGGCGGCGGTTCCGGCATCGGCGAGGCGATCGCCAAGCGGCTCGCCTCCGAGGGCGCCAGCGTGGTCGTCACCGACATCAGGCTCGAGGCCGCGCAGCGCGTGGTGGATGAGATCGCGGCGGCAGGCGGCACCGCAGCGCCCGTCGAGGCCGACTCGTCGAAGCCCGCCGACGCCCAGAAGGTCGTCGCCTTCGCGCGCGAGACCTACGGCGCCCTCCACTACGCCGTGAACAACGCCGGCATCGGCGGCGCCCCGCACCGCACGGCCGACGTGCCGGTCGACGAGTGGGATGCGGTGGTCGCCGTGAACCTCAACGGCGTCATGTACGGCATGCGCGAGCAGATCAGCGCCATGCTCGACGCTCCGCGGGAGTCGGCGATCGTGAACATCGCCTCCATCCACGGCATGGTCGCGGCCCCGCGCAGCAGCGCCTACACGGCCACCAAGCACGGCGTCGTCGGCCTCACGAAGAACGCGGCCGTCGAGTACGGCCCGGAGGGCCTGCGCATCAACGCCATCGGCCCCGGCTACATCCTCACCCCGCTGCTCGAGCAGAACCTCGACCAGGAGGCGCGCGACGCGATGGCTGCGAAGCAGGCGCTCGGCCGCCTCGGGACGCCCGAGGAGATCGCGGCCGTCGTCGCCTTCCTGCTGTCGGACGACGCCTCGTTCGTCACCGGCAGCTACATGGTCGTGGACGGCGGCTACACGGCGGTCTGAGCGCCGGAGGGCGCTCGGTCGGTAGGCTCGCGCCATGCCCGCAGACCGCGATGGCGTGCTGGTCGTCGGCTCGATCAACGCCGACGTCACCGCCTACTCCCGACGCCTCCCGCAGCCCGGCGAGACCTTCGCCGGGGACGCCTTCGAGCTGGGCCTCGGCGGCAAGGGCGCGAACCAGGCGGTCGCGGTGGCGAAGGCCGGCGCCCCCGCCCACATGGTCGGATGCGTCGGCGACGACGCCTTCGGCACCCTCGTGCTGTCAGCGCTCGAGGCGCACGGCGTGGGGCTCCGGCACGTGCAGCGGCTCGAGGGCGCGCACACCGGCATCGCCCACATCCGCGTCGCCGGCGGCGAGAACGACATCGTGATCGTCGCCGGCGCGAACGCGGCGCTCGAAGAGGCTCGGCTCGACGCGGCGTTCGCCGCCCTCGGCGACCGGGTGGCCGTGCTGCTCACGCAGCTCGAGACTCCGCTCGAGACCACCGTCGGCGCCGTCCGGCGCGCGCACGAGGCCGGCATCGCCGTGATCCTCGACCCGGCGCCGGCGCGCGCGCTGCCGGACGACCTGTGGCCCTTCGTCGACGTCATCAAGCCCAACGAGACCGAGGCTGCGCTGCTCACCGGCATCGCGGTCGACTCCCCCGAGTCGGCGGCGCGCGCCGGCCGCTGGTTCCTCGAGCGCGGCGCCCGGGCCGCGGTCGTCACGATGGCGGGCGCCGGCAGCGTGCTCGTCACCGCGGAGGGCGCGAGCGAGCACCCGCCGCTGCGGGTGGACGCGGTCGACTCGACCGCCGCGGGCGACGCCTTCGCCGGGCACCTCGCCGCATCCATCGCCGCCGGAGGCAGCCTCGTGGAGGCCGTGCAGCGCGCGACCGCGGCGGGCGCGGTGACCGTCACGCGCCGCGGTGCCTCCGCGAGCATCGCGAGCGCCGCAGAGGTCGACGAGCTGCTCGGCGGCTGACGGCGCTCAGGCGGCGGAGCGCGACCCCGCGCCCGCGCCGGAGGGCTGCACGCGCTCCCAGGGCGCCGGGATCGGGAAGTACGCCTCGAGGAACTCGGTGACGGCGCGGTTGCGCTCCTCGGCCGTGATCTCCGGTCGGCTGCCGTCGTTGAGGCAGAACATGTCCTGGTCGCGCTTGCGCAGCAGCCGATCCATCGCGGGCAGCGCCTTGCGCAGGGTCGTCTCGATGTACTGCACCTTCGCGACCGTCTGCTGCACCGCCCTCCCCGTCATGAGGGCGTAGTAGTGGTAGAGCGAGTTCGTGACCGAGATGTCGGTGGCGGAGCGGAACCGCGCGGCCGCGGTGCGGCGGAAGTCGTCGGGGAAGGTGGCCTCGAGCTCGCGCAGCACGCTGCGGCGCAGCGGCGCGGCGCAGTGCTCGAGGTGCCGCGTCGTGACGGCTCCGAAGCGCTCGCGCAGCAGGCTGCGGTTGAACCGCGCGGCGTTGTCGTGCCCGGAGCGGGCGGGATCGGTGTCGCCGAGCCCGATGCGCGTGGTCGCCTCGACGAACTTCGTCACCCCGCCGGGCGAGAAGAAGAGGTCGGGCTCGAGCGGTCGGGCGAAGAACATGTCGTCGTTGGAGTAGAGGAAGTGCTCGCTCAGCCCCTCGATGTGATGCAGCTGCGCCTCGACCGCGTGCGAGTTGTGCGTCGGGAGCACCGAGGGGTCGGCGAACATCTCCTCGGCCCGCACGAGGGTCACCTTCGGGTGGTCCGCGAGCCAGGCCGGCGCCGGCGAGTCGGTCGCGATGAAGATGCGGCGGATCCAGGGCGCGTACATGTGGATGGACCGGAGGGCGTACTTCAGCTCGTCGATCTGCCGGAAGCGCGCCTCGGAGTCGTCGCCCTCGCCGACGACGTGCTCGCGCATCCGCGCTGCGTACTGCCGCTGGAACTCGCTGCTCGAGCCATCCACCCACGAGAAGACGATGTCGATGTCGAACGTGACGTCGCTCGCGAGCGGCTCCCACATGTGCTGGATCGTCTGCCACTCGCGGCCGAAGCGCACGACCGTGTCACCGACGGCCTCGTGCCTCGGCATGGCGGCGCGCATCACCGCGTTCGGCAGCGGTGCGACGAGCGTCTCCTCGCCGAAGCGCCACAGCTCGAGCTGCAGCGCGGTCTCGGGCCCGTAGCGCAATCGGCCGGCAGGCTCGACGCGCGGCCGGTAGACGCGCATCGCCGACGCCTTCCTGTGCCCGGCGAGCTCGCCGTCGGCGAGCAGCACCGGACCTCGGCCAGCGGCCTTCTGCGGCGCGATCGCCTCGGCGTAGAAGGGCTCGGCCGCGAACGCGCTCGCGAGCGCAGCCGCGAGCTCGGCGCGGCGCGCGCGGTCGACGGCGATGATCGGCCTGCCGCGGTCGTCGCGCACCAGCAGGCACGGGATTCCCGCCTCGTCGAGGGCGGCGCCGATCGCCAGCAGATCCTCGACCATCGACTCGTGGGGCGTCATGTGCCCGTTCGCGAGCGCGTAGCGCCCCTTGCGCACGACGATGTCGGGCCGGTCGAAGCGGCTGAAGCCGCCTCCCGTCGACACGAGCACGGGCTCGTGAGCGTTCGAGACCAGCTGCGCCGGAGGCTCCAGGCGCGACGGCGCGAAGGCGCTGCGTCGGCTGTCGATGCCGTGCTCCCGAAGGTCGCTCACGTCTGGATCGGCTCCTGCCCGCTGGGTGTCTGACTCTGCCTCATGCTACTGGGCTCGTACCCCGGCGCCGTTCGACCTGCGTACACGCCGGGTTCACGCCGCGTTCGCGCGCGCCTGCTGGACTACGGTTCGAGCAGTGCCCGCCGCTGTGCATCACCGAGAGATCGGGAGAACACCACCGTGACCACGTTCGACGCCGAGCATCCCCGGCCGGATCACTTCCTCCTGCACATCTCCGACACGCACCTGCTCGCCGGCGGCGGCAGCCTCTACGACCGCGTGCCGAGCGAGGCGCACCTGCGCCGCCTCTTCACCGAGTTCGAGGCATCCGGCGCCCGGCCCGACGCGATCGTGTTCACGGGCGACCTCGCCGACCGCGGCGAGCCCGACGCCTACCGGCGGCTGCGCGCGATCGTCGACCCGGTCGCGGCAGAGCTCGGCTCCCGCGTCATCTGGGTGATGGGCAACCACGACGAGCGGCGCGCGTTCCGCACCCACCTGCTCGACGCGCCCGCCTCGGACGAGCCGATCGACGCCGTGACGGAGCTCGACGGCCTGCGCATCATCACCCTCGACTCGACCGTGCCGGGGCTGCACCACGGCCACGTCAGCGCCGAGCAGCGGGACTGGCTGCGCGCCGTGCTCGCCACCCCCGCGCCGCACGGCACGATCCTCGCGATGCACCACCCGCCGGTGCCGAGCGTGCTCGACCTCGCGGTCAGCGTCGAGCTGCGCGACCAGGCACCGCTCGCCGACGTGCTGGCGGGCACCGACGTGCGCTCGATCCTCGCCGGGCACCTGCACTACTCCTCGACCGCCACGTTCGCCGGCATCCCCGTCTCGGTCGCCTCCGCCACCTGCTACACGCAGGATCTGAACGTGCCGGTCGGCGGCACGCGCGGCCGCGACGGCGCGCGCGCCTTCAACCTCGTGCACGTCTACCCCGCGACCGTGCTGCACTCGGTGGTGCCGCTGGGCGAGACCCCGCCGCTCGACTGGATCGACGCCGACGAGTCGGCGCGGCGCCTGTCGGCCGCCGGCGTGCGGCTGCCGGGCATCGTGCCGCCGGGACTGGCCGAGGAGGCCGCCGAGGCGAGGGCCCACGAGCAGCAGCTCGTGGGCGCGCACCCGGGTCGCGGCTAGGCCAGCCGCGCCTCGAGCGTCACGTCCTCCCCGACCTGCACCTGCACATCGGCGATGCGGATGCCGGGGGGCAGCTCGGAGGCGAGGTCGATGCGGCGCCCGTCGTAGGCGGCGATCTTGCCGCGCACTGCGCCGAGCATCGCCGCGATCAGCGGGTTGCCGCTGTCCACCTGGATGCCCGAGAGGGTGACGCCCATCTGCTCGTCGATGTCGGCGTCGGCCGATCCCGTCACGTGCGCGCCGAGCAGGCCCTTGCGCACCTTGGCGTCGAAGGTGAGGCTCACCGCGCGCGGCCCCGCCTGCGCGACGTCGAGGTCGAAGCGCGAGACGGTGATGCCACGGTCGAGCAGCGCCGACTCCGCGAGCCCGAGCACGGCCTTGCCGAGCTGTTCCTTCGGCACCGCGACGCGCGCCCAGCCGTGCAGCGGATGCTGCGCGTCGGGCGGCGAGAGCTCGACGGCGACCTCGCGGTTGTCGGTCTCGAGCCAGCGGAAGGGCACGTCGGTGAGCTGGGCGTCGAGCCGCACGCGGGCGCCGGAGATCACCATCGGGTCGGCCTTGACGCGCAGCTCGCGCAGCACGGCCTCCTCGATCGAGACGGGAGCGCCCTGCGGCTCGAGCCGCGCGCGGTCGCGGTCGTGCTCGCCCGCGAGCTCGAAGTCGGTGAGGTCGAGGTGCAGGTGCGCGATGTCGGGACCGTCGAGCTCTGCGTCGATGAGCGAGGTGCAGGCGATGCCCGCCGGCTCCGCCGCGATCACGAGGGTGCGGATGCGCTTCTCGAGCTGGGATCCGGAGGTCGGCCTGGGCGCGTGCCCGAGGAGGATGCTTTCAGCCACCCCACGACCCTACGCGCATTCCGCTCGGTGTCCAGTCCTGCTCAGGCGCGCCCGGACCGCAGCGCCCACGCGGCGACGACGGCGAGCTGCACGATGCCCGCGACGATCGCGCCGAGGTCGCCCCATGGCGAGCCGAGCGCGATCGCGAGCGCCACCCCGACCGCGCCGACGACGGCCACCGACAGGCCGAGCCGCGTCAGCATCCGCTCGCGGAACGCGATCGCGAAGGGCACGAAGTGCGCACCGACGCAGACCGCGATCCAGGCGGGCGCCGCGTGCTCGGCGCCGAGCGCGGCGAGCAGCGCTCTGCCGCCCGCGATCGCAGCGAGCATCGCGACCACGGAGCCGAGGTAGATCGGCCAGGCGAGGCGGTGCGGCGCGCGGGGCGCGCCGAGCGGGCGCGGCCTGACGAACAGCCGCCAGGCGCAGAGCGCCGCGAGGGCGGCGGCGAGGATGCGCAGGAGCAGCAACCAGGGCTGCGCGATCGCCCCGTCGCCGTTCGAGAGCGCGAACACCAGCCCGCCGACGATGGCGATCGATGAGCCGAGGCGACGCGGATCCGCGCGATGCCGACCCTCGCGGAAGCGGTCGGCAGCGGTGCTCACGGGGACGACTCTCGCACATCGTCGCGCGCAGCCCCTGCCTGCCGCCGCTCGCGCGAGCGCTCGAGGATGCCGGTCGCGATCATCCACGCGGCGTAGGCGCCGAGCGCGACGACCGCGATCGGGATGACGATCGCGCGCACCTCGCCCGTGACGACCTGGGTGACCCAGCCGACCCAGGGGATGGCGTACCAGAGGGTGCCGCGCACCTGCACCTCGCGCACGAACCCCGGGTCCGGGCCCGGGTTGGCGTCGCCCTTCGTGAGGAAGCGGTAGCCGCCGTCGGCCGTGCGATGCTGCTCGAGCACCCGGTGGGTGACGACCGTAGCCTCGCCGCTGCGCAGCTGGTAGGTCATGATGCTGCCCGGTGCGATCTCCTCGACGGGCGTGGGGCGCACGACGATGAGCGTCCCGGGTGGGAGCTCGGGCTCCATCGACGACGTCTGCACGGTGAGCGCCGTCGACCCGGTGACGGCCGGCACCGCGATCGCAGCGATGCCGATCAGGATCACGACCGCCAGCACACCGGCCATGACGCCGGTGCCGAGCGCCCTGATGGCGCCGAGGAGCGGATGCGTGCCCCCGCGCCGACGGTGCCGCCCCCGGCGGGCCGGCGGGGCGCCGGGCTCGGTCACCGCTGGCTCGCTCGCGACGCCGGCTCGGGGCGGCGCCGCGCGAGCAGCAGGCCGAGCAGTCCGCCGGCCGCGAGCGCGGCGCCGAGGAGCACGGCGCCGATCGTCGGCGCGCCGCCCGTCTGCGGCAGCTCGACGTCGCCCGGCGCACCGCCGGCCTGGGAGCAGCCGCTCAGGTCGTGGCCCGCGCGCGCATCGGCGAGCGCCGCCTGCAGCCCGAAGGCGACGCTGCCGAGGGCGCCCTCGCGGCCGTCGTCGCTGGGATCCGAGCCGAGCGCCGGGTCGACGAGCATCGCGACGTCGAGCTGCAGCTCCTCGCCGGGGCCGAGCGCGAGGTCGCCTCGCACGGTCGAGCAGCGGTCGGCGCCGAGCGCATCGCCGACGCTGAGGCGCCCGAGCTCGCCGTCGTCGGCGCTCGAGAAGACGAGCTCGGTCGCGATGGCGAGGTCGCGGTCGTCGGCGCTGACGTCGACGAGGTCGATGCGCAGCACGCCGGGCTCGGCGGTGTCGTTGCGCAGCCACACCCGGTCGGTCACGGCATCGCCGGGCACGACGCGGCCGGCGTCGCCGAAGAGCGCGAGGTCGCCGCCATGGGCGAAGCGCTCGCCGTCGTGCGAGACGAGCAGCAGCGCCGGCGCGTCGCCCGGGGCTGCCGGGGCAGCGCTCGCGGGTGTGACGCCGACCACGGCGAGGCCCGCGCCGAGCGCGGCCGCGACGGCGACGCGCCTGACACCGCGGGCGCTCATCCCGTGCCCGACACTGCGGAGACCACGTTGCTGCTCGAGCGGTTGAGGACGAACGCGTAGGCGACGGTGCCGTCGGCGTACCGCAGGCGCAGGCTGCTGGTGCCGGTGGGGAGGTTGGCCGGCGCGATCGTGATCATCGTCGGGTAGGCGGCCGGCTGCGCGAACGCGACGCCCTGCCAGGTGCCGGGAGCCGATTCGCGCTCGAGGATGAGGTCTGCGCGGTTCGCTCCCACCGTGAGCGCGGCGTTCGAGCCGATCCCGATGAGCCCCGGGTTCCAGGTGAAGCCGAGGGGCTGCAGCTGGGGCGAGAGCACCGCCGCCGCGGCGTCCGTGCAGTCGACCGTGGTGCGCGCCGTGCCGCTGCTCGTCGTCGGCAGCGAGAGGCACCGCCCGTCGACGGCGGAGACGAGCTGCACTGTCGACGCCGAGACGCGCTGCACGTGCCACTGCTGGGCGGCACCGGCGGCCGCGGCCGCGATGCTCTGGCGGCCGGTGCCGTCGACCGCGAGGCGCGTGCCGGTCTGGTGGCGGGGGCGCAGGGTGACGAGGGTGCGGTCGGCTTCGCTGACGGGGATGACCTGCCAGAGCTGGTTGCCCTGGGGCGCGCCGTTGGCCTGGGTGCAGGTCCAGCCGATCGCGAGCGAGCCCGCGCCGCCGCCGCCGCTGACGTCGAGGCACACGCCGGTGCTCGCGGCGCTGCGGATGGTGTGCCAGCGGGATCCGACGGTCGGCGCGAGCCCCGCGTCGAGGGGGTAGATCGCCTGCGTCCTGTGGGTCGCGGTGACCCCGGCGGCTGCGGCGGTCCAGCCCGTCCCCGTGCCGACGAGCGAGACGCTGAGGATCGCGGGCACCGAGATCGCCCCGGTCGTCGACGCGAGGGCGTTGCGCTGCGCGAGGGGGAGGGTGGTGCGCACGCAGAGGACCTGGGAGGCGCCGGCGGCGAGCGCAGTGCCCGCGACGGTGGTGGCGGCCCAGGTGCCGGTGGCCGCCGTGGTCGGCACGGCGGTCGCCGGCGTGCAGGCCGCCGTCGACGCGACGGGCCAGATGCGCAGCGCCAGCTGCGGTGCACGGGCGTCGGCGGAGGTGATCGTCGAGGAGGCGACGCCCGCGACCGTGCCCGGGTTCGTGATCGTGAAGGAGCCCGTGGTCGTGAGGCTCGTGTGCGTGTTCGTGAAGGTCGCGCCGAGCGAGGGGAAGCTCGCCTGCGCGACGCGGACGGCCGGTGTCGTGACCTGCCCGGAACCCAGGGCACCCGCCGTCCAGGAGGCCGACGCGGCTCCGCCGCCGGCGAGCACGGCGAACGCGAGCGCGCCGACGGCGAACGCCGTCAGGCCCTTCCGCGTCCGCCGCATGTCAGCTCGCCTCCTGCGTCGCCGTGATGTTCATGGTGAACCCGATGCCCTGCCCGCTCTGCGCCACCGGCGTGCCCGGGTTCAGCCGCACCTCCAGGCAGAACGTGCGCTGCGCTCCCGCCTCGATGCGGCCCAGGCTCGGCGCCGCGTAGCCGTTCAGCGCCGCCAGCGGGCCGCTGAGCCCGGGCGCGCACGCGGCGGCCGAGGTCACCGGGGTGATCCGCACCTGCGCGTTGGCGGTGATCTCCTGCGCCGTCGTCGCCGAGACGCTCGCCGAGAGCCTCGACGGGACGTCGCCGATGCTCGTCACCGTGAAGGCGCGCGCGACCGGGGTCGCGGGGGTGACCGGCAGCGTGCCGAGCGCGGCCGCGGCCTGGCCGTCGACCCGGAGGTCGAGCGTGCCGGCCGTGACGGTCGCGCCCGCGGTCTCGGCGCGCGCCGAGAGCAGGGCGTAGGTGCCGCCGGCCCCGGCGATCCCGAGCACTGTCGCACCGGTCAGGATGAGACCGGTGACCGCTGCCGAGCGGAAGCGGCTGCCCCTGCGGACCCGCGACCGCGTGTGGGCGGCGCGGCGCGGCGCGTGCTGCGGGGCTGCGTGCATCGGTGCATCGGTGCGGCGGCCTGCGCTCGCGCGCCGACCGCCGCCCGCGATCACGGGGTGGTGCCGTCGACCTGCGTGACGGTGACGGCGAACTCGGAGAGGTTCACCGCGCCGTTCTTCGCCGGGTTGTCGAGCGCGGGCGACGCCGCGTCGCCGAAGGCCCAGTCGAGGTCGACGTCGATCGTGACGTCGTAGGTGCCCTCGGTGTTGCTGCGGTGCTCGATCGTCGCGGTCTCGCCCGCGACGCCGTTGATCGTGAAGGTCGCTGTCTGCGCGAGGCGCGACGCGAGCGCGACGTCCTCCGCGTCCGTCGAGGCGGCGGTGATGGCGCCCGGTGCGACGCCGGCCTCGACGACGAGGTTCTGGCCGAGCGCCGTGATCACGTAGTCGGCGCTGAAGGTCAGCTGGTCGCCCGGCACGATGCGCACGGCGCTGATGTCGGCCACCGCGGTCGCGGTGCCGTCGGTGTGGGTGATGGTCCACGCGGGCGCCGAGGCCTGCGTCAGCGCGAGGTCACCGGCGGTGATGACCGCGGTCTCGCTGACGTCGACGGTGTCGTTCCAGTAGGCGAGCGTGCCGCCCGCGCCGAGCAGGAGGGCCACCGCCGCGCCTGCGGCGATCGTGCCCTTGGTGATCTTCTTCATGGTTCGCCCCTTGCGAGTCCGGTGTGGATCGATCTCCCAGACGCGCGACGATCCTCCCTCTTCGGGAACGGAATCTCTGCGGCGGCGGCAAATCAACGAGTTCAGCAAGAATCCTACTCGACGGAGGGCGTCGCGTCGAGGGTGGATCCGACTCGGACCTACCGCGCGAGGGCCGCCTCGAACTCGCGCACGAGCATGTCGAGGTCGTCCTCGTCGATCACGATCGGCGGCGCCAGGCGCACGGTCTGGCCGTGCGTGTCCTTGGCGAGGATCCCGCGCTCGAGCAGGCGCAGGCACACGTCGCGCGCCGTGCCGACGGCAGGATCGATGTCAATGCCGGCCCACAGTCCCGCGCCCCGCACCGCGGTGACCCCGTGCCCGATCAGCGCGCCGAGACCCTCCTGCAGCCGGGCTCCCAGCTCGCGAGCGCGAGCCTGCACGGCGCCCTCCTGCAGCATCCGCACCACCTCGAGGCCGACGGCCGCCGCCAGCGGGTTGCCGCCGAAGGTCGAGCCGTGCGAGCCGGGGGTGAGCACGCCGAGCACGTCGCTGTTCGCGACGACGGCCGACACCGGCACGACACCGCCGCCGAGCGCCTTGCCCAGCAGGTACACGTCGGGGACGACGCCCTCGTTGTCGCACTGGAAGGTCGCACCCGTGCGCCCCAGACCCGACTGGATCTCGTCGGCGATCATGAGCACGCGCTCCCTCGCCGTGATCTCGCGCACCGCCTGCAGGTAGCCGGCGGGCGGCACGATGATGCCGGCCTCGCCCTGGATGGGCTCGAGCAGCACCGCCGCCGTGCGCGGTCCGATCGCCGCCTCGAGCGCCGCGACGTCGCCGAACGGCACCCGCACGAAGCCGGGCGTGAACGGGCCGTAGCCGGTCGTCGCGTCGGGGTCGTCGGAGAACGAGACGATCGTCGTCGTGCGGCCGTGGAAGTTGCCCTCCATCACGATGATCTCGGCGCGCCCGGCCTCGACGCCCTTGACCTGGTAGGCCCAGCGGCGCGCGACCTTGATGGCCGACTCCACCGCCTCGGCGCCGGTGTTCATCGGCAGCACCATCTCCTTGCCGGCGAGCGCGGCGAGTGCCTCGACGAAGGGCCCGAGCGCGGCCGAGTGGAAGGCGCGGCTCGTGAGGGTGACGCGGTCGAGCTGCGCATGCGCCGCGGCCAGCAGGCGCGGGTTGCCGTGCCCGAAGTTCATGGAGGAGTAGGCGGCGAGGCAGTCGAGGTAGCGACGGCCGTCGACGTCGGTGACCCAGGCGCCCTCCGCGTGCTCCACCACCACCGGCAGCGGGTGGTAGTTGTGGGCGGCGTGGGCCTCGACCTGGTCGATGGCCGCCTGCGTCGTCGGGCTCAGCGCTTCCGTCGCGTGCTGCATGGTCGCCTCCGTGGTCGCGTCGTGGTTCATCGGCGCAGCTCCAGCGTGCAGCACTTGATGCCGCCGCCGCCGAGCAGCAGCTCGGAGAGGTCGAGGCCGATGGTCTCGTAGCCGCGCTCGGCGAGCTGGCGCTCGAAGCCGGTGGCCCGCTGGGCGATGACCATGGTGCGGCCATCGCCGAAGGAGTTCAGGCCCAGGACGGACGCGTCGGCCTCGTCGACGATGATGGCGTCGGGGTAGCGGCGCTCGAGCTCGGCACGGCTGGCCTCGTCGAAGGCGGCCGGCAGGTAGGCGATCTGCTGGTCGTCGAGGATCGCCATCGCGGTGTCCAGGTGGTAGAACCGCGGGTCGACCAGGCGCAGGCTGACGACCTCGCGATCGAACGCGCGACGCAGCTCGTCGTGCGACTCGAGGCTGGTGCGGAACCCGTGGCCGGCGAGGATCGCGCCCTGCGACAGCAGCATGTCGCCCTCGCCCTCGTTGACGTGCTCGGGCTCGTGCACCTCGAAGCCGTTGTCGGCGAACCACGCCATGTAGGCGGGGCCCTCCGGCATGCGCTCGGCGTAGGTGAACTTGGCGCCGTAGGCCTTGCCGTCCAGCGTGAAGCCGCCGTTCGCGGCGTAGACCATGTCGTCGAGCCCGGTGACCGGGTCGATCAGCTCGACGTCGTAGCCGAGGCTGACGTAGGCGTCGTGCAGCGTCTGCCACTGCGCGAGCGCGACCTCGGTGCGGGTCGGCTTCGACGGATCCATCCACGGGTTGATGGCGTAGCTGACCGTGAAGTGCTCCGGCCGGCACATCAGGACCGTTTTGTGCTTCGCGATGCGGTCGCCCTGGAGCGCGGGCGAGGTGGTGGTGTGCTGCATGCTTCGATGGTCGCAACGAATCGACGCAAATGCGCGAGTCCCGGCGCACGTTCTTTGCAGATCGGGCGGTCTGGGCCGTAGATTCATGCATATGGACCGCATCGATCACGGCATCATCGACCAGCTGCGCCTCAACGCACGGGCCGGCTACGCAGACATCGGCGCTGAGGTGGGCCTGTCGGCCTCCGCGGTGAAGCGGCGCATCGACCGCCTCGTCGCCGACGGCGTGATCCGCGGCTTCACCGTGCAGATCGATCCCAAGGTCGAGGGGCTGGCGACCGAGGCCTACGTCGAGCTGTTCTGCCGCGGCACCGTCTCCCCCGCCGACCTGAAGCGCATGCTCGCCGGCGTGCCGGAGGTGGTGGAGGCGAGCACCGTCACCGGCAAGGCCGACGCGATCGTCATGATGCGCGCGCGCGACGTCATCGCCTTCGAGGAGGCGCTCGAGAAGGTGCGCGCCGCCGCCTCGGTCGACCACACGACCTCCGCGATCCTGCTCTCGAAGCTCATCAGCCGCCACGCCGGGTAGGCGGCGAGGGGCTCCGATCGGAGCCGGAGATGCACGACGGCGGGAGCCGGCGCCCGCCGCGGAGGGCTGCCGCGCCGAGCGCCTAGCCTGATCGCATGGGCGTCATCACCGTGTCGGCGATCTGCTTCGAGCGAGCCGACGGAGCGGTCCTCACCGTGCGCAAGCGCGGCACGAGCGCCTGGATGCTGCCGGGCGGCAAGCCGGAGCCCGGCGAGACGGCGATCGAGTGCGCCGTGCGCGAGGTGCACGAGGAGCTCGGCGTGGAGGTCGCGATCGATGCGCTGCAGCCGATGGGCGAGTTCGAGACCCGCGCCGCCAACGAGGCGGGCTTCGCGCTGCGCGCCAGCGTCTTCCGCGCCCGGGCCCCGATCGAGCCGGAGCCTCGCGCGGAGATCGAGGCGATCCGGTGGATCGAGCCGTCCGCGGGCATCGACGACGAGGCCGAGGCGCCGCTCAACCGCGAGCTGGTGTTCCCGCTGCTGCTCGCGGAGCGCGACGGGAGCCCGACCTGACGGCCGGGCCCACCGCGCGACGCAGGGCGGCGCATCGGCGCCGAGCGAGGCTCCGCCCGCGGGGCGGTGCGCTGCGCCTCCCGCCGCCGAAGCGACGGGACCCTGACGAGCCCGTTCCCCTCGCGGGGCCCCAGCCGGGCTGCACCGCCGACGCTACGCGCGCCGCTGCGGCGCGTCGATGGGGAGAAGTGCCCATCGGCCCCGGATCTCAGCTCGGCAGGCGCGGCGACCGCCAGGCGAGCACCCAGTCCGCCGCGATCTCGCTCGCGAGCGCGGGCGTGAGGTTCAGCAGGCCGTTGCGCGCCGCGACGAGCAGCGGGCTGCGCGTGCGCGTGGACGAGCGGGCGATGCGCTCCGACAGCCCCATGAGCTGCTGGGTGCGGCGCACGCGCTCGCGGTCGTAGGCGGCCAGCGCATCCTCCGCGTCGTGCTGCTCGAACAGGATCGCGAGGGTCGCGGCATCCTCGAAGGTCGCGTTGCCGCCCTGGCCGAGCGTCGGCAGCATCGCGTGCGCGGCGTCGCCCACCAGCACCACGCCCGGGCGGTGGTACGAGTCGAGGCGCGTCGCGAGCGACCACAGGTCGCGGTGGACGATGCCCTGCTGCGCGGTCGCCGCGATGTGGTCGCGCACCGCCGGGGCCCAGTCGTCGAACTGTCGCAGCGCGGCGGCGATCTCGTCCTCGGCGCTGCGGCCCATGCGCGCGTAGGCCATGCCCCACCAGTAGACGCGGCCGCCGTCGATCGGCTCCATGCCGAACTCGGCGCCGCGACCGAGGTAGATGCGCGGACCGGCGGGCGAGTCGGCCTCCGCCTGCACCACGCCGAACCACGAGGTGGCCCCCGAGTAGTCGGTGCGGGCCTTCGGCCAGAGCGCGCGCCGCACCGCCGAGTCGATGCCGTCGGCGACCACGATCAGGTCGGCCTCCAGGCGCTCGAAGCGGGCGGCCTCGACGGCGCGCACCTGCGCCTTCGACGCTCGTGCCTCGGCCTTGCGGTCGATGGGGTCGTCGCCCGGTTCGAGCACGCGGTGCAGCCTGCGCCCGAGCTTCGTGCCGCGCGCGCGATCCTTGCGGCGCTCGCGCTCCGAGCGGGCGTCGGAGGAGTCGGGGTCGGCCGCGCCGTGCTCGATCGTGACCGAGGCGCGCGAGCCCTCGGAGGCAGCCGTCGCCGACACGACGCGCATGCCCGTCTCGACCTCGCGGTCGCCCCGCAGGATCTCGAGCAGCGTGCCGCGGTGGATCGCGTGCACGGCGCTCGAGTCGGCCTGCATGCCGCGCTGCAGGGGGGTGCCCTGGTCCGTGAACGTCCCCTCGGGCAGCGCGCGCACCGCGACCTCGCGCACGGCGTCGCCGACGCCGAGCTCGTCGAGCGCGGCGAGGCCGTTCTCGGTGATCGAGATGCCGGCGCCCAGGGCGCGCACCTGCGGCGCCGCCTCCAGCACGCGCACCTGCCACCCCACGGCCTCGAGGCCGCGAGCCGCGGCGAGGCCGCCCAATCCTGCACCGACGATGATGGCGGTCTGCGTCATGCAGGCAGGCTATCTGCCGCGCCTGGCGCGCAGCAGTGCGGATCGATCAGTCGTGCGCGGGAGCGTCGAGCTCTCCGGCGCGCTGCGAGGTGCGGCGATCCCAGACCAGCCACTTGTCGTCGATGGCCTGCTCGATGTCGACGCCGGTCGCCTCCGCGAGCGCGAGCAGCATGCCGAGGGCGTCCGCGAGCTCGAGGCTGAAGCGCCGCTCGACCTCCTCGGGGCTGTGCCCCTTGTCGCGCTGCCTGCCGGTCTTCGCCAGGTAGGCCTGCACCAGCTCGCCGACCTCCTCCTGCAGCTTCAGCACGAGCCAGTCGGTGTCCCGCTCGAAGCCGTAGATCTCGGCGTAGCGGCGCGAGATCGCGTCGATCTGTCGGGCGGTGGCGCGGATCTCCATGCGGGCAATGCTCGCACGAGGGCGTAGATTCGATGGCTATGGATGCCGCGTTCGACGACCTGCTCGCCCACAACCGGGAGTTCTCCGCCAGCTTCGACCTGCAGGGCTTCGACGGGGTCGCGAAGTCCGGGGTGGCGATGGTGACGTGCATGGATTCCCGCATCGACCCGCTCGGCATGATCGGCCTCGCGCCGGGCGACGCGAAGATCCTGCGCAACCCCGGCGGCCGCGCCACCGAGCGCACCCTGGTCGCGCTGGTGCTGGGCGTGAACCTGCTGGGCGTCGACCGCATCCTGCTCGTGCAGCACACGCGCTGCGCGATGGCCTCGAAGTCGGAGCGCGAGCTGCTCGCCGACATCGCCTCGGCGGCCGGGCACGACGCGTCCTGGCTCGACCTGGGGGCGATCGAGCACCAGGAGCTGGCGATCGTCGAGGACGTGCACCGCGTGCGCTCGCACCCGCTGATCGGTGACCGCGCGCGCGTCGGCGGGTTCCTCTACGACGTCGACACGGGCCTCATGCGCCAGGTCGCCTGACCGCCCGACCGCCCGGCGAGGGGCGGCAGGATGGGGGCATGCACCCCTTCGAGCGCGTCCCCCTCGCCGACCTCTCACAGCGCACCAGCATCAAGTGGCGCTTCTTCGAGCCCGACGTCCTGCCGCTGTGGGTGGCGGAGATGGATGTGCTGCCCGCCGAGGCGGTGACCCGCGCGGTCACGGATGCGCTGGGTCGCGGCGACACCGGCTACCCCTTCGGCACGGGCTACGCGGAGGCGTTCGCGCGCTTCGCCGAGGATCGCTGGGGCGCTCGGGTCGATGTGCCGCGCACCGCGCTCGTCTCCGACGTGATGATGGGGGCGTTCGAGCTCATCCGCCTGCTCACCCCGCCGGACGGCCGCGTCATCGTGACGAGCCCCGTGTACCCGCCTTTCCACGCCTACGCGAGGCACGCAGAGCGGGCAGTGGTCGACGCGCCGCTCGGCGCCGACCTGCGGCTCGACCTCGCGGCGATCGAGGAGGCCTGCGCCGCCTCGGCGGAGGCGGGCGCCGTGCTGCTGCTGTGCAACCCGCACAACCCCACCGGCACTGTGCACACGCGGGCAGAGCTCGAAGCCGTCGCGCAGATCGCCGCCCGCCACGCGGTGCGCGTGGTCGCCGACGAGGTGCACGCGCCGATCGTGTTCGACGCCGCGTTCACGCCCTACTGGAGCGTCGATCCGCGCGGCTTCTCGATCACGAGCGCCTCGAAGGCCTGGAACCTCGCGGGCCTGCGCACCGCGCTCGTGGTGGGCGGCGACGACACGGGCCCCGACCTCGCCGGCATCGCCGAGGTCGTCAGCCACGGCCCCTCGCACCTGGCCTCCATGGCCCACATCGCCGCCTTCGACGACGGCCGCGACTGGCTCGACGAGGTGCTCGCCGGGCTCCGGTCGAACCGCGCGCTGCTCGCGCGCCTGCTCGCCGAGCACGCCCCGAGCATCCGCTGGCAGCCCGGCGAGGCGACGTTCCTCGCCTGGCTCGACTGCCGCGAGACCCGCGTCGCCGACCCCGACTCGCGCGCCGACGCTGGCGACGTCGGCCTCTCGACCGGCCCGGCCAAGGCCTTCCTCGAGCGCGCCCGCGTGGGCCTCAACGCCGGCGAGGCCTTCGGCACCGGGGGCGAGAACCACGTGCGCCTCAACCTCGGCACCCGTCCCGACGTGCTCGAGGAGGCGGTGCGGCGGATGGGCTCGATCGCCTGAGCGGGCTGGCCTACCGGATCGGCTGGCGCTTCGCGAGGGCCTCGGCAGCCAGCAGCGCGCCCACGACGACGAGCCCGAGCGCGAACCACAGCACCGGGGCGAGGATGTCCCCGCCGGGTGCCAGCAGCGCGCGCTCCTCGGTCTGCCAGGGCCAGAGCGCTCGCAGCGAGCCTGCCATGAGGCCCGTCATGATCGCGAGCGTCACGCGGTGGTGCCGCTGCAGCAGCCACAGCAGCACCTGCACGAAGACCGCGAGCCCGAGCACGGCGCCGACGGCGAACAGCGCGATGTATGCCGCGTCGAGGGCGTTGAGGGCGCGCAGCGTCGGCTCGTACATGCCGGTCGTGACGAGCACGAAGGAGCCGGAGACGCCCGGCAGCACGAGCGCGCAGATGGCGACGGCGGCGGATGCGATGATCGCGACCGCGCCGGGGTCGCCGGCGTCCGCGGCCGGCAGTCCCGTGAGCACGAAGCTCAGCACGGCTGCCGCCACCGCGAGGCCCCAGTCGCGCAGCCGCCAGCGCCCGCCGAGCATGCGCGCGGGGACGACGAGCGATGCGGCGATGAGCCCCGCGAACAGGGCTCGCGCCTCGAGCGGGTGCGCCTCCACGAGCGGCGCGACGATGCGGGCACCGACCACGACGGCCGCGAGCATCGCGATGCCGACCGGCAGCACGGTGCTCCACGAGACCTCGCGCAGGTGCTCGCGCGCGCCCGCGGTCCCCCGCCCCCGCGGCACGTCGAGGACGAAGCGAACGACCCCCCGCACGAGCTCCGCTGCCGACTGGATCAGGCGCTCGTAGACACCCACCAGCAGGGCGATCGTGCCGCCGCTGACGCCGGGGATGATCTCGCTGATGCCGATGAGCGCGCCGCGCAGCACGTTCCAGAGCAGGAGGATCGCAGGCACGCAGCCGCCGTTCTCGGCGCTCGTGGCGGCGCCGCTCGAGGGATGCCCGGCCGGGGTGCTCGGGCGCGAGCGTCCCAGTCTGCCAGCCCTCAGGCCTCCGGGCGCGCTGACGCCAGCAGGTCGACCATGCGCTCCTCGAAGCCCGGCTCGACCTCCATCACGACCCGGTGACGGGCGCCCTCGCGCTCGGGCCACTGCCCCCACTCCCCCTCGAGCGTCGTGACGGTGCGCCCGCGGGCGGGCCCGTCGGAGCAGTCGACGGTGACGTCGACGATGGGCGAGAGCGTCGTCTGCACGAGGCCCGTCGCCACCGCGAGCGCGAGCGCGTCGTGGTTGCCGGAGGCCCGCTCCCCCGTGTACTGCTCGTAGAAGTCGAGGTAGAAGTCGAGGATCTCGCTCGAGAACCGCCCGACGGCCCCGCCGGCGGCGAGCCGGGCGCGGTGCTCGTCGGTGATCAGCGAGGTCATCGTCACGTCGAGGCCGACCATCGTCAGCTCCCAGGGCGCGTCGAAGACGACCTGCGCGGCCTCCGGGTCGTGCCAGATGTTGGCCTCGGCCGTCTCGCTGACGTTGCCGGGCGCGAGGGCGGCTCCGCCCATGACGGTGACCTGGCGGATGCGCTGCGGCAGCGTCGGGTCCGCGTCCAGTGCCGCTGCGAGGTTGGTGAGCGGGCCGACGGCGACGATCTCGAGCGCGCCCGCGTGCTCGTGGCTGAGCCGGAGCATGAGCTCGACGGCGCTCTCGGAGGCGGCCGGCGACTCGGCGCCGGGAGCCGACCGACCGCGCGACAGGACGGGCACGTGCGCCGCGTCCGCGCATCCGCCCAGCCCGTCTGCGCCGTGCACCTGCGGCGAGAAGACGGCCTCGGCGCCGTCGCGCGGCCCGGCGGCACCCATCGCGATCGGCACGTCGCCGTGGCTGGCGAGCTGCAGCACGGTCGAGGTGTTGCGCGCCCCCTGCTCGACATCGACGTTGCCCCACACCACGGTGCAGCCGACCAGGTCGATCGCGTTCGAGAGTGCCGCGGTGAAGATGGCGAGCGCGTCGTCGATGCCCGTGTCGACGTCGAGCAGCACGGTCGTGAGGGCGGTGCGGGGATCGGTCACCGCTCGAGCCTAGAGGGGCGGTGCGAGAGGATCGAGGGGTGGCTGACGAGGCGGGCATCCCCCGGCGCAGGACCCAGGCGTTCCAGGACGAGCTCGACGCGCTGATCGACGAGCTCGACCAGGGCTCCGTGACGATCCGCTCGAGCTGGCGGTGGCAGCTGTGGTCGGCGCTCGCCGGGCTCGGCGCGCTCGTCGTGCCGGCCGCGGTGGCCGTGGGCGCCGCGATGCGACTCGTGGACGGCGACGAGCGGATGCTGTGGCCGACAGCGCTCATGGGCGCGATCGCCGCGGGCATCCTGTGGCTCGAGGCGGTGCTGGTGGCGAAGATGGTGCGCGGCGAGCCCTCGCTGACGCTGACGCGCGAGGGCTTCGCGCTGCGCGGCGGGCAGACGGTCTCGTGGCTGCACGTGCGCGCGGTGACGGCGAGCGCGAAGCGGTCGCGCCTGCGCGGCCAGGAGATCACCGCCTACCTCGAGCCCGATGCCCGAGCGGCCGTGGAGCGCTCGCTGCCGAGATCCTTGCGGGTGCTGCTGCCGACAGAGCGCTGGATCCAGCGCCTGCAGCACGGGCGCGCGCACGCGGCCCTCTCCAGCCGCTTCTTGACGCTGCTGACGCACCCGGCGGTCTCCGCCGACGTGGTCGCGGACCTCGCGAGCTTCCTCGCGCTGCGCGCTCGCGACTGAGCGGGCGCCGAGGCCGCGTCGGGGAGCGCCGCGTCAGGCGACGCAGAGGCAGAACGGATGCCCGGCCGGGTCGAGCATGACGCGGAAGGTCGTGCCCGGCTGGTGCTCGTGCGTCGTGGCGCCGAGCGCGACGACCGCCGCCTCGGCCTCGTCGAGGTCGTCGACGTTCACGTCGAGGTGCATCTGCTGCGGGTGCTCCTGCCCCGGCCACGCGGGCGCCCGGTAGTCGTCGACCTGCTGGAAGCAGATGACCTGCCCGTGCTCGGCGCGGATCTCGACCCAGTCGTCATCGTCGTCGCCGCCGGGCCGCACGGGCCAGTCGAGCAGGGCGCCGTAGACCCCGACCCACGCGCGGAACCCCGCGCATCCTTGGTCGCCCAACCGGTGAGCCGGTGGCTCGAGCCTCCTGACCGCTCGCCCGACCGCGGGGCCGGTTGACGGTCGGTCGATCCGCAGCATCCGCGGCTCAGAAGCCGTGGATCAGCGGGAAGATCGGCAGCGCCTCGGGGTGGTGCGCGTGCACGATGACGAGGAAGACGACGGCGTCGAACAGCAGGTGCACCGTGACGACGTAGAGCAGGCTCTTCGTCCAGGAGAAGATCGCGCCCTGCACGAGCGCGAACGGGATCGTCAGCAGCGGACCCCAGGACTGGTAGCCGAGCTCCCAGAGGAACGACACGAAGATGCCCGCCTGCAGCACGTTCGCGATCCAGGGACGGAAGTGGCGCAGCAGCAGCGTGTAGACGGTGCAGATGAAGAACAGCTCATCCCAGAGGCCGACCGCGTTCACGCCCATGAAGAGCCGCGCGATCATGTCCGCATCCTCGACCGCCGGCCAGTTGCGGTAGACGCCGGAGGTGAGGAAGTAGAACGGCAGGATCAGGTAGGCCGCCAGCACCACGACCGCGATGTACGTCCACATGCGCCTGCTCCAGCGCCCGCCCCGCCACGGGAAGCGGATGGCGTGATCCTTGAAGCCCCAGCGGGTGATCGCGTACGGGATCAGCACCGCGCCGCCGAGCGCGACGGCGAAGCGCAGGATGCCCTCGTTCGAGAGGTCGGCGTGCAGCGAGATGAAGCTGATCCAGGTGAGGGCGATCGCGATGATCGCGAGGTCCTGGCCGAGCTTGCGCGAGGCGCCGGCGCGATCGGTGAGGATGCCGCCCACGACCCCCGCGACGAGCGGCAGGTAGCCCCAGTCGCTCAGCATCCAGAACAGCACGATCGCGCCGAGCGTCACGAGCGCGGCCGGCACGATCGCGATGGGTCGCGTCGCGCTGCCCTCCGCCTGGATGCTCTCGGCTGCGATCGTCACGGGACCAGCCTAGAGAGGCGGGGCTGGGGGACCCCGGGTTCGGGTCGCCCGCGCGCTGTCATCCGCTCGGATGATCCCGCATCCGACGCCCGATGCAAAGGCCCCCCACGGCGACCGGCACCGGTGTGAGGTGGAACCATGCAGACCAACAGACTCGACGCACACCAGCTCACTCACACCTACGGCGAGGGCAACTCGGCCGCGGCGGCGCTCGCGGACGTGAGCCTGACGATCGGTGCCGACGGGCCGGAGGCCGTCGCGATCATGGGCCCCTCCGGCTCCGGCAAGTCGACCCTCCTCCACGTGCTCGCCGGCATCATCGCCCCCGCGAACGGGCGGGTCGTCTGGCGCGGGCAGGATCTCGCGACCATGCGCGACGGGCAGCGCACGAAGCTGCGCCGCAGCGACTTCGGCTTCGTCTTCCAGTCGGGGCAGCTGCTGCCCGAGCTGCCGGCGATCGAGAACGTGGCGCTGCCGCTGATGCTGGGCGGCGGGCTGCGCTCGGGGGCGGAGGCCGCCGCCGGCGCCCTGCTCAACCGGCTCGGCCTCGGCGGCATGCTGCACCGCCGGCCGGGCGAGCTCTCCGGCGGTCAGGCGCAGCGCGTCGCGATCGCCCGCGCGCTCGTCGGCAACCCGGGCATCGTCTTCGCCGACGAGCCCACGGGCGCCCTCGACCGCTCGACCGGCCAGGCGGTCATGGCGCTGCTCATCGGCGCGACGCTCGGTCACGGCGCCTCGCTCGTCGTCGTCACCCACGACCCCGAGGTCGCCGCTGCCTGCTCGCGCGTGATCCGCCTCGAGGACGGCCACGTCGTCAGCGACGGCCCGAACGAGCAGTCGGATCCCGCTGACCACCAGCGGGCGCACCCCGCGACGCAGCACGCCGCGCCCGTCAGCGAGCTGCACGCCGCTCCCGGCCAGCCCGCGCGCTGGGCCGCGACGCCCGTGCCCGCGCACCCCGCGCCCTCCGGCGCGCCCCAGGGCGGTCCCTACGCCGCGCCGTCCTACGCCGACCCGCGCGGCGGCGACGCGCGCGTCGCCAACCCGATGCAGCAGTGGGGCACCGGCAGCATCGAGGGCGCACGATGACCGCCATCGCGCTCTGGGCGCGCCTGCTGCGCGCCACCGGCCCCCGTGCGACCGACGTGCTGAGCGCGATCGCCTTCGCCTTCGCCACCGCGGCGCTGCTCGCCGTGCTCGGCGGGGTCAACGCCTTCCGCTTGCGCCTCGAGACCGGCGCCGTCGACGAGGCGAGCGGCTCCTTCGTGCTGACCCTCGCCTTCGTCGCCGCCGCCCTGCTGCTGCCGGCGGTGTGGACGCTCGCGCAGGCGGCCGTGCGGCTCGCGATCGCCCGCCGCGACGACCGGCTCGCGGCGCTGCGCCTCGCCGGCGCCACCCGCGGCCAGGTCAGCGCCATGGCGGTGCTCGACGCCGTCGCGCAGGCGCTCGTCGGCGTGCTCGTCGGCGCGATGCTCGCGCTCGCCGTCACGCCCGGCATCGCCAGGATCGAGTTCCAGGGGCTGCCGTTCACGGTCGCCGAGCTGCTGCCGCCCGCCTGGGTCTGGCTCGCCGCCGGCGGCGCCGTGATCCTGATCGCCCTCGGCGCCGCCCTCGCCTCGCTGCGCCGCGTGCACGTGACCCCCCTCGGCGTCGCGCAGCGCGTCACCGCCAAGCGCCTGTCGCTCTGGCGGGTCGCGGGCTTCGGCGTCGTCGTCGCCGCCTACGTGGTCACGGTGGGCCTCGGGTGGATCCCGGTCGAGACGAGCGTCGCGATCGTCTTCATCGGCATCGTCGTGCTCGCCTACTCGCTCATCGGGCCGCTCGTGATCCAGGGCATCGCGTGGCTCGTCGCGAAGGGCGCCCGTCGACCGGCGACGCTCCTCGCCGCGCGCCGCGTGGTGGACGACCCCCGCGGCGCCTTCAACATCGTCGGCGCGATGGCGATCGCCGTGATGGCCGGCGGGTTCGCCTCCATGGCACCGGCGATGGCCGCAGGCGACGACCCGATGAGCCGCGACATGGCCACCGGCGCAGCCCTGACCATCGCCATCGCGGCCGTCCTCGGCGCCGTGCTGGCCGGCATCGCCCAGTCGGCGAAGGTGCTGGACCAGCGCCGCGAGCACCAGGCCATGCACAAGATGGGTGTCGACCTGCCCGTGATGCAGGGCGCGATCATGCGCCAGGTGACGCTGCCGCTGCTCGTCGCCGTCGGCGGCGCGGCCGCGATGGCGCTGCTGCTCATCCTGCCGACCATCGTCATCTGGTGGGACAACCCGAGCTCGGTGCTCACCTGGGCGGCCATGGCCGTCGGTGCGGTCGCGGTGACGCTGGGCGCCACCGCGTGCGCGCTGCCGCTCGTGCGCCGCGTGGCGACGGAGGCCGCTCCGGCGTGACCGGTCGCTCGGCCGCCTGCCGCTGCCGCCCGCCGCGCTCAGCGCGCGGGCAGCAGCGGCAGCACGTCCTCCGAGAACTGCTCGAGGAAGCGGCGCTGGTCGCCGCCGGGGCCGTGGAAGACGAGGTGCGTGAACCCGAGCTCCGCGTAGTGGCCGATCGCAGCGGCCACCTCGGCCGCATCCGAGCCCACGATCCAGCGCTTCGCGACCTGCTCGATCGGCAGCTCGTCGGCCAGCCGCTGCATCTCGATCGGATCGTGCACCGAGTGCTTCTGCTCCTGCGAGAGCGAGAGCGCCGCCCAGAAGCGGGTGTTGTGCAGCGCGGCGTCGGCGTCGCGGTCGTAGGAGACCTTGATCTCGATCATGCGGTCGACCTCCGCCGAGTCGCGCTCGGCCTTCGCGAGGCCCTCCTCCAGGTTCGCGACGATCGTGTCGCGGTAGTACTCGTCGCCCTTGCCTGAGGTGCAGATGTGGCCGTCGGCGAAGCGCGCCGCGTAGCGCGTCGTGGCGGGACCGCCGCCGGCGACGTAGATCGGGATGGGCTGCTCCGGCCGGTCGTAGATCGTCGCGCCGGTGGTGCGGTAGTAGTCGCCCTCGAACTCCACGCGCTCCTCGCTCCAGAGCCGGCGCATCAGTCGCACCGCCTCCCGCAGCCGCGCGAAGCGCTCCTTGAGCTCCGGCCACTCCACGCCGATGATCTGCTCGTTGAGGGCCTCGCCCGTGCCGATGCCGAGGATCAGCCGGCCGGGGTGGACCTGCCCCAGCGTCGCGAACTGCTGCGCGACGACCGCCGGGTGGTAGCGCAGCGTGGGCGTGAGCACCGAGGTGCCGAGCACGATGCGCTCGGTGCGCTCGAGCGCCATGCCGAGCCACGCGACCGCGTTCGGCGCATGCCCCTCGTCGTGCCGCCAGGGCTGCAGGTGATCGCTGATGAACGCGCTGTCGAGCCCGACCTGCTCAGCGAGCTGCACGAGCTCGAGCAGCTCCGCCGGGCTGAACTGCTCGGCGCTGGCCTTGTATCCGTACCGCATGGTGCCCAGTCAAGCAGGCCGTGCGTCAGAGCCGCAGCGCCCGCATCTCGGCGTCGGGCATGCCGAAGCGGTGCGCGGTGATCGAGATCGTCTGCTCGCGCAGGAGCGGGAGCAGCTCGACCCGCCCCTCGGCGGTCACCGGGCCGTCGTAGACCGCCACCGCCAGCGTGCCCGCGAGCGCCGCCCGCAGTCCCGCATCGGTGCCGATCAGGCGGATGCGGCCGAGCGGCTCGGTGACGCGAGTCATGCCCAGCGCATCCTCGTTCTCCACCGCCTGCAGCACCGAGCCGTCGGCGATGCGCGCGTGGAACTGCGCGTCGGTCTCCTCCACGAGCTCCTCGATGCGCACGTGCGGGATCGCCTGCTTCGAGAGCTTCACGATGCCGCTCGGCACCTCGACGGCGGTCGAGATGCGCACGACGGCCCGCGTCCTGGCGGCGGCGGCGAGCAGCCGCACGAGGTCGGCGACCGAGCCGTCCTCGGCGACGCGGATGAGCACGTCGGCCGGCCGGTAGCGCAGCACGTTGCGCTCGATGCCGAGCGCGGCGACGTCGCGGGCGGTGCCGAACTCGGCGTCCCACGCCGCCTGATCGCTCATGGCACCGGCGCGCACGCGATCGAACTCCAGGAAGCCGAGGGCAGGCTGCGCCGCTTCGATGAGCTCCGAGACGCGGCGGTCGAGGCCGTGCAGGCGCACGGAGGCGCGAGGGCCTCGGTCGATCGGTTCCCAGTCGACGAGCGGCATCAGGGAGCTCGGCCCTCCCGCCGCGACGCCGGGCCCGACCTGCGAGCGCTTCCAGCCGCCGAAGGGCTGGCGGCGCACCCTCGCGCCCGTGGTGCCGCGGTTGACGAAGAGGGTGCCGGCGCGCACCTCGTCGATCCACTGCGCCACCTCGGCCGCATCGAGCGAGTGGATGCCCGCCGCCAGGCCGTGCGCGGTGGCGTTCTGCACATCGATCGCCTCCTCGAGCGTCTCGACCTCGATGAGCGAGAGGTGCGGGCCGAAGCACTCCGCCAGGTGCGTCGCCGACCCCGGCTCGACCGCGTCGCGGATGCCGGGCGACCACAGGCGACCGGCGTCGTCGAGCTGCTTCGGCTCCAGCAGCCACTCCTCGCCCTCCTCGAGCGTCGTGAGGGCATCCAGCAGCCTGCCCTGCGCCGGTTCGACGAGCGGACCGACGTGGGTGCGGGCATCCAGCGGGCTGCCGACCCGCAGGGTCCTGGCCGCGTCGACGAGCTGGCGGCGGAAGCGCTCCGAGTCGCCGACGGTGCCCACCATGATCACGACGGAGGCGGCGGAGCAGTGCTGCCCGGCGCGGCGGAACGCGCTGTGCACGATGTCGGAGGCGGCGAGCTCCAGATCGGCGGAGGGCGTGACGACGATGGCGTTCGTGCCGCTCGTCGCGGCGAGCAGCGGCAGATCGGGCCGCCACGAGGCGAACAGCTCGGCCGTCTCGGTCGAGCCGGTCAGGATCACCCGGCCGACCGCCGGGTGGGCGATCAGCCGGCGCGAGAGCTCGCCCTCCTCGACGTCGCACAGCACGAGCGCCTCGCGCGGCACCCCCGCCTGCCAGAGCGCCTCGGCCATGACGGCCGCGGAGCGGCGCGCCTGCGGCGCGGGCGCGATGATGACCGCCGAGCCGGTCGCGAGCGCCGCGGTCACCCCGCCGGCCGCGATCGCCACGGCGGCGCTCCACGGCGGCACGACCACGGTGAGGGCGACCGGTCGCGGCGAGGCATCCGCGAGGCGGTCGAGCTCGAGCGCCTGCTCGGCGTGCCAGCGGGCGAAGTCGATCGCCTGCGAGACCTCCGCGTCGGCCTCCGCGAGCGGCGTGCCCGTCTCGGCCATCGTGATCTCGATCAGCCTGCCCCGGTAGGCGGCCAGCGCCTCAGCCGCGTCGCGCAGCACCTGCGCCCTGCCCTCGGCGCCGAGCCCGGCCCATCCGCTCGCCGCCTGGGCCGCCCGATCGATGCGGCGCTCGAGCGTGGGCCAGTCGTCGATGCGGTTGAGCTCGAGCGTGCGCAGGCCCAGCTCGGTGCCGGCGGCGCGCTGCACCACCTGGCGCGCCCAGTCGCGGTTGGCCGCGAGCGCGGGGTCGGTGTCCGGCTCGTTGGCGAAGCCGGTCGGATGCGCCATGGCCGCCTGCAGGTCGCCGGCGCGATCCTCGGTGCGGTTCGGCCGCGGCGCCTCACCCTCGGCACGCGCCGCGTCCTCGCGGCGCAGCAGCGCGAGCGAGTCGAGGAACCTGGTCTGCTCGCGCTCCAGCACCGCCGGGTCCGCGAGGTCGGCCATGCTCGAGATGAAGCTGCTGCCCGCAGCGCTCTCCTCGAGGCGGCGCACCAGGTAGCCGACCGCCGCGCCGAAGTCGTCGGGGTGCACCACGGGCGTGGAGACCACGAGGTTCGGGAAGAGCTCGCGGACCGCCTCGCGGTGGTCGGCGGCCATGCCGAGCAGCATCTCGGCGTCGACGCGCTGGTGCGTGCCGTGATGGCGGGCGAGCTCTGCCGCGTAGGCGAGGTCGAAGAGGTTGTGGCTCGCGACGCCGACGCGCACGGCGAAGGCGTTCTCCGGCAGCAGCGCCTCGTGCAGCACGCGCTTGAAGTTCGCGTCGGTCGACTCCTTCGACGGCAGCGCGGCGAGCGGCCAGCCGTGGATCGCCGCGTCGACGCGCTCCGTGGCGAGGTGCGCCCCCTTGACGAGCCGCACCGCGATGCCTGCGCCGCCCTGCGCACGGCGCTCCTTGGCGAAGGCGGCGAGGCGCCGGTAAGCGGCGAGCGCATCCGGCACGTACGCCTGCAGCACGATGCCCGCCTCGAGCCGCACGAGCTCCGGCCGCATGAGCAGCCGCTCGAGCACGGCGATCGTCAGGTCGAGGTCGCGGTACTCCTCCGCCTCGAGCGTGACGCGCTTCGGCGCGCTCGGCTGGGCGGCGAGCTGGCAGAGCGGCAGGAGGCGCTCGACGACGCGCTCGACCGTCTCGTCGAACGCCCACAGCTGCCGCTGCGGCGCCACGGAGGAGATCGGGAGCGAGACGTGGTCGACGTCTCCGCGGCGCAGCAGCTCCATCGTGCGCTCGAGGCGGTCGGCGGCCTCCTCGTCGCCGAGCACGGCCTCGCCGAGCAGGGTGACGCTGAGGCGGTTGCCCTCGTCGCGCAGCTTGGCGAGCGGCTTCGCCAGCCGCGCGGGCGTCGCGTCGATGACGAGGTGCGAGACGATCTCGCGCATCGCGCGCTTGACCACCGGGATGATGAGCTTCGGCGTCACGATGCCGAAGCCGCCGCCGAGGGTGACGCCCAGCTTGAGGTGCCACTCCAGGAAGCCGGGGATGTCTCGGCTGAGCTCCTCGAAGTTGCGGGCGCTGATGCGCGGATCCTCGGGGCGGACGACCCTGTCGACGAAGGCGACCGCGAACGCGAGCCCCTGCGGGTCCTTGAGCAGCCCCGCGAGCCGCTCCTCCGCCTTGTCGCGCTTGCCGGCGGTGGGGCGCGCGACCCATCCGCGCACGCGCTCGATGGCGGCGGCGGCGAAGGGGTCGTCGCCGGAGGCGGGGGCTGGGGCGGGTCGTGGCTGGGGCTCGGGAGTCGGCTCCGGCTCGGGCTCGGGAGCTGGCTCGGGCTCGGGAGCTGGCTCGGGCTCGGGGATCGGCTCGGGCGTCGGCTCCGGCTGCTCGACCTCCGGCTGCTCGACCTCCGGCACCTCGACCTGCGCCGCCTCCGGCACCGGCGCGAGCGACGCCGCGCGCAGCTCGGCCTCGAGCTGGAGCGCATCCATCTGCACGGTCGGCACATCGGCCACCTCGGCCGACAGCGACCACCCGGCGGGCGGAGCGTCGACCGATCGCGGGATGCGCGGCACCTCGACGGGCTCATAGGGGGCGACCGCGCGCGCCCAGGTCGCGTCGTCGATCTCGAACGCGGGACCGGTGCTGAGCGGCACGGGCTCGAAGGCCTCGCCCGGCAGCGCGTCGGAGGGCGGCGGCGTCGGCTCCTGCTCCTCATCGGCGACCTGCTCGACGACCTCGGCGCGCTCGTGCTGCGGTGCAGCATCCGTCGGCGCGGTCGTGTGCTCCTGGTCCGCCGCCTCGATGCCCTCCTTGATGAGCGCGTCGAAGTCGTCGTCCCTGGGCTGCTGGGTCATGCCGCATATCGTAT
The DNA here is from genome assembly GCF_047302415.1 of Agrococcus phoenicis. Classification (NCBI taxonomy): domain Bacteria; kingdom Bacillati; phylum Actinomycetota; class Actinomycetes; order Micrococcales; family Microbacteriaceae; genus Agrococcus; species Agrococcus phoenicis. Next base: position 2,378,364 of record NZ_CP154854.1, read on the forward strand.
GCGTGCAGGCCCCAGCCGCGTCGCCGCACGGGGGCGGGCCGACGCATCCGTCGTCGCACGAGGAGACAGCATGGTCAGCGCAGCATCCAGCAGCACGATCGGCAGCACGGGACGCCCGCCGAGGGTCGCCGTCATCGGCGGCGGCCACAACGGGCTCACCGCCGCCGCCTACCTCGCTCGCGCGGGCGTCGACGTGACGCTGCTCGAGCGACTGCCGCACGTGGGCGGCGCCGCCGTCTCGACCGACGGCTTCGCGGGCCTCGACGCGCGGGTGTCGCGCTACTCCTACCTCGTGAGCCTGCTGCCCGCGCAGATCATCCGCGACCTCGGCCTCGACGTGCAGCTCGCCCGGCGCCGCTACTCGAGCTACACGCCGATGCCGGATGCGCTGCGACCCGACTCGGCGTCGTCATCGCGCCGCCCGGGCCTGCTGGTCGACGCGGGCGACGAGGCGGCCACCCGCGCCTCGTTCGCGGCCATCGGCGCCGCCGGCGATGCCGATGGCTTCGCGGCCTTCGCCGACCGCACCACGCGCCTGGCGGCGGCGCTGTTCCCCACCCTGACGCAGCCGCTGCCCACGGCGGCCGCCGCCCGCGCAGCCGCGGGCGGCGCATCCGCGTGGTCCGAGATCGTCGACGCGCCGATCAGCGATGCGATCGAGCGCGCCGTCCACCACGACCTCGTGCGCGGCGTCATCGCGACCGATGCGCTGATCGGCACCTTCGCGGCGCTCGACGACCCCGGGCTCGAGCAGAACCGCTGCCTGCTGTACCACGTGATCGGCGGCGGCACCGGCGACTGGGATGTGCCGATCGGCGGCATGGGGCGGGTCTCCGGCGGCCTCGAAGCGGCCGCGCGAGCCGCTGGCGCGTCGATCATCACCGGCGTGACCGTCACCCGCGTGACCCCGGACGGCGAGGTCACCTGGCAGGAGCGCGTCGGCGGCCTGCCCTTCGGCAGCCCCGGCCTGCCCAGCGGCACCGAGCTGACGGCGGCGTTCGACCTGGTGCTCTCGGCCGTCGCCCCGCACGTGCTCGCAGAGCTGCTGGGCGACGAGGCCCCGGCCACCCAGCGACCGGAGGGCGCGCAGGTGAAGGTCAACATGCTGCTGCGCCGCCTGCCGCGGCTGCGCGACGACGTCGCACCGGAGGCGGCCTTCGGCGGCACCTTCCACAGCAACGAGGCCTACTCGCAGCTCGAGGCGGCGCACGCGACCGCGAGCGCGGGCGGCATCCCCGACCCGCTGCCGTGCGAGATCTACTGCCACTCGCTCACCGACCCGACGATCCTCGGCGACGAGCTGCGCGCATCCGGCGCCCACACGCTGACGGTCTTCGGCCTGCACACCCCCGACCGGCTGCTGACGGGCGAGGACGACGATCGCATGCGCGACGAGCTCGAGCGCGCGGTGCTGGCCTCGCTCGACTCGGTGCTCGGCGAGCCGATCGAGCCGCTGCTGCTCGAGGGGGCCGGGATCGCCGGCGGCCGCGCGATCGAGACGAAGACGACGCGCGACATCGAGGAGGCGCTCGCCATGCCCGGCGGCAACATCTTCCACGGGCCGCTCTCCTGGCCGTGGCTCGAGGCCGAGCCGCAGGGGCCGGCCGCGGCGTGGGGCGTCGAGACGGCGCACCCGCGGGTGCTGCTCGCCGGATCCGGCGCGCGGCGCGGCGGCGCGGTCTCGGGCATCGGCGGCCACAACGCGGCGCACGCCGCGCTCGAGCTGCTCGCCGACCGCCTCTGACCGGCGGCGCTATCGGGGCGTGCGGCCCGACCAGGTCGAGGGCGCGGGCAGGCGGTTCGAGGGCAGCCGGTTCGTCTCGGCCCACTCGCGCACCCGCTCGTCGAGCTCGGGCAGCGCCACGCGGATGCCCGCCGCCTCCAGCACCTCGACGACGCGCGCCACGGTCGCGGTGCCGACGCCCTTCTCGATGAAGCGACCCTGCACGATGCCGCGCGCGTGCAGCTCGCCGTCGACGACGAAGCGCTGCTGGAGGTAGACGGCGCGCTCGTCGGCGCCGAGCACCGCCGTCTCGATGTCGAAGCGCTGCCAGAGGTCGAGCGAGCGGCGGTAGACCATCGTCGACTGCCCCACCACCGCGTAGATGCCCGCGCGCTCCAGCGCCGCCTGCATGCCGGTGCGCACGGTCATGTCGACGCGTGCGAGATCCATGTACGAGGGGTAGCGGCCGTTGTTCATGTGGCCGAGCAGGTCGATGTCGGTCGGCAGCACGACGAAGGGCGTGCGCGCCACCTCGTCGAGGCCGAGCGCGGGGCGCCCCTTGCTCTTCACGGTCATCGCCAGCAGCCACTGCACCCACATGTTCACGTGAGCATCCTGCCCGAGGCGTGCGGAGCATCCGTCGTCGTTTGGGAGAATCGAACAATGCACAAGGTGCTGCTCTACTACCGCTTCACGCCCATCGCCGACCCGGAGGCGGTGCGGCTGTGGCAGCGCGCGCTCTGCGAGCAGCTGGGGCTGACCGGCCGCATCATCATCTCGCCGCACGGCATCAACGGCACGGTCGGCGGCGCGGCGGATGCGCTCAAGCGCTACGCGCGCGCCACCAGGGAGTACTCGGGCTTCCGGGGCATGGACATCAGGTGGTCCAGCGGCACCGGAGCCGACTTCCCGCGGCTGAGTGTCAAGGTGCGCGACGAGATCGTCACGTTCGGCGCGCCCGACGAGCTCGAGGTCGACGCCGACGGCGTCGTCGGGGGCGGGCGGCACCTGCAGCCCGGCGAGCTGCACGAGCTGGTCGAGCGGCGCGACGACGTGGTGTTCTTCGACGGGCGCAACCGCTTCGAGGCCGAGGTGGGGCGCTTCAGGGGCGCGATCGTGCCCGACGTCGAGACGACGCGCGACTTCGTCGACCTGCTCGACTCCGGCGCCTACGACCACCTGAAGGACAAGCCGGTCGTCACCTACTGCACCGGCGGCGTGCGCTGCGAGGTGCTGTCGTCGCTGATGGCCAAGCGCGGCTTCCAGGAGGTCTACCAGCTGGAGGGCGGCATCGTCCGCTACGGCGAGAGCTTCGGCAACCGCGGCCTCTGGGAGGGCTCGCTCTACGTCTTCGACCAGCGCCAGACGGTGTCGTTCGGGGCGGATGCGGCCGTGATCGGCGCGTGCGCGAGCTGCGGGGCGCCGACGGGCGACATGGCCAACTGCCGGCTGTGGTCGTGCCGCAGGCAGGTGCCGGTGTGCGGCGCGTGCGAGCCGGCGTGCGCCGCGCACGTCGCGGCCGTGGCCTCGGCCGGATAGTCCGGTCGTCTGCGGTCAGGCGCCCGGATCCTCCGCGCGGATCCGCGGCGCTACGCTGGCCCCATGGGCGATGGCGACCTCACGATCCGGCGAGCGACCGCGGCAGACGCGGCGGTGCTGCAGCACCTGATCGCCGCCCACCGCTCGGTGGACGAAGAGGACGAGAAGGTCGACCGCTACCGCGAGCGCCTCGAGGCGCTGGTCGTGAACGACGCGCACCACATCGTGGTCGCCGAGGCCGAGGGGCAGCTGCTCGGCTACGCCGCCGCGCAGGACTACGGCCCGGCGCCGCAGCGCGACTGGTCGATCGCCCGCATGCACGACCTCTGGGTGTCGCCCCAGGCGCGCGGCCGCGGTGCTGGCACCGCGCTCTTCCTCGCGGTGCGGCAGTGGGCCGAGGAGCAGACCCGCATCCGCGTGCTCGAGTGGCAGTCGCTGGACGTCGCCGCCGAGTTCTACCGCAGGCTCGGCCTGGCGGGCGAGCGTGCCGACGAGGCCGAGCCGCGCGCGCGGTACGAGCTCGAGGTGCACCTGCCCTCGCGGGAGTGAGCGGCTAGACGCGGCCCGACACCGCGTCGATCGCCATCCGCAGGATGACCCGATCGGCAGCATCCGGAGGCGCCTGCTCGGAGGGGTTGCCGTAGTGGTTCTGCAGCTCGACGTAGAAGGCACCGGTCGGGTCTGCGACGACGCCTGCCAGGTGCCCGCGCAGCTCGACGTAGTGGTGCGGCTGCTCGGGATCCGTGATCGACAGGCTCATCGACGGGTTCGCCTGCAGGTTCCTGTACTTCTGCCGCTTCGAGGTGTGGGTGAAGTGGATCTCGTCGCCCACCGCCTTGAACCACATCGGGTTCGACTGCGCCGTGCCGTCGGGCCGCACCGTCGCCAGGTGGGCGAACAGGGGCGCGTCGGTCAGGAAGCGGTACTGCTCGGGGATGCTCGCCATGCGCTCAGCCTGCCAGGTGCTCGGCCGTCTCGCCGAGACCGTCCAGCCGCCACGCGAGCGTGCCCGCGGGCAGCGACACGGTCGAGACCGAGCAGTTCGGCAGGATCACGTCGGGCGTGACGTCGGGCACGAGCTGGCGCAGCAGCGAGGTGATGAAGCCGCCGTGCGAGACGATCAGCACCTCGGCGTCGTCCTCCCCCGGCAGCGCGGCGGCAGCCCGGATGACGCGCTCGAGCGCGCGGTCGGCGCGCAGCACGGTCGCGGCGGCCTGCTCGGCCTGCCCGCTCGAGTCGAGCCTCGCGATCGTGTCGAACAGCCCGCGCCAGCCCACCTGCTCGCCGATGGTGCGCAGGGCGCTCAGCTCGCGGTCCACCTCGAAGCCGTGCTCGACGATCACCTCGCGCCAGACCTCCGACGCCGGGCGCTCCTCGTGCGAGCCGAAGTTCCACTCGCGCAGCAGCTCGGTGTGCTCGATCGGCGGCTGCGGGTCGAGGCGGGCGAGGATGCCCTCGGCCGTCGTGCGCGTGCGCTGCAGGTCGGAGCAGAAGGCGAGGTCGAACCGCTCGTGCGAGAGGCGCTCGGCGACCGCGGCGATCTGCTCGCGACCACGCTCGGTGATCGGCGAGTCGGACCAGCCCTGCATGAGGTGGCCGACGTTGTACTCGGTCTCGGCGTGCCGCACGATGCGCAGGCGCAGCCCGCGCCCCTCGGCCATCGCCGCCAGGTCCTCCGGCAGCTGCTGCTGATCCTCGGTCATCGCTTCCCCATCCTGTCGAGCATCTCGTTGTAGGCATCGAGCTCGATGCCGCCGTCGCGGTCCGCCGCGCGGTCGAGGCGCGTGCGCTCCTTCTTGTCGCCCTGCGCCCACATCACCACGGTCGTGATCGCGAGGATCACGGTCGGGATCTCGCCGATGGACCAGGCGATGCCGCCGCCCTCCTGCTGGTCGCGCAGGGCGTCCATCCCGTTGCCCATCGCGCCGAACCAGTCGGGCAGCAGCAGCAGCTCGCCCGACATGAGGGTGACGCCGAAGAAGGCGTGGAAGACCATCGCCCCCAGCAGCAGCACGAGCCGCAGCGCGTAGGGAGGCTTCGGCGGGCCCGGGTCGATGCCGATGATCGCGTGCACGAAGAGGTAGCCGGCGCCGACGAAGTGCACCACCATCCAGACGTGCCCGACGTGCTCCTCCATCGCCCAGCCGAAGATGGGCGTGTAGTAGAAGACCCACAGGCTGAGCACGAAGATCGCGGCGGAGACGACCGGGTGCCCGACCACCTGCATGTAGCGCGAGTGCACGATCGCGAGCAGCCACTCGCGTCCGCCGCGCGTGCCGTCGCGGCGCTTCGCGATCGCGCGCATCGCGAGCGTGATGGGCGCACCGGGCACGAGCAGCACCGGCACCGCCATGCCGAGCAGCATGTGCACGAGCATGTGGAGCGAGAACTGGAACTCCTGGTACAGGTTGAGCGCGCCGGAGGTGCACCACCACAGCAGCAGCACGCCCGCGGTCCAGGAGGCGGTGCGCAGCACGGGCCAGCGGTCGCCGCGCCGCGCCAGCCGCCGCACGCCGGCGAGGTAGAAGAAGAGCAGCAGCCCGCAGACGACCGACCAGAGCGGGTCGAGCGACCACTCGGTGAAGAGCCGCCCGATGTCGAACGGCGGCGGCAGCGGGCTGCCCGTCAGGATCTCGGCCGGCGTGGCCTCGAGCCCGGGCGGGGTCTCGGGCACCGGGGTCGCCGTGCGGGCGAGCCCTGCGGCGACGCCGGCGGTGACGCCCATCACCACGAGCTCGAGCGTCAGGACCATCGCGATCGCCCTGCCGCCCAGCCGCTCGCCGAGCGTCGTCGCGGGGCGCAGCAGGCGCATCCGCTGCCAGGCTCCGAAGCCGCCGAGCACGACGAGCAGCACGGCCTTCGCGATCGAGAGGAGGCCGTAGTCGCTGAACCAGTCGCCCTCCATGCGCACCCAGGAGGAGACGATGCCGGTGAAGGCGACGACGGCGAAGCTCGCCGCGGCCAGGCTCGAGTAGCGCAGCAGCACGTCGCCAGAGGCGGCGTTCGGCGCCGTGGCCTCCGACGCGGATGCCCGCGATGCCGCATCGTCGCGCGGGCGCACCAGCAGCCCCACGTGCAGCAGCCCGCCGAGCCAGATCGAGACGAACAGGAGGTGCAGCAGCAGCGACGAGACCGCGAGCGTGTGGCCAGCGGTGCCGCCCGCGTGGCCGCCGGAGGCGATGAACCAGAGCGGCACGAGCCAGGCGACGGTCGACAGCGCCACCGAGACGGTGCCGCGGGCGACGAGCAGCACGACGGTGAGCAGCGCGAGCGAGAGCAGGGTGGCGAGCAGGAGCCTGCCCGTCTCGACCTGGATGAAGTAGAACTGCAGCAGCGCGCCGAACTCGTTGGTCGCGCTGACCGGGTTCGTGACCGCGGTGCGGAAGCCGCCCCACGCGAGGAAGCCCTGCGCGACAGCGGCGATGCCGGTGGATGCGGCGGCGATGTCGAGCGTGCGGTGCCAGTCGCGGCTGCCGGGTCGGAGCGCGAAGCACGCGAGCACGAGGCCGCCGAGGCCGCTGGCGATCGCGATGTTGCGCAGCATGCTCGCGATCGGCACGCCGTAGCGCACGCCGGCGCCGGGGTCCTGGCTCGCGATCGGCAGCGGGTCGGCGCCGCCGCCGAAGTCGAGCGCCGCCCAGGTGGCGACCAGCCCCGCGAGGATCGCGAGTGCCGGCGCGAGGAGACGGAGGCGCTGCACCTGTCCAGGCTAGTCGTCGCAGGCGACGCGCAGGGCCCCGCCGAGGTGGCGGGGCCCTGCGCGTGCTGTGTGGAGCGGTCTTACTTGACGGCTGCCTTGAGCTTCGAGCCGGCGGTCAGCTTGACGCGGTGGCCGGCAGCGATCTTGATCTCCTCGCCCGTCTGCGGGTTGCGGCCCGTGCGGGCAGCGGTCGCGGTGCGCTCGGCGCTGAAGAAGCCGGGGATCGAGACCTTGTCGCCGGCCTTGACGGCCTCCGAGACCTCGTCGAAGAGCGCGTCGAGCACAGCGGTGACCTTCGCCTGCGAGAGGTCGGTCGATGCGGCGATCTTCGAAGCGAGGGTGGTCTTGTTGATGGTCTCAGCCATGATGTCCTCCTGGTGGTGGCATGTCCGTCCCGCCGAGGGGGCGGGCATTCGCCGGGGCCTGGTGGGGCTCCGACCACACACGAACGTAGCCCGGGGGCCCCGGAACGCGCGGAGGAACACCCCGACACGCCGCGAATTCCGCGTGTTTTCGCGGTCTGCGAACGGAATTGGGGTACAGAACGGGCGTCAGGCCTGCCCAGGGGACGGCGCGATCGCCGTCGACGCGGCGAGCCGCCGGACCCGCAGCCTGCTCTCCGTCGCGGCCCGGCGACGCTCGAAGAAGGGCAGGAAGACCCCGATCAGCGGCCCCACGCCGAACGCGAAGATGACCGTGCCGACCCCCACCGGACCGCCGAGCAGCCAGCCGATCAGCAGCGCGGAGCCCTCGATGAGCGTGCGCACGATCCAGATCGGCCAGCCCGTGATGCGCACGAGCCCCGTCATCAGCCCGTCGCGCGGGCCCGGCCCGAGGCGGGCGGCGATGTAGATGCCGGTCGCGATCGAGAGCAGCACGATGCTGCCGGCGAGCATGAGCGCCTGCCCCCACAGCGCCGTCGGGCTCGGGATGAGCCAGAGCCCGAGATCCGCAGCGGGGCCGACGAGCACGGCGTTCAGCAGGGTGCCGATGCCGACGCGCTGCCGCAGCGGGATCCACAGCAGCAGCACGAGCCCCGACACCACGATGGTCGCGGCGCCGTAGCTCATGGGCAGGTGGTTCGCGATGCCGAGCGAGAGCACGTCCCAGGGCCCGACCCCGAGCGTCGCCCGCACGAGCAGCGCGAGCGAGATGCCGTAGAGGACGAGCCCGGCCATGAGCTGCGCGATGCGGGCGGCCGTGTCGGCGGCGCCCAGCGAGTCGAAGGGCAGGAAGAGGCGGCGGATCCGGTGCACGACCCCATTCCACTCCTGTCGACCAGCGCATGGACGAGCCACTGGTCGACAAGTGGCTCGCCCTGCGCAGTCCACTGCACGACCATCGTGCGCCAGGATGGGCGCATGGCATCCCGGCTCGGCACCCAGCTCGTCGAGTGGCGCGCGACGACCGCCGTCGCGCGATCGCTCGCCGACCGCATCCGCATGCTGCTGCTCGACGGCCGCATCACCGCCGGCGAGCGGCTCCCGAGCGAGCGGGCGCTCGCCGCCGAGCTCGGCCGATCGCGCGCCACCATCGCTCGCGCCTACGAGCTGCTGGAGGCGGGCGGCTACGCGACCCGCGCGCACGGCTCCGGCACTCGCGCCGCGCTGCCCGCCCAGCGCATCCATCGCCCCGCCGCCGCCGGGGAGGGCGTGATCGACTTCACCATCGCCTCGGTGGGGTCGGCGCCCGGCATGCACGCCGCGACCGTGCGCGCGCTCGACCGGCTCGCCGGCCTGCTGGGCACGCCCGGCTACTCGCTCGACGGGCTGCCGGAGCTGCGCGAGCGCATCGCCGCGCGCTACGCGGCCCGCGGCCTGCCCACCGACCCCGACCAGATCGTCGTCACGAGCGGTGCGATGCACGCCCTCACCATCGTGCTCGCCGCCTTCGGCGAGCGCGGGCGCGGCGCGCTGGTCGAGCAGCCCTCGTTCCCGCACGCGCTCGAGGCGCTGCGCCGCACCGGCCACAGGCTGGTGCCGACACCCGTCTCACCCGAGCAGCCGACCGGCGGCTGGGATCCCGCGCACCTGATCGAGACGCTGCGCGCGCAGCGGCCCGCCCTCGCCTACGTGATCGCCGACTTCCACAACCCCACCGGCGCCACCATGCCGGAGCTCGAGCGCGCGCGGCTCGCCGCGGTCGCGCGCACCACCGGCACGCTGCTGGTCGTGGACGAGACGTGCGCAGAGCTCGACATCGATCGCGGCTGGACCCCGCGCCCCTTCGCCGCCCACGGCCCGGCGCTGCTGATCGGCTCGATGTCGAAGATCGCCTGGGGCGGGATGCGCATCGGCTGGGTCCGTGCAGCGAGCGCCGAGCAGACGGCGCGACTGCTGGCCGTGCGGCCCTCGATCGACCTCGGCACGCCGCTGCTCGAGCAGTGCATCGCGATCGAGCTGCTCGACGACATGGCGCCGCTGCTCGAGCGTGCGCGCGAGCGTCTGTCGGCCGGGCGCGCGGCCGTCGCCGCCGGCCTGGCCGAGCACCTGCCGGGCGTCGCCATGCCGCACGTGCCCGGCGGCCTCGCGGCCTGGATCGACCTCGGCGGCCCCTGGTCGACCTCGCTCTCGCTCGGCGCGCGCGACCGGGGGCTGCTCCTGCCGCCGGGGCCGCGCTTCTCCCCCTCGGGTGTGCTCGACCGCTTCGCGCGCATCCCCATCACCTGGGAGCCGGAGGTCACCGCCGCGGCGCTGGAGCGACTCGGCGGCGCCTGGCGCGCGCTGCACGCGGGGGAGCTCCCGGACTCCACGCGACTGGCGGCATCCGCCGTCGTGTGACGGGGCGGGAGTCCGGCCGGCGCGAGGCCGGCTGCGTCAGCGCGGCGGGCCGTCGTACGGCCCCTCGCCGCGGGCGACGCCCTGCTCGACGAGCGCGCGGAGCGAGCCGTCGATGCCGCGCAGCGCCCGCACGACGAGCACGACCGCGATCACGAGCCCGATCAGCAGCACGAGCGAGATGGCGGGGACGAGGAGGCCGACGAGGCCGAAGGTCACGGGGTAGCTGCTCATGGGACCAGCCTCGCAGACGCCGTGGGAGGGCACGACGAAGGCCCCGACCTCATGGTCGGGGCCTTCGTCGTCAGCGGGTGCTTACCAGCTCGACTTGGTCACGCCGGGCAGCTCGCCCGCGTGCGCCATGTCACGGAAGCGCACGCGCGAGATGCCGTAGGCACCGACGTGGCCGCGGGGGCGTCCATCGATGGCGTCGCGCTTGCGCACGCGCACCGGCGACGCGTTGCGGGGCAGCTTCTGGAGACCGAGACGAGCGGCCTCGCGCTCCTCATCGGTGCTCTTGGGGTTGACGAGGGCCTTCTTCAGCGCCAGGCGCTGCTCGGCGTAGCGGGCGACGATGACCTTCCGCTGCTCGTTCTTGGCGATCATGCTCTTCTTGGCCATTATCGCTCCTCTCGGAACTCGACGTGCTGGCGGACGACGGGGTCGTACTTCTTCAGCACAAGGCGGTCAGGGTTGTTGCGACGGTTCTTCTTCGTCACGTAGGTGTAGCCGGTGCCCGCGGTGGAGCGAAGCTTGATGATCGGACGGACGTCCTGCGACTTCTTCGCCATCAGAGCTTCACCCCCCGAGCCTGCATGTCACGGATGACGGCCTCGATGCCACGGGCATCGATGACCTTCATGCCCTTGGCCGAGACGTTGAGCGTCACGTTGCGCTTGAGCGACGGGACGAAGTAGGTCTTGCGCTGCACGTTCGGGTCGAAGCGTCGCTTCGTGCGTCGGTGCGAGTGCGAGATGTTGTGCCCGAAGCCTGGGACGGCTCCGGTCACCTGGCATACGGCTGCCATGGTGCCTCCAGAGTGGTTACCGTGGGCCGAAGCCCACCCAAGATCACTTGCCTGCCCACGCCGCTGCCGAGCCCTTGCGGGCGCTGGAGGGGGCGTGTGCTGCGCGGCCGAAGCCGCACCAAGGGTCTAGCCTACGGCACGCGCGGGCCGTGCGGCAAGGCCGGATCTGACGGCGGATGCGCGCGGGGCACGACTCGTCAGCGCGCGCTGGGCGGGAACACCGGCTGGCCGTCGGCGCCGATGGGGTAGGGCGTGCCGTCGGCGAACGTCGGCCAGGGCAGCAGGCCGCTCGCGTCGGGCTGCCGGGGCGGCTGCGGCCACGCCTGCTGCTGCGGCCACGCCTGCTGCTGCGCGCCGCCCGGGAGCACGGAGCCGGGCGCGGCGGCCGGCCGCACGTGCTCGCCGCGCGCCTCGGCCTCCTGCCAGTCGAGGTTGCGGCGGTTCCAGAACAGCAGCACGGTCACCGACGCCGCGAGCGCCGTCACGACGATCGCCGCGACCGTGGCGCGCCAGTACCACTCGCCCAGCTCGAAGCCGAACGCCTCGATCGCGAAGTGCAGCGTGAGCAGCACGCCGACCAGCCCCAGCAGCGCGGCGGCGACCTGGCCGAGCACCCGCCCGAACGCCGTGCCCGAGCGGTGGCCGAGGCTGATGAGGCCCCAGGCCCCAGCCGCAGCGGATCGCACCACGAGCAGTGTCAGCAGCACGATGCCGAGCAGCTCCGCGAAGAACCAGCCGGCGCCGAAGTCGTACTCGTCCACCGGCTCGCCTGCATCGCCGCCGCGCACCCAGATCGCGATCATCAGCACCGCGAGCAGGTAGGTGTTGGCCGCCACGCCGATGACCAGCGGCGTGGCAGAGCGGCGGGCGAGCACGAGGTCCAGCGCCAGCAGCGCCGTGAAGGCCAGGAAGACCACGACCGTCCAGACCACCCGCGCGGCCTGGCTCTCGAAGTCGCCGACGAAGATCAGCACGACCGTGATGAGGGTGACGACGGCGAGCAGGCACATGCCGACGAAGAGCACCGGCTGGATGCCCATGATGCGGCGAGGAGCGGCGGAGCCCGAACGGTGCACCGGCTCGGTGTCGGGGTTCGCGGACTGCGGGGTGCCGTAGGGGCTGGGCGGGTTCGTCACGGGCGACCTCCTCGATCGATGCGCTCAGTCTCACAGTCGCGGCCGGGCGCGCGCCAGCACCGCGCGACCCGTTGTGGAGAGCGTCAGCGCGCGGCGGCGCAGGCCGCGCACAGCCCGAAGATGTCGACCACGTGCTCGGGCTCGACGAAGCCGTGCTGCGCCGCCACCTGGCCGGCCCAGCGCTCGACCGCCGCGGCCTCGAGCTCGACGGTGCGGCCGCAGCTGCGGCAGATGAGGTGGTGGTGGTGCGTGGGCGTGCACGCGCGGTAGAGCAGCTCGCCGCCCGACTGCAGCGCATCCGCCTCGCCGTCCTCCGCGAGGGCCGCGAGCGCCCGGTAGACCGTCGCGAGGCCGACGGTCGAGCCGCCGCTGCGCAGCGACTGGTGGAGCGCCTGCGCGGAGACGAATTCGTCGCTCGACGCGAGCGCCTCGCGCACGGCTTCGCGCTGGCGGGTGGGGCGGCGGGTGGTGTCGGTCATCGGTTCCTCGCCTCGATAGTGGCACGCTCGGCGTCCTGGCGCCCAGTCCTGCGCGGTCGCGCCCGGCGCTGCGACGACGCGCGCGGCGACCTGCGGCGACCGCTGATCAGCCATGCGAGCGCGTACAGCAGGGCTGCGACGAGCGCGATCGCGCCACCGGCCGCGATGTCGAGTGCGCGCGACGCGAGGAGCCCGAGCACGCCGGCGAGGATGCCACCGGCGGGTGCGAGCACGAGCATCCATCGCCAGTCGCGCACCACCAGCCGCGCCGCCGCGGCCGGGGCGACGATGAGCGCCACCCCCAGGATCGCGCCGACCACCGGCATGATCGCGACGACGGTGCCGGCGATGAGCGCGAGGGAGGCGAGCTCCGGCAGCCAGGGCGCGAGCCCGGCACGGCGATAGCCCTGCTCGTCGGCGCTCGAGAAGAGCAGGTGGCCGCCGAGCACTGCCCACACCGCCAGCGCGACCAGCAGGACGGCACCGGTCAGGGCGAGGTCGGCGCCTGTCACCGCCAGCACCTGCCCGACGAGGAACGACTCGACGTCGATCGCGAGCGGCGACACCGACTGCAGGAAGGCGCCGAGGGCGAAGCCCGCGGTGAGCATCACCCCGGATGCCACGGCCGGCCCCTGGGAGCGGATGCGGCCGATGCCCACCGCGATGCCGATGAGCGCGACCGCCGCGACCGCGGCTCCCGCGGGGATCGAGACGCCGAGGATCGCGGCGGCGACCGCGCCCGGGAACGTCGCGTGGGTCAGCGACATCGTGAAGAACGCGCGCTCGCGCAGCACCACCAGCACGCCGACCACTCCGGCGAGGGCCCCTGCGAGCACGACCTCCAGCATGGCGAGGCCGAAGAAGTCGATGCCGCCCATCAGCGCACCGCCGACTGCCGCGGGCGGATGCGGGGCGCGCGCCCGCGCTGTGCGGAGCGGCGCAGCGCCGAGCCGCGCAGCGCCCCGACGCCCAGCGCGACCAGGTAGGCCAGCACCATCGTGAGCGCGACGGTCGCGCCCGGTGCGGCATCCACCCCCAGCTCGGCGAGCTGCACGACGATCCACAGCCCCATCCAGCCGGTCAGCGCGCCGAACAGCATCGACACCGCGATCGCCCCTGGCAGCGACCGCGTCAGCGCGCGAGCGGCGGCCGCCGGCACGATGACGACGGCGAGCGCCAGGAGGGTGCCGACCGATGCGGAGGCGGCGACCACCACGAGCGCGATCGCGACGGTGCCGACCATCTCGAGCGCGAGCACCGGCAGCCCCGCGCGGCGAGCGCCCGCCGCGTCGAAGGCGGCGAAGAGCTGCTGGCGCCCGGTGGCGACGACGAGCGCCACGGCGACGGCGACGAGCGCCACGGCGACGCCGAGCGAGCTCCAGGTGATGGTGAGCAGTCGCCCGAAGAAGAAGTCGGAGAGGCTGCCGCTCGAGCCGCCGCCGATGGAGACGAGCACCACGCCGAAGGAGAAGAAGGTGGTGAGCACGATCGCGACGGCGGTGTCGCGCGGCTGCCCGCGGCGCGACAGCAGCGCGAGCACGATCGCGGCGGTGAGCGCGGCGCCGATCGCGCCCGGCAGCAGGCCTGCCGTGCCGCCCGCGGCTGCGCCGATCGCGAGCCCGGGGAAGACGGCGTGCGTGAGGCCGTCGGTCGAGAACTCGAGGCGCCGCAGGTGCACGAGCATCCCGACGGTGCCGGCCGCCACGGCCAGCGCGACGAGCAGCAGCAGCGGCCTGCCCAGGAAGGGCGCGGCGAAGGGGGTGAAGGGGTCGATCAGCGCCGCGAGACCCGTCGACGCCGTCATCCGGAGTCGCGCCCCGCCCGCCGCTCGTCGGCGCGCGGGCGGTGGCCGTGCTCGGTCGCGTGGTGCTCGGTGGTCGCGAGGGTGTGGCCGTCGATCTCCATCACGTGGCTCGCGAAGGCGGCCTCGACCCGCTCGAGCGTCAGCACGCACGCGGTGTCGTCGAACGCGATCTGGCGCTCGTTGACGAGCAGCGTGCGGTCGCAGACGAGTCGGGCGAGCTCGAGGTCGTGGGTCGTGATGATGAGCGCCACCCCGCGGGCCTTGAGCGTGCCGATGGTGTCGACCAGCGCATCCCTCGAGCCCTGGTCGAGCCCGTTGAAGGGCTCGTCGAGCAGCAGCAGCCGCGGTTCGCTGGCGAGGGCGCGGGCCAGCAGGCCGCGCTGGCGCTGGCCGCCGGAGAGGTCGCCGAAGCGGGTGCGCCGCAGCTGCTCGAGCCCGACGGCCTCCAGCGCATCCGTGACGACTCGCCGATCCCCTCCCCCGGGCCAGCGCAGCCCCAGGCGCGGGATGCGGCCCATGGCGACGACCTGCTCCAGGGTCACGGGGAACGCCGGGTCGATCTCGCTCGTCTGCGGGAGCGTGCCGATCTCGCCACGACCGGTCGGCACCCGGAAGGTGCGAGCCTCGTGCCTCGCGAGGCCGAGGATGCCGGCGAGCAGCGTGGACTTGCCGGCGCCGTTCGGGCCGATCAGCGCGAGCGCCTCGCCCGCGCGCACGTCGAACGCGACGTCCGTCAGCACCGGCGCGCCGCCGTAGCCGAACGAGGCCCCCTCGATCTCGACGATCGCGCGCCCGGGCTCGCTCAGCTGCTCGCTCATGTCAGCGATTCTGGCACCGCGAGCGGCTCGACCCCCCATGCGGTCACGATCGCGGTGATGTTGTGGATCTGCGAGTCGATGTAGGTCGCGGTGTCGCTGCCCTCCGGCCCCAGGGCGTCGGCCGCCAGCGCGTCCTCGCCCTCGCGCAGCTCGACGCCCGCTTCGCGGGCGATCGTGGCCGCGAGCTGCGGGTCGATGGCGCTCTCGCTGAAGACCACCGACGTGCCCGTCTCGCGGATCTCGGCCACGAGCTCGTCGATGTGCGCGGCGCTCGCCTCGGCGCTGTCGTCGAGGCTCGGCAGCACCGTGCCCACCACCTGCACGTCGAAGGCGCGCTCGAGGTAGCCGAAGGTGTCGTGGGTCGTCACGACCAGGCGCTCATCGACGGGCACCTGCTCGATCGATCCGCGCATCCACGCCTCGAGAGCCTCGAGGCGCTCGACGTAGGCGCTCGCGGATGCGTCGATGTCGAGCTCCGGGTCCGCCTCGGTCAGGGCCGCGGCGATCGCCTCGGCCTGCACGATCACGTTCGCCGGGTCGGACCACACGTGCGGGTCGAACTCGCCGTGGTCGTGGCCCTCGTGACCGGCCTCGTCGTGCTCGTGCTCGTGCTCGTGGCCCTCGTGACCGGCCTCGTCGTGCTCGTGCTCGTGCTCGTGGCCTTCCTCGGCGTGCTCGTGGCCCTCCTCGGCGTGGTCGTGCTCGGCGTGGTCGTGGCCCGCGTGCGGGTCCTCGTCGGCGGCGATGAGCTCGAGCTCGCTCGAGGTGTCGACGACGGTGCCCGCGAAGCCCGAGGCCTCGACGGTGTCGTCGAGCCAGCCCTCGAGGCCGGCACCGTTGATGACGAGCAGATCGGCGTCGGCGAGCGCGTTGAGCGCCGCGGGGCCGGGATCGAAGGAGTGCGCGGACGCGCCCGGCTGCAGCAAGCTCGTCACCTCGGCCTCCTCGCCGACGATCTGGCGCGTGACGTCGGCGAGCTGCGTGGTGGTGGCGACGACCCGGAGGCGATCGCCGTCGGTGCCGGTCGACCCGGGCGCGCCGGGATCGGCACCCGCACCCGCGCATCCGGTGAGCACGAGGGCGACGGCCGCGGCGGTGCCGAGGGCGGGGAGCAAGCGCATGGAGGTTCCTTCTCAGCACGACGCCTTGCCGTGCCGCTCCACGCTACGGGGATGTGAGAACGATTGTCAATGTCGAACATTGGGCGGCCCGCAACGCGCTCGTCACAGAGCGCGCGTAGGCTCGCACCATGGCGACCAGCAATGAGACTCGGCAGTCGGCGATCACCGCAGCGCTCGGCTCCCGGCCCAGCATCGATCCCCCCGCAGAGCTCGAGCGCCGCATCGGCTTCCTCGTCGACTACCTGCGCACGACGGGCGCCCGCGGCTTCGTGCTCGGCATCTCCGGCGGGCAGGACTCCACGCTCGCGGGCCGTCTCGCGCAGCTCGCCGTCGAGCGCGTGCGCGAGGGCGGCGGCGACGCGAGCTTCGTCGCCGTGCGACTCCCCTACGGCGTGCAGCACGACGAGGACGACGCGCAGCTCGCGCTCGGCTTCATCGCGGCCGACCGCGCGGTCACCATCGACGTCAAGCCGGGCGTCGACGCGCTCGAGGCCTCCGTGGAGGCAGGGATCGGCCCGGTCGACGACTACCACAAGGGCAACGTGAAGGCTCGCGCGCGCATGATCGCGCAGTACGCGATCGGCGGTCAGCTCGGCATGCTCGTGCTCGGCACCGATCACGCCGCGGAGGCGGTGACCGGCTTCTACACGAAGCACGGCGACGGCGGCGCCGACCTGCTGCCGCTCGCCGGCCTCACGAAGGGCCAGGGCAAGGAGCTGCTGCGCGAGCTCGGCGCGCCCGACCGCCTGTGGCAGAAGGTGCCCACCGCCGACCTGCTGGACGAGCGGCCCGGCCAGACCGACGAGTCCGAGCTGGGGCTGCAGTACGAGCAGATCGACGCGTTCCTGCGCGGCGAGCCGGTCGACGACGGCGTCGCCGAGCAGATCATCGCCCGCTACGACGCCACCGAGCACAAGCGCCGCATGCCCGTCGGTCCCGACGACTCGTGGTGGCAGGGCGAGCGCAGCTAGTCCAGCAGCAGCGCCGGCTCCTCGAGGATCGAGGCGACGTCGGCGACGAAGCGGCTGATCACGTCGCCGTCGATCGCCCGGTGGTCGAACGAGCCGCCCACGGTCGTGACCCAGCGCGCCCGCACCTCGCCGTCGACGACCCACGGCTTCTGCCGGATCGTGCCGAGCGCGATGATGCCGGTCTCCCCCGGGTTCAGGATGGGCGTGCCGGTGTCCATGCCGAAGACGCCGATGTTCGTGATCGTGAACGTGCCGTGCTGCATGTCGGCCGGCTGCGTTCGCCCCTCGCGGGCGGTCGCGGTGAGCTCCTGGAGCGCCGTCGCCAGCTCCAGCAGCGACATGTCCTGCGCGTCCTTGACGTTCGGCACCAGCAGCCCGCGAGGCGTCGCTGCGGCGATGCCGAGGTTCACGTAGTGGTGCACGACGAGCTCGTCGCCCGTGAAGGTCGAGTTGACCTGCGGTGAGCGGCGGATCGCCCACAGGATCGCCTTCGCCATGATCAGCAGCGGCGAGACCCTGACGCCCGCGAAGTCGGTGGACGACTTCAGCCGCTGCACGAACTCCATCGTGCGCGTCGCGTCGACATCGGTGAAGACCGACACGTGCGGCGCGGTGAACGCCGAGTCGACCATCCCCTGCGCGATCACCTTGCGCACGCCCTTGACCGGGATCCGCTCCTCGCGGCCGCCCGACCACTCCGGCGCCTGCAGGTTGCGGAAGACCGTGGCCTGCTGCGCCGCCTGCACGACGTCGTCCCGCGTCACCTCGCCCGCGAGGCCCGATCCGGCCACGGCGGTGAGGTCGACCCCGAGATCCTTCGCGAGCTTGCGCGTGGGGGGCTTCGCGATCACGGGCGAGGCGGAGGCAGCGGGCACCGAGGCGGGCCGCACGGGCTGGGCCGGCGCCGGCACCGAGCGCACCGTCCGAGGCTTGCGCCTGCGGGTCTCGGCGCCGCCGCGCACGCCGTAGCCGACGAGCACGGCGCCGCCGTCCTCATCCTTCTCGACGGTGTCGGCGGTGTCCTGCGCGGTCTCCACCGCATCCGCGTCACCGCCCGAGACCCGGATGATCGGCGAGCCGACCTCGACCGTCTGGCCCTCCTCGACGAGCAGCGCCTCGACGGTGCCCTCGAAGGGGCTCGGCAGCTCGACGAGCGACTTGGCCGTCTCGACCTCGAGCAGCACGTCGTTGACGTGGACGGTGTCGCCCGGCTTCACGCGCCAGGTCACGATCTCCGCCTCGGTGAGGCCCTCGCCCGGATCGGGCAGTCGGAACTCCTGCATGGTGCGCCTTCCGTCAGTAGGCCATGGCGCGATCGACCGCGTCGAGCACGCGGTCGGCGTCTGGCAGGTAGATGTCCTCGAGCTGCGCCGGCGGGAACGGGGTGTCGAAGCCCGACACCCGCAGCACCGGCGCCTCGAGCGAGTAGAACGCGCGCTCGGCGATCGTCGCGGCGATCTCGCTGCCGACCGACACGTGGCCCGGCGCCTCCTGGGCGACGACCACGCGACCCGTGCGGCGCGCGGAGTCGACGAGCGTCTCCCAGTCGACGGGCGAGAGCGAGCGCAGGTCGACGACCTCGCACGAGGTGCCCTCGCGCTCGGCGATCTGCGCCGCCTGCAGGAGCACGTGCACCATCGCGCCGTGGCCGATGAGCGTCACGTCGGTGCCGGGGTGCGCGACGACGGCGCGGTGCATGCCGGCGACGCCGTCGAGCCCCGGGGCGGGCGAGGCGAGCACCTCGCCCTTGGACCAGTACTTCGACTTCGGCTCCAGGAAGACGACCGGGTCGTCGCTATCGATCGCCTGCCGCAGCATCCAGTGCGCGTCGTTGGCGGTCGAGGGGCTCACGACGCGCAGGCCAGCGGTGTGCGCGAAGTACGCCTCCGGGCTCTCCTGGTGGTGCTCGACGGCGCCGATGTGGCCGCCGTAGGGGATGCGGATCACGACCGGCATGCGCACCGCGCCGCGGTGCCGGGCGGTCATCTTCGCCAGCTGCGAGACGATCTGGTCGAAGCCGGGGTAGACGAAGCCGTCGAACTGGATCTCGATCACCGGCCGGTAGCCGCGCATCGCGAGCCCGATCGCGGTGCCGATGATCCCCGACTCCGCCAGCGGGGTGTCGAGCACGCGGTGGTCGCCGAACTCGGCGTGCAGGCCGTCGGTGATCCGGAAGACGCCGCCGAGCGGGCCGATGTCCTCGCCCATCAGGAGCACCCTGTCGTCCTGCTGCATCGCAGCCCGCAGGCCGGCGTTCAGCGCCTTCGCGATCGGCATGGTGGTGGTGGCGGCGGTGGGCTCGGTCATGCGTCGCCTCCGAAGCTGGACTCGAACTCGGCGAGCGCGCGCTTCTGCTCGGTCATGCGCGGGTGCGGCTCGGCGTAGACGTGGTCGAAGATGTCGTCGCTGATCGCGGTCCGGGCCTCGAGCGCCCGCCGCCGCATGTCGGCGGCGAGGTCGGCGGCCTCCCGCTCCTGCTCGTCGAGCACGGCGTCGGCGACGCCGAGCGAGCGCAGGTGCGCCGCGAGCCTGATGATCGGGTCGCGGCGCCGCCACGACTCCTCCTCGTCGCTCGTGCGGTAGCGCGTGGGGTCGTCGCTCGTCGTGTGCGCGCCCATCCGGTAGGTGTCCGCCTCGATGTAGCCGGGCGTGCCCTGGCGCGCCGCGTCGAGCATCCGCCGCGTCACCGCGAAGGAGGCGAGCGGGTCGTTGCCGTCCACCCAGGCGGCGTCGAGCCCGAAGCCGCGGGCGCGCTCGTGCAGCGGGAAGCGGCTCTGCCGGGTGGAGGGCACGGAGATCGCCCACTTGTTGTTCTGCACGAAGAACACGATCGGCGCCTCGTAGCTCGCCGCGAAGACGAGGCCCTCGCTCGCGTCGCCCTGGCTCGCGGCGCCGTCGCCGTAGAAGGCGATCACGGCCTCGTCGCGCAGCGCGTCGCCGGTGCCGCATGCGCCGTCGAGCCGCACCCCCATGGCGTAGCCCGTCGAGTGCAGGGCGTGCGTGGCGATGACGAGCGAGTAGATGCGCATGCCGCGCACCTCGAGCGGGTCCCACCCGCCGTGGCGCGCGCCGCGGAAGATGTCGATGATCTGGTCCATCGTCACACCGCGGTGCAGCGCGAGGAGGTGCTCGCGGTAGGAGGGGAAGATCGTGTCTTGGTCGCGAGCGGCCCACGCCGCGCCGACCTGCGCGCCCTCCTGCCCGATCGAGGGCACCCAGAGGCCGAGCTTGCCCTGCCGCTGCAGGTGGCCGGCCTCGATGTCGAAGCGGCGCGTGCGCACCATCTCGCCGTGCATCGCGACGCGGTCGTCGGTGCTCAGCTGCGCCGCGAGCGCATGCCACTGCTCGGCGGCGGCGCTCTCGACCAGCACGCCCTCGGCGTCGAGCAGGCGGATGGGCTCGGTCGCCTGCGGCGCGCGGGGCGCGTCGGCAGCGGTCACTGCAGCGCCTGGATCGCGACGGCCGCCGCGAGGATGTGCTCGTCGGCCTCGGGCTCGCCCACCGAGATCCGGGTGCCGCCGGGGAAGACCTTCGCGACGATGCGGTTCGCCTCGAGGATGTCGTGCACCTGCTCCTCCTGGCCGGGCGTCGCCGGCACCCAGAAGAAGTTGCCGTGCGGGCGAGGCACCTGCACGCCCGCTTCCACGAGCCGCTGCCAGAGCGCGTCGCGCTGCTCGGCGAGGCGCTCGATGCGCGAGAAGGTCTCCCCGACGTGCTCGAGCGCGGCGAGGGCGGCGGCCGAGCCGAGGGCGGTCTGCGACAGCGGCACGCCCGCCATGTCGGCGCCGCGGAGCACGGCGGGGTCGCCGACCGCGTAGCCCACGCGCAGGCCCGCGAGGCCGTGCGCCTTCGAGAACGTGCGCAGCACGACGAGGTTGTCGTGGGCGCGCTGCAGGGCGATGCCGTCGACGGTGGGGACGCGCACGAACTCGATGTAGGCCTCGTCGAGCAGGATGAGGACGTCGGAGGGGACCCGCGCGATGAAGGCGTCGAGCGCCTCGCGGTCGACGATCGTGCCGGTGGGGTTGTTGGGGCTGCAGACGATGACGGCGCGGGTGCGCTCGGTGATCGCGTCGGCCATCGCGTCGAGGTCGTGCGCGTGCTCGGCATCGACCGGCACCTCGATCGCCGTCGCCCCGCCCATCCGCACGAACAGCGGGTAGGCGTCGAACGACCGCCAGGCGTAGACGACCTCGTCGCCCGGGCCGGCGACGGCGTGGATGAGCTGCTGGATGAGCGCGGCGGAGCCGTCGCCGATCAGGATCCGCGCGGCGTCGACGCCCAGCTCGCTCGCGAGCGCCGCCTGCAGCTCGGGGCCGCCGGGCCGGGGGTACCGGTTGACCCGCTCGGCCTCGCGCTGCACCGCCTCGACCACCGCGGGCAGCGGCGGGAAGGGGTTCTCGTTGCTCGAGAGCTTGAAGCCCCCCTGCGGCGCTGGCCGCCCCTGCTGGTACGGCGGTACCGCCGCGATCTCGGGTCGAAGTCGCACAGTCACGCCCTCAGGCTATTGCGACCAGCCGCCCGGTGCAGGGATATGGGCCGGCGTCGGGGAGATGGTGCGAGAATCCCGGTATGCGCTTCCTGCTCCGAGTCGTCTTCACCGCCATCGCGATCTGGCTCGTCACGCTGTTCGTGGGCGGCGTGCACATCGTGCCCTTCGGCGACGAGGGGTGGCAGGTCGCGCTGACCACGCTCGGCGTCGCGATCGTCTTCGCGATCGTGAACGCGACGATCGGCAACGTCATCCGCATCGTGGCCTTCCCGCTCTACATCCTCACGCTCGGGATCGTGGCGCTGTTCGTCAACGCGTTCCTGCTGATGATCGTCCACTGGATCTCGGAGGCCGTGGGCTACGGGCTGCAGGTGGACGGCTTCTGGTGGGGCATGCTGGCCGCCGTGTGCATCGCGTTCCTGACGTGGCTCATCACGATCGTGACGCGCCCGATCTTCGGCAAGGAGCGCCCGCGCGAGCGGTGATCCGGCATCAGCGGCGCCGCAGGTGCACGCTGACCCCCGCGATGCCGATGCCGCCCGCCGCGAGCGTGGCGAGCCGCTCGCGGTACCGGTCGTAGGCGAGGTCGTCGAGGGCATCGAGCGTCTCGATGTACTCGAGGCCCGAGTGCCGCGCGAGGGGGCCGGAACCGTGCCCGCCGGCGCTCTCCACCACCGTGGTCGCGTGCACGCGCTCGTCGCCCCAGCCGTCGAGCGACGGCACGACGTCGCCGTGGTGCGCGACGCTGAAGACGGCCACCTGCGGCGGGATGCCGGCGGCGTCGACCGGCCCGCCGACGAGCAGCGCGGTCTGCACGTCGAACTCCCCCGACGCCGCGACGCTCGCCACCGCGCCGGCGCCCTGCGAGAAGCCGAAGAGGTCGACCGCGTCCCCCGGCTGCACGCCCGCCTGGCGCATCGCGGCGGCGACCGCGGCGCTCGAGCCGTGCAGCCGCGCCCCGTCGTCGCCCGCGTTCTCGAGGTTCGCCCGCATGTCGAGGCCCGTCGAGGGGTCTGGCCCGATCGACTCGGTGCCCCGCACGAAGACCTGGAAGCGGCGGGCGCCGTCGGGCATGCGGTGCTCGTGGATGGTCACCTGGTCGTCCTGCTCGACGATGATGCGCATCGCCGCCGCCGGATCCGCGATCGGCGCATCCGGAACCGCGACCGGGCGGCGGAACACCGCCTGCACGCGGCCGCCGCCCGTCACGAGCCCCGCGCCGCCGGCTGCAGCGAGCGCGATCATGCCGAGCACCTCGTCGTCGCCCACCCGCGACTCCAGCTGGGCGGCCATCGGGGCAGGGATGCCGAGCAGGCCGGCGAGCGCCTCGTCGGTCGACTCGACCGCGAGCGCGAGCGCCGTCGTGAACACCGGGTTCGCCATCAGCAGCTCGCCCGCGCGCTCCCAGAAGCCCGAGGTGTCGTCGAGGAAGCGCGCGACGTCGGTGCCGACCCGCCCGGCGCGCTGCGTCACGCTCGCGAGCAGCTCGGGGTGCAGGAGCAGCAGCCGCGCGGCCAGCGGCACCGCCACGAGGCCGATCGCCACCGCCCCGGGGGCCACGGCGAGCAGGGCGCCCCGCGCCGCCGAGCCCAGGGCGTGGGCGACGCCGCCCGCGGTCTGCTCGATCAGGTGCCGCACCGCATCCGACGCCCACGCGTAGGCGCGGCCGGCGAGCGCGGTGTGGTCGTGCAGCCCGTCGAGATCCTCGACGAGCCGCCGCGCCTCGACGGCCCGCTCGCGGATCGCGGCCCCGCACAGGCGCAGCGTCGCGACGTCGATGCCCTGCGCGGCGGGCACCAGGAGGTCGGGCGCTGCCCGGAGCGCGTGGAGCGCATCCTGGGCGCGGGCTCGCGCCTCGCGCAGCTGCGCGCACGCCATCCCCGTCACCGATGGATCCCAGGCCCGCAGCTTCGGGCCGCTCTCGCTCACGCCGAGCCCCGGATCACCGCGCGCCCCGGGATCACAGCGCGCCCCGGATCGACGACGCGAGCAGCTGCAGCGCCGTCGACTCGTCGAGCAGCCGTGCGCGGAGCGCCTGCCCGCGAGCGTCGAAGGCTTCGCGGGCGGGCCCGAGCCACGCCTCCTGCCCGCGCAGCACCGCGAGCGCCGCGGCATCCTCGAGCGCACGGGCCGCCCGCTCCACCGCACCGATCGCCTCGTGCGCCTCCGCAGCGGCGCTCGCCCTCGCCGCCGCGACCACCGCGTCTGTCACCGTCATCTCGCCACCCGCCCCTCGCCCGCCTCGATGCCGCTCGCACGATCGCACCGCTGCGGGGCAGCTCGCGGCGGTGAGGCTCGACCCTGTGGAGAGGCCCTCTGCCGTGCGCCAGAATGGAGCCGTGACCATCGACCGGGAGTTCGCCGATGCGACGCGCTTCCGCGTCTGCTTCGTGTGCACCGGCAACATCTGCCGATCCCCGATGGCCGCGACCGTCTTCGAGCACCTAGCCAAGAAGCACGGGGTCGCGGAGCGCCTGCTGGTCGCGAGCGCGGGCATCAGCGAGTACCACGTGGGCGAGACGGCCGACCCGCGCACCCTCGTCGCGCTCACCGATGCCGGCTACGACGCCGTCGCCCACCGCGCCAAGCAGTTCAAGGCGAAGTGGCTCGACGCCTTCGACCTCGTGATCGCCTTCGACCGCGGCCAGGAGCGCGCCCTGCGCTCGCTCGCCCGCAGCGACGAGCAGGAGTCGAAGATCCGCTTGCTGCTGTCGTTCGACCCCGAGGCGGCCGGCTTCGACGTGCCGGACCCCTACTACTCGGAGGACGCCTTCTTCGGCACCGTCCTCCACCAGATCGAGACCGCCGTCAGCAGGCTGTTCCGACAGATCCAGCCCGCCATGCGCCCCTGAAGGAGCCCCATGCCCCTCCCCATCCAGCCGCTCTCGCCCCTCGACGGCCGCTACCAGCGGCAGACCTCGGCGCTGGCCGAGCACCTCTCCGAGGCCGGCCTCAACCGCGCCCGCGTGCACGTCGAGGTCGAGTGGCTGCTCTGGGTCGCCGAGCACGGGCTGTTCGGCGCCACCCCGGTCGAGGCGCATCAGGCGGATGCGCTGCGGCAGTGGGCGGCGGCGTTCGACCAGGAGCAGATCGACTGGCTCGCCGAGAAGGAGGCGGTCACCCGCCACGACGTGAAGGCCGTCGAGTACCTCGTGCGCGACCAGCTCGAGCAGCTCGGGCTCGCACGCCTCTCGGAGGCGGTGCACATCGCCTGCACGAGCGAGGACATCAACAACCTCTCCTACGCGCTGACGATCCGCACCGCGGTGGCCGAGGTCTGGATGCCCGCGTTCCGCGCCGTCATCGACCGGCTGCGCGAGCTCGCGATCGAGCACCGCGAGCGGCCGATGCTCTCGCTCACGCACGGGCAGCCCGCGACCCCGACGACGCTCGGCAAGGAGCTCGCCGTCGTCGCCTGGCGCCTCGAGCGGCAGGCGACGCGCATCGAGGCGGTCGAGGTGCTCGGCAAGTTCGCCGGCGCCACGGGCACCTTCTCGGCCCACGTCGTGGCCGAGCCCGGCGCCGACTGGCCCGCCACGGCATCCGCGTTCGTCGAATCGCTCGGGCTCACCTGGAACCCGCTCACGACGCAGATCGAGTCGCACGACTGGCAGGCAGAGCTCTTCGGCGCCGTCTCGCACGCGGGCCGGATCCTGCACAACCTGGCGACCGACGTGTGGACGTACATCATGCTCGGCACCTTCACGCAGATCCCGATCGCGGGCGCGACCGGCTCGTCGACGATGCCGCACAAGATCAACCCGATCCGCTTCGAGAACGCCGAGGCCAACCTCGAGATCGCCTCCGCCCTGCTCGACTCGCTCTCGGCCACGCTCGTCACCAGCCGCCTCCAGCGCGACCTCACCGACTCGTCGACGCAGCGCAACATCGGCGTGGCGCTCGGCCACTCGCTGCTCGCGCTCGACAACCTGCGCCGCGGCCTCAGCGAGATCGCGGTGTCGGATGCGTCGCTCGACGCCGCGCTCGAGGGCAACTGGGAGGTGCTCGCCGAGGCGATCCAGACGGTGATCCGCGCCGAGGTGCTCGCCGGCAGCTCGTCGATCGACGATCCCTACGCCCAGCTGAAGGAGCTCACGCGCGGGCAGCGCGTCGGTCAGGCGGAGCTCGTCGCCTTCGTCGACGGCCTCGACGTCTCGGATGCGGCGAAGGAGCGCCTGCGCCGACTCACGCCGGCTGCGTACACGGGCGTCGCCAGCGCGCTCGTCGACCGGCTGCCGTGACCGCCGGACGCGTCGCGGCCCGCGCCGGTGAGCACCAGCGCGGGCCGCGACGAGGATCCCGCTAGAAGACCGCGGGGGTCCGCACCGGCTCGGCCGCGAGCGAGGTGCGCGGCTCCTCGATGGGCGTCAGACCGGCCTCGACGCGGGCGCCCAGGTCGGCGTCGACGTCCTTCCAGTACTGGATGGCGCGCTCGCGGATGGCGGGGATGCGCGTCTTGCCGACGTGCCCCACGATGTTCTCCACCAGGCGGGCGCGCGCCTCGTCGTCGAGCACCTCGCGGTAGAGGGTCCCTGCCTGGCCGAAGTCGTCGTCCTCGGCGTGCAGCGTCACCGCGGAGCGAACGAGCTCGCCGTCCGACGCCCACCCGCCGTCGTCCCCCGCCGCAGCCGCATCCGCCGCAGGCCCGCCGAACGAGTTCGGCGCGTAGACCGGGGCGGCGGGCGAGCGGAAGGTGTGCCGCAGCTGGCCGTCCTTGTCGTAGGAGCTGACCTCCGTGGCCCTCGCGCGGTTGACGGGGAGCTCGGCGTGGTTCGCACCGATGCGGTAGCGGTGCGCGTCGGCGTAGCTGAAGATGCGGGCCTGCAGCATCTTGTCGGGGCTGGCGGCGATGCCGGGCACGAAGTGCGCCGGGCTGAACGCCGCCTGCTCGATCTCTGCGAAGTAGTTCTCGGGGTTGCGGTCGAGGGTCATGCGACCGACCTCGATCAGCGGGTAGTCGCCGTGCGGCCACACCTTCGTCAGGTCGAAGGGGTTGAAGCGGTAGGTCGCGGCGTCTGCGTAGGGCATCACCTGCACGGAGAGCGTCCACGAGGGGAAATCGCCGTCCTCGATCGCCGAGTACAGGTCGCGGATGTGGTGGTCGGCGTCGCTGCCCGCGAGCTCGTCGGCCTCCTCCTGCGTGAGGAAGTCGTTGCCCTGGTCCGTCTGGAAGTGGTACTTGACCCAGAAGCGCTCGCCCTCGGCGTTGATCCACTGGTAGGTGTGCGAGCCGAAGCCGTCCATGTGGCGCCACGTCTTCGGCAGACCGCGGTCCCCCATGAGCCAGGTGACCTGGTGGGCCGACTCGGGCGAGAGGGTCCAGAAGTCCCACTGCATGTCGTTGTCGCGCAGGTTCGAGCCGGGCAGGCGCTTCTGCGAGTGGATGAAGTCGGGGAACTTGATGCCGTCGCGGATGAAGAAGACGGGCGTGTTGTTGCCGACGAGGTCGTAGTTGCCCTCGCTCGTGTAGAACTTCAGCGAGAAGCCGCGCGGGTCGCGCCACGTGTCGGGGCTGCCCTGCTCGCCGGCGACGGTCGAGAAGCGCGCGAGCATCTCGGTCTCCACCCCGGGCTGGAAGAGCGCGGCGCGGGTGTACTGCGAGACGTCGTTGGTGGTGACGAAGCGACCGTAGGCGCCGCCGCCCTTGGCGTGCACCACCCGCTCCGGCACGCGCTCGCGGTTGAAGTGCGCGAGCTTCTCGACCAGGTAGTGGTCGGTCAGGGCGATCGCGCCGTCGGCGCCGACGCTCTGCGAGTGCGCGTCGCTCGCGATCGGGGTGCCGACGCTGTTCGTGGTGGGTGTCGTCATGGATCCTCTTCCGTCTCGGTCTCGGTCTCGCTCAGGCGGCTGCCTCGACGCAGTCGGCGCAGACGCCGACGAACGTCACCTCCGCGGTGCGCACGGCGAACCCGGGCGGCGCGTCGGCGTGCAGGCACGGCGCCGCGCCGACGACGCAGTCGACGTCCTCGACCCTGCCGCAGCGCGAGCAGACCGCGTGGTGGTGGTTGTCGTCGACCCGGCGCTCGTAGCGCGCCGCCTGCCGCTCGGGCTCGAAGCGGCGCAGCAGCCCGACCGCCGTCAGGTCGCCGAGCACGTTGTGCACCGACTGCAGGCTGAGGTCGGAGCCGGTCAGGGCGAGCGCTCTGTGCACTGCATCAGCACCGGCGTGCGGCATCCGCTCGAGCGCGTCGAGCACCGCGAGCCGGCCCTGCGTCACGCGCAGGCCCCGCTCGCGCAGCAGCTCGGCGTCGCGATCGGTCATGGACCCACCGTATCGCTTATCGTGAATCGATCAAATCTATCGACGGGCGACCGGCCTCGTCGAGGTCAGGCGACCGGCCTGCCCGATGCTTCGTGGCCCCACTCCGACCAGGAGCCGTCGTAGACCGCGGCCGAGCGGCCGACGAGCACCGCCGCGAGCGCCAGCACGGAGGCGGTGACGCCCGAGCCGCAGCTCGCGATGATCGATCGATCGCCCGCCGCCTCGCTCAGGCGCGCCCGCAGCTGCTCGACCGGCAGCATGCTGCCTCCGGGCGCGAGCTCGGCGAAGGGCAGCGAGACCGCACCGGGCATGTGCCCCGCGCGCACGCCCGCCCGCGGATCGGGCTCTGCGCCCGAGAACCGGGCGGCCGAGCGCGCGTCGAGCACCGCGGCGTCGCCCGAGGCGAGCGCTGCGGCCGTGACCTCCGCGTCGACCATCGCGGAGGCATCCCACCTCACCGCCACATCGCCACGGCGGCCGGTGGTCGCGGCCACCTCCGTCAGCGGATGCCCGGCGGCGACCCAGGCGGGCAGCCCGCCGTCGAGCACGGCGGCATCGATGCCTGCGGCGCGCAGCATCCACCACGCGCGGGCGCTGGAGAAGAGCCCGGCCGCGTCGTAGGCGACGACGCGGTCGCCCTCGCGCACGCCGAGCGCGCGCAGCGCGCGCTCGAAGCCGGCCGGCGCGGGCATGTCGTGCACGCCCACCGGGCCCAGCCCATCCGACTCGTCGTGCCGCGACATCGCGCCCTCGAGGTCGAAGCGCACGGCGCCGGGGATGCCCTCGGTCGGCAGCGGCGCGTCGGAGCCCGGCGGCCGCATGGAGGCGTCGACCACCACGAGGCCCTCGTCGCCCAGGCGCTCGGCCAGCCAGTCGACGGAGACGAGATCGCGCATGGGCATCAGCGCTGCTCGTCGGGGAACGAGGTGATGATCTGCCCGGAGCCGAGCCCGACGCCGACCGTCACCATCCAGGAGCGCTCGACCGCGCCGGCGTCGACGAGCTCGACCAGGACGTCGTAGTTCACGATGTCGTCGCGGTACTCCTCGACCCGGGTCGGCTGCTCGAGCGCGCGGTCGATCGCGAACCACGCCACGTCCTCCCAGTCGGCGTCGACCAGGTCTGCGAGCTCGCCGAAGTCGCCCGTGTGGCCGTCGGCGATGTGGCGCCAGCCGGCGCCGGAGGCGTTGCCGCACGTCAGGCGCGCGTCTCCCGCAGCCAGGTCGAGGTCGGGCCAGGCGGCCCGGTCGAAGCTCGTCAGCGTCTCGCGCCCGCCGCGGCCGTCGCAGTTGGCATCGGGGTCGACGTCGTCGGCGACGGGGTCGAACGCGCGGCCCTCCGCGAGGAGGTGGGGGCTGTTCGGATGCCCGGCACCCTGGTGCTCATCGCCCGCGTGCTCCTCGCCCTGGCCGGAGCCGCCGTCGCTCGACGCCGGCGACGCGGTCTCCACGGCGGTGAGGGCAGTGCAGCCCGCGAGCACCAGCGGCAGCAGCAGCGCCGCCGCGAGCCCCGAGGCGCGCGTCACGCCTCGAAGCCCTCGCGCTTGTCGAGATCGGCCGCCGAGCGGCCCTTCGGCTTGATGGCGAGCATCATGGTCGCCGTCAGCAGCAGCGTGCCGATGAAGCCGATGCCGCCGAAGATGATCGCGAGCGTGATGTCGCGGACGCTCAGCATGACCACGAGGCCGATGAAGCCGCCCGCGACGACGGCGAAGACCAGGTACTCGAAGGGCTTCAGCTTCTGGCGGCGACTGGGCTGGCCGGGCTGCTGGGGATCTGCGTCACTCATGCGTCGCTCCGCTCGGTCGAGGTGGTGCGGGAGGGGCGCGCGGAGAGCGCCGCGACCGCGTGGAAGACACCCACGATGACGGCGTAGGCGCCGATGAACCCCGTCAGGCTGACCGGGTCGCGCAGGAAGGCGAACACGATGCCGAGCAGCACCGTGACGCCGCCGACCACGAGCCAGTCGCGAGCCAGCTGGCGCGTGCGCGGCTCGCTGCTGGCGCGCAGTCGCACCCATCCCTGCAGCTCGACGAGCCCGCTGGGCACCGCCCAGAGCGCCACGGTGAGCCCGAGCACCGCCGGGGTCGGCGCGATGAACGCCATGGCGACGGCGACCAGGCCTGCGACGCCCGACCAGACGGCCACGACGGTCGGCCAGGCTCCCGCTCCCTCCGGCACCCGGTGGCGCGCGACCCACATCGCAGCGGCGCTGCCGAGCAGCAGCGCGGCGAGCGCGATCAGCCCGACGAGCGGCGAGTGCAGCTGGATGAAGGGCAGCGGCAGACCGACGACGAGGGCGGGGATGGCGCGCAGCGCAGGGAGGTGCCAGTGCTGCAGCCCCTGCGAGGCGACGGGCGTGGCGGTCACGGATCTCCTCACGGTTCGCCCTCGATCCTATCGGCGCCGCGGCAGCGCAGGAGGGCGGGGCGGCGCAGCGCTGGGCCGGCGGCGTAGCCTGGCCGCATGACGCTCGAGCACCACCGCCCCTTCATCGAGGACCTCTACCGAGAGCTGCACGCGAGCCCTGAGCTCTCGCTCCGCGAGCACCGCACGGCCGCCCGCATGGCCGAGCTGCTGCGGGAGTCGGGCTTCGAGGTGCACGAGCAGGTCGGCACGGCCACGGGCGTGGTCGGCGTGCTGCGGCGCGGTGAGGGCCCGACGGTGCTGCTGCGCGCCGACATGGACGGGCTGCCGGTGACCGAGGTCGACCTGGTCCCCTACCGCTCGAGGGCCACTGCCGACCTCGGCGGCTCGCCCGTCGGCGTCATGCACGCCTGCGGCCACGACACGCACATGGCCTCCCTGCACGGCGCCCTCCGCATCCTCGTCGACCAGGACGACTGGTCGGGCACGATCATCGCGCTGTTCCAGCCCGCCGAGGAGACCATGGACGGCGCGCTCGGCATGCAGGATGCGCTGCGAGCGCTGCTGCCCGACGGCATCGACGTGGCGCTCGGCCAGCACGTCATGCCGGGCGCCGCCGGCACCGTGCTCACCGCCGGAGGCCCGGTCATGGCGGCCAGCGACCACGTCGTCGTCACCGTGCGAGGGCGCGGCGGCCACGGCTCGCAGCCCGAGAAGACGATCGACCCGATCGTGCTCGCCGCGAGCATGGTGCTGCGCCTGCAGACGATCGTCTCCCGCGAGGTCGCGCCGCGCGAGCAGGCGGTGCTCACGATCGGCACCTTCCACGCCGGCACGCGGCAGAACATCATCCCCGAGACGGCGCGCTTCGAGATCAACATCCGCACCTTCGACGAGCAGGTGCGCACGCGGATGATCGCCGCGATCGAGCGCATCGTGCAGGGCGAGTGCGCCGTCGCCGGTGCCCCGCCGGCCATCATCGAGACGGGCGAGCGCGCGCCGCTCACGGTGAACGACGCGGATGCGGCTGCGGCCGTGGGCGCAGCGTTCGACGCGGTCTTCGGCGAGCAGCACCTGCCGCAGACCCCCGTGCTCGGCTCCGAGGACTTCAGCTATCTGCCCGACACCTGGGGCGCGCCCTCGGTCTACTGGTTCTATGGCGGCTTCGACCCGCAGCTCGTCGCCGAGGCGACCGCGCGCGGCACGGCAGACGCCGACGTGCCCTCGAACCACTCCCCCGACTTCATCCCGGTGCTGCAGCCGACGCTCGACACCGCGACGACCGCCATGGTCACCGCGGCGCGCGCCTTCCTCGCCTAGTCGGGCGCTGGCCGCATCCCGCGAGCGGCAGCGCTGCTCGGAATAGTGGCGTGCTGACCGCGTTGTCTGATCACGGCGTCGCGTCGAGGCGCGCCATCCCCCACCAAGACCCTGAGGAGCACCATGTCTGCACGCCCGCAGATCGGCATCATCGTCGGCAGCACCCGCCCCGTCCGCGTCGGCCGACCGGTCGCCGACGAGCTCGTGGCCCTGGTCGAGTCGGCCGGCGCCGACCCCGTCATGCTCGACCTCGCCGAGATCCGGCTGCCGCTGCTCGACGAGGCGCTGCCGCCGGCCTCCGGCGTGCGCACCGAGCCGCACACCATCGCATGGGCCGAGCGGATCGATGCCCTCGAGGGCGTCGTGTTCGTCACCCCCGACTACAACTCCGGCTACCCGGCCGCGCTGAAGAACGCCATCGACTACCTGAAGGCCGAGTGGGTGGGCAAGCCCGCCGCCGTCGTCTCCTACGGCTGGGCGGGCGGTCGCTCGGCGGCGGCGCAGCTGAGCGCCGTGCTGCGCTACATCGGGCTCGCGCTGCAGGGCGAGGGCGTGCAGATGCCGTTCGAGCCCACCGACTTCGACGACTCGATGCGCATCATCGATGCCCCCGCGTTCGTGGGTCGCTCCGAGGCGGCGCTGCGCGAGAGCGTCGACCTCGTGGTCGCCGCAGCGATCGAGGAGCGCATCGCGGCCTGAGCCGCGCTGCACGGGTCGCCCGCTCGACTCGAGTCAGGCGGCCGCGAGCCGTCGCGCCCGGGGCGCCCGGCTCGCCAGCAGCAGCAGCGCCGCCGCCGCGAGCGCCCAGGGGATCCAGCCGATCGCTCCGATCGCCGCAGGGTCGCCGGTGACGAGCGTGCTGGTCGCGAAGACGACGAGCGAGTTCATCGCCGCATGCCCGACCACGGCGGGCCAGACGCTGCCGCCGAGCGCCGAGAGCGCCGAGAGCACGAGGCCGCCCAGCAGCAGCCCGCCGAGGGTCGTGAGCGCACCGGCGAGCGACATCGTGCCCTCCCAGACCCAGACCGCCATCGCCGGCGCATGCCAGAGCGCCCAGAGCGCGGCGACGGCGAAGGAGGCGCGCACGAGGCCGATCGGCGCGAGCAGCCGCTGCGCGAAGCCGCGCCAGCCGACCTCCTCGGCCAGCGAGAGCACGAGCATCGTCGCGAGCACACCCGGGAGCGCCGGGAGCACCGCTCGCCAGGTCGTCCCAGGCTGCGCGAGGCCGAGCAGCACCGCCAGCGCGGCGGTGGCGGCGCCGAGGGCTGCGACGACGGCGAGCGCGACGAGCGACCAACCGATGGTGCGGGGCCAGCCGCGCTCGGGACGCACGCGCAACGCACTGCCGAGCGGCAGCGGCCGCGTCAGCGACCAGACGGAGACCGCGATGAGGGCGGGCAGCAGCATCGCGGCCGGCGACAGCATCGACAGGGATGCCCCGTCGACCGCGCCGGCGACAGCCAGCCCCGCGAGGCCGAGCATCGGCAGGACGGTGAGCGCCGCGAAGGCGACGAAGGCGACGCGCGAGCGCGGCAGCGGAGCCGATCGACCGAGCGGCGGCGCGCTGCTCGAAGCAGCATCGCGGTCGGAGGAGGAGGTGCGGGGCGCACTGGAGGTCATGCATCCAGCCTCCTCGGCGCCGCGCGCCCGGTCGCCCGGGTTTCCCGGACGGTGGGGGTGGGACAACCCCCGTGTGCCTAGGCTGGAACCATGATCGCCGTCATCCTCTCGTTCTCCGACGACCTCGCCCGCCTCGAGCTGCGCCCTGCGCACCGCGAGCGCGCCGCCGCGCTGCACGAGCAGGGCGTGCTCCTCGCCGGCGGCCCCTTCGAGGACCAGTCCGGCGCGCTGCTGCTGTTCAGCACCGACGACATGGCGGTCGTCGAGGCAGCCATCCAGGACGACCCCTACTACTCGGCGCCGGGCGTGCGCGTGGTGACCGCGCAGCCCTGGACGATCGCGACCGGCGAGATCCCCGACCGGACGCGCTGAGAGCGCTACCGGCGCACGCCCAGCCGCGACAGCACGCGGTCGGCGAGCGGCTTGCCGCCCGTCTGGCACGTGGCGCAGTACTCGAAGGTCGAGTCGGCGTAGATCACCTGCCGCACGGCGTCGCCGCACACGGGGCACGCCTCGCCCTTGCGCCCGTGCACGCGCATCCCTTGCCGCTTCTCGGCCTTGAGCGTCGCCGCGCTGCCGCCCACCGCGCGCTCCACCGCGTCGCCGAGCACCTGCTGCAGCGCCTCGAAGAGCCGATGCACGTCGTCGTCCGGCATCGACGCCGGATGGAAGGGTGACATGCGCGCCGCGTGCAGGATCTCGTCGGAGTAGGCGTTGCCGATGCCCGCGATCCGCTGCTGATCGCGCAGCACGCCCTTGATCTGCGCGCGGCCGGCCCGCGCCAGGATCCCCGCGAACCGCTTTTCGGTGAACGCGGCATCGAGGGGCTCGGGGCCGAGCGTCGCGATCGACATGACCTGCTCGGGGTCGCGCACCACGTGCAGCGCGAGCCGCTTGCGCGTCGCCTCGCCTCCGTGAGCGTCGTGCCGCGCAGCGCGTCGAGGGACGGGTCGAAGGTCTTCAGCGCGGCGATCTCGGTGACGTCGACACGATCGATCGTGCGGCCCACCGCTCGCTCGCGCAGATCGGCCGCCAGCGCTTCGACCTCCGGCAGCTCCGGCATGGCTCCAGTCTGCCCTGGATCCGCCAGCGCTGCTGCGCCGGACTACGCCTCCTTGAGGTGCAGCAGGCGCGCCTGCCCCTCCACGCGCATGTCCACGAGGTCGCCGCGCGCGGTCACGAAGTCGGAGAAGGACTTGTGGCCGAGCGACTTCTCGTTGAACACCGGGTCCATGCGCTTCATCTGCTCCTTGACGACGTTGGCGTGCAGCCACTCGTCGTCGGTCTTCTGGTGCAGGATGCGCATGGCGCGCTCGAGGAGGCCGGTCGCGGCGTCGCCGCGCTGATCCGGCGTCATCGCCACCTCGTCCTGCTCGGCAGCCACCGACGCGCTCGTCGCGCGGCGGCTGCGGCGCGCCGGCTGGCGCGCGGGCTCTGCATCGGCGGGCTGCGCGGCCTCCTCGGCCGGCTCTGCGGCCGGCTCGGTCGCCTGCTCGACCTCGGCTGCGCCGCTTCCGGCGCTCGCCTCCGCCTTCGCGCCGCGCTTGGACCGACGCTTGGCCGCGGGCACAGCGGCCGCGGGCACCTCGGGCTCGGCCTCGAGCTCGTCCAGCTGCACGGGGTCGATGCCGGGCAGCGCGTCGTAGTCGGCGAACTCGTCGCACGCCGCCGCCAGCGACTTCGAGGTGCTGCCGGCGACACCGATGCCGACGACGTAGCTGCCGAGCCGCTTCGCGCGCTGCGCGAGCGCGATGTAGTCGCTGTCGCCCGCCACGATCACGACGTGCGTGATCGCGTCGAGCCGGAACAGATCCTCCACGACATCGACCGCGAGCCGGATGTCGGCGCCGTTCTTCAGCGCGCGCGTGGTGGGGAACATCTGCACGAGGTCGACGGCGCGGGCGAGCAGCTGGTCGCGATACGCGGCGTGGGCCGGCACCGACCAGTCGGCGTAGGCGCGGCTCAGCACGATCGATCCGAAGCTCGAGGCGTAGTCGATGATCGCCCCGAGGTCGACCGTCGCCTGCTGGAAGCGGGTGCGGGCCTTCGACTCGCGGCCGCCGTCGGCGTGCAGCGTGCGCACCTTGTCGGAGTGGAAGGCACCCCGACCGTGCAGCTGGTCGTAGCGGGAGATGAGGATGTTGTCGAAGTCGATGTAGACGGCGACGCGCGCCTCGAGATCAGTGGGCATGCAGCCAGTCTGTCAGTCGCCGGAGCCGGCTCCGGCTCCCGGCCCGCCGGAGACGGGCATGGCGACACGCCCGGCGGGTCTCGGGGGCTTGCATCGTCGGCGAAGGAACGGCATCGTGGCCTGCTCGCCAACGGAAGGAGCGCCATGCTCACCTTGACCGAGAACGCCCAGACCGTGATCACCGGCATCGTCGGCGGTGCGCAGGCGCCGCAGACCGGCGGCATCCGCATCTCCCAGGACGTCGAGGGCTCCGGCCTCAACGTCGCCGTCGCGAACCAGCCGGAGGCCGAGGACCAGGTGGTCGAGTCGGCAGGTGCGAAGGTCTTCCTCGACCCGCAGGCCGCCCAGACCCTCGACGACAAGGTCCTCGACGCATCCGCGCAGCCCGATGGCCGCGTCGACTTCGCCATCGGTCAGCAGGACTGACCCAGGCGCAGCAGCGCCTTCAGGAGCGGGGCTCCGGCACGACGCCGGGGCCCCGCTTCGCGCTCTGCCCGGGCAGCGCGGAGCGTCAGCCCTCGACGGGCGGCGGCTCCTGGGGCGCGCCGTAGGGCGAGCCGCCGAAGGGCGTGCCGCCCGGAGGCATCGCGGGCATGCCGCCGCCGTCGCTCGGCCCCATGCCGGGCGCGATGTCGGCGAAGCGCGCGAGGTGCCCGTGGAACGCGACGGGGATCGTCTTCGTCGGGCCGCCTCGGTGCTTCGCGACGATGATGTCCGCTTCGCCCGGTCGGATGTCGCGGTCGTAGGCGTCCTCGCGGTGCAGCAGCATCACGATGTCGGCGTCCTGCTCGATCGAGCCCGACTCGCGCAGGTCGCTGATCGCCGGCTTCTTGTCGCCGCGCTGCTCAGGGCCTCGGTTGAGCTGCGACAGCGCGATGACCGGCACCTGCAGCTCCTTCGCCAGCAGCTTGAGCGAGCGCGAGAACTCCGAGACCTCCTGCTGGCGGGACTCCACCTTCTTGCCGCTCGTCATGAGCTGCAGGTAGTCGACGACGACCATCTTCAGCCCGGCCTGCTGCTTGAGGCGACGGCACTTGGCGCGGATCTCGACGAGCGTGAGGTTCGGGCTGTCGTCGATGTAGAGCGGCGCGTCGTTGATGCGGCCGCGCACCTGCGCGAGCGTCGTCCAGTCGCGACCCTCGATCGAGCCCTTGCGCAGCTTCTGCAGCAGGATGTTCGACTCCGCCGAGAGCAGCTTCATCGCGATCTCGGTGCGCCCCATCTCCAGCGAGAAGAACGCCGAGGGCATGTCGTTCTTGATCGACGCCGAGCGCACGAGATCCATGGCGAGGGTCGACTTGCCGAGGCCAGGGCGGGCGGCGATGACGATGAGCTGCCCGGGGTGGAGGCCGTTCGTCAGCTCGTCGAGCTCGCGGAACCCGGTTGGCACGCCCGTCATGACGCCGTCGAGGCCCTTCGCGGCCTCGATCTCCTCGATCGCCATCTCCACGGCGATGCTGAGCGGCACGTAGTCCTCGGACTGGTCGTCGCCCATGACGGCGTAGATCTCGGCCTGGGCGTTGTTCACGAGGTCGGTGACCTCGCCCTCGGAGGCGTAGCCCATCTGCACGATGCGCGTACCGGCCTCGACGAGGCGGCGCAGCACCGCCTTCTCGGCGACGATCTCGGCGTAGAAGCCGGCGTTGGCGGCGGTCGGCACCATCGAGGTGAGCGAGTGCAGGTACTCCACGCCGCCGGCGCGGGAGAGCATGGCGGTCTTGGTGAGCTCGTCCGAGACCGTGATGACGTCGGTCGGCTCACCGCGCGAGTAGAGCGAGAGGATCGCCTCGTAGACGATCTCGTGCTTCGGCTGGTAGAAGTCGGGCCCGCGCACGGTCTCGAGGCAGTCGGCCACCGCGTCCTTCGACAGCAGCATGCCGCCGATGGCGGACTGCTCGGCGAGCATGTCGAACGGGGGCGTGCGCTCGCTGTAGCGGCTCTCGTCGATGCCCATCTCAGCCAGGTTCGTCACGCTGCCCCCTCCGAGTCGACGATGCCGCACTCCACCCACACGCGATGAGGGAGCCTCGCACAGGCTAGAAGCCGCACGACCGGCCGTCGAATCGCCCTGTGGAGAGCGCTGTGGAGACCTGGGGACAACGCCGCCGCAACGCGGTCAGGACACACCGTGGCCCTGTGCATAGACCTGTGGAACGCAGATCCGGTTTGGCGATCAAAGCTGCGCTGACCGGGCATTTCTGATTCCACACCCGGTGGGGAGAAGCATCACTGAAGTACACGTTGAAGGTTCTTGTCCCCCATCGCGGTTTGACACCCATCCCCCGCGTCGCGGTGCCCGACAGCGCACGACGAAGGCCCGCATCCGAGCGGGATGCGGGCCTTCGTCGTCAGCGTCGCGACTACTTCGCGGCGACCACCTTGAGGGTGATCGTCGCGACGATCTCGTCGCGCAGGCGAGCGGTCGCCTGGTGGTCGCCGATCGAGCGGATCGGCGTCGGGATCTCGATCACGCGCTTGTCGAGCGAGCCGTGACCGGCTGCCTCGACGGCGTCGGCGATGTCCTTCGTCTGGATCGAGCCGAAGAGGCGGCCCTCAGCGCCGGCCTTCGCCGTCAGCGTGACGGGGTTCGCCTCGAGACGGGCCCGCAGGTCCTGCGCCTCCTCGATCGTGGCGTGCTCGCGTGCGACGCGCGCTGCCTTGATCGACTCGACCTGCTTCTCGCCGCCGCACGTCCACGCGACAGCCAGGCCCTGGGGCACGAGGTAGTTGCGAGCGAAGCCGTTCTTGACCTCGATCACGTCACCGGCGGAGCCGAGGCCGGAGACCTCGTTCGTGAGAATGAGCTTTGCCATCGTTCAGCCCCCTCAGCGTCCGGCGCCCGAGTAGGGCAGGAGCGCCATCTCTCGCGCGTTCTTGATCGCCTTGGCGATCAGGCGCTGCTCCTGCACCGACACGCCGGTGATGCGACGGGCGCGGATCTTGCCGCGCTCCGAGATGAACTTCTTGAGCGTCGCGACGTCCTTCCAGTCGATGACGCCGACCTTGATCGCCTTGGCCGGGGCGACGTTCTTGCCGCCCTTCGGGCCCCGCGGCTTGCGGTTCTGCGGCTTGCCAGCCATGTGTCCTTCTTTCGTGCTCGGGACTGCCGTCCCGGGAGAGTGGTGAGTGCGAGAGGCTTAGAAGGGCGTCTCGTCGTTGTAGGAGGTGCCGGGGGCACCCCAGACGTCGCCGCCCTGCTGGCCACCGGCCTGCGGCTGCGACTGCGGCTGGCCCCACGGCTCGTCGGCGACCTGCTGCGGCTGGCCGAAGCCGCCGCCGCCCTGGTTGCCGCCCGAGCTGCGCCCGGCGCCGCCACCCGTGGTGCGGGTGACCTGCGCGGTCGCGTAGCGGAGCGAGGGGCCGATCTCGTCGACCTCGAGCTCGATGACCGTGCGCTTCTCGCCCTGCTGCGTCTCGAACGAGCGCTGCTTGAGGCGGCCCTGCGCGATGACGCGGCTGCCCTTCTGCAGGCTCTGCGAGACGTGCTCGGCGAACTCGCGCCACACCGACGCGCGGAGGAACAGCGCTTCGCCGTCCTTCCACTCGTTGGCCTGGCGGTCGAACGTGCGGGGGGTCGACGCGATCGTGAAGTTCGCGACGGCGAGGCCGTTCTGCGTGTAGCGCAGCTCCGGGTCGGCAGTCAGGTTGCCGACCACCGTGATGATCGTCTCGCCAGCCACGACTACTTGGCCTCTGCCTCTGCGGGGGTCGCTGCGTCCGACGGCTTCGCGTCGGTCGCGGGCGCTGCTGCCGGAGCAGCAGGTGCCTCAGCGGCCTTCGCAGCCTTCGCCTCGGCCTGGCGGCGCGAGCCGCTGGTCTGCGAGACGGCGACGTCGGCGCGCAGCACCTTCGTGCGCATAACGGCCTCGGACAGCCCCAGCTGGCGGTCGAGCTCGGTCGTGGTCGCGGGCTCGGCCGTGAAGTTGACGACGGCGTAGATGCCTTCGAACTTCTTGTCGATCTCGTAGGCCAGGCGGCGACGGCCCCAGATGTCGACCTTGTCGATCGAGCCGCCGTCGTTGCGGACGACGTTGAGGAACTTGTCGAGCGACGGAGCGACAGTGCGCTCGTCAACCTCCGGGTCGAGAATCACCATCAGTTCGTATTCCTGCATGCTTCACCCACCTCCTTCGGACTAGAACGGCTGCAGGCGGTCTGCAGCAGGAGGGTATGCATGGTGCGCGGCGACCACTCGAGGACGAGCAGCGCAGAGCGCAACCTGTGAAGCCTACCGCAGGAGCCCATCCGGCACCAGGGCGCAGCGCGATCAGGCCTGGCGCGCCGCCCACCACTCGCGCAGCACGGCCTCGGCGCGCTCGGCGCCCAGCGGGCCGTGCTCGAGCCGCTGCTCGAGCAGCATCCGGTAGGCCTCCCCCACCTCGCGACCGGGTCGGAGCCCAAGGATCCCCATGATCTGCTCGCCGTCGAGGTCGGGGCGCACCGCATCCATCTCCTCCTGCTCGCGCAGCTCGGCGATGCGCTGCTCGAGGTCGTCGTAGGCGAACTCGAGCCGCTCGGCCTTGCGGCGGTTGCGCGTGGTGACGTCGGAGCGGGTCAGGATGTGCAGGCGCTCGAGCACGGGGCCGGCGTCGCGCACGTAGCGCCGCACCGCCGAGTCGGTCCACGCCTGCTCGCCGTAGCCGTAGAAGCGCAGGTGCAGCTCGATGAGCCGCGCCACAGCCTTGACGGTGTCGTTGTCGAAGCGCAGCGCCTTGAGCCGCTGCTTCGCCATCCGAGCGCCGACGAGGTCGTGCTGGTAGAACGTGACCGTCCGCCCCTCGATGCGTCGGGTCGCGGGCTTGCCGATGTCGTGCAGCAGGCCGGCGAGGCGGGACACGAGATCCGGTGCGGCGCCGGGGTTGCGCATCGCCTCGAGCTCGATGCCCTGCTGCAGCACGGTGAGCGAGTGCTCGTAGACGTCCTTGTGATGCGCGTGCTCGTCGGCCTCCAGGCGCAGCGCCGGCACCTCCGGCAGCACGCGGTCGAGGATGCCGGTGTCGGTCAGCAGCCGGATGCCGGGCACGGGGTCGGCCGTCAGCAGCAGCTTGCTCAGCTCGTCCCGCACGCGCTCGGCGGAGATGTCGCGGATGCGGTCGGCCAGGTCGGTCATCGCCGCCACGACGCGCGGTGCGACGTCGAAGCCGAGCTGCGCGGCGAACCGCGCGGCGCGCATCATGCGCAGCGGGTCGTCGTCGAACGACTGCTCCGCGGCCTGCGGGGTGTCGAGGGTGCCCGCGAGCAGGTGCTCGAGGCCGCCGCCGACGTCGACGAGCTGCGGCGACGCGTCCGCCGCCTGCTCGCCGCGCCGCGGCGTCACCCGCAGCGCCATCGCGTTCACGGTGAAGTCGCGCCGCGCCAGGTCGCCCTCGAGCGTGTCGCCGAAGGCGACGGATGGCTTGCGGGAGACGCCGTCGTAGGTGTCGGCCCGGTAGGTGGTGATCTCGATCGTGTCATCGCCGATGCGCGCGGCGATCGTGCCGAAGTCGCGCCCGACATCCCAGGTGGCGTCGGCGAGCGGCGCGACGATGCGCAGGATCTCGTCGGGGCTCGCGCTCGAGGCGAAGTCGAGGTCGGTGACCGGCCGGTCGAGGAAGGCGTCGCGCACGGGGCCGCCGACGAGCGAGAGCTCGTGCCCGGCAGCGGTGAACGCCGCCGCCAGCTGCCTCGTGGGCGCGGTCGCGACGAGCGCGTGCAGTCGCGCGGTCGCCTCAGCCATGTCGGTCACGACGCACCATTCTGGCAGGCCGTGCGGAGGGCGGCGGTCGTAGGCGGGCGGCCTACACTTGCCACCATGCTGTCGGGAGGTCGCCTCGCGCGCCGGCGCGCGACCTCGTGCGCCGTCGCCCTGCTCGCGACGGCGGCGCTCGCCGCACCCCTGCTGGCGCCGGCCGCGGCCTCGGCGACGGGCGCGCCGGACGAACCTGCGCCGCAGGAGCCCTCCGTGCGCATCGCCCCGGTCGACCCGCTCGTCGGCGACGGCGAGGGCCTCGTGCTCGAGCTCGAGCTCGACAACGCGAGCGCCGAGCCCACCGCCGCCTCGACCGTCGACGTGCTGCTGACCTCGGCACCGATCGGCACCCGCTACAGCCTGAGCCGCTGGTTCGCCGGTGAGGGGTTCCTCGCCAGCTCGGTGGTCGCGACGGTCAACGTGCCCGCGATCGCCGCCGACGACGACTACGCCCTGCGCACGACGATCAGCGCCGAGCAGCTCGGGCTCGATGACCGCGCCTGGGGGGCGTACGGCATCGCGGCGGCGACCGAGACCTATGGCGCGGCCAACAGCGTCGTCGTGCGCGATGCACCGGGCGAGGCGCAGCCGACCACCCTCGCGCTCGCCGCGCCGATCGACTCGGGCGTCGACGCGACGGGCCTCCTGGGCGCAGCGGACCTCGAGGCGACCACGGAGTTCGGCGGAGCAGCGCGCAGCGCCCTCGACGCCGCGCTCGACTCGGGCGCGACGATCGGCATCGATCCGGCCTTCGGCACCAGCGTCGAGGCCCTGGGCGCGGATGCGCCCGAGGCGGCGGTCGAGTGGCTCGAGCGCGCGGACACCCGCGAGACCTATCCGCTGCTCTACGGCAACGCCGATCCGCTCGCGCAGCTGCGCGCCGGCACCTATCCGCTGGAGCCGCTCGGCATCCCGCGAGCGGACGGGCGCCGGCCGCTGCCGGCCTCCTTCGGCTCCACCGGCAGCCGCGATCCCGTGATCGACGCGACGCGCTCGAGCGTGCAGCAGGAAGAGCTGGCATCGCTGACCGAGGCCGGCACGCTCGTCGTCTCGACGGGCATGCTCGACGAGGAGCTCGGCGGCGCGACCCCGAGCGCCGGTGTCGAGGTCGATGGCGTCCGGCTCCTCGCAGCGGACGCGCAGCTGCAGCAGCTGATCGACGACTCGGCCGCGGCCGACCCGCTCGAGGCGTCCGCCGTGCGCGCGCAGGTGCTCGCGCTGCTGGCCACCGTCACGCGCGAGCGGCCGAGCGATCCGCGCACCCTCGCGGCCGTGCTGCCGCCCGCGAGCCGCAGCGACCCATCCGCCCTGCTCGACGACCTCGCGGGTGCGCGGTTCGTCGAGACCGCGGGGCTCGACGCGGCGCTCGAGGGCCCGGCTCGCGAGGCTGCCCTCGCGCCGATCGACGAGCCGGAGCTCGGGGAGGGCGCGGCGCTCGTCGCCCAGGCGCTCGAGGAGGAGGCCGCTGTCGCCAGCATCGCCTCGATCGTCGACGAGCCGAGCACGCTGCTCGCCGAGCTGCGGCTCGCGCTGCTCGTCGCCCTGCCCGATGCGGGCTCGCCCGTGACCGACGCGGACCGCACCGCGATCGCGAACCTCGCGGGCTCGCTGAGCGAGGTGCGCAGCGCCGTGCAGATCGTGCCGGGCAGCCCGATCCGCGCGGTCGGCGAGAGCGTCGGCCTGCCCGTCACCATCACCAACGACCTCGACGTGCCGGCGAACGTCGTGCTGACGCTGCGCCCCACGAACGCGCTCGTGAGCGTCGACCAGCCTCGCGTGGAGGTCACGATCGCACCGAGCAGCCAGCAGCGCGTGCAGGTGCCGATCGACGTCGTCGGCACCGGCAGCCTGCTCGTCCTCACCCAGCTCTACACGCCCGACGGCGTGCCGCTGGGGCAGACCGAGCGCATGAGCATCTCGGCGCAGCCCACGATCGAGGTCGCGGTCGCCTGGGCGCTCGGCGCTGCGATCGTGCTGCTGCTCGGCTTCGGCATCCTGCGCTCGATCCAGAAGCGCCGACGGGGCGAGGCGCGGGGCGACATCGACCTCGCAGCCCGAGACCAGGGCGGCAGCGGCGCCGGCACGACCCGGGAGGAGACCGCGTGAACGCTGGCAGGGCGAGCGCGATCATCGCTTCGGGCACCATGGTGTCGCGCGTGCTCGGCTTCGTGAAGATGATCGTGCTCGCCGCCGCGATCGGGCAGTCGGGATCCGCCGCCGCAGAGACCTTCGGCCTCGCGAACCAGCTGCCGAACAACGTCTACGCCCTCGTCGCCGGCGGCGTCATGAGCGCGGTGCTCGTGCCGCAGATCGTCAAGGCGTCGAAGGCCGCCGACGGCGGCGAGTCCTACGTCTCGAAGATCCTGACCCTCGGCGGCACGGTGTTCCTGCTGCTGGCGGCGATCGCGACCGTCGCAGCCCCGTGGCTCGTGCAGCTCTACGCGGTGAGCGCGGATGACGGCGGCCTCGGCTTCACGAACGAGCAGTTCGCGCTGGCGACCGCGCTCGCCTACTGGTGCATGCCGCAGATCCTCTTCTACGCGATCTACACGCTGCTCGGCGAGATCTACAACGCGCGGGGCCAGTTCGGGCCCTACACGTGGGCACCCGTCGTGAACAACGTCGTCTCGATCGCAGGACTGCTGGGGTTCATCCTGCTGTTCGGCGGCGAGCGGGTCAACCGCGCCGTCCAGGTCTGGGATGCCGATCGCATCACCGTCCTCGGCGTGGTCACCACCGCCGGTGTCGCCGTGCAGGCGCTCGTGCTGGTGCTGTTCTTCCGCAAGACGGGGCTGAGGTTCCGGCTCGACTTCGGGTGGCGCGGCGTGGGCCTGCGCGCCACGGGCAAGGCGGCGCTGTGGCTGTTCGGCATCGTGATCATCGGCCAGAT
Source organism: Agrococcus phoenicis (assembly GCF_047302415.1). Lineage (NCBI taxonomy): Bacteria > Bacillati > Actinomycetota > Actinomycetes > Micrococcales > Microbacteriaceae > Agrococcus > Agrococcus phoenicis. Next base: position 2,422,328 of record NZ_CP154854.1, read on the forward strand.
CAAGGGCGTGGTGCAGTCGCGCGTGGCGACGATGGGCGAGGTGGCGAACGTCGCCACCATGCAGAACTCCTGGTTCGTGTTCTCGCTGCCCCACTCGATCATCGCCGTGTCGATCGCGATCGCCTACTTCACCCGCATGTCGCACCACGCGAGCGAGTCGAACATGGCCGGCATCCGCAGCGACCTCTCGTCGGCCCTGCGCGGCGTCGGCATGCTCACCACCATCTCGGCCTTCGCCGTGGCGGTCATCGCGGTGCCCTTCGCGCGCCTGCTCGACCCGGAGTTCGAGCTCATGATCGCGATGGCGCAGGTCATCTGGGCGTTCCTCATCTGCCTGGTGGCGTTCAGCGCCGAGTACGTGATCCAGCGCGTGTTCTTCGCGCTCGGCGACACGCGCACCCCCTTCTTCTACGCGTGCTTCGGCATGTTCGTCACCTTCGCGCTGCTGTGGGCGGCGTCGACGCTCCCCGGCGAGTGGATCATCGTCGGCACCGCGCTCGCGGTCTCCGGCGCCAACCTCGTCTCCTGCTCGGTCTGGCTGATCCTCGTCCGGCGCAAGATCGGCCCCTTCGGCTTCAGGCTCATCGCGGTGCGGCACCTGCAGTACCTCGCGTACGCGCTCCCCGCGGCCGGTGCCGGTGCGGCCACCGTGTGGGCGATGGGCGGCTACCGGCCCGGGGGCTTCGGCACGCTGAACTTCCTCGGCGCCATCACCACCTCGCTCACCGCGGGCGTCGTGATGGCCGCGATCTACTTCGGCCTGCTCTACCTGACGCGCAACCCCGACTTCCGCGCCACCGTCGCCATCGTCGTCGGCAAGCTCCGCGGTGGGCGGGGCGGCGGCCTCCCGCCCACGGAGACCGACCCGGCCTAACGAGCGACGCGCCCGCCGGGGTCGCGGAGCCGGCAGCGGGCGGCGACCGCAGAGGCGGCGCACACGGTCGCCGTCTACCATGGCGATCGGTCGGGGCGGATGCCTCGCACGACCACGCAGGGACGTCAGGAGGCGTGCATGGCCACTCCGCTCTTCCGCATCGCGGCACCGCTGCTCGTCGGCGGCCTCGCTGCCGTCGGCGCGATCGTCGCCAGCAGCCTCACGCGGGAGCGCGCGGAGCAGCGAGCGCTCGCTGGGCCCGCCCGGCCGCTCGCGGTCGAGGGCTGGTGGTCCTCGGATGCCTCGTCGTCGCTCGCGCACGCGCATCCGGCGGTGCTCATCGTGGATGCCGACTCCGCCCGCCTCATCGACTCGTGGGATCGCCGCATCCGCGCCCGCGTCGCGCAGCCGGTCGTGCGCAGGACACCGGAGTGGCCCGCCAGCGGGCTGATCGTCGTCGACGCCGCGACGGGCGACCTGCTGACCGAGCTGCGGGGAATGCCGACGACCTAGAATCGGTTGTCCCCGAAGCAACCCGCCATGACCCAGGAGGTCTCGTGCACGACGTCATCATCATCGGCTCAGGGCCGGCCGGCTACACGGCTGCGATCTACGCGGCCCGCGCCAACCTGCAGCCGATCGTGCTCGCCTCGAGCGTCGAGATGGGCGGCGACCTCATGACCACCACCGAGGTCGAGAACTTCCCCGGCTTCCCCGACGGCGTGCAGGGCCCCGACCTGATGTTCGCGATGCAGCAGCAGGCCGAGCGGTTCGGCGCCGACGTGCGCATGCAGGACGCCACCGAGCTCGAGCTCGACGGCGAGGTCAAGCGCGTGCACGTGGGCGACGAGGTGCTCGAGACGCGCACGCTGATCTTCGCCACCGGCTCCGCCTACCGCAAGCTCGGCGTCGCCGGCGAAGAGCCCCTGTCCGGCCACGGCGTGTCGTGGTGCGCGACCTGCGACGGCTTCTTCTTCAAGCAGAAGCAGCTCATCGTCGTCGGCGGCGGCGACTCCGCGATGGAGGAGGCGACCTTCCTGACGAAGTTCGCCGACAAGGTGACGATCGTGCACCGCTCCGACAGCTTCCGCGCGAGCGAGGTCATGCTCGACCGCGCTCGCGCCGACGAGAAGATCGAGTTCCTGACGAACGCCGTGGTCGAGCAGATCACCGGCACCGACGTCAACGGGACCCAGCAGGTCTCGGCGGTCACGCTGCGCGACACCTCCTCGGGCCAGACCTGGGAGATGCCCATCGACGGCGTCTTCGTGGCGATCGGCTCCGACCCGCGCACGCACCTGGTGCACGGCAAGCTCGACCTGACCTCGGAGGGCACGATCGCGGTCGACGGCCGCACCTCGCGCACCTCGGTCGCCGGTGTGTTCGCTGCCGGCGACGTCATCGACCCCACCTACCGGCAGGCGATCACCGCAGCGGGCTCCGGCACCGTCGCGGCGCTCGATGCCCAGCACTACCTGGCCGCGCACGCCGTGCCGGCTCTCGCAACCGCACCTACGGAGGCAGCACTGTGAAGGAAGTCACCACCGCATCGTTCGAGCAGGACGTGCTGAAGGCAGAGAAGCCCGTCGTCGTGGACTTCTGGGCAGCGTGGTGCGGCCCGTGCCGCGCGGTCAGCCCGATCCTCGAGCAGATCAACGACGAGACCGAGAAGCTCGACGTGGTCAAGGTGAACGTCGACCAGGAGCCCGACCTGGCGATGCGCTACAACATCACGTCGATCCCCGCCATGAAGGTCTTCCAGGGCGGCGAGGTCGTGCACGAGCTGATCGGCGCGCGCCCGAAGCCCGCGATCGAGCAGGAGCTCGCCAAGTTCCTCTGAGCTCCCGCGCACGAGTGAGGGCCCCCGGACGCGTTCCGGGGGCCCTCACTCGTTCGCGTGCCGCTCACTCGGAGGCGGGCTCCTCTGCGCCGAAGCCCTGCTCCCCCAGCTGCGCCAGGATGCGGTTGAGATCGGCCACCGTCGCGAAGTCGATCGTGAGCTGACCCTTCGAGCGCCCGAGGGTCACCTTGACGCGCGTGTCGAGGCGATCCTCCAGGCGCACGGCGATCTCGTCGAGACCGTGCTGCAGTGCGCCCTTGGTCGGTGCCTTCCTGGGGCTGCGCGTCTGCACGAGCCCGGCGGCGGCCTCCGCCGCGCGAACTGAAAGATCCTCATTGACGATCTTCGCCGCGAGCTGCTCCTGCGCCTCAGGCGTCGAGAGCGAGAGGATGGCTCGCGCGTGACCGGCGGAGAGCACCCCGCTCGCCACCCGCGTCTGGATGCCCTCCGGCAGCTTCAGGAGCCGGATGGTGTTCGAGATCTGCGGCCGGCTCCTGCCGATGCGCTTGGAGAGCTCCTCCTGCGTGATGGCGAAGTCCTCCATCAGCTGCTGGTAGGCCGACGCCTCCTCCAGCGGGTTGAGCTGCGCTCGGTGCAGGTTCTCCAGCAGCGCGTCTCGGAGCATCGCGTCATCGGCCGTGTCCCTGACGATCGCGGGGATCGTCTCGAGGCCGGCCCGCTGGCTCGCTCGCCAGCGCCGCTCCCCCATGATCAGCTCGTACTGGGTGCCGTCCTCGCCGAGCTCGGCCGGACGCACGACGATGGGCTGCAGCACGCCGAACTCACGGATCGAGTGCTCGAGCTCGCTGAGGTCGTCCTCGTCGAACACCGTGCGCGGCTGGCTGGCGTTCGGGCGGATCGCGGTGGGAGCGACGGCGACGAGGGTGGCCCCGGGCACCTCGAGCAGCTCGGCGTTCTCCTCCTCACCGGAGAAGAAGACGTCGACAGGGCGCGCGCCGGCCTTGGACGGCCGGCGACGGCGCGCCGGTGCGCTCTCGCGCGAGGAACCCGCTGCGCTGCCGTCTCCTGCTGCCGTCGCCGTCGCGCTTGCAGGCGCCTGCGCAGCGGGTGCGTCGTCGGATCCGGTGTCGGCTGGGGCGGCGCTGCTCGGGCCCGTGGGGATGAGCGCTCCGATGCCGCGCCCCAGTCCTGACTTCTTGCTCATGCCGTTCCTCTGCGTGCGATCTCTGCGGCGGCCTCACGATACGACAGGGCGCCGGGCGAGTTGGGGTCGTAGGCGATGACGGTCTGCCCATAGCCGGGCGCCTCGGACACGCGCACGGAGCGCGGGATCACCGCCTCGAGCGTCTGGTCGGGGAAGTGGGCGCGCACCTCGTCGACGACCTGGCGCGACAGGAGCGTGCGCCCGTCGAACATCGTCAGCAGCACCGTGCTGACGTCGAGCTTGGGGTTGAGGTGCGCTTGGATGCGACCGATGGTGTCGAGGAGCTGCGTGACGCCCTCGAGCGCGTAGTACTCGCACTGGATGGGGATGAGCACCTCGGTCGCCGCCGTGAAGGCGTTGATCGTCAGCAGACCCAGCGAGGGCGGGCAATCGATGAAGACGTAGTGCGGAGGCTCCCCCGCACCGGAGAGGTGCGCGTCGAGCGCCTCGCGCAGGCGATGCTCCCGACGCTCCATCCCCGCGAGCTCCAGGTCTGCCCCGGCCAGGTGGATCGTCGATGGCACGACCTGGAGGTTCTTGCTCTGCGGACTGATGGTGATCGCCTCGGTCAGCGACTCCCCGTCGATGAGGACGTCGTAGGTGCTCAGCACGTCGGCGTGGTGATCGATGCCAAGCGCCGTCGATGCGTTGCCCTGCGGGTCGAGGTCGAGGACGAGCACGCGTGCTCCGGCCTGGGCCAGGGCGGCCGCGAGGTTGACCGCGGTCGTCGTCTTGCCGACCCCGCCCTTCTGGTTCACCACGGTGAGGATCCGGGTGCGCGCCGGGAGCGGCAGCTGCTGAGCCGAGAGCGCCTGTCTGCGTCGAGCCATGGCTGCGAGCTCGCGGGCGATCGGGGTCGTATCGAACTTTCCCGTGGTCACGCGTGCCTTCCTGAACGATGTTTCACGTGGAACGTCGCGCCGAGCGCCCCGAACCGCGTGTGAGTGAAGTACCAGTCTGGCCCGCGCAGGCCGATTCGCAAAGTCCGTCACGTCCCCGCTCTGGTCGGTTGGCGCGCGCACGGTCATCAGGGTTCTCCACAGTCATCGAGCACCCTGTGGAGAGCTCGCGTCGACCTCAACGCGAGGGTGAGCATTCCGGGGTACAGACGAGATTCCGCGTGATTCCGGGGGAGTTCCCGCCATCTGAGGGACCTCGCGCCTCGAGTCCGCTCACAGCGCGACCAGAGTTCTCCACAGTTCTCCACAGGCACGTGTCGACGGCGCCGCGTTCCGGCGATGCCTTCCTAGCGCCCTGCTCGTCGCGTCGAAGCGCACTGCGAGGCCAACTCATGATCCTTCAGAGGTCGTGCTCCGGTCGGAGGCATGCCGGCAGCGCCCCGGTATGCGTACTGCGCGAGGCATCCCGTTTCACGTGAAACACGTACCGTGTCGTGCTGCGCGATCGTCGCCCTCGCGTTCATGGCTCCGACATGGGCAGTTGCCGTTTCACGTGAAACCGCCGAAGTCGTATGCCCCTCGCCGGTCGCCGTGCACTCGAGGGACGCGCAGGGCTGCGAGTCGTTCGTGGTCGGGGTCGCGGCGCTCCACATCCTTCGATCCGTTTCACGTGAAACACGTCCTCGCGCCTCTCCGAGCTCGATCGACGAGGCGCGAGACGCGGGCGTGATCGGAGTGAACGGCGCCGAGACGCGGTCATGGTGGCTCTCTGAGCGCGGACCACGCAAGCCGCGATACTCGCCCATCTCCGTCACGTCGGGCGGAACACGCGTGTTCGGCCCGTCTGGCACGCGGATCGTCATCTGCATCAGCCGTCCCGCTGCACGGCGATCGCGCACTGCACCGGGACAGTGCGGCCGGTAGAGCTCGCCGGCGACTGTTTCACGTGGAACATCCATCCCGCTCGCTCCGGATCAACTGAGGAACGAGCGCAGACCTCGAACGCGCACGGTGGCATGGCGAGCGCGATCCCGGCTGCTGGCCGCTCCACGTCCTGCACCCCTGGCCACCTGCCCGCTCACCACCGTCAGTCTTCGAGCGGTGCGGTGCCGGCAGCATCGATGACGGCCTCCGCAGCCCGGCACTCCTGCGGGCCATGGCCGGCATCCTTCACCCAATCGCGAGATCCGCGACACTTGCGGCGGCCAGCGATGTTCCACGTGGAACATGGACTCGACGCTGTGATGCGCCGCCACTGCCGCTGTCATCGCGGACACTCGAACACGTGTGAGGCGCGTTCAGGGGTCGAAGTGAGCTCAGGGGTCGACGACGGCTCGGACGACGCGCGTGGTCTCGAGGCCGTGCTCGCCACCGAGCTCCAGCACCTCGACGTCATGGATCCGGTGCTTGCGGATCACCTTCTGCGCGGCCGCGATCTCTTCCTCAGCCCGACCGCCCTTCAGCAGCACGAGCTGCCCTCCGCTGCGCACCAGGGGAGCGGTCAGTGGGATGAGGGTGCGCAGCGCGGAGACGGCCCGAGCCGTCACCTGGTCCAGCGGCCGCAGCAGTCCCGAGCCGGGCAGCTCCTCAGCCCGAGCACGCAGCACCGTCACGTTGTCGAGGCCCATCCGATCGACCTCCGACTGCAACCAGTCGGTGCGGCGCTCCATCGGCTCGATCAACGTCAGGTCGACGTCCGGCCGTGCGATGGCGAGCACGAGACCGGGGAGTCCGGCTCCGGAGCCGACGTCGCCCACGCGGCCGTGCAGCAGCGGCGCGAGCAACGCGGAATTGAGGATGTGTCGACTCCACAGCTGCGGCAGCTCCCTGGGACCGATCAGGCCGAGGGTCTCGCCCTGCGCGGCGAGCGACGCCGTGAACGACCTCGCCAGCTCGATCCGATCGCCGAAGAGCGCGACTGCCGCAGCGGGCTCGTCCTCGAGCCCCCGTGCGCTCGGCGGGGGAGTGGTCGTCCGCCCAGCGCGAGGCTCCGCAGCCGGCGGTGCGGCCGCAGGTGCGGCACCAGCATCGCCGAGGCGCTCGTGGTTCGACACCGCTCGTGGCGCGGTCAGGCGGGCAGCACGACGATGTGGCGGTCGCCCGCCTCACCCTCGGACTCGCTCGACAGGCCGCGATCGCGGATCAGGTCATGCACGAGCTTCCGCTCGTAGGACGACATGGGCTCCAGCGCGACACGCTCCTCGCCCTCCGCCAGGGCCGTGGCAGCCCGGTCGACCATCGCCTGCAGCGCTCCAGCACGGGCGTCGCGCGAGCCGGCGACGTCGAGCACCAACCGCGAGAACTCGCCGGTCTGCTGCTGCACGACCAGCCGCGTCAGCTCCTGCAGCGCCGAGACCACCTCGGGCTTCGACAGTCCGCCCAGATCATCGTCGGCCTCGCCCACCACGATCGTCGTGCGCGCGTCGGACTGATCGATCTCGATGTCTCCGTCGAGGTCGGCGATGTCGAGCAGCGCCTCGATGTAGTCCGCGGCGATCTCGCCCTCGTCCAGCTCGGGCCGGTCGTCGCGCACCGTCGTCTCCTGCTCGGTCATGCTCAGCCCTCTCGCTGCGACTTCGGCTTCTTGCCCCGCGGCTGCTGCCGCTGGGTGCGGATGTCGATCTCGGCCTGGGTCTCGCCCTGCTGCGCCTCGTCGACCGCCGGCAGCCCCATGCGCTGCCGCTTGCGCGCCAGCCGAGCCTCGCGCGCGAGCGCCGCCTCGGAGCCGGGCGTCGGCAGCCTGTTGATGATGATGAGCTGCTGCACCAGCGTGTAGATGTTGGAGACGAGCCAGTAGAACATGGTGCCCAGCGGGAACAGCCACGCCGAGACGAGCAGGAACACCGGGATGATGTACAGCAGGATGCGCTGCTGCTTGTACATCGGCGACTCCTTCATCGCCGGCGTCTGGTTCTTCGTCATGATCTGCAGCTGCGTGTAGAACTGCGTCGCGCACATGATCACGGTCAGCAGGATCGCGGTGATGATGACGGGGAGGTTGCCCTCCGCGAAGCCGCCCTGCATCGTCATGTGCAGGGGAACGACGCCGAAGAGCGTCGAGTCGCTGAAGAGCTCGGCGAGATCCTGGGTCAGGAGGCCGACTCCTGCGCGACGGTTGTTCGCGTCGGTGAGCACCTGCACGAGACCGAGGAAGATCGGCATCTGCACGAGCAGCGGCAGGCAGGAGGCGAAGGGGTTGGTGCCGGCCTTCTTGTAGGCATCCATGGTCTCGCGCTGCATCGCCTCGCGCGAGAACTGATCCTTCTTGCCCTTGTACTTCTTCTGGATGCGCTGGATCTCCGGCTGGATCTCGAGCGACTTGCGCGAGGAGACGATCTGGCGGACCGTCAGCGGGATCATCGCGCTGCGGATCACGAGCACGAGGCCCACGATCGCGAGCACCCACGTCAGTCCGGCGCCCTCGCTCAGCCCGACGGCAGTCAGCACCGTGTGGAATCCGACCAGGATCGCCTCGATGACCCACTTGATGGGCCACATCAGCAGGGCGAAGATGTCCAAGCTGTCACTGCTCCTTGTGGGCGAGCACGAACCCCGCCCGAGTCGTTGCGAGCCGCTCACGCGGCTCAGGGATGTCGTCGACCCCGCCCGCCGCCCACGGGTGGCAGCGGAGCAGGCGCCTGGCGCCGAACCAGATGCCGCGCACCACTCCGTGCTGCTGGATCGCCTGCATGGCGTACCGCGAGCAGCTGGGGTAGTAGCGGCACACGTCGCCGTAGAGCGGTGAGATCACTGCCCGGTAGGCGACGAGGATCGCGACGCAGACGTTGCGCGGCAGGAGCATGAGGCTCCTCACCGACGCACCAGGAGCGGCGCGATGCCGGCCCTCAGTGTAGCCAGGTCGGCTGTGGCCGACGAGGGGAGGGCGCGGATGACGATGTCCGCGGTGTCGATGTCGCCGAGCTCGGCGCGCACGATCTCGCTCAGGCGCCGCTTGACGCGGTTGCGGATCACGGCGTTGCCGACCTTCTTGGACACGATGAACCCGAAGCGGGCGACTGCCGCTTCGGGTCTCGCGCGGTGCACCACCGCCAGGTCGCAGCCCGCGCGGCGACCGGTGCGCACGATGCGACGGAAGTCATCGCCGCGCACGATCCGGTTCGCCTTCGCGAGCACCTCGCTCGGTCTTACGCCGAGAGCTCGGTGCGGCCCTTGCGACGACGCGCTGCCAGGATGGCGCGGCCGGCACGCGTGCGCATGCGGAGGCGGAAGCCGTGCTTCTTGGCGCGGCGGCGGTTGTTCGGCTGGAACGTGCGCTTGCTCATGGTGTTCTCCCGTGGTCCGGCGCAGGTGGCGCCGCAAGTCATGGTGGCGAGCCGACGGGCTCGACGATGCGCCGCACTGCGGGCGCGGCAACCTGACGAGCATACGCGAACCGCGGGCGCCGGTCAACGGAGGCGGGATGCGATTGGCGCCACGCCGCTCTCGTGCCGCCGGGACTTGCACCCGATGGTCTATGCGTGCAGACTCGACTGATCCGCGACACGCACGGTGCCTCTTGAGCGTCGCTGCGAGCGGACCTCTCATCCACACATCCTGTGGATAATGGTGTGGATAGCACCCGTCACACGACTGTTCTCCGAGAGGAACCGCATCCGATGGCCCCGGACGACAGCACCGGACACCTCTGGTCCTCCGTCCTGGCGACCCTCGAGACCGACGACCGGATTCCCCCGTCGTTGCGCGGATTCCTCGACCTCGTGGAGCCTCAGGGCGTCATGGGTTCGGTGCTCTACCTCGATGTCCCCAACGACCTGACGCGGGACATGCTCGAGCAGCGCCTGCGGCTCCCGGTCACGGAAGCGCTTGTGGACAACGCTGTGGAGATCTCGCAGTTCAAGATCGTGGTGAACCCGCAGCTCGAGCGCGAGGAGCCGTTGCCGGACCTCATCGACGATCCTGCCGCGGACCCGGTCGTCGCACCGGTCGCGAGCTACGAGCGCGACTCGAGCGAGAAGAGCCAGCGGCGCATCGACTCGCGGCTGAACCCGAAGTACACCTTCGACAACTTCGTCATCGGAGGTTCGAACCGCTTCGCGCACGCGGCGGCCCTCGCAGTCGCCGAGACGCCCGCCAAGGCGTACAACCCGCTGTTCATCTACGGCGACTCGGGCCTCGGCAAGACGCACCTCCTGCACGCGATCGGCCACTACGCCGAAGGCATGTACCCGGGGATCCGGGTGCGCTACGTCTCCAGCGAGGAGTTCACGAACGACTTCATCAACGCGATCGCGAACAACCTGAACCAGTCGTTCCAGCAGCGGTATCGCGAGGTCGACGTGCTCCTCATCGACGACATCCAGTTCCTGAGGGGCAAGGAGTCGACGCAGGAGGCGTTCTTCCACACCTTCAACACGCTGCACGACCACAACAAGCAGGTCGTGATCACCTCGGATGTCGCCCCGAAGCACCTGCAGGGGTTCGAGGAGCGCATGGTGAGCCGCTTCGAGTGGGGGCTCATCACCGATGTCACGGTGCCCGACGTCGAGACGCGGATCGCGATCCTGCGCAAGAAGGCGGAGGCCGAGCGGATCCAGATCCCGCCGGAGGTGCTGTCGGTCATCGCCGACAAGGTGCAGTCGAACATCAGGGAGCTCGAGGGCACGCTCATCCGCGTCACCGCCTTCGCGAGCCTCAACCGGCTGCCGGTCACGATGGAGCTCGCCCAGACGGTGCTGAAGGATCTCTTCTCGTTCGACGAGGAGGCACCGGTGTCGCCGAGCGACATCATCAGCCACACCGCTGCCTACTTCAAGCTCACGGTCGACGACCTGCACGGCTCGTCGCGCTCGCAGACGATCGCGCTCGCTCGCCAGATCGCCATGTACCTGTGCCGCGAGATGACGAGCATGTCGTTGCCGAAGATCGGGCAGCTGTTCGGCAATCGCGACCACACCACCGTCATGTACGCGAACAAGAAGATCGAGAAGCTCATGCAGGAGCGCCGCTCGGTCTACACGCAGGTGACGGAGCTGACCGCCAGGATCAGACAGCGCGCTGGAGCGTAGAGCGAAGGCCCTTTCGGGCCTTCGCCGCGACGCCAGCGCCGATCCCCGTCCAGGGGATCGGTGAAGAGGGAGCCCTCAGCGAGCCCCCCCCCCCCCCCCCCCGCCCTCAGAGCCCTCGGCGATCTCCCCCCTCAGAGCCCTCGCCGAGCCCCCCTCCAGAACCCTCGCCGATCCCCCTTCCCTCGCACCCCCTCTCGGCCCCGTGACGCGCACCTCCCGCGCGCGCTCCTCGACCGACGGATCGGACCCGAACCCTCAACGTGCACTTCATGTGATTCGACCTGTGGAGAAGTGGCGCTGCCTGTGCACAACGCCCCCGGGGCTGTGAGCGCGGTCGAATGACACATCCGCCGTCCTCCACCGACCAGGGGGTGAGCGTCAACAGGCGCTCTACAACTTCCACGCGTGTAGTTCCCATGCTCCGAGCCGCGAGCACGCGCACGATCCACAGCTTCCACAGGGGTTATGAATGACAGTGTGAGTGAGAAGAGGATTCGTCGAGTCGCCAACCATGACGGTCGGCGCCGGCTCCGGGAGCAGCGGGTCGCGCGGCACGAGGCTGTGCCAGAATCGACACCGCCGCCAAGGCTCTGCACCGCGGCGCCGTCGTGCGGCGCCACGAGCGCCGAAGCACCTGCGCTGTGGACATCTGCTCAGTGAACGAGGGAGACCCGTGAAGTTCGTCATCAACCGCGATGTCTTCAGCGATGCCGTGTCGTTCGCCGTCAAGCTGCTGCCGCAGCGGCCCACGATGCCGATCCTGAGCGGCGTGCGCATCGAGGCCACGCCGGAGGGCGTCGTCTTCTCGTCCTTCGACTTCGAGTCGTCGGCGCGCACCTCGGTGCAGGCCGACGTCGAGACCGAGGGCGTGGTGCTGGTCTCCGGCAAGATGATGAGCGACATCGCCGCGAAGCTGCCCCAGCGCGAGGTCCGCCTCGAGGACGACGGCACGAAGGTCTCGATCCGCTGCGGCAACGCGAACTTCTCGCTGGCCAAGATGCCGCTCGAGGAGTACCCGACGGTGCCGACCGTCGAGGGCCGCACGGGCGTCGTCGAGGGCAAGGCCTTCGCCGAGGCGATCGGCCAGGTCGCGATCTCCGCATCGCGCGAGGACGTCACGCCCGTCATCACCGGTGTGCAGCTCGAGGCGTCCGACACGACGCTGACGCTCATCGCCACCGACCGCTACCGCGTCTCGGTGCGCAGCATCCCGTGGGATGCCGGCGACGCGACCGAAGCGCTGACCTCGCTCGTGCCTGCCCGCACCCTGACCGAGGTGGGCCGCACCTTCGGCGGTGCCGACCGCATCCAGATCACGATGAGCGAGGCCGGCGAGCGGCAGCAGATCGCCTTCTCGACCGCCGACCGCACGGTGACGAGCCTGCTGATCAAGGGCAACTACCCGCCGGTGCGCCGACTCTTCCCGGAGGCGGTCGACCACCACGCGGTCGTCAGCACCTCGGAGCTCGTCGACGCCACGCGTCGCGTGCAGCTGGTGCTCGACGCCGAGGCCGCCATCCGCTACACGTTCAGCGAGGGCCAGGTGCAGCTCGAGGCGATCGGCTCCGAGCAGGCGCAGGCCTCCGAGATCATCGACGCCGTGCTCGAGGGCGACGACATCGTGCTGTCGATCAAGCCGCAGCTGCTCATCGACGGCATCCAGGCGACGCACTCGGAGTTCGTGCGCGTCTCGTTCACCCACTCCGAGAACACGAACAAGCCCGGCCCGATGCTGATCCGCGGGCAGACGTCCCGCGACGACGCGGAGGCCACCGACTTCAAGTACCTGCTGCAGCCCAACCTGCTGCTGCGCTGACCCACCAGATCGCGACGAGGGAGCTCCATGACGACGCACATCGGCTTGATCGGCCTCGGCAAGATGGGCGGCAACATGCGCACCCGCCTCGAGCAGGCGGGCATCGAGGTGACGGGCTTCGACACCAATCCTGAGATCAGCGACGTCGCGAGCATCGACGAGCTGGTCGCAGCGCTCCCGGCGCCGCGCGTGGTCTGGGCGATGGTGCCCGCCGGTGCGATCACGGATGCGGTCGTCACCGAGCTCGGTGCGAAGCTGTCCGAGGGCGATCTGGTGATCGACGGCGGCAACTCGCGCTTCACCGAGGACGAGCGGCACGCGGCGCAGCTCGCGGAGCGCGGCGTGCGCTTCGTCGACGTGGGGGTCTCCGGGGGCATCTGGGGGCTCGAGAACGGCTACGGCCTCATGGTCGGCGGTGAGCGCGCCGACGTCGAGGAGCTCATGCCCGTCTTCGATGCGCTGCGGCCCGAGGGTCCGCGCGAGGAGGGCTTCGTGCACGCCGGACCCACGGGCGCGGGCCACTACGTGAAGATGGTGCACAACGGCATCGAGTACGGCCTGATGCAGGCGTACGCCGAGGGCTTCGAGCTGCTCGAGCGCAAGGAGCTCGTGCACGACGTGGCCGGCTCCTTCAAGGCGTGGCAGCGCGGCACGGTGGTGCGCTCCTGGCTGCTCGACCTGATGGTGCGCGCGCTCGACGAGGACGACGACCTGTCCGAGATCGAGGGCTACGTCGACGACTCGGGCGAGGGTCGCTGGACGGTGGAGGAGGCGATCGCGAACGCGGTGCCGATGCCCGCCATCGCCGCCTCGCTCTTCGCGCGCTTCGAGTCGCGACAGGATGACAGCCCGGCCATGAAGGCGGTGGCCGCGCTCCGCAACCAGTTCGGCGGACACGCGATCAAGAAGGCCTGAGTGCGCGTCAGTCGGCTCGCCCTGACCGACTTCCGCAACTACCGGGTCGCGGATGTCGAGTTCGCAGCCGGTGCGAACCTGCTGGTCGGGCGCAACGGCCAGGGCAAGACCAACATGGTCGAGTCGCTCGTGTGGATCGCGACCGGGTCGAGCCACCGCGTGCCGACCGACGTCGCCTTGATCAGGGCGGGGGAGCAGCAGGCGATCGTGCGCTGCACGGTCACGAACGACGAGCGCGCGTTCCAGCTCGATGTGGAGCTCAACGTGCGCGGCGCCAACCGCGCGCAGGCGAACGGCCAGGGCGTGCGCATCCGCGACCTGCCGCGCTACCTGCAGGCGGTGCTGTTCAGCCCCGAGGATCTCCAGCTCGTCCGTGCCGATCCCGGCGGGCGACGCCGGTTCCTCGACGAGCTGGCCGTCATGCGCGCGCCCCGCCTCGCGGGCGTGCACAGCGACCTCGACCGCGTGCTGAAGCAGCGCAACTCGCTGCTGAAGAGCGCCCGCGCCGCGCGACTGCGGCCCGACGACCTCACGACGCTCGAGGTGTGGGACGGCCGACTGGTCGACCTCGGCCTCGAGGTCATGCGCACGCGGCGTGCGCTCGTCGACGAGCTCGCGCCGCATGTCGCGGCGGCGTATCGGCTGGTGGCCGGGGACGAGCACGACGCTCGCATCGGCCTCGTGACGAACGTGCCGGACTCCGCCGATGACTTCCGCGCTCTGCTCGCCGAGCGCCGACGCGACGAGCTCGATCGCGGTGTGAGCCTGGTGGGTCCCCACCGCGACGACCTGGAGCTGCAGCTGAACGACCTGCTCGCGCGGCACTACGCGAGCCACGGGGAGTCGTGGTCCTTCGCGCTCGCGCTGCGCCTGGCCTCCGCGGAGCTGCTGCGCGACGGCTCGGGCGGCGATCCGGTGATGATCCTCGACGACGTGTTCGCCGAGCTCGACGCGGGGCGGCGCCAGCGCCTCGCGGAGGCCGCGAGCGGCTTCGAGCAGGTGCTCATCACCGCCGCCGTCGAGGACGACGTGCCGCAGGCGCTGCGCGACCACCGCATCCGCATCGACGCCGGCGCGGTGGTGGTCGAGGATGCGTGAGCTCGCACCGACGGAGCCGGAGCGCGTCTGGCTGCGGCTGAAGGCGAAGATGGGCGACCCGGCGCTGGTCACGCGCGACGGTCGCCGACGGTCTCGGCGCGATCCGGATGCCTCCGTGCCCTTCGGCAAGGGGCGCGATCCGAAGGGCCTGGGCGACGTGCTCGCCGGCTTCGCCGACGACCGCGGCTGGACGGCCACGCTCGCTCGCGCCGACGTCATGGTGCACTGGCCCGAGCTCGTGGGGGAGGAGAACGCCGGGCGCACCGAGCCGGTGTCCTTCGAGGAGGGGGTGCTGACGGTGCGCTGCGCCTCCACGGCCTGGACCCAGCAGATGCGCATCCTGCGCGCCGAGACCACCACGCGCATCCTCGCCCGGTTCCCCGACTGCGGCTTGACGCAGGTGCGCTTCATCGGGCCCGATCTGCCGAGCTTCAACCGGGGTCGCCGCTCGGTGCCCGGTCGCGGTCCGCGAGACACATGGGGCTAGGCCGAGCGATGGGTACGCTGTCTGACACCCGTCACAGGAGGACCCATGCCTCGGCCATCACGCACCCACGACGCCGTCGACCAGCTGCTCGACGCGATCATCGACGGCACCCTGACCGCGGGCGAGCAGCTGCCGCCCGAGGGTCAGCTCGCCCTCGAGTTCAGCGTCTCGCGCCTGACGATGCGCGAAGCGGTGCGCCTGCTGCAGGCGCAGGGCGTGATCGTGCAGGTGCCGGGCAGCCGCCACCGCATCGCTCCGGTCGCGGAGTGGACGGGCATGGATGCCGTGGTGCGGCACGCGCGCAGCGCCGGTCAGCGCGAGCAGTCGTCGCTCGAGCTGCTCGAGGTGCGCATGATGATTGAGACCGGCGCCGCGAGGCTCGCGGCTGAGCGCAGGACGGACGAGGACCTCGCGGTGCTCGAGGACGCGCTGGCGCGGATGGGCGAGCATCACCGCTCGGGCGACGTCGACGGCTTCGTGGCGGCCGACCTCGACTTCCACGACGCCATCATCCGGGCGGCCGAGAACCGGATCCTGGTCGCTGCGATCCGCCCGCTCACGACCATGCTCGAGGAGACGCGCGGGGAGACGAGCGCCGTGCCCGCGATCCGCGAGCACGCCATCGCCGAGCACCGGGCGGTGCTGGATGCCGTCCGCTCCGGCGGTGCGACCGAGGCGCGCGATGCGATGGCGCGCCACATGCAGCAGACGCACGACGACCTGGTCGGCCTCGTCTTCGACTGAGCGCCATCCCTCACCGTCGACGCGGGCGCGGGGCGAGGGTTGACATCCGCGACCTGTGCCGTGAAGATATCTGATATCTCACCGGAACACAGGAGTTCTCTTGCGCCTCGACGACCTGCTCGCCCCGCTGCCCGCGTCCTCGCAGATCGACGCTGCTGACGTCGCGGCCGCCCGCGCGGACGACCTGGTGCTCATCGTCCTCGACGACGACCCGACCGGCACGCAGTCGGTCGCCGGTCTCCCGGTGCTGACGCGATGGGAGGCCGCAGACCTCGACTGGGCCCTCGCCCAGGATGCCGCGGCCGTCTACGTGCTCACGAACACCCGCTCGCTCTCGGAGACCGACGCCGCCTCCCGCAACCGGGAGGTGGTGGCGGTCGCGATCGAGGCCGCAGCCCGCGCCGGCAAGCGCGTCTCCTTCGTGAGCCGCAGCGACTCGACCCTCCGCGGCCACTTCCCGCTCGAGACGGACGTGCTCGCCGAGGCGCTCGCCGAGCACGGGGGCGCGGCCCCGCACCTCACGATGCTGATCCCCGCGTTCCCGGACTCGGGTCGCATCACGGTCGGATCCGTGCACTACTGGGTCGTCGACGATGAGGCCACGCCCGTGGGCGAGACCCCGTTCGCCGCCGACGCGAGCTTCGGCTACCGCTCCTCCGACCTGCGCGACTGGGTCGAGGAGAAGACCGGCGGCCGTGTGGCGCGCACCGACGTCGCGGCGCTCACCATCGACATCATCCGCGCGGGCACCGAGGCGGTCGCCGGCTTCCTCCGCGGGCTCGCAGCGGGCACCGTCGTGGTGGTCGACGTCGTCGACGAGCACGACATGCGCCAGGTCGCCCTCGCGCTCCACGCGCTCGATCGCGAGGGGCTCACCTCCTTGCTGCGCATCGGCCCGCCCTACCTGCGTGCCCACATCGGCCAGCCGATCGCCGAGCCGGTGACGACCGACCGCATCGAGTTCGCCAACGATCGCGGCGGCCTGGTCGTCGTCGGCAGCCACGTGCCGCTCACCACCGCGCAGCTCGCGGCGCTGCAGGCCGACCGCCCCGAGACCGCCACGGTCGAGCTGGACGTGCGATCGCTCATCGACGAGCGCCGCGACCAGCACCTCGCGCAGCAGGCGGATGCGGTGGCGCGCGCGATCGAGCGCGGCACCGTCATCGTGCACACCAGTCGCGAGCTGGTGACCGGCCACGACGGCGAGGCCAGCCTCGACATCGCGCGCCGCGTCTCCGCCGGCCTCGTCGAGCTCGTCGCCCGTGTGCTGGAGCTGGCACCGCCGCGCTTCGTGATCGCCAAGGGGGGCATCACCTCGAGCGATGTCGCCAGCGAGGCGCTGCAGATCCGCCGCGCCCGGGTCGTCGGGCCGATGCTGCCGGGCATCGTGTCGCTCTGGCAGCCGCAGGTCGGCCCGGCCGTCGGCATCCCCTACGTCGTCTTCGCCGGCAACGTCGGCACCGAGCACTCCCTCTCGCTCGTCGTGCGCACGCTCGCCGACGGAGCCTCGACACCCGCTCGCGCACAGGAAGCAGGAACCCCATGACCAGCACCGTCACCGTCGTCGGACTCGGCGCCATGGGGCTCCCCATGGCCGCGCGCCTCGCGCAGCGCTTCGCGGTGCGCGGCTTCGACATCGCCGAGCAGCGCCTCGCGCTCGCCGCTGAGCACGGTGTCGCGCCGGCCGCCTCGGCCGCCGAGGCGGTGTCGGGGGCGGAGGCCGTCATCGTGGCGGTGCGCACGGGCGAGCAGCTCCGCGAGCTGCTGTTCGGCGACGCAGGCCTCGCCCGTCACCTCGAGCAGGGCGCGGTCGTGATCCTCACGAGCACCGTCGGCACGGACGGCATCGCCGAGCTCGCCGCACGCCTGGCCGAGTCCGGCGCGAGCCTCGTCGACGCACCGCTCTCGGGCGGCCCCGTGCGCGCCGGCGAGGGCGACCTGCTCATCGTGGTGGGCGCGGCCCCCGCGGCGCTCGCGGTGGCGAGGCCGGTGCTCGAGCAGCTCGCCTCGACCCTGACGGTGGTGGGCGACGAGCCCGGCGACGGGCAGGCGCTGAAGACGGTCAACCAGCTGCTGTGCGGCGTGCACATCGCGGCGGCGGCAGAGGCGCTCGCGCTCGCGGATGCCCTGGGCCTCGATCGGGAGCGCACCCTCGAGGCGCTCTCGGCGGGGGCGGCCGGCTCCTTCATGCTCGGCAACCGCGGACCGCGGGCCCTGCAGGCCTACGACGAGGGCGGGGCGGAGGTGCTGAGTCGGCTCGACATCTTCGTGAAGGATCTCGGCATCGTCGGAGCGGCTGCTCGCGCGCAGCACCTCTCGACACCGGTGGCGGCGGCTGCCGAGCAGCTGTTCCTGCTGGGCGAGGCCCAAGGGCTCGGAGCGCTCGACGACTCAGCCGTGATCCGGGTGGTCGCGCCGGAGCGGCGCGGTCGCGACTGAGCGGCGCCCCGGCTGCCCCTGCGCCGAGCGGTCCGAAGTGCGCCGACCGCATTGCGGGGCACTGGATTGCGCATGCATGCACGTTGCTTCGTGCATATCCTCAAGAAACGCATAGGTAAAGGGTAAATCTCGACCGATCGCATGTGATACGTGCCGCGAGATGCGTACGGTGAGGGCTCTCCACGTCGCCGACGTCGGTCCGCCCCCTGAGTCGGGGCGGCCCATGACCTCGGGTGGAGCGCCTCCCTGCCCCCTCCCCTTGGACGTCTCACGTGACCTCACGGACCGCCCCCGCTCCGCGGACTGCCCGGCGACGGTTCGCACCGCATGCGGTGCTCGCCGCGGCGCTGCTGACCTGCATCAGCATCCTGCCGGCGCACGCCGCGGGCGCCGAGCCCTCGATGGCGGCGCGCGCTCCGGGCATGATCGCGCTCGCGGCGAACGTGCCGGAGGCACCGGTGCCGGTGTTCACCGAGGACTTCGAGAACGGCATGACCCAGACGGCGACCGGAGCGCGAGGCTACTCGGTGCCGGGAGCCTCCTACGTCGGCGCCAGCGGGCAGTCGTACACCGGCTCTCCCAGCTGGATCAACGGGTCCAGGTGCAACGGCGTGATCCTGAGCTACAACAACGGCGACGCGACGGTCGCGGGAGCGCCCTCTCCCGCGTGGTGGTCGACGCCGAACCAGGGCAACGCCTGCAGCACGGTCGCGGGCGTGCAGAGCTACAACGGCATCCGCACCCTCGCTCGCGGCATGGGCATGTACCTCGCAGGCAGGACCACGTCGAACGCGGTGACTGACAGCAACCACATCGTGTCCGGCTACACGGAGTGCCAGCTCACGTCGGCGGGCAACACGAGCACGTGCGACATCATCGGCAACGGGCCGACGAACGGCGTCATGTTCCAGACGACGCAGAGCATCCCCGTCGCGCCGAACCGGTACTACACCTTCAGCGTCGACACCATCTTCGGCAACTGCGCTTCCCCGGCGAGCACCGCGACGCAGGCCAGCGACCCGCAGTACCAGTTCCAGCTCGTCAACGCGGCAGGAGTCGCGCAGAACGTCGGCGGCATCTTGAACGGCTGCCGCCCGGGCCCTGAGCGCGAGCAGCTCACGGTCACGCGGCCGCGCGCCGTGGGCACCGCGACGACCATGACGGCGTTCGGCAACTCGCTCGCGGCGGACGGCGCGTTCCTCTACCCCTCCTCGTCGCTCGGCATCCGCATGTACAACGCGAGCGGGCGCACGAACGGCAACGACGGCGGCTTCGACAACATCCGCGTGCTCGACGTCACGCCGAGCCTCGACAAGCAGTTCACGCCCGGCACCATCGACGCCGGCGGTACCTCGACCCTCACCTTCACCATCACGAACACGACCGACCTCTTCGCGAAGACCGACTGGTACTTCACGGACGCGCTGCCTGCGGGGGTCCGCGTCGCAGCGAACCCGGCGGTCTCCGGCACCTGCACGAACGCGACGGGGGCTCCGCTGGTCAGGACCGCCGTGCCGGGCAGCACGACGATCGCCGTCACGGGCGGCGACCTCGCCGCCGGTCAGCAGTCGTGCACGATCACCGTCGCCGTGACGGCGCCCGCTGACGGCACGTACGTCAACGGGGCCTCGAACATCACCACGAACCTCGTGCCGCCGGATGCCGCCACGCTCGTCGTCGGCACGCCGAGGATCGCGCTCGACAAGCGCGTGGTCAGCGTGAACGACACCAACGGCAACGGCTTCGACGACGCGGGCGACACGATCGACTACGCGTTCGACGTGACGAACACCGGCTCGCTGCCCCTCGATGCGATCTCGATCGCCGACGACCGTCTCGCGGCCGGCTCGGTCACCTGCCCGGCGAGCCGCCTCGCGCCGGGCGCCACCGTCACGTGCCTCGCGACGATCCCCTATCCGATCTCCCAGGATGACGTCGATGCCGGCAGCGTGACGAACGTGGCGACGGCCTCCGGCACCGCGACCTCCGGCACCCGGGTGACATCCCCTCCCGACAGCACCACCACGGTGCTCAGCGCGCCCGCGGCGATCTCGCTCGAGAAGGTCGCGGACGCCTCGGGAGTGGATGACCCCGCTGCGCCGGGCGATGTCGTGACGTACACCTTCCGCGCCGAGAACACCGGCGAGGTCACCCTCTCCGACGTGGCGATCACCGATCCGCTCCCAGGGCTGTCCGCGCTGAGCTACGACTGGTCAGCCGCCTCCACGCCTGGTTCGCTCGCCCCCGGCGAGTCGGTCGTCGCCACGGCGACGTACGTCGTCACGCAGGCCGACATCGACCAGGCGCGGGTGGACAACACCGCTTCCGCGGGCGGCACGCCGCCCTCCGGCGAGGACGTCTCCGACGAGGCGAGCGCGACGGTCGCCCTGACGCCACCGCCTGCGGCGATCGCGCTCGTCAAGACAGGCTCCGTCGAGGGCTTCGCGACGCCCGGTGACACCGTCACCTACGAGTTCCTCGTGACCAACACCGGCGGCGTGACGCTGCACGAGGTGGTCGTCACCGACCCGATGTTCACCGCCGCAGAGATCTCCGCGGTGGGGGCGTGGCCCGGCGTCCCCGGCTCGCTCGCCCCCGGCGAGGAGATGCGGTTCGAAGCGAGGCTCGCCATCACCGAGGCGCACGTGGAGGCCGGCGAGATCCTGAACACCGCCACCGCCACCGGTACCCCGGCGATCGGCGACCCCGTCGACGACGTCGACGATCACCGGCTGGAGCTCGTCGACATCTCGACGATCCCGCTCTGGCTCCCGCTCACCGGCGGGATCGGGGCAGACGCCTACGCGATCGGCGGTGCGGGCGTGCTGCTCCTCGCCGGCCTCGCGGCGCTGGCGCTGCGCATCCGTCAGCGGCGGAGCATCCCCATGAGCTGAACGATCCTCGACCACCCGGTCGGACCCACCACATCCCATCCCCACCCAGCACCGAGCATCCGCTTCGGACAAGAGAGGAGTGCCGCCATGGCACACAGCAAGCAAGCCCGGAGCGCGCGCGTCGCCTCCGGAGCCGGAGCGCTCGCGCTCGCGGCCATCATCGCGCTCGGCGGGGCCCTGCCCGCGTCGGCCGCGCCGAACATCGACCCGGCAGCGCTCGGATCGATCACGATCCACAAGTTCGAGGAGCCCGCGACCGCCTCGGGCCTCGCCAACGACGGCACCGAGGTCGACACCTCCGGCCTCACGCCCCTCGCCGGCGTCGAGTTCACGGTGCAGCAGGTCACGGACATCGACCTCACCACCGACGAGGGCTGGGCCCTCGCCGCCGAGACCGATGCCGCCGAGGCCGCTGCGATGAACCTCGGTCCTGCCGCCTCGGTCGCCACCGACGGTGCCGGGACCGCGGCGTTCGCCGACCTGCCCGTCGGCGTCTACCTGGTGACCGAGACGGACCCCGGCGCCAACGACATCGCGATCGCGAGCCAGCCCTTCCTCGTCTCGATCCCGCTGCCGCTCGACGGCGACTGGCTGTACGACGTGCACGTCTACCCGAAGAACTCGGTCACCGCGATCGAGAAGTCGGTCGACGAGTCCGCAGCGCTCGGCCTCGGCAGCGCCGTCTCCTGGACGGTCACCGCAGAGGTGCCCGAGATCGCCGCTGATGCCTCGCTGACCTCCTTCATCATCGGGGACACGCTCGACAGCCGCCTGGCCTACGTCGGCGCGACCGTCACGGCCACGGGCGTCACGCTCGACGCCGCCGACTACGTCGTGACCGAGGACGGCCAGCAGATCACGGTGACCTTCACCGCTGCCGGCCTCGCCAAGCTGGCTGCGGCCGACGGCGCGACCGTCTCGGTCGTCATCGACACGACCGTCGAGACGCTGGGCGACGGCATCATCACGAACGAGGCGCAGCTCTGGGTCAACGACCCGACCATGAGCGAGGACACCGGCTTCACGTCCACCCCGGTCACCACCGAGTGGGGCACGATCTCGATCCTCAAGCACCAGGCAGGCGACGAGACCGCGGTGCTCGCCGGTGCCGAGTTCCAGGTGTTCGCCTCCGAGGCCGACGCGCTCGCGCGCACCAACCCCGTCGCCGTCGCCGGCGAGACGACCTTCGTCACGGGTGCCGACGGCATCGCATTCGTGCCCGGCCTCGTCGTCGGTGAGTACTGGATCGTCGAGACGCGCGCACCCGCGGGCTACCAGATCGACCAGACCCCTGTCGCCGTGACCGTTGTCGCCGGTGACGTGACCCAGGCGAGCGTCGACGTGAGCATCGCCAACACGCAGGTGCCCGCCTACACGCTGCCCCTCACCGGCGGCGAGGGCCAGACGGCCTTCGTGGTCGGCGGCGCGGGCCTCCTGCTGCTCGCGGTCGGCTTCGCGCTCGTGCGTCGCCGCAAGGCTGCCGCGCAGGCGTAACCACCACACCCCCGCCCCGTGGCAGAGGCTCCAGCCTCTGCCACGGGGCTCCGTGCCAGGAGCGACCGTGATCATCGAAGCGACCGAGACCCACCGGGTCGATCGTCGTGCGCCCGAACGCCACCGCGGCGCGCGCTCGACGCTCATCGTCTCGCTGCTGGTCATGCTCGGGGTGTCCACGCTGCTGTATCCCGCGGGCGCCAGCTGGTTCGCGCTGCTCGAGCAGTCGCAGCGGGTCGACGAGTACGCGGAGGTGATGACGGCGCTCGGTCCTGAGGGCCGCGATCGCGCGCTGCGCGACGCGCACGACTACAACGCGACGCTCACGGGCGGGGCGCTGATCGATCCGTACGGCGGCACGCCGCTCAGCGAGCAGCAGCAGATCGTCGCGACCTACGAGTCGCAGCTCGCACTCGGCCCCGACGACGTCATGGCGCGGATCCGGATCCCGTCGATCGCCGTCGACCTGCCGGTCTACCACGGCACGGACGAGGCGACGCTGCGACGGGGCATCGGGCACCTCCTCGGCTCGGCGCTGCCCGTCGGGAGCCCTGGCGGGCATGCGGTCCTCACCGGCCACCGCGGTCTGCCCGAGTCGACCCTCTTCACCGACCTCGATCAGGTCCAGGTCGGCGAGGTCTTCGAGGTCGAGGTCTACGGCGAGACCCAGACCTACCGGGTTCGCCAGGTGCAGGTGATCGACCCCGGAGACACGGAGCTGCTGCTGCCGGAGATCGGGAGCGACCTGGTCAGCCTCGTCACCTGCACGCCGCTGGGCATCAACAGCCACCGCATCATCGTCACCGGCGAGCGCATCCCCTCTCCTGAGCCCGATGCTCCCGAGCTGGCGATGCCCGAGGTGCCGGGGCCCCCGTGGTGGGCGATCGCGCTGGCCGGCGGCTGGGCCGCGGCGGCGGCATACCGCAGCCTCCTCGCCCGCTCGCGCTGACCCTCGTTCGCGGCGGGGATCGTCTCCCGACCTGCATCGCCCCGCGGAGGCGTGTGGAGGCATCCTGCGCCTCAGAACTCCGCCGAACCAGGGTTTCGTGTCATCCGAGCCGCGGATCGGCCCGCACAGGCGCGTGGAAGCGAGCGTTCGCGCCCGGACGAGGTAGAATCGGAGGGTTGCGCCGTCCCAGGAGGGCGCGGAAGGCGGATGCGAAGAACCATGGTGAACGAGCACGACGCACAGCCCGGGCAGCCGGCGCCCGAGCACACCGAGCCGACCACGGCGAAGGCTGCCCCGCAGGCGCAGCAGGGCGACTACGGTGCCGACCAGATCCAGATCCTCGAGGGCCTCGAGGCGGTGCGCAAGCGCCCCGGCATGTACATCGGATCCACCGGCCCGCGCGGTCTGCACCACCTGGTCTACGAGATCGTCGACAACGCCGTGGACGAGGCCCTCGCCGGCCACTGCGACAACATCGAGGTCACGATCCTCGCCGACGGCGGCGTTCGCGTCACCGACAACGGCCGCGGCATCCCCGTCGCCCCCCACTCCTCCGACCCGACGAAGTCGACCGTCGAGGTCGTCCTGACCGTGCTGCACGCCGGCGGCAAGTTCGGCGGTGGCGGCTACGCCGTCTCCGGCGGCCTGCACGGCGTGGGCTCGTCGGTCGTGAACGCCCTCTCCTCCCGCCTCGAGGTCGAGATCCACCGCGAGGGCCACGTGCACCGCCAGTCGTTCGCGGTCGGCGACCCCGAGGGGCCGCTGCAGACCGGCGAGGCGACCGACGGCACCGGCACCATCATCACCTTCTGGCCGAGCACCGACATCTTCGAGACCGTCGAGTTCGACTACGAGACGCTCGCCAAGCGGTTCCAGCAGATGGCGTTCCTCAACAAGGGGCTGCGCATCGCGATCGAGGACCTGCGCCCCGATGCGCTGCTCGAACCCGACGGCGACGACACCTCCGCGCCGCAGCAGCGATCCGACGCCTTCCTCTACGAGAACGGCCTCAAGGACTACGTCGCCTACCTCAACGAGTCGAAGAAGTCGGAGCCGGTGCACCCGGAGATCATCGACTTCGAGTCCGAGGACACCGAGCGCCGCATCTCGGTCGAGATCGCCATGCAGTGGACGGGCTCCTACCAGGAGGCGGTCTACACGTACGCGAACACGATCAACACGCACGAGGGCGGCACGCACGAGGAGGGGTTCCGCGCGGCGCTCACGACGCTCGTCAACCGCTACGCGCGCACGACCAACCTCCTCAAGGAGAAGGACGAGAACCTCTCCGGCGACGACGTGCGCGAGGGCCTGACGGCGATCGTGTCGGTGAAGCTCGGCGAGCCGCAGTTCGAGGGCCAGACGAAGACCAAGCTCGGCAACACCGAGGCCAAGTCCTTCGTGCAGAAGGTGACGGGCGAGGAGCTCGGGCACTGGTTCGAGTCGAACCCGGCGATGGCGAAGGACATCGTGCGGAAGGCCATCCAGGCCGCGACCGCGCGCATCGCCGCCCGCAAGGCGCGCGAGCAGACCCGCCGCAAGGGCCTGCTCGAGTCGGGCGGCATGCCCGGCAAGCTCAAGGACTGCCAGTCGAAGGATCCGGCGATCTCCGAGATCTTCCTGGTCGAGGGCAACTCGGCCGGAGGATCCGCCGTGCAGGGCCGCAACCCCTACACGCAGGCGATCCTGCCGCTGCGCGGCAAGGTGCTGAACGTGGAGAAGGCGCGCCTCGACCGCGCGCTCGGCAACGCCGAGATCCAGTCGATGATCACGGCCTTCGGCGCCGGCCTCGGGGAGGAGTTCGACCCCGAGAAGACGAGGTACCACAAGATCGTGCTGATGGCCGATGCCGACGTCGACGGCCAGCACATCACGACGCTGCTGCTGACGCTGCTGTTCCGCTACATGCGGCCGCTCATCGACCTCGGCTACGTCTACCTGGCCGCGCCGCCGCTGTTCAAGCTGAAGTGGACGAACGCCGACCACGAGTACGCCTACAGCGACCGGGAGCGCGACGCGATGCTCACCGCGGGCCTCGCGGCCGGCAAGCGCATCCCGAAGGACAACGGCGTGCAGCGCTACAAGGGCCTGGGCGAGATGAACTACTCCGAGCTCTGGGAGACCACGATGGATCCCGAGACCCGCACGCTCAAGCAGGTGACCCTCGACGACGCCGCCGTCGCCGACACGATCTTCACCACCCTCATGGGTGAGGACGTCGACGCCCGCCGCACGTTCATCCAGAAGAACGCCCGCGACGTCCGCTTCCTGGACATCTGAGGCTGAGAGAGACCGATGACTGACGAGACGACTCCCGCGGCCGTGCCCTTCGACCGCGACGCCCCGAACCACGGCGCCATCGAGCAGGTCGACCTGCAGCTCGAGATGCAGCGCTCCTACCTCGACTACGCGATGAGCGTGATCGTGGGCCGCGCGCTGCCGGAGGTGCGCGACGGCATGAAGCCGGTGCACCGCCGCGTGATCTACGCCATGTACGACGGCGGCTACCGCCCCGACAAGGCGTTCTCCAAGTGCTCGCGCGTCGTCGGCGACGTCATGGGGCAGTTCCACCCGCACGGCGACACGGCCATCTACGACGCGCTCGTGCGCCTCGTGCAGCCCTGGAGCCTGCGCTACCCGCTCGCGCTCGGCCAGGGCAACTTCGGCTCCGCCGGCGACGACGAGGCCGCGGCCCCGCGATACACCGAGACGAAGATGTCACCGCTCGCCATGGAGATGGTGCGCGACATCGACGAGGACACCGTCGACTTCCAGGACAACTACGACGGTCGCACGCAGGAGCCCTCGGTGCTCCCGGCCCGCTTCCCGAACCTGCTCGTCAACGGCTCCGTGGGCATCGCCGTCGGCATGGCCACGAACATCCCGCCCCACAACCTGCGCGAGGTCGCGGCCGGCGCGATCTGGCACCTCGAGCACCCGGATGCGACGCGGGAGGAGCTGCAGGACGCGCTGATCGAGCGCATCAAGGGGCCCGACTTCCCGACCGGCGCCCAGATCCTCGGCACGAAGGGGATCCAGGAGGCCTACCGCACCGGTCGCGGCTCGATCACGATGCGTGCCGTCGTGACCGTCGAGGAGGTCAACAACCGCACGGCGCTCGTCATCACCGAGCTGCCCTACCAGGTGAACCCCGACAACCTCGCGCGGAAGATCGCCGACCTCGTGAAGGACGGCAAGCTCTCGGGCATCGCCGACATCGAGGATCAGACCTCCGGCCGCACCGGCCAGCGCCTCGTCATCACGCTCAAGCGCGATGCGGTCGCGAAGGTCGTGCTCAACAACCTCTACAAGCACACGCAGCTGCAGGAGAACTTCGGCGCGAACATGCTCGCGATCGTCGACGGGGTGCCGCGCACCCTGCCGATCGACGGCTTCATCACGCACTGGGCCGACCACCAGGTCGAGATCATCGTGCGCCGCACGCAGTACCGCCTGGCCAAGGCGCAGGAGCGGATGCACATCTTGACCGGCTACCTCAAGGCGCTCGACGCGCTCGATGAGGTGATCGCGCTCATCCGCCGCTCGCAGACGACCGATGCGGCGCGCACCGGCCTCATGGAGCTGCTGGAGATCGACAAGGTGCAGGCCGAGGCGATCCTCGAGCTGCAGCTGCGTCGCCTCGCCGCGCTCGAGCGCCAGAAGATCCAGGACGAGGCGACCGAGCTCGAGCTGAAGATCACCGACTACCAGGACATCATCGCGAGCCCTGAGCGCCAGCGCACGATCATCGTCGACGAGCTCGGCGAGATCGTCGCGAAGTTCGGCGACGACCGGCGCACCGAGATCATGTACGGCTACGGCGGCGACGTCTCCATCGAGGATCTGATCCCCGAGGAGCAGGTGGTCGTGAGCCTCACGACCGGCGGCTACATCAAGCGCACGCGCATCGACCAGTACCGCGCGCAGCACCGCGGCGGCAAGGGCGTGCGCGGCGCGCAGCTGCGCAGCGACGACGTGGTCGAGCACTTCAGCGTCAACTCGACGCACGACTGGATGCTCTTCTTCACGAACCTCGGCCGCGTCTACCGCATGAAGGCCTACGAGATCGTCGAGGCCGGGCGCGACGCCAAGGGCCAGCACGTCGCGAACCTGCTGGCGTTCCAGCCCGACGAGCAGGTGCAGACGGTGCTGACGCTGCGCTCCTACGACCAGGCCGACTACCTGGTGCTCGCCACCCGCGAGGGCCAGGTCAAGAAGACGCGCCTCGAGCTCTACGACACCAACCGCACGGGCGGCATCATCGCGATCAACCTCGCCGACGACGACCGCCTCATCTCCGCCATGCTCGCGAACTCCGACGACGAGATCCTCGTGATCTCGAAGCAGGGCAGGGCGGCGCGCTTCGAGGCGACGGATGCGGCGCTGCGCCCCATGGGTCGCAACACCGGGGGAGTGCGGGGCATCCGCCTCCGCGACGACGACGAGGCGCTGGCCGCCATGGTGATCGGCGACGAGGGCTACGTCTTCGTCGTCACCGAGCAGGGCTTCGGCAAGAAGACGGCGGTCGCCGACTACCCGACGAAGGGCCGTGGCACGCAGGGCGTGCTGACCTTCTCCTCTGGTGGGCACGACCGGGGCGCGCTCGTGGGCGCGACGATCGTGCACGACGGCGACGAGCTGCTGCTCATCCGCACCTCCGGCAAGGTGATCCGCTCGCACGTCGACGAGGTGCGCGCCACCGGCCGCACGACGATGGGCGTGCAGTTCGCCGAGCGCAGCGAGAAGGACCTCGTGATCCAGATCGCCCGCAACGTCGAGGAGGAGGTCGTCGAGGCCGCCGCCGAGACCGAGGCGGCTGCCGATGCTGCACCCGACGGCGCTGCCGCATCCGACGGTGCTGCCGAGACCGATGCCGCTATCGTTGACGGCACGGATGACGCGGCTGCGGATGCAGGCGCGGGCGAGCCCACCACCGAGGAGAACGACGAATGAGCATTGCCGAGAAGCTGCAGAGCAAGGCGCCTCGTCGCAGCGGATCGAACAAGCAGGTGCGCCTGCGGCTCGTGCACATCGACTTCTGGTCGGCGATGAAGGTCTCGGCGATCCTCGGGCTGGTGCTCGGCATCGTGCAGCTGGTGGTCGTGTTCGTGATGTGGACGCTGCTGCAGGTCGTCGGCCTGTTCGACAAGGTCGACGAGGTGCTGCGCGACATCCTGGCGAACCCCGACTTCGCCATCACCTCGATGCTGTCGCTGCCGCAGGTCATGATGTTCACGCTGCTGGTCGCGGTGCTGAACTTCGTCGTGATCACCGTGATGGGCGCGGTCGTGGCGGTGCTCTACAACCTCTCGGTGCGCGTCACGGGCGGGCTGCAGGTCGGCTTCGCCAACCAGTGAGGGCCGGCGGCCGCGGTGCCCCCCGTGCGCAGCGTGCTGAGCGCGTCGCAGCGAGCGCCGTGTGCGAACCTGTCGCGCAGGCATGGTAGAGTCGATGCTTGTGCTTGGGGCTATAGCTCAGGCGGTTAGAGCGCTTCGCTGATAACGAAGAGGTCCATGGTTCGAGTCCATGTAGCCCCACCACGCACACTCCCACGGCATGCAGATGCCACGGGGCCTTAGCTCAGTTGGTAGAGCGCCTGCTTTGCAAGCAGGATGTCGGGAGTTCGATTCTCCCAGGCTCCACATCAGAAGCCCGGCCACTGGCCGGGCTTCTTCGTCGCCCGGGCTCCTTCATTCCCCAGGCTCCTTCGTCGCCCAGGGTCCGGAGGCCGCGAGCACGATCGGCGAGCCGGTCGCGCCAGGATGCGAGGATGGTTGCGATGGACAGGCGGCGAGACTGGCGGACGCGGATCGTGGGCGCGATCCGCACGGACGCGAACGCACGACCCATGACCGAGGCGATCCTGACGATCGACGAGGTCTACGCGCGGAAGGTCATCGACCTGGCGATGCGCATCGCCGAGGCGCTCACCGCCGTCGGCGCATCCGCCAACGACGTCGCGCTCGCGACGATCCGCGTCTCTGCCGCCCTCGGCATCCAGCCCGTGCACGTCGACGTGACCTACAACTCGATCACCGTCTCGTACCACCGGCACGACACCGACCTGCCCATCACGCTGCTGCGCGTCGTG
Source organism: Agrococcus phoenicis (assembly GCF_047302415.1). Taxonomy (NCBI): domain Bacteria; kingdom Bacillati; phylum Actinomycetota; class Actinomycetes; order Micrococcales; family Microbacteriaceae; genus Agrococcus; species Agrococcus phoenicis. The sequence continues at coordinate 2,452,059 of NZ_CP154854.1, forward strand.
CGGGCACCCGTGCCCGACCACTCGAAGCTGCAGAAGCTGCAGGCGCTCGTGGCGGAGATCGAGGGCGGCCTCGAGCTCGAGCAGGCCCGCTCGCGGTTCCACGCCATCCGGCGCCTGCCCTTCATGTACCGCCCGGCCTTCATCGTGCTCGCGCAGGGCCTGCTGACGGTCGGCGTCGCGCTCCTGTTCGGCGCATCCTGGGTGATCGCCGTCGTGGCCTTCCTGGCCGCCTGCTGCGCCGCCATGGCGCAGCGCCTCATGTCGCGCATCCGCATGCCCTTCTTCTTCTCGCAGATCGTCGGCGCGTTCGTCGTCACGACGATCGCGGCGGCGACGAACTGGCTCGCGCAGCTGGGGGTGCCGCTGCTGGAGGATGCGCGGCCCTCGATCATCGTGGCCGCCGGCATCGTGCTCATGCTCGCCGGCATGTCCGTGGTGGGCGCGGCGCAGGATGCGATCGACGGCTTCGCGCTCACGGCCGGAGGGCGGATCCTGGACCTCGCGCTGCTGACCCTCGGTGTCGTCATCGGCATCGTCGGCGGGCTGTGGGTCGCCCGCTCGCTCGGCATGGGCTTCGTGGTCTCGAGCGAGGCGACGGCGCTGGGCCCACTGCCGCTGCAGTTCGCCGGCGTGCTCGTGATCGCGATCACCGTCGCGATCTGGAACGGCGCGGGGATGCGCACGATCGTCGTGAGCGCGATCCTCGGCTGCATCGCGTGGGCGGGCTACTCGGTGGCGACGATCGGCGGTCTCGAGGTCGCGGTCGCGAGCTTCATCGGTGCGCTGATCGCGAGCTTCATCGGCATCCTGATCGCGCACCGGCTGCACGTGCCGTCGATCGCCGTCACCACAGCGGCGATCGTGCCGATGGTGCCCGGCTCGGCCGTCTTCCGCGGCCTGCTCGAGCTCGTCGAGTCCGATGGCAGCGTCGAGAGCCTCGTGCTCGGCGTCGCGACGCTCATCGTCGCCGGCTCGATCGGCATCGCGCTCGCCGCCGGCTCGTCGCTCGGCCTGTTCCTCGGCGCACCGCTGCGCGACACGATGCAGAGCCGCGTGCGCTCCCGCGGCCGCATCCGCTGATGCCGGTGCTCTCGCCGAGGAGAGCGCATCTCGCGCGCCCTAGGATGGGCGGATGCGCATGCGAGTCGCGGCCTACGCCCTCATCACGAGAGGCGAGGGCGTCGACCGCGAGATCCTCCTGCCGCACTGGCGCGAGCACGGGATGAGCGGATGGACCCTGCCCGGCGGCGGCGTGGAGCCGGGGGAGCACCCGGCCGACGGCGCCGTGCGCGAGGTCAAGGAGGAGACCGGCTACGACGTGCGGCTCACGAGCCTGCTCGGCGTCGACTCGGCCGTGCTGCCGGAGACGGGTCGCGGCGAGGCGCTGCAGGCCCTGCGCATCCTCTATCGGGCCGAGATCCTCGGCGGCGAGCTCACCGTCGAGGTCGACGGCACGACCGACGACGTCGCCTGGCACCCGCTCGACCGCGTGCCCCGGCTGCGCCACGTGCACTCGGTCGACTGGGCCCTCCGCCACCTCGACGACGCCGGCAGCCCCCTGCGCTGAACGACCGCCCGACCGACGACCCACACCTCAGGCCCCACCATGCATCCACTCATCGTCATCGGCTTCGCCCTCATGATCGCCTGCTGCGTCGTCAGCGGCTTCGACATCTTCCGCACCATCCGCGAGGGCCGAGAGCCCGAGCGGCGGCTGCGCTCGTTCCTGCTGTCCGCAGGGCTGCTGGTGAGCGGCGGCGTGCTCGTGCTCATCGGGCTCACGCAGGGCTGAGGGCGGGTCGCGCTGGCATCGGCAGCGCTGCCGCACGACGAAGGGGCCCCGCCACCGGCGGAGCCCCTTCGTCGAGCGGTCTGAGGATCAGGCCTGCGGTGCGCCGGCCTCCGGGCCATCGGCGATGCCGCCCGAGGGCTGGCTCGACGAGCGCGGGGGCGAGTCGATCGAGGCGTCGTCGGCGTCCGGGATCCAGAGGTCGTCGTCGGCGCGGAGCGTCTGCCACGCGGCGTAGGCTGCACCGACCACGGCGACGGCGCCGACGCCGATGAGCACCCACTGGAACCCGTTCGGGCCCGAACGGCTCGAGCGGGAGGGAGAGACCTCCGGGACGGTGGCGTAGCGGCGCACGCTGTCGATCGCGTCCTTGACGCGGTCATCCTTCGCGACCTGCGCCATGGCGGCGAAGGAGCCGAGGCCGGAGGCGATCGCGGGGACCACGCTGCGGTTCCAGCCGCGGGTCGCCTTGGACAGGCCGTCACGACCGGCGTCGACGCTGCGGTGCACCGCGCGCTCGGCGGCGGGCACGAGCGACTCGTTGCCGTAGGCGCGAGCCTGGTCCTTGGCGCGACGGGCGATCTCAGCTGCGTGGTGGCTCACCGCGCGCTGCTCGGCCCAGAGCTTGTCGGCCTGCTTGCGGAGCTTCTTGATCTCCTTGGCGCGCTTGCGCGAGAGTTCGAGTGACATGGCTGTCCTTCCGTGGTCGAAGCCTGGGCGTCATCTTCGCAGGTTTTCCTGGATGCGCCACCCAGTGGTCGGGCACCCCCGCAGGGGCCCGCATCGGGGCGTCCCGCTGCCTCCGCTCGCTGTGCGTTTCGCTGTGCACGAACCTGGCGCCCGTGGCCGCTCCTCCCGCGCTCGCCTATGGGAGGATCGAGCCATGGCTCACCACACCGCTGTCGCAACGATCCGCACCAACCTCGGCGAGATCAAGGTCAACCTCCTCGGCGACCACGCCCCCATCACCGTCAAGAACTTCACCGACCTCGCCACCGGCGCGCGCGAGTGGACCCACCCGCAGACCGGCGAGACGTCGACCGCGCCGCTCTACGACGGCGTCGTCTTCCACCGCATCATCCCCGACTTCATGATCCAGGGCGGCGACCCGCTGGGCCAGGGCGTCGGCGGCCCCGGCTACCAGTTCGACGACGAGATCCACCCGGATCTCACGTTCAACGCCCCCTACGTGCTCGCGATGGCCAACGCCGGGAAGGTCGCCGGTCGCGGCACCAACGGCTCGCAGTTCTTCATCACCACGGTGGCCACCCCCTGGCTGCAGGGCAAGCACACGATCTTCGGCCTCGTCGAGGACGAGGAGTCGCAGCGCGTCGTCGACGCGATTCAGGCCGTGCCGACCGACGGTCGCGACAAGCCCCTCGAGGATGTCGTGATCCAGTCGATCGACATCCAGCAGGCCTGACGCCCCGTGAGCGCAGCAGCTCCCGCTGATCGGTGCTACCGGCACCCCGATCGGGTCAGCTGGGTGCTGTGCTCGCGCTGCGGGCGCACCGTCTGCGGCGAGTGCCAGCAGCAGGCGCCCGTCGGCGTGCGCTGCCCCGAGTGCGTGCGCGAGCTCGCGCAGGAGCAGCGCTCCCTCCATCGTGAGACGCGCGTCGCCCAGGGCGGGCCGCGCACGGCTGTCGGCGTGCGCATGCGCCAGTGGCTGGCGCAGCCCGCGCCCGTCACCCTCGCGATCATCGCGGTGACGGTGCTCGTGGGCGTCCTGCAGATCCTGCCGGGCGACCTCTCCGCCTCGCTGCTGTACTTCCTCGGCTACTCCCTGGTCGAGCCGTGGCGCTTCCTCACCTACGCGCTCGTGCACGCCACCGTGCTGCACCTCGCCTTCAACATGCTCGTGCTGTACATGGTGGGGCCGTCGATCGAGCAGCGCATCGGCAAGCTGCCGTTCCTCGCCGCGTACGTCGTCAGCGCCGCGGGTGCCGCCGTCGCGGTGGCGTGGCTGACGCCGATGTCTGCGGTCGTCGGCGCCTCGGGCGCGATCTACGCGCTGTTCGGCATGCTGATCGGGATGCAGCGCATGATCGGGCGCGTGCAGCCGGCGCTGCTCGTGCTCGTCGGCATCAACCTCGTCATCACCTTCATGTTCGGCGGCATCTCATGGCCCGCGCACGTCGGCGGCCTGGTGATCGGCCTGGGCCTCGGCTTCGGCATCGGGGTCGTGCACAAGCGGATGCGGGGCGATCAGGCGACGAAGGCGGCCTGGTTGGTCATCGGCGGCGTCGCGCTCGTGCTGGCAGCGCTGTTCGCGATCAGGATCGCGATCATCCTCTGACCCTCGTCCTCCACAGGTTTGTCCACACCTGGGGAGAACTACACGGGTGTAGTTTCGGCTACTTCCAGCGGGTGGTCATGATGAAGCCGATGAACATGACGACGAAGCCGACGACGATGTTCCAGGCGCCCAGCGACGGCACCGGCAGCGTCGTGCCGGAGATGTAGTAGACGATCACCCAGAGGAAGCCCACCGCCATGAAGCCGAACATCACCGGCTTGAACCATGCGGGGTTGCGCTGCTCGTCGTGAGGGTTGCGCTCGCGGCTCTGCTTCGACTTCGCTGCCGACGCCTTCTCGACCGACTTCTCGCTGGGGCTCATGCAGCCCATGGTAATGCAGCCGCGGCCTAGGATTGATCCCGTGGCCAGGCACCAGGGGGAGCGCCGGCGCCGACCGCGGCGCCGTGCCACGTTCGCGAGCGTGCTGGGCGAGCTGCTCCTGACGCTCGGGGTGCTCGCGCTCGGCTACGCCGGGTGGCAGGTGTGGCTCGCGGACGCGGTGCTCGGCGGCCAGCAGCAGCAGGCCGCCCAGGAGGTGGCGGCCGAGCTCGGCCCGAGCACCGTCGCAGCGCCGGAGATCGAGCTGCGCACCGACGAGCCGCCCGCGGAGACCGTTCCGGGCGAGACCGAGACCTTCGCCGTCATGTACATCCCGCGGCTCGGCGAGTTCGAGCGGGCCGTCGGCCAGGGCACCAGCAGGCAGGTGCTCGACTCGCTGCAGCAGGGGCTCGCGCACTACAGCGACTCGGCGATGCCGGGCGAGCTCGGCAACGTCGCCGTCGCCGGGCACCGCAACGGCCAGGGCGGCCCCTTCACGCACCTCGACGAGATGCGCATCGGCGACCGGGTCTACGTGAAGACGAACGAGGCCTGGTACGTCTACGAGTTCCGCAACCACGAGTACGTCGCCCCCTCGGGCGTCGGCGTCGTCGCCCCCGTCCCGCAGCAGCCGGAGACCCCCGCCGACGGCCGCTACCTGACGCTCACCACCTGCAACCCCGAGTGGTCGGCGCAGGGACGCCTCATCGCCTACGCCACCTTCGTCGGCTGGCAGAGCCACGACGACGGCATGCCGGCAGAGCTGGCCGAGACGCTGGGGAGGGCCTGATGTACGCAGGCATCTGGCGGCTCCTGCCCGGCCCGTGGCCGATCAAGCTCATCCTCGCGCTGGCCCTCGTCGCCGGCGTCGCGTACCTCATGGTCTTCCACGTCTACCCGTGGGTCATGCAGGAGTACTTCCCGACCCCCGACCCGGTGCTCGACGCTGCCGCGTCGGCGCATCGCACCGCACCCTCGACCGCACCCAGCACGGAAGCCGCATGACACGCATCCTCGTCGTCGACAACTTCGACTCCTTCGTCTACACCCTCGCCGGATACCTCGAGGAGCTGGGAGCCGAGGTGGTGGTGCGCCGCAACGACGAGGTCGATGCGGCGTCGATCACCGAGTGGGATGCGGTGCTGCTGTCACCCGGTCCGGGCGCGCCGGCGGATGCGGGCATCTCGATCCCGATGGTGCACGCGGCCATCGCCTCGCAGACGCCGCTCCTGGGCGTCTGCCTCGGGCACCAGGCGATCGCCGAGGCGCTCGGCGGCGTCGTCACCCACGCGCCCGAGCTGATGCACGGCAAGACCAGCGAGGTCGAGCACGACGGCACCACCGTCTTCGAGGGGCTGCCGAGCCCGCTGGTCGCGACGCGCTACCACTCGCTCGCGATCGTCGACGGCACGGTGCCGCAGGCGCTGCGCGTCACGGCGCGCACCACTGCCGCCGATGCGGCCGGTGCCGGCGACGTCGATGCGACGGGCGCCGGCGTGATCATGGCGATCGAGCACCGCGGGGCGCCGGTGTGGGGCGTGCAGTTCCACCCGGAGTCGGTGCTGACCGAGGGCGGGTACCGCATGCTGGGCAACTGGCTCGAGGCCGCCGGGCTGGCCGGTGCTGCGGAGCGCGCCGCTGGTCGCGCACCCCTCGTGACGCTCGCGCCGCCGCCCGACCACGTGGCCTGAGGGCGGGCGGCGCGAGCGACGCCGCGGGCGCTCAGCCCTCGTCGCCGCCGCCCTCGCCGCCGCCGCCGCCGCCACCGCCGCCGCCACCGCCGTTGCCGTTGCCGTTGCCGTTGCCGTTGCCGCCGCCGTCCTCGGACTCCTCGTCCGTCTCCGTCGGTTCCGGCGTCTCGACCGGGTCGGGCTCGGGCTGACCGTTGCAGTAGAGCAGCGTGATCGTGCTGCCCTGCGGGTGATCACCGGGAGGGAGCGACTGCTCGACGACGTCGCCGCCCATGCAGCGCAGCGTGTAGCGACGCTCGACGGTCAGGCCCAGCGCCTGCATCTCGTCTGCCGCCTCGGCGATCGGGAGGCCCGTGACGTCGTCGATCGTCACGAGGCCGTTGGAGAGCACGAGGTCGATGATGGCGCCCTGCGAGACCGAGGTGCCGGCGCTCGGGTCGGTGCTGACGACGCGGTCGGCCGCGACATCCTGCGACGCCGCGCGCGTGACCTCGCCGACCGCGTAGCCGGCGGCCTCGAGCGCTTGCCTCGCCTGCGCCTCGGTGAGGTTCGCGACGCTCATGAGCGGCTCGGGCGGTGGGCCGTTGGAGACGGTGAGGATGACGGGGGCGTCGATCGCGAGGTTCACGCCCGCCTCCGGCTCGGAGCGGAGCACGGTGCCGGCGGGAGCCGCATCGACCGTCAGCCGCACCTCGGGGGAGAGCTGCGCCGCTTCGACCTCGGCCACGGCCTCATCCTCCGTGAGGCCCACGACCTCTGGCACGGAGGCCGAGAGGCCGGCGAACGGCAGCTGCCCGAGGCTGAAGGCCCACACACCGGCGCCGACGACGAGCACGGCGATGAGCACGACCGCCGCCCACAGCCACGCCAGGTGCGGCCGGCGGGATCGGTCGGCGACCGGCGCCGGCTCGGGGGTCGCGTCGTCGACGGCGAGGGCCGCGAACATCGTGGTCGCCGCGCCGATCTCGACCGGCGTCGTCTGCGGCGCCTCGAAGGGCACGAGCGTGCCGTCGAGCGCGTCGTCGAGCGCCTGCTTGAAGTCCGTCGCCGACTGGAAGCGGTCGTCGCGGGGCTTGCGCAGCGCCTTCGCCACGACCGAGTCCATCTCCGGCGTGATGCCGGGCGTGATGGAGGAGGTGGTCGGCGGCTCCTCGGCGACGTGCTGATAGGCCACGCCCACTGCCGAGTCGGCCGAGAAGGGGGGCCTGCCCGTCAGCAGCTCGAAGAGGATGACGCCGGTGGAGTAGAGGTCGGTGCGGGCATCGACCGACTCGCCGCGCGCCTGCTCGGGGGAGAAGTAGCCGGCGGTGCCGAGGATCGTGCCGGTCTGGGCGACGTTGGCGCTCGTCTCGCTCACGGCGCGGGCGATGCCGAAGTCCATCACCTTGATCTGCCCGCCGGGCGTGACCATGACGTTGCCGGGCTTGATGTCGCGGTGCACGATGCCCGCTCGGTGCGAGTACTCGAGGGCGGTCAGGACGCCCTTCGTGATGCGCACCGCCTCTGCCTCGGGCAGCGGCCCCTCGGCGATGATGTCCTTGACCATGCGACCGTCGACGTACTCCATGACGATGTACGGCACGGCCGCCGGCTCGCCGTGGGCGTCGACGGTGGGCTCCTCGCCGGCGTCGAAGACGCGCACGACGGTCGGGTGCGACATGCGGGCGGCCGACTGGGCCTCCTGGCGGAACCGCGTGCGGAACTCCGGATCCTTCGACAGCTCGGGCTTGAGCAGCTTCACCGCGACCTGGCGATCGAGCCGGGTGTCGCGCGCGAGGTGCACCTCGGCCATGCCGCCCTGACCGATGAGGTCGCCGATCTCGTACCGGTCGCCGAGCGTCCGCAGCGACGCGATGATGCTGTCGGTCATCGCCGCTCCTCTTCTCGTGCGCCCGCGCGGGGCTCGGGCCTGCTGCCCAGGCGTGCGCCCGGGTCGGTCGATTCTACGTCAACGACCGATCAGGGGCCCTCGGGGTCCTCCACCGGCGGGGTCTCGATCGGCTCCGTCGGTGCCGGCGTCGTCGGGTCCGGCGTCGGCTCGGGCGTCTCCTCCGGCTCCGTCGCCACCATCGTCAGCGACGGCGAGTAGCCGCTCGTGAGCGTCTCCCCGGCGGCGGTGTCGCAGCGGTAGGCGTAGGAGACCTCGTTGGGGCCGGCCGGCATCTGCGTGATCCGCAGCTCGGGCGCGGACTGCTGGAGCGTCTCCGGCGTGCCCGCCGCCCACTCGATCAGCACGTCGTAGCCCGCGAGCGTGTAGTCGGCCGGGCACGTCGCGGCATCCCAGACCACCGTGTACGGGGTGCCGGTGCTGAGCGCCTCCGGATCCTCGTCGCCCGACATCCGCGGCGCGGTCGTCGGGTCGTCGAGGACCGCGAGCGGGGCGTGGATGGTGCCGGTCACCGTGGAGCCGACGGGCACGGGCCCGGTCGGGTCGACGGCGTAGATGCGGGCCACGTCGTCAGGGCTCGTCGCGGGCTCGCCGGTGGTGACGCTCGCCACCAGGTCGAGCGCCTCGATCGCGTTGCGGAACTCGGTCTCGGTCAGCCCCTCGAAGTCGGCGAGGTCGATCGTGACCTCGCCCGGCTCCTCGGGCACCTGCGACGACTCCGTCGGCACCGGCTCCTCGCGCTGCCCGTTGATCAGCATCATCGCGATCGCCACGCCTGCCGCGACCAGCAGCAGGGCGAGGATCACGACGGGCCAGATCCACGGGTTCGTGCGACGGCGCTCCGCCACCTGGCGGGTGGCGGTCGTCGAGGGCACCGGCAGCGCCGCCGTCACGGGGGTCGACTGCGTCGTGATGACGCGCGTCGCCGCCTGCGTGGGCGAGTCGATGGTCGCGAAGGAGTCGGTCGAGGCGATGCCCGGCACGATCGCCGCGGCACCGGCGATGTCGCCGCGACGGAGCATGGTCGCGGCGCGCGAGAGGTGCGCGGCAGAGGTCGGCCGATCCGCCGGCGTCTTCGCGATGCACGAGAGCACCAGGTTGCGCACCGGCTCCGGCACCGAGCCCGGGAGGTCGGGCGGCGAGTCGTTGATGTGCGCCATGGCGATGGCCACCTGCGACTCGCCGGTGAACGGCCGCCGCCCCGCGAGCGCCTCGTAGGCGACGATGCCGAGCGAGTAGATGTCGGTCGACGGCGCGGCCTGCTGGCCCGAGGCCTGCTCGGGCGAGAGGTACTGCACCGTGCCCATCACCTGGCCGGTCGCCGTCAGCGGCACCTGGTCGGCGATGCGCGCGATGCCGAAGTCGGTGATCTTGACGCGGCCCTCTGGCGTGATCAGCAGGTTGCCGGGCTTGATGTCGCGGTGCACGAGCCCCGCCTGGTGCGCCGCGTGCAGCGCCGCGGAGGTCTGCGCGACGATGTCGAGCACCTTGTCGGCGGAGAGCGTGCGGTCGCGGTCGAGGATGGCGCTGAGCGGTTCTCCCGGCACGAGCTCCATCACCAGGAAGGCGCTGCCCTCCTCCTCGCCGTAGTCGAAGACGTTGGCGATGCCCTCGTGGTTCACGAGCGCGGCGTGCCGGGCCTCGGCGCGGAAGCGCTCCAGGAACCCCGGATCGCCCATGTACTCGTCCTTGAGGATCTTCAGCGCGACGGTGCGGCCGATGACCTGGTCGGTCGCCTGCCACACCTCGCCCATGCCGCCGATCGCGATGCGACTGGTCAGCTGGTATCGCCCACCGAAGGTGAGTCCGCTGGATGGTCTCATGAGTTCAGCACCGCCTCGATCACTGCTCTCCCGATTGGCGCGGCGATCACGTTTGAAGTATCACCGACGATGTTCTCATCTGGCACGACCACGACGGCGACCGCCACGCTCCTGTCGTCCAGTTCTCCGTACCCCGTGAACCACAGGTTGAAGGGGGCATCGGTCTCGACGTTGTTCTCGGCCGTGCCGGTCTTGCCTCCGACCACGACGCCGTCGATCTGCGCGTTCGAGGCCAGCCCCTCCTGCACGCCGAGCTCCATGGTCGCACGCATCTGGGCCGCGACATCCGCTGAGACGGGGTTGTCGAGGATGGTCGCCTCGGGCTCGGCGAGCACGTCGAGGTTCGGGGCGAGCACGCGGTCGATCATGGTGGGCCGCATCATCGTGCCGTCGTTCGCGATCGCCGCGGTCGTCATCGCGATCTGCAGCGGCGTCACGCGCACCTCGTACTGCCCGAACGACGTCAGCTGCAGCTGCGACGGCTCGAGGTCCGTCGGGTAGGTGCTGGGCGTGACGGGAACGGGGATCTCGAGGCCCTGGCCGTAGCCGAGGGCCGCCGCCTGGCGGGCGATGGCGTCCTCGCCGAGCTCCTCGCCGAGCTGCGCGAAGGGGATGTTGCAGGACAGGATGAACGCCGTCTCGAGGGTCACCGTCTCGCCGGGCCCGCACGTGGAGCGCGACGCGTTGCGGATCTCGCGCGTGGTGCCCGTGAGGGTGAGCGTCTCGGGGTTCTCGAACTCCGACTCCAGCGTGTAGCGCCCGGACTCGAGCGCCGCGGCGAGCACCACGACCTTGAAGACCGAGCCGGGGAAGTAGAGGTCGCCGGCGATCGTGCGGTTCTGCAGCGGGTCGGCGGGGTCGTTCGCGAGCTGGTCGTGCAGCTCCTGCACGGCGGCGGTGTTGTGGCTGGCGAAGGCGTTGGGGTCGAAGGTGGGGCTCGAGTACATCGCCAGCACGTCGCCGGACTCGGGGTCGAGCGCGACGACCGCGCCGTTCCTGCCGCCCAGCGCATCCGCCGCCGCCTGCTGCGCCTCGTGGTCGATCGTCAGCTCGACCGACGAGCCGGCGGCATCCTGCCCCGTGATCGTCGCGACGATCTGGTCGAGGAACTGGCTGTTCGCCGTGCCCGTCAGCTCGTCGTTCATGGCATCCTCGATGCCGCGGTTGCCCTGGCCGAGCGTGTTGTAGCCGGTGATGTGGGAGTAGAGCTCGCCCATGGGGTACTGCCGCTGCCACTCGTACTCGTCGTCGGAGGGCACCGACAGCGCCACCTGCACGCCGTCGACCACGATGGAGCCGCGCTCCACGGCGAAGGAGTCGTAGAGCGAGCGGGTGTTGCGATCGTCGGCGTGCAGCGCGTCGGCCTGCACCGCCTGGATCATGGTCGACGAGCCGAAGAGCCCGATGAACATCACCAGCAGCAGCGCGCTGACGCGCCGGATCGGGCGCCGCATGCTCTGATCGTTCGAGGCGTCGGTCATGCGAGCCCCCTTCCGCGCACCGAGTCGCTCAGCCTGAGCAGCAGCGCGACGATGAGCCAGTTGGCCAGCAGCGACGAGCCGCCGGCGGCGAGGAACGGCGTCGTCAGCCCCGTCAGGGGGATCAGGCGGGTCACGCCGCCGACGACGATGAAGACCTGGAGCGCGATCACGAACGCGAGGCCCACGCCCAGCAGCTTCGTGAAGTCATCCGGCCCCTGGAAGCCGATGCGCAGGCCGCGCGAGACGAGCACCAGGTAGAGGCCGAGGATGGCGAACATGCCCGTGAGGCCGAGCTCCTCGCCCAGCGACGGGATGATGTAGTCGCTGTTGGCGTACGGCGTCAGACCCGGGCGGCCGGCGCCGAGACCGGTGCCGAGCAGCTCGCCGTGCGCCATCCCGAAGACGCCCTGCACGATCTGGTACGAGCCGCCCGGCGCCAGGAACACGTCCTGGTCGAAGGCGTGCACCCAGGCGTGGATGCGTCGCTGCACGTAGCCGAGCGAGAAGTAGGCGGCGATCCCGCCGACGGCGACGAGCCCGACACCGATGAACATCCACGAGCGGCGCCCGGTCGCGACGTAGATCATGACGAGGAACAGGCCGAAGTAGAGCATCGCCGTGCCGAGGTCGCGCTGGAAGACGAGCACGAGCATGCACATGCCCCACACCACGAGGATCGGGCCCAGGTCGCGCAGCCGCGGGAAGCGGATCCCGAGGAAGCGCTTGCCGACCACCGAGAGCGAGTCGCGGGCCGTCATCAGGTAGCCGGCGAAGAAGATCGCCAACGCGATCTTCGCGAGCTCGCCCGGCTGGAAGGAGGCGAACCCGCCGACGCTGATCCAGACGGTGGCGCCGTTGATCGTGCGGCCGAGGCCGGGGATCAGCGGCAGCACGAGGAGGAGGAGCGCCACCGCCATGGCGACGTAGCGGTAGCGCGCCAGCACCCGGTGGTTGCGGATCACCACGATCGCCGCGATCGCGGTGACGAGCGCGAGCGCCGTCCAGACGATCTGGCGCATGGCCGCGGAATCCCAGCCCGTCAGCCCTTCGCCGATGTCGATCCGGTAGATCATCGCGATGCCGAGGCCGTTGAGCACGGTCGCCACCGGGAGGATGATCGCGTCGGCCTCGCGAGCGACGATCCGCAGCGCGATGTGCATCGCGAAGGTGAGGATGCCGAGACCTGCCGCCAGCTGCAGCGGGAAGATGTCGATGCGCTGCAGCGCGCCGAGCTGCACGAGCACCATGGCCGCGCCGCCGATCGCCCAGGCGATGAGCAGCAGGAACAGCTCGAGGTTGCGCAGCTTCGCGGGGTTGCGGATGCGCACCTTGATGGCCTCGGTGACGTCGCGCAGCTGCAGGCTGCCGGTCTGGAGGCTGGCGCCGGTGCGGTTCGTGGCAGCGGTGCGGTCGGTCATCGCGCCGGCTCCAATCGCTCGACGATCGCTCGGGCGGCCTCGAGCGAGGCCGCGGAGAGCGTCTCCTGCACGTTGCGCTGGTTGAAGGGGGAGAGGTCGTCGAGGGCGATGTCGGTCTCCTCGACCTCGGTCGCGAGCACGATCGGCCCGATCTGCTGCTGGATGCCCTGGTAGATCGCGACGTTGCCGGCCTCGTTCGCGCCGACGAAGTAGCGGTCCTGGGTCCAGTTGTAGAAGAACGCCGACACCACGACGACCGCGATGGCGGCGATGAGGGCCCCGAAGCTCCAGATCAGCCGTCGGTTGCGGCGCATGCGCCGCTGCTCGGCGAGCAGCTCGGCCAGGAACTCCTCGCTCTCGGGCTCGAAGTGCTCGAAGGCCGGCTGCATGCGCGACTGCCGCGGGTGCAGGATGAGCTGCCCGAGGCTCACCGAGGTGCGCTCGGGCTCGACGGCCTCGTAGCTGATGGGGGCCGCGGCAGAGCCGACCGTCGTCGGGGGGATCGACGACGAGTGGCGCTCGTCGATGTCGCACAGCACGACCGTCACGTTGTCGGGGGCGCCGCGCGAGAGCGACTCGTTGATCAGCCGCTGCACGGTGGAGGGGGTGTCCAGGCCCTGCGCGAGGATCGCGCGGATGCGCTCCTCGTCGACGTAGCTGGAGAGGCCGTCGGAGCAGACGAGCCAGCGGTCGCCGGGCAGCGTCTGCTCGACCGCCGTATCGATCTCGGGGTGCTGCTCGACGTTGCCGAGCACGCGCATCACCACGTTGCGGCGCGGGTGGTGCTCGGCCTCCTCGCGGGTGATGCGCCCGGCATCCACGAGCTTCTGCACGAACGTGTGGTCGGTGCTGATCTGCTCGAGCGCGCCCACCCGGTAGCGGTAGATGCGGCTGTCGCCGATGTGGGCGATGCCCACCCGGTCGCCGACCCGGATGATCCCGGAGCCGGTCGTGCCCATGCCCGAGAGCTCGGGGTGCTCGAGCATCGCCTGCTGCAGCGCGTCGTTGCCGTCGCGGAGGGCCGCAGCCAGGGTCTGGGCGGCCTCCTCGGCCGTCTCGTACTCCCTGTCGGCCTCGCGGGCCTTGCGGGTGACGATGGCGCTCGCGACGTCGCCGCCCGCGTGCCCGCCCATGCCGTCCGCGACGAAGTAGAGCCGGGCGCCGGCGTAGCCGGAATCCTGGTTCTCGGTGCGGATCCGGCCGACGTGGCTGATCGCTGCCGCGAGCGGAGCGCTCAAGCTCAGCGCCTCAGCTCGAACGTCGTCGTGCCGATGCGCACCGAGCTGCCCACGCGCACGGTCGTCGACTCGCTGATGCGCTTCCCCTCGACGAAGGTGCCGTTGGTCGAGCCGAGGTCCTGCACGACCCACTGGTCGCGCCAGCGCACGATCTTCGCGTGGTTGGTCGAGGTGTAGTCGTCCGTGATCTGCAGCCCGCTGCCCGAGGAGCGCCCGATCGTGAGGCCCGTCTCCGGCAGCTCGAGCTCGAGCCCGGCGCGGGGGCCGGAGGTGATGACGATGCGGCCGGCCTGCCCGCGATCAGCGCTGGGAACTGGGGAGGCGCTGCGCGGCCCCGCGCCCGACGGGGCGCGCGCTGTCGCCGTCGTGGGCGCATCCGCCGAGCCGCTCGGCTGCGGGACGGTCTCGCGCGTGCGCTGGTTCTCGACCGCCACCCGCTGGAGGGGCGTCAGGCGCGGCCCGAAGAGATCGCTGCGGAGCGAGTAGAGCACGATGAAGATGAACAGCCACAGGACGGCGAGGAAGCCGATCCTGATGATGATGAGGGTCAGCTCGCTCACGCTTGCTCCTTCGACTGCGCCAGCAGGCGGTAGACGATCCGCGTGGCGCCGATGTCGATGATCGAGTCGGGCTCGAGCAGCGCGCTCTTCAGCGCCCTGCCGTTGAGCGTGGTGCCGTTGGTGGAGCCGAGGTCGCTGACCTGGGCGCGCGTGCCGTCCCAGATGATCTCGGCGTGCTTGCGGGAGGCGCCGGCGTCGTCGACGGTGATGTCGGCGTCGGACCCGCGGCCGATGACGGTGCTGCCCTTGCGGAGCCGGTGGCGCTTGCCCTTGATGTCGACCACGGCCATCCAGACCACCTCGCCAGCCTCGCTGTCGGAGCGGATCTCCAGCATGCCGGTGGAGATGCCCTCGTCGGGTTCGAGGCCGAGGTCGATGGGGCCGGCGAACGAGTAGCCGGACTGCCGCGCGTGCGTCTGGAGCGTGCCCGTCAGCTCGTCGAGCAGGGTGTCGCCGAGGCGCCGCAGCTTCTGGAAGTCGGTGGGGGCGAGGCGCACCGTCAGGTGGTTCGGCACCAGGATGCGATCGCGGGAGACGACGCTGGCCTGGGTGTCGAGCTCGCGCTTGAGGGCGCTCGCGATCTCCACCGGCTCCACGCCGGAGCGGAACGTCTTCGCGAAGGCGCCGTTGACGGCCTTCTCGAGCCCACGCTCGATCGAGTCGAGGAATCCCATGTGTGTCGTCACCTCCCTTCAGCCGCCGTTAGCGTACCTGCCGCGCCTCAGAACCTGATATTCTCGTCGAGTTGCCCTGCGAACGCCGGGCTTCGCGCGAGTGGCGGAATTGGCAGACGCGCTGGCTTCAGGTGCCAGTGTCCGCAAGGACGTGGGGGTTCAAGTCCCCCCTCGCGCACGATTGGCCCCGGGCTCCACCCCGGGGCCTTTCGCTTGCCCCAGGGCGGCCACGGGCGGCCCAGGGGCCCGCGGCTGCCTGGATGCCCGGCGCGCCTCAGACGCCCAGCACCGCGCGGGCGATCAGGAAGTAGATCACCAGCCCGATCGCGTCGACGAAGGTCGTGATGAACGGGTTCGAGAACACCGCCGGGTCGACGCGCACCGCCCGTGCGAGCAGCGGCATCATGCCACCGACGGCCGCGGCGACCGTGCAGACCGCGAGCAGCGTCGCCCCGATGACGATGCCGATCGCCGACGAGTAGATGAGGCCGGTGGTCACGCCGCCCAGCAGGCCCAGCAGCAGCCCCAGCAGCACTCCCACGCGGATCTCGCGGGCCAGGACGAGCAGCAGATCCGCCGGTCGCACCTCATCGAGGGCGAGCGCGCGCGTGACGGTCGTCGCGGCCTGGTTGCCGGTGTTGCCGCCCGTGCCGATCAGCAGCGGCACGAACAGCGCGAGCACGGTCACCTGCTCGATCGTGTCCTCGAAGATCTCGAGCACCTGCACGGTGAGCGTCGCGCCGATCGCGAGCACCAGCAGCCACACGACGCGGGAGCGCACGATGCTGCGCACCGGCGTCGAGAGGTAGGGGCGCCGCAGCGGCTCGGCGCCGCCCTGCCGCGCGACGTCCTCGCTCTCGGCCTCGCCCAGGATCCGCACGGCGTCGTCGAGCGGCAGGATGCCGACCAGCCGCTGCTCGCTGTCGACGACGGGCAGGGCGAGCGCGCGGCGGTCGGCGCAGCGGCGGGCGGCATCCTCTGCCGTGTCGGTGACGGATGCCGTGGCCGTGTCGCGCATGAGGGCGCGCGCCTCGTCGGCGTCGTCTGCCGCGATCAGATCGGCCAGTCGCAGCATGCCGAGCGGTCGGCGCTGGTCGTCGACGACGGCGAGCGCGAGCGGCGACTCCCTGCCCACCGCGGCCGCCCGCAGGCGGGCGATGGCCTCGCGCGCGGTGGTGCCGGGGCGCACGGCGACGACGGCAGCGCTCATGCGCCGGCCGATCGAGCCGCGGGCGTAGCCGAGCACCTCTGCCGTGCGCTCCCGCTCGCTGCCGGAGAGCCCGCCGAGCAGTGGCTGCGCGACCTTCGCCGGCAGCTCGTCGAGCAGCTGTACGCGGTCGTCGGGATCCAGCTCGGCGAACACCGATGCGACATCCTCGTCCTGCAGCCCGCCCAGCAGGTCGCGCTGCAGGCTGACGGGCAGCGCCTCGAAGACCTCGAGCGCGAGCGGTCGGGGGAGCAGGCGGTAGACGACGGCGCCGCGCTCCGGCGAGAGCCGGCCGAGCAGCGCCACGAGATCGCCCGCGTCGAGCGGCTCGATCGCCGCCGCGATGGCCTCGAGGTCGTGGGGCTCGAGCTCGGCGATCGCGCGCGAGACGAGCGCGGCGGCCGGCACCTCGTTCGACTTGCTCACCGGGCAATCCTCTCGCACCGCCGGTGCTGAGGCGCTGCCTGAGCGTCGCGGGGCGCGATGCTCAGCGCTCGGCGGCGGCAGCGCCCGCGCCGTCGAGGGTGACGTGCCACGGGCCCGGTGGGATCGGGACGGATGCAGGGGGCAGGGGCGCGAGGTCGCGGTGCTGTCGCGTGGTGATCTCGAGCAGCACGCCGGCGATCAGCGGCAGGATCACGGCTGCACCCTGCGTGCCGTCGCTCGAGAAGGGCAACATGTTGGCGAGCGTCGTGGCGTGCACGAACGCTACAAAGATCCCGCCCAGCGCTCCTACCGTCGTTCGGACGAGGACGGCGCGTTCGGAGCGCGCCCACCGCGCTGCGACGGCGATGGAGATCGCGATCGGCACCAGCATCATCGCGATGAGCTGTCCCGCTGCTGCGAGCGGCGACGCTGGTCCGCCTGCGGCCGCGATGGTTGCCCAGGTGTCGGCGATCGGGAGCATGGCGGCCCAGCGAGCCGGAACCAGCACGACGACATCGAGCACCACCAGCAGGATGGCTGCCACGCCGATGGCCGTGCCCAGCACGAGTAGTCGCCGTCGGACCGGGGGGCGCAGGCAGTGCGTCAGCTCGGGCTTGGGCGGCTTGCTGCCCTCGATGCAGAGCATCAATCCGACGAGGCATGCCCCTCCACCGATGCCGACGAGGAACGACCACCATGGCAGCTCGCGCATGAGCAGCGGCAGCAGCAGCGAGCTCGCGATGAGCACGAGGCCGAGCAGCAGGAGTGGCATCGCGAAGCGACTGAGTCCGCCCACCATGCGGGAGGCGAGGTGGATCTGCGCCGCGCTGAGCACGACGTGCGTCAGCGCACCCAGGCCGAGAAGGATTGCGACGGGCATCACGCCCCACATCACCGATTGAAGCGCGAAGATCGTCAGGTACACGACGAGGGCGAGGTGCGCGCCGCCGGAGTCGATGCGCCTGCGCGCCTGCAGGATGGCGTGCGCGATGCTCGGCGCCTGCATGCGGTCGGCGGTGATCGCCGTGCGCACGGCCGCCCACGCGATGTCGCCGCGTCGCACGCCGGCCTCCTCGGCGTGCGCCAGGTCGTGCAGCCACTCCTCGCGGTAGCGATCGCGGATCGCCCACGGCAGCGAGGCTGCTGCGAGCTCCACGACGACCTTCACGCGATGCCGCCCGCTGCCGGCCGCGCCCGGCCGGCCTTCGCCGCGCTCGCGCGATCGATGGCCCTCGCGCTCGCGGCTGCGGCCCGCGCTCGTGCGGCGCGCACCGCATCCGCCGCCTGCTCGCGCGCATCGGGCGCGAGGCGGTAGAGCCGCCGCCGGGCGCCGGGTCGGGTGCCATCGGCCTCCCACTCGCTGAGCACCCACTCGTGCGACTCGAGGCGCTCGAGGATGGGGTAGACGCTGCCGGTCGGTCGCCCGGTGGCGCCAGCGATCGCGAGCCCCCACGTGGCCTCGTCGCGCTCGAGCAGGTGCGCGAGCACGTCGAGCGTCGCGGGGGTCATGCGTGACAGCGGTGTCGGCATGGCGCCACTCTACATATGTAGAGATAGCGCGGATAGCCCCGGCCCCGATTGCCGGTTCGGATGCGCTGCACCAGACTGCAGCCATGCCCGCGTACGTGCGCCCCGAGATCGCGATCCCCGACATCCGCGACGCCGATGGCCAGGCCGTGCCCTTCGGCGAGCGCTGGCAGCAGCCGCCCGAGGAGTCGTACTCGGTCGTCACGCATCCCGAGCGCTATGCGCCGCTGCACGAGGTCGCCGAGGCGCTCCTCGCGCACCTGGTCGCGAGCTACGACGTCGAGGTCGACGAGGGGCCAGCGATCGCCGCGGCGCTGCCCTACCCGCCCGAGGACGTGGTGCGTGCCGTGCGCGTGACGCCGCGCGACAGGGCCGCCGCGCCGCTGTCGCTCGTGCTGACCGGCTTCCCGGGCGTGATGGTGCTCGCTGGCGTGCTCCAGTTCGACGCGTTCCCCGTCTGCGGCTGCGATGCGTGCGACGACGACGTCGAGCGGGTCGTCGGCGAGCTCGAGGATCTCGTGCTCGCGGTCTCGCGCGGCTGGCTCAAGGAGACCGTGATGTCGCGCGGCGTGCACCACCGGGTGGAGTTCGCGTCGGGCTCGCGGTCCGGGACCGCGGATGCGGAGGGGCTGGGGGCCGAGCGGCTGCGGGCGGCGCAGAAGCGCCTGCGCGAGCTGCCGAACGGCTGGCAGGCGTGGCCGGTGCGGGTGGGGTGACGGGGGTCTCGTGACGCGTGCGCCTGCGGCGCGCGCTCCTCGACCTGCGGAGCGCGCCCGCGGCCTCAGGGCTGCAGCACGACCTTGATGCAGCCGTCCTCCTTCTTCTGGAAGGTCTCGTACATCTCGGGGGCACGGTCGAGGGGCACGCGATGCGTGACGAGATCCTGCGTGCCGAGCGGGTCGGCCGGATCCTCGACGAGCGGCAGCAGCGTGTCGCGCCACCGCTGCACGTTGCACTGCCCCATGCGGATCGTCAGCTGCTTGTCGAACAGCGTCATCATCGGGATCGGGTCGGCCGTGCCGACGTAGACGCCGCTCAGCGAGACCGTGCCGCCGCGGCGCACCGCGTCGAACGCCGTCATCAGCGCCGACAGCCGGTCGAGACCGCCGTGCTGCATCATCGGCTTCGACAGCACATCCGGCAGCATGCCGACCACGGCTTGGGCGGTCGCGGCACCGGGCGAGCCGTGCGCCTCCATGCCGACCGCGTCGACGATCGAGTCGGGGCCGCGCCCATCGGTGGCCTCGTGCAGCGCCTCGGTCGCGCCTGCCATGTCGAGCGTCTCGATGCCGTGGCGCTCGGCCATCGCCCGCCGCTCCGGCACAGGGTCGACCCCGATGACGCGGTGCCCGAGGTGCCGGCCGATCCGGGCGGCGAACTGCCCGACCGGGCCGAGCCCCAGCACGGCGAGCGTGCCGCCCTCGGGCACGTCGGCGTAGGCGACGCCCTGCCAGGCCGTCGGCAGGATGTCGCTGAGGAAGAGGTAGCGGTCGTCCGGGAGCTCCAGCCCGACCTTCGTCGCGTTGAAGTCGGCGAAGGGCACGCGCAGGCGCTCGGCCTGCCCGCCCGGCACCGAGCCGTAGAGCGAGGTGTAGCCGTAGAGGGCCGCGCCCGTGCCCTCCTCGCGGTTCTGCGTCGTCTCGCACTGCGTGGTGAGGCCTCGCGCGCACATGAAGCAGTCGCCGCAGGCGATCACGAAGGGGATCACGACGCGGTCGCCGGGCACCAACGACGTGACGGACGAGCCGACCTCCTCCACGACGCCCATCGTCTCGTGGCCGAGCACGTCGCCCTTGTCGAGGAACGGCCCGAAGAGCTCGTAGAGGTGCAGGTCGGAGCCGCAGATCGCGGTGGAGGTGACCCTGATGACCACGTCGGTCGGCTGCTCGATGCGCGGATCCGCCACCTCCTCGACGGTAACGGTGCGCTTGGACTGCCAGGTGAGTGCTCGCATGCGCCCGACGCTACGTGAATGGGGTACATCGCGGTACCCCGATCGCCTGTGAATCCCGTGATCGGAGAACGGATGCGGCCCCGCACGTCGGCGGGACCGCATCCGTCATGTGCGCGTCAGGCTGGGCCGCGACCGCCGCCCGTCGCAGGCAGGCGGCCGTCGACGAGCTCGTGGTTCGGGTCGTTGACCTTGCCGATCAGATCCTGCCCGATCGCCAGGCGATCCACGTCGTCGTCGCCCGGCACCACGTCGCCGCGCAGGCTGCGCCCCGCGGTCTCGTTGAAGGTCCAGATGGCGATGAGGCCGATGATGCCGGCGATCGTCATGTAGAAGCCGGGCACCAGGTTCGAGCCGGTCTCGCCGATCAGCCACTCGTTGATGAGGCCGGCAGGGCCGCCCAGCAGCGAGGTCGCGACGTTGTAGCCGAGCGCGAAGCCGGCGTAGCGCACCGTCGTCGGGAAGAGCGCCGGCAGCGTCGCCGAGATGTTGCACAGCAGCATGACGAGGAAGATGCCGAAGATCGACAGGCCCAGGATCTGCAGCAGCACGTTGCCGGTGGTGAGCAGCATGACCGCCGGGATCGAGAACACCGTGAAGCCGATCGCCGCCGTGAGCAGCACCGGCCGCCTGCCGACCCGGTCGGTGAGCGCGCCCAGCGGCACGATCACCGCCATCATCACGAGCTGCACGCCCACGAGCATCAGGCCAGACTGCGTCGCATCCATGTCGAGCGAGGTCGTCAGGAACGTCGGCATGTAGGTCAGCACGAGGTAGAACGCCGTGTTGATGAGCACGGTGATGCCCATGATCTTCAGCAGCTGCTTCGGCTGCTTCGTGACCAGGTCGCGCAGCACCTGCCACGCGCTCGTGCGGGTGTCCTGCTGCTTCGCCTCGGTGAACGTGTCGGAGTCGTGCAGGCGCGAGCGCATGAGCAGCGCGATGAGGCCGAGCGGCAGCGTGAGCAGGAACGGCAGGCGCCACCAGCCGGCCTCCATGCCCTCGGGCCCGACGATGAACTCGAGCGCCGTGACGAGGATCGCTGCCATCGAGAAGCCCAGCAGCGTGCCGAACTCGAGGAACGAGCCCCAGAAGCCGCGCCGGTCGTCGGGCGCGTGCTCGGCCATGTAGACCGCGGCGCCCGCGTACTCGCCGCCGGCCGAGAAGCCCTGGATGATGCGCAGCGAGAAGAGCAAGAGCGGTGCGAGCCAGCCCACCTGCTCGAAGGTCGGCAGGATGCCGATGCAGGCGGTCGCCACCGAGATCATGATGATCGTGAAGACGAGCACCTTCTGGCGGCCGATGCGGTCGCCGAGCGGGCCGAGCACGGCACCGCCGATGGGGCGGATCAGGAACGAGACGGCGAAGCCGAACAGCGCCCAGAGGGTGGAATCCTCGCTGCCGCCGAAGATCTGGCTCGACAGGTGCACGACGAGGTAGCCGTAGATGCCGTAGTCGAACCACTCGATGGCGTTGCCGGCCATGGCGCCCATGACGGACTTCTTGACGGTCTTGCGCTGGATCGGGGAGAGGTCGAGCTCTCTCGTGATGGGGGGAGGCTCGTGCGCGGGGGCGCCTCCTGCTGCGGTCTGCTCGGTCATGCCGTGTCCCTTCTGGTGCTGCCGTGGGGGTCGTGCTCGTCGTGCTTCCGGGTGCCGGTGCTGGGGTCGGTGCTGGGGTCAGTGCCGGTGGTCAGCGCTGGGAGCGGGCTCCGCGGAGCCGGGCTCCGCGGTGCCGGTGCCCGCTCGGTGCAGGTGCACAAGCATGCGAGTGTACGCGCGTGCGGCGACGGCGAGGTGTGCGATGCGCACCCGCTCGTCGGGTTGGTGGGCCTGCCCGGTGATGTCGCCGGGGCCCAGGATGATGGTCGGGCAGGCGTGGTGGCGGGCGATGAAGCCGCCCTCGCACGCCGCCGTCCACGCCTCGACCGGCGCCTCGGCGCCCTCGGCGCGCAGCGCCTCGACGGCGCTCGAGACCAGCGGATGCGCGGCGTCGGTCTCGAAGCCCGGCATCTCCATGAGCAGTCGCGCCGAAGCCTCGCACCCGACGCCCTCAGAGGCGGCCGCGATGCCCGCCTGGAGCTGCGCGAGCGCCTCGGCGCCCGTCTCGCCCGGCATCAGCCGGCGATCGACGAGCAGCGTGCAGCGGTCGGGCACGATCGACGTGCCGTGCCCGCCCTCGATGCGCCCGACGCTCCAGGTCGCCGAGCCGAGCAGGCCCGCGGCGCCCGCGCGCAGCCGCTCGTGGTCCTCCGCGATCCAGGTCGCGATGCGGGCCGCGGCGGTGATGGCGCTCGCGCCGTCCTCCGGCCTGCCGGCGTGGGCGGCGCGACCCGAGACCTCGACCTCCAGGTTGGCCGCACCGCGGCAGGCGACGACGACCGCCATGTCGGTCGGCTCGGCGACGATGCAGGCGAGGTAGTGCCCCGGCGGCTCGGCGATGTGCGCCTGGATGCCGGTCGCGAGATCCTCCTCGTCGACCGTCACCAGCAGCTCGAGCGGCAGCTCCGGGCGCACGCGGTGCACCGCCGCCATCGCCTGCAGCGCCGCGGCGATGCCGCCCTTCATGTCGGCCGCGCCCCGGCCGGTGAGCCAGCCGTCGGCGACGCGGGGGTTGAAGGGGTCGGCGCTCCAGCCCTCCCCGGCCGGCACGACGTCGCTGTGGCCGAGCAGCAGCACCGCCGGTCGCTCGGCGCTCGCATCCGGGCCGAAGCGGACGGAGAGGTTGGGTCGCTCCGGCGCCACGAGCGTGCGCCGCGTGCGGCCGCCGAGGCGCGACGCGATCGACTCGAGCACGCGCACGGTCACCAGCTCGGTGCCGCCCGGGTTCTCGCTCGCGGCGAGGATGAGCGATGAGGCGTCGGCGACGATCGTCGCATCCTCGATGAGCGCGAGCGCCCGCTCGAGGTCGCGATCGTCGCGACCCGACGCATGCGCCTGCTGCTCCACGCTCAGCCCCTCCCCACGATCAGGCCCGCACGATCAGCTCGCGCGGCGCCTCCGTCAGCACCTCGACCCCGTCCTGCGTGACGGCGAGCGACTCGCTCAGCTCGCAGCCGTAGCCCGACATCCACATGCCGGCGATGATGTGCAGGCACATGCCCGGCTCGATCACCGTCTGCTCGTCGCCGCGGATCGACACGGTGCGCTCGCCCCAGTCGGGCGGGTAGCCGATGCCGATCGAGTAGCCCAGGCGCGAGGGCTTCTCGATGCCCTCCTTGGCGATGTGCGCCTGCCAGGCGCCGTGCACCTCGGCGATCGTGCGGCCCGGCCGCAGACGGTCGATGACGAGCTGCAGCCCCTCGGCCGTGACGTCGGCGAGGCGGGCCAGGCGGTCGCTCGGGCGGCCGAGCACGAGCGTGCGCGCGAGCGGCGCGTGATAGCGCCGGTGGGCACCCGCGAGCTCGATCGAGACGGCCTCGGATGCGTCGAGGCGGCGGGCGCTGAAGGTCATGTGGGGCGTGTCGGCTGACTCGCCCGTCGGGAGCATCGGGACGATCGCCGGGTAGTCGCCCTCGGCGCCGTCGACGCCCGTCGCCTGCGCGAACTGGATGGCGGCGGCGATGTCGTTGAGGCGGGCGCCCGCCGCGACCGCGTCGATGCCCGCCCGCATGGCCGCCGAGGCGACTCGGCCGGCCCGGCGCATCAGCTCGAGCTCGGAGGGGCTCTTGATCAGGCGCACCCAGTTGACGAGGTCGTGCGCGTCGACGAGCTGCCACTGGGGCATGCCCTGCTGCAGCGCGAGGAACGAGCGCACGGAGAGGAAGTGCGCCTCGCCCTCGTAGCCGATGCGGCCGCGACCGCCGAAGCCGTGGGAGCGCAGCTGCTCCGCCGCCCAGTCGAAGGGGTGCACGTCCCGCTGGTGCACGAGCGACTCGGGGTAGCCGAGGATGCGCTCGCGCGGCGTCTCGACGGCCGTGCGGTGGGCGCCGCCGGCATCCATGTCGCGCATGATCAGGAGCGGTTCGCCCGCGAGCGGCACGAAGAGCAGCTGCGGCATGTAGAACGACCAGGCGTCGTAGCCCGTGAGGTAGTGCAGGTTGGCCGGGTCGACGACCACCAGCCCGTCGAGGCCCGCGGCGGCCATGCGCTCGCGCGTGCGGGTGAGCCGCGCTGCGTACTCGTCGGGGCTCGGGCGCACGGGGCCTCCTCGTTCTGCTTGGCGCAACCCTATGCCAGCGCTGGGCCGGTGCGCGCCCAGCGGACGCGCACCGGCCCAGCGGGCGACCGGCTCGCTGGCGCGGCTCAGGCCAGCGACACCTTGTGATCCCACGAGCGCACGGAGGCCCAGATCAGCACCGGGATCGCTGCGAGGATCGCCGGCACGAAGCCGATCGGCATGAGCTGCAGCTGCGTGTCGTGCACCATCGCGCCGATGAGGTCGACGGGGACGACGCCGACGCCGCCGCTGCCGTCGGCACCGATGCCGAAGGGGACGGCGAGCACGAGCACGAACATGAGTGCCTGCGCGGCGGCGTA
This sequence comes from Agrococcus phoenicis, assembly GCF_047302415.1. Lineage (NCBI taxonomy): Bacteria > Bacillati > Actinomycetota > Actinomycetes > Micrococcales > Microbacteriaceae > Agrococcus > Agrococcus phoenicis. The sequence goes on from NZ_CP154854.1 coordinate 2,476,825, forward strand.
GAGCGCGAACCAGACCAGCACCGGGCCGCCCCAGCCGAGTCGCTGGAGCCAGCGCTCCGAGCCGATCGTCGCCGCCGCGAACAGCAGCACCGTGTTGAAGGCGTAGAGCGCGACGAGCAGCAGCGGCGCGCCCAGCCCGACCAGCCAGGGCGATGCCTCGAACGCTGCGGCGAGCGTCTCGCCCACCTGCGCCACCATCTGCGCGGCGGTCAGGCCGAAGAGGCTGCCGGCGGATGCGAGCATCACGACGAAGCCGAGCACCAGCGTCGCCACGAGGGCGAGCAGCAGCACGGCGGCGGCCCAGACCAGCTTCGCCGCGTAGATGCGGGAGCCTCGCACCGGCAGCGTCTGCGTGAAGTAGCCGATGCGGCCGAAGCCGCTGCGCCAGAAGTCGACGGCGTGCGCGAGCTGGATCGCGGGCACGAGCCCGAGCGCCCCGACGAAGCCGATCACGGTGCCGAAGGTGGCGATCACGGGCCATCCGGTCATCGCCATGAGCGATCCGAGACCGGCGAGACCGGTCGCGGCGGCGGCGATCACCAGCAGGAAGCCGCGGGTGCGGATCGCCTCGTGCCTGAGGAGCGTGCCGATCATCGGTAGACCTCCCGGAAGAGCTGGTCGATGGATCGCCCGTGCTCGGCGCGCAGGTCGTCGACCTGGCCCTGCAGCACCGCTCGGCCGCGACGCATCATGACGACGCCGTCGAGGATGGGCTCCAGGTCGTGGATGAGGTGGGTGGAGATCACGAGCAGCGACTCCTCGGAGAGGTTCCGGAGCACGCCCTGGAGGATCACGTCGCGAGCGGCGGGATCGATGCCGGAGATGGGCTCGTCGAGGAGGTAGACGCGAGCCCGGCGCGACATGGCGAGGGCGATCTGCACCTTCTCGCGCATCCCCTTCGACATCTCGCGCAGCCGCATCGCGGCATCCAGCCCGAAGAAGCCGAGGAGGTCGAGCGCCCGCTCGGGCTCGAAGTCCGCGAAGCAGTCGTCGTAGAGCCGGATGCACTCCGTCACGCGAGCGCTGTCGGCGAGGAAGGAGGCGTCGGGCAGGAAGGAGACGCGCGCCTTCGACTCGGGGCCCGGCTCGTGCCCGGCGATGCGCACCTCGCCGTCGTAGTCGGCGAGCACGCCCGCGAGCACCTTGAGGAGGCTGGTCTTGCCGCAGCCGTTCTCGCCGAGGAGCCCGACCACCTGGCCGTAGGGCAGCTGGAGGTCGAGCCCGTCGAGGGCCATGGTCGAGCCGTAGGACTTCGTGAGCCCTCGGATGCTGATCGCGTCGGTCACGGTGTCAGCGCGCGGTCTCGGCTGCTGCTCCGGCAGCGTCGTCGGTGCGGTCATGGTGGTCCCATCTCTCTGCCAGCAGCGCTTGGGCGTCGACCAGGCTGAGCCCGACCCCCTCGGCGCGGCGTGCGTAGGTGTCGGCGGCGTCGGCGACGAGCTGTCGCCGGAGGCCGCTGATCGCTGCGGTGTCGTCGGCCACGAAGCGGCCGCTGGTGCGCTCGGAGCGCAGGAGCCCGTCGCGCTCGAGCTCGCTGCACGCGCGCTGCACGGTGTTCGGGTTCACCTGCAGCTCTGCGGCCAGCTCGCGGACCGCAGGGATGCGCGAGCCCGCCGGCCACTCGTCGGCGACGATGCGACGAGCGAACTCGTCGACGAGCTGCAGCCAGATCGGCCGGGTGCTGTCGAACTGCATCGCGTCTGCTCCTCGTTGTACTACGTGATTAGTACAATAAGACATGGGACGTCGACGTGCAAGCGCGGGAGGACGAGGGGCCGCCCGAGCGGCAGGGTCGCGAGACGAGAAGGAGCGATGCGGACTGGCTCAAGGGCGCTTGCTCGAGTGCAAGTACTGGTGAAGGCGCCTGGTCGGTCCGCATCGCTCGCTTGCCCGGCACTGTACGCCGAGCCCGGCGCATCCGCAACGGTCTCGTCGTGCCGCATCGCGCCACGCGCGAGCGTCAGTCGCGCGACGCCACCTGCGGCTTGCGGATGCCGGGATGCGACCTCGGGATGGCGGCGAACAGCACCCAGCCCGACGCCGCGATGCACGCGATGATCAACGGGTAGGTGAGCGCGGCGCGCATGATGGCGAGCCAGGTGGTCTCGTCCATCCACCACAGCACCGAGAAGACGACGACCCGGATGACGTACTGGAGCACCCAGATCCAGGAGGCCCGCTGATAGGCGCGCAGCAGCACCGGATCCTTGCGCCAGCGCACCTTCGTGCCGATGAGGCCCCCGACGATGAGGCCGAGGAACGGCCAGCCGATGACGATCGAGACCGTCCAGGCGAGCGCGCTCGCGGCGTTCGAGAGCAGCTGGATGAGGAAGAAGTTGCGAGCCTCGCCGGAGTAGTAGGCCACCATCGCGGCGAGCACCGTCATGAGCATGCCGATGACGACGGCCTTCGGCCTCCGGCGGTCGACGATCGCGGGGATCAGGGTCGCGGCGCTCGCGATCAGCGACCAGACCACCGCGGTGAGCAGCTCGCCGCCGCTCGCGAGCCATGCCGCGAGGAAGGCGATCGGCGGGACGCTGCCCTCGAGCGCGGCCCTGCCGCCACCGAGCAGGCGCGCGAGCGACTCCTCGCGCGTCGGATCGCCGTCGGCGTCGAAGCGGTCTGCCCCGAGCGCCGCAGGGGCGAGGTCGGCGGCGGGGGGATCGCCGGCGCCCTCCGGCTGCTCGGTGCTCACGGCCGGCTGGTCTCCCAGCCCGCGGGGCCGGTCGAGCCCGCCGGGTACTCCTCCATCGGCACCGCATCCGCTCGCCACGCGGCGAGCACGGGCTCGATGATGCGCCAGCACTCCTCGGCGGCATCGCCGCGCACCGCGATGCGCGGGTCGCTGTCGAGGATGGAGGCGAGCACCTCGCCGTAGGGCAGCAGCTGGCCGCCGCCGAGCTCGCCGCGCAGGACGGTCTGCTCGAGCGTGAAGGGATCCCCCTTGCCGTTCGTCGTGAGGTGCAGCTCGAAGCCGTCGGGCTTGAAGTCGATCACGAGGCAGTCGGGGGAGTCGTGACCGCCGAAGCCGGTCGGCACGTGCGCCGGCGCCTTCCAGTGGACGACGGCGCGCTTGCGGATGCCGCCGAGCGACTTGCCCGAGCGCAGGATGAAGGGCACGCCCGCCCAGCGCGCGGTGGCGATCTCGACCTGCACCTCCGCGAGGGTCTCGGTGCCGAGCGCGGCGTCCACGCCCTCCTCGGCGACGTAGTCGGGCACCTCCCGGCCCTCGATGCTGCCGGCCGCGTAGCGCGCTCGACGCGAGTGCGCCACCGGGTCCACGACGCTCGACGCGCGCAGCACCTGGCTGATGGCGTCGCGGAGGTCGGAGGCCGTGACGCTCGAGATCGGCTCGATGGCGATGAGCGCCATGATCTGCAGCAGGTGCGACTGGATCATGTCGCGCAGCGCGCCGTTCCGGTCGTAGTAGCCGGCGCGACCCTCGAGCGTGACCGTCTCGTCGTAGAGCACCTCGACCTTGGCGATGCTGTCGCGATCCCAGACCGGCTCGAGCAGGCGGTTCGCGAAGCGCAGGCCGATCAGGTTGAGCACCGTGTGCAGCCCGAGGAAGTGGTCGATGCGGAAGATGCGATCCTCCGGCACGATGCGGGTGACGAGCGCGTTGAGCTCGCGCGCCGACTCGAGGCTGGCGCCGAAGGGCTTCTCGATCGCGAGGATCGTGCCGTCGGGCACGCCGATCTGCTCGAGGGCCGTGCAGACGAGCTCGGTGACGTGCGGCGGCAGCGCGAAGTAGACGACGAGGCGCTCGCAGCCGATCGAGGCGATCAGCGCGGCGAGCGACTCGGGGTCGGTCGCGTCGGCCGCGACGTAGCGGGTCGAGCGCAGCACGTGCTCGGCCGCCTCGCCGCTCGCGCCGCCCGCGGTCATCGCGGTCTGCACGCGGCCGGACCAGTCGTCGTCGCTCAGCTGGCGCAGGTCTGCGCCGACGATCTCGACCCGGCGGCCCGGCTCGACCTGCAGCAGCGTGGCGATGCCCGGCAGCAGCAGCCGGCTGGTGAGGTCACCGGATGCGCCCAGGATGAGGAGGGTCGTGGCGGGCTGGGAGGTCGAGCGCTGCGCAGTGGCCATGCCTCGATCCTCGCACCCGATCCTCTGGTCCGGTCGTCGCTGCGCCTCTGGCCCGAGCGCGGTCAGCGCCGGGCCGTCACCACCAGACGCCGCCGCCGAGCGAGATGCCGCCGTAGGTCAGGAGCACGAAGACGCCGGCGATCACCGCTGGTGCGACGCCGCGGCCGCCCGCGTGGCGCGACTTGAACAGGGCGATGACGGCGAGGATCGCCGCGATCGCGCCGAGGCCGCCGCCGAGGATGAGGCCGATGAACAGGGGGATCGGCATGAGGACCAGCCCGAGCAGGCCGATCCAGAACGCCCACCACGCCCAGGGGTTGGAGCGCTTGATTTCCATGCGCCCATCCTCTCGCGGCCTCGCTTCGCGAGAGCCGAGAGCCCGCGACCACAGCGGGTCTTGAGCCAGACCTGGGCGGGCACGAGCGCAGCGAGGTCGGCGCGCACCGCACACTGGAGGCAGCTGCGCCCCCCGCCCGTCGTGACCGGGCCGGGGGCGCGGTCCTGTCGACGGCCGTGGCAGGGTGGAGCCATGACGCGCGACCTCCACATCACCGGCGACGAGCGCGCCGACCGCCTGCTCTCCGAGGACGACTTCGCGCTCCTGACGGGCATGCTGCTCGACCAGCAGGTGCCGATGGAGACCGCCTTCGCGGGGCCCGCGAAGCTGCGAGACCGGCTCGGCCGCCTCGACGCATCCGAGATCGCGCGCATGGATCCCGAGGCCTTCCTCGCCGCCTTCGCCGAGAAGCCCGCGGTCCACCGCTACCCCGGCTCGATGGCGGCGCGCGTGCAGACGCTCGCGAGGGTCATCGTCGACGAGTGGGGCGGCGATGCCGGAGCGATCTGGCGCAGCGGCGCCCCCGACGGCGCCGAGGTGCTGCGCCGCCTCAAGGCGCTGCCCGGCTTCGGCGAGCAGAAGGCCACGATCTTCCTGGCCCTGCTCGGCAAGCAGGCGGGCTTCGACGGCGAGGGCTGGGCGGCTGCGTCGGGCCCGTACGGCGAGCCCGGCGCGAAGCGCTCGGTGGCCGACATCGTCGACGCCGACTCCCTGGCCGAGGTGCGGGCCGCGAAGCAGGCCGCGAAGGCGGCAGCGAGGGCGGCGAAGGGCTGAGCCGGCGGGTCAGCCGGCGGGGTCGGCGCCGATCGAGCGCAGCATCGCGGCGACCGCTGACCGCGCGTGGGCGCGGAGCGCAGCAGCGCTCGGGATCGCCTCGTCGCCCAGCAGCATCGCGGCGTTGAGCGGTGCGCCCATCACGAGCCAGTTGTAGTGCTGCGCGGCTGCGGCCACGTCGTGCTCGGGGAGCGCTCCTGCCTCGACCCAGGCGCGCAGTCGGCGCTCGATCCCTGCCATGGCGCGCGCCGGGCCGTGCTCGAAGAGCGCCCTCCCGAGCTCGGGGAAGCGCGTGGCCTCGCCGATCACGAGCCGGCGCAGCTGCAGGATGCGCGGCGTGAGCACCGCCTCGAGCATCACGCTCGCGTGATCGACGAGCGTCTCGAAGACCGGGTCCGAGGCACGCGCCATCTCGTGCCCCACCGGGTCGCCGGTCGTGACGGTCATCGAGGTGACGAGCTCGACGAACAGCTGCTCCTTGCTGCCGAAGTGCTTGTAGACGGTCTGCTTCGACGCGCCGGCCCGGGCGGCCACCGCATCCATGCTCGCCCGCGCGTAGCCCTCGTGCAGGAACACCTGCTCCGCTGCGTCCAGGATGGCGGCGCGGATGCGCGCGCTGCGGCCGAGCGCCGGGAGGGGATCGGGCGTTGACATGGCAGAACTGTACCGTCTAGTTTGATCACGAGGAGAACTGGACGGTCCAGTACACCGCAGAGCAGAGGGCGAGGCGCGCATGACCGAGCACACCGACACCAGCGCGGGCGACCGCATCGGCTTCGACCGCTACGGCACGGGGCCCGGCGTCGTCTTCATCGCGGGCGCCGGGCCGTTCCGAGCGGGCGACCCGACCACGACCGAGACCGCGAGGCTCGCCGCCGAGCAGGGCGTGCAGACGCTCGTCTACGACCGGCTCGGTCGCGGCGACAGCCCTGCTGACGGCGACCTGACGCTCGATCGCGAGCTGGCCGCCATCGCCGCCGCGATCGACGAGGTGGGGGGTCGCGCGGTGCTCGTCGGCCACTCCTCCGGCTGCTCGATCGCGCTCGCCGCCGCCGATGCCGGGCTGCCCGTCACGGCGCTCGCCCTCTGGGAGGCGCCCATCGGGCAGTTCGAGGGCGGCGCGGCCGGCTTCGAGGCCGACGTCCTGCGGCACCTCGACGCGGGCGATCACGAGGCGGCGCAGCGCGAGTACATGCGCGACATGCCCCCGGAGTTCCTCGAGGGCGCGATGCAGGATCCCTCCTGGCCGCAGATCGTGCTCGGCAGCCGCAGCTACCGCGCCGACGCGCGATCGCTCGCCTGGGCCGAGGAGCTGCCGGCCGACCAGCGCTACGCGGGCATCGCGGTGCCGGTGCTCGTCATGGTCGGCGAGCACACCTTCCCGGGCATGACCGAGACCGCGGAGGCGCTGCAGGCGGCGATCCCGTCCGCGACCTTCCGCGTGATGCCCGGCGCGATGCACGAGTGGGAGGCGGGGCCCATGGCGACCGCCATCGCGCGGCTGGCGCGCAACGGCGGATGACGGGCGTCAGTCGCGCCGCTTCGCGCGTCCCCGCGGCAGCAGCTGCACGCTCGGCAGCCGCGGGCTCGCGAGCGGCTGGCTGTCGTCGTCGACGACCGAACCGAAGCGCGGCCTGGCCGTCGCGCTCGCGTCGCGCTCGCGCATCCACTCGTCTCGCGCGCGCTCGACCTCGTCGTGGTCGGTGCCGATGAAGTTCCAGAACATCACGACCTCCTCGGCGAAGGGCTCGCCGCCGAGCAGGATCGCGACGCCGTCGCGCTCCGCGGAGACGAGCACGGCCTCGCGACCGGGCGCGGCATAGGCGAGCGCGCCGCGGCCGATCGGCACGTCGTCCACCGCGATGCCGTCGCTGAGCGCGAGCACGCCGTGCTCGAAGTCGCCGCGCAGCTCGAGCCGCACCTCGCTGCCGGCCGCCATGCGCAGCTCGACGCCCACGAGCGGCGTGTAGGCGCCGACCTGGCTCGCGGCCCCGCCGTGCTCGCCGACGAAGACGCTGCCGGTGACGCCCTCCGCGAGCCGCACCTGCGGCACCGCGTCGAGCCCGTCGAACGCGGGCTCGCGCCCGCGCTCGTGGCTGGGCAGCACCGTCCACAGCTGCACCCCGTGCAGCACCTCCGTGTCGGGCGTCGAGTACTCGCTGTGGGCGATGCCGCGCCCCGCGGTCATGATGTTGAGCCCGCCCGGCCGCACCGTGTGCGAGAAGCCGGCCGAGTCGCGGTGCTCGATCGCGCCGTCGACGAGCCAGCTCCAGGTCTGCAGGCCGGTGTGCGGATGCGGCGGCACATCCATGCCCGGCTGCCCGGCCATGGGCGCCGGGCCGAAGGCATCCGCGAAGCACCAGGCCCCGATGAAGTGGCGATGCTTGTTCGGCAGCACGCGCTGCACGGGCATCGCGCGCGGACCCCCGAGGGGCACGTCGCGCGGCAGCAGGAGCTCGAGGCCCGCGGCAGCAGCCTCCTCGAAGCAGGCTGCCTCGCTGTTCTCGACGATCGTGGCCTCGGTGTTGCTCATGCCGCCAGGCTACGACCCGGCCACGCGACGCGCCCGAGCCCCCGACCAGAGGCGACCGCCGTACCATCGAGGGGTGAACGAGCAGCCTGCCGGGTGGTACCCCGATCCCTTCGCCGCGGTGCCCGGGGCGACGCGCTACTGGGATGGCGAGCGCTGGACCAGCAACGCGCAGGCGCCGGCGCCGGAGCCGCAGCACGCCCAGCGCGAGAGCGACGACTATGGCGGAGGCGGCCATGACTTCGGCTTCGTGGCGGGCCGAGGCGACCACCGGGTGGCGCCCCTGTGGCGGCAGGACGCGCAGCAGGGGTGGGCCGAGCAGCCCGACGGCCAGGGGCAGCCCCCGCTCGCGAGCTGGGGTCGGCGCGTCGGTGCCTACCTGCTCGACAGCATCCCCCTCATCGTGCTGACGATGGTCATGCTGCAGGTGCTCGGCGTCGTCGACGCGATGAACGCGGCGATCGCCGCTGGCGACACCGCGGCGATCGACGACGTGAACGCGATGCTGCGGGCCGTCAGCCCCACCGGCTTCGCCATCACCGTCACGAACCTGGTCTTCTCCGCGCTGTACAACATCGGGTTCCACGTCTCGCGCGGCGCGACGCCGGGCAAGATGCTCGTCGGCATCCGGGTGCGCCGCGTCGACGAGGACCGCAACCCCGAGGTGCGCGCGGCCGGCCTGCGCTGGCTCGTGCAGTTCAGCCCGAGCCTCGTCAACGGCCTGCCCGTGATCGGCTTCGTCAGCGGGGTGTTCTCGATCGCCGACCACCTCTGGCCGATCTGGGATCCGCGCAACCAGGCCTTCCACGACAAGGCGGGCCGCACGGTCGTGGTGCGCTCGCGCTGAGCCGCCGGCCGGCCCCCGCGCGGCGGGAGCGGTCACCGGACGACGGAGCGCGGCCCGTCAGGCTCCGAAGAGCGCGTCGCCGAACACGATCACGATGATCCCCGCGACCGCGAGCAGCACGCAGGTGGCGAACAGCGCGACGCTCACGGCGCTCGAGCCCGGCCGCCGGCTCTCTCGGGATCGCACGCCGAGCGCGTAGAGCAGCGGGATGCCGGCCCCCAGCAGCAGGCCGACCCCGAGCACCGAGCCGACGGCGACGACGAGCGCTCCGAAGTCGATGGTCATGCCCTGCCCTTCTTCCCGGCGCGGCGCTTGCGCTTGCGCGGCTTCGAGAGCGGCGCGACGCCCGAGGCGACGGCGCTCAGCTCGCGGTCGATGCTGCGCTTGCGCTCCGCCTTCGGCTGCTCCCACTCGTCGGTGACGTTGTCGTGGCCGATCGGGCTCAGCCGCGAGCGCAGCCACATGATCGTGCACGCGACGATGAGGATCGTCGTGACGACGATCGCGCCCCAGAAGTGGCCGAAGAGGGTGGAGATAAGCAGGCACACCGCGCCCACCGCACCCGCGGCGGGCAGCGTGATGATCCAGGCCACCAGCATGCGGCGCGCCACGCTCCAGCGCACCTTCACGTCGTCGCGCGCGAGGCCCGATCCGATCACCGAGCCCGACGCCACGTGGGTCGTCGACAGCGGCAGCCCGAGGTGGCTGGAGGTGAGGATGATGGAGGCGCTGGAGAAGTCGGCCGCCATGCCCTGGCGGGGCGAGATGTCGACGATGCCCTTGCCGAGCGTGCGGATCACGCGCCAGCCGCCCATGTAGGTGCCGGCTGCGATCGCGACCGCGCACGCGACGCGCACCCACAGCGGCATGTCCGCGGATGCGTCGAGCGAGCCGTGCGCGACGAGGGCGAGGAAGATCACGCCCATGGTCTTCTGGGCGTCGTTCGTGCCGTGCGCGAGCGACATCAGCGACGCGGCGCCGATCTGGCCCCAGCGGAAGCCGCGCTGCTCGCCGCGGTTGCTGATCCTGCGCGTCACCCGGTGCACGAGCCAGGTGCCGCCGAAGGCGACGGCGCCGGCGATGACGGGGGCGAAGAGCGCTGGGATGAGGATCTTCTGCGCGACGCCGCCCCACAGCACGCCGGAGACGCCGAGCGCGGCGATCGTCGCGCCGATGAGTCCGCCGAACAGCGCGTGGCTCGACGACGATGGCAGCCCGAAGAGCCACGTGAGCACGTTCCACACGATCGCGCCCGTGAGGCCGCACAGCACGATGAGCATGAGCTGCTCGCCGTCGACCCCTGTCAGGTCGACGATGCCGCTGCCGACCGTCCGAGCGACCTCGATCGACAGGAAGGCGCCGACCAGGTTGAGGCTGGCCGAGAGCGCGACGGCCGGCTTCGGCTTGAGCGCGCCGGTGGCGACCGACGGTGCCATGGCGTTGGCGGTGTCGTGGAAGCCGTTCGTGAAGTCGAAGGCGAGCGCGACGACCACGACGATCACGAGGATGGCGACTTCCGGCACCGCGCTAGTCTGCCACCTCCGCCGACCGGCGCTCGTCGGCACGGCCACGACGGGCAGCTGAGCCAGCGAGGGCCCGGTGGCCGCGACACGCGGTCGCGCCCACCGGGCCCTCAGGCATCGGTCGAGCGGATCAGCCGGCGAGCGCGAGCTCGTTCGGCTGCCCGGCGATCTCGCCGCTCGTGACCACCTCGCCCGTCGCGAGGTCGACGCGGTGCACGCTGTTCGTCGCCGGGTCGGTCACGAGGGCGGCGTCGCCGTCGATGAGCAGCGCCGGGTGCGGCATCTGCCACTCGGCCGGGCCCTCCCAGGCGTCGATCACCGGGTAGGAGGCGACGATCTCCTGCGCGTCGACGTCGACCTGGTGCAGCGCGCCGTCGGTGCCGATCAGCCACGCGTCGCCGTGGTCGTCACGACCGACGCCGCGGAAGGTGTACGAGACGCCCTCCGGCAGCGCCAGCACGTCGAGGGTGCTGGCCGCGGGGTCGACGAAGGCGAGGTTCTGGAGCAGCACGCCCTCGGCATCCGGGTCGTCCTTGTAGTCGACGACCGCGATCGGCGACGCATCGGTCGTGTAGGTGTTGCCCACGCGGCCGAAGTCGTCGGGGCTGTCGATCTTGGTGAACTCGCCGTCGACGTAGGTCAGCACGCCGTCCTCGCAGCCGAACACGACGGCCTCGTCGCCCACGACGCCCTCGCCGTGCACCGAGGGGCACTCCTCGAAGCGCGCGACCTCGTGGCCGTGGTCGTCGAGCGCCCGCACGCCGGAGCGCGACTCGCTGTCGCCGAGCGTGGAGAGGATCGTGCCGTCCTCGAGCTCGACGGCGACGCCGTGGTGGGCCGCCTCGGACTCGAACGTGCGCATCTCCGGCACGCCCTCGCCCTCCAGCAGGGCATCCGTGTCGAAGATGTGGAACTCGCCCGTGCCGTCGTCGAACAGCACGGTGCTGCCCGCGTGGCGGACGACGTGCGCCGGCGTGGTCGCCTCGATCACGGTGTCGGTGAGCTCGGGCTCGTCGCCGGATGCTCCGGTGGCGAGCACCTGGAAGCCGCCGACGGTCGTGACGAAGACGTGCTCGCCGTCGCCAGCGGTGTTGAGGCGGTTGAAGCCGTCGATGGGCAGGTCGGCGACCTGCTCGAGGGTCTCGGCGTCGAGCACGGCGATGCCGCCCTCATAGGCCAGCGCGAGGCGCGTGCCGGCCTCGCCGGACGCCTCGGCCGCGGCCGAGGTCGCTGCGGGCTCGGGAGCCGTCTCGGGCTCAGCAGGTGCCTCGGCGCTCGAGCAGCCCGCGAGCACGATGGCTGCGGCGCTCGCGAGACCGGCGGCGGCGAGCAGCCGGCGGCCTCCGTGGGGGGTGCGGATGTGCATGGTGTCCTTCCGTGTGGGTTCGGGTGGGTCCGGCGACAGCGATCGCTGCCGCCAGGGGGTTCAGGGGGTTCAGGGGGTGAGGGGACTCGGGGTCGGGCCGGGCGAGGCGGCATCAGCGGAGCGCTGCCTCGATGCGGTCGGCGTTCGCGGTCAGCATCTGCAGGTAGGTCTCGGCGCCCTCGCCCGGCTCGGTGAGCGATTCGGTGAAGAGGGTCTCGACCCGCACCTCGATGCCCGCCTCCTCGGCGAGCACCTGCACGAGGCGGTCGGGCTGCGAGGACTCCGCGAAGATCACCGGCACGCCGGCCTCCTCGATCGCGCCCGCGAGGTCGGCCAGGTCGCTCGCGCTCGGCGCCGCGAGCGTGGTGCCGCCGGGGATGACGGCGCCGATGATGCGGAAGCCGTAGCGCTCCGCGAGGTAGCCGAAGACGTGGTGGTTCGTCACGAGCGCGCGACGCTCCTGATCGATGGCGCCGAATCGCTGCGCGAGATCGGCGTCGAGCTCGGTCAGTGCGCCCGCGTACGCGTCGACGGCCGTGTCGAGCGCCGCCGCATCGATGCTCTCGATCGTGCCGAGCTGCTCGCGCAGGGCCTCGACGACCGCGACCATCTGGGTCGGGTCCGTCCAGAAGTGGGGGTCGGCGCCGGAGGCGTCCTCGGAGGAGTACTCGAGCACGTCGACGTGCTCGCCCGCCTCGAGGATGGGCACACCCGCTGCGGCTGCGGCCTCGACGTGCTGCGCCAGGCCCTCCTCGAGGCCGAGCCCGTTCGCGACGATGAGGTCGGCCGACTCCATGGCCGCCGCCTCCTGCGCCGAGATCTCGAAGGAGTGGGGGTCGGCGTTCGGGCGCATGAGCGTCGAGACCACGGCCTGCTCGCCGACGAGCTCGTCGACGACATCGCCGAGGATGTTCGTGGTGACGACGACCTCGGGGCGCTCGGGCCCGGCGTCGGCGTGCTCGGGGGAGCCGGGAGCGCAGCCTGCCAGTGCCACGGCGAGGCTGCCCGCGACGATCGCCGCAGCGGTGCGGGCGACGGGTCGACGCGGGCTCATCGACCGGTCTTCGCGATGTGGAGCGGCGCGGGCATCGACAGGGTGCGCGCGATGCGGGCGCCATCGGCGTAGTCGATCTCGAGCACGACGCCCTCGGCGAGCACCGGCACGTAGGCGCGGCTCGCGTCGAGCTCGAGGGAGAGCGCCGCCGCGGCGACGGGGTCGGCGAGCGTGGCCGCGAGCACCGGCTCCGTCGCGCCGAGCTCGGCGCCGGCCTCGTCCAGCACGAGCACGCGGCCGTCGGCGGCGATCGCCACCACGTGCCCCGCCTCGTCGTCGACCGCGACGACGCGCTCGAGCGGCTGCGGCGTCTCGACCAGCGTCATGGTGCGCTCGCGGGTGTCGAGCAGCCAGAAGCCGGCCTCGCCGGCGACCGCGGCGGCAGTCGCGCGACCCGCGCGCATGTCGAAGCCCGTGGCGCGGAGCCAGGCGGCGGTGCCGGCGGGGTAGCCGATCGATTCGAGCTCGACGACCGACGCTCCCGCGGCATCCGTGGTCGTCGCCAGCACCGCGCCCTCCTCGCAGCCGACGACCGCGCCGACGCGCGTGACGATGCCGCCTCGCGGGTCGGTGCACGGCTCGCTCGCCAGCTCGGCGCCGACGGCGTCGAGCACGACGACGGCGCCATCGGCGCCGACGATCGCGCCGTCACCCGACGGTGTCGCGAATCCGCCCGTCGTGGCGGGGAACCTTCCGGTCTCGACGACCTCGCCCTGCCCGAGGGCCTCGCGGTCGAGCAGTACCACCTCGCCGTCGCCGAGCACGGCGGTGCGCGACTCGGTCGACGAGATCGTGGCCGGGCCGTCGAGCTCGAGCGAGCCGACGACGCGCGCCTCGGCGCGGTAGTAGTGCACGTGGTCGGCGTGATCGACCGTCCAGACGCCGGTGTCGACGATCGTGACCCCGCCCTCGGTGGTCGCGGCGAGGAAGCGGCCGTCGTGCTCGAGCGACGCCACCTCGCCGACGGCGTCGAGCTCGTCGATCTGCTCGGTGAGCAGGTCGAGCAGCCTGACCTCGCCCGCGGGACCGATCGCCGCGAGCACCTGCTGCGGCTCCGCGAGCTCTGCGGCGCCCTCGACGTAGCCGTGCGGGACGGCCGTGTCGGTCGGAGAGCCCTCCGCCGACGCGGCAGCGCCGCCGGTCGGAGCGCTCGGCTCCGCAGGCGTGCTGCAGCCGGCGAGCAGGAGCGCGGCGCTCGCGACGACGGCGGTCGTCCGGGCTGCTCCCACCGCTGGTGCGCGGCGTCGGGTGGGGGTCGGTCGCAGGGTCACGCTGCGCTCCTCTCGCTGGCGAGCGCGGGCTCGCCGATCTCGGGTGCTGGAGTGGTCGTCGGGACCGGCGCACCGTTGCGCGGTCGGCGGGCGGTGAGCGAGCGCAGGGCGCTCGAGGCGGCGAAGGCGAGCACCGCGGCGATGGCGATGGATGCGCCGGCGGCGGTGCCGAGGTGCCACGAGGCGATGAGCCCGACGGCGACCGAGAGCGAGCCGATGACCGCGCCGCCGAGCATGCTGCCGGCGATGCTGCGCGACCAGGCGGCGGCTGCGGCCGGCGGTGCGACGAGCAGGGCGACCACCAGCAGCGTGCCGACCGCTTGGTAGGAGGCGACGACCGCGACGGTGACGAGGGCGGCGAGCCCGATCCTGGCGATGCCGGGGCGCAGGCGCAGCGTCGCAGCGATGCGCTCGTCGAAGGCGAGGGCGAGGATCGGCCGGTGCAGCACCGCCGCGAGCACCGCTGTGCCGAGGAGGCCGATGGCGAGGGCGATGAGCTCTGCCTGCTGCACCGCGAGCACGTCGCCGAAGAGGATCGCGGTGGCATCGGTCGCGAAGCTGCCGGAGTGGGAGACGATCACGACGCCGAGCGCGAGCATGCCGACGAAGGCGATGCCGATCGCGGTGTCGTCGCGGAGTCGGGCCCTGCGCGTGAGCCAGCCGATGCCGATGGCCATGGCGGCGGCGCTGATGGCGGCGCCCGCCAGCGGCGAGCCGCCGATGAGCGTCGCGATCGCGACGCCCGGCAGCATGCCGTGCCCGAGTGCCTCGCCGAGGAAGGCCATGCCGCGCGCCACGACCCAGGCGCCGGCGATCGCGCAGATGCTCGCGGCGAGCATGCCGCCCAGGAGCGCGCGCCCGAAGAAGGCGGTCTCGAAGGGGGCGAGCAGCAGCTCGTGGATCCAGGGCACGCACCGACGATAACGATAATGATTCTCAAAGTACAATCGAGGGATGGACACAGCACAGCCCGATGGCGCACCGACCCCTCCGCGCATCCGCGTGCACGGCCTGAGCGCTGCGCGCGGCGACGCGCTCGCGCTCGACGCGGTGACCTGCGAGCTGCACGCCGGGGCGGTGACGGCGATCGTGGGCGGCAACGGCAGCGGCAAGTCGACGCTGCTCGAGGTGCTCGCCGGACTGCTCGAGCCGACGGCCGGAGAGGTGACGGGACTGCCCGCCGATCGCGCGCTCGTGCTGCAGCGCACCGACGGCGGCGACCGGCTGCCGCTCACCGCGCGGCAGGCGGTCGAGATGGGGCTGTGGCGGCAGCGCGGGCTGCTCGGCCGGATCGGCGCCGACGGGCGCCGGCGCGTGGCCGCGGCGCTGCGTGCCGTCGACATGGAGGGCAGCGCTGAGCGGCAGCTGACGGGGATGTCGGGGGGCCAGCGGCAGCGCGTCCTCGTCGCGCAGGGCCTCGTCCGGCGCGCGCCCCTGCTGCTGCTCGACGAGCCCGCTGCCGCTGCGGACGCGGAGGCCCGCGACCGCATCGACGCCGCGATCGCCGAGGCCGCCGCGGCCGGCGCGACGGTGGTGATCGCGACCCACGATCGCTCGAGCCTCGCGCGCGCCGATCGCGCGATCCTGCTGGAGCGCGGGCGGCTGATCGCAGCCGGCTCGCCGAGCGCGGTCGCCGATGCGCAGGCGTCCCGGGCGGCGGCCGCGCTGGCGCCGCTCGAGCAGGCCTAGCGCCGCGCTCAGCGCCCGAAGGCGCCTCCTGGTGCGTCAGCGCGAGGGCGGCGCGGTCGACGTGCGCACGACGAGCTCCGGCGCGTAGTTCGTGTGGCTGCGGTCGGGCTCGTCCCCGCCCGCGGCCCCGCCGTGCAGCGCATCCATGATCCAGTCCACGACATCCTCCCCGTGGCGTGCGGGATCCTGCCGCACGGTCGTGAGCCCGAAGGAGCTCGCCGAGGGGATGTCGTCGACGCCCGTGACGCTCAGCTGCTCCGGCACGCGGATGCCGAGCTGGTGCGCCGCCAGCAGCACGCCGACCGCCACCTCGTCGGTGCCCGCCATGATCGCGGTCGGCAGGTCGCCGCCGGAGAGCAGCTCGACCGCCGCCCTGTGCGCCCCCTCGAGCGTGGTGGGCACGGTCACGACGGGTCGCAGCGCCAGCCGGTGCCGAGCCGAGACCGCCTCGAAGGCCTGCTTGCGGCGATCCGACGACGATGCGTCGAAGGGCTGCACCTCGGTGGCGCTCGCGATGTGCAGCATGTCGGTGTGGCCGAGCGCGACGAGGTGCTCAGCGGCGAGCTCGCCGGCGGCGGTGTCGTCGAGGCTGAACGAGCGCGTGTGGGGTGTCGGCTCCCCGACGGTCGCGACCGGGATGCCCAGCTCGGCGAGCCGGCTGAGGTCGCCGCCGACGAGGCTCCAGGTGATGGTGACGAGGCCGTCGACCTCGCCGCGCCGCATGAAGCGCTCGAACTTCTCGTGCCCGCCGTGCCCGAAGGCGCCGAGGTCGTAGAGCAGCACGTCGTGCTCGTGTGCGTCGGCGGCGTGCGCGATGCCGTGCAGCACGCTGCCGAAGTACCAGCGGTCGACGGAGGGGGTGAGCACGCCGATCGTGCGCGTCATGCCGGTCGCGAGCCGGCGAGCGGCCCCCGAGGCCCGGAAGCCGAGCTCGGCGGCGATGCGCTGCACCCGCTCGCGCGTGGCGGGCGAGACGGCGTCGGCGCCCGAGAGCGCGCGACTCGCGGTGGCCTTGGAGACCCCTGCCGCTCGGGCGACGTCGTCGAGCCGTGGCATCGCGCCTCCTCGTGCTGCGGCGGCGCGTTCGGGTCGCGCCGCGGGTCTCATCGTTGGAACCGGTTCCAAAGGTACCCCTTCCCGCGGCGGGGGCACAGGTGCTCCTCCGTCGATCGTTGCCGAATCGAAACATCGTTGCGCATCGCGGAGCGCCCCAGTGCGCTAGCGTCGCTGGCAATGGAACCGGTTCCGGTTCCTGAGGATCGGGCACGGCGCTGTGCGGAACGACGCGGCGCGTGCCGATTGCACTGAGCGAAGGAGTTCATGTGAAGCACGCACGCAGGATCGCGATGCCGCTGGGCGTCGCGGGCGTCGCGGCACTCGCCCTCACGGGCTGTGTCGGAGACGCACCAGCCGACCCCTCGGCCGAGCCGGGCGGCTCGGCTCCCGCAACCGCCGAGGGCTGCGAGGCCTACGCCGACTACGGCACCTTCGAGGGCGGCGAGGTGAGCATCTACGGCACGATCCTCGATGCCGAGGCCGACCGGCTCAACGAGTCGTGGGCGGAGTTCGCCGACTGCACCGGGATCGAGATCGTCTACGAGGGCTCCTCGGAGTTCGAGGCGCAGATCAACGTCCGCGTCCAGGGCGGCAACCCGCCCGACCTCGCGATCTTCCCGCAGCCGGGCCTGCTCGCCTCGGTCGTCGGCACCGGTGCCGTGCTCGAGGCGCCGGAGGCCGTCGCCGCGAACGCGCAGGAGTACTGGAACGAGACCTGGCAGGGCTTCGGCACCGTCGACGACACGTTCTACGCCGCGCCGCTGATGGCGTCGGTCAAGGGCATGGTCTGGTACTCGCCCTCGGTGTTCGAGGAGAACGGCTGGGAGATCCCGGAGACGCTCGACGAGGTCGACGAGCTCACCGCGACGATCGCCGGATCGGATGTCACGCCCTGGTGCGTCGGCTTCGGCTCCGGCGAGGCCACGGGCTGGCCGGGCACCGACTGGCTCGAGGACTACGTGCTCCGCACCGCGGGCGCGGACGTCTACGACCAGTGGGCGTCGAACGAGATCCCCTTCGACTCGCCCGAGATCGTCGAGGCGCTCGACCGCGTCGGCGACCTGATCAAGAACCCCGACTACGTCAACGGCGGCATCGGCGACGTCTCGACGATCGCGAGCACCGACTTCGGCGAGGCCGGCCTGCCGGTCCTCGACGGCGAGTGCGCGATGCACCACCAGGCGACGTTCTACGAGGGCTTCTACAACCCGGACGGCGACGTGAACGTCGCTGAGGACGGCGACGTGTGGGCCTTCCTGCTGCCGGGCACCGAGGCGGGCGCCGCGGATGTCACCGGTGGCGGCGAGTTCGTCGGCGCGTTCAGCGACGACGAGGAGGTCGTGGCGGTGCAGACGTACCTGTCGAGCCCCGAGTGGGCCAACAGCCGCGTCTCCCTCGGCGGCGTGCTCTCGGCGAACTCGGGCCTCGACCCGGCGAACGCCTCGAGCGACCTGCTGCGCGAGGCCTACGCGATCCTGCAGGACGAGAACACCACGTTCCGGTTCGACGGATCGGACACGATGCCCGGCGCCGTCGGCTCGGGCACGCTCTGGAGCGGGATGATCGACTGGATCTCCGGCGCCGACTCCGCGTCCATGCTCGCCACGGTCGAGCAGAGCTGGCCGGAATAACGAGCTGATGCGGGCGTGGGGGCCGCTCATGCGGTCCCCACGCCCGCATCGACGACAGGGGTGACTATGACCACGATGGATCTCATCGGCAAGGTGATGCAGGCAGTCGTCGGCCTCGGCGCGTTCGCCGTCGTGATGGCGCTGCTGCTCGCGTTCCTCGACCGCCCGGAGGACAAGCCGCTCGTCAAGGGCTGGGCGGGGATCAAGCAGGGGCTGAAGCCGCGCGTCGTGATCATCGCGGTGCTCGTGCTGATCGCGGTCCTCGCGCGCATCCTCTACGGCGTCGTGCCGTGGATGACGCAGGAGCTGACGAACGCGGCGATCATCTTCGCCGTCGCCGGCCTGGCGGTCGTGCTGCTGCAGTGGGGCCTCGACCGGCTGCTCGCGCGCGTCTCCGAAGCGGTGCGGAGCGCGGTGCTGCGCCTCGTCGCCGCCGCCGTCGTGGTCGGGGTGGTGCTGGTCGCGCAGGCCTCGGAGAGCATCGCGATGCTCGACTGGGTGACCGACCCGCTGACCCTCGCCGCGACCATCGTCGGCTGGCCCCTCGTCGGGGCGCTCGTCGTGACCGCGGGCGTCGCGTTCGCGCCCCCGCGCATCCGTCGCGGTCTGCGCCTGATCGTCTGGCTCGTGGCTGCGGTCGCCGTCGTGGGCATCGCGACCCTGCTCGAATCCGAGGAGCGGGCTGTCGGCGTCTGGCCGTGGGCGTTCGCCGCGATGCTCAGCGTCGCGGGCGTGCTCGGCTACGTCGCCGACAAGGACGAGGACTCGAAGCCCATGCTCGTGTTCCTCATGCCGGCCGCGCTGCTGCTCACCGCAGGGCTCGTCTACCCCGCCATCCGCACCGCGCTGCTGGCCTTCACCGACAAGACCGGCACGTTCAACGGCGTCGACAACTTCGTGTGGATGTTCACGCAGCCCGAGGCGCTCGTCACCCTCGGCAACACGCTCGTGTGGGTGGTGCTCGTGCCGCTCATCTCGACGGCCGTCGGCCTCGCCTACGCGGTCTTCATCGACAAGAGCCGCGGCGAGAAGGTCTACAAGATGCTCGTCTTCATGCCGATGGCGATCTCGTTCGTCGGCGCGGGCATCATCTGGAAGTTCATGTACGCCTACCGCGGGCCGGAGCAGGAGCAGATCGGCCTCGTCAACCAGCTCATCGTGCTGTTCGGCGGCGAGCCGCAGCAGATCCTGCAGAACAGCCCCTGGAACACGCTCGCGCTGATCCTCGTGATGATCTGGATCCAGACCGGCTTCGCCATGGTCGTGCTCTCCGCGGCGATCAAGGGCGTCGCGGTCGAGCAGCTCGAGGCGGCGCAGCTCGACGGCGCCAACCCGTGGCAGCGGTTCCGCAACGTCGTGGTGCCGGGCATCCGCTCGTCGCTCGTGGTGGTGGTCACCACGATCTCGATCGCCACGCTGAAGGTGTTCGACATCGTGCGCACGATGACCGCCGGCAACTTCGACACCTCGGTGGTCGCGAACGAGATGTACACGCAGGCCTTCCGCTCCGGCGAACCCGGCAGAGGCGCGGCCCTGGCGCTCGTGCTGTTCATCATGGTGCTGCCGATCGTCGTCTACAACATCCGTGTCATGAACCAGCAGAAGGCGATCCGATGACCAGCGCCGCAGTGACCCCAGACCCCGAGATCACCACGGAGAGCGCCGAGGCCGCCCTCGGCGGGAAGCCGAAGGGCACGCGCGCCGACCGCGTGAAGCAGCGCCTCACGAGCCCGTGGGCGACGCTCGCGGCGATCGTGATCGCGCTGCTCTGGACGGTGCCGACCTTCGGGCTGTTCCTGTCGTCCTTCCGCCCGGCGGACCAGATCGGCACGACCGGCTGGTGGACGTTCTTCACCGACCCGCAGCTGACGCTCGACAACTACGGCGAGGTGCTCTTCTCCTCCTCCTCGTCGTCGCCGCAGCTGGGCGAGTACTTCGTGAACTCGCTGCTGATCTCCATCCCCGGCACGCTCATCCCCCTCGTGCTCGCCTCGCTCGCGGCGTACGCGTTCGCGTGGGTGAAGTTCAAGGGATCGTCGACGCTGTTCGTCGTCGTGTTCGCGCTGCAGATCGTGCCGCTGCAGATGGCGCTCATCCCGCTGCTGCAGCTGTTCGTGACCTTCCTGCAGCCGTTCCAGAACGGGCTGAACGACATCATGCCGTTCGTCAGCGACAAGCAGTTCCTGCCGGTCTGGATCGCGCACACCATCTTCGGCCTGCCGCTGGCGATCTTCCTGCTGCACAACTTCATCTCCGAGATCCCGGCGGATGTCATCGAGGCCGCGCGCGTCGACGGCGCCGGTCACGGCCAGATCTTCTTCCGCATCATCCTGCCGCTGGCGATGCCGGCCATCGCGTCGTTCGGCATCTTCCAGTTCCTGTGGGTGTGGAACGACCTGCTTGTGGCGCTGGTGTTCTCCTCCGGGACACCGGACACCGCGCCGCTCACCCAACGATTGGCCGAGCTCGCGGGCTCGCGAGGCGAGAACTGGGAGCGGCTCACAGCCGGCGCCTTCGTCTCGCTGGTCGTGCCGCTGGCGGTGTTCTTCGGCCTGCAGCGCTTCTTCGTCCGCGGGCTGCTGGCGGGCTCCGCGAAGGGCTGACCCTGCGGGTCACGCTGCCGCACGCGGCATGGGGTCGGGGCGCGAGTCCCGGCCCTATGCTCGTGCTGTGAACGACCAGCCGGGCAAGGCCAGCGCCGCATCGCCGCAGCAGCCTGCGCCGGCGCCTGTCGCGGCGAAGGCCGCATCGGGCGCGACGGCCGCGGATGTCGCGGCGGCGCCGCCCGCTGTCGCCGCGAAGCGCGGCACCGGGCGCGCGGGCAGCTGGATGAGCAAGGCGGCCGAGAAGGTGCCGATGCGGTGGCTCACGACCGCGGTCGCCGGCATCTTCCTCGCGGCGACCGCCGCCTTCGGCGGGCTCGAGACCGCAGCGTCGACGCTGCCGGAGGAGCTGGCGGCCGGCGAGGCGCACGTGGGCCCCTTCGCCTCCTTCACGCTCGAGCGCGCGGTCCTGATCGACACCTTCGACGAGGCCGGAGCCACCGCAGACCCCGCCGCCGGCGAGCGGGTGCTCGCGGTCGTCGGCACGGTGGAGGGGACGTGGGATCGCTCCATCGGCACCGACTCCACCACCTTCGCGCAGGCGATCCGCCTCGAAGCCCTGCCGGATGCGAGCGTGACGGCAGCCGCGCGGCTGGACGACGGGACCATCTCGCCCGCGGTGCAGCCGGGCGTGCCCGCCGAGCTGGTGCTGACGTGGATCGTGCCCGACGACCTGTTCGCCGACGGCGACGAGGTGCGCGTCTCGCTCCTCGACCACCAGCTGTACGTCGGCTCGAGCACGCTCTACGGCGAGTACTGGAGCGACCAGGAGCTCGCGGCGACCGTCCTGCTCGAGGCAGAGGACGTCGGTGCCGGCGCCGACGCCGAGGCCGAGGGAGAGGAGGCGCCGTGAGGCGCGCGCTGGCCTGGCTCGTCGGGCTCGCGATGATCGCGACCGCGGCGCTGATCGGCACGCTCACCCTGGACGAGGCCGAGACCGCGCAGCCGTTCGTCGTCGACGCCGCGGTCGGGGAGCGCGCCGAGGCGCGGCTGTTCGCCGCCACCGTGCACGGGGTGCGAGCGACCGAGCAGGAGGTGATCGACGCGAGCGGATGGCGGGCCGAGGGCACGTGGGTCGTCGTCGACCTCGACGTGGAGGCCATGCAGACCGAGGTGGCGAGCCTGCTCTCGCTGGCCGAGCTCGATCTCGGCGATCGCGTCATCTCGGCGAGCGAGCGACCCGAGTCGCTCCGCTCCGCGTCGCTGCGGCTCGGGATCCCGCAGTCGGGCTCGCTGGCGTTCGAGCTGCCGCAGGGCGCGCTCACGGGCGACGCGACGCTGCGGCTGGGCCGATCGCTGGAGACGCGCGTCGACACGATCGTGGAGCTCCGCATCGACCTCGATGCCGTCGACCGCTCCCCCTCGATCGAGCTGCAGGAGACCGGATGGGCGCGGTGAAGCCCCGCTGGTGGCGCCGGAACGCGATCGCGCTCGTCGCGCTGGCCGTCCTCGTCCCAGCGACGGGCGGCGCCATCGCGTGGCAGGAGTGGCGCACGTACTACGAGTTCCGCCACTGGCAGCACATCCCCGTGGCAGCAGGCGCCTCGATCGAGCTCGACGGCGTCGACATCGGCCCCGCGAGCCTCGTGGAGGTGCCCGCGGAGGTCGACGTGGACGTGCCGCCGGGTGCCCGCGCGCTCGCGGCGCAGCTCACGCTCGTCCCCGGCGACGAGCCGCTCTCGTGCGCCCGGCCGCTGCTGGTCGAGCGAGGCACCGGCCGCTCCTGGGAGGGCAGCTGGGGGCCGCTCGGGTGGGAGGGCGAGGTGTCCTGCTACGAGGCGACCGAGCCCGTGTTCCTCAACCTGCTCTACCTCGTGCCCGAGGACGCCGGGCCGTTCGAGCTCGAGGTCGCGATCCTCGGCTCGGAGCCGTCGCTGCCGACGTTCGTCCTCGAGCTGCCCTGAGGCGCCGCCGGGCCGGCGATCGCCGCGCGCGCCGACGCATCCGTCGCCGTCGTCGCCGCACCGGCGGGGGCCGCCGCTGCCTCGTGGCGGCGGAGGCGGCCGATCATCGCGTCGTACGCGCCGGCGATGACCACGATCCGCAGCGTCTCGACGAGCATCGCCGTGGGGAGGAACAGCAGGGAGTCCCACACCAGCCAGAACTCGTTGAAGCCCTGCGGTCCGACGATGCGCGTCGTCAGCAGCGTGAGCCCGCCCTCGAGCCACTCCACGATCGCGTACAGCAGCACCGCGGTGCCGAACAGCAGCGGCCCGCCGCGCAGCATCAGCAGGATCGCGCGCCAGATGGGCGAGAAGCGAGCGCTCACCGATCCCCACGCCTGCTTCGCCTGCGACTGCGCCCAGGCGGGCAGCGCGCCGTAGCGGCGACGGGCCCGCTCGATGCGCTCCTGGACGGGCGCGAGGCGAGGGTCCACGAGCTGCGCGGGGATCGCGGGCGCCTGCGCGCGCACGGCCTGGCCGTACATCACGCCCCCGATCGTCAGCCACGCCAGCGGCTGGCCGAGCGCCGCGCCGAGGTGGCCGATCGCCCAGTCGATGCCATCCCACAGCCACGCGACCGGCGCGACGGATGCGGCGAGCCAGCCCCGCGCATCCGCCACCCACGCCATCGCCTGGCGGTCGTCGACCCACGCGGTGACGAGCGGCAGGTACTCGCCGAGGAGCAGCACGAACAGGAAGACCCACACGCCCTCGAGGTAGACGGCGACGACCGAGACCCAGCGGGGGAGGCGCTGCTCCCAGCGACCCCACGCCAGGCGGCCCGCGAAGGCGATGCCGAGCGCGATGAGCACCGCGGGACTCAGGAGGACCTCGGTGACCGTGCCGGTGCTGTCGAACTCCTCGCCCGTGACGAACGCGCCCCAGCGCAAGGACGACTGCACCTCGAGGGCTCGCGTGGCGTAGGCGTCGGCGTCCTCCTGCACGTTGCCGGTCGCCATGTAGACGGCGAAGAAGGGCAGGACGCCGCCGAGCAGCGAGGCGATGAAGGTCGTGCGCCGGGCTGCCGGGGTGGTGGGCGGGGGAGCGATGGCGCTCAGCTCGCGCAGGCTGCCGCGCACCACGAGGAACATGCCGACGAACGACGCCAGGCGCGCCAGCACGGCGAGCGGGAGGATCAGCAGGCCGGCGACCGCGCTGAAGGCGCCGACCCAGCCGGCGACCTCGATGAGCACGTAGCGCGCCAGCACGCCGCCGAGGTACCACGCGAGGAGCGCGGGCCAGTGCTGGACGAGGATCCGTCCGATGGTGGCGAGCATGCCGAGCACGGCATCAATCTAGTGGCTGGGGGCCGCCGGCTCCGCGAGTGCCCGGTGCACCGGCACGACCGCGGCCGCGCTCCACGCCTGCGGCCGGCAGGACGCGGGGTACGCGACGGGCGTGGAGGCCTCGGCAGCCGAGAACCCGGCGAAGAGCTCGGGGAGGCGCCCGTCGAATGCGTCGGCCGCTCGCACGAGCTGCGCGGAGAGCACCCGCGCCTCCTCGTCGAGGCCGGCCCGCAGCATGCCCTCGATCACGATCCCCGTGTCGTGGGGCCACACCGAACCGCAGTGGTAGGAGAGCGGCCAGTAGCCGCCCTCGTCGCTCGCCATGGTCCGCACGCCCCACCCTGAGGCGAAGCGCTCGTCGACGAGCATGCGCGCGACGTGCGCCTCCTCGTCGGGGCTCAGCAGCGATGTGCCGAGCAGCTGCCCCATGTTCGAGGACTTCGCATCGACCGGTCTGCCGCTGCCGTCGAGGGCGATCGCCGGGTAGCGCTCGCCGCCCCGCTCGACCCAGAACGCGGCGCGGAACCGCTCGCGCATCGCGTCGGCCCACGTGCGCCACTCGGCGCCGTCGCCGCCGAGCGCCTCGAGCAGCTCGGCGCCGGCGCTCGCGGCCTGGCACGCCTGGGCCTGCACCTCGCACAGCGCGATGGGCCCTTCCGCGACCGAGCCGTCGCTGAAGCGGATGGAGTCGCCCGAGTCCTTCCAGCCCTGGTTGGCCAGGCCCGTGCCGGTCTCGTCGATGTACTGCAAGAACCCGGAGCCGCCGGGGCTGCCGTGGTCGCGCATCCAGGCCAGCGCGGCCTCGAGCGCCGGCCGCAGCTCGCGCACCGCCGCGAGCGGCAGCCCGTGGCGCCAGGCCTCGTGCAGCAGCACGATCCACAGCGGCGTCGCATCGATCGTGCCGTAGTAGACCGGTGGCAGCACGATGCCCTCGCCCGGCATCGTGAAGGCCCCCTGGCGGATCTCGTGCAGGATCTTGCCGGGCTGCTCGGCGGTCGCGGGGTCGATCGCGACGCCTTGGCGGGCCGCGAGGGTGCGGAGGGTGCCGAGCGCGACGTCGAGCGAGAGGGGCAGCAGCAGGCGCGCGGTGATGAGGGTGTCGCGGCCGAAGAGGGTCATGAACCACGGTGCGCCTGCGGCCGCGAAGGGCCCCTGGCCAGCGTCGAGGAGCAGTGCCTCGAGGTCGCCGAGCGCGCGCGCGGCCCAGCGGTCGAGGGCGGCGTCCCCGCTCGGGGCGAGGGCGCCGAGCCTGCGGCCGGCGGCGGGCCCGACGACCGCCGTCGCGTCGTGGAGCGTGAGCTCCAGCAGTGCGCCGCGAGTCTCGCCCGGCGGCACCTCCAGGCTCCACTCGACGTGCACCGAGTCGCCGTCGCGCCGCAGGGCGCCGGCGGGCGCCGCGAGCCGGAGCGCGCGCGTGCCGTCGCCGGCCTCGAGCCCATCGGCGCACTCCTGCCACCTGATCGTGGCGGGAGCCGGGAGCCCAGCCTTGACGCTCGAGAGCTCGGCGATCGAGACGTCGAGCGACAGGCGCACCGGTGCGACGACGGATGCGTCGAGGCCGTTGCGCACGAGCACGCGCTCCACGAGGCGACCGGCCGTGACCTCGCGCCGCCGCTCGACGAGCACTCGCGGATCCGGCGTCGCGTCGTCGATCGATCGCGCGATGCCGTGGAAGCTCGCGGAGCTCGCGGCGCCGGCCGTGGCCGTGCCCGTGCCCGTGCCCTCGACGGTCTCGCCGGCGATGGTGAGGCGCAGAGCGCTGAGGTAGCGCCAGTCGCCGTGGAACACGCCCTCGATCGGTGCTGCGCCCATGTCGCCCGACGCATCCGACCAGGCCTGGGTGGGGGCTTCGAGCACGACGAGGGCGTCGTGCAGCAGCGGCTGCCTGCCGTGCTCGTGCTGCGCGCGCTCGGTGTGCATCGATCGCCTCTTCCGGTCCTGCTTCACATCCGACGGTGGATACGCTACCGTCGCGATTGGAACGATCCAAGAGCGATGCGCAGCCACGCTGCGAGGAGCCGGCACGAAGGAGTGACGATGGCCACGACGCTCGTCGACGTCGCCGCCCACGCCGGCGTCTCGGTGCAGACCGTGTCGAACGCGCTCAACAACCCCTCCCTGCTCGCGGAGGACACCCTGGCCCGCGTCCTCGCCTCCGTGGATGTGCTGGGCTACGCGCCCAACATGCAGGCCCGGCGGCTCCGACAGCGCACGGTGTCGACCATCGGTCTGCGCATCGAGCCGATCGCCGACAACATCGCCTCCTCGCTGCTCGACCGGTTCCTGCACGAGCTGACCGCCGCGGCGGATGCGCAGGGCCAGCACGTCGTGCTCTTCACCGCCACCTCCGACGAGGAGGAGGTCGAGAAGATCCGCGGCCTGGCGCGCGGGCAGGTCGCCGACCGGTTCCTGCTCACGTCGACGCACGAGGGGGACCTGCGCGTGCCCGCGCTCATCGAGGCGGGGCTGCCGTTCGTGACCTTCGGTCGCCCGTGGGGGCCCTCGCCCCAGCACTCGTGGGTCGACGTCGACGGCGCAGCCGGCACCCGCCAGGCGACCGAGGCGCTGCTCGACAGCGGCCATCGACGCATCGGCTTCGTCGGTTGGCCGGAGGGCAGCGGCTCCGGCGACGACCGCCGGCTGGGGTGGGCGACCGCGATGCGCGAGCGGCTCGACCTCGACGGGCGCGACCTCGACGCGCTCACGGTGCGCAGCGAGGACGGCGTCGCTGCTGCGCTCGCCGCCTCGCGCACCCTCCTCGAGCACGGTGTCGACGGGCTCGTGTGCGCCTCCGACTCGCTCGCGACCGGGGCGCTCGGAGCCCTCGCGCAGACCGCCGAGCGCGTGCCGGTCATCGGCTTCGACAACACCTCGCTCGCCGCCGGTCTTGGCTTCCCGAGCGTCGACCAGAGCCTCGGCGAGGTCGCGGCGGCAGCGCTGCTCGCGCTCGACCCTGCGGCCGGCGTCACCACGACCCTCGTCACGCCGCAGCTGGTGCGGCGCGATGACGCACGGTGGGGGATCGCCCCCGCCGCCGACCGGGGCTCGGCCCCATCCTGAAAGGAACCACCATGCGACACAGCAAGCTGGGCAGCGTCGCCCTCGCCGGTGCGCTCGCTCTCGCCCTGGCATCCTGCTCGGGCGGCGGCGCCCCCGACGCCTCCGGCGAACCGGGCTCCGGAGCGTCCGGGGGCGAGCCGCTGACCATGCTCATCGGCTCCTCGGGCGACGCGGAGACGGCGGCCGTCCAGGCGGCGGCCGACGCCTGGAGCGCCGAGTCCGGCGTCGAGGTCGAGGTGATCGCCGCATCCGACCTCAACCAGGAGCTCGCGCAGGGCTTCGCGGGCGACACGGCACCCGACGTCTTCTACATGGGCTGGGATCAGTTCCAGACCTACGCGAGCGACGGCTTCCTCGAGCCCTACGCCGCGAACCTCGAGGGCGCCGACGCGTTCTACCCCGCCCTGGTCGATGCCTTCTCCTTCGACGGCGAGTTCGTCTGCGCGCCGAAGGACTTCTCGACCCTCGGACTCGTCATCAACACGCAGCTGTGGGCGGACGCGGGTCTGACGGAGGCCGACATCCCCACCGACTGGGCGTCGCTGCAGTCCGCGGCCGAGACGCTCACGAGCGGCGACACCGTCGGCCTGTCGATGGGTGCGGAGTACGCGCGCCTCGGCGTCTTCATGGAGCAGGCCGGTGGCGGCCTCATGGACGGCGAGGCGGTGACGGCGAGCTCGCCCGAGAACCTCGAGGCGCTCGAGTACGTGCAGGGGCTGCTCGAGGCGGGCGCGCTGCAGTGGCCGGCCGACCTGGGTGCAGGCTGGGGCGGCGAGGCGTTCGGCAACGGCTCGGCGGCGATGGTGATCGAGGGCCCGTGGATCCGCGGCGCGCTCGAGAACGACTTCCCGGACGTCGAGTTCCAGGTCGTCGAGCTGCCGGCCGGGCCGGCTGGGCAGGGCACCTTCACGTTCTCGAACTGCTGGGGCATCCCGGAGGGTCAGGACTCCGTCGACAGCGCGCAGGAGCTGGTCGCCTTCCTCACGAGCGACGCGCAGCAGCTCGAGTTCTCCGAGGCGTTCGGCGTGATCCCCTCCACGGAGTCGGCGGCAGCCACCTATGCCGAGACCTACCCGGAGAACGAGGCGTTCGTCGCCGGAGCCGACTATGCCGTGAGCCCCGTCGCGTTCTCCGGCGCAGCGGACGTGGTGGGCGAGTTCAACAACGCGATCACCACGCTGCAGGGCGGTGATGCGCAGGCCGTCCTCGACCAGGTGCAGACGCAGCTCGAGGCCGCCTACGAGGCCTCGCAGGGTTGACGCAGCCGGGCACGGACGACATGAGCACCACGACCGCAGCTCCGGCGCCGCCCACGCGGCGCCGGAGCGCGCGGCGCCAGACGCAGCGCGGCGGCGAGGCGATCGCCGGCTGGCTCTTCACGCTGCCGGCGATCCTGATCATCGGCGTCTTCCTGATCGCGCCGATCGCTCTGGCGCTCTGGGTGTCGTTCACCGACTGGAACGGCCGGAACTCGCCGCTGTTCAACGACAGCGTCGACGTGGTCGGGCTCGAGAACTACGCCGCGATCACCACGGACGACTCCCTCACCCGCGAGCTCTTCGGCCGCTCGATCCGCAACAACGTCTTCTACGTGCTGCTCGTCGTCCCGCTGCAGACCGCGCTCGCGCTCTTCCTCGCCGTGCAGGTCAACCGTCGCCTGCTGAGGGCGAAGGGCTTCTTCCGCACCGCCTTCTACTTCCCGTCGGTGACCTCGTCGATCGCGATCACGGGCGTCTTCCTCTTCCTCTTCGGCGCGACGGGCGTCGTGAACCGCGTGCTCGGCTGGCTCAGCATCAACGGCCCGAACTGGTTCGCAGACCCGCGCGGCGTCTTCCAGATCGTGCTCGGGCTCGCGGGGGTCGACGGCCCGCCCGCCGGCTGGGACGCGCCGGGGTTCCTCGGGGTCTCCGGCTGGGAGTGGGTGGCCGGGCCGTCGGTGGCCCAGTGCGTGCTGATCATCATGGCGATCTTCACGACCTCCGGCACCTTCATGCTGCTCTTCCTGGCCGGGTTGCAGAACATCGGCGCCGAGGTCGGGGAGGCTGCGGTGATGGACGGCGCCGGACCGATCCGCACCTTCTTCTCGGTCACGCTGCCCATGCTCAAGCCGACCCTGTTCACCGTACTCACGCTCGGCCTGATCGGCACGTGGCAGGTCTTCGACCAGGTGTACCTCACGCGCGGCACGCCGGCGGCGCCCACGTTGACGAGCCCTGCGTACCTCGCCTTCAACCAGGCGTTCGAGAACAACGAGCCCGGCATCGCAGCGGCGATCGCGTTCGTGCTGTTCCTCATCATCATCGCGATGACGCTCCTCCAGCGCTGGGTGCTCGGCGAGCGGGATGCGAGCGGCATGGGCACGAAGCGCGAGCGGCGCCGCAGGCGCGAGCGCGACGACCGCGAGGCGGGACTGATGGCGGAGGGCGCGGTGCGGCTGCAGGCCGGGCCGCAGAGCACGACGGGCGGAGGGCTCACATGAGGGAGCGGATCAGCGGTGGTCTGGTCGCGGGCTACGTCATCCTCGTCGTGCTGGCGATGCTGTACATCTACCCCTTCGTGATCGCGATCAGCAGCTCGTTCAAGACGGATGCCGAGGCGAACGGCGATCCGATGCGCCTCATCCCCGAGACGTTCACGTTCGCCGCGTACGAGCGCCTGTTCACCGGCACCGACCTGCCGCTCTGGGCGGCGAACTCGGTGTTCATCACGGTCGTCGTGACCGTCTTCCGGGTGTTCTTCGACTCGCTCGCCGCCTACGCGCTCTCGCGGCTGCGGTTCCGTGGCAGGAGCGCGATCTTCGCGCTGTTCATCGCTGTGCTGGCGGTGCCGAGCGTCGTGCTGATGATCCCGCGGTTCCTCGTGATCAAGGAGCTCGGGCTCTACGACAGCTACGCGGGCATGATCATCCCGCTGCTGGCCGATGCTGCGGGCATCTTCATCATGAAGCAGTTCTTCGACTCGATCCCCGCATCGATCGAGGAGGCGGCGCGCATCGACGGAGCTGGCGTCTTCCGCACCTTCTGGTCGGTGACGCTGCCGATGGCGACGCCGGCGCTCATCACGCTCACGATCCTGTCGTTCCAGGGGTCGTGGAACGAGTTCGCGCACTTCGTGATCTCGAGGCAGAGCCCAGAGCTGCACACGCTCACGACCGGCGTCGGCTCGCTCGTCTCCGGTCAGCTGGGCTCTGGCACGCAGTTCCCGCTGAAGCTCGCAGCGGCGGTGCTCATGACGATCCCGGTCGCCGTGGTGTTCTTCATCTTCCAGAGGCGCATCATGGCGACGACCGAGGGCGCCGAGAAGGGCTAGCGGTCGTGCGCCGGTCGCGGCCTCAGTCCTCGGGCAGCGGCGGCACGAGGTGCAGGTGCGGGGGGTGCTGCGACCCCGC
Source organism: Agrococcus phoenicis (assembly GCF_047302415.1). Classification (NCBI taxonomy): domain Bacteria; kingdom Bacillati; phylum Actinomycetota; class Actinomycetes; order Micrococcales; family Microbacteriaceae; genus Agrococcus; species Agrococcus phoenicis. The sequence goes on from NZ_CP154854.1 coordinate 2,507,272, forward strand.
GGAGCCCCTGCCGCTCGCGTTGATCTCCACGGGCTCGCGCGCGCTCGACCCCGAGCGCGAGCCCGACCGCGAGGCCGCCCCCGACTCGCCGCCCTCGCTGCGGTCGGCGTCGTGGTCGTCCCGACGCCGGCTCAGCGTCGACACGGCCGCGAGGTGGCGCTCGGCCATCGGCGCTCGCGAGGCCGCGGCCTCGGTGACGGCACGCAGCACGGGCACGACCGCTGCAGCGGACCACGCCTGCGGCGCCCGCACGCCCGGCAGCGGCACCGGGATGTCGGTCTCGTCGGTGCCGGAGCCCGAGTAGGCCTCCGGCATCCGACCGTCGAAGGCCTCGGCCGCCCGTTCGAGCTGGACGGCGAGCTGCTCTGCGGCGGTCGTGAGACCCGCTCGCAGCAGTCCCTCGATCGCGATGGCGGTGTCGTGCGGCCAGACGGCGCCGCAGTGCTGCGCGAGGGGCCAGTACTGCTCGGCGTCGTTCGCCATCGTGCGCAGCCCGAAGCCCGAGGAGAGCCGCTCGTCGAGCAGCAGCTGCGCGACCTCGGCCTCCTCCTGGGCGTCGAGCAGCGTCGTGCCGACCAGGTGCCCGATGTCGCTCACGAGCGTCGGCAGCCGGATGCCGTCCGCGTCGAGCGCCATCGCGGGGAACCGCGTCTGCTCGCCCTTCACCCAGAAGTCTGCGCGGAAGCGCTCGCGCATCCGCTGCGCCCACCCGCGCCACGGCTCGCCGTCATCGCCGAGCGCGTCGAGCAGCTCGGCCGCGCCCACGGCCGCGCGGCACGCGAGCCCCTGCATCTGCGCCATCGCGATGCCCCGGCGGTCGCCGTCGATGCGCTGGCACTGATCCTCGTCGTCGGCATCCTTGGCGGTGACGCCGAGGCAGTGCTCGTCGGGGCTCGTGACGAGCCCGTCGACGGTGTGCGACTGCATCCACCCGAGCGCGGCATGCAGCGCGGTGCGCAGCTCGCGCACGACCTCCAGCGGCAGGCCGGCCCGCCAGGCGTCGTGCAGCAGCACGATCCAGAGCGGTGTCGCGTCGAACGCGCCCGCGAAGACGGGGGGCGGCTCGACGCCGGGTCGGGGCGCCTGGGTCGCGCCCTGACGGATCTCGTGCAGGATGCGGCCCGGCTCCTCGCGGGTCACGGGGTCGTGCAGCACGCCCTGTCGCGCGGCGAGCGTGCGCAGGGTGCCCTCGGCGACCTCCGTGCCGAGCGGCAGCAGCAGCCGGCTCGCGATCAGCGCGTCGCGCGCCACCAGCGTCATGTGCCACGGTGCGCCGGCAGCGGGGAACGGCCCGTGGCCCGCGTCGAGCAGCAGGTGCTCGAGGTCGACGGTCGCTCGCTCGGACCAGCGGTCGAGCGCAGCCCTGCCCGTCAGCACCGGCTCGTCGAGGGCGGCGTCGACGGATCCGTGGAACGCGAGGGAGGGGTCGTCCACCTCGATCTCGAGCGTGATGCTCAGCCAGTCCTCGGGTGCGATGCGCGCTCGCTGCGAGACGACCACGCGGTGGCCGTCGACCCGCACGTCGCCGCCCGTGCTGCGCACCCGCAGCACGCGGGAGCCGTCGGTCACGACCGCCTCGCCTCCCACGAGCTCGAGCACCACGTCGGCCTCCTCGGGCGAGCCCGCCTCGACCGAGGTGGTCGGGGCGAAGGCGACGTGGCAGACGATCTCCACCAGGGCGTCGATGGCGTCCTCGCCGCCGTTGACGATCGTCGCGCGCTCGACCATGCCGCCGGAGTGCGCCTGACGCAGCTGCTCCACGGCGAGGCGAGGGCGGCGGCGCCGCGTGAGCGGGTCGAGCGCGACGGCGCGGAAGACGGTGCCGGCGAGCTCGTCGGTGGCGGCGAGCGGCTCGACCCGGAGGCCGTCGACCAGCAGCTCGATGCCGGAGACGTAGCGCCAGTCCCCGTGGAAGACGCCGTGCGAGGGCGCGCTCATGCCGCCGTCCTGCGCTGACCAGACCTGGGTCGGGGCAGCGAGGGCGACGTTCTCCGTCGAGAGGAGGGGCTGTCGCACTGCACTCCTCGCGCGCTCTGAAGACATGACGGATCCGTTCTTTTGCGGGTGGCGCACCAAACGCTAGTCCTGCACCTGCGCAGCCTGCCCAAGAGTGAGCAAGTCTTATCTTTTAGTTTGCTCAGGCTCGAGCGCAGGGTCGCAGCGCTCTGCTCGGCATCGCCTCAGGGCGTCGGAGTGCGAGCGTCGTAGGCGAGGAACGAGCGCTGCGCTCGCGTCACGACGGCGAGCAGCACGATGATGACGACCCCGCCGAACAGGGGCGGCGCCCACAGCGCGATGAGGGTCGCAGCGGCGCCGGCGTAGAGGTCGCCGATGCGCGGCCCGCCCGCGACGACGACCATGAAGAGGCCTTGCGTGCGGCCCCGCATGTCATCGGGCGCTGCCGTCAGCATCATCGTCGAGCGGAAGATGGCGCTGATCTCGTCGCTCGCGCCCATGCCGGCGAACGCGACCGCCGCCACCCCCAGCGCGACCCACGACACGTCGGGCCACTCCGGGCCGACCTCGCCGCCCCATCCCATCGCCATCGCCAGGATCACCGCGCCCAGCAGCGCGACGAAGCAGCCGTACAGCATGATCGAGCGCGACACGGCGACGCCGTGGCGGTGCACGTGCGCCACCGGACCGGAGAAGACGCTCGCGAGCAGCGTGCCGATCGCCGCAGCGGCCGTGAGCACGCCGACGGTGACGGGGCCGCCGCCGATCGCGACCGCACCCACCGCGGGCAGCAGCGCGAACGGCCGGCCGAAGGTCATCGCGATGATGTCGACGATGAAGGACATGCGGATGTTGGGCGCGCGACGCAGGAACGCGACGCCGTCGAGCAGCGACGCGAGGCCTGGGCGCACGACCGCGCCGAGCGGCGGCAGCTTCGGCAGCCCGATGATGCCGAGGAAGCCCGCGGTGAAGAGCACCGCGTCGATCGCGAAGGTGATTGGCAGGCCCACGCTCGCCACGAGCACGCCGGCGGCAGCAGGACCGACGGTGAGCATGATGCCCATCGCGATGCCGTTGAGCGCCGCCGCGCGGGAGATGAGGTGCGCGGGCAGGATGCGCGGGGTGACAGCGCTGCGGGTCGCCCCGGAGATGGTGTGCGCGACGGTGTTGATCGTCGTGAGCACGTAGAAGGGCCAGACGAGCGCGCGCTCGCCGGCGTCGATGAGCATCGCATCCCAGGTGGAGAGCGCGACGAGCCCCAGCACGGCCGCCCAGCCGGTGAGGCTCGAGACCATGAGCACCAGCCGCCGGTCGAAGGCGTCGGCGAGCATGCCGCCCCAGAGGCCCGCGACCACCATCGGCAGCAGGGCGACCCCGCCGACGAGCGCGACCATCATGGTGCTCTGCGTCATGTCGAAGATCTGCAGGCCGACGGCCACGATGGTCATCTGCGCGCCGATGCCGCTGATGGCGTTGCCGATCCACAGCCGCGCGAACGCCGGCGAGGATCGCAGCGGGGCCAGGTCGACGAAGCGGCGCCGCCGGAGCGGCTCGCCCGCGCTCGTGCTGCCGCCCGTGGGAGCCCCCGCGGGGTCAGCCGCGGATGCAGCGCCCTCTCCGGGCAGCCGTGCGCCGGCCGGCGGCAGGATGCCGTGCGCGCCGGTGGTGGGCTCTCCGCCGGATTCGAGGGGCTCGGTCACGCAGTGGCACCGCGCCTAGGCGACGTCGTCGATGCCGTAGAGCGCGTCGATGGCAGAGAGGAAGTCGTCGTGGCGGCCCTCGGCGGCGAGCTCTCGCGCGCGCACGGTGGGCTTGTGCAGCAGCACGCCGGCGAAGTGGCGCAGCGCCTGCTCGGCCGCCTTGCGCTCGGCCTCGGTGCTGCGCTTGGCGATGCGCTCGAGCTCGGCCTCCATGGCGTCCTCGACGTGCTGCCGGAGCGCCGTGATCGCCGGCCCCACCTGGCGCTCGGCCGTGCCTCGCTCGAAGCGTCGCGCCGCCTTGCGCACGAGGTCGCGGGCATCCTCGGTCGCCGTCAGGTGCTCGAGCGGAGCATGCAGGCGGATGGTCTCCAGGTCGAGCACCTCGACGCCGTGCACGGTCGCCACGTCGGGGTCGACGTTGCGGGGCATGCCCATGTCGATGACGAGCTGCGCGGCGCGCCCGTGCTCGACGGGGCACTCGGCCACCGCCGTCGCACCGCCGGCGTGCACGGGGCAGCTGAGGGGCGGCGTCGCGCTCGTCGCGCTGCTGAGCGTCGCGGTGCTGGTCGTCGGCGCTCCTGCCGAGGCGCCCGAGCCGACGAGGCGCATGGGGCAGCCGGATGCCTCGTGGTCGCGGTTGGCGGAGCCGGGGAACGCGTGGGTCGCCGCGAGCTGCTGCCGACCGGCGGCCAGCAGCGCGGCGTCGACCACGAAGCCGTCGGCGCTCGTGCAGGTGACGATCACGTCGGCGGTCGCAGCCGCCAGGGCCGCGTCGCGCCCGTCGACGTGGCCGATGGCGTGGCTGCGGGCGAACCCGTTGCCGCGCCCGGAGGGGCTCCAGACCTCGACGCCCGTCGCGCCGCGGCGGCGCAGCTCGGCGAGCGAGACGCCGGCGAAGCGTCCGGTGCCGACCAGCAGCACGCGGGCCTCGGCGAAGTCGACGCGCGCGCTCGCCAGATCGAGCGCGAGGCGCACGATCGAGCGGCCCGCCTCGCCGATGCCGGTGCGGTTCTTGATGCCGCGCTGGGTCTCCGAGGCGCGCTGGAAGAGGCGCTCGAGGTGCGGGCTCGTCGTGCCGGCCTCCTGGGCGGAGGAGAGCGCGCGGCGCACCTGCCCCGCGATCTCGCCCTCGCCGATCACGACCGACTCGAGGCCTGCGGCGACCGAGAAGAGGTGCTCGGCGGCGCGCACGTCGGTGAGCGGCTCGAGGGCCTCGGGGTGGTGGAAGCCGAGCGCATCCGCTGCCGCCGTCTGCGCGATGCCGGCGGCCTCCGCCGCATCCTTGTCGGTCTGCACGTCCAGGTAGACCTCGAAGCGGTTGCAGGTCGAGATGACGACGGCGCCGTCCACGGCGGGATGCGCGGCGAAGGCGGTGGGGAGCTGGCCTGCGTCTGCCGTCGACAGAGTCTCGAGAGCGGTGAAGTCGGCGTTCTTGTGACTCGCCGTGAGGCAGATCAGCACTGCACCATCCTACCGTCCCCCACTCTGCCGTCGGACGCACCGCATCCGCTGGCCGCGAACGAGCGGAGCGGCCCCGCCGATGGTCGACGGGGCCGCTCCGTGGGCTCACTTGCCGAACGCGTCCTTGGCCGCATCCTTCACGTTCTCGCCGGCCTGCTTGGCGTTCGCCGCAGCCTGCTCGGTCTTGCCCTCGGCCTCGAGGCGCTCGTTGCCGGTCGCGGCGCCGAACGCCTCCTTCGCCTTGCCGCCGAGCTCTTCAGCCTTGTTGCGGATCTTGTCGTCCATGCCCACGGGGGCCTCCTTCGATGGGTGCGCGGTTCGACGCGCGGTGACTGCGGCGCGGATGCGCCGCAGGGCGACGGGTCACTCGGCCCGTCGAGCGTGCGTGACGGCTGCTCGCAGACCGCCACTGAGGTGGATGAGGATGGGTGCCGCGGCACCCAGCTGCGCCCGGGTGGCGTCGGCGGCTGCTGCAGCCCGGTCGGCGAGCTCGTCGAGCCGGGCGCCGCGCCGGACGCGCAGGGTGACGTGCCAGGCGTCGCGACCGCGAGCCCGCCAGGGCTGGACCTCCACGTCGAGCAGGTCGGGGTGCTGCCCGAGCTCGTCGCGGAAGACGTCGCGCACGGCGTGCTTGTCGAGCGTGATCGGCCCGGCGACCAGCGCATCGTCGCTGCGGCCGCGACCACGGGTCGCTGCGTGCAGCACGGCGATGAGGAGCAGCGCGACCGCGGCGATGGCCGCGACGATGGGCCAGTCGAGCCCGGCTGCGGGCCCTGCGAGCGGCGCGAGGGCCGTGGCCACCGCCTCGGCCTGCAGGTGCCACAGCAGCACCAGTGCGCCGGCCGCGAGCCACGCGAGGCCCAGGACGATCAGGATCGCCCGGTTGAGGGTGCGGGAGGAGCCGCTCATGCGCTGCGCTCCTCTCGGACGACGACGCGCAGGCCCGGGGTCGGTCGCAGCGCATCGACGAGGGCGCGCACGGCGGCGTCGGCCGCGGGGGCGTCGCTCGTGAAGCCGCTCTGCGGCCGCAGCGCCACTGTCGCGACGGCACGGCCGAGCGAGGTGCTGGCGCGGTCGAGGGGCAGGTGCGAGCCGCGCGATGCGGCGCGGGAGATGGCGCTGGCCAGCAGCGCGTCATCGGCGAGCATCGCGATGCCCGGCCGCTGCAGCGCGTGCCGGCGGCGGCGCGCCGGCGTCAGCGCGGCGACGAGCATGCACGCGCCGAGCACCGCCGCTGCGGCGCCGATGGCGATCCCGACCGCGCCCGCGCCGCCCGCGAGCGTCGCGATCTCGGCGCTGCCGGGCAGTGCGAGGCCGGGGATCGTGGTGCCCGTGCGCTCGAGCACGAGCATCGTGGCGATCGCCGCGACGACGAGCGCCGTGACCCACAGCGCCACGCTCGCCGTGAGCGAGCGCGAGCGGTGGAGCTCGCGTCGCGTGAGGCGGCGCAGGGCGCGGGCATCAGCGGTGCTGCCCTCCGTGTGCGGAGTCATGTCGTGTCCTTCCTGGAGTCGCAGTGGTCAGCGGACTCGTGGCCGAGCGGGCGGCTCGCATCGGGTGATGCGGATCTCGCATCGGCCGAGCTGGGCACCGGTGAGGGCGCCGGCCCGCTCGAGCAGCTGCTCGCGCGAGCGCTCGGCCGCCGCCTGCACGGTGCCGGTGCCGAGCCGGATGGGCGTGGCGATCCTGAGGTCGAGGGTGCGACCGCGCTCGAGCACGTCGGCCCGCACGTCGTCGGAGCGGGCGCCGAACGCCTCCGCCGCGGCTGCGCGCACGGTGGCGCGCAGCGCGCGGGGGGCGATGGTCACGGCACCGGGCACGTCGGTCACCCGACGCTCCTGCCCCTGGCGGCCGAGACCGCGGCGCGGAGGTCGATCCGTCGCGTCGCGATGGCGCCCACGAGGGCGCCGAGCGCGGCGAGGGCGAGCCCCAGGAAGAAGCCGCCGGCTCCGAAGGCGAGTGCGAGCGCGGCCAGCGCGATGCCGGCGAAGGCGCCGAAGGCGATGGCGCTCATGCGACGCGCTGCCCCTCGGGCTCGTCGTCGTCGCCCGCGATGTGCACGTCGGAGACGGTGACGTTGACCTCTGCGACCTCCATGCCGATGAGCTCGACGATGGCGGCGCCGACGGCCTGTCGCACGTTCTCTGCGACGACGTGCAGCTGCTCGGGGTAGGCCACGACGATCGTGACGTCGGCGGCCACCTGGTGCTCGCCGACCTCGACGCGCACGCCCTGGCCGAGGTCGCTCTGGCCGATGGCGTCGCGCACCGCGCCGACGACGCGGGCCGCGCCGCCGCCGAGCGCGTGCACGCCCGGCACCTCGCGGGCTGCGATGCCGGCGATCTTGGCGACCACGGGGTCGACGACCACGGTGGTGCCGTGGATGCCCGTGGTGTCGGTGCCCTTGCCCTGCAGGCCCGTGCGGTCGAGCCCGGTGCTGCCGGTGCTGCCGGTGGTGCTGGGCTTGGCGGGGGTGGTGCTGCTCATGATGTCCTCCGATTCGTGGTGGGGCGGATCCGCCCCTCTGCACCTGAGACGGCACGAGCGCGGGATTCGTCACAGATCCGTTCGACGGTGCGCCTGGGACGGATTGGGAGCTGGTCGTCCATGCGTGCCGCGCCTCGCTCACCGCGGCGAGGGCGTACGATCCCGAACGATGACGACGCAGCTGGACTCTGCGCCCGACGCCCTCCTCGCGCAGCGCGCGAAGGACGGCGACGAGCGGGCCTACGGCGTGCTCATCCGACGGCACTCGCCGTTCCTCGTCGCCTTCGCGACCCGCTACCTGGGCGGCTCGAGCGATGCCGACGACGTGGTGCAGGAGGCGCTGATCGCCGGGTGGCGCCGCCTCGACGAGCTGCGCGACCCCGCGCGCATCCGATCGTGGCTCGCGACCTCCGTCGCGCATCGGGCGACCGACGTGCTGCGCACCCGGGCGCGGCGCGATGTGCAGCCGCTGCCGGATGCCGAGGTCGCCTCTGGCGCGCCGGCCACGGAGGCCGTGGCCGAGGGCCGTGCCGCGACGCGGGCGCTGGGCGACGTGCTCGCGGCCCTGCCGCAGGACCAGCGCGAGGTGTGGCTGCTGCGAGAGATGGCCGAGCTCTCCTACGACGAGATCGCCGAGCGGCTCGACATCAGCGCCGCCACCGTGCGCGGGCGCCTGGCACGCGCTCGCGGCGCGGTGCTGGCGGGGATGGCAGAGTGGAGGTGACGATGGACGACACGATCGGAGGATCCGGCCGGACGCTCGAGGAGCTGTCCGCCTACTTCGACGCGGGCCGGTCGCCGCAGATCGCGGCCATCGAGCAGGATCCTGAGTGCCAGGCGATGCTGGCGTCGATGGAGCGGATGTCGCGGCTCACGCGCGCGCTCGCCGTCGACGAGTCGCACGCCGTCGAGGCCGGCTGGGTCGATCGCGTGCTCGCGGTCGTCCGGGACGAGGTGCGCGCCGGCCGCGACCTGCCGCTCGAGACCATCGACGACCGCACCGAGACGACCGTCACCGAGGGCGCGCTGCGCGAGCTCGCCCGCCGCGCGGGCGACGAGGTCGACGGCGTGCTCGTCGGCAGCGTGGACCTGCGGTTCGACGAGCAGCAGGCGCTGCAGGTGCGCGTCACGATCGGCGTCCGCTTCGGCGCTCCCATGCGCGAGCGGGCCGACGAGGTGCGGGCGCGGATCCGCACGGCGCTCGCGGCGCACGCGCCGGCGCCCGTGCAGCAGCTCGACGTCGTCATCGACGACGTCTTCGAGGCAGGGGCCGCCGATGCCTGAGAGCCCCCAGCGCGTGGCAGAGCTCGTGGACGCGGCGGTGGCCGCGCTGCCCGGCGTGGCCCGGGCCTATCGCGCCGTGCCGACCGCAGCCGGCAGGGCGGCGCCCTCGAGCGTGCTCGCGCACGTCACGCTGCTGCCGCGTCGCGTCGGGGTGAGCGTCGGCGTCACCGAGGCCGATGACTCCCGCGCGGTCGCCGCCGCCGTGGCCGGTGCCGTGCGCGCCGCGCTGCCGGAGGACTGGAGCGACGCCGCGGTGCGCGTGCAGGTGCGGCGCATCGAGCAGCGCGAGGCGCCGCCCGAGGGCTGAGCCGTCGGCGCCCGGGTCACGGCCCGAGAGCGACCACGAGCGCGGCCACCGCGAGCACGGCGCACGCAGGGGTCATCGCGGCGCGCTCCGCGCGGCTGCGGGAGATGGCGTTCATGACGATGCCGATCCCGAAGTAGGCGACCAGCACCCAGGTCGCGACCTCGACGAACGGGGCGCCGCCGCCGGGCAGGGCACCTGCGCGGCTGAGCAGCACCGCGGCGAACGCGGCGTAGAGCACGATCGAGACCGCGCTGCCGATGCGCAGCGCGCGCGGCAGGACGCGGTGCTGCCCTCCCCAGACGAACCGGCCGACGGGCCGGCCAGCGGCGGCGAGCACCTGCAGCCCGGCGAGGCCCGCCAGCACGATCGAGGCCACGACGGCTGCCGCGACGCTCATCGCGTGCCCTCCGCCTCGGCGAGCTCGGACACCCAGTCGAGCGCCAGCGCGAGCGATCGGCGCCCGTACTCGAGCGTCGCGAGCTGCGGCCGGAGCAGGGGGTCGAGCAGCGCCTCGGGACTCGCCGCCGACGGCATGGTGCCGGCCAGCGAGGCCAGTCGATCGTCCTCCGCGCGGAGCCGCATCAGGATGCCGTCGATGACGCGCAGCCGATCCTCCGGCGCCTCCAGCCGCCCGAGGAAGAAGACGCGGGCGAGCATCGCGGTCTCCAGCTCCGAGCCCGTCGGCGGCGTCAGCATCCACTCCCTCCATGCCTCGCGGCCCGCGTCGGTGATGCGGTAGGGCTTGCGACCCCGCGCGGCGACGGCCGCTGCGTCGACGACGACGCGGCCGTCGGCGGCCAGCTGGCGCAGCGCGCGCTGGATGCTGCCGGCGCTCGCGCTGTAGAAGAGCGACACGATCCGCTCGAAGTGCCGCTGCACGTCGTAGAGCGAGAGGGGGCCGCCGAGCAGCATCCCGAGGATCACGAACTGCATCGCGCCAGCGTACATGCCTATGAGGCATGTCGAGTCTGCAGCACCGCGCCCGAGAGCCCCGTCCAGAGGAGCCGTTCCATAGGGGAAGGTGGGATGATGGAGGGGATGCCCGCGCTCGCCCCAGACCACCCGCTCACCACCCGCACCGGCGCCTCCCGGCTCGTGCGGGCCTACCGCGGCGACCGCCCGGAGGTGACGCCGGTCTGGTTCATGCGCCAGGCGGGGCGCTCGCTGCCCGAGTACCGCGAGCTGCGAGCCCGCACCGACGGGCCGGCGCGGGACATGATCGACACCTGCCTGGTGCCGGAGCTCGCGAGCGAGATCACGCTCCAGCCCGTGCGGCGCCACGGCGTCGACGCCGCGATCTTCTTCAGCGACATCATGGTGCCGCTGCGCCTCGCCGGCGTCGACGTGAAGATCGAGCCCGGCGTCGGTCCGGTCGTCGCCCATCCCATCCGCACGCCCGACGACGTCGCGCGACTGGTCGCGAACGACCCGGCGATGCTCGACGCAGCGCTCGAGCCGGTGCGCGAGGGCGTGCGCCAGACCGTCGCCGGGCTCGCCGAGATCGGCGACGGCTCGACCCCGCTGATCGGGTTCGCCGGCGCCCCCTTCACGCTCGCGGCCTACCTGGTCGCCGGCCGCCCCTCGAAGGATCACCTCGAGGCGCGCACGCTCATGCGCTCGCACCCCGAGGCCTGGGATCGGCTCACCCGCTGGGCCGCCGACGTCACCGGCCGCTTCCTGCGCGCGCAGGTGGAGGAGGGCGCGAGCGCCGCGCAGCTGTTCGACTCGTGGGCCGGCTCGCTGCCGCTCGACCAGTACCAGCAGCACGTCGCCCCGGCCTCGCGCATCGCGCTGGACCGCGTGCGCGACCTGACCGACGCCTCCGGCGCCCGGGTGCCGCTCGTGCACTTCGGCGTCGGCGCGGGCGAGCTCTACGGCGCCATGGATCTCGACGTCGACGCCATCGGGGTCGACTGGCGCGTCCCGCTCGACACGGCGCTCGAGCGCATCGGCAGCGACCTGACCGTGCAGGGCAACCTCGACCCGGCAGTGCTCGGCGCGCCGTGGGAGATCGTGGAGGCCGCGATCGACCACGTGCTGATGGCCGGCTCCGTCGCCCGGGCGCACGTGTTCAACCTCGGCCACGGCGTGCCGCCGAGCGCCGACCCCGCGGTGCTGACGCGCATCGTGCAGGCGGTGCACGAGCGGTGACCGACCACAGCGCCGCCGCGCCGACCGGCGCTCCCGCGACCGATGCGGGGGCGGATGCCGCGGCGCCCGACGAGCGCACGCGCTTCGACACGATCGTGGCCGGCGCGGGCATCGCCGGGCTGACGATCGCGCACGACCTCGCCGCGCGCGGCTACCGCGTGCTCGTGCTCGAGGCCGCCGACCGGATCGGCGGCACCGCCGCGAAGCTGGAGCTGCCGGGCGTCGGCGCGAGCACCGCCGGCGCAGGGCGCGCAGCGCTCGCGATCGACGCCGGCGCCGAGTCGTTCGCGGTGCGGGGCGGCGCGGTCGCCGAGCTCGCGACCGAGCTGGGCCTCGGCGACGCGGTCGTCGACCCCAGCCCGGCCGGTGCGTGGCTGCAGCTCGCCGACCGGGCGGTGCCGCTGCCGAAGCGCACCCTGCTCGGCATCCCCTCGACGCCGCTCGCGCGCGATGTGATCGACGCGCTCGGCTGGGGCGGTGCGCTGCGCGCCTACCTCGACCGGCTGATGCCCGTGCTGCGCATCGGCACCGATGACGCGCTCGGCCCGCTCGTGCGCCGCCGCATGGGGCAGAAGGTGCTCGACCGCCTGGTCGCGCCGCTCGCGGGCGGCGTCTACTCGGCCGATCCCGAGGTGCTCGACGTCGCGATCGTCGCGCCGGGGCTGAACGGCGGGGTCACGCGCGCCGGCTCGCTCTCCGGCGGCGTCGCCCTCGTGCTCGAGGAGCGAGCGAAGGCCGCGGGCGGTGACGGCGGCGCCACGCCCGGCAGCGCCGTCCAGGGTCTGCGCGGCGGCATGCACCAGCTGCCGGAGCGCCTCGCCGAGCGCGCGCGGGAGCACCACGCCCTGATCCGCACGGGCGTGCGCGTGCTGAGCGCGACCGACACCGCGACCGGCTGGTCGGTCGAGACGGATGCGGGCACGCTCCACGCGTCCTCGCTGGTCGTCGCGCTCCCCGAGGCGGCGGCGCGCGCCCTGCTCGTCTCGGAGCCGACGGAGCCGACGGAGCCGACGGACCCGACGGAGCCGACGGACCCGACGGAGCCGCGGACCACGGCGACTCGCAGCCCCGCCGTCGAGCTCGTGACGCTCGTCCTCCCGCCCGGCGCCATCACCGGCGACCCGCGCGGCACCGGCGTGCTCGTCGCCGCCGACAACTCCCGCGTGCGCGCGAAGGCGATGACGCACGCGACCGCGAAGTGGCCGTGGCTGCGCGAGGCTGCCGGTGGTCACGAGATCGTGCGGCTCTCCTACGGCTCCGGCACCGCGGAGCCCGCGACCGAGCAGCTCGACGACGCGGCGGCCGCGGCGCTCGCCCTCGACGACGCCCGTGCGATCTTCGGCACCGCGCTGCCGCAGCCGGTCGCCAGCGCCCGCGTGCGCTGGCGGCAGGGCCAGCCCGCGAGCGCCGTCGGAGCGCGCCGCCGGCAGCAGGAGCTGCGCGAGGCGGCGGCCGAGCGCGACAACCTCTTCGTCGTCGGCGCCGCCGTCGCAGGCACGGGTCTCGCGCAGGTCGTGCCCGACGCGCGCAGGACGGCGCTGGAGATCCGGCGCGAGCGCTTCGCGGTGCAGGGCACGCCCTGGACGGCCGACATCGTGCCCGCCGAGCCCGAACCCGGCGCGGCCGAGCCGGCCGACGCATCCGACACCACCCCAGCAGCAGGACGAGGAGAGGCATGAGCGAGCAGAGCCCCCAGGTCGAGATCGGCGACGGCTACACGATCTGGGCCGTCTTCCGGCGCAGCACCGGCAGCACCGGCAGCACCGGCAGCACGGTCGCCGACGACGGCCGCGCGCCGCTCGCGGAGGTGCTCGACGAGCTGGCCGCCGAGGGCGTCGTCGCGCGAGGCATCTACGACGTGTCGGCCATGCGCGCCGACGCCGACGTGCTCGTCTGGCTGCACGGCGCGAAGGGCGCGCGCACGCCGCCCGAGGCGCTGCAGTCGGCCGTGCGCCGCGTGCGCCGCTCGCGAGAGCTGGCCGGCACCGCGCAGGTGTGGGGCGCCATGGGCGTGCACCGCGACGCCGAGTTCAACAAGCGGCACGTGCCCGGCTTCCTGCGCGACGTCGAGCCCAAGCGCTGGGTGAGCGTCTACCCCTTCGACCGCTCCTACGACTGGTACCTGCTGCCCGCCGAGGAGCGCGGTCGGATGCTCGCCGAGCACGGCCGCGCCGGGTCGGCGTACCCGGGCGTGATCGCCAACACGGTCGCGGCGTTCGCGCTCGGCGACTACGAGTGGATCCTCCCGCTCGAGGCAGACGAGCTCACCGAGCTCGTCGACATGATGCGCGACCTGCGGGCGGTCGACGCCCGCATGCACGTGCGCGAGGAGACCCCATTCTTCACTGGCCGCCGGATCGCGGCCGACGAGATCGAGGAGGTGCTCGCGTGAGCGAGTCGATGGAGCAGGTGCAGCAGCCCGCGGGCGGATGCTGCGGCGGCGGATGCTGCGGTGGCGGCCAGGCGCAGGAGCCCGCGACGAGCGCTGGCTCGGAGTCGCTGCAGCTGCAGGCGCAGCAGCAGCAGGCGCAGGAGCAGCAGGCGCGCCGAGAGACCAAGGCGCCCGCCGCGACCGGCGTGCACATCGAGCCCGGCGCCGCGGTGCCGAGCGCGACGCCCGCCGCGCAGGCCGGCCCCGAGCACGTGGAGGAGCCGGTCGCCTACGACGGCATCCTGCTGTCGGGCTTCGGCGGGCCAGAGGGGCAGGACGACGTCATCCCGTTCCTCCGCAACGTGACCCGCGGCCGCGGCATCCCCGACGAGCGGCTCGAGGAGGTCTCGACGCACTACCGCCACTTCGGCGGCGTCAGCCCGATCAACCAGCAGAACCGCGACCTCAAGGCCGTGTTCGAGGCCGCGCTCGCCGAGGCGGGCATCGACCTGCCCGTCTACTGGGGCAACCGCAACTGGGCGCCCTACCTCGACGAGGCGCTGCAGGAGGCCGCCGCCGCCGGCGCCTCGAAGCTGCTCGCCATCCCCACCTCCGCCTACTCCTCCTACTCCTCGTGCCGGCAGTACCGCGAGGACTGGGCCGACGCCCTCGAGGCGACGGGGCTGCAGGCGACGATGCAGATCGACAAGGTGCGGCAGTTCTTCAACCACCCCGGGTTCCTCGGCACCTTCGTCGACGGCGTGCGCTCGACGGTCGAGGAGGCGCGGGCGGCCGGCGTCGCCGACGCCCAGATCGAGGTGCTCTTCGCGACCCACAGCATCCCCACCGCCGACGCCGAGCGCTCCGGCGCGCCCGACCTGCACCAGTGGGGCCCCGGCGGCGGCTACGAGGGCCAGCACCTCGCCGCGGCCGAGTGGGTCATGGCCCAGGCGGCGCCGGGCGTGGCTTGGCAGCTCGTCTACCAGTCGCGCTCCGGCCCCGCGTCGCAGCCGTGGCTCGAGCCCGACATCAACGACGCGATCGAGGAGCTGGCAGCGGCCGCGAAGCAGGCGGGCAGCGAGGGCGGCCGCACGGCGATCGTGATCGTGCCGCTGGGCTTCGTCAGCGACCACATGGAGGTCATGTGGGATCTCGACGAGGAGGCCATCGAGACGGCCACCGAGGCGGGCCTGTGGGTGCGCCGCGCCCCCACGCCCGGCGTCGACCCGCGGTACGTCGGGGCGCTCGTCGACCTGGTGCAGGAGCGGTTGGAGGGCCGGCCGGTCGCGGACCGGAAGGCCGTCACGTCGATCCACGCCTGGTACGACGTCTGCCGGCCCGGCTGCTGCGAGAACCCGCGGCTCGGCTTCCGCCCGGCGATCGCCGGGCTGCAGCCGTGACGGCGCTGAAGGTCGGCACGCGGGGCTCGGCGCTCGCGATGGCGCAGTGCTCGGCGCTCGCCGCGCGCTTCGCCGGCGAGGTCGAGCTCGTGCCGATCACGACGAAGGGCGACGTCGACCGCTCCTCGCTGCAGCAGCTGGGCGGCACGGGCGTGTTCGTCTCGGCGCTGCGGGATGCGCTGCTCGACGGCACGGTCGACGTCGCGGTGCACTCGATGAAGGATCTGCCGACGAAGCCCGCCGAGGGCATCGAGCTGGCGGCGGTCGCGAAGCGCGAGGATGCCCGCGACGCGCTCATCGCCCGCGACGGCCTCGCCTTCGCCGACCTCCCC
Source organism: Agrococcus phoenicis (assembly GCF_047302415.1). Taxonomy (NCBI): domain Bacteria; kingdom Bacillati; phylum Actinomycetota; class Actinomycetes; order Micrococcales; family Microbacteriaceae; genus Agrococcus; species Agrococcus phoenicis. The sequence goes on from NZ_CP154854.1 coordinate 2,522,721, forward strand.
GAGGGCGCGAGGATCGGCACCGGCTCACCCCGGCGGGCCGCGCAGCTGCGGCTCGCGCGACCCGATGTCGAGATCGTCGACATCCGCGGCAACGTGCCCACCCGCATCGCGCGCGCGCTCGGCGACGTCGAGACGGGGGAGGGCGCCGACCTCGACGCGGTGGTGCTGGCGCTCGCGGGCCTCAAGCGGCTGGGCCTCGAGGCCAGCGCCACCGAGATCCTCGACCTGATCGACTTCCCGACCGCGCCAGGGCAGGGAGCGCTCGCGGTCGAGGTCCGGTCGGGCGACGCCGCGGCTCGCACGGCCGTGGCCGCGACCGACCACGCCTCCACGCGAGCCGCGACCGATGCCGAACGGCGCGTGCTCGCGGGCCTCGAGGCCGGATGCGCGGCGCCGCTGGCCGCGCACGCGGAGGTCGCGGACGGCATGCTCTTCCTCTCTGCCGTCGCCTACGCGCCCGACGGGTCGAGGAAGCTCGGCGCATCCCACGCCTACACGCTCGACGCCACCTCGGCCGCGGAGCTCGCGGAGGCGGCGCGCGACGTCGCCGACCGCGCCGTGACCGAGCTCATGGACGCCGGCGCGGCCGAGCTCATCCGCTGAGCCGCTCGCTGCCCGCACGAGACGAACCGAGGAGACCCATGCGCGTCCTGATCCCGCGCGGCGGCAGCTGGGGCGACGACGTCGCCCGGCGCGTCACCGACGCCGGCTACGAGCCGCTGATCCTGCCGCTCGTGCAGCTCGCGCCGGCTGAGGATCAGCAGCAGCTGCAGCTCATGCTCGACCAGCTCGCCGAGGGCCGGTTCGACTGGCTCGTCGTCACCAGCCAGTCGACCGTGCGGGTGCTGCCGCCCGTGCCCGCCTCGACCTCGGTCGCCGCGGTCGGCTCGGTCACCGCGGCGGCGCTGCGCGAGCGCGGCGTGCCCGTGGCGTTCATCCCGACGAAGCAGTCGGCCGCTGGTCTGGTGGACGAGTGGCCGATCCGATCCGGTCGCGTGCTCTGGCCGCACGCGCTCGACGCGAAGCCGACGATCGCCGACGGCCTGCGCCAGCACGGCATGCAGCTGAGCGAGGTCGTCGCCTACCGCACCACCCCCATCTTCCGCTCGGCCGAGCAGCTGCTGGAGGCGGCGCAGACCGGCGTCATGCCGGTGATCGACGCGGATGCGCTGCGGCACCGCGAGGAGGTCACCGCGGCCGGGCAGGACGGCGAGGAGGGCGTGCTGACCGCCGTCGAGCCCGCTGAGACCCCGATCGATGCCGTGCTCGTGACGTCGGGGTCGGTGGCGAAGCAGGTGGCGCGGCTCGGGCTCGCCGCCAGCACGAGCATCGTCGCGATCGGCGAGCAGACCGCGGAGGACTGCCGCCGGGCGGGCCTGCCGGTCGCGGGCATCGCGAAGCACCCGAGCGCGGAGGGCCTGGTGGCGGCGCTGGTCGCGGCTGCGCCCACCGCGCCGTGCGGGCACGCGCCGCGCGGCGTAGCCTGGCCGCATGGCTGACACCGACCGCGACGCCGTGAACCCTGCGCTCGACGCGCTCAGCGCATCCGGCCTCGAGCACGAGGTGACCCGCCACGGCCGAGTCGGCTCGCTCGCCGAGGCGGCGGCCGCGCGGGGCGTGGCGCCCGCCGACGTCGTCAAGACGATGGTCGTCCGTCGCGGGGAGGGCGACCACCTGCTCGTGCTCGTCCCCGGTGACCGCACCATCTCGTGGCCGAAGCTGCGCGAGCTGCTGGGCGTCACGCGCCTCTCGATGCCGGATGCTGCGGAGGCGCTCACGGTGACGGGCTTCGAACGCGGCACGATCACCCCCTTCGGCACGACGCGGCAGCTGCCCGTCGTCGCCGACGAGCGCGTGCGCGGCCACCGCGTCTCGATCGGCGCCGGCGCCCACGGCGTCGCCGCCACGCTCGACGGCGACGCCCTGATCGCGCACCTGGGCGCGCGGGTCGCGGACGTCACCGAGGCCGAGCAGCCGCGCTGAGCCGCGCGCACTCCCGCGGCTGCGCGGGCGAGCGTCAGGTCAGGCGGCGCTCCAGCTGCACCGTCACGGAGTCGCCGAGCTCCTTGCCGAGCTGCTTCCGCAGCTTCGCGCTCAGGGAGAGCATGTGGCCGCCGGTGCCGGTGACCAGCAGCCCGACGTTCGCCAGCGCGATGCCGTCCACGGATGCGTCGACGCGCACCGCGCGCTTGGTGCCGAAGAGCTCGGCAGAGCCGGGCACCTCGACGCAGGACCACAGCTCGCCCTTCACGTCGACGCCGATCGGTGCGGTGAAGGTGACGTCGAGCGGCGCGGGTGCGGTCATGGCACCATCGTGCCGGATCGAGCCGGTCCGCGGCGCACCAGCACCACCGAGTCGTCGAGCGTGGCGGCCGAGCCATCGGGCGCCGTGACCGAGCGCTCCCGGCGCTCGCACGCGAGCACGTGCCAGTCATCGCGGTCGAGCCGCAGGGCGGCGAGATCGCCCTCGGGGGTCGGGAAGGGGTGCGTGCGCGCCATCTCGGGGTCGGCCCACGACGGCGCCCCGGCATGGGCGACGACGAGCAGGTGCCCGCCGGGCGCGACGAGGTCGGTCGCGCGGCGCAGGATCTCCTCCCGCGGGATCACGACCGGCCACGACTGCAGGAACGACGCGCTCACCAGCTCGTGCGCCTCCGTCGACTGCCACGTCGCGAGGTCGGCCGCCTCGAAGCGCAGCGCATCGCGGCTGAGGCCCGCCGCGGCCGCCGCGGCACGCGCGCGCTCGATCGCGGTCGGGGAGAGGTCGACGCCGGTCACGCGCCAGCCCTGCTGCGCCAGCCAGAGGGCGTCGCCGCCCTCGCCGCAGCCCAGGTCGAGCGCCCGGCCGGGGGTGAGCGCGCCAGCGACGTCGGCGAGCACCGCGTTGACTCGGCCCGACCAGATGCGCTCGGCGTCGGCGTAGCGCGCCTCCCAGAACTCGGCGGCTGCGGCAGCCTCGCGCTCGCTCACGCTCGCACCCCAGCGCTCTCGGCCCCGGCCTCGAGGCGGGCCGCCCGCTGCTCCGCCAGATCGAAGTCGGCCTCGACGAGCGCGCCGTTCGCCGCTGCCCCCGCCATCGCTCCTGCCGCCATCGCGATCGGCACGTTGGCCATCGGGTTGACGACGTTCCCGGCCGCCCAGATGCGCTCGTGGCTCGTCCTGCCGGTGAGGTCGACGGTGACGAAGGAGCCAAGGCCGAACGGCTGCTCGGTGCGCGCGAGGCCCAGCTCGGCGAGGAAGCCGTCGTGCGGCCGCGGGGCGCCAGCGGTGAAGATCGCGTCGAGCGCGGTGACGCGCCCGTCCGCCGTGCGCACGCCGGTCACCGCCTCGCCCTCACCGAGCACCTCGACCACCGGCGAGGCCTCCAGCTCGATGCCGCGCGACCGCAGCCGCCGCTGGTCGGCGGCGTCGATCGCGCCGGCAGCCGCGGAGAAGAGCACGACCCGATCGCTCCACTGCCGCACCAGGCGCGCCTGGTGGAGCGCCATCGGCGAGGTGGCGATCACGCCGATGCGCCCGCCGCGCACCTCCCAGCCGTGGCAGTAGGGGCAGTGCAGCACGCTCGTGCCCCAGCGCTCGGCGAGCCCCGGGATCGCCGGGAGCTCGTCGGCGATGCCGGTCGCCACGATGAGCGCTCGCGCACGCTCGGGTGCCGCGCCAGGGAGCGCGACCGACAGGCGCGCATCCGCGTCGTCCGGGCTCGCAGCGCTCGGGCCGAGGGAGCCCGCAGCCAGCTCGCTCACGCCCTCGACGCTGCCCTCGCGCACCTCGACGCCGTAGGCGGCGAGCTCCTCGCGGCCACGGCCCACGAGGTCGGCGGGCGCCGTGCCCTCGTGGCCGAGCACGCCGTGCATGCCGGCGGCGAAGCGGTTGCGCGGCGACCCCGCGTCGATCACGAGCACGCGTCGGCGCGCGCGGCCGAGCATGAGCGCCGCGGAGAGGCCGGCGGCGCTGCCGCCGACGACGATGGCGTCCCATGCGGGTGCAGCAGCGGTGAGGGAGTCGGAGGCCGGGTCAGAGGAGGTCATGGCTCTATTGCATCTCGGTGCGTGACAGAATCGCAAGCACGCTTGCAGGATTGGCAAGCGCACGACGAGCACGGAGGAGAAGGCGGGATGCGCGAGGCGCTGGAGCAGATGGGCCCGCGGCTGCGCGCGGTGCGGCACGAGAAGGGCTGGACCCTCGACGACCTGGCGGCACGAGCCGGCATGTCCGCGAGCACGCTGTCGCGGCTGGAGTCGGGCAAGCGCCAGGCGAGCCTCGAGCTGCTGCTGCCGCTCACGCGCGAGCTCGGCATCCGCATCGACGACCTGATCAGCGTCGAGCCGCCCGACCCGCGCGTGCGCCGCCCGGAGATCCGGCGCGACGGCCTCGTCATCGCGCCGCTCGCGCCCGAGGGCTCGGCGGTGCACACCTACAAGATCACCTACCCGCCGCTGCGCGAGCTGCCGGAGCTCCGGGTCCACGACGGCTACGAGTGGCTGTACGTCCTCTCCGGGCGCCTGCGCCTGCGGCTCGGCGAGCAGGATCTCGTGCTGACGCGCGGCGAGGCCGCCGAGTTCGACACGCGCATCCCGCACGCGATCCACGCCGCCGGCGGCAAGCCCGCGCAGGTGATCAGCATCTTCAACGACGACGGCGTGCGCATGCACACGCACGTCGGCGACGCCGCGCCCACCGGCTGAGGCGGGCGCGGCCTTGCCGGCCGTCGCGAGCATGGCGTAGTGTCGCCACCGCAATCATCGATGGTGTCAGCGTCGATGCCGCCTGCACGAGGAGCACCGAGAGATGACCGACCGCACGGGAGCCGCGACCACGCGCTGACCCGGCCGCACACGCACGGTCGATCGATCCGTCAGCGCATCCCACGCTCTCGGAGGATCCCTCTTGGCACATCCCGCCATCGCGCTCACGCGCGTCCACGTCTCCTGGCCCGACGGCACCGCGGTGCTCGACGGCCTCACCGGCAGCCTCGGCCACGGCCGCACCGGCCTCGTCGGCCGCAACGGCGTCGGCAAGTCGACCCTGCTGCGCCTCATCGCGGGCGAGCTGTCTCCCGCCTCCGGCGCCGTCGTCGTGCAGGGCACTGTCGCGACGCTGCCGCAGCAGCTCGCGCTCGGGCCCGGCACGGTGGCGGATGCGCTGGGCATCGCTCGCGTGCTCGGTGCGATCGAGGCCATCGAGGCTGGCGACGCGTCGCCCGCCCGCTTCGACGAGGTCGGCGACCGCTGGGGCGTGGAGGCGGAGGCACTGGGCGAGCTCGCGGCCCTCGGCCTCGTCGGCGACACCGAGCTGCTGCGCCGCCCCATCGCATCGCTCTCGGGCGGCGAGGCCGTGCTCGTGGGCCTGACCGCCATCCGGCTGCAGCGCGCCGACATCGCGCTGCTCGACGAGCCCACGAACAACCTCGACGCATCCGCTCGCGGCCGCCTGCACGCGGCAGTGGAGGGCTGGCGTGGCACGCTCGTCGTGGTCAGCCACGACACCGAGCTGCTCGAGCGCGTCGACCGCATCGCCGAGCTGCACGCCAGTGGGCGAGCGGATGCGGGTGGCGCGAGCCTGCGCACCTTCGACGGGCCCTACTCGGCCTATCGCGCGGCGATCGAGGCCGAGCAGCGCGAGGCCGAGCGCGACGTGCGCGACGCCGAGCAGCTGGTGCGGCGCGAGCAGCGGCAGCGCATCGCTGCGGCCGAGCGGCGCGCTCGGTCGGAGGCGGCCGGGCGTCGCGCCGGTGCCGCGGGTGGCATCCCGAAGATCGTGGCCGGCGGCCTGCAGCGGAAGGCGGAGGGCACGAGCGCGCGCTCCAAGGCGCTGCACGAGGGGCGGGAGGCGGCTGCGGGGGCAGCGCTCGAGGCTGCCGAGGAGCGGCTGCGCGACGACCGGGCGATCCGCATCGCGCTGCCCGACACCCGCGTGCCGGCCGGGCGCGAGGTGCTCGAGCTGTGCACCCCGGCTGGCGAGGCCATCCGCGTTCGCGGGCCGGAACGCATCGCGCTGACCGGCGCGAACGGCGCAGGCAAGTCGACGCTGCTGGGTGCCGTCGCGTCGTTCGGCAGCGCTTCGTCCGGCAGCGCGACGTTCGACGCGACCGGGGCGCGGCCGGCGCCCGTCGCGGCGGTGACCCACCGCATCCGCACCGCCGCCCTGCTGCCGCAGCGCGTGCGCTTCGGCGACGAGGATGCGACGCTCATCGACGCCGTGCGCGAGACCGCACCGGGACGCGAGCTGCGCGAGGTGCGCGCGCAGCTCGCGCGATTCCTGTTCCGCGGGCGTCGCGCCGAGCAGCGCGTGCGGGAGCTCTCGGGCGGCGAGCGCTGCAGGCTCGCGCTCGCGCGCCTGCTGCTCGCCGACCCGGCGCCGCAGCTGCTGCTGCTCGACGAGCCGACGAACTCGCTCGACCTCGACGCGATCGACCGGCTGGTGGAGGCCGTGACGGCCTTCGAGGGCGCGATGGTGGTCGTGAGCCACGACGTCGGGTTCCTCGAGCGGATCGGCATCACGCGCAGCTGGACGATCCAGGCGGGCGCGCTCATCGACCGCCCGCGGTGAGCGCGGCTGCGCGCGTAGCATCGAGGAGGGACACCGTCGAAGACCCCGGAGGCGATGATGCACGTGGACACCCGAGCGCTCGACGAGGCCATCGCGGAGGAGGCCTTCACCGGCGTCGCCGCGATCGATGTGGCGGCCGCGCGCACGCTCGAGCGCTGCGAGGGCCATCGGCACCGCGCGCTCCGGGCGCCCATGACCGCCGACACCCGCATCGCGATCGCGAGCGGCAGCAAGGCGTTCACGGCGCTCGCGATCATGCGGCTCGTCGAAGAGGGCAGGCTGCGGCTCGACCAGCCGGTGCGGGAGCTGCTCGGCGACGACCTGCCGCTCATCGATGACGCGGTCACGATCGAGCACCTGCTCGGCCACACCTCCGGCATCGGCGACTACCTCGACGAGGAGACGCTCGGCGACATCGGCGACTTCGTCATGACCGAGCCGGTGCACACGCTGACGCGCGCCGAGGCCTTCCTGTCGATGCTCGACGGCCACGAGCAGCGATTCTCACCGGGCGAGCGCTTCGCCTACTGCAACGGCGGCTACATGGTGCTGGCCGTGGTGCTCGAGCGCGCGACGGGCGAGGGGTACCAGGATGCGGTGCAGCGGCTCGTGCTCGAGCCCGCGGGTCTCGCGCGCACCGGCTTCCTGCCGCTCAACGCGCTGCCGGGGGACGCCGCGGTCGGCTACCTGCACGAGGAGGGCGACCTCGCCAACACCCTGCACCTGCCGGTGCTCGGCAACGGCGACGGCGGCGCGTTCACGACCGCTGGCGACCTGCACCGCTTCTGGCTCGCGCTGCTCGACGGCCGCATCGTGTCGAAGGAGAGCGTCGAGACGATGACGCAGCCGCGCCACGAGGTGCCGGACGAGGATCTGCGCGCGGGGCTCGGGCTCTTCCTGCACGCGACCGGCCCTGCGCTCGTGCTCGAGGGCTACGACGCCGGCGCCTCCTTCCGCACCACGCACATCCCCGCGACGCACACGACGGTCAGCGTGCTCGGCAACAGCTCGGAGGGCGCGTGGCCCGTGATCCGCCTGCTCGCCGAGGCGATCGATGCCGAGCTGGAGGGCGATGCCCAGCGCGACGACGTGCTGGCGTCCGACCAGCCCGTCACCTGATCACCTGACGGCGGCCGGGCGGATCGCGCGGGCCCCCGCCTCAGGCCTCGGCGAAGCGCACGCCCGTCAGCTCCTCCGAGCGGTGCCAGATGCGGCGCGCGTCATCCTCGCTGCGGAGGCGCGAGTACATGCGCTGCACGGCGGGCCTGCCGCCCAGGTGCCCTGGGCCGCTCGGGCCCGTGAGCGTGCCGGAGCGCGCATCCGGCGAGGTGGCGGCCATGAGTGCCGGCAGCCCGGCGGTCTGCGCGGTGCCGACGACGATGCCGCGCGCCGACAACCAGCGGATCGCTCGCACGGCGGTGGTGTCGCGCTCGCGGTCGAGCTCGGGGCGCGCGGACAGGAGGCTCGTCGGTGCGATGCCCGGGTGCGAGAGCGTGCTGGTGATGCCCCAGCCCTCCGCGCTGCTGCGCCTTGCGAGCTCGAGGCCGAAGAGCCCGAAGGCGATCTTCGACTGCCGGTAGGCGCGCATGCCGTCGTAGCCGCGCTCCCAGTTGAGGTCGTCCCAGTTGATCGCCCCCTCGTTGGCGGCCACGCTCACCTGCGAGGTGACGCGGGCGCGACCTGCGCGCAGGAGCGGCAGCAGGTGCGCGACGAGCGCGACGTGCCCCAGGTGGTTGGTGCCGAGCTGCAGCTCGAAGCCGTCGGCGGTCGTCTGCCGCGTCGGCGGCGTCATGACGCCCGCGTTGTTGATGAGCAGGTGGATGGGGCGCCCGTCGGCGCGCAGCGCCTCGCCGAGCGCCGCCACGGACGCGAGCGACGAGAGGTCGAGCTGCTGCAGCTCGACCTGCGCGGCGGGCACGCGCTCCCGGATGCTCGCCCGCGCGGCCGCGCCCTTCTGCTGGTTGCGCACCGGCAGCACGAGCTCGGCGCCGGCCTGGGCGAGGCGGGCGGCGATCCCGAGCCCGATGCCGTCGCTGCCGCCCGTCACGACCGCTCGCATGCCGGTCAGGTCGGGCAGCTCGATGTCGATCGTCCTGCGTGCCATGGGTGCTCCATCCTTCGGGTCGTGCCTCGGTCCGTGCCTCGGCGCTGCCTCCACTGTCGTGCCGGGCGAGCGCGCGAACCAGGACCTCTCGATCCACCGCTGGCATCCGTGGATCACCAGGGCGTGGCTCGCGCGCAGCCGAAGCGGTAGGAACGACCATGGGGCGGAGGTGACATGGTGATCGATCGAGACGGGCTCGCGGCCTTCCTGCGGCATCGTCGCTCGGTGCTGCAGCCGGAGGACGTGGGGCTCGGGCGCGGGCAGCGGCGCCGCACCGAGGGGCTCCGCCGCGAGGAGGTCGCGAGCCTCAGCAGCATGTCGACCGACTACTACGCGCGCCTCGAGCGCGGCACGGGCCCGCAGCCCTCGGAGCAGATGCTCGCGGCCATCGCGCAGGGGCTGCACCTGAGCGTCGACGAGCGCGACCACCTGTTCAGGCTCGGCGGCCACCGCGCGCCGCTGCGCGGCGCGTCGAGCGACCACATCGCTCCCGGGATGCTGCGCATCTTCGACCGGCTGGCCGACACGCCCGCCGAGATCGTCACGGAGCTGGGCGAGACGCTGCGGCAGACACCGCTCGGCGTCGTGCTCACCGGCGACACCGCGAGCATCCGCGGCCCCGAGCGCAGCATCGGCTACCGCTGGTTCACCGACCCGGCGAGCCGCGGGCTCTACGCCGAGGAGGATCACGCGTTCCTCTCCCGCCTGTGGGCTTCCGGCATCCGGCAGGTGCTCGCCGAGCGCGGTCGACCCTCGCGAGCCGCGATGCTGCTCGACCTGCTGCTCGAGCGCAGCGCCGAGTTCCGCAGCGTCTGGGCGCTGCAGGAGGTGGGGCTGCGACCGCAGGAGGTCAAGCGGTTCCGCCACCCGGAGGTCGGCGTGCTCGAGCTCGCGTGCCAGACGCTCATCGACCCGGGCCAGTCGCACTTCCTGCTCGTCTACACGGCGGCGCCCGGCAGCGACAGCGCCGAGAAGCTGCAGCTGCTCTCGACGCTCAGCGCCCGGCAGCGCTGAGGCCCGGCAGCGCTGAGCGAGCCGCGGCCCGCCCGCCTCGATAGCCTGATCGACGGCCGGGGAGCATCGCGAGCGGGCGCTGCCCCGATGGCGGTCGAGCGCGGGAGGTGCCATGGTCGACGACGGGGCGCGACGCGACGAGCTCGAGCGGCTGCAGCGCGCCGAGGCGCAGCTCGCCGCGATCTCGAGCACCACGCGAGACCTGCTCGAGGTGCAGGACGCGACCGCGATGCTGCAGCGCATCGTCGATCGCGTGCACGAGCTCGCCGGCGCCGACGTCACGTACCTCTCGGTGTACGACCCCGCGACGGACGAGCTCTTCGTGCGCGCGGTGCGCGGCTCGCGCTCCGGGAGGTTCCTCGGCATGCGGGTGCCAGCGGGCGTCGGCGTCGCGAGCCTCGCGGTGCGCACGCGCAGCGCCCAGTCGGTCGCCGACTACGTCGAGCTCGGGGCCCTTCCGCGCGACAGCGAGATCGACGCGATCGTCGCTGCCGAGGGCATCCACGCGATCCTCGGGGCGCCGCTGCTCGCTGCTGGCGAGGTGCTCGGCGTGCTCTTCGTCGCGAACCGCGCTGCGCGCCGCTTCGGCGAGGAGGACTCGACGCTGCTGACCGCCTTCGCCGACCACGCGGCGATCGTGCTGCGCATCGCGGGCGTCCTCGACGCGCTGACCGCCAGCAGGCAGGAGGCCGAGGCCGCGCGCGAGCGAGCCGAGCGGCTCGCGGCCGAGACGCTCTCGGCCTCCAGGCTGCACGGCGAGCTCACCGGGCTGATCGTGGGCGGCGGCGGCCAGGCCGACGTGCTCGCGGCGCTCGCGGTCGCCCTCGAGCGCCCCGTCTGGGCGGAGGACCTGCACGGCTCGCCGCTGTGGGGCACGCCGAGGCTGGATGCGCGGGTCGCCCGCGCCGAGCTCGCGCTCGCGGTCTCCCACAGCGCCGCGACGGGCCGGGTGGCCGTGCTCGGGGGCGGCCCGGTGCGCGCGTCGATCGCCGTGCTGGGCGCCGGTCAGCGGATCGGGGCGGTCCACATCGGCGGCGCGACGCCGCTCAGCGAGCTGCAGCGGCGCACGCTCGAGCGCTCGGCGCAGATCCTGGCGCTCGTGACGATGCAGCGCAACGCCGTCTCGGACGCCGAGGAGCGCGTGCGCGGCGAGCTCGTGCTCGACCTGCTCGACAGCGCCGACACCGAGGCTGCGGTGCGGCGCGCTCGGCAGCGCGGGGTCGCGGTCGATCGGGCGTGGAGCACCGTGGCCGTCAGCGTGGCCGAGGGGGAGCGCTCTCGGGCCGCCGCCCGGCTGCGGCAGCTGCGCGGCGCGCTCGTCAGCATCGCGCCGGACGGGTGCGCGGTGCTGGTGCCGGACGGCGAGGCGCAGCAGGCCGCCTCCACGGTGCGGTCGCTGCTGGAGGGGCTGCCCGCGGTGGTGGTCGCCGAGCCGGTCGCGAGCCTCGCGACCGCGCACGCGGGCATGCGTGCCGCGGTGCGCGCGACTCGGCTGCTGCGCGGGCTCGGCATCGACGACGCCGCGACGACCGCGGTCGCGCTCGGGCCCTACGCGGCGATGTTCGACGACGACGGCGCCCGTGCACGAGCCTTCATCGACGCATCCATCGGCCCGGTCCTCTCGTGGGATGCGCGGCGCGGCACCGAGCTCGGCGCAACGCTCGCGGCGCTCCTCGAGGCGCAGGGCTCGGCGGTCGCGGCGGCGCGCCGGCTGCGCGTGCACGTCAGCACCGTCAAGCAGCGCGCGGCGCGCTTGCGGGCGCTGCTCGGGGCGGAGTGGGATGCGCCCGAGCCGCGCTTCCGGATCGAGGTCGCCATCCGGCTCCACCGCGCCCTGGAGGGTCTGGAGAGGACACGTTCGACGCCTAGAATGTGACCGATCGGTGCATGCACCCGCGAGCCGCCGCGCGCTTGACTTGGGCGGCCGACGAGGGTGCGGCGCGAGAGGTGGCGAGGATGGCACGGACGAGCAGGCTCAGCGGGCTGCGCAACCACACGATCGAGGAGCGTCGCGCGATCGTCGCGGATGCGCTCGGCGCACCGGATGCGCTCGCGCAGCTCGTCGACGGCGGCCTCGACGAGGCCCGAGCCGATCGCATGATCGAGCACGTCGTCGGCCAGATCGGCATCCCGCTCGGCGTCGCCACCAACTTCCTGGTGAACGGCCGCGAGGTGCTCGTGCCCATGGCCACCGAGGAGCCCTCCGTGGTCGCGGCGGCGAGCAACATCGCGCGCATGGCGCGCGAGCGCGGCGGCTTCACGACCTCGAGCACGGCGCCGATCATGCAGGCCCAGATCCACGTCGTGGAGGTGGCCGACGCGCACGGCGCGAAGCTGCGGATCCTCGAGCAGCGCGACGAGCTCATGCGCCTCGCCGACGAGCAGGACCCGCGGCTGGTCGAGCTCGGCGGCGGTGTGCGCGACCTGATCGTGCGCATCGTCGAGCGCGGTGGGCGGCGGCACCTGGTCGCGCACCTGCTGGTCGACGTGCGCGACGCCATGGGCGCGAACGCCGTCAACACCATGGCGGAGGCGATCGCGCCGCGCGTGGCCGAGCTCGCCGGCGGCAGGCCGCTGCTGCGCATCCTCACCAACAAGGCCGACCTGCGCCTCAGCCGCGCGCGCGTCACCATCCCGGCCGAGATGCTCGGCGGAGCCGAGGTCGTCGAGAGCATGATCCTCGGCGCGCAGCTCGCCGAGGACGACCCCTACCGCGCCGCCACGCACAACAAGGGCATCATGAACGGCATCACCGCCGTCGTGCTCGCGACCGGCAACGACACCCGCGCGGTGGAGGCCGGCGCGCACTCGCACGCGGCGCGCGACGGCCACTACGGCTCGCTCTCGCACTTCGAGCGCGACGCCGCGGGCGACCTGGTCGCCACGCTCGAGCTGCCCCTCGCCGTCGGCCTCGTCGGGGGCGCGACCAAGTCGCATCCCGCAGCCCAGGCGGCCGTCGCGATGACCGAGGTCACGACCGCGCAGCAGCTCGCCGAGCTGATCTGCGCCGTCGGCCTCTCGCAGAACGTCGCCGCCGTGCGCGCGCTCGCCGCCGAGGGCATCCAGCGGGGGCACATGGCCCTGCACGCGCGCAACGTCGCCGTGGCCGCGGGCGCGGAGGGCGACGAGATCGAGGCCGTCGCCGCGCGCCTCGTCGAGCAGCGCGCCGTGCGCGCCGACGTCGCCGAGCGCGAGCTCGCGACCCTCAGGGGCCAGGCATGACCGACACCCTCGCCCTCGGGCTCCCCGTCCGTCGACCGCGGGCGGGGCTGCCCGAGCGCGTGACCATCTGGGAGGTCGGCCCGCGCGACGGGCTGCAGGCGGAGCCGACCTCGCTCTCGGCGGGCGCTCGCGTCGAGCTGGTCCATCGGCTCGCCGCGGCCGGTGCCGAGGTGATCGAGGCGGGCAGCTTCGTGCGCGCCGACCGCGTGCCGCAGATGGCCGGCTCCGGCGAGGTGCTGAGCGCGCTCGGCGACCTCGGCGTGCGCCTGGCCGTGCTCACGCCGAACCTGCGCGGGCTCGACGACGCCATCGCCGCCGGCGCGCGCGAGGTCGCGGTCTTCCTCAGCGCGACCGAGCGCTTCTCGCTCGCGAACCTCGGCGCCTCGAAGGCCGACGCGGAGCGCGCCGCCGAGGCGGTCGTGCGCGCGGCGCTCGAGCAGGGCATCCGGGTGCGCGGCTACGTGTCGATGGTCTTCGGCGACCCGTGGGAGGGCCCGGTCGCGCACGAGGCGACCGTCGAGGTCTCCGAGCGGATGCTCGAGTGGGGCGTGGCGGAGGTCTCGCTCGGCGACACCATCGGCGTCGGCACCCCCGGCGCGGTCACCGACGTCGTCGCGGCGCACCGCGACCGCGGCATCCCGGTCGACCTGCTCGCGCTGCACATGCACGACACCTACGGCCAGGCGCTCGCGAACGTCTACGCGGGCCTCGAGGCGGGCGTGCGCATCTTCGACAGCGCGGTCGCCGGCACGGGCGGCTGCCCGTTCGCGAAGTCCGCGACCGGCAACCTGGCGACGGAGGATCTCCTCTGGATGCTCGACGGGCTCGGCATCGAGCACGGCATGGACCTGTCGGCGATCGCCGGCACCGGCCGATGGCTGAGCGCGCAGCTCGGCAAGGCCACGACATCTCGCGTCGCACGAGCGCTCGCGAGCGGAAAGGAAGCGCGATGAAGCGCACGTATCTCGAGGTCTGGGGTGACACGGTCGACGGGCGCCACCTGCTCGGCGCCATCCTCATCGGCGTCGGCCTGGGCACCCCGGCCTACCTGGTCGCCGCCTGGCTGTTCGGGCAGGCGGAGGCCATCGACCCCGCCCTGTCCAAGTCCTATGCGCTGCTGGTCGGACTGGGCGCCTGCGTCCTGACGGGCGTCATCTCCGCCCGCATCTTCCCGCCGAAGCGCGTGCTCGTCGAGGCCGATGACGAGCCGGGCTCGCGCGAGGTCGCGATGGACTCGATCGAGCAGGAGTTCGGCCCGCTCGGCGACCCCGACGAGCTGCCCGCCGCGGTGCTGCGGGAGGTCAAGGAGCTCGGGCTCTACGAGGACCTCGCGCGTCAGCACGCGAAGCACGTCGCGAAGGAGGCGAACCGCTGATGGAGCTCCTCGACGCAACCCTCTGGGCCGTGGGCATGGCGCTCATCGGCGCCATCGTCTTCGGCCTCCTCGGCCTGGTCTCCGGCACCGACGAGACCGCCACCATCGCTCCCGTCACGCTGCTCGTGATCCTGCTGGGCGTGCCGCCGGCCGGCGTCTTCGCGTTCTTCATGGCGGCCGTCGCCTCGAAGCACATCACGCACGCCATCCCGACGACCCTGCTGGGCATCCCGGGCGACACCATGGCGGCGCCGCTGCTGCAGGACGCGCAGATGCTGCGCGAGCTGGGCGTGCCGCACATCGCGCTGCGCAAGGCGATCTCCGGCGGCGTCGTCGCGGCCATCATCGCCGTGCCGCTGGCCGTGCTGTTCGCGCTGGTGCTCACGCCCTTCGCCGACGCGATCGGGGCCGTGGCGCCGTGGCTGTTCCTCGGTGCCGCCGCGCTCGTGGCCGTGCTGTCGAAGGGCCGCTGGGCGGCGCTGTTCGCGCTGGTGCCCTTCGTGCTCCTCGTCGTGGGCCTCCAGGGCTTCGCGACCGCGACGCTGGACAAGGGCCTCACGATCGCGTTCTTCCTCGGCATCGCGACCGGGCCGCTCATCGCCGACCTCTTCCTGGCCTCGAGCCCCGCGGGGCGCACGCTCATCGGTCGCGCCGAGCAGCGCACGTTCGAGCTCGCCCGCGACACGCGCACCTGGAAGGGCCGCATGCCCAACCCGCTCACGGTGCTCGACCGGAAGCAGCTCGGCTACACGGCCACCGCCGCCGGCATCTCGAGCGCGACCTTCGTCTTCTCGCCCGTGGCGATGACGGTGCTGATGGGCGAGCTCTTCGGCGCTCGCTTCAAGAACGGCTACCACCGGCTCACGGCCCGCATGTCGATCCGCAACGGCACGACCGAGTCGACCTACATCGCCGAGACGCTCATCCCGCTCATCGCGATCGGCCTGCCGCTGTCGCCGATGGCGGCGAGCGTCGCGAGCCCGCTGTTCAACGCGCCGCCGGTCTACACGATCGACACCGAGGCGGGCACGACGAACAACCTGCACGACATGCTCGAGCCGTGGCAGTTCCTCGTGTTCGGCATGGTGGCCGTCATCATCGCCGTGCTGATCAGCTACCCCTTCGCGATGACGCAGGCGCACCGGGCTGCGAAGTGGGTCATGCGCAAGGTCTCGCACGAGGCGATCATCGGTGCCTTCGCGGCGCTCATCGTGGTCATCTGCCTCTACGAGGGCGGCATCGTCGCGCTGCTGGTGACGCTCACGGTCGGCCTGGTCGGCGGCATGCTGAACCGCATGTTCAACATGCACACGGGCGTGCAGTTCATGGGCTTCTACGTCGCGGCGCTCTCGGTGCCCGCGATCCAGGCGCTCTTCGCCTGAGCGGGCCGACGAGGGGGTCGATCCGCAGCGCGCGGCTCGGCCCCCTCGTCGTCTCGGTCGGCGGCCGGGGCAGCGGGGCTCCCGCGCACCTCGCCGGGCCCGAGCCGAGCCGCGCGAGTATCCTGGAGGCAATGCCTCCCACCATCCGCCCCCGCCGGCTGCGGCAGAGCGCACCCATGCGCCGCCTGGTCGCCGAGACCCGCATCCACCCCGCCCAGCTCGTGCTGCCGATGTTCGTCGCCGAGGGGCTGAGCGAGCCGCGCGCCATCAGCTCGATGCCCGGCCAGGTGCAGCACACCCTCGACACCGCGGCACGCGAGGTCGAGCGGGGCATCGCCGCCGGCATCGGCGGCGTCATGCTCTTCGGCGTGCCGCAGCACAA
This sequence comes from Agrococcus phoenicis, assembly GCF_047302415.1. Lineage (NCBI taxonomy): Bacteria > Bacillati > Actinomycetota > Actinomycetes > Micrococcales > Microbacteriaceae > Agrococcus > Agrococcus phoenicis. The sequence continues at coordinate 2,538,749 of NZ_CP154854.1, forward strand.
GGATGCGGTGGGCTCCGGCGCCACGGATCCGGGCGGCATCCTCAACCAAGCCACGGCGTTCCTCGCCGAGCGCTTCGGCGACGCGACCGTCATCCAGACCGACCTGTGCCTCGACGAGTTCACCGACCACGGCCACTGCGGCGTCCTCGCCGACGACGGCTCGGTCGACAACGACGCCACGCTCGAGCGCTACGCCGACATGGCGATCGCGCAGGCGGAGGCCGGCAGCAGCATCCTCGGCCTCAGCGGCATGATGGATGGCCAGGTGGGCCACGTGCGCGCGGCGCTCGACGCCGCCGGCCACCAGCAGGCCGCGATCCTCGCCTACAGCGCGAAGTACGCCACCGCGCTCTACGGCCCGTTCCGGGAGGCGGTCGACTCGAGCCTGACGGGCGACCGCAAGACCTACCAGCAGGATCCCGGGAACCGCCGCGAGGGCTTGCGCGAGGCGCTGCTCGACATCGGCGAGGGCGCGGACATCGTGATGGTGAAGCCGGCCGGGCTCTACCTGGACGTGCTGGCCGACGTCGCCGCCGCATCCGACGTGCCCGTCTGGGCCTACCAGGTGTCGGGGGAGTACGCGATGGTCGAGGCAGCGGCCGCGAACGGCTGGATCGACCGCGATCGCCTGATCACCGAGAGCCTGACGAGCATCGTGCGGGCGGGCGCCGAGACGGTGCTGACGTACTGGGCGATCGAGCAGGCCGAGTGGCTGCAGGCGCGAGGGATGGGGGCACGGCCGTGAGCACCAACGCAGAGCTGTTCGAGCGGGCGAAGCTCGCGATCCCCGGCGGCGTGAGCTCGCCCGTGCGCGCCTTCGGCTCGGTCGGCGGCACCCCCGCGTTCCTGGTCGGGGCGAAGGGCGCGCACGTGACGGATGCAGAGGGGCGCGAGCTCGTCGACCTGGTCGCGAGCTGGGGCCCGGCGATCCTCGGGCACGCGCATCCCGAGGTCGTCGCGGCCGTGCAGGATGCCGCGGGCCGGGGCCTGTCGTTCGGCGCCTCCACGCCCGGCGAGGCGCTGCTGGCCGAGGAGGTCGAGCGCCGCGTGGGGCCCGTCGAGCGGCTGCGGTTCGTCTCGACCGGCACCGAGGCGACCATGACGGCGATCCGCCTCGCGCGCGGCGCGACCGGCCGCGACCTGCTCGTCAAGTTCGACGGCCACTACCACGGGCACTCCGACGGGCTCCTCGCGGCCGCGGGCAGCGGGCTCGCGACGCTCGCGCTGCCGGGCTCGGCGGGCGTGCCGGCGGCCATCGCCGCGACGACCCTCGTGATCCCCTACAACGACCGCGCCGCGGTCGAGGCGGTCTTCGCCGAGCGCGGCGACGAGATCGCGGCCATCATCGTCGAGGCCGCGCCGGCCAACATGGGCGTCGTCGAGCCCGACGGCGACTTCAACGGCTTCCTCGCGCGCACCGCTCACGCGCACGGCGCGCTCCTCATCAGCGACGAGGTGCTCACGGGCTTCCGCGTGCATCGCGGCGGCATGTGGGGCCTCGAGCAGTGGGTGGGGGATGAGGCGCCCGACCTCATCGCCTTCGGCAAGGTCATCGGCGGCGGCATGCCGCTCGCGGCGCTCGGCGGCAGGGCCGAGCTCATGGAGCTGCTGGCGCCGACCGGCCCCGTCTACCAGGCGGGCACGCTGTCGGGCAATCCGGTCGCGGTCGCCGCGGGCCTCGCCACGCTGCGCCTCACGACCGACAGCGTCTACGCGAGGCTCGACGCCGCGGCCGACGTCATCACGCAGGCGTTGACGGATGCGCTGCGCGCCGAGGGCGTGCCGCACGCGATCACGCGCATCGGCAGCCTCTTCTCGGTGGCGTTCCGCGAGGGTGCGCCGACGGACTTCGATGAGGTGCGCGCGCAGGACGCCTTCCGCTACCCGCCGTTCTTCCACGCGATGCTCGAGGCGGGTGTGAGCCTGCCGCCGAGCGTCTTCGAGGCGTGGTTCGTGATGGCCTCGCACGGCGACGAGCCGCTCGCGCGGATCGTCGACGCGCTGCCGGCCGCAGCCCGCGCTGCGGCGGCAGCCACCCGGTGACGCCCAGGCCGGTCGTGGTCGCTCGCGACCCGCGTTGAGCCTCGAGCGGCGCCGGCTCGCATCCGACCCCTGGCCGTCAGCGCGCAACGGGGTTACGGTGGGCGGCATGGCGACCCAGCTGGAATGCCCGACCTGCGGCAGCACCATGCGCGAGATCGTGTGGGGCTACGGCACCATCGCCGACGTGACCGATGCCGGTGACGTCGTGATCGGCGGCTGCGTGATCGACGTCGATCCCGACGGCCGCGTCGCCGCGCTGCAGTGCCCGGCGTGCGGCACCCGAGCCGATGCCGACGGCGTCGCGCTCGAGCGGCCGGAGCCGACCGCGACCGAGCATCCGTTCGCGGTGGCGTTCAGCAATCCGCAGCCGACGGGGCAGGAGGCCGGCGTGCGCGTCCCCGACGGCGGCGACCACGAGCGGAGCGCTCACGGGCGCAGCGACGGCGGCGCCGCGGTGCGCGCGGCGATGGATGCCTCGCCGTTCGTCGACGACGACTTCGGCGGCATCGCGTCGGGCGGCGACTGGCGCGACCACGTCGAGCCCTACGCCTCCCGCGAGGATCCGCTGCCGGAGCACGGCGTGCCGACGGCCGAGCGCGTCGAGCCGTACGCCTCTCGTGAGGATGCCGTGCCGACCGGTTCGGCCTCGATCCCCGAGCGCGTCGGGCCCTACGCCTCTCGCGAGGATCGGCTGCCCGAGCGCAGCGAGGGCTGGCGCGACCGCATCGACCCGTACGCGCGGTAGCGCGACCCGCTGGCGCCGCTCGGCGCCGGCCGCGTCAGAGGAAGCCGACGATGCGCCCGACGACACCCAGCAGCACGGCGATCACGAGCACCGCGGGGATCGCGATCAGCCAGGCCTTGTTCCTGACGCCCTCACTGCCGCGATCGCGGTCGAGGCCCGGGTTCGTCGGTCCGACACCCGTTCCCTCGGCTGGCGGCGTGTCGCCCTCGATGCTGTAGCCGGAGTGCTCGTCGGCGGCCCGGGCTCCTGCCTCAGGGTCGTCGCGAGCGTCGTCTGGCGTGATGTTCGACACGGTCCCCCGCCTTCGTTCGTCGCCGCAGCGCGTGCTGCCGCGACCGTGAGCACAGGCTAGCAACCACGCCTCGGGAAGCCGCCGGGACGATCAGAAGAGCCGCGCCCGCCCCGAGTCGATGCCGCGCATCTCGTCGTAGTCGAGCACGACGCAGCGGATGCCGCGATCCTCGGCGAGCGTGCGCGCCTGCGGCTTGATCTCCTGCGCGGCGAAGACGCCCGTGACCGGCGCGATGCGCGGGTCGCGGTTCAGCAGCTCGAGGTAGCGCGTCAGCTGCTCGACGCCGTCGATCTCGCCGCGGCGCTTGATCTCGACCGCGACGGTCGCCCCCGCGTCGTCCCGCGCCAGGATGTCGACCGGCCCGATCGCCGTCATGTACTCCCGCCGCCACAGCTCGAAGCCGTCGCCCAGGCGCTCGATCTGCTCGGCGAGCAGCACCTGCAGGTGCGCCTCGACGCCATCCTTCACGAGCCCCGGGTCGATGCCCAGCTCGTGCGAGGTGTCCGAGAGGATCTCGTGGAGCGACACGATGAGCGAGTCGCCCGTCTTCTTGTGCGTGACCTTCCAGACCTCGGTGACCCCGGCATCCGCCTGGTCCTGATCGGGGGCGGATGCGGTGAGCACCGCAGGCGGGCTCATCCAGTTGAGCGGCTTGTAGGAGCCGCCGTCGGAGTGCACGAGGATCGACCCGTCGGCCTTCAGCATCAGCACGCGCGGTGCCAGCGGCAGGTGCGCGGAGAGGCGCCCGGCGTAGTCGACGGAGCAGTGGGCGACGACGATCCTCATGCGGTCTCCTTCGGGGGCGTGACGACGGCGATGGCCGCGGTGCCGCGCTCGCGGGCGACGTGGCTCGTGAGCAGCGACAGCAGCACGAAGGCGAGCACCGCGAGCAGCGCGAGGCGCAGGCCCACGACGTCGCCGAGCAGTCCGAGCAGCGGCGGCCCGGCCAGGAACGCGATGTAGCCGATCGCCGAGACCGTGCCGACGCGCGCCGCGGCCATGCGGGGCTCATCGGCGGCGGCGCTCATGCCGACGGGGAAGCCGAGGCTCGCCCCCACGCCCCACAGCACGACACCCGTGATGACGAGGGGGGTGGGCTCGGCGAAGATCACGAGCAGCAGGCCGATGGCCGCGATCGCGGCGGTGGCCCGCAGCACCGGCACGCGGCCGAAGCGCGCGAGCAGCTTGACGCCGAGCACGCGGCCCAGCGTCATCGCGGTCAGGAAGAGCGCGAGCATGAAGGCGCCGCCCTCGTTGGAGAAGCCGTGGCCGTCGACCATGGTGAGCGCGAGCCAGTCGTTGGCGCTGCCCTCCGTGAGCGACATGCCGAGCACGAGCAGGCCGAGCATGATGGTGCGCGGGTCCTTCCAGACCGCGAGGCGCTCGCGCAGGGTGACGGGTTCCTCGTCCTCCGCCTCGACGTCGGCGGGCAGGAACCGGAAGACCGTGATGGCGAGCGTCGTCAGGAGGAGGCCGACGCCCGTCGCCTGCCAGCCGATGCCGATGCCGAGCAGCTCGCAGAGCCCGCCGACGCCCGCGCCGGCGACGGTGCCGAGCGAGAAGAAGGCGTGGAAGATCGGCATGATCGGCGTGCCGAGGGCGCGCTCGTTGGCGGCGCCGGAGATGTTCATCGCCACATCGGTGATGCCGGTGAAGCTGCCGCCGAGGATGAAGCCGGCGATGAGCAGCCACAGGGTGCTGGAGTCGGCCGCCCACCCCGCGATCGCGAGGCCGACCGAGACGACCACCATGCCGGCGGAGACCACCAGGCGGGTGCCGAGGGCGTGGATGATGTGGCTCGCCAGCAGCAGCCCGGTGACGGAGCCGATCGAGATGCCGAGCAGGATCAGCCCCATCTCGCCCGTCGTCACGCCCAGCTGGTCGCGCACGTGCGGCACGCGCGCCATCCAGCTCGCGAAGCCGAAGCCCATGGCGAAGAAGGTGGCGAAGACGGCGTTGCGCCACGAGGTCACGGAGTGCACCGGGCCATTCTGCCGTGCCGGAGAGCGGCGCGCCGCGACGGCGGGAGTAGCGTCTGCGCCATGACCTCGATGATCGAGACCCGCGGGCTCGAGAAGCGCTTCGGGCGGGTGCGAGCGCTCGACGGGCTCGACCTGGTCGTGGAGCAGGGCGACGTGCACGGATTCCTGGGGCCGAACGGCGCGGGGAAGTCCACGGCCATCCGGGTGCTGCTCGGCATGCTGCGCGCGAGCGGCGGCACCGCCACGGTGCTCGGCATGGATCCCTGGCGCGACGGCGTCGCGATCCACCGTCGCACCGCGTACGTGCCCGGCGATGTGACGCTGTGGCCGAACCTCACCGGCGGCGAGGTCATCGACACCATCACGCGCCTGCGCGGCCACCGCGCTCCGGCTGCCGACCGAGCGCGGCTGATCGAGGCGTTCGAGCTCGACCCCCGACGCCGCGCGAAGACCTACTCGAAGGGCAACCGGCAGAAGGTCGCGCTCATCGCCGCCTTCGCCAGCGAGGCAGACCTCTACATCCTCGACGAGCCGACGAGCGGGCTCGACCCGCTGATGGAGACCGTCTTCCAGGCCGAGATCCGTCGCGTCGCCCAGCGGGGCGCGACCGTGCTGCTCTCCAGCCACATCCTCAGCGAGGTCGAGCGCCTCTGCTCGCGGGTCTCCATCATCCGCGACGGCGTCATCGTCGAGGCGGGCACGCTCGAGGATCTGCGCCACCTGCAGCACAGCGTCATCGCCTATCGGGGCGCAGCGCCGGTCGGCGTGCCGATCACCGATGTCGTCGTCGAGGGCGAGCACGTGCGCGGCTCCGTGGCGGGCGCCGACGTGCCCGCGGTGCTCCGCTGGCTGGGTGAGCACGAGGCGCTCGCCGTGACGCTCGCGCCGCCGAGCCTCGACGAGCTCTTCCTGCGCCACTACGGCAGCGCGCGCGACGAGTCCGAGCCGTGAGGATTCGGCGGTGACGGGCACCGGCCTGCTCCTGATCGCCGCGCTGCGGCGCGACCTGCTCACGGTGCTGCTGTGGCTGGCGGCGATCGCCGGCCTGTGGGCGGCGGTCCTCGGCGGGCTCAGCGCGGCCTTCGACGAGGAGGCCCGGCGCGGCCTCGTCGCGCTGCTGTCGGCGCAGCCCGCGCTGCTGCTGCTGCGCGGTGCTCCTGCTGGCACGGGACTCGGCGCCGTGATGTTCGTGTCCACCTTCGCCTACCTCGCCGTGATGGTGGCGTTCATGATGACCTTCTTCGCCGTGCGGCACGCCCGCGGCGATGAGGAGGCGGGGCGGGCCGAGCTCGTGCGCGGCACTGCCGTGGGGAGGTGGGCCCCGCTCACGGCGACGCTCCTCGCCGGCGCGGTCGAGCTGCTCGTCGTCTGCGGGGCGACGCTCGCGGTGTCGCTCGGGCTCGGCCTGGACGCCACCGGGTCGCTGCTCATGGCGGCGGCGCTCGTGGGCGTCGGCGCCATCGCGATGCTCACGGGGCTCATCGCCAGCCGTGCGCTGCCGACCTCGCGCGCAGCCAACGGCGCCGCCTCGATCGTCGTCGCCGCGTGGTTCTTCGCGCGAGGCGTCGGGGATGCGCTCGGCACCCCGAGCGCGGACCTCGCGCGGGTCGAGGCCGCCTGGCCCGTCTGGCTCTCGCCGATCGGCTGGGGCGCCCAGGCGCATCCGTTCGCCGACGCCCCCTGGCAGCCGGACGGCACGCCGCTGCTGCTGTTCGTCGCCGTCGGATCGGTCCTCCTCGGGCTCGTCATCGCCATCGAGGATCGTCACGAGCTCGGTCGCTCGCTGCTGCCCGAGCCGGTGGGGCGCGCCAGGGGCAGCGCGATGCTCGGCGCGAGCGCCGCAGGCGCTCCCCTCGGGCTCACGGCACGGCTGCTGCGCGGGCAGCTGCTCGCGTGGGTGCTCACCGGTGCCGCCCTGGGAGTGCTCGTCGGGCGCCTCGCTCCGGTCGTGGCGGGCGCGATCGCCGACATCCCGCAGCTGCGGGTGATCGTCGAGCAGCTCGGCGACCACCGCGACGGCGACAGCGCGTCGGCGTTCATCATGGCGCTCGCCGCCATCGCGGGAGCGGTCGCGAGCGCTGCCGCGATGCAGGGCGCGCTGCGCCTGCGGCACGAGGAGCGGGCGCACGGCGAGCTCGTGCTCGCGACGACCGTCCGCCGCCTCGGGTGGTTGGGCAGCCACGTGCTGCTCGGCGGCCTCACGGGGGTCGGCGTGCTCGCCGCGTTCGCGCTCGTGGCGGGCATCGTGCTCAGCGCGAGCGGCGACGACCGCTGGGGCGAGCTGGGTGCTGCGGTGCTGACGATGCTGCCGCTGGTCGCGATCTACCTCGCCGTCGGCGCCGCGCTCGTCGCCCTGCTGCCGTCGACGGTGGCCTGGCTGGGATGGGTGCTGCTGGTCGGGCTGCTGCTGAGCGGCGAGTTCGCGCCGCTGCTCGGCGACGCGTGGGTGTGGCTCGAGCGCATCAGCCCGTTCCACTGGATCGCCGATCCGCTCGCCGCCTCGCCCGACTGGTCGGGCTCGTGGTGGCTGCTCGGCGCCGCGTCCGCGTTGCTCGCGGTCGCGGCGGTGGGGTTCCATCGCCGCGACGCGGTCGCGTGAGGCGCCTGCGCGCCCACGCGACCGCGACGCGCGGCGTCAGCCGCAGCTGGCCGCGAGCATCGGCTGCAGCACGCCTGCGATGTCGTACAGCGGCTCGGGGCTGCCCGAGCGATCCATGCCCGTGATCGCGAAGGTCACCTGTCGCGACCCGTCGGCCGAGGTGTAGGCGACGCTCACCGTGCCCATCGCGCCGCCGTCGTGGCCGTAGAGGTAGTCGCCCGGCACGCAGGGGTCCGGCACCCGGTAGATGCCGAGGCCGTAGCCGGTCGCCTCGGTCACCGGCTCGAGCATCTCCGCCAGCAGCGCGGGCGAGACGACCTCGCCGGTGATGAGCGCCTCGGTGAAGGCCGACAGGTCGCGCGCGCTCGTCACGAGCGCGCCCGCGTGCGAGAAGAAGGTCGGGTCGAAGTGCTGGAGGTCGTGCCAGCGCTGCCCGTCCCACATCGCCTCCTGCATCGCGTTGCCGCGCAGGCCCGGCTGATCCGGGTAGCTGGTCTGGCGCAGGCCCAGGGGGTCGAAGATGCGCTCCTCGAGCAGGTCGGCGACGCGCTCGCCGGTGGCCTCCTCGAGCGCGACGCCGAGCGCCACGTAGGCGGCGTTCGAGTAGGCGTACTCGCCCTCCGGCGTCCAGGCGCCGGCGTTCGCCGCGGCGATGTGCGCCTCGTCGGGGTAGCGGTCGCCGAGCACGGCGACGAGCTCGTCGATCGAGGTCGGATCCTCCATGCTCGCCAGCAGCAGCTCGACGGTGCCGTTCGGCGTGCCGCCGGTGTGGCTGAGCAGCTGGCGCAGCGTGACGCCCGGGTGCTCGGGGAAGATGCCCGGCACGACCTCGCCGATCGGGGTGTCGAGGCTCCAGGTCCCGGCCTCGACCTCCTGCAGCACCAGCGCGGCGATCATCATCTTCGTGGTGCTCGCGGCGCGGAAACCGCTGTGGTCCAGCACCGGCGGGCGACGGTCGAGCGCTCGCGTGCCCGCCGCATCCGACCACGCGCCGTCGGCGGTCTCGACGCGGGCGACCGCGCCGACCGCGCCGGCCGCGACCACCTCGTCGAGCGCGGCCTCGACCTGCGCGAAGGGGTCCTGCGGCGGCCCGGGCTGCCCCGGCCGCTGCTGCGCGCCCTGCGCGTCGTCCGAGCGCAGCGATTCGACCGCGGGCGACGACCACAGCTGCTCGTGCAGCGCGGCGTCGTCGGGCGCGGCGGTGGGCTGGCCCGAGGGCGCGAGGCTCGCGCCCGTGAGGGCCGCGACGGCGGCGACCGCCCCGGCGGTGATCAGCAGCTTCGATGTGCGCATGTGCTCTGCTCCTGTTCGCGACGTCGTGCGCTGGATGGGATCCAGGCGCCGCCCCGTTGGGCTGCACCGCGCCGACGCGTCAACGCTGGCAGGGAGGGCGGCCAGGCGCATCCATCAGCGGAGGGAGATCGCCTCGGTCGATCGGCGGAGGCGCGAGGCGCGCCGGCAGGCGGGCTCGGCCGCGGGCGTGGCTGCCGGCGCGTCAGCTGCGGCCCACCCGCATCCACGCGTCGCTGCGGGCGCGCAGCCCGAGCGTCACGGCTCGGGCGCCCAGGTAGGCGAACGAGAACGCGGCCCAGATCACCGCGAGCGCGCTCCACCCCGGCACGAGCGCGAGCAGCAGCAGCGGCAGGTAGACGAGCAGGTTCACGACGCCCGTCCATGCCAGGTAGCGCATGTCGCCGGCGCCGATCAGCACGCCGTCGAGCACGAAGACGAAGCCGGCGACCGGCTGCGCGAGCGCCAGGAGCACGAGCGCGAGCGGCAGCGCCTCGAGCACCGCCGCGTCGGAGGTGAACACCCGCCCGAGCACCCAGGCGACGGCGAGGAGCGCGCCGCCGACGACGCATCCGAACCCCACGCCCCAGCGCTGCAGCCGCCGCGTCACCGCGCGCACCTCTGCCACGTCGCCCGCGCCGAGCGACCTCCCGACCATCGCCTGGCCCGCGATCGCGAGCGCGTCGAGCGCGAAGGCGAGGGTCGAGAAGAGGGTGAAGGCGATCTGCGTCGCCGCGAGCGTCGTCGTGCCCGCCTGCGTCGCGACCGCCGTCGTCGCGAGCAGCGCGGCGCGCAGCGAGAGCGTGCGCACGAACAGCCAGCCGCCCGTCGACGCGGTGCGGCCGAGGTCGGCCCAGCGGATCCCGAGCGGCACGCGCGCTCGGCGGGCCTCGCGCACGGCGAACCACAGGAAGAACGCCGCCATGCCCCACTGGGCGACGACGGTGCCGATCGCGCTGCCGGCGACCCCGAGGCCGAGGCCGTAGATGAGCAGCGCGTTGAGCGCGGCGTTCGCGCCGAAGCCTGCCGTGGCGACGACGAGCGGTGTGCGGGTGTCCTGCAGGCCGCGCAGGAGGCCCGTCGCGGCCAGCACGATGAGCATGCCCGGCAGGCCCAGGATCGAGATGCCGAGGTAGACCGCCGCGTGCTCGGTGACGGCGGGCTCGGCGCCGAAGAGCGCGACGAGCGGATGCGCGAGCGGGGTCGCGAGCAGCAGCCCGGCACCGGCGACGATCGCCAGCCAGATGCCGTCGATGCCGGCGCGGATCGCCGCGGGCCGATCGCCGGCGCCGAGGAGGCGCGCGACGGCGGGCGTCGTGCCGTAGGCGAGGAAGATCAGCAGGCCGACGGCGGTCGAGAGCACCGCGACGCCGATGCCGACGCCCGCGAGCTGCTCGGCGCCCAGGTGGCCGACGAGCGCCGTGTCGACCAGCAGGAACGCCGGCTCTGCCACGAGCGCGCCGAGCGCCGGCACGGCCAGGCGCAGGATCTCCCGATCGCGCTGCCGACCGCGCGAGCGGTCGCGGTCGCGATCCCCCTCGCGATCCCTCGTCCTCGGCCTCATGGGGCGCCCGGCTGCATCCGCACCGGTCCACGCTACCGACCGCTGCGCTCGGGCCCGTCGCGGCCGGGCCGCGCGCGCTCGTGGCGCCCTTCGATCAGCAGGCCGCTCGACGGCGCGAGCCGTAGGCTGAGGGACATGACGACTCTGCCCTCCGGCCTCCCCGTCGACGACTTCGACGACGCGATCCGTCCCCAGGACGACCTCTTCCTGCACGTGCACTCCCGCTGGATCGAGCGCACCGAGATCCCCGCGGACAAGGCTCGATGGGGCTCCTTCGCCGTGCTCGCCGAGGCGGCCGAGGCGGCCGTGCGCGACATCGTCATCGAGATGCAGGAGGCGGAGCCGGGCACCGATGCGCGCAAGGTCGGCGACCTGTACGCCTCCTTCCTCGACGTCGAGGCGGCGGACGCGAAGGGCATCGAGCCCATCCGGCCGCTGCTCGAGCGCGCCGAGGCCGTCACCGACATCGACGGGCTGCTGGCGCTGCTGGGCGAGCTCGAGTCGATCGGCGGCCCCACGCTCGCCGGCCAGTGGGTCGACACCGACCCCGGTGACCCGTCGCGCTACCTCGTGCACGTGAACCAGGGCGGGCTCGGCATGCCCGACGAGTCGTACTACCGCGAGGAGGCGTTCGCCGAGATCCGCGCCGCCTACCTGGAGCACCTGCAGACGATGTTCGGCCACATCGGTGCCGAGGGCGCCGAGTCGGAGGCCGCGGTCGTGTTCGCGCTGGAGACGGAGCTCGCGACCCACCACTGGGACAACGTGCAGAGCCGCGACGACGAGCAGACCTACAACCTGCAGCGCCTGCTCGACGAGCACCCGCGCCTGCGCCCGTGGCTGGAGGCCATCGACGCCCCGGCCGGCGTCTACGCCGAGGCGGTGGTGCGCCAGCCGAGCTTCTTCGAGGGGCTCGCCTCGATGCTCGTCGACGAGCGCATCGACGAGTGGCGCTCCTGGCTGCGCATCGGCATCCTGCGCTCCTTCGCGAGCTACCTCACCACGCAGATCTCGCGCGCCCAGTTCGACTTCTACGGCACCGTGCTCACCGGCGCCACCGAGCAGCGCGAGCGCTGGAAGCGCGGCATCTCGCTCGTCGAGGGGCTGCTCGGCGACGCGGTCGGCAAGATCTACGTCGAGCGGCACTACCCGCCCGAGGCGGAAGCGGCGATGGACGTCCTCATCGAGCACCTGGTCGAGGCCTACCGCGACTCGATCGCGACGCTCGAGTGGATGGGCGAGGAGACGCGGCAGCGCGCGTTCGAGAAGCTCGACAAGTTCACGCCCAAGATCGGCTTCCCGCTCGCGTGGAAGGACTACGGCTCGCTGGAGATCGGCGACGACCTGGTCTCGAACGTGCAGGCGGCGACGCGATTCGAGCACGACCGCGAGCTCGCGAAGATCGGCAGGCCGATCGATCGCGACGAGTGGTTCATGAACCCGCAGACCGTCAACGCCTACTACAACCCGGGCTTCAACGAGATCGTCTTCCCCGCGGCGATCCTGCAGCCCCCGTTCTTCGACGCGGGGCGGGACGCGGCGTCCAACTTCGGCGGCATCGGCGCGGTCATCGGGCACGAGATCGGGCACGGCTTCGACGACCAGGGCTCGAAGTACGACGGCGACGGCCGCCTGGTCGACTGGTGGACGGATGCCGACCGCGCCGCGTTCGAGCAGCGCACCGCATCCCTCATCGCGCAGTACGACGCGCTCGAGCCGGCCGCAGCGCCGGGCCACCGCGTCAACGGCGCGCTCACGATCGGGGAGAACATCGGCGACCTCGGCGGCCTCAGCATCGCGTGGCGCGCCTACCTGCGCTCGCTCGGCGGCGAGGAGCCGCCCGTGATCGACGGCCTCACGGGTGCGCAGCGCTTCTTCCTCTCCTGGGCCTACGCGTGGCAGATGAAGATCCGGCCCGAGGAGGCCGTGCGCCTCGTCTCGATCGACCCGCACTCGCCGAACGAGCACCGCACGAACCAGGTGGTGAAGAACATCGACGCCTTCGTCGAGGCGTTCGACGTGCAGGCCGGCGACGGCCTGTGGCTCGACCCGGAGGCGCGCGTCGTCATCTGGTGATGCGTGCCCCTGGGGTACGAAGACTGTGAGCGCGTCCAGGGATGCGCTGGGTATCGTTGGGGCAGTTGAACGCCAGCGCTGCTGGCACCCGAACGGCAGGAGCGAACATGCGCGGCAGGATCCTCTTCGTGGTCGGACTGGGCGCGGGCTACGTGCTCGGCGCGAAGGCCGGTCGACAGCGCTACGAGCAGATCGCGAGCGCGGCCGACAAGGTGTGGAACTCGCCCACGGTCTCGAAGCAGCGGCACGAGGTGCAGCACTTCGTCGAGACGCAGGGCCCCAAGCTCGTCGAGACGGCGACGGATGCGGCGAGCGACGCCATCGGCAAGGTCACGCACCGCACCAAGGGCAAGGGCAAGGGCTCGCGCCGTGGCGGTCACGGCACCGACGTGGCGCGCCCTGAGGACGTCTGATGGTGACGCGCAAGTCGCTCGGCGATCTGCTCGCCGAGACCCCGAAGCTCGTGGTCGAGCTCGTCAAGGCCGAGATCGACAACCTGAAGGGCGAGATCGCCGGCAAGGCGAAGGGCCTCGGCGTCGGCGGCGCCCTGCTCGCGGTCGCCGGTGTCTTCGGCGTCTTCCTGCTCAGCTGGCTGATCTACGCGGGCTACCAGGGCCTCAACGAGGCCTTCGCCCCCTGGCTCTCCGCCCTGATCGTCTCCGGCGTCCTGCTGCTGCTGGTCGCGATCCTGGCGCTCGCCGGGTTCGCCTCGATCAAGAAGAACAAGGACTTCAGCGACCTGGAGGCGGTCGACTCCATCAAGGACGACGTCAACATGGTGCGCGGCCTCGGCCACGCGGCCGACGGCAGCGACCCGCTCGACGACATCCCCGCCCGGTCGTCGAGCGCGAGCAGCACCGGCTCCCACACGAACACCGGACCTCAGACCAACGGAGTGCAGCGATGACCGAACAGCGCGAGGTCGACCGCAAGCGCGAGGAGCTGCGCCAGCACCTCAACGAGCTCGAGGAGCGCGTCAACCCGAAGAAGGTCGCGAACCGCGCCGTCGGGAAGGCGCAGGACTCCTACAACGAGGATCCGACGCCGTGGATCGCCGCGGCGGCAGGTGCCGCCGTGCTCATCGTCGGCGGCATCGCGGTCGCGCTCTTCAGCCGCCGCTGACGGCTGCCACCGGCAGCGCAGGCGCGCGGCGCGGATCGCCCTCCGCGATCAGGCCGACAGCGCCGCGTGCTCGTGCAGCTCGCGGCGCGAGACCTCGAGCGAGGCGAGGTCGATGCGCACGGCGGTCTCCGGCGCCATGCGGTTCCAGCCGTCGCCGGTGAGGCCGCTCGAGGTGACGGCGATCGCGCCGTCCTCGGCCCGCCGCCACGACAGCTGGTAGTAGTGGTCGACGTGATCGGCCGGCAGGTCGTCGCCGAGCCCCGACTCCTCGAAGAGGTCGTGGGGGATGGGCGCGCCCTGGTTGGCGTGCGTGGCGATCAGCTCCTCGGGCGAGAGCACGAGCAGGTTGAGCGCCGAGGTCGGGAACTCGCGACGCAGCTCGGTGACGGTCGCGGTCACGGCGTCGAAGAGGGGCTCGCCCGCCTCGTGCCTGCGGAGGATCAGCGCGAAGACCATCGCCGTGTCGGTCTCGCCGCCCACGCGCGCGAGCTCGGCATCCGTCACCTTCGCGCGCAGCCGGGAGATCGGGGCGACCGAGCCGTTCTGGGCCAGCACGATCTCGCCGACGCGGAACGGGTGGGTGTTCGCCACCCGGGTCGCGAGCCCCTCGGTCGCGAGCCGCAGGTGGGTGAGGCGAGCGCGCGTGGGTGTGTCGACGAGGGCGCCGGTGAGGTCGGCGCTGTCGAGGCCGCGGGCCGCGTCGCGATAGCGCCGCACCTGGTCGCCGTCGATCCACGCGGTGCCCCAGCCGTCGGTGTGCAGGCGGCCGAGCCGCTGCCACTCCACGCAGGACGCGCTCCCGATGACCTCCTGCGTCGTGGCAGGTGTCGGTGAGACGTGCGCGAGCAGTCGACACATGGGCGCGTTCCTCCGTTCCTGGCTCCATCCTCTCGCATCCGTCAAGCAGGGGGCGGATGCGGCGTCACAGTCGGTCACACGGCCCGCCTCGCTCAGGCCGCCCGCCTCGCGCACGCCGCCCGCGTCGCGCGCGCCGGCGAGGCCTCCCGGCGCTTCGTCTCCGCAGACGCGCGCGCCGGCTCGCACCGAGGGCGCCGGACGTGCGCGAGGATGGTGGGATGACCGTCGTGCTGACCGAGGAGCAGCTGGCGATCTATGAGCGCATCGAGCACGGCGACGGGCACCTCTTCATCACCGGTCGCGCCGGCACGGGCAAGTCGACCCTGCTGCGGCACCTGACCGAGAGCTCGCGGAAGCAGATCATCGTCTGCGCGCCCACGGGCGTGGCCGCGCTCAACGTCGGCGGGCAGACGATCCACTCGCTGCTGAAGCTGCCGCTCGGCGTGATCGCCGACGCGCCGCTGCGGCAGAGCGCCGAGCTCAAGCGCATGCTCGGCAAGCTCGACCTGCTCGTGATCGACGAGATCTCGATGGTGAACGCCGACCTCATGGATGCCATCGACCGCTCGCTGCGGCAGGCGCGCGGCGTGCGCTCGGTGCCCTTCGGCGGCGTGCAGGTCGTGATGTTCGGCGATCCGTACCAGCTGGCGCCCGTGCCCGGCGACGCCGAGGAGCGCGCCTACTTCGGGGACCACTACGAGTCGATGTGGTTCTTCGACGCCCGAGTCTGGCGCGACGAGCCGCTCGAGGTGGTCGAGCTCGTGCACATCCATCGCCAGAGCGACCTGGAGTTCAAGCAGGCGCTCAACGCGGTGCGGCACGGCACGGTCACGGCCGAGATCGCCCAGCTGCTGAACGATGCGGGCGCGCGCACGCCGCCGGGGGACGACGTGCTGACGCTCGCGACCCGCAACGACACCGTCACGCGCATCAACTCCCGCGAGCTCGCCCGCTTGGCGGGGCGGTCGAAGACCGCGGTCGCCGAGGTCTCCGGCGACTTCGGCGGGCGGCAGTACCCGGCCGACGCCGAGCTGCAGCTGAAGATCGGCGCGCAGGTGATGTTCCTGCGCAACGACTCCGCCGGGCGCTGGGTGAACGGCTCGCTCGGCAAGGTCGTCGACATCGGCGGCACGGTCTGGGTCGAGGTCGATGGCGAGCAGCACGAGGTCGAGCCGGCGGTGTGGGAGCAGTTCCGGTACTCCTACTCGCCGACGACGAAGGAGATCAAGCGGGATGTGGTGGCCGAGTTCACGCAGTTCCCGCTGCGGCTCGCCTGGGCGGTGACGATCCACAAGTCGCAGGGCAAGACCTTCGACCGCGCGATCGTCGACCTCGGCTCGCGCGCGTTCGCGCCCGGGCAGACCTACGTGGCGCTCTCCCGCCTCACCTCGCTCGAGGGCCTCTACCTCTCGCGGCCGCTGCAGCCGCGCGACATCATCGTCGACCAGCGGGTGCGCCGCTTCATCCACGAGGTGCGGGAGCGCGACGCGGCGCGCGCCGCGCGGGACGACCTGCGCGATGCGCCGGCGGATCCTCGCGATGCCACCTCTGGCCCGCCCACCACGGCCTCTGGCCCGCCCACCACGGCCTACGGCCCGCCCACCACGGCCTCCGGCCCCCTCGCCACGACCCCGGCCGCGCACGACGCGCCAGCTGAGTCCGCCGCGGAGGACGACGCGAGGGATCGCGTGGACGCGGGCTTCGCGCCCGACGGGCCGACGCCGTTCTGACGCGCCGTCGCGGTGCGCTCGGCTACCCGGGCGGGCGTCGCCGAGCCCGCACGGCGACGGCGGCGCACGCGATCACGGCGAGCCCGCCGATCAGGGTCGGCGGCGTCAGGGGCTCCCCGAGGATGAGCGCCGCCCAGACGAGCGACAGCACCGGCTGCACGAGCTGCAGCTGGCTCACGCGCGCCATCGGGCCGATCGCCAGCCCCCGGTACCAGGCGATGAAGCCGAGGAACATGCTGACGACCGCGAAGTACGCGAACGCCGACCAAGCCGCCGGGCTCGCCTCGACGGGCGCCCTCGCCGCGGAGGCGGCGGTGAGGAGCAGCATGAGCGGCGCGACGACGACGAGCGACCACGAGATCGTCTGCCAGGCGCCGAGCTCGCGCGCGAGCAGTCCGCCCTCGGCGTAGCCGATCGCCGCTGCCGCCACCGCGCCGAGCAGGAGGAGGTCGGCGGCGTGGAACCTCCCCGGCTCGCCGCTGCCGAGCGAGGCGAAGACGACGGCGACGACCGCCCCGGCCGCCGCCGCGAGCCAGAACGCGCGGCCCGGGCGCTCGCGACCGCGCAGGACGGCCGCGAGCGCCGTCGCCGCCGGCAGCACCGCGATGACGACGGCGCCGTGGCTCGCGGGAGCGGTCGTGAGCGCGAAGGAGGTGAGCAGCGGGAAGCCGACCACCACGCCGCCGGCGACCACGAGCACCTGGATCCACTGGCGTCCGCGGGGGAGGCGCTGGCGGGTGGCGATGAGCGCGACGGCCGCGATCGACGCCGCGACCACGGCGCGCGCGGCGCCGACGAGCAGCGGATCGAGCTCGGCGACGGCGACCCGGGTGCAGATCACGGTGAAGGAGAAGGCGGTGACGCCGAGCAGCCCCCAGCGCACGCCCGCCGCTGTCGTCGCCGATGGCCGCGTCGCCGCTCGCTCGCCCGTCATGCCTGCCAGTGTTCACGGGAGCGAGCGCGCCACCGCGAGGCAAGTGGATCGCGCCCGCGGGCCGCGCGGGCCGACCCCGAGCCTCAGAGCCCGGTGCGGGCGGCGATCTCCGTCAGGAAGCGCGTCACCGCGCGCCGCTCGGCGCTCGGCATGCTGGCTGCGACGCGGAATCGCCGCAGGTGCGCCGCGCCGACGCCCTCGGTGGCGCTCGCGGCGGTCGCGGGCGTCACCACGATCGAGAGCGCGCGACGATCCGTGGGGTGCGGCTGTCGGCGCACGTGCCCGGCGCGCTCGAGGCGATCGAGCATCTTCGTCACCGACGAGCCCTGCAGCCCGAGGTGCTCGGCCAGCATCGTGGAGGTGATGACACCGTCGCCGCGGCCCGCGGTCATCAGGAACCGCAGCGCCCGCATGTCGTTCTCCCCGAGGCCCATGAGGCGGCGGCTCTGCTCCTGCTCCTCGTCGGCAGCCGTGCGCCACGCGCGCAGCGCCTCGAACATGTCGATGACCTCGTCGATGTCCGCATCCGCGAGACCCAGCTCTCGGATCGCATCCGCCGCCATGGGATGGTTGCGGGGATCCACGACGGCGCGCTCATCGGGGGTTCCCAGCGGTGTCGTCATGCCGCCATTCTATTCCTAAACTGATAGTTGCACAGTCTAAGTATTGGTACGCTGGGGTCATGACGACGACGCTGGGAGCGCCCGAGCCGGTGACGGACGTGGAGCTCGTGGTGCTGCTCGATGCGAGCGGCACACCGGTGGGCACAGCGCCCAAGGCCGAGGTCCACACCGCCGCGACGCCGCTCCACCTGGCCTTCTCCTGCCACCTGCTGGACGAGGCGGGGCGGATGCTCGTCACGCGTCGCGCGCTCGGCAAGCGCGCGTGGCCGGGCGTCTGGACGAACGCCTGCTGCGGCCACCCCGCGCCCGGCGAGGCGATCGAGCACGCGGTGCGGCGCCGGGTGCGGCAGGAGCTGGGCGTCGAGATCACGGAGCCGGAGCTGGCGCTGCCAGACTTCCAGTACCGCGCCGTCGACGCCAGCGGCATCGTCGAGCACGAGCGCTGCCCCGTCTACATCGCCCGCGTCGACGGCGAGCTGCACCCCGACCCGGACGAGACCGTCGAGTGGCAGTGGGTCGAGCCCGAGCGCCTGATCGCCGGGATCCGCGCCACGCCGTGGGCGTTCAGCCCGTGGCTCGTGCTCCAGGCCGACCAGCTGCCGCTCTTCGCCGGTGCCGCATGACCGTCGTCGGCGCAGGCACGATGCTCGCCGACGTCGAGCGCACGATCGCGGCGCTCGCGGCGCCCACTCGGCCGCACCCGGTGCAGGCCGCGGCGGCCGGCGCGGTCGGCGGCGGCAAGCTGCTGCGCCCGCGCCTGGTGCTGATCGCCGCCGGTGACGCCGTCGACCGCGACGCGGTCATCACGGCGGCAGCCGCGATCGAGCTGCTGCACGCCGCGCTGCTCGTCCACGACGACGTGATCGACGCCGATGCCGAGCGCCGCGGCGAGCCCACCGTCGCGCACGCGGCCAGCAGCACGGCCACCGCCGCGGGCCTCGACGCAGCCTCGGCGACCCGCCTCGGGCTCACCACCGCGATCGTCGCGGGCGACGCGCTGCTCGTGCGCGCCCTCGCCGCGCTCGGCTGCATCGACGTGGCCGCCGCGACGCGCATCCGAGTGCTCGACGTGGTCGAGCGGTCGATGGTGCATGCCGCCGAGGGCGAGCACGACGATGTGCTGCTCGCAGGCAGCGCCCCGGAGGAGGACGTGATCACGCGCATCCTCGAGGACAAGACCGCCGACTACTCGTTCCGCGCGCCGCTCGAGGTGGGCGCGCTGCTGGGCGGCCGCGACGACGCAGCCGTCGAGGCGCTGGGCGAGATCGGCTTGCGGCTCGGCGTCGTCTACCAGCTGCGCGACGACCTGCTCGGGGTCTTCGGCGACGAGGCGGTCACGGGCAAGAGCGCGCTGAGCGACATCCGCGCGGGCGCACCCACGCTCCTCTCGGCCCTGGCGCGGCGCGACGCCGCGTGGGCATCCGTCGCCCAGCACTACGGCGACCCGACCGCCGACCCCGGCGCCGCCGCCCGCGTGCGCGCCGTGATGCGCGGCAGCGGCGCCCTCGCCGCCGTCGAGCAGCGCATCGCCGACGGCTGCGCGGAGGTGCGCGAGCTGATCGCCGTCGCACCCGTCGAGCAGCGCCTGCGCGACGACCTGCTCGACATCCTCTCCCGCTGCGCGGAGCGCGCCCGGTGACGGGGCTCGAGCTCTACACCGCGACCGCGCGCAGGGCGAGCGGTGCCGTCATCAGCGCCTACTCCTCGTCCTTCGGGCTCGCGAGCCGCTTGCTGCCGCCGCAGATGCGCGGCGACATCGAGACGGTCTACGCGCTCGTGCGCGTGGCCGACGAGATCGTCGACGGCCCGGGCGCAGAGTCGGGGCTCGACGCCGAGGGCTGCCGCCGCGTGCTCGACGAGCTCGAGCACGAGGTGGAGCGCGCGCTGGAGAGCGGCTTCAGCGCCGACCTCGTCGTGCACGCCTTCGCCGAGACCGCGCGCCGGGTCGGCATCACCACCGGGCAGACGGCGCCGTTCTTCGCCGCCATGCGCCGCGACCTCGATCCCGTCGCCTTCGCCGACGAGCGCGAGCTGCGCGCCTACGTCTACGGCTCGGCCGAGGTGGTCGGCATCATGTGCGTGCGCTGCTTCCTGGGTGGCGCGCGGCTGCCGGACGCGGAGGCGCGACGCGTGGCGCGCGGGGCCCGTGCGCTCGGCAGCGCCTTCCAGATCGTCAACTTCCTGCGCGACCTCGGCGCCGACTCCGCCGGCCTCGGCCGCGCCTACCTGCCGGGCGTCGACCCCTCGGCGCCGACCGACGAGGCCGTCGGCCAGGTGCTCGACCGCCTCGAGGGCGAGCTGCGCATCGCCCGCAGCACCGTGGCGCTGCTGCCGGGCGGCGCCCGACCCGCCGTCATCGCGGCGCACGACATCTTCGCGGCGCTGGCTCGGCGCATCCGCGCCACCCCGGCGGCGGTGCTGCCGACCCGCCGCATCAGCGTGCCGCCCGCGCAGAAGGCAGCGATCGTCGCGCGCGCTGCGCTCGGCGCCGGGCTCAGCCGCGCGCGGCCGACCCGCCCACGGCGCATCGAGCAGCGCTCGGCCGACGCGGAGCCCGCCCGATGAGCCGCATCGTCGTCATCGGCGGCGGTGTCGCCGGCATCGCGAGCGCGGGCCTGCTCGCGCGCGACGGGCACGAGGTGACGCTCGTCGAGCAGCGCGAGGCGCTCGGCGGTCGCGCGGGCGTGTGGCGCTCGGGCGGGTTCACCTTCGACACCGGCCCCTCGTGGATGCTCATGCGGGAGCCGTACGAGCACGCGTTCCGGCTGCTGGGCTCGCGCCTCGAGGACGAGGTCGACGTCGTGCGCCTCGACCCGGCCTACCGCGTGCTGTACGAGGGCGAGGCCGAGGCGCTCGAGATCTCCGGCGACCTCGAGACGACCGTCGCGCGCTTCGAGGCGATCGAGCCGGGCGCGGGCGAGGCGCTCCGCCGCTACCTCGACTCGGCGAGCGAGACGGCAGCGCTCGCCACGGCCTCCCTGCTGTCGAACCGCTTCGACTCGCCGAAGGCCTTCGCGGGGCTCGGGCTCGGCGCTCGGCTGCCGCGCCTCGGCCGCCTGCTCGTCGAGTCGCTCGAGCGCAAGGTCGACCGCTCGTTCACCGATCGGCGCCTGCGGCAGGCGCTCGGCTACCCCGCGGTCTTCCTCGGCACCGAGCCGCGCTCCGCCCCCTCCATGTACCACCTGATGAGCCACTTCGACCTCGTCGAGGGCGTCTGGTACCCCCAGGGCGGCTTCACGCGGGTGGTGGATGCGCTGGCGCAGCTGGCGATCCGGGCCGGCGTGGAGGTGCGCACGGGCACCGCGGTCGACAGGATCCTCGTCGTCGACGGCGCGGCTCGCGGCGTCGAGCTGGCCGGCGGCGAGCGCATCGACGCCGACATCGTGGTCTCGGCCGCCGACGGGCACGCCACCGACACCCAACTGCTCGCGCACGTGCCGGGCGTCGCCGAGCGCGCGCGCAAGCGCTGGGCGCGGAGCGTCGCGGGACCGTCCGCCGTGCTCGTCATGCTCGGGGTCGAGGGCGAGCTGGCGGAGCTCGCGCACCACACGCTGCTGTTCACGCGCGACTGGGAGGAGGGCTTCGGCCGCATCTTCGGCGCGCAGGCCGCAGACCCGGCCGACGGCGTGACCGATCCCGCGTCGCTCTACGTGAGCCGCACCTCCGCCACCGACTCCTCGGTCGCCCCAGCGGGCCAGGAGGCGCTGTTCGTGCTCGTGCCGGTGCCCGCCGACACGCGCCTCGGGCACGGCGGCATCGACGGCGCCGGCGACGCGGCCGTCGAGGCGATCGCCGACCGCGCCATCGCGCAGATCGGTGACTGGGCGGGCATCGACGGCCTCGGCTCCCGCGTCGTCGCGCGGCGCACGATCGGCCCCGCCGACTTCGCCGCCGACTTCGCGTCGTGGCGCGGCACCGCGCTCGGCCCGGCCCACACCCTGCGGCAGAGCGCGTTCCTGCGCGGCTCGACGAAGCACGGGAGGGTCCGCGACCTGCTGCTCGCCGGCGCGACGACGGTGCCCGGCATCGGCGTGCCGATGTGCCTCATCTCGGCCGAGCTGGTCGTCAAGCACGTGCGCGGCGACCGCAGCACGGGCCCGCTGCAGCCCTCGGCGACCACTCGATGACCCTCGCCTACCTCGGCGCGCTGCTGCTCGCCGCGCTCGGCGTCGGCGCGATCGACGCGCGCTGGCGGCTCGCCCTCTTCCGCGACGCGCCGCGCGCGATCGCGACGGTCGTCGTCACGGCGCTCGCGATGCTGCTCATCGACCTGGGCGGCATCGCGACCGGCAACTTCCGGCTCGGCGAATCGCCCTGGATGACGGGGTTCGAGGTGCTCCCGCACCTGCCGATCGAGGAGCTCGCCTTCGTCACCTTCCTCGCCTACGTGTCGATCGTCGCGATCTGCGCCGCAGAGCGGGTGCTCGCCGCCCGCGCTCGTCGGGGCGCGCAGGCCGGCAGCGGGGGAGGGCAGCGCCCGTGATGTACGCCCTGCTGCTCGCGCCGGCCCTCGTGATCGCGGTCGGCCTCGCCGCCTGGGCGCTGCGGCGCGATCGCCGCGGCTGGGCCGCGGTCGCCATCGCGGCGGCGGCGGTGCTGCTGCTGACGGTCGTGTTCGACTCGCTCATGATCGCCGCCGACCTCTTCCGCTTCGACGAGGCGCTGCTGCTGGGTGTGCGCATCGGCCTCGCCCCCGTCGAGGATCTGGGCTACGCGCTCATCGCCGTGCTCGTCGCCGCTGCCACCTGGCGGCTGTGGCCGGCGCGCCGCCCGGCTGGCAGACTGGGCTCCGCGGCGAGCGGGCGGGGGCAGACGGATGCGTGAGGTCACCGAGCAGCGCAGCCTCGCCAGCCGCCTGCTGCTCGCCTCCCGCCCGGTGAGCTGGATCAACACGGCCTTCCCCTTCGCTGCCGCGATGCTGCTGACGACGGGCGCGATCGACGCCCGCCTCATCATCGGCACCCTCTTCTTCCTCGTGCCGTACAACCTCGCCATGTACGGCATCAACGACGTCTTCGACTACGCATCCGATGCCAAGAACCCGCGCAAGGGCGGCATCGAGGGCGCGCTGCTGCCGCCCTCGACCCACGCGGCGACGCTGTGGTGGTCGGCCCTGCTGTGCCTGCCCTTCGTCGTCGCGCTCGTGGTGCTCGGCGACCCCCTCTCGTGGGCGGTGCTGGCAGTGAGCCTCTTCGCGGTCGTCGCGTACTCCGCGGCCGGCCTGCGCTTCAAGGAGGTGCCGGTGCTCGACTCGATCACCTCGAGCACCCACTTCGTGAGCCCCGCGGTCTACGGGCTCGTGCTCGCGGGCGCCGAGTGGAGCCCGCAGCTCGTCGCGATCCTCGTCGCCTTCTTCTGCTGGGGCATGGCCAGCCACGCGTTCGGCGCGGTGCAGGATGTGGTGCCCGACCGCGAGGGCGGCATCGCGTCGATCGCGACGGCGCTCGGCGCGACGGCGACCGTGCGGCTGGCGATCGGGCTCTGGCTGGCGGCCGGGCTGCTGATGCTGCTCGCGCCGTGGCCGGCCTCCCTGGGAGCGCTCGTCGCCGTGCCCTACCTGTGGCTCGCGCTGCCGTTCCGCTCGGTGGGCGATGCCGACAGCGCCGAGGCGAACCGCGGGTGGCGCCGCTTCCTGTGGGTCAACTACGGCTGCGGCTTCCTGGTGACGATGCTCTGCATCGCCTGGGCGCTCGGCGTCCGATGAGCGAGGGGCCCGTGATGGGCGAGACCGACACGAAGGGCACAGCATGAGCGACAGCGACAGCGACAGCGACACGAGCGGCGCGGTGGAGGCGGGCGAGCCGCAGGGCAGGCGCGTGCTCGTCACGGGCGCCACCGGCTACGTCGGCGGCCGGCTGGCGCCGCGCCTGGTCGAGGCCGGGCACGCCGTGCGCGTGCTGGCCCGCGACCCTGGCCGGCTGCGCGACGCGTCGTGGGCGGATGCCGTGGAGGTGGTGCGCGGCGACCTCGAGGTGCCGGGCGACACGCGTCGCGCCATGGAGGGCATCGACGTGGTCTTCCACCTCGTGCACGCCATGAGCGCCGGCGGCGACTTCGCGGCGGCAGAGCTCGAGCAGGCGCGCAACGTCGCCGCCGCCGCGAAGTCGGCGGGCGTGCAGCGCATCGTCTACCTCTCCGGCCTGCACCCGCAGGGCGAGCACCTCTCGAAGCACCTCGCCTCGCGAGTGGCGGTGGGGGATGCGCTGCTCGACTCGGGCGTGCCCACCATCGTGCTGCAGGCGGGCATCGTGATCGGCTCGGGCTCCGCGTCGTTCGAGATGATCCGCCACCTCACGGAGGTGCTCCCCTACATGCCGGCCCCGCGCTGGGTGCGCAACTTCGTGCAGCCGATCGCCGTGCGCGACGTGCTGCACTACCTCGTGGCCGCCGCGTCGCTGGAGGGCGAGGTGCACGGCGCCTTCGACATCGGCGGCCCGGACGTGCTGCGCTACGGCCAGGTGATGAACGGCTACGCGGTGGAGGCCGGGCTGCCGCAGCGGCCGATCGCGCCGCTGCCGGTGCTCACGCCGTGGCTCGCGTCGCAGTGGGTCAACCTCGTGACGCCGGTGCCGCGCGCGATCGCGATGCCGCTCATCGGATCGCTGCTCCACGACTGCGTGGTCGGCGAGCGGCGCATCGACGCGCTCATCCCGCCGCCGGAGGGTGGCCTGACCGGCTATCGGCAGGCGGTGCGGCTGGCGATCGCGCGCGAGCGATCGGGCGACATCGAGTCGAGCTGGCGCTCGGCCTCCTCGGTCGGGGCACCCTCCGATCCGCTGCCGAGCGACCCGAGCTGGTCGGGCTCCACGGTGCTCGACGACGCGCGCGAGCGCACGACGCACGCGCCGCCCGAGGCGGTCTGGCGAGTGATCGAGGCGGTCGGCGGCGACCGCGGCTGGTACTCCGTGCCGCTGCTGTGGAGCATCCGCGGGCTCGCCGATCGACTCGTGGGCGGCGTGGGGCTGCGCCGCGGTCGCCGCGACCCCGATCGACTGCGGGAGGGCGACGTCGTCGACTTCTGGCGGGTCGAGCGGCTGGATCGCGGCAGGCTGCTGCGGCTGCGCGCCGAGATGAAGGTGCCGGGTCGCGCCTGGATCGAGTTCAGCGTCGAGCCCCACGAGGGAGGCAGCCGCTACCGGCAGCGCGCGATCTTCCTGCCCAGCGGGCTCTCCGGCCGCCTCTACTGGTGGTCGCTCGTGCCCGCGCACCAGGTGATCTTCGAGGTGATGGCGAGCCGCATCGTCGCAGCTGCCGAGGAGGCGGCGGCCGCGCCGGACGCCGGTCGCCACGCCGCGCAGCCCCCTGCGGAGGATCCCGCGGGCTGATGCTGAGGGCGCCGGCTCAGCGCTCGTGCTCGATGACCGGCAGGTCGGCCAGGGCGCTGAGGAAGCGGGTGGCTGCGCGGCGCTCCGCCGAGCTGAGCGACGCCGCCACCTCGAAGCGCCGGCTGTGGTCGGCGCCGACCGAGCTGGTCGCCGAGCTGCGCGTCTCGTCGGTCACGACGATCGAGAGCGCGCGTCGATCGGTGGGGTGCGGCAGTCGCTCGATGTGGCCGGCGGCGGCGAGCCGATCCAGCATCTTCGTGACGGAGGGGCCGGAGATGCCCAGGTGCGCGGCGATCATGGTGGAGGTGACGATGGTGCCCTCGCGGCCGACCGCCATGACGTACCGCACGGCGCGCATGTCGTTCTCCCCCAGGTGCATGAAGCGCCGGCCGGCCTCGCTGTGCGCCTGGGAGGTGCGATGCCAGCGGCGCAGGGCGTGGAAGAGCTCCACGATCTCCTCCACCTCGGCATCGCTCATCCCGCGCTCGCGCACGATCGGTGCGGATGCGCTCAGCCGGCGCGGATCGAGCATGGCTCGGCCGTCGTCATCGCCCGGGGCTCCTCGGGCGTCGTCGGCGGTCAGCGGCACGGCGCCATGCTAGCAACGCGGCTCATAGTTGCTCTGTCTAACGATCCTCGCCGTCGCGCTCGCGGCTGACGGCCGAGGGCGCGGCAGCCGCGGCAGCAGCGCCTTCGACGTGCAGCGCCCAGGCC
This sequence comes from Agrococcus phoenicis, assembly GCF_047302415.1. NCBI lineage: Bacteria > Bacillati > Actinomycetota > Actinomycetes > Micrococcales > Microbacteriaceae > Agrococcus > Agrococcus phoenicis. Next base: position 2,564,646 of record NZ_CP154854.1, read on the forward strand.
CGCAGGATGCGCTCGAGCTCGCGCCGATCGCGCTCCGAGAGCGGCGCCAGGATCCGGCGCTCGTTCTCGAGGTGCGCGGGCATGGCCTCGTCGATGAGCTGCAGGCCCGCATCCGTCAGCCGGACGACGCGACCGCGGCCGTCGAGCGCATCGGCGGCACGCTCCACCAGCCCCTTCGCCTCGAGGGAGTCGAGCCGCTTCGAGACCGCGCCCTTCGTGACCATGGTGGCGCCGGCGAGCGCCGAGGGGGCGAGCGCGTGCGGCGCGCCGGTGCGGCGCAGCGTCGCGATGATGTCGAACTCGCCCTCGCTGAGCCCGAAGCGCCGGTACAGCGCGACGAGCTCGCCGGTCACGTGCTGAGCGATGCGGCTGAGGCGCCCGATGATGGCGACGGGGGAGGCGTCGAGGTCGGGGCGCTCGCGCGCCCACTCGTCGATCATGGTCGTCACGGCGTCGCGCTGCATGGTTGCAGTGTAGTTGCGATGGAAACTAGAGTGGTTTCCATGGAAACGAGATCGCCGGCGGCTGGCGGCACCGACGCGCTGCGGTGGATCCTCATCGGCGCGCTCGCCCCGCTCTCCTGGGGTTCCGTCTACTTCGTGACCCTCCACTGGCTGCCCGCCGAGGAGCCGCTGACCGCCGCGATGCTGCGGTCGCTGCCGGCCGGGCTGCTGCTGCTCGTGCTGCGCCGGCGGCTGCCGCGCGGCGCGTGGTGGTGGAGGTCGGTCGTGCTCGGGCTGCTGAACTGCAGCGCGTTCTTCGTGCTCGTCTACGTCGCTGCCAAGCTGCTGCCGACCTCGATCGCGGCGATGCTCATGAGCCTGTCGCCCATCGCGATGATGCTGATCGCCTGGGGCCTCGTCGCCGAGCGGCCCACCGCGAGGCGACTGCTCGGCGCGGCGATGGGGCTGCTGGGCGTCGTGCTGCTCATGGCCGCCTCCGTCGGCGCGATCGACGGCTGGGGCGTGGCCGCGTCCGTGACCGGCATGGCGATGTACGCGTTCGGCTCGGTGCTGGGCAAGCGCTGGAGCGGCGAGGTGGACGCGGTCGCCTCCTCCTCCTGGCAGCTCACCGCCGGTGGGCTCGTCCTGCTGCCCTTCGCGCTGCTGCTCGAGGGCGTGCCGACCGGGCTGCCGGCGACCGCGGTGCTGGGCTACGCCTACATCTCGGTGGTCGCGACCGCGGTGGCCTTCGTGTGCTGGTTCAGCGCGCTGCGCCGCCTGACGGCCGGTCAGGTCGGCCTGCTCGGGCTGCTCAACCCCGTCACCGGCGTGCTGCTCGGTGTCGCGCTCGGCAGCGAGGCGCTGACCGGATGGCAGTGGCTGGGCATCGCGGTCGTGCTCGCCGGCGTGGCGGTCGGCCAGACGGCGGCTCGGAGACGCCGGCCGACCGCGCCGCGGCCGATCGACGCGACCGCTCAGTCGGCGGCGACCTGACGCAGGGCGGTCACGAAGGCGTCGACCAGCGGGTTCGGGTCGCTCGCGCGGACGGCGGACATGATCTTCCGCTGCGGCAGGCGCTCGGCCATCGCGAGCACCACCGTGGCATCCGTCGCGTCGCGCAGCGTGATCTCCGGCATGAGCGCGATCGCCAGCCCGGCCTTGACGATGCCCTGCACCGTGCCCGGGTTGTTGCTCCGGAAGGCGATGCGCGGTGTGAAGCCGTGCTGTCGGCAGAGCGCCATCAGGCACTGGTGCGACGGCGTCTCCTCGCCGTGCGCCACCCAGGTCTCGCTCGCCAGCTCGTGCAGCCCGACCCGGGGCTTGCGCGCGAATCGATGCTTCCTGGGCGCGACGATGCACAGCCCCTCCGTCATCACCTCCGTCAGGCGCAGGTTGGCGGGGAAGGCCGAGGGCACGAGGTCGTACTCGAAGCCCAGGGCCAGGTCGAGGCTGCCGTTGGCCACGAGCGGGAAGAGCGCGTGCGGCTCGCCCTCGTCGAGCGTGATCTCCACCTCGCGACGACGCACGAGGAACCGCGCGATCGCCGTGCCCAGCAGCGGCCCGCCGGCGGAGTTGAACGCACCGACGCGCAGGCGCCCCGCCTGCCCCGCACCGAGCCGCGCGATGTCGATCTCCACCTGGTCGAGCAGCTCGAAGACCTCGTCGGAGCGCTGCGCGAGGTAGTGCGCTGCTTCCGTCGGCACGACCCGGCTCGCCTCCCGCTCGAACAGCTGGATCCCGAGCGCCTGCTCGAGGCCGGCCATCTGCTGCGAGACGGCGGAGGCCGTGTAGCCCAGCTCGCGAGCCGCCGCGGCGAAGGATCCGGCGCGCATGATGCACCGCATGGTGCGGAGCGTTCTGATGTCGACGGCCACGCCGGGAGCCTACGCCCGTGCGGCGCTGGCGCTGCGCGAGCGTAAGCGCGGCTGATGGCGAGCGACGGCAACTCTGGCCCTGGGGGAGCGCTGCGGGGGCGACGGCTTCCTAGAGTTGCTAGGCATCGGCGACGTGCTCGTGAGCCCGCCGACGCCGGAGATCCGACTACGACGACGGAGTTGCACCATGTCGAACACCGCTGACCCATCGACGATGGTCGTCTTCGTCGTCTACCTCATCGCCGTGCTGGCGATCGGCATCTGGGCGTATCGCAAGAACAACGACATCGGCGACTTCGCCATCGGCGGGCGCCGCCTCGGGACGTTCGTGACGACCGTGAGCGCCAAGGCGACCGACTCGAGCCAGTGGGTGTTCTTCGGGCTGCCGGGCGCCTTCTACATCAGCGGCATGAGCAACATCTGGCTGATCCTCGGCCTCACCCTCGGCTTCTACCTCAGCTGGCGGGTGCTCGCGGGCCGTCTGCGGGAGTACTCGAGCCGAGTCGGGGACTGGCGCCGCACCGCCGCGGGCGAGTCGGTGACGCTGCCCGGATTCTTCGCCAACCGCTTCCGCAGCAACGCGCTGCGCTCGGTCTCGGCCGTCTTCATCATCATCTTCTACGTCATCTACCTCGGCTCGGCCTTCATCGCCACCGGCGTGATCTTCCAGCAGATCTTCGGCGGCTCCGTCGTGACGGGCACCATCATCGGCGCGCTCGTGGTGATGATCTACTCCTCGCTCGGCGGGTACCTGGCCAGCAGCTACACCGACGTCATCCAGGGCTGCCTGATGTTCGGCAGCCTGCTGGTGCTCTCCGTGGTCGCGGTCGTCACCGTCGGCGGCGTCGGCGGCTTCATCGACGCCGTGGGCGCGCAGAACCCCGACCTGTGGTCGCCGCTGGCAGGAGTGGAGCAGGTGGAGGGCTCCTGGGTGACCACCAGCGCCGTCCCGTTCGTCGCCATCGTCTCCGGGCTCGCGTGGGCGGTCGGCTACTTCGGCTCCCCGCACATCCTGGCGCGCTTCATGGGCATGAAGCAGGCGAAGTCCGCGCGCGGCGGCGCGCGCCTCGGCCTCTTCCTCTCGGTGACGCTGCTCGGCTCGGCCGGCGTCATCGGCCTCGCGGCGATCGCGATCCTCGGCCCCGACCTCGCCGACCCGCAGGACGCCTACATGACGCTCGTCTCCGAGCTGTTCCCGAGCTGGGTGGCGGGGATCTTCCTCGCCGGAGTCCTCTCGGCGGTCATGAGCACCGCCGACTCGCAGCTGGTGGTCGCCTCGGCGACGCTGACCGAGGACTTCTACCGCGCGTTCGTGAACCGGGACGCCCCCGCGAAGACCGTCGTCTGGCTGAGCCGCATCGCCGTGCTCGCCTGCACCGTCGTCGGCGTGGTCGTCGCGCTCCAGGGCGGCACGATCCTCGACCTCGTGGCCTACGCCTGGGCGGGATTTGGCGCGAGCTTCGGCCCGGCGCTGCTCGCCTCGCTCTACTCGCGGAAGGCGACCTGGTTCGGCGTGCTGCTCAGCATCGTGGCGGGCGGATCGACGGTCATCGTCTACCGCATGGTCGACACGATCGGGCTGTACGAGCTGATCCCGGGCTTCATCGCAGGCATGCTCGCGCTGTGGCTGGGCAGCTGGCTCGGGCCCAAGCAGCCCAAGGTCATCACCGCGCAGTTCGACGCGCTGCAGACCGACGTCGCCGCCGCATCCGCCGCGAGCGCCCCCGCGAACCACGAATCGACGAAGGAGTAAGCCATGGCCACGCTCGAGATCACGATCCAGGACCGGATCGGCATCATCACGCTCACCAACCCCTCGGCGATGAACGCCTGGACCCAGGAGATGCAGCGCGACATGGCGGTGCAGCTCGCGTCGCTCGACGCGGACCCCGCGGTCGACGGCGTCGTCATCACCGGAGCGGGCGACCGCGCGTTCTGCGCCGGCCAGGACCTCAAGGAGGTCGCGCGCTTCACCGAGGCGGACGTCGAGGAGTGGCTCGACACGTTCCGCACCGTCTACGACGCGGTGCTCTCCACCTCGAAGCCCGTGATCGCCGCGCTCAACGGGGTCACCGCGGGATCCGGCTACCAGCTCGCGCTGCTGTGCGACCTGCGGATCGGGCACGCGGGCGTCCGCATCGGTCAGCCCGAGGTGCGCTCCGGGATCCCGAGCATCACGGGGATGTACCTCACCTGGCAGTCGCTCGGGCACAGCAAGACGGCGGAGATGATGCTCACCGGCCGGCTGCTCGACGCGCAGGAGGCGCTCGACCTCGGCCTCATCGCCGAGCTCCGGCCGCAGGGCGAGGTGCTCTCGCGCAGCATCGAGCTGGCGACCGAGCTCGCCGCGCTCCCCACGCAGGCGTTCGCGCTCACGAAGCGACGGATCCGCGAGACGCTCATGCCCGGGCTCGAGGACGCCTTCGCCGCTGCGCTCGCTGCGGACACGCAGGCGTACGGCGACGGCGAGCCGCAGCGCACGGCGGGCGACTTCGTCGCGAGCAAGGGCGCCGAGCGCCGGTGACGACCTCGAGCACGACCTTGGCGGAGGCCGCGCGCTTCATCGACGGGCCTCGGCTCGCCGACGCGCTGCGCGAAGTGGCGGCGACGGACCCCGATCGGCGCTACTCCCGCGACCGCATCGGCAGCGTTTCCATCGGCGAGCTCGATCGCCGCGTCGACGAGGCGGTCGCGCACCTGCGCGGCCTCGGGCTCGGTGCATCGTCTCGGGTCGCGATCGCGCTGCCCGTCGGCATCGACCACGTCGTGCTCATCTTCTCGCTGCTGCGCATCGGTGCGCTGTGGATCCCCCTCAACCCGCAGCTGCAGGGCGAGCCGCTGCGCCACCAGCTCCGCGACTCCGGCGCCACCGACGTCATCGTGCAGCGGCAGGCGCCGCTCGCGGCGGAGCTCGGGATCGACCCCGGCGTGCCGCGCGCGCTCCCGGGGGCGGAGGAGGCAGGGCCGCTCCTCGCCTCGGGGGTCGCCACCCTGCTGCCATCCAGCCCCGTGGCCGAGCGCGGCGGGGCGAGCCTGCTCATGTACACCTCCGGCACCACCGGCCCGCCCAAGGGCGCGCTCGTCAGCGAGACCATGCTCCGCGCGGCCGCGCTCGGTGCGCTCGAGGTCACCGCGGCGCGCGCGGGCGACGTCTTCTACGTCTGGGAGCCGCTGTTCCACATCGGGGGCGCGCAGGTCGTCTTCCTGCCCCTGTTCGAGCGCCTGGAGCTGGCGCTCGCGCCGAGGTTCAGCGCGAGCCGCTTCTGGCAGGACGTCGTCGACCTCGAGGCGACCCACATCCACTACCTCGGCGGGGTGCTGCAGATCCTGCTGCAGCTGCCGGCGACCGCGCTCGAGCGGGAGAACCGCGTGCGGGTCGCGTGGGGTGCGGGTGCGACGCGCGAGATCCGTGCGGCCTGTCGCGAGCGCTTCGGCTTCGCGCTCCACGAGTGCTACGGGATGACGGAGACCTCGAGCATCGTGACCGTCAACAGGGATGAGGTCGACGGCGGCGTCGGTGAGGCGCTGCCGTGGGTGGAGATCGCCATCGACGGATCGCAGGACCCCTCGGCGAGCGTCGGCGCCGCGCCGGCGAACGCCGATGGCCGTGCGATCGGCGAGGTGCGCGTGCGCGGCAGGATCCCCGGGCTGCTGACCGAGGGCTACCTCGGCAACGCTGCTGCGAGCTCCGGCGCCCGGGACGGCGAGTGGTTCCGCACCGGCGACCTCGGCTTCCTCGACGATGCGGGTCGGTTGCACTTCACCGGCAGGAACAGCGACAGCATCCGCGTGCGCGGCGAGAACATCTCGGCGTGGCAGATCGAGAGCGTGTTCGGGCTGCACCCCGACATCGACCGGTGCGCGGTGGTCGGCGTCGAGGCGCAGGTCGGCGAGCAGGAGATGCTGCTGCTGTGCACGGCCGCCGAGGGGCGCCGCGTCGATCCCGCAGCGGTGCTCGCGTGGGGCGGCGAGCGGCTCGCCAGGTTCCAGGTGCCTCGCTATGCGCGCGTGGTGGAGTCGATGCCGCTGACGCCCAGCCAGCGCATCGCGAAGCATCGCCTGCCGCGGGATCTCGAGGGCGCGAGCGAGCGCGCTCGCTGACGCCGCGGGCTACTGCTCACCGGGTCGCCGCGCGGCGGTCGCGACCGCCGTCGGCGCTGCGCCGTCGGCGAAGCGCGCGGGGCGGAAGCCGTCCAGCAGCGGGCTCGCGCTCCCCTCGACCAGCTCGGCCGCGATGGTCTCGGCGAGCAGCGGTGCCAGGGTGATGCCGCTGTGCGTCACGACGGCCCACACCCTCCCGCGGGCGGTGCCGTCCAGCGGGCCGGCGACGGTCTGCCCGTCGACCGGCACCACGCGGTGCCCGACGCGCACCTGGTCGACCGCGACGTCCTCGCGCTGCAGGAGCTGCCGCATCCGGCGCGCGAAGGTCGCGGCGAGCGCGGGCGACGGCTGCACGTCGGGGCCCGCCGTGCGATCGAGGTCCAGGCACTGCGCGATCAGCGCGTCGGGCCCGTCCGGCCGGATGTTCGCCTCGTCGGTCGAGAGCACGCGATCGATGCCGTGCGCGGCCACCGCGATGCGCGCGAGGTAGCCCCACGCGGCCCCGCCGGCCGCCTGCGGCACCATCGGCAGCGCGAAGCCTGCCGATGCGGCGAGCGCCGCGCTGCCGTTGCCCGCGGCGATCACGACGCGGTCCGCGCGGATGCGGCGCCCTGATGCCAGGGCCACCTCCTCGCCCTCGACGGCGACGGCACGATCCTCGATGCGCGTGCACCGCCCGGAGGCCTCGAGGCTCGCCAGGATGGCTGCGCGGATCGGCGCCGGCGCGCAGTGGCCCTCGAGGGGGAACTCGGCTGCGATCGCACCGGGGACGGCCGCGCCGGGCACCTCCGCGGCCGCGTCCGCGAGCGGCACGAGCGCCGCGGGGTAGTCGAGGGAGCGCAGGTGCGCGACGCGCTCGCGCAGCGCGCTGACGTGCTCGGGATGCGACACGACGACCGCGTGCCCGCTCCACCGCACGTGCGCCGCGTGCTCCGGGCCGAAGCGCTCGCGCCAGGCGTCGAGCCCTCGTCGGTTGAGCGCCTGATACGCATCGGGTCGCTTGCGGTGGCTGTTGAGCCACGCGAACGTCGTCGCGGACGCGCCGGCGATCTCCTGCGCGGGGTCGATGAGCGTCACGCTGCACCCGCGGCGCACCAGCGCCTGCGCGAGCGCGACCCCGACGAACCCCGCTCCGAGGACGGCGACGCGCATCGGGTCGTCTCGCGTGGCCGCGCTCATCGGGAGAACTCGCTGCGATGGCGCTGCGCGCGCTCGCGCGCCTCCATGGCGCGCTCGGGGTCGCGCCGGGCGATCTCGGCCACGAGCGCGTCGAGGAGCGCGATGCAGCTCGTCGCCTCCGTGGCCGCGCTCCCGTGCGTCGGCGGCAGCCGCAGCACCTGGGCTCCAGCGGATCGCAGCTCTGCCGAGACGGCGCCCTGCGTGACGACGAACACCCTGGGCGTCGTGCGCAGCGCCGCCGAGGCGAAGCGCTCGACGTCGGGGAACATCGCCCGCGGCGCGATGATGAGGACGGCGTGGTCGGCGCCGATGCGGAAGGCGGCGTCGGCGTTCGTGTGGCCGCCGCCCGTCACCGCGCGCGAGTCGAGGCCGATGCGGGCGAACTCGAGATCGGCGTACCCGGCGAGGAACGCGGCGGTGCCGAGCCCGTAGACGGTGACCTTCGGCGCCTCGCTGCACGCCTCGACGGCGCGCGAGGCGACCGCCCAGTCGAGGCTGGACGCGACGCCGAGCGTGAGCGCTGCCGCCGCGCGCAGCACCGCGACCATCGCAGCCGGTGCCGTCGGGTCCGGCGCGTCATCGGTCGAGCCCGAGGCTGCTTCGAGCCGCCCGTGCAGCACGTGCTGCAGGTTCGCGGGGTCTTGGAGCTGCTCGGCGCAGAACGCCTTCATCTCCTTGATGTTCTGGAAGCCGAGCTTCTGGGCCGCTCGGGCGACCGTCGCCTCGCTCGTGCCGGTCTGCTGCGCGATCTCGCTGCCGCTCGCGGTCGCGAACTGGAGCGGCCGCTCGAGCGCGAGCATCGCGACGGACTGCTCGCGCCGCGTCAGGGCGGCGATGGGGTTCGGCCACATGGGAACATCCTCTCGCTGAAAGAATAGCTTCATGTTTGACGCTGGGTGAAAGAAAGCCTACGATAGCCAGCACCCGAAGGCAGGCTGATCGCTCGGCGAGGCGCGGAGTCGCGACGCAGCCCGGGCAGCGGCGCGGTCGCGGTGCAGGCAGAGCAGTCTGGAGATCAGGTGGAGCACGAGTTCGTCATCGTCGGTGGAGGGGTCCACGGCATCGCCACGGCCTACCACCTCGCGAAGCTCGGCGCGCAGACGGTGCTGGTGCTGGAATCCGCGACGATCGCGAGTGGCGCCTCCGGCGGCTTCGGGCAGCGCGGCGTGCGCGCCAACCGCCGCGACCTGCGCGAGCTGCCGCTGATGGCCGAGGCCAACGCCACCTGGCCGACGCTGCACGACGAGCTCGGTGCGCCGACCGGCTTCGTCCGGACGGGCGGCACCTACCTCATCGACGGTGCAGCGAGCACGGGCTTCAAGGGCATCGAGGCCGCTGACGCCCATGCGCGCGTGCAGTCGGCGCTCGGCATCGCCACCGAGGTGTGGGACCGAGCGCGCGTGGCGTCCGAGTACCCGGGGATCTCCGAGGCGGTGCGCGGGGCATCCTTCGTCGCGACCGACGGCGTCGCATCGCATGCTGCGACGACGCAGGCCTACGCGAGCGCCGCCCGCGCCCTCGGCGTCCAGATCCGCGAGCAGACGGCGGTCGAGCGCCTCGAGCTCGACGCCTCCGCTCAGGTGCGTGCCGTGATCACCGCCGACGGCGAGCGCATCGCGGTCGGCCGCGAGCTGCTGCTGACGAACAACGTCGGCGTCCGCGACCTGCTGGTGCAGGCCACCGGGCACGACCTGCCGCTGTGGACCGTCTACCCGCAGGCGCTGCGCCTGCGCACCTCGGCTGCGCCGCGCATCCCGATGCTGACCGGGCACGAGAGCCGCCCGCTCTCGGTCAAGTCGCTCGGCGACGAGCTCATGCTGAGCGGCGGGTGGCGCGGCCGCGCCACGGCGACGGGCGGGGCGGTGGACGAGGAGCGCGTGCGCGGCAACGTCGCCGTGCTGCAGTCGGTCTTCCCGTACCTGACCGATCTCGAGGTGGTGAGCGCCGACGTGTCTCGAGCCGAGAGCGCCTCCGTCGACCAGATCCCCGTCATCGGCCGCTGCGGCGCGAACCTCTCCGTCGCCACCGGATGGTCGGGGCACGGCTGGGCGATCGCCCCCGCGGTCTCGCGCCACCTCGCCGAGCAGCTGCTGCACGAGACCGCCTCGCCGCTGCTCGCGCCGTTCAGCCCCGAGCGGTTCCGCTGACCCCCATGTCCTCGACCCGACCGACCTGACCCAGGAGGCCTCGATGCCCGACCTCGTCGCGATCGACGCAGGGATGCTGAGCTCGCTGCTGATCGCCGTGAGCCTGCTCGGCGTGCTGCTGCTCGCCGGTGTCCTGCTGCGCGCGCTCATCCGCCCGCTGCGCCGCTACTTCATCCCCGCTGCGCTCATCGGCGGCCTCATCGGCCTGCTGCTCGGCCCGCACGCGCTCGGGGTCGTCCCCGACGCCCTCAACACGACCTGGTCGAGCCTCGCGGGCATCCTCATCACCATCGTCTTCGCCCCCATGCTGCTGGGCGAGCGCCTCCCGAAGGCGCGCGAGGCGATCAAGGAGGCCGCGCCGCACGTCTTCTACTCCTACTTCAGCAGCTTCGCCATCGTCGCCGTGCCCGCGCTGCTGACCTTCCTGATCTTCACGCCCGCGTTCGGCACCAACCCGCTGTTCTCGACGATCTTCGAGGTCTCGTGGCCCGGCGGCCACGGCACGGCTGCGGGCATGGAGGAGTCCTACAGCGCGCTGGGGTGGGCCGCGGGCTCCTCGCTCGGGCTCGGCTCGGCGACCGCCGGCCTCATCTTCGGCATCGTCGCCGGCATGGTGATGATCAACATCGCCGTGCGCCGAGGGCACCTCGTGCACGCCCGAGGCGACGGCGGCGAGCCCTCCACCGACATCCTCCCGGTGGCGGAGGCGCGCGTCGAGTCGCAGGGGCGCCTGAACCGCGCATCGCTCGACAACCTCGCGTTCCACTTCGCGCTCATCGCGGCGGCCGTGCTGATCGGCACGGGCCTCAAGCTGCTCGTCGACCTCGTGATCACGGGCGTGCCCCTCTTCCCGCTCGCGATGATCGGCGGCCTCATCGTCCACGTCGTGATCCGCCGCACGCCGGCCTACGAGCTCGTCGACAAGGCGACGCTCAACGCCATCGCGGGCATCGCGCTCGACTTCCTGGTCGTCGCCGCCGTCGCGTCGCTCTCGCTCCCCGTCCTCATCGACAACTGGCAGGCGCTCGTGATCTCGCTCGTGGTGGTCGCGGCGATGAGCGTCGCGATCTTCGCCTTCATCGGCCCGCGCATCTTCGCGAAGGACTGGGTGGAGAACAGCATCGTGAACTTCGGCGCGATGACCGGAGTCGTCTCGGTCGGGCTCGTGCTGCTGCGCGCCGCCGACCCGAACTTCAAGACCAACGCGTTCCGCGGCTTCGCCCTCAGGGCGCCCTTCGCGAGCCCCTTCGTGGGCGGCGGCCTCATCACGGCGCTCTTCCCGGTCGCGGTCGCGAGCTGGGGCAACCTGTGGGTCGGCCTCGGATGCGCCGCGGTGTGCGCGGCGCTGATCGTGGTCGCGAGGGTCACCGGCATCTGGAAGTCGCCGCGCACGCGCGGCGCCGCGAGCGAGCGGGTGCCGACGACGCCGTGACCCGCGGAACGGGGCCGCCGGCCCGGCGCGGGCCGGGTCAGCGGTGCTCGAACCTCCAGGGGAGCGAGCCCACGTGCAGCCGGTGGCGGGGGCCCTCGTCGGTCTCCGGCGCCTCGCCCTCGTAGGCCTCGTCGCCCTCCCAGATGGCGAGCCCTCGCGCCGCGTCCTGCTTGGTCGCGTAGACGCGCAGGTCGTGCCTGCGCAGCGCCGCGAGCGCGCTGTCGACCGTCGGGTAGGCCATCAGGGTGTCGAGCGTGACCCAGGTCGGGGGGAAGAGCCGCAGCTCGCCGGCGCCGTGTCGCTTCAGCGCATCGGCCGGCCGGATCCAGACGTGGTCGACGACCTCGGAGGGCTGCGGCACGATCTCGCCGTCGGGCGCCTCGGCCACGAAGAACCAGGTGAGGAACTTCGTGTCCAGCTGCACGGGCGGCGACCAGTGCGAGAGCGGCACGAGCGACTCGGGCGCGGCGACCAGGCCGGTCTCCTCAGCCGTCTCGCGCACGGCGGCGTTGCGCGCGGTCAGCTCGAGGTCGTCGGAGACCGCGTCGACGGGCTCGACCTTGCCGCCCGGGAACACCCAACCACCGGCGAACGAGCCGCGGTCGGGCCGCTGCAGCAGCAGCACCTCGATGGCGCCGGCGCCGTCGCGCATGAGCACGAGCGTCGCGGCGGTGCGAATGGCGGTCACGCGCTCACGCTATCGCCGAGTCGGCCGCTCCTGTGCTCAACCCGCGCGTCATCTCGCGGATCTCGCGGTCGGCGCGCGTGCCCTCGCTCGCTCCCTCGGTGTCCGACGCCCCCTCGATGTCCGACGCTCCCGCGGGATCCGCGCTGCGCTCGTGCAGGTCGGCCTTCTGGGCGGGCACCGCGAGCACCTCGAGCGGCGCGTTGCCCTCCAGCGAGGGCTCGAGCCCCTGCAGGCTCGAGAAGCGGCGGGCCTGCGTGACCACGTTGCGGTCGAGGGATGCGTTGAACGCGTTGTACGCCTCGACCGTCTTGTTCAGGCGGGTGCCGAGCGTGGTCAGGTGCGTGCCCATCGTCCCGAGGCGCTTGTGCAGCTCGCGACCCACCTCCAGCACCTGCATGGCCTCGCCGGCGAGCTGCTCCTGCCGCCACGTGTAGCCGACGGTGCGCAGCAGGGCGACGAGCGTGGCAGGGGTGGCGAGCACGACGTTGCGGTCGAAGGCGCGCTCGAAGAGCGAGGGGTCGCGCTCCAGCGCCGCGTTCAGGAAGGGCTCGGCCGGCACGAACATGACGACGAACTCCGGGCTGCCGGGCACCGCCTCCCAGTAGGCCTTCGAGCCGAGCTGGTCGATGTGGTCGCGCAGGTGCCTGGCATGGGCGTCGAGCCGCTTGTCCCGCGTCGCGTCGTCGCGCGCCTCCATCGCCTCGAGGTAGCCGCTGAAGGCGACCTTCGCGTCGACGACGATCTGCTTGTCGCCGGCCAGGTGCACGAGCATGTCGGGGCGCAGGGCGCCGTCGTCGGTGACGTGATGGGCTTGCTCCGTGAAGTCGACGTGCTCGAGCATGCCGGCTGCCTCGACCACCCGGCGCAGCTGCAGCTCGCCCCAGCGGCCGCGCACCTGCGGGGCCCGCAGGGCGTTGACGAGCTGGCGCGTCTCGAGCGTGAGCTGCTCGGAGGAGGAGCGCATCGCCTGCAGCTGCTCGGCGAGCGCGGCGTTCGCCTCGGCGCGCGCCCTCTCGGCGGCGGTCACCTCGCCGCGCACCGACTCGAGGGACCTCGACAGCGGCTCGACGAGCTGCTGGACGGCGGCCTCGCGCTTCGCGAGCTCTGCGGCGCCCTCGGTGGTGGAGCGACGCAGGCGCTCCTCGGCGCGCTCGAGGAAGAGGGCGGAGTTGCGCTCGAGCGCGGCGCTGGAGAGCTGCGCGAACTCGTCGGCACGGCGCTGGGCGTCGGCCTGCAGCGCGGCGATCGCCTCGCGACCGCGCTCGCGCTCGTCGGCGATGCGGCGCTGGGCCTCCTCGCGCACCTCCTCGAGGTGCGCGGCGTGCCGTCGCTCGGCGATGTCCCGCTCTCGGTCGCGCTCCTGCTCGAGCGCCTCGAGCCGGCTGCGCGTCGCCTCGAGCGCTCCGCCAGCGCGCGCGGCGCCGGCGCGCATGCCGAGCCCAGCGCCGAGCACGCCGGCCGCCACGACGGCCAGGAGGGCGACGGCGACGATCAGGGGATCCATGGCCCCATGCCATCAGAGGCCGCCCACATCGAGCCGCGGCACGCCGGGGCGGGCGACCGCGGTGCAGCGTGCCCAGCCCGCGTGACGCCCGTCGCGCGTAGGGTCGTCGGCATGGTCGACATCCAGCGGATCCTCGCGCCCAACCCTGGCCTCATGACCCTCGACGGCACGAACACCTACGTGCTCGGCGGCCAGGTGGTCGTCGATCCTGGGCCGGCCGATCCCGAGCACCTCGAACCGCTCGTGGCGCTGCGGCCGCGACTGATCCTCGTCACGCACGGGCACGCCGACCACAGCGAGGGGGCGGCCGAGCTCGCGCGCTCGACCGGCGCGGAGCTGCGCGCGCTCGAGACCGACCACTGCCTGCGCGGCGAGCCGCTCGTCGACGGCGAGTGGATCCCGGTCGACGACGTCGAGCTGCAGATCCTCGCGACACCCGGCCACACGGCCGACTCCGTCTCGATCGTGGTGCCCGGTCAGGCGGTCCTCACGGGCGACACGATCCTCGGCCGCGGCTCCACCGTGATCATGCACCCCGACGGCTCGGTCGGCGCGTTCCTCGCGACGCTCGACAAGCTCGAGGCGCTCGGCGACCTCGAGGTGCTGCCCGGCCACGGCGATCCGCGCCCCTCGATCGCCGAGGCGGCCCGCGAGTACCGCGCCCACCGCGAGCAGCGCCTCGCCGAGGTGCGCGACGCGCTCGCCGAGCTCGGCATGAGCGCCGAGGCGGCCGACGTCGACGCGGTCACCGACCGGGTCTACGCGGATGTCGACGACGAGATCCGCTTCGCCGCGCGCGCGTCGATGGCGGCGCAGCTCGAGTACCTCGCCGCGGCGGGCTGAGCGGGCTGGCTGCCGCCCCGCTGACCGGGCCGTGCGCCGACGCCGCTAGGCGGGGGCGTCGCCCGGCGCCTGCCCGCCCACGTCGGGCAGCGCGCTGAAGATGTCGTCGCCGCGCAGCAGCGCCTCGGCGCCGCCGTCGATGTAGACGGTCTGGCCGGTGACGTGCGTGTTCTCCTCGCTCACCAGCCATGCGAGCAGGCCCGCGATCGTCTCGGGCTTCGCGTGGTAGTTCAGCGGCATCGGCAGCTGCGCGTCGAGCATCTCGAGCGAGTCGCGCAGGAGCTCTGCCGTCATCGGGCTCTCGACGATGCCGGGCCCCACGGCGTTCACGGCGATGCCTGCACCGGCCCACTCGGGCGTCGGCGCGACCCTTCGCACCCAGCGGGAGATCGCCCGCTTCGACCCGCTGTAGTTCACGAAGCCGGCCTGCTCGCCCTGCGCTGCCGCCTGGCCGCCGATCTCGACCGCCGTCGCCTCGTCGCCCGCGAGCAGCGCGTCCACGAGCGCCGGCGACGTCGGCTGCAGCGACGAGAACGACGAGGTGATGCCCACCCGCGGCGCGGCCGACCGGGCGAGCGCGGGGCGCAGGGCCTCCAGGAACTCGGTCACGCCGAAGTAGTTGACCGACACGGTCTTCGCGATGGGCGCCGAGATGCCCGCGCACGCGACGACGACGTCGACCGATCCTCCTGCGGCTTCGAGCGCCGCTGCTGCCGCTGCCTGCCGGCCCTCAGGGTTCGAGAGGTCGCCGTCGACGTCGGTGCCCTGCAGGTCGACCCCGACGGTGCGGTATCCGCGCCCGTCGAGGAGGGCCTTCGTGGCCTGGCCGATGCCGGATGCGGCTCCGGTGATGATGGCGGTTCGCGTCATCGCGTGCTCCTTCGCTCGTCGGCGGCACCGCGGTGCCGCGCATCCACCGTGTCAGACGACGGCGAGCGGCGCGAGGGGCGCGAGCCGTCAGCCGCTCTTGCGGCGGTGCACGCGCTTCTGCACGGCGGGGCCCGTGTGCGCGCCCTGCACGCTCGTCTGGCCTGCCATGCCCTGGCCGTGGTGGCCGAGCTTCTTCTTCTCGAGCGCCTCTCGGAACTTGCGCCGCTGCGCCTCCTCGGGCGTCTCGCTGCCCTCAGGGGTGTCCGAAGGGGTCGTGACCTCTTCCGGCTCGGCATCGTGGGTCGTCATGCCTCCACCCTGCCGCCTCGCGTGCCCGATGTCGACTCCGACGCACCGTCTCCGGCAGATGCGGCCGCAGCGCTCGCGTCGCGGTCGGCGGTCGCGGCGTCGAGCGCGCGCACGAAGACGATCAGCCAGATGAAGATGATGCCGCAGGCCGCGAACTCGAAGCCGGTGAAGTTGTAGTAGCCGAAGGGCACCCACAGCACGAGCGCGACGAGGATGCCGGCGACCATCGCGATCGAGACGACGTGGACGACGGTCGGCAGCCGAGGCGCGAGGCGAGGCAGGCTGACGCACAGCACGAGGAAGACCACGACCATGCTGGCGGCGAAGCCGATGTGCAGCCACTGCGCGATGTCGACGCGCACGATGCCGGTGAGCACCATGCACGCGCCGATGAGCGCGAGCAGCCGGCCCACCCACTCGGCGCCGCCCCGCTCGCCCCGGCCGGTGATGCGATCGAGGTCGGCGCGCACGCAGCCGCCCATGGTGGCCACGAGCACGCCGGAGAGCACGAGCGTCATGTTGAAGGCGAAGCCCGAGATGCCGCCGTCGGCGCCCAGCTCGGAGAAGTGCACCTCCCACCACTCCTCGTTGGATGCCGTGAGCATCGAGAAGAGCACCCCCACGACCAGGAAGGTGGGCATGAGCACGCCGAGGGTGCGCGTCGAGATGTCGTCGCCCAGGGGGTGGGCGAGGTAGGCCGCCGCACCCGCGGCGATCGCGCAGGCCAGCGCGCCGCCGAACGCGTCGAGCTCCAGCCCCACGAAGCCCGCCTGGAAGACCTCGCCCGCGGAGTACGCGGCGAGGTAGCCGAGCCCGAAGGTGACGAGCGCGATCGCGAGCATCGCGCACGCGCGCGCCGTGCGCTGCAGGTGCTCGGTCAGCGTCGGCAAGCGGTGCGCGGAGCGCAGCTGGGCGAGCCCGAACGACGCGGCTGCGGCACCGCCCGTGGTGAAGGCGGCGACCCGGGAGACCGAGTCGTCGCCGGCGAGGGGGTGCGTGTCGCCCCGGAGGACCAGGAGCGCGATCACGAGGGCGATGCCACCGGCTGCGCCGGCGGTCAGCACGGCGCGCAGCTCGAGCCGTGCGCGGGCCCTGCTGCGGTCGCCGCCCGCGGGATGCGCGATGCCGCGCACCGCATCGCGGAGCCGGGAGACGAGGTCGGTCATGCCCCTGATCGAACCACGTCCGCGCCTGGCAGCAGCGATCGCTGCGCCGAGGGGCGGGATGCCTCCGGTGCGCCGGCGGCCACGGTGCGCACGAGCGCGGTCATCCACACGAACAGGATGCCGACCGCGACCGCCTCGAGCCCGGCGGCGCTGTACACCGCCAGCGGTCGCCACAGCAGCAGCGCCACCACGATCGCCACTGCGGCGGCGACGGTGGTGAGGAGCATCGCGCGCGGCGGCCCCGGCATCACGAGCGTCACGACCGCGGCGGTGACGCCGAACAGCGCGAGCGTGCCGAACGCGGCGATGGTGTGCGCGAGCCGCGCGTCGGTGACGGGCAGCAGCCCCACCGCGGCGAGGCAGGCGCCCGTGAGCGCGAAGAGCAGCACGACGGCGCCGATGCGGCCCAGCGCGGCGTCGCCGAGCCAGCGGTGCAGGTCGCGGCCGATGAAGGAGCCGATCGTGGCGACCAGCAGGCCGGCGACGATGACGGTGCCGTTGAAGGCCCAGGCGCCATCGCCGGTGCCGAGCGCGGAGAAGTGGCGCTCCCACCAGCGCGGATCGGCGGCCGTGATCATCGCGAGCACCGTCCCGATGGTGAGGTAGCCGAACAGCAGCGCTGCGAGGTCGCGCGTGCGCAGCTCGATGCCCGCCTGGAACGCCAGCCAGCCCGCCGCGGCGCTCGCGATGCCGATGAGCAGCGCACCGCCGAGCGCCGGCGCCTCCAGTCCCTGCAGGCCCAGCGCCAGGATCTCGCCGCCCGTGAGCACGCCGATGGCGCTCACCGCGGCGAGGGCGAGCGTGAGCGCGGCCGTCGAGGCGTGCGAGACCGCGCGCTGCCAGGAGGGCATCGGCGCGGTCTCGTGCCGGCGGTGCAGCAGCGTGCTGAGCACGAACGAGGCGGCGGCGACGATCGCGGCGATGCCGGCGGCCGGATGCGCGACGGTCGGGTCGCCGAGGTCGCCGGCGATGGGGCGAGGCTCCCCGGCGAGGGCGAGCAGGCCGAAGGCGAGGCCGACGCCGAACGCGCCCCAGGCGGCGGCGATCGCCCGCGACTCGCGGCGGGCTGCCTCGGGGCGCGACGCGCCCGGCTCGGGTGACTGCACGCATCCGATGCAACCACGTCGGGCTGACGCAGCGCCCGCGCCGTGCACAGGTGCGCGCGACCGCCGAGGGCGCGCGGCGCGCGCGGCGGTCGGTAGCCTCGCAGCATGCGCTCACCGGTGACGGACTACCTGGGGGCCGTGCTGCGCTCCTGCATGGATGACGGCGACGAGGGCGAGGTCGCGACCTACATCCCGGAGCTCGCGGCCGTCGACCCCGATCGCTTCGCCGTCGCCCTCTGCACGGTCGACGGCACGCTCTACGCCGCGGGCGACGCCGAGCACCGCTTCACCATCCAGTCGATGTCGAAGCCCTTCGCCTACGCGCTGGCGCTCGCGGATCGCGGCCTCGAGGCCGTGCTCGCGCACGTGGGCGTCGAGCCCTCCGGCGATGCGTTCAACGAGATCTCCCTCGAGGACAACGGCCGGCCGCGGAACCCGATGATCAACATCGGCGCGATCACCACCCACGCGCTGACCGGGCCTCCGGATGCGACGGCCGCGGAGAGCACGGCGCGGGTGATCGAGGGGCTCTCGGCCTTCGCCGGCCGATCGCTGGAGGTGGACGAGGAGGTCTTCGCCTCGGAGCGCGCCACCTCGGACCGCAACATGGCGCTCGCGTACCTCGTGCGGGCGCGCGGAAAGCTGGAGGATGCGCCGGGCGATGCCGTCGACGGCTACACGCGGCAGTGCTCGCTCGTGGTGGACGTGCGCGACCTGGCGGTGATGGCGATGACCCTGGCCGCCGGCGGCCGCAACCCCGTCACCGGTGCGCAGGTCGTGCCGGCGTGGGTGTGCCGGCAGGTGCTGAGCGTGATGGCGACCTGCGGCATGTACGACGCGGCCGGCGACTGGATGAGCCACGTCGGCATGCCCGCGAAGAGCGGCGTCTCCGGCGGCGTGCTCGCCTCGCTGCCCGGGCAGGTCGGCATCGGCACGTTCTCGCCGCGGCTCGACCGCTTCGGCAACAGCGTGCGGGGAGTGCGCGCCTGCGAGCGCCTCTCGAGCGACATGGGGCTGCACCTGATGCAGACGCCGGAGGTCGCCTCGCACGTGCTCCACGGCGTGGTCGACCCCGACGACGACGGGGATCGGGTGCGCGAGGTCAGGCTGCAGGGCGTCATGCACTTCGCGGCGGCGGAGGTGGCGCTCCGCGAGCTGGAGCGGATCCCCGAGGGTGACGAGCCGATCGTGCTGGACCTCTCGCGCGTCAGCGGTGCGAACGCCGTGGGCAGGCTGATGCTGCGCGAGGGCGTGCGGCGGTTGGAGCGAGACGGGCACGCGGTGCGCGTCGACGACCCTGACGGCGTGCTCGACGACTGAGCCGGCGGTGGGCCGCGGTGCCGACCACCAGCGCGCCTCGCTAGCCTCGCAGCATGCGCAACCCGATCCCCGACCTGCTGGACGAGCTGCGCGAGCGATGCGCCGACGACGACGGCGGCGAGGTGCTGCGCACCATCCCCGAGCTCGCTGAGGCCGACACGGATCGCTTCGGCATCGGGCTGTGCACCATCGACGGGACCGTCTACGCCACGGGCGACGCCGAGCACCGCTTCTCGATCCAGTCGATCTCGAAGCCCTTCGCCTATGCGCTGGCGCTCGCGGATCGCGGCCTCGAGACCGTGCTGGAGCATGTCGGCGTCGAGCCCTCCGGCGACTCCTTCAACGAGATCTCCCTCGAGCGGAGCGGCCGGCCGCGCAACCCGATGATCAACATCGGCGCCATCACGACGCATGCCCTCGTCGGGGACGAGGGCATCGGTCGCGAGCGGCGCGACCAGCGGGTGCAGCAGGGGCTCTCGGCCTTCGCGGGGCGCGACCTCGAGGTCGACGAGTCGGTATTCGCCTCCGAGCAGTCGGAGGCGAGCAGGAACCTCGCCCTCGCCTACCTCGTGCACGCGCGCGACAAGCTCGACGGCGAGCCGCACGACGCGGTCGAGGGCTACATCCGCCAGTGCGCGCTGCTGGTCGACGTGCGCGACCTCGCGGTCATGGCGATGACGCTCGCGGCCGGTGGGCGCAACCCGGTCACCGGTGAGCAGGTCGTGCCGGCCTGGGTGAGCACGCAGGTGCTGAGCGTCATGGCGACGTGCGGCATGTACGACGCCTCCGGCCAGTGGATGAGCACGGTCGGGATCCCGGCGAAGAGCGGCGTCTCGGGCGGGGTGCTCGGCGCGCTGCCCGGTCAGGCGGGCATCGGCGCGTTCTCGCCCCGGCTCGACGAGATCGGCAACAGCGTGCGCGGCGTGCGCGCCTTCGAGGCGCTGTCGGCAGACCTCGGGCTGCACCTCATGCACGCGCCGGAGGTCGCCTCCCACGTGCTCTACGGCGTGATCGAGCCGGATGCCGACGGCGACGGCCTGCGCGAGGTGCAGCTGCAGGGCACGATGCACTTCGCCGCCGTCGAGGTGGCGCTGCGCGAGCTCGGGGAGGTGCCGGACGGCGAGTCGTTCGTGCTCGACCTCTCGCGCGTCGCCTCCGCGACGGCCGTGGGGCGCAGGCTCTTGCGCGAGGCGGTCGAGCGGATGCGCGAGGGCGGCCGCGAGGTGCGCATCCGCGATCCGCACGGCATCCTCGACGACTGACCGCTCAGCCGGGAGATCGGTCGCGCGCGCGGAGCACGAGCGTCGCGACCCCGAGCACGACGAAGGCGATCGTGGTGGGCCAGACCGCCAGCCGCTCGGTCGCGCCGATCGTCGCGACGTCGTGCTGGAGGAACAGCACGATCCCGAGCCAGTCGGCCGCGGCCAGGGCGCCGATCACGGCGCCGACGAGCCGCCGTCCGGCGAGCAGGAGCGCGATGGAGGTCGCCGTGACGAGCAGCGCCCCGCCGCCGATCGCCAGCAGCGCCCCGAGGCCGTGCATGGCGCTGCGCACGGGGTCGCCGCCGAGCTCCTCGGCGATCGAGCCGGGGAAGAGGCCGACGATGACGATGCCCAGCGCGAACACGTGACCGAGGATCCCGACGACCCACCGCCATCCGCGAGCCAGCTCGCGCGCCAGCAGCCAGGTCGCGCCGAGGAGCAGGACGCCCTGGAGCACGAAGCCGGTGTTCATGACCGCGTGCGCCGGCGAGCAGACGACGCGCTCCGGGAGCACCTCGCACTCGGGGACGCCGAGGTCGGAGATGTAGTTGGCGACGAAGCTGTAGGGCACGCGGGACCAGGCGGCGGCGGCGACGAGCTCGGCGACGAAGTACTGCGCCGTCAGGAGCAGCATGATGCCGCCGGCGAGGCGTCGGGCTCTGGTGCGCATGCACCCATCGTCTCGCAGCCGCACGCCTCACCGATCGCAGCGCAGCGGCCCCGCACCGTGATGGTGCGGGGCCGCTGCGAGCATCCGGACTAGAAGTCCCAGTCGTCGTCCTCGGTCGCCTCGGCCTTGCCGATGACGTAGGAGGAGCCCGAGCCCGAGAAGAAGTCGTGGTTCTCGTCGGCGTTCGGCGACAGGGCCGAGAGGATCGCCGGCGACACGTCGGTCACGGTCTGGGGGAACAGCGGCTCGAAGCCGAGGTTCATGAGCGCCTTGTTGGCGTTGTAGTGGAGGAA
This sequence comes from Agrococcus phoenicis, assembly GCF_047302415.1. Lineage (NCBI taxonomy): Bacteria > Bacillati > Actinomycetota > Actinomycetes > Micrococcales > Microbacteriaceae > Agrococcus > Agrococcus phoenicis. The sequence goes on from NZ_CP154854.1 coordinate 2,585,853, forward strand.
CTTCTTGACGTCCTCCGTGAGCCCGACGCTGTCGTAGAGGTCGGCCGTGTACTTCGACTCGTTCTCGTAGAGCTCGTAGAGCAGCGAGTACGTGTAGTCCTTGATCTCGGCCTGGCGGTCGGCGGGCAGCTGCTCGAACGCCTTCTGGAACTTGTAGCCGATGTAGTAGCCGTGCACGGCCTCGTCGCGGATGATGAGGCGGATGAGGTCTGCCGTGTTCGTCAGCTTCGCGCGGCTCGACCAGTGCATCGGCAGGTAGAAGCCCGAGTAGAACAGGAACGACTCGAGCAGCGTCGAGGCGATCTTGCGCTTCAGCGGGTCGTCGCCCTCGTAGTAGTCGATGATGATCTCGGCCTTGCGCTGCAGGTAGGGGTTCTCCTGCGACCAGCGGAAGGCCTCGTCGATCTCCTTCGTCGACGCGAGCGTCGAGAAGATCGAGGAGTACGACTTGGCGTGCACCGACTCCATGAACGCGATGTTCGTGTAGACGGCCTCCTCGTGCGGCGTGATCGCGTCGGGGATGAGCGACACGGCGCCGACGGTGCCCTGGATGGTGTCGAGCAGCGTCAGGCCCGTGAAGACGCGCATCGTGAGGAGCTTCTCGTCCTCCGTCAGCGTGCCCCACGACTGCACGTCGTTCGACAGCGGCACCTTCTCGGGGAGCCAGAAGTTGTTCACCAGCCGGTTCCACACCTCGAGGTCCTTGTCGTCCTCGATGCGGTTCCAGTTGATCGCCTGCACCAGGTGGTTGTGGCGGTGCTGCTGCTTCTGGGCCGCCGTCTGCTCGGCGCCCTCTGCGTGCGCCTCAGCGGTCTCGGCGCGCTCGGCCTCGATGGTCTCGCGCGCCTGCTCGGCGTCGACGGGCGCCTCGGCGATCTCGTCGAACGCGCTCGCGGCGGTGTCCTGGGTGTCCATGTCCCTATCCTTCATCGTCTCGTCGTCGGCTGCCGCTAGAGCATGCAGCTGACGCAGCCATCGACCTCGGTGCCCTCGAGCGCCAGCTGGCGCAGTCGCACGTAGTAGATGGTCTTGATGCCCTTGCGCCATGCGTAGATCTGGGCCTTGTTGATGTCGCGCGTCGTCGCGGTGTCCTTGAAGAACAGCGTGAGCGAGAGGCCCTGGTCGACGTGCTGCGTCGCCGCGGCGTAGGTGTCGATGATCTTCTCGGGGCCGATCTCGTACGCGTCCTGGAAGTACTCCAGGTTGTCGTTCGTCATGAACGGCGCCGGGTAGTAGACGCGGCCGAGCTTGCCCTCCTTGCGGATCTCGATCTTCGACGCGATCGGGTGGATCGACGACGTCGAGTTGTTGATGTACGAGATCGAGCCGGTGGGGGGCACCGCCTGCAGGTTCTGGTTGTAGATGCCGTGCTGCTGCACGAGCGCCTGCAGCTCGCGCCAGTCGTCCTGCGTGGGGATCGCGACCTCAGCCGTGTCGAACAGCTCCTGCACGCGCGCCGTCGCCGGCTTCCACGCCTGCTGCGTGTACTTCTCGAAGAACTCGCCGGAGGCGTAGGTCGAGCGCTCGAAGCCGTCGAAGGTGCGACCCGTCTCCTGCGCGATGAGGTTCGATGCGCGGAGCGCGTGGAACAGCACCGTGTAGAAGTAGATGTTCGTGAAGTCGATGCCCTCGTCGGAGCCGTAGTGGATGCGCTCGCGACCGAGGTAGCCGTGCAGGTTCATCTGGCCGAGGCCGATGGCGTGGCTCATGTCGTTGCCGCGGGCGATCGAGGGCACCGAGCCGATGTTCGACTGGTCGGAGACCGCGGTGAGGGCGCGGATCGCCGTCTCGACCGTGCGGCCGAAGTCGGGCGAGTCCATCGACAGCGCGATGTTCATCGAGCCGAGGTTGCAGGAGATGTCCTTGCCGATCGACTCGTAGTCGAGGTCGTCGTCGTAGGTCGAGGGCGTGTTCACCTGCAGGATCTCGCTGCAGAGGTTCGACATGTTGATGCGGCCGTCGATCGGGTTCGCCCGGTTCACGGTGTCCTCGAACATGACGTAGGGGTAGCCCGACTCGAACTGGATCTCCGCCAGCGTCTGGAAGAACTCGCGAGCGTTGATCTTCGTCTTCGTGATGCGCGAGTCGTCCACCATCTCGTGGTACTTCTCGGTCACCGAGATGTCGCTGAAGGGCACGCCGTAGACGCGCTCGACGTCGTAGGGCGAGAAGAGGTACATGTCCTCGCCCTTCTTCGCCAGCTCGAAGGTGATGTCGGGCACGACGACGCCGAGGGAGAGCGTCTTGATGCGGATCTTCTCGTCGGCGTTCTCGCGCTTCGTGTCGAGGAACCGCATGATGTCGGGGTGGTGCGCCTGCAGGTACACCGCGCCCGCACCCTGTCGGGCGCCCAGCTGGTTCGCGTAGGAGAAGCTGTCTTCGAACAGCTTCATCACGGGGATGACGCCGGAGGACTGGTTCTGGATCTGCTTGATGGGTGCGCCGTACTCACGGATGTTCGTGAGGTTGAAGGCGACGCCGCCGCCGCGCTTCGAGAGCTGCAGGGCCGAGTTGATCGAGCGGCCGATCGACTCCATGTTGTCCTCGATGCGGAGGAGGAAGCAGGAGACGAGCTCGCCGCGCTGCTTCTTGCCCGCGTTGAGGAACGTGGGGGTGGCCGGCTGGAAGCGGCCGTTGACGACCTCGTCGACGATCTGCTCGGCGAGGGTCTCGTCGCCGGCGGCGAGCGCGAGCGCGACGTTGACGACGCGATCCTCGTAGCGCTCGAGGTAGCGCTTCCCGTCGAAGGTCTTCAGCGTGTACGAGGTGTAGTACTTGAACGCGCCGAGGAACGTCGGGAAGCGGAACTTGTAGCCGTAGGCGCGCTTCATGAGCGCCTTGATGAAGTCGAAGGAGTACTGGTCGAGCACCTCCTGCTCGTAGTACTCGTTCTCCACCAGGTAGTCGAGCTTCTCCTTGAGGGAGTGGAAGAAGACCGTGTTCTGGTTGACGTGCTGCAGGAAGTACTGGTTCGCCGCCTCACGATCCTTCTCGAACTGGATCTTGCCGTCCGATCCATAGAGGTTGAGCATCGCGTTGAGCGAGTGGTAGTCCATCGCCGACGTCTTCCCCGTCGTCATCTCGGGCGTCACGGTCGCCATAGTGCATCCAATCCTTCGTTGACGACGCGCACGTCGTCAGGAGTTCCGAACAGTTCGAAGCGGTAGAGGTGCGGCACGTCGCACTTGCGGGCGATGATGTCGCCCGCGAGCCCGTAGCCCGCACCGAAGTTGGTGTTGCCGGCGGAGATCACGCCGCGCAGGTGCTTGCGGTTCTCCTCGTCGTTGAGGAACCGGATGACCTGCTTGGGCACCGCGCCCTTGCCGTCGCCGCCGCCGTAGGTCGGCACGATGAGCACGAAGGGCTCGCGCTGCTCGAGGGGCGGCTCCGAGGCGTAGAGGGGGATGCGCGCGGCCGGCCGGCCGAGCTTCTCGACGAAGCGGGCGGTGTTGCCCGAGACGCTGGAGAAGAAGACCAGGTCGACCACGGCGGCATCCAGCACGGCCGAGGTCACGGGGTCAGGCCGCGACGATGGCCTTGATGCGGTCGGGCTGGAAGCCCGACCAGTGCGCCTCGTCGGCGATCACGACGGGGGCCTGCATGTAGCCCAGATCCTTGACGGTCTGGAGCGCCTTGTCGTCGGCGGTGACGTCGAAGATCTCGTACTCGATGCCCTGCGCGTCGAGCGCTCGGGTGGTCATCGTGCACTGCACGCACGCGGGCTTGGAGTAGACGGTGACAGTCATGTCGGCCTTCCTTCGTGGAGGTGGATCGTGAGGGGAGCTGGTGCGGCGCTGGCCGGGCTCCCACTATATGTGGGGTCTGACGCGGAGCGACGACACAACATGGTGTGTTTCTCCACACCTGTTTCAACAGTTCTCCCCAGCTGGTGATTCCCGCCGCGGAACGACGCGGAAGTTGCTGTGGAGAGCCGCCGCTGACACCTGTGCACTCGGCGGCAACAGTTTCTGCGACACGCCGGACACGAGTTACAGCGGTGTGGTTCGCGTGCATCCGGCCCCCTCGGTCGTGCTCGACGCTACGCCCGGCCACCCACGCGCGATCGAGGGGCGAGGAGCGCCCCTCGGGCACCCGGTTCGGTCACCGCATGCCACTCGGTCCGGTCACGGCACGAGGGTGGTGCCGGGGGGTCAGCGGTCGCGCAGGCCCCGGAGGCGCTCGCGCTCGCCGGGTTCGAGGCGCTCCGTCGCGGCGCGCAGCGCGATCGCCGTCATGCGCGCGCCGTGCTGCTCGAGCGTCGACACGAGCAGCCCGCGGTCGGCCTTGCCGACCTCGCGCAGCAGGGCGCCGATCGTGCGCTGCAGCTGCTCGGCGGGGGAGGCGAGCATGCCGAGGGCGAGCCGCACGGCATCCGTCGTCCGCCCTCGGCGCACGAGTGTCAGCGCGCCCAGCAGGGCGCTGCGCTGCCGCAGGGGGTCGGCGGATCCCGCGAGGGCGTCGAGCGTGCTCGTGCCGTCCGCGAGGGCGAGCCGGCCGAGCACGAAGGGCGCCGCGAGGTCGACGAGATCCCAGGAGACGACGCGGTCGTGCTCGGCGACGTAGAGCGCTGCCGCCTCGCGGAGCCACGCGGAGTCGGCGGCCTCGCGCTTGGCGCGTCGGCCGAGCACGCTGAGGGCGAGCACGCGGGCCTCGTGCTCGCGCCGGTGCAGGAGCGAGCGCAGCGCGTTGAGCTGCAGGTCGAGGTGCTCGTCGGCGAGCGCGAACACGCTGCCCATCCTGACCCCGAGGATCACCGTCTCGGTGCGGTCGACGAGGGCGCGCTCGAGGGCGGCGCGCTGCTCCTCGGTGGCGAGCGCGCGGAGGCGATCGACGAGCGGCGCGGGGTCGTGCATGGGGCCAGGATGCCACCCGATGCGCTGGCGCGACAGGCATGGCGCTTCGGTGCGCTGCGCTGAGGGGAATGGTGAGCCGACGCTCAGCGGAGGAGCGTACGGTGCAGATGTACCCCAACCGAGGAGGAAGCAATGGCTGACATCACCGGCAAGAAGGTCGCGTTCGTGCTCACGGACGGCTTCGAGGATTCCGAGCTGACGAGCCCCTGGGAGGCTGTGCAGGGCGCGGGCGCGCAGCCGACGCTCGTGGCACCGAAGGCGGGTTCGGTCGAGGGCAAGAACGGCCACTCGCAGACCGTCGATGCGACGGTCGCGGACGTCGACGCCTCCGGGTTCGACGCGCTCGTGCTGCCCGGCGGCGTCGTCAACGCCGACCACCTGCGCATGGACGAGGGCGCGGTGGCCCTCGTCAAGGGCTTCGTCGACGCGGGCAAGCCGATCGGCGTCATCTGCCACGGCGCCTGGATCCTCATCGAGGCCGGCGGCGTCGACGGTCGCACGATCACGAGCTACCCGAGCCTGCGGACCGACCTGCAGAACGCCGGCGCCACCTGGGTCGACCAGGAGGTCGCGACCGACAAGGGGCTGGTCTCGAGCCGCACGCCCGACGACCTGCCCGCCTTCAACGCGAAGGTGCTCGAGGAGATCGCGGAGGGCACGCACGCCCGCTGATCGCACGTCGCGCTGACGGCCGCCTCGCACCCCGGGGGCGGCCGTCGCCGTGCGAGGGGGAGTGGTGCGCTCGTGAGTGAGCGGGTCAGGCGGGGCTGAGCGCGAGCCGGGCAGATGACGCAGCGTGACGCGGCCGTGCTGCCCCGAGATGCAAGGGCACGTGATGGGGGGTATAACTGGAAGCGCACTGCGGGCGACCAGCCCGCGCGTCCCTCCCACCGCATCCATGAAGGAGCACCGTGTCCGCGACCACCACCCCGCCGCCCTCTCGCGCCCGGAGGATCCTCGGCTCGTTCGGGTTCCAGATCACGCTGGCGCTCGTGCTGGGCGTGCTGCTCGGCCTCGTCGCCCGGCAGCTCGGGCCCGACGCCGAGGGCGGCGACAACGGCCTCGCCGCGACGCTCGCCGCGATCGGCTCCAGCTACGTCGCGCTGCTGAAGACCGCCGTCGTGCCCCTGATCCTGACCGCGATCATCGCCTCGATCGCCCAGCTGCGGAAGGTGCAGAACGCGGCCCGGCTCGCCGGCCAGACGCTGCTCTGGTTCGCGATCACCGCGGCGATCGCCGTCACGATCGGCATCGCGCTGGGCACCGTGCTGCAGCCGGGTTCGCGCGTCGACACCGGCGAGCTGCAGACCGAGGCGCCCGGCCGCGTCGGCAGCTGGTGGGACTTCCTCATCGGCCTCGTGCCGCAGAACTTCCTGGGCCTCACCGTCTCGACCCGCGGATCCGACACCGGTGACCTGACCTCGAGCGTCGGCTTCAACGTGCTGCAGGTCATCGTCGTGGCGGCCGTCGTCGGCATCGCCGCGCTCAAGCTGGGCGCGAAGGCGCAGCCGTTCCTCGACTTCACGGAGTCGGCGCTCGCGGTGATCCAGAAGGTGCTGTGGTGGATCATCCGCATCGCGCCCATCGGCACCGTCGGCCTCCTCGGCAACGCGGTCGTGCAGTACGGCTGGGAGAAGCTCGGCACCCTCGCCTGGTTCGTGGGCGCCGTCTACCTGGGCCTCGCGATCGTGCTGCTCGTCGTCTACCCGGCGCTGGCGAAGGCGCACGGCCTGTCGGCGCGCAAGTTCTTCTCGGGCGTGTGGCCGGCGGTGCAGCTCGGCTTCGTGAGCCGGTCGTCGATGGGCACGCTGCCGCTCACGCAGCGCGTCGCCGAGCGCAACCTGGGCGTGCCGCGCGAGTACGCGTCGTTCGCGGTGCCCTTCGGCTCGACGACCAAGATGGATGGGTGCGCCGCGATCTACCCGGCGATCGCCGCGATCTTCGTCGCGCAGTTCTTCGGCATCGAGCTCTCGATCATCCAGTACGTGCTGATCGCCTTCGTCTCGATCGTCGGATCGGCCGCGACCGCGGGCACCACCGGCGCCACCGTGATGCTGACGCTCACGCTGTCGACCCTCGGCCTGCCGCTCGAGGGCGTCGGCCTGCTGCTCGCGGTCGACCCGATCGTCGACATGGGCCGCACGGCGCTCAACGTCGCGGGGCAGGCGCTCGTGCCGACCATCGTGGCGAAGCGCGAAGGCATCCTCGACCTCGAGCTCTACAACGGCGACCGCGGCGACGGTCCGTTCGTCGACGACGCCGAGGAGCCGGCGGAGGCATCCGCGCCGCGCGGCGACGCGGCGGCGGATGGGTCGTCGACGCCGGGCGAGGAGCCCGGGCCGCGGAGGCACGCGGTCCCCACCGCCTGACGCGCGCCTGTGGATGGGGCAGCGCGATCGGCCCCGGGCGGGGCATGATCGGTGCACGCGACCGGTGCGCGCGACCGCGCCACCGCATCCGACCGAAGGCATACCACCATGGCTGAGGACGACGGCACGCTCTCCGACCTCGAGCGGAAGGCGCTCAAGGAGCGCACCGCCGAGCTGCGCAAGCAGTCGGGCCGCAAGGGCGGCACCAAGAAGGAGAAGGACCTGAAGGACGTGCTCGACACGATCGAGGGCCTGCCGGAGCCCGACAGGGCGATCGCGCAGATGATCCACGAGGCGGTCACCGAGGTCGCCCCCGAGCTCGACCCGAAGACCTGGTACGGCTTCCCCGCCTATGCCAGGGACGGCAAGGTGGTCGTGTTCTACCAGCAGGCCTCGAAGTTCGACGCTCGCTACGGCACCCTCGGGTTCCAGGACGACGCGAAGCTCGACGACGGCGCGATGTGGCCGGCGTCGTTCGCGATCGTCGAGGTGACGGATGCGGTGCGCACGCGCGTCAAGGAGCTCATCGGGAAGGCGGTCGGCTGAGGCCATCGGCGCGCGCCGCGCTCGCCCTCGGCGAACGGGAATGCACGGCGCCCTCCGATGTTCTAACTTGAGTCTCATACGCTCAAGTTCTCGGAGGACGCACATGGCAGCCATCTACGGGCCCGTCGGCGAGGGATCGTTCGACGACTTCATCGCTCGGATCCTGCAGGGGCAGCGCCTGCCCGCGCAGCGCTCGATCGACCTCACGCGCCTGGTGTCGCGCCGCATGAGTTCGGTCATCGCCACGGCCGTGGAGTACGCCCGCGAGCACCGGCACGCCGAGGTCGACGCGCTGCACCTGCTGCACGCCCTGCTCGAGCTGCCGCAGGTCTCGGCGGCCGTCACGGGCGCCGGCGCCGATCTCGAGGGGCTGCGATCCACGATCGAGGAGCGGATGCCGGCCGACGGCGAGCGCGAGGCGCAGGGGCCGCCCGCGCTCACCGCATCCGCCCAGCGGGCCCTGCGCGACGCCTACCAGATCGCTCGTGCCAACGGCTCGAGCTACATCGACCCGGAGCACCTGTTCTTCGCCTTCCTGGTCGCCGGCGACAGCGCGGTCGGCGCACTGCTGCAGGAGGCGGGCATCACGCAGGAGTCGCTGCAGCGCGGCGCCGCGGAGGCGCAGCGCCAGGCGATCGAGGCGCAGCAGGGGCGCCAGCCCTCGAAGGCCGTCGACCCCAGCTCGACGACGCCGACGCTCGACGAGTTCGGGATCGATCTCACGCAGCGCGCCCGCGACGGCAGGCTCGACCCGGTCATCGGCCGTGCCGACGAGATCGAGCAGACGATCGAGATCCTCTCGCGCCGCTCGAAGAACAACCCCGTGCTGATCGGCGAGGCCGGCGTCGGCAAGACCGCGATCGTCGAGGGGCTCGCGCGCGCCATCGTCGAGGGCGGCGTGCCGAAGTCGCTCACCGGCAAGCGCGTCGTCGCGCTCGACCTCACCGCGATGGTCGCGGGGACGCGCTACCGCGGCGACTTCGAGGAGCGCATCACGAAGGCGATGGAGGAGATCACGGCGCACAAGGAGCAGCTGATCGTCTTCATCGACGAGCTGCACACCATCCTCGGCGCCGGTGGCGGCGGCGAGGGCGGGATGGATGCCGCGAACATCCTGAAGCCTCGCCTCGCTCGCGGCGACCTGCACATGATCGGCGCGACGACGCTGGCCGAGTTCCGCCGCATCGAGAAGGACGCCGCGCTCACGCGCCGCTTCCAGCCCGTGCTCGTCGCCGAGCCCTCCGTCGAGGACGCCGTGCGCATCCTCGCCGGCCTGAAGGACGCCTACGAGGAGCACCACCGCGTCACCTACACCGACGCGGCGATCCGCGCCGCGGTGGAGCTCTCGCACCGCTACATCAGCGACCGCTTCCTGCCCGACAAGGCGATCGACCTCATCGACCAGGCAGGCGCCAGGATGCGCCTGCGCCTCGGTGCGAAGGTCGACGTGGAGGCGCTGAGCGCCGAGCGCGCGCACCTCGAGGAGGAGAAGCGGCAGGCGGTCGCCGCCGAGGAGTTCGAGGAGGCGACGAGGCTGCGCGACCGGATCGCCGCGATCGAGGCCGCCGTGCAGTCGGGCTCCGGCGAGGACGGCGAGATCGACGAGGAGCAGATCGCCGAGGTCGTCTCGCGCGCCACCGGCATCCCCGCCGCGCGGCTCACCGAGGGCGACCGCGAGCGGCTCGCCGTGCTCGAGCAGGAGCTGCACGAGCGCGTCGTCGGCCAGGACGACGCGGTCGCCGCTGTCGCGAAGGCGGTGCGGCGCTCGCGATCCGGTCTCGGGGACGCAGGGCGGCCCATCGGCTCGTTCCTGTTCCTGGGGCCCACGGGCGTCGGCAAGACCGAGCTGGCGAAGGCGCTCGCGGGCAGCCTCTTCGGCTCGGAGGGCGCGCTCGTGCGCTTCGACATGTCGGAGTTCGGCGAGCGGCACACGGTCGCGCGGCTCATCGGTGCCCCTCCCGGCTACGTCGGCTACGACGAGGCCGGGCAGCTGACGGAGCGCATCCGCCGCCAGCCCTACTCCGTGGTGCTGCTCGACGAGATCGAGAAGGCGCATCCCGATGTGTTCAACCTGCTGCTGCAGGTGCTCGAGGACGGCCGGCTCACGGACGGCCAGGGCCGCACCGTCGACTTCCGCAACACCGTGGTGATCATGACCTCGAACCTCGGCGGCGAGTTCCTGGCGTCGAAGTCGGGGCCGATCGGGTTCCAGGCGGGCGACGGCGCGGGCTCCGCCGACGAGCTGCGGGCGAAGGTGATGGGCAAGCTGCGCGAGCAGATGCGGCCGGAGCTCATCAACCGCATCGACGAGATTGTGCTCTTCCAGAAGCTCGAGCCTGCGCAGCTGCGCCAGATCGTGTCGCTGCTGCTCGAGCGCGTGGGCGAGCGGCTGCGCGCCCAGGGCATCGAGCTCGAGGTGACGGATGCCGCGCTCGCGTGGCTCGCCGAGCACGGGTACGAGCCCGAGTTCGGTGCGAGGCCGCTGCGCCGGCTCATCCAGCGCGAGGTCGAGGATCGGATCGCCGACCTGGTGATCGGCGGGCTGAGCGCCGGCACGGTGCGCATCGACGCCGAGGGGGAGCAGCTGACGGTCGCGACGGCGGTGGTCGAGGAGACGACCCCAGCGGGCTGACCGCACGCGGGGTGCGTGCCGAAGGGGCAGCGCACCGCCTGCTTCCTTGAGCGAATCTTTAGTGAGCCTTGCTCACCAGAACATTGCTGCCTTCGCGTTTTTGCGCTTAGTCTGCTGATGCTCCCCTGTCGACCTCGGTGGGATGCGGCGCGCAGGCGCGCCGGGAGCCTCATCCCCTCCCGGAGGTCTCCTCGGCATGCGCGCGTCCAGAACCCGTCGCTCCATCGGCGTCATCGCTGCTGCGACCGCGGCGATCCTGCTCGGTGCCGTGCTCGCGCCGCTCTCGCCGTTGACCCCCGCGTCCGAGGCAGAGGCGGCGCAGGCGACGGGCGGCTCCGGCCGCTACCTGCAATCGATCGAGTGGATCGAGTGGGGCACGCACAACCAGGCCGTCGGCAACGGCACGCGCACCACCACCGTCACGGTGGCGGGGCAGCCGCTCACGGTGTCGTGCACGATCTCGAGCCTCAACGGCTCGCTCGCCGCGTATCGCCCGGGCTCCTGGAGCGGCGACGCGCTCGACGAGCTCTACAACATCGGCGGCACCGGTGGCAGCAACCGGCTCATCAGCGGCCTGAGCGGTCCCGACAACTCGCTGGTGACCTTCAACCTGGCGTGCAGCGCGGCGTACCAGGGTGCGAACGTGCCCCTGGCGGGCCTCGTCTTCGCCGATGCCGAGCAGTCGGGCAACCAAGAGCACGTGGGTGCGACGGCTCCCGCAGGCGCCACCTGGCGCATGATCGACGGCCACCGCACCGCTGGCTGCACCGCGGACTCCTACGCCTACCGTCCGTCGACCAGCCCGCAGCGGCTGGAGCTCTACGGTCCGACCGCCCCGTGCGCCTCCGGCCCCGCCACCGTGGCGTTCGTCGACGGCGCCACCTCGCTCACGAGCGTGACCGTGCGAGGCGGCGGCAAGAGCGCCATCGCGCTCGGCGTCATGCTCGCGCTCGACTTCGGCGACGCCCCCGCCAGCTACGGCGACGCCGGCGCCATCCTGCAGCCTCGCTACGACCGCGGAGAGGTGCCGCTGACGACCGGCGCTTGGAGCACCACGAACCGGGGCGCGGCCGTCTTCGGCTCGATCCCGTTCGCGACGCCCTCCACCTCCACGACCACCCCCGTCGGCACGATCGGAGCCACGGTCGACGGTGAGGGTGCCCCGAACCCCGGTCCGGGCACGGCCGACGACAGCAGCGGCATCGACGACGAGGATGCGCTCTTCACGTTCACGAGCCCCACGACAGGCCTGCAGGTGACGAGCGGCGCGCTGCAGGTCGCGACCGCCGCCGGGCAGCAGTACCAGGTGCGCGTCTCGTGCACCGGCACGGGAGCCGTGCGGGGCTGGCTCGACTGGAACCGCAACGGCTCCTTCACCGGCGCGGCCGATGCGGCGGATGCCTCGCAGCAGACGGTCTGCGCGTCGGGCTCCGCGACCCTGGCGTGGACCGTCCCTGCCACGGTCGTCGCGGCGCCCGCCGCGACCCCGACCTACCTGCGCCTCCGCATCGGCGCGACGGGCACGACGCTCGCCCCGACCGGCGTCGCCGCGGTGGGCGAGGTCGAGGATCACCCGGTCGTCGTCGCGCTGCCGCAGCTGGCCGTGACGAAGGGCTCGAGCGTGCCCGCCGGCACCGGCGGCGTGCCCGGGCAGCCGGTCGAGTACACGGTGACGCTCCGCAACAGCGGCCAGACGCTGCTGAGCTCGCCCCGGCTCACCGATGACCTCAGCGGCGTCCTCGACCGCGCGACCTTCGTCGAGGGCTCGCTGCGCGCAGTGGTCTCGGCGGGCGACCAGGGCGCGGTCGCGCGCACCGGCACCACCATCACGTGGCAGCGCACCGCCGGGCTCCCCGTCGGCGCGACCGTCACCCTCACCTACCGCGTGCAGCTGAGCGAGGCATCGCGCGGCCTGACCGTGCGCAACACCGCGACCGCGACGGCGACCCCCGTCGGCAGCACCGCGGTCCTCAGCCAGACCGCGGCCGTCGCGAACGACGTCGCGGTGCGGCTCGACGTGCGCAAGGCATGGGTGGTCGACGGCGTCAGCTACCCCGAGGGGACGCAGCCCGCCGGCCTCACCGCATCCGCGACCCTCACCGGCCCGGGCGCCGCGGGCGCATCGGCGCAGCCGTGGGGCGTGCCCCGCGACGGCTACCTGCCGGGCGCGACGGTGACGGTCGCCGAGACCACCTCGATCGCTCCCTCCGTCTCGTGCTCGCTGGTCTCCTCCACGGCGACCGCCGGCGGGGTCACGCGTCCCGTCCCCGCGACCGTCACCCTGTCGGGCGCGACGACCATCGTCACCGTGACGAACACGGTCACGTGCGAGAGCACCCTCACGCTCGTCACCAGCGTCGACCACGGCAGCGCGAGCGCAGGCCAGTGGACGCTGACCGCCACCGGCCCGAGCGCCTCCGTCTCCGGTCCGACGGGCGTCACCGGCCGCGTCAGCCCTACCGCCGACTACACCCTGGCGCACGCGGGACCGGCGACCTACGTGCCCTCGGGCCCGTGGTCGTGCACGACGGATGCCGGGGTCCCGGTCGCGCTCACCGGCGCGGTCGTGCGCGTCCCCACCGGCGCGGACGTCACCTGCGAGATCGGCCAGACCACCGCGGAGCTGACGCTGCTCAAGCAGGTCATCGACGAGCGGGGCCAGCTGGTGCCCGCCGCGTTCGAGCTGATCGCCTCACCAGCACAGCTCGCCGGCCTCACCCCGACGGTCGTCCAGGGCGCAGAGCAGGCACTGCCCGCCAACACCTTCGAGGTGCGACCGGGCCACGCCTACGCCCTCACCGAGGGCGGCGCCGCGCCGCACCTCGCGCTCAGTCTGGAGCGCTACCTCGGAGACCCCGACGCCCCGATCGATCATGCCGATGCGGCGCTGTGGCAGGCGGCCGATCCGGGAGCCGTCTCCGTCGGTCCCGCCGAGCACGAGGTCTTCCGCTTCGTCAACCAGGCGGTCCCGGCCTTCGCGCTGCCGCGCACCGGCGGCATCGGCGCCGACCAGGTCGCCCTCGCCGGCGGCGGGGTGCTCGCGCTCGGCATGCTCCTCGTGCTCGCGCTGGCCGTGCGGCAGCGCCGCGCGCACTGACCCCTTCGACTTCCCCCATCCCTTCCGAACCACTCATCACCAGGAGAACCCACTCATGAAGCAACGACAGATGGGCATGAGCAGCCGCCTCGCAGCTGCCATCGCCGCCGTGTCGGTCGCCGGACTGCTGGCGCTCGGCGCTGCACCTGCCTCCGCTGCACCCAACATCGACCCCGCCGCGGAGGGCTCGATCACCGTCCACAAGCTCGAGCAGCCGCCGACCGCGGGCGCGATCGGCGACGGCACCGAGATCGACACCACCGGCCTGAACCCGCTGGGCGGCGTCACCTTCACCGCGCAGCAGGTCGAGAGCATCGACCTCAGCACCAACGCGGGTTGGGCTGCAGCGAACGGGCTGGTCGCCGCTGACGTGCTCGGCGACCCCGAGGCCTACCCGCTGGGCGCCGCCGACACCGCCACCACCGGCGCGATCGGCACCCCGAGCGCCGGCGAGGCGGTCTTCGGCGGCCTGCCGATCGGCGTCTACCTCGTGACGGAGACCAGCACCGGCGCCAACCCGGTGGCGCTGCCGGCACAGCCCTTCCTGGTGTCGATCCCGCAGGCGATCGAGGGCGACGACTGGCTCTACGACGTCAACGTCTACCCGAAGAACTCGCTGATCGACGTCGCGAAGGAGGTCGTGGACACCGACGCTCGCGGCATCGGCGACCAGGTCACCTGGACGATCGACACCTTCGTGCCCTACCAGAGCGAGGGCAACACGCTGTCGGCCTTCGCGGTCGTCGACCAGCTCTCGGTCGAGCAGCTCGCCTTCGTCTCGGCGACGGTCACGCTCGGCGAGACCTCGCTGACGGCAGGCACCGACTACGCGCTCACCTCGACCGGCGGCCTCGTCATCGTCGAGATGGCGGGCCCCGGGCTCGTCGCGCTGAACGCGGCCGGCGGCCAGACCCTGACGGTGACCATCACCAGCGAGATCCTCGCGGTCGGTGACGGCTCGATCGAGAACACCGCGGCCGTCTTCGTCAACGACCCCGAGCGGGCGAACGGCTTCGTGTCGAACGAGGCGGTGAGCTACTGGGGCGCGCTCCAGATCACCAAGACGGCCGCCGGGTCCACCGAGCTGCTCGACGGCGCGGTCTTCGAGGTCTACGACGCTGCCGGCGCGATCGTCGAGGTCGATGGCGAGACGCGGTTCTCGACCGTCGACGGCGTGGTCGTCATCCCCGGCCTGCGCACGGCGCTCGAGGGCGTGACCTACACGCTGCGCGAGGTCGAGGCGCCGCTCGGCTACATCATCGGCGGCACCGGCGACTACGAGGTCACGGTGCTCCCGAGCAGCCTGGCAGCGCCCAACACCACGACGATCGAGAACGCGCAGGCTCCAGCCTTCCAGCTGCCCATCACGGGTGGCGACGGTCAGGTCGCCTTCCTGATCGGCGGCGGCGCGCTGCTGCTGATCGGCATCGGCGTCGTGCTCGTCGTCGCGCGCCGCCGCGGCGCGAACCAGGGCTGATCGGCCCGATCCGCTGAGCGGGGCGGTGGCGAGCGATGCTCGTCGCCGCCCCGCCGCATCCGTCACACGTCGAGGAGCGCCATGCGACGCATCCGCAGGACCCGCCGGGCGACCGCGCTCGGGTCGGTCGCGGCCGCGCTCATCGCCGGCGGCTCGAGCATCATGGTCTACCCGTCGACCGCGGCGTGGTTCGCCGAGTCGGCGCAGTCGCAGGTCGGCCAGTCGTACTCGCAGGAGGCGGCCGAGCTCGGCCCCGCGGATCGAGAGGCCTCGCTCGCCTCCGCGCGCGCCTACAACGACGCGCTCACGGGCGGAGCGGTCGTGGATCCGCAGCTCGAGCGAGTGTCCGACGGATCCGGCGAGGTGGCGGCCGACTACCGCTCGCTGCTCTCGCTCGACGAGGCCGGCGTGATGGCGCGCGTGCGCGTGCCCGCGATCGGTGTGGACCTGCCGATCTACCACGGCACCAGCGAGGCCGTGCTCCGGCGGGGCGTCGGCCACCTGTTCGGCACTGCCCTGCCCGTCGGCGGGCAGGGCAGCCACGCCGTCCTCACCGCTCATCGCGGGCTGCCGGAGTCGACCCTCTTCAGCGACCTCGACCAGGTCGCCGTGGGCGACCTGGTGCAGATCGAGGTGTACGGCGAGGTGCTGACCTACCGCGTGCGCGACACCCGCGTCGTCCAGCCAGAGGAGACGCACTCGCTCTACCCGGTGGCGGGGGATGACCTCGTGACGCTCATCACCTGCACGCCGCTCGGGATCAACACGCACCGGATCCTCGTGACCGCGGAGCGCATCCCGACCCCGGCCGCGAGCGAGCCCGCGCTGGCGATGCCCCCGATCCCCGGCCCGCCGTGGTGGGCCGTCGGGCTCGCCGGGGCGCTCGGGCTGTCGACCGCCGTCCTCACGGGAACGGCGCGCCCGCGCACGCCGGTCTCGGGCGCAGTGCCGAGCGCCACGGCGCTCGCTCGCTGAGGACGCGCCCGCTCGCTGCGCCCCTCCACCACGACGCTCAACCGGCTGACGGGCAGGCCGACCGCCGTAGGGGCGTCCGCCTACCAGCTGACCGGTCGAGAGTCCGGATGGCGATGCCGCGGCCGGCCGCGAGCACGCAAGATGCATAGCCAAGCGCACAGAGAGCCTGGCTATCATGTTTGCTTCGAGGTGCCTCCGGACCGCCCGCGCTGCCCGTGCATCGATGCGCGAAGGAGCACCGTGAGCCGCGAACCAGACCCCGCCCTGCCCGCCGATCGCGCCGGATCCCGGGAGCGCGCCGGGGGCGCAGACCGGCACGTGCGCCACCGCTGGTGGGGACTGCTCGCCATCAGCCTCGGCGTGGCGATCATCATCATGGATTCGACGATCGTCTCGGTCGCCATCCCGTCGATCGTCGACGACCTGCAGATCTCGAGCACCGAGATCCAGTGGGTGCAGGAGATCTACACGCTGCTCTTCGCGGCGCTGCTGCTCACCTGGGGTCGGCTCGCCGATCGCGTCGGCCGGCGCCGCATCATGCTGACCGGCATCGTCGTATTCGTCGCCGCCAGCGTGCTGTGCGCGCTGGCCGACAGCGGCGCGCTGCTGATCGGCGGCCGCGCGCTGCAGGGCCTCGGCGGCTCGATGATCCTGCCGACGACGCTGGCGCTGCTCAACGCGAGCTTCCACGGCCGCGAGCGCGGGATCGCGTTCGCGGTGTGGGGGTCGACCATCGGCGGCATGGCCGCGATCGGCCCGCTCGTCGGCGGCTGGCTCACCGAGCACGCGAGCTGGCGCTGGGCGTTCGGCATCAACGTGCCCGTCGGCGTGCTCGTCGTCGCCGGCCTGCTCCTGTTCGTCGCGGAGTCGCGCGAGGCGCTCGCCGGCGCCGCGCAGCGCCTCGACATCGGCGGCGCGCTGCTGTCGATCCTCGGCTTCGGCGCGCTCGTCTTCGGGCTCATCGAGGGCCGCAGCTACGGCTGGTGGACGGCCGAGGACGCCGCTCCGTTCGACGTCGCCGGCCTCTCGCCCGTGCCGCTGGCATTCCTCGTGGCGGTGCTGGCGCTCACGGCCTTCGTGCTGCTGCAGCGCGCTCGCGGTCGAGCCGGGAAGGGGGTCATCCTCGACCTCTCGCTCTTCCGCATCCCCTCCTTCGCGAACGGCAACGTGACGGCGCTGATCGTCAGCTTCGGCGAGTTCGGCCTCATCCTGTCGCTGCCGCTGTGGTTCCAGAACGTCCTCGGCTTCACGGCGTTCCAGGCCGGGCTCGCCCTCGTGCCGCTCGCCGCGGGGTCGTTCCTCGCGAGCGGCGCGGTCGCCGGCCTCGCGCGCAGGCTCAGCCCGGTCGTGGTGGTGCGCATCGGCCTGGTGCTCGAGATCAGCGCGATCGCGGCGCTCGCGCTGCTGATCCGCCCCGACAGCACCGCGTGGCTGACCGCGCCCGTGCTCTTCGTCTACGGCATCGGCGTCGGTCTCGCCACGGCGCAGCTCACGAGCGTGGTGCTGGCGGATGTGCCGGTGGAGCGCAGCGGGCAGGGCTCGGCGACCCAGAGCACCGCACGGCAGACGGGCTCCGCGCTCGGCATCGCCGTGCTGGGCAGCGCCTTCTTCACCTCCCTCGCGGTCGGCACCGAGGGTCGGCTCGCCGATGCCGTCGCGGCCGATCCTTCGCTGCAGCCGCTCGTCGACTCGGTGACGGCGAGCTCAGGCGGCAGCATCGCCGCCCTCGCCGCCGACCCGCAGACCGCCTTCATCGCGGAGGCGGCGCGCGCCGCCATGACGGAGGGCACGGCGCTCGCCGGGTGGATCGCGGCGGCAGCCCTCGTCCTCGGGCTGCTCTCGAGCCTGCGCATCCGCGCCGCGAGCGATGATCGAGCACCCGCGGAGGCCGCGGGCTGACGACCGACGACCGACGGCTGACGCCGGTGGCTACTGCTGCGGCTCGGGCTGCGAGTAGGAGGCCGGGTGGTCGTAGGGGTGCGGCATCTGGCCCTCGACGGGCTGCGCCTGCCCGGGCGGCCCCCACACTGCCTCGGCGGGCAGGGGAGCGGATGTGCCATATGCCGGCGAGCCCTCTGCGGGCGGACCGTACGCGGGCGGACCGTACGCGGGCGAGCCGTGCGCGCCTGTGCCGTATCCAGCGGCACCGTATCCAGCTGCGCCGTACCCGGCGGGCCCGTACCCGGGTGCTCCGTACGGGGTCGCGCCGTAGCCCTGCTGCGCCGCCAGCTGCGCGCGGTAGGCAGGGTCGAAGCGGATGCCCTCCGGGCTCCCCGGGAAGATGCAGAGCGCGAGCGGCACGATCGAGAGCCCCACGAGCGAGAGCAGCGAGAAGGCGCCGTGGAAGCCTGCGTCCTGCAGCCGCCGCCACATCGAGGAGTAGGTGGGCAGGATGAGCGGCAGCGAGACGAGCACCACGACGAAGCTCAGCAGCGTGAGGCCGCCGGAGCCGGCGACCGCGATGCTGAGCACCACCTCCGGATCCGGGCTCGACGCCGCGGCGAGCACGCTCGCGAGCAGCCCGACGCTCGCGATCACCAGCAGCACGGTCGGGACCAGCAGCACGATGACCACGAACAGCTGCGCCCACCAGTACTCGCTGCGGCTCGCGCGACCCGAGAAGCGCACGTAGCCCTGGAAGAAGCGCTTGACCGCCAGGCCGAACGGCGCGCCGGGCAGCGGCTGGCCGACGGGAACATCGTTCGGGGAGGTCACCGCACTATTGTCCCCCATTTCCTGCGCGCAGATCACCACGGGCGCACGATCGCCGTCGGTGCTCCGCTAGGGCGTGATGCCCGCGCGCAGGATCTCCTCCGCGAGCGCGCGATCGCCGTGCACCTCGACGCCGTCGGCGGCCAGCCGGTCGTGCTCGGGCACGCCGCGGCCCCACGCCAGCAGGGCGAGCGCTCGAGGCGGGCCAGCGATCGTGACCGTCGGCGCGCCGACGGGCGCGCCCGTCAGCGTCCACGACGCATCCGCCCCCACCCCCGGCCCCGTCGGGGCGAAGACGAGCGCGGCCGGCGGCGGCGCGACCCGCTCGAGCCGCAGCTGGCGCGGGTGCATGACGGTCACGACCTCTTCGAGGCAGTCGAGCCAGATGCCTGCCGACGCCGCGCCGGCCTCCGACGCCGCGCCGCCGAGCTCGGCGTCGTGGAGCGGCTCGCCCAGCGCCGTGCGCAGATCCCAGAGGTGGATGAGCGTCTCGTGCAGCTGCCGCCGGTGCCAGAAGCGCACCGTGCCGCGCTGCGCCGCCCTCGGCACGCCGTCGTCGATGAGCGCCCAGGCGGGCGCATCGGGATCGAGCGAGGCCAGCACCTCCCGCAGCTCGGCCGCGCAGTCGGCGTAGAGCCGCGGCACGTCGAAGGGTCCGCGCCCGAGCGGCGCCTCCGCTCGACGCTGCGCCTGGCCGGCTGCCCAGTGGTGGATGCGGGCGAGGTGCACCACCAGCTGCTCGACCCGCCAGCGCCCGAGCCAGGGCACGCGCGTCTCGAGGTCGGCCCGCTGCGCCGTCGCGAGGAACAGCGCCTGGCAGCGGGCGAGGGGCTGCAGGTGATCCATCGGAGGCAGGCTACGCCCCACCGCCGACGACCGGCAGGAGCCTCAGCCGCGCCCGGTGAAGCGCGGCGTCCGCTTCTGCTGGAACGCTTCGAAGCCCTCGCGGAAGTCGCTCGTCTGCGCCAGCTCGACCTGCGCCGCGTTCTCGGCCTCGACCGAGCGCCACAGCCCCTGCCGGTCGTCGCGCAGGCCGCGGATGATCTCCTTCGTCGCGAGGAACGCCAACGTCGGCCCC
This sequence comes from Agrococcus phoenicis, assembly GCF_047302415.1. NCBI lineage: Bacteria > Bacillati > Actinomycetota > Actinomycetes > Micrococcales > Microbacteriaceae > Agrococcus > Agrococcus phoenicis. The sequence continues at coordinate 2,605,592 of NZ_CP154854.1, forward strand.
TGTGCGGCGTGCGCTGCGGCAGCGCGCGTCGCCTCGAGCACCTCGTCGTCGGGGAACGACTGCGAGAAGAGGCCGGCGGCGACGGCCTCGGCGCCCGAGAGCAGCCGACCCGAGTAGATCAGGTCGAAGGCGCGGTGTGCGCCGAGCCGCTCGAAGAGCAGCGCGTGCCCACCCGAGTCGAGGGTCGCGCCGAGCGCCGCGAAGGGGCTGCCGAGCTTCGCCGACTCGGCGACGTAGACGACGTCGGTGGCGATCAGCAGGCCGAGCCCCACGCCGAGGCACGCGCCGTGCGCGACCGCGAAGGTCGGTGCGGGGAACGCCGCCATCTGCTCGAGCACCGGCTGCAGCGCGCCGCGCATGAAGCCGGAGGCGTCGTCGGTGCGCGGATCCACCTGCGAGATGTCGCGGCCGGCGCAGAACGCCTTGCCCTCCCCGCGCAGCACGAGCGCCCGCACGCCGGCGCGCTCGGCCTCGGAGTACGCATCCGACAGCGCATGCAGCGCGGATGCGTCGACCGCGTTCCGCCGCTCGGGTGCGCGCAGCACGACCTCGGCGACGTCGTCGGTGATCTGCAGCTCGATCATGGTGGCTCCTTCGTGCCGGCCCGGTCAGACGTCGTAGTCGACGACCACCCGCGCGGTGTCGGGCTTCGGATGCGACTGGCAGGTGAGCACGTAGCCGCGGGAGAGCTCGTCGGGCTCGAGCGCGTAGTTCTCGGTCATGTGCACGCTGCCGGAGACGACCTTCGCGCGGCATGTGCCGCAGACTCCGCCCGCGCACGCGAAGGGCACGTCGGGTCGCACGCGCAGCGCGGCGTTGAGGATCGACTCGCGCGCCGAGATGGGGCTCTCGACCTGCGTCGACTGCCCGTCCAGGGTGAAGTCGAGCGTCCAGGAGTCCTCGCCGGCCTCGACCTGCACCGGGCGGCCGCGATCGCCGCCCGCGTCGACGGGCTTGCCGGTCGTGAACAGCTCATAGCGCACGTGCGCGGCATCCACGCCCTGCTCCTCGAGCACGTCGCGGCACAGCTGCACGAGCTCGAACGGCCCGCACAGGAACCACTCGTCGACCGACTCGGGGCGGATGAGCTCCGACAGGATGCGCTCGAGCCGCTCCTGGTCGATGCGGCCCGACATGAGCGGCGCCGCGCGCTGCTCTCGCGAGAGCACGTGGTGCAGCGCGAGCCGCGCCGGATAGCGATCCTTGAGGTCGGCGAGCTCCTCGATGAACATCACGTCGAGTGTCGAGCGGTTCGAGAACAGCAGCGAGAAGGTCGAGGTGGCCGAGCGCGACAGCACCTCGTGGGCGAGCGCCATCATCGGCGTGATGCCGCTGCCGGCGGCGATGCCGACCACGTGCGCGCCGTCGATCGACTCGAGCGCCGAGGTGAAGGTGCCCTGCGGGCTCATCACGTCGATGCGGTCGCCGGGGGCGAGCTCGCTGTTGGCCCAGGTCGAGAAGCGGCCGCCGAGATCGCGCTTGATGGCGACGGAGATGGAGCCCGGCGTCGGCGGCCGGCAGATCGAGTAGGAGCGGCGCATCTCGTGGCCGTCGACCGTGGCGCGCAGCGCCAGGTGCTGGCCGGCGACGTAGCCGAAGTCGCCCTGCAGCTCCTCCGGCACGGCGAAGGTCACCTCGACCGACTCTGCGGTCAGCGGGCGCACCTCGGCGACCTCGAGCGTGTGGAAGCGGCCGCGCGACCGGGGGGCGGCTGCGCCGGGGCGCGTCGGCAGGCCGGTCGAGCCGAGGTTCGTGGCGGCCACGTCAGTGCACCTTGAAGTGGTCGAAGGGCTCGAGGCACGCGAGGCACTCGAAGTGGCTCTTGCACGCGGTGGAGCCGAAGCGCGAGACCTCGCGGGTGCGCAGGCTGCCGCAGCGCGGGCACTTCACGCCGATCATCACGGGGATGGGACCCTGGCGCTCGCCCGCGCGGTGCGTCGGGGGCGCGATGCCGTAGGCCTCGAGCTTCTGCCTGCCGGCCTCGCTCATCCAGTCGGTGGTCCAGGCCGGGCTCAGCGTGAAGTCGACCGTCACGTCGCGGAAGCCCGCGGCGGTGAGCGAGAGCAGCACGTCGTCGCGCATCTGGTCGATGGCGGGGCAGCCCGAGTAGGTCGGGGTGAGGGTCACGCGCACGCCCGAGTCGTCGACCTCGACGGCGCGCAGCACGCCGAGATCCTCGATCGTCAGCACCGGCACCTCCGGGTCGGGCACGGCGGCGGCGATGCGCCATGCCTCGTCGCGCGTGCGAGCGGATGCGGTGGCAGCGCTCACCACGACGCCCCCGGGTGCGAGCGGGCCAGCACCTGCATCTCGGCCAGCAGCGGCCCGAGGTGGGTCGAGTGGTTGCCGTGGCGGCCGCCGCCCGAGGACTGGCCGATCTTGGGGTTCGTGAAGTCGGCCTCGGCGATCTCGGCCTCGGCGAGCACCGCGTCCCAGACCTCGTCGAAGCCGGCGCGCAGGCTCGTCGGTCGCGGGGCGATGCCCTCCAGTCGGTCGTGCAGCTCGTCGTCGCGGAACAGCTCGTCGGTGTAGGGCCACACGTCGGTCAGCGCGACGAGCAGGCGGCGTCGCGACTGCTCGGTGCCGCCGGCCAGGCGCAGCGTCCACTGCACGGCGTGGTCGCGGTGGTAGGCGACCTCCTTGACCGACTTCGCGCCGATGGCCGCGAGCGACGCATCCGACGACCGCGACAGGGCGGTGTAGAGCTCCTGCATCCAGATCGAGGCGATCAGGCCGCGCACGATCGTGTGCGCGAAGTCGCCGTTCGGCTGCTGGAAGAGCCACGCGCAGCGGAACTCGTGCTCGTCGCGCCAGTAGGCCAGGTCGTCCTCGGTGCGGCCGGATGCGGTGCCCGCGTAGTGCAGGAGGCTGCGCGCGTGCCCGAGCAGGTCGAGCGCGATGTTGCCGAGCGCCATGTCCTCCTCGAGCTCCGGGGCGCGCGAGATCCACCAGCCGAGCCGCTGCGAGAGGATCAGCGCGTCGTCGCCGAGCCGCATCGCGTACGCCGCGACGTCGTCGCTCGCGACGGCCGACGCATCCGCCCCCGACAGCTCTGCTGCGAGGTCGAGCTCGTCGACGGAGACGTCGCCGTGCACCGCATCGGCGTCGGCCTGGTGCATCGCGGCGATCGAGGCGGCATCCCGGCCGGTGGCCGGGGGCTGGGGCGCGTTCACAGGTGCGGCACCTCCGCGCTCTTCTCGTAGTACTTCGCGTGGCGGTAGTTCTTGCCGGCCGGGCTCTCGAAGAAGGCGCCCTTCTGGTCGGGGTCGCTCGTCGTGATCGCGGTCGAGCGCGCCACCCACACCGAGACGCCCTCGTTGCGGCGGGTGTAGAGGTCGCGCGCGTTGCGCAGCGCCATCTCGTCGTCGGGCGCGTGCAGCGAGCCGACGTGCACGTGGCTGAGGCCTCGGTTGGCGCGCACGAACACCTCGTACAGCGGCCAGCCCTCGCCGGCGACGTCTCCGGGCGTCGACATCAGGCGGCCTGCCGCTCGCGCGCAGCCTGCTGCTCCGCGTACGCGGCGGCGGCCTCGCGCACCCACGCGCCCTCCTCGTGGGCGTCGCGGCGATGCTGGATGCGCTGCGCGTTCGCGGGACCGCGGCCGGCGAGCACCTCGTTGAACTCCGTCCAGTCGATCTCCGACATGTCCCACTGCTGCGTCTCGTCGTTCCAGCGCAGGTTCGGGTCGGGGAGCGTGAGCCCCAGCACCTCGGCCTGCGGCACGAGCATGCCGACGAAGCGCTGGCGCAGCTCGTCGTTCGAGAAGCGCTTGATCTTCCACGCCATCGACTGGGCCGAGTTCGGCGACTCGTCGTCGGGCGGGCCGAACATCATGAGCGAGGGCCAGTACCAGCGGTCCACGGCCTCCTGCGCCATGCGGTGCTGCGCCTCGGTGCCGTTCGAGAGCTCGAGCAGGATCTCGAAGCCCTGCCGCTGGTGGAACGACTCCTCCTTGCAGATGCGCACCATCGCGCGGCCGTAGGGGCCGTAGGAGGCGCGGCACAGCGGCACCTGGTTGCAGATCGCGGCGCCGTCGACGAGCCAGCCGATCGCGCCCATGTCGGCCCAGCTGGGCGTCGGGTAGTTGAAGATCGAGGAGTAGCGGGCGCGCGACTCGATCAGCTGCTCCGTCATCTCGTCGCGGCTGATGCCGAGCGTCTGCGCGGCGGAGTAGAGGTAGAGCCCGTGGCCCGCCTCGTCCTGCACCTTGGCCATGAGGATGGCCTTGCGCTTGAGGCTTGGGGCGCGGGAGATCCAGTTGCCCTCGGGCTGCATGCCGATGATCTCGGAGTGCGCGTGCTGCGAGATCTGGCGGATGAGCGTCTTGCGGTAGGCGTCCGGCATCCAGTCGCGCGGCTCGATGCGCTGGTCGGCCTCGATGATGGCGTCGAAGTGCGCCTGCGCCTCGGCCAGCGCTGCCTCGTCGTGGCCGGTGGCGGATGCATCGGGTGCGGTGAGCGTCATCGTCGACTCCTCCTGCAGACGGTCGGACTGCGGTAGGTTCGGAATTAGTGACCGAACGTTCAGTAAGTATAGACTGAGCGTACGCGGGCCCGCAACGGCCCTCGGTCGGAACCCTCGACGCGATGGAGCGTGCATGTCGATCCCCACGAGAGACGAGACCTGGTCGGCCACGATCATGGCCGAGACCGATCGCGCGAAGGAGGCCTTCGGCATCGAGATCGCCGAGCTCGAGCGCGGGAGGGCCGTGCTGACGATGGCGGTCACCGAGGCGATGGTCAACGGCTTCGGCATCACCCACGGCGGGCTCGTGTTCACGCTCGCCGACACGGCCTTCGCCTACGCGTGCAACGAGGATGCGCAGGCCACCGTCGCATCCGGCGCGGACATCACCTTCGCGAAGGCCACGCGCGCCGGCCAGGCGCTCACCGCCACCGCCGAGCGCCGATGGCGCAGCGGCCGCAACGGCATCTACGACGTGACGATCGTCGACGAGACGGGCGACACGGTCGCCGAGTTCCGCGGCCGCTCGTTCACCACCAACCGCGGCGCCCCCGCGCCCGCGGCGACGCCGCCGGTCGGCGCCGGCGGGCCGGCCTGAGCTGCCCGCTCGCGCTCGATCCGCCCGACCCCGCTCGCCCCAGCCCCAGAACCCGCTCGACCTGCCCGATCCCTCTCGACAGGAGCAACGATGCTCGACCAGCCCACCGCATCCGACGACCGTCGCGACGACGACCTCCGAGACCCCGGCGAGCGGCTCTCGCTCGAGGAGCTGCGAGCGCTGCAGCTGCAGCGGCTGCAGGAGACGGTGCGGCACGCCTTCGCGAACGTGCCGACCTACACGCGCAAGCTCGACGAGGCCGGGGTGCACCCCGACGACATCCGCTCGCTCGACGACCTGCAGCGCCTGCCCTTCACGACGAAGGAGGATCTGCGGCAGTCCTACCCCTTCGGCATGTTCGCGGTGCCGATGGCGCAGGTGGCGCGCATCCACGCCTCCTCCGGCACGACCGGGCGCCCGACGGTCGTCGGCTACACGCACGGCGACCTCGACCACTGGGCAGAGGTCGTGGCGCGCTCGCTGCGCGCGGCCGGCGTGCGGCCGGGCATGAAGGTGCACAACGCCTACGGCTACGGCCTCTTCACGGGCGGCCAGGGCGCGCACGCGGGCATCGAGCGCCTGGGCGCGACCGTGATCCCCGTCTCCGGCGGGCAGACCGCGCGGCAGGTGCAGCTGATCCGGGACTTCGAGCCCGACGCGATCATGTGCACGCCGTCGTATCTGCTCACGATCGCCGACGCCTTCGAGGAGGCCGGGCTCGACCCGCGCGAGACCTCGCTCCGGGTCGCGATCTGCGGCGCCGAGCCGTGGACGAACGAGATGCGCGCAGAGCTCGAGCGTCGGATGGGCCTGGACGCGGTCGACATCTACGGCCTCTCGGAGGTGATGGGGCCGGGCGTCGGCAGCGAGTCGGTCATCACGAAGGACGGCCCGACGATCTGGGAGGACCACTTCCTGCCCGAGATCATCGACGGCGACAGCGGCGAGGTGCTGCCCGACGGCGAGCTGGGCGAGCTGGTCTTCACCTCGCTGACGAAGACCGCGTTCCCGGTGCTGCGCTACCGCACGCGCGACCTCTCGCGCCTGCTGCCTGGCACGTCGACGCCCACGATGCGACGCATCGAGAAGATCACCGGCCGCAATGACGACATGATCATCCTGCGCGGCGTGAACCTCTTCCCGACGCAGATCGAGGAGATCGCGCTCGAGATCGAGCACCTGACCCCGCACTTCGTGCTCGAGCTCGTCAAGCGCGGCCGGATGGACGGGCTGGTCGTGAAGATCGAGTGCACGCCGGGCGTGAAGCCGGTGGTGTCGACCGCTGCCGCCGAGATCCTGAAGCTGCGGGTGAAGGAGCGCATCGGCACGACGGTCGACGTGGAGATCGTGCCGACCGGCTCGCTGCCGCGCAGCGAGGGCAAGTACAAGCGCGTCTACGACCTGCGCGACAGGTGATCCCCCCGCACGCGTTCCGTTTCGCAGGTGATCCGGGGGCCGCGAGGGAGCATTCCCCTCGGGCCCGGCAGATCACCTGCAGAACGGAACGGGCTGGGAGGATCGGGGGATGACCACCGAGCCTGCGACCGTCGCCGCGCGCCGCGGCCGCCCCGGCTATGACCGCGACTCGATGCTCGACGTGGTCGTCGAGGCGTTCAACGAGCGCGGCTACGACGCCACCTCGCTCGGCGTGCTCGCCGAGCGGCTCGGGCTGTCGAAGTCGGCGATCTACCACCACTTCGCCTCGAAGGAGCAGATGCTCGAGGTGGCGCTCGGCATGGCGCTGGACGCGCTCGAGGCGGTGTTCGAGCAGCCCGGGGCGACGACCGGGCCGATCGTCGACCGCATCCGCCACGTGATCCGCGGCGCGGTGCTCGTGCTGTGCGAGCGCACGCCCTACGTGACCCTGCTGCTGCGGCTGCGCGGCAACACCCCGATCGAGCTCGAGGCGATGCGGCGGCGGCGCGAGATCGACGCGAAGCTGCGTGCGCTGTTCGAGGCCTCGCGCGACGAGGGCACGCTGCGGGCAGACATGGAGCCGCGGATCGCCGAGCGGCTGACGTTCGGCATGGTGAACTCCATCGTCGAGTGGTACCGGCCCGACGGCCCCTTCACGCCGGAGCAGCTGGCCGAGTCGGTGCTCGAGCTCGTGCGCACCGGGCTGCGCGATCCCGCGTCGCTGTAGCCCTGTGGCGTCGAGGGACGCGGTATCAGCGATGCCACCCGGGAGGCATCACGACGTGCCGTCTCGGCATGATTGTTACCCAATCGTGACCTTGGGGTAGTGTTGGCGGCTTGAACCGCGAAGGACGGCCGTCGCATCCGCCCCATGAGTCCTTCGTGCCATCGAATCGATATGCACCGGCTGGGCGGTCGTGCGCGCTCAGCGCGTGCGAGACGGGGCCTGGAGTTCATCTGTGAGCAAGCAGCACACCACCACCCGCGCCCGCCGATCGAAGCGCGCCGTCGCCGGTCTCGTCGCCACGGGCGTCGCGACCGTCGCGGGCGCCGTGCTCGTGCCGACCGCCGCCAACGCGGCGCCGGAGTCGACCTGGGATGCCCTCGCGCAGTGCGAGTCGGGCGGCAACTGGTCGATCGACACGGGCAACGGCTACTACGGCGGCCTGCAGTTCTCGCTGTCGACGTGGCAGGCCTACGGCGGCTCGGGCAACCCGGCCGACGCGTCGCGCGCCGAGCAGATCCGCGTGGCCGAGAACACGCTGGCCGGCCAGGGCTGGGGCGCATGGCCCTCGTGCTCGGCGCAGATCGGCGCGAGCGGATCCGCCGAGCCCAGCAACACGCCGGTCGACAGCGCCCAGCAGGCGGCGCCCGCGCAGCAGGCAGCGCCCGCCCAGCAGGCGGCGCCCGCGGAGCAGGCAGCGACCGCTGGAGCAGCGCAGGCAGCGCCCGCCGCAGCAGCCCCGACGTACGCCCTGCCCGACGTCGAGGCGTCGGACGAGACCGTCACGGTCGAGCCGGGTGACACGCTCTTCGAGATCGCAGGCGCCGAAGGCGTCGAGAGCGGCTGGCTCGGCATCTTCGCCGTGAACCAGGAGACGCTCTCGAACCCCGACCTCATCATGGCGGGGCAGGAGCTCATCCTCCCGGCCGAGTAGCCAGCGGATCGGGCAGCGGCGGAGGTCCTTCGGGGCTCCGCCGCTGTCGTCTCCGGTCTCGTGACGCGTGCGGGCTGCGCCCGCGCGCTCCTCGACCTACGGGGTCGGTGTGCGGGCTGCGCCCGCGCGCTCCTCGACCTACGGGGCGACTACTGCTCCTTCGCGACGTAGGTCAGCAGGTCGTACTGCGCGACCGTCTCGTCGTCCTGGTTCGTGAGCTGCGCATCCCACCGCACCTCGCCGTAGGGGTCGGTCTCGCGCGGCGTGATCTGCTTCGCGGTGAGCGTCACCTGCAGGGTGTCGCCGGGCGAGACCGGCGTCATGAAGCGCAGGTTGTCGAGCCCCGTGTTCGCGAGCACGGGGCCGGGCGCCGGCTCGACGAACAGGCCGGCCGCGAACGACAGCAGCAGGTAGCCGTGCGCGACGCGGCCGGGGAAGAACGGGTTCGCCTCCGCCGCCTCCTGATCCATGTGGGCGTAGAAGGTGTCGCCCGTGAACTCGGCGAAGTGCTCGATGTCGTCGAGCGTGATCTCGCGGCGCTCCGAGACCACCTGGTCGCCGATGCGCAGCTCTGCGAGCGACTTCCTGAACGGATGCGGCGGCTCGGTCGTCGCCGGAGCCCCCGGGTGCCAGACCCCCGTCACGGCGGTCAGCATGGCGGGCGAGCCCTGGATCGCCGTGCGCTGCATGTGGTGCAGCACCGAGCGCATGCCGCCGAGCTCCTCGCCGCCGCCGGCGCGACCCGGCCCGCCGTGCACGAGCATCGGCAGCGGCGAGCCGTGGCCCGTCGAGGCGCGCGCGTCGTCGCGGTCGAGCAGCAGGATGCGGCCGTTGTGCGGCGCGATGCGGCGCGTGAGCTCCGCCACGAAGGCGCCGTCGTGCGAGGCGACCGAGGTGACGAGCGAGCCGCCGCCGCGCGCGACGAGCTCTGCGGCCTGCTCGGGCGAGCCGTACTCCACGAGCGACGAGACCGGGCCGAACGCCTCGACCGTGTGCAGCGCCTCCGCCTCGGCATCCGCGAACGCGAGCAGCGTCGGCGCGACGAACGCGCCGCCCTCGGCGAGCCCCATAGACCCGTCGGCGAGCCTGACCTCGCCGGCGTCGCCTCCGACGACGACGCGGCCGCCGCCCTCCCGCAGCTTCATCACCTGCTGCAGCACCTCGTCGCGCTGGCCGGTCGAGGCGAGCGGCCCCATGGTGACGCCCTCGCCGCGCGGGTCGCCGACGACCACCTTGGCGGCGATGCGGTCGCGCACAGCGCCCGCCACCGCATCCGTCATGCCCGTCGGCACGATCGCCCGGCGGATCGCCGTGCACTTCTGGCCCGCCTTCGAGGTCATCTCGGCGACGAGCCCGCGCACGAACGCGTCGAACTCGGGGGTGCCCTCGGTCGCATCGGGGCCGAGCACGGATGCGTTGATCGAGTCGGTCTCGGCCGTGAAGCGCACGCCCCGGGCCTGCACGGCCTCGTGGCGGCGCAGCGCGTCGGCGGTGGAGGCGGATCCGGTGAAGCCGACGGTGTCGCCGAGCCGCAGGTGCTCCATCACGTCGCGGGCCGAGCCGTTGACGAGCTGGACGGCGCCGGCAGGCAGCAGCCCCGACTCGGCGAGGATGCGCACCATGTGCTCGGCGACGAAGCCGGTCGGCGTCGCGGGCTTGATGAGCGTGGGCATGCCGGCGAGGAACGCCGGCGCGAGCTTCTCGAGGGAGCCCCAGACGGGGAAGTTGAAGGCGTTGATCTGCACCGCCACGCCCGGCAGCGTCGTGCAGATGTGGCGGGCGAGGAACGAGCCGTCCTTCGAGAGCGGCTCGACCGCGCCGTCGAGGTAGACGGTCGACTGCGGCAGCTCGCGGCGGCCCTTCGACGAGTAGGTGAAGAGCACGCCGATGCCGCCGTCGATGTCGACCCAGGAGTCGGCCTGCGTCGCGCCCGTGCGGGTGCTCAGCTCGTAGAGCTCGTGCTTGCGCTCGGTGAGCGCGAGGGCCATCTGCTTCAGCAGGATCGCCCGCTGGTGGAACGTGAGCGGTGCGAGGCTGTGCTGGCCGATCGTGCGCGCGTGGTCGAGCGCTGCGGCGATGTCGAGGCCGGTGGCGCTGACGCGCACGACCTCGTCACCGGTGGATGCGTCGCGCACGACGGCGGCGTCGCTCGCGTCGGCGGGCTCCCACCAGGCATCGCGGATGTAGCTGGGGAGCAGTCGGGTCTGGGTCATCGGGCGCTCGCTCTCGGTCATCGGTCAGTCGTTCCAGTCGTAGAAGCCGCGGCCGCTCTTCTTGCCCAGCCGCCCCTCGGCGACCATGTCGCGCAGCAGCTGCGGCGGGGCGAAGCGCGGCCCGAGATCCTGGTGCAGCTGCTCGGCGATGCCGAGGCGCACGTCGAGGCCGACGATGTCGGTGGTGCGCAGCGGCCCGACCGGGTGCTTGTAGCCGAGCTCCATCGCCGCATCGATGTCGCCGGAGCTCGCGACGCCCTCCTCGACCATGCGGATGGCCTCGAGCCCGAGCGCGACGCCCAGGCGTGAGCTCGCGAAGCCCGGCGCATCGTGCACCGTCACGGGCGTCTTGCCGATCGCCTCGACCCAGGCGCGCGCGTCGTTCGCGAGGGCCGGCTGCGTCGCCGTGCCCAGCACGATCTCGACCAGGGCGGATGCCGGGACGGGGTTGAAGAAGTGCAGCCCGAGGAACCGCTCGGGGCGCGCGAGCGCCGCCGACAGCCGGTCGATCGAGATGGAGGAGGTGTTGCTCGCCAGCGCCGCGCGGTCGTCGAGCACGCGCTCGACGCGGGCCAGCGCATCCGCCTTCATCGCCTCGTCCTCCGGCACGGCCTCGATCACGAGGCCGCTGCCGGCGAAGGCCTCGATGTCGACGGCGACGCGCAGACGGCCCTCGAGCTCGTCGAGCGGCTCGGCCCAGCCGCGCGCGACGCTCCTCTCGAGGCTCGCGGCCACGCGCTCGCGGGCGGCCTCTGCCGCTGCGTCATCGCGCTCCACGACCACGACCTGGCTGCCGGCGAGCACGAAGGCATGCGCGATGCCGGCGCCCATGCGGCCGCCGCCGAGCACTCCGACGCGCTCGGGCGCGCCCGCGCCGACCACGGCATCGGTGTCGTCGTGCTGCTGCTGGTCGGTCATCGCTCGGCCTTCCCCTCGGTGCTCTTCGCCTCGGTGCCGCGCGCGGCCCGGCGGCCGCGCCGCTCGAGGAACTCGGTCATGCGGCGCACCTTCTCCTCGGATTCGAAGAGCACGGCCTGCTCCTCGAGCTCGATCGCCGGGTGCGCGTCGGCGGGTGCGAGCAGCGTGCGCTTCGTCGCCTGGGTGGCGGCCGGATCGAGCGCGGCGATGCGCTCGGCGAGCTCGGCGGCGCGCTCGAGGGCCGCGGCGGGCTCCAGCACCGCGGTGACGAGGCCCGCGGCGAGCGCCTCGTCGGCGGTCAGGATGCGGCCGGTCAGCAGCATCTCGCTCGCGAGGGCGCTGCCGACGAGCTCCGGCAGCCGCCAGGTCGCGCCGGCGCCGGCGATGATGCCGAGCCCGGTCTCGGGGTTGCCGATCGTGAGGGTCGGCGTGCCGATGCGGATGTCGGCGGCGTAGGCGAGCTCGGCGCCCCCGCCGAGCGCGTAGCCGTCGAGCACGGCGATGACCGGCATCGGCAGGGCGCGGATGCGCTGGAAGCAGCGGGTGTTGATGCCCGCGCGCGCGTCGGCGGCGCGGCGCTCGCGCAGCTGGGCGATGTCGGCGCCGGCGGCGAAGGTGCCGCCGCTGCCCGTGAGCACGAGCGTGCGGCGCTCGACCTCGAGGCGGGCGCACAGCGCGTGCAGCGCGTCGACGAGCTCCTGGTCGATCGCGTTGCGCTTCTCGGGGCGATCGAGCGTGGCCAGCACGTGGCTGCCGCGATCCTCGATGCGCAGCGACCCGCTCATGCCGCGCTCCTCGCCGACGGCCGCGCGCGACGCTCAACCGGTGTGGCGGCGCTTCGACCGGATGATCCGGTCGAAGCGCCGCCCAGCCGGTTGACGGTCGGGGCGGGCAGCCGGCCGGCGCTCACACGCGCTCCAGGATGATCGCGGTGCCCTGCCCGACGCCGACGCACATGGTCGCGAGGCCGCGGTCGGCGCCCTCGCGCTCCATGCGGCCCAGCAGCGTCACGACCAGGCGCGAGCCCGACGAGCCGAGCGGATGGCCGAGCGCGATCGCACCGCCGTCGGCGTTCACGATCCCGTCGTCGAGGCCGAGGCGCCGGATCGTCCCGATCGACTGGGTGGCGAAGGCCTCGTTGAGCTCGACGGCACCGATGTCGTCGATGTCGAGCCCGGTGCGCGCGAGCAGCTTCTCGGTCGCCGGCACGGGCCCGAGGCCCATGATCTCCGGCGCGATGCCCGCGCTCGTGCCGCCCACGACCCGGGCGCGGGCCGCGAGGCCCAGGCGCTCGACGGTCGCATCGCTCGCGATGACGATCGCGGATGCGCCGTCGTTGAGGCTGGACGCGTTGCCCGCGGTGACCACGGAACCGCCGGTGACGACGGGGCGGAGGCGCGCCAGCGCATCCATCGTCGTCTCTCGGCGCGGGCCCTCGTCGACGGCGACCGCGCCGCCCTTGGTGGGGACGGCGACGATCTCGTCCGCGAAGCGGCCGGCGTCGATCGCGGCGATCGCGCGCTCGTGGGAGCGCAGGGCGAAGGCGTCGGCCTCCTCGCGCGTGATGCCGTCGACGCGCGCGACCTCCTCGGCCGTCTCCGGCATCGAGAACGTCGCCTTCTCGCGGGCGGCGAGGCGGGGGTTCGTGAAGCGCCAGCCGATCGAGGTGTCGAAGGCCTCGCCGGGCTTGGCCCATGGCCGCTCGGGCTTCGCCTGCACCCACGGCGCGCGGGTCATCGACTCGACGCCGCCCGCGATCACGATGTCGGCATCGCCGGCCCGGATCATCTGCGAGGCCATGATGATCGCCGACATGCCGGAGGAGCAGAGGCGGTTGACGGTGATGCCCGGGATCTCGTCGGGCAGGCCCGCGAGCAGCGTCGCCATGCGCGCGACGTTGCGGTTGTCCTCACCGGCCTGGTTGGCGCCGCCGAAGATCACCTCGTCGATGGAGGCGGGATCGATGCCCGCGCGCTGCACGGCCTCGCCGATGACGAGGGCTGCGAGGTCATCGGGGCGCACCCCGGCGAGAGCGCCGCCGTAGCGGCCGACCGGCGTGCGCACGCCGCCGACGAGAAGGGCCTCGGGCATGGGACTCCTGACTGCGCTGTCGGTGGCACGATGCGATGCGGCCGCGAATTAGTGACCGATCGTTCAGGAATACAGTATGCCCCCGCGGGTGCGCCCGCAAGCGGGGCGCGACCCGTGGCCCGGCCGGCTCACGCCGCGGCTGCGGCGGAGGTGTGGTGCCGACGGGCGGCGGGCGCGGACCGCGCTCCGGAGCCGACGCGGCGCGAGCCGCGCTGCTGCACGAGCGAGGCGCTGCCGACGACGACGCCGCCGATCGCGACCACCGTCATGGTGGCGATGCCGAGCGCGACGAGCGCGACCTCGGCGATGGTGAACAGCAGTGCGAACATCTCCATGATGGGCTTCCCTTCGTCTGCTTCGACGCTACGAATCCGAGCCGCCGCCGGTCGTCCCTCCCGAGTCGCGCGGGCGTCATCCTCGGGGATGATCAGCGTCTGCGCGAGCGCCGCGTGGGAGGCTGGGGCCATGCCCATCGAGCCCGACACGAAGGACTGGACCTGGGTGCTGCGCGAGCGCTGCCCCGAGTGCGGGTTCGACCCGCTCGCGGTCGATCGCGACGACCTCGGCCGGCGCATCCGCCTCGCTGCCGCCGCGCTGCACCAGCGGCTGCACGGCGAGGCCGCCGCCGAGCGGCCCGACGACGCGACGTGGTCGCCGCTCGAGTACGCCGCGCACGTGCGCGACGTCTGCGGCGTCATGCAGGCGCGGCTCGAGCAGCTGCTCGGCGAGCACGACCCCGAGTTCGCGAACTGGGATCAGGATCAGGCGGCGCTCGACGGCGACTACGGCAGCCAGGAGCCAGAGCACGTGGCTGCCGAGCTCGACCTGGCCGCTGCGGGGTTGGCGAGCGCAGCGGATGCGGTGCCCGCCGACGCGTGGGAGCGGCCGGGAAGACGATCCAACGGCTCGGTGTTCACCGTGCAGACGCTGCTCGTCTACGCGCTGCACGACCTCGAGCACCACGCCCGGGACGTGACGGATGCCTCGGGCGCGACGCACACGACGGGCTCGACGGGCACGACGGACGAGACGACGAACCACGGAACTGAGGAGCGAGCATGACGAGCATCACCATCATCGGCGGGCACGGCAAGGTCGCGCTGCTGCTGGCGCCACTGCTGGCAGAGCGCGGCGACCGGGTCTCCAGCGTGATCCGCAAGGCCGAGCAGTCGGACGACATCGAGGCCGCGGGCGCGACGCCCGTCGTCGCCGACGTCGAGCAGCTCGACCGCGAGCAGCTCGCCGAGCTGCTGCGCGGGCAGGATGCCGTGGTGTGGAGCGCGGGCGCGGGCGGCGGCAGCCGCGAGCGCACCTTCGCCGTCGACCGCGACGCGGCGATCCGCGTGATCGACGCGGCCGCGGATGCCGGGGTGCAGCGCTTCGTGATGGTCTCCTACCTGGGCGCGGGGCAGGATCACGGCGTGCCCGAGGACGACGACTTCTTCGCCTACGCGCAGGCGAAGGCCGACGCCGACGACCACCTGCGGGCATCGAGCCTCGACTGGACCGTCCTCGGCCCGGGCCGCCTCACCCTCGAGGAGGCCACCGAGCAGATCGAGGTCGTCGGCGACGACGCCTCCGACGGCGACCACCCGGTCTCGCGCGCGAACGTCGCCCGCGTGGTGGCGGCGGCCCTCGCCGACCCCTCCACGATCGGCCGCACGATCGAGTTCGGCGACGGCCGCACGCCCATCGCGGTCGCGGTCACGGCGTGAGCTGCGCGGCGTGACCGGCACGTCCCTGCCGGCGCCGCCCGTCGAGCACGTGCCGGAGCTGCCGGCCGACCTCGACATCCGGCTCGTGGTCGCCGACATGGATGGCACGCTGCTCGACGCCGACGGGCGCGTCCCGGATGCGTTCTGGCCGGTGCTCGCGAGCATGCGCGATGCGGGCATCGCGTTCGTGCCCGCGAGCGGCCGGCAGCTGGCGACGCTCGAGCAGCTGTTCGCGCGCGCCGGCGGCACCTCCTGCATCGCCGAGAACGGCGCGATCGTCACGCACGGCGGCGAGGTGCTCGAGTCGACGACGGTGGGGGCGGATGCGGCGCGCGAGATCGTGCAGCGCGTGCGGGCGTCGGACGGCGAGCTGGGTGTCGTCGCGAGCCGCCGCGCGGTGGCGTCGATCGAGTCGCAGGAGCCGGTCTTCGTCGAGCAGGCGCATCGCTACCACGCCGCGCTCGAGACGGTCGAGGATCTGCTCGAGCGCACCGACGACGTGCTGAAGCTGGCGCTGTTCTCCGCGACCGACTCCGCGGCGGCGGTGGAGCGCTGGGTCGGGTCAGCGCCCGACGGCCACCGCATGGTGATCGGTTCGCCCCGCTGGGCCGACGTGATCCGCGACAGCGTCGACAAGCGGCTGGGCGTCGAGGCGCTGCAGCGCGAGCTGGGCGTGACGCCGGCGCAGACGATGGTCTTCGGCGACTACCTGAACGACCTCGGCATGCTCGCGGACGCCGAGTGGACCTTCGCGATGGCGAACGCGCACCCCGAGGTGCTGGGGGCGGCGCGGTTCCGTGCGCCGAGCAACGCCGAGCACGGTGTCGTGCGCGTGCTGGAGCGGCTGCTGCGCGCCTAGCGCCGCCGGCGGCGTCGCCTAGCCGCGGAACGCCGCGATGCCTGTCAGCGCCTGCCCGATCACCAGCGCGTGCACCTCGTCGGTGCCCTCGTAGGTGCGCACGCTCTCCAGGTTCGCCGCGTGCCGCATGGGGGAGTGCTCGAGCGAGACGCCGTTGCCGCCGAGGATCGCGCGCGCCTCCCGGCAGACGTCGATCGCCGTGCGGCACGAGGCGAGCTTGCCCATCGAGATCTCGTGCGGCCGCAGCAGCCCCGCATCCTTGCGACGCCCGAGGTGCAGCGCGAGCAGCTGCGCCTGCTGCAGCGATAGCGCCATCTCGGCCAGTCTCGCCTGCGTCAGCTGCATCGCGGCGAGCGGCCGGCCGAACACCTGGCGCTCGCCGGCGTAGGCGAGCGCGGTCTCGAGCGCGTCGCGCCCGGCGCCGAGCGCGCCCCAGGCGATGCCGAACCGCGCCTCGTTCAGGCACTCGAAGGCTGCGCGCAGCCCGCGCGCCTCGGGCAGCCGCATCGACTCCGGCACGCGCACGCCGTCGAGCACGACGTCGCACTGGATGGAGGCGCGCATGGAGAGCTTCGGCGCGATCGGCGTCGCGGTGAAGCCCGGCGTCGGCGTGCCCTGCGGTGCCGTCTCGACCAGGAAGCCGCGCACCCCCTCCTCGGTCTGCGCCCAGATGACGGCCACGTCGGCGATCGAGGCGAGACCGATCCAGCGCTTGGCGCCGTCGATGATCCAGTCGTCGCCGTCGCGGCGCGCGACGGTCTGCATGGCGCCCGGGTCGCTGCCCGCGCCCGGCTCGGTGAGGCCGAAGCAGCCGATCGCCTCACCGGCGGCCATGCGCGGCAGCCAGGCCTCCCGCTGCTCCTCGGAGCCGTGCTTCGCGATCGCCGTCATCGCGAGCGAGCCCTGCACCGACACGAAGGTGCGGATGCCGCTGTCGCCCGCCTCGAGCTCCTGCATCGCGATCCCGTACTCCACGGCTGAGCGCCCCGCGCATCCGTGGCCGCTGAGGTGCATGCCGAGCAGCCCCTCGGCGGCGAGCATCGGCACGAGCTCGCGCGGGAAGTGCGCTCGCTCGAACCAGTCGGCGATGTGCGGCCTGATCTCGCGGTCGACGAGCGCCCGCACCCGCGCCCGCACGGCGCGCTCCTCGTCGGTGAGCAGCGACTCGAGGTCCAGCAGGTCGGTGGTCATGCACCCATCCTGCCCGCGATGCGGCCTATTCCGGGTTGAGGTCGGCGACCGACTTGTCGGCGCGGAGCCCCCGCCAGACGGGGTGCCGCAGCGAGCCGGAGGAGGTCTGCTCCGTGTGCTCCACCTCGCCCACGGACGCGCGCACCCAGTGGGCCTTGCGCGCGACATCCGCGGGCAGGTCGTCGATCCTCGGCGCCGTCCGCCGCGGCCGCAGCTCGTCGCGCAGCCGATCGCGATCCGCGCCCGAGAAGCCGGTGCCCACGCGACCGGCGTAGCGCATCCGGCCACCTTCGCCCGGCAGCGCGAGCACCAGCGAGCCGACGGTGCCGGCGAGCGCGCCGTTGCCCTCGAGCCAGCCCACGACGACCACCTCGCGCACCAGCTGGTGCTTGAGCTTCAGCCAGTCGCGCGTGCGCACGCCTGGCCGATACGTGCCGTCGTGGCGCTTGGCGATGAGCCCTTCGAGGCCTCGCTCCGCCGTGACCTCGAGGATCCGCGCGAGCGACCCGCGCAGCGGCTTCGAGACCTTCACCCGCGGGCTCTCGTGCACGAGCTCGTCGAGGCGCGACTGCCGCTCGTCGAGCCGCGCACCGGTGAGGCGCTCGCCGTCGACCTCGAGCGCGTCGAACAGCATGATCGTCGCCGGCGCCTGCTTCGCGGCCCGTGCCGCAGCCCGACCCGTCTGACCCGCGCGATCCTGCAGCGCCTCGAAGCTCGCCACGCCCCGCTGCAGCATGACGATCTCGCCGTCGAGCACCGCATCCGTCGGCCCGACCGCGGCGGGCAGCGCCTCCACCAGCTCGGGGAACGCGGCTGAGAGGTCTCGCCCGTTGCGGCTCACGAGCCGCACGGTGTCGTCGTCGCGCTGCACGATCGCGCGCCAGCCATCCCACTTCACCTCGAACGACCACTCCCGCTCGTCGTCGATGTCGGATGCGGTGCCCTGCGTCGCGAGCATCGGCCGCAGGTCGGTGGCGCGCGGCTTCGCGCCGCGGCCCTTCGCCCCGGCCGTCGCTCGCGGCGTCCTGCCGGCCTTCGCGCTCGCCGCCCTCGCTGCCGTCGCCCGGCGCGCGCCCGCGGCCTCCGCCGGCTCCTCGCCCGGCTGCTCCTTCGTCTTCTTCACCAGCCACTGCCGCGTGTCGGCATCGGTGCGGATCAGCGCGAAGCGGTACGGCCGGCCGCCGAGCCCACCATCCGGCCGCCCGCGCAGCACGGCGATCACCTCGTCGTCGCGCCACTTCTCGAGCTCGAAGTCGCCGGCATCCCAGATCTCGACCGTCCCGGCCCCGTACTCGCCCTTCGGGATCACGCCCTCGAACGAGCCGTACTCCAGCGGGTGATCCTCGGTCTGCACGGCCAGCCGGTTCTGCCTCGTCGAGGTGGGCAGCCCCTTCGGCACCGCCCACGACACGAGCACGCCCTCCTGCTCGAGCCGGAAGTCGTAGTGCAGGCGCCGCGCCTGGTGCTGCTGCACCACCCACGACTGCCCGTGGCCGGGTGTCGCGGGCTCGGCCGGGACGGGCTCCGGCGTGCGGTCGGCTGCGCGCATGCCGCGATACTTCGCGAGGCGGTCGGGCGGCGGGTCGAGCGCGGCGATGAGGTCGCCGTCGCGCTCGAGCCGCTCGAGCACCGCATCCATCTCGAGCTGCTCGAGGCCACCCGCCTCCACCTCGTCCCAGGTGCGCGGCGCCGCGACCGTCGGCCGCAGCCGCCCGCGCAGCGAGTAGGGAGCGACCGTGGTCTTCGACGCCGAGTTCTGGCTCCAGTCGAGCAGCACCTTGCCGCGCCGCAGCGCCTTCTTCATGTCGCTGACGATCAGGTCGGGGTGCAGCTGCTCGAGCGAGCGCGCCAGCTGGTGCGCCACCTCGCTCGCCTGCTCGGCGGTCACGGTGCCGTCGAGGCGCGCGTACAGGTGGATGCCCTTCGAGCCGCTCGTGAGCGGCACCGGGTCGAGCCCGATGTCGACGAGCAGCTCGCGCACCCACAGCGCCACCCGGGCGCAGTCGTCGAGGTCGGCGCCCTCGCCCGGGTCGAGGTCGAGCACGAGGCGGTCGGGGTTCGAGCGCTCGCCGTCGACCGCGCGCCACTGCGGCACGTGCAGCTCCAGCGCGCCCATCTGGGCCATCCATGCGAGCGTCGCAGGCTCGGTCAGCAGCGGGTAGTGCTTCGGACCGGTCGAGTGCCGCTGCTCGACCGTCTCGATCCAGTCGGGCGCGCCCCGCTCGAGCGTCTTCTGGAAGAACACCTGACCGGGCTTGCGCGCCGTGCCCACGCCGTCCGGCCACCGCTTGCGCGTGACGGGGCGGCCCGCCGCGTGCGCGATGAGGGCGTCGGATGCGCGCAGCACGTACTCGAGCACGTCGCGCTTCGTCGTGCCGGTCGAGGGGTAGAGCACCTTGTCGCCGTTCGTGAACCGCAGGCTCCGCCCGCCGACCGTGATCCGCTCGGCAGCCGGCACGTCAGGCCGACTTCCGCTTCGCCGCCGGCTTCTTCGTGGTGGTCTTCTTCGCCGGAGCCTGCTTCGCGGCGGCCTTCTTCGCGGGCGCCTTCTTGGCCGGTGCCTTCTTGGCCGGTGCCTTCGTGGCCGCCGGCTCCTTCGAGCTCGAGGTGCTCGACGTCGACGTGCTCGACCGAGAGGTGCTCGACCGAGAGGTGCTCGAGGCATCCGCGCCCCGCTTCTTCTCGACCGAGCGCTGCAGCGCCTCGAGCAGGTCGATGACCTCTGCGCCCTCGCCCTCTTCGCTCTCGCCGAAGGTGGCTGCCGTGTCGAGCGCCTCGCCCTGGTCGAGCTTCGCATCGACGAGCGTGCGCAGCTGCTCCTGATACTCGTCCACGTACTGCTCGGGCTCGAAGTCGGCCTCGAGGTCGCTGACGATGGATCGCGCGAGCTCCATCTCGCGCTTGCCGATGCGCACGTCGGCGTCGAGCGACTCGAACTCGGCGGGGCGCACCTCGTCGGCCCATCGCATCGTCTGCACGGTCAGCACGCCCTCACGCACCCGCATCGATGCGAGGCGGGTGCGCTGCCGCAGCGACAGCTTCACGACGGCGGTGCGCTCGGTCTCCTCGAGCACGCGGCGCAGCAGCACGTACGCCTTCGGGCTCTTCGAGTCGGGCTCGAGGTAGTAGCTGCGCTCGAAGAGGATCGGATCGATCTGCTCGCTGGGCACGAACTCGATCACCTCGATCTCGCGGCTCTGCTCGGCAGGCAGCACCTCCATGTCCTCGTCGGTCAGCACCACCGTCTGCTCGCCGTCCTCATAGGCCTTGTCGATGTGGGCGTAGTCGATCTTCTTGCCGCACACCTCGCACCGCCGCTGGTAGCGGATGCGCCCGCCGTCGGCGTCGTGCACCTGGTGCAGCTCGAGATCGTGCTCCTCGGTGGCCGCGTACAGCTTCACCGGCACGTTGACCAGCCCGAACGTGATCGAGCCCTTCCAGATCGCCCGCATGGGTTCACTGTCCCCCAGACGCCTGGGAGGCGCCACCCCCGGAACTCTCAGGAACGGTCGCCGAGCGCGTGGAAGCGCGAAGTCCCCGTGCGCGCCCGTGCGGCGAAGGGGGACAATCGCGTGCATGACGGTCACGCACGCGACCAGCCGCTCACCGCGCACCTTCGGCGTCGAGGAGGAGGTGATCCTGCTCGAGCCGGAGACGCTCGCGCCGGTCGACGTCGCTGCGGACGTGATCGCGGAGATCGCGGATGCGGAGGCGACCGTCGGCTGGGTCGAGCGCGAGTTCCTGCAGGCGCAGCTCGAGTTCGCGTCGCCCGTGCTGCGCGACGGCGACGCTGCCCAGCGCGTGGTGCGGGAGTTCCGGCGCGCGATCGGCGGCGCGGCGCACCGCAGGGGGCTGGTCGCGGCGAGCATCGGCACTCCCGTCGGGCAGGGCACCTCGAGCGTCGCCGGGGGCGACCGCTATGGGCGGTTCATCGACGAGCTGGGTGCGATCCGGCCGGATCATCGCATCCAGGGTCTCCACGTGCACGTCGCGATCGGCAGCCGGGAGGAGGGGGTGCGGGTGATGCGCGCGGTGCGGCCCTGGCTCGCGCCGCTCGTCGCCCTCACCGCGAACTCGCCCAGCTTCGCGGGCGCCGACACCGGGTTCGCGAGCTGGCGCACCATCGTCGGCCGGCGGTTCACGACCGCCTCGGTGCCGCCGATCTTCGCCGACGCCGCCGACTACGAGCGGCGCGTGCGCGCACTCGTCGGCATCGGCACGACGCTCGACACCTCCTCCATCTACTGGATGATGCGGCTGGCCGAGCACTACCCGACGGTGGAGCTGCGCGCCTTCGACGCGCAGCTCTCGGCCGACGAGACGGTCGCGGCGGCCCTGCTGAGCCGAGCGCTCGTCGAGACCGCCGCGGCCGATGCGCTGCCGCACCACGAGGCGAGCGCGCATGCCGAGCTCGTCGACGCCGCCGTGTGGCACGCGGCGCGGCACGGGCTCGACGCGGAGCTGCTCGATCCCACGACGGCCGAGCTCGCGCCGGCCTGGAGCGTGATCGATCGCATGCTCGCGCGCGTCGGGCCGGCGCTGGCTGCCGCCGGTGACGCGGAGCGCGTGCGCGCGGTCGTCGAGCGCACGCGCACGGAGGGCAATGGTGCCGCTCGCCAGCGAGCCGCGCTCGCGCAAGGCCGCCCCGCGCTCGCAAGGCTCCTGCGCTCGACGTTCACGGCCTGAGCGCTCGCCGTCGGGGGCGCGTCGCGAGACGCACCGAGCCCGGCCGTCGAGAGCGCGCCGCGTCAGAAGGGGCGCGAGCCGACCGGTTCGCCGGCTGCAGCACCCCACACCTCGGGCTCCCACTCCTGCTCCTGCTCGCGCTCGTGGAACACGGGGCCGATCGCCGGTGGTTCGTCGACGTAGGTCTCGCCGGGTGGGTGAGGTGAAGGCGAGGACGCCTGGTGAGCGCTGCTCGACCTTCCATCGTCTGGCGCCGGAGAGTCGGGCGCCCTTCAGCGTGTGGTGGCGCCTGCAGAGGTGGGCGAGGTTGCCGGTGTCAGTGGTGCCGCCCGCTGCCCAGGGGATGGTGTGGTCGAGGTCGCTTCGGTGTGCGCCTTGCCCGCAGCCTGGCCATCTGCAGTGCTGGTCCCTGGCTCGGAGGAGCTGCTTGAGCCGCTTCGAGGGCGCGTAGGTGTCGACGGCGGTGACGTGGCCGGTGCGCGGGTCCGTGAACAGCCTGGTCCAGGCGGTCGCGCGCTCGGCGAGACGCCGGGCGGTCTCGGGGTCGACCGGTGCACCAGTGGCGAGGCGCGCGACCGACCTGGTGGGTCGGTGCCCGTGACCTCCGTGGTCAGGATGTGCCGATCTCACTCGGGTCTCGGCTCGCCGGTCGGCGCTCGACATCTCGTCGTGGTCCTCGTGGTCCTCGGTGAGGTCGCCGCCGCTGCCATCGTCGCCGTCGAGGACGCCGGCGGGCATGACGATGCTCACCTCTGCGCGGATGGCATCGAGCGTGACGCCGGCGGGGTCGCCGGTGAGCAGCAGGTCGCACAGGAGATCCGCACGGAGCTGGTCGAAGGTGCGCGGGTCCTTCCCCTCGCCGCTCGCCTCGGCGGTGCGGAGGGTGGCCTTGGCCATCTGCGTCAGCCGGTCGTGGGTGGCGGCGACGAGCACGGTCGGGGCGATGAGCTCCAGCCGCGACATGCCGTCGTCGAGCTCCTTCTGGAACACGCCGCGCCGGTCCCGGGCCGACCGGTGGCGGGCGGCCAGCGGGCGCTCCAGGTGCTGCTCGAGCTCGCGGCGGGCGACGGCGCGGAGCCGGCCGGGCGTGGCCTGCTCCGCGCGCGGCAGCAGCGCCTGCTCGAACGCTGCTCGACCTTCCGGCTCTTGGATGGTGGTGCCGATCTCCGTGATCACGGCGACGTGGCCGCGGTGGATGCGCGCCGCACCCCACGCCTCCAGCGTCGCCGGCCACGCGGTGACCTGCTCCATCGCGTGACCGATGTCGGCCTCCACCGTGCGGTCGCTGCGCCGACCCAGCAGCGCCAGCTCGCACGCGACATCTCGCACGCCCACGCCCGGATCGAGCCGCTCCCCCAGCGCATCCTGCACCGCCACGTGCCCGATCCCGGCCAGGAACCGCACCCGCATCGCCTCGAGGCTGGCGATCGCGGCATCGATCTCGACCACCGCGCGCATCGCCGACTCCGCCACCTCGCGACCGGTCACCGGAGGAGGTGGGGTCGGCCCGAGCGCAGGCGCGCCCGCACGCTCGCCGGCGAGCGCAGCAGCAGCGCCATCGAGCGGCTGCGGCCCGCCGCGCAGCCACGTCGGGCCGTCGAAGAAGTCAGGAGCGAACGGCACCGGCACCCGGTGCGGCGGCAGCTGCGCAGTGGCAGTGGCAGTGGCAGTGGCAGTGGCAGTGGCAGCGGCAGCGGCCGTGCCCTCCGGCCCCTGCTGCCGCACCGCTTCCGTCGTCATGGGCGGAGTGTCGCACCGGCCACTGACATGGCTCGGCGGCTGTGGAGGAGCCGCGACCTCCGCGTGGCCCAGGACGCCGAGCCGCCTCGATCGCGCTCGGCTGAGCGCGGCCCGCCCTACTCCTGCAGCCGAGCCCGCAGGAACGCGACCGTCGTCTCCCAGGCCGCAGCCGATGCATCCGCCGAGAACCGATGCGGGATCTGCGCGTTCTGGAAGCCGTGCACCGCCCCGGCGTAGTGCCGGATCTCGACGTCGTCGAAGCCCTCGCCCTCGAGCCGCGCGCGGTAGTCATCCGGCGCCTCGCGGCCGCTCCAGTCGTCGCTCTCGGCGAGCTGGAACAGGACCGGTGTGCGCGGACCGGCCTCGAGCCCCGGCATCGCCGCGCCGTAGTAGGCGACGACCGCGTCGAGCGCGCCCTCCGCGGCGTAGCCGAGCGCGAGCGTCGAGCCCATCGAGAAGCCGACGATCGCCGCGCGCTCGCTGCCGAGCGCCCGAGCCTCGCCGATCGTCTCGCTGAGGATGCGGTTGGCGCCCTCGACATCGGCGTAGCGCTCGGTGAGCAGCGCCGTCGCGTCGGCATCGTCGGTCGTGGTGCGGCCCTCGAAGAAGTCGGGCACCGCCACCCGGAACCCCTCGCCCGCGAGCCGCTCGGCCAGCTCGTCGATCCAGGGCAGCCGCCCGTTCCAGTCGTGCGCGAGCACGACCACGGGGTCGCCCTCGGTGCCGTGCCAGTGGGTCGCGGTGTCGTCGGTGGTCTCGATCGCCATCTCTGCTCCTTCGCGTCGCCGCCACGGTAGCCGACCCGCCTCAGCGCGACCTCCCTCAGCGCCACCCCCCTCAGCATCCTTCGGGCGATGCCGCGTACGGTGACCGGCATGACGAGCTCAGACGACTCTGCCCGCGGCCGTGCCTCGAGCGCTGCATCGAAGGCGTCGGACGCGGCGGGGCGCGCGGGCGCATCGGCCCGAGGCGCCGCAGGCAAGGCCCAGAGCGCCGCAGGCAAGGCCCAGAGCGCCGCAGCCGGCGCCGAGCAGCACCCCGCCGCCCGGTGGGCGCTGAGCGCCGGCCAGGTGGCGAACGGCGTCGTGCACCTCATCATCGGCGGCATCGCGCTCGGCGTCGCGTTCGGCGGCGGCGGATCTGCCGACCAGTCGGGCGCCATGCAGGCGCTGCAGGAGAGCCCGTTCGGAGCCTTCGCGCTCTGGGCGGTGGGCATCGCGCTGGCCGCGCTCGCGCTCTACTCGATCGTTGGCGCGATCTCCGACTCGCGGCACGACACGAAGGATGCGCTCAAGTCGGCCGGCCGCGCGGTCGCCTACGCGGCGGTCAGCGCGACAGCGATCACGGCTGCCCTCGGCGGCAGCTCCGACGGCGAGCAGAGCGCCCAGTCGTTCTCGGGCGACCTGATGGCGCAGCCCTTCGGTCGCATCCTCGTCGGCGCGATCGGCCTCGGCATCGCCGCGGTCGGCGCGTACTTCGTCGTCAAGGGCGTGCAGCGCAAGTTCCGCGAGGATGTCGCGCCGCCGCAGCGTTGGAGCACGGCGGTGAAAGGGCTCGGCACCGGCGGCTACGTCGCGAAGGGCGCCGCGGTGATCATCGTCGGGGTGCTGTTCGTGATCGCGGCGGTGCTGCACGACGAGGAGCAGGCGGGCGGCCTCGACGGCGCGCTGCAGTCGCTGACGACGGTGCCCGGCGGTGTCGTCGCGCTCATCGCCATCGCGCTCGGGCTCATGCTCTACGGCGTCTACTGCTTCGCGCGCGCGGCGTGGCCACGCATGCGCTGAGGCGCAGCTCCCATCGGCGGTGAGGCAGATGGCGTCGGGTGAGCAGCCGGATGCGCGAGCCGAGGGCGCGCGCACGGCGGGGGATGCGGCAGCGGCGGCCGCGCACGAGGCGCAGGATGCGGCGGTGGAGGCCGAGGAGCACAGCGCCACCTCGTGGGTCGAGGGCGTGGGGCAGTCGGCCAACGGCCTCGTGCACATGGTGATCGGCGGCATCGCGATCGGCGTCGCCCTCGGCGCGGGCGGCTCTGCCGACCAGTCGGGCGCGATGCGCGCCATCGACAGCACGCTCGTCGGCGGCATCGCGCTCTGGGGCGTGGGCATCGCCCTCGTCGCCCTCGCGCTGCACGCGTTCGTCGTCGCGGTGGCGCAGTCGCGCTCGAGCCGCCGCAACGCGCTCCGCGCGGCGGGGCGCGGCATCGGTCACGGCGTGGTCGGCGGCACCGCGCTCATCTTCGCGACGGGCGGTGACGTCGACGGCGAGCAGACGACGGAGTCGGTGTCGTCGGCGCTGCTGGAGCATCCCGTCGGGCAGTGGCTCGTCGGGCTCGTCGGCCTCGTCGTGGTGGGTGTGGGCGTCGCGTTCGTGCTCCGCGGCGTGCGCAGGAGGTTCTTCGAGGATGTCGACCCGCCGGCGAGGTACCACCGGCTCGTCGAGGCGCTCGGCGCTCCAGGCTTCGTGGCGAAGGGTGTGGCGATCGGCATCGCCGGCGTGCTCTTCGTGATCGCGGCAGTGCGGCTCGACCCCGAGGAGGCCGGCGGCCTCGACGGTGCGCTGCAGTCGCTCACGACCGTGCCGGGCGGGGTGATCGCGCTGCTGGTGATCGCGGTGGGGCTGATCGTCTACGGCGCCTACTGCGTCGCGCGCGGGGTGTGGGCGCGCTGAGCGCACCGAATGGCACGACCGGCCAGGCCGGCCCGACCGGCAGGCCCGACTAGCGGCCTCGGCCGCGACGCGGGTGCGGCAGCACGGGGTTGCGCATCCGCGCGAGCGCGCGGGCGAGCTCTGCAGGCGAGAGCCCTGCGCGATCGGCGGGCGGCAGGTCTGCGAGGGTCGCCTCGGGGTTCCGGCCGTCGTCCGGCATCGGGCCGGCCTGCTGCGACTGCGCCTGCTGCGACTGCGCCTGCTGCGACTCGGCCGCGTCCTCCGGCGTCGGCGGCACGTGCGGATGCTGCTCCACGTGCGCGCTGCCTCGCAGTCGAGCGTCGAGCGTCGTGAGGTCAGGGCCGGCGACCTGCAGATCGCGTCCCATCGTCCGCAGCACGCGGACCACGGTCTCGTAGTCCTCGTCCGTCACCGACGCGTCGACGCGCCGCGCCACCTCGTCCTTGCCGTGCGATCTGCGGGCGCGCTCGACCGCAGCCGCTGCCAGCTCGACCCAATCCTCGAGCCGGCGCTCTCGCTTGCCGTCCATGCGCCACCTCCCGATGAGATCCGTGCGCTCATCGTCCTCTCCTCGCCTGTGCGCTGACCCTGTGCACCGACCCGCGGATGCTGTGCGAGGGTGCTCTCCGCTGCCGCTCGCGCGCGGTGCGCACGCCGCCGCCGCCGCTGCCCGATCGCCCCGCATCCGCCTGCGTCACCTCGGCGCCGGGCGATACGCTCGCAACCGTGCTGCTCAGCGATCGCGACATCCGTGCCCGGCTCGACTCGGGCTCCCTCGGCCTCGACCCGCTCGACCGCTCGATGCTCCAGCCGTCGAGCGTCGACGTGCGGCTCGACCACGGGTTCCGGCTGTTCGACAACCACAAGTACCCCTTCATCGACCCCGCCGAGGATCAGCCCGAGCTCACCCGCCTCGTCGAGGTGGGGCCGGACGAGGCGTTCATCCTGCACCCCGGCGAGTTCGTGCTCGGCGCGACCTACGAGCGCATCTCGCTGCCGGACGACGTCGCCGCGCGGCTCGAGGGCAAGTCGTCGCTCGGTCGCCTCGGCCTGCTCACGCACTCGACGGCCGGCTTCATCGACCCCGGGTTCTCGGGGCACGTGACCCTCGAGCTCTCGAACGTCTCGACCCTGCCGATCAAGCTCTGGCCCGGCATGAAGATCGGGCAGGTCTGCTATTTCCAGCTCTCCTCGCCCGCCGAGGTGCCCTACGGGCAGGGCGGCAACCTCAACCGCTACCAGGGCCAGCGCGGGCCGACCGCGTCGCGGTCGTTCCAGAGCTTCCACCGCACGCGCATCGAGTCGGCCGCCGGCGCACGGTCGGTCGCCCCCACGGCGGCCGATGCGCCGGCCGTGCCGAGCGAGGTCGAGCAGTCCGAGCCGTGAGCCGGGACTGACTCGCTGATGGAGGACCGCTGATGGCCGGACCCCTGCGCGTCGAGCACGACGTCGAGGTCGCCCGCTGGCTGCAGGCGTCGCTCAGCGACACCTTCTCGGTCGCCACGAGCGTGCCGCCGATCTTCGACGCATACGCGCGCATCCTGCACCCCGCCACCCTCATGACGCCGACGGGCACGACGGATGCGTGGGGCAACCCCGAGCACGCCTCGCGGGAGATCACGTGGGCGGAGGCGGCCGAGCTGATCGGTGATCGCGTCGGGGAGCGCCAGCCGTGGACGGCGTGGCTCGACCGCTTCGGCGAGGTGCGCGAGGGGCATTTCGTCACAGGGCACGTGCTGCCCGATGGCAGCAGCATCGAGGCGCCCGACGGCGGCGACATCGCGCCGTCGCTGCTCGCCGCGCTCACCGAGCTGCTGCTCGACGAGCACGGCGATGCCGAGGTGCTCGCCGCCGTGTGGGAGGGGCGCGAGCTCGACGTGGGCGGCTCGCAGGTGTTCCTGGCCTGGCCGGAGGGCGGCAAGCCCTCCCGCGCCGAGCGCAAGCGCGCGCTGCGCGCGGCGCAGGCGGAGCACGACGCGGCCTTCGCCGCCGCGATCGATCCCGAGGTGACACGGGCGATGCGCGCGCAGCACGTGCTCGGCCTGCCCGAGGAGGGACAGGGACGCGGCCACGTGCTGCTGCGTGGCCGACTGTCGAGCTTCGCCGACCCGTCCTGGGTGGAGCGCGCGGGCCTCGGCTGGCGCGCGGAGTGGCCGCACTCCGGCCGCACGCCGAACGCCGTCTGGCCGGTCGAGCCGCACGGCGCGCCCGCGTGGTGCATCGCCACCGACCTCGACCTCGACATCACGC
This sequence comes from Agrococcus phoenicis, assembly GCF_047302415.1. NCBI lineage: Bacteria > Bacillati > Actinomycetota > Actinomycetes > Micrococcales > Microbacteriaceae > Agrococcus > Agrococcus phoenicis. The sequence continues at coordinate 2,634,058 of NZ_CP154854.1, forward strand.
TCGTCGGCGGCAGCGGCCACCTGATCGGCCGCATCCTCGGGCATCCGACGATCGAGGCCGAGCGCACCCGCCCCGACGACCCGCTGGTGTAGCGGCGCCGCGCTAGCGGGTCTGGGCGCTCGCGATCGTCGTCACGGTCGCCGTCTCCGGATCCCAGTGCCGGAGCGCGACCGCGTGCGCCTCGATCGGCGAGCCCGTGAGCGCGAGCGCCTGCGCTGCGTCCACGAGCCGCAGGCGACGCGCGAGCGTCACGTGCGGCTGCCAGCGGCCGGGGGCGAAGTGCGGGTCGTGCGCGGGGCCGTCGCCGGGGGCCGCGCGCAGCACCTGCGCCTGCAGGGCGAGCAGCGCCTCGCTCGGCGCGACGGCGAGCGCGAGCACGCGCCGATCGCCCTCGCCGAGCAGCAGCGGCGGGCCGAGCACGAGCGGCAAGGGCAGCGGCGCGTCGCGCGGCGCCGCATCGACGGGGAGGCCGGGGAGCGCGAGCAGGGTGACGTGCGGTCGATTGCTGAGCGCGTCGTGGCGGGCGAGGCTCGAGAGACCGGCATCGGCGAGCGCCTGCCAGCGCCCGCGCACCTGCGCCTCGGCATGCTCGTCGAGCAGCAGCTCGAGGCTCGATCGGCGCGGTTCCATCTGCCCAGCCTGCCGGATGCGGGTGGGGACGGGCTCGAAGGGCGCGTGCGACCGGGTGCGCACGAGAGCGCGCCCCCGCTGCTGCAGGGGCGCGCTCGATGGTGTCGGTGCCGGTCGTGATCGCGAGGATCAGCGCTCGGTGCGCGGCTCGACGCCGGGGCGCAGCTCCATGCCGATGCGGCGCAGCGTGCGCATCGTGGTGACGTAGTCAGCATGGCTGACGGTCGCAGCGATGCGCTGGTGCAGCTGCTCCGGCGTCAGGCCCGCACGACGGATGCGTCGGGCAGACCGCAGGATGCTGCGCTCCAGGGTCGGGCGCCGGCGGCCGCCGCTGCGGGGGTGGTCGCAGCGACCGCGCTGGCGGTGCTCCTGCTGGCGCTGCTCGTGCTGGCGGTGCTCGTGAGCGCGGTGCTCGTGCTCGCGGCCGCCGTGCTCGCGGTCACGGGTGTGCTCGTGGCCACGGCTGTGCTGGGGGTGGAGGTAGCCCTCGGCCCCGGGGCGTCGGGTGCGGTCGTGGAAGTGGTGGGGGTGTCGCATGGCGATCGTCCTCTCTCTGCTGGGGCGGCGGTTCGCCGCCGGCGCCGGCGCGGTGCACCGGGCGATCCATGTCACTGGACATATCCATGTCAAGAAGCATGTACATGTAGGATGACATGCATGAGCGCGGAACGTCAAGCCCCGGATCCGTCGATCGCGGAGATCGCCGCAGCGCTCGACCGCATCGGCATGCGCAGGGCTCCCGGGCGCGGCCAGCGCTCAGGAGCCGCCCCGGCGGGCGAACCGGGGCCGCGCGGAGCCGCAGACGGGGTCGGCCAGCACGAGGACACTGACCCGGGAGCTGCGGGCGGCGGACCTGCAGGGCACGGATCTGCAGGGCCCGGGCCGGGCGGGCACGGCGGCCGTCGCGGCCACGCAGCGCCCGGCGGCCCGCGCGGTCCGCGGGGAGCGATGGGCGCCCGTCGCATGCTGCACGCGGTCGTGCACGCCGAGCAGCCGAGCTCCATCACCGACCTGGGGCACGCGATCGGCGTGGATCAGCCCCGGGCATCCCGCCTCGTGCAGGCGCTGGCCGACGCGGGGCTCGTGCGGCGCATCCCCGACCCGGCAGACGGTCGGCGCACCGTCATCGAGGCGACCACGGCCGGCCGAGCCCGCTTCGAGGCGCACGCCGAGGCGCGCGCGGCAGAGGTCGCTGCGGCAGCGGCGTCGCTCACGAGCGCCGAGCGGGCCGAGCTGTCCCGGCTGCTCGCGAAGCTCGCGCTCGCTTGGCCAGGCTGACGTCCGGCTGCTCAGTCCCGGTCGTCGATCGTCGTCGGCTTCGGGGTGATGGGGAGCACGAGCAGGAGCCCTGCCAGCAGCACGATCACGATGCCGAGGATGCCGAAGCGGGTGTCGCCCGTGAGCCCGACGAACGCGCCGAACAGGGTCGCCGTCAGGAACGACACCGAGCGGCCCGTGGTGGCGTAGAGCCCGAACATCTCGCCCTCGCGGCCCTCAGGGGTGATGCGCGCCATGAAGGAACGGGACGCCGACTGCACCGGACCGACGAAGGTCGCCAGCGCCAGGCCGCAAACCCAGAACATGTCCTTGCCCTCGACGAACATGACCGCGGTGCCCGAGGCCACGAGCACGAGCAGCGACGCGATGATGACGACCTTCGGGCCGAAGCGGTCGTCGGCCCAGCCGCCGACGAAGGTGCCGATGCCGGCCGTGACGTTCGCGGCGATCGCGAAGAGCATGACCTCGAGGAACGCGAAGTCGAACACCTGGGCGGCGATGATGGCGCCGAAGGTGAACACGCCGGAGAGCCCGTCGCGGAAGATCGCGGAGGCGACGAGGAACAGCAGCGTCTTGGGCGCGCGCCGACCGATCCGGCCGATCGTGCGGAACAGGATGCGGTACGACTCGACGACGCTGACCCGCGCGGGGGTGATGCCGGTCGGCGGCAGCTCGGGGATGCGGAGCATGAGCGGCAGCGCGAACACGAGGAACCAGGCGGCGCTCGCGAGCACCGCGAGCCTGGTGTCGAGCCCGGCGCCGTCGCGGCCGAAGGGCACGTCCAGCACGCCGTGTCCGTCGCCGCCCAGGGGCAGGATGAACAGCACGAGCAGCAGGGCCAGCAGCACGATGCCCCCGACGTAGCCCATGCCCCAGCCGAAGCCCGATGTGCGCCCCAGCGACTCCTTGGTGGAGACCTGGTGGAGCATCGCGTTGTAGTTGACGCTGGCGAACTCGAAGAAGAGGTTGCCGGCGGCCAGGAGCGCGGCACCGAGCCAGACCTGCTCGGGCACGGGCGTGACGAAGAACATGCCGGCCATCGCGAGGATCGTGATCGTGGTGTTCACCAGCACCCACAGCTTGCGGCGCCCGCCGCCATCCGACCGCTGGCCGACGATCGGCGCGATGAGCGCGACCAGCACGCCGGCGATCGCGATGGCCCAGGCGACGACGGCGGCGTTCTCGGCGAGCGCCCGCGTGAGCTCCGGCGAGCCGGCGTCGCCCGCCGCGTCGACGATCGCCGGGTCGACGAAGAGGTCGGAGGCGAGGTAGGTGCTGAAGACGAAGGTCGTCACCACGGCGTTGAACGAGGCGGAGCCCCAATCCCACATCGCCCATGCCCGGGCGCGCCTGCCGAGCTCGCGGCGCGTCACGGGCGCGACGCCGATCTGGGCCGGCTGCACGGCGTCGTCGGGCGATCGATCCGCCGTCGTCGGCGATGCGGTGGCGGATGCCTCGTGCGGCTCGTGCGCGCTCATGGCTCGAGCGTAGGACCGGAAGGCGAACGCGAGGTGTCGTGCGAGGGTTCCCGCCCGGGCGTGTCCGAGCGCGTCAGGAGAGCCGGCCCAGGCGGATCGCGGCGAGCGCGAGCGCTGCGATCGTCTCCCCGTCGCGGATGCGCCCGTCGCCGCACATCGCGAGGGCCTCGCCGAAGGGCACGCGCGTGACGGCGGAGATGCCCTCCTCGCCCTGGCTCGCCGCCGCATCGGCCGCCTGCGCGAGGCCGCGAGCGAGGAAGACGTGCTCGCGTGCGCGGGCGACCCCGTTGAGCGCGTCGACGGAGCCGAGTGGCATCCACTCGCTCGCCTCGAGCCCGGTCTCCTCGAGCAGCTCTCGCTGCGCGGCGACGAGCGGCTCCTGGTCGTCGCTGCCGCCGGCGGGCACCTCGAGAGAGTCGCCGCCGGTCGTGTAGCGATCGACGGTGACGAGCACGACGGCCTCCTGCTCGTCGAGCGCGACGACGAAGACGGCGTCGCGCAGCTCGACGACCCCGTAGAGCCCGTCGGCGCCGTCCGGGCGGGTGACGTCGTCCTCGCGCACGCGGATCCAGGGGTTCTCGTAGGCGATGCGCGTCGCGCGCGTGCTCCAGGTCATGGCGCCAGCCTACGGAGGGCGGCAGCGACCCCCCGCGGGCCTAGGCCGCGAGCGAGATGAGCAGCGACGCGAACACCGCGATGATCACGGTGCTGTACGCGAAGCCGACGACCGACTGCACGGTCGCGAGGCTGCGAGCCGGGCGATTGGTGAGCTGCACGTCGGAGGACGAGAAGGTGGTCGAGAGCTGCGTCGACACGTAGACGAAGTCGCTGAACGAGCGCTCGTCGTCACCGGGGAAGCGCAGGCCGTCGTGGTCTGCCCAGCCGCGCATGTGATCGACCGCGAAGACGGCGACCAGCAGCACCCACGTGCCGGCCACCCCCAGCACGCAGCGCACGATGAGCCAGAGGTCGACGGCGGCGCTCCCCGCAGCGAGCAGCAGGACGGAGGCGACGCCGACGATGACGATCGTCAGCGACCATGAGGCGGGCCCGCCCAGCAGCAGGTGTCGCACGAGCGCGCTGCGCTCCTCGGACCGGCGCACGCGGGCCCGCAGGCGCTCCCCGCGCAAGGAGCCGAAGGCGAGGTGGGAGAGCAGCAGGAACGACGGGCCGTAGACGCCGAACACGAGCGCGAACGCCGACGCGGGCAGCGTGAAGGGCTCCGCCGCGAGCGGCTCGCCGAAGAGCGCGTGCGCGGCCGCGGTGATGACGTACGCGAGGGCCGCGGCGATGAGCGTCGCCGCCAGGTGCCTGACGTACTCGCGCTGCAGCACTGCCCTGAGCTTCTCCATGGCGCTCACGCTACCGGCGCGCGGCGCGGCTCTCGGCGGATCCACAGGCATGAAACTTGACAGCGCTCGACTCAAGATGGGAAAGTTGAGTCATCGCGACTCAGGTTGTGCGTCCACCGGGACGCCGGTCGCAGCCGAGGTTCCGGGGGACGAGTCCACCGCCAGGCGGGTGCCCATCGGGCGGCCCGGGGGCTGACGGTGGTCTCCTCCGCCGGAATCAGGCAGAGCGCAGCACTGCTGCGAACAGGAGGCAAGAGACTATGGCACGAGCAGTCGGCATCGACCTCGGCACCACCAACTCCGTCGTCGCGTTCCTCGACGGCGGTGAGCCCACCGTCATCGCGAACGCAGAGGGCTTCCGCACGACGCCCTCGGTCGTCGCATTCGTCAAGGACGGCGAGACCCTCGTCGGCGAGCCGGCCAAGCGCCAGGCCGTCACGAACGTCGACCGCACCATCTCGTCGGTGAAGCGCCACATGGGCACCGACTGGAAGCAGGAGATCGACGGCAAGCAGCTGACGCCGCAGGAGATCTCGGCGCGCATCCTCGGCAAGCTCAAGCGCGACGCCGAGACCTACCTCGGCGAGCCGGTGACGGATGCCGTCATCACGGTTCCCGCGTACTTCAACGACGCCGAGCGCCAGGCCACGAAGGAGGCCGGCGAGATCTCCGGCCTCAACGTGCTGCGCATCATCAACGAGCCCACCGCCGCGGCGCTCGCCTACGGCCTCGACAAGGGCAAGGAGGACGAGCTGATCCTCGTCTTCGACCTCGGTGGCGGCACGTTCGACGTCTCGCTGCTCGAGGTGGGCAAGGACGACGACTTCTCGACCATCCAGGTGCGCTCGACCGCGGGCGACAACCGCCTCGGCGGCGACGACTGGGACGACCGGGTCGTCGAGTGGCTCAAGACGCGCTTCAAGGAGCAGTCGGGCGTCGACGTCTCCAACGACAAGATCGCGATGCGCCGCCTGAAGGAGGCCGCGGAGCAGGCCAAGAAGGAGCTCTCCGCCTCGTCGAGCACGAGCATCCAGCTGCCCTACTTCTCGCTCACCGAGAACGGGCCGGCGAACCTCGAGGAGACGCTGACGCGCGCGCAGTTCGAGAACATGACGAAGGATCTGCTCGAGCGCACCCGCAAGCCCTTCGAGGACGTCATCCGCGAGGCCGGCATCACCGTGAGCGAGATCGCGCACGTCGTGCTGGTCGGCGGCTCGACCCGCATGCCCGCCGTCACCGAGCTCGTCAAGCAGCTCACCGGCGGCAAGGAGCCCAACAAGTCGGTCAACCCGGACGAGGTCGTCGCCGTCGGCGCCGCGCTCCAGGCCGGCGTGCTGAAGGGCGAGCGCAAGGACGTGCTGCTCATCGACGTCACCCCGCTGTCGCTCGGCATCGAGACCAAGGGCGGCATGATGACGAAGCTCATCGAGCGCAACACCGCCATCCCGACCAAGCGCTCCGAGACCTTCACGACGGCTGAGGACAACCAGCCCTCGGTCGCCATCCAGGTCTTCCAGGGCGAGCGCGACTTCACGCGCGACAACAAGCCGCTCGGCACGTTCGAGCTCACCGGCATCGCACCGGCGCCGCGCGGCATCCCGCAGGTCGAGGTCACCTTCGACATCGACGCGAACGGCATCGTGCACGTGTCCGCCAAGGACAAGGGCACCGGCAAGGAGCAGTCGATGACGATCACCGGCGGCTCGAGCCTCTCGAAGGAGGACATCGACCGCATGGTGAAGGAGGCCGAGGAGAACGCGGCCGCCGACCACGCGCGCCGCGAGGCCATCGAGATGCGCAACACCGGCGAGACGCTCGTCTACTCGGTGGAGAAGATCCTGACCGAGAACGGGGAGCAGCTGCCCCAGGACGTGAAGTCCGAGGTGCAGGGCGACGTGGACGCGGTCAAGGCAGCGCTCGCAGGCGACGACGACGAGGCCGTGAAGACCTCGGTCGAGAAGCTGCAGCAGTCGCAGTCGAAGCTCGGCGAGGCGATCTACCAGCAGGCCCAGGCCCAGCAGCCCGCCGAGGAGGCAGACGCCGAGCAGCAGGCCGACGCGAGCGCTGACGACGACGTCGTCGACGCCGAGGTCGTGGACGACGAGGACGAGAGCGAGAAGAAGTAATCGTGACGGATCCCAAGGAGTTCGAGGAGCCTCGCGAGCGCGACGAGGGGCTGGAAGAGCCCCGCGTCACGGACAAGCGACGCATCGATCCCGTCACGGGTGAGCCCCGCGAGCCGGCGTCGGCCGCCTCCGGGGCCGCCCCGGCGGCGGACGACGCGCACGAGGACGATGCGCAGGAGGACGCGCAGGATGCCGCGACCGAGGCTGCACCGGCCGACGACGAGCTGAGCGCAGAGGATCGCGCGCTGCTCGAGGGCGAAGCCGCTGCGATCGACGCCGAGCGCGCAGCGCTCGAGGCGAGGTCCGCTGCGCAGCTCGACGAGCTGCAGCGTCTGCGCGCCGAGTACGTCAACTTCCGCAACCGCACCGAGCGGGAGCGGGCGGGAGACCGCGAGGCGACCACCGCATCCGTCATCACCTCGTTGCTGCCGGCGCTCGACGACCTCGACCTGGCCGACAAGCACGGCGACCTGGCCGAGGGTCCGCTCGCGATCGTGGCGGCGAAGCTGCGCGGCTCGTTCGAGGCGCTCGGCGTCGTCAGGCTCGGCGAGGTCGGCGAGGCCTTCGACATCGAGAAGCACGAGGCTGTCGCGCAGCTGCCGAACCCCGAGGTGACCGAGATGGTGGTCGCCGACGTGATCCAGTCGGGCTACCGCGTGGGCGAGCGCACGCTGCGCCCCGCGAAGGTCGCGGTCTTCGTCCCGGCAGAATGAGGCCGCGAGGCATGCGCCCGCTCGAGGGCAGGAGGAGGTGACGCCGGATGGCCAGCAATGATTGGTTCGACAAGGACTTCTACACCGTGCTCGGCGTCTCCAAGGATGTCTCGGCAGCCGACCTGAAGAAGCAGTACCGCAAGCTCGCCAGGCAGTACCACCCGGATTCGAACCCGGGCGATGCCGCAGCCGAGGCGCGGTTCAAGGAGATCTCCGAGGCCCACTCGGTGCTCGCCGACCCGAAGCAGCGCCAGGAGTACGACGCGGTGCGCGCGATGGCCGGAGGCCGGCCGCGCTTCGCCCCCGGCGGATCCGGCGGCTTCGAGGACGTCTTCGGCGGCTTCGGCGGCGGACCGCGCGTGCAGTACTCGCAGGGCGACTTCGAGGATCTGCTGGGCGGCATGTTCGGCGGTCAGGCGCCGGGGTTCGGCGGCGGCTTCGGCGGCCGTCGGCCCGCGAAGGGGCGCGACGTCACCGCACGGGCGGCGCTCGACTTCACCTCGGCCGTGCAGGGCGACACCCTGAAGCTCACGGTCGGCGGCAAGGCCATGACCGTCAAGGTGCCTGCGGGCGTGCACGACGGCCAGCGGATCAAGCTGGCGGGCAAGGGCGACCCCTCGCCCTCCGGCGGTGAGCCCGGCGACCTGATCCTGACGGTGCAGGTGCGCCCGCACCCGGTCTTCACGATGGACGGGCTCAACCTGCGCGTCGACGTGCCCGTGACGTTCGCAGAGGCGACGCTCGGGGCGACGATCGAGGTGCCGACCCTCGGCGGCTCGCCGGTGCGGCTGAAGGTCGCTCCCGGCACGCCGTCCGGTCGTGTGCTGCGCGTCAAGGGTCGCGGCGTCGCCGGCAAGAAGGGCACGGGCGACCTGCTCGCGACCATCCAGGTCGCGGTGCCCGGTCACCTCACGAAGGAGCAGGTCTCGCACCTCGAGGCCTTCGTGCAGGCGGGTCCGAACGAGTCGCCGCGCGAAGCGCTGCTGGCGAAGGCGAAGTCGAGCTGATGCTGGGCGTGCCGGAGGGCCTCGACGAGTCGTCGCCGATCTTCTCGATCGCGGCGGCCGCCGAGCTGGCCGGCCTGCACGCCCAGACGCTGCGGCAGTACGACCGGCTCGGGCTGGTCGAACCCGCTCGCACCGCGGGCAACACCCGCCGCTACTCGATGCGCGACGTCGGCCGGCTCAAGCAGGTGCAGCTGCTCTCGGGCGAGGGCGTGTCGCTCGAGGGCATCCGTCGCATCCTCGAGATGAGCGACGAGAATCGCGAGCTGCGCGCCCGCGTGCGCGAGCTCGAGAGCGCGCTGGCGGATGCGGTGATGCAGCAGTCGGGCCGCCGCGTGTTCGCGGCGGGGCACGCGGGCATCACCACGCTGCGTGCCGGCGCCCGCCCCGCGAAGCCGGGGCAGATCGTGCTCTGGCGACCGCAGCGCCACCTCTGATCCGGGCAGGCAGCGCCGGGTCGTCGCTGCGCTGATCCCGTCGCTCGGCCGCTCCCGCCCTGCGCTCGCCGAGCGGGCAGTGCCATGATGTGGCCGTGGACGAGACCCCGAGGCCCAAGCCGGTGCCGCGCGACGCGTCGGCGCCGATCCCGCTGCCGCTCGACGACGGCGAGGCTCGGCCGCGCCGTGCGAGCGCCGCGGCGCCCGTCGCGCCCGAGGCGACCGCGCCAGCGCCGGCCGCAGCAGCGGCGCCCGCCGCGGTCACGATCTCGCCCGCCGACGTGCAGGACGCGACCGAGCGGATCCGCCACCCCGACGTGACGATCGAGCGCGTGCAGGTGCAGCGACCGAGGGTGGCGCGCCGCGGCAGGCGCGGCGCCGCGCTCGCCGGTGCGCTCGCGCTGCCGCTCGTGACGCTCGGCCTGGTCGCGCTGGCCCTGCCGGTGACCGCGTGGTTCGTCCTCAGGGTCGGCGCCATCGCGTACTCGGCGCTCGCGGGGCTGCTCCTCAGCGAGGAGCGGGCGGTCGTGTTCGGCGGCGCGGGGGTGACCGAGGCGGCCGCCGCGGTCGACACCGGCGCGGCGTGGCTGCTCGTCGTCGGCGGGTCGCTGCTCGTCGTCGCGGTGCTGCTGTCGTGGCTGGTGCTGCGGATGCACGGGGTCTTCCGCCCGGTGCTGGTCACGCTCACCGCCGTGCCCATGGGGCTCGTGCTCGCCGGCGTGCTGCAGGCGGGGGTCGGCGCAGCCGTCGGGCTCGCGCAGCCGCTCGGGGACGGCGCGGGCGGTGCGGAATGGATCGCGGTGGTCGCGACGCTCGTGCTGGCCGTGCTGGTGGTGATCGCAGCGGTCGTGGGCTCGCTCGTCTGGCGGTGGATGGCCTCGGCGTTCCGCGCCACGGTCGTGACGGGCGTGCCGTCGAGCACGACCGGAGCGCCGGCGGGCTCGGAGGGCTGACCGCGATCGTGCCCGACCCTCGACCCGTTCCCAGCGCACCGGAGCCCGACGCTCCGGTCGGCACTGGGGCCGGTGCGCCGCCGCCTCCCGGCGCCGACAGCCCCGTGCCGGCAGATGCGGCGGCGCGCGCGGCCGCCTCGGGTCGAGCCAAGCGCAAGGCCGACCGCGCCGCCGCGCGGCACGACGCCCTCGTGCCCGCGACGGCGGTCGAGACACGTGCGCAGGAGCGCGCGCGGGCGCGCCGCGAGCGCCTCGGCGTGCACGGCCAGGCTGTCGCGAACCCCGGCATCGGCATGTCGGGGCAGCTCATGCCGCCGGGCTTCGTGCCCGCGGTCGCGGAGGCGGTGCCGCAGCGGTTCGTGCCGGCCGGCTGGCAGGTGCAGAACCCGGTGGCGGGCATGCCGTTCGGCGGCGCGCAGATCGTGCAGGCCGCGCCGCAGCCCGGCCAGCGCCCGCCGATGCCCCAGGCGGCGGGCCCGTATGCGCCCAGCCCGTATGCGCCCAGCCCGTACGGCGCCTCCCCCATGCTGCCGCCGCACCAGGTGGTGATGATGCTCCCGCCACGGGTGCCGTGGTCGCCGCGCCAGCGCCGCGCCGCGCTGCTCAGTTCCTGGCTCGGGCAGACGCTCATGGCGCTCGCGACGCACCTGCTCACCGCCGGCGCGCTCATCGCGGGCTTCGCGCTGCTGCTGCACACCGGAGGCGACGGCGGCGACTTCGAGGCCGACTCCTTCACGGCGATCGTCGCGCGCTGGACGATGCCCGATCGCATCTGGGCGACCGCGCTCATCGGCCTCCTCGCCGGTGGCGGCCTGCTCGCCGGCGGCTGGCTCCTGCACGCGCTCTGGTCGGCCTCGGCGGGCCTCGCCAAGCCCCACCGCTCGACGTGGCTCGCCTGGCTGTGCACCACGGCTGCGACAGGCGTCATCGGCATGCTGCTCTGGCCGATCGCGCTGATCGGTGCGGTCTTCGCGATGCTGGCGAGCTCGAGCGCCTCCTTCACGGTCGGGACGATGTGGACGGCGCTGTTCTGGGAGCTCGGCATCGCGGTCGTGCTGACCGGGCTCGTCGGCATGCTCTTCGGATGGCTCTTCCTGTCGCAATCGCGCCCGCGGGTCGACCCGCGCGCGCTCGCCGAGCAGGAGGAGGCGGCGGCCCGCGCCCGCGACGAGGCAGAGCTCGCGATCGGGCGGGCAGAAGCGGCGCAGCGGTGACCCCCAGGCGCGCGCGGCGGATAGCGCCGCCCGACGTGCTGAGCGCCGAGCAGCGCGCGGCTGCGCGCGCGGCCGGCGGCCTCGGGCTCGGCTTCGTCGCAGCGGGCGCCGGCCTGTTCTGGGGGCTGCTGGTCGCCGCGCTGGTGGTAGCGCTCCTGCGCTGGGCGATCATCGATCTCTTCGACGACGTCGAGTGGGGGCTGCGCGTCGTCGACTGGATCGAGCAGCTCGACCCGGGATGGCTCGTGCCCCTCGTGCTCGCGCTGGTGCTCGTGGCGATCGCAGCGATCGCGCTCGGCTGCTGGCTCAGCACCCGGCGGATGCGCGCTGCCGACGTGGTCGGCGCGGCGGCGGTGACGTTCCGGGGCGCTGCGCTCGGCACCGGCCTGCAGGCCGTGCTCTCGACGCTGTCGAGCTGGGCGCTCGGGCTGCTGACGCTGCTGACCGGCGTGGTCGGCTTCTGGATCGTCGCATCGCTGTGGATCCTGCTGTCGATCGCCGTCTCATCGCTCATCGGCTGGCTCGCAGGCCCGCGCACCTGGGTGGCGCTCGCCCGGCGCGAAGCGCGCAGGGCGCACGCCCCGGCGTGAGCGCACGGGCGCCCCGCCGCGATCCGCAGCGTGCGCTGCGGCCGGGCGGGGCGCTGCCGATCGGCTACGCGGCGGCCCCTGCCGGCGAGGCCGTCGCGCCGGCGCTGCCACCGTCGGGTGAGCCGGCATCGAGCTGGGCGCGGCCGTCGCGCTGCTCGACGGTGATCCTGCGGGGCTTGGCGCGCTCGGCGATGGGGATCGTGAGCATCAGCACCCCGTGCTCGTAGCTCGCCTGGATGTGCTCCAGGTCGACGTCGGTGCCGAGCCCGAGCTGCCGCACGTAGCGGCCCGCCGGTCGCTCCTGCGCGAGCCACTGCGACCCATCCGCAGCCCCGATCGTGCGCTCGGCCTGGATCGTGAGCGTGTTGGCCTCGACATCGAGGTCGATCGAGCCGGGGTCGACGCCGGGCAGGTCGACGTTCACGACGTAGGCGTCACCTGCGCGGTACAGGTCCATCGGCATCCAGCTGGCCGCGCGCTGCGTGCCGCTGCTCGTCAGCAGCCGCGCCGCCATGCGGTCCATCTCCCGGAAGGGATCGAAGGTCAGTGCCATGACAACCACCTCCTCGTGCGTGAGCCGCCGCCCCGTGCGTCGGCTCGGTGTCCGTGGCGCTCGGGGATGCCGTGCATCCCGAGGTGCTCCCATGATTGGCACTCTCGCTCGGAGAGTGCCAATAGCGTGCTTCGCGATGGCTGAGAATCGGGAGCCTCCGAAGCGGTGAGCGCCTGCGGTGCGGGCTCAGTCGCGCAGCGCCGCGAGCATGCGCGCGGCCGCGCGCACCCGCACCGGCCGGCATCCCGCGGCCGTCAGCCTCGCCACGATCGCCGGCTCGCGCCGCGCCAGGATCACGCCCCGCTTCACGAGGAACGCAGGGCTCTTGCGGTGCTCGCGCAGGTCGCGCGCGAAGCGCAGCCCCATGGTCACCCAGCGCGAGCGCTGCACGCACAGCGCGTCGGCGAGGATGCCTCGACGCTTGGCCTCGGCCACCACCTCGGCCACGAAGATCCCCTCGGCGACGAAGCGCTTCGCGCCGTCGAGCGTCACCTCGTGCGCGCCGACGGTCTGGCTGCGCGAGAGGTCGTAGACCGGCGCGGTCGTGCGGCCGGTGCGCGCGAGCTCCTCGAGCGCGGCGAGCGCCCGGTCGCGATGCCAGGAGCCCGGGTGATCCCAGTCGGCCTCACCCGATTCGAGGCGGGGGAGCGCAGGATCGTCGCCCTCGCGGTAGTAGTCGTCGAGCCGCAGGATCGGCAGGCCGCTGAGCGCGGCGATGCGCGACTTGCCGGAGCCCGACGCGCCGCCGATGAGCACGACGCGCGCGAGGGGCTGGTCGGTCGCAGGCATGCCCTCAATCCTGCCCGATGCCGCGCGGTGGTCGACGCCGCCGGCGGCGGCCTCCTGCGCGCCCTCGCGCCGAGCGGTCGACGCCTACGCGCCTCCGTCGAGGAAGCGCTCGAGCAGCTCGGTCACGATCGCCGGCTGCTCCGAGTGCACCCAGTGGCCCGCGCCGCGCACCGTCACGCGGCGCACGTTCGGGAACCGCGCCTCCATCGCCTCGCGGAACTCGTCGCGCACGTAGCCCGATTCGGCCCCGCCGATCCAGAGCACCGGCCCCTCGTACACGGCTTCCGCCTCCGGGAATCCGCGCAGCACCGCCAGGTCTCGGCGCAGCACCTCGAGGTTCGGCATCCAGCGCCAGGCGGGGCCGCCCTCGCCCTGCTCGGCGCTCGTGGTGCGGCGCAGGCTCTGCAGCAGGAACCCGCGGATGCCCGGATCCGGCACCGCAGGCTCGAGCGCCGCGCTCGCCTCACCGCGCGACGCGATCGTCGCCAGGTCGATCGCGAGCATCGCGTCGATGAAGCCGCGGAACTCGTCGGCCGAGCGGTACTCGACCGGCGAGACGTCCACGACGACGAGCCGCGCGACCTTCTCGGGGTGGCGCAGCGCAGCCAGCATCGCCGCCTTGCCGCCCATCGAGTGGCCCACGAGCGTCGCTGGCTCGTCGATGACCCCGGCCACCGCATCCGCCATCTGCTCGTAGTCGAGCCGCTCCGTCCACGGCGACTGCCCGTGGTTCGGCATGTCGACGAGGGTCACGCGGTGGCGGTCGGCGAGCGCCTTGCCGATCGCCGTCCAGTTCTTACCCTGCCCGAAGAGGCCGTGGCAGAAGACGACGGGCGAGCCCTGCTCGCCCAGGTGCGTGGTGTGCAGGGTGCCGCTCGTCATGCGACCACGCTAGCGGCGGCGGAGCCGCGGGCCGGGAGCGCGGGCCTGGAGCGAGGGGCGGGGCGCAGCCCCCGCGAGCGGTCCGCAGCACTGCCGGGCGCGCTCGCCGTTCAGCGCCGCGTCAGTCGCCAGCCGCCATGATCGAGCCATGCGCGTGCTGCTGGTCGATGACGAGGTGCGCCTCGCCGAGGGCGTGCGGCGCGGGCTGCAGGCGGAGGGCATGACGGTGGACGTCGCCCACGACGGCGTCGACGGGCTCTGGCGGGCGCGCGAGTTCCGCTACGACATCGTGCTGCTCGACGTCATGATGCCCGGCATGAGCGGCTACCGCGTCTGCCAGACCATGCGCGCGGAGGGCGACTGGACCCCGGTGCTCTTCCTCACCGCGAAGGACGGCGAGTGGGATGAGGTCGAGGGGCTCGACACGGGCGGCGACGACTGGCTGACGAAGCCGTTCTCGTTCCCGGTGCTCGTCGCGCGCATCCGGGCGCTCGCCCGTCGCGGCGCCCGCGAGCGACCGACGGTGCTGGAGGCGGGCGATCTGCGGCTCGACCCGGCGGCGCGCACCGTGCACCGCGGCGAGCGGGAGGTCGAGCTCACCGCGCGCGAGCTCGCGGTGCTCGAGCTGCTGCTGCGCCGGCGCGGCGAGGTGGTGACGAAGCGCGAGCTGCTGGACGACGTGTGGAGCGACGAGTTCGAGGGCGATCCCAACATCGTCGAGGTCTACGTCGGCAGGATCCGGCGCAAGGTCGACCGGCCGTTCGGGCGCGACGCGCTGCAGACCGTGCGGGGCGCCGGCTACCGGCTGGCGGCCGACGGTGGCTGAGCCCGCCGCTCGGCGGCACCCCGCCGACGAGCGCGGTGCGCGGCGGGGCGCTTCCATCCGGCTCCGGATCCTGGTCGCGGCGCTCGCGGTCGTCGCCGCGGCGCTCGGCCTCGGCGCTGTCGGGGTCGTCTGGTCGCTCGATCGACTGCTGACCGCCTCGGTCGGCGAGCAGCTCACCGACGAGCTCGCGGCGCTCGCGGAGGGCGTCGACGCCGGCACCATCCAGACCGCCGCGCTCGTGCAGCGCGACGACGACGTGCTGGTGGCGCTGCGCACGGCGACGGGCGTGGTCGTCAACGCCGACGCCGCGGCCCAGCTGCCGGTGCCGCCAGGGCTCGACCCGATCGAGGCGCGCCTCGACGACGGGCGCTTCGTGGTGGTCGCGGAGCGCGTCGACGAGGGCACCATCGTGGTCGCCCGCTCGACGTCGGCCATCGATGACGCCGTGCGGCTCGCCACCTGGCTGCTGCTGGTGGCGGTGCCGCTCGCGATCGTGCTGGTGGGCACGGTGGTGTGGATCGTGGTCGGGCGCGCGCTCGACCCCGTCGACCGGATGCGGGGGGAGGCCGACGCGATCGACGCGACCGCGCTCGACCGCAGACTGCCCGACAGCGGCCGCGGCGACGAGATCGACCGACTGGCGGCGACCATGAACCGGATGCTCGGGAGGGTCGAGGCGGGCGCGCGAGCGCGCCGCCGCTTCGTCGCCGACGCCTCGCACGAGCTGCGCTCGCCGCTCGCCTCGATGCGGCAGTTCGCCGAGCTCTCGCGAGCGCACCCTGGCGCGACCGCGCCCGGCGAGCTCGCCGACGTGGTGCTCGCCGAGGGCGAGCGCATGCACGGGATCGTCGAGGGGCTGCTGCTCCTCGCCCGGCTCGACGAGCACGAGGCAGGCCAGCGCCGCCCGGTCGACCTCGACGACCTCGCGCTGACCGAGGTCGAGCGAGTGCGCGCGCTCGGGCGTCGCATCGACGGCGCTGCGCTCCGCAGCGCCCCGGTGGTGGGGGATGCGCGGCTCCTCGGCCGCGCGCTGCGCAACCTCGTCGACAACGCGCGGCGGCACGCGCGGGATCGCGTCTCGATCGGCTCGGTCGTGCGCGCGGGGCGCAGCATGGTGTGGGTCGACGACGACGGCGCCGGCGTGCCGGAGGGCGAGCGCGAGCGCGTGTTCGAGCGCTTCGTGCGCCTCGACGAGTCGCGGGCGCGCGACGACGGCGGCTCGGGGCTCGGGCTCGCGATCGTGCGCGAGGTCGCCCGAGCGCACGGCGGCGACGCCTGGATCACGACCTCGCCCGCAGGCGGCGCGCGATTCGTGCTCGAGCTGCCGGTCGACGCCGACCGCGCCTGAAGCGCCGTTCAGCATCGTTCAGAGTCGCGTCAGCCCCCGCGAGCGAGAGTGGAGCCATGAACGAGCAGACCCCCCGCGAACCGCAGCAGCCCGGCGACGCCGGCGACGCCCCGACGAACCACCGCACCGACGACCCCTCCGACGACCCGATGCCGCGCGATCCCGCTTCGACGACCGACGCATCCGCCGAGTCCACGGCCGTCATCGACGGCACGCCCGCCGAGGCGCCCGCCGCCAAGCGCAGCCGCGGCATCCTGAAGCCGGTGCTGATCGGCTCGGCCGCCGCGCTCACCGTGCTCGCGGTCGCCGGCGTCGGCCTGGCGATCGCCGAGGCGGTCGAGGACGGCGACGAGCGCGAGCCGCAGGCCACCGCAGCGGCTCCCGACGCGACGGAGCCCGGCTCCTCGGCCCCCGGCGCCGCGACCGCACCGGATCCCTCGGCCTCCTCCGAGCCCGGCGACGACAGCGCTGCCGCGAGCGCCGCGCCCGCCGGCGCCCCGACCGGCGACGAGGCAGACCTGATCGCCGCGATCGACGCGGCCATCCTCGCCGCCGACGGCGGTCGGGCGACCGGCATCGAGGTCGAGCAGAGCGGCTGGAAGGTCGACGTGCGGCTCGACGACGGCAGCGAGCTCGACGTGCTCGTGCCCCTCTCTGGCGAGGCGCTCGTGCGCGAGGACGACGACGACCGCTCGAACGACCTGCCCCTCGATCCCGCGCGCATCGGCGACGTCAGTGCCGCAGCGATCGCCGCGGCCGGCGGTGGCGAGGTGCGCTCGATCGAGACAGACGACGACCAGGTGCGCTACGAGGTCGAGATCCTGCTGGGCGGCGAGGAGGTCGACGTCGAGCTCGCCGAGGATCTCGCGGTGCTCAGCGTCGACCGCTGATCCCGTGGACCACTGATCCCACCCGCGACCGACCGCCGCGCAGCCGAGAGGCAGCGCGGCGGTTCGTCGTCCCACCCTTGCCCGTGCGGCTGAGGGCGAGCATGCTCGGTCGTGCCGGCGCCGGATCCCCGCGCGGCCGGCCTCGACGAGGAGGCAAGGATGCGACTGATCGCGCACGAGTTCATGACCCTCGACGGCGTCATGCAAGGCCCCGGAGGCGCCGAGGAGGACACCAGCGGCGGCTTCCGATACGGAGGATGGGTCGCTCCGGCCTTCGACGAGACGGTCGGCGCGGTGGTGAGCGGCTGGTTCGAGCGCACCGACGCGCTGCTCTTCGGGCGCTCGACCTACCGGATGATGGCCGATCACTGGCCGCTCGTGACCGACCCCGCCGATCCGGTCGCGCAGCGCCTGAACACGGCGCCCAAGCATGTCGTCTCGACCACCATGGGGGAGGCCGATGCGACGTGGGCGGGCACTCGGGCGATCATCGCCGATGACGTGCCCGAGCGCATCCGCGCCCTGAAGGCCTCGGGCGAGGGCGAGCTGCAGGTGCACGGCTCATGGCAGCTGCTGCAGACGCTGCTGGACGAGCAGCTGCTCGACGAGCTGCGGCTCATCGTGTTCCCGACCGTCGTCGGCGCGGGCAAGCGGCTCTTCCACGACGTGGCGCGGCCGTCGGGGTTCGAGGTGACGGATGCGCGGGTCGCGGGCAGCGGCGCGGTGGCGATGACGCTGACCCCGGCCCCGTTCCGCACGGCGACCTTCGTCGTGATCGACGGCAAGGAGGTGCAGGTCGACGAGTAGGGAGGCGCTCGCCGCTCAGGCGGCTGGTGCGGGCGATTCGAGGGCCGCCGCGGCGCTGCGCCTGCGCGCGCGGGCGATGGCGACCATCGCGGCGGCGCCGAGCAGCACCGTGGCTGCGACGATCGCGCACATGACGGCGACGCCGACGTAGCCGTCGGTGTGCGTCGACGGGTCGAGGAACGGGTAGGGGTACCACCAGTCACGACCGCGAGACTGGTCGAGCGTGAACGGCCCGCGCAGCAGCGTGTACGCGAGCCAGACGACCGGGAAGATCGCGACGATCCAGAGGTCGGAGAAGCGCACCTGCCGCTTGCCCGAGCTCAGCACCCAGTCGATCAGCATCCACAGCGGCGCGACGAGGTGCAGGATCTCGTTCGACCAGCCGAGCGTGGAGCCCTGCGGCAGCTCGATCCCGCGCAGCAGCGTGTTGTAGACGACGCCGGTGACGATCATGTACGTCGTCGCGCACAGCAGCAGCACGTCGAAGCGCCGGCCGATGCGCGGTCGGCCGAGCTGCGCGGCGACGAGCACGCCGAGCACGACCATGGCGAGCAGGTTCGACTCGATGGTGAAGAAGCTGAAGAAGTTCAGCACGTCCAGCGGGATGGACTCGTCGCCCCTCGCCGTCCAGACGCCGATGCTCGTGATGAGCTGGCCGACGACCGCAGCGAGGATGGCGAGCGCCATCACCGCCCGCCCGACGAGCAGGAAGCGACGCAGCGGCGAGGCCTTCGTCGGGGTGGTCGACATGCGGGCTCCTGGTGCTCGTGGTGGGCGATCGAGGGGGCCCGACCCGTCACGGCGATCGTAGCCGGGGGCCGAGCCTCACCGCCATCGCGGCGGAGCGAGGCGCCCGTCAGGCCTCGGTCACCTCGCCTGCGGAGGCGCGGTCGAGCTGCGAGCGAACAGCAGGGGCGCTGGCTCTTCGACGGTCGTCGTGGCGACGGAACCGGGGTCGTCGAGCAAGCGGCGAACGGCGATCTCGCCCATCTCCCGAAGCGGGAGGCGCACGGTCGTGAGGGAGGGCACCACGTGCTCCGCGATCCACGGGTCATGCACGCCTGCGACCGAGAGGTCTTGGGGGATCTGGAGGCCGTGCTCGTGGGCGGCGCCGAGGATGCCGATGGCGATCATGGCGTTGCCCGCGATCAGTGCCGTGGGTCGATCCTCGCCACCTCTCCAGCGACGGACGAGGGCGGCGAGACCTGCGCGACCGGCTTCTGCCGACCAGTCGCCGTGCACGAGGTCGTCGTCGAGCAGAGCCAGCCCAGCATCGTCGAGCGCGCCGCGCATCCCCTCCTCCCGGAGCCGATTCGTCGTCGAGTCCCGGGGGCCCGACACCAGCCCGATCCGCGTGTGCCCGAGCGTCAACAGGTGCTCAACGAGGCGCCGTGTCGCACCTGCCTCGTCGAGGACGACGTGCGCGACCGGCCGCTCATCCGCGCTCGCGGGGGCGTTGACCACCACGGTCGGCACGGATCGTGCGATGTCGGCGATGCGACGATCGAACTCGCCGTGGCCGCCCTGGACGATGAGGCCATCGACACGACGACCGCTGACGAGGATCGTGTACGCGGCCTCATCGCGCACCAGCTCGTCGATGTCTCCCAGCACCAGGAAGCATCCTCTGGCGGCGGCCTCGACCCGCGCACCGTGCATGAGCTCGAGGTAGATCGGGCTGGAGAGGTCGTGCACGACGAGCCCGACGAGACCGGTGCGACTGGCCCTGAGCCCTCGCGCCGCGACGTTCGGGACGTAGCCGAGCCTCGCCGCTGCGTCGATGATGCGTCGCTTGGTGCCTGCTGCAGCACGCACGCGCTCATCACCGTTCAGCACCCGCGAGACCAGCGCAGGCGACACCCCTGCTGCTGCCGCGACGTCGGCCAGGCGCGCTGGGGGCGCGGGGCTGCGCTCGTCGGGCGGATGCACACGTCCACTATGCCTGGTGCGCCGGCTCCACCTCATGCTGCTGCCCTGCGATCGCACGTGCGCGCGTCTCGGGCAGCAGCAGCATGCCGATCGCCGCGAGCACCATCAGCACGACGCAGTACAGCGCGACGAGCCACGAGTCCCCGCCGGCAGCCGAGGTCAGGCTGGCAGCGACGAACGGCAGCGTGCCGCCCACGAGCGCGCCGGTGATCTCGCGGCTGAAGGTCACGCCCGTGTAGCGATGGCGCACGTCGAACAGCTCCGACATGAATCCCGACTGCGCGGCCAGCATCGCGTCGTTGCACAGGGTGAAGATCAGCACGAGTGCGATCCACACGAGGATGGGTGTCCCCGTGTCGAGCAGGAAGAAGAACGGGAAGATCAGCACTGCAGCCCCGATCGCGCCAGCCAGGAACACGGGTCGCCGTCCCAGGCGGTCGCTGATCCAGCCTGCTGTCGGGATCGTGATGAGCTTCAGGAGGTTGCCGATGAGGATGCCGGTCAGTCCGATCCACGCCGGCGCTCCGACGGTCGAGGCCAGGTAGGTGAGGGCGTAGACCGAGGGCAGGTAGCTCGCGACGTTCGGCCCGATGCTCGCGAGCATCGCGAGGGGCACTCGGCGACCCGACGAGCGGAAGAGCTCGCCGAGGGCGACGCGAGGCACGTCGCGCGTTGCCTTCGACGCTGTGAACTCGGGGCTCTCCTGGAGGCGGAGGCGGATCAGGATGCCCGCGACGCAGACGGCGACGCTGAGGAGGAAAGCGATGCGCCAACCCCACGCGAGGAACTGCTCCTGCGGGAGCGCCGTGCTGAGCAGCGTGAGCACTCCCGTCGCGAGCAGCGCGCCGACGGCATTGCCCGCGCCGGGGATGGAGGCGTTGAGCCCGCGCGATGCGGACGAGGAGTGCTCGGCCGCCAGCAGGGTGGCGCCGGCGTACTCGCCCCCCGCGCCGAACCCTTGCAGCACGCGCAGCACGATCAGCAGCACGGGAGCGGCGACGCCGATGGTCGCGTAGTCCGGCACCAGGCCGATGAGCGTGGACGAGATGCCCATGAGCAACAGCGTCAGGAAGAGCATCTGCCGGCGCCCGTACCGGTCGCCGAGGGTGCCGATGATGATGCCGCCCACGGGTCGCGCGAAGAAGCCGACCGCGAAGGTGGCGAACGACGCGAGGGTGGCCGTGAGCGCATCCTGCGAGGGGAAGAAGACGGCGGGGAAGACGAGCGCGCTCGCGGTGGCGTAGAGCGAGAAGTCGTACCACTCGAGGGCAGTGCCGACGGTGGCGCCCACCGTGGCCTTGTGGATGCGGATCATGGGTTCATCCCTTCAGCGCGAGGCGAACCGAGATGGTGACCGGGGTCGCGCCCCCGCGGTCCGAGGCGGAGCCTGCAAGGCGCAGGAACCCGCCGAAGTGCGTCACGCGGACGTACCCATCGCGCTCCACGCGCAGCGTCGAGCCCTCCTCATGCCAGCGGATGCCGTCCGGGCTCAGCTGCACGCGGAGGTCGAGCACGGTACCCGGAGCCGGGTCGTGGAGGCTGACGAAGAAGATGGCCTCATCGGCCCAGCCGCACTCGAAGGGATGCGTCTGGACGTCGGACTCGAAGCGCTGGCGCAGCTCGACGACGGAGCTCGCGAACGACCTCACGCGACCGGCTCCGTCTCGACCGACACGACGACGGAGTCGACGTAGAGCGAGACGCGGCGATCGGTGTCCGCTTCGACGAAGAGCACGGGGTTCAGCAGTCCCTCGATGTCGGCGTAGGCCGGCGCGAGCGTCGGGCGAGCGCCCGGGGGGAAGCGATGCTCCCGCCTGCCGACGCGGAACGACTCGTAGCGTCGCGCCGCGACGTCGATCGTGAGCGCGATCGGCATCCAGTTGAGCTTGTCGTCGGACTCGTTGTAGATCATGCGCTGCGACCCCGGCTCGAACCACGCGGTCGCAGCCGTCGAGCCATCTGCGGCGCGCTCGCCGAACCACTGCGGATCGATGCCCGCCTTGTGCCAGCCGTCGACGCCATAGCTCCACTCGACATCGGTGGCCTCCGTCTCGGTGAAGTACTGCCACCGGCGGACGGGCGTGCCGTCGAGCGCGTTGACGTACCGCACGCCGGGCATCCAGCGGTGCTCCTCGTCCTGCAGGTCGATGAACATGCCGAAGGCACGCAGGTCGTCGACCCCGAGGCCCGGGCGATCCTGCTCGACCTTGTAGGCGAGGAGGGCCTCGACGCGAAGGCGGCGCACGCCGAACGGTTCGGAGAGCCGCTTGATCGCCAAGCCCATCGAGCCCGGGGCGGGGGGCGCGGTCACGGGCCCCGCTGACGCCCGGCTCGAGACCTTCAGCGAGTAGGTGCCGTGCGCCGAGCCGTGCGTGCCGCCGAACGCGAAGGTCGCCGAGCTGAGCATCGTCGGGCCCCAGTGGATGAGGTCGATGTCGGTCGAGTGCTCTCGGAAGTCGGGTGCGACGAAGTTCGGGCGGAGGTCGAGCCATCCGCAGGTCCCGGTGTCGAAGTCGTCGGCCGCGAGCACTCGCGGGAGCGGATCGGAGTAGCCGACCGGCGGGGCTGCGTGCATCATCCTCGATGTCCTTCAGTTGGAGCGTCGCATGCAATGAACAAACGATTTACCATTTGTAGCCGAGGGCTCATGAGGTGTCAAGCGGGAATGCGGCATGGCGCGCGCCCGGCACATCGAGTAAACTTGAGTCAACACCACTCAAGTTTGATCGATGGGGGAATCGATGGCACGGATGGGCGGCATGCTGCCGGATCAGGATGACCAGCGCTCGGCGCTCGAGCAGTTCGGCACCGACCTGACCGCGATCGCGCGCGCAGGCAAGCTCGACCCGGTGATCGGGCGCGACAGCGAGATCCGACGCATCAGTCAGGTGCTCTCGCGCCGCACCAAGAACAACCCGGTGCTGATCGGCGAGCCCGGCGTCGGCAAGACAGCCGTCGTCGAGGGGCTCGCCCAGCGCATCGTCGCGGGCGACGTGCCCGAGAGCCTGAAGGGCAAGCGGCTCGTCTCGCTCGACGTCAACGCCATGATCGCCGGCAGCAAGTACCGCGGCGACTTCGAGGAGCGCATGAAGAACGTGCTCGCCGAGATCGCCAAGGCCGAGGGGCAGATCGTCACGTTCATCGACGAGCTGCACATCATCATGGGCGCCGGTGCCGCGGAGGGCAGCCAGGGCGCGTCGAACATGCTGAAGCCCATGCTGGCTCGCGGCGAGCTGCGGCTCATCGGGGCGACGACGCTGGACGAGTACCGCGAGTTCATCGAGAAGGACGCGGCCATGGAGCGCCGCTTCCAGCAGGTCTACGTCGGCGAGCCGAGCGTCGAGGACACCGTGGCGATCCTGCGCGGGCTCAAGGAGCGCTACGAGGCCCACCACAAGGTGACGATCGCCGACAGCGCGCTCGTCGCCGCCGCGTCGCTCTCCAACCGCTACATCACCGCCCGCCAGCTGCCCGACAAGGCGATCGACCTCATCGACGAGGCCGCGAGCCGCCTGCGTATGGAGATCGACTCGGCCCCCACCGAGATCGACCAGCTGCGCCGCACCGTCGACCGCATGGAGATCGAGCGACTCGCGCTCAAGCGCGAGCGCGATGAGGCCTCGAAGGAGCGCCTGGCCGCCCTCGAGGCGAGCCTCGAGCAGCAGCGCTCGCAGCTCACCGAGCTCGACGCTCGCTGGCAGACCGAGCGCGCGAGCCTCAACCGCATCGGCTCGCTCCGCGAATCGCTCGACGAGCTGCGCAACCGCGCTGAGCGTGCGCAGCGCGACGGCGACCTCGAGCGGGCGAGCCGCCTGCTCTACGGCGAGATCCCGCAGATCGAGCGCCAGGTCGCAGAGGCCGAGGCGAGCGCCGCCGAGGCGGGCGCCCGGATGGTCGGCGATCAGGTCTCGAGCGACGACATCGCGTCGGTCGTCGCCGCCTGGACGGGCATCCCCGTCGGCCGGCTCATGCAGGGCGAGACGCAGAAGCTGCTCGCGCTGGAGGACGCGCTCGCCCACCGCGTCGTCGGCCAGCGCCAGGCGGTCTCCGCGGTCGCCGACGCCGTGCGACGCTCTCGCGCGGGCGTCTCGAACCCCGACCAGCCCACCGGCTCGTTCCTCTTCCTCGGCCCCACCGGCGTCGGCAAGACCGAGCTCGCGAAGGCGCTCGCCGAGCTGCTCTTCGACGAGGAGAAGGCGCTCGTGCGCATCGACATGTCGGAGTACGGCGAGAAGCACTCCGTCGCGCGCCTCGTCGGCGCCCCTCCCGGCTACATCGGCTACGAGCAGGGCGGGCAGCTGACCGAGGCCGTGCGGCGCCGCCCCTACTCGGTCGTGCTCATGGACGAGGTCGAGAAGGCGCATCCCGAGGTCTTCGACCTGCTGCTGCAGGTGCTCGACGACGGGCGCCTCACCGACGGCCAGGGCCGCACGGTCGACTTCCGCAACACCATCCTCATCCTGACCTCCAACCTCGGCTCGGCGTTCCTCACCGACCCGACGGTGCCGCAGGCGCAGGCCCACGAGCAGGTCATGGGTGCCGTGCGCGCGGCGTTCAAGCCGGAGTTCGTGAACCGGCTCGACGACATCGTCATCTTCGACGCGCTGAGCGCCGAGGAGCTCGGCTCGATCGTCGACATCCAGGTGGGCGGCCTCGACCGCCGCCTGGCGGAGCGGCGCCTCACGGTCGAGGTGACCGATGCGGCGCGGCAGTGGCTGAGCGAGCGCGGCTACGACCCGATGTACGGCGCGCGGCCGCTGCGCAGGCTCATGCAGCGCGAGATCGACGACAGGCTCGCCCGGGCGCTGCTGGCGGGCGAGGTGCGCGACGGCGACACCGTCGCCGTCGACGTCGCGCCCGACGGCACCGGGCTGTGGGTGGGGCCGGCAGGGGCCGAGCGCCCCGCGCAGTGGTCGTTCGATCCCGCCGGAGACGAGAAGATGGAGGGATGATCGAGATCCTGAGCCCCGCCGAGGTCGCCCGCGGCCGGAAGACCGGCGCGCTCGTCGGTGACATCCTGCACGCCCTGAAGGGCCGGGTGGCGGCGGGCACGAACCTGCTCGAGATCGACCGCTGGGCCAAGGCGATGATCGAGGAGGCCGGCGCGCGATCGTGCTACGTCGACTACGCGCCGTCCTTCGGCGACGGCCCCTTCGGCCACTACATCTGCACGGGCGTCAACGATGCGGTGCTGCACGCCAAGCCGCGCGACCAGAGGCTCGCCGCCGGCGACCTGCTCACGCTCGACCTCGCGGTGCTGCTCGACGGCGTGGCCGCCGATGCGGCCATCAGCTTCGTCGTCGGCGGCGCCGGCGACGCCGAGAGCCGCGACCTCATCGCGATCACCGAGCGCGCCCTCGCAGCGGGCATCGCAGCAGCGGTGCCCGGCGGTCGCACCGGCGACATCTCGCACGCGATCGGCACGGTGCTCAGCGACGCCGGCTACGCGATCAACACCGACTTCGGCGGCCACGGCATCGGCACCACCATGCATCAGGATCCGCACATCCCCAACGACGGCCGGCCCGGCCGCGGGGTGCCGCTGCGCACCGGCATGCTGCTCGCGATCGAGCCGTGGGTGATGGCGGACACCGACGTGCTCGTCACCGACGCCGACGGCTGGACGCTGCGGAGCGCGACCGGCAGCCGCACGGCGCACTCCGAGCACACCATCGCGATCACCGACGGCGCCGCCGAGATCCTCACGCTGCCGACGCAGCGCTAGGCGCCCCGATCGTGACCGGCGACACGCTGTCGCGCGCACCGGCGCTGCCGCCGCTCACGCCCGGCCCGCACCGCCGACGGCTCGGCGTCATCTCGATCATCGCGTGCTTCGGCGGGCTCCTGTTCGGCTACGACACCGGCGTCATCAACGGCGCGCTCCGCCCGATGAGCGCCGAGCTCGGCCTCGACGCCCTGACCGAGGGCATCGTGACGAGCTCGCTCGTGTTCGCCGCCGCGTTCGGCGCCCTCGTCGGCGGTCGGCTGTCGGATGCGCTCGGTCGCCGAACGGTGCTCGTCGCCCTCGCGGTCGTCTTCTTCATCGGCACGCTCGTGGTGGTCCTCGCTCCCGGCTTCGCCGTGCTCGTCCTCGGCCGCATCCTGCTGGGGCTCGCGGTCGGCGGAGCGTCGACGGTCGTGCCGGTCTACCTGTCGGAGCTCGCGCCCTACGAGATCCGCGGATCGATCTCGGGCCGCAACGAGGTCGCGATCGTCACGGGGCAGCTGGCCGCCTTCACGGTGAACGCCGTGCTGGGCGTCGCGCTCGGCCACCTCGACGGCGTCTGGCGCATCATGTTCGCCGTCTGCGCGCTACCGGCGATCGCCCTCTTCGTCGGGATGCTGCGCATGCCCGAGTCGCCGCGCTGGCTCGCCGAGCGCGGCAGGCGCGACGAGGCGCTCGCGGTGCTCCGCTCGGTGCGCGCCGACGATCGCGCGGTCGCCGAGCTCGGCGAGGTCGAGCTGGTGGCCGCTGCGCAGCGCGAGGCCCCGGGCGTGCGCACCGGGCTGCGGGCGGTGCTGCGCAGCCGCTGGCTCGCGCGCATCCTGCTGGTCGGCATCGGCGTGGGCGTGGCGCAGCAGCTCACCGGCATCAACGCGATCATGTACTACGGCAGCTCTGTGCTCGTCGAGGCCGGCTTCGAGCAGTCGGCGGCCCTGATCGCCAACATCGCGCCGGGCGTCATCGCCGTGGTCGGCGGCCTGGTCGCGCTGCGCCTCATGGATCGGCTCGATCGGCGCACGACGCTGCTCACCGGCTTCTCGCTGACCACCGCCTGCCACCTGCTGATCGGCGGCGCCTCGATGCTGCTCGCGCCCGGCGACCCGCTGCGCCCGTGGGTGATCCTCGTGCTCGTCGTCGCGTTCGTGGGCTCCATGCAGACGTTCCTCAACGTCGCGACGTGGGTCTACCTCTCCGAGGTCTTCCCGCTGCACATGCGCGGCGTCGGCATCGGTGTCGCGGTCTTCGCGCACTGGATCGCGAACGGCACGATCGCCCTCGGCTTCCCCTCGTTGGTCGCGGGGGTGGGCATCACGGGCAGCTTCTTCCTCTTCGCCGGCGTCGGTGCGCTCGCGCTCGCGTTCATCGCGACGCAGGTGCCGGAGACCCGGGGCCGCACGCTCGAGTCGCTCGAGGCCGACATCGCCAGCGGCGCGGTCTTCTCGCGCCACCGCCGGGCCGCTACCAGCCCTCCCCGCCCTGGCTCATGACCGCGTTCGGGGAGTTCGACTGGTGCACGGCCGCGAGCGAGGGACCGTCGTCGACCAGGTGCCGATAGCCGAGCCACCCGAGCACGATGCCCACCGGCACCAGCGCGATGAGCACGATGGCCAGCACCAGCTCGCCGGTCGAGCCCGCCGTGCCCATGAAGAAGGTCGCCACCGGGTCGAGCGTCGTGTCGCGCACGGCGCGCGCGGTCGGCAGCACGCGCGAGCCGAGCCCGATGAGGCCTGCGGCCACCGCGGCGATGCCCGCGACGAGCATCGCGATGCCGACGACCGAGCGGCGCGCGCTCGGCCGCTCGCTCGCGCGCTCGACGACCATCCGCGCCGCCTCCGGTGCCGTGCGCTGCTGGAGCGGCTCGCGCTCGCTCACCGGCCGGTCGTCGGTGGGTGCCATCGCGAGCCCCTTCGTCCGTCATGCGGGGGGCGGGTCAGCGACGGTCGCTGCATGACCCCCTGGTGTGGCTCAGGCTATCCGGGGCCGCCGTCTCCGGCCAGGGCGCAGTCCACAGGCGGCGGCCTCACCGCACGAGCGTCAGTGGAACGGGCACTTCGCCTGGGGCTGCGCCGAGGACGAAGGGGCGGATGCGCTGCGCACGCGGCCGCCGGAGGCCGGCTTCGTGGGGAGCCGGCGGCGGTTCACGTCGAGGCCCTCGGCGAGGATCCGCACCCTCGGGTCGCTGAGCGCCGCGACCGCCGCAGCGAGCCCGGCGATCGCGAGCTTCTCGCCCGGGCAGCGATGACCGGTGGCGGGGTGGCCCCCGCCGTGCGGGATGAACTCGGGGATCGACTCCCAGTCGTCGCGGCCCACGAAGCGCTCGGGATCGAACTCGCGCGGGCGCTCCCACGCCGCCTGATCGTGGTTCGTGCCCTGGATGTCGAGGAACACGCGGTGGCCCGCGGGCAGCCGCTCGCCGTCGAGCTCGACCTCGGTCAGCGTCTCGGCGGGCAGCATCGGCACGAAGGGGGCGGTGCGCCGCAGCTCCTGCGCGAAGGCGACCGCGAGCGGGCCCTCCGTCAGGCGGCCGCGCTCCGCCGCCTCCGCTGCGATCCGGGCCCGCCACTCGGGGCGCTCGTGCAGCGCCTTCGCGGCGAAGGCGACGAAGCGGGCGACGGCGATCATCGGGCGCAGCACGTTCTGCAGCTCGACGCCGGCGAGCTTCGGCTCCAGCAGCTCGCCGTCGGGGCGGCGGTGCCAGGCCCAGGCGTGCAGCGCAGAGCCCTCCGCGGCCTCGACGGTGCCGGCGCGCACCGCTTCGATCAACTCCCTCGCGTGCCGATCGCACCAGTGGCGGTTGAGCACGGCGAGCGCGAACTCCGGGGAGTAGGGCACGCCGAAGCCGTCGACGATCTGCGCCTCCCTCGCCGCCCAGCGCGTCTTCGCCGCCGCGGTGCCCGGCAGGCCCGCCCAGCGCATGACCGCGCGACCGAGGGCGCCCACCGCCGCGTCGTAGGCCGAGCGCTCACCGCCGGCTGCCCACGCCTCCACCTCGCTCCGCCACTCCCGCTCGAGGTGCGGCAGCAGCCGCTCGACCTGCTCGTCCTCGTACGCCACGTCCAGGAACGTCGCCTTGCGGTGTTTGTGCTCGGCCCCGTCGAGCGAGTGCACCGAGCCGTGCCCGAACAGCGTCTCCTGCACGAACGCCGGCATCGCGCCGTGCCGGCGCATCCGACCCCCGTCGTAGAAGAGCTCGACGCCCTCGCGGCCGCGCACCAGCAGCCCGTCGTCGAGCAGCAGGCGCATGGGGATGGCGCGCGCCGTGGCGCTGCGGGCGCGTCGCCAGACCGAGCGGGTGAAGTCGTAGCCGCGCAGCACGAAGGGGATCGTGTCATCGGCGGAGCGGGCGTGCGTCATGGAGGTCGTCCTTCCGTCGCCCTCGACGCTAACGAGATCGCCTGACCGCACCCCGTATGTCCCCCATCCTGCCGATGTCAGACCCCACCTGCTACGATGGAGGCACTGCGCGAGCAGGGCATCGCTGCCAGCTCGCCAGATGGGCATCAGCCCAGCGTCGTTGAACGCTCCTCTCTCCATCCGAGATCCTCGGGTGTCGATGAACCTTCCACGGCGAACGATCGCGGCCACCGCCGCGCTCGCCGAACTGCGTCGACGCATCCACCCCTCTCTGGCCCCGTACGGGCCCGACCGCACGAGTGTGCGGACCAGGATGCGCGCGCACGCTCACAGAAAGAGCAACCTTGACCGACATCACCACCCCCGAGGTCACCACGACCTTCGCCGAGCTCGGCGTGCCCGCCAAGCTGGTCGCCGCGCTGAGCGCCGCTGGCCGCGAGCGCCCGTTCCCGATCCAGGCCGACACGCTGCCGGACACCCTCGCGGGCCGCGACGTGCTGGGCCGCGGGAAGACGGGCTCGGGCAAGACGCTCGCGTTCTCGATCCCGCTGGTCGCACGCCTCTCCGGCGACCTCGCCGGCGGCGGCCGCCGCAAGGGCCTGCCGCTCGGTCTTGTGCTCGCGCCGACGCGCGAGCTCGCCACCCAGATCGCGACCGAGATCGCACCGCTGGCCAAGGCCGCGGGCCTCACGGTCACCACCATCTTCGGCGGCGTCTCGCAGCGCCCGCAGGAGACCGCGCTCCGCAACGGCGTCGACATCGTCGTCGCGTGCCCCGGTCGCCTCGAAGACCTCATGAAGCAGGGCATCGCGTCGCTGCAGGCGATCGAGATGACCGTCATCGACGAGGCCGACCACATGGCCGACCTCGGCTTCCTCCCGGTCGTCACGAAGATCCTCGACAAGACGCCCGCCTCCGGCCAGCGCCTGCTGTTCTCGGCGACGCTCGACAACGGCGTGGACAAGCTGGTCAAGCGCTTCCTCACCAACGAGGTCATGCACTCGGTCGACGAGGCGAACTCGCCCGTCGCCGCGATGACGCACCACGTCTTCGAGGTCGCCCCCGACGACAAGAACCTGCTCGTGCGCCGCCTCGCCTCCGGCATGGGCCGTCGCATCCTCTTCACCCGCACCAAGCACCAGGCGAAGAAGCTCGCGAAGCACCTCACCGCATCCGGCATCCCCACCGTCGACCTGCACGGCAACCTGTCGCAGAACGCCCGCGACCGCAACCTGGCGCAGTTCTCCGACGGCACCGTGCGCGTGCTGGTGGCGACGGATGTCGCTGCTCGCGGCGTGCACGTGGACAACGTCGAGCTCGTCGTGCACGTCGATCCGCCCATGGAGCACAAGGCGTACCTGCACCGCTCGGGCCGCACGGCGCGCGCGGGCTCGGAGGGCGACGTGGCCACGGTCATGCTGCCCGCCCAGCGCCGCGACACGATGACGCTGCTGCGCAAGGCTGACATCAAGGTGCAGCCTCAGATCGTCACGGCCGCATCGGATGCGGTGGACGTGCTGGTCGGGCCGTACGCGCCCCACGTGGCACCCGTCCCCGGCGGCCCCGGCTCGGGCAACGAGCTGCCGCAGCAGCGCGGTGGCGGCGGCACGTCGCAGGGCGCCAACGCTCGTCGCAAGCGCGCAGCCCGCGACGGCGTCGCAGGCTCGGGCGCGCACAGCGCCGGCGGCGGCGAGGCTCGCGCCGACCGTCCCCGCAGGGATCGATCGGGTCGCCCCGAGACGAAGCAGCGCCAGCAGGCACCCGCGGCCGGCGGCCAGGGCGGTCGCGGTGGTCAGGGTGGTCGCGGAGGCCAGGGCGGCGCCCGCGCCGGCCAGCCGGCTCGCCAGGGCGGTCAGCGCCAGGGCGCGCCGCGCGGCGGCTCGTCGGTCGCGTGGTCGTCGGCCGGCGGCGGCTCGCTGCAGGACGGCCAGTCCGGCGCCCGCTCGGGCGGCGGCCAGCGCCGCGCCCCGCGTCGCGCGCAGGGCTGAGCCCTTCGAAGCACTGCACAGCGCCCCTCCGGTCCGCCGGAGGGGCGCTGTCGCTGTCTCGGGCACCTCCCGCCCCGCGTCGGCCCCTCAGAGTTGCAGCGTTCGGTCGGCTGAGCGGCAGCGGGACCACCAGTCGCTGCAACTCTGCGGGGGCGCGGGGCGCGGGGCGCGGGGCGGGTCAGCGCGGCGGCGCGGCGAGCACGGCGGCGCCGATCGCGGCGGCGTGGCCGCCGAGCTGCGCGAGCACCAGGCGGCGCGGCTGCGGCACGCCCTGCAGCGGCGCGTGCTCGGCCAGCTCGCGCTCGATGACCGGCAGCAGCAGGTCGGCGCACGCCAGCATCACGGTGCCCCCGAGCACGACGACCTCGGGATCGAACGCGGGCAGCAGCCGCCGCAGCCCCGCGGCGACGGCCCAGCCCGCGTGCGCCATCGCCGCGAGCGCCCGCTCGTCACCGGCCCTGGCAGCCTCGGCGAGGTGCGCGGCCGTCGGCACGCCGTCCTCGGCCAGCGCCAGGGCAGCCGGCACCGAGGCCGCCTCCCGCCGCAGGGCGTTGCCGCCCGCGAATGCCTCGAGGCAGCCGTGCGCGCTGCATGAGCACGGCGGCCCCGACTCCAGCACCGTGACGTGGCCGAGCTCCGCGCCGAGGCCGTTGGCCCCGATCAGGGGTCGGCCGTCGGCGACGTAGGCGCCGCCCACACCGGTGCCGAGCGCGATCAGGATCGAGGACGACGCATCCGCCGCCGCGCCCATCGCCGCCTCGCCGACGAGGTAGCCGTTGGCGTCGTTGTCGATCGTGACCGGCATGCCCAGGCGCTGCTCGAGCAACGCCCGCACCTGCGCATCGCGCACGCCCAGGTGCGCCGCCCAGATGACCGTCTCGCGGTCGCGCGTCATCCACGCCGCGATCGCGAGGCCGACGGAGGCGATGGGCGCGTGACCGGCGGCCGCGAGCTGCCCGTCGAGCTCGCGCACGGCGGCCTCGACCTCGTCGACGAGCGATGCTGGCCCGTCGATGGTGTGGGTGCGGTGGCTGCGCGCGAGCACGTCGTCCAGGGTCCACGAGGGCGGCGCGCTGCCGCGCTCGGCGAGCGCGACGCCCGCGATCTTCGTCCCGCCAACATCGAGGCCTGCGATCGTCACGGGCCAATCCTGCCGTACGCGCGCATCCGCCCCGCACCGCGCGTCGCAGCGCCTCAGCCCCGGCGATCGGTGGATGCGGCCGGTTCGACGGCGCTCGGGGCCGCGGCCTCGGTGGCCGCTACCGGCTCCGCGGGGCGGCGCACGAAGCAGGCGATGACGATCGCGAGCAGCGACGCGACCGCGCCGGCGACGAAGGCGAGGTGGATGCCCTGGCCCTGCGCCGCGACCGGGTCGAGGCCCGCGCTCGCGGCATCGGCCGCACCGACCGACATGATCGTCACGAAGACCGCGGTGCCGAGGGCTCCGGCGAACTGCTGCAGCGTGCTGGTGGTCGCGCTGCCGTGCGAGTAGAGCCGCGGCGGGAGCGAGCCGAGGGCGCTCGTCATCAGCGGCGTCATCATGAGCGCCAGGCCCGCGCTCAGCGTGACGTGCGCGAGCACGATGCCCCAGATCGGGGTCGCGTCGCTCACGAGCGCGAGCAGCAGCAGGCCGCTGCTGAGCACCACGGAGCCCGGGATGACGAGCGGGCGCGGGCCCACCCGGTCGAACAGCGCGCCGATGAACGGCGCCGCGATGCCCATGAGCAGCGCGCCCGGCAGCGTGACCAGCCCGGTGTCGAGCGGAGCGAGGCCGCGGACGTTCTGCAGGTAGAGGGGCAGCAGGATGAGGGCGCCGAAGAGCGACGCCATCGCCACGAGCAGGAGCACGATGCCGACCCAGAACGGTCGGTAGGTGAAGGTGCGCAGGTCGAGCATCGCCGCGTCGGTGCGCTGCAGCCGCAGCTGGCGCCAGACGAAGAGCGCGAGCGCGAGGGCGCCGATGGCGATCGCGACGACGGGCAGCAGGCCGCTGCCGTGGCCGCTGGCGGCCTCGCCGATGCTGCCGAGGCCGAAGAGCAGGCCGCCGAACGCCGCCGTCGAGAGCAGGACGCTGAGGATGTCGAAGCGGCCGCTGCCGGGCGCCGTGCCGCCGCGGATCAGCGCGGCGCCGACGACGAGCACGAGCACGGCGATCGGCAGGACGACGAGGAAGACGGCACGCCAGCCGGCGAGGGTGATGACGAAGCCCGACAGCGGCGGGCCGAGCGCCGGCGCGACCGAGATGACGATCGCCATGAGGCCCATCATGCGGCCGCGACGCTCGGGCGCCACCGAGCTGAGGATGGTGGTGGTGAGCAGCGGCATCATGACCGCGGTGCCGCTCGCCTGTGCGACGCGGGCGACGAGGAGGACCCAGAATGCCGGGGCGAAGGCGGCGATGCCGGTGCCGATGGTGAACAGCACGAGCGCCGCGATGAAGATCGCCCGCGCCGAGAATCGCTGGAGCAGGAAGCCGGTCATGGGGATGACGATCGCCATCGTGAGCATGAAGATCGTCGTCAGCCATTGGCCGGCCGCGGCGGTGACGCCGAAGTCCTCCATGACGGCCGGCAGGGCGACGCCCATCACCGTCTCGTTGAGGATCATGACGAACGCGCCGGCCACCAGCGTGCCGATCAGCGCTGCCACGCGCCTGCGCTGCCCGGCGTCCTCGACCTGCTCCGACTCGATGCGCTGCTCGACCGCGGTCATCGCCCTCTCCCTCTTCACTGCTGACACGAGCATCCGAACATGTCAGTCACTGACAGTATAAGCACGAAGCGCCGAACTTGTCTGCCTGCTACGGTCTCGGACATGACCCGATCACCCACGCGCGACCTCGCTCGGCGCGCCGTGCAGCAGGAGATCGCGGAGGTGGCGGAGCGGTTGTTCCTCGAGCGCGGCTACGAGGCGACGACCGTGCACGACGTCGCTGAGGCCGTCGGCATCTCGCAGCGCACGTTCTTCCGCTACTTCGCGACGAAGGACGAGGTGCTGTTCCTGCACTTCGACCGCACGGCGCAGAGCGTGCTCGAGGCGATCGACGCGCGCCCGCTCGACGAGTCGCCGTGGGAGTCGCTGCGCACCGTGATCACCGACACCATCGCGCAGAGCAGTCCGCAGGCCCAGGGCGAGTGGGCAGCCAAGGTGCAGCGCATCGCCGAGGGCGCCCCGGTGCTCACGGGGATCGTGCTGAACCGCTTCTCGAACCTCGAGCAGGCGGTCACCGAGCGGCTGCTGGCCCGGGGCCGCGCGGAGGGCGGCGTCGCCCCGGTCGAGGAGGTCGTGCGCCATCGCGCCCTGGTCGGCGCGGCCTTCGCCGGGCTGAACGCCGTCACCCGCGAGAGCGAGCCGCGCGCACTGCCGCTCGACGAGCGCCTGCGGCTGCTCGACGTGGTCTTCGCCGCGATGCGGCCCGCCGACGACTCGCCCGGCGACTGAAGCATGCGAGTGGTGAGCTGGAACCTGCAGCACGGCGTGGCGCGGGCCGACGGTCGCGTCGATGCCGACGGCCTCTCGCAGGCGATCGCGGCGCTCGACGCCGATGTGCTCGCGCTGCAGGAGGTCGACCGCGGTCAACCGCGCTCGGGCTCGCTCGACCTCACCGCGCTCGCCGCCGAGTCGATGGGCGCGACCGAGTGGCGGTTCCAGCCGACCCTCATCGGCGATCCCGCGCGGTCGTGGAGACCGGCGGACGACGCCGACCTCGATGCGACGCCGAACGCCTACGGGATCGCGCTGCTCTCACGGCACCCGGTGGTGCGCTGGCACGCGCTGCGGCTCGAGCCGGCATCCTCGTTCCGCGCACCGGTCGTCGACGTGCGCGCGCGCACCGTGCACTGGATCGAC
Organism: Agrococcus phoenicis; assembly: GCF_047302415.1. Taxonomy (NCBI): domain Bacteria; kingdom Bacillati; phylum Actinomycetota; class Actinomycetes; order Micrococcales; family Microbacteriaceae; genus Agrococcus; species Agrococcus phoenicis. The sequence goes on from NZ_CP154854.1 coordinate 2,668,773, forward strand.
GACGAGCCGCGCGCAGCGATCGCGGCGACCATCGACGCGCCGCTCGGGCCGATCACCGTCGCGAGCGCGCACCTCACGTTCGTGCCGGGCGCCAACGCGCGGCAGCTGCGGCAGGTGCTGCCGTGGCTGCGCGCGCTGCCCGGTCCGCGCATCCTGCTCGGCGACCTCAACCTGCCGCGCGGCCTCGTGCGCGCCATCGCGGGCGCCGGCGTCACGATGCTCGCTCGCGGCGCCACCTACCCGATGCCGAGCCCGCTCGTGCAGCTCGACCACGCGCTCGGGATCCCCGACGAGGCGGCCTCGCTGCCGCCCGCCATGCAGCTCCCCGTCGAGCGGCCGGCGATCTCGGATCACCTGCCCGTGCTCGTGCAGCTCGGCGACGACGCCGCCGCCCGGGAGCGGGGAGGGCGGCGGTCGCGGTGAGGCCGCTCCCGGCCGGCCCGCGGCAGGATGGTGCGCATGAGGATCCTGGTGACCGGCTTCGAGCCCTTCGGCGGCGACCCCGAGAACGCGAGCCTGGAGGCGGTGCGACGCCTGGCCGCGGCCTGGGCCGCTGACCCGCAGCCCGGCGTCGAGCTCGCGACCGGCGTGCTGCCCGTCTCCTTCGCCGACGCCGGCCCCGCGCTCGAGGCGCTCATCGCGCAGCACGCTCCGGATGCGGTCCTGGCGGTCGGCGAGGCGGGAGGCCGCCGCGCGATCACGCCCGAGCGCTGGGGCGTGAACGAGGACCTCGCCTGGATCCCCGACAACACCGGCGGCCAGCCGCTCGGCACCGCGATCGAGCCCGACGGGCCCGAGCGGCGCGGCTCCGGCTTCGACGTCGACGCCCTGGTCTCGGCGATCCTCGCCGTCGGCCTGCCCGCTGACGTCAGCGACGACGCGGGGCGCTTCCTCTGCAACCACATCGCCTACCGGGTCGCGGGCCTGCCGGCGCCGGGCGGCTTCGTGCACGTGCCGGCGGTGCGCACGCGCGGGGCTGCCACGGTCGGAGCCGAGACCGACGCGAATGCGCCGGCGCCGGCATCCGGCGTCACGCACGACGGCAGGGGCCTCACCTTCGACGACCTCGCGCTGGCGCTGGCCGCGATGGTGCGGGCGATCGCCGAGGGGCGCGCGAGCAGGCCGTCGACGCGAGAGGCAGGGCGGGTGGATCGGGCCTCGACGGTCGTGCAGGCAGGGGCCTGGCAGGTCTACGCGGCGCTGCTCGATCCTGCGGCGCTCGAGGTGTGGCTGCCGCCCGAGGGGGCCGTCGGCCGCATCGAGTGGGGTGGCGCCGCGGTGGGCGGAGGGTTCGAGATGGAGCTGCGGTTCGAGGCGCCCGTGGATGCGAAGACGAGCGAGGACACCGATGTGTCGAGGGTGACCTTCGTCGAGCTCGTCCCGCATCGCCGGGTCGTGCAGCGCGTGGTCTTCGATTCCGACGATGAGCGCTTCGGCGGCGAGATGACGATGACGTGGATGCTCGAGCCGGTCGGTGCCGCCACCCGAGTGACCGTCGCGGCCACGGGGGTGCCGGAGGGGGTGTCGCAGGCCGACCACGAGCTGGGGCTGGGGTCGTCCTTGGCGAAGCTGGCGGCGCATCTCCGGCCGTAGGGGTCCGGGCGGTTCGGTCTCCTGGCGCGGGCCGCGCAGCGACCGGCGCGCTCCTCAGTGGTCGGGCTCGGCGGGTGAGGCGGTCTCGGCGGATGCGGCGGCGGCGGATGCAGCGGCGTCGGCTGCTGCAGCGGCGCGCTCGACCCAGCGCGGGGTCGCGCCGTAGCGCTGCGGAGGGATGAGGCGGCCCGCTGCCGAGTCGTCGGCGAGCTGCTTCGCGCGCTGCTCGCGGGTCTGCTCGCGCTTCGCGCCCAGCACCCAGCCGATCGCGGTGCGGCGGTAGCTCGCGGTCGCCGCCGCCAAGAAGGCCGTCGCAGCCGGGCTCGCGTCGACGTGGCGCTGCAGCTCGGGCGGCAGCGCCTCGGGGTTCGTCTCGTACGAGTAGACGGCCGTCCTGTCCTCCCGGCGCGCCTCGTAGGCCGCGATGCCTGCCGGGTGCATCCGCCCCGCCGCCGTCAGGCGCGCGACGTGGGCGACGTTGACGGCAGACCAGTTCGAGCCGGCCTTGCGCGGGGTCCAGCGCTGGCGTCGCGCGTCATCGTCGATCTTCTGCGAGAGCGAGTCGATCCAGCCGAAGCAGAGCGCCTCGGGCACCGCCTCGGCCCAGGTGAGACCGCGAGGCGAGACGTGCTTGGCGTTGAGGCCCATCCAGAGCTCCGTCGCCGTCTCGTGGTGCGCCTCGAGCCAGGCGCGGAACGCTGCCGCGTCGCGGAAGAACACCGCTGGCCGCTCGTCGCTGCCGCCCGGCGTGCGGATCTGCTGCTGCATGCCGTCAGCATGCCAGCAGCCGCCCACGCCGCGCCCGAGGGGGTTCAGCCGCCACCCGTCTCGCCGCCGGCGATCTCGGCGAGCGCAGCCAGGTGCCCCTCGAGCGCTGCCTTGCCGCTCGGCGTGAGCGACACCCAGGTGAGGCGCCGCGCATCCGCGCGCTGCGGTGACGGCTCCTTGCGCACCGAGGCGAGCCCCGCATCCGCCAGCACCCTGAGGTTCTTCGACAGGTTGGCGTCGGCGATGCCGAGGGTGTCGCGCACGACCGCGAACTCGAGCTCGTCGACCCGACGCAGCAGGCCGGCGATGCGCAGCCGCACGGGGGAGTGGATGACCTCGCTGAACGCCGGCGCGACCTTCCTGCTCATGCGCGAGCGCTGGCGTTCTGCCCCAGCTCGCTGCGCAGCCGCGCGTCGTAGGCGCGTCCCAGGACGAAGGTGAGCGCGCCCGCGACGACGGCCGGGATGAGCGACCACCACGGCGAGACCTCGGTGAACTTGATCACGAGGCTGCTCAGCATGCAGATGACCATGATCGCGATCATGGCGCCCATGATCCGGCGGGTGCGCGGCCCGGCGGGCTGGCTCGTCGCCACCCCGTAGGTGCGCTGGTAGGCGATCACCACCAGCACGAGGCTGACGACGGCGATCGCCAGCACCACCATCGAGGCGGGGCCCGGGATGGCGGTGGAGACCACGAAGGTCGCGACGAAGAGCGCCAGCACCGGGTGGTACCAGGGCGGCGTGACGACGCGCTCGGCGAGGGCGGCGCCGTCGTCGTCGAGCCCTCGCAGGGTCGCGCGCGCCTCGTCCGGGGTGGGGGTGCCTGCGCGGTGGTCGTTTTCCATGTCGACAAGTCTATGGATGACATGCGCGATCGGCAAGTCACATCGCCGCGCCCGTCCTCGCGCACTGCAGGTCAACCTGTGAGCGAGCCCGTTGACTTCCCCGGCGTGAGGGCCACAATGGGGTACAACCGGGCGGCGACGACAGTCGCAGCCCCACGTCGAGCGGAGGCACCATGACTGACAGCGACGCGAAGCCGTCGAACGACCCGGAGGTCGACACCGCCAACCCGGACGGCCCCGCCTCGGGCGAGAACGAGCCGTGGGCCGGCGATGTGGTCCCGGAGGACAAGCCGGGCGCAGCGACGGGCGACGTGCGCCCCGAGGAGCGCGAGCTCTGATCGCTTGACCCAGGATCGACGTGGCCCCGGCGGAATACCGCCGGGGCTTCGTTCGTGCCTACGCGCCGACGGCCTCCTGCACGGCCGCCGCCAGCGCATCCACGTCTGCCTCCGTCGTGTCCCAGGTGCACATCCACCGCACCTCACGAGCGGATGCGTTCCAGTCGTAGAAGGAGAACCTGTCGCGCACCGCGTCGGCGACGCCCTCCGGCAGGCGCGCGAAGACGCCGTTCGACTGCGTCGGGTAGGCGAGCTCGACCCCCGGGAGCGGCTCGACGGCGGCACGCAGGCGGGCCGCCATCGCGTTCGCGTGCGCGGCGTTGCGCTGCCACAGGTCGCCCTCGAACAGCGCGATCAGCTGGGCGGAGATGAAGCGCATCTTCGATGCGAGCTGCATGTTGAGCTTGCGCAGGTAGACGAAGCCCTCGCCCGCCCTGGCCGAGAGCGTGACGACGGCCTCGGCGCCCATCGCGCCGTTCTTCGTGCCGCCGAGCGAGAGGATGTCGACGCCCGCATCCGTCGTGAAGGCGCGGAGCGGCTGCCCGAGCGCGACCGCCGCGTTCGACAGGCGCGCCCCGTCGAGGTGCAGCAGCATGCCGTGCTCGTGCGCGTGATCCGCCAGCGCGCGGATCTCGTCGGCCGTGTAGAGCGTGCCGAGCTCGGTCGACTGGGTGATCGAGACCGCGAGCGGCTGCGCCCGGTGCTCGTCGCCCCAGCCCCACGCCTCCTGCTCGACGAGCGCCGGGGTCAGCTTGCCGTCGGGCGTGTCCACGGTGAGCAGCTTCATGCCGCCGACGCGCTCGGGGGCGCCGCCCTCGTCGACGTTGATGTGGGCGCTCTTCGCGGCGATCACCGCGCCCCAGCGTGGCAGCAGCGACTGCAGCGCGACGACGTTGGCGCCCGTGCCGTTGAAGACCGGGAACACGGCGGCCTGCTCGCCGAAGCGCTCGCGCACGACCTGCTGCAGCCGAGCGGTGTAGTCGTCGGCGCCGTAGGCGGTCTGGTGGCCGCCGTTGGCCGCGGCGATCGCGTCGAGCACCTCGGGGTGCACACCGGAGTAGTTGTCGGAGGCGAAGCCGCGGCGGTGGGGATCGTGGAGCGTCTGCACCTCACGATCCTCGCAGACGCCGGGCGGGCGGGCTGCGAGCGGCGGGCGGATGCGGGGCGCAGATCCCGGGGTACAGGCGCACAGCCGCGCGGTGCACAATGGCGGCAGCACCACAGCACGGCAGCACCACAGCACAGAGACGTGCGGGGCAACCCGTGTCGACCGCGGCGCCATCCGGCGCAGCTCCCAGCGGAACGGAGAACCAGATGGACCACCACGAGACGTCGCAGCACGACGGAGCGAACGACCACGACCACGACCACGCGCACGGTCAGGAGTACGACGGCGCCGCCTCGCCCGAGGACGGCACCGGCCCCTCGGAGTCGGGCCAGGGCTCGCCCGTGGAGGGCGCCGCCTCGCCCGTGCACGGGCTGGGGGCCTCGGATGACGGCGCGGGCTCACCGGTGCAGGAGGCGGAGTCGCCGATCCACGGCCTCGGCGCGTCCGGCGCGCGCGGCGGCGGGCCGCACGAGGGCTCGCCCGTGCAGCCGGCCGAGTCGCCTGCGCACGGCACCGGTGCCGCGGGCATCGATGTTGGCCAGCACGACGCCGACGGCGACGAGCAGCCCGACCAGGCCGACCCGCTCGGCTGAGCCGAGGCATCCGACCGACGCCGACAGAGCGCCCGTCCCGCAGGTGCGGGGCGGGCGCTCTGCTGATGTCGGTGCCGGCGTCAGCGGGCCTGCGCCCGTCGCACGAGCGTCAGCCACACCGCGGCGCCGATGAGCGCGACCAGGGCGGTCACGCCCATCCAGGGCAGCCAGCCCATCCCGGCGACCGCGAGGCCGAAGCTCCGGAAGCCCTCGGAGAGGAGGAAGCCGGCGACGACGCCCACGACCACGACCGCGAGGCTCAGCCAGAAGACCCAGAGGAACGGCTGGCCCCAGCGCTGGAACGCGGTGGTGATGGCAGCGCCCACGAGCATCACCATGATGATGAGCAGGAAGGTCTGCAGCAGCGTCTGCCACCACTCGCCGAGCCCCGTGTAGGCGACGTCGAAGAAGCGGATCGAGAGTCCGAAGCCGCCGGTCGCGACCTCGATGACCTTGCCGATCGTGATGATGCCGGCGTAGAAGACGGCGTTGCCGAGGAAGACGAGCGCGGTGCCGGCGGCGAACTCGCGGCGCGTGAGGCCGAGCCCGAGCGCGAGCGGGAAGTACTGCCCCATCGCGGTGAAGCCGAAGCCGATGAGCGGGCCCAGGAGCGCGAAGATCGCCCCGTTGTACTGCATGCCCATGTTCATGCCCTCGCGCGCCTCAGGGCCGCCGAGGTTGCCGACGAGCGCGCCGATCACCAGCACGATCGCGAGCGAGAACAGCATGATGAGCAGCGGCCAGCCGAAGGCCTGCATCTTGTTGACGATGTGGAGCTGGACGACGTTGCGGATGCGCATGACGACTCCTCTCAGATGGTCGCGCGGTCGGCGCGGTCGGCGGCGGTTGCCGCGTTGGCGGTGGTCAGGTGCACGAAGAGCGCCTGCAGGGAGACCTGGCTGATGTCCAGGCCGGCCTCGCGCGCGGCGAGCTCGTCGCCGTCGTGCGGGGTGAAGGTGGCGGTGGCGAGCGTGCCGAGCACCTTGCGCTCCAGCACCTCGCGGCCGGACAGGAACGCATCCACCGCCTGTGCGCGGCCTGACACGGTGATCGCCGCGTCGTGCAGGTCGTCGGTGTCGGCCTCGAGCAGCACCTTGCCCTGGTCGAGGATCACGATGTGCTCGAGCAGGTTCGCGACTTCGTCGATGTGGTGGGTCGAGAGGACGATCGTGCGCGGATGCGCGGTGTAGTCGGCGAGCAGGTCGTCGAAGAACATCTGGCGTGCGACCGCGTCGAGCCCCAGGTAGGGCTCGTCGAAGAAGGTCAGCGGTGCGCGGGCGGCGAGGCCGATGACGATGCCGATGGCCGAGAGCTGGCCGCGGGAGAGCTTCTTGATGAGGCGCTTCACGGGCAGCCGGTACTGCTCGACGAGCCGGTCGGCGTACGCCTGATCCCAGTTGGGGTAGGCGCCGGCGGCGATGCGGAGCACGTCGATGGCGCGGAAGGTGTCCGGGTACTTCTGGCTCTCCTGGATGAAGGCGGTCTGCGAGAGCACCTCGACGTTCTCCACCGGGCTCGCGCCCAGCACCTGCATGTCGCCGTCGGTCGCGAAGACCTGACCGGTGAGCAGCTGCATGAGCGTGGTCTTGCCAGCGCCGTTGCGGCCGAGGAGGCCGTGGATGCGGTGCTCCTCGAGGCGGATCGAGACACCCGAGAGCGCTGCGACCTCCGGGTAGCGCTTCGTGAGGTCGGTGGTGACGATGGCGGTCATCGCGATGCCTCCTTCGTGATCATGCCCGCGAGCTCGTCGGCGGTGATGCCGAGCTGTGCTGCCTCGCGCAGCAGCGGTGCGATGTACTGGTCCTGGAATGCGAACTTGCGGCGCTGGCGAAGTGCTTCGCGGGCGCCTGGAGCGACGAACATGCCGATCCCTCTCCTCTTGGTGAGCACATCCGCGTCGACGAGGAGCCCGAGGCCCTTGCCGGCGGTGGCGGGGTTGATGCGGAGGAAGGCGGCCAGCTCGTTGGTCGAGGGGACCTGGCTGTCTTCCGGGTACGTGCCGTCGAGGATCCCGTCCTCGATCTGCTCGGCAACGGCTTGGAAGAGCGGCTTGCTCTCGTCGAGCATGACTGCCTCCTGGGGGTCTGGACCGAGCTGCGCATCTCGCTCCGTTGGTTCATTACTCCACTAATGAACCACGCAAGCAACGAGGTGTCAAGGGGACGACCGGATGTCGCGGGTAGCCTGCCGTCATGCCTGCACAGCTCGTCTGGTTCCGCCGCGACCTGCGGGTGCGCGATCACCCCGCGCTCGTGGCCGCTGCCGAGGAGGGCGAGGTGCTGCCGGTGTTCGTGCTCGACCCCTCGTTCGAGCGCGCGGGCAGCGCACGCACCGCGGCGCTCTTCACCGCGCTGCACGCGCTGCACGCGGCCACCGACGGCGCGCTCATCGTGCGCTCGGGCAAGCCCGAGCAGGTGATCCCTGCGCTGGTGGAGGAGGCCGGGGCGAGCGCCGTGCACGTCTCCGGGGAGACCACGCCGCTCGGGCGCAGGCGAGACCGGGCCGTCGAGCGAGCGCTCGACGTGCCGCTCGTGGCCACCGGCACGCCGTACGCCGTCTCGCCCGGGCGGGTGCGGAAGGGCGATGGCGACCCCTATCGCGTGTTCACGCCCTTCTCGCGGGCGTGGCTCGAGCACGGCTGGCGAGCGCCAGCGGAGGCGCCCGCGCCGCGCTGGGTGCGCCGCGTCGAGGGCGAGGGGCTGCCCGCGGTGCCCGAGGTGTCGGCCACGCTCGACTGGGCGGCCGAGGAGCCCGCGCTCGAGCGCTGGGCCGAGTTCCTCGACGGCCCGATCGACGATTACGACGAGCATCGCGACCGGCCCGACCTCGACGACACCTCGCGCATGTCGGTCGCGCTCAAGCTCGGCGCCGTGCACCCGCGCACGCTGCTCGCCGACCTCGACCGCGTCGCGCACTCGCGCAGCAAGGCGGGGCAGCGGTCCATGCTGCGCTACCGCACCGAGCTGGCGTGGCGCGAGTTCTACGCGGACGTGCTGTGGCACCAGCCGCGCTCCGCCTGGCACGACTACAGCGAGCAGCTGGCTTCGATGGCGTACGACGAGCCCGACGAGCGCTTCCGCGCCTGGCAGGAGGGGCGCACCGGCTTCCCGATGGTCGACGCGGGCATGCGGCAGCTGCAGGCGGAGGGCTGGATGCACAATCGGCTGCGCATGCTGACCGCGAGCTTCCTGACGAAGGACCTGCACGTGTGGTGGGGCGTCGGCGCCCGGCACTTCCTCGACCTGCTCGCCGACGGCGACCTCGCCTCCAACAACCACGGCTGGCAGTGGACGGCGGGCACGGGCACCGACGCGTCCCCGTACTTCCGGGTCTTCAACCCGATCCTGCAGGGCAAGAAGTTCGACCCCGACGGCGCCTACGTGCGGCGGTGGGTGCCGGAGCTGCGACACCTGAGCGGCGCATCCGCCCACGAGCCCTGGAAGGCCGCGGACGGCTACGACGACGGCTACCCCGAGCCGATCGTCGACCACGCGGCAGAGCGCCAGGAGGCCCTCGCCCGCTACGAGGCCGCGCGCCCCTGAGGCGCCCCGCTGCGCAGTGCCGCACCGGTGCGCGACCGTGCACCGAAGCGCCCCGAGCCTCGCTGCGGCAGCGCCTCCGGGCACCGCTGACAGCGCCGGACCGACCTCAGCGAAGGCGACCGCGTGCGGCCCACAGGTCGGCCCAGTCCTCGGGGGCGAGATCGCGCGGGAGGCCGCCGGCCGCGTGCGACCGCTCGCGCAGCCACCGCTTCGCCTCCGCAGGCGGCAGCACCCCTGCCGCCGGCAGGATGCGGGCGAGCCCGGCACCGCGGCTGCGGAAGACGCGCGCCACCATCGCGGCGTAGGCCCTCCGCTCGCTGCTCGGCACGAGCGGCGCGGCTCGCCGGTGCATGGTGAACAGGCCGCCGTCGACCTGGGGCGCGGGCCTGAACGCGTGCCGCGGGATGCGCTGGAGCAGCGCGAACTCGAACCACGGCGCCGCCTGCGCGGTCAGCTGCGTCGCACCGCCGACGCCCGCTCGACGGCGGGCGACCTCCCACTGCGCGATGAGCACCGCGTCCGTCCACCCCGGGCCGTCGAGCAGGTGGCGCAGCATCGCGGTCGTGAGGTGGAACGGGAGGTTCGAGACGACGACGTGGGGGTGCGCCTCGAAGCGGTGCGCGAGTGCGTCGGCGTGCTCGATCCGCACGGCCGGCGGTGTGCGGCGATCGAGTCGCGCCGCGCGGCGCGGATCGGCCTCGAGCGCCAGGATCGGCCGGCCGAGCCGAGCGAGCGGCAGCGTCAGGGCGCCGTCGCCCGGGCCGATCTCGAGGATCGGCCCGGGCGTGGCGGCGACGCGCTCGACGACCGCCGAGACGACGCGGCGATCGATCAGGAAGTTCTGCCCGAGCTCGTGCCTGCCGGGCTCGTCGCGCTGGGCTCGGACGGGCGGGTTCGGGTGACGCTGCTCAGGCTGGCGGTCGCGCGGTGCGCGCGAGGCATGGTCGGATGCGCGGGTGCGCCGGTCGGCGCCTGGACGGGTGGTGCGTGGCATGGGTGCTCCGGTTCGCGATGGAGCCGGGCAGCGTGAACGGCGCCGCGCCGGCGAGGGCGAACGGCGAGCTGCAGTGCGTTCAGGATGCGTGGCCGAGCCGTTGGCCCGTGGCCGACGCGGTCGTCGAGGCCAGGGCGGGCTCAGCGCTTCAGGGAGCAGCGCGCCGTCAGTGGCGGCGCGGCCGGGAGCTGGCGAACATGCCAGCGCAACCCGCCGCGACGGCGGTGCTGCTGCAGATGGTTCCCACGCCGCCAGCGTAGGCGGCGCGTCCGAAGCGGTCAACTCGCGCTCGCTCCCGCACCCCGCCGCCCACGCTCCTCGCACAACGCAAGCCGTCGAGCGACGGTGCCCGGCGAGTGCCCGCGGCGGCGATGATCTGGCGCGCCGATCCCTCGCGGGGCTTGCGTTGTGCCGGAGCGGGCGGGGCACGCGCGGCAGCGGCCCCCGGGCGAGTGCCGGGGGCCGCTGCGGGAGCGCGGCGCGCTACTGCTTCAGCGCATCCCGCCACTTCACGATCGAGCCGGTCTTCAGCAGCGAGCGCTCGTAGATCTTCGCCGCGAAGGCGATCACCGCGACCGTGAAGGCGACCAGGATGGCGAGCGACAGGTAGGGCTCCCACCACTCCTGCGACTGCAGGTAGACGCGCATCGGCACGGCCACGGGCGCCGAGAAGGGCACGTACGACATGATCTGCAGCGCCACCGGGTTGTTGTTGAAGATGATCACCGCGATGTAGGGGAGCATCACCAGCATCATCAGCGGGCTCGTCGCCGTGCCGAGATCCTCGGCGCGCGACACGAGCGCCGCGGCCGCCGCGTAGAGCGACGCGAGCATCACGAAGCCGACGGTGAACAGCACCACGAACCACACGATCGGCATGCCCAGCCCGTCGAGCAGCAGCTGCGATCCCGTGATGGCGCCGCCCAGCAGCACGACGCCCGCGATCAGCAGGATCTGGCCGAAGGCGAGCACCGAGTTGCCGATCACCTTGCCCGCGAGGATGGCGCGGGCGGGGATCGCGGCGAGCATGATCTCGACGATGCGCGACTGCTTCTCCTCGACGACCGACTGCGCGATCGTCTGGCCGAACGTGATCGCCGACGAGAAGAAGACGATGCCGAAGGCGATGCCGATGAAGTAGGTGAGCAGCGGGTCGGGCGCGTTGGGGTCGAGCAGCTCGACCTCGGGCGTGACGCTGAGCATCTGGACGATCGCCGAGGGCGTCTCGCGGTCGCCGATCACGAGCAGGCCGCTCGCCCCGGTGCCCGGCAGCACGCCCGCGCTGGCCGCGCCCGACTGCACGGCCTGCCGCACCGCATCCGCCGAGCCGAGCGTCTCGACGGCGATCCCGTCCATGCCCTGCAGGGCGGGCGCGATGGTCGCGATGGTCGCGACCGCGGTGTCCTCGTCGAACAGCTGGGGCCCGACCGAGGAGAAGAGCACGCCGGCCAGGATCAGCGCGAGCATGATCGCGGTCGAGATGATGAACGACTTCGATCGCACGCGGATGAGGATCTCGCGCTGGGCGACGATGCCGGTGGCCTGCCAGAAGCCGGTGCGGCCGCGGTGGTTGGTGCGCCCGCCGTCGGCGGGGGCGGATGCGGTGGTGGCGCTCATCGGACGACCTCCTGGAAGATCTCGTTCAGCGGGCGGACGGAGGGGGCGAAGCTGCGCACGGTGCCGCGCTCGATCGCGTCGCGGAGCACGCGGTCGGCGGCCTCGGTGCTGTCGGCGGCGAAGCGCACGTGGCCGCCGTCGAACTCGATCACCTCGACGCCGGGGATCGCGCGCACGAAGCCCGCGTCGTCGGTCTCGAGCACCCACTCGGGGCGGGTGTGCGCGGCGCGGATCTCGGCACGGGTGCCGGCGGCGCGCACCTCGCCGTGGGCGAGGATCACGAGCGAGTCGCAGAGGCGCTCGACGACGTCGAGCTGGTGGCTGGAGAAGAGCACCGGGGCGCCGGAGCGGGCGACGTCGCGCAGCACGTCGAGCGTGACCTCGACCGCCATCGGGTCGAGCCCCGAGAAGGGCTCGTCGAGCACGAGCGCGGAGGGGTCGTGCACGAGCGCGGCGGCGATCTGCGCGCGCTGCTGGTTGCCGAGGCTGAGCGACTCGAGCGTATCGTCCTTGCGCTCGCCGAGGCCCAGGCGCTCGAGCAGGTCGTCGGCGCGCTTGGCAGCACTGGCGGCCGTCATGCCGTGCAGGCGGGCCAGGTAGACGAGCTGCTCGTGCACCTTCATCTTCGGGTAGAGGCCGCGCTCCTCGGGCATGTAGCCGAACTGCGCGCGGTCATCCGCGGTGATCGGGCGGCCGTCCATGCGCACCTCGCCGCTGTCGGGCGACAGCACGCCGAGCAGGATCCGCATGGCGGTGGTCTTGCCGGCACCGTTGGCGCCGACGAAGCCGGTCATCAGGCCGTCGTGCACCTCGAAGGAGATGTCCTTGAGCGCTTGGTGCCCGTTGAAGGAGCGACTGATCGCATGGATGGAGAGCATGCCTCAACGCTAGGGAGCCCGGATGTCCGGCCACCTCCGCCTGCGGGTGGGAATCGCGTCTCCCCCTGGCGGGGGAGGGAGGCACGTGCGAGGCTCACGGCATGCGCTTCGCCGACGACGAGACCCGTCCGCTCCCCGATCTGCCGACGATCGACGAGGTGGCGGCCACGTTCCCCGTGCGGTTCGTCACGCTCGTGCCGCAGCCGAGCATCCGCGAGATCGGGGTGAACACGACCTCGTCGTCGATAGACGGCGGGCCGAGGCACTGGACGGACGCCTCGATCATGTACGCGGTGATCAGGAACCCCGACGACCTCGAGGATCCGAGCAACCACCTCGAGCTCTCGCCGGATCTGGAGGCGGCGCTCGCGAACCCCTCGCCGCGGTTCTCGCCCGCGGCCGTCGAGCTGCTGCGGTGGATGCGGTTCCCGATGGCGTACGAGGCCGTGCAGACGCACGTGCTCGGTCTCGACGACTCGTCGCTGGCCGAGCGGCTCGCGCTGCACATGCGGAACGTGATCGCCAACACCTTCCGCGAGGAGCGGCATCCGGTGCCGTTCCATCCCGACTCCTTCATCGACCCGCCGTCGGCCGCTGACGCTGTCGCCGCGTCCGTCGTCGTCGACGGCGCGCGGCTGCCGGGGATCACGATCGCGGACGAGCACGTCGTGAGCCTCGGGGTCGAGCTCGACGACACGGTCGCGACGGTGGTGCTGGCGAAGCACCTGCTGCCGCTCGTGCGGCTCGAGCTGGTGCGGCGGCCGCGGCCGGAGGCCTAGCCGCAGCCGCCGGGGCGGCGGCAGCGCGCGTCAGCGGGCGGGGGTCAGCGCGTACTCCGTGACGAGGTGGCCGGAGGGCAGCGCGGTGGAGGAGGTGAGCCGCAGCAGCTGCTGGTCGAGGCTCGGGGGCGTGAAGCGCAGGCCCTCACCGATCAGCGCGGGGCAGATCCGCAGGCGCAGCCTCGTGACCAGGCCCGCCTCGAGCAGCGCGTTCGCCAGCTGCAGCGAGCCCCAGACGACGACGGAGCCGAACCTGCCCTCGAGGCCGCGCACCGCATCCGCCGCGCTCGGCTCCGGGCGCAGGACCTCGATCTCGCCGTCGCCCCACGGCGCGCGCTCGAGGCTCGACGAGACGACGAGCTTCGGCAGTCGCGCGATGGGCCCGGCCACGCGCTCGCGGTTCGGGTCGGCGGTCGGCCAGTAGCTCGCGAACATCTCGTAGGTGCGGCGCCCCAGCACGATCGCGTCGATCGACTCGAGCATCGCGAGCTGCGAGGCGTCGGTGCGGTTGTCGTCGGGCGCGGTCGCCGCGACGAATCGCATGCCGCCGTCGGGCTCGGCCGCGAAGCCGTCGGCCGAGACGATCTGCTCGACGGTGATCATGCGCGCGCCAGCGCTTCGTCGAGCTCGACGAAGGCCTCGCTCCAGCCGGCGTGGATGCTCTCCTCGGTGGCGCGATCCTCATCGACGCCGGCGAGGTGGAAGGTCATCTCGCAGCGGTCGTCGGGCAGCTCGCGCAGGTCGATCGTGATGAGCATGGCGTCGGCGACCGCGTCGCCCGGGTCGGCCCACGAGAACCGAAGCCGCTCGGGCTCGCGCAGCTCGAGGTACTCGCCGCCCGTCGGGTACTCGCTGCCGTCGGGCGCGACCATGACGTACCGGTAGGTGCCGCCGACCCGCAGGTCGATCTCGACCGACTCCGGTGGCGTCACCACCTCGTGCGGATGCCACCACTGCGCGGCGATCGCCGGATCCGTCCACGCGCGCCAGACCGCTGCGCGCGGTGCGTCGAAGGCTCGGGTGATCGTGAACTGCTTCGTCGTGCCCATCAGTGCTCCTCGGTGTCGTCGGCGGTGCGGGTGTCGTCGGTGGTGCGGGTGTCGCCGTGGTCGGATGCGTCGCGGGACTCGGATGCGTCGCGGCGGTCGGCGGCTCCCGTGGCCCGGGCAGCGGTCGCGGCAGGGCCCGCGACGAGGGCGGCGAGCGCCTGGTCGAGGCGGTCGAAGCGCTGCTGCCAGGCGGCCCGGTGCTCCGCGACCCAGCGCTCTGCATCGTCGAGGCCCTCGGGGCGCAGCGCGCACGAGCGCCACTGGCCGCGCCGGGTGCGCTCGATGAGACCGGCGTCGTCGAGCACGCGGAGGTGCTGCGAGACCGCGGGCCTGCTGATCGCGAACGGCTCCGCGAGCTCGCCGACCGTCGCGCTGCCCGCTTCGAGCCGGTGCAGCATCGCGCGCCGCGTCGGATCGGCAAGCGCGAAGAAGATGCGGCTGAGCGGATCGGTCGCGATCGGCATCCGACACCTCCTCGTTGCGTTAGCACTTGCTTACGCGCTGCGACCCATGGTCCGCCTGCTCGGCTCGCGTGTCAACACCCTGAGCGCGGTCGCATCCGCTTGGGCGATGCCGCAGGCGGCGGGGCTGCACTGGCCGGGCATCCTCGGCTGCATCGCGATCATCCTCTGCGCGCAGGTCGCCCTCGTCGTCATGTGGCGCCTGCTGTCGATGGTCGCGCGCGAGCGCATCTTCGACCCGCGCGCCCTGCGCCTCGTCGACGTGATGACCGCGTGCGCGCTCGCCGCATCGGCCCTGTTCGCGGTCGCGCTCGGCATCCTCGCGATCGCGGGCGCCCTGCCGCCGGTCGTCGCGATCTTCGCGACCGTCGGCTGCTTCGGTGCGGCCGGGATCGGCCTGCTGCTCATCGTGATGCGCGGACTGCTGACGAAGGCGACCGACCTCGAGCACGAGATGGCCGAGGTCGTCTGATGCCGATCGTGCTGAACCTCGACGTCGAGCTCGCGAAGCGCAAGCTCAGCGTCGCCGAGCTGGCCGAGCGGATCGGCATCACGCCGGCGAACCTGCACGTGCTGACGAGCGGTCGCGCCAAGGCTGTGCGCTTCTCGACCCTGGACGCCATCTGCCGCGTGCTGGAGTGCCAGCCGGGCGACCTTCTGGCCCACGAGCCCGAGTGACGCACCGGTCGCAGCCGCGCCGTGCCGCGCGAGGAGCGGCAGGAGGGCAGATCGCCTAGAGGCAGGCGTCCACGTAGTGGTCGCTGAGCGCGGTGCCCGCCTCGGCCGCCTCACCGGACGAGGACGCCGAGATCAGCTCGGCCGGGGCCTCGCCGGCGGTCTCCGCGTCGCTGATGGCCGTCAGGTGCGCGTGCCAGGTCGCCCACGCATCGGCCAGCTCGCTCGGCGGCTCACCCACCGCATCCATGGCCGCGAGCCTGCTGTCGACCTCGGCCGGGCCCGAGCCCCACCCGATGTAGGGGTTGAAGACGTAGTTGCCGGCCGGCTGCTCCTGCAGGGTCTCGCAGTAGGCGGACGGGCCCGCGGAGCACCCCGCGAGCAGCAGCATCGCGGCGGCGGAGGCGGCGATGGCAGCAGTTCGAGCACGCATGCACCCGAGCCTAGCGAGCGCGCGGGCTGTGAGGGCTCCTGGCTCAGGCGTGCGGTGCGACCACGCCACGCTCGTAGGCCCAGATGACGGCGTGGATGCGGTCGCGGATGCCGAGCTTCAGCAGCACGTTCGACACGTGGGTCTTCACGGTCGCCTCGCCGACGAAGAGCTCCGCGGCGATCTCGGCGTTCGAGCGGCCGCGCGCGAGCAGCAGCAGCGTCTCGCGCTCGCGCTCGGTGAGCTGCTCGAGCGCCCGGTCTGCCGACTCGCCACCGGATGCGGCGCCCGCGGCACTGCTCGGCGTCGCCGTCGGGGCCTCGGGCGTCGCCGCGAAGCGCTCGATCACGCGGCGCGTCACCTCGGGGGAGAGGAGCGCGTCGCCGCGGGCGAGCGCGTGCACCGCGTCGATCAGGTGCTCGGGCTCCGCCGTCTTCAGCAGGAAGCCGGAGGCGCCGGCCGAGAGGGCATCGAAGAGGAAGTCCTCGCGATCGAAGGTCGTCAGCATCAGCACCGCGGGGTGCGACGAGCCCTGGGTGATCCGGCGGGTGGCCTCCAGACCGTCCATCACCGGCATCTGCACGTCCATGCAGATCACGTCGGGCTGCAGCTCGCTCGCGAGCGCCACGCCCTCGGCGCCGTCCTTGGCCTGACCGACGACCTCGAAGCCGGGTTCGCTCGACAGGATCGTCTCGAACCCGGCGCGGACGAGGGACTGGTCGTCGACCAGGAGGATGCGCGTCACAGCGTCACGATACTGAGGTCGTCCGCGTGTTGCCGCGCTATCACAGCGTTATGGTGTAAACCTGCCCGAAATGGCACATTCGGCGCTTACTCTTGGGTGAACCCTAACCCTCAAGGAATGGTTGCAGCATGCGCTCGCGCCCTCGCCTCATCGTCGCCGTCGTGATGACCGCACTCGTCGGCGCCCTGCTGACCGTCGTCCCGTCGACCGGTCCCGCCGGCCAGGCGTCAGCCGCCGCGAACGCAGCGGACTTCGACCCCGGCTACCTGATCTCCGATCAGCAGTTCTACGACGGCCGCGCGATGAGCGCCTCGCAGGTGCAGGCCTTCATCGACGCCAAGAACCCCGGCTGCCTGGCGGGTCGCACGTGCCTGGAGAACTACACGCAGCGCACGCCGACGATGCCCGCCGACGCCTACTGCGCCGGTCTCGCCGGCCGCGCGAGCGAGTCGGCGGCGAGCCTCATCGCGCGCGTCGGCCAGGCCTGCAACATCTCGCAGCGCTACCTGCTCGTGCTGCTGCAGAAGGAGCAGTCGCTCGTCACCTCGCGCAGCCCCAGCGCGAGGCAGTGGACGGCGGCGACCGGCTTCGGCTGCCCCGACACCGCCCCCTGCGACGCGAGCGTCGGCGGGTTCTTCTACCAGGTCTACTACGGCGCCCGGCAGTTCCAGCGCTACGCGGCGCACCCCGAGCGCTGGTCGCACCGCGCGGGCGTGACCAACTGGGTGTGGTGGCACCCGAACCAGGCCTGCGGCCGGAGCGCGATCACGATCCGCAACGCCGCGACCGCCGGCCTCTACAACTACACGCCCTACCGGCCCAACGCCGCCGCGCTCGCGAACATGTACGGCACGGGCAACACCTGCTCCTCGTACGGCAACCGCAACACGTGGCGCATGTGGACCGACTGGTTCGGCGACCCGACCCTCACGGTGGCGCAGCTGCCGGAGGCGAAGCGCATCTCCGGCACCGACCGGTACCGCACGGCCGTCGCGGTCTCCCGCAGCGAGTTCGGCGCCGGTGTCCCGGTGGTCTACCTCGCCAGCGGCCAGAACTTCCCCGACGGGCTCTCCGCCGGGCCCGCGGCAGCCCACCAGGGCGGCCCGGTGCTGCTGACGCCGCGCGCAGAGGTGCCGAGGCACGTGCTCGACGAGATCGTTCGGCTGCGCCCGCAGCGCGTCGTGATCGTCGGCGACGCGAACTCCGTCTCGACCGGGGTGGAGACCGCGGTGCGAGGGCTCTGGGGCAGTCGGGGACCGCTCGCGGGCGCGACGGTGAGCGTCGATGCGCTGACCGAGTCGCCCGACCTCGAGCCGACGGCGACACCGCCCGCCGAGCCCGCCCCGACGACCGGCGCCGAGCCCGGTGCGACGCCGGAGCCCGCGCCGAGCAGCACGGCGACGCCGATCCCGAGCGAGGGATCCGAGGCGGAGCCGAGCGAGAGCACGGCGACGCCCGAGAGCGCCGAGCCGACCGCGACTCCTGCGGCCGACCCGGCAGCGAGCGCTGCGCCGACCGCATCCGCTGCGCCGGATGCTGCGGCGACGTCGACCCCGAGCGCTGCCCCGGCATCCGCCGACGAGCTCGACCCGCAGGGGCCGGCAGCGGCCACCGCCGAGGCGGCGGGCCCGGATGCGCAGACGTCCGCGACCAACCCCGTGCTGCGGCTCGGCGGCAAGGATCGGTTCGAGACCAGCCGCCTGATCGCGGAGTACGCGTTCCGCTCGGCCTCCTCCGCCTTCTTCGCCACCGGTCTGCGGTTCCCCGACGCGCTCTCCGCCGGTCCTGCGGCCGCGCGCCGAGACGGCCCGGTGCTGCTGGTCGACAACCGCCGTGGGTTCGACGCGCCCACGCGCGCGACGGTGCAGCGGCTCGGTGTGCGCTGGGCAGGCGTGGTCGGCAACGGCTCGGCGGTCTCCGCGCCCATCGCCACCGGCATCGCCAACACGGGCGCGACGGTGGTGCGCTACGGAGGCAGCAACCGCTTCGAGACCTCGGTGCGGCTCGCGGCCGACTTCGGCGACGTGGGCACGGCCTACGTCGTCAGCGGTCAGAACTTCCCCGACGCCCTCGCCGGCGCTGCCGTGGCAGGGGTGCAGAACGCGCCCATGCTGCTGACCTCGCGCCACTGCATGCCCGACGAGGTGCGAGCAGCGCTCGTGCGCGCGAAGCCGGAATCGGTGCTCGTGCTCGGCGGCCCGCCGACGATCTACACCTCGGCCCTCCGCTACACGGGCTGCTGAGCCGGCAGCGGCGCTGCGCGGCACCACCCTCGGTGGGTGCACCGCCCAGCGCCGCTCGCCGGTCCTCGCCCAGCGCCGGTCCTCGCTCAGCGAAGGTCCTCGCTCAGCGACGGCCATCGCCCCGCGCCGGCCGTGCCGTCGATGGCGCACCCCGCGCAACGCAGGGGAGCGGCGGCGTGCCGGCGTGGGGGCGTCAGTCGGCGCCCGCGGCGAGCGCGGGAACGCGGGCCCGGACCAGCCAGCCGCCGCGCGACCGCGGCCCCACCTCGAGCGAGCCCCCGAGCGCGGCGACGCGCTCGCGCATGCCCAGCACGCCCGCGCCCGCGCCCTGCTCGCCGGTGCCCGCGCCGTGCCCGTCGTCGGCGACCTCGACCTCGAGCTCGTCCGGCAGGTAGCGCACGCGCACGTCGACCTGTGCGACGGGGCCGGCGTGCTTGCGAGCGTTCGTGAGCGCCTCCTGCACCACGCGGAATGCCATCAGCCCCACCATCGGCGACACCTGCCGCGGCTCGCCGACCGCAGCGAGCGAGATGCGCTGCCCGGCTGCGCGGGCCTGCTCGACGAGCTCGGGCAGCAGCTCGAGGTCGGGGGTCGCGGCGGCACCGTCGTCGTCGGAGCGCAGCGTCACGACGAGCGCCCGCAGCTCGCCGATCGCGTCGCGCGCCGACTGCTCGACGTGGCGCAGCGCATCCGCCGCCCGGTCTGCGTCGACGGTCAGCATGCGCCGGGCCGCACCGGCCTGCACGCCCATCGCCGACACGTGGTGCGCCACCACGTCGTGCAGCTCGCGGGCGATGCGCAGGCGCTCGAGGGAGACGGCCTGCTCGGCCAGCTGCGCCTGCTGCGCCACGATCTCGTCGTGCGCGGCGGAGAGGCGCTCGCGCTCGAGCGCGCTCGCCCAGGCGCGATCGCCGAACACCCAGGCGGCGCCGAAGTAGGCGATGTTGATGATGATCTGGATGATCAGGAGCGCGAAGTAGGCCGAGACGCCCCGCTCGCCCGTCTCGGGGTCGAGGAACCCGCGCACGGCCGAGGTCGCGAGCCAGCCGGCCATCAGGATCGCGATCGCGACGCGCGCCCAGTGCGCGCGGGTGCGGTTCGCATCCCAGGCGCCGATCGAGTAGAAGCCCATGAAGAGCGCCACCTGCGAGGCGTACATCTCCAGCACGCCGAGCTCGCCCGCCACCATGTAGATCGCGGTCTGGCAGATGACGACGATGATCGGGAACCGCCGCCGCAGCACCAGCGGCAGCGGCAGCAGCACGGCGGCCAGCAGCGGGTGCCAGATCGGCACCTCGAGCGGCTCCAGGTTCCACGAGAGCGCCACCATCAGGCAGCCGACGAAGCCCAGGCCGACCGCCAGCAGCACGTCGGCGCGCAGCGACCTCGCGTCGGGGGCAGGGCGCACGGGCATGCCTCGAGCCTAGGCGCGCTGCGTCGGCGATCGCCTCCGCCAGGCGATGGGCGGAGGCGCGCGGCACCTCCGCCGGTCGGGGGAGCGGCCCGGCGGCGCGGTCAGGCGGCGGAGCCGCGCTCGCGGCGCGCCGCGCACTGCCTCAGGGCGCGCAGCCCGGGATCCGCGGCCGCGCCGAGGGCTCGGCGAGGCGCGTGCGATAGCGTCCTTCGGGCCTGCTGCCCACCCGAGGAGTCCCATGCCCACCCTGCCCACGGACGGCCAGCGCTCGCTCGCACCGCTGCCCGCGATCGCCGCCATCCCTTACCCGTCGCGCCGGCGCGCGTCGACGCGGGGCAGGGTCGCCCCTGCGCTGGCGGCCCTCGCAGCGGCAGCACTCGTGCTGACCGGCTGCGGCGGCGGCGAGCCCGCTGAGACGTCGGCGGGCGCTGAGACGACGGCGGGCGCTGAGGCGACAGCGCCCGCGACCACCGAGCCGAGCGGGCCTGCACCGTCGAGCGAGGCGGCCGCCCCGCCCGCGGGTGCCGACGCATCCGCCACCGCCTTCGAGACGCAGACCGGCACGATGACGGTGCAGCTGCCCGCGGGAACAGGCGTCGAGGACGCCAGCGCCGAGAACCCGGCCGAGGGCGCGCGCTGGTTCAACGACGTGCGCTTCACGCTCGATTCGGGGGTGCAGCTGGTCTACCGGGACGGCATGACGGTGCAGCAGAGCGCCGCGTCCGGCGAGTTCGAGATCGTCGAGCAGCGCACGATCGACGGCGACGTGACGGCGATCGCGATGTGGATCGCGGAGTCCGGCGGGTACGTGCCGTACGTCTTCACCGGGATGCTCGGCGATGACGGGGCGCCGATGCTGCTCTTCCAGGGAGACGACGAGGATCGATCCCGCGGGTTCTTGATGCTGCACGACGGCGAGCAGCCCTCGCCGGTGGTGCTGGAGTCGGCCGATGAGGCGCGTGCGTACCTCGGGGCCTCGCCCGCCGTGGAGGAGGCGCTCGCGGTGATGGAGACGGTCGAGCTGCACGAGGTGCCGGCCGACGCGGTGCCCTGACGCACCGCGCGATCGATCCGAGGCGGCGCCTGGGAGCGCGCTCCGAGCGCCTGTGGCCCGGCTAGGCAACAGCCGGATGCGACGCCAGGTGCGCGGGCTACCGTGGCGGTGATCCAGGAGGAGGCAGACATGACCGAGATCCCCGTGAACACGCAGATGCTGGGGCTGAGGGACGTGCAGGTACACGTCGAGGAGCGCGGCGAGGGCCGCCCCGTGGTGCTGATCCACGGCTGGCCGCTCTCGGGCGCGTCGTGGGAGCCGCAGGTGGGCCCGCTGGTCGCCGGCGGCTACCGCACCGTCGCGTACGACCGGCGCGGGTTCGGGCAGAGCGACAAGCCGTCGACCGGCTACGACTACGACACCCTCGCCGACGACCTCGCAGGTCTGCTGGATGCGCTCGACCTGCGCGACGTCACGCTCGTCGGCTTCTCGATGGGCGGCGGCGAGGTCGCGCGCTACATCGCCCGGCACGGGCAGGAGCGGCTGCGCAGCGTGGTGTTCGCCGCCGCCGTGCCGCCGCGCATGATGCAGTCGGCCGAGAACCCCGACGGGCCGCTGACGGCAGAGCAGGCAGCCGAGATGACCGCGCAGCTCACCGCCGACCGCGACGGCTTCTTCGACCAGTTCACGAAGCAGTTCTACTCGGCGAACGCCGACGGCGAGGTGCTGGTGAGCGAGGCTGATCGCCAGCGCTCCATCGCGCTCTGCCGGCAGGCCGATGAGCTCGCCGCGCTCGAGGCGATGCAGTCGTTCGGGCTCGCCGACTTCACCGACGACCTCGCGCAGATCACGGTCCCGACGCTCGTGCTGCACGGCGACGCCGACGGCATCGTGCCCTTCGAGGGCTCGGGCCAGCGCACGCACGCCGCGATCCCCGGCAGCGAGGTCGTGCTGCTGCCCGGTGCGCCGCACGGCTGCAACCTGAGCCACGCGGAGGGCTTCAACGCGGCGCTGCTGGAGTTCCTGCAGCGCTGATCCGACCGCACCGGAGGGCCCGGCCCCGTCGCTCGCGACGGCGCCGGGCTCTCGTCGCTGCGCTCCCGGATCGGCGCCCCCGCGTGCGTCGCGCCGATCGCACGCTTGCGCATCCGCTACTCGGCGTTACTATGTACCTGTACCTACTGATGCTGACTAGCGCGAGGAGGCCCCCGTGGGCAAGCAGATGACCGAGATGCTCAAGGGCACGCTCGAGGGCATCATCCTGGGGATCCTCAGCGTGCGGCCCGCCTACGGCTACGAGATCACCGCGCGCCTGCGCGAGGAGGGCTTCGCAGAGATCGCGGAGGGCACGATCTACGCCCTGCTCGTGCGGATCGAGCAGCGCGGCCTGGTCGACGTCGAGCGCGTGCCGAGCGAGAAGGGCCCGCCTCGCAAGGTCTACTCGCTGAACGCGGCGGGCGACGAGCAGCTCGACGACTTCTGGCAGACCTGGGGCTTCCTCGCCGCGCGCATCGAGGAGCTGCACCGCCACGCCGCCAGCACCAGCGTCGCCGCCGCTGCTGCCCTCGGCAGCGACGGCCCCACCACCACCGAGCACGACGCCGACGCGGACGCCGGCACCCAGCACCGAGGAGCACGATCATGACGAACTGGCTCGAGAAGGTCACCGGATCCTTCGACGACAAGCGCCGCTGGCGCGACTACCGGGCACGGGCGAGCGCCCTGCCCGCATCGCATCGCACGGCGGTCGCGGGGCTCGAGCGCTACCTGCTGCATGCGGGTGCCATCGCCAAGGGCGACGTGCTCGTGCAGATGCTCGAGGATCTCGCCGACCTCTTCGAGGCGTCGGCGGCAGACGGCACGCCGGTGCGCGCCATCGTCGGCGACGACCCGGTGGAGTTCGCCGAGACCTTCCTGGCGAACTATCGAGACGGCCAATGGGTCGCCAAGGAGCGCGAGCGCCTCGTCGAGGCGATCGGGCAGGCCGACCGCGAGGCGCACGCCGACCGCGGATCCGGCGCCCAAGGATCCCCGTCATGACCACCGAGCTGGTCGCGCCCGCGATCCGCGCCTCGCGCATCCGCAAGGCGTTCAAGGGTCGTGCCGTGCTGCGCGGCGTCGACCTCGATGTCGCGCCCGGCACCGTCACGGCGCTGCTCGGCTCCAACGGTGCGGGCAAGACGACCTTGGTGCGCATCCTCTCGACACTGCTGCGGGCGGATGCCGGCAGCGCGACTGTGCACGGCTTCGACGTCGCCCGAGCTGCCGGCCGGGTGCGCGAGTCGATCAGCCTCACCGGCCAGTTCGCAGCGGTCGACGAGCGGCTGACGGGGCGGGAGAACCTCGTGCTGATCGCACGCCTGCGCCATCTGCCCGCGCCCGCGCGCCTCGTCGATGCGCTGCTCGAGCGCTTCGCGCTCACCGACGCCGCCGGCAGGCTCGCGGGCACGTACTCCGGCGGCATGCGGCGGCGGCTCGACATCGCGATGAGCCTCGTCGGCGACCCACCGGTGCTCGTGCTCGACGAGCCGACCACCGGCCTCGACCCGCAGTCGCGGCAGGAGGTGTGGTCGACGATCCGACGGCTGCGCGAGGGCGGCACGACCGTGCTGCTGACGACGCAGCACCTCGAGGAGGCCGAGCAGCTGGCAGATCGCATCGCGATCCTGCACGAGGGCGTGATCCTCCAGCACGGCACGCTCGCCGAGCTGCGGGCGCTGCTGCCAGCGGCGCGGGTCGAGCTCGTCGAGCGGCAGCCGTCGCTCGAGGAGGTCTTCCTCGCGCTCGTCGGCAGCGGCGCAGGAGCGGGCGGCGCGGGAGCGGGCACCGGCGCAGGACACGAAGGAGCACGACCGTGACGAACCCAGAGGCTTCCCTCCAGCCTGCGCTGCGGGCGCCGACCCGCGCGGCCGGCCTCGGGCATCCGCTCACCGACACGGGCGTGCTCACCGGGCGCTCGTTGCGCCACATCCTGCGCAGCCCCGACACGATCATCACCACCGCGGTCACGCCGGTCGCGCTGCTGCTGCTGTTCGTGTTCGTCTTCGGCGGCGCGATCGAGACGGGCGCGAGCGGCTCCTACATCGACTACCTGCTGCCCGGCATCCTGCTGATCACGATCGCCTCGGGCGTGGCCTACACGGCCTACCGGCTGTTCCTCGACCTCGACGGCGGGGTGCTCGAGCGCTTCCGCTCGATGCCCATCGCTCGGTCGAGCGTGCTGTGGGCCCACGTGCTCACCTCACTGGTGGCGAACCTCGTGTCGGTCGCGATCGTGATCGGCGTGGCGCTGCTGGTCGGCTTCCGCAGCCCCGCGGGAGTGGGCGAGTGGTTCGCGGTCGCCGGGATCCTGGTGCTGTTCACGCTCGCGCTGACCTGGCTCGCGGTGATCGCGGGGCTGACGGCCACGACGGTCGAGGGCGCGAGCGCGTTCAGCTATCCGCTCATCTTCCTGCCGTTCGTCTCGTCGGCGTTCGTGCCCACCGCCTCGATGCCCGGGCCCGTCGCGTGGTTCGCCGAGCACCAGCCGGTGACCGCGATCGTCGACTCGCTGCGGGCGCTGCTCGCGGGGCAGCCGGTGGGCGGCGAGCTGTGGGTGGCGCTCGCCTGGCTCGTGGGCATCCTGCTGCTGACGTGGGTGCTGGCGGTCGTCGTCTCTCGACGTCGTCACGGCTGAGCGCGCTGCGCGCGAGCGGATGCGCGGAGATCCCGCTCTGTGCGGTGCCACGGGTGGATCGTGCGCTCGTGCGCCCGCTGACGACCGAACCCTCCGCGCGCGCCGCCTGTGCACGGGCCGCCTGTGCACGGGCCGCCTGTGCACGGGCCGAAGCCGGTCGGCCGATCGCTGGTCAGCCCTGCGCGAGCACCTCGCGCAGCTTCGCGGCGAACGCCTCGGGCTGGCCCGCGTAGCCGAACT
Source organism: Agrococcus phoenicis (assembly GCF_047302415.1). Lineage (NCBI taxonomy): Bacteria > Bacillati > Actinomycetota > Actinomycetes > Micrococcales > Microbacteriaceae > Agrococcus > Agrococcus phoenicis. The sequence continues at coordinate 2,693,757 of NZ_CP154854.1, forward strand.
CGCCGCCCGCGAAGCCGCCGTGGTGGCTCGGGAAGACCGTGGCTCGCTGGCCCAGCCGCTCCGCGAGCGCGATCGCCGCGCGCCCGGTGTAGACGCGCGTCGACTCCTCGCCCACCGCGACGACGACCCGGGTCGGCGCCGCCCGCAGCGCCTCGAGGTCCGGCTCGTAGCGGCACACCGCCCACGATCGATCCGAGAGCAGCGGGTCGTCGCGCGAGCCGTCATCCTCCGTCGGCATCCCCAGCGCGGCGGCGCTCGGCCACGGCTGCGCCAGGTGCTCCTCGGTGACCTCGCCCTCCCAGGAGGTCATCGTGATGAACGCGGCCATGCCTGCGCCCCAGCCCTCGTCCTCGTAGAGCTGCGTGTACGAGGCGCGCGCCCGCTGCACGGCCTCCGCATCCGGCAGCACGCAGTCGATGGGCGGCTCGTGCGCGACGAGCGTCACCACGTCATGCGGATGAGCCGCGACGAGCGCGAGGGCGGTGACCGCGCCGCCGCTGCTGGCGAAGAGGTCGACGGCGCCGGCGCCGAGCGCCTCGATGAGCGCATGCACGTCCTCGGCCTGCGTCTCGGGCTCGTTCGTCACGCCGCCGTCCTTGCGCGTGCTGCGACCGAGACCGCGCGGGTCGTAGGTCACGACCGTGCGGTCGCCGAACAGCCTGACCTGCGCGTCGAACCCGCGCGCATCCATCGGCTGACCGATCATGAGGAGCGGCCGAAGGCCGCCCTCGGGCGGCAGCGGCCCGTGGACGTCGTAGACCAGGTCGACCTCTGGCAGCTCGAGCGTGCGTTGCACCATGGCGGCCTCCTCCTTCGGAACCGGGCTGACGGGAGCCTATGGCGTTCGACGGCGCTCGGCCAGCCCCGTGGCGCTCAGGTCAGCCCGGCGGGACTCAGGCGCGCTGCCAGGCGATAGCGCACGTTCACCTCGGAGGACGAGCCGTCGTCGCCGACGCGGTCGAGGTGCACGGGCTGGTAGCCGGGCCGCTCGTAGAGCCGGATGCCGTCGCCGAGGAGCACGGGCGAGATGTGCAGGTCGATCTCGTCGATGAGGCCGAGCTCCAGCAGCTGACGCCCGACGGTGGGGGAGTGCACCTCGACGTTCTTGCCGCCCGCCGCCTCCCGCGCGATGCGCACCGCCTCGGCCGGCTCGCACGTCAGGAACGTGACGCCCTCGGCCGGCTCGGCATCCTCGGGATGGTGCGTGAGCACGAAGATCGGCCCCTCCCAGTCGCCGTAGGGCCGTGCGCCGCTCGCGGCAGCCAGATCCCATCCGGTGCGACCGCCGAGCACGGCGCCGAGGGTCGAGACGTACTCGTCGATGAGCGACGGGCGGTTCGTGCCGATCATCCAATCCATCTCGTGATCCGGGCCGGCGACGAAGCCGTCGAGGGAGGTCGCGAAGTGCCACAGCACCTTGCCCTCCGGGGTCTGCGGGGTCGTGTCGAGCATGGTCCTCCTGTCGCGGGGCTCGGATGGCCGTGGCGAGGTCAGCGGCGGCAGCCGGGCGTCATGCCCGTGACGGTACGGCGGATGCGCTGCCGCGCATAGGGCCCATCTGGCGAGATGGCACGCGCGGTGGCGGTCAGCCCGGGCGGTCGCCCGTGCGCCCGAACGCGAGCATGGCCGCGGCCGCGACGAGCCAGCCGATGCCGGAGCCCGCCAGCAGCAGCAGCGGCTCGAAGCCGGCGAGCGCGCCGGCGATCGCCGTGCCGGTGGCGCTCGCGGCCGTGCGCAGCGCCGACCCGACCGTGAAGACCTGGGCGACCACCGCATCCGGGCTCTCGGTGCGACGCAGGAGCAGCATCGCCGCGGTCGGCGCCGCCGTGCACAGGCCGGAGAGGCCCACGAGCGCGGCCGTCCAGGCGAAGCCGAGGTCGATGGCCGCCGCGAGGGTCGCGAGCCCGGTGAGCGCGAAGCCGATCAGCATCGTCGCCTGCGGCGAGAGCACCTGGCGGCGCAGCGGCTCGATCGCGGCGCCGAGCAGCGCGCCGATCGCGAAGGCGGTCACGATCACGGCGCTGGAGGCGGCGTCGCCGGTGGTGGCGAGCGCGATGCCGATGGCGGCGATCGGCATGATGCCGCGGGCGAGCTCGGCGAGCGTGCCGGAGGTGGTGACGACCGCGAGGCGGCGCCGCGTCGTGAGGGCGACGATGCCGGCCGCCATCGATCGCAGCAGGCCCGTGCGCTCGCCAGCGCGGGGCGGCATCGCGAGCAGCGGGTAGGCGACGAGCGAGATGAGCGCGATCACGGCCATCGCGACGAGCGCGGTGCGCGGGCCGAGGGTCGGCGCGAGCACGGCGACCGCCGCCGGGCCGGCCACGCCGCTGACGTTGTAGCTGAGTGCGTCGAGCGCGTAGGCGCGGCGCGCGTCGGTGCCGGGCTGCGCGACGAAGCTCGACAGGCCGCCGAAGCCGAAGGGCGTGAGCAGGCCGCTGATGGCCAGCGCGATCGCGACCAGCCAGACGGGCAGCGGGTCGAGCGCAGCGGCCATCGCGAAGGCGACCGCGGTGCCGGCGGCGGCGGCCATCATGAAGGCGCGCGGCCGGCGGGCGCGGTCGAGCACGGCGCCCACGAGCGGTGCAGCGACGATGCCCGGCAGCAGCGCGATCGCGACGAGCGCGGCACCGAGCGCCACATCGCCCGTCGTCTCGACGACGAGGATCGGGATCGCGATCTGGGTGCCGCTGCTCGCGGTGCGGATCGGCACCGACGCCGCCAGCTGGCGGATGGCGCTCACGGGACCACCTCCGCATCCGCCCCCGCGCGCGCCGGTCGAGGGCCCGCGCCCGAGCCGGGGTCGACTCGGGCGCGGGCCCAGGGCGGGGATGCTGCGCGGTGCGTCAGTTCTCCACCGGCACGATCAGGCCGTTCCAGGTCTCCAGCATGTACTCCTGCGTCTCCTCCGAGGTCAGCAGCTCGACCAGCGCGGCCACGCGCGGGTCGCTCTCGAGCTCGGGCGTCGTGGCGAGGATGTTGAAGTAGTCCGAGTCGTTGCTCTCCATCAGGATCGCCTGGTCGCTCGTGAGCCCCGCGGGCAGCGCGAACGAGGCGGTCACGAAGACGGCGTCGTTGTCGGGGATCGCGAGCGGCAGCGTCGCGTTCTCGACCTCGGTGAACGCGAAGCCCTGCGGGTTCTCGGTGATGCCGTCGAGGTTCGTGGTGCCCTCGGCGATCTCGATCAGGCCCTCGGCGGCGAGGATCTCGAGCGCGCGCGCCTCGTTCGTCGGGTCGTTCGGGATCGCGATGGTCGCGCCGTCCTCGAGCTCGTCGAGCGAGGTGAGCGACTCGGAGTAGAACGCGGCGGCGGGCAGGTAGATCTCGCCCGCGGAGACGAGCGAGCCGCCGGCCTGCTCGTTGTAGGTCTCCATGAACGTGGCGTTCTGGAAGAGGTTCGCCTCGGTCGAGCCGTCGGTGAGGGCGGGGTTCGGCGTGTTGTAGTCGGTGAACTCGACCCACTCGATGTCGAGCCCGGCCTCCTCGGCGAGGTTCTCGTCGACCCAGGTGAGCAGGTCGCCGGCCGGCACGGGCAGCGCGCCGACGCGGATCGTGCCGAGCGAGCCGTCCTCGGGCGTCTCGGCGGCGGGGGCGCCCGACGAGCAGGCGGCGAGGGTCAGGGCGGCGACGCCCGCGACGACGGTGGTCGCGGCGCGACGGGTGAACGTGCTGGTCATGGTGGTTCCTTCGGTGGGGAGGGGGTCGGATGCGCTGTGGCGGATGGGTGCGCCAGCGCGAGTCGTGCTGGAGGGCGTTGGCCGGCGCTACTGCGTGCCCGGCGGGACGGTCGTGGAGCGCGTGGTCGTGAGATCCGCATCCAGGTTGGCCTGCGCATCCGCCACCGCCCGCTTCGAGCCGCGCTTGTTCGGCACCGCGCCGAGCCGCTTGGCAGCGACGGTGAGCGACCACTGGATGGCCTGCACGAGGACGAAGAGGATGACGACGACGAAGACGATGTGCAGCACGCTGTAGCGCTGCATGCCGTAGGTGAGGGCGACGTTGCCGAGGCCGCCGCCGCCGACCACGCCGACCATCGCCGAGAAGTTGATGATGGAGGTGATGGTGGTGGCGGTGCCGAGCAGGATCGCGGGCCACGCCTGCGGCAGCAGCACGCGGCGCACGAGCAGCCAGCGCGACGCGCCGAGCGAGTCGGCCGCCTCGAACAGGCCCGGGTCGACCTCACGCACCGCGATCTCGACGACGCGCACGAAGAACGGGATCGCGACGAGGGTCAGCGGCACGATCGCGGGACCCGTGCCGATGAACGAGCCGAGCAGCCAGCGGGTCACGGGGATGAGCGCGATCATCAGCACGATGAACGGCACCGAACGGCCGAGGTTCACGACGAAGCCGAGCACGGCGTTGATGAGGCGGCCGAGCCAGCGCTGCCCGAGCGGCGCCTCCAGGAACCGACCCTGCTCGGTGCCGACCAGGATGATGCCGAGCGGCAGGCCGACGACGAAGGTGATCGCCATGGCGATCGCCACCATGTAGACGGTCTCCCACGTGCCCTCGGCGAGCACGTCGAAGAGGTTCGACCAGAAGTCGGGGGAGTTGACGTCGATCATGCCTGCACCTCGCGTCCGTTGACCTCCCAGGCGGTGACGCCTTGGGCGGTGAGGGTGTCGATGACCTTGAGGGCGGTGGAGGCGTCGCCGGGCACGGCGAGGCGGGTGCGGCCCGCCTGGCGGCCGCCGATCGTCTCGAGCGCCGCGCCGAGGATCGAGACGTCGAGCCCGAAGTCGCGGCTGAGCTGCGCGATGACGGGCCGGTCTGCGCTCAGGCCCGTGTAGGTGACGTCGATGATGCGGTGGTTCGGGATGTCGTGGGCCTCGCCGACGGGGAAGAGCTCGGCGGCGACGCGGCTGCCGGGCGTGCGGATGAGGTCGTCGAGGGCGCCCTGCTCGATGACGCGGCCGTGCTCCATGAGGGCGGCGGCGTCGCAGATGCGCTTGACGACATCCATCTCGTGGGTGATGAGCAGCACGGTGAGGCCGAGCTCGCGGCTGAGGCGCTGGATGAGCTCGAGGATCGAGCGGGTCGTCTCGGGATCGAGGGCGCTCGTGGCCTCATCGCTCAGCAGCACGTCGGGGCCGGAGGCGAGGGCGCGGGCGATGCCGACGCGCTGGCGCTGGCCGCCGGAGAGCTGGCCGGGGCGGTCGTCGGCGCGGTGCGCGAGCCCGACGAAGTCGAGCATCTCGAGCGCCTTGGGCCGCAGCTCGCGGCGGGGCGTGCCGACGGCCTCCAGCGCGAACTCGACGTTCTGCGCCACGGTGCGGTTGCCGACCAGGTTGAAGTGCTGGAAGACCATGCCGATCTTGTGGCGCTCCTTCAGCAGCGCCGTGCCCTCGAGCGCGGTGACCTCGACGCCGTTCACCGTGACGCGGCCCGAGTCAGGCCGCTCGAGCGCGTTGACGGTGCGCAGCAGCGTGGACTTGCCGGCGCCCGACTGGCCGACGACGCCGAAGATCGAGCCGCGCGGCACCTCGATGCTGACATCGTCGAGGGCGACGACGGCGTCGGGGCCGTCGCCGAAGCGGCGGCTGACGTGCTCGATCGAGATCATGGAACTCCAAACGCGGGCGCGGCCGACGCCCTGCATGGTGGCTGATAGCTCGTCGTCGACGACCAGCTATCAGACATTGTCTCGTGGATGGGTCGTCGGCGCGAGCATGTGACGTGGCGTGACGTCACCCAAGCGCGCGAGGGAGCACCCAGCCTCGATCCGTAATCACCGAACATATGGCGCGCCGTGTCGGCGTGTCTGCCGCTTTGTCAGCCGCTCGGCTTACCCTCCGATGAGGCATCCTTAAAGGAGACGCAATGTGGCCGAAGCCGGATCCGGAACTCGTAGAGTTCGTCCAGTCGTTGTTCGACAACGCGATCAGCGCCTATGGGGCGAATCCCGTTCTCGTGCGACAAGACGCCAACCACGAGGAGAACATTCGGGTTGGTGGCTACTCCGATCGCACGCTCATGGAGCTCGTCCAGAACGCAGCGGACGCGCTCCAGGGCGCGGGCCAGCGGGGCCGAGTGGAGCTCGTGCTCACTGATGAGGCTCTCTATTGCGCCAACGAGGGTCGACCGTTCTCGAAGAGTGGGATCGAGGCGGTCTCGCACGCGTTCCTCGACGTGAAGCAGGGCGACGAGATCGGGCGGTTCGGGTTGGGCTTCAAGTCCACCCTCGCGCTATCGGACGCGCCCATGGTGCTGAGTCGTTCCGTCGCCTTTGCTTTCAATACCCCGGAGTCGATCAGCGCAATCCAGTCCATCTCGGGTGCGGGCTCTAGAATCCCGAAGCTGCGTGCACCGGTCGTCGTCCAGTCGGAGCAGGTCTTCGCGAGCGACCCGGTCGCTCGGGAGCTCGCGGAGTGGGCCACCACCGTGATCAAGCTCCCGCTGGCCAGCCGCGCCGACTCGTTGATCGCACAGCTCGGCTCCTTCAACTCGGAATTCCTGCTCTTCGTGGAAGCGGTGAGCGCCATCCGTCTGCGCTCGACGAGGGAGGACGCCCCTGTTGACGTGAGCCACGTCTCCCGCGACCTTGGCGACGGCCGAGTCCGAATCGAGAGCCCTGAGACCGGCGATTCGGAGTGGTTGGTCGCCCACGAGATGCATCGGCCTTCGGCCCGCGCCCGGGAAGACGTCGGACAGGCTGTTGCGCGTACCGAGATCAAGATCAGTGTCGCCGTCCCGGTCCATCGCAGCGACGCAACGGTTGGACGGTTCTGGTCCTACTTCCCGTTGGAGGACAAGACCACCGCATCAGCCCTGTTCAACGCTCCTTGGTCAGTCAACGATGACCGGACGACTCTGCTGCGAAAGCAGTACAACAGGGAGATCGTGCATGCGATGGCCGCGATGTTCGTGGAGCTGCTGTCCGAGCTCGGTACGGATGACGACCCAGCTAGGCATCTCGACTACATGACTGCCCGAGGACGTGAAGCGCTCAGTTTCGGGGACGAGATCCTGAGTGCCGCGATCCCAAATGTGGCAGCGAAGCGGGGGCTCATTCCGGATGTGACAGGCACTCTTCGACGCGGAAGCGAACTGAGGACGCTCGACTTCGAAGTGCTGCAGCAGCGATTCGAGTGGGGTGACTTGGTTCGCGCCCGCGCCGCTGATCTGGGCTCGGCTGTGGACGAGCCGCACTTCACGGCGTTCCTCTCGCCTTCCCGGCGGACCCGTCTGGCGGACCTCTTCCTTTACGAACATGTCACCACATTCGAACTGCTGACGGCCTCGGAGCGCGACCGGGCTCTAGAAGCGCTGCCGAGCAAGGTCGGCGTCGCGACTTGGCTGGGCGAGTGGGCGCGCGTGTCCGAACACGCCGCCGCGAACTCTCTGAAGCTCACTGTGGCGTTGCAGCGGCAGGTGCCAAGCGCGAACGAGGCGCCGATCGTGCCGCTCGTGGGCGGCGGCTCAGCCAAGCTGACTCAGTCGCGAGAAGTGCACCTGCCTTCATCGGAGCACCGAGGCGAGGCTGGCTTTGTCTCCCCGTCGTTCGTCGCGATCGACGGAGTTAAGCGGCTCCTCACCGAACAAGGCTTCAGGGAACTGACCCCAGCGGTGCGGCTCGAACAGTTGGTGACCAGTGCCCACGCGGCCGACGATGCTGCCTGGGAGGCCATCTGGGGGCTCGCAGCGGAGATGCCGGTCGGCGAAGCGGCGCGCGCGATGGCGTCTGTTCCTCGCGTCCTGCTCGTACCGACCCATGACGCGGGTTGGCACCCCGCTTCGAGTGTTTGGGACATCCCCGAACTCGCCGCTGCGATGCCGGACCGCACACTCGATCACTCTCGCTGCACGCCAGCGATCGCCAGCCGCATCGGGGTGGCGAACAAAGTCACCGACGAATACCCGATCAGCAATGAGCCTGCGTGGGCGCTGTACGTAGAGCAGATGATCGAGCTAATCAACCGTGGACTCGGTCCCGGCGAGCGATCGGTCAGTCGACTCGAGGTGCTTGACGGCTTCGGGCCGGGCCCGTTCTCCGTTCTTCAGCACCTGCCGCAGGATGGCTTCTCACTCATCCAATGGACAAAGGAGCTGCTTGGCACTCCCGCGCCAGTGGCATGGCAGGTGGAGGACGCGACGTCGCCTCGCATCTTCGACGTTCCAGCGCCCCACATCTGGGCCGCCCGGAAGTGCGGGCGGATCGTCACCACGCTCGGCCCTCGGCCTGTTGCGGCCGCAGTGGCCCCGGTGCTGACTGCCCACGGCAAGCTGCTGCCTGTCGCGGCCATGAGTATGCAGACGTCGAAGGCGCTCCAGCTGGCGGAGACTTTGGACGAGGTGGGCGACGCAATCTGGGATGCCTTCTTAAACGCCAATCACGACTCCTCCGCGTCGGACGCTGCGCTGAGTGAATTGACGCTGCGAGCCATCCGGGCTCGTGGCAAGGACTTCGGGAGGATCGTGCCCGCTCGGGTCGGTCGGTCGATCGAGCCGTTCGCTGTCGCCAACGTGTTTGTTGCCAGAGATGAAGAGCAGGCGGTTGTTCTCCGGGAGCGGCAACGCCCCTACCTGCTGGCTCTGGACGAGGCGGTTGCAGACGCGCTCATCGAAGAGGGGGGGCTTCGCGCTTTCGAGGATGCGTACAGTTTCTCTCTGATTGTGGAAGGGGCGAGTGCAGGTCAGCCGGTGCTCGACGTGTTCCCTGGACTACGCGAGCAGTTCTTCGCCAACTCCATCGCAGACGTGGAGCTCGTGCGAGCGGAGCGGATCACGAAGCGCGTCGCTGCGGAAGAGGGTGTCGAGGATCACGATCTGCATCACGCGCGCGACGGTCAGCTGATGGTCGTGGTGCGAGCCTCGGCCTCCCGCTTCGATATCCTGCGCGCTGTCCGTGACGAGCTCGAACTGCCCATCGAGGACATGGAGCTCGAGCAGCTCGAGCGGCTGCAGCTGCGCCGACAAGCGGCGCTCCTGAAGGAGGAAGCGAGAGCGGCGACTTCTGACGCGGAGCGGCTCGAGGCGATCTTTGGTGAGGACGATCTCCGAGAGAAGCTGCCGCACGGCCTGTGGGATGCCGTGATCGCGCTGGGTGGTACCCCGTCCATCGGGCAGCTGCTCCTGGACACCTACGGGCAACGTACCCTGTCGGAGCTCAAGGATTTGTTCGAGCAGGAGGGGTTCTACGACTTCCCGCGTAAGATGGCGGGTCTCCCAGCCGCGGTCGACTGGGTCGAGTCGTTCGGCTTCTCCTCGTGGCTTGCAGGCCCGAAGTCCCTCCCGCCGCTGCCCGCGGAGTTCGTCGTTCCGGGACGTCCCAACCTGAGCGTCCTCCATGACTTCCAGGTTGAAGCGCAGGAGCAGCTCCAGGCGGTTCTCCTGAGCGGTGGGACGGAGGCTCCGGCCCGGAAGGTGATGCTGCAGCTTCCGACGGGCGCGGGCAAGACCCGCACCGCTGTCGAGAGCGTGCTGCGCTTGTTCGAGTCGGGCGAGCTCAGAGGAACCATCCTCTGGATCGCGCAGACTGCCGAGCTGTGCGAACAAGCCGTGCAGACATGGAGCGAGGTCTGGCGCTGGATCGCTTCCTCGGAACCCCTCTCGATCGGACGGCTTTGGGGAGCCGAGCGCGAGGTCGAAGAGCCTGAGACAGAGCTCAGCATCGTTGTCGCGACCGACGCCAAGCTTCGCGAGGCGCTCGCGAAGCCTGAATATCGGTGGTTGTTGCAACCGGCCGCAGTCTTCGTCGATGAAGCGCATGTTGCGGGCAGTTCGACCGAGTATCGACAGATCTTCTCCCACCTTGGAGTGGACGGACGTAGTTTCCAGCGACCGCTAGTCGGACTCAGCGCGACACCGTTCAAGGGCTACTCGCAGACTGGAAACGAGAGCCTGGCGGCACGATTCGGAAATCAGAAGATCGACCCGTTAGGTGACAACGCGCATGCCCGGCTCGTCGAGCGGGGCGTGCTCGCCCGCGTCCAGCACGAGGTGCTTGACGGCATCGACATCCACCTTGACGCGGGCGAGCGGTCGACCGCTGAACAGACCGGCCGGCTCGCCCCGGACGTGCTCGCTCGCCTTGGGCGTGACAAGGGCCGCATGAAGATCCTCGTCGAGCACGTGCTCGGGCTCGATCCTGACTGGCCAGTCCTAGTATTCACGCCGTCGGTTCTTTCTGCCCAGACAACGGCCGCGGTGCTCAAGAACCAGGGCGTCGCAGCGGCAGCATTGAGCGGCCAGACGTCACAGTCCGAGAGACGCGAGCAGATCCGCAGATTCAAGGATGGCGACCTGCGAGTCCTCGTAAACTGCGACCTGCTGACCCAGGGCTTCGACGCCCCAAGCGTTCGCGCGCTCTACATCGCTCGACCGACGCTAAGCCCGAACCGGTACATCCAGATGGTCGGGCGAGGCCTGCGCGGGCCGCAGAACGGCGGGAAGTCGGAATGCCTGATCGTCGACCTGAAGGACAATTTCGGTGAGATGAACCGCGACCTCGCTTTCCGCGATTTCGACTATCTCTGGGAGTCGTAGTGCTCGTGTTCGGCGCAGGTCAGCCGACCGGGAGCGAGAAGCTGGTGGCGAACCTTCTCCGTGACATCGATGACGACGGGGCACTCGCCTTCTTCTCGACGAATCTGCGGCGGGCGCGGGTGAAGCGGGAGGCTGAGGCCGACTTCATCGTGTTGTGGAAGGGAGCGGTGATCGTCCTCGAGATCAAGGGCGGCTCCGTCAGCCGCGACGGTGAGGGACGGTGGTGGCTGGAGACTCGCACGCACGGGCGTCGCGCGATCGAGGACCCGATGAAGCAAGCGCAGGGCGAGATGTACGCGCTGCGCGACCTTCTCCACGAGATAGACGGGATCGACATTAGAGATGCCGCAACGTACGCCGTCTTCACGCCTTTCATCGACGCTCCGCCGGAATCGGTCGGTTGGCATCCTGACCAGTGGCTGGCTCGCGGGCATGTGGACGCAATCCGCATTGAGCAGGCGCTGGATGCGCTCGCGAGCCGGGTAAGGGCTCGGCTCCCGAGGGGGAGTCGGATCCTCTCGCGCGTCAGCGAACGACTCGGGAGAGAGTTCATCGGCATAGCCGTTTACGACGCGGAACGGCGCTTTGTGCTAAGCGAGCAGGATCGTCTAACTCAAGAGCAGGTGGGCGTGCTGTTGAGCATGGAGAACGTCAAGCGCGCGATTATCGAAGGCGGCGCGGGGACCGGCAAGTCCATGGCGTTGGCGCTCGCAGCTCGTCAAGCGTCCGACGCGGGCGACGCAGTGTTGGTGACCTTCGCCTCGAGGTCTCTTGTCGAATACTTCCATGCGCTGACCGCCGGCACGGCCATCGTGGTCAGGGAGTTCGCGCGACTCGGCGACGTGGAAGACGAGTTCGACTTCGTGTTGGTCGACGAGGCGCAGGACATGATGAACGAGCCAGACCTCAACCTAGTGACTTCTAAGCTTCGCGGTGGCCTCGACAAGGGGCGCTGGCTGCTCGCGATGGATCCAAACAATCAGGCCCACGTCGAGGGTCGCTTCGAGCCTGAATGGTTCGAAGCGGTGCGAGAGGAAGCGGCTCGGTTCTCGCTCAAGCGCAACGTGCGCAATACATCGTCCATGGTCGATGCCGTGCAAGACCACCTCCTGGCGGATATCGGCACACCGACAGTCGCGCTCGGTCGCCAAGTCCGTTGGGAAACGGTGACCGCAGATGCCGACGTAGACCAGCGGCTGGAGCGTGTGGTCGCTGCGCTGTCGCAGGACGTTGGAGCGTCCGAGGGGCGCGATTCCATGATCGTGATTTCAGTGCAGGGACGAGGCGAGCGCAGCAGTCGGCTCCTGGAGGCTGAGAAGCACATGGTAGGGCGCGTGCCGCTCGTGACTCCCCGAATGGTCAAAGGCCTTGAGTTCGACCACGTCGTAGTGGTCGACGTGCCCGCTGCGGTGACGTCCGCGGAGCGTGCAGCCCTGTACGTCTCGATGACGCGGGCGCGTGTGTCGCTCACCGTCATCCTCGATGAGCCTGCGATGGCGTGGATGCGCGGTAACGCCCGGTTGGCGTTGGCGCGAAAGATGGAGGAACTCGGATGACCGCGTTGACCGCGCAGCAACAAGCAGCTTTGGAGCACCTCCGCAGTGCGTATGTCGGGCCAGAGGCGGGACCGAAGGAACTCCTTCGCTCGCGGCCCGACCTTCATTACATCGTCGGTCACCTCTTCCCCGAGGAGACCGCAGCCAGCGACACGGTGCAGGACGGCACGCTCGAGTTCGACGGCATCGAGAACGATGACGTCGATGTAGCGGGCCTTCGGCCAAAGGATTGGAGGCCGAGCTCCATCGCGGTGTCGTTCGTGACAGATGCCTCGATCCTCAACGTTCAAGTCGATGCCGCAACCTACTCCGCCGAGGAGCAGGATGACACCGCCAGCTGGCGCAGGTCGCCCTGGTCAAGATCCGTCGAGGGGCTGGCGCGCGATGCGACCTCCCGCGAGTTGGATGTGAACGGTCGTCGGGCCCGGATCGACACAGTCTGGCGCCCCCACCCGTCCGGCAGCATGGTGACCGTCGCTCTGCGCAATCTCGAGAACGAGTCCGACACCCAGCGCGAGATCGTGGAGAAGATGCTATTCCAGGTCGCTCTCGCAATTGATCCGGCGGACGGCTCGATCGTCGAGTATGTGCGCATCGCCGACAGGCTGCGCAGTGAGGAGGCTGAAGAGCTCGCGCTGCGTTTTCGAGCGAAGCGGCTGTTCGCGGTGGGACATGGCGTCGCTGTCGACTGGACTGCCGATGGTGAGACGTGCAGTCAGGTGCGTACCAGTCACCTCCCATACTCGATCGTGCGAGCGATCCAGACGACCTCGTTCGCCGAGGATGACCCTCGGTCCGAAGCACTCAGCCTCGCGCGCCTCGTTGAGATCACCGATGACTCGGAAGGAGTGCTGAACGCGCTCCATCGGTTCGTCGACGCCTACGACGCGTGGCGAGCGGCGGTGGACGTCAGGGTCGAGGGCTTGGAGGAGCGCTGGCGTCCCGCTGCTGGGCGCATCCGTGACCGGGCGGAGCAGGCCTCTCTACGGATGCGCGGTGGCATCGCTGCCCTAGAGGATCCGAGCGTTGCGTTGGCATTCTCCATGGCGATGGAGGCGATGCAACTGCAGATGCGACAGGCGTCCGCCGCAGCGGGTGTGGCAGATGCGCCGGCACCGGCGTGGCGGCCTTTTCAATTGGGATTCCTGCTCAGTGCGCTGGCGTCGACCGTTGACGACACGCATTCGGATCGCGAAGTCGTTGACTTGATCTGGTTCCCCACGGGCGGTGGAAAGACGGAGGCCTACCTCGGGCTCGCCGCGGTTGAGCTGCTGCTACGAAGGATTCGCTACGGAGTCGAGGGCGGCGGCACGGCAGTGATCACGCGCTACACGATGCGCCTCCTGACCTCACAGCAGTTCCAGCGAACTGCGCTGCTCGTCTGCGCGCTGGAGGTGCTCCGCACGTCCCCGGGCGGGCGGCTCGCGGGGATGGCGCCCTTCTCCATCGGCCTCTGGGTAGGCAACGAGACGACGCCCGGAACGCGCAAGGCCGCTATCGAGCGACTGAAGGATCTCAAGAAGGTCGACGACCCACGCGAGAGCAACCCGTTCCAGGTGGAAGCATGCCCATGGTGCTCGGCTCAGCTGCTCCCCGAGAAGCGCAGCCAACGCGACGACGACTACGGCCCGGTCGTGAGAGGGTCTCGGGTGCTCCTGACATGTACGAGGCCCGCTTGCGAGTTCTTCGACGGCCTGCCGCTCGAAGTCGTGGATGAGGATATATTCGCGACACCTCCGACGATCGTGCTCGCGACCGTCGATAAGTTCGCTCGCCTGCAATTCAGTGCTGCAGCGTCCCGGATACTGGGGATCGACACGGTCTTCCGCCAACCGTCGCTCGTGATCCAGGACGAGCTCCATCTCTTGTCGGGCCCGCTAGGGACGACCGTCGGCGTGTTCGAGGCGGCGCTTCTAGCTCTTCTCGAACTGAAAGGCTCACGACCGAAAATCGTTGCGTCGACCGCCACGATCCGAGCGGCCGCCGAGCAGGCGGCTGGTCTCTATGCGAGGCCAGTATCCCTATATCCGCCGTCGGGTATCGATGAGGACGAGAGCTTCTTCTCCGAGCTCAACCCATCGGGGGGCGGACGGCTGTACATCGGGTTGATGCCGGTATCGCTGCCCCAGGCGACGTCACTCATCTCGACGTTCGCTCCGATGTTCGAGCTGCCGATGGTTTCAGGCAGCGCGAGCGCCCCGTACGACGCGTTCTGGACATTGGTCGCTTACCACAACAGCCTCCGCGAGCTCGGGCGCTCCAGCAACCACATCGTGGACGATGTGAGCGCTCGACTCGAGAGTCGTTCGGAGGAGAACGGAATTCGGCTACGGAGTGTGCGGGCGGACGGGCTGATCGAGCTCACGAGCCGAAAGAAGCCCGGCGAGTTGACCCGAGACCTGCGTCGACTTGCGACAGCTGCAGGCGACGGGCACGCCGCCGTAGACGCCGTGGTCTCTTCGAACATGCTTTCCGTCGGCATCGATGTATCTCGGCTTGGGCTGATGCTGATGGTGGGCCAGCCGAAGACGACTGCCGAGTACATCCAGGCGACGAGTCGCGTTGGTCGTGGACGCGAGCGTGGGGTGGTCGTGACCCTGTTCCGGTCCAACCGTCCCCGTGACCGCTCTCACTTCGAAACGTTCAGGTCGTACCATGAGGCGATCTACCGAGCTGTCGAGCCGACCAGCGTTACCCCGTGGGCGTTGAACTCGCGCCAGAGATCGCTCGCCGGCGCATACGTGATGCTGCTGCGTCACGCGATCGCGGCGCTGAGGGCTGACTCCGACGCAGTGCGTTTCGACCTCGACAAGCCGTCGATCGGCCAAGCCGCAGCGTCGCTGGCCGAGCGTCTCCTTGTCAGGATCAAGTTCGCTGACCGGCATGAGCACGAGGCGGCGCGAAGCCAGCTCGAACTCATTCGACAAGAGTGGGACGATCGCGCCCGCGCGCAGCGCGCGGCCAGCGCGGCGCTTCGATACGAGCGCCTCAAGGACGACGAGGGCCTGTACAAACGGTTCGGCCAGAGCGGGCCGGGCTTCATTGTGATGGACTCGATGCGCTCGGTCGATGCGAATGTGCCCATCGAAGTACGAGAACCAGGGGGACGCTTCGATGAAGCGGATTGAGCACGAGCTGCGCCTCAGCGAGACGGTGAGGCCCTACGGAGCGGGCGGGATCGTCGACGTGTCAGGAGCGTCGCTCGTCGCGCCGGACACGTCGTGGTGGAAGCGCGAACGCGCGCCACTTCTGCACTGCGAGCGCCTCGAGGCGGAGCTGCCGGGGGGCGAGCTTCGCATGGCGCCGCATGTCTCAGACCGGCCGGGCAGCAAGGCATACCGACTTGAGTACCGGCGCTTCCCGGAGTGGCGTTTTTGTGACCGTTGTGCGCGCCTGTCGCGGCGGACTGGGGCCTCCCACGGCGCGTACAACAACCGCTGCCACGAGTGCGGGGGAGGGCTCGTGCCGGTTCGCTTCGTTGCGATGTGCCAAGGGGGCAGCCACGTTCAGGACGTGCAATGGTTCGCGTGGGTCCATAGGGGAACCGGCTCGTCCGAAGAGCAGCGCCAGTGCAGAACGGACAACACGTTGCGTCTCCGTCGTGTACCGGGCGCAGGTGAGAGCCTTGCCGGGCTTCGCGCGTCGTGTGACCGTTGTCGACGGGCTCGGCCTCTCAGTGAACTGATCGGCAAGGACGCGCTCGCTCGAGACGGGTTCAGGTGCTTTGGGAAGCAGCCTTGGCAGAAGGGTGAGGCCGAACCATGTGACAAACCTCTGCGAGGCACTCTCCGGACCGCGACGACCGCCTATTTGCCCGAGACCATTACGGCGCTGGATATCCCCGAGGAGGCGACGCTCTCCGAGAAGGACGCAGAACGGGTGCGCGCCCACGCGTTCTTCCCGAAGCTCCGGGACGATGCTGAAGCGCCGATCGCACAAACGATTGCCGAACTCATTGCGGCTGAGCTGGGGCTCGGCGAGGACTTCGTCATGGCGGTCGCAAGCGCTGGCGTTGGGAGCTCGTCCGACATCACGAGCCGTCTCAAGGCGGGTGAATGGGCGGCGTTCAACTCGCGGCTGGTGGTCGAAATCGACGAAGAGACGCCCGACTTCATGGTGCGACGGGCAGCCGTCCCGCGAGACATTGCTGTGTCCGGTTCGCCAGCGTTGGCTGCGACGCTGGGCCCAATCGGGGCGGTGGATCGAGTTCGGGTGGTCTCTGCTCTGCGCGGCTTCCGAAGGCTCAGTGAGGATGCGTCGTTCGTTCCCGCGGATCTCCGGAACGTTGCCTCAGATCGGAAGATCTACCCGTCAGTCGAGCAGTTTGGCGAGGGCGTGCTCTTGACGTTCAACGAGAGCGTGCTCTCCGATTGGGAGTCTCACGTGGACGTACAACGGCGGGTAATGATGCTGCGACGAGCGGCTGACACGGCGATCGACAGTTCTCGACTCCCGGACGTGACCCCGCGCTGGGTCGCGCTTCACACCTTGGCCCATCTTCTACTGCGGCGGTTGGCCTTCGCGAGCGGGTACACCAGCGCCTCGCTGGCGGAGAGGATCTACGCCCACGGCACGACCTCGGACCCCGAGGGCGGAATCTTCATTTACACCGCGTCGGGCGACGCCCAGGGGACGCTGGGAGGGCTGGTGCGCCTCGCCCGACCGCAAAATCTCGTCGGTGTCATCCTCGAGGCTCTCGAAGACGCTGAAGTTTGCTCGAACGATCCGGTGTGCCTAGAGAGCGGGCAGGCGGCGGTGCGCGCAAATCTCGCGGCGTGCCACGGCTGCAGTCTCGTCGCAGAGACATCATGCGAGGTCAATAATCGCTTCCTAGACCGCGCGCTACTGTTCGGCGGCGCCGGTATCGCGGGGTTCGAAGGCATGCCCGGACTGATGCGTTCAGTGATCTCGGAGGGTCGCAGCCTTCCAGGGTGAAGCCGGCGCGCCGGCGGAGCGTGTCGTTGGTCCGGGCTAGATTGTGAAGGTGCCCGACGTCATCCCTCTGCTCGATCTCTTCGCCGGTGCCGGCGGGCTGTCCAGAGGCTTCCACGATGCGTCAGATCGATTTGAGTCGGTCGCTGCTGTCGAGTTCGACGCCGCGGCGGCTGCCGCGTTCTCGGTGAACTTCCCCCGCTCCACCGTCCACGCGATGGACATCAAGGCATGGCTCGACGAGGGCGGCGCCAGCGAGGGCATGGCACGTGTCGTCGTGGGCGGACCGCCCTGCCAGGGCTTCTCAACGCTGGGCAAGCAGCAGGTCGATGACGAGCGCAACGATCTCTGGAGGCAGTACGAGCGGACCATTCTGATGGTCCAGCCTGAGTACTTCGTCGTCGAGAACGTTGCGGCGTTCGGTAGATCCCCGCAGTACGAGCAGTTCAAGCAGTCGACTGAGTCAGGTGCGCTGAAGAGTTTCGCATTCCAGGCGTCGGTGCTGAATGCGGCAGACTTTGGCGCTCCTCAGGCCCGCAAGAGGGCGATCTTGATCGGGCACCATCGCGACCTGCCATTTCCCGGTTGGCCAGAGCCGACGCACGCAGGCGCGCATGTCAGCGTGGGTCATGCCCTTGCCACCATTCCCGTGCCGGTCGCTGGCATCGACCTTCCGGAGGGGCGGTCCTACCCGTTCGCGGGGCGGATGTTCGCCGGGCCTTTCTTCGCTCACCAGCTTCATTTGGGTCGTCAGTATACGAAGTTGTCGCTGGACCGATTCAAGCTGATTCCCGCGGGCGGGAACCGTTTCGATCTGCCGGACCGCTTGAAGGCTCCGTGCTGGATCGGCCACACTTCAGGCTCGGGCGACGTGATGGGCAGACTCCATGCCTCGAAGCCGTCCGTGACCATCCGGACCGAGTTCTTTAAGCCCGAGAAGGGCCGCTACCTGCACCCCTTTGCGGATCGAGCGATCACTCACTTCGAGGCTGCGCGACTTCAGGGATTTCCCGACAACCATCAATTCGTCGGCTCGAAGACGGGAATCGCGCGACAGATCGGCAACGCGGTTCCAGTTCAGCTCGGTGCCGCCATAGCGCGTCAGCTCGAAGCCAAGCTGTAGACGCCTCAGTCCAGGACTCAATTGACGCCAGCCTGCGCGACGTTCGTTCATGCCAGTTAATCGACCCAGGTGTTCTAGCATCTGCTAAAAATGTCGGGTGGCGACGAAACAGGATCTGCAGGACTGGTTGCTTGATGCACTGCACGCACTTGGCGGTACTGCGCACCATGTGAGAATCGCGGAGCACGTCTGGCGCGATCACGAAGCAGAGCTTCGCGCTTCCGGGGACCTGTTCTTCACTTGGCAATACGACCTGCGATGGGCCGCGACTAAGCTACGCAACCGTGGTGAACTTGCCGGGGCCGTTAGGGGTGGAGACGGGATCTGGACGCTTCGAACGTGAGCTGATCTCGGTGAGCGGATGAGCCAGCGGAGCTCTTGGGCAACGAGCGCGAGTAGCCGCGCGAGCATGTTGGCCAACCGGTCGAGGAACACCGCACCCGAGCTGGCGGTGCGCCGTATTCTGCACGCTGACGGTCTGCGCTACCGCGTCGACTACCCGGCCCTGGCTTCTGACCTCCGTCGGCGCGTCGACATCGTCTTTACGCGCTCGCGCATCGCGGTCTTCATCGATGGCTGCTTCTGGCACGGGTGCCCCGAGCACTTCGTCGCGCCCAAGGCGAACGCCGACTACTGGGGTCCCAAGATCGCACGCAATCGCGAGCGGGACTCCGAGACGAACGCGCGGCTGGTCGCGGCAGGCTGGCGTGTGATGAGGTTCTGGGAGCACGAAGAGCCGGTCGAAGTCGCCGAGCGAATCATCGCGACGGCACGCGAGTCCGGGCCGGGTTAGGCGTCCTAACGCCACCAGCGGTCGCGCGCATCCACGTCCGCACCGCCAACTCGGTAGCCGACGTGGCATCAGTTAGCCGCCGCTGAAGCTGGCGGCTGGCCGATACCGGGACTCAGGCGTACATTGACCGCAAGCAAAGCCCGCGATGCATCTTGGCCTGAAGTAGGTGGCGCATGCGCCTCGAATGAGATCTAGCTCCCTCGCCGTGCCCGCCCGCGCGTCGGTCATGCATGACCAGGCCGCGTCTGCGCATCGCTCGAAAGGTGACCGGGTACACCTAGCGCTCCGCCTCCGACCAGGGTCATCCAATGGCTGACACCACGCGACTGCAGGAGCTCGAACGGCGGCTCGCGCTCGTCTAAGACCAGCAGCTCAATGATCTCCGGGCGCAGGTCGGGGCGGCGGCGCAGGAGCAGGTGCGCGCGGCTGTGGAGGCCTACCGGGCCAAGCTCGTCGAACTGCTCGGTGCCGCGGGGCCCGCTCGCTCCCGCCTGGCACAAGTAGCCGCTGGGCCGATCCGAGAGATGGGCCTCGGCTTCCTTGCCGACGCTGCGCAGCCGTTCGTCGAGCAGGCGATCGAGGCCAGGCGCGAGCTGGAAGCGGCGCTTCGCGTCGGCCCCGTGACGCTCGACCTCGGCGCGGTCGCCGCATCCGTGCCCGGCGGCCGGGTCGTCGCACTGCTGCCGATCGACTCGCTGCAACTCGACTTCAACGCCGGGGCACTGCGCGCATCCGGCTCCGGCTACCTGCGCGAGAACGAGGCCGGAGGCCTGCTCTCCGGAAACCTCGGCGTCGCGAAGGTGACCGTGGCCGGCCTCGTCGCGCAGCGCGACGGACTACTCGGCGTGCTCGCACTCCTGCGCGCCGAGCTCCAGCCCACCGGCATTCAGCTCGGCCTCGGCTTCTCGCTCGATTCGATCGGCAGCATTGTCGGCGTGCACCGCACCGCCGACGTAGACGAGCTGCGCCGCCGGCTCGTCGACGGCGAGCGGCGTGCGAGCCACGCTCGAGACGCTCGCCACGGTGTTCCCGGTCGCACGCGACCGCGTCGTGGTCGGGCCGACCTTCCGGCTCGGCTGGCTCAACGTGGGCGGCACCTCGCTCGTGCACCTCGACCTCTGCGTCATCCTCACCCAGCCGGATGCGGGGTTGCTGCTGCCCGGACGCGCGGTGCTCGAGGCGGCCGGACCCGGCACGCCGCTGGTGCACCTGCGCGCCGACATGCTCGGCGCGGTCGATGTGCCGGGCAAGCGGCTGACGATCGACGTGGCACTCGTCGACTCGCGGGTGCTCGGCAGCTTCCGCGTCGTCGGCACCGCGGCGGCCGACCTTGAGGAGGGCGACCATCCTGTCGCAGTGCTCACGCAAGCTCGAATCTCTTCTCGCTGCGGCTCACCCAGTTCCCGCGAACGGATCCCGACGCGCTACGCCCGCGCCTTCGCCCGCCGGAAGGTCGAGCCGAGGTGGTCCTCCGGCAGTTGCGCGCCGGCGCCCGTCACCGCCTCCCGCAGCGTGAGGCCAGCCGGCTCGTCATCCGCCTCGGGCAGCAGCTCGCGGCGACGAAGCTCCGGCGTCACCAGGTCGACGAACCGCTCGAAGTCCGCGGGCCGCACGGCCGCCGTGATGTTGAAGCCGTCGACGCCCGACTGCTCGCGCCAGCGCTCCAGCTCATCGACCACCGTCGTGGGGGAGCCGACGATCACCGGGCCGCGGCCGCCGATCGCGACGAACTCGGCGAGGTCGCGCACCGTCCACTTCCGCCCGGTCGAGAGGGTCGTGAAAGACGCGAGCGCCGAGTGGTTCGCCTCCGTCTGCACGTGCTCGAGCGTCGCATCCGGGACGAGGCCCGACAGGTCGACGCCCGTCCAGCCGCAGAAGAGCGCGAGCGCGCCCTCGATGTCGACGTGCTGCCGATACTCCTCGAGCCGCGCCTGCGCCTCCTCGTCGGTGTCCGTGACGATGACCGTCGCGATCGTGAGGATCCGAATCGCATCCGCCGACCGGCCCCGCTCTGCGAGCCCCTCGCGCAGGCCGTCGACCTAGCGCCGCACGAGCTGCGGCGTCGGGCCCGAGAAGAAGATCGCCTCGGCGTGGTCGAGCGAGAACGCCTGCCCGCGGCTCGACGCGCCGGCCTGGAAGAGGTAGGGCGTGCCCTGCGGCCCCGGGTGCGCGAGCGCGTAGCCCGGCACCGAGAACCACTCGCCCTCGTGCCCGATCGGGTGCACGCGGTCTGGGTCGACCCAGACGCCGGATTCCTTGTCGACGACCACCGCATCCGGCTCGAACGAGCCCTCGAAGAGCTTGTACATGACCTGCATGTACTCATCCGCGCGGTCGTAGCGCGCGTCGTGCGGCAGCTGCTTGTCGTAGCCGAGGTTGCGCGCGGCGGAATCCAGGTAGGAGGTGACGATGTTCCACGCGATGCGGCCGCCCGTGAAGTGGTCGAGCGTCGTGAGCGTGCGCGCGAGCAGGTAGGGCGACTCGTAGGTGACGGATGCGGTGACGCCGAAGCCGAGCCGCTCGGTGACCGCGGCCATGGCGGGCACCGCGACGAGCGGGTCGAGCACCGGGTACTGCACGCCGCCGCGCGCGGTCGCCTCGATGCCGTCGCCATAGACGTCGTAGACGCCCGGGATGTCGGCGAGGAAGATCGCCGAGAATCCGCCGCGCTCGAGGGTCTGCGCCAGGCTCGTCCAGTAGTCGAGCTTGTCGAAGTCGGCTGCCTGCGCTTCGGGGTACCGCCAGAGGCCGGGCGACTGGTGGTTCGGCACGATCATCTCGAAGGCGCTCAGGAGCAGGGGGCGGGTCATCGGGTCGTCCTCTCGGTGGCGGCGAGCGCGGGCTCGGCTTCGGCCTCTGTCGGGATGGAGTCGGGGGGGTCTTCGGGATCTGCAGCTCGGATGCTCGCGCCCGAGTCGTGCAGGTCGCCGAGATCGACGCCGGGGCGGTCGCGCGCCGGGTCGGCGGCGAAGAGCGCGGCGACGATCGAGAGGGCGGCGAGCACCGACAGGTAGCCGGCGATGAGCCACGGCTCGTTGCCGCCGAGGGAGAACAGCAGCGCGGCGATCATCGGCATGAGGCCCCCGCCGAGCACGGAGCCGATCTGGTAGCCGAGTCTCACGCCCGAGTAGAGCATGTGCACCGGGAACTGCTCGGCGAACCACGCCGCCCGCGGACCGCAGACGGCCAGCGAATCCTTCATGCCAGCGCCGAGCGACCCTTCGTTGAGTGCTACCACTGCTCCAGCGGATCGGTGCGCTGTTTGGTGTCGATGTAGCCGCAGGAAGTCTTAGGCAGCCGCGAACTGGCTTGCGAGCCCGTGGCGGGGGCTCACCTGCGGCTTTGCCGCCCCTCAGAACAGCAGATCGCTTGCGTTTGCGTGCGCCCTCCGAGTAGGGTGAACCTAGTTGGAATCGTATTCCGTTCAGCGGAATGTTGCATTGCAAGCATCTTCACCAAGTCAAAGAGGCCACGAATGACAAAGAAGTCGACCATTGCCACGATGGGCGCCCTTGCGGCTGCCACGCTGCTGCTCAGTGCATGCTCTGCGGGTGTTCCCGGCGCCGGCGCGGAGAACAGCTCAGGCGGCGAGCCGAATGCAGGTGGGGAGTCCGTGACCCTGCAGCTCGCTCACGTCTTCCCCGACTCGTCCGCTGTGAACTCCGGCGCCGTCGCGATGCAGGAAGGCGCCCCGGAGGTCACCGACGGTCGCGTCGCGTTCGAGGTATTCCCTGGTGCCCAGCTCGGAGGCGACGAAGAGCTCGGTGCAGGACTGGCGAGCGGCGATGTCGACTGCGCGTTCTTCGCATCCACGGCATCCGGTCTCGATCCTCGCCTGCAGCTGTCGCTGCTCCCGTACATCGTCACCGACTACGAGGGCGCGGATGCCGTCTTCTTCAACCCCGACGGCGTGCTCCAGACCAACGAGCGGGACACCCTCGCAGGCCTCGGCATCTCGGCCTTCGGGTTCTACGAGAACGACTTCCGTGGTCTGACCAACAGCGTGCGGGCGATCTCGACACCGACGGACATGGAGGGGCTCAGCTTCCGCGTCCCCGGCCTACCGATGTACGTCGACCTCTTCACCGCTTGGGACGCGCAGCCGGTCGCCATCCCGTTCCCGGAGCTCTACGCGGCATTGCAACAAGGCACCGTCGATGGGCAAGACAACGGGATCGTCCTCAGCTCGAACAGCCGCTTCGATGAGGTCCAGAGCCACCTGACGCTGACACGCCACGCGTACGGGATGGGCACCCTCGCCTGCAACACGGACGTCTGGGAAGCGCTCTCCGAGGATGACCGGGCCGCGCTGCAGGGCCTGGCGGACGAGGTCACGGCCGACATGACCGCCGAGGTGCGCGCGTCGGTCGCCGACAAGCTCGCCGAGCTGGAGGAGAACGGTGTCGAGGTCACGGAGCTCGACGCCGACCAGATGGCTGCCTTCGCTGCAGTGAAGGACGAGGTCTGGGCAGCACAGGAGAGCGCCTTCGGCGCCGACATCATCGCAGAACTCCGCGCGGAGTCCGAGGCGGGTCAGTGACCGGCGCGGCGCCGAGCGCGGCGCGCCTCGACGGGGCGATCCGCGTGTTCGACCGCGTCGTCCGCGCCGTGCTCAGCGTCGCGTTCGCGGGGATCCTGGTTGCCGCGGTCGCGCAGGTCGCGAGCCGCTACATTCCGGGAGTCTCGCTCCTCGGATCCGAGGAGGTCGCCAGATACCTCATGGTCGCGACGGCCTTCCTCGCCATCCCGATGCTCACCTTCGGCAGACAGCAGATCGCTGTCGACGCCCTCGCTCACTATCTGCCCACGGGCTGGCCGAAGCTGTGGCTGCAGCGCGTCATCCTGCTCGTCGAGATCGTGTTCTACACGGTGTTCGCGAACTACTCCTACTTCGTCTACGCCGATTACGCGGCGACCGGGCAATCATCGACCAGTCTGGGCATCCCGCTCGCTGTCCCAGCGCTCACCGTGATGCTCGGTGCTGCCCTCGGTGTCGTGGCCACACTCGTGCTGCTCGTTCGCACCTTCCTCAGCTCCGACGACTACCGCCGTGGTTCGACGCTGGTGGAGGCTGACGCCGCTCGCGATGATGAGCAGGGAGCCCGCTGATGCCGATCGCCGCAGGAGCAGTCCTTCTGCTCATCATCCTGGGTGTCGCGGTGGCGGCCGCGTTCGGCCTTGCTGCCTTCCTCTATTTCTTCCTCACCGGCGGCAACCCCACGCAGGTCCCTTCCGTGGCGTTCCGCACGCTCGATTCGTTCACCTACCTCGCGATCCCGTTCTTCCTGCTCGCTGGCGCGATCATGCAGTCGGGAGGCGTCTCACGGCGGCTCGTCGACGCAGTCGGTCTGCTCGCAGGGCGTTTCAAGGGCGGCCTGGGCGCCACCCTCGTTGGGGCGTCAGCGCTCTTCGGCTCCATCTCGGGCTCGTCGATCGCGACTGTTTCAGCGATCGGTCGCATCATGTCTGACGGGATGGCGGCACGCGGATACCCGCGGAACTACATCGGTGCGCTCGCGGCAGTGTCGGGCATCCTTGGGATCCTCATCCCGCCCAGCGTGCCGATGATCGTGTTCGCGGTCGCAGCGAACGTCTCCATCGCTGACATGTTCCTCGCGGGCATCCCCGCAGGGCTCTTGCTCATGGCGCTGCTGATCCTCAACAACTGGTTGTGGGCGCGCAAGCGCGACGGCCTCGATGACCGCGGCCTGCAGCTCCTCGCGGAGGGGGTCGATGCGCGACGCGGTCGTCGACGCCGACTGCTCAGCGTGATCCCAGCGATCCTGATGCCGATGGTCATCCTGGGTGGCATCTACTCGGGACTGTTCACACCGACGGAGTCCGGCGCGATCGCCTGTGTCTATGGTCTGCTGGTCGGGCTCCTGATCTACCGCGAGCTCAAGCCCTCGCAAGTGCCGAGCACGTTCGTCGCGGGCCTCCTCGCGACTGCGCCCATCCTCCTGATCATCGCGATGGGCGGGGCATTCGCGCGAGCTGTGGTCGTGTCGGGTGCGCCGCGCGACCTCGCGGCCGGCATCACCGGTCTCGAGCTGCCGCTCTGGGCGTTCCTGATCGTGCTGAACCTGACACTGCTGATCGTGGGCATGTTCATCGAGGAGAACACCGCCATCACCATCCTCACGCCGCTGCTCCTCCCTCTGGTCGTGGCCTACGGGATCGACCCCGTGCAGTTCGGGGTCATCATGGTGCTCAACCTCGGCATCGGGCTGGCCACTCCACCCTTCGCGCCCAATCTGTTCGTGGCAGCCACAGCCACCGGGACGTCCTTCCACCGGCTCGTCATGCCCGCCCTCGGGCTGCTGCTGCGCGCCGCGGTCCCCGTGCTGCTGGTCGTCAACGTCCTGCCCGCCTTCACGACCTTCTCCTGGTAGGTGCGTCCATGAACCAAGAGGCTCCACGAAGCATGGGAACCGTTGCGCGCGCCGTTCGCGTCATCGCCGCGGTCGCCGACCTGGACGAGCCCGGCACGATCGCCCGCATCGCGAGCGCGACCGGCTTGCCCGCATCCACGGTGCATCGTCTGCTCGCCCTGCTCGCCGCGGACAGCATCGTCGAGCACGATGCGGCGTCGCACACGTATCGGGTCGGGCCAGAGCTCTACCGCATCGCGGCGCGCACGGTAGCGACGGTCGGGCTGGCGGATGTCGTGCAGCCGATCCTGCAGGAGCTCGCCGACGACTTCGGCGAGACCGTGTTGCTCGGCAGGTACTCGCCGGGCGCTCCGTCGCTCGCGTTCATCGGCAGAGCAGACGGAAACCACTTGCTGCAGTATCGGATCGAGCTGCATCGACCGGGATCCGTGGTGTGGGGGGCGTCTGGCAAGGCGGTTGCCGCCTTCCTCGAGCCGGCCGACGCGCTTCGAGCGCTCGCGGCGGAGAGGGCGAAGCCCGCGGAAGGCAGGTCGAGCGAGGGGCACGAGCTTCCGGAGCCTGACGAGTTCGTCCGTCAGCTCTCGCTGATCCGCGAGCGCGGCTACGCGAGTAGCGAGGGAGAGAAGCTCCCGCAGGCGCGGGGCCTCGCGGTGCCGATCTTCGGGCTGCGGGGCGTCGAGGGCTCGCTGACGCTGACATATCCGCGTGACCGCCCCCCGATAGGCGACATCGAGTCGATCATCGACCGACTGCAGTCTGGATCCGCGCGCATCGCTCGGGCCCTCGGAACAGGAGTCAACCGATGAGCGCACCCTCAACAGGTTCCGCCCACGAGGGCCGGATCGTCGCGATCACAGGCGGTGCGGCCGGGATCGGCTGGTCCTGCGCCGAGGCCTTCGCGGACGCGGGCGCGCTCGTGCACGTGCTCGACCGCGCGATGCCTCCGGGGCGAGCAGGCATGCGTTGTCACCAGGTCGACCTCCGTGACGCCGAGACGGTGCAGGCTGCCTTCGACGCCATCGAGGCGGAGCACGGTCGACTCGACGTGCTCGTCGACAACGCTGGCGTGAGCTTCGTCGGCACGATCGAGGATGGGGACGACGACGCGTGGCATCGCCTGTTCGACATCAACGTGCTCGGCTACGTCCGCGCTACCCGCGCTGCGCTGCCGCTCCTCCGACGCTCCTCGGCAGCGGCGATCGTGAACATGTCGTCGTGCACCGCCGCATCAGGCTTCCGCAGTCGCGCGGCCTACTCGGCGACCAAGGGCGCGATCGAGTCGCTCACCCGGGCGATGGCGGCCGACCTGGTGCGGGAGGGGATCACCGTGAACGCGGTGAGCCCTGGCACGGTCGACACGCCGTTCATGGCCGACCTCGCGGCACGGGCCGCCGATCCCGACGCACAGCGCCGAGCGTTCGAAGCGCGACAGCCCACCGATCGAATGGTCGATCCGGTGGAGGTCGCCCTTGCCGTGCTGTACCTCGCGCACCCGCGCAATCGATCCAGCGTCGGCACCACCGTGACCGTCGACGGCGGCATCGCCGCCCTGCACCTCACCGACGCCTGAGCAAGACGACAGAAAGCGAGAACCCAGATCGTGATGGACAAGCAGAGCCGCGTGGTCATCGTCACCGGCGCCGGACAGGGCATTGGCCGCACCTACGCCCACGCGTTCGCGGAGCGCGGTGATCGCGTCGCCGTCGTGGACATCAACGCTGAGGCAGTGGATCGCGTCGCCGCGGAAGTGCGTGCCGCGGGTGGTGACGCGATCGGTGTTGCCTGTGACGTCAGCTCGCAGGAGAGCGTTCGCGCGATGGTCGACGCGGTCGTCGCCGCTTTCGGCACCGTGCACGTGCTCGTGAACAACGCTGCGATCTTCTCCACGCTCACGATGAAGCCGTTCGAGGAGATCTCGACGGACGAGTGGAATCGCGTCTTCGCCGTCAACGCGCTCGGCGTCATGCTCTGCTGCCAGGCGGTAGCGCCGCACATGAAGGCGCAGCGCTTCGGACGCATCGTGAACATCTCCTCGAGCGTCGTGACCACCGGCCGAGCGAACTACGCACACTACGTGGCCTCGAAGGGCGCGGTCCAGGCGCTCAACAAGTCGCTCGCGACCGAGCTCGGCCCCTTCGAGGTCACGGCGAACGTCGTGAGCCCGCACGGCATCGTCACGGAGGTCGAGCGCGACACCATTCGCGAGGAGCAGTGGGACGCGATCATCGAGGGCCACGCGATCAAGCGGAAGGGCAAGCCCGAGGATGTCGTCGCCGCCGTGCTCTTCTTCGCCTCCGACGAGGCCGGCTTCATCACAGGCCAGACGCTCCTCGTCGACGCCGGTCTCCGCTACTCCTGATCGCACTCGTCCACCACTCATCGAAGGAGCACAGCATGAGCGAACACACCGTGACCCGGGCCGGATCCGCCCGTCATCGCATCGCCGTCATCGACGGGCCGAACATGTCGAGCCTCGGCCGGCGCAGCAAGAAGGTCTACGGCGCCATCGCCTCGCTCGACGACCTCCAGCAGTACGTCGTGAACTACGGCCTCGGACTGGGCGTCGAAGTCGAGACCTTCGACTCGAACCACGAGGGCGACATCCTCGAGTACATCCACGAATCCGGAGACCGGGTCGATGCCTACATCATCAACCCCGCCGGCCTGACGACCAAGGGCGAAGGCGTGCGCCACGCGCTAGAAGACACGGGCCGCCCCGTCCTCGAGGTCCACTTCTCGAACATCCAGGCCAGCGCGGGTGCATCGCGTGGGCTCGGCGGCGGTTCGATCGCCTCGAGCTTCACACACACGGCGACAGGCATGTGCATGGGACTGCGGCACTACAGCTACGCGGGCGCGCTCACTGCGCTCGTGCACGCGCTCGATGACGAGGGCTTCCTCGGCGGGGCGGAATGATCACGTCCTCCTCGACGATGCGCCTCGGCGTGCTCGTGACGTCGACCCGAAGCAGGATCGCTCGTTCACGATGACCCCTGTCCTCGCGCTCCACTCGCTGTTCTTCGACGGTCGGATGTTCGACGACCTCGCTCACAGGACGGGTCGCACGATCATCGCGCCCGACCATCGCGGGCAAGGCGCACGGGAGGGCGAGGGCGGCGACCTCAGCATCGACGCGCTCGCCGCAGACACCATCGTCGAACTCGAGCGAATCGGAGAGCCGGTGCACCTCGTGGGCTCGTCCATGGGTGCGTATGTCGCCATGGTGGCGACGGCGCGGCGGCCGGAGCTCGTGCGATCGCTCGTCCTCTCGGCAGCGACGGCGGACGCCGAGCGGCGTCCCGAGCTGTTCGGCGCTCTCGTCGCAGCGCTGCGAGCGGAAGCGCCGGAGCAGCGTGCCGAGAGGATCGCGTCGACCATGTTCGGCCAGCCGTTCCGATCGAGTGGAGCAGCGGCGCTCGTGTGTTGGAAGTCGACGTTCGCGTCGCGATCCGGCGCGGTCGCCGACGCGGCGGAGCAGGTCTTCGCGCGCCGCGAGCTCTGGAGCGAGATGACATCGATCACGTGCCCGACGCTACTGCTGGCGGGTGCGTGGGATACCGCGAAGTCGCCCGCCGACATGGCGGCGATCTCTGCGAGGACGGGCTGCGCTGCTCCCGTGGTCTTCGAGCAATCGGGACACACGCCGTTCGTTGAAGAACCAGACCAGGTCGCGGCGGTGCTCGCGCCGTGGTGGACGAAGATCGAGAACGAGAGGAAGACACCGGCATGACACCGACATCCGAAGAGGTGCTGCTGCCCGTCGCAGATGCGGCGCCGCGAGAGGAGAGCGCCGTGACTGAGGATGGCGCCATCCGTGGCGGACGCTGCGCGTCCTGTGGCGCGAGCAGCTTCCCGCGGGCCTTCATCTGCCCGACGTGCAACGCGACGGACATCGCCGCCGCGCAGATCCCGGGTTCGGGGTCGCTGTACTCATTCACGACGGTGCACATCTCGCCGACGTTCCCCACCCCGTACACCCTCGGTTACGTGGACCTGGAGGACGGGCTCCGCGTGATGGGGCAGGTGCGAGTCCCCACCGAAGACCTGCGGTGCGATCTGCCCGTCAGCGCGCGAATCGACCTCGACAGCCCGACCGGGTGGAGCTTCCGGGCCACCGAAGGAGACCAGTCATGACCGGCACCTACGTCGTCGGCGGCGCCATGATCAAGATGGGCAAGCACCGCGAATCCTCCTACTCCGGACTCGCGGCGCCTGCCGCGCTCGGCGCTCTCCGCGACGCTGGCGTCACCTCGAGCGAGGTCGACGCCGTCTTCTGCGGGCACGCCTTCGGCGGCATGCTGACGGGTCAGCGCATCGTACGAGAGCTGGGCATCGGTGACGTGCCGGTGACGAACGTCGACAATGCCTGCTCTGGCGGCGCGACGGCGATCCACCTCGGCGTCCGCGCGATCGAGGAGGGCCGGGCGGGCATCGTTCTCGTCATCGGCGTCGACAAGCTCACGCAATTCGGCGGCGGCACATTGCCGCTCGTCGCGGAGGACATCGAAGTGCAGCAGGGCATCGTCATGCCCGCTGTCTACGCGATGCGCGCACAGCGCTACTTGTTCGAGCGAGACGCGACGGTCGAGGATCTGGCGCGAGTGAGCGTCAAGGCGCGCGCGCACGGTGCGCGCAACCCGTACGCGCAGTTCCAGAAGGAGGTGACGCTCGAGGAGGTGCTCGCATCCCGCCCGATCGCCGACCCGCTCACCCTCATGCAGTGCTGCCCCACGGGCGACGGCGCGGCAGCGATCGTGCTCATGTCCGAGGAGGAGCGGGAGAAGCGAGGACTCGGCGGCATGCGCTCGATCGCGTCGGTCCTGCACTCCGGCCAGTTCCTCGCAGGCTTCCGCGACATGCTGCGGCCTGAGATCAGCGCTCATTCAGCGCGCGATGCGTACGAGGAGGCGGGCATCGGTCCTGAGGACCTCGACCTCATCGAGCTGCACGATGCCTTCTCCATCGCCGAGCTCGTGTACTACGAGGCGCTGGGGCTATGCGAACCGGGTGAGTCGACGCGCCTCATCCGTGAGGGTCGCACGACCTACGGTGGCGACGTCGTCGTGAACCCGTCCGGCGGGCTGCTCTCGAAGGGACATCCCGTCGGTGCGAGCGGTGTCGCGCAGGTGGTGGAGGCGCTCTGGCACCTGACGGATCGCGCCGGAGCCAGACAGGTCGAGGGCGCGCGCCACGCCTTGACGCACGTGACCGGCGGTGGCATCGCCGGCCTCGACCACGGCGCGTGCACGATCAACATCTTCGAGCGGGCGTCGGCATGAGTGCGCTCCCACCGCTCCTCGACGGTATCCGCATCGTCGATCTGACGACGTTCCTCTCTGGGCCGTTCGGTACGCAGATGCTCGCCGATCTCGGAGCCGACGTCATCAAGGTCGAGTCACTGGACGGCGACTCGAGCCGAGCCATCCCACCGCACTTCGTCGGCGAGGACAGTGCCTACTTCCTCACCAACAACCGCTCCAAGCGTTCGATCGCCATGAACCTGAAGGACCCGCAGGCACTCGACGCAGTGCTGCGGCTGATCGACGGTGCCGACATCGTGATCGAGAACTTCCGACCTGGTGTCTGCAAGCGGCTCGGGATCGACCCCGAAGTGCTTCGCGGCAAGCGTCCCGAGCTCATCTGGGTGTCGATCAGCGGTTTCGGACAGGTCGGGCCGTGGCGCGACAAGCCTGCCTACGACATGATCGTGCAGGCGCTCTCGGGGGTCATGAGCCTGACGGGGGAACCGGGCCGCCCGGCAGTGCGCCTCGGCATCCCCGCCGGAGACCTGGTCGCGGGCATGTTCGCCGCCTACGGAGCGCTCGGAGCGTACATCCGGCGACTCCGGACCGGCGTGGGCGCGGCGATCGACGTCTCTATGCTCGACAGTCAGCTCGCCATGACGAGCTATCAGGCGGTCTACGCGATGTTCAGCGGCATCACGCCGACGCCCCAGGGTGCCAGGCACGATTCGATCCCAACGTACCGATCCTTCGTCGCAGCCGACGATCGGGAGTTCGTCGTCACCGCAAACACCGAGCGGATGTGGAAGGCGCTCGCGCGGGTGGTCGACCGCGAAGACCTGATCGACGACGTACGCTTCGCGGACGCCGGAGCCCGCTTGCGCAATCGCGATTCGCTCTGGGCGATCCTGGAGCCAGCGTTTCGCCAACGTGCCGCTCAGGACTGGGTCGATGCGCTCGAGGTCGCACAGGTGCCGAGCGCGATGATCAAGACGGTTCCCGAGGCGATCGAGGACGCGCGCGCCGCGGGCAGAGGCATGATCGTCGAGCTCGACGACGGGCGCGGGAGCACAGTGGAGGTGGTGGGCAACCCCGTCCGCCTGGGCGGCGCTTCTGGCTATGAACATCAGCGGTACAGCTACCCGCCGACACTCGGCCTCGACACGCGGGCGGTGCTCGCATCAGTCGGCGTCGATGACGCTGACATCGACGCGATGGTCGAGCGAGGGGTCATCGCCGTCGGCCGTCGGACCGCCGCCGCGCGCGGTGCGACCGCAGTGGAGTAGGGATGGAGGCAGTGGTGCTGGGCGGCGTCCGCACGACGGTGCGGCGGTGGGGAAGCGGTGTGCCGACCGTGGTCATCGCCCACTCGGCGGGTCTCGACGCGGCCTCGAGTCAGTGGTTCGGCGCCGCGCTCGCGGAACGAGGCGTCCAGGCCATCTCGATCGACCTGCGCGGGCACGGCGCGTCGATGTCGCGGCCGGAGGACGTCTCGCTCGACTCGATCGCGCACGATCTGGCAGAGCTCCCCGCTGCGCTGGGCTTGGACCAACCGCACTTCGTGGGCACCTCACTCGGCGGCGTCGTCGGTTCGCTCGCTGTGCGAGCGAACCCGAGCGGGTATCGGAGCATGACGATCGTGTGCTCGCCAGATCGCGGCCACCCTGCGTTCGTCGATCGGGCGGCGCGTGCTGAGGCGGCCGGGATGGGCGCTGTCACCGAGGAGACGCTCGAGCGATGGTTCACCGTGCAGCAGCTCGCTGACTCGACGGCGCCCGTCGACCACGCCCGAGCAGCGCTGACGCGGATGAGAACGAGCCAGTGGTCGGTGCTGTGGCGTGACTTCGCGAACTTCAGTGGGCACCCGGCACTCGGCAGCACGCTGCCGGTGCACTGCATCGCCGGAGCGCTCGATCAGTCGACGCCGCCTGCGGTCATGGAACGAGTCGCCGCGGACGTCGGGGGGACGCTCGAGGTGATCGACGGCGCTCCCCACCAAGCGCTCATGACGCACGCGAACGTGATCGCGAGGCTCTGGGCGGCCCGCAACGCTTGAGGCGCGCCATCAGCCTCGCCCGCAGATGCGCCCAGCGGGTTGCTGCTCAGCCCTGCAGACCATCGGGATCGATGCGGCGCAGGAAGTCGTCCGCTGCCGCGAGCTGGCTCGCGAGCCTCTCGCGACGCGCGCGCGTCTCGGTGCGGTAGTAGTCGGCACGGTCGGCCGGCATGCCGGCGAGAGCATCGGTGGGGGAGACGTCGAGCGCGCGGGCGAGCTCTGCCATCTCGTCGAGCGTGAAGCCGAGCGGCTTCATCCGCATGATGAGGCGCACGCGCTGCTCATCGTCCTCCGTGTAGAGGCGGAAGCCGCCCTCGGTGCGACCTGAGGCGCGCACCAGGCCCACCTCATCCCAGTGGCGCAGCGACCGCAGCGACAGCCCTGTGCGCTCGGCGAGCTCGCCGATGTGCATGGTCGAGCCGGGCTCGTCCTGCATCGACGCGTCCTCCGCTGTGTCGCTGATCATCTGCTCCCTCTGCAACTCTACCCTCACGTTAGGGTAGAGTCGTCGTCGGTCGAGCTCTCGACCACGCCGTCCATTCTCGCCCATCGGCCACATCGCCCGGGCCGGGCGGCTCTGCGCGACGACGCGCTCATCACCTTCGCTCCCGCGGCGCATCCGCGCGAGCCCTCATCCGAGGAGCCCCATGGCCAGCACCGACGTCTCCCGCGAGCGCGCTCGCTACCGCGACGACCCATCCGTCCTGAGCGTGCTGCGCTCGCCCCGCCTGCTCACGCGCGAGGCGCTCGCGGGCCTCGTCGTCGCCCTCGCGCTGATCCCCGAGGCGATCTCGTTCTCGATCATCGCCGGGGTCGACCCGCGCGTCGGGCTCTTCTCGAGCTTCGTCATGGCCGTGACGATCGCGTTCGTCGGCGGGCGCCCCGCGATGATCTCGGCCGCCACCGGCGCCGTCGCGCTCGTGATCGCCCCGATCATGCGCGACCACGGCTTCGACTACTTCATCGCCACCGTGCTGCTCGCCGGCGTCCTGCAGGTCGTGCTCGCGGTGCTCGGCGTCGCGCGGCTCATGCGCTTCATCCCGCGCAGCGTCATGGTCGGGTTCGTCAACGCGCTCGCGATCCTGGTGCTCATCGCGCAGCTGCCGCACCTCTTCGGGGTGCCGTGGCTCGTCTACCCGCTCGTCGTCGTCGGCGTCGCCGTCATCGTGCTGCTGCCGCGGCTGCAGAAGGTGGTGCCCTCGCCGCTGATCGCCGTCGTGCTGCTGACCGCCGCGGTGCTCGTCTTCGGCTGGTCGGTGCCGAACGTCGGCGACCAGGGCGAGCTGCCGCGCGCGCTGCCCGAGCTGTTCATCCCGCAGGTGCCGCTCACCCTCGAGACGCTCAGCATCATCGGGCCGACGGCCTTCGCGATGGCGCTCGTCGGCCTCATGGAGTCGCTGCTGACCGCCAAGCTCGTCGACGACATCACCGACACCCGCTCGAACAAGACGCGCGAGTCGTGGGGCCAGGGCGTCGCCAACCTGCTCTCCGGCGTCTTCGGCGGCATGGGCGGCTGCGCGGTCATCGGCCAGACCATGATCAACGTCAAGGTCTCAGGTGCCCGCTCGCGCGTCTCCACCTTCCTCGCCGGCGTCTTCGTGCTGCTGCTCGTCGTCGTGCTCGGCGACGTCGTCGCGCTGATCCCCATGGCGGCGCTCGTCGCGGTGATGATCATGGTGGTCATCAGCACCTTCGACTGGCACAGCATCCGCCCCTCGACCCTGCGGCGCATGCCCGTCTCGGAGACGCTCGTGATGGTCGTGACCGTCGTCGTGGTGGTCATCACGCACAACCTCGCGATCGGCGTGATCGTCGGCGTGCTGGCGGCGATGGTGCTGTTCGCGCGTCGAGTGGCGCACTTCCAGTCGGTGACCCGCACGGTGACGGATGCGTCGGCCGACGCAGGAGCGCCGGCACGCGCCGAGGCGCACTACGTCGTGGAGGGTGAGCTGTTCTTCGCCTCGTCGAACGACCTGACGACGCAGTTCTCCTACACCGACGACCCCGACCACGTCGTCATCGACCTGTCGCGCTCGCACATCTGGGATGCCTCCACGGTCGCCGCGCTCGACGCGATCGAGACGAAGTACGAGCGGCTCGGCAAGACCGTCGAGCTGCGCGGGCTGAACGCGGCCTCGACGTCGATGCGCGACCGGATGACGGGGCAGCTGGGCGGGGAGGGCTGAACCCTCAACCGGCAGGAGCGTGCGGCGACCGGATGATCCGGTCGGGCACCGGCCAGGCCGGTTGAGCGTCGCCCGCGCGGGGTAGCCTCGGGGCATGGAGACAATCACGCCGGTCGAGCTGTCGCGCGAGCTGGGCATGGACCGCAAGGGCAAGCAGATCCGCGGGTTCCTGCGCAACCCGACCGATGGCGGCGGCCCCTTCGAGGGCCACGAGATCGGCACCGAGTGGCACCTGACGCCGGAGCAAGCCGACCGCATCCGGAAGCACTTCTCGCAGGCCAGCCAGGGCTGAGCGCAGGTGCGCGTCAGCCTCCCCGTGCCCGCCGCTCGAGCGCAGGCGACGCCGTGCTGACAGGGCTGAGCGCGTTCCCGCTCACGCCGCTGCGCGACGACCGCGTCGACCTCGCCGCCCTCGACCGCATCGTTCGGATGCTCGCGGCCAGCGGCGTCGACAGCATCGCCGCGCTCGGCTCCACCGGGTCGTACGCCTACCTCGATCGCGACGAGCGGCAGCAGGTGGTCGCGGCAGCGGTCGCAGCAGCCCGGGGAGTGCCCGTGATCGCCGGCATCGGGGCGCTGCGCACCTCGCGCGTCATCGCGCACGCGCTCGACGCCCAGGAGGCGGGCGCCGGGGCGCTGCTGCTCGCGCCGATGAGCTATCAGGCGCTCACCGACGACGACGTCTTCGGCCTGTACGCGGATGTGCTGGAGCACGCGAGCGTGCCGGTGATCGTCTACGACAACCCCGGCACGACGCGCTTCACCTTCACCGATGCGCTCTACGGGCGGCTCGCGAGCCTGCCCGGCGTCGCCTCCATCAAGATCCCCGGGCTGCCCGCGTCGGTCTCCGCCGAGGCGCGGATCGCGCAGATCCGCGACGTCGTGCCGCCGGAGGTCACGATCGGCATCTCGGGTGACGCCTTCGCCGCCGAGGTGCTGAGCGCGGGCTGCGAGGCCTGGTACTCGGTGATCGCCGGCACCCTGCCCGCACCGGCCCTGCGCATCGCCCGGGCGGCGCTGCGCGGCGACAGCGAGGCCGCGCTCGCCGAGTCGGCCCGGCTGCAGCCGCTCTGGCAGCTCTTCGCCGAGCACGGCAGCCAGCGCGTGGTGGCAGCCGTCGCCGAGCAGGCGGGCATCGTCAGCGGCAACCCCCTGCCGCGCCCGATCCGAGGGCTCGACGCTGCGGCGCGCGAGCGGGTGCGGGCAGCCCTCGCCGCGATGCCCGCGGACTGAGCTGCCCGCACCCGGCAGCCCCCGCTACGTGCGCGGCAGCACCGCGGCGGCGACGATCACGTTGTTCACGACGATCGCCGTGGTGGTGCGCGCGACCGCCTGCGCCGCAGCGCCGGCGCCCCAGTCGCCCCGCTTCAGCTGCTCGGCGCGCTCGATCACGGGCGACGTCCACGGGATCTCGCCGTGGAACTGCGGCAGCGTGCCGCTGGCAGCCAACAGCGCACCGAGCGCCGCGATGCGCGGGCTCGGCTCGGCGCCGTCGACCAGCACGGTGCGCACCTCGGCCATCAGCGCGGCGCGACGGTCGCCGCCGTCGCCCTCCAGCACGTCCGTCGTGAACAGGCCCAGGGACTTGCGCTGCCCGCGCTCGATGTCGCCGCGCTCGACGAGCCGCTCGAGCACCGGCGCGCGCAGCGTCGGGCCGATCGCGGCGAGCACGGTCTGCACGCCGCGGGACTTCTGCGCGACGTACTCCCAGCCCTTGCGCAGCAGCGCATCCGACGGCGGGTTGTCGGCGACCGCCTCGACGCGCGCCGCGCGGTTCGACTCGTCGGTCGTGACGTGCCCGCCGAGCGCGAGGTCGGTCAGCACCGCGCCGGCGAGCACGTAGAACAGCGTGCCCTCGCCGGCGATGCTGCCGGTGCCGGAGTGCAGTCCGGAGCCGGGCTGGAAGAGCAGCAGCATCAGGTCCTCGGCGAGCGTCGGCTCGGCGGCCGCTGCGCGGTGGCGGGGGGATGCGTCGGGCTCGGTGCCGGGGCCCTGGCTCGGCAGCTGGTTCGGTTCGGTGGCGTCGCTCACGGGAGGTTCCTCTCAGGCAGTGCGGATGCGGTGGACGGGCGGATGCGGATGCGGATGCAGATGCGGTCGAGCGCGGCTCGCGCGCGTCAGCCGACGACCGCCGAGATCACGAGCCAGAGCGGCACGGTGACGATGGTCGTCCACAGCACGATCGCGATGCTCTGCCACAGCAGCACCCAGCCGCGCGCGACGCCGGAGGCGACGAGGGTCGCAGCGGTGAAGTGCGTCGGGATGGCGAGCGGGCCGAGCAGGCTGGCGCCCGGCACGCCGAAGCGCACGAGCCAGCGCTGGAAGCGCTTCCGGCCCTTCGACTCGGGCTTGGCGGGCGCTGCGGGCGCTGCGGCGGTGCCCTCGTCGCCCTCCAGGGTCAGGACGGCGCCATCCTGCGTCGCCTGCGCATCGGCCGCGGCGCGGCCCCGGCGCGCCACGACGGCGTCGCGGGTGCGTGAGGTGAGCAGCACGACGGCGAGCACGGCGAGGAAGTTGCCGGCGGCGGCTGCGATCGCGGCGATCAGCGGATGGATGCCGCCGACGATGCCGATCGCCGAGCCGCCCTCACCCTCGATGAAGGGGATCATGCCGGCGAGCATGACGATGAAGGGCTGCAGCAGCTCTGGCACCTGGGCCACGAGCTCCTGGAAGCCGATGATCAGGTCTTCGATCGGGTTCACGGTGGTGCTCCTCGGGTCATGAGAGGCGCCGGATGTCGGCGCTCACCCCAGTAGGCACTGTGTTCTCACCACAGGGTCAAGCCCCGGCCGCGCCTCCGCCGGGCTCGACAGCGCCGGGCTCGACAGCGCCGTCCGTGCCCGCGCCCTCGGCGCCCTGCTGCACCCGAGCTCGCGCGATGATGTCCGCGCGAGCCAGGGCGTCGAGCTGTGCGGGGTTGTAGAGCTGCACGACGGCCTCGACGAAGGTCTCCGCGGTCGCCCGGGCGTCGCGCTGCGACCGCGAGAGGGGGTCGAGCACCCACGGGAAGTCGCGCATGTGCTGCTCGAGGGCCGGCGCGAGCGCTTCGGCGACCCGCTGCCTGGCGGCGTCGTCGGCATCGGGCGCCAGCGCGTTGAACTCCGCCTCTGCGGCGTCCCCCGCCTCCGCCTCGACCATCGCGCGCAGATCCTGCACGATGTCGTCGTCGTAGAGCTGTGCGTAGAGGTGCAGCATCGAGCTGTCGGCATCCGAGAGCTGCGCGGCGACGGACTCGAAGCCGCGCGGTGCGTCGGCGGGGCCCTTGCCGGCGAGGATCGCCGCGATGTCGCCGCGCGCCCGCTGCAGCCGCTCGATCTGCTCCTCCAGCTGCGCGTCGACGGCGAGCAGCGCCTCCGGCGTGCGCTCCACGTCGCTGCTCAGCTCGCTGATCTGCGCGAGCGGCACGCCAAGGTCGACGAGCCGTCGGATGCGCAGGAGCCGCACCAGGTGCGCCACGCCGTACTGCTTGTAGCCGTTGACGGTGCGCTCGGGCAGCTCGAGCAGGCCGAGCCGGTGGTAGTGCCGCACGGTGTTGACGGTCGTGCCGGTGAGGTCGGCGAGCTCGCGCGTGCTCCAGGCCATCGTGCGCCCCTTTCGATGCTGCGCCGACTGTACTCACCA
Organism: Agrococcus phoenicis; assembly: GCF_047302415.1. NCBI lineage: Bacteria > Bacillati > Actinomycetota > Actinomycetes > Micrococcales > Microbacteriaceae > Agrococcus > Agrococcus phoenicis. Next base: position 2,732,144 of record NZ_CP154854.1, read on the forward strand.
TGGCTTCGAGCCGTGCCCGACGGCGGCGGATCGGCGCTGGATACGCTGGCTGCGCGCGCTCGGTCTCGCGGTCGACCGGCGACGAGGCTGCCCGGCGCGCCCGACGAGAGGGAAGCATCCGATGCAGGAATGGGACGAGGTCGCCGACCGATTCTCGACGACCGCGGTCGCGCACCTTGCGACGCTGCAGGCAGACGGCTCGCCGCAGGTCGTGCCGCTCTGGATCGACCGGCACGGCGAGCGCGACCTGGTGTTCTTCACCACCGCGGGATCGCGCAAGGATCGCAACGTCTCGCGCGACCCGCGCGTCGCGCTGTCCGTCACGGCTCCCGACGACGCCTACGCGATGGCGACGGTGCGGGGCGAGGTCGTCGAGCGCATCGACGGCGAGGAGGGCATGGCGATCGTCGACCGGCTGTCGCAGAAGTACGAGGGCAAGCCCTACGGCGAGCGCGAGGGCTTCGTGGCGTTCGTGATCCGCCCGAGCAGGTGGTGGGGGCGCGACTTCGGGAGCGACGACTAGCGTCTCGCGGCGGCTACTGCGCCGCCACCATCCGCTCGCGCACCTCGCGCCGCAGCACCTTGCCGATGAGCGAGCGAGGCAGATCCTCGACCACCTCGATGCGCCGCGGCACCTTGTAGGCCGTCAGCCGCAGCCGGGCGTGCTCGCGGATCTCCTCGAGATCCGGCGCAGCGCCCGGCGCCAGCACGACGGCGGCGACCACCGTCTCGCCGCCGCTGGGGCTCGGCAGCCCGACCACCGCGGCCTCCGCGACCGCGGGGTGCGAGACGAGCGCCTCCTCGACCTCTGACGGCGCCACGTTGAAGCCGCCCGTGATGATGAGCTCCTTGCGGCGGTCGACGATCGTGACGAAGCCGGCCGCATCGACGCGCACGAGGTCGCCCGTGCGCAGCCAGCCGCCGTCGAGCAGCGCCTCGCGCGTCTCCTCCGGCCGGTTCCAGTAGCCGGAGAACACCTGCGGGCCGTGCAGCAGCAGCTCGCCGTCCTCGCCCGGGCCGCGGTCCACCGTGGGGTCCTCAGGGTCGATGACCCGCATCCGCGTGCTCGGGAAGGGCACGCCAACGGCACCGGGGCGCCGCGACGGGCCCATCGGGTTGCCGATCGCGACGGGGGAGGTCTCGGTCATGCCGTAGCCCTCGATCAGCAGCCCGCCGGATGCCTCCTCCCACAGCTCGACCGTCGAGACGGGCAGGCTCATGGCACCGGAGATCGCGAAGCGGATGCTGCGCAGGCTCACGCGCTGCTCGCCGGCGGCCTTCGCCAGTCGCTCGTAGATCGGCGGCACCGCTGGCAGGAAGGTGGCCGGGGCCGAGCGCATGGCCTTCAGGACGAGCGCCGGGTCGAACTTTGGGAACAGCACGAGGCGCGCACCGATGCTCATCGCGAAGGTCGCGCAGAGCGTCAGGCCGTAGGCGTGGAACATGGGCAGCACGGCGTAGACGACCTCGCGGCCGGGCTGCAGCCCCGGCACCCACGCCTGCCCCTGTGCAGCGTTGGCGCGCAGGTTGCGGTGGGTGAGGATCGCGCCCTTCGGCCGGCCCGTGGTGCCGCTCGTGTACTGCAGGACGGCGATGTCGTCGACCGCCGGGCGTGGGTGCGAGCGCGGGATGCGCTTCGCGTCGGCCAGCTGCGACCAGTCGGTCGCCCCCGGTGCCAGCTCGCCGCTCGTGAGCGCAGCCCGCGACTCGCGCGCCTTGGCGATCGGCAGGCGCAGCGCCGCGCGCGTGCGCCAGGGCATCGCGTGCGTGATGTCGACCGACACGACGTGCGCGACCCCGATGTCGCCCGGGAGGCCGAGCACGGCGGGCGCCGCCTTGTCCCACACGATCGCCACCGTCGCACCGTGATCCTCGAACTGGTGGCGCAGCTCGCGCTCGGTGTAGAGCGGGTTGTGCTCCACCACGACCGCTCCGAGCCGCAGCACGGCGTAGAAGGCGATCAGGTGCTGCGGGCAGTTCGGCAGCACGATGGCGACGCGGTCGCCGGCCTCCACGCCGAGCGTGCGCAGCCCGCCGGCCGCGCGCTCGATCGCCTCGCCCAGCTCGGCGTAGGTGAGCGTCTCGCCGAAGAAGTCGAGCGCGACCGCCCGCCGGTGCTCTCCGACCGAGCCGTCGATCATGTCGACGAGCGTCTCCTCGATCTCGGGGATGTCGCTCGGCACGCCCTCGGCGTAGGAGGACAGCCAGGGTCGATCGTCGAAGGCGCTCATGCGTCGATTCTGCTCGACCGGGCTGAGCCGTGCATGCGCATCCGCTCGTATGCTGGCGTGACCACGGCGAGGAGGCCACGATGACCGACACGGTGGCGGCGCTGCATGCAGAGCTGGCGGCGCTCGAGGATCCGCGCATGCGCGAGGTGAACGAGCGGCACGGCGACGACCACGGCGTCAACCTGTCGAAGCTGCGCGCGATCGCCAAGCGGCTGAAGACCGATCACGAGCTCGCGCTCGACCTGTGGGCGACCGGCGAGACGCCGGCGCGGCTGCTCGCGCTGCTCATCTGCCGGCCGAAGGCGCTCGAGGCCGACGAGCTCGACGCGATGCTGCGCGAGGCGCGGGCGCCCAAGGTGCACGACTGGCTCGTGAGCTACGTCGTCAAGAGGTCGCCGCACGTCGAGGCGCTGCGCTCGCGGTGGTTCGACGACCCGGATGCGGTGGTCGCGAGCGCGGGCTGGGCCCTGACGATCGACCGGGTCGCGACGTCGCCGGCGGGCATCGATCTGGTGGGGCTGCTCGACCAGATCGAGGCGGAGCTGGTCGATGCGCCCGAGCGCAAGCAGTGGGCGATGAACCACTGCCTCGCGCAGATCGGCATCTCGCACCCGGAGCTGCGCGAGCGGGCGATCGCGATCGGCGAGCGCCTCCAGGTGCTGCACGACTACCCGACGCCGCCGAACTGCACCTCGCCGTTCGCGCCGGCGTGGATCGCGGAGGTCGTGCGGCGGCAGGAGGCCGCTCGCTGACCGGCCCGCTCAGCCGAGCTGGTGCATGAGCCACGCGACCAGCAGCACGGCCGCCGTCGCGATCGGCAGCACCCACGGCGTGAGCACCAGCACCACACGACCCGCGCGACCCGTCTCCTCGCCGCGCTCCGTCACCGGGTCGACGACCGGGTCGTCATCGGCGGCCGAGGAGCGCGCCTCCCACGCCGAGGTCGCGAGCAGCACCGCGACACCGATCGCGCCCGTCGCCAGCGCCGGCAGCATCACGATCGGCTGCGGCAGCAGCACCTCGGCGACCACCACCCCCGCCACGAGCGCGCTCATGATGAGGCCCGACCACCACGGGTGACGCACGATGAAGCCGAGCCCGCGCGCGATGAGCAGCACCGCGCCCGTCAGCAGCGCGAGCGCGACGACGCGCCCGAGCGTGAGCGCGAAGCCCTCGCCCTCGAGCCACGCGGTGAAGCTCCAGAGCGTCAGGAACATGGCGACGAGGCCGATGGCGCTGCGCGCGATCACGAGGCCGACACCGCTGCTCGGCTGCGCCGGCAGGTCGAGGCTCCGCGCATAGGCCTCGGGGTCGCCGAACGCCTCGCGCATCGTCTGGCCGCTCTCGGCGCAGTGCGAGCGCACCTGCGCGAGCGCATCGCCGATCGTGCGGCCGTCGACGTCGCGCAGCCGCAGCTCGACGATGAAGTCGTCCTCCCAGGAGGAGTCGACGAGGTTGTCGTGCGTGGTCATGGGGTCGCCTTTCGCGAGGGAGTGGGCAGCTCGGCATCGAGGGGCTCGCCGAGGTGGGTCGTGACGATGTGCGAGAACGCCGACCAGCGCGCGGTGAGCTCCGCGAGCTGGCTCCGCCCGAGGTCGGTCAGCGCGTAGTACTTGCGGGCCGGCCCGGATTCGCCCGTGCGCCACTCGGGCGCGACGATGCCTGCCTTCTCGAAGCGGGTCAGCAGCGGGTAGAGCGTGCCGCCCTTGATCGAGCCGAGCCCGGCGGCCTCGAGATCAGCCGCGATCGCGTACCCGTAGGTCGGTGCCGCGGCGACGGACCGCAGCACGCACACCTCCAGCACGCCCCGCAGCCAGTCGCTCGGCCATCCCTCTGTCGTCATGCACTAGATCGTACGGCTATCTAGTCTGCGTGTCTACCTAGTGACGCTGATCGCCCACTTCTGGTGGCCGCCGTCAGCTCGCCCCCGAGGGACGCGGCAGCATCCCGGCCCGAGGGCGCTACCCGCGGAAGAGCGCCGCTACCCGCGGAAGAACGCCTCCGCCACCCGCGTCAGGTCGAAGAGGTCGCTCACGCCCGCCAGCTCGCGCGCCGAGTGCATCGACAGGATCGGGATGCCCACGTCGACCGTGCGGATGCCGAGCCGCGTCGCCGTGATCGGGCCGATCGTCGAGCCGCAGGGCACGGTGTTGTTCGAGACGAACTCCTGGCTCCGGATCCCAGCGGCCCCGCACCAGCCGTGCCACGCCGCGGCGCCCGCGCCGTCGGTCGCGTACCGCTGGTTCGCGTTGATCTTCAGGATCGGGCCCGAGCCGAGCACCGGCTGCACGACCGGGTCGTGCTTGCCCGCGAAGTTCGGGTGCACCGAGTGCCCGACGTCGCTCGAGACGCACCACGACGACGCGAGCGCGCGCATCCGCTCCGCCCGATCCGCCCCGAGCGCGAGGCCGATGCGCTCGAGCACGTCCTCCAGGAACGGCCCCGCCGCGCCCGAGCGGGTGGTCGAGCCGATCTCCTCGTGGTCGAAGACGGCGAGCAGCGGGATGTGGTCGCCCTCGAAGCCCTCGGCGGCGGCCACCATGGCGACGACGCCCGCGTGCACGCTCGCGAGGTCGTCGAGGCGGCCGCTCGCGAAGAGCACGTCTCCCTTGCCGAAGACCCGGCCGCGCGCGGCGTCGGCGGTCACGACGTCGAAGCCGCGGATGCGCCCGGGGTCGACGGCGTCGCCGCCGGCGGATGCGGCTAGCTCGGCCAGCAGATCGGCGGACGCGGGAGCGCCCGCCGTCTCGGCGAGCCCCCAGACCGGCTGCGTGTGCGCCTGCTTGTCGAGGGCGAAGCGCTCGTTGGCCTCGCGGTCGAGGTGGATCGCGAGCTGCGGCAGGCGCAGCAGCGCGCCGGTGTCGGTGAGCACCTGGGTGCCGTCGTCGAGCACCAGGCGGCCGGCGAGGCGCAGCTCGCGGTCGAGCCACGAGTTCAGCAGCGGGCCGCCGTAGACCTCGACCCCGGCCTGCAGCCAGCCGTGCGAGCCGGTCGTCGGCTTCGGCTTGAGCTTGAAGCCCGGCGAGTCGCTGTGCGCGCCGAACACGCGCACCGGCGTCGTCGCCGTCGCCCGCTCCGGCACGACCCACGCGATGACCGCGCCGTCGCGCACCACCAGGTAGCTGCCCGGGGTCTCGGGCCACGCATCCGTCTCGTCGAGCGCGGCGAAGCCCGCGCCCTGCAGGCGTCGGGCGACCTCGGCGGCCGCGTGGTAGCTCGAGGGGGATGCGTCGACGAAGTCGGCGAGATCCTCGGCGTGGGAGACGGACTCGGTGGGCACGGAACCTCCATGGGACGGGCCTCCGATCGTATCGGCGCCGCCCGCCGCGCATCCCCGACCGGTCGGGAAGCCCTCGAGGGCTCGGGTCAGCGCCCCGAGGTGTCGGCGATGGCCTGCTTGATCGTCGCGCGCTCGCGCTCGAGCCTGCGCACCCGCCGGCTCAGCTTGAACAGCCGCACCGATCCCAGCAGCGCGGTGATGAGCACGCCCGCGATCGCGGCGAACAGCATCGCGATGCCGAGCGGCAGCGAGAACGCGAACCCGAAGTAGGCGAAGTCGGCCGGCACGTTGTTCTGCAGGATGAAGATGAGCAGCAGGATCAGGATGACCGTGCCGAGGATCAGCGCGATCCACGTCGCGCCCGTCACGCCCTGCCGCTGGTGACCGTCGAGCGCCGGGTCGGTCTTGACGATGCGAGGCTCGGCGGCGCGCTCGGCCGTGCGCGCATCCGCCGCCTGCGGCTGCACGGCAGTGGGCGTCGCGGCGGTCGAGCCGGTGCCGACTCGGTCGGTGCCGACGCGCTCGCTGCGGCCGCGCTCGGCGTCGAGGCGGTCGGGGTCGGATGCGGTGCCCGCGGTCGGCGCGTACGGCTCGTCGGAGGGGGTGGCTCGGTGCGCGTCGTCGGCGTCGAGGTCTCGCGAGCGCCGGTTCGGCTCAGAGGTGTCGGTCATGACGGATCGCTCCTTCGTCGCGGGTCGTCCTGGCCGCTCACGCTAGTCCTGCAACCTGACGATCGGCGGAGCCGCGCGCAGGGCGGGCCGCGGCGGCGCTCCCCGTCGTCGCCGCCGCAGCTCCACCCGCGTGCCCGAGCGGTGCTGTGCGTCGCCGCAGTCGCCGACCTCGGTCGGACCAGCGCGAGCACCCTCCCGGGCTGGCTGCAGCGTATGCGCGATCGCGCCCGCTTCACCGGACCCTGCCGATCCCATGAGGCGAGCCTGAGCGACGCTCAACCGGTGTGGCGGCAGGGCGAGCGGACTATCCGGTCGAGCGTCGGCTCCGCCGGTTGAGCGTCACGGGTCGCAGCGCGGGGACGGCTGTGGTGGCGGCGCGGAGCCGGCTACGCGCCTGCGCGAGGTCGCGGCGCGGGCGGCGGCGGCACCCGCTTGGCGGCGACGATGTCGGCGATCGCGATGACGACCTCGCCGCGGCGCGTGCGGAGGGTGCACGTGCGCGCGTCGACCGAGTCCAGCTCGCCGAGCGCATCCGTCGCCCCGTGCGGCCCCTCGTGCAAGCGGTAGCGCACCACCAGGCGCGTGCCGACGGGCAGCGCGCGCAGCTCGCTCGCCCTCATCGGCGCTGCCTCACCACGCGCCCTTGGCGTAGTCCTTCAGGAAGATGCCGAAGAGATCCTCGCCCGCCTCGCCGCGCACGATCGGGTCGTAGACGCGGGCGGCGCCGTCGACGAGGTCGAGCGGGGCGTGGAAGCCCTCCTCGGCGAGCCGCACCTTCGTGAAGTGCGGGCGCTCGTCGGTGATCCAGCCGGTGTCGACGGCGGTCATGAGGATGCGATCGGTCTCGAACATCTCGCGCGCGCTCGTGCGGGTGAGCATGTTCAGCGCCGCCTTCGCCATGTTCGTGTGCGGGTGGCCGGGGCCCTTGTAGCCGCGGCCGAAGACCCCCTCCATCGCCGAGACGTTCACGATGTACGTGCGGCGCGCGGTCGAGGCGGCCATCGAGGGCCGCAGCTTCGACACCAGCAGGAACGGCGCCGTCATGTTCGCCAGCTGCACCTCGAGCATCTCGAGCGGCTCGACCTGGTCGACGTGCTGGGTCCAGCTGTTGACGTGCTCCTCGTCGGGCAGCAGGCCGCCCGCGTCGATCGCGGTGCCGGCGGCGAGCCGCTCGAGCGAGCTGGAGCCGGCGGCCATCGCCTGCGCGGTCAGCTCGTCGGCCGTGGAGGCGGCGCTCGCGAGGATCGGGTGGCTCGCCACCGAGGCGGCGAGGGCGAGCGGATGCGCGTCGTTCGTGTGCCCGAAGGTCACGAGCTCCGGCATCGGGCCGCCGTGCGGCGCGACCTCGGGCAGCGGCGCGCTCTCGGCGTCGACGAGCGGCGCGTAGGCGCCGGGCGAGCGCCGCACGGTCTGCGCGGCGTTGTTGATGAGGATGTCGAGCGGGCCGGCCGCCGCGACGTCCTCCGCGAGCGCAACGACCTGCGCCGGGTCGCGCAGGTCGATGCCCACGACCTTGAGCCTGCCGAGCCACTCCGACGAGTCCTCGAGCGACGAGAAGCGCCGCACCGCATCCCGCGGGAACCGCGTCGTGATCGTCGTGTGGGCGCCGTCGCGCAGCAGGCGCAGCGCGATGTGCATGCCGATCTTGGCGCGGCCGCCCGTCAGCAGCGCGCGCTTGCCGGTGAGGTCGGTGCGGGCCTCGCGCTTCGCGTGGCTGAGCGCCGCGCACGCCGGGCAGAGCTGGTGGTAGAACGCGTCGACGAGCGTGTACTGCTGCTTGCAGATGTAGCAGCCGCGCGAGCGCAGCAGCGTGCCGGCAGTGGGGGCGGATGCGCGGGTCGCGAGCGGCACGCCGCGCGTCTCGTCGTCGATGCGGTCGGGCGCACCGGTGGCGGTCGCGGCGATCACGGCCTTGTCGGCGGCCTGGATGCGCGCGTGCTTGGCCTTGCGGCTCGCGAGCTTGACCTCCTTGAACATGTTCGCGGTCGCCTGTCGCACGGCGACGTAGTGCGGGTCGTCGCGATCCATCTCGTGGAGGGTCGCGAGCACGCGGAGCGTGGTCTCGACGTCAGCGGCGGAGAGCGTCGAGGGCTCGGCTGGTGGCTCGTCGGCGGGCGCGCCGGAGGGAGCCGGAGGATGGGGGAGCACAGGAGATCCTACCGAGCGGCGCGGCGCCTGGGGGAAGCGTGCGACAGACTCGAGGGGATGACCCTCTTCGACCACGCCGTGCGGCTCCGGGAATCCGGCGCCTGGGATCCCGACGCCGCCTTCGACGCCTTCGAGGCCTGGGCCGCCGAGCGCGGGCTCACGCTCTACCCCGCGCAGGAGGAGTCGCTGCTCGAGATCGTCACGGGATCCAACGTGATCCTCTCGACCCCGACGGGCACCGGCAAGTCGCTCGTCGCGACCGGCGCGCACTTCGCTGCGCTCGCGCAGGGGCGGCGCTCCTTCTACACGGCGCCCATCAAGGCGCTCGTGAGCGAGAAGTTCTTCGCCCTGGTCGAGGTCTTCGGCGCCGAGCAGGTCGGGATGGTGACGGGCGACTCCTCCGTCAACCCCGACGCCCCGATCATCTGCTGCACCGCCGAGATCCTCGCGAACCTGGCGCTGCGGGGCGGCGCCGACGCCGACGTCGGCCAGGTGGTGATGGATGAGTTCCACTACTACGCGGATCCGCAGCGCGGGTGGGCGTGGCAGGTGCCGCTGCTGACGCTGCCGCGGGCGCAGTGCATCCTGATGTCGGCCACGCTCGGCGACACGACGCCCATCGCCGACGACCTGAGCCGGCGCACGGGCCGCGAGACCGCATCCGTCACGGGCGTCGAGCGGCCCGTGCCGCTGTCGTACAGCTATGCGATGACGCCCGTGCACGAGACGATCGAGGAGCTGCTGGCGACGAACCAGGCGCCCGTCTACATCGTGCACTTCGCGCAGGCGGCGGCGCTCGAGCGCGCGCAGGCGCTCTCGTCGGTGAAGATCGTCAGCCGCGAGCAGCGCGACGAGATCGCGGCGGCGATCGGCGAGTTCCGCTTCACGACGACGTTCGGCAAGACCCTCTCGCGGCTCGTGCGCTCCGGCATCGGCGTGCACCACGCTGGCATGCTGCCGAAGTATCGCCGCCTCGTCGAGCAGCTCGCGCAGCAGGGGCTGCTGCGCGTCATCTGCGGCACCGACACGCTCGGCGTCGGCATCAACGTGCCCATCCGCACCGTGCTGCTCACCGGCCTGACGAAGTTCGACGGGCAGCGGATGCGGCAGCTCACGGCGCGCGAGTTCCACCAGGTCGCGGGGCGCGCGGGCCGCGCCGGCTACGACACGGCCGGCACGGTGGTGGTGCAGGCGCCCGAGCACGAGGCCGAGAACGCGAAGATGCTCGCGAAGGCCGGCGACGATGCGAAGGCGCGGCGGAAGCTCGTGCGCAAGAAGGCGCCGGAGGGCTTCGTCTCCTGGGGCAAGCCGTCGTTCGAGAAGCTGATCGACGCCGAGCCCGAGCCGCTCGTGTCGCAGATGCAGGTGAGCCACTCGATGTTGCTCAACGTCATCGGCCGGGGCGGCGACGCGTTCACCGAGATGCGCGACTTGATCGAGTCCTCGCACGAGCCGCGACGCTCGCAGCTCGCGCTGATGCGGCGCGCGCTCGCGATGTACCGCACGCTGCGCACGGCCGGCGTCGTCGAGCAGCACGTGGATCCGGCGAACCCCGACGGGCCGCCGCTCATCCGCCTCACGGTCGACCTGCAGGCGAACTTCGCGCTCAACCAGCCGCTCTCGCCCTTCGCGCTCGAGGTCATCGACGTGCTCGACCCGGCCGACCCGACCCACCCGCTCGACGTGATCTCGGTCATCGAGTCGACGCTCGACGACCCGCGGCCGATCCTGTCGCAGCAGCAGTTCCTCGCGCGCGGCGAGGCGGTCGCGGCGATGAAGGCGGAGGGCATCGAGTACGACCAGCGCATGGAGCTGCTCGAGGCGGTCACGCATCCGAAGCCGCTCGAGGAGCTGCTGACGGAGGCGCTCGCGGTCTTCGCCTCGTCGCAGCCGTGGGTGGGCGACTTCGCGCTCTCGCCGAAGTCGGTCGTGCGCGACATGTGGGAGCGGGCGATGACGTTCGCCGACTACACGCAGCACTACGGGCTCGCGCGCAGCGAGGGGCTCGTGCTGCGCTACCTCTCGGACGCCTACCGGGCGGTGCGGCAGACCGTGCCGGACGAGGCGAAGAGCGAGGATCTGCTCGACATCATCGAGTGGCTCGGCGAGGTCGTGCGGCAGGTGGACTCGAGCCTGCTCGACGAGTGGGAGGAGCTCATGCACCCCACCGCGCCGGGCGAGGCGCCGATCGCGCCACCGCCGCCGCCGAGCGTGGTCGCCAACCCGCGGGCGTTCCGCACGCTGGTGCGCAACGAGCTGTTCCGGCGCGTGCAGCTGGCGGCGCTCGACCGCCACGAGGCGCTCGGCGAGCTCGACCCGGGGTTCGGGGCGGATGCCTGGGGCGACGCCCTCGACGCCTACTACGACGAGCACGAGACGATGGGCACGGGGGCGGATGCCCGCAGCTCGCGCATGCTCGTCATCGACGAGGGGCCGTCGGCGTGGCAGGCGCAGCAGATCCTCGCCGACCCGGCAGGCGACCACGACTGGCGCATCTGGGCGACCATCGACCTCGCCGCCTCTGCAGAGGCGGGCACCGCGGTCGTCCAGGTCACCCGGGTCGGCCGGCTCTAGTCGCGGCAGCGGCGCAGACCTGCAGCGCCTGCCGAGCTCAGGCGTCGGAGCGACTGCGGACACCTCGGCGCGCTACGGTCGAGGTCGACCGAAGGAGCACCATGCCGCTGGAAGGCGAGTACGCACCGAGCACGTCCGAGTGGGCGCGCGACCAGGCTGAGCAGTTCGAGGCGTCGAACGGCGCTGAGGCGAACACGATGCGCGGGATGCCGATCATCCTGCTGACGAGCGTGGGCGCGCAGAGCGGCAAGCTGCGCAAGACGCCGCTCATGCGCGTCGAGCACGAGGGCGCCTACGCCGCTGTCGCCTCGCTCGGCGGTGCGCCGAAGCACCCCGTCTGGTACTACAACCTCAAGCAGCAGCCGCACGTCGAGCTGCAGGACGGTGCGGAGAAGCACGACTACCTGGCGCGCGAGGTCACGGGCGACGAGCGCGCGACGTGGTGGGAGCGCGCGGTCGCCGCGTACCCGGACTACGCCGACTACCAGGAGAAGACCGACCGCCTCATCCCCGTCTTCGTGCTCGAGCGCATGACCGAGTAGCGCTCGGCGGGCAGCCGACCTGCTGGGCGCAGCCCTCAGCCGGTCGAGCAGCCCTCAGTCGGCGTGCGGGGTGCGCGGGCGCTCGTCGCCGCCGCGCTCCGCGCCCTCGCGACCGGTGCCGGAGCGGAGGTAGGCGACGACGGCGATGGCGAAGACGATCGCGCTGAGCAGGCGAGGCAGGATCGTGCCGGTCAGCAGCAGCACCAGCGCCACGAGGCCGATGAGCATCCAGGCCGTGCTGGCCGGTCGAGGGCGGAAGCCGCTCATGCTGCGCGGCCCGTCATCCGCCGCTGCTCGGCGAGGCGGCTGGCGCGGCGAACTCGGCGGCGAGCGTCTCGGCGAGGTCCACGACGTCGGTGGCTCCGGCGAACTCCCGGTCGGGCTGCGCTGCGCGATCGGCATCGGAGACGAGCGCCGTGACGCGATGCGCGACGGTGCGCGCCGGCGTCGCTCGCAGCGCGTGTCCGACGGCTGCCAACCACGCCTCTGCCGCCGCCTTCAGCGCCACGTAGTTCGCGTTGCCGGCGGTGGGCCGCTGGACGCCGGTCGACGACACGATCGCGATGACCCCGGCCTCCGACCGCCCGATCGCCTCGGCGAACGCCCTCGTCGTGTTGCGGAGCGTGCCGACCACGCGCGCCTCGAGCCACGCCCAGTCGTCGTCGCTCTGGCCTGCGAGCCCACCGCCGCCGCGCCAGCCGCCGACGAGGTGCAGCAGGCCGTCGAGCTCGCCCACCTCGGTCGCGAGCTGCTCGACGGCCGCCATGTCGGTGAGGTCGCACTCGAAGTGCTCGGTCGCGTCGACGAGCCCCAGCCGATCGGCGTTCGACCCCACGGCGATGACGTGGTGGCCCGCGTCGAGCAGGGCGGATGCGGTGGCGTGGCCGAGCGCGCTGGTGGCACCGGCGATGAGGATGCGCATGCACCCAGTGTGCCGTGCGGGGCTGATCCTCGTCGCGCCCCGCGGGCCCGCGGGCGGCCGTCGGCGCCCTAGTGGCGCTCGCGGAACGGCGAGGGCACCGCATCCGTGGTGAGCCTGAACAGGCGCACGGTGCGGCCCGAGTCGCGCTCGTACTGCCGATAGCCCGGCCACTGGGCCTCGATGCGGGCCCACGCCGAATCCCGCTCCGCCGCCGTGACGCGCGTCGCGCGCACCGGGAAGCGCGCGCCCCGCACCACGACCTCGGCATCGGGGTGGGCGAGCAGGTTCGCCGTCCATCCCGGGTGCCGCTCGCGTGCGAAGCTCGTGCCGGCGACGATCGCTCCGCCGGCGCCGTCGGGCGTGAACATGAGCTCGGAGCGTCGCGGCTCCCCGGTCTTCGCGCCACGGCTGTGGAGCACCAGCGAGGGCACCAGGATGTCCGAGACCACCAGGCGTCCGCCGCTCAGCCGCGACGCGATGCGCTCGGCGACCGGCATGGCGCGCGGCCCGATGCGGCGGAAGGCGCGCGTGCGCGACACCGGCGCGAGGATGCGGCGCAGCACGCGGCGCAGCGGGTGCGTCACGTGCTGGCCGTCACCGCGGAGCGCGGCTCACGGGCTCCGCCGGCTCGCGCGCGGCGGCAGGGATCAACCTCCCTGGTAGCCCGCGCGGGCATCCTGCACCAGCTGGCGCACGTCGGTGTGGGAGGGGAGCGGACCGCCTGCGTCGAGCAGCTGCATGACCGCGGCGACCGCGTCGTCCTCGGTGCCCTCGAGCGGGATGGTCACGCCGCGCTTGAGCAGCTCGCCGTAGTCGGGGATCCATTCGATAGCCATGGCCCCACGGTGCCAGGCTGGGCTGGGAGGCGGCAGAGCATGCGGTCGCGCGTCCAGCGGCCCGCGGCCCTGCGCGTCAGTAGGCGAAGTGCACGTGGGCGCGTCGGTGCTCGCCGGACTCGATCGTGTCCACGACCGCGAGGGCGAAGTCGGCGCCCGAGATCAGCGAACCGCCGCCGTCCGTGACGAGCGGGGTGTCGCCGCCCGTGCGGTACTCGCCGCGTCGGGTCTGATCGGGCACGTAGCTGCCGAAGGTGCCCGCCGGCGACACGTACGTCCAGTCGACGTCGTCGACGGCGCTGACGCGCTCGTAGGCCGAGAACAGCTCGCGCGCCTCGTCCTTGTACTCGGGTGCGAAGGCATCGGTCTCGACGATGCGCTCGCCCTGCTCGTCCTTCAGCGACCCGAAGCCGCCGACGATGATGAACCGCGTCGATCCGCCGGCGAGCCTGCTCGCGATGTCGGCGTACGCATCCGCCACCTCGCCCTGCATGTCGCCGCGCGGCGACAGCGCGCCCACGACGGCATCGGCGCCGTCGAGCGCCTGGGCGAGCAGCTCGCCATCGAGCACCGAGCCCTGCAGCACGCGCGCGCCCGCCGGTGCGTCGTCGGGCTGCGATCGCGAGACCAGGGTGACCTGGTGGCCGCGCGCTGCCGCCTCTGCTGCGATGTGGCTGCCTGCGAACCCTGTCGCGCCGAGCACCGTGATCTTGGCCATGTCGTCTCCTCCGTCGTCGTGCTGCTGATGGTCGTCCCGCTCTGGGCAACCCGCGCCGAAGGCAGGGCATTCCGCGGCACCTCCTCGCAGCGCGACGGCGCAGGTCAGCGCTGCTGCGCCGCGAGCTGCTCCTCGATGAGGTCGGCGGCCCTCGGCGCCCCGCCGGCTGCCGCGAGGCCGGCAGCGACCGCATCGACGCCCTCGCGCATGCCCCTGGCCTTCCGCACCGCATCGCGCAGGCGCGCCGGCGTCAGCCGCTCGGGGTCGAGCCGCACGCCGGCGCCCGCGTGCCGCACGCGCGCCGCCACCTCCACCTGGTCGCGCCCGGCCGGCACGGCGACCACCGGCACGCGGTGCGCGAGCGCCTTCTGCGTCACGCCGAGCCCACCGTGGGTGATCGCGACGCTCGCGCGCTCGAGCAGCAGCCCGTGCGGCAAGAACCGCTCGATGCGGGCGTTGCGCGGCACAGGGAGCTCCGCGGCCGCGCCCTCGCCCATCGTCACGACCACCGTCACCGGCTCGCCGGCGAGCGCGGCCAGGGCCGTGCGCACGAGCTCGGTGTCGCCGCGATAGGCGGTGGCCGTCGCCACGAGCACGATCGGATGCGCGAGGCGCGCGAGCCACGCCGGCGCCGGTGCCGCGGGCTCCCACGCGGTCGGCCCCACCAGCCGCAGCTGCGGGCCCCAATCGGTGTGCGGGTACTCGAGCGGCTCGGCGGTCGTCACGAGGGTGAGCGGCGCCTTGCGCACCATCGCGTCGTACGAGCGCACCGGCGGCAGCCCCGCGACCTCGCGCCGCATCGCGTTCAGGTGCGGCATCATCGCGCGCATCGCGGGCTCGTGCACCGCGGCGGTGAGGGCAGCGTCGCGCAGTCGGCCGCCGATGCCCCGAGCCGGCCGCAGCCCCGAGCCGTAGGGCGGGCAGCCCCGCGAGCGCACCGAGGGCGGGTGCGTCGCGAGCGACACCCACGGCAGCCCGCTGCGCTCGGCGACCGCCGCCGCGCCCCATGCGCTGATGTCGGTGAGCAGCAGATCGGGCCGCGCCTCGTCGAGCACGGCCTGCAGGTCGATCGCCTCGTGGCGCGCGCGCCGGCAGTGCGCCTGGCTCGTCCGCTGCACGGTCTCGCGCACGCGCCGGCCGTCGCCGTCGTCCAGCGCGATCGCCTCGACCCGCTCGTCGACGCCGTCCGCGTCGAAGCCGAGGTCGCGCATCCGCCCGGCCTGGCTCGTCATGGTGCGCAGCCGGATGCTGTGGCCGCGCCGCCGCAGCTCCCGGAGCACGCCGGCGAAGGGCAGCACGTGGCCCAGTGCGGGGCTCGTGTAGGCCGCGATCGTCGCCATGGCGTGACTCCTGACGGGGGCCGCACCGCTGCGCCTGTGCCCTTGCGGTCACTGTAACCGGGCGCTCGAGACCGTCGCGTCATCCTTTCGACGGAGACGATGCATCCGCGCGATCGACGATCGCCCCGCTCGCGCAGCACTAGCGTCGAGCAGGTGACTGGATGGACCTTCCCCGCCTTCGTCGGCCTCCTCGGCGGCGGCCTGCTGTTCTTCGCCGTGCTCGTGCCGATCGTGGTGGTGCAGTCGCGCCGCTACGGGCGCGTCAGCGTCGCCCGCACCCTCGGCGCAGCGGCGGTGAGCGTCTACGCCGTGGCGCTCGCGGCCTACACGTTCCTGCCGCTGCCGCAGGTGATCGAGCAGTGCTCGCCGGCGCAGTGGGTGCCGCTGCACTCGTTCGACGACATCGCCCGCGAGACCGAGGGGCTGAGCATCACCGGCGTGCTGACGTCGCGCGCGACGCTGCAGGTGGTCTACAACGTGGCGCTGTTCGTGCCGCTCGGCGTCATCGCGCGCCGCTACTGGCATCGCGGCATCGTCGTCTCCACGCTCATCGGCGCGGCCGTCTCGCTGCTGATCGAGACGACGCAGCTCACCGGCATCTTCGGGATCTACCCGTGCGCGTTCCGCGTCGCCGACGTCGACGACCTGCTCGCCAACACGCTCGGCGCGCTCATCGGCGCCCTGATCGCGCCGCTGCTGCTGTGGTGGATGCCGAGCGCAGCGCGCCTCGAGCGGGAGCGCGGCTTCGCGCGACCGGTGACGGTCTGGCGCCGCTGGCTCGCGATGCTCATCGACGTCGTGCTGTACGGCGCCATCTCGACGCTGCTCGGCATCGCCGTGCGGGTCGCGCAGCTGCTGCTGAGCGGCGACCGCGCGACGATCGCAGCACCGAGCGTCCCGGAGGCGCTCCTGGTCGGCCTCGCGCCGCTCGTGGTCTTCGTGGTGGCGGCGCTGCAGGGCTCCGGCGCCTCCCCGGGCCAGCGCGCCATGTGGCTGGAGCCGCGGTGGCGCGGCGCGGCCGGCGCCGCGGGAGCTCCCGACGAGGCGAGCGAGGGCGTCGCCGTCGGCGTGCGTGGCACCGCGGCGCGCCGCCTGGTGCGCGCGCTCACCGGCATGGGTGCCTTCGCCGTCGGCCAGGCGGCCGACGCCTTGTCGGACGCGGTGACCGACCAGCGCCTCGTGCTCGCGCTCGGCGCGGTCTTCGCCCTCGCCACGCTCGTGGTGGTGCTCTCAGCGCTGTCGGTGCTCTGGACGCGCGAGCGTCGCGGGCTCTCCTACGCGATCGCGGGCGCGGACCTCGTGGATCCGCGCCCGCGCCCGGCGGCGCAGCCGGGGCTCAGGCCGACTCGCCCGTGATCCCTGCGGTCGAGGCGATGACGTCGCGCATCTTCTTCTCGAACGCCTCGTAGAACATCGACAGCGGGAACTCGTCGTCCATCACCAGGTCGGTCAGCTGACGCGGGGCTCCGTCGAGCGGCAGCTCGCGGGCCTTCCACTTCGATGCCGGGTGCGGCTCGACGACCGACGAGACGAGATCGTAGGCCGCCAGCCAGTGCGCGACCTTCGGTCGGTCGATCGAGCGCCAGTAGAGCTCCTCGATCGCGGCGCCGAGCGCGTTCACGACATCCGGCACCTCGTCCCAGTCGAAGGCGAGCTGCGTGTCGGTCCAGTGCAGCACGCGGTGCTGGTGCAGCCACGCGAACAGCAGCTGGCCGCCGAGCCCGTCGTAGTTGCGGGTGCGCGAGCCGGTGATCGCGAAGCGGAAGATGCGGTCGAAGATCACCGCGTACTGCACCAGCTTGGCGTGCTTCGCGAGCGCGAGGTCCGCATCCGTCGCCCGGTCGTCGGCGACGATGCGGCGCTCGATCGCGACCGACTCGCGGAACGCCGTCAGGTCGCAGCGCAGCTCCTCCAGCGAGTAGAGGAAGAAGGGCATGCGCTGCTTGATCATGAACGGGTCGAAGGGGAGGTCGCCGCGCATGTGGGTGCGGTCATGGATGAGATCCCACATGACGAAGGTCTCCTCGGCCAGGCGCTGGTCGTGCAGCATCTCGGCCGCATCGGCCGGCAGCTCGAGCTTCGTCACCTCGCAGGCGGCCTCGACGACGCGGCGGAAGCGGGCAGCCTCCCGATCCTGGAAGATCGCGCCCCACGTGAAGGTCGGCAGCTCGCGCATCGCGACCGTCTCGGGGAACAGCACCGCCGAGTTGGTGTCGTAGCCGGCGGTGAAGTCGATGAAGCGCAGCGGCACGAACAGCGCGTTGGAGTAGTCCCCGGCCTCGAGCTCGGCGATGAACTCAGGCCAGATGACCTCCACGAGCACGGCCTCGACGAGGCGGCTCGACGAGCCGTTCTGCGTGACCATGGGGAAGACGACGAGGTGCTGCAGGCCGTCCACGCGGTGCTCCTGCGGCTGGAAGCGCACGAGGGCGTCGAAGAAGTCGGGCTCGCCGAAGCCGGCCTCGGCCCAGCGCTCGAAGTCGATCGCGGCCTGCTCGAGGTAGGCGGCGTCGTGGGGGAACGCGGGAGCGAGCTCGCGGATGCCCTGGGTGAGCGCGTGCACGTGACCGCGGGCGGCCTCGTGGTGCGCGGCGTCGTCGATGGCGCCGCTCTTCGACTGCAGCGGCTGCAGGGCGGTCGCGGCCGCCTTGATGCTGAGCCATGCCGGGTGCTGGCGGAGGTCGGCGGCGGTGGCCTGGGTCATCGTCATGGGGGCCTCCTGGCGGGTCTGCCGGCGCGGTGCCGGATGCGGTGATGGCGTCGAGGGAGCAGGGGCGCGCAGCGCGGGCGGGACGGTGGTCCTGCGTGGCGGGAGCGCGTGTTTCCAGCGTACGGAAGCGCTCGCGCACGTTTGTTGCGCCCCGACCCGCGTCTCGCGCCCGTTCTCGGTGCAGCGCGCGATGCGCTCGTCGCCCGCAAGTCCCTTGCGCGAGCGCGGTCCGTCATGCGTGGAGATGCCCCTGGCGCGACGCCCGGACGAGCCGTAGCGTCTGCCCCATGACCGCTCCTCTCGCGCGCGCATCCGCCGCCCCGCAGCCGCCGGGAGCGGCCCCGGGCCGGCCCGTCCTCGTCTCGGCAGGCCGCGTGCTCGCGGCCGTCGCCCTGCACGCGACGCTGCTCGCCCTGCTCCTCTGGGCCATCGATCCGGTGATCGGCGAGACGGGCACGTGGGGCTGGCCGAGCGCCGCCTTCGTCAGCCAGTTCGGGCTGCTGTGGGTGCAGACGGCGATCGCGCCAGCGCTCGTCTGGGGCGTCCTCGTGCTCGTGCGCGCCGCCTCGCGTCGTCGCGCCGAGGGCACCGCCTTCGCGATGGCAGCGATCGTCGTCGCGATCGTGGCGCTCGCCGCGGCCGTGCCGCTGATCGTCCTGCAGGTGCCCGTGCAGGCGACGGGCATCGCGATGTCCGCCTGGCTGCTCGCGGGCTGCGCGGGCGTCGTCGCTGTCGCGGCGAGCGCCGCGCGGGAGCGACGGGCGCGATCCGCCGACGCCGATCGGCAGGCCGGCGGTGGAGCGGCTCCTGGCAGGGGAGTCGCGACCGGCGCCTAGACCAGCAGCAGGGCGATGCCGAAGCCGGCCCAGCAGCCGGCTGCCGCGAGCAGCGGCGCGGCGATCGCCCAGCGGCGCTTCGTCGCGGCGGCGGCAGCACCCACGGCGCAGCCGACCAGCGCGCAGCCCAGGACGGCGACCCAGTAGGTCAGCCTGGCCGGCTCGGGATCGGTGCCTGCGGCCTCCGCCGCCTCGACCACGGCGGCGTCGCCGACCGGAGCGAGCATCAGCAGCCCCAGCACGTTCGCGAACACGAGCGCCCACGCCGCGATGCGCCAGCGATCGGCAGCGCTCCACTCGCGCTGCGGCTCGAGCTCCTCCCACTCCTCGTGGGGTGCTCCTCCTGGCGCGCCCGTCGCATCCGCCATCAGAAGATCATCGGCCGGTCGTCGTCGAGCTCGGTGTCGAGATCGAGGTCGACGACGACGGGCACGTGGTCGCTCGGAGCGTCGCCGGAGCGCTCGTCGCGGTCGATGGATGCGCGGGCGACGAGCTCGGCGAGCTCGGGCGAGCCGAGCACGAAGTCGATCCGCATGCCCTCGTCCTTGTTCCAGCGGCCGGCCTTGTAGTCCCAGTAGGTGTAGCCCGGTGCCCGGTCGCGCACGACGTCGACGAGCCCGGCCTCGAGCAGCGCGGCGAACGCCTCCCGCTCAGGCTTCGAGACGTGCGTCGCGCCCTCGAAGAAGCCCACGTCCCACACGTCGGTGTCGAGCGGGGCGATGTTGAAGTCGCCCATGAGCGCGAGCGGCTGGCCCTGCCACTCGTCCAGCAGTCCCGTCAGCACCCGCAGCCACTCGAGCTTGTAGCCGTAGTGCGCGTGGGCGAGCTCGCGGCCGTTGGGCACGTACAGGCTCCAGAGTCGCACGCCCTCGACGGTCGCCGCCATGGCGCGCGCCTCCACGACCGGGTCGCCCGTGTTGGCGTAGCCCGGCTGGCCGGGGAAGTCGCGCTCGACCTCGGTCATCGGCAGCCGCGAAGCGATGGCGACGCCGTTCCACTGGTTGTGGCCGTGCGCCTGCACCTCATACCCGGCGGCCTCGAAGGCGGCGTAGGGGAACTGCTCGGTCTTGCACTTGATCTCCTGCATGGCCAGCACGTCGACGTCGCTGCGCTCGAGCCAGTCGACGATGCGAGGCGCACGGGCGCGCACGGAGTTCACGTTCCAGGTGGCGATGCGCATGCATCGAGCCTATTGGCCGGGCGAGCCGCGCACGCTTGCGTGACGGCGATGCACACTGATGCACTATTGCACCATGAGCAATGCGCGCGAACGCTACCTCCAGGCCCTCGACCTCTTCTCCGCAGAGACGCGGGCCGCAGCGGATCGCCTCGGGCTCCCTTCGGCATGCAGCGAGTGGTCGATCGCCGACGTCGTGCGCCACGTCACCGGTGTGCAGGCCGAGCACGGCGGCGCGGCGCTCCTCGGCCGCGCGCTCGGGGTCCACGACCGCAGCGCCGACCACCAGTCGATCACGACGGGCTCGAGCGATTGGGAGGCGGTGGAGGCGTGGGAGCAGCTCTCGGCGCGATTGCGGGCCGCCGCGCACGCGGCCGCCGACGCCGACTTCTCGTCGCTCTCCCTCGCCGGCCTCGACATGGTGATGCACGCGTGGGACATCCGCTGGGGCGCCGTGCGCGTCGGCCTCGCCTCGAACCTCGAGTTCCCCGCGGAGTGGCTCGAGTGGATGGAAGAGTACCGGGATCGCGCCGACGAGGGCTCGATCCGTGGGCCCGGCATCTTCCAGCCCGCGGTCGAGCCGCCGGCCGATGCGACCCGCTCCGAGCGCTTCGCGGCCTGGTCGGGCCGGGTGCCGCGCGTCGCCTACGTGCCGCTGCCCGAGCACCCCGCCACCCCGAGCGGCGCGAGCGCGGCCAGCGGCGTCAGCGCGGCCAGCGCCGCCAGCGCGCCGACCGACGCGACCTGAGCCGGATCGAAGTAGCCTGGGGGCGTGACCGCGCGCGACCAGCTCATCCAGCTCATCCGTGACGAGGCCGTCTTCCACGGCGACTTCGTGCTCACGAGCGGCAAGCGCGCGAGCTACTACATCGACCTGCGCAAGCTCTCGCTCGACCACCGGGCGGCGCCGCTCATCGGCGACGTGCTGCTCGACCTCATCGCCGACATCCCCGACGTCGCGGCGGTCGGCGGGCTCACCATGGGTGCCGATCCGCTGGCGAACGCGGTGCTGCACCGCGGCCTCGCGCGCGACCTCGCGATCGACGCGTTCGTCGTGCGCAAGCAGCCGAAGGACCACGGCCGCGGGCGCCAGGTCGAGGGACCGGAGCTCGAGGGCAAGCGCGTCGTCGTGCTGGAGGACACCTCGACGACCGGCGGCAGCCCCATCGCGGCCATCGAGGCGCTGCGCGCGGTGGGCGCCGAGGTGGTCGCGGTCGCGGTGATCGTCGACCGGGCGACCGGCGCTCAGGCTGCCATCGAGGCGGCGGGCGTCGAGTACCGCGCGGCCATCACGCTCGACGACCTCGGCCTCGCGGCGCAGTAGCGAAGCTCGCGCGCGACGCGCGCTCTGGCCGACGCCGCAGGTGCCAGACTGGATGTCTGACAAGCGGATGCGGGAGGTCACGTGGGCGGCGTGCTGATCGGCTTCGCGATCATCGGCTTCGTCATCCTCGTCGGCTGGCTCCTCGCTCGCTTCGGCATCGTCTCGCAGGAGGGGCGGCTGGTGCTCAACCGCACCTCGTTCTTCGCCGCGAGCCCGGCGCTGCTGTTCACCGTGCTCGCCGAGGCAGACGTCGGACTGCTCTTCTCGGGCGTGCTGGCCGTCGCGCTGATGGCGTTCGTCGCCGTCGCGCTCGTCTACGCGGTCGTCGCACGAGTGTGGTTCACGAAGGATCCGAGCCGCATCGCCCTCGGCGCCACCGCGTCCGGCTACAGCAACGTCAACAACATCGGGCTGCCCGTCGCGATCTACGTGATCGGTGATGCGGGCTTCGTCGGCCCGATGCTGCTGCTGCAGCTGCTGCTCATCGCTCCCCTCCTGCTCGCGACCCTCGACATCCTCACGGCTGGGCGCGCCTCGCTCATCGGCATCGTCACGCAGCCGCTGCGCAACCCGATGCTCGTCGGCGCGATGCTCGGCGCCGTCGTCGCGGCGCTCGACATCCAGCTGCCGGCGCCCGTGCTCGCGCCGCTGGAGATCCTCGGCGGGGCGGCGGTGCCGCTCATGCTGCTCGCCTTCGGCATCTCGCTCGGCGGCGACCGGCCGCTGCAGCCGGGCTCCGGGCGCCGTGAGGTGGCGCTCGCGGTGGTGCTCAAGAACATCGCGATGCCGGTCGCCGCGTTCCTGCTGGCGAAGCTCGTCTTCGGCATGGACGAGCAGCTGGTGTACGCGTGCACCGTCATGGCGGCGCTGCCGAGCGCGCAGAACATGTACCAGTACGCGCTGCGCTACGACCGCGCGACCGTCATCACGCGCGACATCGTGCTGCTGACGACGATCGCGTCGCTGCCGGTGATGCTGCTGATCGCCTGGTTGCTGAAGCCGGGGTAGCCGCGCGGCGAGGCCGCTCGTGCGAGCAGCGGGCTACTCGCGCGCTGGCCACTCCGTCATCGGCGGTGCGGGCCGCAGGCGACCCGTCTCGGGCACCGGCACCTCCCACGAGCGCGCGCTCGCCCTGAGGTCGCCGAAGTCCTCGAGCTTCACGCGGATGCGCGAGGGCGTCACCTCGACGACGCGCACCCGCACCTGCTCGCCGCCCTCGTCGAGCAGCCAGGGCTCATCGATCCACGCGATCGAGTGCGCGTCGAGCGCCTCCTCAGCGGCCAGCCAGTCGCCGGCCGCCGCGAGCGGTCGCCCGAAGAGGTCCATCGGTTGGAACGCGTCGCCGCGTGCGCGCACGAAGCCCACGACCTCGCCGTCGGCGCGGCGGTGCGGCATCCAGTCGTCGGGGATCACGCTCCCGACCCTACGGGACGACTGAGCGCGGCTTCCATGACGAGGCAATTGCTCTGCAGCAATGCGAATTCATCGGAGCGGGGGGATGGCCGTTGCGTCCGAAATGCACTCGCCGACATGCATTTGACCTCCTCTTCTTCCTGGCGCTTCTATGACCGATGCGCACCCAGGCGCGAGTTCGAGTCGACAGAAAAGGGACAGGGGTCTTCTGTGCACTGCTTCACCCGGGTCGCGGCGCTCGTCGCCGCGCTGCTGCTGGCGGTCGGCGCGCTGTTCGCCGCGCCGACCGTCGCGAGCGCCGCGCTGATCGAGAACGACGGCGAGTACGGCATCCTCGACCCGCGAGTCGACCGCGGCGAGTACGAGGACTGGATGCGCGTCGAGGTGCGCGCCGACTTCCGCGTGCCGGATGACGCGCAGCCGGGCGACACCCTGCAGCTGCAGCTGCCGGCTCCCCTCGACGCGCAGACCTTCGACGCGTTCTGGGTGACCGATCCGTCGGGCGCGCGGATCGCGCGCGCCGAGATCGACGCGGACCGGCTCGTCACCCTCACGCTCACGGACTTCGTGCTCGGGCGCGACGACGTCGAGGGCGACCTCCGCTTCTGGGTCGACTTCCGCGGCGACGTCGTGCCGCCCGGCCAGGAGCAGGTCGCCGTCGACATCTTCGGCACCGTCGTGCTCGTGAACGGCGACGTCGACGCACCGGGCGATGAAGCGCCCGGCAAGTACGGCTGGTTCCAGGGCGATCAGGCCGCAGCGACCGCGCAGCACCCGGATGGTTCGCTCGTCGACCCCGCCGGGCCCCACGTGGTCTGGGCGGTGCTGCTGCACTCGGGCGACTGGGCGCGCGTCGTGCTGCAGGACACCATGACGCCCGACCTCGTCCTCTGCGAGGGCGGGCAGGTCGCCGATGGGCTCGACTGGCGGCTCGAGGCCCGCGACTCGGCGGTCGGCACCGGCTGGGGCGACATCGAGGTGCCCGAGAGCGTGTCTGCCTCGCTGCAGTGCGACTCCGACAGCTCCTTCACCGTCGTGATCGAGAAGCCGACGTCGCTCACCGAGGTCCAGCTCCGCGTGGTGTACGAGTCGAGGTTCCGCACCGACGCGCAGGGCCGCCCGATCCACGGCGAGGGCGGGGAGATCGGATTCCCCGAGCGCTTCGTCAACCACGCGCAGAAGGTCTACGACCTGACCGAGGTCGAGGAGAGCCCCGCGTCGGTCATCGTGCTCGGCTCCGAGGGCAGCGGCACCGGCATCTCGGGCCCCGCGATCGACATCGAGAAGTACTCCGGTTCGTGGGAGGGCATCGTCTTCGAGGGCGGCGCGCCCGTCATGGGCGACGGTCCCGACCTCCAGCCGGCCGTGCTGCCGGCCGGCGACTTCGACGACGCGCCAGGAGCCGCGCTCGACCCCCGGGCTGCGACGCCCATCACGTTCACGATCACGAACACGGGCATCGAGCCGCTCGCACGCATCGTGGTCACGGACCGCGTCGTGACCGGCATCGCGATCGACGGATTCCAGTGCGATGCGACCGACCTGGGCGGCGCGCTCGTGCGTTCCGTGGACGGTGTCGTCGACATGGGCGAGCTCGTGCTGGCTCCTGGCGCAGCCTTCGACTGCAGGGGCTCGCTGCCGGCGCTCGGAGACGGCGCGGTGCACGCCGACCTCGCCACCGTGGCCGCGACCGGCGTGCAGACCGGGGCACCCGTCGACGACGAGGATCGGTGGCACGGCACGACGCCGGACGCCAGCCCGGAGCCGACCTCGGAGCCGAGTCCTGAGCCCACGCCGGAGCCGAGCCCCGAGCCGAGCGCGGATCCCACGCCGTCGCCGACCGCTCACCCGACGCCCGGCCATGGCACGGACCCCGGCCCGGGCGCGCACGAGCTGCCGCGCACGGGCGCGGAGCCTGCGCTCGTCGCGCCTGTCGCGGGCGTCGCGCTGCTGGTGGCGGGCGCGGTCCTGGTGCTCCGTCGCCGATCGGCGACCCTCGAGCACCACTGACGCTGGAGCGACGGGTGCGCCTCCCCGCGCACCCGTCGCACCGAGCCCAGCACGACCAGGACGAAATCTGCAATTTCGATCAGGGCGCATTGTGAGCATGCAACTGTTCCTGTGTAGTCACGAGTATGCATTGCATATATGCAATAGAGGCATTCCGAGAGAAAAGCAGTCACACTGTCGAATGCTGACCGGAAACGACCGTGCATCCACCGCTTCGTCCGTCGCAGCCCATCACCCGTCACGCAGTCGGCATGCGTCCGCCTGCAGCCATCCCGGAGAGCACGCACCGCATGCAACGCACGACAGCGACCGACGCGATGCCCTCCCGCGCGCGAGCGATCTGCGGTGCCTGCGCCGACGAGGGCTGCCGCGTCTGCCAGGCGCGGCTCGCTGCGAGCGAGCGCTCCGTCGCCGCGCGCATCTCATTCGACCCCCTGGAGGTGGAACGATGAAGAACATCCTCATCACCGGCGCCGGCGGCCCCGCGGGCCGAGCCCTCATCGCGCAGCTGCACGGCATGCGCATCGACGGCGAAGAGGTCGTGCTGATCGGCGCCGACACCGTGGCGATCGACGATCCGCGACTCAGCTTGAGCGCTCGCCTGCCCGCTGCGCTCGACCCCGCGTACACGCCGGCCCTGCAGCACCTCATCGGCGTCGTGCGCGCCGACCTGATCATCCCGACGGTGGCTGCGGAGCTCCCCGTCGTCGCGGCGCTCTGCGACCTCCTCGGCGCAGACCTCGGCCCGATGGCCGGCGCTGACGGCCAGTGGTCGAACGTGGCGCAGATCGCCCCGTGGGTGTCGCCGCCCTTCGCCGTCTCGCCGCCAGGCCCCACCGCGGTCGCCGCTGACGCGCTGCACACGATGTGGGCGCTCGACCGCGCGGGCGTGAGCGTGCCCGACTACGCGCCCGCAGAGCAGCTCGCGACCGCGAACGCCGCGCTCGAGCGCTTCCGGGGCCCCATCGTCGTGAAGCCGAGAGTCTCGCACGCCGGCCGCCGCGCGCAGGTGGTCGACTCGAGCGATCTGCTCGACTGGGCGTCGCTTCCCACCGGCACGATCGTGCAGTCGTTCGCGCCGGGCGCTGCGTACCGACCGCAGGCGTTCCGCTCCTGGGAGACGGGCAGGCTCGAGGTCGTGGTGCTCGAGATCGAGCTGCGCAAGGGTCGCATCGAGGACCCCAGCGGCATCCGGCGCTGCGCGCGCGGCGAGGTGCGCGATGTGGAGCACCTGGCTGCTCGCGCCGTCGAGGCGCTCGGCCTGCTCGGCCCGATCGACCTGGACATCCGGCGCACGGAGGACGGCACGCCCGTGGTGCTCGGGGTCGACGCCCGGTTCGGCGCGAGCTCCGGGGAGGCGCCCGAACTGGTGGGCCTCCTCATCGAGGAGGTGTTCGGGCGGCCGCGGCTCGTGGACGCGGGGCTCATCGAGCGCTCGTGGTAGGTGCCGGGGCGCCGACGCCGCCGGCGGCTCTCCACCTCCGGGTGGCCCACCGCGACGGCGACCGCGACGGCAACGGCGACGGGGACGGCCATGCGCGACGCCGAGCGCGCCACTCCACCGCGACGTATACTTCGCCGCACAGACCGAAGGGCACTGGATGCAGATGAAGGCTCCCCGAGCAGCGGAGGGGACCGAGCGCGCCACCGCGGCGCACCTCGAGACGCTGCTCCGCCGCGCGCGTCGGGGTGACAACCTCGCCGTCGGCGAGCTGCTGCAGGCCCTGCGCCCGCTCATGTTCCACGTCGCCCACCAGCGCGCGACACCCACGATGCCGGCGGACGACCTCGTCGCGACCGCGACGCTGCGGTTCATCGAGTCGCTCGCGAAGGGCGGCGGGCCGACGAGCAACCCCGGCGCCTACCTCACCACGTCCATCCGGAACCTGGCGATCGACCACGGGAAGCTGCGCGAGACGGCGAACGTCTCGCTCGACGCCTCGGTGGGGGAGCGTCGCCTCGAGTTCTCGCCGCAGGACCACCCCTCGGTGGAGCTGCTCATCGAGCGCTCCGCCGTGCGCGCGGCGTTCGCGCGGCTGAAGCCCGAGCAGCGCAAGGTGCTGCACGAGACGGCGGTCGACGGCCGCAAGCCGGCGGACATCGCCGGCGAGCGCGGGCAGAGCGCCAACACGATCTCGGCGAAGGCCTCGAGGGCGCGCGCCGCGCTGACGATCGAGCTGCGTGCGGTCATGCTCGCCCGCCTCGGCGCCGAGGGCTGCCTGCCGTTCCGCGAGGAGCTCTCCCGCGACGGTGCCGCCAAGACGCCCGAGGCGATCGCGCACCTCGAGGGCTGCCGCCGCTGCGCGCGGGCGCTCGAGAGCTTCAAGGCGATCCCGGCGGTGCTCGCGGCGCTGCCGCTCGTCGTCGCCGGGGGCGGAGCGATGGCGAATGCGACGGCCAAGGGCGCGGCTGCAGTCGCGGCCGGTACCGCGGCCGTCGGGGCCGCGCAGGCTGCGCCCGCCAAAGGGGTCTTCGCGGGCGAGGTGGGACGCACCACGGCACTGCTGCTCAGCAGCAGCGCGGTCGCCGCGGTCGCTGCCGGCGGCATCTGGCTCGCGCAGCGCGAGCCGGCAGTGGTGGAGAGCCCGATCGCGATGCAGGTCTCGACGACCGAGCGCGCCGGCACGACCGACATCGCGGTCGCCGTCGAGCCCAGGGCAGGGGCGGGCGGACCTGTCACCGTGACGGTAGAGCTGCCGGACTCCATGCAGGTGGCGAGCGCTCCCGCTGACTGGGCGTGCTCGCACGCGCCGGGGGGCAGCACCTGCGAGCTGCCGGCGGGCGCTGTCGCCGGTCAGCTCTCGGTGGAGACGCTGGACGGCAACCCGGCGTCCGGCGCCTACTCGGTGTCGGTGTCCGCCGCGTCCGATGCGCTCTCGGTGACCGGCACTGCGGATGGCTCGATCTCGGTGCAGTAGCGCCGCGCGGCCGCACCGCGCGGGTCGTTCGCGCGCCAGCGGCCAGCACCACGGGTGCCGCTTGAGCCGAGAGGTCGGGCTGCCGCCCGCGCGCAGGCGCCTCGGGGTATCTCGGGCCCGGCGATGCGGCGTGCCGGATTGCGTGCTGTCACGATTTCGCGCTGAGCCCGTCTTGCGGTTAGGCGCGAAGTTGCGCGCATCAGGAACGAGGTCGAGGACGGAATGCACGCAAGCAATGCATTGACAGGGCGATCATCGGTGCCCCGGGGCGCTGGAGCGCTCGTGCTGGCGCTCGTCCCTGCCGTCATGCTCGCCGCGCTCACTTTGCCCGACGCTGCCGCCGCCGCCCCGACAACCCGGCCCTACGCGCTCGACCTGCAGGCGCCCGGATCGGTGGGGGTGCGCGACGCCTTCGCCTACCAGGTGACCGTCGCATCCGACGCGAGCTCGGCCACCCCCCTCGACGACATCGCGCTCACCGCGCAGCTGGACGACGGGCTGCGCATCGACGCGGTGCCGGTGGGCGGCGCGTCGCCCGTCGCCTCGTACGCGGTGGACGACGCATCCGGCACCGTCGTCTTCACGCTGGAGCCGCTCGTCGAACAGCTGGCGACCTTCTCGTTCACCGTCGTCCAGACCGATCCCGCCGCGAACCACCCCGCCAGCGTGCTCGAGACGTCGCTCACGGGCACGCCGACGACCGGCCCTGCGCCCACCGATGTCGAGCGCACCGCCATCGACGGCTCGAACGACTACCGGGCCGACGCCTGGGCCTCGACCGTCGCAGGCAGCGACCAGCGCGCCGTCACCTACCGCTTCAACGTGCGCGAGGGCGACACCGCTGCGAGGAGCTTCACGACGTGGGCGCAGCGCCTCAGCGCGGCGCTGCCCGTGGGCGCCGAGGTGCTCGGCTCGTCGGCCGGCTGGCAGGTGACGCCCGACGCAGACGGCGGCGCGGCGGCGCAGTGGCAGCGCGACGGCACCTTCGGGCACCCGACTCCCTCGGTCGATCCCAGCGACCGCGCGATCTGGCTCACCGTCGACTACGCGCCCGCGTCGTTCCCTGCCGGCCAGTCGCCTCCGCTGCTCAGCGCAGCCCTGTCGACGATGGATGCCGCCGGCACCTGGCACGCCCAGGGCAGCGATGACGCACCAGCGCCAGCGCTCGGCGATGGTGAGGTCGAGCGCCTCTCGACCGTGCTCAACACCGGTGCTGAGACCTTGGCCTTCGAGCACGGCCGCTGGCACGAGCAGCTCTCCGCGATCACCTCCTACACGGGCGACGGGCTCGAGTCGCTGACGGTGACGGATGCGGCGATGCGGGACGCCGACCTCCAGCGATCGCCGCTCGCCGACCACCTCGACGTCTACCGCCTGCGCATCAACTTCTCGCCGGCGCTCGCGCGCGCCGCCGTGCCCTACGTGTTCGAGTACACGACGGATGCCGGCACGGGCTGGCAGCGCTGGGTGCCGAACGACGCCACGACGGCCACGGACGCGCGCATCTCGGTGCAGCCGGCGGGCTCCGAGGGCTGGCTCGAGAGCGGGTTCGACCAGGTGCTCGAGCTCGCCGAGGGCGAGCGGCTGACGGGCTGGCGCGTCACGGTCTCGCCCGACGCGTCGACCACCGTGCCGGGCGGCTCCGAGGTGCACGTGAAGGCCGATGTGGTCGCCAGCCTGCAGTCGTTCGTCTCGGGTGCGGTGCCGGGAGGCGCGCTCGAGGCGTCCGTCACCGCCGCGGGCACCACCGTCGCAGGCGAGGCCCTGAGCGACGACGACGCCGTGCGCGCGACGATCGCCGACCGCGTCACCCTCACGACCACCGTGGATGCGCCCGGCACGCTCGGCTCGGCGGCGAGCACCCCGATCGTCGCGACCGTCGTCAACACCGACCCGGCGGGCCGCTCGATCGCCGACGCCTTCGTGCGCGTCGTGCTGCCCCGCGGGGTCGAGTACGACGCTGCGACGGGGGTCAGCCGCGCTGCCGCCCAGACGGTGACCGGCCGCGCGGTGCCCGACATCGGCGAGGGAGTGCTCGTCGCGACCGAGATGCTCGGCGACCGCCAGGTGGTGGTGCTGCTGCTCGACGAGGTCGCCTCGGTGCGCGCTGCCGGTGAGGCCCGCCACCGCTTCGAGCTCCTGGACGGCTATCGCTACACGATCCCCGTCCTCGCGCGCCCCTCGGCGCTCGACGCTGGCGCCGCGGTCGAGTTCGAGGCGTGGGCCTCCACGACCGATCCTTCCCTCGCCGGCGTCCCGCTGGGGTTCTACGCGCCGCACCTGCGCGCCGACGTGCACGACTTCGACCCGACGCGCGAGACGATCGCGCACCTGTCGGACCGGAGCGTCGCGACCGCCGGCGGTGGGCTGGTGCTCGCCGCGCACGTCGGCGACGACGGAGCGTGGGTGAGGAGGGCGACGGTGGGGGCCGGCGAGCTCGCGCAGTGGCAGCTGCGGCTGCACAACCGCTTGCCGCGCGCGATCGACGACGTCGTGCTCTTCGACCGGCTGCCCGCGCGCGGCGACGGGCGCGGCAGCGCGTTCCCGCTGCGGCTCGCCGGCCCGATCGACGTTCCCGGCGGCGCCACCGTGGAGTACTCGCGCGACGCGACCTCGGCCGACACCGGCAGCTGGTCGGCCGATGCCGAGGGCGCGACCGCGTTCCGCGTCGAGCTCGGCTCGGTCGCCGCGGGAGCGACCGTCGACGTCGAGCTCGCCACACCGATGCCCTGGGATGAACTCGCCGGTGCGGTCGCGACGAACGATGCGACGGCGTCCGGCACCTATGCCGGAGCCGCGGCATCCTTCACGTCCACCCGTGCCAGTGTGACGCCGGTGGCCGAGCCCTCGCTGCGGGTCGAGAGCGCCATCGACGGGACGACCGCGCACGCCGCTCCCGGTCCGACCCTGCGCGCGGGCGACGTCGTGCGCTGGAGCCACGTGGTCACCAACACCGGCAACGCGCTGCTCGACGCCTTCGACGTCCGTGAGCGCTTCGTCGCCGGCGACGGCCGGCCGGGCGTGCGCCCCGCCTCGAGCACCGAGACGGGCCCGCTCGAGCCGGGGGAGTCGCGCCGCTTCGTCTCCAGCGCGACGATCGTCGAGGGTGCCTACGAGGGCATCGCGACCGCGCGCGCCACGGCGTTCGACCCGCAGGGTCAGCCGCTCGCGGTGCGCCCGAGCGAGGCGACGGATGCGTCGTGGTACTTCGGCGAGGCAGCCCCCAGCGCCGGCCAGCAGCCCGCGCCGCCGGATCCCGCGCGCCCGCCCGTCGTGGTCGATCCGGCTCCGAGCCCGCCGAGGATCCCCACCGGCCCGATCCCGTTCCCCGGCGACCGCACCCCCATCGGTGCCCCGGTGCCCGCCGAGCCGCCGGTGGCGGTGCCGCCAGCCGTCGTCGCGCCCGCGCCCGCGCCCGTCGCCGGCGGGTCGCCCGCCGAGCAGTCGCCCAGCGTGGAGTCGCCTGCCGCGCAGGCACCGACCGGGCAGGCACCGACGGCCGTCGCTGCCTCGATGCGATGGCGCTTCGTGGTGACGGCTGCCGCGGCGGACGGGCGCGACATCGTCGTCATCGACCCGGTGACCGGCCAGCCCATCTCGCTCGGCGCCCTCGGCGTCGGGGAGTCGGTCGAGGTGGCGTTCGGGGGTGGAGCGGTCGTCTGCGAGCGCGTCGGCGAGGGCGGGTCCGAGCACGTCGAGTGCGCTCCGGTCGGCGATCCGATCGAACCGGCGCCGGGCGCCGTCGACGCCCCGCAGGCCGCCGCCGACGCCGCCATGGCGCAGGCGCTGCTGCTGCCGCGCGTGCTCGCAGGCGTGGCCGCGCTGCTGCTGCTCCTCGGACTCGCGCTGCTGGCGCGCACGATCATCAGGAACCGCCGATTGGAGAGCACGACATGACCTTCGTCCTCAACCGCCCTGCGAGCACTGCCATCCCGCAGTCGCTCGAGGCCCGACGCCGTCAGCTGTCACCGATGGAAGGGACTCGCTCGATGCCCGATCCCAGGCTGGATCCGACCGACGCTGCCCGCGCTGCGCACGCCGGCGACCGACCGCCGTTCGCTCGCTGGCTGCGCGATCAGATGCGCGAGCAGGGGCTACGAGGCATCGACGTCGCGCGCGCCTCGAACGGCTCGATCGGGCAGTCGCAGGTCAGTCGCTGGCTCAACGGGCGCTCGCAGCCGAGCCTCGCCAGCAGCGCGGCCATCGCGAGCGCCCTGGGCGTGCCGCAGGCGGAGGTCGTCGAGGCGATCGGCGCGGAGCGCCAGCCGATCGAGGAGCCGCGCCAGCCCGTGCGACGCTCGGCGCAGCCGGTCAGGGTCGGCTTCGACGGCAGCCGATGGCGTCGAGACATCGGCGGCGAGCGCATGGTGGCCAAGCGCCTCACCGACCTGCTGGACGCCGGCGAGGCGCCTGCGCTCGACGAGGCGGGCAGCGATCCGCGGATCGCCGACGCCTGCGCCCGCTACCGCGAGGCGATGGATCAGATGGAAGCCGCGATGCGGGAGCGATCCTCGGCGCTGCGTGACCTGCTGCACGAGGGCATGGCGGTGCAGGATCTCGCCGCCCTGCTGGGTGTCACGCCCCGGGGCGTCGAGCAGCGCATCCGCGCCAACGGCCGTCGCCTGGACGATCGCGGTCGGCTGGGCTGACGGCGGTCGGCCGGCGCGGCGCTGCGCTAGGCCGCCGTCGCCTGCAGACCCTCGGAGAGCGCGTCGAACGAGCGCTCGAGCAGGCTCGCGAGGTCGGCCGCATCGCCGCCGGACACCGACCAGAGGCGGATGGAGCTCTTGAGGGCTGCGGTGGCCGCGCCGGCGATGAGCTGCGCCTGCAGGTCGGTCGCGGGGTCGCTGTCGGTGCGAGCGGCGATCATCGCGCGGATCGCGCCGTCGAACTGCTCCAGCTGCGCGAGCCGATGCGGCACGAGCGCGGGATACTGCTCGAGCATCGCCTCCTTGTCGCGCAGCAGCTGCAGCCTGCTCGCATCCCAGCTGCGCACCTCGTCCAGCAGCACCGCTGCCACAGAGCGCAGCGGGTGCTCCTCGGTCGGCCTCGACGCGAGACCGTCGAGCAGTGAGTCCGGCCCGGTGTCGAACGCCGCCAGCAGCGCCGCCTCCTTGGAGGGGAAGTAGTTCGAGACCGTCCTCGGGGAGACGAACGAGCGCTCGGCGATCTGCTCGATCGTGACGCCGGAGAGACCGCGCTCGGCGGTCAGGGTCAGGGCCGCGTCGGCGATCGTGCGGTAGGTCATCTGCTTCTTGCGAGCGCGAAGACCGCTCTGCGCCGAGGTCTGCTCGGAGGGTGCTGCTGGTGCGAACATCGATCTCACTCAGGTCATGCGGAGGCCGGCGGCGGCGCGGCCTGCGCAAGTCTGCGCGAACGTCGTTACATCGCGCAAATCGAGCGCGCGATGCTCGATCGTTGCTGAGCATGGCCCCGTGCGCCTGAGGAGAATCTGCGGTTCAGGCCGTCACGTTCTCCGCCGGTCGCCGTCAGGGCAGGCCGGCCATGTACCGGCCCCGTGCTCGCTAGACGTCGTCGCGCGGCGCCTCGACCTCCGACTCGACGGGCGCATCCTCGACCAGCTCGAAGACGCCCTCGAGGATCTCGTCGGGCCGGAACGGGTAGGTGTCGACGAGCGTCCGGCTCGAGATGCCCGTCATCACGAGCACCGTGTGGAGGCCGGCCTCCATGCCCGCGATGATGTCAGTGTCCATGCGGTCGCCGATCATGCCGGTGACCTCGCTGTGGGCGCCGATCTTGTTGAGCGCCGAGCGGAACATCATCGGGTTCGGCTTCCCCACGATGTAGGGCGTGCGGCCGGTCGCCGTCGTGATCAGGGCGTTGATGGCGCCGGTGGCGGGCAGGATGCCGTCGGCGCTCGGCCCCGTCGCGTCTGGGTTGGTAGAGATGAAGCGGGCGCCGCCGGCGATCAGCCGGATCGCCTTGGTGATCGCCTCGAAGGAATAGGAGCGC
The DNA here is from genome assembly GCF_047302415.1 of Agrococcus phoenicis. Classification (NCBI taxonomy): domain Bacteria; kingdom Bacillati; phylum Actinomycetota; class Actinomycetes; order Micrococcales; family Microbacteriaceae; genus Agrococcus; species Agrococcus phoenicis. Next base: position 2,765,767 of record NZ_CP154854.1, read on the forward strand.
GTCTCGCCGATGACCACGAAGTCCGGATCCGAATCCGTCATCGTGAAGCCGATCTCGTGCAGCGCCGTGATGATGCCGGCCTCGCCGATCACGTAGGCAGAGCCTCCCGGTGCCTGATCGTGCAGGAAGTCGGCGGTGGCGAGCGCGCTCGTCCAGATGCGCTGCTCCGGCACGTCGAGGCCGGATGCGCGCAGCCGCGCTGCGAGGTCGCGGGGTGTGAAGATCGAGTTGTTCGTGAGCACGAGGAACTCGGTGCCCGCATCCTGCCACTGCCGCAGCAGCTCCTTGGCGCCCGGGAGCGGGCTGTTCTCGTGGACGAGCACGCCGTCCATGTCGGTGAGCCAGCATTCGATGTCCGCGCGCGTTCGCATGCTCTGAGGCTACGGCGTCGGGGTTGCGCGCGCGTGACCGAAGTGTGACGCGCGATCGCACGCGCAGCGCGGTGCGGCGCCCCTAGCCTGGAGGCATGCAGCCACCGGTGACCGGCCCCGACGCCGACGAGCCCCAGCTGGCCGTCGGCGTCGGGCCGTTCCCGGGCGAGTGGCCGAGCGAGGAGCGCTACGACCCCGAGCTGCTCGAGCACGGCGATCGCCGCAACGTCGTCGACCGCTACCGCTACTGGCGGCACGAGGCGATCGTCGCCGACCTCGACGCGCGGCGCCACGCCTTCCACGTGGCGATCGAGAACTGGCAGCACGACCTCAACATCGGGTCGATCGTGCGCACCGCCAACGCCTTCGGCGCATCCGCCGTGCACATCATCGGCAAGCGCCGCTGGAACCGCAGGGGCGCGATGGTCACCGACCGCTACCAGCACGTGCTCCACCACGAGACGACGGATGCGTTCACCGCGTGGGCGCGCGAGGCGGGCCTCGTGGTCGTGGCCGTCGACAACACGGAGGGCAGCGTGCCCGTCGATGCTGCGCCGCTGCCCGAGCGCTGCGTGCTGCTCTTCGGGCAGGAGGGGCCGGGCCTGACGGACGCGGCGATCGCGGCGGCGGATGCGCACGTGGCGATCCGCCAGTTCGGCTCGACCCGCTCGATCAACGCCGCGGCGGCCGCCGCCATCGTCATGCACGAGTGGATCCGCGCCCACGCCCCCGCCGCCCCTCCCGCCGGCTGAGCACCCCCGCCCCCGCCCCTCTCCGCCCCCCTCGGCGCACAACGCGAGCCCCACGGCCCGACCTCGGGGCGAACGCTGCTGCTGGCACGCGCAGACCGCTGTTCCTGGTCGCCGGGCTTGCGTTGTGCGCACGGGCCGTCGGAGGGCGCGGCGGCGCGCCGCTACTCGGGGGCTGGCTCCGGCTGGCACCTCGGGCACCACTGCACCTGCCGCAGCATCCCGTCCTCGAGGCCGAGCTGCGCATCCCGGATGCGCGTGCCGCAGCGGCGGCACGGCTGCCCGCCGCGGCCGTAGACCCACGTGCGACGACCGCTGCGCGTGTCGCCAGTGAAGGTGCGCTCGGTGCGTTCCTTGTTGGCCACCATCAGCCGCCGCCCGAGCGCGACCAGCCGCTCGACGTCGACCTCGCCGATCGGCGTCGCGGGATGCACGCCGCGCAGGAAGCACAGCTCGCCCCGGTAGACGTTGCCGAGCCCGGCCACGGCGTGCTGATCCAGCAGCGCGACGCCCACCGGCGCGCCGGTCGCCCGCAGCCTGCGCGCGGCCTCCGCCGCCATCGCGTCGTCCCAGCCCTCGTCGAGCAGATCGGGGCCGAGGTAGGCGAGCGCCTCGAGATCGCCCGCGCGCGGCAGCAGCTCAAGCACCGGCAGGCTCGAGCCGACGATCTCGTGCTGCTCGGTGGCGAGCACGACGCGGATGGTGTGGGTCGCGACGGGCGCGCGGCGACCCGGCTCGAGCACGTGCCAGAGGCCGTCCATGCCCGCGTGCGAGTGGATGGTGAAGCGCTCGCCGCGCATGAGCAGGTGCTTCCCGACAGCCCTGACCTCCTCGATGCGCTCGCCCGCGAGGTCGACGGTGGCGAGCGACGGCACCCGGAAGTCGCTCCGCAGCAGCTCGTGCCCGGCCATGGCGGCGCCCAGCCGCACTGCGGCGCGGAAGATCGTGTCGCCCTCGGGCATCAGCCGACGCTCCCCGGGACCCGTGCCCCGGGCCGGGGCGTGCGGCCCGTCATGGCCCGATCCGGTAGCCGCGGGGCGTGCGGCGCAGGCCGGCCCGCTCGAACACCGGCGTCAGCTCGGCCTCGAGCGACGAGTGCCCGTCGACCTGCTCGAGCACCCGTCGGCGCCCGCCGAGCCGCGCGACCGCGTCAGCCAGGCTCTCGAGCGCGCGCACGAGCAGCTCGTCGTCCTCGACGAAGGTCAGCAGCGACTTGCCGCCGCGCTCGAGGTGCAGCACCGGCCGCCCGGCCGCGATCGTCGTCAGGGAACCGACCCGCCGCGTCGGCCGCTGGTCGCCGCGCGCCTCGGGCCACGGCAGCGCCGCCCCGAAGGGGTTCGCGGGGTCGACCGCCGCGACGGTGGCGATCGCGTCGCTGGGTCCGCTCGACTGCCTGGCGCGCAGGGCGTCCACCACCGGCGCGTCCGCGAACTGGGCGGCGCCCAGCCCGTCGACGAAGTAGCCGCGGCGGGTGTGCCCGGCCTCCTCGAAGGCCTTCAGCACCTGGTAGACGCCGTGGAACCCGCCCGGCACGTCCTCGGCGACGACGCTCCCGCGCGTCACGACGCCGTAGCGGGCCAGCAGGGCATCGGCGGTGGCGGCAGCGAGCTCGGTCGGCGCGCCCGCCGGCCTCGACGCGAGCAGCCAGCGCCCGGCGAGCAGCGGCATCGCGTCGGTGCGCGACGGCCGCGCGAGGCCGATGCGACGGCGGCTCGCCGGCGCGGATCGCCTGCTCGGCGTCGGCGCGGAGCGCGCCCGCACGCCCAGCAGGTGGGCGCGCATCGGCGCGATGGTGTCGTTCGTGACGCGACCGGCCCAGACCAGCGGCCACAGCACATCCGCGAGCCGAGCGGGATCGAGCGCGACCATGTCGCCCAGCTGCCGGGCGAAGAGCGCGCCGCCCTCGCCGAGCGCGGCGAGGATCGCCGCCGCCTCCGGGTCGTCGTGCTCGAGGTCGCGCCGCTGCGCGACGGTGTCTGCCGCGCGCAGCACGATGCGGCCGTCCTTCCCGGCGAGCGCACCGGCTCCGACCCAGGTGATCAGGCCGCTCGCCGTGAGCTCGTCGAGCATCGCGGGGCGGTAGCCCTGCACGCGCGAGGGCAGGATGAGCGTCTCGAGCGCGCTGAGCGGCAGCGGCAGCCCGTCGAGGCCGTCGAGCGCCTCGAGCAGGCCGTCGACGCCGGTCAGCGGCCTGGTGACGTGCTGGTGGGCGAGCAGGTGATCGGCGAAGACCGCGTGGTCCACCGGCTCGACGTCGCTGCGCAGCGCCTGCAGACTGCGGCGCTTGAGCTTCGTCAGCACCTGCGCGTCGATCCACTCCTCGCCCGAGCCGCCCGGGCGGTAGGCGCCGGAGAGCACCCGCCCCTGCGCTTCGAGGGCGCGCAGCGCCGAGCGCGCCACCGCCGGCGCGAGCCCCAAGCGCGTGCCGACATCGTCGACGGTGAAGGGCCCGTGGGTCCTGGCGTGCCGGGCGACCACGTCGCCGATCGGGTCGAGCACGGTGTCGAGCAGCGCCGACGGCACGCCGGGCGGCGGGGGCACGCCGAGCGCATCGCGCAGCCGGGCGACGTCCTCGATCGCGGCGATCCGCTCCTCGTCGGCGACGCGCACCCGCACCGCGCGCCGGGCATCGACGAGCGAGGCGGCGATCGCGGCTGCGCCGTCGTGATCGAGCGGCGCGTCGTCGGCGCCCTCGATGCGGGCGGCCAGCTCGTCGACCGTCAGCGGCCCCAGCAGGCGCAGCAGGTCGGCGGCGCCCTCGACGCCGCGGGCGCGACGATCCGGCGCGAGCCGCTGCAGCTCCAGCTCGATCCGATCGACGATGAGCGGGTCGAGCAGCTCGCGCAGCGCCGTCGTGCCGAGCACCTCGGCGAGGAGCGTCGGATCGAGCGTGAGCGCCGCGGCCCGTCGCTCGGCGAGCGGGGCATCGCCCTCGTAGAGGAAGGCGCCGACGTAGCCGAAGAGCAGGTGGTGGGCGAAGGGCGAGGGGCTCGGCGTCTCGACCTCGACGACGCGGATGTCGCCGTGCTGCAGCCGCTCGGCGATGGAGCGCAGCGCCGGGAGGTCGTAGGCATCCTGCAGCACCTCGCGCAGCGCCTCGAGCACGATCGGGAAGTCGGGGTAGCGCTTCGCGACGTCGAGCAGCTGCGCGGCGCGCTGGCGCTGCTGCCAGAGCGGCGCGCGCCGGGCGGGGTCGCGCTTGGGCAGCAGCAGGGCGCGCGCGGCGCACTCGCGGAACCTGCTCGCGAACAGCGCGGTGCCTCCCGCCTCGGTCTCGACGATGCGCTCGAGCTCCTCGGGCTCGAAGCGGATGAGGTCGGCGCCGGGCGGGTCCGCGTCGGAGTCGGGGATGCGGATGACGATGCCGTCGTCGGAGGCCATCGCGGCGGCGCCCATGTCCTTGTCCTCGCGCAGCCGCCGGTCGATGGCGAGCGCCCAGGGCGCGTGCACGCGCCGGCCGAAGGGGGAGTGGACGATGAGGCGCCAGTCGCCGAGCTCGTCGCGCGAGCGCTCGACGACCAGCTGCTGATCGGTGGGCACGGCCCCCGTGGCGGTCAGCTGATCGCGCACGTAGGCCTCGAGGTTGCGCCGGGCCCGCTCGTCGGAGTGCGGGAGGTCGACGCCCTTCCCGTTGCCGAGCCCGGCCGCGAGCGCGGCCGTCGCGCGGCCGATCGAGGCGCCGAGGTCGGCGGGCCGGCCCTCGTTGTCCCCGTGCCAGAAGGGCAGCTTGCCCACCTCGCCGAAGGCGGGCACGACGAGCACGCGGTCGTGGGTGATGTCGACCACGCGCCAGCTGGTGGCTCCGAGCGCGAAGACGTCGCCGTTGCGCGTCTCGTAGACCATCTCCTCGTCGAGCTCGCCGACCCGGGCGCCGGGCTTGCCCTCCTGGCCGGAGAGGAAGACGCCGAACAGCCCGCGGTCGGGGATCGTGCCGCCGCTCGAGACCGCGATGCGCTGCGCGCTCGGGCGCCCGGCGATGGTGCCGGCGTCCCGATCCCAGATGACGCGGGGCCGCAGCTCGGCGAACTCGTCGCTCGGGTAGACGCCGGCGACGAGGTCGAGGGTGGCGTCGAACGCGCCGCGGGAGAGCTGCGCGAAGGGCGCGGCGCGTCGCACCGTCTGGAACCAGTCGTCGACGACCAGCTCGTCCATCGCCGCCGCCGCGACGGTCTGCTGGGCGAGCACGTCGAGGGGATGCCTGGGCATCCGGATCGGCTCGAGCTCGCCGCGCGCCATGCGATCGGCGACCACTGTCGCGTGCAGCAGGTCGGCGCGGTGCTTCGGGATGATGACGCCGCGCGATGCGTCGCCGACCGAGTGGCCGGCGCGACCCACGCGCTGCAGGCCGCTCGCGGTGCTCGGCGGCGCCTCGACCTGCACGACCAGGTCGACCTCGCCCATGTCGATGCCGAGCTCCAGGCTCGAGGTCGCGACCACGCAGCGCAGCCGGCCCGACTTCAGCTGGTCCTCGATCTCGGCGCGCTGCTCCTTCGACACCGAGCCGTGGTGCGTGCGCGCCAGCGGCGGCGCCTCGGCATCGTCGCTGCCCGCCGCGTCCCGCGCCGCGGCGCGCTCCGCGAGGCGCAGGCGGATGTGCTCCGACACGTCGCGCAGGATCACGCGGCCGCCGCTGTCGCTGCTGCTGCCGGAGGCGCTCGCGTCACGAGACCCCTCCAGCGCATCCAACCGCTCCTGATCGAGCTCGTTGAGGCGCGCCGTGAGCCGCTCGGCCGCCCGCCTCGCGTTCACGAACACGATGGTCGAGCGATGCCGATCGACGAGCTCGAGCAGCTCGCGCTCGATGTGCGGCCAGATCGACGGCTGCTCGGGCTTCGTCGACCCGAACGCGCTGCCGGTCGGCGCGGCCTCCTCGCGCGCGGGCCCGCGCAGGTCGGTCATGTCGTCGACCGGCACGGTGATCGTCAGCTCGATGCGCTTCTCGCTCGGCGGCGCCACCACGGTCACGGGCGCCGGCCCGCCGAGGAACGCCGCGACCTCCTCCGCCGGCCGCACCGTGGCCGACAGCCCGATGCGCTGGGCAGGGCGCGGCAGCTGCGCGTCGAGCCGCTCGAGGCTGAGGGCCAGGTGCGAGCCGCGCTTCGTGGGGACGACCGCGTGCACCTCGTCCACGATGACCGTCTCGACCGTGCGCAGCGTCTCCCGCGCCTTGCTCGTCAGCAGCAGGAACAGCGATTCGGGGGTCGTGATGAGGATGTCCGGCGGGTGCTTCGCCTGCGCGCGCCGCTCCTCCTGGGGCGTGTCGCCGGTGCGCAGCCCGATCCTGATCTGCGGCGGCTCGGCTCCGTCGGCGCGGCCGCGGGCGGCGATCCCGGCGAGCGGCGCTCGCAGGTTGCGGTCGACGTCGACGGCGAGCGCCTTGAGCGGCGACACGTACAGCACGCGCACGCCGGGCTCGCGCTCCGCGTGCGGCTGCGCATCCTCGCGCTGCAGCTTGTCCAGGGACCAGAGGAACGCCGCGAGGGTCTTGCCGGAGCCCGTCGGCGCCACCACGAGCGTGTGCTCGCCTCGCGAGATCGCTGCCCACGCCTGGGCCTGCGCGGTCGTCGGGGCAGGGAAGGCTCCCGCGAACCACGCTCGGGTCGCGGGGGAGAACTGCTCGAGCGCGTCGCTCACCCGCTCAGTACAGCACAGCAGACTTGGGGGACAGCCGGTGGAGAATGGTGCGATGCCTGCGACCCCGCCCCCGACCGTGACCATCGAGGGCGGCGACGGCGCGCGGGTGCTGCTGCAGGCGCTCGGTGCGCTGCCCGAGACGGTGGAGGATGCGCTCGTCGCGGCCCCCGCGATCGCCGCGGCCGTGCCCCTCCCGGCCGGCGGGCGCACCGCAGCGCGGCTCGAGGCGCTCGCGTCCCTCGGTGCGCACGACCTCGAGGTCGCGCGGGCGATCGAGCCGCATCTCGATGCGATGGCGATCCTGTCCGAGGCGGCGCTCCCGCCCGGCGCCGGCGCCTACGGCGTCTTCGCCGCAGAGGGGCCTGGCGCCCGACTCGAGCTGCGCGCGGGACGGCTGGTGGGGGAGAAGCCGTGGTGCTCGCTCGCGGATCGGCTCGACCGCGCGCTCGTCTCCGCCTGGTCGGGCGAGCAGCGCGTGCTCGTCGATGTCGACCTGCGCCGCCCGGGCGTCGAGGTGGCGACGGATGCCTGGCACGCCCGCGGCCTCGCAGGCATCCCGTCCGGCCCGGTGCGCTTCGACGGCGTCGCGGCAGACCCGGTCGGCGAGGCCGGCTGGTACCTGCGCCGCCCCGGCTTCGCGTGGGGCGGCGTCGGCGTCGCGGCCTGCTGGCACGGCGGTGCCGTCTCGGTCGCGCGACGGCTGCTGCGCGCGACGGCGGATGCGCCGCTGCGTTTGGCGCACCTGGGTGCGATCGACGAGGCGCTCACCGCCTCGCGCCTCGCGCTCGCGGACGCCGCCCGGCGCATCGACGCGGGCGACGCCTCCGTGGAGTCCGCCACCCTCGCCCTGCGCACGCGCGGCATCGTCGCCCGCGCGGTGGACGAGGTGATCGAGCGCGTCGGCCGAGCGCTCGGACCCGCGCCGCTCGCGCTCGAGGCAGCGCACGCTCGCCGCGTCGCCGACCTGCAGCTCTACGTGCGCCAGCACCACGCCGAGCGCGACCAGGCCTCCCTCGGTGCCGCGATGGCCGCGCGAGCGGCGGCAGGCGCCCCGTCGTGGTGAGCGCTCCCCGCTTCGAGGGCGCCGATGAGGGCACGCCGCACGAGGCCTGGCTCGCGAGCTCGGCGCTGCGCGATGCGCCGGTGCTCGGCCGTGCTCCGAGCGCGCTGCTCGTCGTCGCCGCGCATCCCGACGACGAGGTGCTCGGCGCCTTCGGCTCGATCCACGCGGCCGCGAGGCGCGGCACCCCCGTCACCGTGGTGGTCGCGAGCGACGGGGAGGGCTCGCACGTCGGCTCGCCCACGCTGTCGCCGGCGATGCTGGCCGAGCGGCGTCGCGCCGAGCAGGAGGCGGCGCTCGCGGGCACGGGTGCGCGCATCATCCGGCTCGGGCTGCCCGACGGGGCGCTGCGGCACCACCGCCGCGAGCTGGTGGCGGCGGTCGGACCGCTCATCCGGGCGCTGCCGGGCGATGCGCGCGTCATCGCGCCCTGGGCGCTCGACGGGCACCCCGATCACGAGGCCGTCGGCGACGCGGTGGCCGCACTCGCGCGCGAGGCTCGCCGCGAGTGCGCCTGGGCACCGATCTGGGCGTGGCTCTGGGGCGAGCCCGGCCTGCTCGACGGCGGCTCCCTGCGCCGCGTGCCGCTGGACGCGGATGCCCGCCGGGCGAAGGCGCGCGCGATCGCCGCGCACCGCTCGCAGGTCGCTGCGCTGTCGCCGCATCCCGCCGATCGCGCGGTGCTCACGCCGTCGATGCTCGCGCGCTTCTCCGGCGACGAGTGGCTGCTGCTCGCGCCGCCCGCTCGGCCGATGCCCTTCGACGAGCGCTACGCCCTCGAGGGCGATCCGTGGGCGACCCGCACCACCTGGTACGAGCGTCGCAAGCGCGCGCTCGTGCTCGCCGCCCTGCCCGAGCAGCGCTACCGGCTGGCGGTCGAGGTGGGCTGCGGCACCGCGATGCTCACGGCCGAGCTCGCCTCGCGCTGCGACGCCGCGCTCGGCGTCGACGCCTCGGTGCCGGCGCTCGACGAGGCGCGGCGAACGCTCGCCGAGCACGCGAACGCCTGGGCCGAGCATCGCGCCATCGACGACGGCCTCCCGCGAGCCGACGTCGACCTGCTCGTGCTCAGCGAGATCGGCTCCTACGTCGAGGCCGATGCGCTCCGCGGGATCCTGCACGAGGCGCGCGACGCGGGTGCGCAGGTCGTGCTGTGCCACTGGCGCGGCGATGGCGAGGATCTGCGCGCCTCCGCCGAGCAGGTGCATGCGCTCGCGGCCGGCACCCGGGGGATGCGCCGCGTCGTCGAGCACCGGGATCAGGACTTCCTGCTCGATGTGCTGGTGCCGGCATGAGCGCAGCCGACGGCAGCCGGATGCCGATCGCCCAGCTGCTCGTGGTCGTGCCTGCCCGCGACGAGGCGGCGAGCGTCGGCGCGTGCGTCGAGAGCGTCACCGCAGCGCTCGCGCGGCTCGCTGCGCGCTCCCCGCACGTGCAGGCGCGCCTGCTGGTCGTCGCGGACGCCTGCATCGACGACACGGCGAGGGTCGCGCGCCGCGCGGGTGCGGAGGTGCTCGAGATCGAGGCCGCATCGGTGGGCGCGGCCCGGCGCGCGGGCATCGCGGAGGGCCTCGCTGCACGCCGGGCGGCCGGCACGCTCGCGACGACCTGGGTGGCGACCACCGACGGCGACAGCGTGGTGCCAGCCTCGTGGCTGCTCGACCACCTGGCTGCGGCGGACGACGGATGCGATCTGCACGTCGGGCGCGTGGTGCCGGATGGCCCGCTGCCCGCGCCCATCCTCGCGGCGTGGCACGCTGCGCACGAGCGGCTCCCGCCCGGCGCCTCGGTGCACGGCGCCAACCTCGGGGTGCGCGCCTCGGCGCTCGAGGCCGTGGGCGGGATCGCGCCGATGCGCCTGCACGAGGACGTCGACGTGGTCGCGCGGCTGCGCGCATCCGGTGCGGTCGTCGACGACCGGCTGCGGCCGCCCGTGCGCACCTCGGCGCGCCTGCGCGGCCGAGTGGAGGGCGGCTTCGCCTCCTACCTCGCGGCGCTCAGCGCCTCCTAGTCGCGCAGCGGCTCAGCCGCTGAGCGACTCGAGCACGTCGAGCGCGGTGCCGGTGCCGTCCTCCCGAGCCATGCGCTCGGCAGCGACCCGGGCGCGTGCGCCGCAGCGCAGCGCCTGCTCGACGGCGGCGCCGATGCTCCGCGCACCCGCGCCGCGTCGGAGCGGTGCCGGGGCGAGCCCGCGGCGACGCAGGGCAGCGGCCCAGAAGGGCTGGTCGGCGAGGAACGGCATGACGACCGACGGGACGCCCGCCCGCACCGCGGCGTGCGCGGTGCCGGCGCCGCCGTGATGCGCCGCGACGAGCACGCGCGGCAGCACCGTCGCGTGCGGCGCGGCATCCACCACCAGCACATCGTCGCCGCGCAGGCGCTCGGGCACGTCCGCGCCGCCCCAGCCGCGGATGACCAGCGTGCGGAGCCCGAGCGCGCGGGCCGCCTCCACGAAGGCGGCTCCACGCCGCAGGGGATCGCCGGAGGACATCGAGCCGAACCCCACTGCGAGCACGTCGCCGCGCTGCAGGAAGCGCTCGAGCTCGGGATCCAGGCGCTCGGCCTGCCCCGCGGCGCTCCAGGCGCCGGTGAGGCGGGCGGATGCGGGCCAGTCGCCGGGCCGCTGCAGCAGCGTCGGGCTGACGGGGATGAGCGCGGCGGCGGTGGCGGCGGGCGCGGGGTGGCCGAGCAGCGTCGCCGCCTCGCCGAGCTCCCTGCGGAACATCGCCGCAGCGGCCCCGCCCAGCCGGTAGCTGGCCCGGTTCAGCAGCCCCGGTCCCGCCGGGATGGTCCCCGCGGCGGGGAACGCTGCGGTCGGGGTGACCGTCGGCACCAGCTCTGCGAGCACGCTCGCGGCACCCACCCGGCTCGCGGCCATCGCCGCCGAGAGCACCTTCGGGTGGTGCACGAGCGCGTCGGGCGCGTGCTCGAGCGCGATCCGCGCGCTCTCCACGATCACCTCGCGCATCGCGGGGCGCACGACGCGGCCGAAGGATCGCATCGCGCGCAGCGGCGAACCTCCCTGCTCCTCGAGCAGGCGCCGGTAGTCGACCCCGAGCTCGCGCACCTCGACGCCGGCCGAGGCTGCTGCCAGCGCCGCGGTGCCCGCGGGCCCGACGAGCAGCACCTCGTGTCCGCGAGCGACGGCAGCAGTGGCGAGCGCGACGAAGGGCTCGACGTCGCCGCGCGAGCCTGCCGTGGCGAGCAGCAGCCTCATGAGCCCGGGCTCCGCCCGCTCAGTCGGTGCCGAGATCCATCGCCGCGCGGTCGTTCCACTGCTCGAGCGCCTCGGGGTCGGCGTCGGGCGAGACCATGATCTCGGCCGCGCGACCCGCCTCGAGCGCGCCGAGCAGCTTCGCCGTCTCGCCCTCGACGAGCCCGGCGGCCGCGTAGCCCTCCAGGCGCGAGCGCGAGTCGGCGATGTCGAGGTTGCGCATCGTGAGCTGCCCGATGCGATCCTCCGGCCCGAAGGCGGCGTCGCCGACGCGCTCCATCGAGAGCTTGTCGGGGTGGTACGAGAAGCCCTCGCCGCGGGTGTCGATGATCGAGTAGTCCTCGCCGCGGCGCAGTCGCAGCACGACCTCGCCGCTGACCGACGAACCCACCCAGCGCTGGATCGACTCGCGCAGCATGAGCGACTGCGGGTCGAGCCAGCGGCCCTCGTACATCAGCCGCCCGAGTCGGCGGCCCTGCTCGTGGTACGTCGCGATGGTGTCCTCGTTGTGGATCGCGTTCAGCAGGCGCTCGTAGGCGATGTGCAGCAGCGCCATGCCCGGCGCCTCGTAGATGCCGCGGCTCTTCGCCTCGATGATCCGGTTCTCGATCTGGTCGCTCATGCCCAGGCCGTGGCGACCGCCGATCGTGTTCGCCTCCATGACCAGCGCCACCGCATCCGGCATCTCGGTGCCGTTGATCGCCACGGGGCGACCGGCCTCGAACCGGATCGCGACGTCCTCCGTCGGGATCGCGACCGACTCGTCCCAGAACTTCACGCCCATGATGGGCTCGACGACCTCCATCGACTCGTCCAGGTGCTCGAGCGTCTTCGCCTCGTGCGTCGCGCCCCAGATGTTGGCGTCGGTGGAGTAGGCCTTCTCCGTCGCGTCGCGGTAGGGGTAGCCGTGCTCGACGAGCCACTCCGACATCTCCTTGCGCCCGCCGAGCTCGCTCACGAAGCGCGCGTCGAGCCAGGGCTTGTAGATGCGCAGGCCGGGGTTCGCCATCAGGCCGTAGCGGTAGAACCGCTCGATGTCGTTGCCCTTGTAGGTGGAGCCGTCGCCCCAGATCTCGACGCCGTCCTCCTTCATGGCGCGCACGAGCAGCATGCCGGTCACGGCCCGCCCGAGCGGCGTGGTGTTGAAGTACGTGCGGCCCCCGGAGCGGATGTGGAAGGCTCCGGTCGCCAGCGCCACGAGGCCCTCCTCGACGAGCGCCGACTTGGCGTCCACGAGGCGCGAGCCCTCGGCGCCGTACTCGGTGGCGCGCCCCGGCACCGCGTCGATGTCGGGCTCGTCGTACTGCCCGATGTCGGCGGTGTAGGTGAAGGGCACGGCGCCGTTGTGCCGCATCCACGCGACGGCGCACGAGGTGTCGAGCCCGCCCGAGAAGGCGATGCCGACGCGCTCGCCGACGGGGAGTGAGGAGAGGACCTTGGACATGCCCCAATCCTATTCGGGATGCGCGCTGCCGACGTCGGCGAGCGGAGCGGCCTGCGGGCAACCTGGGAGCCAGCCCAGTGATGCGCGCGGAGCGGTCTGTCACGCTGAGGTAACGGGGTACAAATTTCGCACCTCGGATGCGGGGCGCGAGCCCGGCGGCAGAGGCAAGGCGCAAGGGGAGACGGGCGATGCAGGTCGACGAGCGGTTCGTGGTGGCGGCCCCGAGAGCGGAGGTGTTCCGCCTCTGGAGCGCGTTCGACGCGTTCCCGCGCTTCATGACCGGCGTCGAGTCGGTCTTCGCCGAGACCGCAGTGCGCCTGCGCTGGCGAGTCTCTGTCGCGGGCGTCGAGCCGTCGTTCTACGCCGTGATCACCGAGCACGTCCCCGACGAGCGCATCGCCTGGCAGAGCGTCGACCAGTCCACCATGGGGTGGTGGGTCGAGCTCGCCGATGCCGGCCAGGGCAGCACTGCCGTGACCGTCCGGGTCATCTGGTCGCCCCGCGGCGACGACCGCGCGCCCGCCGGAGCGCCGGAGCTCGACGAGCTCACCATCCGCTGCGACCTGCAGCGCTTCCGCGCGCTCGCCGAGGCGCGCGCGGCGGCAGCAGTGCCCGCCGAGGCAGCCTGAGACCCAGGCGGAGCGGTCGCCCCCGATCGCGCTGCCCGCACCAGACCCACCGTCCGACCGAGAGGAATGCAGACATGCCGAAGCTCACCGACTCCATCGATGTCAACGCCCCCATCAGCGCCGTCTACGCGCTGTGGACGCAGTTCGAGGACTTCCCGAAGTTCATGGGTGGCGTGGAGTCCATCACCCAGCTGGACGACAAGCGCCTCCACTGGGTCGTCTCGATCGCGGGGGTCGAGCGCGAGTTCGACGCCGAGATCACCGAGCAGCACCTGGATGAGCGGGTCGCCTGGACGTCGACCGACGGGGAGACCCACGCCGGCGTCGTGACGTTCCACCGCCTCGACGACGACCAGACGCGCGTCTCGCTGCAGCTCGACTGGAAGCCGCAGGGCATCATCGAGCAGGCCGGCGCGCTCCTGCAGATCGACGACCTGCAGATCGGCAAGGACCTGCGGACCTTCAAGGAGATCGCCGAGCAGGCGCCCGCCGAGCACGCTGCGAACTCCGGCTGGGAGGGCGACATCGATCGCCCTGCCGACAGCACCGGCCACTGATCGCACCGACGCCTCGCCGACCGGGCGAGCGCAGAGGCGCAGAGAGTACGGTGCCGCCATGGGGATCCAGCACTGGAGCACGATAGCGGCACCGCTCGACGAGGTCTTCGACTGGCACACCCGCCCCGGTGCGCTGCAGCGGCTGATGCCGCCGTGGCTGCCGGGGCGGGTCCGTCGTGAGGCGACCTCGCTCGTCGACGGCCGCGCGGAGCTCGCGCTGCCCGGCGGGCAGATCTGGGCGGCCCAGCACGACCCCGAGGGCTACGTCGCCGGTCGCGCGTTCGTCGACGAGCGCGTCGACGACGGCGTGAGCTCGCTCGCGCTCGCACCCGTGCGCTGGCAACACGAGCACCGCTTCGAGCCGGTCGGCCTGCCGACGGGCACGGGTACCCGCGTGCACGACATCGTCGACACCCCGGTCGGCTCGCAGGCGCTGCGCCCCATGTTCGTCTACCGCCATCGCCAGCTCGCCGACGACATCCGCCGCCATCGCGAGCTCGGCGCCGCGCCGCTCACCGTGGCCGTCACGGGCGGCGGGGGGCTCATCGGCACCGCGCTCCGCGCGTTCCTCACGACGGGCGGCCACACGGTCATCCGCCTGGTGCGCCGGGACGCCGGGCCGGGCGAGCGCCGCTGGGATCCCGCGGCGCCGGCCGCCGACCTGCTCGACGGCGTCGACGCGGTCGTGCACCTGGCCGGCGCGTCGATCTTCGGCCGCTTCGACGCCGGGCACCGGCACAGCATCCGCAGCAGTCGCGTGGGGCCCACCCGTCGCCTCGCGGAGCTCGCCGCTTCCAGCGGCGTGGAGGCCTTCGTCAGCGCCTCCGGGATCGGTTGGTACGGCAGCGATCGCGGCGAGTCGACGCTCGCCGAGACGAGCGGCGGGGGCCGAGGGTTCCTCGCCGAGGTCGTCGCCGACTGGGAGGCGGAGTCGCGCGCGGGGCACGGCATGCGCAGCGTGCAGGTGCGCACCGGGCTCGTGCTCTCGCCGCGCGGCGGCATCCTGCAGGTGCTGCGCCCGATCTACCAGGCGGGCCTCGGGGGTCCGCTCGCCGGCGGATCCCACTGGCAGTCGTGGATCGACCTCGACGACCTGGTCGACATCTACGTGCGCGCGATCGTGGACGACCACATCGACGGCCCCGTCAACGGCGTCGCGCCGGAGGCGGTGCGGCAGGAGGAGTTCGCGTCGGTGCTCGCATCCGTCCTGCACCGCCCGGCACTGCTGCCGACGCCCGCGATCGGGCCCCGCATCCTGCTCGGGCAGCAGGGCATGCAGGAGCTCGCGCTCGCCAACCAGCACGTCGTGCCGGCGGCACTGGCGAGCCTCGGCCACCGCTTCCGTCGGCCGAGGCTGGAGGATGCCCTGCGGCACCAGCTGGGCCGGCAGCGCGAAGCCGGCAGGTAGCGCGCCGCCGCGCGGTGCCGCGGGGCGCTCAGTCGCTCGGCGCCCCGAGCGCTCGAGAGATCGCGTCCGCTGCCGCGATCGCCTGCGGCGCGAGCTGCTCGATGCTGGAGCCGGGGTGCTCGAGCGCGATCGAGGAGATCGAGATGCCGTAGGTCGTGCGACCCAGGTGGTCGCGGATCGGCGCCGACACGCAGACGGTGCCGCGCTCGTTCTCCCCGAGGTCGAGGGCGTAGCCGCGCTCGCGAACGCGCGCGAGCTCTTCGTGCAGCAGGGCAGGGTCGGTGATCGTGGCCTCGGTGCGGGCGGGCAGGCCGACCGCGTCGATCAGCGCGTCGACGCGCTCGGCCGACCAGCCGGCGAGCACCGCCTTGCCCATGCCCGAGCAGTGCATCGGCATGGAGAGGCCGACGCGCGACGCCATCCGGTAGGGCTTCGTGGAGTCCTTGCGCACCACGTAGACCATCTCGAACCCGTTGGCGATGCCGACGTGGATGGTGCAGTCGACCTCGGCCACGAGGCGATCGACGATCGGCCCGGCGATCGCCGAGATGTCGATGGTCGAGACGGCTCGCCCGGCGACCCGCAGGAAGCGAGCCCCGGGCTGGTAGCCGCGCTCGGCGTCGCCGGTGATGAACTCCTGCTCGACGAGGGTCGCGAGGATCCGGTGCACAGTGGCCTTCGCGAGCCCCGACTCCGCCACGATGTCGGTGAACCGATCGTGCAGGATCGCGGCCTCGAGCACGCGCAGCGTCTTCTCGCTCGCACCCCCCGAGGGGGCGGCGCTCGTGTCGAGCACCCTCGCCTCAGCAGTCATGGTCTGCCTCATCTCATGTCGACGATCGCGACACCGTCCATGTCGTCGAAGGACTGGTTCTCACCGGCCATCGCCCACACGAACGAGTAGTTCGATGTTCCCACGCCCGAGTGGATCGACCATGAGGGCGAGAGCACGAGGCCGCCGTCGCCGACGAGCAGGTGCCGCGTC
Organism: Agrococcus phoenicis; assembly: GCF_047302415.1. Classification (NCBI taxonomy): domain Bacteria; kingdom Bacillati; phylum Actinomycetota; class Actinomycetes; order Micrococcales; family Microbacteriaceae; genus Agrococcus; species Agrococcus phoenicis. The sequence goes on from NZ_CP154854.1 coordinate 2,781,818, forward strand.
TCCTTCGGCTCGCCCATCAGGTGCACGACGCGCGCGTCCTCAGCGACGTCGAAGTAGACGTAGAGCTCGGTCCGACGGTCGTGCGTGTGCGCCGGCATCGTGTTCCACATGCTGCCCGGGTGCAGCTGCGTGACGCCCATGACGACCTGGCAGGAGCGCACGCCGTTCTCGTGGATGTACTGGTTGAGCGTGCGGCGGTTCGAGGTCAGCGGATCGCCGAGCTCCCGCACCGTCCCCTGCCCCGGCTCGACGAGCGCGGTCGGGTAGGTGGTGTGCGCGGGCGCCGAGAAGCCGTAGAACCGGGCCGGGTTCGCGGCGTCGTCGCTCTCGAAGGTCACGTCGCCGACACCCCGGCCGAGGTAGAGGCACGCGCCGCTCGCCATCGCGAACCGCTCCCCGTCGGCGACCACGGTGCCGGCCGCCCCGATGTTGACGATGCCGATCTCGCGGTGGTCGAGGAACCGCTCCGAGCGGATCTCCGGCACCGCCTCGAGCGCGAGCGGCGCCTCCGTCGGCACGGCACCGACGGCCACCACCCGGTCGTAGTGGGTGACGACGGTGCGCACGGCGCCCGGCGTGAAGAGGTCCTCGACGAGGTAGCGGTCGCGCAGCTGCTGCTGGGTGGCGCCGGGAACCTGCTCGGGCGAGGTGGGTCCGAAGATGGCGGTCATGGTGCTTCCTTCCGGTGGTGGGTCAGAGGAGGCCGAGCAGGCGCGGCAGCGTCAGCGAGAGCTCGGGGACGAAGGCGACGATCAGCAGCATCAGGATCAGCACCGCCATGAAGGGCAGCAGCTTCACGATCACGGGCTCCAGGCGGGCCTTCGCCACCTGCGCGCCCACGAACAGCACGGGTGCGGACGGCGGCGAGATGACGCCGATCGACAGGTTGAACACCATCATGATGCCGAAGTGCACGGGGTCGATGCCGAAGGAGACGGCGATGGGGAGGAAGATCGGCGTGAAGATGAGGATGGCCGGCGTCGGGTCGAGCGGGATGCCGATGAGCAGCAGCACCACCATCATGATCAGCAGCACCACCACCTTCGAGTCGGTCCAGCCGAAGAGCGACTCCGCGATGAGCTGCGGCAGTCGCGCATAGGTCATGACGTAGCTCATGATCGTCGCCACGGCGATCAGGAAGATGACGATCGCGCTCGTGCGGCAGGCGTCGAAGAGGATCCGAGGCAGGTCCTTGATCGCGATGGTCCGGTAGATGAAGGAGAGCGCGAGCGCGTACAGCACGGCGACGGCCGAGCCCTCGGTGGGGGTGAAGAAGCCCGCGACGATGCCGCCGATGGCGACGACGATGAGACCGAGCGACGGCACGGCTCGCCACAGGGTGCGCAGCATCACCGAGGCGGCGGGCCACGGCTCGCCCTTGAGCTCGGGGTGCCGGCGGGCGTAGACGAAGACGACCGCCGCGCAGGCGAGGGCCCAGAGGATGCCGGGGACGTAGCCGGCGACGAAGAGCGCTCCGACCGAGGTGCCGCCGGCGGCGAGCGAGTAGACGATGAGGGTGTTGCTCGGCGGGATCAGCATGCCGGCAGGGGCCGACGCCACGTTGGCGGCCGTGCTGAAGGCCTTGTCGTAGCCGGCCTTGCGCTGCATCGGCGCCATGGTGGTGCCCATCGCGGCGGCGGTCGCGACGGCCGATCCCGAGACGGCGCCGAAGATCGTGTTGGCCATGACGTTCGTCTGGATGAGGGGGGCCGGGGTGCGCCCGACCAGCACGCGCGCGAGGTCGATGAGCCGCTGCGCGATGCCGCCGCTGTTCATGATGACGCCGGCGAGGATGAAGAAGGGGATGGCGAGCAGCGCGAAGGAGTTCGCTCCTCCGAGCATCTGCTGGGCCGTGGTGATGGCGCCCCTGTCGAAGTCGACGATCAGCAGCATGCAGAGCGCGCTCGGCAGGCCGATCGAGATCGAGACGGGCGCGCCGATCGCCAGCAGCAGGACGAGCCCGCCGATGAGGATGGCGCTGATCATGCCGGGGTCGATCACAGCGCAGCCGCCTCGAGGTCCTCGTCAGGGGTGCCCAGGTGGCCGGTGTAGCGGCTCGAGAGCGTCGTGACGATGTGGATGAGCAGGTAGATGGTGAGCAGCGCCCCGGAGATCGGGAGCGCGAGGTACAGCTGCCCCTGCGTCAGCGGCAGCAGCGGGTTCCGCTGGGTCCATGCCAGTGCCACCTGCTGCAGGCCGCCGAACACCATCACGTACTGCACGAACGCGAGCGTCGCGAGGGAGGCGAGGATGTCGGCGACCCGCTGCAGGGGGAGGGGGAGCTTCTCGACGAGGAAGTCCATGACGACGTCGGCCTTCTCGCCGACCGCGATCGCGATCCCGATCAGGCTGACCCACACGAAGGTGAACCGCGCGGCCTCCTCCGACCACGCGCTCGGCGCACCGAGCACGAGGCGGGTGAAGACCTGCCAGGCGACCAGCACCACCAGCAGGGCGAACAGGCCGACGCACAGCGCGCGCAGCGTCGTGTCCAACCAGCTCCTGGCCGTCGTCATGAGCTTCCCGGCAGCCATCAGCCGCGCGCCGCCTCGATGGCGTCGTAGACCGCCTGCGTCACGTCGGTCGTGACGCGCTCCTCGTGGAGCGGCAGCACGGCCTCGCGGAACGCCTCGATGTCGACGTCGTTGAACTCGGCACCGGCCTCCTCCGCGGCGGTGACGGCCTCGTCGACCGCGGCGCTGAAGAGCTCGAGCTCGGTCTCGGTGGATGCGGCGAGCAGCTCCTCGAAGATGCCCTGCGCCTCCTCGTCGAGGCCGCTCCAGACGGCGGGGCTCGCGATCAGGTAGTCGGGCATCATGAGGTGCTGGGTGCGCGAGTAGTAGGGCGCGATCTCGTCGTGCGTCAGCGTCGAGAAGATCAGCTCGTTGTTCTCCGCGCCGTCGAGCACGCCCGACTGGATGGCGGTGTAGACCTCGCCCTGCGCCATCGGCGTGCCGACGCCGCCCATGAGCTCCATCATCCGGACGTTCGTGTCGGAGCCGATGACGCGGATCTTCTGGCCGCTGAGGTCGGCGGGCGTCTGCACGGGGCCCACGCTCGAGTACACGTTGCGCACGCCGCCGTGGTAGGCGGTCATGACCTGGATGTTGTCGTCGAGCAGCGCGTCGTAGAGCTCGCCGACGATCTCCCGGTCGTTGAGCACGCTCATCTGGTGCTCGGGCGACTCGTACAGGTACGGCAGGTTCACGACCGACATGTCAGCCTCGAAGTTCTCGAGCAGGCTGCCGGCGACGATCGCGAAGTCGATCGTGCCCGACTGCACCTGCTCGATCGTCTCGGCCTGGTCGCCGAGCGTCTCGTCGGTGTAGAGCTCCAGCGAGTACTGGCCGTCGGTGCGGGCCTCGAGCTCTTCCGAGAGCTGCGCGAGCGCCTGCGCCTGGGGGTGGTTCGCGTCCTGGTTGAACGCGACGCGGAAGGTCGTCGCCGGCTGCTCGCCGTCGCCGCCTGCGCCACCGGCCGAGCACGAGGCCAAGCCGATCGTCATGACCGCTGCGGCGCTCATCGCGCCCAGCATTCGTCGTCCCTGCATGAGTTCCTCCTCGTTGAGAGCCATGTGGCATTCGGGCTTGCGCCCGTGGCGGGGTCGGGGGCTACTCTAACCAGATAGAACTCAGTTGCGCCAGATGGAACTTCAAATGGAAGCAAGTTTCATCAGCCGACTGCACGAGCTCGAAGAGGAGATGGCGTTGCGAGCAGCGAGATACACCGGCAGCGGGCGCATGGAGGTCGGCGTCGCCGAGCCCCGCACCCCCGCGCAGGACGAGGTGACCATCCGCGTCGCCTACAACGGCATCTGCGGCACCGACCTGCACATCGTGCAGGGCCACATGGATGCGCGGGTCGCCGTGCCCGCCGTCATCGGCCACGAGATGAGCGGCGTGATCGACGCGGTCGGCGATGGCGTCGATCGGCTCTCGATCGGCCAGCCGGTCACGGTGATGCCGCTGCGCTGGTGCGGCGAGTGCGCCTCGTGCGCCGCCGGGCACACCCACATCTGCCAGCGCCTCGACTTCGTCGGCATCGACTCGCCCGGCGCGCTGCAGGAGCGGTGGACGGTGCCCGCCTCGATCGTCGTGCCGCTGCCGGAGGGCCTCTCCCTCCAGCACGCCGCGCTCGTCGAACCGCTCGCCGTCGCCGTGCACGACGTGCGGCGCTCGCGACTGGCGGCCGGCGAGACGGCCGTGGTGATCGGCGGCGGCCCCATCGGCCAGCTGATCGCCGTGGTCGCGCGCGCTGCAGGGGCGACCGTCATCGTCGCCGAGCCCGACGCCGAGCGCCGTGCCTTCGCCGCAGCGCAGGGCTCCATCGCCGTCGACCCGATCACCGAGGATCTCGCCGCGGTCGTCGAGGCGCGCACCGCCGGGGCCGGCGCCGACGTCGTCTTCGAGGTCGCGGGCACGAAGGGCACCGCGCTCGACGCCACCCGGCACGCCCGCACCCGAGGCCGCGTCGTCTTCGTCGCGATCCATCCGGAGCCCGTGCCCGTCGACCTCCACCGCATCTTCTGGCGCGAGCTCGAGGTGCTGGGGGCGCGCGTCTACGAGCGGGAGGACTTCGAGCGCGCGATCGCGCTGCTCGACCAGGGCGCCGTGCCTGCGGCCGCCCTCATCAGCCGCGTCGTGCAGCTCGACGACACGATGGCGGCGTTCGACGCGCTGCTCTCGGCGGCAGCCATGAAGATCCTCGTCGACGTGCAGGGAGCAGACCGATGACCACCACCTTCGACCTCGCCGGCCTCACCGCCGTCGTGACCGGCGCCCGCCGGGGCATCGGCTTCGCGATGGCCGAGGGCCTCGCGGCGGCAGGCGCCGACATCATCGCCGCGTCCGCGAGCCAGGAAGCCGACGGCGGGGCCATCGGCGCGCGCGTGCGCGAGCTCGGTAGCGCGTTCGAGGGCCACCGCGTCGACTTCACCGACCGCGACGCCGTGCTCGCCTTCGGCGCGGCGGTGCGAGATCGCGCCGACATCCTCGTGAACAACGCCGGGACCATCCGCCGCTCGCCGGCCGCCGAGCATCCGCTCGAGTGGTGGGACGAGGTGCTCGACGTCAACCTGCGCAACCAGTTCGTGCTGACGCAGGCCGTCGGCGCCGGCATGCTCGAGCGCGGTCACGGCCGCGTCATCTTCACCGCCAGCCTGCTGAGCTTCCAAGGCGGCATCAACGTGCCCGGCTACACCGCTGCGAAGTCCGGCATCGCGGGGCTGGTCAAGGCGCTCAGCAACGAGTGGTCAGCGCGGGGCGTCACGGTCAACGCCATCGCGCCCGGCTACATCGCCACCGACAACACCGCGGCGCTGCGCGAGGACGAGGGCCGATCGAGGGCGATCCTCGAGCGCATCCCTGCAGGGCGCTGGGGCCGACCCGAGGACCTGCAGGGCGCCACGGTGTTCCTCGCGAGCCCCGCTGCGGCCTACGTCACGGGCGTGACGCTGCCGGTCGACGGTGGTTGGATGGCGCGATGAGCGCCGAGGCCATCCACCTGAGCGGTGTCGTGCCGCTCGCGACCGTCGAGGACGAGGCGGCCGCCGACGTGATCGCCCAGGGCCTCGTCGACGGCGGCCTGCCCGTCATCGAGGTGGCGCTGCGCAACGAGTTCGGGCTGGCGGGCATCGCCCGGATCGCGGCCCGAGGCGACGTCGTGGTCGGCGCGGGCACCGTGCTGACGCTCGAGCAGCTGCAGCGCAGCCTCGACGCCGGGGCGCGCTTCATCGTCTCGCCGGGCCTCGACGAGGAGGTCGTCGAGGCCGCGCTCGCCGCGGGCGTGCCCGTGCTGCCGGGCGTGCAGACGGCGAGCGAGGTGCAGCGCGGCCTGCGGCTCGGCCTCGACCGGCTGAAGCTCTTCCCCGCTGCAGCCGTCGGCGGCCTCAGCCTGATCGACGCCTTCGCCCCCGTGTTCCCGGGGGTGCGCTTCATGCCCTCCGGTGGCGTCAAGCCGGCCAACCTGGCCGACTACCTCGCGCATCCGTCGGTCTTCGCGGCCAGCGGCTCGTGGATCGCCTCGGCCGACCGCGTCGCCGCGGGGCCCGCGGCAGTCGCCGCAGCGGCCCGCGAGGCGGTCGCGATCGTGGAGGGCTCGCAGTGAGCGTCGTCACCATCGGGGAGTCCCTCGGGCTGCTCGTCGCCAGTCGCATCGGCAGGCTCGAGCTGGTGCCGAGCATGGATCTCGGCTTCGGCGGCGCCGAGAGCAACGTCGCCGTCGGCCTCGCCCGGCTCGGCACCCCCGTCACGTGGATGGGCCGGCTGGGCGACGACGCGCTCGGCAGGCTCATCGTGCGCCAGCTGCGAGCAGAGGGCGTGACGCCCTCGGTCACGATCGATGCGCACGCGCCGACCGCGCTGATGCTCAAGGAGCGGCCAGCGGCGGGCGCGAGCTCGGTGAGCTACTACCGGGCGGGCAGCGCCGGTTCGCGGCTGGCGCCGGAGCACCTCGACCTCGAGCGCATCCGCGGGGCCCGTCTGCTGCACGTCACGGGCATCAGCGCGGCGCTCAGCGACTCCTCGCGCGCGGCGCTGGATGCGGCGATCGACACCGCGCGCACCGCAGGCGTCGCGGTGTCCTTCGACGTCAACCACCGCTCGCGGCTCTGGGGCGCGGAGGAGGCCGCTGCCGCCTATCGCTCGATCGCGGCGCGCGCCGATGTGCTCTTCGCCGGCGGCGACGAGGCCGAGCTGCTCACCGGTGAGCGCGAGCCGCAGCGGCAGGCCGACGCGATCGCGGCGCTCGGCCCGGACCAGGTGGTCATCAAGCTGGGCGCCGATGGCGCGATCGGCTTCGAGGGCGGCGAGCGGGTCGAGCGGCTCGCCTTCGCGGTCGACGCGGTCGACTCGGTCGGCGCCGGAGACGCGTTCGTGGCCGGATACCTCGCAGAGCTGCTGACAGGGGCCGGCCTCGCCGAGCGCTTGCGCACGGCGGCCGCGTGCGGCGCCATCGCCTGCACGGCGCCGGGCGACTGGGAGGCTGCGCCCGACCGCGAGGCGATCGCGCGGCTGCTCGACGGCGGCGACCCCGTCCAGCGCTGACCCGCCTCCCCCGCCCCCACGCCTCGGTCACCCCCCTCCGCCATCCAGCAACGCTCCCCCGCAACGTCGAGCCGCGCTTCCCCCCGCTGAGCCGCGCCTCCCCCCGCTGAGTGGCGCCTCCCGACGTTGAGTGGCGCCTCCCGCCGCTGAGTGGCGCCTCCCGCCGCTGAGTGGCGCCTCCCGCCGCTGAGTGGCGCCTCCCGCCGCTGAGTGGCGCCTCCCGCCGCTGAGTGGCGCCTCCCGCCGCTGAGTGGCGCCTCCCGCCGCTGAGTGGCGCCTCCCGCCGTCGAGTGGCGCCTCCCGCCGTCGAGTGACGCCTCCCGCCGTCGAGTGGCGCCTCCCGCCGTCGAGTGGCGCCTCCCGCATTCGAGTGGCGCCCACCAGCGTCGACTGGCGTTCTGGCCTGCGACTGCGCCACTGGACGCTGAGAGGCGCCACTCAATCCCGGGAGGCGCCACTGGAACGCGGGAGGCGCCGCTCGGTGCCGAGGGTGCAGCGCGCACGAGGGTCAGCGACCCGTGCGCCGCCGGTGCGAGCGGAGCGGCGTCCGCAGGCGTCAGCGCGGCCGCACGACCGCGTCCGCGAAGCCCGCCGCACGCATGCGCAGCTCATCGATGCGGCGCAGCCGCGCTGCCTCTCGGTCGTAGCCCTCGTAGGCGAGGGGCGGCAGCGTGCGCACGTTGCGCGAGCACTCGAACTCCTCGCACAGGAGCGTGCCGACGGTGTTCCCGTTGCGACCCGCAGCGCCTGCGAGCTTCGCGCTGTAGAACGCGACATCGTTCGGCAGCCGCACGTCCTGGCACCAGGAGCACTGGGCCCTGGCGCGCGGTGCGGCGTCGGCGCGACGCAGCAGGATGCCGACGGGCTCGCCGTCGAGGGTGGGGGCGACGACATAGGCGCGTCGCGCGATCTTCGGGTCGCGCCATCCCAGGTAGTCGAGCGCGTCCCAGTCGGCGTCGTCGAACCAGTCGGGCAGGGTGATGGAGGACACCTCCTTGCGGCTCGCGTTCACGAAGGCAGCGCGGAGGTCGGTGGTAGTGATGGGCAGCATGAGGGATCGCCTCTCGAGAGCCGGCCGAGGCTCGGCCGGTGACGGTCGATGGATGAGGGCACGGCGATGCGGGCCCGATCGGGCCGCCGCGGTGCCGCGTGCCGGTCTGCCGCGCGGGCTGACCGGGCGCGGCGACTACCTGCCGCCGGCGGGGGTGCCGCCGACGACCTCCTCACGCCTCGAGGGCGTCGCTGCTGCGAAGCTCACGGCGCCATCGTACGCCCCCGGTCGCGAGCTCGGCACGGGCTCGGCTCGATAGGGTGGGGTGTACGCGAACCCGTCGAAGGGAAGCTCCCATGCCAGGAATCGTCATCGTTGGAGCCCAGTGGGGCGACGAGGGCAAGGGCAAGGCCACCGATCTGCTCGGCAGCCGCACCGATTACGTCGTCAAGTTCAACGGCGGCAACAACGCGGGCCACACCGTCGTGGTCGGCGATGAGAAGTACGCGCTGCACTTGCTGCCCTCCGGCATCCTGACGCCGGGCGTCACGCCCGTGATCGGCAACGGCGTCGTCATCGACCTCGAGGTGCTCTTCGACGAGCTCGAGGCGCTCTCCGCGCGCGGCGTCGACGTCTCGAAGCTGCGCGTCTCGGCGAACGCGCACATCATCACCGACTACCACCGCACCCTCGACAAGGTGACGGAGCGCTTCCTCGGCAAGCGCTCGATCGGCACCACCGGCCGTGGCATCGGCCCGACGTACGCCGACAAGATCAATCGCGTCGGCATCCGGGTGCAGGATCTGTTCGACGAGTCGATCCTCCGCCAGAAGATCGACGGCGCGCTCGACGTCAAGAACCACATGCTCTCGAAGGTCTACAACCGTCGCGCCGTCACGTGCGAGGAGATCTTCGACGACCTCGTCTCCTACGTCGACCGGCTCCGGCCGATGGTCGCCGACACGGGGCTCGAGCTGTCGCAGGCGATGGATGCGGGCAAGACCGTCGTGTTCGAGGCCGGCCAGGCCACCATGCTCGACATCGACCACGGCACCTACCCGTTCGTGACGTCCTCGACGGCCACGGCTGCGGGGGCGGCGCTCGGCTCGGGCGTCGCGCCGGGCCGCCTCGACCGGGTCATCGGCATCGTGAAGGCCTACACGACGCGCGTCGGCGCCGGCCCGTTCCCGACCGAGCTGTTCGACGAGTGGGGCGAGCTGCTGCGCAAGAACGGCTTCGAGTTCGGCACCACCACCGGCCGGCCGCGCCGCTGCGGCTGGAACGACACCGTCATCACGCGCTACGCCTCGCGCATCAACGGACTCACCGACATCGTGCTGACGAAGCTCGACGTGCTGACGGGCATCGAGCAGATCCCGGTCTGCGTCGCCTACGAGGTCGACGGCCAGCGCTTCGACGAGATGCCGATCTCGCAGTCCGACTTCCACCACGCGACGCCGATCTACGAGACGCTGCCGGGCTGGAGCGAGGACATCACGGGCGCCCGCGAGCTCTCCGACCTGCCGGCGAACGCGCAGGCCTACGTGCGCTTCCTCGAGGAGCGCTCGGGCTCACGCATCTCGGCGATCGGCGTGGGGGCCGACCGCGAGGCCATCGTGCAGGTGCACGACCTGATCGGCTGACGCCGCCGCGGTCCGCCGCGGTCCGCCTCAGCCCGTCGCCCGCGCAGCGCGGGCATGTGCCGGATGCGGCTCAGCCCCGCCTGCGCTGCCAGGGCCAGCGGCGGGAGCGCTTCGCGGGCTGGGTGGCGGCACTGAGGTCGGCGTGCTGGCGCGCAGCCGCGGTGACGTTGAGGCGCTGCGCGCGGACGGCGAGATCGGCCGCCTTGCGGTCGGCCTTCGAGCGGCGCGACGCGCGCTCGTCACCGCTGGCGCTCCGCCGGCGGCCGCCGTCACGATCGCGGCCGCGCTCGTCTGCACCCTGCGCCGGCTCGTCCCCTGCGTGCTGCTCGCGCAGCGCGCGACCCTCGGCCTCGAGCTGGTCGCGTGCCTCGGCCATCTTCTCGACCTTCTTCGTGCCGCGCGGCGGCAGCTGGATCGCGGACTCCGCGGCGATGCCGGCCTGCAGCTCGCGGGCGCGCTCGACCTCGGCGTCGACCTCGGCGCCCAGCAGCAGGACGATGTTGAAGACCCACAGGGCGAACAGCAGCGCCATGACGCCGCCGATCGCGCCGTACGCCCCGTAGCCGGAGGAGAGCGCGAAGTAGATCGTCAGGGCCACCGCGGCGATCGCGATGCCCACGATCGCGACGACCGAGCCGATGCTCACCCAGGTGAACTTCGGCTGCTGCAGGTTGGGGGCCAGGTAGTAGAGCAGCGCGATCATGACGATGACGAGGCCGAGGATGACGGGCCACTTCACCCACGCCCAGACGGGCAGGAAGGTCTGCGTCATGAAGGCGAGGAAGTCGCCGAGCCCCAGCGGCTCGGCGATGGGGCCGAGGATGCCGGTCACCAGCGCGTCGTTGACCGCGATCGACACCAGGATCAGCACGATCCCGACGAGCACCGAGACGGTGATCAGCAGCATCGTGGCGGTCTGCTTGATGAAGCCGCGGCCCTCCTCGATGCCGTACACGATGTTCATGCAGCGCGAGAAGGCCTTGACGTAGGCGGATGCCGACCACACGGCTGTCGCGATGCCGATGATGAGGGCGATGACACCGCCGGTGGCCGAGTTCGTCATCGTCTCGACGAGGTTGGCGACGAGGTCGCGGGAGTCCTCGGGCACCTGCTGCACCACGTCATCGACGAGCGTCGTGACCGTCTGCGCGTTGTTCGCGAACACCAGCGTGATGATCGAGAAGACGGCGAGCAGGCCGGGCGCGAGCGACAGCACCATGTAGTAGGTCAGCATGGCGGCGAGATCGGTGCCGCCGTCGCTGCTGAACTCCTTGATGGCGCGCTTGAACGCGTACTTCCAGCTGGCGCCCTCCAGCTTGGGCGGGTCGTCCGGCTTCGCTCCGTGGTCGGGTGCTGGCGCGTCGGCAGCGTCGAGCGTCGCGTCGATCGGGTCTCTCGTCGTCATCGCGGTGTCCTCTCGCACGTCGCCGGCATGGACCGCATGCTGGCACGCTACTGCGCGAGACTGAGCGTTGTACCCCGGCGTGGGCGGGTGTCAGGATGCCGCGTGCTCGAAGCCGATGAGCCAGCGGAGGCCGAACCGGTCGACCACCTGCCCGTCGCTGGCTCCCCACGGGCGCTCCTGCAGCGCATCCAGCACCGTGCCCTCCTCGGCGAGTGCCTCGTACCACCGCGTGAGCGTCGCGGGGTCTGCGGTGCCCAGCAGCGCGACGCTCGCGCCGCGCATGTCGAGCGTCTCGTCGTCACCGACCGCGTCGGTGCCGTAGAAGGTGACCGGGCCGACCAGCATGCCGTGCCCGATCGCATCCGCCGGGCCGTCGGTGCGCCCCATGTCGGCGAGGGTGTGGAGCGCGAGCTCGCCGCCGAAGACGCCCTGGTAGAACGTGAGCGCCTCTCGTGCGTTGCCGGGGAACCAGATGTAGATGGCCATGTCGGTCATGGTCGTGCCTCTCGTCGACCGGCGCGGGCGCCGGCGGTGGGGATGCGGTCGGTGGCGCTGCGAGAACGCCCCGACGAGCATCGCGTCGGCGCGCAGCACGGCACCATGTTGACACCGTGCACATCGCAGCGCCACCCCGCGTCACGCCGAGGCCGCGATCCTGCCGAGCGGACCGGGGAGGCGACTCAGATGACGCCGAGCGCGAGCATCGCGTCGGCGACGCGGTTGAAGCCGGCGATGTTCGCGCCCGCCACGTAGTCGCCGGGTCGCCCGTACTCCTCCGCCGTCTCGGCGCAGCGGTCGTGGATGCCCTGCATGATCTCGTGCAGTCGCGCATCCGTGTGCTCGAACGACCAGCTGTCGCGCGAGGCGTTCTGCTGCATCTCGAGCGCGCTCGTGGCGACGCCGCCGGCGTTGGCGGCCTTGCCGGGCACGAAGGCCACGCCCGCGCTCGCGAAGACGCGCGCTGCTGCCTGCGTCGCGGGCATGTTCGCGCCCTCGCCGACGACGGTCACGCCGTGCTCGACGAGCGTCACCGCATCCTGCTCGTCGAGCTCGTTCTGCGTCGCGCAGGGCACGGCGATGTCGCACGGCACGGACCAGACGCTGCCCTTCGAGGAGAAGGAGGCGTGCGGGCGCGCGTCGACGTACTCCGAGATGCGGCCGCGACGCACCTCCTTGACCTCCTTGAGCAGCTCGAGGTCGATGCCGCGATCGTCGACGACGAAGCCGCCGGAGTCGCTGGCGGCGACCACCGTTCCGCCGAGCTGCTGCACCTTCTCGATCGCGTAGATCGCCACGTTGCCGGAGCCCGACACGACGACCCGCTTGCCCTCGAGGCTCTCGCCCCTCGAGTGCAGCACCTGATCGAGGAAGTAGATCGTGCCGTAGCCGGTCGCCTCCTTGCGCACCTGCGAGCCGCCCCAGGTGAGCCCCTTGCCGGTCAGCGCACCCGACTCGTAGGCGTTCGTCAGCCGCTTGTACTGCCCGAACATGTAGCCGAGCTCGCGCGCGCCCACGCCGATGTCACCGGCGGGCACGTCGGTGAACTGGCCGATGTGGCTCGAGAGCTCGGTCATGAACGACTGGCAGAAGCGCATGACCTCGGCATCCGAGCGCCCCTTGGGGTCGAAGTCGCTGCCGCCCTTGCCGCCGCCGAGGGGCAGGCCGGTGAGGGAGTTCTTGAAGACCTGCTCGAAGCCGAGGAACGCGATGATGCCGAGGGAGACGCTCGGGTGGAACCGCAGGCCGCCCTTGTAGGGGCCGAGCGCCGAGTTGAACTGCACCCGGAACCCGCGGTTGATCCGCACGACGCCGCTGTCGTCGACCCACGGCACCCGGAAGATGATCTGCCGCTCGGGCTCGACGATGCGGTGCAGGATCTGCGCGTCGACGTAGTCGGGCCGCTTCGCGACGACCGGCCCCAGGCTCTCGAAGACCTCGCGGACGGCCTGGTGGAACTCCGCGTCGCCGGGGTTGCGCCGCAGCACGTCGTCGAAGACGGGCTCGAGGTGGGGGTGCAGCGGCGTCATCGCGGTGGCTCCTCGGGGGTGTCAGACAACCTGTCGAGCGTATCGCGGGCGGTGTCGTCGAGCGGTGCGCGCGCAGCGCTGCCGGCCGCGGCGGGCAGGATGGGTGCCGTGGTGAGCAGCGACCGACCCGAGATCCTCGACGTGCCCGTGCTCGCGCATCCGCTCGTCACCCTCGAGCCGCTCGGGCACGCGCACGCCGATGCCCTCGTGCAGGCGGCCGCCGAGGGCGAGCTCTGGCAGCGCGCTCGATTCACCACCGTGCCGCCCCCCGAGGTCGCGGCGATGCGCGCCGAGATCGATCGGCGCCGCGGGCTGCACGCTGCCGCCTCGATGGTGCCGTGGGCGGTCGTCGTCGGCGGTCGCGCGGTCGGCATGACGACCTACATGCACATCGACGCGGCGACCCCGCGGCTCGAGATCGGCTCGACGTGGATCGCGATCGCGCACCAGGGCACGGGGGTCAACGCCGCCATGAAGCTGCTGCTGCTGGAGCGCGCCTTCGACAGGCTCGGATGCGTCGCGGTCGAGCTGCGCACGCACGCCCGCAACGAGCAGTCGCGCGCGGCGATCGAGCGGCTGGGCGCGCACCAGGACGGGATCCTCCGCAGCCACGTGCTGCACCGCGGGGTGCTGCGCGACACCGTCGTCTCCTCGATCCTCGCGGCCGAGTGGCCCGACGTGCGCGCCGGCCTCGTGGCCCGGCTGGATGCGCGGGCGCGGGCAGCATCCGGCGAGAATTAGGCTGGGTCCATGAGCACGCCCGAGGAGCAGCTGCAGCGCTACCGGCGCTCCATCGACAACGTCGACGCGATCCTGATCCACACGCTCGCCGAGCGCTTCAAGCTCACGCAGTCGGTGGGCGAGCTGAAGGCCGAGCACGGCATGCCGCCGAGCGACCCGGGCCGCGAGCAGCGGCAGATCGCGCGGCTGCGGCGCCTCGCCGAGGATGCGGAGCTCGATCCCGAGTTCGCCGAGAAGTTCATCACCTTCGTGATCGCCGAGGTGATCCACCACCACGAGCGGATCGCCGGCGCCGAGTAGCGGCTGCGGTCAGCGCTGGTCAGCGCTGACCGGGGTCGCGGCGCTCAGCCTCGCGCGCCATGCCCGCGGTGCGGAAGAGGTCGGCGATCCACCAGATCAGCGCGGCGGCCGGCACGACGAGCGCGAGCAGCAGCGGCTCGTCGCTGCCCTGCACCACCACGACCGTCCCGGCGGCCGCGAACGACAGCAGCATCTGCGCCGTCGCGGATCGGACGCGGCCGAGGAAGAACCGGTGGCCGCCGAGCAGCCCGAGCGTCAGCAGCAGCGCGTAGGCGATGCGCAGGCGCCTCGACGGCGCGGCACCGCGCGGTGCGGGCGTGGCCGCGTCGAGCGGCTCGCCGGGGCCGTTGCCGAGGAACGCGCGCGACACCTGCAGGGGCGCATCCCGCTCGTCGCCGTGCGCGGCGCGCTGCGCCCGACCCGTCGCGGTCGGGTCGAACGTCAGCGAGGGATCGAGTCGCGCGAGCGAGGCGCGCGACTCGGGCGTCGAACCGTCGTCCGGCGCGTCCCAGGGTGCGTACGCACCCCAGCGCTGCCCATCCCACCAGCGGCGCCTGCCGTCCGGATCGTCGCGCCAGCCGGGGGCTGCAGGCTGCTCGTCGGTCACGCCCTCAACTCTACGAGCGTCGGTGGGCGGATGCGCGCGCTCAGGCGCGCTCGGCGGCCGCGGCAATGTCGTCGAGATCCTGCTGCATCATCGTGCGCGTCATCCGCATGCCGATGCCCGCGGTCAGCTTCGCCACCGCCCGCTGCAGCCACGAGGGCGAGACGAGGTCGCCGCTGAAGCGCATGCGCAGCAGCGTGCCGTCGCCGTCGGGCTCGAGCGTGAACTCGGTGCGATAGCGCATGCCGTGCGCTTCGGCGGCGATCATCGTCGACCGACCCTCGTCGATGCCGACGACCTCCATCTCCTCCGTCGCCTCCCGGCCCATCGCCCTGCGGGTCTCGCGCCAGCGGGCGCCGATCGCGTAGCCGACGCCCGCGAGCCGCTCGATGCGCGTGACCCCCGACAGCACCGCCGCGCTGCCCTCGACATCCGTGAGCACGCGCCACACCGCATCCGTCGACGCATCGACGTGCCGCTCGAGCGTCAGCACCAGGTCGCTCACGCGGGCGGCCAGACGCCGATGATGAGCGCCATCGCGGTGATGATGAGCAGCTCGTTGAGACCGGTGTGCGGGGTGACGCGGAACCCGCGCGGGTCGAACGCGTCGTGCACGACCACGCGCGAGAGCGTGAAGCCGACGAAGAGGATCCAGGCCGTGATGAGCGCGTTGAGCAGGAAGCTGCCGCCGTAGAACTCGTGCGAGAGCCACGCGGCACCCGCCAGCACCCACGCGGTGACGAACGCGCAGACGACGATCAGCGGGTAGACCCAGGGCTTCGGGCCGCGGGCGACCGACTCGGTCGTGTGGCCGATGGCGCGCATCCACGAGGCGCCGAGCACCTTCGGGTGGTAGTAGACGAAGCCGATCACCATCGCGGCGAAGGTCGCGAGCAGCACGGCCCAGAGATTGATCGCAGGGACATCCATGCCTGCAGCATAGGCTCGCGCCGCCCGTTCTCAACCGGCCCCTCGGTCAGCCGAGCCGCGTGGGCGGTCGGGCGACCGTGAGGCCGGTTGAGCGTCGAGCGCGTCGACGCAGGGGCGGGGTCAGGCGAAGCGCGAGCGGAGGGTCGCACGGTTCGTGGCGCGCAGCTCGTCGAGCGCCAGCGTCGTGACGTCCTGCACCTCGATGGTGCCGCTCGTCGCGTCGGTGACGCCGATGCGCAGCACGGGCACGCCGCGCGCCTCGCACATGCCGGTGAACTTCACCTCGTCCTCACGGGCGACCGCGACGAGCGCGCGCGCCCCGGACTCGGAGAACAGCGCCGCCGTCTCGTCGATGCCGTCGCGCTCCATCAGGCCCGAGAGCCACAGGCGCGCGCCGATGCCGAAGCGCAGCGAACCCTCCACGACGGCCATCGCGAGACCGCCCTCGGAGAGGTCGTGCGCCGCGGTGGCGAGCCCCTCGAAGGCGATGCCCTGCATGAGGCCGCCGAGCCGCTTCTCGGCTGCGAGGTCGACGAGCGGCGGGCGGCCGCCGAGGTGGTCGTGGATGGCGCCTGCCCACGCCGAGCCGTCCAGCTCGTCGCGCGTGGTGCCCAGCAGGAACAGCGCCTGGCCGTCGTCCTGCCAGCCGGAGGGCAGTCGGCGGTCGACGTCGTCGATGATGCCGAGCACGCCGACGACGGGCGTCGGGTGGATCTGCGTCTCGCCGGTCTGGTTGTAGAACGAGACGTTGCCGCCGGTGACGGGGATGCCGAGCTCTGCGCAGCCGTCGGCGATGCCGTCCACGGCCTCGGAGAACTGCCACATCACGGCGGGGATCTCGGGGTTGCCGAAGTTGAGGCAGTCGCTCACGCCCACCGGCGTCGCGCCCGAGACGGCGACGTTGCGGTACGACTCGGCGAGCGCCGCCTTCGCGCCCTCGCGCGGGTCGAGCTGGCAGTAGCGGCCGTTCGCGTCGACCGAGACGGCGAAGCCGAGCCCCGACTCCTCGTCGATGCGCACCATGCCCGCGTCATCGGGCATCGAGAGCGCCGTGTTGCCGAGCACGTAGTCGTCGTACTGCTCGGTGATCCAGGATGCGTCGGCCAGGTTGGGGCTGCCGACGAGCGCGCGCAGCTGGTCGCCGAGCGCGGCGCCGGTGACGCGGGGGAGCGCGGTGGCCGTGTCGGCCTGCAGCGCGTCCTGCCACATGGGGCGCTCGAGCGGGCGGTCGTAGACGGGGGAGTCGATCGCGACCGTCTTCGGGTCGACGTCGACGATCGTCTCGCCCGAGTGCGTGATCACGAGCCGGCCGTCGCCGGTGACCTCGCCGAGCACGCTCGTCTCGACATCCCACTTCTCGGTGATGGCGAGGAACTCGTCGAGCTTCGCGGGCGTCACGACGGCCATCATGCGCTCCTGCGACTCCGACATGAGGATCTCCTCCGCCGTGAGCGTCGGGTCGCGCAGCAGCACGTGGTCGAGCTCGACCTGCATGCCCGAGTCGCCGTTCGCGGCCAGCTCGCTCGTCGCGCACGAGATGCCGGCAGCGCCGAGATCCTGGATGCCCTCGACGACGCCGGCGGCGTAGAGCTCGAGGCAGCACTCGATGAGCACCTTCTCGGCGAAGGGGTCGCCCACCTGCACGGCCGGCCGCTTGGCGGGGCCCTCGTCGTCGAACGACTCGGAGGCGAGGATCGACGCGCCGCCGATGCCGTCGCCGCCCGTTCGGGCGCCGAAGAGCACGACCTTGTTGCCGACGCCCGTGGCGTTGGCGAGGTGCAGGTCCTCGTGGCGCAGCACGCCCACGGCCAGCGCGTTGACGAGCGGGTTGCCCTGGTAGACCGCGTCGAAGACGGTCTCGCCGCCGATGTTCGGCAGGCCGAGGCAGTTGCCGTAGAACGAGATGCCGCCCACGACGCCGTGCACGACCCGCGCGGTGTCGGGGTGGTCGATGTCGCCGAAGCGCAGCGCATCCATCACCGCGACCGGGCGCGCGCCCATCGAGATGATGTCGCGCACGATGCCGCCGACGCCGGTGGCGGCGCCCTGGAAGGGCTCGACGAAGGAGGGGTGGTTGTGCGACTCGATCTTGAAGGTCACGGCCCAGCCCTCGCCGGCGTCGATGACGCCCGCGTTCTGGCCCATGCCCACCATGAGGCGCTCCTGCATCTCGGGCGTGACCTTCTCGCCGAACCGTCGCAGGTGCCGCTTCGAGGACTTGTAGGAGCAGTGCTCGCTCCACATCACCGAGTACATCGCGAGCTCGGCGCTCGTGGGCCGACGGCCGAGGATCTCGCGGATCCGCTCGTACTCGTCGGTCTTCAGCCCGAGCGCGGCGTAGGGCTGCTCCCGCTCCGGGCTGGCGGCGGCGACCTCGACGGTGTCGCGGGGCGTGGGGGTTGCGGTCACGACTCTCCTCAGAGCTCTGCTCGATGCCCTCGATCCTACCGAGGCGGCGGATGCGCCGGTCACCCGGGCAGGGCGCCTCGGACCGCCAGCACACGGGCAGGCGACCGACACGTCGGGTTCACGCCCCGTTCACCGCTGCGCGGTTCGGTGGCAGAGGGCGCGGCTCTGCGCCCGCGCCGTCCCCGAGCACCACCTCAGGAGAGACCATGACCTTCCGACCTGCCCGCGCCATCCCGGCGGGCGTCACCGCCGTCGCGCTCGCCGCGACGCTGTCCGTCGCCACGGCACTGCCGGCGAGCGCCGCCGAGTCGACGGCCGCCGTCGACGACACGGCGACCGTCGACGCCAACCACTCGATCACGGTCGACGTGCTCGCCAACGACACCGCTCCCGCCGGCACGGTCGTCGAGCTGCTCGACGCCAACGGCCGCCCGACGAGCGCGTTCGACGACCTCTCCGGCTCGTGGTCGACCGACGGCGCCGTCGTCACGCACACGCCGCCGGACGGCCGCGCGGGCCCCCGCACGATCAGCTACCGCATCACCGACCCCGACGGCGACACCGCGACCGCGACGCTGCGCGTGCAGGTCAGCACCATCAACGCACCGCTCGCGTTCCAAGACTTCGCCACGGTCGCGCTCGACCAGCCCATCACGGTCGACGTGCTCGCCAACGACCTCTCCGGCTCCTCCCGCACCACCGGCGAGCGGTTCCCGCTGCAGCCCGGGACGCTGCGCATCCTCGACGCCGCGGGCTCGCCGCAGACCGAGGTCGTCAACGAGATGGGCACCTTCGCGGTCGTCGACGGGCAGATCTCGTTCCAGCCGACAGCCGGCTCCTGGGGCAACGGCCCGATCCGCTACGTCGTGCAGGACTCGGTGCGGCAGTCGACCCGAGCCACCGCGCTCAACCTCGTCGTCTCGCCCACGCCCGACGCGGTCGACGACGCCGCGACCACCGAGCCCGGCGCCGCGGTGGCGATCGACGTGCTCGCGAACGACGCGACGCCCGCGGGCACCACCTTCGACACCTGGGGCTTCACCGTGACGCCCGGCATCCGCGTCGCCACGGTCGAGCAGCCCGGGGTCGGCGTCTGGACGCGCGATGCCGAGGGCCGCGCCGTCTTCACGCCCGCAGCCGGCTTCACCGGCACCGCGACGGTCGACTACCTCTCCATCAACTCCCGCTACGCCAGCGACACCGCGACCATCACGGTCACGGTCGAGGCGCCCGCCGTCGCGCCGACGCTGACGGCCGACGCGGCAGAGACGCCCTACTTCACCGACACGACGGTCGACGTGCTCGCGAACGACGTGGCCGCATCCGGCACCGAGCTCGACGCGGCATCGCTGCGACTCGTGGATGCCTCCGGCGCGCTCGTCACGGAGCTCGCGTCCGAGCGCGGCACGTGGAGCGTCGTCGACGGCCAGCTGGCCTTCGCGCCGGAGGAGGGCGCGTACGGCACCGACCTGGTGACGTACTCGGTGGCGACGACCGAGGGCGCCGCGGCGACCTCGACCGCCTCGATCCGCGTGCAGACGCCGCGCGTGCTCTCGCGCGGCGAGCTCATCGATCACGAGTTCAGCAGCCAGTCGCCGAGTGTGCGCATCGACGTGCTCGCGAACGACAGCACCGAGGGGAACTCGGTCATCGTGCCGTCGACGCTCGCGATCTCGGACCACGACGGGCGGCCGGTGGCCGAGCGCACGACCGCCGAGGGCACGTGGCGCGTCGTCGACCAGCAGGTGGAGTTCACCCCCGCGGCGGGCTTCGAGGGCATGGCCTCGGTCTACTACCGGTTCGAGAACAACGTCGGCTTCGACGGCGCAGCGGTGGTCGCGGCGAACGTGACGCGTGCCGTCGAGGTCGCGGTCGACGCCCAGGACGACGCGGTCGAGATCCCGCGGAAGGGCGAGGTGACGATCGACGTGCTCGCGAACGACCGCGTCGAGGGCGGCGAGCTCGACGCGAGCACGCTGCGCATCGTCGGCGAGGGCGGCGAGCTCGTCGAGCGGCTGACGACGCGCGCCGGCACCTGGACGGTCGTCGACGGCCGCATCCACTTCGACGCGCACTCGCGCCAGAAGGGCGAGACGTCGATCCAGTACGTCGTCGGCTCGGGCGACGTCACCGACACCGCGACGGTGACGGTGGATGTCGACCAGCACCACCACGGCAACGCCGGCAGCAGCGTGGTCAAGGCCGTCGTGGCCGTCTTCCACTGGCTGCTCGGCTGGCTGCTCCGCTGACAGGCTGAGCCGCTGACGCAGTGACGGGGAGGGGCGAATCGCCCCTCCCCGTCACTGCCTCACGAGGTCGGTCGCTGCTCAGTCGAACCACTCGGTGGGCGGCCCGGCGTTCAGCAGCACCACGAAGGCGATCGCCACGAGCGCCACGACGATGATCGCGGCGAGCACCGCGTGGGTGATCCCCCATCGGAACGCCCGGTCGATCCAGCGCGCGTCGCGCGGGTCGTCGCTCGCCTCCGTGCGCCAGGCGCCCTCGAGCAGCCCGCGCCGGGCGAGGCCGCGCTCCCACGGGATGGTGGCGTAGGGGATGACCGCGGTGAGGATGCCGACCAGCACCGTGCCGATGCGCCAGCGCTGGTTCTGGCCGACCAC
This sequence comes from Agrococcus phoenicis, assembly GCF_047302415.1. NCBI lineage: Bacteria > Bacillati > Actinomycetota > Actinomycetes > Micrococcales > Microbacteriaceae > Agrococcus > Agrococcus phoenicis. Next base: position 2,802,532 of record NZ_CP154854.1, read on the forward strand.
GAGCTGCATCGCGGCGTAGGAGAGGAACACGAAGCCGTGGATCGGCCCGGCGATCGGCACCAGCGGATCGAACGAGAAGCCGTACCGCGCCACCATCGCGACGATCAGCAGCGTCCAGGTGACGGCCTCCGCGATCGCCAGCGCCCGGTACAGCCGCTCGGGGGTGAGGCCGGAGATGCGCGCAGCAGCGTTCGTCATGTAGTCAGTCTACATAGCCCTGGCTCGTGCGATCCGGCCGCAGCAGACCGCATCACGCGGCGACGGACTCCAGCGCCGACCGGAAGATCTCCAGCCCGTCGAGCCCGGCCTTCATGCGCGTCGTCGTCGGGCCGAAGCCCAGCTCGACCGCGTGCTCGGGGTGCGGCATCAGGCCGACGACGTTGCCCTTGGCGTTCGAGAGCCCGGCGATGGCGTCGATCGACCCGTTGGGGTCGTCGCCGAGGTAGCGGAAGGCGACGAGGCCCTCGCCCTCGATGCGCCGGACCTCCTCGGGCGTCGCCACGAAGCGGCCCTCGCCGTTCTTCAGCGGGATGACGATCTCCTGACCGTCCTCGAAGCGGTTCGTCCACGCCGTCGAGGTGCGCTCGACCCGCAGCCGCTGGTCGCGGCGCACGAAGACGCCGGTGGCGTTGCGCACCAGGCCGCCGGGCAGCAGGTGCGCCTCGGCGAGCATCTGGAAGCCGTTGCAGATGCCGAGCACCGGCATGCCCCGGTTCGCCGCGTCGACGACCTCGGTCATGATCGGCGAGAGCGCGGCGATCGCACCGCAGCGCAGGTAGTCGCCGTAGGAGAAGCCGCCCGGCAGCACGAGCGCGTCGACGCCATGCAGGTCGTGCTCGCCGTGCCAGAGCGCCACCGGCTCGTGGCCGGCGAGGCGCACGGCACGCTGCGCATCCCGGTCGTCGAGCGTGCCCGGGAAGGTGACGACGCCGACCCTCACTCGCCGGCCTCCTCGACCACGCTCACGCCGACGACATCCTCGATGACCGTGTTGGCGAGCACCTCGGAGGCGACCTGGCGCACCTGCTCCAGCAGCGCCTCCGTCACCTCGCCCTCGACGCGCAGCTCGAACCGCTTGCCGACGCGCACGTCGCCGACGGCCTCGTGGCCGAGGCGCGCGAGCGCGCGGGTCACGGCCTTGCCCTGCGGGTCGAGGATCTCGGCCTTGGGCATGACGTCGACGACGATGAGGGCCATGGGTCGCTCCCTGGAGGTTGGGGATGGCGGGGGTGCACCACCAGTCTACGGACGACGGCGGGCCCGCGGATGCCCGGGAGCGGCGGGGAGGGCTGCCGACGAGTCGAGGCGAGCGGGCTAGTGTTCACCCATGACCTTCAGGGGCGACGCGAACTTCGACACCACGACGGTGAGCAGGGGCGGCGGTGGCCGCGGCCCGAGTGGCGGTGCGATCGCCGTCGGCGGCGGCGGCATCGTCACCGTCATCCTCGTCATCATCTCCATGGTGTTCGGGGTCGACCTCACCGGCCTCGCGCCGAGCGACCCCATCAGCCCGCAGACGCAGCAGCAGGGCACCGAGGAGGTGACCGGCTGCACGGGCGAGGACGCGAACGACCCCGCGAACGTCACCTGTCGCATGGAGGGCGGCGCCGACTCGATGTCCGCCTTCTGGACGGCGACGATGGAGGCGAACGGCATCGACTACGCCGATCCCACGGTGCAGCTCTTCGACCGGCAGGTGCAGACCGGATGCGGCGGCGCGACGAGCGCCGTCGGCCCCTTCTACTGCCCGCCGGACCAGCGCATCTACATCGACACCACCTTCTTCCAGCAGATGCGCGACCAGTTCGGTGCGCAGGGCGGCTCGCTCGCCGAGCTCTACGTGCTGGCGCACGAGTGGGGGCACCACATCCAGCAGGTGACCGGGCAGCTCGGTCGCGTGCAGCAGGGCGACAGCGGCCCCCAGTCGACCGGTGTGCGCAGCGAGCTGCAAGCCGACTGCTACGCCGGCGCGTGGATCGCGGCGGCCTCGCAGACCCTCGACGACGACGGCGGCGACCCCGTCCTGCTCGAGCCGACGCAGGAGGAGATGGCGCAGGCGATGGATGCCGCGCAGACCATCGGCGACGACCGGCTGCAGGAGATGGGCGGCGGCGGGGTCAATCCCGAGAGCTGGACCCACGGCTCGGCCGAGCAGCGCATGACCTGGCTCACGAACGGGTTCAACGGCGGCGTGGGCGCCTGCGACACCTGGAACGCCCCGGAGGTCTGACGCTCGATCGCGTCGGAGGCCCGCCGTGCCGGATGCGCGCTACGCCGGCTCGCCCGTCAGCCGCTCGATCAGCTCGCGATACCGCGCCGCCGTGCGCTCCACGATCTCCGGCGGCAGCGTCGGGGCATCGCCCGAGCCATCCCAGCTCGCCGCGAGCCAGTCGCGCACGATCTGCTTGTCGAACGACTCGACCCGGCCCTGCGCGAGCGCCTCGGCGTCCCAGTACCGCGATGAGTCCGAGGTGAGCACCTCATCCGCCAGCAGCAGCTCGCCCGTGACCCGGTCGCGGCCGAACTCGAACTTCGTGTCCGCGAGCACGAGCCCGGCCTCCGCGGCGATCGCCGACGCGCGCGCGAAGACCGACAGGCTCAGGTCGCGGATCGCCTCGGCGTCCTCGCGCCCGACGAGCTCGACGGTGCGCTCGAAGGAGACGTTCTCGTCGTGCTGCCCCTGCGGCGCCTTCCACGCGGGGGTGTAGATCGGCTCGGGCAGCTCCGCGCCGTCACCCAGCCCGGACGGCAGCGCCACACCGGAGATCGCGCCGACCTGCCGGTACTCCTGCAGGCCCGAGCCGGTCACGCGCCCGCGCACGACGCACTCGATCGGCAGCATGTCGAGCGTGCGCACGAGCATCGCGCGCTCGCGCACCGCAGCCGGGGTGCGCTCCGCGGCGCCCTGCGCCAGCTGCGACGGCAGGTCCAACCGCTCCGACCACCACAGCGTCAGCGTCGTCAGCAGCCGGCCCTTGCCGGGGATCGCCGGGGAGAGCACCTGGTCGAAGGCCGAGACGCGGTCGGAGGCGACCATCAGCATCTCGGGTGCCGACTCGAGCGATGCGCCCTCGGCCACGTAGAGGTCGCGCACCTTGCCGCTGTAGGCGAGGCTCCAGCCGGCGAGCGCAGCGGCGCTGTCGGTCATGCGTCGGCCGCGATGTCGGTGCGAGCCTGCGCACCCTGCAGCTCGATGTGCGAGAGCGCGGCGTACGCCCGCTCGCGCGCCTCCGCGAGCGTCGCGCCCGTGCCGACGACGTTCAGCACCCGGCCGCCCGTCGCGGTCAGGCCCTGCTCGCCCTCGCCGGTCGCCGCGTGCAGCACGCGCACGCCCTCGAGCGCCTCTGCGGCCTCGACGCCGGTGATGGCTCGGCCGGTCACTGGATCCCCCGGGTAGCCCTCGCTGGCGAGCACGACCGTCACCGCGGCCGAGTCGCGCCACACCAGTGGCGCGGCGGAGCCGAGCGTGCCCTGCGCGGCGGCGAGCAGCGCATCCGCGAAGCCCGACTCGATGCGCGGCAGCACGACCTGCGTCTCCGGGTCGCCGAAGCGCGCGTTGAACTCGATGACCTTGACGCCCGACTGCGTGACGATGAGGCCGCAGTAGAGCAGCCCGGCGAAGGGCGTGCCCGCATCGGCCATCGCGCGGATCGTGGGCAGCGCGACCTGGTCGATCACCTCGTCGACGAAGGCCTGCTCGCTCCCGAAGCGCTCGGCGAGCCAGGGCAGCGGGGAGTAGGCACCCATGCCGCCGGTGTTCGGGCCCGAGTCGCCGTCGCCGAGCCGCTTGTAGTCCTGCGCGGGCGCGAGGGGCATGACGTCGGTGCCGTCGGTGATGACGAAGAGGCTGACCTCTGGCCCCGCCAGGAACTCCTCGACGAGGATCGGGCCGTCGGGCAGGAACTGCTCGGCGTGCGCCTCGGCGGCCTCGCGATCCTCGGTGACGATGACGCCCTTGCCCGCGGCGAGACCGTCGGCCTTCAGCACGTACGGGGGCGTGGATGCATCCAGCGCGGCCCGCACCTCGTCGAGCGTCGTCGCGGTGGTGTCGATGCCGGTCGGCACGCCCGCGCGCGCCATCACGTCCTTCGCGAACGACTTGGAGCCCTCGATGCGGGCGGCCGCCTGGGTCGGCCCGAAGACGGGCACGCCGGCGCGCTGCAGCGCATCCGCCACTCCGGCGACGAGCGGCGCCTCGGGGCCGATCACGACGAGGTCGTAGCCTCCCTCGGTCGCGAGCTCGGTGACGAGCTCCGGCGACTTGATGTCGAGGCGCACCACCTCCACGTCGCGCTGGATGCCGGCGTTGCCGGGAGCGGCCGTGATGTCGTGGCCGCCTTCCGCCACGAGCGCCGCGATGATGGCGTGCTCGCGCGCGCCGCTGCCGAGAACCAGGATCCGCACCCGCCCATTCTACGAACGATGCGCCGGTGTCGGGGCCAGCGGGCCCGATGCATCGCCGGTGAAGGCGCTGGTCGGGGCGTGGGCGCGCCGCGGGGCGACCGATCGCGACCTGGCGTGCGGGAGGCGCACGGCGCGTCGGCGGCCAGCACTAGCCTCTGATCGTGGCCAAGCGCATCCCCGACATCGACGGCATGGATGCCGTGCGCGCCGCGCTGGCGCCCGGAGCTTCGCGGCCGCAGACGGCGCTCGCGGTGCGCTACACGCTGCAGTGCCTCGCCGAGCGGGCGCCCGGCAAGAGCGTCGAGGTGCGGGTGCCGCCCTTCGGGGCCGTGCAGGCGGTGGAGGGGCCGGGTCACACCCGCGGCACCCCACCGAACGTGATCGAGACCGACGTCGCGACCTGGCTCGCGCTCGCGACCGGGCGCGAGGGGTGGGCGGCGGCGATGGGTCGCGGAGCCGTGCACGCCTCCGGCGTGCGCGCCGACGTCTCGGCGTGGTTGCCGCTCGTGCGCCTGTCTGCCTAGGCGGTCCAGGGTGAGCGCGCCATACTGAGCACATGGCGCAGGTGGTGAGACCGCAGGGCTGGATCGGCCCGCTGGTGATGTTCGTGATCGGCATCATCCTGCTACTGAACGGCGTGCCGTCCCTGCTGCAGTGGCTGCCGTGGGTCGCGCAGTCGGCGATCGTCGTCGGTGTCGAGGGGGCGCTCGAGACTGCGCTCGTGCCGCTGCTGGTGGCCTTCGCCTGCACGTTCATCGGCTTCCTGCTGATGCGCGGCGGCTTCGGGGCGCTGCGGCAGCAGCTGCGCGGCGCCGCGGGCCGGGCGTCGGCTCAGGCCCGCTCCGGTGTGCAGCAGGTGCAGCGCGAGGCAGCGCAGCGCGCCGGCAGCGCCTCCTCGCAGGCGGAGCACCTCGTCAACAAGGTGCCGCAGTCGTGGCGCGAGCGCATCGAGGCGGCTGCCGCTGCGGTCGAGCAGGAGCGCACCCGGCAGGGCGGTCAGCAGGCCTCGCAGGCGCAGCGCCAGGCGCCGCGGCAGGGCCAGGGGCAGCAGGCGGGCCAGCCCTACCTCGGCCAGGGGCAGCAGATCGGGCAGCCCTACCTCGGCCAGGGCCAGCAGCAGGGCCAGGGCCAGCGCATGCAGAGCGGGCAGGATGCGCAGCAGGGTCGCGCCCCGCAGCCGCAGCACACCCAGCAGCTGCCCGGCGGCGACCGCCTGCAGCGCATCGAGCAGCTCCGCCAGCGCGTCGACAGCCGCACGCAGCAGGCGACGCAGCAGCCGCAGCAGGAGGCGAAGCGCGCCGCCGATCAGGCGCGTCGCGTCGCCAAGGCCGCGGCGCAGCGCGCCGCCGAGGGGCTGCCGATGCACTTCGACGCCGCGACCGAGGCGCTCGTCGGCCAGCTCGACGCGGCCGACACCGAGCGCATCCGCCGCCGGGGCTCGTCGCTCGTGCGGTCCTCGCTGACGAGCGCGTCGCTGTCGAAGACCTCGCTGAGCACCAACTCGCTCTTCCGCCACCGCTGACGGATCCGCGGCAGCGCCCGCTGCCGCACCCCCGCATCCGCTGCGACCGACGAGCGGCCCGGGCGCCATGCACGGGCCGCTCGCATCACCCGGCCGCCGCGGGGCTGCGCGAGCGCTCCGCTCAGAGCGACCAGAGCAGCAGGATGGCCGCGAACACCGCGCCCGACGCGAGCAGCGTGATGGTGGTGTAGCCGAGGATGTCGCGCATCTTCAGTCCCGCGATCGCCAGCAGCGGCAGGGCCCAGAAGGGCTGGATCATGTTCGTCCACTGGTCGCCGTAGGCCACCGCCATGATCGGGATGGCGGGGTCGACGCCGAGGCGCTCCGCGGCGTCGAGCAGGATCGGCGCCTGCACCGCGAACTGGCCGCCGCCGGAGGGCACGAAGAAGTTCACGAGGCCTGCCGACAGCAGGGCGAGGATGCCGAAGGTCGTCGGCGTGGAGACCGAGACGAACCAGTCGGAGAAGACCTGGATCAGGCCCGAGCCCGTCATGATGCCGAGGATGCCGGCGTAGAGCGGGAACTGCAGCAGGATCTCGCCCACGTTCGAGGCGGCCTCCTTCGTGAGCCTGATGATCTCGAAGGGGTTCTTCACCAGCAGGAAGATGAGCGCCAGGAACGACCAGTTGACGATGTCGAGCGTGAGCGTGCCGCCCTGCACGAAGTGCACGACGAGGTAGCAGACGAGCGCTGCGCCGACGAGCAGCGTGACGATGCGGCTGCCGTCGATGCGGTCGGCCGGCGTGACGACCTCCTCCTCCTGCTCCGCGCGCTGCTCGCGCAGGTCGTGCTGCAGCTCGACGATCGTGTCGCTGCCGCGCGGCGCGACCAGCGAGAGCGCGACCGCGACGACGACGATCGTGGCGACCGCGCCGATCATGTTGGGCAGCGCGAAGGTCGTCGCGGTGATCGGGATGACCTCGCCGCCGAGGTGCTCGGCGATGAAGGAGTCGGGCGTGGCCGCGGTGAGCGGGCCGGATCCCGAGTAGCCCATGTGCCACACGACGAAGCCGGAGAAGCCCGCGGCGACGAGCATCGGGAAGTGCAGCGTGAGCCCGCGCTCCTTGCCGGATGCCGCGACCTCGCGCGCCAGCAGCCCGCCGACCACGAGTCCGAGGCCCCAGGTGATGAGCGACGCGACCGCGGCGATCACGAACACGAACAGGTAGGCCTGCAGCGGCGTCTGGGGGAGCGCGGAGAGCGCGGTCAGCAGCCTGCGCACCGGCCGGGTGTTGGCCAGCATGTGCCCCAGCAGCAGGATCAGCGCCATCTGCGTCATGAAGGCGAGCAGGCCCGCGAGGCCGTCGCCCCAGGCCGACACCACCTCGACGGGGTTCGTCTGCGTGACCGTCAGCGCCAGCAGCGCGACGATCGCCGTGAGCACGATCGCGAAGACGAGCGCCGAGGGGATCCATCGCTCGACGACGGTGTTGATGGGTCGCATCGCGCGAGCGAGCGGGGCGCCGGAGGACGGGGTTCCGGCAGGACGCTTCGACATGGTTCACCTCGTTGTGCAGCAGTGGGCGGGACGTCAGGGGCCACAGGCTCCACGGTCGACAGTAGTGGCGCGGATGCGGTGCGCCCCGCCCGCGCGCTCCGGTGGGATGGGATGATCGGGGGATGCACGAGACGCCCGATTCCGCCGCCGCACCCGACGGCGACCGCGCCAGCCGCGCGCGCCGCCACGACGTCGAGGTGCGGGTGCGCCGCTCGCCGCGCTACGGCACGTTCATGGCGATCGGCGCGGTGCTCGGTGCCGTCGCAGCGTGGGTCACGGCGATGGTCATGCCCACACCCGTCGACGAGATGGGTCGCGTCGTCGACACGACCGCGGTCATCGGTCTCGTGGTGGTCGGCGGCTTCGTGGTGGGCGCCGGCCTCGGCGGCCTGGTGGCGGTGATCATCGACCGCTCGCTCGCGAAGCGCAGCACCACGCTCGTCGCCGAGCAGACCGATGTCGAGGAGCCCGAGGCGACGATCGAGGGCGAGCCGGTGGAGGATGCGGCGCCGACCGTCGAGGCGGCGTTCGAGCCGCTCGACGAGCGGGGCGGTGCCGCCCGCCCCGGCCGCCCGGACGGCGCCAGCCCCGGCGAGCCCGACGACCGCCGCGAGCCCTGAGCATCGTGGCCCGGCGCTCCAGGTTCAGTGCGGCGCACGCGCTCGCCTGGGTGGTGCTCGGGCTGGCGGCCGCGGCGCTGGCGACGGATGCGGTCTCGCGCGACGGCGGCGCGGTGGCGCTCGCCCTCGGCACGGCCGCGGCGACCGCTGCCGGCGCCGTCGGCCTGCTGGCGCCGGCGCGCATGGGCGCGCGCACCATCCTGCTGGTCTCCTCGGCACTGGTGTCCGCGAGCGTCGGGATCGCCGCGGCGCTCGTGGTGCTCGGCCAGCCGCCCCAGCTGCCCATCGCCGCGGTGCTCGGGCTCGCGGCCGGCGCCCAGATCGCGGGCATGCGGCTCGCCGTCGGCGACGACCCCGCGCTCGCGCCGCGCGTGCGTCCTGCCCCGACGCTGCTCGCCGCGGCCGCGGGGGTCGCGATCGTCGCGGCAGCCGCGCTGCTGCCCTCCGGCGGTCTCAGCACGGCGCTCATGCTCGGGGTGGTCCTCCAGCTGCTCGCGGTCGTGCTCGTCGCCTCCTCCCCGGTGCCCGCCGCTGCCGGCACGGCGCCCGCAGAGCCGGGCAGCGCGGACGGCGGCACGGCGGCCGCGCGCCTGGCCGTGCCCCTGCTGGCGCTCCTCGCGGTCGCCGCGGCCGGCGCCGTCGCGCTCGCCGCGCTGCGGCCGGGCCTGTCGGCGATCGGTGCCGAGGAACCGCAGCCGGCCGGCCCGATCGCGCTCACCCTCGCGCTCGGTGCGCTGCTGGGCCCGCCGCTGGCGATGGTCGTCGAGCGGTTCGGCGGCACCTCCGCCGCGACGCTCGCCACCGTCGGCGGGGCCGCGGCGCTGATCGCGCCGATCGCCCGCCCCGGCACCCTCGACCTCGTGGCCGCAGCCGGCCTCGGGATCGCGCTGGCCGCATCCGTCGCCCTCGTCGAGGTCGCTCGGCGCTCGGGGCAGCGCCTCGCCCCGGGGGGCTCGGCGCTCATCGTGCTCGCGGGTGCCGCGGGCGCGACGCTCGCGGCGCTGCTGCTGAGCGCGGTGCCGCTCGCGGACGTGGTGCTCGGCGCCGCCATCGCGTGCCTCGTGGCGGGCATCGGGGTGTGGGCTCCGGGCCCGCGCAGCAGCGTGCGCGCCGCCTAGCCGTCCGAGCCCCCGGATCGCGGCGCGGCGCTCCCGCTAGCTCAGCTGCGTGCGCTCGACCCAGTCGAGGTACTCGGGCGTGACGTCGCCGGTCACGTACTCGCCCGTGAAGCAGGACAGGTCGAGCCCGGTGATGTCGGTGCCCTCGATGATGGCCCGCTGCAGGTCGTCGACCTCCTGGTAGACGAGGAAGTCGCTGCCGAGCTGGGCGTTCACCTCGGGGATCGAGCGCCCGGATGCGATGAGCTCGGAGCGCGAGGGCATGTTGATGCCGTAGACGTGCGGGTAGCGCACCGGTGGTGCCGCCGAGGTGAAGGTGACCGAGTTCGTGCCGACGGCGCGCATCATCTCGACGATCTCTCGGCTCGTCGTGCCGCGCACGATCGAGTCGTCGACGACCAGCACGTTCTTGCCGCGGAACTCGCTCTCGAGCGCGTTCAGCTTCTGCCGCACCGACTTCTTGCGCGTCGCCTGCCCCGGCATGATGAAGGTGCGGCCGACGTAGCGGTTCTTGTAGAACCCCTCGCGGTACTCGATGCCCAGGCGGCGGGCGACCTCCATCGCCGCCGGACGGGACGAGTCGGGGATCGGCATGACCACGTCGATGCTGCCGGAGGGGGTGTACTGCGCGATGGTGTCGGCCAGGCGCTCGCCCATGCGCAGCCGCGACTCGTAGACGTTGATGCCGTTCATCACCGAGTCGGGTCGGGCGAGGTAGACGTACTCGAACGAGCAGGGCAGCAGCACCGGGCTCTCGTGCGTCATCTCGGCGATGAGCTCGCCGTCGGGCGCGATGAAGATCGCCTCGCCCGGCCGCACGTCCCGCTCGAGCGTGAAGCCGGAGCCCGTCAGCGCGACCGACTCGCTCGCCACCATCCACTCGGTGCGGCCCTTGGTGCTGCGGCGCGAGCCGAGCACCAGGGGGCGGATGCCGTACGGGTCGCGGAAGGCGAGCATGCCGTGACCGGCGATGATCGCGATCACGCCGTAGGAGCCGCGCACGCGCTCGTGCACGCGGCGCACGGCGCTGAAGACGCGATCGGCGTCGAGCGCGCCGGATGCGACCAGGGTCTGCAGCTCGGAGCCGAGCACGTTGACGAGCATCTCGGTGTCGCTGCCGGTGTTCACGTGCCGGTGGTCGACGGTGGCGAGCTCCTGCTCGAGCTCGCGCGAGTTGGTCAGGTTGCCGTTGTGCACGAGCACGATGCCGTAGGGGGCATTCACGTAGAACGGCTGCGCCTCGAGCTCGTTCTCCGCCTCGCCGCGGGTCGCGTAGCGCACGTGCCCGAGCCCGATGTCGCCCAGCAGCGCGCGCATGTCGCGGGTGCGGAACGCCTCGCGCACCTGGCCCTTGGCCTTGCGCACGTGGATGGAGCGGCCCTGGGCCGTCGCGATGCCCGTGGAGTCCTGCCCCCGATGCTGCAGCAGGGCCAGGGCGTCGTAGACCTGCTGGTTGACGCTCGAGTCGGAGACGATGCCGACGATGCCGCACACGGGCGAGCTCCTTCTGTCGCGGGGCTGACGACCAAGCCTATCGACCGTCGAGTGCTCACGGATGCCGCGGGCCGTCCACGAGACACCCAGCATCCGGGAGCATTGTGGGGTACATGAATCCCGACACCGAGTCCATCAAGCACCTGCCCGAGCAGTCGCAGGAGTGGCCTGGCCGCACCGCGGCGCTGCAGCCGGTGCCCGACCACGGCGAGACGAGCTACACGGGCCGCGGGCGCCTCGAGGGCAAGCGCGCGCTCATCACCGGCGGCGACTCCGGCATCGGCCGGGCCACCGCGATCGCCTTCGCGAAGGAGGGCGCCGATGTCGCGATCGCCTACCTGCCGCAGGAGCAGGAGGACGCCGACGAGACGCGCCGTCAGGTCGAGGCCGCCGGCCGTCGCTGCGTGACCGTGCCCTGCGACCAGCGCACCGACGAGGCGAACCGCGAGCTCGCTGCGAAGGCCATCGAGGAGCTCGGCGGCCTCGAGGTGCTCGTCAACAACTCCGGCTACCAGATGGCGCAGGAGTCGCTCGACGACATCAGCGACGACCAGCTGCGCCAGACCTACGAGACCAACATCTTCGCGATGTTCAACCTGACGCGCGCGGTGCTGCCGCACCTGCAGGAGGGCGCGAGCATCATCAACTGCTCGTCGATCCAGGCCTTCGAGCCCTCCGAGACGCTCCTCGACTACGCCTCGACGAAGGCCGCGATCAACAACTTCACGGTGAACCTGGCGGCGCAGATCGGCGAGCGCGGCATCCGCGTGAACGCCGTCGCGCCCGGCCCGATCTGGACCCCGCTGCAGCCGACGACGAAGCCGAGCGTGGCCGACTTCGGCATGAACGCGCCGCTCGGCCGTCCCGGGCAGCCGATCGAGGTCGCGACCGCGTTCGTCTACCTCGCGAGCGACGAGGCGAGCTACGTCTCAGGCACCGTCCTGGGCGTCACCGGCGGCAAGCCGGTCTTCTAGCCCGAGCGCCCTGCCGGCCGCCCTGCCGGCGGCCCTGCCGCCCGCCCTGGGCACAACGCAAGCCCGCGAGCCGCTTCCTGCGGCCCGCGGGCTTGCGCCGCCTCAGCTGCCCGCCGACCGGGCTGCACCGGCTTGCGTTGTGCACGAGGGCACGCCCGCCTGCGCACGCGGCCAGCCCCCGCCCCCGAGCCACCTGCCCTCACCGCTGCCGTCGCCCTCACCACAGCGCCATCCGCCCGCACTTCTGCGCCGCCCGCCCGCACTCCTGCGCCGCCCGCTCGTGGCATAGCGCAAGCCCGCGAGCCGCTTCCCGCGGCCCGCGCGCCTCGCGCTGTCGTACTGCCCGCCGCTCGCGCTGCCGCGGCTTGCGTTGTGCGCGGCAGCCTCGCGTCGGCGGGTGGCGGTCGCGCGTCAGGAAGTGACGCGGTCGCGCGCGGCCGCGAACGCGGCCACCGCGCGGTCCACGTCCTCATCCGAGTGCGCGGCGGAGAGCTGCACGCGGATGCGGGCCTCGCCGCGAGGCACGACGGGGAACGAGAACGCGGTGACGTAGACGCCCTCGGCGAGCATCGCATCCGCCATGTCTGCAGCCAGCCGCGCGTCGTGGAACATCACGGCGGTGATCGGGTGCTCGCCGGGCAGCAGCTCAAAGCCTGCCTCCTCCATGCCGGCCCGGAAGCGCGCGGTGCCGCGCTGCAGCTGCTCCCGCAGCTCCCCGGCGCCCTCGACGAGGTCGAGCGCCTTGAGCGAGCCGGCCACCACGGAGGGCGCGAGCGCGTTCGAGAAGAGGTAGGGGCGCGATCGCTGGCGCAGCAGGTCGACGATCTCTGCGCGCGCGGCGATGTAGCCGCCGGAGGCGCCGCCGAGGGCCTTGCCGAGCGTGCCGGAGATGATGTCGACGCGATCCGGCACCCCCGCGTGCTCGGGGGTGCCGGCGCCGGAGGGCCCCGTGAAGCCGACGGCGTGGGAGTCGTCGACCATCACCATGGCGTCGTAGCGCTCCGCCAGGTCGCAGATCGCCTCCAAGGGCGCGAGGTAGCCGTCCATCGAGAACACGCCGTCCGTGACGATCAGGCGTCGCCGTGCGCCCGCTGCCTCCTGCAGCCGTGCCTCGAGCTCGGCCATGTCGCGGTTCGCGTAGCGGTAGCGCGCGGCCTTCGACAGGCGGATGCCGTCGATGATCGACGCGTGGTTCAAGGCGTCGGAGATCACGGCGTCGTCAGGGCCCAGCAGCGTCTCGAACAAGCCGCCGTTCGCGTCGAAGCAGGAGGAGTAGAGGATGCACGCCTCCTGGCCGAGGAACGACGCGAGGCGCGACTCGAGCTCGAGGTGCTGCGTCTGCGTGCCGCAGATGAAGCGCACCGAGGCCATGCCGAAGCCCCAATCGTCGAGCGCGGCCTTCGCGGCAGCCACGATCTCGGGGTGGTCGGCGAGCCCCAGGTAGTTGTTGGAGCAGAAGTTCAGCACCTGCTGCCCGCCGGCGACCACGGTGGCCGCCTGCGGCGAGTCGATGGCGCGCTCGCGCTTGGTGAGGCCGGCGGCCTCGATCTCGGCGAGCTCGTCGGCGAGGGAGTCTTTGATCGAGAACACGGGGTCTCCTTTAGCGGGTGAAGTCGAGGATGACCTTGCCGGCGCTGCCGGCGCGGGCTCGGTCGAAGGCGTGCTCCCAGTCGGAGAACGCGAAGCGGTCGGTGATGACGGGGGAGACGTCGAGGCCCGTCTGGGCCATCGCCGCCATGGCGTACCAGGTCTCGAACATCTCGCGCCCGTAGATGCCCTGGATGGTGAGCATGTGCGAGACGACCTTGCCGAAGTCGAGCTCGATGGGCGCCGAGGGCAGCCCGAGCATCGCCATCCGACCGCCGAAGTTGAGGTTCTCGATGATGCCGACCAGCGCGGCGGGGGCTCCCGACATCTCCAGCGCCACGTCGAACCCCTCCGTCATGCCGAGCTCGCGCTGCACCGTCGCGAGATCCTCGTCGCGCGGGTCGAGCGCGCGAAACCCGAGGGAGCGGGCGAGCTCGAGGCGCGCCTGCGAGAGATCGGTGATCACGATGTGGCGGGCGCCCGCGTGCCGCGCCACCATCGCCGCCATCAGCCCGATCGGTCCGGCTCCCGTGACGAGCACGTCCTCGCCGATCACCGGGAACTTCAGCGCGGTGTGCACTGCGTTGCCGAAGGGGTCGTAGACGCCGAAGACATCGAGCTGCTGCTCCGTGGCGGTCGCGGCTGTCACGCCCGGGTGCACCCAGACGTTCGATGCGGGGATCACCACGAGCTCGGCGAAGCAGCCGTCGCGCTGCACGCCCAGGTTGGAGGTGCGGATGCAGAGGTGCCGGCGCCCGGCGCGGCAGTTGCGGCAGTGGCCGCAGACGACGTGACCCTCGCCGCTCATGAGCTGCCCGACGACGAAGTCGGTGACGCCCGCGCCCACCTCCACGATCTCGCCGCAGAACTCGTGCCCGACGGTGACGCCGGGCAGCACCGCGGACTGCGCCCACGCATCCCAGGCGTCGATGTGCAGGTCGGTCCCGCAGATGCCGGCGCGCAGCACGCGCACCTTCACGTGCCCCGGTGGTGTCTCGGGCTCGGGGATCTCGACCAGCTCGAGCCCTGGCGTGCCTCGGGTCACGAGTGCGTGCATGGACGTCTCCATCGACAGTGGGTGGGTGTGCCGTCGCCCATCCTGCCACCTGCGCCCGGCGCCCCGGCGACCTCCCGACGCCCGGGAGCGCTCGGCGCGGGATGGCTCGCCGCGCTCGGTAGCCTGGAGGCATGACCGATCCGTATGCGTCCGCCGGCGTCGACACCGGGGCGGGCGACCGCGCCGTGGAGCTCATGAAGGCCGCGGTCTCCCGCACGCACGGCCCCGGGGTGCTGGGCGGCTTCGGCGGCTTCGCCGGACTGTTCGACCTCTCGGCCGTCGGCGCCTACCGCAAGCCGCTGCTCGCCACCTCCACCGACGGCGTCGGCACGAAGATCGCCCTCGCGCAGGCGATCGACAAGCACGACACCATCGGGCAGGACCTCGTGGGGATGGTCGTCGACGACATCGTGGTGGTCGGCGCGAAGCCGCTGTTCATGACGGACTACATCGCCACCGGGCGCGTGGTGCCCGAGCGCATCGCGGACATCGTGCGCGGCATCGCCGAGGCCTGCGAGGCCACCGGCACGGCGCTGGTCGGCGGCGAGACGGCCGAGCACCCTGGCGTCATGGAGCCCGACGACTACGACGTCGCCGGCGCCGCGGTCGGCGTGGTGGAGGCGGATGCGGTGCTGGGCGCCGAGCGCGTCCGCAGCGGCGACGTCGTGGTCGCCATGGCATCCTCCGGGCTGCACTCGAACGGCTTCTCGCTCGTGCGCCACGTGCTCGCGGAGCGCGGCATCGCGCTCACCGACCGTGTCGACGAGCTCGGCGGCGTCGCGGCGGAGGCGCTGCTCGAGCCGACCCGGCTCTACACGCTCCCGCTGCTGGGCATGCTCGATGCCGGCCTCGGCATCCGCTCCATCTCGCACGTGACGGGCGGCGGCATCGCGGCCAACCTGGCGCGGGTGCTGCCGCAGGGGACGGCGGCGGAGCTCGATCGAGGGGGCTGGCAGGTGCCCGAGGTGTTCGCGGCGCTCGCGGCGCTCGGCGGCTTCCCGCTCACCGAGGCGGAGGGCACCTGGAACCTGGGCCTCGGCATGCTCGTGGTGGTCGACGCTGCGGACGCCGAGGGCGTGATCGCCCGCAGCGAGCGATCGGGGATCCCCGCCTTCGTCGTCGGCAGCGTCGAGCAGGCGCCGGCGCGAGCCGATGGGCAGGGCTGGGTGCAGGGCGCGAAGGGCGTCGACGGCGGCGCGGTGCGCTTGAGCGGCCACTACCGCTGATGCCGCGGCTGCCGCCGCGGGCGGCGCGGGGCAGATTGCCCGCCCACGTCCAGGTTGCCCCGAGCCGAGCGGCGTACCGTGGCACACGCTTGGGCGCCTCCGGGTACGGAGCGTCTCGATCGCGAAGGAGGTAGCGGGATGCCCTCGGATCCCGACCGGTTCCGGCCGCGTGAGCACGAGGCGCGGCCACAGGTCGACGGTGCGCGGCAGCAGGCAGCGCCGTCGCAGCACGCGACGAGGTACGCCTCACCCCCGCACGCGATGCCCCAGCGCTCCGCGCCCCCGCAGTACGCTCCTCCGCAGTACGCGCCGTTCGAAGGCCGAGACGCACCGCTGATCCACCCGGCAGCCGCGCAGGCGTCGAACGTCATGCCCTACGGCGTCCCCGTCTACCAGGCGCCCTCCTACGCCTACGTCGCGCAGCCCTCGCGCGGCCTCTCCATCACGGCGCTCGTGCTCGGGGTGTGCTCGCTGCTGTTCGCCTGGCTGCTCGTCGTCGTGCCGGTGCTCGGCGTCGTCTTCGGGCTGGTCGCGCTGAAGCGCGAGCCGGCCGGGCGGGTGCTGGCGATGGTCGGCACGGTCTGCTCGGCGCTCGGGCTGCTGCTCGTGCTGCTCGTGTACCTGCTGCCGTTCGGGGCCTTCTTCGGCGCGATGCTCTTCGGCGCGCTCGCTTGAGGCATCCCCGTCGCCCGGGTGCCCAGACCTGCGTGACGGTGCGATTCCGGGGTACTTGCCCGTAGGCTGTTGGCGACGCGCTCGCGTCCCCTGCACCCGCATCCCATCACGCGAGGACACCATGACCTACACGCCCCCGGAGCAGCCCGCTCAGCAGCCCGCGCAGCCCGCGGCCGGCTACCAGGCCTACCAGCCCACCGACCAGGCCTACGGCAACTACGCCGCGCCCGCCTCCACGAGCAAGACGCTCTCGCTGTGGGGCCTCATCCTCGGCATCTCGAGCATCATCCTGCCGCTGTTCCTGAACGCGATCGCCGGCGCGGTGCTCTCCGGCATCGGCCTCGCCAAGGAGCCGGCCGGCAAGACGATGGCGATCTGGGGCCTCGTGCTCTCGATCCTCGGCTTCGTCTGGCACATCGTGTTCTGGACCATCGTGGTGCCGATCATCGTCATCGCCGCGTTCGCGTCGAGCTACGGCTACTGAGCCCCGCGCAGCGACCCCACCTCGGGACGGCCCGCCGATCGGCGGGCCGTTCGTCGTCTCCGGCGATCGAGCGCACGGCGGACAGCGAGGGCGCCCGCCCGGGTCAGCACTCGATGTAGGCGACGGCGAGTCCGCCGAGCGCGGTCTCCTTGTACTTGTCGCTCATGTCCGCACCGGTGCGGCGCATCGTCTCGACCGCCGTGTCGAGGGAGACGTAGTGCGTGCCGTCGCCCTGCTTCGCCATCCGCGCCGCGTTGATCGCCTTGACGCTCGCCATGGCGTTGCGCTCGATGCACGGGATCTGCACGAGCCCCTTGATCGGGTCGCACGTGAGCCCCAGGTTGTGCTCGATGCCGATCTCCGCGGCGTTCTCGATCTGCTCGGGGGTCGCTCCCAGCACCGCGGCGAACCCGGCCGCCGCCATCGCGCACGCTGAGCCGACCTCGCCCTGGCATCCGACCTCCGCACCGGAGATGGACGCGTTCGACTTGATGATGATGCCGATCGCGCCGGCCACGAGCAGGAACCGCACCTGCCACGACAGGTCGTCCTCGACGCAGTTCGCGAAGCGGTCGGCGTAGTGCATGACCGCCGGGATGATGCCGGCGGCGCCGTTCGTCGGCGCGGTGACCACGCGCGCGCCTGCCGCGTTCTCCTCGTTGACCGCGAGCGCGTAGAGGTTGACCCACTCCATGCCCTCGAGCAGGTCGGGGCGGCCCGACTTGGGTGCCTCGTCGCGCTCGAGCAGCTTCGCGTGCCACTCCTTCGAGCGCCGCTTCACGTCGAGCCCGCCGGGCAGGATGCCTGGCGTCTCGATCCCGTGCGCGACGCACTCCTGCATCACCACCCAGATGCGCTCGAGCTGCGCGATCGTCTCCTCGCGCGAGCGCCACGCGGTCTCGTTCTCCAGCATCAGCTCGGCGACCGACAGGCCCGTCTCGCGGCAGAGCGCCACCAGCTGGTCGCCGTTCGTGAACGGATGCGCGACGGGGTGCGCCTGCTCGGCCGGCGCCGGCACGGGGGAGAGCACGTCTCCCTCGTCGTGGCGCATCACGAAGCCGCCGCCGATCGAGTAGTAGCCGGCGGTCGCGATGGTGTCGTCGGATGCATCGTACGCCGTGATGCGGAGCGCGTTCGGGTGCTCGCGGCGCACCGTCAGCGGCCGGAAGACGAACACCTTCGCCTCGTCGAACGGCACGACCGCGCGGCCTCCGAGCGACAGCTCCCCGGAGGAGCGCACGGCGTCGAGTGTCGCGGTGATCTGCTCCGTCTCGACGGTGTCGGGCGCGAGGCCGGAGAGTCCGAGGATGATCGCGGTGTCGGTGCCGTGACCGGAGCCGGTGGCGCCGAGCGAACCGAGCAGGTCGACGCGCAGGCGGACGGCCTCGCCGAACCTCCCGGTCGACTCGAGCTGCCCGACGAAGTCGAGCGCGGCGCGCATGGGGCCGACGGTGTGCGAGGAGGAGGGGCCGATGCCGATCTTGAACAGGTCGAGCACCGAGAGCGACTCGAAGACCGGCGCGGTGGCCGTCGCATGGCTGCCGACCTCCGTCGGCTCGACCCTCTTGCCGTTGGTGATGGCGTGCGAGGTCACGAACGATCAGCTCCTTCGCTGCTGTGAGCGCCTGGAGCCGATCGTGTCAGCTCAGGCGGTGCGGCCCGTCTGGTACTCGTCAGCGTAGTCGTCGCTCTCCGCGTCGTAGCCGGCGTAGTCGGCCCACTTGTCGACGTCGACGGAGCTCTCCGCACCACCCAGCTCTGCCTGGAGCGCGTTGTAGTTCACGTCGGGGCTGAACGACTTCAGCTCACGCGCGATCTTCGTGTGCTTTGCCTTCTGGCGACCACGACCCATGCTGGACCCCCTTGCTACTGGCGCCGGCTCGCTGTGGCCGACGGACGGTGGGAGAACTTCCTCTTCCAAGTCCAACCTGCATCGTATCACCGCGGCTGTCGATCGCCTGTGCCGCAGCACGGCATGCGCAGTGCGTCAGATCGCGCTCGCGGGCACGAGGAGCGCCCCGAGCAGCATCCCCAGTCCCGCGGCGGCGGCGCCGCCGACCAGCGTCAGCGCCACGGTCGCCGCGACCAGGCCGGCACGACGGCGCTCGGCGAGCTCGACGACCTGCACGGCGAACGCGGAGTAGGTGGAGAAACCGCCGCAGAAGCCGGTGATGAGCACCGCGCGCCACGTCTCGTCGAGCGGCAGGAGGGTGGTGCAGAACCCGGCCAGCAGGCTCGCGACGACGTTGACCGCCATGGTCGCGCGCTCAGGGCGCGCGCGATCGAGGAGGCCGGCGGCGAAGCGCGCCACAGCGCCGGCGCCCCCGGCGCCCGCGATCGCCAGCAGCTCGAGCGGCGTCATGCGGCCCCGCTGTCATCGGGGCGTCGGCCCGCCGGCGCCCTGGCGGCGAGTCGGCGACCGAGCACGAGCCCGAGCCACGCGCCCAGCAGGCTCACGGCGAGCATGCCGAGCGCGATCGCGATCCCGGGCAGGGCAGGGGCCGCCATCCCCCAACCGCCGGTGGTCGCGGTCGCGCTCGCGCTCGCGACGGCGACCGCGCTGTAGCTCGTGAAGCCGCCCAGCACCCCGGCGCCGACGCCGTGCCGCAGCCAGGCGGGCGCCGTCGACAGGGCCGCGACCGACAGCCCGAGCAGCGCGGAGCCGAGGGCGTTGACGGCGAAGAGCAGCCACCACTCCGGCAGGGCCTCCTGCAGCAGCGCCCGGGTGGCTGTGCCGAGCGCACCGCCGAGGAAGACGGCGAGCACCGATCGCAGCTGCATCGGCCCAGCGTATGCCGCGCGCGCCGAGCCCGGCCGCTTGACGTTGACGCAACGTCAAGGTCTAGCGTCGCGAGCATGGAGTGGTCGATCCAGCGCATCGCGAAGCTCGCGGGCATCTCGAGCCGCACCTTGCGGCACTACGACGCCGTGGGCATCCTGCACCCCTCCCGCACCGATGCGGGCGGCATGCGCTGGTACGACGAGGCATCGCTCACCCGGCTGCAGCGCATCCTGCTGCTGCGAGGGCTGGGCGTGGGGATCCCCGCGATCGCCGAGAGCCTGGAGCGCGCATCCGACGAGGAGGCGCTCGCGGCGCACCTCGTCGACCTCGAGCGCGAGGCGACGCGCATCCGACGACAGATCCGCGCGGTCCAGCAGACGCTGCGGGCACGAGAGAGAGGAACAGCCATGGAGGCAGAAGCAGCGCTCGACGGCTTCGATCACCGCCAGTACGAGCAGGAGGTCAGCGAGCGATGGGGCGCGGAAGCCTGGAAGCGCAGCAACACCTGGTGGGAGCAGCGGTCCGCCGACGAGCGGCAGGCCTTCCAGCAGGAGCACGTCGCGCTCGCCGCGGGCTACGACGCCGCGCGCGCAGCAGGCGACGCCCCCGATGCCGAGGCGGTGCAGGCGCTCGTCGAGCGCCACTACCGCTGGGTCGGGGCGAGCTGGCAGCGCGAGCCCGAGCTCGAGGCCTTCGCGGGTCTGGGCGACATGTACGTCGCCGACGAGCGGTTCGCCGCCACCTACGGCGGCACGGAGGCCGCGAGGTTCGTGCGCGACGCGATGCGCGCGTTCGTGGAGCAGCGCAGGCGCTAGCCGATTCATAGTCGGTTGAGGGGCGGATGCGGCGCTCGCCGGATCCGCCCCTCGGGCGTTGGTGGGAGGATCGGCGGGTGCATCTGCTCTCGCTCGCCAGCATGAAGAACAAGGCGCTGGTCGCCCTCGTCACGATCTGCATCGCCATCTTCGGCGGCGTCGCGCTCGCGAGCCTGAAGACAGAGCTCACGCCCGAGCTCGAGCTGCCCGCGGTCGTCGTCACTACGACGCTGCCGGGCGCGAGCCCCGAGATCATCAGCGAGGACATCACCTCGCCCATCGAAGCGGCGGTGCAGTCCGTGCCCGGCCTCGAGGGCACGAGCGGCACCTCCTCCTCCGGCTCGAGCTTCGTCATCGCCGAGTTCGCCTACGGCAGCAACATCCCGACGACCGAGCAGCGCGTGCAGCAGGCCGTCAACCGCATCGCCGGCCAGCTGCCGTCCGGCGCCGAGTCGACCGTGCTGACCGGGTCGATCGCCGACTTCCCCGTGCTGCAGCTCGCGATCTCCGCCGGCGACGCCGACTCGACGGCGGAGCTCGTCGACCGCATCGAGACGATCGCCGTGCCGCAGCTCGAGCGCACCGAGGGCGTGCGCGCCGTGCAGCTGCAGGGCGCCCCCGGGCAGCGCGTCACCATCAGCCCCGACGACGAGGCGCTCGCGGCGCAGGGCCTCTCGCGCCAGAGCATCTCCGACGCCATCGACGAGCACGGACAGCTGCTGCCCGGCGGCACCGTCGACGACGACGGGCAGACCCTCAGCGTGCAGATCGGCGAGCGGCTCGGCTCGGTCGACGACATCGCGGCACTGCCGCTCTCCGGCGGCAACGCAGGGCAGAGCGCCACCATCAGCGACATGGCCGATGTCGAGCTCGCCGAGGATCCCGTCTCCTCGATCGCGCTGGTCGACGGCGCTCCCGCCGTGATCCTCTCGATCACGAAGACGCAGGCCGCGAACACCGTCGACGTCTCGCACGCCGTGCAGGATCTGCTGCCCGCGGTGCAGGCAGAGCTCGGAGACGGCGTCTCCATCACCACGATCCTCGACCAGGCCCCCTACATCGAGCACTCCATCGAGGCGCTCGCGGTCGAGGGCGTGCTCGGTCTCGCGTTCGCCGTGCTCGTGATCCTGATCTTCCTGTGGTCGGTGCGCCCGACGATCGTCACGGCGATCTCCATCCCCATGTCGGTGCTGATGACCTTCATCGGCATGTGGGGCGCGGGCTTCTCCCTCAACGTGCTGACGCTCGGCGCCCTGACCATCTCCATCGGCCGCGTCGTCGACGACTCGATCGTGGTGATCGAGAACATCAAGCGGCACCTGGGATTCCAGCCGTCGAAGACGAAGGCGATCCTCGATGCGGTCCGCGAGGTGGCGGGAGCGATCACCGCCTCGACCATCACGAGCGTGATCGTCTTCCTGCCGCTGGCGTTCGTCAGCGACATCACCGGCGAGCTGTTCCGACCCTTCGCGTTCACGGTCACGATCGCCCTGCTGTCCTCGCTCGCCATCGCCCTGACGATCGTCCCGGTGCTGGCCTACTGGCTGCTGCGGCGGCCCACGGAGATCGTCGAGGCGGAGGCCCGTGCCGCCGAGGCCGAGGCAGCGGCGATCGAGGCCGAGCGGGAGCTCGCCGCGCAGCGCACCCGGCGAGGTCGCCTCCGGCGTCGCATCCTCGGACGCCGACGCGCAGCAGGACAGCCGAGCGGGCCGGCGCCGGCCGCTGCAGGCGCCCACGCCGCGAACGCCGCCCCGGCGACCGAGACCGACGACCTCGACGAGCGGCCCGACCGGCTGCGCCGCGCGTATCGCCCGGTGCTGCTGGCGACCCTGCGCAAGCCCTGGCTCGTGCTCGTCGGCGCGGTGGCGATCCTCGGCGCCAGCATCGCAGCCGTGCCGCTCATGGCCATCAACTTCCTCGGTGACGACGGGCAGACGACGGTGCAGCTGTCGCAGTCCCTCGAACCGGGCGCCTCGCTCGACGCGCAGCTCGACGCGGCCGAGGAGCTCTCCGCGCAGCTCCAGGAGGTCGACGGCGTCGAGACCGTCTCGGCGACCGTGTCGGGGGGCGGGGGCTTCGCGGCCTTCACCGGCGGCGGGGGCGGCGACTCGATCTCCTACGGCGTGATCGCCGCGGAGGGCACCGACATGGAGGCGCTGCGCTCGGACATCATCGAGCTGGGCGACGCGGCACCGGGCGAGGTGACGGTCGGGCAGTCCGCGGGCCTCGGCGGCAGCGACATCACGATCGAGGTGCAAGGCCCCACGCCCGCGGTGGTCGAGGCCGCCACCGCATCCGTCGCCGAGGCGATGGCCGACATCGACGGCGTCGCGCAGGTGACGGACTCCCTCGAGGGCGCGCAGCCGCTCGTGCAGGTCGCGGTCGACCGGGAGTACGCCGCGAGCCTCGGCCTCAGCGAGGCGGCGGTCTCGGGGCTCGTCGCGCAGGCGATGCAGCCCACGCCCATCGGCGACATCCAGCTCGAGGGCGCCGTCGTCAGCATCTACCTCGACGCGATCGCGCCGGCCGCGACGCTCGACGAGCTGCGCGAGCTCGAGCTGCCGACACCGACCGGGCCGCTGCCGCTCGCCGACGTCGCAGAGGTGACCGAGATCACCGGTCCGGTGGCGATCGAGACGAGCGACGGCAACCGCACGGCGACGGTGACCGTCGCGCCCGATGCGGCCGACGTCGGCGGCGTCTCGGCCGCGCTGCAGACCGAGCTCGACGCGCTGGAGCTCGACGACGGCGCGACCGCCTCGATCGGCGGTGTCGCCACCCAGATCACGGATGCGTTCACGCAGCTCGGGATCGCGGCGCTCATCGCGATCCTGCTCGTCTACGTCGTGATGGTCGCGACCTTCAAGAGCCTGCTGCAGCCGTTCCTGCTGCTCGTGTCGGTGCCGTTCGCCGCCACCGGAGCGATCGCGATGCAGCTGATCACCGGCGTGCCGCTGGGTGTCGCCTCGATGGTCGGCGTGCTGATGCTCGTGGGCATCGTGGTCACGAACGCGATCGTGCTGATCGACCTCGTCAACCAGTACCGGGATCGGGGCCTCTCGGTGCGCGATGCGCTCGTGGAGGGCGCCGAGCGCCGCCTGCGCCCGATCCTGATGACGGCCGCGGCGACGATCTTCGCCCTGATCCCGATGGCGGCCGGTCTCACCGGTCAGGGCGGCTTCATCTCGCAGCCGCTCGCGATCGTCGTGATCGGCGGCCTCATCTCGTCGACCCTCCTGACGCTCATCGTGCTGCCCGTGCTGTACCTGCTCGTCGAGGGCGCCATCGAGCGCCGCCGCGTGCGGCGCGGCACGGGCACGCGCGCCGAGCGCAGGGGTGAGCTGGCAGCCGCTGGCGAGCGATGAGCGCCGCCCGTGGCCGCTCTCAGCGGACGCGCGGGCTGCGGTTGGTTGAATGGGCCCGTTCGAGGGCGCCCAAGAGGGTCGTCCGGGCGCGGGGGAGCAGCCCGCGCCGAGTGTGAGAGACGACGGAGGGGCGGGATGCCGAGCTTCCTCATCGTGCACTCGGCCCCGCGGGACGGTCGGCTCGACGCCTACCGGCAGCCGCCGACGCTGGATGTCGCGGGACTCCGGGCACCGCTCGACTGGGGCGACATCACCTTGCACGTGCCAGCGGGCGACCTGCCCGTGACCGTCTACGTGACCCGCGCCTCCGGCGAGATCGAGGGTGCGACGATCACGGTGCGATCGCCCGCGGGCACGGGCACGCGACTGACGTTCGTGCCGCCGCTCGAGGCTGGCGGCCGCTCGCTGCTGCGCATCGACGGGCAATGGCCCTCCGACTCCTCCATGCACTACTACGCAGCCCGCGACGCGCGCACGCTGCAGCCGCCGAGCGGCGCCTCGGCGCCCGCGGTGAGCTTCGCCGCATCGGCACCGGCGCGGCAGGTGCCCCCGACGTCGCCCACGCCGGCCGTCGGCCCGATGCCGGGGTCCACCGGCTCCGTGCCCTCGCAGCCCTCCGACTTCGGTCGCGAGCAGGGCGCGCGCGTCGATCCCGTGCGATCCTCCTCTCCGCAGGCGCCGGCTCCCCAGCGCGACCAGCAGCCGCCCTCGCCCGGCCCGGCGAGCCAGCCGCCGCACGTCGGGCCGCGCCCCGATGCGCAGCAGTCGCCGTCCTTCGGGCAGCGGCCGCAGCGCGTCGAGCGCGACGTCTACGGTCGTGAGCACGCCGCGGACGACAAGCAGGCGCCGCCGATCCCCACCCCCGCCGAGTTTCACCGCCTCGAGCGCGAGGCGGCCGACGCGCAGCGGCGCGTCTACGAGGCGTGGCAGGCGCAGCAGCATGCGCAGCAGCCGCCGCAGGTTTCCTCGGGCCACGACGGTGCGCCGCAGCCCATCGGCCTCTCCGCCAGCACCGGCCAAGCGCCGCCGGACTGGTACCCGGATCCCTTCCGGCGCGCGGACTCGCGGTGGTTCGACGGGCGCCAGTGGTCGGCCTCGGTGATGCGCGGCGGGCGCCGGGAGACCGATCAGCCGGGCTGAGCGCAGCGATTGCCCCTGTCGTCGAGCGCGGGAGTGCTCTAGGGTGGATGGGTCGGCTCGGGACAGACGCATGTGCGTCGCAATGGAGTGTCACCGCGGCCGGAGTTCCCGCGAGCGCACTCGCGGTTGACCAGATCCCCGCGATGAATGCGGCACGACCTGCGCGAGATCTTCCTCGCGCGCACAGAGATGCGAGCAATGCCCCGTCACGACTCGCGCCCCCAGGGCGCTCCCCGATCCAACGACCGCGACAGCCGACCCGGATCCCGCAGCAAGGGCCACCGAGGCTTCCGCGACGAGCAGCCGTCGAAGGGACGCTGGAGCCGCGACGACCGCGAGCGAGCCCAGGGCGGCCGCGCGAGCTCCGGACGACCCAACTGGACCCCGCCCGAGGAGCGCAACCGTGATGCCGGCCGCGGCCCGTCGTTCCGCACCCGCGGCGGCGCCCAGGGCGGGCGCGACCAGCAGCGAGACGACCGCCTGCACCGCGGCGAGCGGCCGCGCGGCTTCGAGCGGGCTCGCGACGAGCACCACGGCCGCGGCAGCTCGTCAGTCGCAGCCGACCGCGGCGCTCGCCGCTTCGACGACCGCGCCCCGCGTCGCGACGATCGCGCGCCGCGTCGCGATGACCGCTTCGGCGATCGCCGCGAGCAGGGCGAGCGCCGCTTCGAGGACCGCGCGCCGCGTCGTGATGACCGCGGTGAGCGTCGCTTCGACGACCGCGCTCCGCGCCGCGACGACCGCGCCCCGCGTCGCGACGACCGCTTCGGCGATCGCCGCGAGCCGGGCGAGCGTCGCTTCGACGACCGCGCGCCGCGTCGTGATGACCGCGATGAGCGTCGCTTCGACGATCGTGCTCCGCGTCGCGACGATCGCGGTGGCCGTCGCTTCGACGACCGGGCGCCGCGCCGCGACGACCGCGCTCCGCGCCGCGACGACCGCGCCCCGCGTCGCGACGACCGGGCGCCGCGTCGTGATGACCGCTTCGGCGATCGCCGCGACCAGGGCGAGCGCCGCTTCGACGACCGCGCCCCGCGCCGAGAGGACCGCACTCCCCGCCGCGAGGCCGACAGCCGTCCGCCCCGCCGCGATCGCTTCGACGAGCAGCCGCGACGCGACAGCACGTACTACCCGTCGAAGGAGTCGAACCCGTTCCAGTCGAAGGACGACGTGGTCCTCGAGCGCCTCGAGGCCACCTCGATCCGCGCCGAGGATGTCGAGGGCGTGACCTTCGCCGACCTCGGCATCGGTGAGAGCATCGGTCGCGCCCTGACCGGCATGGGCGCGCTGTCGCCCTTCCCGATCCAGGCGGCCACGATCCCCGACGTGCTCTCCGGTCGCGATGTGCTCGGCCGCGGCCGCACGGGGTCGGGCAAGAGCATCGCCTTCGGCGCACCCATCGTCGAGAAGCTCCTGCGCGGCCGCTCCGAGCGCCGCGAGATCGGCCGTGCGCCGCGCGCGCTCGTGCTGGCGCCGACGCGCGAGCTCGCGCAGCAGCTGAACCACACGATCATGACGCTGGGCCGCGAGGTCGGCGTCTTCACGACCGTCATCGTCGGCGGCGTGAAGCAGGATCGCCAGGTCGAGGGCCTGCGTCGCGGAGTGGACATCGTGATCGGCACCCCCGGCCGCATCGAGGATCTCGTCGAGCAGCGCAAGCTGAACCTCGGCGCGGTCGAGATCGCGGTGGTCGACGAGGCCGATCACATGTGCGAGCTCGGGTTCCTCGAGCCCGTGCAGCGCATCCTGCGTCGCACGAAGCCCGGCAGCCAGAAGCTGCTGTTCTCGGCGACCCTCGACTCCGAGGTGCAGACCATCGTCAAGGAGTTCCTGCCGCAGCCCGCGGTGCACGAGGTCGCGGGGGAGGAGCAGTCGACGTCGACGATCGACCACCAGATCCTCGTCACCGACCGCTACGACAAGGATGCGGTGCTCGAGCAGATCGTGCGCAACCCGGGCCGCATCGTGGTCTTCACGCGCACGCGCGCCTACGCCGAGCGCCTCGCCGAGCAGTTCAGCGACGCGGGCATCGCGGCGGTCAGCCTCCACGGCGACCTCACGCAGGCCAAGCGCAACCGCTCGCTGGAGAAGCTCAAGCGCGGCAAGGTCGACGTGCTGGTCGCGACCGACGTGGCTGCTCGCGGCATCCACATCGACGACATCGCGCTCGTCGTGCAGGCAGACCCGCCGGACGAGTACAAGACCTACCTGCACCGTTCGGGCCGCACGGGCCGCGCGGGCAACGACGGCCGCGTGGTCACCGTGATCGCCCCGGCGCGCCGCAAGCGCACCCAGCAGCTGCTGGACCGGGCCGAGATCGAGGCGCCGATGATCCCCGTCACGCCGGGCGACGATCTGCTCGACACGCTCACCGCGCCGCCGGCGGCCGCGCCCGAGGCCGAATAGCCCGCACTCCCCACCAGCGGCGCCGGCGCCGGCGCCGGCGCGGGTGCACAACGCAAGCCCGCAGCGCGCAGGACGGCCCGGATCTTCGCGATCCGGGCCGTCCTGCGCGCTGTCTGCGCGTTCGGCTTGCGTTGTGCAGAGGCTGGCGTAGCGTTGGGGCATGCGCATCGTCGTGATCGGCGGATCTGGGAACGCGGGCTCGTCCATCGTGCGGGCACTGGCGCGGCGGGGCGCCGACGTGCGCCCGATGTCGCGGTCGGGCAAGGCCATCGCCGGAGCCGCTGGCGTGCAGGCCGACATCGTCTCGGGCGCGGGGCTCGACGAAGCGCTCGAGGGCGCCGAGGTCGTCGTCGACGCCGTGAACTCGCGCAACCCCATCGACCCGAAGCCCTTCACGATCGGCGCCCGGAACATCGTCGCGGCGGCAGAGCGCGCCGGCGTCCAGCGAGCCGTGGTGCTGTCGATCCTCGGCGTCGACCGCTCGAAGCTGTCCTACCACCGGCGCAAGCACGAGCAGGAGCTCGCCTACCTCGACTCCTCGCTCGAGGTGGCGGTGGTGCGCGCGGCGCAGTTCCACGAGTGGTCCGTCGACCAGTTCGAGGCGGGCTCGGCCCTCGGCGCGATCCCGGTGGCGCTGGGCGGCCGCATGCAACCGGTGGCCGTCAGCGAGGTCGCCGAGCTGTGCGCCGACGAGGCGCTGGAGCCGAGCGGCAAGCGCTTCATCGAGATCGCGGGGCCGCAGGTGCGGCTGTCGCGGGACCTCGCGAAGTCGTGGCAGGCCGCGACCGGGGCGCGCGGACTGATCGTGAACGGTCCGTTCCCGCCGTCGTTGCTCGACTACCTGCGCTCCGGCGCCAACTTCACCGAGCAGCACAAGGGTCGCGTCACGTTCGAGGAGTGGCTCGCGCGCCGGCGCTGAGCACTCGGCAACGCTGAGCGTTGAGCATCGCAGTGGGCATCGCTGAGCACGCGGCTGCATCGCCCGCGGCAGGGCGGATGCGCTGCGCGGCAGGGCGGATGCGCGGCGTCGCAGAGCGGTCGGCGCGTCGGTGAGCGCGGCCCTGCCCGCGCGGCTGCAGCGACTCGCGGAGGTCGCGGTCGCGGAGCACGGCGTGCCCGGCGTGGTCGGAGCGCTCTGGGGCCGCGACGACCTGCCGGCGGTCGCCGTCGCGGGCGCGCGCTCGCTCGGGGGCGAAGCGATGACGCGCGACACCGTCTTCCGCATCGCGTCGCTCACCAAGCCCGTCGTCACCGCCGCCGCGATGGTCCTGGTCGATCGCGGCGCGCTCCGGCTCGAAGCGCCGGTGGAGCGGTGGCTGCCGGAGCTCGCTGCGCCGCGCGTGCTGCTCGACCCCGCCGGCCCGCTCGACGAGACCAGGGCGGCCAGCGGACCGATCAGGGTCGAGCACCTCCTGTCGCTGCGCGGCGGCCTCGGCATCGCGGGCTTCGAACCGACGCCGCTCGCGGCCGTGCTGACCGAGCGGCTGCACCAGGCGGCGCCCGATCCCGCGGGCTGGGCCGGCCCTGACGAGTGGATCGCCCGCGTGGCCGAGCTGCCGCTGCTGCATGATCCAGGGCGAGGCTGGAGCTACAACACGGGGCTCGACATCGCCGGTGTGCTGCTGGCGCGCGCCGCGGGCTCGAGCCTCGGCGAGGTCCTCGTCGACACGCTCCTCGATCCGCTCGGCATGGCCGACACCGGCTTCGAGCTGCGCGGGGCCCAGGTGCGGCGCGCTGCGGCCGCCTACGCCCCGCAGGACGGAGCCTTGCGGCTGAGCGATCCGGCGGCGGGCTCGTGGGTGGGCCCCGTGCCCTTCGAATCCGGGGCGGGCGGCCTGGTGTCGACGCTCGACGACCTGCTGGCGTTCGGGCGCATGCTCGTGCGCGGTGGCCGGGCGGGCGATCGTCAGGTGCTCAGCGAGGCCGCCGTCGAGCGCATGCTCGCCCCCGGAGCGACGTCGAGCCCGCACCACCCGTTCCTCGAGGGCCAGTCGTGGTCGCTCGGCGGCAGCGTCGACGTCGTCGAGAGGCAGCCCTGGGAGGTGCTCGGCCGCTACGGCTGGATCGGCGGCACCGGCACCGCGCTGTACGTCTACCCTCGCGCCCAAGCGGTGCTCGTCTGGCTCACGCAGCACGGACTCGGCGCGCCCGACGACGCCGAGCGCATCGTGCCGCCGCTGCTGCTCGCGGCCGAGCACGCGCGCGGCGCTGCGCCGTAGCGGAGCGCCGGCGCTGCTCACAGGAGCCCGGCTCGGCATCGCGCGCGTGGGCGCAGCCACCTAGGCTGGGATGCGCCATGGACGCGAAGGGGGACGCGTGACCGACGCGATGCGCGACGAGTGGGCACCGCCCAGCGACGACGATGCACCTGAGCCCTGGGACGCCTACGGCGACCAGGAGGACGGCTGGGTGCCGCCGCCGGACCCGGGTGCGCTCGTCGGCGCGCCGGCGGGCGGCTCCTCGAGGACCGGCGCGCGCGCAGCACCGGCGCGAGCGGGCTCCGTGGCCCAGCAGGGCGCGCGAGCCGCGCGGCCGCAGGTCGCCAGGGCTCCGGGGGTGGCGGCGTCGGCGAAGGCCGCGACGCCGCTCGAGGCACTCACCCGCGTCTGGGGCTACGACGCGTTCCGCGGCGAGCAGGCCCAGGTCATCGACGAGGTCGTCGCGGGCCGCGACGCCGTGGTGCTGATGCCCACCGGCGGCGGCAAGAGCCTCTGCTACCAGATCCCCTCGCTCGTGCGCGAAGGCACCGGCGTCGTCATCAGCCCGCTGATCGCCCTGATGCACGATCAGGTCGACGCGCTCGAGCAGCTCGGCGTGCGCGCCGCCTACCTCAACTCCACGCAGTCGATCGATGAGCGTCGCGACGTCGAGCGCCGCCTGCTGGCGGGCGAGCTCGACATGCTCTACTTGGCGCCCGAGAGGCTCCCGGTCGCGCAGAGCCTCCTCGACGCCGCCCCGATCGCGCTGTTCGCGATCGACGAGGCCCACTGCGTCAGCCAGTGGGGCCACGACTTCCGGCCCGACTACCTGCAGCTGTCGGTGCTGGGGGAGCGGTGGCCCGACGTGCCGCGCATCGCCCTCACCGCCACCGCCACCAGCGAGACGCGCAGCGAGATCGTCGAGCGGCTGGGACTGCACGGCGCGCAGGTGTTCGTCTCCAGCTTCGACCGGCCCAACATCCAGTACCGCATCGCGCCGAAGCAGGACGCGAAGGCGCAGCTGCTCCGCATCATCCGCGACGAGCACCCGGGCGCCGCGGGCATCGTCTACTGCCTGTCGCGACGCTCGGTGGAGTCGACCGCCGAGTGGCTGCACGCGCAGGGGGTCGACGCCCTGCCGTACCACGCAGGGCTCGACGGGGGCACGCGCGCCGCCAACCAGCAGCGGTTCCTGCGCGAGGACGGCGTCGTCATGGTCGCGACGATCGCCTTCGGCATGGGCATCGACAAGCCCGACGTGCGCTTCGTCGCGCACCTCGACCTGCCGAAGTCCGTCGAGGGCTACTACCAGGAGACCGGTCGCGCTGGCCGAGACGGTGAGCCCTCGACCGCGTGGCTCGCCTACGGCCTGCAGGATGTCGTGCAGCAGCGCCGCATGATCGCCGAGGGCGACGGCGATGCCCAGCGCAAGCGCAACCAGACGCTCCACCTCGACGCGATGCTGGCGCTCTGCGAGACGGTCGAGTGCCGTCGGGTGCAGCTGCTGGCCTACTTCGGCGAGCCGAGCACGGCCTGCGGCAACTGCGACACGTGCCTCACACCGCCCGACTCCTACGACGGCACGGTGCCCGCGCAGAAGCTGCTCTCCACGATCGTGCGCCTGCAGCGAGAGCGGCGGCAGTCCTACGGCGCCGGGCACCTGGTCGACATCCTGGTCGGCGCCGACACCGAGCGCGTCCGCCGCTTCGGCCACGAGCAGCTCGCCACGTACGGCATCGGGCGCGACCTGCCGGCCACGCAGTGGCGAGGCATCGTGCGGCAGCTGCTCGCGCAGGGCCTGCTGCAGGTGCAGGGCGAGTACGGCGTGCTGGCGATGACGGATGCGTCTGCCGCCGTGCTCTCGGGCGAGCGGGAGGTGCGGCTGCGCCACGAGGCGAAGGCGCCGGCGAAGGCGGCCAAGCGCTCGACCTCCACAGCGCAGCTCGACGACGAGCAGCAGGGCGTCTTCCAGGCGCTGCGCTCCTGGCGCGCCGCGACGGCGAAGGAGCAAGCCGTGCCCGCCTACGTCGTCTTCAACGACAAGACCCTCGCGGCCATCGCCGAGCGGAAGCCGACCAGCCTGGTCGAGCTCTCCACCATCTCGGGGGTCGGTGAGTCCAAGCTCGAGCGCTACGGCGAGGCCGTGCTCGAGGTGCTGGCGGCGGCATGACGCCGGCTGCGCCCGGTGGCAATGCGCAGCGCACCTCGGTGCGCCTCGACGTCTGGATCTGGGCCGTCCGGCTCGTGAAGACCCGGGCTGCCGCGACCGAGGCCTGCCGGGGCGGCCACGTCAAGGTCGGCGGGCGACCGGCGAAGGCGGCCCACGCGGTGCGGGTGGGCGACGAGGTGCGGGTGCGCATCCACGGGTTCGATCGCGTGGTGATCGTCACCGAGCTGCTCGCGAAGCGCGTCGGCGCTCCTGCGGCTGCGGCGGCGTTCGAGGATCACTCGCCGCCGAGGCCCACCGCGATCGAGGCGGCGCAGGTGCCGCATCGGCCGCGGGGCGCGGGTCGGCCGACGAGCCGGGAGCGGCGCGAGATCGATCGACTTCGGGGCAGGGAGGGCTAGCCTCGCCCGCACGAGGTATCACATTCGTGCGCGATCCGCTCTGATGACATTCCCAGCGTTCTGCCGTTGAGGAAATTTGCAGAATGCGGAACTTTGGTCTCGAGACCGCAGCCGCTTCGCACCAGATCCAGATGCACTCCTCAGGGTGACGAGCGGCTCATGCACCGCCGCCTCGGAATCGGAGTCACCCCATGCCTAGGAACCCACAGCCTGCAGCGACGCCGAGGCGTCTCCGAGACCGACTGCTGGCGGGCCTCGCGGCCACCGCGCTCGCCACCGTCGGCATCCACCTGGGCGCGGCCCCAGCCTCCGCCCTCCCCGGTGAGTCGTCGCGCGCCGACGCGGCGTTCCTGGACGCCGGAGCGCTCGGCCTCGACCTGGCAGGCATCGACGGCGCTCAGGCCGAGTACGTCGACGGGGTGACGTCGGGCGCCTCCGACGTCGACGACGCTGCGCTCGACGTCACGGCGCTCAGCGCCCTGACGCTCGGCCTGCCCGACCTCGAGATCGGTGTGGGAGAGCTGCTGCAGCTCGGCGTGATCCAGCAGTACGCCGAGGCGCAGCCCGGCGGCGCGTCGAGCAGCTCGGCCTCGACGGCAGACCTCGACATCGACCTGCTGGCACTGCTGCCGACGACTCCGGCGCTCTCCACCGGCACGGTCTCCCTGGGAGCCGTGGGATCCGAGGCCGCGCTCGCGGAGGACGGCACGCTCTCACGCACCACGACCGTCGCTGACGCGACGCTCGAGCTCGAGTCGCCGCTGGTCGGCGACCTCACCAGCACGGTGACCGCGGCCACCGCGAGCGTGAACGCCGCTGTCAACGGCCTGAGCGACGCGCTCGAGGGAGCCATCGATGGCGTGGTCGGCGATCTGCTCAACCTGGTGGGAGGGGTCACCGGCCTCACCAGCACCACCACCTCGGTGACCGTCGACTCGAGGCTCGACGAAGCGGTCGCGGGCCTGCTGACGCAGACCCTGAGCACGGAGCTCGTCTCGATCGACCTCAGCACCGGCGTGATCACCGTCGACCTCGCGGGTGGCGTCGACCTGAACGACCTCGACCCCAACTCGACGCTCCTGAGCCCCGAGGTGCTGCAGCTCGTCTCCGCCGACGTCGCCGAGCTGCTCGCAGAGCTGCAGGCCGACGTCAACGATGTGCTCGCGAACGCGACCGACTACGTGGACGTCACGATCGACTCCGACACCGCCGTCACGGCGCCCATCGTCGGCACCGTGCTCGCGACCCTCACCATCGACTTCGACGGCACGCTCGGCGCGCTCGTCGACGGCAGCGCGCCGCTCGACATCGACGGCACCGGACTCCTCGCCCTGATCCCGGTCGACGCGGCATCCGATCTGCTCCTGGGCGTGATCACCCCCGCGGTCGACCTCGCGCTCACCTCCGTGCTCGAGACGGCGGGCGCCACGGTCGACACGGCCGTCACGACCCTGACCGACGGGCTCGCCACCGCGCTCGCCGCGCTGGCCGGCGCCGCAGCCATCAACCTCAACGTGCAGGACGCCGGAGACGGCCTCGCCGACGCCGCCACGGTCACCGCCGTGCAGCTCCTCGTGCTCGGCGGCACCGTCGGCATCGACGTGGCGACCTCGTCGGTGGGCCCGAACGCGCAGCTCGACTTCGCGCCGACCATCGCCGCGATCGACGCGGCCACGGGTGCCTCGACCACGATCTCGGGTGACGGCTGGCCGGCGGAGACCTCGGTGAGCCTGCAGGTGACGGATGCCGCGGGCGATGCGGTCGGAGGGCCCATCACCGTCGTGACGGATGGCTCCGGCGCGATCCCAGCAGACACCACGTACCCCATCGACGCCGACGCCGCCGGCGGCACGGCGACGATCACCGGCACGGCGCTCGATGCCGACGGCTCGCCCACGGCGGTGACGGCGAGCGGGCTGTTCGAGATCAGCGACACGACGGCACCGGATGCGCCGGTGATCGTCTCGCCTGCGGACGGTTCGACGATCGCGGATGCGACGCCGACCGTCACGGGTACGGGTGAGCCGGGTGCGACGGTCGAGGTCTTGATCGACGGTGCGGTCGTCGGCACGGCCGAGGTGGACGAGGCCGGCGACTGGTCGCTGGAGACGACGGATGAGCTGGCCGAGGGTGAGCACATCGTCGATGCGACGCAGACGGATGCGGCGGGCAACACCTCTGCAGCCGACTCGAACGCGTTCGTGGTGGACACGACGGCGCCGGAGGCGCCGGTGATCGTCTCGCCTGCGGATGGGTCGACGATCGCTGACGCGACGCCGACGGTGTCGGGCACGGGTGAGCCGGGTGCGACGGTCGAGGTGTCGATCGATGGTGCGGTGGTCGGTACGGCCGTGGTCGATGAGGATGGCGCGTGGTCGCTGGAGACGACGGAGGTGCTGGCCGATGGTGAGCACACGGTCGATGCGACGCAGACGGATGCGGCGGGCAACGTGTCCGTTGCGGATTCGAACACCTTCGTGGTGGACACGGTGGCGCCGGTTGCTCCGGTGATCACGGGTCCGGTGGATGGTTCGACGATCTCGGATGCGTCGCCGACGGTGACGGGTACGGGTGAGCCGGGCGCGACGGTCGAGGTGTCGATCGATGGCGCGGTGGTCGGTACGGCCGTGGTCGATGAGGATGGCGCGTGGTCGCTGGAGACGACGGAGGTGCTCGCCGATGGTGAGCACACGGTGGATGCGACGCAGTCGGATGCGGCGGGCAACGTGTCGCCGGCGGACAGCGTGTCGTTCACGGTCGACAGCGCTGCTCCGGTGGCGCCGGTGATCGAGCAGCCGCTCAGCGGCAGCACGACCGGTGACAGCACGCCGACGGTGGCGGGTTCTGGTGAGGCCGGGTCGACGGTGGTGGTGACCTCGTCCGAGGGTCTGGTGCTGGGTGAGGCGCTGGTGGATGAGGACGGGGCGTGGAGCTTCGCGTCGGTCGAGCTGGCTGATGGCACGTACACGATCACGGCGGTGCAGTCGGATGCGGTGGGCAACGAGTCGGCGACGTCGAACTCGGTGATCTTCACCGTCGACACGGTGGCGCCTGAGGCGCCGGTGATCGTCTCGCCCGCGGACGGGTCGACGATCGCTGACGCGACGCCGACGGTCTCGGGCACGGGTGAGCCGGGCGCGATCGTCGAGGTGTCGATCGACGGCGCCGTGGTCGGCACGGCCGAGGTCGATGAGGATGGCGCGTGGTCGCTGGAGACGACGGACGAGCTGGCCGACGGTGAGCACACGGTCGACGCGACGCAGACGGATGCGGCGGGCAACACCTCCGCAGCCGATTCGAACGCGTTCGTGGTCGACACGACGGCGCCGGAGGCGCCGGTGATCGTCTCGCCCGCGGATGGGTCGACGAGCGCCGACACGACGCCGACCGTCACGGGCACGGGCGAGCCGGGCGCGATCGTCGTGGTCTCGATCGACGGCACGGTCGTCGGCACGGCAGAGGTCGACCAGGCCGGCGACTGGTCGCTCGAGACGACCGAGGAGCTCGCCGACGGCGAGCACACCATCGACGCGACGCAGACCGACGACGCGGGCAACACCTCGCCGGCCGACAGCGTGACCTTCGTGGTGGACACGACGGCACCGGACGCGCCGGTGATCGAGGCGCCCGCGGATGGCTCGACGACCAATGACACGACCCCGACGGTGTCGGGCACGGGCGAGCCGGGCGCGACGGTCGAGGTCTCGATCGACGGTGCGGTCGTCGGCCCGACCGAGGTCGACGAGGACGGCGCGTGGTCGCTGGAGACGACCGAGGAGCTGGCCGAGGGCGAGCACACGGTCGACGCGACCCAGACCGATGCGGCGGGCAACACCTCCGCTGCCGACTCGAACGCGTTCGTGGTCGACACGACGGCGCCGGCTGCTCCGGTGATCGAATCGCCTGCGGATGGGTCCACGATCGGTGACACCACCCCGACGGTCAGCGGCACGGGTGAGCCGGGCGCGACGGTCGAGGTGTCGATCGACGGCACCGCGGTCGGCACGGCCGAGGTCGACGAGGCCGGCGACTGGTCGATCGAGACGACCGACGAGCTCGCGGAGGGCGAGCACACGGTCGACGCGACGCAGACCGATGCCGCGGGCAACACCTCGCCGGCCGACAGCGTGACCTTCACGATCGACACGACCGCGCCTGAGGCGCCGGTGATCGTCTCGCCCGCAGACGGCTCGACGACGAGCGACACGACGCCGACGGTGTCGGGCACGGGTGAGCCGGGTGCGACGGTCGAGGTGTCGATCGATGGCGCTGTGGTCGGCACGGCCGAGGTCGACGAGGACGGCGCCTGGTCGCTGGAGACGACGGACGAGCTGGCCGAGGGTGAGCACACGGTCGACGCGACGCAGACGGATGCGGCGGGCAACACCTCCGCAGCCGACTCGAACGCGTTCGTGGTCGACACGACGGCGCCGGACGCGCCGGTGATCGAGGCGCCCGCGGATGGCTCGACGACCAATGACACGACCCCGACGGTGTCGGGCACGGCCGAGCCCGGCGCGACGGTCGAGGTGTCGATCGATGGCGGG